>CAWITQ010000001.1:0-91417 GCA_963839105.1 uncultured Solirubrobacterales bacterium
GTAGTCACCAGGATCGTTGCGGGAAGCGGTCGCTCGCCCGGACGCTGGGCGGCCGACAACGCGCCGGGCAGCTCGAGCAGGGCGAGCGGATTGCCGTTGGCCTCGGCGAGCAGCCGCTCACGAACCGCCAGGGGCGCCTCGCCCGCGATCCCGGCCACGATGGCGTTCGCGGAGGCTGGATCGAGGCCCCCGAGGAACAGCTCGGCAAGCCCGGGGCGTCGAATCGTGGGCGTCGCCCTCGCGCGCGGTGAACAGCATCGTCACGGGCTCGGCGGCCAGCCGGCGGGCGGCGAATACGAGCACGTCCGCCGACGGGCGGTCGAGCCACTGCGCGTCGTCGATCACACACAGCACCGGCCCGGCCTCCGCGGCGGCGGCGAGGAGCCCGAGGACCGCGGCGGAAACCAGGAAGCGGTCCGCGCCGGCCGAGGGGGCAAGGCCGAGCGCGCCGGCTAGCGACGCCGCCTGCGCCGCCGGAAGCTCGTCGAGCCGGTCGATCACGGGCCGCAGAAGGCCGTAGATTCCGGCGAACGGGAGATCGGACTCCGCGGCGACCCCGATCGCGCGAAGCGCGTGATCCCTTCCGCCTGGCGGCGGCGTACTCCACGAGCGCGCTCTCGCCGATCCCCGCCTCGCCGCGGATACCAGCGCGCCGCTCGTCCGTCGCGCGCGTCGTCCAGCAGGCGGTCGATCGCCGCCTGCTCGTGTCTCGGCCGATCAGGGCCGCGGTCTTCCCGGGTTCTCCGCTCGATCCGTCGCGCGGAGATCTATTTGGGGCCGTCCGCCTCGATATCTGACGTGCGTGCCGTCTGGTGGTTGGGGCTCGGGAGCGACGAGACGCCGCCCCCGGCCCCGGGCTCAGCTGTAGCTGACGGATGGTTTGACGATCACGCCGTCGGGGTCACGGCGGCCTTGATCGCCTTGAGACGGTCGTAGCCCGGCTCCCAGAACGCGCCCGGCTCCCGGCGCGTCTCGGCGAAGTTCATATAGGTGCACTCCGCCCGCCACGGCGCCATCGCGGTGGTCACCGCCTGGACCTGCGCGCCGACCGGCCCTTCAAGCGGCAACGGGCGTGGCTCCCACCGCGTACAACACGTGCTCTCCGGCGAGGGCGGCCAGCGCTCCGTTCCCGGGACGAGCCCGCCAAGCTCGCCCTCGAGATGTCGAAGCTCGACCGAGAGCAGCGGGAACGCCGCGTCCGGCTCCGGCCGCGCCACGAACGCCTCGATGCCTCGGCGGGCAACTCGCTCAGCATCAGGCCGTCACCGACCCGGCACAGGGAACTCCGGATCCATGTGGATGTGGCTGAGCGCCGGCATCGGCACGGTCTGCACCGTGTCGTTGACCGGTCCGAGTGCCCGCAGCGGCTCCAGGAGCTCGTCGGCCTGCGCGGATCGCCCACGTGGTAGGCCTCGACGACCACGAACGACTTGCCTCGAACCGCTTCGGGATCTCCGGGATCGGGGGGAGCTGGAGAAACCGACCGACGTGGTCAGCTCCTCCGGAGGCTGGGACTCAGTCAGCTCCCGCCAGGCGTGCAGCACGTCGCCGCCACGTCGATGGGGTACCACAGGATCCCGGCGTACGCCTCGGTGATCGGCGGAGCCGAAGCTCGATCGCGGTGACCAGCCGAAGTCACCGCCGCCACCGCGCAGCGCCCAGAACAGGTCCGGCTCGTCTCGGTGGTCGGCGCGGCCGATGTTGCCCGTCGGCCGTCACGATCTCGATCGCCTCGGACATGGCTGGCGGCGAGGCCGTAGCTGCGCCCGAGCCAGCTAAGGCCGCCGCCGAGCGTGTAGCCCACCACGCCCACATCGGGCGAGGAGCCCGCCAGGGTGGCGAGCCCGTGGGCGGCCGCGGCTTCGACCAGCTCCAGCGACAGCGTGCCGGCCTCGACGCGGGCGATACGGCGCGCCGGGTCGATGTGGACTGACCGCATGCGGTCGGTCCGACCAGCAGCGTGCCCGCGAGCGAGCCGAGGGGTCCTGGGTTGTGACCGGTCCCCTGCGCGGCAACGCGAGGCCGTGCTGACGGGCGTAGGCGAGCAAGATCGTCGCGTCGCCGGGCGTCTCCGGATAGACGACCGCCGCGGGCGCTGGTCGACGGCCAGGTTCCACGCGCGGCGGGCGGCGTCGTAGCCGACGTCGCCAGGACGGACGAGCTTGTCGCTCAGCGCCGGGCGCCGGGGTGAGGGCGGACAGGATGGACATGAGGTTCCTTTCGGTGAGTGTGGATTGACTGTGGTGATCAGCTGATCTCGGCCGCTGGATCGACGGCGGCCCGGGCCCCGATGGACGTGGCCGGGGCCATCCGGCGGTCGCGGCGGAGCGCGACGGTGGCAATGGCTCCGGCCGCCGCAAGCCGGCCCCGACGAGGAGGGCGTGATGAAAGCCGTCCACGTACGCGCCGCCGGGCCCATGACCGAGGGCCGCACCGGCGGGACAAGCGCACCGAAGGCGGCGACGCCGATCGCGAGACCCCCCTGCCGGAAGGCATCGTTGACGCCGGCCAGCAGGCCGCTATTGGCGTCGGACGCTGCCCCGAGGGCGATCGCGCCGAGCGCCGGGTTGAGGACCCCGGTGCCCAGGCAGACCAGCAGGTCGCCCGGCAGGATCGCCGTCCAGGCAGACCGTGACCCGGTCATCGTCATCAGCACGAGGCCAGTGCTGACGAGGGTGAGGCCGAGAGCCACCAGTCGACCGGGCGTGCTCCGCTCAGCGAGCTGCGCGCTTGTGCCGGAGGCGACGAACAGCAGTACCGAGCCCGGCATGTAGACCAGACCGGCGTCAAGCGGCGACAGGTGCAGGGTGTCCTGCAGGTACAGCGTCATGTACAGGTACAGCGCGAAGAACGAGGCGGAGATCGCAAACGCGGCGACCTGGGCGGCGGTGAAATCCCGCCGGTGGAACAGGTCCAGCGGCAGCATCGGCACCGGTGAACGTCGCTCGACGGCCACGAAGGCCATCAGCAGGACGAGGCCGCCGATCAGCTCCGCGATGATGGCGGCGCTCCCCCACCCATCGGTGTTGCCGCGCAGGAGCGCAAGCACGAGCAGGAACAGGCCGCCGGTGAGGACGAGCTGTCCCGGCCAGTCCAGGCGACGGGCGCTTGGGTCCCGGGATTCGCGCAGCCACCTGGCGGTGGCGAGCAGCCCGGCGCCGCCGAGCGGGACGTTGATGAAGAACACCGCCCGCCATCCGAAGCCGCTGGTCAGGGCTCCGCCGACGGCCGGCCCGATGGCGAACGCGCCGCCGATGGTTGCTCCGTAGGCGGCGAGGGCGCCGGCGCGCTCCCGCGGTGATGGGAACGCGTCGGCCAGAATGGCCAGCGAGCTCGCGAACATCAATGCGGCGGCGAGACCCTGGACGGCGCGGGCCACGTCGAGCACCGCGATGCTCGACGCCTCCGCGCAAACCAGCGAGGAGAACGTGAAGAGGAGGAGGCCCCGTGTGAACACGCGGCGGCGTCCCCGCCGGTCGGAGACCGAGCCGGCGCTCAGTACGACCGCGGCGAGCGCGAGCGTGTAGGCATCGACCACCCACTGCACGCCGCTCAGGCCGGCGTGCAGGTCACGGGCCAGATACGGCAAGGCGGTGTTCACGACGGCGATGTCGAGCATCAACATCGCGGTGGCCAGGCAGACCACGATCAGCGTTCCGCGCTGGTGGAAACGGTTGGCGATGACAGGCATGAGGTCCTCCGGGTCGATTGGGTTCGGTCGCGACCCTGCTCCGGATCGCTGGGGGCACGATCCCGCCGCGATCGCGTCATCGCGTCGGCGTAATCGCCGGTGTCTTCGCCGGTCTGCCGGGCGGCGTGCCCCAGTCCGGCGCCGACTCAGCGCGCGCCGAGGGCCACCAAGTGCGGTGCTTGGCCTTGCGCCTTCTGCGATCCGCACGTGTAGCCCGGTGTGAGCACTGGCGATCTCACCGATGCGACCCTGCGCCCCGCCCGAGAAGGTGACGCAGAAGACCCCACATCGCCACGATCACAGGCATCATCGCCGCGCGAGGCGCCATCGCCGCCACCATCAGAACGGCTCTGGGCCAAGTACGGCGAGGCGTGGGGATGGCCGCCCGCAACGATGACCGAAGCGCAAGACCGCGAGGACCTCGAGCATCACGAGCGAGAGATCCTCGCCCACGAGACATTCAACTACGCCGTCCTGAACGGCGACGAGAGCCGCCTCCTCGGCTGCGTCTACCTCGATCCCCCTCGACCGGGAGACGACGGCGACGTCGTGGTGTCGTGGTGGGTCATCGACGAGCTGGCGGGCGGACCGGTCGAGCGCGCCCTCGATTCATTCGTCCCCACGTGGGTCACCCGTGAGTGGCCGTTCAAGCGACCCATACTCGGCCCCTGACCAGCCCCGCGTCGCCGCGAAGCGATTCTGCGTGAGTCGGTTACGTCGGTGGGGTCTGCTGTGCGACGGGGGCGCCGCGCCTCGCCGGCCGTCGGCGCGCGCGGTGTCCCGTGTCCGAGTCGGCGACATCGAGGATCTGATCCCAGCTCGCTGCGAGCACGGACCGCTGCTCGTCGGTGAGGTGGTCGAGGAACAGCTGGCGGACATGGGCGCGGTGCGAACGCCGCGCGGCGGCGAACCGGCGCCTGCCGAGCGGGGTGAGCGTCGCGAGCAGGGAGCGGCCATCATGCTCGTCGGGCTCGCGACGAACCTGGCCGAGCGACTCGAGTTCATCGACGATGCGGGTGAGACCGCTGCGGCTGAGGAACGCGACCTCGGCAAGTTGCGACATACGCATGCGGCCGCCGCTGATCGCCAACTTGAGGAGAACCTCGTACTCGACGAGCGGCATGCCGTGTTCCGCGCCGAGAAGCGCGTCGAGCTCGCGCGTCACGCGAGTGTGCACGGCAAGGAAACCGGCCCAGGCGCGCTCCTCCTCCTCGCTCAGTCGGCGCGCCCTCGGGTCCGCCATGGACGCAGGATATATGGTTCGTTCGTGAAGGAACTATTCGTGCAGCCCTCCCGCCACTTGAGGCCGCGTAACGGCGATCCGCAGCCGACGACGGCGGTCGAGCTCCTCTTCGACCTCGTGTATGCGTTCGCGGTGACCCAGATCTCGCACCTCCTCATCGGGCGCCTCACTTACACCAGCGTCGCCCACGCCGCGCTGCTGCTGTGGGTCGTGTGGTGGGCGTGGATCTATACGACGTGGATGGTCAACTGGTTCGAGCCCGCCTCGAGCCCAGTCCGTCTCGTCGTCGTGTTCGGGGCGCTCGCGAGCCTGCTGATGGCGGCCGCGATTCCGACCGCGTTCACCGCGACCCCGCTGCTCTTCGCCGCAGCCTACGTCGTCCTGCAGGTCGGGCGTAACGCGGCCGCGCGCTGGCTGCTCGAAGACGACCATGCGCTCCGCGTCGTGTTCGAGCGCATCCTCGTCTGGAGTCTGTTATCGGCCGTGTTCTGGATCACCGGCGCCCTCGCCCCGAGCTCGTGGCGCTTCGCCCTCTGGGGCGCCGCTCTGCTCATCGACTTCGTGGCGCCGATCGTCGGCTACTGGACGCCCGGCCGCGGCCGTTCGGGAACGACCGACTACCCGGTCGACGGCGGCCACTTCGCGGAGCGCTTCCAGTCCTTCATCATCATCGTTCTCGGCGAGTCGATCATCGTCACCGGCGCGGCCGCGAGCGCACGCGGACTCTCGTCGAGCTCGGCCTTCGCGCTCGCTATTGCCTTCCTCATCACCGGCGGCCTGTGGTGGCTCTACTTCGGCGTCGTCGCGGAGAACTCCAAGCAACACATAGCGAACGCCGAGGACCCCGCCGTGCTCGCGCGGGACGCCTACACCTATCTTCACCTCCCCATCGTCGCCGGGGTCATCATGGTCGCGGTCGGCGACGACTTCCTCGTCAGCGACGCCAATGCGAGCCTCAGCACCGCGGGCCTCATCATGCTCGTCGGAGGGCCGGCACTGTTCCTGGCCGGCGAGAACGCGTTCCGGTTGCGGATGATCGGCAGCATCGGCAGCAAGCGCGCGGTCGCCGTCGCAACCCTGTGCCTGGCGGGAGTTGCCGTACGCGACCTACCGGCGCTCGCAGTCGGAGCGATCGTCGCGGGACTCATCACCCTCCTCGCGCTGTGGGAGGCGGCGGGAACGACGAACGGATTGAAAGCCGGCTCCCTCCGACGGGTCCGGGCGCCTGCAACCCCCGGCCAACCACGACGCGCCAAGCGCTGATATCCGCACGAGCAGCGATACGGGTCCTCCGCACGCACGACGCCCTGCTGTTCGCCAGTCCCTACCCGACGTCAAAGCCCCTCTCACCACAAAAAACCCAGCAAACGCTGGGTTTTTTGAAGTCGGGGCGCCCGGATTTGAACCGGGGACCTCACCGACCCGAACGGTGCGCGCTACCAGGCTGCGCCACGCCCCGATCGATCCAGTATATGGGCGCCCAGCGTCAGGCGTCAGTGGCCGAGGAGGCCCTGGACGGCTTGCTTGCCCGAGCCGGCCACGCCCTGCACCGCCTGCTTGCCGGCGCCAACTACCCCGTTCACCGTCGCGCCGGGGTTCTTGACCACGGATTGCGGCGAGGGGACCGGCACCGAAGGCACTGCGGGCAGGGACGGCAGCTTCGGCTTCGGGAGGGACCCGACCGGGTTCCTCAGCGACGGCAGGTGCGAGACGATCGGCGACACGATCTTCTTGACGATCCCGCGCGCGGCTCCGTTGCCGAGCACGCGATGCTGACCGCCCGAGCCCGTATTCGAAGCCGGCGAGCCCGCCCCAGACGAGGCCGAGACCAGCGCGCCACCGGAGCCGTTCCCGCCACCGTGGCGCGGGCCACGTGCCACTCCGCCGGCGTGGCCCTTGGCCGCGCCACCGATGTCGAGCTTCGTGATCTGGGCACCGCCACCGCCTCCGCCCGACTGTTTCAAGAGCGTGGCGCCGCCGACCGACAGCGGCCCGGTGGCGCCGAGCGAGCGACCGCCGGCGGCCGGCGTACCCGACCCTCCGCCCGTGGGCTTGATGATCGCCGCGGCGTCCGTGGCGGTCGCCTTCGCCCCGCCGCCCCCGCCGACGGTTACGCCGGCAACTCCGCCACCGGCGGCGGCGACCATGAGCACGGCCGCCGCCACCCGGCCCAGGATCGCGCCCGAGCCCATGAAGTGAGTGACGCCGGCGAGCTTGCGGGCGAGGAACTTCGCCCCGAGGCGCGGGCCGAGCCATCCGAAGGGGAACAGCGCCGCGACCTTGTCGGCGAACGTCGGCGGGCGGAAGAGCGCTTCGTCGGCACCGGACAGGCGGGCGTAGCGCCGGCAGTCGTCGCAGTGCGAGAGGTGCTGGGCGACCTGGCGGCGCGCCCGGACCCCGAGGACCTTGATCGAGCGCGCATCGGCGCGGTCCACGACCTCGCACACCTGCTGGCAGCGGCGGCCGCTGGTCAGATCCTCGTACTCCTCGCCCAGCCGGCGGCGGGCCCGGAACAGGGTGCTCTCGACCATCGGCTTCGACATCTCCAGCCGCTCGGCGATCTCCGCGTAGGAGAGGCCCTCGAGCTCGCGCATGACGAGGAGGCGGTGGTGAGTCTCGGACAGGCCGCGGAAGGCCCCCCGGAGCGCCTCGAGCCGCTGCTTGTTCTCCATCGCCATGTCGGGCGTCGGCTGCTTGGAGACCAGGTCGCGCTCCGGACCGGACGACTCGTCGTCGCCGTTCAGCGACACCTCGGACGTCCGCCGCGTGCGGCGGAACTCGTCGATGCAGGCGTTCCGGGCGATCTCGTAGATCCACGGCTTGAAGGCGATCGGGCGCTCGGTGTCGCGCAGACGGCGCAGCGCGGAGAGGAAGACCTCCTGCGTGATGTCCTCGGCGCGGGCGTGGTCACGCACCATCCCGAGCACGTAGGCCGTGATGCGGCTGCGGTACCGCGCGAACAGCTCCTCGAAGGCGCGATCGTCGCCCGTGCGCACGGCCGCGACGAGCTCGCGCTCGCTAGCGGCGTGCTTCTGTCCGAGAGCGCGTAGCGCCAGTCCCATCAGTTCATATCTCCTCGGTGCAAGGAGTTCCCTTGCCGGGCCCTCATGCTGACTCTAACGTTCAGATTCCCCGAAACCAGCGGTTTTGGCCCACAAATACACGAATGTTCTAATCCGAGTTGAGAGCGTCCGGCGGGGAGGGCATACTTGTGTCCATGTAGTGACCAGCACAAGGAGGGATAGGACCGATGGCTATTCACCTGACGCCCACCGAGCTTGCACGAGAGTCCGGCCTCGATCGCCGAGACGTGATCGTCAAGTGTGTCGAGCTGGGCGTCCCGATCTTCAACGGTCGGATCGACAAGACTCTGTTCCTCTCGAGTCTCCGCGAGCTCCCAGGCTCGCAGCCGCAGCAAGTACAGCCCGCTCACGCCTGACGCGCAGCGGCCTCAGCCCCGTTTCCGCCCCGCGGGCCGACGGCCCGGTAAACCGGTGCGGCCTGGATAAAGGGGCGATGCTCGCGTACACGTGAAGCCTGCTTGGGGTGCGGTTCGTGATCTACCCGCCCCCGGGCGTTGACATTCGCGCACTCAGCGCATTTCCCAGCCGCGCTCATCCAAAGGCCCTCGTGGCGGCAGAAGCGCGCAGTATGCAGAGCTTTTGGGAAGTTCGGGACCGGCGCGCCGTGGGCTGCCTCACGACCTTGGCGCCCAACCTACTCCTGGGCTGACTGACGCAGCAGCGTCGAGGTCGTCTGCTCGAGGATCTTGCGCCAGGCGCGCGTCTTCTCGCGCTCGGCCTCGAAGTGCTTGACGACCTTGCGCACGCGGGTGGCGGAGATCTCGATGCCGTGCCGGGCGCAGATGCGCTTGAAGCGCGGATAGTCGTGCGCGAGCTTGAGCGTCACCGACTGGAACCCGTGCCGTGCGATGTCGACGCGGCTGGTGAAGTTCATGATGCTCGTCTGGAACATCAGCTCGTCGTTGGGCTCGGGCTCGATCAGGATGATGTCGACGCCGGGGTAGCGCTGCTCCCAGCGGCGCGCCATCTCGTGGAGGCGCTGGTAGGCGAGCAGCTTGAACGCCTGATAGCCGATCTGGGGGAAGCCCATGTCCGAGACGCGCCGCGCGCGTGACCCCGCGATCGTCGGGATCCGCTTCTGGAAGTCGTTGACGTAGGGCACGAGCGGGTTGACGACGACGATGAACTTGGCTCCTGCCTCGACGGCGATGTCCAAATTGGTCGTCGAGAGGACGCCGCCATCGATCAGCTCGCGGTCCTTGACCTTGACGGGCTTGTAGAGCATCGGCAGCGCGCTCGAGGCGCTCACCGCCGTCGAGATCGGCACGTCGTCCCAGTCCTCGGCTCCGAACACGACCCGCTCGCAGGTATCGAGGTCGGTCGCGGCCAGGTAGAGCTCGTTGTGGAGCAGCCGGAAGTCGTCGGTCCGATCCGGATCGGAAAGGATCGTCCGGACGTAGCGCTCGATGCCCTCACCCGAGTACGCGCCCGACGGCAGTGCCTCGGCGAGCCCGACCACGATGTCGACGGCCGACATCTGCTTGATGTCGCGCACCAGCGTCCGCAGCAGCTGGGCGATCCGGAACGGGAGCAGGGCGCCCTTGGTGAGGAACTCGCCGTAGTTGGGACGCAGGAGCGAGCTCACCCGGGCGTCCGGGAACGGCGTCGGCACCTGCTGGACGATCACCCGCATCATCTCCTCGGGCGTGACGCCGTTGGCGACCGCCGCCGCGACGAACGAGCCGGCGCTCGTGCCCACGTACACGTCGAACTCGTTGACGGTCCGGTTGACCGAGAGCAGGTCCAGCGCCCGGAGCGCGCCCATTTCGTAGACGCCGCCGGTGAAGCCGCCACCGCCGAGGACGAGAGCCGTCTTCGACCGCTGCCGGCGCCGCCGCGTCGTCGCGTCCCGAGACTTGGCCCCCGGGCGCTCGGTGGCGGCGGTGTCGAGCTTGACCACCTTGCCCATCTCCCGGCCATTGTATGCCGACGCCGGACCCCAACCACCGCACCTTTTCGGATCCTCACGGGTTCCGGACCTCGATGCGTGGACTTCTCGTCACGCTGGGGGCGATCGCGATCCTGTTCGCGGCGGAGGTGGGGACCGCGGCCGCGCAGACGACCCCGCAGCCGCCCGCTCAGCGGGCGCTGAAAAAGGCCCTCAACAAGGACATGAAGCAGGAGGGCCGCTACAGCGGCGCCGAGGTGGTGGACCTGACGAACGGCCAGGTCCTGTACGCGTCGGCCCCCGCCGTGCCCCGCCTCCCGGCCTCGGTCGAGAAGATCTATACGACCTCGACCGCGCTGCTGCGCCTCGGCCCGAGCGCCACCTTCGCGACCTCGCTGCTCGGAACGGGCTACCAGGGAAGCGCCGGACGCTGGGTGGGCACGCTCTACCTCCGCGGCGGTGGCGACCCCACGTTCGGCTCGGCGGGGTTCGATAACAGCTGGTATCGCACCGGCGCCACCGTCCAGCGGTTGGTGACGAACCTGATCGGGAGCACTCATCTGACCGGGCTGCGCGGCCGCGTCGTGGGCGACGCCTCCTACTTCGACTCGCTGCCGGGGACCTCAGCCAGCGGCTACCGGTTCGATTCCGACCTGGAGGGGTCGCTGAGCGCCCTGTCCTTCAACCGGGGCCTGATCGGCGCCCGGCCGGTGGGCAATCCCGGCGCGTATGCCGCGCAGCAGCTACTGGGCGCGATGCGCGCCGACCACCTGGCGGTGGGCAAGCACCCGCGGCTCGGGAGCGGGATCACGCCGGGCGGCGCTCGCCTGCTGGCGACGGTTCAGTCGCCGACGCTCGCCCGGCTGATCGCGCTCACCAACACCCCCTCCGACAACTTCTTCGCCGAGACCCTCCTCAAGGACCTGGGCGCGCGCTTCGGTGGCGCGGGCACCACCGCGGCCGGCGCCGCCGTCGTCCGCGATCTGCTGGCGAGCCGGTTCGGGATCCATCCCGCGCTGGTCGACGGCTCCGGGCTCTCGCGCGCCGACGTGACCACGCCCGCGGACGTGGTCACGGTGCTCTCGCAGATGCTCCCCAACCAGTACTTCCGCGGCTCGCTCGCCATCGCCGGCGAGACGGGCACGCTCCAGGACGAGATGCGCGGCACGCCGGCGCAGGGCCGGTGCCGCGGCAAGACCGGCACCCTGCACGATGTCGCCAACCTGGCCGGCTTCTGCGTCGCGGCCGACGGCCACACGGTCGCCTTCGCGTTCCTGGCAAACGCGCTCGGCAACCCGGATCTCGGGCACAAGATCGAGGCCGACATGGCCGTGGCGATCGCCAGGTACAACGGGTAGAGCTCGCGCCCGGCAGGGATGCTGCGGCATCCCTGTCAGACGCAGCGCCGACACCTGCGCCCGGCAGGGATGCCGGGCGCAACCGGCCCCAAGGACGACCGGCCGAAGGCCGGGCCCCAAATTCCTAGCTCAAAAGCTCGCGCAGGCCGGCTTCGCCGAGAACCGGCACGCCCAATCGCTCGGCCTGCGCCAGCTTCGATCCCGCGCTCTCGCCGGCGACGACGTAGTCGGTCTTGCGCGACACGGACCCGGTGACGCGCCCCCCGGCGGCGGTGATCATCTCGGTGGCCTGCTCGCGAGTTAGATCCGGCAGGGTCCCGGTGAGCACGAACGTCTTGCCGGCGAGCTTGCCCTCCCCTGGCGGCGACCCCTCCTCTTCGAAGCGGAGACCTCGCGCCCGGAGCTCGCTGATGAGCGAGCGCATCTGCTCGTCGGCGAGCTGGTCGCGGATGACCTGCGCCATCTTCGGACCCACGCCGTGGGTCTCGGCGATCTGCTCGGGCTCCGCGTCCAGGAGGGCGTCGACCGTCCGGAAGTGCTGGGCCAGGTTCCGCCCGGTGACGTAGCCGACCTCCTCGATCCCGACCGCGAACAGCACCCGCCCGAACGGCTGCTCCTTGGAGGCCTGGATCGCCTTGACGAGCTTCTGCGCGGAGACCTCGCCGAAGCCGGGCTGCTCGGCGATCTGCTCGGGAGTCAGGTCGTAGAGGTCGGCCGCGGTCCGGATCCAGCCGAGGTCCATGAACAGGCTGACCTGCTTCTCCCCCAGGCCGTCGATGTCCATCGCGCCCGAGAAGTGCTTGAGCAGCTGCCAGCGCCGGCCCGGGCAGTCGCGGTTCGGGCACTTGGTGAACACCGAGTCCTCGGGCTTGACCGTGTCGGTGTGGCAGATCGGGCACTGCGCGGGCGGCCTGGGCGGCGCGGGGCGGTCCTCGCGCTCGGAGACGTGCGGGGCGGGCGAGAGGACCTGCGGGATCACGTCGCCGGCCCGCAGCACGATCACCTCTTCGCCCTCGCGGAGGTCCTTGCGCGCCAGGTCCTCCTCGTTGTGGAGCGTGGCCATCTTCACCGTGACCCCACCGACGCGGACGGGCTCGAGCATCGCCGCCGGGTGCAGGTCGCCGAACTTGCCCGGCGCCCATACGACCTGGTTGAGCTTGGTCACGGCCGTGGTGGGCGGGAATTTCCAGGCGATCGCCCAGCGCGGCTCGCGGCCGACGACGCCGAGCCGGCGGTGGAGCTCGGCCTCGTTGACCTTGACGACGACGCCGTCGATCTCGAAGTCGAGCGAGCCTCGCCGCTCCTCCCAGGATCGGCACTGGGCGATGACCTCGTCCTCGGTGGCGAGCTTCTTGACGTCGGGATGGACGGGGAAGCGGTGCTCGCGCAGCCACTGAAGCGCGTCCCAGTGGGCGGCGAAGCTGATCCCCTCGGTGGCGCCGATCTGGTAGGCCCAGAACGACAGCGGGCGGTCGGCGGCGAGCTTGGGATCGAGCTGGCGGATCGTCCCCGCGGCCGAGTTGCGCGGGTTCATGAACGTCGAGAGGCCCTGCTCGGCTCGGCGCTCGTTGAGCTTGGCGAAGTCCGGGAGGGACATGTAGACCTCGCCGCGGACCTCGAGCAGCGCCGGCGGGCTGTCCATGTCGAGGCTGAGCGGGATAGAGGGCATCGTCCTGAGGTTGTGGGTGACGTCCTCCCCGATCTCGCCGTTGCCGCGGGTGGCGCCCCGCTCGAACACGCCGTCGCGGTAGAGGAGGCTGATCGCCAGCCCGTCGATCTTCGGCTCGGCCACGTACTCGAACTGCGGATCGGTGATGCCCTCGCGCGCCAGGAAGTTGCGCATCCGCTGGATCCAGGCGCGGAGCTCCTCCGCCGAGCGGGCGTTGGCGAGCGAGAGCATCGGCTGGGGGTGGCGCACCTTCGTCAGGTCGCTGACGGGCTCGCCACCGATGCGCTGGGTGGGCGAGTCGGGCGTCTTCAGCTCGGGGTGCTCGGCCTCGATCGCCCGGAGCTCATCGAGCAGCGCGTCGTACTGGTCGTCTCCGATCTCGGGGTCGTCGAGGACGTAGTAGCGGTGGGAGTGGTAGTCGAGCTGGCGGCGGAGCTCGGCGGCGCGGGCGGCGGCGTCCTCGGTGACGCTCACTGCCCCGTCGCCTCGCGGAGGTTCACCTCGGCAGGCGCCTCGGCGTTCACCTCGCGGGCCGCCGGGGCGATCAGCCGGGCCAGGTCGTAGCGCTGGAGCGCCTCGAGCCCGTTGTGGTCGGTGAGGTCGAAGTGGATCGGCGTGACCGCGATCTTCCCCTGCGACACCGCGGCCAGGTCGGTGCCGATGGCATCGCGCTCGAAGCTGGCGTCGCCGTAGATCCGGTACTGCCGGCGACCGCCTGGTCCCTCGTCGACGAGGGAGAGCTCGTCGCGGTAGAGGCGCTTGCCGAGCGCCGCGACCTCCACCCCACTCGGATGGCACCCGGGGACGTTGATGTTGAGAAGCGTGCCGTCCGGGAGGGGGACGTCCTCGAGCTCCTCGACGAGCCGCGCCGCGAAGCTGGCCGCGTCGCTGAAGTCGAACCCCTCGCCACCGCTGAAGTCGAGCTCCATCGCCGTCGACTGCTGGGAGACGGCGATCCCGGGGAGCCCGAGCACGATCGCCTCGAGCGCGGCCGCCACCGTGCCGCTGTAGGTGATGTCGTCGCCGAGGTTCGAGCCGTGGTTGATGCCGGAGACGACGAGCTCGGCCTCGAAGCCCTCGACCAGCCCGAGGCGCGCGAGCCGGACGCAGTCCACGGGGGTGCCATCGGTGGCGTAGCCGACGGTGCCGTCCTTGAACCGGACCTCCTCGACCCAGAGGGGGCGGCGAGTGGTGATCGAGCGCGCCATCGCGCTGCGGTTGCCGTCGGGCGCGATCACGGCGAGGTCGACGCCCGGGACCTCGAGCAGGGCGCGCCGCATCGCCTGAAGGCCGGCGGCCTCGATGCCGTCGTCATTGGTGAGCAGAACCCGCACGGGGGTGATGCTAGTGGTCGGCCCCCCGGGTACGCTCGCACCGAGAGCGGGCACTAATGGGGGTCGCGGCGGGCCAGGGCGGTGGCGATCTCGGCGAGGACGGCATAGGGAGCCGTCGTCAGCCGCACCCAAGTGACGCGTATCACCGCGTAGCCGGCCGCCACCAATGTCGCGTCTCGCAGCCGGTCGACTTCGAACGCCCGCCGGTGCCCGTGGAAAGCCTCGCCATCGACCTCGAGGACCAGGCGGTGCTCGAGCCACACGCAGTCGACCATGTAGCCGCACAGGAAGGCGTTGAACGACGGCTCGGGCAGGTTGGCCACGCGGAGGAGCTTGCGGAGGATGCGCTCGGCCTTCGAGCGGGTGAAGCCGGATTCGTACGCGCCGATGAGAGCTCGCAGCGCGCGGACGCCGCGGCGTGGCCCCGCCCGCTCGATCGCCCGCGCCAGCTCGCCGGCGCGGACCAGGCGGGCGCCGTGGGCCTCGATGAAGGCATGCTCGAGGTGTGGCGACTGCGTGGCGGCGAGGTCGATGAGGGTCTGGGTCGGCGAGGTGACGCGTGAGGCCGTGGCGCCGGCGCGTGGATGGCCGCGTCGACGCGCGGTGGATTCGCAAGCCGGAGCGCGACCGCCGCCGGCACTCCACTACCGTGACGTGGATCTCGCCGGCGTACTCCGCGATGATTCCCCAGGCCAGTGCCGCCGACTCGTGGCTGAGAATCGCTCCCTCACCGGCGGCGATCAGCGCCGCGGATTCTCGCGCCAGCGGCGCCAGCGCCGCGTGGCCGACCAGGTAGACGCCGCGGTGGACGCGGTGCAGTGCTCCATTGACGGTGCGGCGGTCGATGGCGTCGGATGAGAGGCCTCCGTCCTGCAACTGGCGGCGCGAGATCGCACCTTTCTGCGATGTGGCGACATCTGAGAGCGCCTGTCCGCGGGTTTCGTTCCCCTCGCGAGCGCCTTTTCGCCGAGAGCGCCCTTTGCCGCGCTCAGCGCGGTTATCGTCGCCCTGGGCGGTTTCGGCGTCGCGAGAGGAACGTTGTCCGCGGTCTGAATGGGCACCCACGTTCTATAGAGCCTCGGGCGCCCAGAAATCACCCCCCACCCAGGCAGCACCCGCCGCCCCTCACCCCCCAGGCAGCACCCGCCGCCCCTCATACCCCACTCCAGCGAGGTAGAGCCCGCTCGGTGGCGCCGTCGGCCCCGCATCCGCCCGCGGCCGCCCACGCAACAAGTCCACGAACGACCCAACCGAACGCCGACCCCCGCCCACCTGGAGCATCGTCCCCACGAGCACGCGGTTCATGTGGCGCATGAACGTGTCGGCCTCGATCCAGAACTCCAGCACCCCCCCGGAGCCGCGCCGCCACTCCGCTCCGAACACGTCGCGCGAGAACCGAACGTGGTCGGTCTCGGTCGGCGTGAACGCCGTGAAGTCGTGCGTCCCCACCAGCGCGCGCGCGCACGCGTCAAGCGCACCCCGATCCAGCGTATGCGGCCAGTGCAGGACCCGCCCCCGCTCCAGCGCGCTCCGGGCCCGCCGCGTCAGCACCCGGTAGCAGTACGCCCGCGACGTGGCGTCCCGCCGCGCGTCGAACCCGGCAGGAACCTCGGAGCAATCCAAAACGGCCACGTCTTCGGGCAGCAGCGCATTCAGAGAATCGACGCTCGCAACGGGTCCGGAGTACGAAGCCACCTGCCCCCAGGCATGCACCCCCGCATCCGTCCGCCCCGCCACCGTCAACGAAACCGCGGGCGCCCGCAGGACGATCGACAAAGCCTGCTCGACACACCCCTGCACCGTCCGCGCCCCCGGCTGGCGCGCCCACCCCGCGAACCCGCTCCCGTCGTACTCCAGGAGCAGCCGGGACGTCAAAAAACCAGCTCGAGAAACACCATCTCCGTCGAGTCAGACCGCCGCGGGCCCAGCTTCAGGATGCGCGTGTATCCACCGGGCCGCTCCGAATACCGCGGCGCGATCTCCTCGAACAGCTTGTACACGGTGAACTTGTCCTGGCCGAGCGCCGACAGAGCCTGCCGGCGCGCATGGAGGTCGCCGCGCTTGGCGAGCGTGATCAGCTTCTCGAGCTCGGGCTTGACGGCCTTGGCCTTGGCCTCGCTCGTCTTGATCCGCTCGTGCTGGATCACCTCCTTGCTCAGGTTGATGAGCAGGGACTTGCGGTGCGCGGCATCGCGCGAGAGCTGGTATCGAGAGCGCTGGTGACGCATGATCGAGCAGAGACCTTACTCGCCCCGGAGCCCAAGGCCCCGAGCATGCAGAGTTTCGATCACCTCATCGATCGACTTCTTGCCGAAGTTGGGGATCGCGTTGAGCTCGGACTCGGTCTTTGACACGAGATCGCCCACGGTCTGGATCCCCGCCCGCTTCAGGCAGTTGTAGGACCGCACGCCCAGCTCGAGCTCCTCGATGAGGATGTCGTCCATGGCGTTCGGCGGCCGCGACGGTCCGCCCACAGCACCCGCAAGGCCCCCCGGCCCTCCGTCGAGGACACCCGGCGAGCCCGCCTCGCGGAGCTCGACGACCCGATCGGCGTCCGTGAAGATCGCCAGCTGCGAGATCAGGATCTCGGCCGCCTCACGCAGCGCCGCGTGCGGGTCGATCGACCCGTCGGTCTCGATGTCCAGGGTCAGCTTGTCGAAGTCGGTCCGCTGCCCGACGCGCGCCTGCTCGACGTTGTAGGCCACGCGGCGTACGGGCGAGAAGATCGAGTCGATCGGGATCACGCCGATCGGCTGGTCGGGGGACTTGTTCTCCTCCGCCGGCCGGTAGCCGCGCCCGCGCCCGACGGTCAGATAGACCTCGAGCTTCGTCTTCTTCTCGAGCGTCGCGATGTGCGCGTCCGGGTTGAGGATCTCCACACCCGACGGCAGGTCGATGTCCTTGGCGGTGATGTCACCGGGCCCGGTCACCACCAGCGGCGCCTCGATCTCGGTGGCGTCCGAGTGCATCCGGCAGACGATGCCCTTCAGGTTCAGGACGATGTCGGTCACGTCCTCCTTGACGCCGCGGATCGTCGAGAACTCGTGGGCGACGCCCTCGATCCGTACGGACGTCACCGCCGCGCCCGCCAGCGACGAGAGCAGCACGCGCCGCAGAGAGTTTCCAAACGTGTAGCCGAAGCCCCGGTCGAGCGGCTCGATCGTGAACGAGCCACGGTTGTCGTCGACACTCTCGGAAGAGATTCGGGGGACTTGGAAGTCGAGCATCAGGGTCCTAACGTCGTGGGTTCCTGGCGCCGCCGAGACGGCTCTGGGCGCCGCACCACACCCACCATGGGCGGGCGCGGCTGAAAGCTTTCAGTTACTTCGAGTAGTACTCGACGATGAGCTGCTCCTGGACCGGCGCGGCGATCTCTCGCCGCTCGGGCTTGCGGAGCACCTTCGCCGTGAGCGAGTCGTGGTCGGCCTGCAGCCACGCCGGCACCTGGCCGGTGAGCTCGGTGGCGTCCCGGATGACCTGCTGGGCGCTCGAGCGCGTGTGGATGGCGATCACGTCGTCATCCCGCAGCTGGTAGCTCGGGATGTTCACCCGCCGGCCGTTCACGGTCCAATGGCCGTGCAGGATCAGCTGCCGCGCCTGCCGGCGCGAAGCCGCGAAACCAAGCCGCACGAGCACGTTGTCGAATCGGCACTCGAGCATCCGGAGCAGGTTCTCGCCCGTGATGCCGGGCTGCGAGGAGGCCTTCTCGTAGTAGATCCGGAACTGCTTCTCGAGCACGCCGTAGTAGCGACGCGCCTTCTGCTTCTCGCGCAGCTGGACCCGGTACTCGCTCTGCTTCTGGCGTCCGCGCCCGTGCTCGCCCGGTGGGTACGAGCGGCGCTCGACGCCGCACTTGTCAGTCAAGCAACGCTCACCCTTGAGGAAGAGCTTCTGGCCCTCCCGCCGACATTGCTTGCATTGCGCCGAAGTGTCTCTTGCCATCAGCCTTCCTATACGCGGCGCCGCTTACGGGGGCGGCAGCCATTGTGGGCCTGGGGGGTCACGTCCTTGACTCCCGTGACCTCGAGTCCCGCGGCCTGGAGCGAGCGGATCGCCGTTTCCCGCCCTGATCCCGGCCCCTTCACGAAAACTTCAACCTTCTGCATCCCGTGCTCGATGCCCTTGCGCGCGGCGGCATCGGCGGTCACCTGCGCCGCGAACGGCGTCGACTTGCGCGAGCCCTTGAACCCGGCCCCGCCGGCGGACTCCCACGCGATCACGTTGCCCTCGCGATCGGTGAGCGACACGATCGTGTTGTTGAACGAGGTCTTGATGTGCGCCTGTCCGACCGGGACGTTCTTGCGAACCCGGCGGCGGCCACGCTGCGGACGACGAGGAGCGGGCATCTACTTCTTGCCGGCCTTCTTCTTGCCGGCGACCTGCATCCGCTTCGGCCCCTTGCGCGTGCGCGCGTTGGTCTTGGTGTTCTGACCGCGCACGGGCAGACCGCGACGGTGGCGCAGCCCACGGTAGGAGCCGATCTCCTGGAGGCGCTTGATCGCCTGCGAGCGCTCGCGCCGCAGGTCGCCCTCGACGGTGAGGTCGGAGTCGATCCGCTCGCGGAGCTTGATGACCTCGTCCTCGGTCAGATCGCGGACCTTGCGGTCGGGCTCGATCCCGACCTCGGCCAGAAGCTTGTTGGACTGCGAGCGGCCGATGCCATAGATGTAGGTCAACCCGATCTCAACGCGCTTGTTGAGCGGGATGTTGACGCCAGAGATACGAGCCATTACCCCTGCCTCTGCTTATGACGTGGGTTCGAGCAGATCACGAGGACCCGCCCGTTCCGGCGGATGATCTTGCACTTCTCGCACATCGGCTTGACCGACGGTCGTACTTTCACGATTCGCTCTCGTCGAGGGATTCCACTGATCCACCAGCCCGGCTCTGGCGATCGCTGCGATCGCCGCTACCGCGCTGAGGAGCAGCCCGGGGCTCCGGGCGCACCGATCCATACTAGCAAGCTAGGTTATTTTGGGCCCGGCCTACGGCCGGTCATCCGTGGGGCCGGTTCCGCCCGGCATCCATGCCGGGCGGGCGCTGCGATTCAGGCGGCGGCCCGCCCGTTCTTGGCCTCGTGCCAGGGCGTGAGGATACGCGGCCCGGCGGCCGTGATCGCCACCGTGAACTCGAAGTGTGCGGCCAGCGATCCGTCCTGGGAGTAGATCGACCAGTGGTCCTCCCCCACCCGGACGGCGTGGCGGCCGGCGGTGACCATCGGCTCGATCGCCAGCACCATCCCCTCCTCGAGCGGGAGCCCGGTGTCGGGGTCGCCGTAGTTGGGGATCTGCGGCTCCTCGTGCATGCTCCGCCCGATGCCGTGGCCGACGAGCGAGCGCACGATCGAGAGGCCGGCGCCCTCGACGTGCTGCTGGATCGCGTGGGAGACGTCGCCGAGGCGGTTGCCCGGCACGCATTGGGTGACCCCCTGGTGCAGTGACTCCTCGGTGACCCGAAGCAGCTTCTGAGCGATCGGCGTCACCGGCCCCACCGGGAAGGTCCGGGCCGCGTCGGCGACCCAGCCGTCGTAGACGACGCCGATGTCGACCGAGAGGATGTCGCTGCGCGCCAGCTTGTATCCGCCGGGGATCCCGTGGACCACCATCGAGTTGGGCGAGGTGCAGATCGAACCGGGGAAGCCGCGGTAGCCCTTGAAGGCCGGGGTCGCGCCCTGGGAGCGGATGAACTTCTCGGCCGCCTGGTCGAGGTCACGCGTGGTGACGCCGGGCCGCACCTTCCCCGCGAGCAGATTCATCGTCTTGACCAGGATGGTGCCGGCGGCGGCCATCCGGTCGATCTCCTCGGGGGTCTTCTTGTGAATCAAGTCAGACGTTCTCTTCCAGGCGCAGGGTCGCGATCACGGCGCGGATGTGGTCGTGCACGTCGCCGGCGTCGCGCGTGCCGTCGATCCGCCGGAGCACTCCCTGGTCGTCATAGTAGGAAGCCACCGGCTCGGTCTGCTCGTGGTAGACGTTCAGGCGGTTCTTGATCACGTCGGGCTTGTCGTCGTCGCGCTGGATCAGACGCGAGCCATCCTGATCGCAGACGCCCTCGCGCTTGGGCGGGTCGAAGTCGACGTGGTAGTTGTGCCCGGACTTGACGCACACCCGGCGTCCGGATAGGCGCTGGATCACGGTCTCGTCGGGGACCTCGATGAGCAGCGCGGCGGTGATGTGGCGCCCGAGGTCCGAGAGCTGCTTGTCGAGCGCCTTGGGCCTGCTTCTCGGTGCGCGGGAAGCCGTCGAGGATGAAGCCGTCCCGGGCATCGTCCTCCTGGAGGCGCTCGGCCGCCATCTTCACGATCAGGTCGTCTGGGACCAGGTCGCCCCTGTCCATGTACTCCTTGGCCTCGCGGCCGAGGTCGGTGCCGTCCTTGACGTTGGCGCGCAGCATGTCCCCCGTGGCGATGTACGGGAGCTGGAAATCGTCCTGCAATCGTGAGGCCTGGGTGCCCTTGCCGGCACCGGGAGGACCCATCAGGATCAGGTTGATCTCGGACACGTCTGGGACTGTATCGACCGATGGTGTATCAGGGGAAGAGCCGGCGGTGGACCGGCTTCCATGCCGGCCCCAGTGCCAATTTCGGAACGGGTGCCCCCCAAACCGTTGCCCCCAAAGCCGGGCGCCTCCTCCTCAGATGCCCCCACGCGGCTCGTGGTCAGTATGAAACAGCGCTTTCCGGTGCTTCGCACCAGGGAGCCACCCTGGGGTTTCGTGGAAGCTCGCCGGCGGCCGCCACGGCAGACCGAGTCCCGGGCCGGCTTCCCTGCCGGCTCGACTCGATCGGAACGGTTGCCCCCAACCGTCTTGCCCCCAAGCTGATCGCCCCCGAACAGCTCGTGGGCAGTATGAAACAACAACTTCCGGTGCTTCACACCAGGGGGCCACCCTGGAGTTTTCTCGGTGGCCGCGATTCGGCGGGACGGGGCCACGACGGTGGCGCGCGGCGGCCACTCGCCGCGGGGTCGCTGTCGAGAGACCGCGGATAACGTCGACTTCGACGAATCCAGATCGCCGAGGTCGTTGTTTGCCGCGCTGGGCGCGGCTAACTGCGACTTCGGTGAATCCTGCGCGTCGAGAGGAACGTTCGCCGCGGTGGCGCGCGGACGCTCCCGGGAGTGGCGCCGGCGGTGGCGGGAGCGCGGCAGGACGCCGCGCGCGCCAGCGCCCGGCCCCCCAACTACTTCAAGAACCCCTCGTAATTGCGCATCATCAACTGCGCCTCGAGTTGCTTCATCGTGTCGAGCGCCACCCCGATCACGATCAGGATGGAGGTCCCGCCGAAGAAGAAGTTGGCGTTGGTGGAGTTGATGAGGATCGTCGGGAGCGCCGCGATCGCGGCCAGGAACAACGCTCCTGGGAACGTCAGCCGAGCCAGGATCCGGTCGAGGAATTCGGCCGTGGGTCTGCCTGGCCTCACCCCAGGGATGAATCCGCCGTACTTGCGCAGGTTGTCCGCCTGGTCCACCGGGTTGAAGGTCACCGCGGTGTAGAAGTACGTGAACAGGATGATGAAGATGCTCTCCCCCAGGATGTAGTGCCAGCCCTGGGGGTTGAAGAAGTTCGAGACCTTGTAGGCGAAGGTGTGCGTGTTGGTCCCACCGAGGAGCTGCCCGAGCGTGGGCGGGATGGCCATCACGCTCGCGGCGAAGATCACGGGGATGACGCCGGCCATGTTGACGCGCAGCGGCATGTAGGTCTGACCGCCCTGGGTCATGCGCCGGCCGATCACGCGCTTGGCGTACTGAATCGGGATCCGCCGCTGCCCCTCCTGGACGAACACGATCGCCGCCACCACGCCGAAGGCGATGAACGGCATCGTGACCTTGAACACCTGATCGGGGTTGTTCCACCACGACTGCACGCCGTTGGGGATCCGGGCAACGATCGAGGCGAAGATCAGCAGTGAGATCCCGTTGCCGATCCCGCGCTGGGTGATGAGCTCGCCCATCCACATCAGGAGCACGGTCCCGGCGGTCAAGGAGATGACGATCAGGAAGACCTTGCCGAGGTTGAAGTTCGAGATCAGCGATACGCCGGCCTGGTTCTCGAAGCTCCGGAACAGGAACACGTAGCCGATCGACTGGGCGAAGGCCAGCCCGACGGTCAGGTAGCGCGTGTACTGGGTGATCCGCGCCTGCCCGACCTCGCCCTCCTTGGACATCTTCTCGAGCGAGGGGACGACCACCTGCAGAATCTGCAGGATGATCGAGGCCGTGATGTAGGGCATGATCCCGAGCGCGAAGATCGCGATCCGCCCCAGCCCGCCCCCGCTGAACAGGTTGAGCAGGCCGAGGATCGAGTTGCCGCCGAAGTTCTTCTGGATCGCGTTGACCGCCTGAGTGTTGATCCCCGGCGCGGGGATCTGGGTGCCGAGGCGGTAGAGCGCCAGCAGCGCGGCAGTGAACAGGACCTTCTTGCGGATGTCCGCGACCCGGAATGCGCCCAGGATCGTGGCGATCACGTCGGGAGGCCCCCGCCTTCGCCCTCGACGATGACCTGGCAGGTGCCGCCGGCGGACTCGATCGCGGCCTGCGCGGCTTTGCTGAACCCGTGCGCGTGGACGGTGAGCGGCTTGGACAGTTCGCCCTTGGCCAGGACCTTGATCGGGATGCCCTTGCGCGTGCCAAGGCCGACCGCGTGCATGGCCTCGATTGTGACAGCCGCACCCGAGTCGAACCGCGCCTCGAGATCGAGCAGGTTGACGACCTGGGTATGCGTCCGGAACATCTCGAACGGCATCGACTTCTTCATGTGCGGGCCACGCAGCTTGCGCATCCGCATGTGAATCGGGTTCTGGCCGCCCTCGAACCGCGCGCGGCGCTTGGCGCCCGAGCGCGAGCCCCAGCCCTTCTGGCCGCGGCCCGAGGTCTTGCCCGTGCCCGAACCCTCGCCCCGGCCCACGCGCTTGCGCGGGCGACGCGATCCGGGCGCCGGCTTCAGGTTGTGAAGGCCGATCCGCTCCTCGCGCGCGGCGTTCTCGTCGGTGGCGCTCATGCCTTGCTCCCGAGTTCGGCGCCAGCCGAACTCGCAACCGAATCGGCGCCAGCCGATTCGGCGACCTCAACCAGATGGCGGACCTTGTGGATCATCCCGCGGATCTGGGGGTTGTCGGCGACCTCGACGGTGTGCCCGATCCGGCGCAGCCCGAGCGAACGCAGCGTGTCGAGCTGGCGCTT
Organism: uncultured Solirubrobacterales bacterium; assembly: GCA_963839105.1. GTDB lineage: Bacteria > Actinomycetota > Thermoleophilia > Solirubrobacterales > Solirubrobacteraceae > Palsa-465. The sequence goes on from CAWITQ010000001.1 coordinate 23,446, forward strand.
GTCCGAGCCGTTGCGCGAGCGCCGCTGGGTCACGCGGAGCGTTTCGCCGCTCACGACGCCGCTCCGTTCTGGGCCGGCTCGGCGTCGCCCTCGAACTCGGGCTGCACACCGCCCTCGGCGCCGTCGCGCTCCTCCGTGCTCAGGCCGAGGACCTGGTTGATCGAGATCCCACGCAGCTCGGCGACCTCGTCGGGCGTGCGTAGCGACTCGAGTCCCGCCATCGTGGCCTTGACCAGGTTGATCGGGTTCTGCGAGCCGAGGCTCTTGGAAAGGATGTCGTGGATGCCGGCGAGCTCCAGCACGGCGCGGACGCCGCCGCCGGCGATCACGCCGGTACCGGGGGAGGCCGGCTTCAGGAACACCCGGCCCGCGCCGAAGATCCCGAGCGTCTGGTGGGTGATCGTCGAGCCGTGCTTGGGCACGCGGTAGAGGTTCTTCTTTGCGCGCTCGACGCCCTTCTGGATCGCCACCGGGACCTCGTTGGCCTTGCCGTAGCCGATGCCGACGACATCGCGTTCGTCGCCGACCACGACGAGCGCGGTGAACGAGAAGCGGCGGCCGCCTTTGACGACCTTGGCCACGCGGTTGATTTCGACCACGCGCTCCTGCAGGTCGAGTCCGGCGGCGGAAACTGAGCGGTCACGTGCCATGAAGTCTCGGTCCAGAGTAGCGGTCTAGAACTCCAGGCCGCCCTCGCGGGCGCCCTCGGCGAGCGCCTTCACGCGCCCGTGGTACTGATATCCGCCCCGGTCGAACACGGCCCGCTCGACGCCCGCCGCTTTCGCGCGCTCGGCCAGAAGCGCCCCGGCCCGAGTGGCCTGCTCCGTCGGCTTGAGCGAGCGAAGGTCGGATTCGGTCCAGTTGACCGCCGCCACCGTGCGCCCGGACTCGTCGTCGATGAGCTGGGCGAAGATGCCGCGGTTGGAGCGGAAGACGGAGATGCGCGGGCGCTCGGCAGTGCCGTGCACCTTGGCGCGCACGCGCCGGCGGCGCTTGAGCCGCTTGACGGGCTTGGTCAAAACGGTCATTGCTGAGCCTTCCCGCGATGTTCGCCGCCAGGCGAACTCGCAATCGAAGACGAAGTCTTCGACGTCATGCGCGCTTACCGACCTTCCGCGCCACGTACTCGCCCTCGTAGCGGATGCCCTTGCCCTTGTAGGGCTCCGGCGGGCGCTGCTTGCGGATGATCGCCGCGATCTCTCCCACCTGCTGCTTGGACGCACCGCGCACCGCGATCCGCGTCGGCATCGGCACCTCGAACTCGATCCCCTCGGGCGCCTTGATCGACACCGGGTGCGAGTAGCCGAGCGCCAGCTCGAGGTCGCGGCCCTTGAGCTGGGCGCGGTAGCCGACGCCCTGGATCTCGAGGCGCTTCTCGAAGCCCGCGGTCACGCCCTGGACCATGTTGGCCACGAGCGTCCGGGTCAGCCCGTGCAGCGCGCGATGCTCGCCGCGATCGGTCGGCCGCTTGACCAGGATCGTGTCACCCTCCTGCTCGACCTGCATGTCGCGGTGGACCCGCTCGGAGAGCTCGCCCTTGGGGCCGTTGACGGTGACCCGCTCGGGCTCGATCGCGATGCTCACGCCGGCGGGGACGGGGATGGGCTGTCTTCCGATTCGCGACATGCGCCTACCAGACCCTCGCCACGATCTCGCCGCCGACGCCCTCGCGCCGGGCATCGTGACCCGTCATGACGCCGCGGGAGGTGGAGATGATCGTCGTCCCCATGCCGCCCTGGATGCGCGGGATGTGCGAGTGGTCGACGTAGGTGCGCTGCCCGGGGCGCGATACGCGCTGCAGGCCGCTGATCACGGGGCGGCGCTCCTGCGTGTACTTGAGCACGACGGTGAGCTCCTCGCCCGGGCGGCCTCCGCGCGCCGGGGTGATCTCGTAGGCCTCGATGTAGCCCTCCTCCTTGAGGATCCGCGCGACCTCGCGCTTGAGCTTCGAGGAGGGGAGGGTGACGTCGTGATGCTGCGCCTTGGCGCCGTTGCGAAGGCGCGTCAGGAAGTCGGCGATCGGATCGGTCATCGACATGGCGTCACCAGCTCGACTTGGTCATCCCGGGGACGTAGCCGTTGTGCGCCAGCTCGCGCAGGCAGATGCGGCACACGCCGAACTTGCGATAGACGGCGCGTGCGCGCCCGCAACGCTGGCAACGGGTGTAGCCCCGGGTCTTGTACTTGGGGGTCCGCTGCTGGCGGACTCGCTGTGAAATCTTTGCCATTCAGTCCTCGTCTAGCTTGCGGCCGCGGCGGCTGCCGGGCGGCCCTCCTTCGAAAACGGCATTCCGATCGCCTCCAGCAGCGCGAACGCCTCATCGTCGCTGGCGGCGGTGGTCGTGATCGTGATGTCGAGTCCGCGCACCTGGTCGATCTCGTCGTAGTCGATCTCGGGGAAGATGATCTGCTCGCGCACGCCCATCGAGTAGTTGCCGCGGCCGTCGAAGGCGCGCGGGTTCAGGCCACGGAAGTCGCGGATCCGCGGGATCGCCACCGACATCAGACGGTCGAGGAACTCGTAGGCGCGCTCGCCCCGGAGCGTGACCGCCACGCCGACGGGCATCCCCTCGCGCACCTTGAACTGCGCGATCGACTTGCGCGCGCGGCGCACGTTGGGCTTCTGGCCGGTGAGGGTGCCGAGCTGCTCGGAGGCGGCCTCGAGCATCTTCGAGTCCTGCTTGGCGTCGCCGACGCCCATGTTCACCGTGATCTTGACGATCTTCGGCGCCTGCATCGGCGTCGAGTAGCCGAAGCGCTCCACGAGCGCCGGGCGGATCTCGTCGTTGTAGCGGGTCTTGAGTCGTGCGGTAGCCATCGCTCAGTCGATCCTAGTCCCAGTGCGCCGTGAGACCCGGAAGCGCTTGCCCTCGGACACCTCGACGCCGAGACGAGTGGGCTTGCCCTCGCGCGGGTCGATGAGCATCACGTTGGAGATGTGGATCGGGCCCTCGCGCTCGATCACGCCACCGACCTCCTCGGCGCGCTGCGCCCCGGCGACCTGGCGCGGGCGCTGGTGGCGCTTGATCATGTTGAGGCCCTCGACGTAGACCCGGTTCTTCTTCGGGTCCACGCGCAGCACCTTGCCGCGCTTGCCGCGGTCCTTGCCGCCGATCACGATCACCTCGTCGTCGGTCTTGATGCGCGCGGCCATGGCTAGAGCACCTCCGGGGCCAGCGAGACAATTCGCATGAAGTTGCGCTCGCGCAGCTCGCGCGCCACCGGCCCGAAGATGCGCGTCCCGCGCGGGTTGTTCTGGGCGTCGATCAGGACGGCGGCGTTCTCGTCGAAGGCGATGTAGGTCCCGTCCTCGCGCCCATAGGCCTTCTTGGTGCGCACGACGACGGCGGTGACCACTTCGCCCTTCTTGACCGATCCCTGCGGGCTCGCCGTCTTGACGGTGGCGACGATCGTGTCGCCGACGCCGGCGTAGCGCCGGCGGTGCCCGCCGCGGACGCGGATCACGAGGATCTCGCGCGCGGGTGTCGGCGACGCGCCGGTCTCGTTTGTCGGCGAACCCGCAGCCGGGCGTCTCGTTCTGAATCACCGGGCGCGCTCCACTACCCGAATCAACCGCCAGCGCTTCGTCCGCGACATCGGGCGGCACTCGCGGACGATCACGGTGTCGCCGATGTGGGCGTCGTTGGCCTCGTCGTGCGCGTGCAGCGTGTTCGAGGTGCGGACGATCTTCTCGTAGCGGCGGTGGCGCCGCGCGATGTCGATGCGCACGGTGATCGTCTTGTCGGCCTTGTCGGAGACGACCACGCCCTGGCGCGTCTTCTGCCGGCCGGGCTCGTGCTCGCGCGGTGGCGTCGGCTGGCGGTCGTGGGCCTCGGCGCGGTACTTCTCGCGCTCGCGCTTGCGCTGGGTGCTCCGCGCCTGCGCCTTCTGGCGGCGCTCCTCGACGCGCTCGGCATGTCGCTCCTCAGCCGATCGCTGCGGACGCTTGGAGGCCTCGGCCTGGCGGGCCTGGGCGCGCTGCTCGCGGCGAGACGGGCCGGCCTCGGCGCCGGCGTCAGCGGAAGACCCCTCGGCGGCGTCCCCGGAGGACGACGCCTCCGCGGGCTCGGTGCCGGTGGGCTCAGCCGCCTCGGTCTCCTCGGCCGCCTCGACTTCCTCGTTGTTCGGTGCTTCAGACATTCTGGGAACTCAGTTCACGTTCGCGTTGGACCGTCAGGGCGCGCGCCAGCTCACGCTTGGCCCGCTTGAGGCCGGCAGTGTTGTCGAGCTCGGCCGTGGCGTGCTGGAAGCGCAGCCCGAACAGCTCACGGCGCGCCGTCTGGATGTGCTCGGTGAGCTCGGTGTCGCTCATGTCGCGCAGGTCGGCGGGCTTCATCAGGCGTCCTCGCGCAGCACGAACTTTGTCTTCACCGGAAGCTTGTGGCCGGCCAGGCGCATCGCCTCACGCGCCAGCGGCTCGGGCACCCCGGCGAGCTCGAACATGACCCGCCCGGGCTTGACCACCGCCACCCAGCCCTCGGGCGAGCCCTTGCCGGAGCCCATGCGGGTCTCGGCCGGCTTCTTGGTGAACGGCTTGTCGGGATAGACGTTGATCCAGACCTTGCCGCCGCGGCGGATCTTGCGGGTCATGGCAATACGAGCGGCCTCGATCTGGCGGTTCGTCAGCCAGCCGGCCTCGAGCGACTTCAGGCCGTACTCGCCGAACTGCACCCTGACCTGGCCGCGCGAGAGTCCCGCGCGCCGACCGCGGTGCTGCTTTCTGAACTTGACGCGCTTGGGGGCCAGCATCAGCCGCGGCCTCCGCCGCCGTTTCCGCCGCCACCGCCACCGGCGCCACCACCGCCACCGCCACCGGCGCCACCACCGCCGCCGCGCGGACCGCGGCCACCACCGCCACCACCGCCGCCGCGGCCACCGCCACCGCCGGGGCCGCCACCGCGACCTCCGCGGCCACCGCCACCGCCACCGCCACCGCCGGGACCGCCACCGCGACCGCCCGGTCCACCCGGACCGCCGCCGCGACCGCCCGGTCCACCCGGACCACCGCCGCGACCACCTGGTCCGCCGGGACCGCCGCCGCGACCGCGTCCGCCGGGACCACCGGGGCCACCTCGGCCGCCGGGACCACCGGGTCCGCCGCCACCGGGACCGCCGCCACGTCCGCGCCCGCGGCCGTCGCGGCCGCCGCGACCGTCACGGCCGCCGCGCTCGGGAGCCTGCGGGGGCGGCTCGTCCATGATCGTCAGGTCGGCGCCGGTGTAGCCCGCGGGCATGATCTCGCCCTTGTTGATCCAGCACTTGACGCCGATCCGCCCGAACGTGGTCCGGGCCTCGTGGAAGCCATAGTCGATGTCGGCGCGGAGCGTGTGCAGGGGCACGCGACCGTCGGAGTAGCCCTCGGTGCGCGCCATCTCGGCGCCGCCCAGCCGGCCCGAGACCTGGACCTTGACGCCCTTGGCGCCCGAGCGCATGGCGCTGGTCAGCGCGCGCTTCATCGCGCGGCGGAAGGCCACGCGGTTCTGGAGCTGCTCGGCGATCGACTGCGCCACCAGGCGAGCGTCGAGCTCGGGGCGCTTGATCTCGAGGATGTTGACCTTGACCTGCTTGCCGGTGATGCGGTGCAGGTCACGACGGAGTTGATCGACCTCGGAGCCGGACTTGCCGATCACGATCCCCGGCCGCGCCGTGTTGATGTTGACCTCCACCTCGGTGGCGTTCTTGCGGATCGTGATGTCGGACAGACCCGCGTGCGAGAGCCGGCGGATGATGTGGCCGCGGATCTGCGTGTCCTCGTGCAGGTAGTCGGCGAAGTGGCGCTCGTTGAACCAGTTCGACTTCCAGTCGTGGATGTAGCCCACGCGCATTGATTCCGGATGAACCTTCTGTCCCATCAGCTATCCAATCTGGATTCGTCCGTGCGTTGCACTGTCACTATTCCTTCGGCGTGAGCAAGATCGTGAGGTGGCTGGTGCGCTTGCGGATCCTCGTCGCGCGGCCCATGGCACGCGGCCGGAAGCGCCGGATCGTCGGACCCTCGTCGGCGTGCACGGCCTTGATGTACAGGTCCTCGCCGACAAGCTCGTGGTTGTGCTCGGCGTTGGCGACAGCGGACTCGAGGAGCTTGCTCCAGTCCCGCGCCACCGCCCGCGGAGTGTGAGCGAGGATAGCTCGCGCCTCCTCGACAGTCTTGCCGCGGATGTGGTCGCAGACGAGGCGGGCCTTGCGCGCCGAGGAGCGGACGTACTTGGCCTGGGCGCGGACGACCGGTGGCGGGCCCGCGGGACGCTCGCCGCGACGACGGCGGGTGGGTGCGGGCGCGGTCGAGCGCTCCGAAACGGCGGGCTCGGCGCCGCCCCCGCCCCGCCGGCGGCGGCTCCGCGCGGGCGTGGCGGGCGCCTCAGCTTCGGTGGCGGGCGCGTCGGCCTCGGTGGCGGGCGCGACCGGCGCCTCGGGCTCACTCGCGGGAGCCTCGACCTCTGCGACCGGCGCCTCGGTGCTCGGCGCCTCGGCCTCGGTGCTCGAAGTCTCGGGCCCGAGCTCGGCCTCCTCGGTGGCCTTGCGACCTCGGCGCCGGCGCGGCTTCGGCGCCTCGGCGGCGGGACCGACCGGAGCCTCGGGCTCACCGGCGGCGACGACCTCCTCGGCGCCGGTGTCGCTCGGTGCCGCGGACGGCTCGCCCTCGGCCTCAGCGTCGGCCTCGACCACGACCTCGGTCGCCTCCTCGGCCTTGACGTCGGCCGCCGTCGGCTCGACCTCGTCCTCGGTGCGCTCGGGGTCTTTGGGAGTCTCGAACGTCATCGTCTCTTGCCGCTGGATGTGTGACCGCGGTACAGCCGGGTCGGCGCGAACTCGCCAAGCTTGTGTCCCACCATCGACTCACTCACGAACACGGGCACGTGCTTGCGGCCGTCGTGGACGGCGATGGTGTGGCCGACCATCTCCGGGAAGATCGTCGAAGTGCGTGACCAGGTCCTGATCATGCGCTTCTCGCCGCTGGAATTCATGGCCTCGATGCGCGCCATCAGGCGCTCCTCGACCCAGGGTCCCTTCTTGCTCGAGCGACTCATCGCTTGCCCTTACCCCTTCTGCGTCCACGAACTATGTAGCGATCCGACGGCTTGCGCTTCTTGCGCGTGCGGTAGCCGAGCGTGGGCACGCCCCACGGGGTCACCGGATGGCGACCCGGCGTGGTCGAGCCCTCGCCGCCACCGTGCGGGTGGTCGACGGGGTTCATGGCCGTGCCTCGCGTCTGGGGGCGCACGCCCATGTGACGCTTGCGCCCAGCCTTGCCGACAGTGACGTTCTGGTGATCGGTGTTGCCGATCGTGCCCACGGTGGCGCGGCACTCCGCGCGCACCTGGCGCATCTCGCCCGACGGCAGGCGCAGCGTCACGTAGTCGCCGTCCTTGGCCAGGAGCTGGACGCCGGCCCCGGCCGCGCGCGCCATCTGGCCGCCGCGCCCGGGCACGAGCTCGACGTTGTGGACCACGGTGCCCGCCGGCATGTTGGCCAGCGGCAGAGCGTTGCCGACGCGAATGTCGGCGCCCGGACCCGACTGCACGGTGGCGCCGACCCGGAGGCGCTGCGGCGCCAGGATGTAGCGCTTCTCGCCGTCGGCGTAATGGAGAAGCGCGATGTAGGCGGAGCGGTTGGGGTCGTACTCGATGTGCGCGACCTTGGCCGGGATCCCGTCCTTGCGCCGCTTGAAGTCGATGACCCGGTACAGGCGCTTCGCACCGCCACCGCGGTGGCGCGCGGTCTTGCGCCCGTAGGAGTTGCGGCCGCCGGACTTCTTGAGTCCCTCGGTCAGGGACTTCTCAGGTGAGGAGCGCGTGACCTCGGAGAAGTCGGGATAGCTGACGAAGCGCCGCCCCGGCGAGGTTGGCTTGGGCTTACGAATCGGCATCGCTTACTCGGCGCTCCCTTCCAGTCCACCGAAGATCGGGATCGTCTCGCCCTCGCGCACCTGGACGATCGCCTTCTTCCAGTGGCGGCTCTTGCCCGAGGTGTGGCCGCGGCGCTTGGGCTTGCTCTTGACCGAGGAGGTCCGGACCGCGAGCACGTGGACGTCGAACAGCTGCTCGATCGCTTGGCGAATCTGGGTCTTGTGGGCTCGGTCGTGCACGCGGAAGGTGTACTTGCCGGCCTCGGCCAGCGCGAAGCTCTTCTCGGACACGACGGGGCGGACGATCACCTGGCTCGGCTCCATCAGCTCTCCTCCTCCGCGCCCTTCCTCGTGCCAGGAGATTCGGCGCCAGCCGAATCTCCAACGGAATCGGCGCCAGCCGATTTCGCGGTAGCCCGTGCCACCAGTCCCGGCAGCGCGCCCTCGGAGACGAGCAGCGACGCGGCGCCCACGATCTCGGCCACGCCGGTGTCCTCCACCGCCAGGACCCTCACCCGCGCGAGGTTGCGGAACGACAGCCCCGCGGCCGCCTCACCTTCGTGGAGCACGACGAGGGTCGGTCCCCCCGCTCCCCAGTCGGCCAGCAGCGCCGCGGCCCGCTTGGTCGCGGGATCGGAGAACGCGGTGGCGTCGAACACGGCCAGCGACTCGCGCTCGGCGTGCAGCGACAGCGCGCTCCGGAGCGCCGCCCGGCGCGCCTTGCGGTTGACCTTGAACGTGTAGCCACGCGGCGTGGGACCGAAGACGGTGCCGCCGCCGGTCCAGACAGGTGAGCGGGATGACCCCGCACGCGCCCGGCCGGTGCCCTTCTGGCGCCAGGGCTTGGCGCCGCCGCCGCGCACCTCGCCGCGCGTCTTGGTCGACGCGGTGCCGCGCCGACGCGCGTTCAACTCCGCGCGCACCGTCTCGTGCACCAGGGGCATGTTGAAGCGGGCGTCGAACGCGGCCGCGTCGAGCGTGACGGTTCCCGATCCACCGAGCACCGGGGCCGAGCGATCAGCCATCGGTCCGTACCTCCACGGTTCCGCCGCGGGGACCCGGAACCGCTCCGCGGAGCAGCAGCAGATTGCGCCCGGGGATCACCTCGACCACGGTCAGCCCGCGCTGGGTGATGCGCCCGCCGCCCATCCGGCCCGGTCCCCGGATGCCCTTGAACACGCGCGAGGGCGTGGCCGACGCCCCGATCGAGCCCGGCGCGCGGACGTTGTGCGAGCCGTGCGACTTGGGTCCGCTGGCGAAGTTGTGGCGCTTGATCGTGCCCTGGAAGCCCTTGCCCTTGGACTTGCCGGAGACCTTGACCTTGTCGCCGGGTGAGAACACGTCGGCCTTCACCGTGTCCCCGACGAGCAGCTCGCCGGCCTCGTCCCGGAACTCGACCACGTGACGGTGCGCCGAGGCGTTGGCCTTCTTCAGGTGCCCCAGCTCGGCACGCGTGAGCGACTTCTCCTTGCAGCGCCCGAACGCGAGCTGGACGGCCTCGTAGCCGTCGCGCTCCTGCGTGCGGATCGCCGTGACGGGACACGGCCCGGCTTCGAGCACGGTGACGCGCTCGACGCGACCGTCGTCGAGAAACCGCTGAGTCATTCCGAGTTTTCGCGCGAGGATCGCCGGCATCGCAACCTCTACGACGCGAGACGGATCTCGATATCCACGCCGGCCGGGAGATGGTCGAGTCGCTGGAGCGAATCGACCGTCTTCGGGGTCGGCTGGTGGATGTCGATCAGTCGCTTGTGGGTGCGGATCTCGAAGTGCTCGCGCGAGTCCTTGTCCTTGAACGGCGAGCGGATCACGCAGTACACGTTCTTCTCCGTGGGCAACGGGACGGGACCGGAGACGGTCGCGCCCGTGCGCGTCGCCGTCTCGACGATCTCCTTCGCCGCCGTCTCGATCGCCGTGTGGTCGTATGACTTCAGGCGGATCCGGATCTTGTTCTGGGCAATGGTTGCCACTTGGGGTCTGGCTTCTCTCAGTCGAACGGGCGAGCCCCGGGGTCCGGGACCCGCCACGTAGGTCGTATCTCTGGCAAAAAGAGGGCGGCGGGCCCGAAGGCCCGCCGCCCATTCAACTACTGAATGACTTCGGAGACGACCCCCGAGCCGACCGTACGGCCGCCCTCGCGGATCGCGAACCGCAGACCCTGGTCCATGGCGATCGGCTGGATCAGCTCGATCTCCATCTGGACGTTGTCGCCGGGCATGACCATCTCGGTGCCCTCGGGCAGCCGAGCCACGCCGGTGACGTCGGTCGTACGGAAGTAGAACTGCGGCCGGTAGCCCGTGAAGAACGGCGTGTGACGGCCGCCCTCCTCCTTCTTCAGGACGTAGACCTCGGCCTTGAACTTGGTGTGCGGCGTGATCGACCCCGGCTTGCACAGCACCTGGCCGCGCTCGATGTCGTCGCGCTTGGTGCCGCGCAGCAGGCAGCCGACGTTGTCGCCGGCCCGACCCTCGTCGAGGATCTTCTTGAACATCTCGACGCCGGTGACCACCGTGTTGGTCGTGGCCTTGATGCCCACGATCTCGACGGTCTCGCCGGTCTTGATGATGCCCTGCTCGACGCGGCCGGTGGCCACCGTGCCGCGGCCGGTGATCGAGAACACGTCCTCGACCGGCATCAGGAACGGCTTGTCCAGGTCGCGCACGGGCTCCGGGATGTAGGTGTCGAGCGCGTCCGCGAGCTCGAGGATCTTGGCCTCGTACTCCTCGTCGCCCTCGAGCGCCTTCAGCGCCGACCCCGCGACGAACGGGATGTCGTCGCCAGGGAAGTCGTACTCGGACAGCAGGTCGCGGATCTCGACCTCGACGAGCTCGAGGAGCTCGGGGTCATCGACCATGTCGACCTTGTTCAGGAACACGACGATGTAGGGCACGCCGACCTGACGGGCGAGCAGGATGTGCTCGCGCGTCTGCGGCATGGCGCCGTCGGCCGCGGACACGACCAGGATCGCGCCGTCCATCTGGGCGGCGCCGGTGATCATGTTCTTGACGTAGTCGGCGTGGCCCGGGCAGTCGACGTGGGCGTAGTGCCGGTTGGGGGTCTGGTACTCGACGTGGGAGGTCGCGATCGTGATCCCGCGCGCCTTCTCTTCAGGAGCGTTGTCGATCGATTCGAACGACCGAATCTCCGTGCCGCCGTACTTCTCGTTCAGCACCTTCGTGATGGCGGCCGTCAGCGTCGTCTTGCCGTGGTCGATGTGACCGATCGTGCCGACGTTGACGTGGGGCTTATCGCGCTCGAATTTGGCTTTCGCCACTTTGAGTTGCTCCTTCTAAATCAGTGGGTGTTGTCCGCCGGGCTCCGCGGGCGAAGCGCCCGTGGACGGCGAACCAAGTCAGGATATAAACTTCCTACTCTCGTTGCGTCCCGTGGGGGATCGCGCTGGATTTCCAGGCGAAATACGCAACCGATCCTGCTACGCGGCGGCCTTGTCCCCGACGATCGACTCGGCGATGTTCGGCGGGACCTCCTCGTAGCGTTCGAACTGCATCGTGTATGTCGCGCGGCCCTGCGTGTTCGACCGAACGTCGGTGGCGTAGCCGAACATGTTGGCCAGGGGCACATAAGCCGTGATGACCTGCGCGTTGCCGCGCTGCTCCATCCCGGACACGTGGCCGCGCCGGCGGTTCAGATCGCCGATCACGTCGCCCATGAACTCCTCGGGCGTCACGACCTCGACGCGGAACACGGGCTCCAGCAGGACCGGCTTGGCGCGCTGCACCGCGGCCTTCAGCGCCAGCGACCCGGCGACCTTGAAGGCGATCTCCGAGGAGTCCGTGTCGTGGTACTTGCCGTCGGTGAGGGTGACGCGAACGTCGACCATGGGGTAGCCGGCGCGCGGGCCGTTCTCCAGGGCCTCCTCGACGCCCTTCTCCACCGCCGGGATGAACTCCGTAGGGATCGCGCCGCCCCTGATCTTGTTGATGAAGTCGAAGCCCTCGCCGGGGGCCGGCTCAACGTTGATGTAGACGATTCCGAACTGGCCGGAGCCGCCGGTCTGGCGCACGAAACGGCCCTCGACCTTCTCGGCGGTGCCGCGGATCGTCTCCCGGTAGGAGACCTGCGGCCGGCCGACGTTGGCATCGACCTTGTACTCGCGCAGCATCCGGTCGACCAGCACCTCGAGGTGGAGCTCGCCCATGCCGGAGATCTCGGTCTGGCCGGTCTCCTCGTTGGTCCGTACCTGGAAGGTCGGATCCTCCTCGGCCAGGCGGCCGAGGGCGGTGGACATCTTCTCCTGGTCGGCCTTGGTCTTTGGCTCGATCGCGACCTTGATGACCGGCTCGGGGAACTCGATCGTCTCGAGCTTGATCGGCCGGTCGGGGGCGGCGAGCGTGTCGCCGGTCACGACCTGCTTGATCCCAACCGCGGCGGCGATGTCGCCGGCGTAGACGTTCGTGAGCTCCTCGCGCTCGTTGGCGTGCATCATCAGGATCCGCCCGATGCGCTCGGTCCGCCCGGTGCTGACGTTGAGCACGCGCGCGCCGGCCTCGAGCTTGCCCGAGTAGACGCGGAAATACGTGAGCTTGCCGACGTACGGGTCGGCCATGATCTTGAACGCCAGCGCCGCGAACGGCTCGTTGTCGTCGGCGTGCCGCTGGGCGGGAACGCCACCGTTGTTCGAGGCCTTGTCCGGCTCGAGGCCCTCCACCGGAGGAACGTCGAGCGGGCTCGGGAGGTAGTCGAGGACCGCGTCGAGCAGCGGCTGCACGCCCTTGTTCTTGAAGCTCGAGCCGCACAGCACCGGGGTGAGCTGGATCGCCAGGGTCGCCTTGCGGATGGCCTGCTTGAGGCGCGCCGGCGGGATCTCCTGCTCCTCGAGGATCATCTCGACGAGCTCGTCGTCGTAGTGAGAGACCTCCTCGAGCAGGTGCTCGCGGGCGGCCGCAGCGACCTCGGCGTGATCGGCCGGGATCTCGACGATCTCCTGCTCCTTGCCGAGCTCATCCTTGTAGATGTGCGCGTTGTACTCGACCAGGTCGATGATCCCCAGGAAGTCGGCCTCGGCGCCGATCGGGATCTGGATGGGCACGGGATGAGCGCCCAGGCGATCGACCATGGTCTGCACGCCGCGGTCGAAGTCGGCGCCGATGCGGTCCATCTTGTTGATGTAGGCGATGCGGGGGACGTGGTACTTGTCGGCTTGGCGCCAGACGGTCTCGGACTGCGGCTCGACGCCGGCGACCGAGTCGAACAGCGCGATGGCACCGTCGAGCACGCGCAGCGAGCGCTCGACCTCGACGGTGAAGTCCACGTGGCCGGGCGTGTCGATGATGTTGATCCGGTGGCCCTTCCACTCGGCGGTGGTCGCGGCGGAGGTGATCGTGATGCCACGCTCCTGCTCCTGGGCCATCCAGTCCATGACGGCAGCGCCCTCGTGAACCTCCCCCATCTTGTAGGTCCGGCCGGTGTAATAGAGGATCCGCTCGGTCGTCGTCGTCTTACCGGCGTCGATGTGAGCCATGATCCCGATATTGCGAGTCTTCTCTAGCGTGAACGTACGAGGCATGAGTGTGCGAGGTTTGGTGGGGCGTTCTGGAAGTTCGTTGGGCGCGCCTGCTGTCCTTGAGCGCGGACATGAAAAAGGGCCCAGTGGGCCCGTTCACGACGCAGCTGCCGGGACGGGGCGTTTTGCTATTGGGTGGGCGTCTCCATCGCTTGGATGTTCGGCGCCCGGGAGCGCGCGCAGATGAACGGCACGCCACCCGAGGCGAAGAACGAATATAGCAGGACGCCCGGGGCTTCCCGGGGGCGTATACCCGGCCCTGAGACGCAGGATTCACGCGCACTGGAAGTGCACAGAGAGAGGCTCGACAGCGTGATCGCAGGCGGTGGTTTGCTCGCCGCGCTGCTCCTCGTGGTCTCCGAATTCACGACCCTGTTCACGATCCGGGCGCTGGGGCGAGCGGGCACGGTGAGCTCGGTCTCGACGGGGTCACACCACGACTTCGCGCTGATCCCGATCGCGGTGCTGGCGGCGATCCTGGCGGTCTCGGTGGCGCGGGGTGCGGGGCGCCCGGCGCTCCTGGCGATGGCGGCGCTGGCGATCATCGCCCTCGCGATCGCGCTCCTCGTCGATCTGCCCGATGCCCACCGGACGGGGCTCCTCGCGTCCGGCGGCCGGTACGCGGTCGGCCGCGCCACGCCAGCGCTCGGCTTCTACCTGCAGACCCTGGGCGCAGCCCTGCTGCTGATCGTCAGCGGCATGGGAATTTTCTTAGGGATCGGCGCGGGAGAGTCTCCTCGCGCGTTATAGCGGCCGGGGCGGCTGGGGCCCGCGGTCCGAGTCCTGACAATCCGCAAACAGGTCGCACACAACCCCCTGCGTGAAGCTACGCTTCCGAAGCGCGAGGGCTGTCCCGCTGCAGCCCCCGGTCCCGTGTAGTGGGCAGTCCTCGCATCTCTACTGATTTCGCGGGATTCAGCGCGGAATTTCACCGGCCTTCGCGCCACCGTGCCCTGGCGCACTGCCGCCACCGCGCCTGCGGCCACCACGCGCTCGCGCGGGTCGCCGGGCGGGCCCACCGCGGATAACGTTCCTCTCGCGACGCGCGTCGCGCCGAAGTCGACGTTGTCCTCGTATAGCGCGGCAAACGACGGTCCTCGGCGAATCGCGCGCGCCGAAGGGAACGTAATCCGCGGTGGGGGACGATGCCGGCGCCCGGCGTACGCCGCGTACGCCCCGCATGCCCACCGGCGCCCCTACCCCCGCACCTATAGTTCCCCCGAGGATGATGGGGGCTGTGTCAGGGAGGGCGATCGACTACTGCAGCCTGGCGCTCGACTACCTGAGCCTCGCCTTCGATCCCCAGCAGTCCCTGTTCTCGTATTCCTCAAGCGCAGACCCCGGGGGCCGGGTCACCAACGACTTCCGCCGGCCGGAGTCGCTCCGCTACACGATCAACACCTACCTCGGCCTCGCCGAGGCCCAGCGCCACGGTGGCGCCCCGGCGTGGCTGGGCGGCAGCGTCGAGGACCGGGTCCGCGCCTTCCTCGACCTCCACGAGCGCGAGCTCACGAGCCCCGCCGACCACGGCCTGCTGCTCGTGCTCCTCGCCGCCACCGAGCCCACCCACCCGGCGGTCCGGCGCTCGATCCGCGCGGTCGCCACCGCGCTGGGCGGCCCCCAGCGGCTCACGCTCAACATGCAGGACCTGGCCTGGATGCTGTGGGGCGCCACCGCCCACCCGGCCGACGCCGCCGCGCGCGAGGTCGCCGACCGGGCGTTCGAGTTCATCCGCGTCCTCTACACCACGCCGTCGGGCCTCCCCCGCCACAGCCTGGCCCGGTACCGCAGCCACATCGTCTCGTTCGGCAGCCTCGTCTACTACCTCCGCGCGATGCACGAGTACGCCACCGCCACCGCCTCGCCGCAGGCGCGTGAGCTGTTCGCCGCGGGGCTCCAGCGCGCTCTGTCCCTACAGGACGACGACGGCGCCTGGCCGTGGATGATCGACGTGCGCACCGGGGTCCCGTTCGACCGCTATCCGATCTTCACCGTCCACCAGGACAGCATGGCGATGCTGTTCCTTCTCCCAGCTGAGAGGAGCGGGGCGGTGGCGAGGTGGCGAGTGCCGCCACCGAGCGCAGCCTCCGCTGGAACCTCGGCGCCAACGAGCTCGGCGCGCCGATGGCCCTCACAGACCCCCACCCGTGGATCTACCGCTCGATCGAGCGCGTCGAGCGGGCGCCCCGCATCCGCCGCTACCTGCGCGGCATCGGCCCGCCACCGCGCACCGCGCCCCCACGCGCCGCACACCTGCGGATCAACCGCGAATGCCGCTCCTACCACCTCGGCTGGGTCCTCTACGTGTGGTCCGACCCCGCGCGCCGCGCCCGGCTCCAGGCGCTCATCGAGCCATGAGCACCGTCTGGATCGACATCGAGAACCCGCCGCAGGTCCAGTACCTGCTCCCGTTCCGGGACGCGCTCGCCGACGCCGGCCTCGCCACCGTGATCACCACGCGCGACCACGACGCCACCCTCCAACTCCTCGACGACGCCGGCGTCACCGCCCACCCCTTCGGCGCGGTGGCGCCCCGCTCCAAGCGCAGGAAGCTCGCCGCCACCGCGCTGCGCGCCCGCGCCCTCACGCGCTTCTTCAAGGAAAGCCGCCCCGCGGCCCAGCTCGGCGCCTCGCGCGCCGCGGTCATCGCCGCGCGCCGCCTGAACGTCCCGAGCTTCGTGATCGTCGACTACGAGCACGTGTTCCTGAGGCTCTACCGCCTGACGGGCTCGAAGATCATGTTCCCGGACGTGATCGACCCCGGGCACCTCCGGCGCCAGGGCCTGAAGCCCCACCAGCTCGTCCCGTTCAAGGGCATCAAAGAGGACCTCACCTTCGCCGGCGTGGACATCGATGCCGTTCCCCCCCTCGATCTCGGCGCGGCCTCCCCCAAGGTCCTCGTCCGCCCCCCCTCAGAGACGAGCCACTACTACCGAGAGGGATCCAAATCCCTGCTCACGGCGGCCCTGGCCCGCCTCGCCCACACCGAAGCCCAGGTCGTCCTCGCCCCCCGCGCCCCCACCCAACACGCGCTCCTCGACGGCCTCCCCTGGAGCCACGAGCCGATCATCTTGGACCGCCCCGTCCCCTTCGTCTCGCTGCTCAAGTCCGTCGACGCCGTCGTGTGCTCGGGTGGGACGATGCTGCGCGAGGCCGCCTACCTCGGGATCCCGGCCTACTCGGTGTTCGAGAATCCACCCGGCGCGGTGGACCTGTGGCTCGAGCGCATCGGACGCGCTCAGCTCCTCAGCGACCCCGCTCAGATCGACCCGAAGCCGCGCGGTGCCCTCAGCCGGCTCGACTCCAACCCCGACCTCCTCGCCCAGCTCGCCGCCACGATCGCCGCAGCCTCACTGAACCGCGTGAAGGCGCGGCCGCTCGGCCGCTGAGAGGTCGCGCAGCAGCTCGTCGGCCACCCGCACCGCGGCGCGCCCGTCCCAGCCCTCCAGATCGCGCGCCCCCCGCGGGCTCCCGCCCAGCCACTCCGGGATCGACGAGATCGCCTCGGGCCGAAGCCCCAGCAGGCGGTTCGTCCCGTGGCTAACGGTGATCGGCCGCTCGGTGTTCTCGCGCAGCGTGAAGCACGGAACGCCCAGGAAGGTCGTCTCCTCCTGGACCCCACCCGAGTCGGTCAGCACCCCGGCCGCCGACGCCTCGAGCGCCAGGAAATCCACATAACCCACCGGCTGGGTCAACACCACGCCCTCGACATCGACGCCGGAGAGCCGCGCCCGAGTTCGCGGATGCACCGGGAACACCACCGGAAGACCCGACCGCGCCACCGCCCCCAGCGCCGCGACCGCCCGTTCGAGCAGCGGACCGTCCACCAGCGCCGGCCGGTGCAGCGTGACCAGCAGGTACCGCCCGGCCTCGAGCCCCAGCCGCGCCAGAACCCCCGACTCCTCGATCCGCCCCCGCAGCGCCACCAGCGTGTCGATCATCGTGTTGCCGACGAAGCGGATCCGCTCCTCATCGACCCCCTCACGGCGCAGGTTCTCGACCGCCTCGGGGCTGTGGATGAAGCACCACCGCGAGATCTGGTCGACCAGCACCCGGTTGATCTCCTCGGGCATCGTCCGGTCGAAGCTCCGCAGCCCCGCCTCCAGATGCGCCACCGGCACACTCAGCTTCACAGCCGCCAACCCCGCCGCGAGCGTCGAGTTCACATCCCCCGGCACGACCACGCACACCGGTCGCCGTCCCCGAGCAACCCCTCCACCCGCTCCAACGCCCGCGCGGTCTGCTCCCCGTGCGTCCCCGATCCCACGCCGAGTGAGAAGTCCGGCTGCCCCAGCCCGAACTCCTCGAAGAACACATCGGAGAGCTCCCGGTCGTAGTGCTGCCCCGTATGCACGAGCAGGTGCCTCATCTCAGGCGACCGCGCACGCATCTCGCGCAGAACGGGCGCCATCTTCACGATGTTCGGCCGCGCGCCGACGATGTAGACGATCGTCCGCGCGGTCAAGCCGCTGCTACCAGCGGTAGTGGGCGAACGCCTTGTTCGCCTGCGCCATCCGGTAGATGTCGTCCTTGCGCTTGTAAGCGCCACCCTGCTGCTGCGCGGCATCGAGCAGCTCGTGGGCGAGGCGCTGCGCCATCGTCTTCTCGCGGCGCGCGCGGGCGTACTGGACGAGCCAGCGGACGGCAAGGGTGCGGGCGCGCGGCCCGGGCACCTCGACCGGCACCTGGTAGGTGGCGCCACCGACCCGGCGCGAGCGGACCTCGAGCACCGGCGTCAGGGCCTTGACCCCGGCCTCGAGCTGCTCGACCGGGTTCTTGCCGGTGCGCTCGCCGAGGATCGCCATGGCGTCGTAGACGATCTTCTCCGACGTCGACTTCTTGCCGTCCAGCATCACCTTGTTGATGACCTGCTGGACGAGCCGGTTGCGGTGGACCGGATCGGGCTCGATCTTGCGGGGCTGAGCGGCGGCGCGGCGCGGCATCGTTACTTGGCCTTCACGCCGTACTGCGAGCGGGCCTTCTTGCGGTCGCTCACGCCGGCGGCGTCGAGCGTGCCCCGGATCACCTTGTAGCGGAAGCCCGGAAGGTCCTTGACGCGGCCGCCACGGACGAGCACGACCGAGTGCTCCTGAAGGTTGTGGCCCTCGCCCGGGATGTAGGCGCCCACTTCCATGCCGTTGGTCAGCCGCACGCGCGCGACCTTGCGCAGCGCGGAGTTGGGCTTCTTCGGCGTGGTCGTATACACGCGCGTGCACACGCCCCGGCGCTGCGGCGCCGCGACCTTCTTCTTGCGGCCCTTCCCCGACTTCAGGCCCGGCGTGGCGAGCTTCTTCTTCGACGGGGTGCGGCCCTTGCGGATCAGCTGGCTGGTAGTAGGCATGCGCAGGGCAATGTAGCAGGGGATGGGCCTCGCTCCGCGCGGCGTCCATGGGGCCGGGCGGCCCCGTCCGGACGCCCGCGCCGGGCCGGCCTACGCCCCCGCGGGAACCCCCGCCAGCGCCTCGTCGACCGGGACGTGCGGGACCCCCACCGCCTCGGCCACCGGGGCGTAGGTGACCTGGCCGCCGGCGACGTTGACCCCCAGCTTAGCCCGGGGACGGACGCGACAGCGCCGTGGACGCCCTGCCTCGCCAGCTCGAGCACGTACGGGATCGTGGCGTTGGTCAGCGCGTAGGTGGAGGTGATGGGCACCGCGCCGGGCATGTTGGCCACGCAGTAGTGGGTGATGCCGTCGACCTCGTAGGTGGGGTCGGAGTGCGTGGTCGGGCGCGAGGTCTCAAAGCAGCCGCCCTGGTCGATCGAGACGTCGACGAGCACAGCGTGGCGCTTCATCAGCGACGAGCTGGGCGCGGGTCACGACCCGGGGCGCCCGCGCGCCGTGCACCAGCACGGCCCCGATCACGAGGTCCATGTCGGGGAGGCGCTCCTCGATCGACAGCGTCGAGGCGAAGATCGTGTCGGCGCGGCCGCCCATGGCGATGTCGAGCTCGCGCAGGCGGTCGATGTTGCGGTCATAGACGTACACCGTCGCCTCCATGCCGAGCGCGATGAAGGCCGCGTTCATGCCCACGACCCCGCCCCCGATGACCATCACGTTGGCCGCCGCCACGCCGGGGACGCCGCCGAGCAGGATCCCCCGGCCGCCCAGCGGCTTCTCGAGGATGAAGGCGCCGGCCTGGGTGGCGATCTTGCCCGCCACCTCCGACATCGGCGCCAGCAGGGGCAGTCGCCCGCGCGTGTCCTCGACCGTCTCATACGCGATGCACGTGGCGCCCGAGTCCATCAGGCCCTTGGTCAATTCCGCATCGGCGGCCAGGTGCAGGTAGGTGAACAGCGTGTGCCGCGGCTCGAGCCGCGCGACCTCGGCCGGCTGGGGCTCCTTGACCTTGACGATCAGCGAGGCCTCCTCGAACAGGGCGTCGGCGTCGGGGACGATGACCGCGCCCTGGGCGGCGTAGGCCTCGTCGTCCATCGAGGAGCCGACGCCGGCGCCGCTCTGGACCACGACCTCGTGGCCGGCGTCGACGAGCTCGCGCACGCCGGCGGGGGTCAGCGCGACCCGGTACTCGTCCGGCTTGACCTCAGTGGGAACCCCGACCCTCACTGCACCACCCCTTTCAAGACACCAGTTCGCGCCCGCGCAGGGCCAGCCAGAACTCGATCCGGTCACGCGCGCTCGAAAGGTCGCGCCCGGTCAGCTCCTCCACCCGCCGGATCCGGTAGCGCAGCGTGTGCCGGTGGCAGTAGAGCCGGCGTGCGGCGCGCTCCCATTGCCCGTTCTCCTCGATGAAGGCCTCGAGCGAGCGCATCAGCTCGCCGCCGTAGTGGCCCTCGCTGGCCTCGATCGGCCCCAGGATCGAGTCGCAGAACAGCCGCAGCGCCTCGTCGTCCTGGAGCGAGAGCAGGAGCTGGAAGGAGCCCAGGTCCTTGTAGGTGCCGACCCGGTAGCGGTGGCGCTCGGGCGCGGCGGAGGAGCCGTTCGTGCCCGCGGGGCGCGGTCATCGAGAGCGCCTCCAGCGCGCAGCGGGCCTCGTGGAAGCTTCGCCGGGCATCGCCCCCGGCCACGGCGCGCCCGACGCCGGCGTCGACGCCGCCGGGCGAGGTCGTGGGCGGCGCGCTCGCTGACGCGCTCGGCGAGCGCGATCAGCTCGTCGTCGGCCATCCCGGGGACGAGCGCGCACGTCATCCCCGCGGCGGAGGCGACCAGGCCGGGCGCGGCCTCGTCGCGCAGGGCGCCGCGAGAGCACGTCCTCGAGCGGGGCCGAGGAGCCACGCTCGCCGGCGGCCGGCTTGACCACGAGCGCCGCCACCCGGTCGGCGAGGCCGAACGGCCCGAGCCGGCGCGCCAGGTCCTGCCCGGAGAGCTCGCCGCGGATCATCGCCGCGAGCACGTCGCCCGCGAGGCGGCGCTCGGTATCTCCCGCCACCCGCGAGCGCAGCAGCTCGAGCGCGACGATCGTCACCGCCTGGTGGAGCGTGAGCCGGTCGAAGTCAGACAGCGGGCCGGCGTCCTTGATCGCCACCAGCCAGGCCTCGGGCAGCCGCGCCACCGGGGCTCCGTTCTGAGGCGCGCCGTCGGAGGCGATCGGGAGCGCGAGCCCCCGGTCGCCCTCCTGTACCGAGGGAACGAAGGCCCGCGCCTCGCGGCGGCGGGCCCGCTCTCGCACCTCGGCGCGCAGCGAGTCGACGATCGACGGGGTCGATCTCCCGACGGAAGGCGTGCTGGACAGGAGCTCCCCGCGCGAGTCGAACACCAGCACCGCCGCCCCCAAGAGCGTGGCCAGCGCGCCGACGAGCGGCTCGAGCCCGCGCTGGGAGAGGACGATCCGCTCGAGGCGTTCCTGAGCGCCGCCAGCGCCCGGCGCAGGACGGCGTACTGCTCGTTGACCAGGCGGCGTGAACGCCGCCTCGGTGATAGCGATGAACGGCAGCTCGTAGGGAACCTCGAACACCGGGAAGTCGCGCTCGGCGGCCGCCTCGAGCAGCGCCGCGGGCACGACGTCGTGCCCGAACCCGGTCCCGAAGCCGAGCCCCGCGAGGTGGTGGTCGGAGAGCCGGTCACGAACTCACGCGCCTGCTCGGGGCCCTCGAGCTGCATCCCGGTCGTCAGCAGCAGCTCGCCGCCGGAGAGCCAGGGCGTCGGGTCCAGGAGCTCGGAGATGTGCACCCAGCGGACGGGCAGCGTCGAGCTCCGCGGTCGCCCGCGAGCAGCCGGACATCCAGGTCTCGGAGCAGCTCGCGGACGCTGAGCATTACACCTCGCGCCGCAGGCGCGCCGCACCCGCATGGGTATGGACATGCATGCGCTCGCCCGCCTCGGTGAGCACGGCGCGCAGGATCGACTCGATCTCCTCGAACTGCTCCGGGCCCGCGATCAGCGGCGGCGAGAGCTGGATCACCGGGTCGCCACGGTCATCGGCGCGGCAGATCAGCCCGCGGCGGTAGAGCTCGCCGGAGAGGAAGCCGCGCAGCAGCGTCTCGGACTCCTCGTCGTCGAAGGACTCCTTGGTCTCCTTGTCCTTGACCAGCTCGATCGCCTGGAAGTAGCCCGCACCGCGGACGTCGCCGACGATCGGGAGGTCGCGCAGCGACTCGAGCATGTCGCGCGGGCGACGCCTCGTTCTCGCGCACGTTCTCGAGCACGCCCTCGCGCTCGAACGCGTCGAGGTTGGCCATCGCCACGGCGGCGCAGACCGGGTGACCGGCGAAGGTGAAGCCGTGCGTGAAGCTGTGAAGGCCGTCCATGAACGGCTCCGCGACCCGGTCGGAGGCGATCAGGGCGCCCATCGGGGCGTACGCGCTGGTCAGGCCCTTGGCCGTGGTGATGATGTCGGGCTGGTAGTCGTAGCGCTGGGCGCCGAACCATTCGCCGAGCCGGCCCCAGGAGCAGATGACCTCGTCGGAGATCATCAGCACGTCGTACTCGTCGCAGATCTCGCGCACGCGCTGGAAGTAGCCCTCGGGCGGGGTGAAGCAGCCGCCGGCGTTCTGCACCGGCTCGAGGATCACGGCGGCGACCGTGTCCGGCCCCTCGAACTCGATCCGCTCGGCGATCGTCTCGGCCAGGTCGCTCGCCATCCATGTGGTTGGCGAGGCGGTAGGTGTTGGTGTTGGGCACGTGGCAGCCGCCTGGGGTGAGCGGCTCGAACGGCTGGCGCAGGCCGGTGATCCCGGTCGCCGAGAGCGCGCCCAGGCTGGTGCCGTGGTAGGCGATCTCCCGCGCGATCACCTTGGTCTTCGTCGGCTTGCCGGTGAGCTTGTGGTACTGGCGCGCCAGCTTGAGCGCGGACTCGACGGCCTCCAGCCGCCGCTGGTGAAGAACACGCGGTTGAGGTCGCCGGGCGCCAGCGAGGCGATCCGGGCGGCCAGCTCGATCGCCCGCGGATGGGCGTAGGACCAGTTGGTGAAGAACCCGAGCTCCTTGGCCTGGTCGGCGCCGGCCTGGGCGATGTCCGCGCGCCCGTGGCCGATGTTCACGCAGAACAGCGCGGAGAGCCCGTCGAGGTAGCGCTTGCCGTGCTCGTCGTAGACGTAGCATCCTTCGCCGCGGACGATGATCGGGACCTCGTGATCGTCGTACGCCGACATCCGCGTGAAGTGCATCCACAGATGACGCTTGCGCCAGCTCCTGAAGCGTGCTGCTGCCTGTTCGGCTTGCCGTCTCGGTGCTCGCCATGGGTCTCCTCGGATCCTCTGTGCCGGTTTGTACAACCGTACCGCAGGATCTGGCGTGGCCACGATTGTCCAACCTGGCCGGATAAACATTCTCCACTTGTCCAGCATGCGACTCAACTACCACCGCGCCGGTACCGGACGCCCCACTGGTCCTGATCCACGGGATCGGCAGCCACTGGCAGGTGTGGAAGCCGGTGCTCGACCGCCTCGACCCCGGGCGCGACGTGGTCGCGCTCGACCTGCCCGGCTTCGGCGCCTCGCCGCCGCCCGCCCCGGGGACGCCCCCCGGGATCGAATCGCTCACGCGGCTGGTGGCCGAGTTCCTCGACGAGCTCGGGCTCGAGCGCCCCCACGTCGCCGGCAACTCGCTCGGCGGCTGGCTCGCCCTCGAGCTGGCCAAGCGCGACCGCGTCGCCTCGGCGACCGCGCTCTCCCCGGCGGCTTCGCCCACGGCGCCGACGCCCGCTTCCTCGCCGCGTCGCTGCAGCTGACCCTCGATATGACGCGCCGCCTCGCGCCCCGCGCCCGCGGGTCGATGCGCTACCCGCTGCTGCGCCAGCTCGTGCTGGGCCAGGTCGTGGCCCACCCCGCGTCGCGTTCCCGCCGAGGACGCGGCGGCACCGTGCGAGCGGCTGCGGCGCGCGCCGTGGTTCGAGGAGACGCTGCCCGTGATCGTCGCCGACAACTTCAAGCCCGCGGCGGCCATCCCGTGCCGGTGACGGTCGCGTGGGGCGCGAGGGATCGCCTGCTCCCCGCTGGCAGGCCCGGCGCGCCGCGCGCGCGCTGCCCGGAGCGCGCGGTGTCACGCTGCCGCGGCTGCGGCCACCTGCGCCCTTACGACGATCCCGAGCAGGTGGCGCGCGTGCTGATCGAGGGCAGCACGCACGCCGGATGTGAGCCGACGCGAGACGCCGCATGCGCTTCGGGCTGGCCATCGCCGGCGCGAACCTGGCCTGCGCCGGCCTCGTCGTGTTCGTGTTCCTCGTCTTCGTGCTGCCGGTTCCGACGGGGATCCGGCACGGCGCCACCGCCAAGCTGCTCAACGCCGTCGCGTTCGCGGTGTTCGGGCTGGTCAGCTTTCCCGCCGTGTGGAAGTGGTCGGCTCGGCGCTGGCGCGCCGCCGCCGGCTGGGCGAGGCCGGCCGGACGCCGACGGAGCGCGAGCAACGGCTGATGCTGCGCTTGCCGCTCTCGCCAGCAGCGCGTGACCCGCCGTCGTGTGGAGCACCGCGGCGATCGTGTTCGCCGCGCTCAACGCCCCGTTCTCCTGGAGGTCGCGCTCAACGTCGCGATCACGGTGGTCCTCGGAGGGGTGGTCACGTGCGCTCTGGGCTACCTGCTGGGCGAGCGGCTGCTGCGCCCGCTGACCGCCCAGGCGCTGGCCGAGCGGGGTCCCGTCGCGCCCGCAGCTGCCCGGGGGTGCGCGCCCGCGCGATCGTCTTACCTGGTCGCTCGGGACGGGGTCGCATCCTGCTCGGCCTCGCGCTCGTCGGCCGTCGGCGGGCTGCGCGAGCAACGGCTTCACGCTCGAGCGGCTCTCGCTCGCCGTGCTCGTGCTGAGCCTGATCGGGCTGGTGGTGGGGCTGGCCGCGATGGTTGGTCTCGCCCGCTCGTTGTCGGATCGCATCGACGGCCTGCGCCGGGCGGTGGGCCTGGTCGAGCACGGCATCTTTCACCGCAGCGTCACCGTCGACGACGCCAGCGAGGTCGGCCTGCTCCAGGCCGGCTTCAACCGGATGCTCGCCGGGCCTGCGGGAGCGCGAGCGGATGCGGGACCTGTTCGGCCGGCAGGTCGGCGAGGACGTGGTGCGCCAGGCGCTCGAGCGCGGCGTCGAGCTGGGCGGCGAGGCGCGCGAGGCGGCCGTCCTGTTCGTCGACCTCGAGGGCTCGACGACGCTCGCCGAGGCGCGCGACCCGGCCGAGGTCGTGGAGCTGCTCAACCGCTTCTTCGCGGTCGTGGTCGAGGTGGTCGAGGCCCACGAGGGCTGGGTCAACAAGTTCGAGGGCGACGCGGCGCTGTGCGTCTTCGGGGCGCCGCTGGCCGACGCGCGGCGCGGCCGGCGCACGCGCTGGCGGCCGCGCGCGAGCTGTGCCGGCGCCTGGGCGAGGAGCTGCCCGAGATCCGTGCCGGGATCGGCGTCTCTGCCGGGCGCGTCGTCGCGGGCAACGTCGGCGCGGCGCAAGCGGTTCGAGTACACGGTGATCGGCGATCCGGTCAACGAGGCGGCGCGGCTCACCGAGCTCGCCAAGGAGCGGCCTGACCGGGTGCTGGTCTCCGAGGAGGCGCTGGCCCGGGCGGGTGAGGCAGAGGCCGAGCGGTGGCGGGTGTGCGAAGAGCTGACGCTCCGTGGCCGCTCCCGCCCGACGCGGGTCGCCGTGCCGCGATCGTGACCGGATGGGGCACCCGGTCCCACGGACGACCGGCCGCAGGCCGGGCCCCAATTAACTCAGGCCCCGCGCCAGCGCCGGCGCGTCCACAGCTGCCAGCGCTCGAGGACCTCGTAGCCGAGCGAGCGGTAGAAGGGCTCGGCCTCGATCGGCGCGTAGAGCAGCGAGGTGCGCGCGCCCGCGCGCGCGAGGGCGGTGCTCAAGACGCGCCGCGCGTGTCCCTGGCGGCGCAGCGCGGGGGCGGTCGCCATCGACCAGACCGCGAGGCAGTCACCCACCGCGACCGTGATCGCGCACGAGGCGAGCTCGCCGGCGAAGGCGCCCCACACGTGATGCCTCTCGGCCGCGTCGGGCGGGAGCGCGGTGAGCGCGAGGCGCTCGTGGAGCCCGAACACCTCCGCGATCAGCGTCCGGGCGGCCGGCAGCTCCGCCGCCTCCAGCCGCCGGACGGCCGGATCCTCGGCAAGGTCGCCGGTCAGCTCCCGGGCCATGAACGGCATCTCGGCGACCGGCACCCAGTCGCCGTCGTCCGGCACCTCGCCCCGGGCCGCGCCGGCGACCATCACGATCGCCGGCCGGCCGGCGGCCGCGACCTCGTCGAGGGTCCCGGCGAGCAGGCCGGCGCCGTGGCAGAGGACGAGGTTGTAGCGCGGGGAGAAGGCGTCGCTGAAGGCTCGCCAGCGGCCGTCCTCGACCTGGACCTGGCGCGCCCAGAGGGCAGCGCTCTCCCCCAGCCGCGAGCGTAATTCCGGCAGCTCCGCGGGCACGCGCGGATGCTACTGAGCGGTGATCAGACGGCCGCGGGAACGGCGGCGGTGCGGCGGGGCGAGCCGGTCCGGACCGGGCCGGGCATCATCCAGGCCGCGACCAGGACGAGCGTGAAGGCCAGGCCCTGGATGACCAGCGCCCGCGGGTCGGCCGGGAGCGGGTCGCCGAAGACGAGGATGCCGCCGACGATCCCGGCCACGTTGGCCGCGGTCCCGGTGACCGCGATCACGGGCACGGCGTCGCCGCCCTGGAGGCCCTTGGCCGACGCGAAGAAGGCCGCAACGGACGCGGCGACGATGATCGGCGTCCAGGGCGAGAGGAAGGCGAGGGCGCCGTGGGCGGCGATCATGCCCGACATCGCCTTGATGGCCACGTCGGAGACGCCGAACAGGATCCCGGCCGCGGCGCCGAGCATGAAGCCGTGGTGCTCCAGCGAGGCGCCGATGCGGGGACCGGCGATCAGGAGCGCGCCGGCGCCGAGGAGAACGCCCTCGAAGGCGATCGCACCCGGGATGGAGAAGTTCGAGTGGGCCCCATGGACGGCGGGGAGGGTCATCCCCAGCGCCAGGAGGCCGATCGCGGTGGCTCCGAGGCCGACCCACTGACGGCGGCCGATCTGGGCGCCGAGGACGCGCTCGGCCATCACCGCGAGCAGGACCATTCCGCCGGCGAGGACCGCCTGGACGAGCGACAGCGGCGCCACCGCCATCGCCGCCACGTGGAAGGCCCACGCGCCCGCGGCGATGAGCATTCCGAGCGCGAACAGCTTCGATCCGAACAGCAGCTTCGCCGAGCGCACGGGGCGGCGCATGTCGACCGGCGGCACCGAACAGGCGCCGCGGTGCTTGTAGAGGAAGCCGACGTTCGTCGACAGGGCGCAGCCGATCGCGAGAAGGATTCCTAGAAGTGTGCTCATACGTGCGGGGCCTGGGGCGGCAGTCTGCGACGTGCTGCGTACGAGCTATCTCGACATCCGGGCGATCCGGCTTGAATCGCTTTTTGCGGACTTGGTCGAGCGTCCGGTCAGAACCGGGCAGTCTCGGCGCGGCCCAAAGGGCCTACCCGCGGTCGAGCCTAGCGACTCACCCAAGTGGGCAACTCTTCGGCCACGGCGACTTATAATCCGGTGCGGCTGGTTCGTCCTTACAGGGGTGGGCCTGGAGATGACATTCAGATGAGCACGGGCACCGTAGTTGACGGCGCCATCCGCGTGCTCGTCGTGGACGATCACGACCTGTTCCGGACCGGCCTCGCGATGCTGCTGGGCGCCCAGCCGGATATCGACGTGGTGGCTCAGGCCTCGGGCGGGCGGATGGGGGTGCGCCTGGCCGCCGAACTCCAGCCCGACGTGGTGCTGATGGATCTGCGCATGCCCGACCTGGAGGGGCCCGAGGCCACGCTCGAGATCCTCGCGCGCCATCCGGGCATGCGGGTGCTCTTCCTGACGGCGTCCTCGGACGAGGACGACGTCGCGGCTGCGGTGGGTGCCGGGGCGTGCGGGTTCGTGACCAAGGACACGCCGGTCGAGCGGGTGAGCGTGGCCGTGCGGGCCGCGGCCGAGGGCGCGGCGTGGCTCTCGCCGCGCGCGGCCGAGCACGTCCTGGGGCGGGCACGGCGGCGACCGGGCGCCCCGGAGCCCGACGTCGCCCGCGCCGCCTCCCTATCCGAGCGCGAGCTCGAGGTCCTGCGGCTGCTCGCCCAGGGTCGGGAGAACGCCCAGATCGCCGACGAGCTGGGGATCAGCCCGCGGACGGTCAAGAACCACGTGTCGAGCATCCTCGGCAAGCTGGGGCTGCCCAACCGCGTCAGTGCGGCGATCTACGCCGTCCGCCGCGGGCTCGTCTGACGCTCAGGCGGCCGGGGCGGGCCCGTTGCTGCCCGTGAGCGCGGCGCGGTCCTCGACGCCGAGCTTGCGCACGAGCTGAGAGATGTGGCGCCGCACCGTCACCGGCGCGATCGCCAGCCGCTGCGCGATGTCGGCCGTGCTGTGCCGGCGACGGAGCATGCCCAGCACCTGGGCTTCGCGCGGGGTGAGCAGCGTCGGCGCCGGCGCCGCCCCCGCGAAGCTCGAGGAGCAGCTCGAGCACCAGCGAGCGGGGGATCACCGCCTCCTCGTAGGCGACCGCACGCACGATCCGCCGCAGCCGCTCGGCGTCGAGCGCGCCGGGGACGTAGCCGACGGCACCGGCCCGGATCGCGTCGAGCATCCGGTCGGCGTCGCTGACCTCGGCGAGGAGCACGACCGCGGCGCCGGGCGCGGCCCGGGAGATGCCGCGCACCGCGGCCAGGGCGTCGCCGTCCATGCTCTCTCCGACCAGGCACAGATCGGGCTGCTCGCGCTTGGCCGAGCGGATGGCATGTTCGGGGTCCTCGGCCTCGGCGCAGACCTCCACCTCACCGTCTCCATTGAGGGCCAGGCGGATCCCCATCCGCATCGGCGCCCGGTCGGCGAGGAGAAGCCTGAGCGGACGCTTCACCGCCGGCTCGGTTCCGGCTTCAGATGATCCCCCGCATCGCCAACGGCGAGGCACTCGCACTCGCACCGCATGCCGACTAACGCTTTTCTGCTCGGATAACTCGCGCCCCGCGGGGCATCTGCGCGCTCACCGCGTGGGCGGTTGGGACCACGCGGCGTTCAACGGCATGAACGCGCAAATGAGCCGCCGCGCTCATTGACGGTTCGCGGGCCGGGGCGCACACTTCTGTCCAGAAGGCGATCCGAGGGGGGCACCTTCTTAGGGGGCACAAGTAATCAGAGCAGCGCTCGTGGGGGGCACGGGCGCTGTTCGTCTGCGCGCGCCCGGGCAGGGGCCCCGGGCGCGGGCTACGACGGCGTATGATGGCCGCCGTCTTGCGCGCGCGGGGATGACCGAAGGACGCTCGAGTCAGGCTGAGCCGGCCGCGCTCCTCGCGGAGTTGATCGCGCGCGGGCACCTGATCGAGTCCGGTACGCCGGGGATCTACGGGCACGGAGCCACGTTCGAGGCGATCCGGGTCCGGCTCGCGGCGATGCTGAGCGGCCTCGCGGCCGAGCACGGTGCCGCCGCGCTGCGCTTCCCGCCGGTGCTGCCGCGCCGTCAGCTCGAGCGCACCGGGTACCTGGGCCTGTTCCCGCACCTGGCCGGGAGCGTCTACTCCTTCGCGGGCTCCGAGGAGGACGCGGAGGCGCAGGGGCAGCGCGCCGAGCGCCACGAGGACTGGAGCGGCTATCAGCGGATGACCGACCTGGCGCTGGTGCCGGCTGCGTGCTACCCCGTCTACCCGGCGATCGCCGCCCGGGGGGCCCTGGAACCCGGCGGCGTGTTCGTCGACGCCGGTGGCGCCTGGGTGTTCCGTCACGAGCCCTCCGATGACCCGGCCCGGCGCCAGGCCTTCCACCAGCACGAACTCGTCCGCATCGCCGAGCCCGAGGTGGTGTCGGCGTGGCGCGACGAGTGGGCCGAGCGGGGAGCGGCGCTGCTGCGCGGCCTCGGGCTCGACGCGTCGCTCGAGCCCGCGAGCGACCCGTTCTTCGGCCGGCGCGGGCGGATGCTCGCCTCCGCCCAGCGTCAGCGGGCGCAGAAGCTCGAGCTCACTCGCGCAGGTCGTGGGCCCGGCGCCGACGGCGCTGGCCTCGTTCAACAACCATCGCGACCACTTCTCGCTCGCCTTCGGGCTGAGCGATGGCCGACGGATCGATGGCGCACAGCGCATGTGTCGGCTTCGGACACGAGCGGATCGTTCTCGCGCTGATGACCACGCACGGCTTCGAGCCGGGTTCGTGGCCGGACGCGGTGCGGGCTCAGCTCTGGCCGGCGAGCTCATAGCCGGCCGTGATCCCCGTGCGCAGGAAGCGCTCGACCTCGAGCATCCCGGCGTAGTCGGGCGCCGCGCCCACGAGCGCGAACAGATAAGTCCGCGTGCCGTGGCGCGCGTCGATCTCGCTGCCGGGCGGGAGGTGGAGCTGGACGCCCTCGACGCCCGGGCGGCGCCTCAGCTCGTCCAGCCCGGTCAGCGCCGTCACCCGGCGCGCCTGCTCGCGGGGCTGGTAGAAGAAGCGGTAGCCGACGCCCCGGGTCGGGGGCAGGTCGGCGTTGTCGATGCGTTGCCCGAGCGCCGCCCGCATCGTCAGCTCGACGATGTCGATGCCGGTGGTGAGGGCGAGCATGTCGGGCACGCCCCCGCCGATGCGTCCGTTGACCTCGATCACGCGGGGGCCGTCAGGCGGTGAGCTTGACCTCGGTGTGCGCGGCGCCGGTGTCGAGGCCGAGCGCGGCAAGCGTGTCGGTGGCGAGCTCGAGCACCTCGG
Organism: uncultured Solirubrobacterales bacterium; assembly: GCA_963839105.1. Lineage (GTDB taxonomy): Bacteria > Actinomycetota > Thermoleophilia > Solirubrobacterales > Solirubrobacteraceae > Palsa-465. The sequence continues at coordinate 53,895 of CAWITQ010000001.1, forward strand.
CGCGCCTGATGCCGGGGAGCGTGGCCGGGATGAAGAAGCCGGTCTCACGGAACGGCGGCGCCACCGGAAAGCGCCCGGTGATCGCCAGGTGGGTGAACCGGCCCGCGGCGGCGACGGTCTCCACCGAGACGTAGTCGGCCTCGAAGCCTCCGGGGAGGGGCGGCCCGTCGGGCAGGTACTCCTCGAGCAGCATCTCCTCGCGCCGCCGTCGAGCTCCGCCCAGAGGTCGCCGAGGGCATCGGCGTCCGGGACGGGGAACGTGTGCCAGCTGCCGGAGGCGCGGCGGGGCTTGAGCACCGCCGGGTATTCAATGGCGGTGGCGAGGTGGAGCACGGTGGAACGGTCGGCGTCGGCGTGGGAGCGCGACGGCGTGCGGCGTCGGTAGCCCGCGGCGCGGAGCGCCCGGCGCTGCTCGAGCTTGTCCTCGAGCGCGCGCCCGGCCTCCGGGGGGTGGAAGGGGAGCTCGAGCTCGTGCGCGATCTCGGCCACGTGCTCCATCCCGGTGTCGTAGAAGGTGGCGAGCCCTTGGGGCGCGTGGGGCTTCAGGGCCTCGGCCGCGCGCGGGGCGGCTCGCCCAGAGCCTCGACGATCTCGCCGTAGCGGCGGAGCAGCGGCCGCGCCCGCGTCGCGGCCGGATCCTCTCGCGTCGATCAGCCAAACCACGTCGCACCAGCCCGGGCGCCGTCACGGATCTGCACGAGGTCGAGCGAACGGTGTCCGTACACGACCGCCAATCGCGGCCGGGGCCCGGAGTGGAGCGTAGGATCCATGGCCCGAAAAAAGGCTAACGGCAGGTACGTTTCACGCACATGAGGGTCGCGCTGGTCAACAACATGCCGGACTGGGCCTTCATCGATACCGAGGACCAGTTCCGGCGCGCCGGCGCGCGGGCCCGACGGCAACCACGTCGAGTCGAGCTCTACACGATCACCGAGATCCCCGCCCTCGCGGGCGATCACGGCCGAGATCGAATCGCGCTACCGCGGACTCGAGGAGCTGTGGGCCCGGCCCCCGGACGCGCTGATCGTCACCGGAACCGAGCCGGTGCAGCTCCAGCTCCGCTACGAGCCGTACTGGCCGTACATGGCTCGTCTGCTCGAGTGGGCGGCCGAGCTCGGTGCCGACGACGCTCCTCTCGTGCCTGGCCGCCCACGCCAGCACGCTGCTGTTCGACGGGATCGAGCGGGTGCCGCGGGCGGTCAAGTGCAGCGGGGTGTTCGCGGGGCCGTGCACGACGCATCGATCCGCTGGCGGCCGGGTTGCCCGAGCGCGTGCCGGCCCCACTCGCGCGTCAACGACGTGCCCGAGCCCGCGCTGGCCGCGGCGGGGTACGCGTGGTGATCGGCGCCGGGACGTCGGGCGCGGGCTGGGCGGTGGCCGCGCGCGAGCAGGGCGAGAGCCTGTTCGTCCTGTGCCAGGGCCACCCCGAGTACGGGACGCTCAGCCTGCTTCGCGAATACCGGCGTGACGTGCGGCGGAGCCTGTTCGGGCGCGGCGCGGTCCCGTATCCGCGGGTGCCGGAGGGCTACCTGAGCGCGGCGGCGGTCGCGTCCCTGGAGCGCTTCGCTGCGTGCCCGCGTCGGCCGTGTCGGACGACGAGCCGCTCTCGGTGTGGAGCGCGTTCCCCTACGACGAGGTGGCGCCGACCGTCGAGAACACGTGGGCTCCGGCCTCGGCCACGCTGTACGCCAACTGGCTGCGGTTGGCGCGCGCGGCCGCGCCCGCGCGCGCGTGAGCTGATCGATGCGCGACGAGACGATCGCCATCCACGGCGGCTACACGCCCGATGGGACGCGAGCGGTGGCGGTGCCGATCTACCAGACGGTCGCGCACGACTTCATCGACGCCGACCACGCCGGCGCGATCATGGACCTGGAGACCCCGGGGTTCCACTACAACCGCATCAACAACCCGACCGTGGACGTGCTCGAGCGGCGGATGTGCGAGCTCGAGGGCGGAGCCGGGGCGCTCGCCGTGAGCTCCGGCGCGGCGGCGGTGAGCATGTCGGTGCTCAACCTCCTGGGCGCGGGGGACAACCTCGTGTCCGTGCCGCAGCTCTACGGAGCGACGTACACGTACTTCGCGCACGTCCTGCCGCGGCTCGGGATCACGTGCCGGTTCGCGCCCGACGACCGCCCCGAGTCGATCGCGGGTTTGATCGACGAGCGCACGCGCGCCGTGTTCTGCGAGACCGTGGGCAATCCGGCGGGGAACGTGATCGACCTGGAGGCGGTCGCCGAGCTCGCCCACGCGCGCGGCGTGCCGGTGATCGCCGACAACACGGTGCCCACGCCGCTGCTGCTCAAGCCGCTGCGCCACGGCGCCGACGTCGTCATCCACTCGCTGACCAAGTTCGTCGGCGGTCACGGCACGACGATCGGCGGGATCATCATCGACGGTGGCACGTTTCCCTGGGCCGAGCATCCCGACCGCTTCGCCTGGCTGCTCGAGCCCGAGCCCGCGTTCCACGGCGTTCGCTACGCCTCGGAGTTCGCCGAGGCGCCGTACATCACCCGGTGTCGCACGGTCGGGCTGCGCAACACCGGGGCCGCGCTCTCGCCCTTCAACGCGTTCCTGCACCTCCAGGGGCTGGAGACGCTGTCGGTTCGCCTGCCGCGCCACGAGGAGAACGCGCGCGCGGTGGCGGCGTGGCTCGTCGAGCATCCCGCGGTGCTTTGGGTGAGCTTCCTCGGCTTCCCCGACAATCCGTATCACGCGCTCGGGCGCCGCTACCTCGGCGACCGGGCGCCGTCGATCCTGACCTTCGCCGTGCGCGGCGGCCGGGACGCCGGCATCGCGGTGTTCAACCGGGTGAAGCTGTTCAAGCGACTTCTGAACATGGGTGACGCGAAGTCACTCATCACCCACCCGGCGTCCACCACCCACCGTCAGCTCACTCCCGCCGAATTGACACAGGCGGGGATCACCTCGGAGATGGTGCGGCTGTCGATCGGGCTCGAGCATCCCGAGGACCTGATCGAGGACCTCGAGCAGGCGCTCGCCGGGATCTGAGCCGAAGAAGGCCGCCGCGAACACCTCGCCCGCCGGTCTGCCCTACTTGCCGACGAAGGCGGACTGGCCGGTGATGGCGAGACCGACGATGAGGGAGTTCATCTCGCGCGTCCCCTCATAGGAGTAGATGGCCTCCGAGTCGGCGACGAACCGAGCGACGTCGTATTCGAGCAGGATTCCGTTTCCGGCCAACAGCTCGCGCGCCCAGCCGGTCGTCTCGCGCATCTTCGCGGTGCAGAAGGCTTTGGCGAGGGAGGCGTGCTGGACGCCCGCCTCGCCGGCGTCTGCGAGCTGGGCGAGGCGCAGGGCCATGCACTGGGCGGCGACCACGTTGCCGAGCATGCGGGCGAGGAGGTCCTGGACGAGCTGGAAGCGGGCGATGGGGCGGCCGAACTGCTCACGCTCGGTGGCGTAGCGGAGGGCGAGCTCGTAGGCGCCCCGCGCGCAGCCGGCGGCCTCCCACGCGACAGCGGCCCGCGAATGCGCGAGCACGTTCGCGGTGTCGAGAAAGGTGTTGGCTTCCTGCAGCCGCTGTGACTCTGGGACCTCGACATCCTCGAGCGTGATGTCGGCGTTCTGCACCGCGCGCAGGGCGATCTTGTGCTCCATCTTGCGCGGCGTGAACCCGGGCGTGCCCTTCCCGACCAGGAAGCCCTTGACCTCGCCGTCCTCCTCGTCGCGGGCCCACACGATCGTCACGTCGGCGAAGGTCGCGTTGCCGATCCACCGCTTGGCGCCGTTCAGCACCCACGTGTCCCCCTCGCGGCGGGCGGTCGTCTTGAGACCGCGGGCGACTCCCGATCCGACGTCGGGCTCAGTGAGCGCGAAGGCGCCGATGGCGTCGAAGGCGGCCATGCGCGGGAGCCAGTCCTGCTTCTGCTCCTCGGAGCCGCAGTGGAAGATCGAGCCCATGGCGAGGTGGTTGTGCACACCCAGGCCGGTGGCCACCGAGCAGTCGACCGCGGCCATTGTGCCGATGCCTGACGGTATCCGTTGGGTCGGTCTGGACGTGCACGCGCGCGAGTCGACGCTCGCGGTGTTCGACCAGGCGACGGGCGAGGTCGTGACCAGGCGGGTGGTGGGCCGCCCGCACGAGCTGCTGCCGGCGCTGCGGCAGATCCCGCGTCCGGCGCGGATGGTCTATGAGGCCGGTCCGACCGGCTACGGGCTCGCGCGCCGCGCGCGGGCGGAGGGGATCGAGGTTGCGGTGTGCGCGCCGGGCAAGACCGATCGCCCTGCGTCGGATCGGGTCAAGACCGATAAGCGCGACGCGATCCGCCTGGCCCGGCTGTTGGCAGCGGGCGAGTTGGTGCTGGTCACGATCCCGTCGATCGAGCGTGAGCAGCTGCGTGATCTGGTCCGCTGCCGCGAGGACATCCGCGCCGATCTGATGCGCGCGCGGCACCGGATCGGGAAGTTCCTGCTGCGTCGCGAGATCTACTACGAGGGGCCGGCGGTGGCGTGGACGTTGAAGTACCGCTCTTGGTTGACCTCGGTGCGGTTCGCCGATCAGGCTTCGCGGGCGACCTGGCCGACTATCTCCACGCGCCGATGTGCTGATCGCCCGCCGTGCCCAGGTCGAGGCCGAGCTGCTCAGCTTGCTCTCACCGCCCCGTGCGCGCCCACGATCGCGCGGCTGCGGTGTCTGCGCGGGATCGACACGCTGACCGCGTTCGGGCTGTGCGCCGAGATCGGCGAGTGGGAGCGCTTCGATCATCCCGACCAGCCCGCCGCCTACCTCGGGACGTCCCCGAGCACACCACCGGCGCGCACGCCGGTTGGGGTCGATCACCAAGGCGGGCTCCACGCACGCGCGGCGGCTGCTGGTCGAGGCCTCTTGGCACTACCGGCGCGGGCCCGCCGTCGGACAGGCGCTCGAGCACCGCCAGCGCGGACACGCGCCCGAGATCATCAACATCTCCTGGAAAGCGCAACGCCGGCTGAACGCCCGCTGGCGCCAGCTCAGAGACGCCCGCCACAAGCCCGGCGGGATCGTTGCGGTCGCCGTCGCGCGCGAGCTCGCGGCGTACTGCTGGACACCGCCACCTTGACCAGACCTGACCCTGTTCCGCCGGCGTCCCTGCCGGCGGGCGACCCCCCCACGCAGGCAGCCCCGCTCCCACCGAAGCAGAAGACAACCACCCGCCGGAGGCTCACCAACTCACGCTGACACCCTTCCGTTCGACACCTTCCGTGCGGCTGGCGAGGCGGCCCGAGGCGGCCCGGCTCGCGCGCAGAAACTCCGCGAATCGTCGCCTGAGCAACCGTCCCACCGGGGCGGCCGCGCTCGACAATAGACAGCGGACGTGCGCCGAACAAAGGTCCTGGCCAGCCCCCGAATATGAGCATGACCACCGTCGCGAACCCGAGCATCCCCCGGACCGCCCCGCCAGCCGCACTCCATCAACGACGCACCCCACCAGACAATGGTAAAGACTCCATGGCGACGAAGCCGTCGAGGAGAACGCCCCGCCCCGGGCAGCCGTACCCGTCGATTGCCACGCCACCGATGCCGAGCTCGGCGAAGCGCTTCCACACCTGATGGGGGAACTCCTCGCGCGACCAGTAGTCGTTGATGATCGGGGCGACCTCCTCGTGCATGAAGGTGCGCAGCCGGCGAATCAGCGCGCGGTCCTCGTCGGCCAGCACCGACTCGAGGGCGAAGAAGTCAGACGTGGGCGACAGGTCGTGCGACTGCGTCACGGGATGGCGCTCCTTTTACGGGGTGGTCAGGATCTCGTGCAGAAGCGCTACGAACTCGTCCGCGCCGGGCGCGTCGAGGAGCGCGTGGCGGTAGCGCAGGCACAGGAACAGCTCGCCCCGGTAGCTCGCGGCGCCGAGCGAGGCGCCGAGTGGCATCCGCCCGGGCGGCGAGAACCACACGCTGGTGATCTCGCCCGCCGTGCCGCCGAGCCGTGGCACTCCCTCGAGCCGTCCGAGGTTCGAGAGGACCGTCGTGTCGACGAGCCGGCTGCCGGTCACCGTGATCAGGTCCTGGAAGCGGCGCTTCACGCCGGTGGGGAGCGTCGCGGTGGGCAGCTCGAGCAGGTCGACGACGAGCCCGGCGGCACCGCGATCCTTGATCTCACGCGTGCGGGCGCGCGCGGCGCGCACCGCGGTGGCGAGATCGTCGAGCTCGTCCTCGGAGAAGCGCACCGACACGTAGGAGGCGTAGTTGCCGACAACGTCGTTGCGCCAGTCGGGTGGGCGCAGGTTGACGGGCATCATCACCGTCATCGGCCCGCGCGGCACCTCGTGGCGGTCGTTCCAGCGACGGATCGTCATGGCGAGGCCGGCGAGGAGGACGTCGTTGACGGTGGCGCCGTCCTCGCGGCGGGAGCGCACCGCCTCGAGCCCCTCGGAGTTCAGGTGAAGCAGGCAGAAGCCGTAGCCGGGACGGTCGGTGGCGCCTTGCGCTGCGATCCGCATCGGCCGCTCGGCCACGCGAGCTGCCTGCTCCACCAGCGTCCGGCCCCGCGCCAGCCGCGCGCGGGGCGAGCGCGACCCCACGAGCCGTCCGACGTCGCGGCAGTCCAGCGGATCGACCGCGGGCTGCGGATCGTCCTCGCCCGCGTAGGCGCGCAGGATCGAGGCCATCAGGCGCACGGCGCTCATGCCGTCGCCGGCGGCGTGGCTCAGGTTGAGCATGATCGCGTCACCCGCCGGATGGTGCGCGAGCGTCAGGCCGAACGGCGGGGCGCTCTCCAGCGAGGGGCTGCAGCTCATCGCGCGCTCGCGGGTGGCCGCCAGCGCCACCTCGTCTTCGCAGCGCACGCTCTCGAGCGGGACCTCCTCGAGCTCGTCGGGGATCTCCCAGTGGTAGCGGACATCGGTGGCCAGCGCCGGGCGCAGGCGCGCGCGAGCAATGGGATGCGCGTTTGCCGCTGCGACCACGGCCTCCCTCAAGCGCCCCTCGTCGACCTCTCCCTCCAGGCCGACCTCGAGCTGGACGCTCCACGGCTCGTCCTCACGGTCGAGGTGGAGGTACAGCTGGTCAAGGACGTTGAGCTTGGTCGAAACCATTAGTTTCCTTGTCGGTAAAGTAGCGCATCGGCGCTAGCCTTGTCGGCTGATGGCTCGCCCGCGAATCCACAGCGACGATCTACTGCTCGAGGCAGCGCGGCGCGAGTTCGCCGCCAACGGCTACCGCGCCGCCAGCATGGAAGACATCGCCGCCAGCGCCGGTACCACGAAACCCACGCTGTACGCGCGCTTCCATGGCAAGGAGCCGCTGTACGCGCGGACCGTCCGCGATCGTGCGCGCGCCCTCCTCGACCACCTGTCCGCCTCCTACGACCAGGCGGCGGACCTGTCCGTCCACGAGATGATCGACGCCGCAACCCGCGCCTACCTCGACTACTTCGAGCGTGAGCCGGCCGACTTCGAGCTCCTGTTCCGACCCGATCGCTCGGGGCCCGCCATCCAGCTCGCCGACGAGGTTCTCGACGGCATCATCGACGGCATCACACGGCTCGTCGATGGGGTTCTGGCCCGCGATGGGCGCCGCGCGCCCCAGGACGCGCGTCTGATCGCGGCCATGCTCGTCGGCGTCGCGCATCACGCCCTCCGTGAACTCGCCGGCGACCCGCAGCCCGACCGCGAGCACGCCGCACGACTCGCCACCTCGTTCTGCTACGCGGCCGTCCGCGGGCTGGCGCCCGAGCTCATCAACGCACCTCTGCGTCGGGGTTCAGCCCGGGGGAAGCGGGCCCGGCCGCGGCGACGAGCGACCTGATCCTTCCGTCCCCGCGAGGGTGGGTGTCGGGGCGTCTATCGCTGCAGAGGGCGGCTTTTGCACCGATGGAGTGGGCCCGTCGGATAGCCTTGCCAGCGGAATGGCCGACTCGGGTGAGGCTTTCGCGGCGACCGGGCTCGTGCAGTCCCGCTCCGGCGCGACATCCGAGTCCTACAAACGGCGAAGGTGGCCCGGCTGGGCCGCCGTTACGGTGCTCCTGGTCGGGATCCTGGTCACCGGGGTGCTCGCGTTGGTGTCATCTCGCGTCAACGCCAGCAACGAGAAGCGGCTGCTCGAGCTCCGCGGCCGCGAGCTCGGCGCCGTGCTGGCCGAGGCCCTGCCGAATGTCCAGACGCCGCTGGCCTCCGCAGCGGCGCTCGCCGAGGCAACCGACGGCAACCCGCAGAAGTTCAAGAGCTTTGCCGCCTCCTATGCCGGTGCGCCACCGAAGCACCAATTCGTGTCGATCTCGCTGTGGCGAGCGCGCGGCGGTCGATGGACGCCGCTCGCCGTGGTCGGATCGCCGCCGGTGCTCACGAGCTCGGGCAGGCGGCTGCCGAGCTTCTTCGGCCGCGCGGCGACTTCGCACAAGCTGACCGTTGCCGGCGTCATCGGGACCCGCTCCCCGCGGCTCGGTTACGCCTTTTCGACCCCCGTGTCGACGAGTCCCGTGGTCCGGTACGTCGTCTACGGGGAGAGCATGATTTCGGCGAACCGCCGCTCTCGGCTGGAGAGCAACCAGGCCTTCTCGGAGCTCGACTATGCGATCTACCTCGGCCGGGCGGAGCGAAGGCAGAGCCTCCTCGTGACGAGCGTCGCGCGGCTGCCGGTGCAGGGCCGTCACTCCACGCTCCACGTCCCCTTTGGCGACAACGTCCTGACCCTCGTGGTCGCGGCGCGCCAGCCCTTGGGCGGAGCCCTGCCTCAGCGCCTGCCGTGGATCATCCTGATCGCCGGACTCATCCTGAGCGCGGTCGCCGCACTGCTGACGTTGAGGCTCGCCGAGGGACGCCGGGACGCCGAGGGGCTGGCCACGCGGCTCCAGCAGGCGGTCGACGAGAACCAGCGCCTGTACGCGCAGCAGCGGACGATCGCTCAGACCCTTCAGCACGCCCTGCTGCCCGACGTCCTGCCGTCGATCCCCGATCTGCGCGTCGGCGCCCACTACCAGGCCGGCGCAAAGAACGTCGAGATCGGCGGCGACTGGTACGACCTGATCCCGCTGAGCGACGGGCGCGTGCTGCTGGTGGTGGGAGACGTCTCGGGCCGGGGGCTGCCGGCGGCGACCGCGATGGCCGCGCTGCGCTTCGCCATCCACGCCTACGCTGCGCAGGGGGACGATCCCAGCGCGTTCCTGCCGAAGCTCTCGCACCTGTTGAACGTGACCGAGGACAGGCTCCTGGCCACGGTTCTGTGCGCGGTGATCGACGTTCCCGCCCGTGAGGTCAGCGTCACGAGCGCCGGCCACCTACCGCCGCTGATCATCTCCGCCAGCGGCAGCACGTTCGTGGACATACCCGCCGGCTTGCCCGTGGGAATCGATCGCGACGCCGCGTACGAGTCGAGAACGGTCACCGCCCCTCCGGGCTCGACGTTGCTCGCCTTCACCGACGGGCTCGTCGAGCGCCGCGGCGAGAGCATCGAAGTCGGCCTCGAGCGCCTCCGCACCGCCGTAGGCTCCAACCACGGTCCCCTCGACGACCTGATGATGCGGGCGCTGGGTCAGCTTCGCGAGGACGCCTCCGATGACACGGCACTCGCGGGAATTCAATGGATGAGTTAGACGAACACACCGAGACGTACCTGAGCTACGAGCTCACCGAGGATCCCGACGGTACACCCGTGGTGAGGCTCAGCGGCGAGCTTGATATGACCACCTCCCCCCGGCTCGAGGCTGCGGTCGCGCCGATCGTCGCCGACTCACCCGCTCGCCTGGTTGTCGATGCCCGGGAGCTCGAGTTCGCCGACAGCTCAGCGATCGCCCTGCTGGTGAGATGGGCCAACCTCGTGGCCGAGCTCGAGCTAGAGAACCCCCTGAGCTGCTGCGGCGCGTGCTCGTACGCATGGGGCTTTCCGACCGACTCCGGGTGAGCCCATGACGCACACGAGAGGCTTCGCGCACGCTCCCCAGTCGGTGACCGGGGCTCGGCGGTTCGTCGGCGAAGTGCTGGCCGAAGCGTCCGATGACGTGCGCGACCTGGTCACCCTGATGGTCTCCGAGCTCGCGTCGAACTGCATCCGCCACACTCACAGTGGTTTCGACCTGGCCGTGAGCAGTGGCCCAGCCGAGATACGCGTCGAGGCGACCGACCTGGCCGACGGCGCACCGAGGATGCGCGCCGCGGGTCCCACCGCTACCGACGGGCGTGGGCTTCAGATCATCGACATGTTCGCGTCCTCGTGGGGCTACGACGCACTGCCCAAGGGCGGCAAGACGGTGTGGTTCACCCTGTCGGCCCAGGTGGCGTACTAAGCACTTCAGAGGATGCGGGCATGAGCTTCCAAACGAACCGGGGGTGAGGCGCGATGGCGCAAGTAGCTGGTAGGCGCATGCTGGCTGAGATCGACGGTGATTTCGTCGTCTTCCTGATCGGCGCTCGCTTCAGCAAGCTGCAGTTCGCTCGCAGCCTGCTCGACCTCGGCGGCCGGCGTGGGATGAGGTACATGCTGGATTACCTCGTCGCCCACCCTGAGAAGGGGTTGCTCGCATACGAGTTGGGACTGCCCACGATCGTCCAGTACTGGCGGTCCTTCGATCATCTCGAGGCATTCGCCAGGGACAAGGACGACCCGCACCTGGACGTCTGGCGCCAGTACTGGCGCCGTGTCGGCAAGAGCGATCGGACCGGGATCTGGCACGAGACCTATCTCGTCCAGGCAGGACAGTACGAGGCGGTGTACGGCAACATGCCGGCACGAGGTCTCGGTAAGGCCGGCCGGTTGGTACCGGCCTCCGAGGCGTCGACGGCGCGACTGCGGCTGCGCGCCTCGAAGGACGTCGTCAGCGCCTGACGCGGGCCGAGCGGCGACTGGGGGCGCCGAGCGACGGCTGGGGGCGCGCGCGCCGCTCTCGCGAAGGAGCCGACGCGCCCGCCCCGTTCGCCTTCAGGCCATCTTCACCTTCGCGGACATGTCCCCGAGGTCGTCGCCGGCCTTGAGCACCTTCTTGCCGATCAGGGTGTTGACCAGCCGGGCCCAGGTTCCGGTGATGGTGAGGCCGCCGGCCATCGTCCCGGTCTTGCCCGACATGTGAGTCTTCATCGAGGCCATGCGCGCGACCACGATGCGCCGCGGCGAGAGCCGCGTGCTCGCGACGAGAGCCGACAGCGTCGCGCCGCCTCCCTGGTGCGAGATCGTGTAGTCACGGATGCGCAGCACGCGCTTGCCCTTGTGGAACTTCAGTCCGCCCGAGGTTCGCATCACGCCGTGCATGCGCGGGAGGCTCATGCTGCCGCCGACCACTCTGAGGGTAAGGAACCATGAGCAAGCTTCGCCGGGGCGATCGCGGTCACCGTGATGCCCTGCGAGCGCAGGAAGGCGATGAAGTGCACGATCGCCGGGGAAGCGGCAATCGTGGCGTGCCCGCCTTTCACCCGGTGCGTCTTGGCTGCCTGCGCCGGCGCGACGAATGCGATCGAGCAGAGGCCGACCGCCAGCACCCCGCCTGCCCTCCTCCAGACCTTGGCCATCTCAGACTCCCCTCGATTGAGTGATGGACGACGTAGCCTACGCCGGTCCGTTTGCCGCCGGGCGCCGCGGTCGGAAGGAAACGTGGATCTCGGGAGTCATCCCCGATAGACCATGGACTCCGGACTGCTCACAGAACGCGGACGCACGTTCCTCGCGCGCGCCGCGTTGATCGTCGGAGCCGCCGGCGTTCTCGCCACCGGCGCGGACCATCTCGACGAATACGCGGCGAACGGATTCTCAACCGTGCCGACGATCGGCACCCTGTTCCTGCTGAACTTCCTCGCGGCGACTGTCGTGGGGGTCGGCCTGCTGTTGCCGCTGCGACGGATCACGCCGCGCTTCGCCGAGCCCGTGTGCACGCTGCTTACGCTGAGCGGAATCGGCATCGGCGCGACCTCGTTGATCGCGCTCTGGATCAGCGAGACCTCGAGCCTGTTCGGCTTCGCCGACCATGGCTTTCGGCCCACGATCGTCGTGGCGGTCGTGGCTGAGGCGAGCGCGGTCGTCGGGCTGACCGCGTATCTCCTGCTCGCCCGCGTTCGCATCGTCGTTCGTCACCGCGCTCCTCTCCAGAGTCACTGAATGCGCGCATGCGCGGCGGCGCCGCGCGTTGACCGCTCGGCACCGTCGAGCGGGCGGCAGACCGGGGGCCGCGGCGCACGTCCCCCCGCGACTCGCGCCAGGCGCCGAAGTCGCAGTTCACCGCGCTGCGGGCGGCCTTCGTTCCAGTCGCTCGAGCAGGGGTGGGTCCGAAACGTGAAATATGGGGACGTTTCGCACCCACCCTCCGGATCGCGACGTAGCGAGAGGCACGCCTCCCGCGCACGCCCCCGGCCCGACGCGCCTGCACGGCGGACGCGGGGTCAGCTCCGGGCGTGGCGACTCTCGGGGTGGCGGGGCAACGCGTCGTCCGGGACCGGTCCCAGCGCGCCGCGTAGGCCACGAACAGCCCCCTCACCGCCGACGACGTGAGGGCGCTCGCGCGCCGAGGCATGGTCGACAGATGACGACGCCGCACCGGGTGGATCACGCTGGGCAACGTCGCACCCCCACCATCCGAGATGCCGGCTCGTGACGGCGTCGGCCATCAGCATCGCGCCCGCCGGCCGCGCGGAAGTCAAGTCGGATGAGGTGGCGTAACGCGCGTGCACGGCCGCCTGATCGTTAGAGTCGGCCGAGAGAGGGTCGACCGAGGGAGAGACCATGGGCGATGAGGGCATCACGCGGCGGAGAATGCTGGAGCTTGCGGCGGCTTCAGGAGCCGCGCTCGCGATCCCGGGGGAGGCGCTGGCACGTCTCTCGCCGCGGCCTCGCCTCCATCCGCATCCGCTGGGTACGACGCTCGAGCGCACGATCCTGCGGGGCCACCCGATCAACTCCGGCGGCTACCGCCATCTGGTCTACGGCCGCGGTGAGCCGCACATCGTGCGTCACGACATCGGCATCCTGCCGCATAGAGGTCGCGCGCACCGCCGGACGCCGCTGATGGCGATCGCGCAGTTCACCGACACGCACATCCTCGACGCGCAGTCCCCGGCGCGCGTGGAGTTCCTCGATCGCCTCAGCAACGGTGTGAGCGGCAACGACGTCTGGACGACCAAGGGCGGAAGCGTGGGGCTGTTCGAGTCCTCCTACCGGCCGCAGGAGATGCTGACCGCGCAGGTAACCGACGCGCTCGTCCGCGCCGTGCGCGGGCTCGGGGTCGGCCCCGCGACCGGGCGCCGCCTCGACTTCGCCATCGTCACCGGTGACACGGTCGATAACTGTCAGCACAACGAGCTGAGGTGGTCGATCGACGTCCTGGACGGCCGCGTCGTCCGTCCCGACTCGGGCGACCTGAGGCGCTTCGAGGGCGTCGACGACCAGCACCCGCACTACTACGACGTCAACTACTGGCACCCGGGCGGAACGCCCCACGGAGTGCGGGCGGGCGCTGATATGCCGCGTGCCAAGTATGGCTTTCCCGTCGTCCAGAAGCTGCTTGACGCCTGCCGCCGGCCGTTCGACGCCACCGGCCTCGGGATGCCGTGGTTCACCGCGTACGGCAACCACGACGGCCTCGTCCAGGGAAACGTCGCGCCGTCTCATGCGGCTAACTCGATCGCGGTCGGATCCCGCAAGATCCTCGGCCTGCCGCCGGGCTTCACGCTCGGAGACCTCCTGGACGGACTCAACGGCAACCCGTCGAAGCTCAACCAGCTCGCCAACGGCCCGACGCGCCATGTCACGGCGGACAAGAACCGGCGCCTGCTCACCCGGGCGCAGACCGTCGCCGAATACTTCAAGACCACGGGGACGCCCGTCGGCCACGGCTTCACCAAGACCAACCGAAAGCGGGGCACCGCCTACTACACGTTCGTCTCCGGGCAGGTCAGGTGCATCGTGCTCGACACCGTCAATCCCAACGGGGAGTCGAACGGCTCGATCGACGACACGCAACTGCGGTGGCTGCGCGCGCTGCTCGACGCGAACTCACGCACGCGCCTGACGGCCGATGGCAAGCGCGAGCCCGCGCACGGCAAGAACCACCTGATCGTGGTCTTCAGCCATCACACCATCGGCTCGATGGACAACGCCACCACCGGCAAAAAGGCACCGGGCCGGCGAGTCCTTGGTGATGAGGTGCGACAGCTTCTGCTGCGGTATCCGAACGTCGTCGCCTGGGTCAACGGCCACACGCACGTCAACCACATCATTCCCCATCAGCGTCCCGCCGGCTGGGCCGCGCCGGGTGGCTTCTGGGAGGTCAACACGGCGGCACACATCGACTTCCCCCAGCAGGCGCGGATCGTCGAGCTCGTCGACAACCACGACGGGACGCTTTCGCTCTTCGGCACGATCATCGACTCGCACGCGCCCCTTCGCTGGACGGGGACGCGCACGACAACGCAGCTGGCGGCGCTCTCCCGCGAGCTCGCTGCCAACGACTGGCAGGAGCGCGTCAGCCATCTCGATGCCCAGGGACACGACGGGCGACGTGGTGCGGTTGAAGACCGCAACGTCGAGCTTCTCGTCCACGCGCCGTTTGCGCTTCCTCGCAGGGCGCTCGCCGACGAGGCGCTCGGCGCCCGAATGGCAGGCGCGGTCTAGGCAGGCGGACGCTCCGCTCTACGGGCGGCTACGCCCGCGCTGCTCTGAGCGAAACGACGCGATCGGGGTTGACGGCGAGCTTCGCCTGCGTTTCGGCCTCGACGAGCCACGCCAGCTGCATGATCGAACCCCGCGCGGCGTCGATGATGGCCCGCTCGACGTCCTCAATTGTGCCCTCGACCCGGTAGCGGTCGCCGGTGGCGACGGTGATCTCGGTCGTGGATGCCGCGGGCCGCACGGGCGGTTCGCTCGAGCTCATGGGTTCCTGTTTTTGCAGAGCCGCCCGAAGTCCTGCGCGGAGATCGGCAGATCCGCATGTCTCTTGCAGGTGGCTGAGCGGCGCTCGGGGGGTGCTACGGTGATGGTGCGGGCATCCCGCCGCCCGCGAGATTCGCTCCGCCGACGCAGCGGATCTCTCCTCTGACCTCGGGATCAAGCCGGCGAAGGAAGGAGCTCGATGACGCCATGAAGACCGCGCGCGAACGGGCCGAAGAGAAACGAGTAGAGAAGCTCGAGCATGTCCGCGAGCAGGTGGAGAACGGCTCGCTGGTCATTCGCCAGATGACCGATGACGAGCGCGAGCGCTTCCCTCCCGTCCCGGAGCAACCAAAGCGTCAGGGCCGGCGGTGACCATGCGCGACCGCGAGGGACTGGTCGCGCGGATCCGGCAGATGCGCCGCGTTCCCGCGCAGCCAGATGCCCGCGCGCCGCGTCCCCAGGCCGACCCCGCGCAGGACGAGCCGTCGATGCTCGAGGCGAGAGTCGCGCACCTGGAGCAGCTTGTGCAGGGGCTGCAGGATTCCGTGCATCGCGAGACGATGCGGCTGACCAAGCGGGTCACCGAGCTCGAGGCAAGCATTCAACCCGCAACGCTCAGCAAGGCGCTGAGCGAGGACGCCCGGGAGCGCGGGCTGTAGTCACGGCACGCGCGGCATCGTCGCCGGCCCGTGCAGGCGAACGCCCGTGCGGCAGTAACCGGAACTGCTAGTTTGGTGTCAGCGGTCGACGCCCGTCGGCCGCGAGGCAGCTCGCTTGGGTCCCGCAGTCAGCGGTTCGGGTCAGCAATCGCCTCCCGAACCGTCCGCGGCCCATCTGCGCCGCCAGGAGTGTCCATGCAAAGAGAGTCATTCGCTGATCTCGGCGTCTCGCGCGTCGTCAGCAGCACCCTGTCCCGAACCGGGATCACCCATCCGTTCGCGATCCAAAGCGCCGTGATCGCAGATGCGATCGCCGGCCGCGACGTGATCGCAAAATCCCCCACGGGCTCGGGCAAAACGCTCGCGTTCGGGATCCCACTTGTCGAGCGCATCGAGGCCACCGACGCCCGCCCCGCCGCGCTGGTGCTCGCGCCCACCCGCGAGCTCGTGACGCAGATCGTCGACGAGATCCACGCCGTCGCGCACGCGCGCGCCCTGCGGGTCACCGCCGTCTACGGCGGCGTCGGGCTGGTCAAGCAGGCCAAGGACGCCGCCGCCTCGCACGTGCTGGTGGCGACGCCCGGTCGGCTCGAGGATCTCCTGGCGCGCGGCGCCTTCAAGCTCGGGCGGATCCGGATGCTGGTCCTCGACGAGGCCGACCGCATGCTCGACATGGGCTTCCGTCCGGCGATCGACCGCATCGTCGCGGCCTGCCCTCAGAGCCGCCAGACGCTGTTCTTCTCGGCCACGCTCGACGGCGAGGCGGGCCGGCTCGCCGAGCGCTACGCGCGTGACCCGGCGCTGCACCAGCAGGGCCCGCAGGAGCGGCGACCCAACGCCGAGATCGAGCACAGGTTCGTCCAGGTCGCGCACGAGCACCGCGTCGAGGCGCTCGTCGGCGAGTTGGGCCGGGACCGTGAGCTCACGCTCGTGTTCGTGAGGACCAAGCACGGGGCGGACCGTCTCGTCAAGCGGCTCGCGGCGCACGGGGTCAAAGCCGTCGCCATGCACGGCAACAAGTCCCAGCGCCAGCGTGAGCAGGCTCTGGCGCGCTTCGAAACGGGCGCGGTCGACATCCTCGTCGCGACGGACGTCGCCGCGCGCGGGATCGACGTCGAGCGGATCTCGCACGTGATCAACTTCGACCCGCCCGCCGACAGCACGACGTACGTCCATCGCATCGGGCGGACCGGTCGTGCCGGCCGCAAGGGCATCGGAATCACCCTCCTCTCGCCGGAGCAGCACCAAGAGGTCACGAAGCTCGCGGGTCAACTCGGAATCGAGCATCGCCTCGGCGGCGAGGTCTCCCGTCGCCGGGCCCCTGACTCGCCGCGCGGCGCCGCCAGTTCTGGGCGCGCCGCCACCATGCCGGGGCGCGGGCAATCCTCCCGTCGGCCTCGGCGCCGTCGAACCGGCGCCCGGGCCTAACTGGGTTCCGGCATACCTGTCATGGGTATGCTCAGCCCTGGCCGCGGCCCGATTGCCGCACGCCGGGCGGACCGGAGCCGCCCCTCGGTCGCGAATCGCCGCGTGACCAAGGGCGCGGATGGAGCCGAAACCCCCCTCTCCCCTGCATCGGAGTGCACATGACCACCGGACCTAGCCAGCCACCCTGGCGCCAGACGCTTGCCCCCTTCGCGGTGCCGTCCCTGAGACGCGGGCTGCTCGCCGTCGCGACCTCGTTGATCCCCTACCTCGCGGTCTCCGTGGCGATGTACTTGACGCTCGGCGTCTCGCCCGTGTTGACCGCGGCCCTCGCGGTCCTGGCCGGCGGGTTCCTGGTCCGGGTCTTCGTGATGTTCCACGACTGCGCGCACGGCTCGCTGCTGCCGTCCCGGCGGGCCAACGCCGTCCTCGGCTCGATCCTCGGGCTGCTGGTGCTCTCGCCGTTCCGCCGCTGGCGCCATGACCACGCCGTCCACCACGCGACGTCAGGAGATCTCGATCGCCGCGGCGTGGGCGACATCATCACCCTGACGATCGACGAGTATCGGTCGCGGCCATGGCGCGGCCGCCTCGCCTATCGCATCATCCGCAACCCGCTCGTGATGTTCGGCTTCGGCCCGGTGTTCGCGATGATCGTCGGACCCCGGATCGTCGCCCGCGGGGCCCGGCCGCGAATGCGCAACAGCGTGCTGGGGACCGACGTAGCCCTGTTCGTCATAATCGGCGCGCTCTGCTGGCTCATGGGGTGGCGCGATTTCCTCATCGTGTGGGCACCCGCCGCGATGCTGGCCGGCTCGGTCGGCATCTGGTTGTTCTACGTTCAGCATCAGTTCGAGGATGCGTACTGGCAGAGCGGTAACGATTGGAACTACGCCGAGGCCGCGCTGCGTGGTAGCTCACACCTGAAGCTGCCTCGAGTCCTGCAGTTCTTCACGGGCAATATCGGCCTGCACCACGTGCACCACCTCAACGCCCGAATCCCCAACTACAACCTGCCGCGCGCGCACGCGTCGAGCCCGGTGTTCGCGACCGTGCCCACGCTCACCCTCTGGGACGGGCTCCGCTCCATCCGCTTCAAGCTCTGGGATGAGCGAGCCGGCCGGCTGGTGACTTTCGCCCAGGCACGGCAGAGCGTTCAACCGCTCGCGGTGGGAAGCCAGGCCGTAGCACCCCAGGAGGGCGGCGCTCAGCGACTCCCCTCTCGACTGATCGCTTAACCCCGAAGCGCGCCGCGCGGAATAAACTTCTGGCCGCGGCGAGGGCCGCGTCCAGTCCGCCGGAAAGGGCCGAGCCCACCCTCTCTTCAGCAGGCAAGCAGACGAGCTTCCTCTCCAGCCGGACCAGGCGGGCGCCCGGCGCGATGGAAGGGAGCCACCATGAATTTCCAGCTCAATCTGGATCAGCTGCGCAAGCAGGCCAAGGAGCGCGTGCGAGCGCGGCGCGCGGCGGGACAGGAAGTGAAGCTGTCGGAGGTGCAGTTCGACCTCGCACGCGAGCTGGGCTTCCTGAGCTGGCCGCGCCTGAAGGCGTACGTCGAGCGCCTCGCGCTCGAGCAGCCGTTCCACACCGACCTCGACTACTACGAGGGCCGCGCCCACGGCATCGCTTCGGTGCGAGGCGTGACCGCCGCCGAGGCCCGGCGCGACCTGGCCGCCCGTCACGGGTTCTCGAGTTGGCGTGCGCTTCGCGGCCACGTGGAGGCGATGCGCAGCGGAGCGGAGCCGCCGACGCCGTTCGTCCTCGCCTACAACGCGATCGAGGAGCACGACGCTGAAGGCCTCGCCGAGCTCCTGGACCGGTTCCCGGACCTCGTGCTTCAGCGTGGAACCAACGGCAACGACCTCCTCGGTATGGCCGGAGACCCTGCGAGCGTCTTGCTCCTGCTCGAGCGGGGCGCGGACCCGAACCGCGGCAACGACTACGGCTGGACGAAGCTACACCAGGCCGGCTACTCGAATGACTGCGAGCTCGCGAGGCTGATGCTCGACGCGGGCGCGCGCACGGATCTGTCCGCGCGCGGCGACGGGGGCACGCCGCTGATCGCCGCTCTGTTCTGGGGCCACCGCGAAGTCGCGCCACTGCTCGGACGGGAGCCGGGCAATCTGCGCGTCGCGGCGGGGCTGGGCGACCTCGAGCTGATCCGGGCACTGGCCGGTACGCCGCAGGCGGGCGCGCACCGCGGCTTCTACCGCCCCCACGGGGGCTTCCCCGCCTGGCAGCCATCCGACGATCCCCAGGAGGTGCTCGACGAGGCGCCTCGTGTGGGCGGCCAAGTCCGGCCGCGTGGAGGCCATACGCCTGCTCGTCGAGCTCGGAAGCCGCGTGGACGCCGATCCCTACCGCGGGACCGCGCTCACCTGGGCTGCGGTGAACGGCCACGTGGATGCGATCCGGGCGCTCGTCGGCCTCGGCGCCGACCCGAACCGGCGCGGCACCTTCGGCGGACCGAGCCACGGTGACGGCGTCACCGCGATCCACCTGGCGGCACAGTCAGGCCGCCGTGAGGCCGTCATCGCGCTGCTGGAGCTCGGCGCGGATCCGCTCGTCCGGGACAACCTCCACGGCGGGAACGCGCTCGGATGGGCCCGCGCCGGCGAGCACGGGGAGCTCGCGGACATCCTTCCGTGAGATGCCGGCGGGCGCGACCTGAGAGTGCGCTCAGCGACCCCCGTACGCGTAGTAGCGGCGACGGCGGCGGCGGCGCATCATCGAGACGACGAGCCCGATGATCACGATCCACAGCAGCAGGCTGAGGCCACCATGGCTGAAGAAGAGGTGCAGGACGTAGAGCCAGATCGCCGTCTTCACCACACGGCGCAGGAAGCTGTGGCGCGGGCGGCCCCGGTAGCCGTAGCCGTAGCCAAAGCCGCGGCTCCGGGAGCCGAAGCGAATTCGGCTGCCCAGCGAGGCGAACAGGGGCGCGGGCGGAGCGGCGGTGAGCGACGCCTGCACCGGGCGCGGGACGTTGGCCGCGGAGGCGGCGGAGGCCGCGGACGGCGCCGCTGCGAAAGCGGCGAGCGCCACGATAAGGATCACGCGGCGCACGGCTAGAACCGCCTGTAGCGCCGTCGGTGGCCGAAGAGACCACCGAGCGGGAGCAGGAAGAACAGCGGCAGAAAGACGATGTGGCCGCCGGAGATCAGGAAGATGGCCGCGGCCAGCAGGAGTCCAAAGAGGGCGAATCGCATACGGTCACTTTCACTGGGGAACAGATCGCATAGAAACGTTCGCCCTGAATACCCGTCAGTAGACCGGGCAAACACCTGTTCGGGTCAGCATGCATACCACGATGGCCGCGGCGTGCGCCTCGGTCAGCCGAGAATTGTGTTCACGCACGCCCCGAGGTCTTCGAAGGCCCGGATCCGGCTGCGCGGTGAGGGGATGTAGTGCGTGAAGTGGCGCACGCCCTCGGTAAGGACGCCGAACATCCAGATGCGCGGCTGGGGGCGGCCGTCGAGATCGATCGGGTGCGAGTCGGGCGTGAGGTCGACGCTGCCGACCGTCACCGCGCCGTAGCGGAACTGACTCACCCGCCCGCGCTCGTAGAGCCGCGCGAGGAGCTGCGAGGCCGAGCCGTCGATCCGCGGCTCCTCCAGGTGCCCGCGGATGACCACGTCCACATCGGCCATGTGCGCCTGCTCGAAGGCGGTCGAGGAGATCCGCGTGCGCGCCAGCCGGGGGTGGCGGCCGTTCATCTTCGGCCCGATCGCGGGGGCGGGGCCGAACGGGGCCCGCAGCACGCCGGCATCCATCAGCGCGAGCAGCTGGCGCGAGCGCAGCGCCGGCGGGCCCGCCACCAGGCGATGGATCCGGCTCCGGATGTCGGCGTTGAAGTCGAGGTAGGAGTCGAGTGAGAGACCTCCCTGCTCGACCACGGAGCGCATCGGATCCCTGAAGATGCGCAGCACCTCAGCGGCCGACTTCACCGGGCTCGCGCCATCGGGCACCTCGGCCTCGCGCAGGTCGTCGGCCAGGGCGCCGTAGACATAGCGCTCGTAGTCCCCGCTCGAGTGGTACATCGGCTGGTGACCGAAGAACAGCTCGCGAGGATCGAAGCGCCCGAAGCGGTCTCGCAGGCGGACGACCTCCGCGTCGAACCTGCCTTCATCCCACGCCGCCCGCAGCCGCCGCCGCACGTCCCGGGCGGCCTCGAGCGAGTCCTGCTGGAACGCGACCTGTGCGTAGTACCGGGCGTACATCTCGCCGAACAGCATCGGGAGAAGCTCGCCCCGCACGTCGACCAGCCGCCGCCGGCCGTTCGAGCGGCCGCTCAGCGCGTCGAGCGCGAGCGGCGTGCAGATGAGCGGCTTGTACACGCCCGCGCGATCGATGCCGGTAACCGACTTGGCCGTGAAGGGGAGGCCGCTGCGCGAATACAGCGAGACCACCGGCTCGCGCCCGCTCGGCCGGTAGCGAAGCGCGTTGCCGTCCTCCACGAACTCGCCGCCGCGCCCGACGGTGAGCGCGGTCACCACGTCGATGGCGACGAGCCCCATGCCGGTGACGGCCACGGTGGCGCCGTCGGGAAGGGCCTCGACGTACGGCGCCACCGGGTAGGGGCTGAGCTCGCGGGGGCGCGACCCGCCCTCTCCCGCCTCCTGGTTGGCGGTGTGGCCGGAGGTCACGATCACGTGGTCGACGGCGAGCACCCGCCCATCTGAGAGGCGCACGTCCTCGCCGCCGTCGCGCCGGGAGATGAGGTCCACGGCCGATGCCGGGTGGTGGGCGATGCTCATGCCCGGAGGCGCGGCGGCCACGAGCGCCCGGTAGAACCACTGGAGGTACTCCCCCATCAGGCGCCGGGGCAGGAAGTGGTGGGGCTCGATCGGCCGCCCCGCGGGATCGATCGCGCAGCGGTCGCCGACCCACCGGTAGCCGCGCGCCACCGCCCAGTCGTAGAGCCCGACGCCGTACTCGGGCTGGTCGGCCTCGCTCGCGAACGGGTACAGCGAGAGCTGCCCGCAGGGGTTGTTGAGGACGAGGTAATCCGGCTGCGTGACGTCGTAGATGCCGGAGCCGGGCGTGCCGGGCTCGATCACGTGCACCTCGAGCTCTCCCGAGCCGCCGAGACGAACTCCCTCACGCGCGCGGGTGACGACACGCTCGAGCGCGCAGACGCCCCACGACCCTAATCCGACGATCGCAATCCGTATCACCCGAGTCGCCTTCCTGGCCCCCTACTACCTCGACAGCCCCTTAGCTGCCCGAAAATATACTCCCCCACCGCGGGCCGAACGGCGGCCTGGTGACCCTCATCCGCCAATGAACGCGCCCCGCCAGGAGCCAACTTCCGCGCCTCCCTCAGCCGAGCCCCGCGACGAAGCCGCTCGTCCTCGTCGACGTCGACGGCGTGATCTCGCTCTTCGGCTTCGACCACACCAAGCCGCCGGCCGGCCGCTTTCAGCTCGTCGACGGGATCGCCCACTTCCTCTCCGAGGTGGCCGGCGAGCACCTCCGGGCGCTGGCCGACGAGTTCGAGCTCGTCTGGTGCACCGGGTGGGAGGAGAAGGCGAACGAGTACCTGCCGTTCGCGCTCGGGCTCCCCTCCGCCCTCCCCCACGTCGTCCTCGACGAGGTCAACCGCTCGCACTGGAAGATCCCGGCCATCGATCGCTTCGCCGGCTCCTCGCGCCCATTGGCGTGGATCGACGACGCCCACGACGAGGCCACCGCCGAGTGGGCGGCTGCGCGGTCCGGACCGACGCTCCTGATCCCCACCGATCCCGCCGTCGGGCTCACCGCCGAGCATGTCCGCGTCGCTGCGCGAGTGGGCGCGGGAGCTCAGCTGAGCTCGGGCGCCGGCGCGGGCCTTGACCGAGAATCGTTCCTGGCCCAGACTGGGTCGACATGAAACGCTCCCCCTCGCTTCCGATCCGTCTCGCGATTTCGTGGCTGACGAATGCCATCGTGCTGGCGGTCGTCGCCGCCGTGCTCCGAGACGTGACGGTCAAGAACGCCGGCTCGCTGCTCGCGGCGGCGGCCGTCTTCGGGGTCTTGAACACGCTGCTCAAGCCACTTCTGAGACTGGTCACGCTGCCGCTCGCGATCCTGACCCTCGGGATCGCCTGGTTCTTCGTCTCGCTGCTCATGCTCGTCATCACCAAGGCGATCGTCAGCGGCTTCCACATCCACGGCTTCTGGACCCTGGTGGCGGCGACGCTGATCGTCTGGGTCGTGAACCTGATGCTCGACTTCATCCCGGGGCCGTGGCAGGTCACCGGTAAGCGGCGTCGGGGGCGGCGTCGGGGCGAGAAGGAGCCAGCCTGACCGAGGCGCGGTGGCGGTGGCTGAAGGGGACGCGGACGTGAGCCTACGCGGGCTCAGTCTCGACCTGCGACGCGACGGTCAGTAACGAGGCCGACGCCCAGCCGTCCGATAACCGTCCCGGCGCTATTCGACGATCTCGAGGGGCGCGCGGTCCGATGCCGCCAGCGCAACCCGCTCCGCCCGAGTGGGGTTGGGCGCGGCCTTGCTCCATGAGCCATCGACGGTTCGGACCGTGAGCCAGCTGCTCTGGACAGTCGACCGCCAGATCAGCCAGCCACCGACCGCTGCCAAGGTGAGATAGGTCGCGATCGTGCCGGCGTAGACCCACAGGATCGCGCCGTGAAGACCCATCGTCCAGGAACGTGCGCTGCCTGGGACGAACTTTCGCGAACGCTACGAGCCTGACCGCGTGCTCAGGTCAGGCCAGCGTCCGCACCACCCGGGCTGGGTTACCAGCGACCACCGCATGGGGCGGGACGTCGCGGGTCACGACAGCGCCGGCTCCGACGAACGCGCCCTCTCCAACGTGCAGCCCCGGAAGCAGGACCGCGCCCGCCCCGATCGTGGCGCCGCGACCTAGCCTCGTCACGAGAACCTCGAAGGGCTGCTTGCTGCGCGGGAACGCGTCGTTGGTGAAGGTCGCCTGTGGTCCGATGAAGACATCGTCCTCGACTCGCAACCCGTCCCACAGGAAGACGCCGGACTTGATCGTCACTCGATCTCCGACGATCACATCGCCCTCGATGTAGGTGTGGTCGCACACGTTGCAGTCGCGGCCGATGACCGCCCCGGGCATCACGTGGGCAAACGCCCAGATGCGCGTGCCGGGTCCGATCGTGTCGCTCTCCACGAGCGCGCGCTCATGGATGAAGGGAGCCGGATCCAAGGCGGCGATCATACGTCGCGCTGGGCGTGTCCTTGCGAGCGGAAGTCGGAATAAAGCATGACCGCGCGAGCAACGGGCAAATGTTGCCGTTGTATTTCCATGCCTTGCAAGGGAGTGGTCGTGGTCCCGCCAGGGAATCCCTCGTGCCCGACGGACGGCGGCGCGTCGGGGACGCAGCGCGTGGCCAACCGTCCGATCGTTTGCCACGCCCTCGAAGCCCTCATCGCCGCCGGCATCAGCGACGTCGCGGTCGTCGTAGCGGACGCCGCTCTGCCCGAGGTGCGCAGGTGCATCGCGGACGACGGTGCGATGTCCGATGAGCTCACCTTCCTCACCTACAGCCGGCCCGACCTGATCGGCGCGCTCGACGCAGCGCGCCCGTTCGTGGGCAATGACCCCGCCGTCGTCCACTTGGCCGACGGCCTGATCGGCCAGGAGCTTGAGCCCTTCATCGAGCTCGTCGAGACCGACCCGCCGGACGTCCTGCTTCTCCTTCATCGTTCCCCCGCGCTCCAGGCCCAACTGGGACCGGCGACGCAGCGGCTGCTGGGGATCACCGAGCTCAACGGCCACAAGAGCCGGCTCGAGCTCGCCGGCGTCTGCCTGTTCGGGCCCGGCGTTCTCGCCAAGGCTTGCGTGCTGGATGACGTGCCGGACGACGAGCTCGACCTGAGCGCGATCGCGGAGCGCCTCGCTGGAGACGGCCGTGCACTACAGGCCGGCTTCGTCCGTACGTGGCGGCGCTACCGCGGCGATCCGCTGGACCTGCTCGAGCTCAATCGCATCGTCCTCGACCATCAAGCTCCCGAAGGTGGCCTGTTCCACGGCGAGGACAACCGGATCGAAGGCCGCGTGATCATCCATCCCACCGCCGAGGTTCGCTCGAGCGTGATCCTGGGCCCGACGATCATCGGCCCGGGTGCCCGCATCTCGAGCTCATACATCGGCCCCTACACCTCGATCGGCGCCGGTGCCGAGATCGAGAGCGCGGAGATCGAGCGCTCGATCATCGCGGACGGCGCGCGGATCATGCACGTCGCCGGCCGGATAGAGGCGAGCACCGTAGGACGCCGCGCCAGCATCTTCCGTGACTTCGGCCTTCCTCGCGCGATGCGGCTGCACGTCGGCGAAGGCGTCGAGCTCGCGCTCAACTGATCAATCGCGCGCGGCCACCACGCACCCTGGCCGCCCGCGCTCCGGGTCGCCGGCGGAACCGGGGACCCGGGGTGAGCTGTGTCTTAGGCGGCGGCGGTGCGGGCGGTCGGCGCGCACTCGACCTCGGTCAGCTTGCGGCGCATCGCGCCCCGCGCACGATGGTGCAGGCCGTGTACCGACGCCTCGGTGCGACCCATCCGGTCGGCGATCTCGCCCGGGCGAGAGGCCCACCAGGTGCCGCAGGACCACGACGCCGCGCTGGTCCTCGGGCAGCTCCTCGAGCGCCTGCTCGATCCCCCAGCGGCGATCACGACCGGAATCATCGGCCTGCTGGGAGGGCTCATAGACCTCTTCGACCGGCATCGGCCGGCGCTGACGCAGATGATCGACGGCCACGTTGCGAGCCACCCGCAGCATCCACGAGGTGAACGGCACCTCACGCGGCTGGTACTTGTGGATCACCGACATCAGCTTCAGGAACACATGCTGCGTGACGTCCTCGGCCTCGTGCTGATCGCGCAGGATGCTCAAGACGTAGCCGTAGACGTTGTCCTTGTAACGGATATACAGGAACCGAATCGCGTCCATGTCACCGGCCTGGGCCCTGCGCGACGGCCCGACGGATAGCGGGATCACGGTCGTTCTGCTCAAGCGACGTGCTTGCACGGAAGCCGTTCGAAGGCCTGCTCTCCCCCACTGGCAATGGCCTCGTATGAGCTGCTGTTGATCGCATAAGCGTGGCTTGCGGAGCATCCGCGCGCAGCGCGAGATGACCGCAGTGCCTACCCCCTTTTGGGTCTAGACGTTTCCGTTCGTCACGGTGTTGCTGCCCCGCCAGTACATCCGTCCAAGGAGCAACTGGCTCGCTAAACCTAGCTACGACTGTCCATTGCTCGCACCAGGGACCCCCCCCTAGTTTTTGGCCAGACGGCGATTTGCAGGCAAAACACGAGAAACGGACACCGCTCCGGGGACCGTCAGCGACCGGCTGTACCGGTGCGCCGGTACAAACATGTCCCGGCACCCCGGTACGAAAGAGTCCCCCTGCCTCCTGAAGCCGTACATGCTGACCCGGATGTCGGCTGCCGGCGGACGCGAGCCCGCCCCTTAACGACAGAAGGCCGCCCGCGCTCGGTGAAGCGTGGGCGGCCCCCGAAGCGATGTGAGCTGTGTCTTAGGCGGCGGCGGTGCGGGCGGTCGGTGCGCACTCGACCTCGGTCAGCTTGCGGCGCATCGCGCCCCGCGCGCGGTGGTGCAGGCCGTGGATGGAAGCCTCGGTGCGACCCATCCGGTCGGCGATCTCGCCGGGCGAGAGCCCGACCAGGTGGCGCAGGACGACGACGCCGCGCTGGTCCTCGGGGAGCTCCTCGAGCGCCTGCTCGATACCCCAGCGGCGATCGCGACCGGAGTCATCGGCCTGCTGGGAGGGCTCGTAGACCTCTTCGACCGGAAGCGGCCGGCGCTGGCGCAGATGATCGACCGCGACGTTGCGGGCCACACGCAGCATCCACGAGGTGAACGGCACCTCACGCGGCTGGTACTTGTGGATCACCGACATGAGCTTCAGGAACACGTGCTGGGTGACGTCCTCGGCCTCATGCTGATCGCGCAGGATGCTCAGGACATAGCCGTAGACGTTGTCCTTGTAGCGGATATACAGGAACCGGACCGCGTCCATGTCACCGGCCTGAGCCCGCGCCACGGCACGCGCGATCGCCGGATCCCGGTCGTTCTGCTCAAGCGACGTGCTTGCGCGAAAACCGTTCGAAGGCCTGCTCTCCCCCCGCGTGGCCAAAGGCCTCGTATGAGCTGCTGTTGATCGCATAATCCGGCTAGCAGGCACCCGCGCGCAGCGCGAGATGACCCGCCGTGCCATACCCCCTTATGGGTCTAGACGTTTCCGTTCGTCGGTGGTTTCGCCCCGCCAGTACATCCGTCCAAGGAGCAACTGGCTCGCTAAACCTAGCTACGACTGTCCATTGCTCGCACCAGGGACCCCCCCCTAGTTTTTGGCCAGACGGCGATTTGCAGGCAAAACAAGAGAAACGGACACCCGCGCCAGCGATCGTCAGCGACCATCGAGCCAGGAGGCCGGCGGGGCCCGGACCGGGCCACTAGTACTTTTTTGCGCCAGTGGCCCCCCCCTAGTAATATCTCGCTGTGCGACCGCGGAGGCGGCTGCCGGGGTGGGGCGACGTCGACGCGGCCGGATTCCGGCCCGCGGCGAACGCGAAAATGGAACTGTCGACGGAATATGCTCAGGCGCGCCGACGCGCCCAGAACCGCGACCATGCAGGGCTGCTGGAGCGCGGGGCTGAGCTGAGCGTGCTCGCCGAGCGACTCGCCGGGGCGAGACGCGGCGAGGGTGGCGTCACATTCATCGAAGCGCCGGCCGGTACCGGCAAGTCGAGTCTTCTCCTGAGAACGGCGAAGATCGCACACGAGGCCGACATGCGAGTGCTGCGCGCACGCGGCGACGAGCTCGAGCTCGACTTCCCCTTCGGCGTCGCGGTCCAGCTATTCGACGCGGAGCTGCGCGACGCTAGACAGGGGGAGAGGGCACATCTGCTGGAGGGCCCGGCCCACCTCACCTCCGAGCTGATGACGACGGTGGCCACGGATGCGCAGTCGCTTCCGCGCGAGCGCGGCTATGCCCTGATCCACGGCCTGTTCTGGCTGGCGCGCAACCTTGCGCTGGGTACTGACGGCGACGGCGGGGCCGAGCCGGTGGCCATCATCGTCGATGACGTGCACTGGGCGGACTGGCCGTCGCTGAGGTTCCTCGTCTACCTCGCCGAGAGGCTGTCCGAGCTGCCGATTGCGCTGATCGTGGCCACGCGCGCAGGCGAGCCGAGCATCGATAGCGCGGCGCTGGACGCGCTTCGAAAGAAGGCAGGGGCTGAGGACATTCTGCGTCTCGGCCCGCTGAGCTTCGCGGGCGTCGCCACCCTCGCGCGCGCTGCCTTTCCGGGCTCGGCGCCGGCGTTCGTGGAGGCGTGCGTTCACCTCACCGCCGGCAACCCGTTCCTCCTCGTCGAGCTCCTTGGCGAGGTTCGGCGTCGAGGCGTCGAGCCGGACACGTTGAGCGCGGCGCGGCTCGCCGAGCTGACGCCGCACGTCGTACTGGATCGGGTCGCCTCGCGGCTCACCGCCATGGGCCCCGAGGCCAACGCCCTGGCGGGCGCAGTCGCCGTGCTCGGCGGCGACGCTCAACTGCGTCAAGCGGCACTCGTCGCCTATCTCGACGTGGATACGACCCTTCGGGCCGCCGACTCGCTAGCGGCTATCCACATGTTTCGGCCCGGCACTCCGCTCGGCTTCGTTCATCCTGTTGTCGGCGCCGCCGTCCTCGCCTCGATGTCCGAGCTGCGGCGCGGCGAGCTCCATCGGCGCGCAGCCGCGGTGCTCGCGCGGGAGCACGCGCCCGTAGAGCAGGTCGCCGAGCACCTGCTTCCGGCTCCGCCCGCGGGCGACATCGGCACCGTCAACGTCCTCCGCGCGGCCGCAGATAAGGCGCTGGCAAGTGACGTGCCGGCGCTAGCCGCGCAGATGCTCGAGCGTGCGCTCGCTGAAGGACCGGGACGAACACCGGATCCGGACCTGCTGGCACAGCTTGGCTACGCCGAGCTGGCGGCTGGCCTGCCGACGGCGGCGGAGCGGCTCGAGCAGGCGATCAGCCTCACGGCCGATCCCGCCCGTCGGACGGAGCTGTCCCTCGTCCTCGGTCGCGCTCTGCACGGCGCGCGTCGCTACGCCGACGCCGCCGAAGTGCTGGCGGCCGCGCTCGACGAGCTCGACGAGCAGGACGAGAGGCCGGCGGCAGAGCTCGAGGCCGCCTACATCGCGGCGGCGACGTTCGTGCCGGCGTTGCGCCAACGCGCCCGCGCACGCGGGGATTCGATGCTGGGGCGGGTGGGCCCCGAGCCGACCCCGGTTCAGCGGGTCGCGATCGCGCACCTGGCGATCCAGAGCGCGCTGCGCAGCGAGCAGCGCGGCAGGGTTACCGAGTTGGCGGAGCTCGCGTGGGGCGATGGCGAGCTGATCGCCGCCGAGGGTGGCGAGGGCATGATCTGGCCACTGCTGGCGGGCGCGCTCCTGTTCGCCGACGACCTCGAACGCAGTCTCGGGATCTGTGACCGAGCCGTCCGCCGGAGCGCCGAGCACGAGCGTGCCCCGGGTGGCTGCAGCGGCGAGTTATTGCCGCGCCTGGAGCCTCTATCACCGCGGCGAGGTGACCGGGGCGCTCGCCCAGGCTCAGGCCTCGGTCGCCGCCGGCTCGGAGGGCTGGTATGACGGCGGGCTCAGCGCCTACGGGGCGCTTGCCGCGTGCCAGCTTCAGCGCGGAGAGCTCGATCAGGCGGAGCAGACGCTTTCGATCCTGGATCAGCCGGCGGCTGTCGAAGACGTCGAGCTTCCGGTCCTACTCGACGTCCGGGCGCAGCTGCGACTGGCGCAGATCCGGCCACACGACGCGCTAGCGGATGCGATGGAGGCCGGCCGGCGGTGCCTGCTCGGCCGCGGTGACGTGGGTCCGGGCGTCCTCGCGTGGCGCTCGACGGCCGCGCTGGCTCACCTCGCGCTCGGCGAGCCGACCGCGGCCGCCCGGATGGCGAGCCAGGAGCTCGAGCTCGCCCGGCGCGGTGGAGTGACCCGCGTGATCGTCCGCGACCTGCGCATCCTCGGCCTGGCCGAGCGCGGTTCGGATGGCATCGAACTGCTCGAGAAGGCGGTCAAAGAAGGCTCCGACTATCCGGCTCGGCTTGAGCACATCCAGTCCCTTTTGGATCTCGGGGCCGCGCTTCGACGCGACAACCGCCGCACTGACGCACGCGAGCCGCTACGCCGTGCGCTCGAGCTGGCACATCGAGGTGGATGCCGGCGGATCGCGGACCAAGCACGAAGCGAGCTCAACGCCACCGGCGCCCGCCCGAGGCGCGCGGTCCTGCGCGGACCCGACGCGCTCACACCAAGCGAGCGCCGCGTCGCGGACCTGGCCATCCGCGGCTTGACCACCCGGCAGATCTCCGAAGCGCTCTACGTGAGCCCGAAGACCGTCGAGTTCCACCTGCGTCAGATCTACCGCAAGCTCGAGGTCTCCTCGTCGCGGACGGAGTTGATCCGCGCGCTCGACCCCGAGCGGGTCGAACATCCGTCGAACCCGTCCTAGCCAATTCCCCGAAGGCCTCTAAACAAGGGGTAAGGCGGAGGATTCTTGGCAAGACTTAGTGATGTCGCACCACGCAATACGACTTAGCCCTACATGCCAGATCGGGTGACGAACGCGATCATCGATGCCACCGCAGGGGCGGCAATGGAGCCCTCCGCGGTGAGCGCGACGTCACGCTACGCCACGCCGATCGCGAACCTGCCGCTGATCTGCCACGTGTTCGACGAGCTCGCAGGCGCCGGCATCGGTCAGGCAAGGGTGATCGCGACGACGGGGATCCGGAGCGAGCTGGAGCGTGTGCTCAACGGTGGCCGCTCCTGGGGGATCGCGGTGGCGTACATCGACGCGCAACCCGAGGGCGGCGAGAGCGCGGTGCTAAGCGAGATCGACGACGCTCTGTCGGAGGGATCCGTACTCGTCCATCCAGGCGATTGCCTGTTCCCGCGGCAGGTGGCCAAGATGTGCGAGCGCTACGAGGGCGGCAACGTCGACCTCGTCCTGCTCGGCGCGGAGGCGCGCGCCCCCCGCCGCAGCGCAGCGCGCGACCCGCGCGATCCAGATCGCGTATGCGAGACGGCGCTCCTGCTCGCACCGTCGACGCGTCCCATCCTGCACGAGCTGCTGGCGCCGACCGAGAGCCGGCGGGACCTGGTCGACTCGCTGCTCGAGAGCGACATCCGTACCGCCGTATGCGACGTGGGGGAGCACTGGTTCTACGGGGACTCGAACGACTCGCTGCTGGCGGCGAACCGCATGCTGCTCGACGTGCTGCCGGTGCCGGCGGTCGAGGGCGAGTTCGGCGAGGGCAACCGGGTGCACGGCCGCGTCGCGATCAGTCCCGAGGCGCGGATCTCGGGCTGCACGCTCCACGGCCCGATCGTCATCGACGACGGCGCCGTCGTCGAGGACTCCTTCGTCGGTCCCTACACCGCGATCGGCGCCGGCGCGGTGGTCAGCGGCGCCGACATCGACAACAGCATGGTGCTGGCGCGCGCGGAGCTACGGCATCCGGGCCTGCGCATCGAGGCGAGCATCATCGGCGAACGGGCCACGGTGATCCGGAGCTTCGAGCTGCCAAAGGGCCTCCACCTGCGGCTCGGTCCCGATTCGCAGGTGACGCTGAGCTGAGACGCGTGACGTTCGCGGCGTTCGGTCTCGCCGTCACGGCGGACTTCCCGGTCGAGGGCGTGGTCGGCGGGGATATGAGCCGGACCGCAGACCTGGGTCGAGCGGGTCGAAGCGAGCGCGCTCGCCAGCGTCTGGAAGGGCCCGTCGCCGGCGCGCTGGGCCAGGGCCGCGTGATCTACCACGACGCCGAGCTCGGCCACCTGCTTCACCTGCCCGGCGCCGGCCGCTTCTCGATCTCGCCGGATGGCCGTGGTGATTCGCTGCGTCCGTCGAGCCACGAGGCGTGGCGCTGGCAGCGCGGCCTGTTCCGGGAGCGCTCCCGTTCGCCGCGCTCGCGCAAGGGGTCGAGGTGTTTCACGCCGGCGCTGTGGCGATCGACGGCAGGCCTGCTCGCCATCACCGCAGAAAGCGGTGGCGGCAAGAGCACGCTGGCAGCGATGCCTGCGCGCTTGCCGGGGCGAGTTTCTTCACCGACGACGCGCTCGCGCTCGAGCTATGCGGCGAGCGGTGCTGGCCCATCCGGGTCCGCCGCACTTCAACCTCGGCACACGACGGCTGAGCTCCTCTCGCGCGAGTGAACAGAGCTCGCTCGGGTCGGTCCTCGGGTCCGATCGGCTCGAGACGCGCATGCGAACCGAGCCCTTCCGCGCGGCGCCGGTGGCGGCGTTCTACTTCCTCGACCGCCACCCCGAGCTCACGAACGTGAGCTTCGAGCCGGTCACGTCGCCTTCTCGCCAGCTGCACGCGTCGAGCTACAACTTTCGTCATCCGCACGCCCGAGCGGCTTCTCGGCCAGCTCGATCTCTGCGCCCGCCTGACGGCATGCGCGCAGCTGACACGTGTCACCGCGCCTGCGGAGGTCGACCCGAGGAGGCTCGCTGCCGCCCTGCTTGGAGCACGCGCGGCGCTCCAGCAAACGGAAGTGGCTGCACGGAAGTCACCGGCCGCTGACACGAAGGTGTTGTTCCCGCGTCGCCACGTGTACCTTTGTGGCGGATGCGCCCTGGATACGCGCATGTCGTCCCAATTGGGTACCTGGAGAGCGCACGCCGAGCGAAACGCAGAGAGCAAGGACCCCATGCGAAACTGTGCTCGGTCCCGAGCACGAAGGATTGGGCGGGCGCGGCAACTTCCCGCGATCCAGGCTGGCGTGTATGAGTGCTCCTGCGTCGCGCCTCGGTTACGCAAGCCTAAGGGGACGTTGGCGCTAGGGCGGGCATACGACGCCTTCGAAGCTCCGCTGAGAAGCTGCGTAGTCGGCGTCGACCATCATCCGGATCAAGCCCTCGAAGCTCACCCGCGGCTCCCAACCGAGCTCTCGCTTGGCCTTCGAAGGGTCGCCGATCAGGTGGTCGACCTCGGCCGGCCGCTTGAGCGACTCGTCGATCTCGACATGGCTCTCGATGTCGATGCCGGCCTGGTCGAACGCGATCTCCACGCATTCGCGGACCGAATGCGCGACGCCGGTGGCGATCACGTAGTCGGCCGCCTCGTCGCGCTGAAGCATCCGCCACATCGCGTCGACGTAGTCGCCGGCGAAGCCCCAGTCGCGCTCCGCGTCCAGGTTGCCGAGATGCAGCTTGT
Source organism: uncultured Solirubrobacterales bacterium (assembly GCA_963839105.1). Lineage (GTDB taxonomy): Bacteria > Actinomycetota > Thermoleophilia > Solirubrobacterales > Solirubrobacteraceae > Palsa-465. Next base: position 86,972 of record CAWITQ010000001.1, read on the forward strand.
CGACCAAGCCCGAGCTTGATCGCGGCGGCGTGCCAGCTGATCTTGCGGGTCACGAATTCCAGGCCGCGACGGGCGATTCGTGGTTGAACAGGATGCCGCTGGTGGCGTGGAGGTCGTACGACTCTCGGTAGTTGACCGTGATGAAGTGCCCGTAGACCTTCGCCACGCCGTACGGAGAGCGCGGATAGAACGGTGTCGACTCGGTCTGCGGAACCTCCCGGACCTTGCCGAACATCTCGCTCGAGGACGCCTGATAGAAGCTCGCCTCGGGGCAGGTCTCGCGCATCGCCTCGAGCATCCGCGTCACGCCCACGCCGGTGAACTCAGCCGTGAGCGTCGGCTGGATCCACGAGACGGCCACGAACGACATCGCCGCGAGGTTGTAGATCTCGCTCGGCCTCGCCGCCCGCATCGCGTCGACCAGAGAGCGATGGTCGAGTAGATCCGCCTGATGGAGCGTGATCCGGTCGCGCAGATGCTCGATCCGGTCGAACTTCTCAGTCGACGAACGGCGGACGAGCCCGTGGACTTCATACCCGCGATCGAGCAGGAGCTCCGCGAGGTACGAGCCGTCCTGCCCGGTGATCCCAGTGACCAAGGCGCGTCGTACTGGCATCTGATGCGAGAGCGTACATGCTCCGCTGAGTCGGACGGACCGCCCACCGCAATGGGCAGGATCCGGGTTCAGGTTGTGCCAGCGGCCGAGCGGCTCCGATGATCTAACCGACGGAACGTCAACAACGCAGTCTGCAAGCGAATGGCATCGGCGGCGTACGCCGATTCGCGGTTGTGGCGCTAGACCTGGTGTCAGACACGGTTATGCCGCGGCTCCAACGAACTGACACTCATCGACCTTCGCACCATTCCCAGTCGAAGGAGGAGGAGAGGAAAGAGTTACGGTTACCGAACGCCAGGCCCTGACACATGACGGTGTGGTCTTGTACGTCATTACAAGACCACGGCGGTCGGATCCGACCCTTCCGGCGCCGTACGTGAGCTTTTCGTACCTGTTTTGAAGTACCTGTCAGGAGAACCACCTTGCGCCCCGGACCGGAGTCGAGCGACGTCAGCTTAGGTCACGTGTCAGCAGGTGACCTAACCGTGTCCCAGTGCTCGCCGCCACCGGCGCACGTTGCTGGCTCCTGCCGCGCCGCCAGGGGCGGGCATAGCTGACCCATCCGACGGCCGAAACAACTATCGCTGCGGCTACTACCGAGCCGAGGGCTGCCATGCCCACGCCGGTGTATTTCAGGCCCGAAGCAAAGATCACCAGCGCGATCGCCGGTCGTACGTACCGATCGGGCACCCTTGAAGACACAAGCGAGCCCAGGACGACCGCCGGAACGCTGCCGATCACGAGCGATGTCGTGATACCGAGCTCAATGTGTCCAAACACCAGCGCCCCGAGCGCCGCCGCCAGCGTCAGCGGGACGGCTTGCGTGAGGTCGGTTCCGACAAGCTGATTGGCCCGGATGGTGGGATAGACGAACAGCAGAAGGACGATCATTAGCGACCCGGATCCCACCGAGGTGATGCCCACGATGAGGCCGCCTATCGCTCCGACCGCAATTGTCATGAGCGGCCGCACGGCAACGTCGCGGCATGTCGCCATCCGGCACGCGCCCGAGCGCCAGTCGAGAACCACCCGCAGGACCATCGCGACGGATCCGACGAGGAGCGCAACTCCAAGGGCCACCTCGACCTCGTGCTGGGCGGTCTTGGCGTGGCCCAGGACGTGAAGCAAGTAGGACCCCACGAAAGCAGCTGGAACCGAGCCGAGCATCAAACATCGGACCAGGCGAAAGTTCACCGTACGGGCGCGGAAGTGCACGAGCGCTCCCACGGGACGCATCAGAACAGCCGCGATAAGATCGCTCGCGATCGCTGAAGATCGGCGTGACGCCGAACAGCAAGATCAGCATCGGAGTCATCAGCGCGCCACCGCCGGCCCCGGTCACACCGACGAGCAAGCCAACGATGGCGCTGCCAAGCACGATGTAGGGATCAATGTGCATCGGGCCCCCTGGTCAGCTGCCGTCGATCTCGTTTCTGCGCGCCAACCATCGCGCCGGACTGAGGTTTCACCGCCAAGCCCTGATGTCGACGTTTCTTCGAGCTCAACTCGCCGCGACGCCCAGCGAGAACAGCAGCAGCCAGCTCGCGAAGGCCAGAAGCAGCCAGCGGTCTGAGAGGATCAGATCTTCGGGAGCCTCTCCGCCTCCCTCCCGCAAGACCAGGCCATAGCGAGCGAGGCACATCGCGAAAGGAGCGATCGTGATGGGTCGCCACGGGATCCCGTTCACCACCGGAAGGTTGATCGCCCACATGCTGTAGGCAATCACCGCAGCAGCAGCGCTTGCGATCGCGATGCAGCGGAGCGCCCCCAGCGTGTACAGCTCGAGGACCCGCCGTCGGGACTCGCCGGTCATGCTGCTGCGCTGCAGCTCGGCATGGCGCTTGCCGGCGGCGACCAGTATCGCACGCCGCCGTGACCACCAGCACGAACCACCGAGACAGGTAAACCGGAGCGGCGACTCCTCCCGCCACCGCCCGGAGAACGAACCCGCCCGCGATCGCCACCAGGTCGAGGACGACGACGCGCCGCCAAACAAGCGTGTAGCTCAAGTGTCAGAAGGACATAGCCGCCTCCCACGAGTGCGAGCAGCGGCCGCACCACCACACACAGCGCGAGCCCCGACAGCATGAGCGCGATGCCGAGCGCCGTGGCGGCCCTCGGGCCGATGGTCCCGGCAGCGACCGGACGGTGGCGCTTGCGCGGATGGAGACGGTCCTCGCAACGGTCTCGGACGTCGTTGACGGCATAGATCCCGGACGCGAGCAGGCAGAACGCCACGGTTGCGAGGGCAAGGTGGACAGGCACGTGATTCCGACCCAGCGCGCCGGCCGCGCCGGCCGCCGCAACCAGAAGAGCGTTCTTGGTCCACTGCCGTGGCCGCATGGTTACGAGCACCGCCCGTAGAAACGCCAGCGCGCCGCCGTGCCGGCTCCGACCCCCGCCGTCGCACGAGACGCCGGGCTCGGAAGGACCGCCTCGAGCTCTCCCGAGGCCGAGGCGTACGCACCGGCCAACGTCTCCTGGTGAACCGTCGAGGAGGCAGACACGTCAGGCCGCCACGAGCGCGTGCGGTTCGTACTGGCGCGGCCGCTCAAGCGCTCGCGCCACCGTGGCTCGCAACTCCCGCTGGAACCGCGCGACCGAGAAGCGCTCTGCGTTTCGCCGTGCCGCTTGCGGTGAGAACCGGTCGAAGTCGGTGTAGCGAAACGCTTCGGCGAAGGCATCCACGTCGTCCTCGGGCACGAGCACACCGGTCTCGCCGGGAATCACTGTCTCGAGCGCGCCTCCGGCCGCGGCGGCCACGACCGGCCGCCCCGCAGCCTGCGCCTCCACCGCAGCGATCCCGAACTCCTCGACGTTCGTCATGACGAACATGCGCGCGCCCGCGTAGAGGCCGCGAAGCTCGCTGTCGGGAACCCGGCCGAGGAACTCAGCGGTGTCGCCGAACCGCGCTTGAAGTGCTCGCAGCTCCGGTCCGGTGCCGACCACCTTGATCCGCTGCCCCGCCCGCTGAGCCGCTCTGAGCGCGATCTCGACGCGCTTGTGGGCGACGATCTCCGTGACCATCAGCGCGTAGTCCTGGGCTCTCCGGCAGCAAACCGCGCCACGTCAACCGGTGGGTGGATGACCGCGCTCTCACGGCCGTAGTAGTCGTGGATGCGACGCCGGGTCGTCTCTGAGTTGGCGACGTAGTGAGTGACCGCGTTGGCTGCCCGAGCATCCCAGGCGCGGACCTGATCAAGCGTGCGCCGCAGCAGCGGCCGCAGCGGCGTGGGCACCTCGTCACATGCTCGGCTGCGCTCGTGCCAGGCATACCGGAAGGGCGAATGGCAGTAGCAGACATGCACGGCGTCGGCCGACGCCTTGACGCCGTGAGCGAACGCGCTCGAGCTGGAGAGGACGAGATCGTGCGCACCGACCGGGAGGCTTTCCGCAGCCCTCGGGAACAGCGGCAGGGCGCGGCGAAAGTTGTCCTGGCGAAGGCGGAGGCGATGCAGGTACGACGGCGTTACGTTTCGATCAGCGAACCGCCCCTGCGTACCGGTGGGGTCATACAGCAGCGTGTAGAGGTCGGCCGCCGGCCAGCAGTCGGCGATAGCCGCAAACGTTCGCTCCGCTCCCCGCATCACCAGCAGGTAGTCGTGAACGAGTGCGGTCGACACACCGAGAAACGCTTACCCGCGACTCTCCCTACCGGAGCCCGAGGATGAAAATCGGACGGTCCGCGCACGGGCCGAGCGGCCCACCCGGCGCGGCACCGATCGCGGTCAGTAGGCGCCGTTTCCGCGCAGGACTACGTGGACCGTGCGGAGCATGAGCTTGATGTCGCCCCACAGGGACCAGTTCATGACGTAGAGATAATCGAGGTT
>CAWITQ010000002.1:0-144246 GCA_963839105.1 uncultured Solirubrobacterales bacterium
CTCGCCGCGGTCGTGCTGAGCGCCGGATCGATCTCAGACCGGCGCGGACGCCGCCGCGTGTTCACATGGGGCGTCGCTCTCTTCACGGTCTCGTCGCTGGCCTGTGCGGAGGCGTTGAGCATCGCGGTGCTCGACGTCGCCCGCGCCGTCCAGGGTCTCGCCGCCGCCCTGATGTTCGCGAGCTCGCTGGCCATTCTGGCCGACGCGTTCCCTTCACCGCGGGAGCGCTCGGGCGCCCTGGCCGCCTACGGAGCAACCATCGGCGGCGCGTTCGCCATCGGCCCGGCCGTCGGCGGAGCCCTGACCAGCGGCCTCGGATGGCGGGCGGTGTTCTTCATCAACGTCCCGCTCGGCGTCGCCGGGCTGCTCGCCACCGCCGGGTGGCTGCGCGAATCACGGACCCGAGCGCCCGTCGCCTGGACTGGCCGGGACAGCTCGTCCTCACCGGCGGCCTGTTCCTGCTCGTGCTTGCGCTCCTGCGCGGCAACACCGATGGGTGGGGGAGCGCCGCCATCATCGCGGAGCTGATCGGCGGCCTCGTCCTGCTGATGGCCTTCGTGGCCGTCGAGCGACGTTCACCGGTGCCGATGCTGCCGCTGGGCCTGTTCCACCGGCAGGATTTCACCGCCGCCCAGGTCGCCGCGTTCACGATCTCCGCCTCGTTCTTCGCGCTGTACCTGTACATGACGCTGTACCTGCAGGACACCCTGCACCTGTCGGCGCTTGACGCTGGGCTGGTCTACATGCCGGGCTCGGTACTGCTGTTCGTCGCCTCCGGCACGAGCGCGCAGCTCGCTGAGCGGGTCACGCCCGGTCGACTGGTGGCTGTCGGCCTGACCCTCGTCAGCACTGGCCTCGTGCTGATGACGATGACCGGGTCACGGTCTGCCTGGACGGCGATCCTGCCGGGCGACCTGCTCGTCTGCCTGGGCACCGGGGTCCTCAACCCGGCGCTCGGCGCGATCGCCCTCGGGGCAGGGTCTGACGCCAATAGCGGCCTGCTGGCCGGCGTCAACGATGCCTTCCGGCAGGGGGGTCTCGCGATCGGCGTCGCCGCCTTCGGTGCGCTCGTCCCCGCCGGCGCGGCCCTCGGTCACGGGCCCGGCGGCGCGTACGTGGACGGCTTTCATCACGCCCTCCTCGTCGGGGCCGGGCTTGCGGCGGCCGGAGGCCATCGCCACCGTCGCTCTCCTCCGCGACCGCCGGATGGCCCCGGCCACGGCCATCGGGGCCCGGGCCGCCGTCGATCCAGCGGCCGAGATCAGCTGATCACCCCAGTCAATCCATCACTCACCGAAAGGAACCTCATGTCCATCCTGTCCGCCCTCACCCCCGGCGCCCCGGCGCTGAACGACAAGCTCGTCCGTCCTGGCGATGCCGGCTACGACGCCGCCCGCGCGCGCGTGGAATCTGGCCGTCGACCAGCGCCCTGCGGCCGTCGTCTATCCGGAGACGCCCGGCGACGTCGACGAACGCGCTCGCCTACGCCCGTCAGCACGGCCTACGCGTTGCCGCGCAGGGGACCGGTCACAACGCAGGACCCCTCGGCTCGCTCGCGGGCACGCTGCTGGTGCGGACCGACCGCATGCGGGCAGTTCACATCGATCCGGCGCGCCGGATCGCGCCGCGTGAGGCCGGCACGCTGTCGCTGGAGCTGGTCGAAGCGGCGGCCGCCCACGGGCTCGCCACCCTGGCGGGCTCCTCGCCCGATGTGGGCGTGGTGGGCTACACGCTCGGCGGCGGCCTTAGCTGGCTCGGGCGCCGCTACGGCCTCGCCGCCAGCCATGTGGAGGCGATCGAGATCGTGACGGCCGACGGGCAACATCGGCGCGTCGACCACCGAGACGAGCCGGACCTGTTCTGGGCGCTGCGCGGTGGCGGCGGTGACTTCGGTGTGGTCACCGCGATCGAGCTTCGGCTCCTGCCGATCACCGAGGCGTACGCCGGGATCCTGTGGTACCCCATCGAACGTGGCGGCGACGTGCTGCACGCCTGGCGCGAGCTGACGCGAGTCCCAGCCTCCGGAGGAGCTGACCACAGTCGGTCGGTTCCTCCAGCTTCCCCCGATCCCGGAGATCCCTGAGCCGGTGCGAGGCAAGTCGTTCGTGGTCGTCGAGGCCTATCACGTGGGTGACACCGCGCAGGCCGACGAGCTGCTGGCGCCTCTGCGGGCACTCGGACCGGTCAACGACACGGTGCAGACCGTGCCGATGCCGGCGCTCAGCCACATCCACATGGATCCGGAGTTCCCCGTGGCCGGTGTCGGTGACGGCATGATGCTGAGCGAGTTGCCCGCCGAGGCAATCGAGGCGCTCGTGGCGTGGCCGGAGCCGACGCGGCCTTCCCGCTTCTCTCGGTCGAGGTTCGACACCTCGGCGGTGAGCTCGGGCGGGCGCGGCTGCGGAACGGAGCGCTGGCCGCCCTCGCCGGAGAGCACGTGTTGTACGCGGTTGGAGCCACGCCCGTCGCCGAGCTCGAAGGGCCGGTCAGCGCGCAGGTTCAGGCGGTCATGACCGCGATGGCTCCGTGGCGGGCGGAGCGCACCTATATGAACTTCGCCGAGACGCGCCGCGAGCCCGGCACGTTCTGGGACGCCGCGGCTCACGACCGACTCAAGGCGATCAAGGCCGCCGTTGATCCCGACGGCGTGATCCATTCAAACCACCCAGTCAGCTAACCACGCAGACCACCGGGGCCGGGGGCGGCGTCTCGCCCGCTCCCGAGCCCCAGCCACCAGGCGCACGCACCGTGAGACATCGAGACGGCCGGCCCCAAATACGATCTCCGCGTGACGGATCGCGCGGATAGTCCGGGAAGACCGGCGGCCCTGATCGGCCGAGAGCAAGAGCAGGCGGCGATCGACCGCCTGCTGGACGACGCTCGCAACGGAACGAGCGGCGCGCTGGTCATCCGCGGCGAGGCGGGGATCGGTAAGAGCGCCCTTGCCGAGTACGCCGTCCGCCAGGCGGCCGGGATCACGCGCTTGCGCGCCACCGGGATCGCCGCGGAGTCCGATCTCCCGTTCGCCGGAATCTACGGCCTGTTGCGGCCCGTGATGGACCGGCTCGATGAGCTTCCGCCGGCGCAGGCGGCGGCGCTCGCCGGCGCCCTCGGACTTGCCCCCTCGGCCGGCGCGGACCGCTTCCTGGTCTCCGCCGCCGTCCTCGGGCTCCTCGCTGCGGCCGCGGAGGCCGGGCCGGTGCTGTGCGTGATCGACGACGCACAATGGCTCGACCGCCCGTCGGCCGACGCGCTCGTATTCGCCGCCCGCCGCCTGGCCGCCGAGCCCGTGACGATGCTGTTCACCGCGCGTGAGGGCGACGTCCACGATTTCGACGCCCCGGGCTTGCCGGAGCTGTTCCTCGGGGGCCTCGATCCCGCCTCCGCGAACGCCATCGTGGCCGGGATCGCGGGCGAGGCGTCCCCGGCGGTTCGTGAGCGGCTGCTCGCCGAGGCCAACGGCAATCCGCTCGCCCTGCTCGAGCTGCCCGGCGCATTGTCGGCCGCCCAGCGTCGGGGTGAGCGACCGCTTCCCGCGACGATCCCGCTCACGCCGCGGCTTCAGGAGGCCTTCCGCGCGCGGATCGATCATCTTCCCGAGGGGACACGGTCGGCATTGCTCGTGGCGGCGGCCGACGACAGCGGGGAGGTATCGGTCGTGTTGCGCGCTCTCGCCGAGCTCGGGCTGGGCGGCGATGCACTCGATCCCGCCGAGGACGCGCGACTGATCGCGACCACCAGCGGGACGATCGTCTTCCGTCACCCGCTCGTCAGGGCCGCGGTATATGACGGCGCGACACTCAATCGCCGACGGCCAAGCGCACCTCAGCCTCGCCGCGGCGCTGTCGGGCGAGGAGCACGTCGACCGTCGTGTCTGGCACCAGGCGATCGGCCAGCCTCGAGCCAAGACGAGGAGGTGGCCGCCGCGCTCGAGGCGTCCGGGCGACGTTCGCAACTGCGGGCGGCTCACGCGTCCGCGGCCACGGCGTTTCGGCGCGCCGCAGAGCTCAGCGCGGAGGAGGTCGCGCGGGGCAGGCGCTTGACCGCCTCGGCGCAAGCGGCGTGGGATGGCGGCCAGCCCGCCCGGGCGAGGGAGGCGATCGCCGCGGCGCTTCCCATGGCCACCGGCGAGCTCGCCGCCCGGTTGCGTTACCTCGAAGGCGTGATCGAGTTCCGCGCCGGTAGCCTCGTCAGGGCCTATCCGGCCCTGATGGACGGCGCGCGGCTAACGACGGATTCTTCGTTCGCGCTCGAGCTGCTCCAGGAGGCGGCCGAGGCAGCCGCTTACGCCGGGGACATGGCAGCTGTCGCCGAGGTCTGCGACCGCGTCCTGACCATCTCGCCGACCACCGAGCGCAACCGCTTCCAAGTCGCGTCGGCGTCGGCGTGGCGGGCGATCTGGTCCGGCGACCACGCCGCCGCTGATGGCGCGTTCACGGATGCCCTCGCGCGTGTCGCGCTGCTGGACGATCCCCGGGCCTTGATCTGGGCCGCCGACTCCGCGTCGGTCAGCCAGGGATTCGGGGCCGGACTGCGCTACGCGCGCCGCGCCGTCGAGCTCGCGCGCAATAAAGGGCTGCTCAGCGTGCTTCCCCTGGCACTCGAACGCTATGGGCAGGAGCTCGGCTGGAACAGCGAGTTCTCGCTCGCCTACGCAGTGGCTGAGGAGGGTTACCGACTCTCGCTCGATGTGGGGTACGGGACCGGAGCTCATCTCGTCAACCTGGCCACCGTCGAAGCGGTCTGGGGCCGCGACGAGGACGCCCGTCGGCACGCGAGCGAGGCGCTGAGCATCGGCCGCCGGAGCGGATCGAGCCGGCTGGCCAGCGATGCCGAGCTGACGCTTGGGTTTGTCGAGCTCAGCGCCGGACGAAGCGAGGAAGCCGTCGAGCGGTTGCTCGAGCTGACCACTCCGCAGCGACCGGGCACCCATCCCACCATCGCCCTGGCCGCGGTCCCCGACCTCGTCGAGGCCGCCGCACGAACGGGCCGAGCGAACGACGCGACACCGGCGCTCAACGGCTATCGCGCCTGGGTGAGCCAGGCGCCGACTGACGGCACCCGGGCCCTGCTGGCGCGGTGCCTCGCGCTCGTCGACGAGAACGACGCCGAGGCCGCATTTCGTCGCGCGCTTGATTTGGCAACCGCACTGTCGCCCTTCGAGCGTGCCCGCACGAGGCTGCTGTTCGGGGAATGGCTACGTCGTCAGCGACGGCGCCAAGACGCGCGCCCGCACCTGCGAGCCGCGCTCGAGACTTTCCGCGCGTTCAGCGCGCTTCCTTGGGAGCAGCGCGCCGAAGCCGAGCTGCGCGCGACCGGAGAAACAGCCAGAGTCCGCGATGCCTCCACCCTGGATCAGCTCACCCCACAAGAGCTTCAGATCGCCCGGCTCGCCGCCGACGGGTTGACGAACCGCGAGATCGCGGCCCAGCTGTTCATCAGCCCCCGCACCGTCGACTACCACTTGCGCAAAGTCTTCAGCAAACTCGGCATCGCCTCGCGCGCGGAACTCGTCCGTCTCGGCCTCCAAGGCGGACCCGCCGCCGCTCCACTCAACCCCGCCACATAGCCAGCCTGGAAACAAGGCGGCCTCGTTGTCCGTGGTTACCGGTGCGCCACCCGGGGATCCGCGACGCAAGGATGCGCGCCGGATGTCCGGGTCAGGATGAAGGCTGAACGCGCCGGGCGATTTGGCGCAGCTTCTTGTCCAGCGTGAGCAGCGTCGAGTCGGTCGCGATCGCTGTCGCAAGCGACATCGCGTCCGGGAGCCGCAGTGACTGATGTCCGGCTCGCAGCGCTGCCGCGCGGCGAGCGACCGCGCGATCGATCGGGACGATCGAGATCCCGGCTGCATCGAAGAACTCATCGACCGTTGCGTCGGTGCCTTGTTGCAGCGGCCGCACGATGCTCTCGGCGTATACCGTCGCTGCCGCGAGCAGCTCGTCCCCCGCCGCTAATCGTGGCCGCAGCTCCGCGACCGCCGTGGCGTGTTGATCGTCCCCAGGGTCGAGGAACGCGATCACGATGTCTGTGTCGAGCGCTACGCGCGCCACTCGTCACGCAGCCGATCGAGATAGCCGCGTGAGTACGTGCCGGCCGGGAGACTGCCCGCAAAGCGGTCAATGACGTCGTCGGCACGCTCGACCTCGATCCGCCCTCGGCCAATCGCCCGGATGACGACCTCGTCGCCGGCGGCCAGGCCGGAATCCCGGAGAACGCTTACGGGGAGCGTGACCTGATGCTTTCGGGAGACCCTGCTCATCGCTTTACCATTTTATCAGTGCGTAAAGCGGATTCATGGAAACCAACGTCGGACGAACGCAGGAGACGCCCGTACGGTGATCGAGGGCTCGGCCTCAACGTCCGCGAGCTCGCTGCCGATTCGATTCACGGTCGGTCGACTCGATGAACACCGTGACGAATCACAGGACTGAGAGCGGCCGATGAAGCGGCCCTGGGAACGGGCCGTGAGCCGGTCGCGGCGACGGGCCACGAGGCGGTCGCGGCGTCGGGCCATGAGATGGTCGTGGGCCCGTGCGCTCAGGCGGTCCTGGACCCGCGCGATGAGCCGGTTCTGGGGCCGGGAGATGAGGCGGTTCTGGAAGCGGGCCAGGACGTGGTCCTGGCACCGGGCGATGAAGCGATCCTGGAAGCGGACCCTGAGGCGGTCCGGGAGCCAGGGGACTCGGTGGACGTGGAATCGGGCCACGCCTCGAGCCAGGCGGGCAGGCGCCAGGCCGGCCTTCAGGAAGGTGGCCGTCGTGGGTACGGCGATCGGCGTGCTGGCCCTGTTGGCGACGGCGCTCCCCGTAGCCGGCACTCGCGCGAACCCTCCGCGGTGGGCAATCAAGGTCGGGGCGCCGAGATCGCCCGCCGGGCTCAGCCCCGGTGCCACCGAGACCCTCCCCTTCAGCGCCACGACCGGCTCCCAAGCCAGCCGAGCTCTGCCCCGCTTCGCCGTGTCGATCCCGGAGGAGCCCAATGGCGATGCCGAGACCATGGCCGCCGCTGACATTCCGGGTTGCCAGGCCCGCTGGTTCACCGCCACCGTCACGGGGATCGTCGAGCGTGCGGGCGGGTACGACGGCACGGTTGCGCTGGCCATGCGGAGCAGTGGCACAGACCAGGACGCGTGTCGGAACAGATCGCTGGCGGTGACCGTCACGGCCGGCGGGTGAACAGGGCGGCGCCCGGCGGCCGAGCGCCCGACGATCACCCGCGCGCGAGCTCGAGCATGAGCTGCTTCTCGGCGAGCCGGCAGTAGGCGCGCGCCGGGGGTGAGAGCCTCGACAGGATCGCGGCGTCGGCCGTATCGACGACCTCGACCCGGTTGACCCGGAACGTGCGTCCGCCGCGGACCACCTGCCCTCCGCCGCTCAGCAGGTTCCGCACCCAGTCCGACTCCTCGCCGTAGAGCAGCGCGACGACCAGCGTGCCGTCGCGCCTGAACGCCAGCACCGGCGTCCGGTACCGGCGACCCGACCGGCGCCCGCGATGGACGATGAGCGCCCACGGCGGCAGGAGCCACGCGTAGGTCCCCTGGATCGGGTTGTTGACGCGCTTGTTGAAGCGGGCGACCCGGCGCGAGAGCTTCACGGTCGCTCCCTGTGCGAGCATCGGTGACTAGCGATGAGCGTGTTCACCGAGGCAGAGCTCCGGTATCTGGCCGGCGGGCAGCAGCTCGGACGGGTCGCCACGGTCGGCGCGGATGGTACGCCGCACGTGGTCCCGGTGGGCTGGATCTACAACGCCGCGCGGGACACGATCGACATCGGGGGCCACGAGCTGGAGGGCTCGAAGAAGTTCCGTGACATCGCGCGCACGGGACGGGCCGCGATCGTGATCGACGATCTGGAGAGCACCGACCCGTGGCGGCCGCGGGGGATCGAGGTGCGCGGCCGCGGCGAGGCGATCGCACTGCCGACGCCGCTGATCCGGATCCACGCCGAGCGGATCGTCAGCTGGGGCCTCGAGCGCGGACGGAGCGCGCGCACGGTGGCGCGGTAGCGGCCCTCCTCACCACAGGTCGCCGTCGCGCCGGTCGCAGGTGAGTATGCCACACAGGTCGGCTCGCCGTCCCGTGGCCGCGCCGGCGCTGATCCGCCCGCACCGCCACGCCCTCGACGTACCCGGTCCGCAGCGCCCGACCGGCATGGAGCAGACGGCGCTGGACGACCGAGGCGTGCCCGATCACCTGCCCGCCGTCCCACACGAGCGCGTGGATGCCGCCCAGCGCGTGATCCCAGTCGCAATCGCTCATCTCGTCGCCGAAGACGTCGTCGAGCAGCGCCCGCGCGGCGCGGAGGGCGTCGCCGCCGAGGTCGGCGGTGTGGGCCAGCTGGAGCGTGGGCGCCATGAGCGGAAGGTAGCCTCCCGGACGTGAATGGCCCGGATGCCGTGGCGCGCGTGGTGGCGGACTGCCGGCGCATCTGCGTGGTGCCGGCGCCGACGTTCGCGGAGGAGGCGCGGGCAGACACCGTGGCGGAGCTCCTGCGCGACGCGGGCTGGCAGCCCGAGCTCGACGAGGTCGGGAACGTCGTCGCCGCCACCGGCGACGCGGGGGGAGCCGGCGATCGTCTTCGCCGCCCACCTCGACACCGTGTTCGGGCCCGAGCAGCCGATCGAGATCGCCGAGGACGCGGAGCGCGCGCGCCTCATCGCCCCCGGGATCGGCGACAACTCGATGGGGGTGGCGGCTCTGGTCCACCTTGCGCGGCACCTGGCCGCCAGGCCGCCCGCCGCGCGCTGGTGCTCGCCGCCACCGTCGGCGAAGAGGGCCTCGGCGACCTTCGCGGCGCCAAGCACCTCCTCACCCACACCGACTGCCACGGGTTCGTGGCGATCGAGGGTGCGATGCTCGACCGGATCGAGATCGGCGGCGTCGGCTCGGTGCGCTACCGGGTCATCTACCGCGGACCCGGCGGGCACTCGTGGGCCGATCGCGGTACCCCCAGTGCCGTCCACGGGCTCCTCACCCGCGCCGCCACGTTCCTCGCGAGCAGCGTGTCCCCCGCAGTGGCCGTCAACATCGGACGGATTCAGGGCGGAACCAGCATCAACACGATCGCCGCCGAGGCGACGCTCGAGCTCGACCTTCGCTCCGAGGACGCCACCGCGCTCAGCGACATCAGCGGCCTCGCCCGGGCGCACTTCAACCCGGCCCCGGACGGGCTGAGCGCGGCGCTCGAACCCCTTGGAGAGCGTCCCTCCGGCCACACCTCGCCTGACCATCCGCTGGTCGCGGCCGCGCGGGACGCTCGCCGGCGAGCGGGCCTGGCTCCGGCGCAGGAGGGCACGTCCTCGACCGACGCCAACGCCGCCTACGGGCACGGCATCCCGGCGATCACCGTGGGCGTCACCACCGGCGGCAACGCCCACCGCCCCGACGACTACGTCGACCTCGAACCGCTCCCCCAGGGCCTGCGCGCGCTCGAGATCCTGGCCGACACGGTGGTGGGCGGCCCATGACCCGGTTGGAGCTACCCGAGCACGGGATCGTCGGCATCCGTGCGGACAACCCGGGGCCGTTCACGCTCAGCGGGACCAACTCGTGGATCGTGGGCCGCGATCCCGCGTGGCTGGTCGACCCCGGGCCGGCGATCGACGCCCACGTCGCCGCGCTCGCGGACGAGATCGAGGCCCGCGGAGGGCTCGGCGGGATCGCGCTCACCCACGACCACGCCGACCACAACGAAGCCGTCGCCGCGGTCCGGGTCCGCTTCCCGGGCGTGTCGGTGGCGGGAGCCCGGGGCGGCGTCGACATCCGGCTCGCCCCCGGCGAGCCCGTGGGCCCGCTCGAGCCGGTCCCGACGCCCGGGCACGCCCCCGACCACTTCGCCTTCGTCGTCGGCCGCGCGGCTCTGACCGGAGATTCGGTCCTGGGGGAGGGAAGCGTGTTCATCGCGCCCGACCCGGGCGCGCTCACCGGATATCTCGATGCACTCCGAGGACTGCGCGCCCGGGAGCTCGACGTCCTCCTTCCCGGTCACGGCCCGCCCGTCCACGATCCGGCGGCAAAGCTCGACCAGTACATCTCACACCGCCTCGACCGCGAGCGGCGGCTTCTTGGCGCCCTCGATGCCGGCGCGCGCAGCGTCGACGAGCTCCTCGATCGGGTGTGGGACGACGCGCCGGCCGCGCTCAGGCCGGCGGCGGCGGTCACGCTCGCGGCGCATCTGGACAAGCTCGCTGATGAGGGCCGCTTGCCCGACGGGGTGGAGCGGCCCGCGAAGTAGCGAGGGTCAGGCCGCGGCGGCCGCCAGCCGCCGGCGCGCCAGCTCCATCGCCGCCGTCAGCGGCGTTGCGCCCATTGCCTCGGCGTGGTCGAAGATCTGACGCAGCGTGTCGGCGATCCCGCGGACGCGCCGGCGGGCCGCGGCCGGGTCATAGCGCTCGAGCTCCTCGGCGATGTTGATGATCCCGCCGGCGTTGACCACGAAGTCGGGCGCCCACAGGATCCCGCGGGCGGCGAGGACGTCGGCGATGTAGTCCTCGGCCAGCTGGTTGTTGGCGGCGCCGGCGATGACCCGGCAGCGCAGGCGCGGGACCGTCTCGTCGTCGAAGAGCCCGCCGAGGGCACACGGGACGAGCACGTCGACCTCGGCCTCGAGCGCGCGTTCGGGCGTGGTCCAGGTCGCGCCGAGCTCCGAGGCCACCCGGCGCTTACGCTCGTCGACGTCGCTGAGCAGCAGCGTGGCGCCGGCGCGGGCGCAGCGCTTGGCGACCCGCGAGCCCACGTGGCCGAGCCCGATGACGGCCAGCGACCGTCCCTTCAGCGACGCCGACCCGAAAACCCGCTCGCAGGCCGCGTGCACCGCCGCCTCCACCCCCAGCGCGGTGAACGGGCTCGGGTCTCCGGACCCGCCTCGCTGGCGAGCGAGGCCGGCGACGTGAGCGGTGCACTCGGCGATCACGGCCATGTCGCGGCTCGAGGTGCCGACGTCCTCGGCGGTGATGTAGCGGCCGTCGAGGGCCGCGACGGTGTCGCCGAAGTCGAGCAGGGCCTGGTGGCGGCGCTCGGAGGAGAGCCGGCCCGTGTGCGGGACCATGATCACGCCCTTGCCGCCCCCAAGCGGAAGGTCGGCCACGGCTGCCTTGAAGGTCATCGCGCGCGACAGGCGCAGGACGTCGCGCAGCGCGGCCCGAGAATCGTCGTAGGACCACATGCGGCACCCGCCCAGCGAAGGCCCGCGGGCGGTCGAGTGGACGGCGACGAATGTGAAGAGGCCGGAGCGCCGGCCCCGTCGGACGAGGACCTCTTCGTGGTCTAGCTTCTCGAGGTAGCGGTCGATTGCCCGACCGCGCTCACGAACTGGTTGGCGTCGTCCCCGCCTGCCCGGAGCCGGCGCCCGCGCTCGATGCCGCGGGGCTGCCCGTCGACGACGTCCCGGGAGAGGACTCTGATGTGCCCTGGGCGGCCGTTCCCGGAGTCCCGCTGCTCTGGCTTCCCGAAGCCGGCGCGGTCCCCGTGGCGGTGGCGGTGGACGAGCCGCTTGCGCCCGGTCCGGTCGGGCCGGTGCCGGTCGTCGAGGTCGAGCCCACCGTCGGCGCGCCGGTGCCGGTCGACGTCGTCGAACTCGAACCATCCGACCCCGGAGCCTTGGGCGTGGAGGTCGGCGTCGAGGGCTTGGTCGCGTGCGTCTTCTTCGCGGCGGGCGGAGCGGCCAGCCTGGCGGGAGCCGGCGCGGCCACCGGCGAGGTGCTGACGGCGGTCTGCAGCACGGGGCCGGGCGAGTACGGCTCGCTCGCGTACTCGGCGCTCGCCGGAACCGCGATCGGGTCTCCGACGGTAAGGATCGCGGCGGCGGGAGCGGGCCGCGCGGCGGCGTGATGGGCTCGGTGATGGATCGGGGCGGGGGCGTGGGCGATCGACTGCTGGATCTCGACCGCGCCGCCGGCGGTGACGACGGTGGCGACGATCAGCGTGGCCACGTGCCCGGCGCCGGTGGCCAGCGCGCCGGCGGAGGCCAGCACGCCCCCGGATCCGACGACCGTCCCGGCCGCCGAGCCACCGGCGACCCCGCCGCTCATCGCGGCGCCTCCTCCGGCGCCACCGCCGAACCCGAACCCGAGCACCTTGGCGGCCACGCCGAGCGGACCGAGCGCCGGCGTGAGCGCAGCCAGGTTCCGGCTCACTCCGCGCAGGTCACGGCGGAAGTCGCGGCAGCCGGGGCAGTCGCGCATGTGGCGCTTGACCATCGCGCCCGGCCGGACCCGGCGATCCTGGGCCAGGACGAGCTCCTCCCGGATCTCCACGCACGAGGTCTCGCGCGCCTCCACGGCCAGCGCGAGCGCCATCCTCGCCCTCACGAGCAGGGACTTCACCGCCGGCACGGTGGTCTCGAGCGTCACCGCGAGCTCGGCATAGGACATCCCACTCAGCTCGCGCATGAGCAGCGCCGAGCGCTGCTGCTGGGGGAGGCGGCGGACGTCGGCGATCAGCCGGCGCAGGGATTCGCGCTGGTCGGCCTGCGCCACCGGATCCTGCTCCGGGATGCTGATCAGCTCGAAGACCTCGGCGGGGGAGACCAGGGGGCGGCGGAGCTCGTCCACGCATCGGTTGTGGGCCACGCGGTAGAGCCAGGCCCGGAGCGCTATCTGCCGATCGTTGGCCCGCAGCCCGGCATAGGCGCGGACGAACACGTCCTGGAGGGCGTCCTCAGCGTCCTGACGGCCGGGCAGCATCTGCCGGGCGTAGGCGAACAGGCGCTGGCGGTACCGATCGTGGATGGCGCGGAACGCTTCGTCGCTCCCGGCCCGGAACAGGGCGACCAGCTGCTCGTCGGAGCGCAGCCGCAGCAGCGAAGCGCCGATGGAGGGACCGCTGCGTGGACGTACTGCGGTTGCTTGAAGTGTGGACGCTTCCACGTTTTCCCGCCGGTCACTCTAACGCCTGACCCGGCGCGGCGGCGAGATTCGGCTCTCAGGCCAGGGAGACCATCACGTGCTTGACCTCGGTGTAGTCCTCGAGGGAGTACATGCTCAGGTCCTTGCCGTAGCCGGACTGCTTGAAGCCGCCGTGCGGCATCTCGGAGGCCAGCGGGATGTGGTCGTTGATCCACACGCACCCGAAGCGCAGCGCGTTCGCCACCCGCATCGCCCGCGCCACGTCCCGCGTCCACACCGAAGACGCGAGCCCGTACGGGGTTCCGTTGGCCCAGGCAATCGCCTCCGCCTCGTCGCTGAAGCGCTGGACGGTGATGACCGGGCCGAAGATCTCGCGCTGGATCATCTCGTCGTTCTGCTCGAGGCCGGCCACGACCGTGGGCTCGAGGAAGAACCCGGGGCGGTCGGGCTCCTCGCCGCCGGTGGCGATCTCGGCATGCGACGGGCGCCGCTCGAGGAACCCCTCGACCCGCTCTCGCTGGCGGGCGGAGTTCAACGGCCCGAGCGTGGTGTCGGAGGAGCGCGTGTCGCCGAGGACGAGCCCCTGGGCCTGCTCGGCCAGGCCGCCCACGACGTCGTCGTAGACCTTGCTTCCCGCCAGCA
Organism: uncultured Solirubrobacterales bacterium; assembly: GCA_963839105.1. Classification (GTDB taxonomy): domain Bacteria; phylum Actinomycetota; class Thermoleophilia; order Solirubrobacterales; family Solirubrobacteraceae; genus Palsa-465. The sequence goes on from CAWITQ010000002.1 coordinate 13,489, forward strand.
CCCGCGTCGCCGCGGTGCAGTCCTGTCCGGCGTTGTAGTAGCCGGTGCCCGCGATCGTCTCCATCGCCGTGGCCATGTCGACGTCGTCGAACACGATCACCGGGGCCTTGCCGCCCAGCTCGAGGTGGACGCGCTTGAGCGTGTCCGCGGCCGCCCGCGCGATCCACTTGCCGGTCTCGACCGAGCCCGTGAGCGAGACCATGCCGACGGCCTCGTGGGTCACGAGCGCCTGCCCGGCGGGGTCACCGTGGCCCGTGATCACGTTGAGCACGCCCTTGGGGAAGATCTCGGCCACGAGCTCGGCCAGCTTCAGCGTCGACATGGGCGTCGTCTCGGCCGGCTTGAGCACCACCGTGTTGCCCGCCGCGAGCGCCGGCCCGATCTTCCAGATGGCCATCATCAGCGGGTAGTTCCAGGGCGCGATCTGCCCCACTACGCCCACCGGCTCCCGGCGGATCATCGACGTGTAGCCGCTCACGTACTCGCCCGACGCCCGGCCCTCGAGGCACCGAGCTGCGCCCGCGAAGAAGCGCAGGTTGTCGACCATGAACGGGATCTCGTCGTCGCGGAAGGCGTTGATCGGCTTGCCCGCGTTGTCGGCCTCGAGCTCCGAGATCTCGTCGGCGTGCTCCTCGATCGCGTCGGCCAGCTTGATCAGCGCCAGCGCGCGCTCACCGGGCGTGCTCGTCGCCCAGCCCTCGAAGGCGCGGCCGGCGGCCTGCACGGCACGATCGACATCGGCCGCCGTGGAGAGCGGCGCCTGCGCGATGACCTCGCCCGTGGCCGGGTTCAAGACGGGCTCGGTCTCGCCCTCTACGGGGTCGACGAATTCGCCGTCGATGAAGTTCTGAAGCGTGGATGTAGCTGTGGCCATGACACGGAACGTACCACCGCCTGCGCCGCCGATTTGGCCCACTCCCGCCGGTATCCTCTGCCCGAACGATGGACCCAGCCTCAGGTATCGGAATTCCCGTCGCGTTCGGCGCGGGGCTGATCTCGTTCCTCTCGCCGTGCGTGCTGCCACTGGTGCCGGGCTACATCTCCGCCGTCGCCGGCGTCCGGCCGTCCGAGATCCGGGCCCGGCGCGTGATCGGCCCGAGCCTCGCCTTCGTCGCGAGCTTCTCGGTGATCTTCATCGCGCTCGGGCTGATCGGTCAGCAGGCGCTCCACGGCGCCCTCACCGGCCGGACCGCGCTCAGGGTCTGCGGCGCGGTGATCGTGGTCATGGGGATCCTGTTCATGCTCGCGCCGTTCGTGCCGCGGTTGAACCGCGAATGGCACTTCGGGAGCCTGATGGAGCGGGCCGGCCGAGGCGGGCCGATCCTCGCCGGCGCCGCGTTCGCGCTCGCGTGGACGCCCTGCACCGGGCCGACGCTGGGCGCGATCATCACCGCCACAGGCGTCTCGGGATCGGCCGCGCACGGGGCGTTCCTGCTCGCGATCTACTGCGCGGGCCTGGGCGTCCCGTTCCTGATCACCGGGCTGGCCTTCGGCAAGGTGACCTCAGGCATGGCCGTGGTCAAGCGCCACTACCCGGTGGTGATCGGCGTCGGTGGCGCGGTGCTGATCGCGATGGGGGTGCTCATCTGGACCGGTGAGTTCACCCAGCTCAACATCACGGTCAACCACTGGCTCCAGAGCCTGGGGCTGCCGGACTTCAACTCCGATACATAAGCGCACGGGCTGGCGCCCCGTGCGGAGCGAGACCCGCCTACCCGTCCTCGCCCTCGGCCGGATGGCGCTCGCGCCACTTCAGCGACGCGGCCTCGGCGCTCGCCGAGTGGCGGTTGGGGACGCTCTGCTCGTCCTCGGGGATGCCGGGCGGGGCGGGGTGCTCGACGTCCTCCTCGGGATGCTTCTCACCCCAGCGAACCGCCGCCGCGTCGGCGCTGCCCGAATGCCATCCGCTATCGCGCGCGGGCTTCTCGTCAGTCACTTCGACCTCCCTCCGTCGTTCACCGACAGCGTAATACCCTGTCGCGCCGGATGAGCCCGAGCATCCCGCTGCCGCCGGTCGACATCCCGCTGAGCGGAGGCTCGCCGTTCCCCGCCATTGCGGATTACGGGTTCCTGTCGGACTGCCACACCGGCGCGCTGGTGGCGCCCGACGGCAGCATCGAGTGGATGTGCGTGCCGCGGTTCGACTCGCCGAGCATCTTCTGCTCGCTGCTCGACCGGCGCGGAGGCGCGTTCCGCGTCGGCCCCTACGGGATCGTGGTGCCGCTCTCGGTCCGTTACATCCCCGGGACGTTGATCCTGGAGACGACCTGGATGACGCCGTCGGGCTGGATCGTCGTGCGCGACGTGATGACGATCGGGCCCTGGCACGACCGGCACAGCCAGGCGAGCTCGCACACGCGCCCACCGACGGACGACGACGCCGAGCACGTGCTCGCCCGGATCATCCAGTGCACCCAGGGGCAGGTCCCGATCGAGATCGTGTGCGAGCCGATGTTCGACTATGGGCGCACGGCGGCGCAGTGGAGGGCGCTGGGTGACGACTGGACAGCCGTCGAGGCCACCGGCGGGGCGACGCCGCTGCGCCTGGTCTCGGATCTGCGGCTCGGCATCGAGGGCAACCGGGCGCGGGCGCGGCACACGATGGTCGAGGGCGAGAAGCGCTTCGTGGCCATGTCGTGGGGCGACACCAACCCTCCCGCCGACCGAGGACGAGGCCTACGGGCGTCTGATCACCACCTCGCACTACTGGCGTAACTGGCTCGCCCAGGGCCGGTTCCCCGACCACCCTTGGCGTACCCACCTCCAGCGCTCGGCCCTGACCCTCAAGGCCCTTACCTACACCCCCACCGGCGCCACCGTCGCGGCCGCGACCACCTCGCTGCCGGAGACACCCGGCGGCGTGCGCAACTGGGATTACCGGTACTGCTGGATGCGCGACGCGACCTTCACGCTGTGGGCGCTGCACGCCCTCGGACTGGACTGGGAGGCCGACGACTTCATGCAGTTCGTGGCCGACCTGGAGCGCGACGGCGACGGCACGCTCCAGATCATGTACGGGCTGGGTGGGGAGCGCGACCTGACCGAGCGGGAGCTCGAGCACCTGACCGGCTACGAGCTATCGGCGCCCGTCCGGGTCGGAAACGGGGCGTTCAAGCAACGCCAGAACGACGTGTGGGGAGCGGTGCTCGACTCGGTCTACCTGCACACGAAGATGGGAGGCCACATCCCGCAGCGCCTGTGGCCGGTGCTCGAGGCCCAGGTCCAGTGCGCCCGGGGCGCCTGGCAGTTGCCCGATCAGGGCATCTGGGAGGCCCGCGGCGAGCCCAAGCACTACGTCTCCTCGAAGCTGATGTGCTGGGTCGCGCTCGATCGTGGCGCTCGCCTGGCCGCGATCGAGGGCCAGATGGAGCTGGCCGAGGAGTGGCAGGCGGTGGCGGAGGAGATCCGGGCGGACATCCTCGCGCGTGGGATATCCGAGCGCGGCGTGTTCCGCCAGCACTACGAGACCGACGCGCTCGACGCCTCGACGCTGCTGGTCCCGATCGTCCGCTTCCTGCCCGCGGACGACGAGCGCGTGCGCGCCACCGTCTGCGCGATCGCCGACGAGCTTCACGAGAACGGCTTCGTGCTCCGCTACAAGGTGGAGGAGACCGACGACGGGTTGACCGGTACCGAGGGGACGTTCCTCATCTGCTCGTTCTGGCTGGTGTCAGCTCTGTCGGAGATCGGAGAGAAGACGCGCGCGTCGGCGCTGTGCGAGCGGCTGCTCGCCCACGCCTCGCCGCTCGGGCTGTACGCCGAGGAGCTGGACGCCGCCACCGGGCGCCACCTCGGCAACTTCCCCCAGGCGTTCACTCACCTGGCGCTGATCAACGCGGTCCTGCACGTGATCTCCGACGAGGAGCGCTGAGCCACTCCTCGTAGACGTCGATGAAGGCCCGCATCGCCTCGTCGACGCGCTCGACTTCCCGGGTGGCCACGAGATCCAGCAGCAACCCGCGGGTGACGGCGATACCGAGGCGCGCGTGTGCGCGCGCGAGCACCTCCGGGACGCCAAAGGCGACGTTCAGCTCGGTCGCCGGCTCGAGCCAGTTCTCGACGATCCCGTCCAGGAGCTCGGCGGCGTGCGGGCGTCCCTGGAGCGCCTGGCCGTAGAGCTCGAAGAACAGCCGCTCGTTCGGCCATAGCGAGGGGTCGGAGATGTGCTTCCACCACGCCCACATCGCCTCGCCCGCCGAGCCGGCGGACTGCGGCTCGATCTCCGCCAGCAGCGCTCGCTGGCGGCGCTCCACCGTGCGGACGATCTCGACCCAGAGCCCCTCCTTGGAGCCGAAGTGGTGGATCAGCATGCGGTGGCTGGTCCCGAGCGCATGCGCCAGCGTCCGCAGGCTGACGTCGCTCATCCCGTGGCCCGATACGTACTCCATCGCGGCGTCGAGCAATTTCTCGCGTGGCCCCTTGCCATCCACAGACAAGCACTGTACCATGTGGTACATGAAACCTGTAGCCGTGTCCGTCACCGTCCCGCAGCCCGTCGAGAAGGTCTTCGACTACCTCGACGTGCTGGCCAACCACGAGCCGTTCACCAACCACATGCTGCGCGACTGGCACTACGAGGGGCCGTCCCGCGGCATCGGCGCCCGGGCGCAGGTGAAGGCGACCCTCGCCGGCCGCAGCGAGCGGGTCGAGTTCGAGGTCGTCGCCGCCGAGCCGCCGAGGAAGATCGTCGAGCAGAACGTCGGCGCCGGCGGTCGCCGGGTGGCCAACGGGACCTACATCCTCGAGCCCCTGCCCGACGGCTCGACCAAGATCACCTTCGAATACTCCTGGCAGCGCGCGCCGCTCAGCGAGCGCATCGCCGCACCGCTGGTTCGCTCCGTGCTGCGCCGGGCCAACGCCCGCGCGATGCAGCGGCTCAGCGAGCAACTGACGGCCGTTTAGCCGCGCCCCGCGAGCTCGTGCTTGGCGGCGCGCCGGAAGCGCCGCAGCCTGGCCAGCCCCGCCATACGCGTGTCGGCGTCGCCGAGCACCCTGTGGGGGATGAGCGACCACCCGTCCTCGGCGTACACCAGGTCGCCGCGCAGCTGGAAGTCCTGGTGTGAGCCGAAGCGCTCACCGTGCGCCTGCGGCGTCAGGCACGCCAGCCCCGGCTGGAACGGAACGCCGCTCGGCGCTCCCTCGATCCGGATCCACCGCGCCGCCTCGTCCACGCGAACCGGCGCGCGGACCGAGAACGGGAACCCGTCGGGCGAGATCAGCGACACGACCGCCGTCGGGTAGCGGGTCCCGAGCTCGTAGATCCGCGGATCCCACGCGCTCGCGCCGCCCTCTGGGCGGGCGTGGTAGCGCTCGGGCTCCTCGGAGTGCCCGGAGCGGACCTCCTCCATGTGGGCGTCGTAGAGCCTCGGCTCGGCCGCGATGTCGCCGCGCGGCCACACGTACACGCGCTCGGGGCGCACGTGGATGTAGATGCGCTCGTAGTACCAGCCGATCAGCCACCGCAGCGGCGCCGGCGGATCGAGCTTGGAGATCGCCGGGAGCTTGTCGAAGGATTCGCGCGCGTAGCGCTCGCGGTTGGCTTCGAGGTTCTGGTCGTCGACCTGGGCCGAACCCTGCACGAGGACCATGGGCGGGTCGCCCAGGCCGCTGCCGGTCGGGTCCGAGAACAGCAGCGCGACGAGCGGGTTCGAGCGGGCGTCGTGCGCCTTCTGGGGGAATCCGAGCCCGGTGGTGACGTCGATGCACGGGTCGCCGGCCTTGTAGTACGGCGTCACCGGCCAGGTGATCGGCTGCCCGGAGTCCTCGACGGTGGTCAGCTCCGTGGTGATGAACCGCTCGAAGACGGCTTGAACGTCAGCGGGCAGCGAGGCCGTCACGGGGCGAGTATATGGGCCGGCTCGCCCGGAATCCGGCTTTCCCGGAGTTGTCTCAGGAGGCGGTCATGGGCCGGCTTCGCCGGCATCCATGGGGCCAGCTGGACGACGCGCGGCCGGCCCGGTCGTGGCGAGGCCGGACGCCGAGCGGGCCGAGCCGCGCGGGGCCTCGTCCGGCCGCTGGTTGGCTAGTCGCGGTAGCCCGGCTCGCCGGGGAGGACGATGCGCGCCGTCTCGCCCGACACCACCACTCGCGGCTGGACGGGGCGGACCTCGCGCCCGCGGGCGTGGGCCAGCAACGTCTCGACGGAGTCGAAGGCGGAGATCTGCTCGAGGTGCTTGATCGTCGGGAACACGAGCAGCAGCTCGCCGCGCCGGCCGGCCTCGAGCGCGTCGGCGGGCGCGTACCAACGGGCGTCGACGACCTCGGCGCCGTCGACGCGCGGAGTCGCGTCGGCCGGTAGCGGCGCCAGGAAGAACCAGGTGTCGAAGCGGGTCTTGACCTCGGCGGGGGTGATCCACCGGGAGAACGGGAGCAGCGCGCCGGGGTCCGGGAGCTCGATGCCCGCCTCCTCGCGCACCTCTCGCACCGCGGCGGCGCGCAGGGCCCCGTCGCCCGAGCCCTCGTCGCGGTCGACGGAGCCGCCGGGGAAGACCCAGGCTCCGCCCATGAAGCGGGAGGCGGGGTTGCGCTGGACGAGCAGGACCTCGAGGGCGTCGGCGCCGCCGCGCAGGACGATCACGGTGGCCGCGGGGCGGGGCGCGGTGGCGCGCCCCGGGTTCAGCTCGGCGCCAGGCTCTGGCCGGTCCTCGTCCACGATCCGACCCTACCCCAGGAGGGCCGCCGCCGCGCCCGGGCCGCCCGGGACCGGGACGTCCGGGGCGGGCCCGCCGGGGCGTCCGGGGCGGGCCCGCCCGGGGCGTCCGGGGGCGGGCCCGCCCGCCAGCCCCGGCGCTACGCTTCAGCGCCGTGAAGTGGATGTGCGAATCCTGCGGGTTCATCTACGACCCGGCGGACGGGGACCCGGATGGGGGGATCCCGCCCGGCACGGCGTTCGAGGACATACCGGAGACGTGGTTCTGCCCGGTGTGTGGAGCGCGCAAGCGAGACTTCGCTCCCTACGAGGACTAGTGCACTGTCCGGCAATTCAGGCACATGTATCGCGGTCCCGGATGACCGGCATGCGGCGTCCTCGGAACCTAGCGCAGCGCTGCTGCGCCACGGTTCCTGCGTCCTTGCCTGCCGGCCCCCGGGCCTCGCGCTCCATGCACCCTAATTACCGGACAGCACACTAACCACCGATCCGTGACACGACGGCTGATCCTGCTCGGCTTCGTGCTGGCGCTATCCGCCCTGGGGGCCGGGTGCGGTGGCAGCTCCGGTCCGGCCGCGAGCTCGCCCGACGCGACGACTTCCACCTCGACGCCCACGAGCACGCTGACGACGCCGGCGGAGGGGATCCACAAGATCCAGCACGTCGTCGTGATCATGCAGGAGAACCGGTCGTTCGACTCGTACTTCGGCACGTATCCGGGAGCGGACGGCATCCCCGCCGGCACCTGCGTCAAGGACCCTCCGGGCCCATGCGTTCGCCCCTTTCACGATCGCAACGACCAGAACGTGGGCGGGCCGCACAGCCTGCGCAACTCGGTGGCCGACGTCAACCACGGCGCCATGGACGGCTTCGTGCTCCAGCAGCAGGCGGGGCTGAGCCGGTGCGAGTCGACGTTCAACCCGGCGTGCGGGAGCGCCACCGGCAAGTCCGACGTCATGGGCTATCACGACGGGTCCGACATCCCGAACTACTGGGCCTACGCGCGCAACTACGTGCTCCAGGACCACATGTTCGAGTCGAACAACTCCTGGAGCTTGCCGGCGCACCTGTACCTGGTCTCGGAGTGGTCCGCTCGATGTAAGCGCGATCAACCGCTGAGCTGCGTCAACGCCGCCCAGAGCCCGTCCAACCCGCCCGACTATCAGCGCCAGATCGGGATCAGCGAACCGACCCGGCCCGACTATCCGTGGACCGACCTCACCTACCTGCTGCACAAGTACGGCGTCAGCTGGGCCTACTACGTGTTCAAAGGGGCCGAGCCCGACTGCGACATCGACGCGGCGATGTCGTGCTCGCCGGTGGCGCAGCGCGCGCGGACCCCCGGGATCTGGAATCCGTTGCCGTTCTTCGACACCGTGCACGAGGACGGTCAGCTCGGCAACATCCAGTCGCTGTCTGACTTCTTCACCGCCGCCAAGGGCGGCTCGCTGCCGGCGGTGTCCTGGGTGATCCCGAACGGGCGCGTGTCCGAGCATCCACCCGGCCTCGTCACGGCCGGGCAGACCTACGTCACGGGCGTGATCAACGCGATCATGCGCAGTCCCGAGTGGCAGAGCACAGCGATCTTCCTCACCTGGGATGACTGGGGCGGCTTCTACGACCACGTCAAGCCCCCGCGCGCAGACCGGAGCGGCTACGGCATCCGCGTGCCGGCGCTCGTGATCAGCCCGTACGCACGCCAGGGGTTCATCGATCACCAGACGCTGAGCTTCGACGCCTACGTGAAGTTCATCGAGAACGACTTCCTCGGGGGCCAGCGAATCGATCCGGCCACCGACGGCCGTCCCGACTCGCGGCCGGGCGTGCGCGAGAACTCCCCGCTGCTCGGCGATCTGGCCGCCGATTTCGACTTCTCCCAGCCGGCGCGGTCACCCACCCTGCTCCCGCTGAACCCGACGACGGACCTGCTGGCGCCCGCGCCGGCGCCCCTGCCGCTGCAGAGCGTGGAGGCGCCGGGCGTGGGACTGCTGCCGCCGTTCGCGCTGCGGGCGGCGGCGCGCACGCTGGGCATCACCCCGCGGGAGCTCCGGCGTGAGCTCGCCGCCGGCCAGAGCCTGCGCCAGATCGCCCGCCGGCAGGGGCGGAGCTACCAGCACGTGACCCGGGCAATCGTGTCCTCGCTCCAGCGCGCGCTGCGCTGAGGTAGAACATTCGTGGAGTCCGGCGCGGACGGGCTCAGGGGGCGACCTCGCGGCGCCGTTGGCAGGCGGAAGGGTCATGAGACGCCTCGCACTGCTCACCCTGCTCTCGATGCTGGCGCTTCCGAGCGTCGCGCTCGGCCGTACCTTCCCGGCCCGGGTGGTCCACTCGAGCTCGCAGGCCGTGACCGTCCGGCTGGCGAGCGGCAAGGTCGTCCGCTATGACCATCCCCACGTCGCGGGAGCGGCCGCCACCTCGCCGGTCCTGGCCCACGCCGCGCGGGCGACCGGGCCGCAGGTGACGTTCAACCTCGGGGCTCTGGATCCCGGCGTGGCGGTGCTCGTCGTCAAGTCCGCCGGTGGCGTCACGATCGCCCTGCCCGGCCCGGGCACCCCGGAGCAGCGGGCGGCCGGAGTCGTCACCGCCGCTGCGCCGGGCACCTTCGTCCTGCGGCTCCACGACGGCACGAAGCTCCGCCTCCACGGCACGGGAGTCCGCGCATGCGAGACCGCGACCGTCGCCTACCACCAGGACGTGGTCCTGCTCGTCGCCGACTCCGTCCACGGCGCCCACGACCGCGCCGCGCACTGCACGGCCCGCCGCGGCCATGGCCCGGCCGGCCACGACCAGAGGATGGCCCGAGGCACCGTGACCTCCGTGAGCGACGGCACCGTCACCATCATCGACAGCGCCTCCGGCGAGCGCCGGACGTTCGCCACCACCGCGACGCCGGCCGTCGGCGACCACATCGTGATCGTCTACCACCGCGGCGCCGGTCGCGCCGTCGCTGACGCTCTCTACGCCTCGGCGGCTTAGGCCGCGCGCGCTTCGAAGTCGTACACGCGCGTCGGTTCCGGCGGCGCCCCCGCCGGCTCGAGTCCCGCGTCGCGCACCGCCTGCGCCAGCACCCGCGCAGCCGCACGAAGCTCGCCTGTTCGGTGCGAGGCCATCGGCGTCAGGCGCAGGCCCGAGGCCTCCGGCGCCACCGCCGGCGGCACCACGGCCTGGGCGAAGACGCCGCGCGCCAGCGCCGCCTCGGCGACCGCGACCGTGACCGCGGGCTCGCCGAGGACGAGCGAGACGATCGGCGCCGCCGGGAGCGCCAGGGCGAACCCCTCGCGCTCCAGCTGCTCGCACAGCGTCCACGTGTTCTCGTGGAGGCGGTCGACGAGCTGGGGGCGGCTCTCGAGGAGGTCGAGCGCGGCCAGCGCCCCCGCCGCCGCCGGCGGCGCCGGCGCGGAGGCGAAGCGGAACGTCCGCGCCGCGCTCGCCAGGTAGCGCGCCATCACCTCGTCGCAGGCCACGAACGCGCCCTGGGAGCCGAGGGCGTTGTCGAGCGGGCCCACGAGCACGTCCACCTGGTCCTCGAGGCCGAGATCGGCGAGCGCGCCGCGCCCCCCGGGACCGAGGGTCCCGAGCCCGTGGGCCTCGTCGACGAGCAGGCGGATCTCCCACTCGTGCGCGAGCTCGACGAGCTCCTCGAGCGGCGCCAGGTCGCCGTCGGCCGCGAACACGCTCGGCGTCGCGATCAGCGCCCCGCGCCCCTCGACCTGGCCGAGGCCCCAGGCGAGGTGCTCGACATCGCAGTGTCGGTAGACGAACAGCTCCGCGCGCGAGAGCCGGCAGCCGTCGACGATCGCCGCGGGCGCGAGCTCGTCGGAGAAGACGACGTCGCCGGGCCGGGCGAGCGCCGGGATGGCGCCGGTGGCGGCGTGGAGGTCGGAGCTGAAGAGCATCGCGCTCTCGCGCCCGCAGAACGCGGCCAGGCGCTCCTCGAGCCGGCGATGGATCGTCATCGTTCCGGATTCGAGCCGTGACGCCCCCGCGCCCACGCCCCAGCGGGTGGCCGCGTCCGCGGCGGCGCGCCGCACGCCGGGATGGTCGGCGAGCCCGAGGTAGTTGTTGGAGCACAACAGGAGCACCGGCTTGCCGTCGAGGACGACGTGGGGGCCCTGGGGACCGCTCACCATGCGCGTGCGCCGGTGGAGCCCCAGCGTCCGCAACTCATGCAGCCGGGCTTCGATCTCGATCATTCCCGGGAGCGCAAGATACGGCCCGGGTCGGACGGGTTCAGCGCCCGCGCCACTCCGGTGGGCGCTTTTCGGCAAATGCTTTCACGCCCTCGCGGAAGTCCTCGGAGGAGAAGCAGGCGCGCCGGAGCTCGATCAGCTCGCGCTCGACCTCGGGGTCGAGCGCCGCCCGCGCCTCGAGCACGGCGTTGATGACGCGCTTGTTGCCGCGCTGGGCGAGCGGGGCGTTGCCCGCGATCTCACGCGCCAGGTCGAGCGTCACGTCCATCAGGCGCTCGGCCTCGGCCACCTCGTTGACGAGGCCCCAGGTGCGCGCCGTACGGGCGTCGATGCGGCGGCCTACGAGGAACAGCTCACGAGTGCGTGCGGCGCCGACGATGTCGATGAACTTGCGGATCCCGGTGTGGGAGTAGACGAGGCCGAGCTTCGCGGGGGGCATGCCGACCGCGATCGTTCCCGCCGCGATCCGCAGGTCACAGGCCAGGGCCAGCTCGAGTCCGCCACCGATCGCGTGTCCGTTGAGCGCCGCCACCGTGGGGAACGGGTAGGCCTCGACCGCGTCGAGCGCGGCCGCGAACGGGTGGGCGACGAGCGTTTCGGCCTCGTCGACGAACATCATTGGATCCCGCCCACCCAGGTCCCCGATGTCGTAGCCGGCGGAGAACGTCTTCCCCTCGCCGGTGACGATCACGCACCGGGCGTCGAGCTGGGGCATCGTCTCCGCGAATCCGCCGAGGATCGCGTGGTCGAGCGCGCCGCGCTTGCCCGGGTTGGAGATCGTCAGACGGGCGACGCCCGGCGCCGGCTCGTCCACGAGCAGCCGGCCGCCGGTGGGGCTACTCGAGGACAACGAGCGTGTCGCCCTCGGACACCGACTGGCCCTCCTCGCAGCGGATCTCGGCCACGGTGCCCGGATCCTCCGCCTCGACCGGCATCTCCATCTTCATCGACTCGAGGATGACCACGGTGTCGCCCTCGGCGATCTGGTCACCGACGGCCACCTCGATCTTCCACACCGTCCCGGTGATGTGGGCCTCAACGTCGGGCATCGGGCGGGAGCATAGAAGAGGCGGGGCGCGGCAAGGATGCCGCGCCCAACCGGCCCCATGGACGCCGGCCGAAGGCCGGCCCCTAAGAGAACGTACGGGGATCGGGACCCGTGCGCTCGCCGGCGTCGAGGCCCGCGATCCTGTCCATCTCCTCGGAGGAGAGCTCGAAGTCGAAGAGCGCGAAGTTCTCCTCGATTCGCTCCGGCGTCACCGACTTGGGGATCACGACGTTGCCGAGCTGGATGTGCCAGCGCAGCACGACCTGCGCCACCGTGCGCTCGTGTGCGGAGGCGATCTCCTCGATCGTGTCGTTCTTCAGCGCCGCGCCCTGGCCGAGCGGGCTCCAGGCCTCGGTGAGGATGTCGTGCTCCTCGTGGAAGCGGCGGAGCTCGTCCTGCTGGAGCTGCGGGTGGAGCTCGATCTGGTTGAGCGCCGGAGTGACGCCGGTGGCGTCGATGATGCGCTCGAGGTGCTCGGGGAGGAAGTTCGAGACGCCGATCGAGCGGGCGCGGCCATCCTCCTTGAGCTCGGTGAACGCCTGCCAGGTCTCGAGGTACTTGTCGTTGTCGGGCGCCGGCCAGTGGATCAGGTAGAGGTCGACGTAGTCGAGCTTCAGCCGCTCGAGGCTCTGCTCGAAGGCGCGCAGCGTGCTGTCGCGGCCCTGGTCGTTGTTCCACAGCTTGGTGGTGACGAACACCTCGCCGCGGCCGAGCTCGGCGATCGCCTCGCCGACGCCCTCCTCGTTCTCATAGGCGGCGGCCGTGTCGATGTGGCGGTAGCCGGTCTTCAGCGCGTGCCGGACGACGTCGGCGGTGTCCTCAGGGGGAACCTGGAAGACCCCGAAGCCGAGCTGGGGGACGCTGTGACCGTCGTTGATCTTGAGATTCGGAATTGATCTGGTGTCTGTGCTCATACCTATTCGCTGCCCGTGGATGGGCTGCGCAAACACCGGTAGGCTCAAAGCCGTGGAGCCGAACCTCGACCTGCTCGCGGCATCCCTGCGGGCGGATACGAGCGATATGCGCGCCTACGTGGAGAGCCTCGCGGTCAAGCTCGAGGAGGCCGTGCCGGGACGCGTCCGCGTAGAGCGACGGCGCGAGGGCCTGTTCGGTCCCAAGGCGGTGCGCTCGATTGCGCTCGATGCCGGTGACCAGCGGCTGGCGCTCACGTGCCGGGGCGGAGCGGTCGAGGCGCGCGTGGCCAACGTGTCGGGTGGCATCGTGCTCAAGAACGAGACGGTCGGGGTGCACGAGTGGGTGGGCGCGCTGGGCGAGGCGCTGGCCGCGGAGGCCGAGCGCAGCGAGACGACGCGCCGGGCGCTCGAGCGGCTGCTCACCGAATAAAAGGAGACGCACAATGGGATTTCTGAAGCGCGACGACGAGGACAATCCGCCCCCGCAGGCGGTGAGCGTCTCCGAGGAGGCGCCGCACGCGGCCGCATACCAGGCCGGGTCGATGGCCGGCATACCCCAGAGCGGCCGCCAGCGGATCGAGCGGATGAAGAAGGAGGTCGACCGCGGCTTCTTCACGAGCGATCTGTCGGTCAACGAGTTCCTGCTCGTCAAGCAGTCAGGGTTCGAGCCGCTCGGGCTCGTGCTCGGGAGCTCGATCTACCACATCGGCTTCCAGCAGGCATCCTGGAACCAGAGCCAGGAAATGGGCGTCCTCACCCAGGCGATGTACCACGCGCGCGAGCTGGCGATGACGCGCATGGAGGAGGAGGCCGACGCGCTCGGCGCCGACGGGATCGTCGGGGTGCGGCTCGAAATTGGCCGCTATGAGTGGGGCGCGGACCTGGCCGAGTTCATCGCGGTGGGGACGGCGGTGCGCCACCGCGGTGGCGAGCTTCATCGCGCGCCCAATGGGCGACCGTTCGCGTCGGATCTGAGCGGGCAGGACTTCGCGACGTTGCTGCGCGCCGGTTACCGCCCGGTGGGGATGGTTATGGGCAACTGCGTCTACCACGTCGGCCGCCAGGGGATGCTCGCCTCGCTCAAGCAGATCGGGCGCAACGTCGAGATGCCCAACTACACGCAGGCGCTGTACGAGGCGCGTGAGCTGGCGATGGAGCGGATGCAGACCGAGGCCGACCAGGTCCAGGCCGAGGGGATCGTGGGCGCCCGGATCGTGGAGCGCAGCCACGGGTGGGGCTCGCACGTAATCGAGTTCTTCGCGATCGGGACCGGGGTGGTGGCGACGAGCGCCGAGCACCAGATCGACACGCCGGGGCTGGTGCTGCCGCTGACCGGGTAGCTCCTCAGGCCTACCGACGCCGGGTCGCGCTCAGAGCCGCGCACGGCGAGTCAGGGCATGTAGCTCCAAATGTCGGCGACCTCCACGGCCAGGATGCACCCGAGGAGGTAGAGGACGGTGCCCCAGGCGATGTAGGCGCGCCGGGCGCGCGGGTACAGACGGCTCTCGTGGGTGCGTCCCTCCGAGAAGGCCACCGGGATCAGGAACGCGATCGCGACGACGAACAGCAGCCAAGGGCTCAGCTCGGTGCACACGTACGTGAAGCTCAGCCGAAATGACCCCAGTACGGCCCCCAGCATCTGATGCCAGATGACCAGCGGCGCCGCGACCAGGGCAGCGAGCCAGGCCGCAGAGCGGACGGTCACAGCCGGCTCAGGACTCGCTCAGGGGCCGCCGCGGGTACCGCGCGGTCACGATGAGCGGCGCCCTCCGAGATGCTCTCCTGAAGCAGCGCGATGAGCACGTCCAGTTCCCGCCGCGTGGCGGGTCGGGGTCGCGTGGCGCCGGTGAAGCTGTCCCACGCGCAGGGGAACCCGGGGGCGTGCGTACGAGCTCCCCGTCGGTGCGCGGCCAGCATCGGGCAGGTCCGGCCGCGGCCGTCGGTGTAGGCCCCCGCGATCAGCTCGTCGGCCTCAGCCGCAGCCAGCATCGCGCGGGCGGTGCTGAGCGGCAACGTCCGGATGGCGAGGTTCAGCGCGTGGGCGCGCGATTGCGCGCGCCGCTCCTGCATCCGCCTCACCCAACGCATGGTGCTGCTTACTTTACCCGCCGCCGCACGCGTGACGCTCGCCGCGGCCGAGGCTCCCCGCCGTGGTGGGCTACGACGCCACGACGACCAGGACGTGCCGGCGGTGGGCATGGGCGCGGACGGTCAGCTCGAGGCCGCGGTTGGTGAGCTGCGCGCGGTAGGCGCGCACCGCGTGTCCGTCGAGCAACACCCGCAGCGGGCGCGAGCCGCGCGGCAGCGTCGTCCCGATCCAAAGGATCTTCGCGGGGGCGTGGCTCGCGTCGACCGTGGTCGTGAGGCGGGACCCGGCTCGCTGGGCGATCACGTCAACCCAGCCCGTTCCGAGCCGGATCTGCGAGCCGGCGACGCTCCTCTGTCCGGCCGGCACCTGCGGCACCACGTCGAGCTCCCCGTAGCCAAGGAAAGGACGGACGCCGAGCTGCTGGTGGATGACCGACCAGGCGGTCCCGTAGCTGCCCCAGGCCTGCATGAACATGGAGCGGCAGGTCCAGCAGCGGTCGATGTTCGGCGGGATCCCGGCGGCCGGGTTGCCGGACGGGGCCGAGGGGAAGATCTCGGGCATCGCCCCCGGCTGCTCGTCTGGGGTCCCGCCGGTGGCCGGCTCGGAGAACATGGTCTCGGCGTTTGCATCGGTGTAGCGTCGCTGCTGCCCGGCGCCGAGCCGCCCGTAGTTGCCCTCACCGACGGCCTGGATCGAGGTCGTCAGGGAGAAGATCTCAAAGTCGCCCTTGCCGTCCGCGCCGCCGCCGCACCCGGTGTGGAACAGCCCCCGGTTGCCGGGCCGGTCGCCGCTGAAGCATGAGTTCTCGCGTCCGGCGAGCGCCGTCGTGCCGTGGCCGTGGCTCGCGACGCCGGGGGTGATGCGATCGCCTGAGGTCAGCTCGGCCTCCATCGGCACCTCACCGATCCAGTGCTTCTGGAAGGACTGGACGTTGCCGGGGTCGATCAGCGAATCCGCGTACTGCTGGGCCGGCGGGGAACCGTGCCACCACCACGTCGCCTCGAACTGCCGGCGCAGGCGGTCGGCCAACTTCGTGGCCCAGGCGGCGGTCACCCCGTCGTGCTTGGAGCGGGCCATGTCCGCGAGGTCGTACAGCGCGCGCATGTAGTAGACGCCGTTGTCCAGCTTCTCGGGCCCCATCCCGGTCCGCTCGACGTTTCCGGAGCCCTCGGGCCAGCCGTCGCGATCCACGTCGAGGCGACGATCGACGGCGAGCAGGTTGCGCCGCGCGAAGCCGTACATCTCGTCGCGGAAGCGGTTGTCGCCGGTCCAGCGCCACACGAGCGCGACCGCGCTCGGGAACTTGATCGTCTCGTCGGTGTTGAAGTCGTTGCTCTTGGTCCCGTCGGGCTTGGTCGTCACCGAGTCGTGGCCGAAGTAGACCGATCCGTCGGAGACGGTCTCATGCACCACGATCCCCGATCCGTGGTTGAGGATGTCGGAGATCTCCTTGATCGTCCGCAGGTGGGCCTCAGCCGTCTCGAACTGACCCAGTGCGAGCGCCGCGAACGTCGTGTATTCGCCGTCGGTGGCGAAGATCCACGGGTAGTCCGGGTATCCGGCGCCGAACCAGCGCGCCTGCGCGACCGTCCCCAGGGGCGGCGGGAACTGCTTGCCCTGATTGGTCCAGCGGATCTGCAGATCGGATGCCGTCTGCGTGAGATCGGCGAGGTTCTGCTTGCCCCAGGTGATCGCCCGTTGCAGCAGCCGGTCTCCGGGCAGCGAAACCCGCGACCAGGTGGCCAGGCGACGCCGGCCGGCGATCTTGGTCGCGAGCTCGCGGTCGGGAGCGGCCAGGGCGCCTGCGAGCTGCCGGCGGGCCGCGGCAACGCCACCGCGATCCGAGCCCGCCGCCGCCACCCACAGCGTGCGCGTCGCGCCCGCCGGGACGATCAGGCTGTAGCGAAGCTCACCACCGGTCCCGCGCCCGAACGGCCCGTCGTCGCAGGCGTGCGGCGGGGACGTGCTGTCGCTCATCGGGCAGACGTGGTTGCCCTGAGGGCCACGGAACGCTCCGCCGGTGTCCGCGGCGATCCCGGAAACCGGGCGGCGATTGGCCGCCACCAGCGCGGCGTAGAAGTGCGGTGGCGCGCCCGGGAGCGTGCCGGCATCGGTGAACTGAAGCGCGTCTCCCGTGAAGGCGACCGTGGTCGGGGACGTTGTCGCTGGCGTTGGGCGTCACGCCGGTGAATCCCCAGGGGTACGCAGTCATCAGCTCGGAGTGGGCGTCGACCGTCACGCTCACCGTCCGCTGGTGCGTGGTGGGGTTGGTGACGTGCAGGCCGAACAGGCCGGCACGGAAGGCATCGGGCGCGAAGTCGGTGCGGGTGAGCCGCAGCCCCGACGTCGCAGGCAGCTGGAAGCGCGTGTAGCCCCATCCGCTGAAGAACCGGGTCGCGGGTCCGATCCACCGACCGTCGACGCCGAACCAGACCCCGTCGAGGAGCTTCAGCGGGGGCGTCCACACCCCGCCCATCTCGCCGTCTATGTGCCAGCCGTTGGCGTAGAAGCGCCCATCCTCGAACCCCGCCGAGTAGGACCGCTGTCCCGCCGCGACCTCGCGGCGATCCTGCAGGCGGCTGCCGGTGGAGCGCTCCTGGGCTGCCGGGGCCGCCTGAGCGGCGCCTCTTGCCGAGACGCCGACGGCTTGGGCGGGTGCCCCGAGCTCGACGCCGGTAGCGCGCTCACCGCGGCGACGCCCGCAAGGGCAACTGCGGTCGCGGTTCTCAGGGTCCGCCGCATCTCAACCTCCAGGCTCGACGCCTTCCCTACGAGGCGCCACACGTGCAGGTCGCTTACCCCCGATCACCCTACGGCATGCGCTCGAGTGCGCGGGGTGGGGCCTCCGCGCCCGCGCACGCGATGAGTGTTACGCGGTTGCGACGGTCGCCGCTTCGCCGAGCTCGAGCTCGTCGATCGCCGTCTCGCGCATCTTGAACTTCTGCACCTTGCCGGTGACGGTCATCGGGAACGAGTCGACGAACTTGACGTAGCGCGGAATCTTGTAGCGGGCGATCTGGCCCTTGCAGAAGTCCTTGACCTCGTCCTCGGTGAGAGTGGCGCCGCTGCGGGGGACGATCCACGCCATCAGCGCCTCGCCGTAGCGGGCGTCGGGGACGCCGATCACCTGCACGTCCGAGACCTGCGGGTGGGTGTAGAGGAACTCCTCGATCTCGCGCGGGTAGATGTTCTCGCCGCCGCGGATGACCATGTCCTTGATCCGGCCGACGACGCGGACGTAGCCCTGCTCGTCCATCGTCGCCAGGTCGCCGGTGTGCATCCAGCCGCCCTCGTCGATCGCCTCCTGGGTGCGGTCCGGGTCGTTCCAGTAGCCGCGCATCACGCAGTAGCCGCGGGCGAGGAACTCGCCGGGCTCGCCGCGGGGGACCGTCTGCCCGGTGTCGGGGTCGACGATCTTGATCTCGGTGTGGGGGAAGACCTGACCGACGGTGCCGCAGCGGTTCTCGAGCGTGTCGTCGCGGCGGACCTGGGTGGTCACCGGGCTCGTCTCGGTCATGCCGAAGGCGATCCCGAGCTCGTCGATCCCCATCTTGCTCCCGACCTGCTTCATGACCTCGATCGGGCACGGGGAGCCCGGCCATGATCCCGGTGCGCAGCGGGGTGAGGTCGTACTGGCTGAAGTTCTCGTGCCCGAGCTCGGCGATGAACATCGTGGGGACGCCGTAGAGGCTCGTGCACCGCTCCTCGGCGCAGGCTCTGAGCGTCGCCTCGGGGTCGAAGGTCTCGGCCGGATAGACCATGCACGAGCCGTGGCTGGTGGCGCCGAGGTTGCCGATCACCATCCCGAAGCAGTGGTAGAGCGGGACCGGGATGCAGACGCGGTCGCGCTCGGTGTAGCCCAGCAGCTCGGCGATGAAGTAGCCGTTGTTGAGGATGTTGTGGTGGGTGAGGGTGGCGCCCTTGGGGAAGCCGGTGGTCCCGCTCGTGTACTGGATGTTGATCGGGTCGTCGAAGTCGAGGTCGTCCATGGCGGCGCGGACGTCGGCCTGTGACGCGCCGTTTGCGCCCCCGCCGCCGCTCGCGAGGTCGTCCCATTCGGGGGACTCGAAGAAGATCGACCTCTCGAGGGCGTTCAGGTGGGGGCGGACGTGGTCGACCATCTCGACGAAGTCGGCGTTCTTGGTGCCGCGGGCGGCCAGGATCCAGCGGCAGCCCGACTGCCCGAGGGCGTACTGGAGCTCGCTCGTGCGGTAGGAGGGGTTGATGTTGACGAGGATGACCCCGAGCTTGGCGGTGGCGTACTGCGTCAGCGCCCACTCCGCGCGGTTGGGGCTCCACACGCCCACCCGGTCCCCCTTGCGCAGGCCGGCGCTGAGCATCCCGACGGCCAGCCGGTCGACCGCCTCGTTGAACTCGGCGTACGTGTAGCGAGCGTTCTGCTCGTAGGACACGAGCGCTTCGGCATCGGGAACGCGAGCCGTGGTGCGCTCGAGGTTGTGGCCAATCGTCTCCCCGAGGAGGGGATCTGCGCAGGCACCGTGGGCGTAGGACAACATCGGCTTGCCTCCTGGTCGTGCTTGTGCGCGATCCTATTGCGGATGACGGTCCTGCGCGACGGGTTGCTGGAGGGGCGGGCGGTGGCGCTCGGTGGCGCTGTCGGTGGCGCTGTCGGTGGGGGGGCGCTTGGTGATGCGCTCGGGAGGTTGGGGGCGCGCGTCGAGCTGATGCCGGCACTCGACGGGGCGGTGGAGGAGCAGGTGGGTGAGTGGGCGCGGTCACGGCTGCCCCTGGGGGCGCTGGTCTACGTCGAGGGTGGCTCCGACGAGTTCCTGGAGAGCGCGTGGGCGGCGGTGCGCGAGGTGGCGGTCGGCGCGCTGATCCCGGGCGGGGAGGGCGGCAAGATCGTGCTGGTGGCGCCCGCGGGCGCGGGGGTGGTGGCGGCGGCGCTCGAGAATCTGGCGCGGACGCTGTCGGTGGAGTGGGCCCGGTTCGGGGTGACGGCGGTGGCGGTGGCGCCTGGGCCTGGGGTGGGGGAGCGGGAGCTCGAGGAGGTCGTCTGCTACCTGGTGTCGGTGGCGGGTGACTACTTCAGTGGGTGCCGGTTCGATCTGGGGGCGACGGGGGTCGCGGCTCCGGACGGGTGACGGTGGCGCGCGGCGTGGGGCGGCGGGGCGCTCGGAGGTCGCGCCGCGGTGGGGTGTCGGGGGTCGGGGCACCCCAGAAAATGTTCCTCTCGGTGCGCTGATCGCGCCGAAGTCGACGTTTGCCGCGCTCAGCGGGGGTCAACGTCGACCTCGGTGATTCCGCCGTCGCGAGAGGAACGTTATCCGCGCGCCGGTACCCGGTCCACGAGTCAGGCGACAGGGTGGACCCGGGCGCCGGCGGCGTGCGGCCGGCGGTGCGCGCGGGTGAACCGGGCCACGCAGGAAGCGAGCGCCGGTCGCGTTCGCCGTGCCTCCGAGGCGGCGCGCCTGCGGTCCGCGCCGGCACGGAGGTCGTCGATGTGCTGCTGGGCGAGTGAGTGGGAGAAGTAGGTATGCACGTGAGGCTCCGATGGCCGTGTCGTCCGTGACGGTTTGACGTTCAGCTCTGGCTGATCGTCAACCTACGGCCGCGTCCCGGCGAGCACATCGGCAGGCTTGCCGAACTTCCTCACCATCGCTGGTGGCGCGGTTGCCTAGGCAATTGTCGGCGGCCCGCTCAGCTCAGTCCGTGCTCGAGGGCCCACCTGGTGGCGGCGCTGCGCGACCCGACATCGAGCTTGCGGTAGATCGCCCGAAGGTGGGCGTGAACGGTCCGGCGGCTCACCACCAGTTCGTCGGCGATCTGGCCATCCGTGAGGCCCTGCGCGAGTAGTCGCAGTACCTCCGCCTCTCGCGCGGTCAGCTCCCCGACGGTGGTCTCCAGAGCCGTGGCCGAGGACGTCGCTGCGCCGGCGGCGACGAGCGGCCGCTGGAGGTTGACCTCGTGCCGGGCGTCCACGTCGGTGTAGATCAGGGCGCAGATCCGCTTGGTCCGCGCGCGCGGTTCGAGAGCCTTGCCGGCGGCGAAGACCGCCTCAGCCGGGGGCCCCAGTCGAGCCAGTGCTTCGGTGACGGGAGGTTGACGTTCGGCCAGCACCTGGGGCAGCTCGATCCCGTCGGCCGCGCTCTCATCGGCAATCGCCTCGACGATCCCCGCGACCTCGAGCATCTCGGCTTCCCTGCCGGCACGGGCGAGCGCGCGCACCAGGTTCACGGAAGCGATCTGGAGGGATCCTTCATCACCCACCAGCTCTGCGTGCGTCAGGGCGCGACCGTAGCGATCGAACGCCTCCGCGTGAGCGCCCCGGTTGCTGGCCAGAAGGGCGCGAACAAGCTCGCTGCGGTCATGGTTCGAAGGGCGCAGGGCGCCGGCGATGGCGTCCGCCGCGGCCAGCGCCGCTTCCGCGTCGTCGTCGCGACCCGCCTCGAGCAGCGTGTCGGCTCGGACGACGAGGACGTCGGCCTCGGCGAGGGGCGAGATCTCGCGGCCCAGCGCGGCCGCCCGCTCGCTCCAGGAGATCGCGTCGGCGAACCTGAGCTCCCACGTCAGCGCGATCGAAGCGTTGAGCGCACACAGGTAGCGGGCGTGGAGATCGCTCAACTCGTCGTAGAGGCAGACCTGGCGCTCGGCATGTTCGCCACCGGGGGCGTAGCGCAGGAGCGCGTGCTCGCGTACGAGGTCCACCACCTCAGGGTCATCCCCGGGATCTGCCAGCAGGCTGTCGATCAGCGCGCGTGCCTCGCCGAAAACGTTGGCTCGGCTCGCGAGGGCGTAGCGACCGAGCGCGATCTCGCGCCAGAGCCGACGGTCGTGCTCTGCGGCCCAGTCGAGAGCCGCGCGCGTGTCCGCGGCTGCGGCATGGGCGCGTTCGACCACCCGTGATTCCACGAACTCGTGGATCCGCGCCGGCCACACGAGGTCACGCTGCCAGACGGCGTGCGCTCGCTGCCACACCTCCGCGTCCTGCGCGCTCAGGAGTCGAGTTGCTTGTTGGCGAATCGCCTCGGGATAGGCAAATCGCACCCGGCCGTCGCCCGTCTCGACGCGCTGCAGCAGCGAGACATCGAGCAACGTCGCGAGAGCCGACACGACGTCGAGGCCATCCCCGCCCGCCACCACCTCGATGTCCTCAAGCTCGACCGGCCCGGCGAACACCCCGAGACGCGCGAACAGCTCACGCGCGTCGGGATCGAGCAGACCGAGCGTCCAGTCGAGCGCGGCGCTCAGCGATCGATGACGGTCCGGTCGCTCCCGGTCCTGAAGGATCGCCATCGACCCGCTCAGGCGAGCGACGAGCTCGGCGGGGCGGAAGAGCCGAAGCCGACCGACTGCGAGCTCGATCGCCAGCGGCAGGCAGTCGAGGAGCCTGACCAGCTCCGTGCACGCTGCGTCAGCTTCGAGTGGCACATCGATGCGCTCGGCGCTTCGCGCCAGGAGCGCGAGCGCATCGGACTCCTCCAGACACTCGAGCCCGACCCGGCGTTCGAATCGGGAGCGTGTCGGCCGCTGTGAGGTGACGAGCAGAGACACGTACGGCGAGCGCTCCAGCAGCGGGTCCAGTAGCGCCGCCGCGTCGGCGATGCCCTCGAGGTTGTCGAGCACGAGCAACAGACGGCCGCGCGAACCCAGCTCCGCGATCCACGCGTGCTCGGCTTTGACCCGGCAGGTTCGCGCGATCAGGGAACGCAACCCGTCCCGGTCGCGCTCCTGACTCGCGTCGATCCACCAGACACCCCCGTCGTAGTCACCGACGAGTTCGTTGGCCGCGGTCAGGGCCAGGCTGGTCTTGCCGACGCCTCCCCGCCCGAGCACCGTGACCCAGCGCTCTGCACCCTCCTGGAGGGCCGCCCGTACGCGGTCGAGGTCATGGTGGCGTCCGATCAAGCCGGCGGGCGCGGCGGGAAGGTTGCCTTCGCGCAGCTCGAGCGTCCGCGGAGGCGGGAAGGACCCGGCGCCCTGCCCATCGACGACCGCGCAGAAGAGCGCCACCGGCGCCGGAAAATCCTTCAGGCGATGTGCCCCGATCGCCTGGCTGGGGACGACATCCCGCAGCAGCTCCGCAGCGACCCCGGTCATCAGAATCTGCCCGCCGTGCGCGGCCGCACCAACCCGTGCGGCACGGTGAATCTCCAGGCCCACCAGCCCGTAGCTCAGACGCCGCGCCGGCCCGAAATGCAGCCCCATCCGCACCTTCAATTCAGAGACCGCCGCGGGCCACGGGTAGGAGCGCAACTCGCGCTGGATCGCCACAGCGGCGCGCCCAGCCGCGCTCAGATCGTCGAACGTGACAAAGACCCCGTCGCCCGCCGTCGACTCCACGACGCCGCCCATCGACCGCACCGTGCTCTCGAGGATCTCCCGATACGCCTCGAGCAGCGCACTCCACTCATCCCCCAGGGACGCCGCCAGCCCGGTGGAGCCTTCAACATCGGCAAACAGCATCGCCAGCAACCGGCTCGACGACTCAGTCGTGAGGAGGTTCATGGGGCCTGGATTCTCGCAGCGCGGGCAGCACGCCGACAACGCTCTCCGGCTGCCGGCGCGCGCGTGAAGCTCTGTGTCGGCGTCTACGCCGGGACGGCCGCCGTCCGCGCCGCCAGCCACGCGCACAGGTCGTCGAGCACGCGCTCCTGCTCGGGCTCGTTGAAGATCTCGTGGTAGAGGCCCTCGTAGGCGAGCAGCGTCTTGTCGGTGGCGCCGATCCGCTCGGAGAGCATCAGGCTCCCCTCCGGCGGGCAGAGGCGATCGGCGGTGCCGTACATGATCAGCGTGGGCACGGTGATGGCCGGCACCGCCGCGGGCAGCGAGTCGATCGTCGCCGCGAGCTCGGACACCGTGCGCACGGGCAGCTTCCCGTGGTGGACGAAGGGATCGGACTGGTAGGCCTGCACCACCGCGGGGTCGCGGCTGACCAGGGTCGAGTCGATGTCGACCAGCGGCAGCCGCGGGGCGAGCGCTGAGAGGATCCGCGCGGCGATCCGCATGTGCGGTGGCGCCGCCTCGAGCGCCGCGAGCGGACCCGACAGGATCAGGCCCCGCAGGCGGTCCTGGTGGCGCAGCGCGTAGGCGAGCGCCACCGTGCCGCCCATGCTGTGCCCGAGCAGGAACACCGGCGGACCGGCGGTCGTGATCAGCGCGTCGAGGTCGGCCACCGCATTGCTCATGCGGTCGATCAGCGCGCGCGGGCCCTCCGAGCGGCCGTGGCCCCGGTGCTCGATGGCGTACACGGCGTAGCCGGCGTCGACCAGCCGGGCGGCCACGTGCGAGTAGCGCCCGGAGTGCTCGCTGGCCCCGTGGGCGATGACCACGGTGGCGCGGGCCTCGCCCGCGGGGTGCCAGTCCTGCCAGTAGATCCGAAGCCCGCCGGCGCCGGCGAGGGTGTGATCGCTCAGGGCCGGGACTCCTCGAGGTCGCTCAGGGCCCGGACTCCCCGGCCCAGGGAACTACGACCGCGTCCTCGTGGGGCGAGTCGCGCGCCACGACGTACTCGGCCGGCTCGGAATCGGACACGTTCTCGAGCACGTGGGTCTCGCGCGGGGGGACGTACACGAGGTCACGGGGCTCGAGCGTCACCTCCTGCTCGAGGCGGTCGCCCCACTTCACCCGCAGCGAGCCGGAGAGCATGTACACCGCGCTCTCGCAGCCCTCGTGGTAGTGGGGCCGCGACTGTGCGCCCGGCGGGACCCGGAACACGGCCATGTAGATCCGCTGGGCGCCCGTCGTCATCTGGGAGATCTCCGAGCCGCCGACCACCCCGCGCGGCACATCCCGATCGGCGCCGGGCTTGACCACCTTCATGATGCGCCGAGTCTACCGGTCGCCGCGGGGGCGTCAGCTCGATCTGGATCGGCGGCTGGGTCGCGGCCTCGTGGTCGACCTGGAGGGTCGTGTGGTGGACGTCGAAGCGCTCCTCGAGCACGCGCTGGAGCACCCGGCGCCGCTCGTGGCAGTCCTCGCCGGCGCGGACGACGATGTGCGCCGACAGCGCCGGGAACCCCGAGGTCACCTCCCACACATGGAGGTCGTGGACCTGGACGACGCCGGGCTGGGCAGCGAGGGCGTTCCCGATGCTCTCGGGATCGAGGCCGGCCGGCGCCGCCTCCATGAACACCCGAGCCGAGGCCTTGAGCAGCCCGTAGGCGGCGTAGAGCATCAGCGCGGCGATGAGCAGCGAGGCGATGGCGTCGGCGCGGTCGAACCCGGTGGCCAGGATCACGACCGCGGCGATCGCGGTGGCGATGAACCCGAACAGGTCGGTGAGGATGTGGCGGTAGGAGCCCTCGACGTTGAGCGAGCGCTCGTGTCCGGAGGCCAGGATTCGCGCCGCCAGCAGGTTGACGACGATGCCGGCGAGCGCGACGCCGAGGACGACTCCTCCGGCCACCTGCGGCGGTGAGGCCAGGTGGCGGATGGCTCCGTAGACGATCACGCCGGCGAGCACGAGCAGCGTCAGGCCGTTCGCCTGGGCACTCAGGATCTCGGCGCGGCCGAGGCCGAAGGTCATGGCGCCGTGGGCGGGCTTGGTGGCCAGACGGGCCGCGATCAGCGAGAGCGCAAGGGCCGCGGCGTCGGTCAGCATGTGCGCGGCATCGGAGAGGAGCGCCAGCGACGAGGCGAGGATGCCGGCCACGACCTCGGCGGCCATGAAGGCGACGATCAGCGCCAGCGCCGCCTTCAGCGCGCGGCGATCGGCATCCCGATGGAAGTGTGAATGGTGCGCATGGTCGTGCGCCACCACTTCAATGCTAGGTCAGTTCATCGAGGGATCGGCGGGCATCCGCGCCACGAGCGCGTAGCTCCCGCCCTTGCGGGTCAGCACGTCTGACCACAGCCCCTGGGGATTGGCCGTGAACGCGTCCTCGAGGCGCGCCGGCTCGAGGATCCAGTCGCCGCGCTCGAGCTCGCCGTCGAGCTGGCCCGGGCCCCAGCCGGCGTGGCCGACGAAGGCGCGGCCGTTGCGAACGCCCGCCACCGGCTCGTCCACGGTGGCGCGGAGCACGCCGACATTGTCGAAGGAGATCAGCGCGGCGTCGTCGGGATCCTCGAACTGCGCGAGCACGATCACCGAGGAGGGCTGGACCGGGCCGCCGACGAACAGCTCATCGGCTGGATCGACGAGCTCGTCGAGCTGGGGAACTGCCTCCGCCACCGTCGTCTCCGACGGGCGGTTGAGCACCAGCCCGAGCGCGCCCTCCTCGGAGTGCTCGACCACGAGCACGACCGTGCGGAAGAAGTTCGGGTCGAGCAGCGTCGGCCCGGCGATCAGCAGCTGTCCCCGCGACGATTCCATACACCTCACAACCCGAGCGATCGCCCGAGGATCTCCTTCATGATCTCGTCCGTACCTCCGCCGATCGGTCCGAGGCGAGCGTCCCTCGCGGCGCGCCCCACTCCGTCGTCGCCCATGTACCCGTCCAGCCCGCGGATCTGCAGGCAGGCGTCGGTGACGTCGAACGCCGCGCGCTGGGTGGCGAGCTTGGCGATCGTGACCTCGCGCACGGCGTCCTCGCCGGCCAGGTAGCGGCGAAGGGCCGCGTAGGTGACGGCGCGGCGCGTCTCGAGCGTGGTGGCGATCTCGGCGAGCCGGTGGCGGATCGCCTGGCGCTCGGTCCCGGCGCCGCCCTCGGCGAGCACCGCCTCGAGCGTGCGCTCGAAGGTGACCTGCATGGCGCCGACCGCTCCCAGCGCCATCAGCAGCCGCTCCCACTGGAAGTTGGCCATGATCAGGTAGAAGCCGCCGTTCTCCTCGCCGAGCCGGAGCTCGTCGGGGACGAACACGTCGTCGAAGGTGATGTGCGCGGTGTCGGAGGCGTGCCAGCCCATCTTCCGAAGCGGCGTCGACTCCACGCCCGGGCCGCGCTCGACGATCAGGAAGGTCAGCCCGTGGTGGCCGCCGCTCTCAGTCGTCTTGGCCGCGGTCACGATCACGCCCGCGCGCACGCCACCGGTGATGAACGTCTTGGCGCCGTTCAGGACGTAGCCGCCGTCGACCTTGCGGGCGTAGGTCCGGATCGAGGCCACATCCGAGCCGGCGTCGGGCTCGGTGATGGCCAGCGCCGCGATCAGCTCGCCCCGGATCCCGGGCACCAGGTAGCGCTGCCGCTGCTCCTCGGTGCCGAAGCGCCAGATCGGCGGCAGGGCGATCCCGGCGTGGGCGCCGATGCCGGCGGCGACTCCGCCGGATCCGCACCGGGCGAGCTCCTCGACGAACACGGCGTCGGCCACCGGGTCGCCGGCGCCGCCGTACTCGCGCGGGAACTTGAGACCCAGGTAGCCCTGCTGCGCCAGCCGCGGGAACAGCTCGTCGGGGAACCAGCCGGCTCGCTCCCAGTCGCCGGCATGCGGACGGAGCTCCTCCTCCACGAAGCGGCGGATGCGGCCGCGGAGCTCCTCGTGCTCGGCGGTGAAGGGCGGCACGGGAGCGGACACGGTCCGCGAACCGTACCGTGCGCCCGGTCCCGTGATCGGTGGCTCAGGCGACGTAGTGCCAGGTGGCGAACTCGGCACTCAGCAGCGCCAGCGCGACTGCACTCAGTGTCAGCACGGGAACGCGCCAGCGCAGGTGTCGATCCAGCCAGGCGCCGAGCCAGAGGAAGAGTGGAAACAGAACGGTCAGGTAGCGGGGGAGACCCTGGAGCGGCTCGAACGCGACCGGCGTGATCAGGCACAGGAGGATCGTCGCGACCGTGTACACGCCGTAGGCTCGCGGCAGCCGGCGCCACACCCCGATCGTGAGCGGGACGGCCAGCCACCAGCGCAGCGAGCGGCAGCAGGTTCTGCCATCCGGTGTTGACCGATGCGCCCAGGTAGGTGCCGAACAGCGTCGGGTGGATCCGGGCGCTGACGATTCCGCTCAGGTCTGACCAGGCGGCCGTGATGGCGTGCCAGACGGTGGTCCAGGGGAGGGCGAGGCTGGTGGCCCCAGATGTGCCGCTGGGTGTCGAGGAAGGCGAGAGCTCCTGCGCCGGACAGTCCGAGATACGCCATGTAGGCGATCAGCCCGATGGGTGCCAGGGCCAGCCAGGCGGCGTCCGCTCGCAGCCGGTAGCACGGACGCCAGCCATGCGGCAGCCGGTCAGGTGCCCGGTCCTCCCGCGGGCCATACGAGGTAGAGCCACAGGAGCGGCAGCGCCAGCAGCACCGCCGGGCCGCGCGTGGCCGACGCCAGTCCGGCAAGCAGGCCGGCCCAGGCCCACCGGCCTCGGCGCGCGCTACAGGAAGGCGGCCACGGACAGGGCCAGGTACAGCGACTCGGCGTAGGCGGCCGAGAAGAAGAATGAAGTGGGCGCCAACGCCAGCGCGAGCACGGCGAGGCGGGCGGTGTCGGGGCCGGGCGACCAGCGGCCACGATCCATCTCGAGCGCCGCCAACCTGCCAAACGCGTAGAGGCCCAGCGTCAGCGAGGACGACCGAGACCGCCACCGCGGCGATCACCAGAGGCAGGCCCACGCGGTGCAGGCCGCCGACGATCAGCGGAAACAGGGGGAAGAAGTTGCTCCGTGGAGGCGGGTGAGAGGCGGCCGAGAGCGCGTATCCGTGGCCGGCGATGGCCAGGTACCAGTCGCCGTCCCAGCGGATCACCGGGAAGGTGAGAAGCGCACCGAGCGACCGTCCGGCCGGCTGAAGGTTGTTTGGGTTATACGCGTCGGGCTGCTGGGCGAGCCCGAAGACGCGCGGCCGCGATCATGCTCGCCTCCCACACCAGTAGGCGACTGCCGATCACTGCCAGGAGGCTCAGCCTCAGGCACTGGCGCTGGTCGGGGCTCAGGCGAGAGGTGAACATTTTCGCGCGGACACGCGGCGACGGTTTGACCATCGACATGAATTTGATTGAATATCAACAGGTACGGTGGAACTGCGAGGTTGGGGGTTCTCATGGGCGTGGAAGATGCGGGCGAGGGCGGGAAGACGGCTGCGCGGATGCGCTGGTGGTCGCGAAAGCCATTGATGGTCGTATTGCCCACGGTGGCGGCTCTGGGCGCCGGCGCCGCGGTGGCGGTCGGGTCGATCCCGTCCTCGAATGGGACCATCACCGGCTGCTATCAGACGGTCGACCAGTACGCCAACGACGGCACTCCCACCTCCCCGTACGGCACGCTGCGGGTGATCGACCCGAGCAACACGACGGCGACCAGTACGGAAGAGAGCTCGTGTGCAACCGGCACAGAGCAGACGATCACGTGGAACCAGCAGGGCCCCCGCGGGGCACAGGGCCCTCCCGGCCAGAACGGGGCGCCGGGTGAGCAGGGCGCCCGGCGAGCAAGGGCCGGCCGGGGAGTCCGGTTCGGTGCGAGGGCAGAGCAGCCCCAGCTCTGAGCTGTTCCTGGCGCTGACCGGGGTCAACAACGGCAAGCCGCTTCCGGGCGCTTCGCTCAACGATTCGAAGAATCCCGCGGAGATCCCGCTCGAGGCGTTCTCGATCAACACCGCGGCGATCCACGTCGATCGGGTCGGCGACCACCGGTGCCGGCGCCGGGAAGGTGAGCCTGGCCATGTTCGAGGTGGTGAAGCGGGTCGACAACACCAGTCCGGCGCTGTTCGCCGATCTGGTCAAGGGTGGCCGGGTCAAGGAGGCGGTGATAACGGTCGACCGGCGCGACGGGCGCGGCAAGCTGACCAAGGTCGCTGAGTACACGCTCGACAACGTGTTCCTCAAGAGCATCAACGACTCGGGGAGCGCAGGAAAGACGCAGGAGATGATCGTGGGTGAGTACCAGTCGATCAAATTCGGCGTGAACACCCAGAAGCCGAACGGCACCACCGGGAACACGATCAGCTCGGGCTGGAACCGGGTCAAGAACACGAGCACCGTGAGCGGCGGCGGCTGAGCCCTGGCGCGCGGCGCCTGCGCCGCGCCCCCGCCCCATCGGTGGTTAGGCCTGACGCGCCGCCGCGGTCCCCCGACACGGCGGCGCTGGCACCCATCGGGTAGACGATCGGGCCGGCCGCCCCGAAGGCTCCCTTCCTCTCCCTGGCTCGGCGGATGCACGCCGGACCAGTCTCCCTTCCCGCGGAGTTGTTAACCGTTACTATTACTGCGCAAACCTAACTATTACAGCTTTGCGGTCCCGCCGGGGATGATAGTTGACAATAACCCCGAGGTGTCACTCAGGGGTGGGTGCACCCCGCCACGCGCTGCGCAGGACGCGCAACGCGTTCCCGGAGCAGATCTGCTCGCTGGCGCTGGCGCCGTACCGAGCGTGGAGCGAGCGCTGGAGGTCGCGCATCCGGCCCATGTGCTCGAGCCCGGGAAGCGCGGGCTTGATGTAACCGTCTAGGTCGGAGCCGATCGCGACGTGATCGTAGGATCCGGTGGCGTCGTGGATGCGGTCGATGTGGCGGCAGAGCACCTCGACCGAGTCCTCGACGGACTTGACGCGGCGGCGCACGCCGTTCGTCATGTAGTGCTCGCAGAGGATGCAGCCGAGGAGGCCGCCGCGGTCTGCGACACGGCGGATCGTGTCGTCGTCGAAGCAGTATTCGAGCCCGCCGAAGCGACAGGCCATGTGCGTCGCGATCACGGGGATGCGCTTGGCGGGGTCGCGTTCGTCGAGCAGCGCGAACGTGTCGGAGCGCGATCGCGCGCTCATGTGCGTGATGTCGACGAGGATGCCGTGGTCGACCATCGCGCTCACGGCGGCGCGCCCAAGGTCGGTGAGGCCTTCGTCGGGCTCGGGAAAGACGAGGTGGTAGAGCCAGTCGGGGAGGAAGGGGAGAGCCGGCGCGTTGGTGGCCATCTGGCGCCAGAAGAGATGTGCCACGGTGACGTAGGCGACCCCGCGCTCGGCGAGGGTGCGCACGTTGGACCGGATCGCGGTCTCATCCTGGCCGAGCTGGAAGCCACCCTCGATGGCGTGGATCAGGATCGGCTTGGGTCCTCCGAGGCGCGCGTGAGCTCAGCGGGGGAGTGGGCGATGACCGCGTCGCTCGTTTTCTGCACGTGCGCTTCGACCAGCTCGAGCTGGGCCAGCACGTCGGCGGCGTAGCCCTCGGCCGGCGGGGCGCCGTAGCTCTTGTCCAGGTCCATCTCGTCGAGCGGCGCGTAAAGGACGGACAGGGTGACTCCCACGTCACCCTCGCGCATCAACGCCTCGGTAACACTCGGGGTGTCATCCGGACCCTGGTAATTGAAGAGCTTGGAGATGAAGCTGACAATCCGCGCCTGCCAGCGCCGGCGCGTGTAGTCGAGGACCCGCTCGTGAGTGTGGCGCTGCCGCTCGTCGGGCAGCACGTGCATCGGGTAATGGGCGTGGAGGTCGACCAGCATTGCCGGTCGACACTAACCGGTTACAACCCGTACGAGCGACCGATTACGTCGAGCATGATCTCGTCGCTGCCGGCGCCGATCCGGTTGAGCCGCAGGTCGCGCCACGAGCGCTCGATGCCGTACTCCTGCATGTATCCGTTTCCGCCGTGGATCTGGATGCACTCGTCGGCGACCTCGACCGCGATCCGGGCGGCGTAGAGCTTGGCCATGGTGATCTCGCGCACCGGGTACTCGCCGTTCTGAAAGCGCCATGCGGTGGTGTAGACCATCTGCCGCGCGGTCTCGATCTTGGTCGCCATCTCGGCGAACTTGTGGCGGATGGCCTGGAAGCGGCCGATGGGCCGGCCGAATGCCGTGCGCTCCTTGGCGTACTGGAGCGTGCGGTCGAACACGTGCTGCGCGCCGGACACCGAGCCGGCGGCGCCGATCAGGCGCTCGCCCTGGAGCTCCCACATGATGTGGTAGAAGCCCTTCCCGAGCTGCCGAGCACCGCCGAGTCCGGAACGCGGACGTCCTGGAAGGCGAGCAGCGCGGTGTCGGAGGCGTGCATCCCCAGCTTCTTCAGGCGCTTCTCGCGGATCACGCCCTCGGTGTCCATGGGCACGAGGAACAGCGTGAAGCCGTCGTAGCCGGCGTCGGGGTCGGTCTTGGTCACGAGCACGATCGCGTGGGCGCGGTGCCCGTTGGTGATGAACGTCTTGGAGCCGTTGATGACGTACTCATCGCCGTCCTTCACCGCGCGCGTCTTGATCCCGGCCACGTCGGAGCCCGCGTCGGGCTCGGTGATGCCGATGCACAGGATCGCCTTGCCCTGGATCGCCGGCGCCGCCCACTGCTGCTTCTGCTCCTCGGTCCCGAAGGCGAGGATCGGCGGCATCGCCATGTCCGTCTGCACCGCGACCCCCATGCCGAGGCCGCCGCAGTGGGCGTGGACCATCTCCTCGGCCAGCACCAGCGAGGTGTAGTAGTCGCCGCCCTGGCCGCCGTACTGCTCGGGCTTGTCGAGACCGAGGAAGCCGAGCTCGCCCATCCGCTCGAACACCCAGTCGGGGAACGTGTTCTCCTCCCACTCCTCCGCGTGCGGCTGGAGCTCCTTGATCACGAAGCGGCGGATCGAGTCGCGGAGCTGCTCGTGCTCGTCGGTGAAGATGAAGTGCTTGCGGCTGGTGGCGAAATCTGGCTTGAGAACGTCGGCGGCGGTGGACATGCGCGGACCGTATCGCCTCGATCGCCGAAAGTAAAACTTCCTACTTCCCACTTTGTGGGTTAGGCTGCCGGGCAGCCATGGACTACAGCACCCTCCGCTACGAGGTCTCGGACGCCGGCGTGGCCACGATCGCGCTCGACCAGCCGGACACGCGCAACGCGCTGTCGGACGAGCTGCTCGACGAGTTGATCGCCGCGCTGGAGGCGGCGCGGGACGACTGCGCCGTGCGGTGCGTGGTGCTGCGCTCGACCCACGAGCGCGTGTTCTCGGCCGGCGCGAACCTGAGTGGCTTCGCGGCCGAGGTGCCGCTCGTGCACAAGCACTTCGGGACGACGCGGTTCCCTCGACTGTTCCGGCTGCTGGGAGAGCTCGGAAAGCCGTCGATCTGCGCCGCGAACGGCCACGTCCTGGCCGGGGCGCTCGGCGTGGCGCTGGCGTGCGACCTGGTGCTGGCGCGGGAAGGCGTGCGGTTCGGGACGCCGGAGATCAACGTCGGGGTGTTCCCGTTCATGATCATGGCGCTGATCTACCGCAACGTGCCGCGCAAGAAGACGAACGAGCTCCTGCTGCTCGGCGAGCAGATCTCGGCCGAGGAGGCGGAGCGGATCGGCATCGTCAACAGGGTCTTCCCGGCCGAGGAGTTCGAGGACGGGGTGCGCGACTGGGCCGAGCGGCTGGCCGCCAAGTCCCCGGTGATGATGCGGCTCGGCAAGGACGCGATGTTCCGCCAGCAGGACATGGCGTTCGCCGACGCCCTGGAGTTCCTGCGCGCTCACCTCACGCTCGCGTTCTCCACCGAGGACATCCAGGAGGGGGTGCGCGCGTTCTTCGAGAAGCGCGAGCCGGAGTGGAAGGGAGCTTGATCGTGGCTCGTAAGCGGGAACATCGTTCCTCTCGGTGCGCCGCGCTCAGCGAAACCGACTTTCTTCCCGCTGAGCGGGAACTTCCTCGGCCTCGGCGATCTGCGCGCGCCGAGTGGAACGTTCTTCCCGGTTGGCGGGGAGGCGGGGCGCCGGGCGCCGGGCTGGATGCCCGGCGGTGGCGGGCGGTGGCGGGAGAACGCGGCACCGGCCCCACGGATGCCGCGCGCGCCAGCGCGCGGCCCATCAGCTGACTCATGGCGACCGAAACGCCTCGCACCAGCCTGCTCCGCCCGCTCGCCGACGACCTCGCGGCGCGCCGGGAGCAGATCAAGCTCGGCGGTGGCGCGGAGAAGGTCGCCGCCCAGCACGCGGCCGAGAAGCTGACCGCGCGGGAGCGGATCGCGCTGCTGATCGACGAGGGCACGTTCGTCGAGCTCGGGATCCACGGCCGGCCGCACAGCTCGCAGCGCGCGATGGATGGACGCGAGGCGCCGGCCGACGGCGTGATCACCGGCTACGGGAAGGTCGACGGCCGGCTGGCCGCGGTGGCGGCGTACGACTTCACGGTGATGGCGGGCTCGATGGGGATGACGGGTGAGCTCAAGGTCACCCGCCTGCGCGAGCTGGCGCTGACCAAGCGGATCCCGCTGATCTGGCTGCTCGACTCCGCCGGCGCGCGGATCCAGGAGGCGGTGGGATCGCTGTTCGCGGGGACCGGTCACCTGTTCCGCGAGGAGGTGGTGGCGTCCGGCGTGATCCCCCAGGTGGCGGCGCTGATGGGGCCGTGCGCCGCCGGGACGGCGTACATCCCGGGCCTCGCCGACTTCGTGCCGATGGTCCGGGGCCGCGGCTCGATGGCGCTGGCCGGCCCGCATCTGGTGCGGGCGGCGATCGGGGAGGACGTGACCCAGGAGGAGCTCGGCGGCTCGCGCGTGCACTGCCGCAAGTCGGGCGTGGGCGACCTCGAGTGCGCCGATGACCCGGAGTGCATCGAGGCGATCAAGCAGTACCTGAGCTACTTCCCGGCCAACTGCGAGGAGGCGCCGCCGGTGGCGCCGGTCGCCGACCCGCTCGACCGAGGCGACGAGGAGCTGCTCGACGTCCTCCCCGACTCGAACCGCAAGCCCTACGACATGTACGAGGTGATCCGCCGGATCGTCGACGACGGCGTCTACTTCGACCTCAAGCCGCAGTGGGCCAAGACGGTGATCACGTGCCTGGCGCGGTTCGGGGGGCGCCCGGCAGGGATCGTCGCCAACCAGCCCAAGCAGCTCGGCGGCATCCTCGACAACGACTCCGCCGACAAGGCGGCGCGGTTCATCAACCTGTGCAACGCCTACTCGATCCCGCTCGTGTACCTGATGGACGTGCCGGGCTTCATGGTCGGAACCAAGGTCGAGCAGGCGGGGATCATCCGCCACGGCGCCAAGATGCTCTACGCCACCGCCAACGCCACCGTCCCCAAGATCACGGTGGTGCTGCGCAAGGCCTACGGCGCCGGCTACTACGTGATGTGCGGGCGCGCCTACGAGCCCGATCTGATCGTCGCCTGGCCGAGCGCCGAGATCAGCGTGATGGGGGCGGAGGGCGCGGTCGAGATCATCTTCCGCAAGCAGGTCCAGGAGGCCGAGGATCCGGCGGCCAAGCGCCGTGAGCTGATCGAGCAGTTCCGGGGCATCATCGACGTCTACATCGCGGCCGGGCACGACATGGTCGACGACGTGATCGACCCGCGGGAGACGCGCGCGACGATCTGCCGGGGGCTCGAGGTGGCGGCAAGCAAGCGCGTCGAGCGGCCATGGAAGAAGAGTGGGGTGGTCCCGGTTTGAGCCTGTCCGATCCAGCGATCATCACGTGCGCGATCAGCGGCGCGCTGGCGAACCGCGAGCAATGCCCCGCGGTCCCCTACACGCCCGAGGAGTACGCCGCCGAGGCGCGGCGGATCGTCGACGAGGGCGGCGTACACATCCACATCCATGCACGGCGGCCCGACGGCACGCCGTCGTACGAGGTCGAGGACTTCGTCGCCATCCGCGACGCCATCCGCTCCGAGGTCGGCGACGCGGCGATCATCAACTTCTCGACGGGCACGATCGGCGTCCCGGTCGAGAAGCGCGTCGCCTACCTGGAGGCCGGAAGGCCGGCGGTGGCGGCCCTGAACATGGGGTCGATGAACTACGCCAAGTACTCGCGCTCGCGCAAGGACTTCGTGTTCAAGTTCGTGTTCTCCAACCCGTTCGAGGAGATCATCGAGCTGCTCGAGGCGATGCGGCGGCTGGGGATCAAGCCCGAGCACGAGTGCTTCGACGTCGGCCACGTGGCCTCGCTCGACCCGCTCCTCGACATGGGGCTGCTCGAGCCTCCGCTGCACGCCGACTTCGTGATGGGCGTCGTCGGCGGGATCCCCGCCACCGCCCGCAACCTGGCCGCCATGGCCGACAACCTCGGCGCGGTGGGCGCAGGCCGGTCGCGACACCACTGGGGTGTGATCGGGATCGGCCGCGCACAGTGGATGCTGGTGGCGAGCGCGCTCACGCTCGGGGGCTCTGTCCGGGTGGGGCTCGAGGACAACTTCTACCTGCCCGACGGCCAGATGGCGCGCTCCAACGGCGAGCTCATCGCCAAGGCGCGGCAGATGACCGAGGACGCGGGGCGCCGGCCGGCCACGGTCGAGGAGGCCCGCGAGTTGCTGGGGTTGGAGGCGCATGAGCGCACTTCCGCTTGAAGGCCTGACCGTCCTGGACCTCACCCGGCTCCTGCCGGGCGGGTTCTGCTCACTGCTGCTCGCGGACTTCGGCGCCGAGGTGATCAAGGTCGAGGACACCGGGCATGGGCGACTACGTCCGCTGGACCTCGCCCGGCTACGAGGGCGCGGACCCGACCGCCCGGAGCGCGGCCTTCCTGTCCCTGAACCGCGGCAAGCGCTCGATCCGCCTGAACCTCAAGAGCGACGGTGGCCGCGAGGTGCTCCTGCGCCTGGCGCGCGACGCCGACGTGCTGCTCGAGTCGTTCCGGCCCGGCGTGCTCGACCGGCTCGGCGTGGGATACGAGCGGCTCCGCGAGGAGAACCCGGGTCTCGTCTACTGCGCGATCACCGGCTACGGCCAGGACGGCCCCGCGCGCAACCGCCCCGGGCACGACATGAACTACCTGGGGCTGAACGGGCTGCTCGGGCTGACCGGCGAGGCGGACGGCCCTCCGATGCAGTCGGCGGGGCAGATCGCGGACCTCGGCGGGGGCGCGCTGATGGCCGCAGTGGGGATCCTCGTCGCGCTGCGCGAGCGCGAGCGCTCCGGCCAGGGGCAGCTCGTCGACTGCTCGATGTTCGACGGCTCGCTGTCGTGGCTGGGGATGGTGGCGGCCGACATGTTCGCCACCGGCGCGGTGCCGCGGCGCGGGGCGCTGCCCCTGGCGGGGGCGATCGTCTGCTACCGCCCGTACCGATGCGCCGACGGCTGGGTCACGCTCGGTGCGCTCGAGCCGAAGTTCTGGGCCGAGTTCTGTCGCGGGGTCGGACGGGAGGACCTGATGGAGCACGCGTTCGACCCGCCCGGGTCGGAAGCTCACGCTGCCGTGGTCGAGGTGTTCGCGCAGCGGACGCGGGAGCAGTGGCAAGAGTTCGCCTCCGAGCACGACTGCTGCCTCGAGCCCGTGCTCGACCTCGACGAAGCTCTGCAATCGGAGCTCGTCGCCGCGCGGGAGATGGTCGTCGAGCTCTCACAACCGGGGGCGTCCGAGCCGGTCCGGTTGCTCGGGACGCCGATCAAGCTCAGCCGTACACCGGCCGATCCGACGCGCGCGCCCGGGCCCGCGCTCGGCCAGGACACCGAGGAAGTGCTCGCCGCCGCCGGCTTCACGCCCGAGGAGATCGCGGCGCTCGAGCGCGATGGCGCTGTGGCAGGGCGCGCGGCAGAGTCCACCGGCGCGTCGTTCATGAGCAGCGCATGACCGCCAACGGGCTGCTCAAGATGTCCGAGCTGTCGGAGCGCTCGGGGGTGAGCGCGGCCACGATCAAGCACTACCTCCGCGAGGGCCTCCTCGACGGCGACCACGAGGTCGTGCGGACTTCGCGCAACATGGCCTACTACCCGCCGTCGTTCGTCGAGCGGATCCAGCTGATCAAGCGCCTTCAGGAGGAGCGCTTCATGCCGCTGCGGGTGATCCGCGAGGTGCTCGACGACGATCCCGAGCGCGCGGCGCGCCTGATCGAGCTCGAGGACCGGATCCTCGAGCAGGCGATCGCGGCGCGCGAGTCGACCCGCGTGTCGCGCGCCAAGGTGCGTGAGACGTATGAGGTGCCCGCCAACGTGCTCGCGCGCCTCGAGGAGCTGGGGGTGCTCACCCCGAACGGCCGCGGTTACGACCGCGACGACGTGGCGATCATCGAGGCGATCTCGCGGTTTCGGGCCGGCGGATACGAGGAGGCGATCGGCTTCACGGTCTACGACACGCTCCGGTACCGGCGTGCGCTCGAGCCGCTCGTCGAGGAGGAGGTGCGCGTGCTCCTCGACCGGCTGGCAGGGAAGGTCGAGGTCGACCGGGCGGTGGAGATCATCTCCTCGGGGACGCAGCCGCTGCGAGATCTAGTGGGGGCGATGCACTCGAAGCTGCTGCTGGCGGCCCTGCGCCAGATGAGCCTCAGATCGACGGTGTGAGCGCCAGCTCGACCGCCGGCGCCGGCTCGAGCGGCCGGGCGACGAGCAGTGCCGCGACCGCGAGGACCGATGCGCCGACGAACACGAGCGCGCCCGTGAGCCCGAACAGGGCGACGAGCGGACCTGCCAGCGCCGAGCCGACGACGATGCCGCCGATCGAGACGGGGAACGCGAGGCCGTACGCCCGGGCGAGGACCTCGTCATCGAGCAGGCGGGGCAGCGCGGTCTCGGCGAGGACCTCGCCGACGATCATGCCGCCGCCGCCGATCGGCGCGAGCACGAGCGCGGCGGTGAAGGTGGGGACGACGCCGAACAGAAGCAGCGGGATGGCCACGAGCACCAGCGCGATCGCCAGCATGCGCCGCCAGCGGGCCGGCGCGTCGAGCCGAGCGGTGACGACGGCGCCGATCACGCCGCCCGCCCCGAACGCGCCGAGCAGTAGTCCGTAGCCGCTGGCGCCGGCGCCGAGCTTGCGGCTGACGAGCACGAGCGTCACCGTGAGGGTGCCGTAGACCATCGAGCACAGCACGTCGGCGGCGATGAGCTGGACTGCCGCGGGCGCGCCACGCAGCGCCTGGGCGCCGGTGCGGATGTCCGCGAGGACGCTCGGGCGAGCGGTGTCGGTGTCGGCGTGTCGCCGGCGGCCGCGGGACGGAACGAATCACCGGCCGGGATGGTGGCGATCGCCGCAGCCGACCCGAGGAAGCTGAGCGCGTTGAGCAGGATCGCCCCGGTGGCGCCGCCGAGCATCATCACCGCCGCTCCGAGCGCGGGGCCGGCGACGATCGCGCCCTGGCCGATCGCGGCGCGGAGCGCGTTGGCCCGCTGGAGCTCATCGCCGGGCACGAAGCGTGCCGTCGAGGCGGCGACGGCCGGGGGCTCGACGATGCCGGCGGCGGTGGCCGCGGCCGCGATCACCGGCGCGAGCAGGATCGGGAGCCCGGCGGCGGCGACGACGGCGAGGGCGAG
Organism: uncultured Solirubrobacterales bacterium; assembly: GCA_963839105.1. Lineage (GTDB taxonomy): Bacteria > Actinomycetota > Thermoleophilia > Solirubrobacterales > Solirubrobacteraceae > Palsa-465. Next base: position 52,325 of record CAWITQ010000002.1, read on the forward strand.
CATGAGCAGCGCCCGCAGGAGGTCGGAGGCGATGATCAGCCGGCGCCGGTCGTAGCGGTCGACGAGCACGCCCCCGAGCGGCCCGAGCACGACGACCGGGAGCACCCGGGCGGCGGTCGTGAGGGCGACCCACGTGGCCGAGCCGGTGCGCTCGAACACAAGCGCGAGCAGCGCCACGTTGTAGAGCCAATCGCCCATCGAAGAGAGGCCGAGGCTGGCGAGCAGGAGGTGGAACGGGCGGCCGCCGGGGAGTCGCCGGCGCTGGGTGGTGGCTGATTCGAGCATGTGTAGAGCATGCGTCTAAGCCCCCGGGGCGCGCATCGGGCGCCGGCCCAGTCTTCGCGGGTCCGGCTACCTCAGATCGTGCCTCCGGGTACCTCAGGCTCGGATGAGCCCACGCCGATGGGCTAAGGCAGCCGCTTCCACCCGCGTCGCCACCCCCAGCTTGGAGAGGATGTTCGACACGTGCACGCTCGCGGTCTTGCGGGAGATGAACAGCTTCTCCGCGATCTGGCTGTTGGAAAGGCCGTCGGCGACGAGCCGGAGCACCTCCGACTCGCGCGCGGTCAGTCCCAGGCGCTCGAGCTCGTCGTGGAACGAGGCCGCACGCTCAGCGGGCGCGTCGCCGTTGTCCGTGAGCCGGAGCCGGGCCCGGCGCATGAGTGCGTCGATGTCGGCGAGCAGCGGCGCTGCGCCCATCGAGGCAGCGAGCTCGTGCGCCTCCTGCGCCGCCGCCGTGGCGCCGTTCAGATCGCCCTGTCCGCTCAGGGCCTCCGCCTGACGCAGGAGCGCGTAGGCGAGCGGGAAGGGCTGGTTCATCGGCCGGCACGCCGCCACCGCGCGGCCCCACGCCTCGGTCTCGCCCTCCCGCCGGCACCGAGCCTGCTCGGCGAGGAACAGTGCCCGGTGGCCCTCGTCGCCGAGGGTCGAGGCGACGAGGCGGTCGGCTTCCGCGGACAAAACTGCGATTCCCGCTCCGACGTCGGCCGGTGTCGGCTCTCCCGCGTCGTGGGCGAGAAGAGCGCGATCGGCCTGGATGCGCGCGCCCAACGCGAGCAACGGCCACGTGTAGCGCGCCTCGTCGCCGACCTCCGCACCCTCGAGCGCCCGCTCGATGATCCCGGCCGCGCCTTCGAGGTCGCCTCCCGAGCGCGCGAACTCGGCCTCCAGCGTCGCCAGCGTATGGGCGAACTGAGCCGCTGCCGAGCCCCGCAGATGCCGACGCGCCTCGCGAAGATCGGCGTCGGCGCGTTCTCGGTCTCCCCTGTGGAGCTCGAGCTCCGAACGGATGAGGATCAGGTTCCCCACGAACATCCCCGGCGCCGCCGCTCCCGGTGCGGCCGCCACCAGCGCCTCCTCCCAGCGGCCGCTGAGAAGCAGCGCCTCGGCCTTGTTGCCCCGCATGAATGCCCCCATGGTCCGGCCCAGACCGCCCTGATCGATGAACGCCATGCTGTCATCCGCGATCTCCACCGCCTCCTCGAAGCGCCCGAGCAGCATCAGGAGGTCCGAGGTGTTGACTACCGACTTGGCGGCGGTCCAATAGAGACCGGCGCGCCGGCTCTCCTCCGCGACCTCCCGCATCAGCTCGAGGCCCGGGTCGACGTCGCCCGAATGCACCATCGCCGTCGCCATCACGACCTGCGCCTCGAGCTTCTCCTCGGTGGCCCCAACGGCCTGTGCCGCGTCCAGGGCCCGCCTTGCGGGATCGACGGAACGCTCGAACTGCCCGACACGCGCGAGCGCGCGTGCCAACTGCGCCAGCACGCGCGCGCTCACCTGACTCGGGATCTCCTGCGGAAGCAACGCAACCGCCTGTTCGAGCACGGCGATCCCCTCGCCCTCGCGGGCGAGGTCTGTCAGAAGCTCGGCGCGGCGGACGAGCAGCATTGCCCGCCGCTCCAACGTGCCGCCATAGCCGATCTCCGCCAGCGCCTGGTCGACGAGCGCGAGCCCGCGGTCCGTCGCGCCTGCCCGGCCGGCGGCAGCGGCCGCGGCTTCGAGCAGCGCCGGATGATCGATCCCGGCGCGCTGCTCTGCGTCGGGCACCTGATTCCACAGCTCGAGCGCGAGCTCGAAGTGGCGCTGGGCGGCGGCGGGTGCCGACGCGGAGGCGGCGGCGCGACCGGCGCGGACGGAGGCGGGGAGGGCCCGGGTCACGTCGTGCGCGGCCAGCCAGTGATGGGCCAGCATCGAGCTGGCGTCGAGGTCGCCGACCGCGAGCTCCCCGCTCGACTCGATCGTCTCGGCGTAGGCGCGGTGAAGCTGAGCGCGTTCGCCCGGGAGGAGGTCGTCGTGGATGGCCGCGCGCGCGAGCGCATGGCGGAAGCCGTATCCCCGTCCGCCGCCGTCGACGACGAGCAGCTGGTGCTCGACCGCCTCGCGCAGGGCCGCGTTCAGTTCCGTCGCGGGCAGCCCGGCCACGGCGATCAGCAGCCGATCCGGCGCCCAGCGCGCGGCCGCAGAGACCACGCGCAGCACGTGCTGCGCGCCCGGAGAGAGCAGCTCCGCGCGCGCCAGGAGGACGTCCCGCAGCGAGGGCGGGAGGTAGTGCTGGTCGAGCTGACCCTCGCGCATCGCTCCGATCAGCTCCTCGACGAACAGCGGGATTCCCTCGGAGCGCTCGAAGATGAACTCGATCAGCTCGCCGTCGCGGCGCTCGCCGAGGATCGCCTCGACCTGCGCGGCGACATCGCGCCGGCTGAGACGCTCGAGCTCGAGGCGCTCGATCACCCGCTGCTGCTCCCACCGGGCCGCCATGCGCCGAAACGGGTGGGCGCGATGCAGCTCATCGGAGCGCACGGTGAGGACGAGCAGCAGCCGCCGGCCGCTCGTCCGGGCGGCGAGCAGCGCGAGCAGGTCCAGCGTCGCCCGGTCGGCCCATTGAAGGTCCTCGAAGACCAGCATCAGCGGCGCACGGGCGGCGAGCCGGCCAATGACCGCGAGGATCAGCTCGAGGACCCGCGACGGACCTTCGTCCGCGGGCAGCGAGGCGACCGAGCCATCGTCGAGATCCGGCACAAGGCGCGCGATCTCCGCGCGCGCCGACCCGAGCACCGCATCGAGCTCCGGCGCGGACAGCTCGCCGGCGAGATCGCGGATCATCTCGACGAGGGGCGCGAACGGGATGCCTCCGCCGTCGAGCTCGAGGCACCCGCCGATCAGCACCTGCAGTTCGGACGCCCGCGCCCGATCGATCAGCTCGTGCACCAGGCGGGACTTGCCCACGCCCGCCTCGCCGCCCACCAGGACGGTCGCCGACTCGCCGCCGATCACGCGGTCGAGGGATTCACATAGCGACTGCAACTCCGCCTGGCGTCCGACCAGCACGGGGCTCACGAGACTTCCCGCCACGCAGGGATCATGTCAGAGCCACGGCGGCAAAGAAAAAGCCCGGCGCGCGGGTGGCGCGCCGGGCTCTCAGTTGCCGTACGGCTGGCTCCGGCGGAAGAACATCGGGGCTCCTTATCGCCGGAATGTCGTGTTCTCAGAAAGTGCGCTCGACCTGCATTGTGTGCCCCCTTTCGGTGTCTCTGCGGCCCCTGCGGACCGCCTTTCGTGATGGGCACATCCTGCGTCTAAGCCGGGGGACGCACATCGGGCTGGAGCCCGATCTTGGGGACTCAAATCGGTCTCTGGGCGGCTCAGATGATCGGCCCCGGGACTCAGAGCCGCGGCTCACCAGACCGCGCGGTGGTCCTCCATCACGCCGTAGCCCTGGGCCATCTCGCTGCCGTCCGGTAGCCGGCCCGAGAACGTGCCGAAGGGCTGGCGGTACGAGCTGCGGACGAGCAGCAGGTTGTCCCGGCGGGCTCGCTCGGCCTCGGCGCTGAAGCGAAGCTCGCCGACACGGGAGAGGTCGGGCTCGAAGCTGACGGGCGCGACCTCGGTGGGCCGTCCGTCGACCCACACCGTCCGCTCGCTCTCCGACGGGGAGTCGTTGACGCCGCTTACCAGGTTCCAGGCCAGCGCGCGCCCGTCGGGCGCGACGCCGACGCCGGCCGACCAGCGCCACGCCGTGTGGCGCGGGTAATACGCGGCGGTGTCGTCGATGACGGCGCGGGCTTCCACGACCGCGGGGATGCCGTCGACGGCGATCCGGCCGGTGGCGAGGATCCCGCCCTGCTTGCGCGTCCAGGCGTAGGCCGATCCGGAGCGGGCCACGGTCTCGACGCCGTCGACCTCCTCGAGCGTCAGATCGACCTGCACGCGGGGCTCGAGGATCCGTATCCGGCCGGGCTCGAGCCGGACCCGGCCGCCGCCCGGCCGCGTGTGCTCGAGGAGCCGCCCGGCGATCCGGTCCCAGACCGCCCAGAAGGACTGCCTTGCCGGACCGACTCTGACCGAGCCCACGCACAGCATCACCTCGGGCGCGAAGACGCCGACGTAGCGCCAGGCCTTCAGCGGGCGCAGGCCGTGGCGAGAGGGCATGGGCGCGGGCGGGAGGGGGACCGTGCCGAGCGCCGAAGGCCGCGGAGCGCCGTAGGCGCCGCGGTATGGGAGGGCGGATGCCGGTAAGATTGACTGACTAGTCAATCGGAAGCGAACGAGGAGAGGGAACCTGCCGTGCGGGCGGGCGCCGTTCAGCTTAACTCCACCGAGGACACCGACCGGAACCTCGAGACCGCCGACCGCCTGGTCCGGGATGCGGCCCGCCTCGGCGCCGAGCTCGTCGTGCTGCCGGAGAAGTGGACGGTGCTCGGGACCGGCGAGCACCTGGCCGCAGGAGCGCAGCCGCTCGACGGGCCGGCGATCGGGTGGGCCCGCGCGGTGGCGCGGGAGCTCGGAATCGATCTGGTGGCGGGGTCGATCGTGGAGCGCGTGCCCGGCCGGGAGAAGACCTCGAACACGAGCGTCCACGTCGGTCCCGACGGCGAGATCCGGGGCGTGTACCGCAAGATCCACATGTTCGACGTCGAGGTCGACGGCGTCCGCTACGCCGAGTCCGAGCACGAGGAGCCGGGCGAGGAGATCGTCGTGTCCGAGCTGGCCGGCGGCGGGGTCCTGGGGATGAGCGTCTGTTACGACCTTCGTTTCCCCGAGCTCTACCGGATCCTCGCCGTCCGCGGGGCCGAGGTGACCGCGGTCCCGAGCGCGTTCACGCTCGCCACCACGCGCGATCACTGGGAGCTGCTGCTCCGGGCCCGCGCGATCGAGAACCAGTGCTTCATGGTCGCCGCCAACCAGATCGGGACGGCGCCACCGGGCAACCGCTCCGGAGGGCGCTCGCTGATCGTCGATCCGTGGGGGCTGGTGCTGGCGAGCGCTCCGGACACGGAGACGGCGATCGTCGCCGACCTCGACTTCGACGTCCTGCGCGACGTGCGCGGAAAGCTGCCCTCGCTGGCGAACCGGCGCCCGGCGGCCTATGACTGGAGCGTGACGTGACCGCCGGCACGGCCGCCTATGACTGGAGCGCGACGTGACCGCCGGCGCGGCCGCGATCGACAAGCGCCGGCTGATCCTCGACGCCGCCGTGCGGGTGTTCGCGCGGCAGGGCTTTCACACCTGCCGCGTGGCCGACATCGCCGACGAGGCGCAGGTGGCCTACGGCCTCGTCTATCACTACTTCTCCTCGAAGGAGGAGATCCTCGACACGCTGTTCCTGGAGCGCTGGGACCTGATGCTCGCCGCGATCACCGAGGCCGACGCCTCGGCTTCGGAGCCTCGGGAGAAGCTGTACGCGATCGCGGGCTTCATCGTCGACTCCTACCGCTACGACCCCGAGCTGATGAAGGTGATCATCGTCGAGGTGACGCGCGCAGCGAACACCTTCGGACGCACGCATCTCGCCAAGATCCGCGAGGCGTACGCCCAGATCTCATCGATCGTGGCCAACGCTCAGGCCGCGGGGACGTTCCGTGACGAGATCACGCCCGACTTCGCGGCGCTCGCGTTCTACGGGTTGATCGAGCAGGTCCTGAGCGGGTGGATCTTCGAGCCCGAGGGCCTGGAGGAGCGGGACCTGGAGCAGGCCAAGGGCATGATCGTGGACACCATCTGCCGCGGGCTCGAACGGTGAGCGGAGCCGGGGGGCGGCGTGGCGACGGGGCCGCCCGGCGCACGTCACCGAGCGACTCGTGCGGTTTCACGCGGCCCGCCAGCGGGCACATGAGCGGCTGTGCCGCCGTCCCGTCTGCTTGAATCCTTGCCCGATGACTGAGAGCCCCTTGGTCAAGCGCCTGATCTGGTCAGGTCTGCTCGCCGGAACGGGCGCCCTGGCGAGCATCGCGGCGAACCGCGCCGCAGCGTTGATCTGGGAGCGCATGTTCGGCGAAGAGCCCCCGGAGTGAGCGACGAACCCCAAAGCACGCTGGACTCCACCGCGGTGGAGGACTCGTTCGAGAGCGCGGACGGTGGCGCGCAGAGCTCCGGCCAGCAGGTCGCAGCCCAAGTCGACGAACGTCCAGAGCTGGCGGTGGGAGCCGCGTTCGGCGGTGGTCTCCTGTTCGCCCTGATCCTCAAGCGCCTTGCCCGCTAACAACGGTCGCTCCGAGAACGTCGCCCAGGCGATAACCGAAGTCTCCGAGCGGATGGGCGTGCTCGTCCGCGAGGAGATCGAGCTCGCCAAGGCGGAGGTCAGCCAGAAGGTCACGAGCATCGGGAAGGGCGCGGTGGCCGTGGGCGCCGGGGCGGTGTTCGGGATCTTCGCCGTGATCTTCGCCCTCGAGGCGATCGCCTGGGCGCTCAACGACGTGTTCGTGGATGGTGCCGGCAACCTGTGGATCGGCTTCCTCATCGTGTTCGGCGTGCTCGCGGCGCTGGCGCTGTTGGCGTTCCTGTTCGCCTGGCGCAAGCTGCGGGTGGGTGCGCCGACCCCGGACATGGCGATCCACGAGGCCAAGAAGATCCGGGCCACGGTGGCGGCAAAGCCCCTGAGGGCTCCGACCTCACCGCCTCCTCGGAGGTCCGCCGCTGATGCCCACGCGCTCGCCGGACGAGATCCGCGCCTCGATCGAGGTCAACCGCCAGGAGCTCGGCACCTCGCTCGAGAAGCTCCGTCGCGAGGTCGTCCAGCTGACCGACTGGCGCGGCCAGATCCGCGCCCACCAGCCTCAGGTGCTGATCGGTGCCGCGGTCGCCGGGTTTGTCATCGGCGGCGGATTGGCCGCCCTCGGCGCGCTCACCTTCGGGCGCCGTCGCCGGGGCTGAATCGCGATCAGATAAAGGCGCTGGGGATGCCGCCGGCGCCGAGCAGGCCCGGGCCCACGTGCGTCCCGATCACGGGGCCGATCTCGGAGATGACCAGCGGCTCGCGGCCGAAGATCTGCGTCGCGCGGTCCGCGAGCTCAGCCGCCTCGGTGGGTGCCTGGATGTGCTGCACCATGTAGGCGTCGGCGCCGTCCTCCGAGCGCGAGCGCAGCAGGTCGACCATGCGCTCGAATGCCCGGCGCGAGGTTCGCACCCGCTCCACCGGCGTGATCTCCGACTCGACGGTGAGGATCGGCTTGATCTTGAGCGCGGAGCCGAGCCAGGCCTGCGCGCCCGCGATCCGTCCGCCGCGACGCAGGTACTCCAGGGTGTCGATCGCGAACCACATCTTGAGCTCCGCCCGCGCGCGGAGCGCCCGCTCGGCGACAGCCGGGCCATCGGCCCCGTCGCGCGCGGCGGCGGCGGCGGCCAGGACGACGAGTCCCTCTCCTCCACACGCGGTGGCGGAGTCGATCACGTGGACGCGCTCTGCGCGCGACCCAAGCTGCTCGCGCGCCTGCTCGGCTGAGCGGACCGTCCCGGACATACCGCCGGCGAGGTGGATGGAGACGATGTCCTCGCCGGCGTCGAGCAGCGGCTCGTAAACGGCCAGGAAGTCGCCAATCGAAGGCTGCGAGGTCGTCGGCAGCTGGGTGGCCGTGCGCAGCCGCTCGTAGTACGCGCCGTAGTCGTCGATGTCGCTCTCGCGCACGGTCTCGTCCGGCCAGTGGATGTAGAGGCTGACCAGGTGGATGCCGCGCTCCTGCACCATCGCGCGCGGCAGGTAGTGGCACGTGTCCGAGACGATCGCCACAGGCATGGGCCGGGGCACCCTAGCAGTGACCTGCCGGTGCTCCGGCGCCGGGGGGTGCCTCCCTACACTCGGCTGCGCATGGCGCGGATCCTCGTCACCGGCGCGACCGGCTTCATCGGCTCCCACGTCGTCCGTCTGCTGGCCGAGCGCGGCGACGAGCTCACGGTGACCGTGCGCCCGACCTCGCGCTTGGACGTGCTCGACGGCCTGCCGGTGCGGACGGTGCGCGCCGACATCCGCGACCGGCGGGCTGTGCGCCGTGCCATGCAGGGGATCGCGCGCGTGTTCCACCTCGCCGGCACGACCAACTTCGGGCTGCCCCGGCGCGAGATGTTCGCGCTCAACCTCGAGGGGGCGCGGATCGTGCTCGAGGAGGCGCTCCGCGCCGGCGTCGAGCGCGCGGTCTACACCTCCTCGGTGGCGGCGATCGGACCGTCGCGCGACGGGCGCCCAGCGGACGAGGCCAACGTGTGGGACGCCGGGCGCTACGGCATCCCCTACGTCGACTCCAAGCACGAGGCGGAGGTGCTGGCGCTGCGGCTGGTCGCGCGGGGGCTCCCGCTGGTGATCGTCAACCCGGCGCACGTGTTCGGCGCGGGCGATCCGGGGCGTTCCTCGACGACGCTCGTGCGCCGGTTCATGCGCCGGCAGATCCCGGCCTACGTCGACGGGACGCTCAATGTCGTCGGGGTCCGGGACGTGGCGCGCGGGCACCTGCTCGCCGACGAGCGGGGCGAGGTCGGCGAGCGCTACATCCTCGGCAACCGCAACTTCACCTTCGACCGGCTGTTCGCCGACCTCGGCCGCCTGTCGGGCGTCGAGCCGCCATCGCTGAAGCTGCCGTCCGCGGCCGCTGTCGCGCTGGCCGGAGCGGCCGAGCGAGTGCCGCGGATGCAGATGCCGACGCCGGACGAGGTTCGCGCCGCGTCGCTGCACTGGGCGGTGGTGAGCACCAAGGCCAAGCGCGAGCTCGGCTGGCGGCCCTCGCCCCACGAGGAGGCGCTCGAGGAGACGATCGCTTGGTACCGGGAGCGTGACGCGCCGAGCGTCGCCCCGGTCGGGGCGCGCCAGCCGCTGGCGCTCCGGCTGGCCGCCGGGGCCGTGCGCCGGACGGGGCTCGTGTAACGGTGGCCACGCTCTACCGGTGCAAAGCGCCCACGAACTGGCTGTGCCCGTGTGGCCAGGTCGCTCGGGCGCTGCGGCGCGACGGCGTCCCCTTCGAGCAGGTGGTGGTTCCGCAACGCCGGTCAGGGCGCGAGGAGGTGGAGGCGCTCACCGACCAGCGGCGCGTTCCGGTGCTGGTGATCGACGGCGAGGCGATCTGCGACTCGCACCGGATCGTCGAGCACCTGGAGTTCAGGCGCTCATCAGCCGGCTGATCGTCTTCGCGAAGGGTGGGCGCGCCACCCCGCGCTCGGTCACGAGTGCGGTCAGATACCTCGCGGGGGTCACGTCGAAGGCGGGATTGCGGCAGGCGGTGTCCGGCAGCGCGAGCGGATGCCCGGCGGCGCTCCGGACCTCCTCGGAATCGCGCTCCTCGATCGACGATCGCCGTGCCGTCCGGGCACGCGGGGTCGATCGTCGTGGTCGGCCCGGCGACCACGAACGGGATCTCGGCCGCGTGGGCTGCGAGCGCCAGCCCGTAGGTCCCGACCTTGTTGGCCACGTCGCCGTTGGCGGCGACGCGGTCGCAGCCCGACGACCACGGCATCCACGGCCCCGGCCGCGATCAGCCCCGCGGCGGCGGAGTCGACGATCAGCTCGTGCGGGATCCCCAGCCGCGCTGAGCTCATAGGCGGTGAGGCGGGCGCCCTGGAGCAGCGGCCGTGTCTCGGTGGCGAGCACGCCGGTGAGCGTGCCGCGATCGGCCAGCTCGGCGATGACCGCCAGCGCCGTCCCGCGCCCGGGGGCGGCGAGCGCGCCGGTGTTGCAGTGGGTGAGGATCCGCTCGGCGCCCGCGAGCAGCTCGGCGCCGTGGCGGGCGATGGCGTCGCTGGCCGCCTCCTCCTCGGCGTGGAGCGCCCGCGCCTCGGCCAGCGGGTCGGCCGCGGCGGCCACGCGATCGACCGCGTAGGCCAGGTTGACGGCCGTGGGCCGGGCCGACTTCAGCAGAGCGCACGTCCGGGGCGACGGGTCGAGTGCGACGCCGTAGGCGGCGGCCACCCCGATCATCGGCGCGCCGCGGATGGCCAGGCGCCGGATTGCGCCGGCGACGTCCTCGGCGTCCTCAGCTCGAGCTCGACCTCGCGCCAGGGCAGCGCCGTCTGGTCGAGGACGCCAGGGCCTGGCCGTCGAAGCGGAGCGCCACCGGCGAGGTGGCGCGCTGCGCCGGTACGGCCACCTACAGGCGGTTCTCGATCGACAGCGGGGGCGCGTCGGCGTGCTCCACCGCGGGCGCCTCCTCGACGGGGGCGTTCTCGACGCCGAGCACATGCTGAAGCTCGCCCGACTGGTACATCTCGGTCACGATGTCGCACCCGCCGACGAGCTCGCCGTCGACGAACAGCTGGGGGATCGTCGGCCAGTTCGAGAGCGCCGAGAGCTCCTGGCGGATCCGCGGGTCGGGGAGGATGTCGACGGCGGCGAACGGACGGCCGAGCGACTGGAGGATCGCCACCGTGCGAGCGGAGAATCCGCACGCCGGCTGGTCGGGAGTCCCCTTCATGAACAGGATCACCGGGTTCTCGGAGATCGCCTCCTGGATGGCCTCGCGCATCGGGTTGGCGGCTTGATCGGTCATGCTTGCTCTCCGTTTTCTTCGGCTTGGGTCTGGATCGATAGGGCGTGGATGCGGCCGCCGATCTCCGTCCCGAAGACCTGGTAGACGAGACGGTGCGCCTGGATCCGCGAGAGGCCCCGGAACGCCGCGGCCGTGATCGACGCGTTGAAATGGTGGCCATCCCCGGTCACCTGGGCGCGGGAGCCGGGGATCCCGGCCTCGATCCGAGCCTTCAGTTCCTCCGGGGTCGCGGCGCCTGCGGACATGCCCAAAGCGTAGCGACGATCCATGGCTATACTGAATGAAGCAAGCGACCGATACTGGGTGAAGCATGATCACATTGACCGATAAGGGCGCTGAGAAGGTTCAAGAGTTCCTGGCCTCCCAGGCCACCGTCGCTCCCACTGCGGGGCTTCGCGTCGGCGTTCGCGGCGGGGGTTGCTCCGGCTTCCAGTATGCGCTCGCCTTCGACGAGCAGCGAGACGACGACTCGGTCTTCGAGCACAGGGGAATCCGCCTGCTCGTCGACCGCGCCAGCCTTCCCTACGTGGAGGGCTCGGTGATCGACTTCGTCGACGGCCTCCAGGGCGCCGGCTTCAAGGTCGACAACCCGAACGTGATCGCCGCCTGTGGCTGCGGCTCGTCGTTCCGGGTCGCCGAAGAGGAAGAGGTCTCGGCGGTCTGAGGCCGGACGGTGGCGCATCCTGCGCCGCCGGGTCGCTGGTAGCCGGCCGGTGGCGCGGGGGTGCGCGACCGGGTTGCCCGTAGCTGTGGTGGCGCGGGGCGCGCGACCGCCTCGCTAACCTCGCTTTCGTGCGGGGATCCTTGAAAGCCGCGGCCGCGGTGGGTGCGGTCGCGATGTTGCTCGCCGGCTGCGGGAGCTCGTCGACCCAGTCCTCGAGCGCCAATCAGCCGCCGACGGCCACTCTCACGCGTGCGGCATACGTGTCATCGACCGCGCCCGGCTATCGCTCGGTGATCAGCCTGAAGGAGAACGTGCCCAGCGTGGGCGTGATCACGGCGACCGGTAACGGGTCGTTCCGCCTGACGCCGAAGCACGAGGGCTCGATGGCGATGACCCTGAAGATCCCCTCCGCGGCTTCCTCCGGGCTCGGGATCCTGCAGATGCAGGTCGCGTTCGTGCCGGGAACGGTGTACATGAAGCTTCCGCCGCAGCTCGCGAGCCGGATCCCCGGCGGCAAGCCGTGGCTCTCGATCAACCTGAGCGAGCTCGGCAAGGCGGCGGGCATCCCGGGCCTCGGCGCCCTCGTCAACAGCTCCTCGTCGCTGAATAACCCGGCTCAATACGTCGATTACCTCCGCGCCACCACGGACGGGACGGTACGGAACCTGGGACAGGCGACGATCAACGGCGTCCAGACGACGCACTACCACGCCGTCATCGATCTCACCAAGCTTCCGAGCGTCGTGCCCGCGTCCTCGCGCGCCTCGGCCCAGCAGCTGGTGGCGGCGCTCAAGAAGCGCGGCACGAAGACTCAGCTCCCGATCGACACCTGGATCGACTCCTCCCAGAAGATCCGGCGGGTCGTCATCACCTACACCCAGCCGATCAACGGCCAGCAGTCGACCATCACGACGACCGTCGACTTCGTCGAGTACGGCCCCCAGCCGGCGCCCACGATCCCGCCGGCGAGCCAGACGCAGGACCTGCTGGCTCTGGCCGGCAAGCAGCCGTAGACGCTTCGGCGCGGGGGAGTCCGACTGTTGACCGGAGTTCGGGCCTGCGCCGCTAGGCCGGCGTGGCGTTCAGCGACTCCCACAGGAACAGCGATGCCAGCGTCCGGTGGGGGCGCCACCGTTCGGCAATCTCCTCGACCTGCGCCGCCGTGGGCATCATCGTCAGGCCGTAGCGGAGCATCACGGCGCGCCGGATCCCGAGATCGCCCGAGGCCACCACGTCAGGGCGGCCGAGCGTGAACATGAGGAACAGGTGGGCGCTCCAGAGCCCGATCCCCTTGATCGCGACGAGCTCCCGTATCACCTCCTCGTCGGGAAGATCGTCGAGGCGATCGAGCGCCAGCGATCCGTCGACGACGTGCTCGGCCAGCGAGCGCAGGTAGCGGACCTTGGCGTGGCTGAGCCCGGCTGCCGCGCGGAGCTCGTCGGGGTCGTCGGCGAGGACCTCCTGGGGCGTGGGCGGGCGGCCGCCGAAGCGATCGAGCAGCCGGCCGTAGATGGCACGGGCGGCGCGGGTGGAGAGCTGCTGGCCGACGATCGCGCGGACCAGCGCGCCGTAGCGATCGTCCGGTCGCCCCCGGCGGGGGTCGCCAGGGTCGCCCACCTCGTCGATCACCGCGCGCATGACCGGGTCCGCCGCCCGGAGCGCGGCGACCGCGTCGGTCATCCGGTGACGGTGAGGGCGGCGCCGTCGAGCGCGCCGAGCGCCCGCTCGACCGAGCAGGAGATGCAGGTGAAGGTCGGCGTGTCGCGCAGCGTGTAGGAGCTCGACTCGGTGGTGCGCAGCCGCTGCACGAGATCGAGGAAGTCGGACGGGTTGTCGGTCTCGAACGCGACCACGAACTCCTGGTCGTCGAGCCCGAACGAGTAGCTCGTGTTCAGGTCGACCGACGGGTACTCGCGCCCGAGCTTGATGTGCTCCTGCATGATCCGCCACCGCTCGTCCGCCGGCAGCGCGTACCAGGCCCGCGTCTTCACGAACGGATAGACGAACAGGTAGCGCCCGTGCGCGGGACGGACCTCGAGCCGCGACTCCTCCGAGTACTCGGACGGCTTGGTCATGGCCAGGAACGAGTACGGGATCGTGCACCACTTCATCAGCCCGCTCTGGGCGAGCACGACGTGGAACTCGTGGATGCGCTCGAGGTTCTGGGCCTGGCTGAGCAGCATCAGATCGGCGTCGCCTCGGGTGCCGACGAGCGAGAACGCGCGGAGCAGGTGACCGTCGGCGAAGTCCTCGCACGCGGCGATGAACTCGCGCTTGTCGGTGGCGCGCCGCTCCTCGTCGAGCCGTCGCCACTCGGGGTCCACGCTCAGGAAGGTGTATTTGACGAAATGGCGTACGGGCATGAACCGATGATAAGCCCTCGATCCCAATGCTTCCGGAAATGAAGCTAGGATGAACCCCATGCGGATTGCCCTCGTGTCACCGTACTCGTGGACATATCCGGGAGGGGTCACGAGGCACATCGAGGCGCTTGCCCGGCAGTTCACCGAGCACGGCCATCACGTCCGTGTGCTGGCGCCGTTCGACCCGCCGGACCGGTTCTCGGCCGTGCTCCACCGCGGCGCGACGCCGCAGGCGCTCGAGCCTCCCGAGTACCTCATCCCGCTCGGTCGAACGGTGGGCTTCAAGGCCAACGGCGCGGTGTCGAACCTGTCGATCACCCCGTACGGCTACTCGAAGATGGTGCACGAGCTCGATGCCGGCCGCTTCGACGTCGTGCACATCCACGAGCCGATCGCGCCCACGCTCAGCTGGCTGGGCACCGACCGGATCCGGCTCCCACTCGTGGGCACCTTCCACACCTACAACGAGAACCGGCTCTCCAACGGCATCGCCAACGTGGCCGGCGCACGGAGGGTGTTCAACCGGCTGCACGTGCGGATCGCCGTGTCCGAGGCCGCCGCGTGGACGGCCCGGCGCTTCTTCGGCGGCCACTACCGCGTCATCCCCAACGGGGTCCACGTCGACCCCGTCCGCATGCCCGAGCTGGCCGGCCGCCCCGGCGCCGACCGGCTGCGGATCGTGTTCGTGGGCCAGGCGGTCGAGCGCAAGGGGCTCCCTCTGCTGCTGCGCGCCTTCGAGGCGCTGCGGGAGCATCTTCCGACCGAGCTGACGGTGATCGGCCCCTCGCGCGAGGAGCTCGAGCCGATGCTCCTCGACACCACCGGCGTACGGATGCTGGGGAAGGTCGACGACGAGCGCAAGCGCGCGGAGCTCGAGCAGGCGGACGTGCTGTGCGCGCCCTCGCTCGGGGGCGAGAGCTTCGGCATGGTCCTGACCGAGGCGTTCGCCGCCGGCACCCCGGTGATCGCCTCCAACATCCCCGGCTACCGCGACGTCGTGCGCGACGGTGTCGACGGCGTGCTCGTGGCGCCCGGCGATGCCCAGGCGCTCGCCGAATGCCTGCGGGACCTCTGGGAGGAGCCCGAACGTCGCACCGCGATGGCCCGCGCGGCCGCGGGCGGCGTGGAGCGCTTCGCCTGGCCGCAGGTGGCGGCGCAGGTGATGGAAACCTATGAAGAGGCCGTCGCCACCCCGGCACCGGCGACCCGGGCGCAGCGGGCTGCTGTCCGCGTGGGCGCCCGCGCCGTCGACCTCAAGCCCCGCGTTCCGGCGCAGCGCCTTCCGAGCCTGCAGGTCAAGCCCAGGCACGAGCGCCGCGGCCGAGCCATCGCCGTCGCCCGCCGCATCGCGCTCGCCGCGGTCACCATCGGTGGCGCGGTGCTCGGGGTGCTCGCGCTCCAGAAGATCGGGCTCTCGAATATCGCCGATGCGCTCGTCAACTCGAGCCCCACGTTCGTGCTTCTCGCGCTCCTGTTCATGGGGAGCGCGATGGTCGCGCGTGCCTTCTCGTGGCACGCGATCCTGCGCGCTGCGCTGCCCCGCGCCCGCGTCCGGCTGTCGGACGCCATGCGGGGGACGATGATCGGGGTGCTCATGTCATCGACGCTGCCGGCGCGGTTGGGAGAGCCGTCGCGCGCGCTCGTCGTGGCGCGGCGCACCGGCCGCCCCCGAGAGAATCTTCCCGTCGTGCTCGGGACGGTCGTGTCCCAGACGCTGCTGAACATCGTGGCGCTGGCCATCCTCGGCGCCGTGATGTTCTCCTCGGTCGACATCTTCAGCGGGCATCAGGACGCGTTGCTGGTGGCGGCGATCGCGCCGCTGGCGCTGCTGCTCCTCGTCGTCGTCTCGCCGGCGATCCTGCGCCGAGGCGGCAAGAACTCGCTGCTGGCGCAGGTGCGCGGTGCCCTCACCCGGGTCCGCGCCGGCCTCACGGTCTTCCGCCGGCCGCGCCTCGGCGCCGCCGCCGCGATCTTCCAGCTCGGCGCCTGGGGCCTCCAGTGGCTCTCCTGCTACATGCTGCTGATGGCGCTCGGTCTCGACCATCAGGCGGGGATGGCGGCCGCCGCGGCGGTGCTGTTCGCGGTCAACATCACTGCTGTGCTGCCGGCGACGCCGGCGAACCTCGGCGTGTTCCAGGCCGCCTGCGCGGCCGTGCTCCACACCGGCTGGCACGTCGGCCTCGGCGCCGGCGTCGCCTACGGCGTGATCCTCCAGGCGGTCGAGGTCTCGACGGCGATCGCGATGGGGATGCCGGCGCTGCTCGGGGAGGGGATGTCCTGGCGCGAGGTCCGGATGCGCGCCATGCACGCTACGCCGGTCAAGCTGCCCGCCCGCCCCGAGCGCAGCGGCGGCGCGGTCAAGGCCGAGAGCTAGCCGCGCCCAGGAGTGCGGCGCCGGCGAGCGCCAGCACGATGCCGATGGCCTGGATCGCTCGGGGTCGCTGTCCCTGCGTGATCACTCCGAGGGCGATCGTGCTCACCGGATAGAGCGAGGAGATGGCGGAGACGATGCTGAGCGTCGCGTGGCCGGAGGCGGCCGCGTAAGCCAGATCCCCGACCAGCCCGGCGAGCGCGACCACGCCGAGCGCCGGCAGGCGGCGCGGCGAGGGCAACCGGGCGCGCCCCGGCGAGCGAGGCCACCGTCGCAGGCACGGCGGTGCTCGCCGTGACCACGGCCGTCGACCAGTAGGGGTCGAGGGGTCCCGCGGCGTGAAAGGAGCTCAGCATCGTCCCCACGCCGCAGGCGGCGCCGAGGCAGATCGCGATGCTCCGCGCCCACGAGGTCCGCCCCCGGCCGCGGCGCGGCTGCCAGGCGCTGAGGCCCGCCCCGGCGAGCGCGAACACCAGCCCGAGCGCGATCGTCGCATCCAGCCGATCTCCGCCGATCAAGCCGACGATCACGGCGAAGGTCGCTCCGAGCGCGCCCACCGGCGCGGTGATGAAGGCCTCGCCACGGCCGAGCGCCGTGTAGACGAGTCGGAGCTCGACCGTGACCGCGAGCCCCGCCAGGCAGGCGAGGAGCAGGCGCGGGTCGGCCGGCGGCGCCGTCCCGTGCACGATGAGGACCGGCACGAGCAGGACCAGGCTGATGAGCTGAGACGCGGCCACCACGACGAACACGGGCACGTCGCGCGGGAAGGTGCCACCGAAGAAGTCGGCTGCGCCCCACGAGATAGCAGTGATCATTGCCAGCACCATCAAAACTAGTTTTACCGGTGCAAGCTCCAGCAAACAAGACTTTGCCGGTACAATTTTCCCGTTGCAGTCGATCCAGGATCTGCCGTTCATCGCGGGCCACGTCGCGCTCGACTTCGTCAACACGGCGGAGGAGCGCGGCCATCCGGACGCCGGCGACGCGCTGAGCACGCCGGCGGACCTGCGCGTGTGGGGGCGCCGGTCCGGGCTGCTCACGGATGGGGTGGACGACGCGGGCGAATTCGAGCGCGTCCGGGAGGCGCGCGAGCTGCTCTACCGGTTGTTCTCTGCGCGCGTGCATGAGAGCCCGCCCGCCCGCGAGGATCGGGACCTGCTGGCGCAGCTCGTGGCCGACGCCCACCGCGCCGGCGAGCTCGACCCGGGCCTACGGTGGCGCTGGCCGCCCGAGGAGCTCGCCACCGTCCGCCACGTCGCCGTGACCTCGGCGCTCGAGCTGCTTCAGGGAAACCCGCGACTCAAGCAGTGCCCCGGCGAGCGGTGCGGGTGGTTCTTCCTCGACGCCACCAAGCGCGGCAACCGGCGGTGGTGCTCGATGGGGGAGTGCGGCCAGGACGCGAAGACGGCGCGGCGGCGCGCGCGGCGACGGGCGGACTAACGCTCCAGGTTGATTCGCAGCAGGCGGTGGTACTTGGCGAACTGACGGGACAGGACGCGCTTGGCCACCGGCTCGAGCCACTTCGGCACGCCGCCAAGCTTCCCATCGGCGACGAAGTGCACGCGCGTCCCCGCTCCATCGGGCTCGAACGACCAGGTGCCGTCGATGGGACTAGGACCCTCGACCACGTGCACGTGGAAGCGGTGGGGACGGTCGAACTCGGTGAACTCGGTCACCATCTCGAACTCGCGGCCGAGGGGCGGCTTGGTGCCCTCGCGAAAGCGACTGCCGAGCCCCGGCGGCCCATCGGTCAGCTGCTCCACGTGCGTCTTCACCGGCTGCCACTGCGCGAGGTTGGCGGCGTCGGTCATGTAGTCGAACACGACCTCGGGCGGGCGGTCGACCCCGAAGGTCTGCTCGAAGCGCACCCGGTAGGTCTAGCCGATCCGAGGACGTGCCGCAAGGACGCCGCGCGCAGCGCGGCCCCAAAATCAAGCAGTCGGGACTTCCTACTCCTGCTGCGCCGAATCCGCGCCCTTCTTGGCGGCCTCGGCCTGCGCGAGCTGTCGGTTGACGTGGTCCCAGTCGATGTTGCGGAAGAACGCCTCGACGTACTGCTTGCGGCCGTCGGGGGTGGCTCCGAAGTCGCGGGCGTAGGCGTGCTCGTAGACGTCGAGCGCGAGCACGGGCACCATGTTGTAGACCGCCCACAGGTTCTGGGTGTCCATGATGTAGTTGAAGATCGACCCGTCGTTGAGGTCGTAGCCGACCATGACCCAGCCGCGGGCCGCGGAGGCCGCCTTCTTGACGGCGTCGAACCACTTGTCGACGCCGCCCTGCTCCTCGTGGACGAGCTCGGCGAAGCGACCGGTGGGCTCGCCGCCCTCGCCGCCGAGGTGGCCGAAGTAGAGGTCGTGGTTCTTGAAGCCGAGCAGCGCGAACGTGTACTCGATCGAGACGGCGCGCAGCGGCGAGTACACCTGGTTGCCCTCGATCTCGGCGTAGTCGAACCCCTTGAGGATCTCGCGGCACTCGTTCGCCTTCTTGACGTAGCCCTCGTACAGCTTGTAGTGGTCCTCCATCGTCTGCTGCGAGATCCCGTCGAGCTGCTTTTCGAACGCCGGGAACTTGCGCGGCTTGAGTTCACTCCAAGGCATGAGGGCTCCTCTTCGATCCGGGGTTACCCCTGTACTGCCCGCGCCCCGGGCCGCTAATCGAGCTCAGTGCGGGGTGCGACGGACCCGGCGCGTGTACGCCAGCGGGTGGCGCTCGATGTCCAGCGGGCGCTCCCGCGAGGCGCGGGCGCGAGCGATCTCGGCCCTCATCCCCGCCCGGAAGCGCTCCGTGTCGAAGCGGGTGGCGTTGCGCACGCAGGCGGCAGGGTCGACGCCGGCGTCGTCGAACTCGACCACGGCCTGCGCGAGCTCGTCGGGACCGCCGTCCCAGAAGCAGCCGGTGACACCGTCGATGATGGTCTCGAGCGCGCCACCGCCCTGGCGCGCGATCACCGGCCGTCCGGCCGCCTGGCTCTCGACCGCCACCAGGCCGAACTCCTCGATCGAGGTCAGGATCAGGGCGCGGGCGCTCCGGAGCAGATCCGCCACCGCGTCGTCGCCGATCCGCCCCGCGAACTGGATCGTCCGCCCCGCGGCGACCTGGAGGCGCCTGGCCTCGGGGCCGTCGCCGACCACGATCAAGGGCAGCCCCAGCCGGTTGAACGCCTCGACCGCCACGTCGAGCTGCTTGTGGGCCATCAGCTCGGACACCAGCACGTAGTGCTCGCCGACCGGCCCGGGCGAGAAGCGGCTGATCTCCACCGGCGGATGGACGACCCCCGCCTCGCGCCCGAAGTAGGTCCGGATCCGGTCCTGGGTCATGCGCGAGTTGGCCACGTAGCGGTTCGTCCGCTGCGCGGCGATCCAGTCCCATTGGCGCCAGCGCCGGAACACGCCGCGCAGGAAGGCGCGGGTCAGCGGGTCGCGGCAGCGGGCGAGCGTCTTGTCGCGGTCGTTCCAGGCGTAGCGGAACGGGTTGTGGCAGTAGCTGACGTGAACGGTGTGCTCGTCGCAGAGGATCGCGTGCGCCCAAGCCGATGAGCTCGAGACCACGAGGTCGTAGTTCGAGAGGTCAAAGGACTCGATCGCGGCCGGGTAGAGGGGGAGCAGGGCGCGGAAGGTGCGGGCGGACGGCCGCAGGCGCTGCAGGAACGAGGTGTGGATCCGCCGGTGGGCGAAGCGGCCCTCGGTCCCGTCCTCGTCGTAGACGGCGGTGTAGATGTCGGCGTCCGGCCACATCGCGCAGAGCTCGGCGAACACGCGCTCGGCGCCCCGCATGTCGAGCAGGAAGTCGTGTACCAGGGCAACGCGCGGCGCGCCCCCTAGAGCAGTGGTCCGGTCCTCCACCGGGGCCAGTCTATGTCGCCGCCGGACGGCGACGCGGCACATCTGGTGCAGCCGGGCGCGCCGTCCCGGCAGACCGGAAACTAGGCTTCTGCCATCGCCGGCTCATCGGCCGGCCCCGTCGTGGCGTCGTCCGGATCCGCGTCGGTGAGCTCGGCCAGACGCGTCGGATCGCGCTCGGTGCCGGCGATCAGCTCGTCGGCGGCCTGCCGGTCGGTCTTGGGGAGGAAGCCCGACTTCATCCCGAAGTACACGGCCTGGGGGTGGTGGGCGACGATCGCCAGCGTCGACTGCTCGGGTTCGACGGCGTAGCCGCCTGAAAGCCTGAGGCCGATCGCGGGGGCGTCGAGGAGCCGGAAGACCTTCTCGTGCTCGGATTGCTCAGGGCAGGCGGGATAGCCCCAGCTGTAGCGGCGGCCCTGGGTGGAGGCGATGCCGAGCTCGGTGCGGGCGCGGGCGTGCACCCACTCGGCCATCCCCTCGGCCGTCTGCACGCCGAGGCCGTGGACGAACAGCTGCTCGGCGAACTCGCCCTCTTGTTCCAGGCGGGCCATGAGCTCGGTGACCTCGTCGCCGGCGGTGACCGCCTGGAGGGCGACGACGTCGGTCTCGCCGGACTCGAGCGGGCGGTAGAAGTCGGCCAGGCAGATCCGGTCGTGCTTGGGCTGTCTTGGGAAGACGAGGCGCTCCAGCTCGGTGTTGCCCGGGGCGTCCGGGTCCCAGATGATCAGCTCGTTGCCGTCGGAGTTGCACGGGAAGTAGCCGAGCAGGGCGCGGGGGTGCAGGTAGTCCTGCTCGCGCCACATCCGCTCGAGGCGGGGCTGGAAGTCATCGCGCAGGAGCTGGCGCCACTCCTCGCCCTTCACGCCGCGCCCGCCCCAGTGGAGCTTGAACAGGACGTGAGTGTCGAGGTGGTGGAAGACCTCGTCCAGGTCGACCTCGATCTCTCTGGCGCCGTAATAGGGCGGCTGGGGGATCGGGGTGTCGGTGCGCGTCGCGCTTCGGGTCGTGTCGGTGACCGGGGGGGCGTCGTCCGCGGGCGCGGCGGGCTGCTCGCGGAGCTTCTGGGCTGCGTCGCGCGTCTTGGCGACGAGCGCCTCGCGCGCCGGCGGGTCGATCAGCTGGTCCATCTTGGCGAGCCCCTCGAACGCGTCCTTGCAGTAGAAGACGCCGGGCTCGTAGACGTCGTCGGACTCAGTGCCGTTCGGGTAGAGGATGCGCAGCCCGAAGTTGCGATTGATCGCCGCGCCACCGATCAGCACCGGGAACTCGTGGCCGTGGGAGTGGAGCTCCTGGACGCACGCCGGCATCTGCTTCGAGGTGGAGACCAGGAGGGCTGACAGTCCGATCGCGGTGGCCTTGTGCTCTACGGCGGCGTCGATGATGGTCGAGATCGGGACCTGCTTGCCCAGGTCGACCACGGTGTAGCCGTTGTTGGTGAGGATCGTGTTGACGAGCGACTTGCCGATGTCGTGGACGTCGCCGAACACGGTGGCGATGACCACGGTGCCCTTGGTGTAGCCCTCGATCTTGTCCAGGTAGCGCTCGAGCTGGGCCACCGCGCGCTTCATCACCTCGGCCGACTGGAGCACGAAGGGGAGGATCAGCTCGCCGGCGCCGAACTTGTCGCCGACCTCCTTCATCGCGGGCAGGAGCACGCCGTTGAGCGTGGGCACGGCGCCGATCTTCTCGACGCTGCGGTCGATCCAGTCCTCCACGCCGTCCTTCTTGCGGCGCAGGATGTGGAAGTGGAGCGCTTCCTCGGGCTCCATGCCTTCGGTCGGGTCGGCCTGGGAGGTCTCCTCGACCGGGCCTTTGGACTCGAAGTGGGCGATGAAGCGCTCGAGCGCGTCCTCGCGGCGGTTGAACACGAGGTCGTCGGCGAGGTCGCGCTCCTCCTGCGGGATCTCCGCGTAGGGCGTGATGTGGTTGGGGTTGACCATCGCCAGGTCGAGGCCCGCCTCGACGCAGTGGTGCAGGAACACGCTGTTGAGCGCGGAGCGGGCGGGGAGGCCGACGCCGAAGGAGACGTTGGAGACGCCGAGCGAGGTCTTGACCCCGGGGATCTCCTGCTTGACGCGGCGGATGCCCTCGATCGTCTCGACCGCGGAGGGCTTCCACTCGTCGTCACCGGTGGTGAGCGTGAAGGTGAGGCAGTCGAAGATGAGGGCCTCGCGGTCGAGGCCGTGCTCGTCGCAGCAGAGCTCGGTGAGACGCTGGGCGATCTCCAGCTTGCGCTCCGCCGTCTTCGCCATCCCCACTTCGTCGATGGTGAGCGCGATGAGCGCGGCGCCGTGGGCCTTGGCGATAGGGACGACGGTGTCGAGCTTGGCGCGTCCCGCTTCGAGGTTGATCGAGTTGACGATGGCGCGGCCGGGGATCTGCTCGAGCGCGGTCTGGATGACGTCGGGCTCGGTGGAGTCGATCTGGATCGGGGCGGGCTGGGAGAGGCTGATGCGCTTGACGACCTCGCGCATCTGGTCGGCCTCGTCCTGGCGCTCGGTCAGCGCGACGCAGATGTCGAGCACGTGCGCGCCACCGTTCACCTGGTCCTCGGCCACGGTGATGAGCCCGTCGTAGTCGTCGGCGAGCAGCATCTCCTTGGCCTTGCGGCTGCCCTGGGAGTTGACCCGCTCGCCAACCAGGGTCGGCCGTGGGTCCTGGACGATCGGCGTGGCGGCGATCATGCTGCTGACGTAGGGGTCGCGTCTCGGTGGGCGGGGTTGGGCGGGACGGTCTTTCACCCGCTGCGCGATCGCCTCGATGTGCGCCGGGGTGGTCCCGCAGCAGCCGCCGACGATCGAGATGCCGTAGCGCTCGACGAACTCCCCGAGGACATTGGCCAGCGACTCGGGCTGCTCGGGGAAGATCGTCTCGCCGTTCGGGCCCTGGAGGGGCAGGCCGGCGTTGGGGATGCAGTGAACGGGCGTGCTCGCGGTCTCGGCGAGGAAGCGGATCGCGTCGCGCATGTCCTCGGGGCCCGTGGAGCAGTTGAGGCCGATCACGTCGACGTCGAGCGCCTCCAGGGTGGCGAGAACGGCGCTGATGTCCGTGCCCAGCAGCATCTTGCCGCCGTTGGGCAGGAGCGAGACTGAGGTTTGGATGGGGAGGGTCTTGCCGGTCTCCTTGAACGCCTCACGGGCGCCGAAGACGGCGGCCTTGACCTCGAGGATGTCCTGCGCGGTCTCGATGATGATCAGGTCCGCGCCACCGTTGACGAGGCCACGCGCCTGCTCGTGGAAGACCTCGACGAGCTCTTTGAAGGTGATCTGGCCGAGGGTGGGGTCGTTTGACGCGGGGAGGAAGCCGGTGGGGCCGATCGAGCCGGCGACGAAGCGCTCGGTGCCGGCGGCCTTGCGCGCGATCTCCGCGGCCTTCTGGTTGATCTCCTCGGTGTGCTGTTCCAGGCCCCACTCCGCGAGCTTCAGGCGCGAGCCCTGGAAGGTGTCGGTCTCCAGCACCTCGGCGCCCGCGTCGAGCATCGAGGTGTGGACGCCCTCGATCACGTCGGGGCGGTTGAGCACGAGCGCCTCGTGACAGCGTCCGGGGAGGCGATAGTCGTCCTCGAGGCTCAGGTCGAACTGCTCGAGCGTTGCTCCCATGCCGCCGTCGTAGACGAGGACGCGGTCGCGGGTGGCGGCCAGGAAATCTCGCATCGGCGGCATGCTAGCAACGAACGGGCCCAACCTTGACAAACTTATGGCAAGGTTGGGGATGGGGGGCCGCGCGCTGGCGCGCGCGTCATCCGTGGGACCGTTGCGCCCGGCATCCGTGCCGGGCGCCCGGGCGGGGCGTGGTGGCGGGCTGTGGTGCGGCGGCCCCGGTGGTGGTGCCGGCGGCCCCGGTGGTGGTGCCGGCGGCCCCGGTGGTGCGGCCTGAGCGGGAAGAACGTTCCATTCGCCGCCGCGATCTCCGCGAAGCCGCGTTTTTCCCGCTGGCGGGGAAGAAAGTCGGTCTCGGCGACCGGAGCTCGTCGAGAGGAACGTTTTGCCCGCCTTGGCCGCCCGGGCGCCCCTCCGATCTCGTCGGCGGCCGCCACGTCCCGCGGGCCGGGCAACCGCAACGATCGGGCATGAGATGGGTTTCTCGCTCGGGGTTCGGTCCGGCGGCCAAAGCTGCCGATAGAGACCGAGGCAAGCCTCCTCGAAAGGAGAACCTTTTATGAAGATTCGCGTTGCACTGACACTGGCGGCCGTGAGCCTCGGCGTCGCTGCGCCGGCCGCTTCGGCGCATCACCGTCCGCACAGCTACGGGCGCACGTATCCAGTGGCCTCCTCGCTGTGCGAGCGGGTGGCGGACGGTCACACGCCCAAGCGACTCGCTGCCGACACCGCCCAGATCACCACTGCGTGCACGACGCTGAACAACAGCTACACGCAGGCGCTCACGACCTATCAGACCACGGTGGCGCCGATCGCCGGCCAGGTCAAGGCCACGGTGGCGACCGTCCGTGCCGCCCGTCGGACCGCGCGGCAGACGCATGACTGGACCGGCTACCACACCGCCGCTCAGCAGGCGATCGCCACGCTGAAGGGGCTGCGCGCCCAGGTGCGCACCGCCCAGCAGACGTACGTCGCGTCGATTCGCGCCGCGCGCCAGACGTTCTGGACCACGATCCACGCGCTGCGCGGCGCCGGCTCGCTGCCCGGCGACTCGGGCAACCCGGCGCCCCCGGCGGGGCCGGCCGTTCCGAGCAACGTGTAATTCGGAGTGCGGGCGGCTCGCGGTGGCGAGTCGCCCGTTCATCCGCCCGTCGGCGCGCGATTAACGGAGGGGCCGTACGCGCCGACGGCGACCTTCGGCTGGCTGGGGCGGGTAGAACGACGTCCTCGCGACAATCGCAGCGACCAGGACGCGCTTATGCCCGCTATAGCGGGCAAAACGACGCGCGCGGGACATCGGGCGCCCCCAGGACGGGTTCTGCCCGGCCCGCGACGCCTGTCCGCGCGCGGATAACTGCACCTTCGGCGAGATGCGCGCGCCGAGGGTGACGTTTGCCGCGCTATTCGCGGTGAACCTCGACTTCGACGAGATCGGCGCGCCGAGAGGAACGTTGGCCGCGCTTCGCGGGCGGCGGAGGCGCTCCGAAGGCCAGGCGCCTCGGCGCCCCGCCCCCGCCCCGCCGCGCCGCGGCCCCGCCGCGCCCCGCCGGATCAACTACCGGCGCGGCTCACAAGGCGTGAGAGCACGATCTGCGAGTGGGTCCGCTCCACCGGGCCGTCGCGCTGGAGATCCATGATCAGGCGTTCGAGGTCGGCGTTGTCCTCGGTCCGGACCCGCGCGATGGCATCGGCGTCACCGGTCACGCTCCACGCCTCGACCACCTCGGGGTAGCGGCGGAGCATCTCGGCGACCTCGTCGAGTGGCGTCCCGCGCGCGTAGAAGAGCTCGATCAGCGCCTCGGTGTGGCTCCCGAGCGCGGAGTGGTCGACCACCGCCGTGAACCCTCGGAGAGCCCCGGTGGCGCGGAGCCGGTCGACGCGGCGCTTGACCGCCGGCGCCGACAAAGACACGCGCCGGGCGATGTCGTCGTACGTGCGCCGGCCGTCCTCGAGCAGCAGCGCAATTATCTGACGATCAGCGGCGTCCATACTTTGGAATCTTGCGCAGATTACATTGCTTTCGGCATCGACAACCGCCGACCCGCGACTTAGGCTTCAGGAATGCGCGTTCTGTTCGACGAGGCTCACAGCGAGGCGTGGTCGATCCGCCCCGACCTCGCGCGCCAGATGCAGCCCGCCCACCCCGGTGACGCCTCCTATGCAGACGCCGCCGCGGCGCTCGCGGAGCGGGACTTCGACGTCGAGGCCAACGCCGGGGCGCCCCTGACGGGGGACGCGCTCAAAGGCGTGGACCTACTGGTCATCGCCCATCCCTCGGATCCGGCCTGGGAGAAGACCACGGGCACCGGCTCGCCGCGCCTGGACCCCGATGAGCTCGAGGCGGTCGAGGCCTTCGTGCGCGACGGTGGCGGGCTCGTCGTTCTCGGCGAGACCGAGCAGGACAAGTACGGCAACAACCTCAACGACCTCCTCGCGTGCTTCCACCTGCACCTCGCGAACGACACCGTTCAGGACTACGAGCACCACGTCAGCGCGCCCACGTGGATTCTGGCCGAGCTCGGCACCGGCGAGCGGGGGAGCCGCGGCGACGTGCTCGCGCGCGTGGATTCCGTGTGCCTCTACCGCGCCACCACGATCGCATCGCAGAACGGAGCGCGGGTCCTCGCGCGGACCCACCGGACCGCGTCGACTCCCGACGCGCCGCTGATCGCCGCCACCGACCACGGGGCGGGCCGCGTCGTCGTGCTCGCGGACTCGGACCTGTTCGGCGACGACTGCCTCGACGAGCTCGACCATCGCGCGCTGTGGCTGAACCTCTGCTACTGGGCCGCGCCGGCGCCCGGGACCCGAGCCGGCGGCCCGCGCGCTACACGACCGAAACTGGCTCCAGCTCCGCGACGAGACGAACGCGCTGGCGCTCCTCCAGGCCCCCGACGGTTCGGTGGCGGGGGAGGAGGTCCAGGCCGCCCACGCGCACGCCACCGCGATCGCCGAGGCGATCGAGGCGCTGGCGCCGCGCTTCCCCCACCAGCACGAGTACCTCACAGCCGTCCGTGCCGACCTCCGCCGCTGGGCCGACGAAGGCTTCGGCAAGCCGGACTTCACCGCCGCACTCGAGGCCTTCCGCCCCGAGCGCCACCGAATCGACGGCGCCGAGCATCTCGTCTTCTTCCCGATGTACAAGCAGAACGCCTCCCGCGACACCTGCTGCGAGGCGCTGATCATCCGCGTGCCCTGGCCGGACTGGATCGCGGAGCTCGAGCGCACGCGCTTTCAGAACCCCAAGTTCGTCCCGGTCGAGCTCATCGACTCCACCCGCGGCTATGACAGCGAGTGCGCCGTGCTCTTCCCGGAAACGGTCTCCGTCGCCGGGCGGCCGGTGAACAACTTCGGCGCGATCTTCTGCGACCGCGAGGCCCGCCGCCTTCGGCGGATCGGCACCGCCGCCGCCGAGCTCCTGCGCCTGAACCTCCCCCCGGACGCGGCTCACATGCTGCGAAGCCCCGAGGTCTCCCAGCAGGCCTTCATCCTCTGGGACCTCATCCACGATCGCGCGCACAGCCACGGGGACCTTCCGTTCGACCCGTTCATGATCCGCCAGCGCGCGCCCTACTGGATGTACTCGCTGGAGGAGCTCCGCTGCGACCTCACCGCCTACACCCAGGCGGCGGAGCTGGAGCGCGAGGGCCTCGGCTTCGCCCGCTATGTGCAGTACGCGATCCTGCTCGACCGTCTGCTCCGCTTCCCGATCACGGGCGCCCGCGTACGCAATTACGACGGTCTGGGCGGACAGCTCCTGTTCGCCCACCTGCACCGCCACGGCTACCTGCACTGGACCGACAACCAGCTCACGATCGACTGGCGGCGGATCGGCGAGGGCGTGGGTGCGCTGCACGAAGAGGTGTCCGAGCTCTATCGCACCGGCATCGACCGGTCGAAGCTCAGGCACTGGGCGGCGGCGCACGATCTCGTGGCCGCCAATGTCGCGCCGGCGACGGGTTCGCGGTGGGCGGCCGCGGTACGCGCGTTCGAGGACGTCGAGGACCCCCGTCCCTACGTGGACCACGTGCTCGAAGACGAGTTCCCGCTGTCGATCTTCTACAGCTCGCTGAAGGCTAAGCTCGCCGGGTGAACGCCCGGCGCGGCTTTGCCTCGGACAACTCGGCCACGATCCATCCCGATGTGCTCGCGGCGATCGCGCGGGTCAACGTGGGGCATGTGTTCGGTTATGGGCACGACGACTACACGGCGGGCGTGGAGCGTCTGGTGGCCGGCCAGTTCAGCGAGGACGCTCGGGCCTTCTTCGTGTTCAACGGGACCGGCGCGAACGTGCTCTCGTTGCGTGCGGTGTGCCGGCCCTTCGAGGCGGTGATCTGCGCAGAGACGGCGCATCTGAACGTGGACGAGTGCGGCGCGCCCGAGCACAACGCCGGCGTCAAGCTGCTCACGGTGCCCGCTGAGGACGGCAAGGTGACGCCAGAGGCCGTACGCCGGCGCATCGGCCGGGTCGGTGACGAGCACGCCGTTCAGCCGCGGGTGGTGTCGATCTCCCAGTGCACCGAGTTCGGCACCGTCTACTCCCCGGAGGAGCTACGCGCCTTGTCGGAGCTGACGCGCGAACACGGCCTGATCCTCCACGTCGACGGCGCGCGGCTCGCGAACGCCGCGGCGGCGCTCGGCGTCGAACTGCGCGCGGCGGCCGCCGGAGCCGACGTCGTCTCGTTCGGCGGGACCAAGAACGGGCTGCTCGCCGGCGAAGCGGTCGTGTTCCTGCGCCCGGAGCTCGCCGAGTCGTTCCTGTATCTGCGCAAGCAGTCGATGCAGCTCGCGTCGAAGATGCGCTTCTTCGCCGCCCAGTTCGAAGCCCTGCTCGGAGACCAGCTGTGGCTGAGCTGCGCTCGTCACGCCAACGCGATGGCGGCGCGGCTCGCGCAGGCGGTCGGCGGCATCGGCGGCGTGGAGATCACCCGGCCGGTCGAGGCGAATGCGGTCTTCGCGATCCTGCCCCGGACGGCCACCGCGTCACTTCAGGAGCGCTTCCCCTTCTACATCTGGGACGAGGCGACGGGCGAGGTGCGGTGGATGTGCGCGTGGGACACCACCGAGGCAGACGTCGACGCCTTCGCCGACGCGCTCAGGGCAGTCGCCTAGCTTCAGTCCGCGGTGTGAGCGAGCACTTCGCGCCCGACGCGCTGAAGGCTGCGGAGATAGTCGAGGTGGGCTTCCCACGCCTCGTCGCAGCCATCCGCCCGAGCCAGCCGGGCGGTGTCGTCGTGCGCATCGAGCAGCTCGTAGACCAGGTCCACGATCACCGCGGATGCGTCATGGGTTGATGTCGTATGCCCCATCGTTTGAGAGTCCCTCCATATCAGCAACGGCCACAAGCTCGCCGTCTTTGCACAACTTTTTGGACTTGAGGCCTCGTGCGGTCCCGGGAGGCGCCGATCACCTGCTTGCTGCTAGCTGTAACGCTGCTAACCTGCAAGCAGACAGCGATCACAAACCAGGAGACTCCCATGGCCAGCAACCACACCACCTCCGGAACCCGCTCGTTCGACGCCGCCTTCCAGCACGTCCAGGACGCGAGCGATCAGTTCCTCGCCGCCGCCCGCCGGGCCGGCACCCTGTACGTCGACTCCTACGAGAAGGCCGTCGACCGCGCGATCGGCCTCGAGCTCAGCCTCGCCGAACAGACCCAGCAGGAGTGGCTGAAGGGCCTGATCGAGGCCCAGGCCGACATCGCCCGCGAGCTCACGAGCACGTACACGGCCGCCGCACGCTCGGTGCTGAAGTAGGCGTATATCCGCCGGACAAGGGAAAATGGAGAAGCGCCGGGGCTCCCCGAGGGGCCCCGGCGCTTTCTGCATTAGGCACAAGGAGGTCAGTCCCATGAGTACGGTCCAATACGACCCGCCACCGCCGGCGGCCAAGCCCACCGGGCTGTTCGACAGCTGGGTCGACGGGTTCGAGATCGCCGTGAACGGATTCGCCGATTGCTATTCGGCTCTCCTCGCCGGAGGGCCGGCCGCGCTCGACCTTCCGCGCTTCTGGGAGCTGACCCTCGATCGCCGGCGCCCGAGCTGGACCACGCCGCACGAGGTCGTGTTCGAGGCTCCGGTGGCGCGCCTACGTGACTTCTCGACCTCGAGCCGGGCGACCGTGCTCCCGACGCTCGTGCTCCCGCCCCAGGCCGGGCACGACTCGTGCATCGTCGACTACTCGCCTGAGCAGAGCCAGATGCAGGCGATCCTCGCCGCAGGGCTGAAGCGAGCCTTCTCGCTCGACTGGGTCGGCGCCACCGCCGAGACCAAGGACGCGACCATCGACGACTACCTCGACGTGATCGATCGCGCGATCGAGCACTGCGGAGGACGCGTCAACCTGATCGGCGACTGCCAGGGCGGCTGGCTGGCGGCGATATACACCGCGCTGCACCCCGAGCGGGTGAACACGCTGACGCTGGCCGGCGCCCCGATCGACTTCCACTGCGGCGAGCCGGTGATCGGCGAGGTCGTGAAGCGCCTGGCGCCCGGCGGCGACCTGAGCTTCTACGAGGCGCTCGTGGCGCTCGACGGTGGCGTGCTCAAGGGCGAGCACATGCTTTCGGGGTTCGTGATGATCCAGCCGGGGGCTGAGATCGCCAAGCAGTTCGAGCTGCTGCGCAATCTCCACGACCCCGAGCACGTGGCGCGCTTCCGCGAGTTCGAGGACTGGTTCAAGCACACGCAGGACATCCCCGGCCAGTTCTACCTGTGGATCGTGCGGCACCTGTTCCGCGACAACGAGCTGATCGACGGCGCTCTGGTCGTGCGCGGCGAGCGCGTCGAGCTGAGCAGGATCGACATGCCGCTGAACCTGTTCGCCGGCGCCACCGACCACATCACCCCGCCCGATCAGGTGTACGCGATCGCCGACTACGCCTCGACGCCGGCGAAGAACGTCCGCCGGCGCCTCAGCAGCGGCGGCCACCTCGGGCTGTTCATGGGGCGCGAGGCCCTGCGCGAGCACTGGCCCCCGATCCTCGACGAGGTCTACCGGCAGTCGAAGCCCGCCCGCCGCTGACCGGGGTCGCGCCGCAAGCGCGGGCTACCGGGCGCTCCAGCCCTGATCCATCGTCACCGGCACGCCGGTGAAGGCGCGGCCCGCGGGGCTGGCGAGGAACGCCACGACCTCGGCCACCTCGGCCGGCTCGATCAGGTCCTTGACCGCGTGCGGGGCGAGGATCACCTGCTCGAGCACCTCGTCCTCGCTCAGCTTGTGGGCGCGGGCCTGATCGGCGATCTGGCCCTCGACCAGCGGCGTCCGCACGTACCCCGGGCACACGGCGGTGGCGGTGATCCCCTGGTCCGCGCCCTCGAGCGCGAGCGTCTTGACCAGCCCGAGGACACCGTGCTTGGCCGAGACGTACGCCGCCTTGTACGGGGAGGCCACGAGGCCGTGGACGGAGGCGATCACGATGAAGCGACCGGCGCCGGAGTCACGGAGCGCCGGCCACGCCTCCCGCGCCAGCAGGAAGGGGCTCGTCGAGCAGCAGCGAGACGATCGTGTTCCAGCGCTCGACGGGGAACTCCTCGACCGGCGCGACGTGCTGCACGCCGGCGTTCGCCACCACCACATCGAGCCGCCCGAAGCGCTCGAGCGCCGCCGCCACCGCGGCCGCGTTCGCCTCGGGGTCGGTCAGGTCGGCCTCGTGCGCGACGCCCGGCCCGCTCTCATCCGGCCGCAGGTCGACCGCCAGCACGTCCATGCCCGGCGTCCTCGAGGCGCTCCGCCACCGCCCGCCCGATGCCGCTGGCGGCGCCGGTGACGAGGGCCGCCTTCCCCGTCAGGTGCTCGCCCGTCATCTCCGCCCCGCCCGCGGCGACGCGGCGACGAACGACTCGTAGATCTCGCGCAGCGCCGTCTTCTGGCGCGAGCTCAGCAGCGGATCCTCGGCGATGGCCTCGAGCACGCCGCTCTCCGGCTCGTCACCTGTGCCCGGCACGGCCATGCCCGCCTGCTCGTACAGCGCGTCCGAGGACATCTTGAGCGCGCTGGCGATCCCGTCCAGCACCTGCTGGGAGGGCGCGCGCAGCCCGCGTTCGATCTGGGACAGATACGGGTTCGAGATACCCGCGACCTGCGCGAACTGCCGCATCGACATCTCGGCGAGCTCCCGTTGCTGGCGGATGATCTCGCCGAGTGCCGCGGACGTGCGGTTGGCCATCCCGCGAGGCTACATATCCTGCCCGCCGTTGACGTCCCACACGGCGCCGGTGATGAATGAGCTGTAGTCCGAGGCCAGGAAGTGCACGACCCGGGCCACGTCGTCCGGGCGGCCGAAGCGGCCCACCGGGATCTGAGCCTTGACGCGCTCCTTGGCCTTGTCGGGCATCGCGTCGAGCATCTCGGTGGCGATGAAGCCGGGCGCCACCGCGTTCACGGTCACGCCGATCGCGTCGTCGCCGAGCTTCTCGGCCTTGCCCAGCTGATAGCACGCCTCGCGGGCCAGCGACTTCGTCATTCCGAACAGGCCCGACTTCGACGCGGCGTAGTTGGTCTGCCCGATGTTGCCGGTGCTTCCGATGATCGAAGTGATGTTGATGATCCGCCCCGACCCCCGCTCGATCATGTGCGGCAGCGCCGCCTGGCTCATGAAGAACGCGCCCGACAGGTTGACCGCCAGCACCTTGTACCAGTCCTCGTCGGTCATCTTCAGGGCGGTCTTGTCGATCGTGATCCCGGCGTTGTTGACGAGCACGTCGAGGCGCCCGTGTTGCTCGATGACCTCGTCGATCGTCCGCCGGCAGTCGTCGGCCGAGCCCACGTTCCCCTGATGGATGCTCGCGTCCGCGCCGCGGTTCTTCAGCTCGTTCAGG
Source organism: uncultured Solirubrobacterales bacterium (assembly GCA_963839105.1). Classification (GTDB taxonomy): domain Bacteria; phylum Actinomycetota; class Thermoleophilia; order Solirubrobacterales; family Solirubrobacteraceae; genus Palsa-465. The sequence continues at coordinate 84,728 of CAWITQ010000002.1, forward strand.
AGCCCCTTGGCCTGCTCCTCGTCACGGCCGTAGCCGGCTGCCACCTTCGCACCCTGTTCGGCGAAGCTGCGGCTGATCGCGGCGCCGATGCCGCGCGTCCCGCCGGTCACGAACACCACGTGGTCCTTCATCCGCGGCCGGTGCAGCCCGGGCCACGCCTCGGCCTCGGTGGGGTCGGCCGGAGGCGCCTTCGTCTCGGTGCTCATCAAACCCTCCCTCTCCTCGTGCGACCCTCGTTCGCACTCTCGGTCGCGCCCCGCCGGGTCGCGCGGCGAGCCGCTCCTTCGAGCTTACCCCCAACCCCTCGGGGGCAACACGCGCTATCAGGCGACGAGCGCGGAGGGCGGGATCGCCAGCCCGGAATCGAGCAGCGCGCCGGCCGCCGTCACGAACCGATCCGGCTCGGGCACGCCGCCGGCAGCCACGGCGGCGACCGCCGCACGTAACGAGGGGGGACGCTCGAGGCCGTGGGCGTCGGAGGCGATGAGCACGCGCGGCGCGCGCCGCAGCAGCCGCCACGCCAGCGAGCGCACGTCCTCGCCGTACTCGCCGGTGAGAGACCAGGAGGTGAGCTGGAGCGCGCTCCCGGCGGCGATCTCGCGTTCGATGGCGGCCGAGGTCGCGGCGCCCGGGCGGGCGCGCTCCGGGTGGGCGACGACGACGGCGAAGCCGCGCTCGCGCAGGTGATCGGCCGCGGCGGTGTAGTGCTCGTCCATCCCGGTGAATCGGGGCTCGAGCAGGATCCAGCGGCGCCCCGGCGGACCCTGGGCGATCGCGTCGAGCTCGCTCTGGCCGAGGCGGCCCACCATCGACTGGGCGAGCTCGCCGCCGGCGAGGACCTCGACGGGGATCCGCTCGCGCGCCAGTGCGTCGCGCAGCTCCTCGACGGCGGGCGCGATCTCGCTGACGTCGGTGATGTGACGCGGGTGCACGTGCGGGGTGGCGACGATCCGCCGGGTCCCGTCCGCCACCGCGGCCCGTGCCAGCTCGAGGCTGTCCAGCAGCTCACGCGGGCCGTCGTCGACGCCCGGGAGCAGATGGAAGTGGATCTCGCTGTGGCTCATGCTGGGTTCGATCCTCTTCGAGCGTAGCCACGCGACTGTGTCGTTCTCGTGAAGGCCCTAGAGCGACCAGTAGTGGCCGACGTGCGCCGCCACCCGCGAGGTCACCATCGGGTCCGGGGCGATCGAGTCGGCCTCGCCCGTCACCGGCCAGCGCCGCCATCGTCGCCACCACCGAGTCGGCGAGCGCTGCCGGGGCATAGCCGCCCTCGAGCATGGCGCCCACCGGCCCCCCGGCCTGCGCCCCCAGGTCGCGCACCAGCCGCGCCATCCGCGCGAACGACTCGGCCTCGAGCAGGCACCCGCCCACCGGGTCATCCCGGTGCGCGTCGAAGCCCGCCGAGATCAGCACAAGGTCGGGTCCGAACTCGCTCGCCGCCGGGACGATCACGTACTCGAGCAGCGACAGCCAGACCTCCTCGTCGGAGCCCTTCGGGACCGGGGCGTTGATCGTGTAGCCGAGGCCGGCGCCCGAGCCCACGTCGGCCATCGCGCCCGTGCCCGGGAACAGGCCGGACTGGTGGATGCTGGCGTACAGGACATCGTCGCGACGGCGGAAGGCCTCCTCGGTGCCGTTTCCGTGGTGGACGTCCCAATCGAGGATCAGGACCCGGCGCGCGCCCAGCTCGCGGATCGCCAGCTCGGCCGCCACCGCCACGTTGTTGAACAGGCAGAAGCCCATCGCCCGCTCCGGCTCGGCGTGGTGGCCGGGCGGGCGCAGGCCGCAGAACCCGGTCCGAGCCTCCCCGCCCAGGAGCGAGCGGACCATGGCGCAGGCGCCGCCGGCGGCGTGGAGCGCCGCGTCGTAGGAGGCGGGACCGACGTACGTGTCCGCGTCGACCGGGCCGCCGCCGGCGTGCGCCAGCTCACGCATCGCGTGGATGTGCGAGGACGGGTGCACGAGCTCGAGCTCGGCCTCGGTGGCGGCCGGGGCCTCGCGCCGCTCCCACCCCAGCCAGTCGCGCGCCTCGAGGGCCGTCTCGATCGCCTCGATTCGCTGCGGCCTGTCCGGGTGATCCGGGATCGACGCCGCGGGATCGTGCCCGAGCGAGGACGGGTGGCGGAAATAGAGCACGCGCCGCTTACGCTACGCGAACCTTGCCCGCCCGATACACCGCCTTCGGCCCCGGCCGCGTCAACCTGATCGGCGAGCACACCGACTACAACGACGGCCTCGCCCTCCCGTTCGCGATCAGCGACGGGGTTACCGTCACCGCGCAGGCCATCGAGCCCCGACGGGTCGAGGCGCGCGCCCGAGACCTCGGCGACTCCAGCGACCGCGTCGAGCTCGGCCGCCGCCCGGCCAAGGGGAGGGGCTGGCGCTCGTTCCTGCGCGGCGCGGTCGGCGAGCTCCAGGACGCGGGCTTCACCCTGGCGGGAGCGCGGCTGGAGGTCGAGGGCTCGGTCGCCCGCGGCGCGGGCCTCTCCTCCTCGGCCGCCCTCGAGGTGGCGCTCGTGCTGGCGCTCCTGGCCGTGGCCGGCGCCGAGGAGCCCGACCGGATCGAGCTGGCCAAGCTGTGCTCCCGGGTAGAGAACGACTGGGTGGGCGCGCAGACCGGGCTGCTCGACCAGCTGGCATCGCTGTGCGGCGAGCAGGACCGGGCGCTGCGGATCGACTTTCGCTCGCTCACCGTGGATCCGGTGAAGCTCGAGCTCCGCGACCACCGGCTGGCGACGCTCGATTCCGGCGAGCAGCACTCGAACGCGGCCGGCGGCTACAACCAGCGCCGCGCCGAGTGTGCCGAGGCACGCGAGGCGCTCGGCCTCGAGAGCCTCCGGGACGCCACCGAGGCACAGGCGGGCGCGCTCTCGGCGCCGCTGGACCGCCGCGTGCGCCACATCGTCACCGAGAACGCCCGCGTCGAGGCCACCGTCACCGCGCTCGAGGACGGCGATCTGGAGCGGGTGGGGGAGCTCCTCGACGAGTCGCACGCCAGCCTCCGCGACTGGTATGAGATCTCGACCGACGCCGTCGAGCGGGCCGTCGATCGCTGCAAGGCCGCCGGGGCCATCGGCGCGCGGATCATGGGCGGCGGGTTCGGCGGCAACGTGCTGGCGCTGTATCCGCCGGACGCGCGGCTGCCCGACGGCGCGGTGGAGGTCACGCCGGGTCCCGGGGCCGAGGTGCGGCCGAGGTGAGCGCAGCCGTCGAGCTCACCCCGCACGGGCTCACGCCGGCCGAGGTGCTCGCGGTGGCGCGCGCCGATGCCGAGGTCGTGATCGGAACCGAAGCGCGCGCCGCCATGCAGGAGAGCGCGGCCGTCGTCGCGCATCTGGCCGACTCCGACGCCCCCCCGGCCTACGGGATCTCCACCGGGTTCGGCTCGCTCGCGCTCGTGCGGATCCCGCCGGAGGGCCGGGAGCTCCTCCAGCAGGCGCTCGTGCGCTCGCACGCCGCGGGCATGGGGCCGCGCGTGGAGCGCGAGGTCGTGCGCGCGATGATGCTGCTGCGGGCGAGGACGCTGGCGATGGGCCGCTCGGGCGCGCGCCCGACGGTGGCCGAGGCGATCGTCGCGCTCCTGAACGCCGGCCTCACGCCGGTCGTCCCCGAGCACGGCTCACTCGGCGCCAGCGGCGATCTCGCCCCGCTCGCGCACTGCGCACTGGCCTTGATCGGCGAGGGGGAGCTCGAGCGGTCCGACGGCTCCGTCGGCCCGACCGCGCCGGCACTCGCCGAGGCGGACATCACCCCGATCAAGCTGGGCGCGAAGGAGGGGCTCGCGCTCATCAACGGCACCGATGGGATGCTCGGGATGCTCGTGCTCGCGTGCGCCGACCTGGCGCGCCTGCTCCAGACCGCGGACATCACCGCCGCGATGTCGGTCGAGGCCCTGCTCGGCACCGACCAGGCGTTCGCCGCCGATCTGATCGCGCTGCGCCCGCAGCCGGGTCAGGCGCAGAGCGCCGCCAACCTGCGGGAGTTGCTCGCCGGCTCAGAGGTCGTCGCCAGCCACCGGGAGAACGACCCGCGCGTCCAGGACGCCTACTCGCTGCGCTGCGCGCCGCAGGTGGCGGGGGCCGCGCGAGACACGCTCGAGCACGCCCGCCGGATCGCCGCCAACGAGCTCCGCGCGGCGATCGACAACCCGATGGTGCTCCCCGACGGCCGCGTGCTGTCGTGCGGGAACTTCCACGGGGCCCCGCTCGCGTTCGCCTGCGACTTCCTCGCGATTGCGGCCGCCGACGTGGGGTCGATCGCCGAGCGGCGCACCGATCGCCTGCTCGATCCCGCGCGATCCCACGGCCTGCCTGCGTTCCTGGCCAAGAGCCCGGGGCTCGACTCCGGGCTGATGCTGGCGCACTACTCGCAGGCTGCGATGGTGGCCGAGAACCGGCGGCTGGCCGCGCCGGCGGGCGTGGACTCGCTCCCCACGAGCGCCATGCAGGAGGACCACGTGTCGATGGGGTGGGGCGCCGCGCGGAAGCTGCGAGACGCCCTCGCGAATCTCCGCCGGATCCTCGCCGTCGAGCTCGTGTGCGCGGCCCGCGGCCTCGACCTGCGGGCACCGCTCAGCCCCGGTGCGGGCACGGGCGCCGCCCTCGCCGCCCTCCGCGGCCGGGTCCCCGGTCCGGGGCCGGATCGCTACATGGCGCCCGAGCTCGCGGCGGCCGAGGATCTGATCGCCTCGGGGGCGCTCGTGGACGCGGTGCAGGCGCAAATCGGAAAGCTGCAGTGAGCTTTCGGAGCGGATAGCGTTCGCAGAATTATGAGCGTGAGTGCCCTATCCCTCGATTGCGCGGTTGAGAGCGACGTCGGCCGGCGCCCGAACAACGAGGACTCCGCGTTCGCCACCACCCGGCTGGCGGTGATCGCCGACGGCGTCGGTGGCGCTACTGCGGGCGAGGTGGCAAGCCGGCTGGTGGTCGACGCCTTCGTCAGCCTCGACAAGACCCGGCTCGAGCGACCGCTCCCCGACGCCCTGCGCGACACCGTCCAGCACGGGAACGAGACGCTCCGCTTTCTCGCCGAGTGCCGGCCTGAGCTCGCCACCATGAGCACGACCGTGACCGCGGCGGCGCTGACCAACGACGGCGAGTATCTGGTGGTCAACGTCGGCGATTCGCGCACTTACCTCTATCGCGACGGCGCTCTCTCCCAGCTCACACGCGACGACAGCCTGGTCCAGGCGCTGATCGAGAGCGGCGCGATCACCTCCGCCGAGGCGCGCGGCCACCCCGCCCGCGCGATCGTGATGGCCGCGCTCGACGGGCAGCCGCTCCCCGAGCCGGAGGTTCGGACGCTCCCCGCGAAGGCCGGCGACCGCCTCCTCCTGTGCTCCGACGGTCTGTCGGACGCGATCGACGACGAGACGATCGCGAGGGCGCTCCAGATCGCCTCGAACGTCGAGTGCGCGCACCAGCTCGTCCGGATGGCGCTCGATGCGGGCGGGCGCGACAACGTCTCGGTGATCGTGGCCGACGTCGTCGACCGGGCGGACTCGAGCGCCGGCTGGGCGAACGCCGCGCCCGCGCCCGCCGACGCCTAGACCCGTCGACGCCTGGGCCCGGCGCTAGCTCAGTCGGGTCAGCTCGTGCTCGATCGCCCCGTGGGTGGTGCGCCACCGGGCGCTCAGCCGGCCCACGAGCCTGGGATCGATCTCGGCCGGTTCGTCGGCGGCGCGCTCCTCGAGCTCGGCCGCCGTCGACGCCAGCGCCGCCGCGCCGATCGCGCGGGCGTTGCCCTTGATGCGGTGGGCCGCGGAGCGCACCGACGCGGGATCGTGGCTGGCGGCGGCGGACTGGATCTCGTCGAGCAGCACCGGCATGTTGACCGCGAACGTCCGCAGCAGGTCGACCATCTCGCGCTTGGTGAAGGAGCCGCGCAGCTCGGCGAAGCGGCCGCGGTCGAGCACGTCGCTGCGCTCTGAGGACTCCGAGGGCAGCCACCGGTCGAGAACGGTGTAGAGCTCGGTCTCGCGCAGGGGCTTCGACAGGTAGTCGTCCATGCCGACGGCGAGGCACTGCTGGCGGTCACCCTCGAGCGCGTGTCCGGTCAACGCGACGATCGGGATGCGCTTGCCCTCGGGCTCCCGGCGGCGGATCACCCGGGTGGTCTGGTAGCCGTCGAGGTGCGGCATCTGGCAGTCCATGAAGATCAGGTCGTAGTCGCGCTGCTGCAGGCGCGCCAGCACCTCGCGCCCGTCACTCACACACTCGGCGGCCAGGCCGCGGCGGGCGAGCAGGCGCTCGATCACGAGCTGGTTGATCGGCTGGTCCTCGGCCACCAGGATCCTGGCGCCGCTACGGGCCGGGGCCCCGTCGGGGCCCTCGTCCGGTGCCGGTGCCGGTGGCGCCGCGGCGCGCACCTCCTCGGGGGCGGGACGCATGACCGAGGTGATCGCCTCGAGCAGGCGCGAGCGCCGGACGGGCTTCGTCAGGCACTCGGTCACGCCGGCGGCACGCGCCTCGGCATGGGCGACGCCCGAGGACGCGAGCATGACGAGCCGCGCGCCGCGGAGCGCCGGGGTCGCCTTGATCTGCGCCACCAGGTCGACCCCGCTCGACTCGCCGAGGTTGTGGTCGACGATGGCCACGTCGAAGGGCTCGCCGGCGTGGGTGCACCGGGTCAGCGTTTCCATTGCCGAGGGGGCGTCGGCGACCGAGGTCGGGCGCATGCCCCAGGCGGTCGTGTAGGCCTCGAGGATCCTCCGGTTGGTCGGATCGTCGTCGATGATGAGCACCCGCGTGCCGTCGAGGTCGACGCTCAGGTGCGCGTACCCGGCGGGCTCGCTGCAGACGACGACGGGGACCGAGAAGCGGAACCGGCTGCCGGAGCCCTCGACGCTCTCGACGGCGATGTCCCCGCCCATCAGCCGGACGAGCTCGCGGCAGATGGTGAGCCCGAGACCGGTGCCGCCGAACCGGCGTGTCGTGCTGGTGTCAGCCTGCGTGAAGGACTCGAACAGCCGCTCGAGGTTCTCGGCCGCGATCCCGATCCCGGTGTCGCGCACCTCGAAGCACAGCGCCATTCGCTCGTCGTGGGGGCTGTCGGGATCGCACGCCGAGACCTCGACCTCGACCGTTCCCTCGTGCGTGAACTTGATCGCGTTGGAGAGGAGGTTGCCCAGCACCTGGTTGACCCGCAGGCGATCGGCGCGCACGAACCGCGGCACGTCGTCGGATATGTAGCTGTGAAGCGCGATGCCCTTGTCCTGCGCCACCGTGGCCACCATCTGGCAGGTGTTCTCGACCGCCTCGTGGAGGTCGAAGTCGTGCTGCTCGATGTCGAGTCGTCCGGCCTCGATCTTCGAGAAGTCGAGGATGTCGTTGATCACCGACATGAGGGCCTCACCCGAGGCCCGCGCGGTGTCGACGTACTCGCGCTGCTCGCCGTTCAGCGTGGTGTCGCCGAGCAACGTCAGCATCCCGATCACCCCGTTGAGCGGTGTGCGGATCTCGTGGCTCATGTTGGCGAGGAAGCTCGACTTCAGGCGGGAGGCCTTATGCGCCTCCTTCGACCCCTGCTGCGCCTCCTGGGCGGCCGTGCGCAGCCGCTCGGTGGTGGCGGCGAGCTCGTGCTCGCGGCTCTCGAGCGTCTCGGCCATCACGTTGAAGGCGCTACCGAGCTGCGCGACCTCGCCGCGGCCGGTCTCCGGGGCGCGGGCGCTCGGGTCGCCCTCGGCGAGGCGCCTCGCCGCGCCCGCCACCGAGCCGATCGGCCGCATCACGGACCTCAGCAGGTAGAAGCCGAGGGCGCTCAGCAGCAGAACCGATGCGGCCAGCCCGACCGCGGAGAGCACGATCGTCAGCGTGGCCCGGCTCGCGGCCGAGCCCCGGCTGCTCACCGCGGCGGCCCGGATCGCGTGGTCGAAGGTGGCGAACCGCGAGCGCAGGCTGTCGAGCAGCCGCTTGCCCGCCACGGTCTGATGCACGATCTGGACGCGCGTCAGGGAGGCCGCACGGTTGACGAGAGGCTCGAGGTAGCCCGTCTGGTAGGCGTGAACCGACGCCTCGAGGCTCGCTACCTGGCTGCGCTCCCAGGAGGCGTTCCGGGTGAGCTCGCGGAGCCTCGAGAGCTCGGTCGGGAGCTGCCCCTGGGCGAGCGCGTAGGGAGTCAGGAAGCTGCGCTGCCCGGTGATGAGAAAGCCGCGCACCCCGGTCTCGAGGTCGACGACGGAGCGCTCCACCGCCAGGGAGGTGGCGAGCACGTCCTCGGAGCGCTGCACCCGCTTGGTCTCGCCCCGGAGCGTCGCCACCGAGGCGATCAGGACGACGAACGCCACGGCCACGATCACGGTCACGGCCGCGATCAGGCCGACGAGGAGCGCCACCAGGCTGCGACTGGGCTTGTCCGACGGCCTGGCCTCGGGGGCGCCGCCGGCGGGGAGCCCACCGGGCGCGTCGAAGTTCGCGGCTCGGCCGTCAGGGCCGAGTTCTCGCTCGCGGGTTTCCGGCATGACTACGCGGTTATCGCCGGCCGCGGCCAATGCACCGTTTCCACGCACATAGGGTTGTTGTGCCCGGATGTCGCCAATACTCACAATTAACGTGCTGCAAATGCTTGATGTTTCTCATGGATAACGCACCAAACCTGCCCACGATCCCGGGTCCTTCCGGGACGCTGAGTGCGCGCCGCGGGAGGTGGACGGGGCCCGGCGCCTTTCGCCTACTAGTCACCGGAAACGAACGTGGAGGCCATTTCTTGCGCTAACTCGGTGGCGCGGCGCGGGCGCGCCGGAGGGCGCCACTCGGGGCGCGCTGAGCGCGCCGACCCCGCGCGCCAGTCAGAATGAGAAGGCGATGAGCGAGCAGGGGAGGCGAGCGGCCGAGGAGAAGATGCGGGAGGACGGGCAGCCCGATGAGGCGATCCGCAACTTCCTGAGCGCCTACGACCGGCTCGAGGGCGGCGAGTCGGCGTTGCTGCCGAGCGCGGAGCTCGAGCCCGCCGGCGACGTGCCGTCGCTCGATTCCCTGCCCGACTCCGACGTTGCCGACGCCCTCGAGCACGTCGTCACGATCAAGCTGAACGGCGGGCTCGCCACCACGATGGGCCTGCGCCGGCCGAAGTCGCTGGTCGAGGCGCGCGACGGCCGGACGTTCCTCGACATCATCATCGGCCAGACGCTGGCCCTGCGCCGGCGCTACGACGTGGCGCTGCCGCTGCTCTTGATGGACAGCGAGGCCACGCGCGAGGAGACGCTCGAGGCTCTCAACGAGCACCGCGAGCTCGACGGCGACCTTGCGCCCGACTTCATGCAGAGCATGGTCCCCAAGCTAGAGGCCGACGAGCTCACGCCCGTGAGCTGGCCCGACGCCCCGTCGCTCGAGTGGGCGCCGCCCGGCCACGGAGACGTGTACGGCGCACTGCGGCGCTCCGGGATGCTCGAGCAGCTCCTCGACCGCGGCTTCCGCCACGCGATGATCTCCAACTCGGACAACCTGGGGGCGACGCTCGATCCTCGGATCGCGGCGTTCGTGGCCGCCGAGGAGGTCCCGTTCCTGATGGAGGTCGTGGAGGGCACGGAGGCCGACCGCAAGGGCGGCCACATCGCCCGCCGGCGCTCGGACGGTCAGCTCGTGCTGCGCGAGGTGGCTCAGACCCCCGACGAGGACGCCGAGTCCTTCCGCGACTTCCGGCGCTGGCGCTACTACAACACCAACAACCTCTGGATCGACCTTCGCGTGCTCCACGAGACGCTGGAGAGCTCGGACGGGGTGCTCGAGCTCCCGCTGATCATCAACCGAAAGACGGTCGACCCGCGAGACTCGGGCTCGACCCCGGTGATCCAGCTCGAGAGCGCGATGGGCGCGGCGATCGGGAGCTTCGAGGGCGCCCAGCTCCTGATGGTGCCGCGGACCCGGTTCGTACCGGTCAAGACCACGGACGACCTGCTCGTGATGCGCTCGGACGTGTACGAGATGGCCGAGGAGGACATGGTCGTGCGCCCGGTGGCGGAGCGGGCGGAGGACCTGCCCTACGTGGAGCTCGACTCGTCCTACTACAAGCTGCTCGACAAGTTCGAGGAGCGCTTCCCGAGCGGGCCGCCCTCGCTGCGCGAGGCCAAGCGGCTCGTCGTCCACGGCGACGTGACCTTCGGCGCCGGGGTGGTCATCCGCGGCGTCGTCGAGCTCGAGCGTGACGAGCCCGACCGCATCGAGGACGGGACCGTTCTCAGTAGTTAACCCGGAGGCCGTCAGGTGCCGATAGGGGAGCAGTGATCGGCACCAACCAGGCGCAATCGCAACTCGACGAGGAACGGCTCCGCCGGCTGCTCGACGCCGGGCGCTCCCTGGTGGGCGAGCGCGACCTCGAGCGGGTGCTCGACCGGCTCGTGCTGCTGGCTCGCGAGCTCACCGGAGCCCAGCGCGCCCTGGTCGACCAAATGGCAGACCAAATGGTCGACCAAATGGTCCGCCACCAGCCCGCCATCTCCGCCGCGGGCGGGTCACTGCACGTCCCGATCCTGCTCGGTGGCGAAGTGTGGGGCCACCTCCATCTGGAGGGCGAGGCGTTCGACGAGGCCGACGAGGAAGCGATCGTGATGCTGGCCGCATGGGCCGGGGTGGCGCTCGAGAACGTCCGCGCCTATCGGGAGACCGATCAGCGCCGGCTCGAACTCGAGCGTTCGCTGCGTGCGCTCCAGGCGACGTCGGAGATCGCGCAGGCAGTCGGTGGCGAGACCCGGCTGTGGCGCGTGCTCGAGATGATCGCCCGCCAGTCCCAGGCGCTGATCGACGCCTCGAGCGTCGTCATCCTGCTCGCCGATGGCGATGAGTTCGAGATCGCCGCCACCGCGGGCGATCTGCCTTCGGACCTGGTCGGCACAAAGCTTCCGACCAGCGGCTCGGTGGCCGCCCGCGTCCTCACCACGGGCCGTCCCGAGCGGATGAGCGAGGTGGCGAGCTCGCCCTGCTTCTGTCTCGACGAGCTCGGCGTCCACCCCTCCGCCGCGCTGTTCGTGCCCCTTTGCTTCCACGGAGTCCAGGTAGGCGTGATCGAGGCCTTCGACCGCGTCGACGGCCCGGGCTTCCGCCTCGAGGACGAGCGCATGCTGGTGGCGGTCGGGACCAGTGCCGCCGCGGCCGTGGCCACGGCCCGCTCGGTCGAGCGCGACCGCCTGCGCCGCAGCCACAAGGCGGCCGAGGCCGAGCGGTGCCGGTGGGCGCGGGAGCTCCACGACGACACGCTCCAGGGGCTCGGCATGCTCCGCGTGATGCTCTCCTCGGCCCGGCGGACCGACGACGTCGCGGCGCTCCACGGCACCCTCGAGGGCGCCGTCGATCACCTCACCCAGGAGATCGCCAACCTGCGGGCACTGATCACCGAGCTGCGGCCGGCCGCGCTCGACGAGCTCGGCCTGGGCCCGGCGCTGGATGCCCTGTTCGAGCGCGCACGGGTCGCCCACGGGCTCGTCATCGACACCACGGTCGAGCTCGCCGAGGACGCCGATGCGCCGCGGCTCGACCCCGAGACCGAGACGACCGTCTACCGCGTCGTCCAGGAGTCGCTGACCAACGCCGCCCGCCACGCCGACGCCGACTATGTGGCCGTCGAGGTGCTCCGCAGCGGGGACGGGATCCGGATCGCGGTCGGGGACGACGGACGCGGCTTCGACGTCGAGCAGCCGTCCAGCGGCTTCGGCCTCACCGGCATGCGCGAGCGGATCTCGCTCGCCGGCGGCAGCCTCGAGATCAAGAGCTCACCGGCGGGGACGACGATCCTCGCGGTGCTTTCGTGCGGAGAATCCTCTGCTGCGCGCCGACGCTGACGTTATCGTGCGCGCCATGGCGGCCCCGGACGCCATCACGATCGTGCTCGCCGACGACCACCAGGTGGTACGCGCCGGCCTGCGCCTGCTGCTCGAGAACGAGGGCGGCTTCCGGGTCGTGGCCGAGGCGGGCGACGTGCCGACGACCGAGCGCCGGGTGGCGGCGTACCACCCGACGGTCCTGATCCTCGACCTGAACATGCCGGGGGAGTCGAGCCTGCCGGCGATCCCGCGGCTGCGCTCCGCCTCGCCCGAGACCAACATCGTCGTCCTCACGATGCAGAACGACCCCGCGTTCGCCCGCGAGGCCCTGCGCGCCGGCGCGACGGGCTATGTCCTCAAGGAGGCGGCGGACAGCGAGCTCGTCCAGGCGGTGCGGATGGCCGCCGGCGGGCGCACCTACCTCAACCCCGAGCTCGGGGCTCGGCTGGCCGCCGAGCCCGCGGCGCCCGATGGGCCGCCGGACGACCTGTCGACGCGGGAGCTCGAGGTGCTCCGGCTGATCGCGCTGGGGCACACCAACAGCGAGATCGCCTCGCGCCTGTACCTGAGCGTGCGCACGGTGGAGTCACACCGCGCCCACATCCAGCAGAAGACCCGTCGCACGTCCCGCGCGGACCTCGTCTCGTACGCGCGCGATCACAACCTTCTCTGATAAGGGGCCGCCGGCTGGCGCCGGCGGCGTCCATGGGGCCGGTTGCGCGCGGCATCCATGCCGCGCGCGGCGCCGCGTGGTGCCACCACCGCCGCCGGCCCCAAGAGCGCCCCCTTCTCGCCGAGCAAGGCCGGACGGGGGCGACGTCGGCGTGCAGGGGGCGAAAACCGCACCCTACGCGCCGACGTTCGCCTCCGCGACGCGACGTCGGCGAGTAGGGGGCGCTGATCGGGCTCGGGAGCGGCCGCGAGCTACCCGGCGCCCAGGTGCGCTGGGATCTCGTAGCGCTTGGCGCCCAGCCGGGCGCTCTTCGGGACCCGCAGCACCAGCCGGGCCCCGCGGCCCGGGCCCGCGAGCGCATGGCCGGCGTGAGCTGGGCGCCACCGTGGGTCCAGAGCACGGGTGCGGGCGCGTAGCGGAGTAGGACGTCCCAAGTCGCCGGGCCGATGACGCCGTCGGCGCTCAGGGCGTGCGCGGTCTGGAACGCCTGGACCGCGGACAGCGTCTGCGCGCCGAAGCCGCCGTCGACGGGCATCGTGTAGCCGGCGGTGACGAGGTGCTCCTGGGCCCAGACGACGAGGTCGCCGGTCGAGCCCTTCTTCAGCACCGGGGTCGCGGTGGTGACCTGGTATCCGGCGATCGAGGCGGTCGGCTGGATGAGGGCGCGCCAGTTGGCGGCCGTGGCCTCCTGCCAGTCCCACCAGCTCGCGCCGGCGAAGCCGTAGGTGCGGGACATCGCCCGGAAGCGGATGATCTGCTGGCTCGGCGGGTTGTTGTAGACCTGGCCGAGGGGCGCGATCGAGCGACCGTAGACGCGGTTGTACGCGTAGGTGTGGGCGTACACGCCGTCCACGCTCGTGCCGATGTCCTTCCAGTACATCTGCGGGGTGTTGTACTGGGCGCCGCCGGGACCGAGGAAGACGGAGTAGGGGAGCGACGGGTGGTAGTCGACGTAGGGGAAGCTCGCCAGCGCCACCGGGTAGCTCGCGCCTACCAGGGAGCGGAGGTCGCTCATGTAGGTCTGGGCGGCGACGTACTTGCCCTGGTACTCGGCCTCGGCGTCGATCATCAGGCAATCCGCGCCGGCATGGACCGCGGCGGCGCCGATCTGCGCCTCGACGGCCGGGTAGTTGCCGTACACGTACTGCCACGCGCACACGTGGATGCCGGCGGCGTGGAGCGTGGAGACGAGCGAGTGGTTGAACTGCGACCAGGCGCTCGAGCCGTCGCCGGCCTTGACCGTGACCATGGTGATCCCGTACCTGTGGGCGGTGGCGATGATCGAGCTGAGGCTCCCGCCGTTGGAGCGAGAGACGTACCAGATCCACATGCCGCGCCCGCCGAACGGGTTGACCGCGACGGTGGCGTGATGGTTGGCCCTGTGCCTGGGCTTCGCCCGCGATTTCGCCCTGGCGGGCGCCTTCGCCGGCGCCTTGGCGCGACCGCTCGGCGCCGCGCCACCGGACGCCGCGGACGCCGGCGCAGCGCAGACGCTCAGCGCGGCGACAAGCGCCAGCAACCAAGGAATGACAAGCCGACGAAGCCCCCCTGCCCGCCGGCCGCTCGCCACGCGGCCCTGCTCCATACGGTGAAGCACCGTAGCGTAGGAACCCGCTGCTCCTCTGCAAGTTTCGTTGCAGCAGGAGGAAATGAACCGCCCCTGTCGTCGCATCCTCTACCGAATCTCTCGGCACGGTGGCGGGGGCGCCCCAAGGGATGCAAGGCGCCGTGCAGGCGCGGCGGGGCCGAGTGGGGTTCGTGCGGGCCACCCGGGCTAACGACGGCCTCGCTCCTCCAATCTCGTCGAGGCCGTCGTTGTGCTCGCTGAGCGTGGACTTCCGCTGCTTTGCCGAGATCGCTGGCGAGAGGCCGCGGTTATGCCCGCCCCCAGCGGTCCCGACCCGCCGCCGGCCCACTCGGAACGCCGCCTACCCGGGAACATTGTTCCTCTCGACGCGCGCGTTTCAGCGAGGCCGAGCTTGTTCCCGGTGAGCGGGAACTTCCTCGGTCACGGCGATCTCGGCGCGCCGAGTGGAACGTTGTTCCCGCCCCGTGGACCTTTCCGCGCGCCACTCCCCGGGGATACACAGGGTCGACCGGGCACCGGCCCGGCCGACCCCGCGCAGCTACTTGATGAACAGGATCTCCGAGTAACGCGGCAGCGGCCACACGTCGTCGGCCACGATCCGCTCGAGCCGGTCGGCGACCTCGCGCATCGCGTTCATGGCCGGGATCACCGTGTCACGCATGTAGGTGGCGTGCTCCTCGGGATCCTCGGGCTGGTTCTCCGCGAGGTTGGCGTCCTCCAGCGCGTGGATGGTCGCCGTGAACTCGGCGATCAGGTCCGAGCTCTCCGTGGCCAGGTCGCTCAGCTGAGCCTCCAGCAGCATCGCCAGATGGCGGGCCGCGGCCGGGAGCAACATCGTCCGCGCAATCGACACCGCGGTCTCGGACTCGATGTTGAGCTTGGTGTTGTACTGCTCCAGGAACACCTCGTGGCGAGACTCGAGCTCGCGCTGCGAGAGCACCTTGTGGCTCTCGAACAGCTGCACGGTGTCGTCGGAGACGAGGTAGGGGAGCGCGTCCGGCGTCGTGCGCAGGTTCAGCAGCCCCCGCCGCTCGGCCTCCGCGTGCCACTCCTCGTCGTAGTTGTCGCCGCCGAAGATGATCCGCTTGTTCTCGCTATAGCTCTTCTGGAGGATCGGCGGCAGCGCCTCCTCGATGCCGACGCCGTCACCGAGCTTCTGCTCGAGCTGGGCCGCGAGATCGTCGACCGCCTCGGCCACGATCGTGTTCAGGACCGTGTTGGGCAGCGACAGCGACTGGCTCGAGCCCAGCGCGCGGAACTCGAACTTGTTGCCGGTGAAGGCGAACGGGCTCGTGCGGTTGCGGTCGCCACCGTGCTTGGGCAGCGGCGGCAGCACGGGCGTGCCGAGGCCGAGGAACGACTGCTCCCGCGACTGGCCCGCCTCGCCACGCTCGATCGCTCCGAACACGCGCTCGAGCTCGGCGCCGAGGAAGATCGAGATGATCGCCGGTGGCGCCTCGTTGGCGCCGAGGCGGTGGTCCTGGCCGGGCGACGCGATCGAGGCCCGCAGCAGGCCCTGGTGCTTGTTCACGGCCTGGATCACCGCGGCACAGAAGAACAGGAAGACCAGGTTCGAGTGCGGGGTCTTGCCCGGCTCGAGCAGGTTCATCCCGGTGTCGGTGCCCATCGACCAGTTGTTGTGCTTGCCCGAGCCGTTGACGCCGGCGAACGGCTTCTCGTGCAGCAGGCATATGAGCCCGTACCGACGAGCCACGTTCTGCATGATCTGCATCGTCAGCTGCTGGTGGTCGGCGCCGACGTTCGAGTTCTCGAACACCGGAGCGATCTCGTACTGGTTGGGCGCGACCTCGTTGTGACGCGTCTTGACCGGCACGCCCAGCTTGGCCAGCTCCCGCTCGGTGTCGAGCATGTAGGCCAGGATCCGCTCGGGGATCGACCCGAAGTAGTGGTCGTCGAGCTCGTGGCCCTTGGGCGGCTTGGCGCCGAACAGCGTCCGTCCCGTCGTCACCAGGTCGGGCCGCTCGAAGTAGAACTGCTCGTCGATCAGGAAGTACTCCTGCTCGGCTCCGACGGTCGTGAACACCCGAGAGGCGCTCTGATCGTCGAGCAGGCGCAGCGCTCGGATCGCCGACTTCGACAGGGCGTCCATCGAGCGCAGGAGGGGGATCTTGTGGTCGAGCGCCTCACCTGTCCAGGACGCGAACGCGGTGGGGATGCAGAGGAGCGCGCCGTTGGGGTTCTCGAGCAGGAAGGCCGGCGAGGTCGGGTCCCAGGCGGTGTAGCCGCGGGCCTCGAAGGTGGCGCGGATCCCTCCCGTGGGGAAGCTCGAGGCGTCCGGCTCACCCTGGATCAGCTCCTTGCCGGAGAACTCGGCCAGCGCCGTGCCCTCGCCCGTGGGGCTGTAGAAGCTGTCGTGCTTCTCGGCCGTCATCCCGGTCAGGGGCTGGAACCAGTGGGTGTAGTGGGTGGCGCCATGCTCGAGCGCCCAGTCCTTCATCGCCTGCGCAACCGAGTCGGCGAGCGTGGTGTCGAGCGGCTCCCCGCGCGCGAGCGTCTGCTGGAGCCGCTTGTAGATCTCCTTGGGGAGGCGCTGGCGCTGGACCGCTGGGCTGAAGACGTTGAGCCCGAACGGCTGGTTGTCCGAGGAGGTCAGGTCCGAGGCGCCGAGGGCGGAGCCGTTGGGCGCCCAGCGGGCGGCGAGCACGTTCTGCTGGCGGATTCGAGGCATGCGGGTGTCGTTCCTTCCTGTGGCTACGGAGCGGGCCATGTGCCTTTGCCCCAGGCACATTCAGCCCTCGTCACGAGACGCTGCGGCGAGAGTACCGCGCTCCCCCGCGCGCGGCATTATCCATATGGCCAAATTCCGCGGTCGCTCGGGATAGGGCGCAACCGAGCGCAGGTGCGATACTCGCGCCGTGCCCTTCAACCCCGAGCTCGCGCCGAAGCCGTACATCCCGGACGCAGGAGCGTTACGAGCGGGTCGCCTACCGGCGGTGCGGGCGCAGCGGGATCAAGCTCCCGCTGATCTCGCTGGGGCTGTGGCAGAACTTCGGCGACGACTTCCCGATCGCCAACAGCCGAGCGATGCTGCGCCGGGCCTTCGACCTGGGCATCACCCACTTCGACCTCGCTAACAACTATGGGCCGCCGTACGGGAGCGCGGAGATCAACTTCGGACGGATCTTCGACGAGGACTTCAAGCCCTACCGCGATGAGCTGATCATCTCCACCAAGGCCGGCTACGACATGTGGCCGGGGCCCTACGGCGAGTGGGGCTCGCGCAAGTACGTGCTGGGGAGCCTCGACCAGAGCCTCCAGCGGATGCGCCTCGACTACGTCGACATCTTCTATTCGCATCGCTTCGATCCCGACACGCCGCTCGAGGAGACCATGAGCGCGCTCGACGCGGCCGTTCGCTCCGGGAAGGCCCGCTACGTCGGCATCTCCTCCTACGGCCCGCGCCGGACCGAGGAGGCGGCCCTGATCCTCCGTGACATGGGGACGCCGGCGATCATCCACCAGCCCTCCTACTCGATGTTCAACCGCTGGATCGAGGGCGAGCTCCTCGACGTCCTCGAGCGCGAGGGCCTGGGCGCAATCGTGTTCTCACCCCTGGCCCAGGGCCTGCTCACCGACAAGTACCTCGACGGCGTGCCCGAGGACTCGCGGGTGCGGCGCGGGAACTACTTCTCCGAGGAGCTGATCACCGAGGAGAACGTGGCGCGCGTGCGGGCGCTGGGCGAGATCGCCCAGCGGCGCGGTCAGTCGTTGGCTCAGCTGGCGATCGCATGGGTGCTGCGCGACCCCCGGGTGACCTCGGCTCTGCTCGGGGCGAGCAGCGTGAGGCAGCTCGAGCAGAACGTGGCCGCGCTCGAGCGCCTCGACTTCGACCCCGGCGAGCTCGAGGAGATCGAGCCGCACGCGGTCGACGGGTCGCTCAACCTGTGGGAGCCCTCGAGCGCGGCCTGAGCGCCCGCCCGGCAAGGATGCCGGACGGAACCGGCCCCAGGGACGCCGGCGAAGCCGGCCCCTAGCGGCCGTTGGGCGACGAGACGATCTGGCCGCCCTGATTCACGTAGGACTGCTCCGGCTTCTTGCTCACCATGACCTGGAAGGTGCCGGACGGGATCGACCCATTCTGGAGCACGGCCTTGGCCTTGCCGCTGAGCCCGGCCGAGACCTCCCACGCCACCACGTGGCGTCCCGGCTTCACCGCGGTCACCGACCAGTCGAATGTCATCGTGTGGCCGGGCTTGAGCGGGCCCAGCGCCCACGTGTTGTTGGCGTAGGTGGTGGCGCCGCCGCGGCCGCCGCTGGCGCAGCTGTAGCCGGCGCGCCCCTTGCATCCGGCGGGATCCGGCGGCTTGTCGATGATCCAGATCTGGCGCGAGGGGTTGGCCACGGTCTGCGGGTTGATCGAGTTGGCGAAGGCTGCGACGCTCGTGCCCTGGCCCGGTGGCGCCGGGAACTTGCAGGTCACGTTGCAGATCGTGACCGCCACGTTCGGGATCGTCTTGCCCGAGTCGTTGTGGACGGAGAGCACGAGATGCGTGTGCTCCGAGAGCGACTGCGAGGCCGGGAAGACCTGCTTGGGGATGTCGACGGTGAAGCTCGCGCGCGGCTCGTTCACGTCGAGGCGCTGGCCTCCGCCGCAGGCCGCGAGCACGCTGGCGCTCAGGATCACCAGGAGGGCGGAGAGCGCCGGTCGGTTGATGGGGCTCCATCTCCTCACCGCGGGGCGGAAAATACCACCTGCAATTGCCGAGCACGACGGTTCCCACTTGGTGGTTGCGCCAGCGCTGGCGTAGGCTTATGCGCGCCGGCCGCCCCGCCGGGCAGAAACACACGGGAGGACTAGAGAGCAGTTGGTCCGAGCAGTCGCGGATAGAGCATTCCTGCCGATCAAGGGCACCCTCGAAGAGGTCGGCAACATGATGATCCTGACGGGGAAGACGGTCGTCTCGGCGATCCGTCCGCCGTACCCGTACGGGTCCGAGTTCGCCGCGCAGTTCCTGTTCGCCCTGAAGATCTGCTGGTTCCCGCTCCTGCTCACGACGGTCGTGTTCGGCTACGCCGTGCCCGGGCTCCAGGCGGGCGACTTCCTGACCCTGTTCGGCGCCCTCGATCGCCTCGGCGGGTTCTTCGTGCTCTCCTCGGTCCGCGAGTTCGCGCCGTTCGTCGACGCGATCATCCTGGCCGGTGCCGCGGGCACCGCGATCACCGCCGACCTCGGCGCGCGCAAGATCCGCGAGGAGCTCGACGCCCTCCAGGTGCTCGGCGTCGACCCGGTCAAGAACCTGGTCGTGCCCCGCTTCCTGGCGCTGATGATCGTGACCGCCCTGTTCGACATCTACGCGCTGATCTTCGGCATCGTCGGCGGCCTCCTGGCCAGCCTCGCCAACCACGCCCCGATCGGCCCCTTCTTCGTCACCCTCTTCAACAACGCCGAGACCACCGACCTCTGGGGCTCGGTGGTCAAGACCACCTGCTACGGCGCGATCATCGCGATCGTCTGCTGTTACAAGGGCATGACCGCCTCGGGCGGCGCCGAGGGCGTCGGCCGGGCCGTCAACGAGGCGGTGGTGATCGCGTTCCTGGGGATCTTCGCCTTCAACTACGCGTTCACGCAGACGCTGCTGGCCACCCATCCCGAGATCACCTCGATCGTGAAATGAGCTGATGGAAGGACTACTCGCTGCACCCCGCGGATGGCTCGAATCCTTCGGGGAGATCATCAAGTTCACCTCGAAGATCGTGGGCGAGGTCTTCCGCCTGCGCGTCCTCAAGTATTTCGGGGAGACCCTGCGCCAGGCGGGGATCCTGATCGTCACCTCGACGCTCGTGATCTGGAGCCTGGTGTTCATCACCGGCCTGGAATGCGGGATCGAGGGCGCCTACTTCAACCAGGCCAACGGCGTGCCCGCGTACTCGGGCGTGTTCGCCGCCTGGTGCGACCTGCGCGAGCTCGTCCCCTACGCCTTCGGCTACATGATGGCGGCGAAGGTGGGGACGGGGCTGGTGGCGGAGCTCGGCGCGATGCGGATCTCCGACGAGATCGACGCGCTCGAGGTCATGGGCATCAGCGGTGTGACCTTCCTGTGCGCCACCCGCCTTCTCGCCGCCTGGATGGTGTTGCCGTTCGTGTACCTGTCGGCGATCGGCGCCGGGTTCTTCGCGAGCTACCTGGCGGTCGTCCAGCAGCTGAGCTATGTGTCCTCGGGTGGGTTCTTCTTGATCTTCTGGCAGTTCCAGAATCCGCCGGATCTCTTATTCAGCTTCATAAAGGCGATGTCGATGGCCACGGTCATCGTTCTCGTCGGCTGCTATTACGGCTACAACGCCGGTGGAGGCCCGGTCGGGGTGGGGGTCGCCACCGCGAAGTCGATGGTGGTCAACATCGTCGCCATTCACTTGATCGGGATGATCTGCACCCAGATCTTCTGGGGCGCCAACCCGCGGGCACCAATCGGAGGCTGAGACATGCGTGACCCTGACTGGGACGACGAGGAGCGCTCGGGCGGCGAGCACGGGGAGGAGCGCTCACGCGACGACACTCCCGATCGCGGAGGGGTGCCGGCGTGGCACCCGGAGAGCGCCGAGCAGCCGACGCGCGTCGACCCCGAGGTCCATACCGAGGCCTACCAGGAGCAGCGAGAGCAGGAGGAAGGAAAGGGCGGCTCCCGTGTGTCCGTCGTCGACGAGCAGCCCCCGCGCCCCGCACCCCCGCCCGGCGCCGACGAGGACGAGTACAAGTACCACACCTACAAGGTCTATCCCTCGGGCCGTCCCGACGCCGTCGAGTTCATCGACCTCTACAAGGGCTTCGGCCGGGCCAAGATCCTGCGCGGGCTGAACATGGGCCTCCCCGAGGGGATGGTCTCGATGATCCTCGGCCCCTCGGGGACGGGCAAGTCGGTGTGCATCAAGCACATGGTCGGGCTGCTCTACCCGGACGAGGGCGACTGCCTCGTGCACGGCGAGTCGGTCCCGAACATGACCGACGACGACCTGTTCGAGATGCGCAAGAAGTTCGGCCTCCTGTTCCAGGACGGCGCGCTCTTCGGCTCGATGAACCTCTACGACAACGTCGCCTTCCCGCTGCGCCAGCACACCGAGAAGGGTGAGGACGAGGTCGAGGACATCGTCAATCGCCGCCTCGGCGAGGTGGGCCTCCAGGAGGCGCGCGACAAGATGCCGAACGAGCTCTCCGGCGGGATGCGCAAGCGCGCCGGGTTCGCGCGCGCGCTCGTGCTCGAGCCGGACATCGTCCTCTTCGACGAGCCCGACTCCGGTCTCGACCCGGTGCGCACCGCCCTGCTCGGCGAGCTGATCCTCGAGATCCACCGCGACATGATGGATGACGCCAAGGAGAAGGAGAAGGAGCACCTTCCGACCTTCGCCGTCATCACCCACGACATCATGAGCGCCCGCCGGGTGGCCGACTACATCAACGTCCTGTGGCGGGGCCGGATCGTCGAGGCGGGGCCGGCGGAGGACATGCTCAACTCCGACAACCCGTTCATCCGCCAGTTCCTCGCCGGCGAGTCGCAGGGTCCGCTCGCGATGGACTGACGCCGGACCGGCGTCATCGGCGCGCGCGGGCGGGACGGGCGCTAGCCTGATCCGACCATGAGGGCCCGGGAGCGGTTGCAGCGATTCGTGAGTGCGAGCGCGGCCAGGCCCGCGCTCACGCTGGCGATCGTCCTCACGCTCGCGGTGGCGGGCGCCGCGCTCGCCCTCGGCCTCCGGCCCGACACCTCCGCGGGCACGTTCGTGGGCAGCTCGTCGTCGAGCTACCAGGCGACGGTCGAGGAGCAGAAGCACTTCGGATCGGACGCCGTGGTCATCCTCATCCGCGAGCCTCTCTCCTACCTGGTGCAGACCGCCGACCTCGCCCGGGTGACGCAGCTCGAGGCCTGTCTCGCCGGCCAGGTGGTCGTGGCCAATCCGACGCTGCGCTCGTTCACGCCCGCCGCGCCGGGCTCGCAGACGCCCTACGGCGGCGCCGGCAGTCCGTGCGCGAAGCTGATGAAGACCAGGCCCGTCCAGGTCGTATACGGGCCGGGCACCTTCCTCAACCAGGCTGTCGCGGCGGTGCAGAAGGAGGTCCACTCGATCGAGGCCGGCGCTCAGCAGGCCGTCATCGCCGCCGAACGCAGCGCGTATCAGGTGGCGCTGTCGAAGGGGTTCTCGAAGGCGCAGGCCACGAGCGCGGCCAACGCCGCCGGTCAGCTCGCCCAACAGCAGCAGGGCGAGAACCTCGCGCGCATGTACCTGAACTCCGGGATCAGCGGCTCCACGCTCGGGATCGACGACAAGCAGTTCATCTCCCAGATCGTGTTCGACCAGACCCGCGGCGTCGACCAGCCGAAGGCCCGGTTCTCCTACCTGTTCCCGACGACGAGCTCGGCGATCATCCAGGTCCGCCTGAAGTCCTCGCTCAGCTCGGGCCAGCAGGCCTCGGCGATCTCGCTGATCCGCCAGGCGATCGCGATGCCGGCGTTCGCGCTCGCGTACGGGGGGAGCTACACGGTCACCGGCGAGCCGGTCGTGGTGGACGACCTCGCGTCCTCGCTCTCGGGCTCGATCGTCAGGTTGCTGATCGCCGCCGTCCTCGTGATGGCGGCCGCGCTTCTGATCGTCTTCCGCAGCCGGCTGCGCCTGCTGCCGCTGGCGATCGCGCTGATGGCGGCCGGGATCACGTTCGGGCTGACCACCGTGGCCGGGGCGACGTTGACGATGGCCTCGATCGCCGTGCTGCCGATCCTGATCGGCCTCGCCGTCGACTACGCGGTCCAGTTCCAGTCACGCGTGGAGGAGGGGCGCCAGGAGGGGGAGACCTCGGGTGCGATCCAGCGCGCGGCGGCCGGCGGGGCGCCCACGATCGCCACCGCCGCGCTGGCCACGGCCGTCGGCTTCCTCGTCCTCCAGCTCTCGCCGGTACCCATGGTCCGCGGCTTCGGCCTGCTGCTCGTCCTCGGGATCGCGATCGCGCTCGCCTGCGCGCTGAGCGCCGGGTCGGCCGCGATCGTGCTCAGCGGCCGGGTCCGCGCCCCGGCGTTCCTCGAGGCGTCCCTGCGCGGGGCGAGCGAGATCGTCCGCGACGGTGCCGCGCGCGTGGTCAAGACGGCGAGGGCGGTGCCCCGACCGTCCCGTCCCCGCCGCGCCCCCGGCGATACGCGGAGCGCCGGTGCCCTCGACTACGTTCTCTCGCGCGCGGTGGCGGCGCCCCGGAAGGTCATTCTCGTCGGGCTCCTGCTGGCGCTGCTCGGGTGGGTGGCCGACACCCAGACGTCCGTTCAGTCGGACATCACCAAGCTCGTGCCCTCGGGCACGCCCGCGCTGCGCAACCTGCGCACCCTCGAGGGCGTCACCGGCGTCTCGGGCGAGATCGACGTCACCGTCCGCGCCCAGAACGTGGCCTCGCCGGAGGCCATCACCTGGATGACGAACTACGAGCAGTCGCTGCTCGCCCACTACGGCTACGTCGAGGCGCGCGGATGCGGCCACGCGATCCTGTGCCCGGCGCTGTCGCTGCCCGACCTGTTCCCGAGCGGCTCGAGCCAGAGCCAGTCCTCGATCGACAGCTTCCTCTCGGCCGTGCCGCCCTACTTCTCCCAGGCGGTGATCAGCCCCGACCGCCAGGAGGCCGCGCTCGCGTTCGGGATCCGCCTGATGCCGCTGGCGCGCCAGCAGCAGGTGATCGACTACATGCGCTCGCGGCTGGATCCGCCACCGGGCGTGCACGCCGAGCTCGCCGGGCTGCCGGTACTGGCCTCCGAGGCCGACCGCTCGCTGTCCTCCTCGGCTCGCAGGCTGCTCACGCTCGTGGTCGGACTGGTGCTCGTGGGCGCGGTGCTGCTTGCCGTGTTCCGACGGGCCGAGCGGGCGCTCGTCCCGCTGATTCCGATCGCCCTGGCGACCGGGTGGTCGGCGCTGATCGTGTTCGCGATCGGGATTCCGCTCAACCCGATGTCGGCGACCCTGGGCGCGCTCGTGATCGCGATCTCGACCGAGTTCAGCGTGCTCCTCTCCGAGCGCTTCCGCCAGGAGCGCGCCGCCGGGCACGAGATGGCGGTCGCGCTGCGCCGCACCTACCGCTCGACGGGAGCCGCCGTGCTCGCCTCGGGGATCACGGCGATCGCCGGGTTCGGCGTTCTCATCGTCTCCGACATCACGATGCTCCGCGACTTCGGCGTGGTCACGCTGATCGACCTGACGGTGTCGCTCGCCGGCGTGCTCCTCGTGCTCCCGTCGGTGCTGGTCCTCGCCGAGCGCCGGGACCTCGCGGCCGGCGCGCAGGACCTCCTGCGCCGGGTCCGCGGCGTCCGCCCGCGCCGGCGGCGCGCGCGCGTGGCGTGAGCGAGCCACCCATCGATCCGGGGGCGCCCGCCGGCGGCCCGCGGCGGGACCCTGGGCGCCCGCCCGCGCCGGGTCCACGCGAGCCACGCCGCGAGGCCCGACGCGAGCCACGCCGAGAGTCCCGACCGCCGGCCCCGGTCATCAATACGCGGCCCTACCGGATCGTGATCGGGTTGTTCGCGGTCGTCCTGCTCGTCGGCTTCACGGTGTACGAGCTCACGACGCGCCACGCGCGCAGTCCCGCGGCCGCGGTAGGCCACCGGCTCGAATACTTCGCGGCGCCGCTGGCCGCCTCGACGCTCAACGGCGACGCGAACCTGAGCCCGCCGTGCTCAGCCGCCCGGCACGACCCGCGCGCGCTCAACGTGTGCCTGATCGCGAAGCGCCGGCCGCTGGCGCTCGTGTTCTTCGCCACCGGATCGAAGACGTGCGAGCGCGAGGTCTCGACGCTCCAGGCGGTGGCGGCCGAGCTGCCGCCGGGGCGAGTGGCCACGGCCGCGGTGGCCGTCGGCAGCGGCCACGCCGACGCGCGCGCTGCCGTGCGCGCCCACCACTGGACGATCCCCGTCGTCTACGACGCCGACGGGGCCGTGGGCGCGGCCTACGACGTGCAGGTCTGCCCGGTGATCGAGCTCGCGCGGCGCGGCGGCGTCATCGCCGACGTCCTCATCGGCAACCACTGGCTCTCGCGCACGGCGCTCGCCGCGCGCGTGCGCGCTCTGCTGTCCGGGTAAGCCTGTTCGACGTGAGTGGCGAGCTCGAGCTGGACGCGGCCGAGGGCTTCCTCGACCCGGCGCTGCGCGAGGAGCTGCCCGGGCTCGCATTGCGCTGGCTCACCCTCCCGGCCCGTGCCGGCCGGAGCACGCACGACGAGAAGGAGCGGCTGCGCTCGCTCTCCAACCGCTTCCGAGGTGAGAGCGTGGTGGCGATGCGCACCCAGCCCATCCCCAGGGCCTACCGGGTGTTCTTCCGCCAGATCGGCCTTGACCCGGACGTGACCCGGGTCCCGAGCGAGGAGGCCGCGGTGTCCCGCCTGCTCCACGGCCGCCTCGTGCCGCGCGACGCGATCTCCGACGCGCTCCTGATCGCCGTTGTCGAGACCGGCGTGCCCGTGTGGGCGCTCGACGCCGACATGATCGACGCCGGCGGCCTCGGGATCCGCCCGAGCGCCCGTGCAGAGCGGCTCGGCTCGGCCGAGGACGGCGCGCCGCTGGCGGAGGGGCAGCTCGTGGTCGCCGACAGCCGCTCTGTCCATGCGGTGCTGTTCGGCGACATCGCGCCCGGCCACGTCCCCGGGCCCCGCACCACCCGGGTGGCGCTGTTCGGCGTGGGCGTGGGCGGCGTGCCCCGGGTCCACGTCGAGGAGGCGCTGTGGACGGCCGCCGAGCTCCTCGGCCCGACGTCAGCTAACTGACTCGGCTTGTTCAAGTGGCGAGGGGTGGGTAAACCCGGTGCTAAGCTCACTTAGCTCGTGAGGAGGCAGTGATGCAACTCCTAGATCAGGACAGTCGCGCGCGGCAGGCCGCGCTTCTGGACCACCCGGCCGTCGTCGAAGACGCCGAGCGTGGCGCCCGTCGCACCCTGCGCCGCCAGATCGCTCAGCTCGAGAAGGAGCTCTCCGACGCCTTCGTCACGGCGTACCGGATGGGCGGTCTCGACCATCCTGCCACGGGCACAGCCACCCAGCCCCGCCTGCTCGACCTCGGCGAGCTCGAGCAGGTACGCGACGAGCTTGCGGATCGTGTTCGCGCCGCCCGCGTGAGAATCGCCGAGCGCGCCGACGCCCAGCAGGCAAGCCGCCTCCTCCTCGAGCGCATGCTCCTCAATCCCGCCAGGTACCGGTTTGTCCGGGTCTCACGTGAGGCACTCGGCGAGCCGGGCTGTGGCGCCTGGGAGGTCAGGCCGCGTCTCGGCCTGATCGGGATGCTGATGGGCTGGTGGCAGGTCAAGCTCTCCTCCGGCTGTCCGTTAGCCGGGGGTCGCGGCCTGGCGCCGCGGCCCTGATCACCGCAAGCCGAGGGCGTTGACGTGCGCGCTTCGCTGAGATCCGGCGTGGGCACGGGCCTCGCCCTACTGATCATGTTCATCGGCAGCCTCGGGCTGTGGGTGGGCACGCCGCTGGTATGGCTCTGGATCGGAGCTCAGATCGAGGGCGCCACCAACTCGCTCGGCACCGCGCTCGGCGCGATGGCGCTCGGCGTGCTGAGCACGGTGACGCTCCTCGCCGCGCTTCTGGCAAAGCTGAGCAACACCTACCGTGCCCACCGCCAGTCGCTCGGGCAGGAGGATCCCGGACACGTCGTGCTGGAGGGCGTGCTCGTCGTGAGCGCCGGCATCACCCTGGTGGTGTTCGTGGTGTGGTTCTTCTTCTTCGCCGGCGCTGCCCCGGTTCCGCTGGGGATGCAAATCTGAGCGAGGGGCGGATCGCCTGACGGCGATCCACCAGCCGCTTAGCGCTCGGGGTCTTCGTCGCCGGGCCAGGCCCCGGTCAGCCGGGTGAACAGCTCCCGGGAGCCGCGGTCGAAGCCGCCCTTGACGGCGCGGAAGATCGCGCCCTCGAGGGCGAGCGCAAGGATCAGCTTCGGCCACTGCACCCACCGCTGATCGGGCTCGGGCGATTCCCGATCCTCGACCAGCCGCCACACCCGTTCGAAGATCGCGGTCGCCACCTTCCCGGCGAGGAAGCCGCCGATCACGCTGAAGGGCATGAACAGGATCTTCATCATGGTCGCCTCCTACCGGTCTGGTGTCCCGTTTGGTTGGTTCGTTGGCACCAAGAGGTGCCACTGGGGGATGCCTGGCGAGGACGCAGAATCCGACGTGTACTGGAGGTACACGAGGATTCGAGGACAAAGCCAGGCGCCGCCAGGGGCGCCTCGACTGCAAACGAACTGGCCAAACGGGGCACTAGTTCTTGGCCTGTCTGCGGGGCTCGACGAACGGCTCGTGCTCGGCCGGATGTCCGCCCTCCATCACGCGGGCCCGCTCGATCTCCGCGTTCCACTCGGCCCCGAGGAGCACGGCGATGTTCGATATCCAGAGCCAGACCAGGAAGATGATGACTCCCGCCAGCGCACCGTAGGTCTTGTTGTAGGACGAGAAGTTGGCCACGTAGAACGCGAACAGCGCCGAGGCGATCACCCACACCACCACCGCGAACAGCCCGCCCGGGCTGAGCCAGCGGAAGCCGGGATGCTTCACGTTCGGCGCCGCCCAGTACAGGATCGAGAACATCAGGCTCACGATCAGGAGCAGCACCGGCCACTTGGCGATGTTCCAGATCGTCACCGCCGTGCTCCCGATGCCGAGGATCTTGCCGACCTGCTGGGCGAGCCCGCCGGTGAGCACTACGGCCAGGGCGCTGATCGCGAGCAGCACCAGCATCACGATCGTCACTCCCAGCCGAACCGGTAGGGTCATCCAGATCGGCCGGCCCTCGTCGATGTCGTAGATCGCGTTCGAGGCGCGCATGAAGGCCGCGATGTAGCCCGACGCTGACCAGATCGCTACCGCGATGCCGACGATGAACAGCAAGCCGGCGCTGCCGCGGCTGTGCTGGAGGCCCGTCACCGCGCTGGTGATGATCTGGTGCGCCGAGCCCGGCGCCAGCTTGCCGATGTTGCTGATGAGCGGCTGCGTCGCCGATTGGCCGATCAGGCCGAGGACCGACACCAACGCGAGGATCGCGGGGAAGATCGCCAGCACCCCGTAGTAGGTCAGTGCCGCCGCCCAGTCGGTGACGTTGTCGGCGCGGAACTCCCGGACCGTGCGCTTGAGCACGCCGAGCCAGGAGCCTCCGCCGAGCCGGCTCGGCTTCTCGGGTGCGCGCGAGCCGGCCGATCCGGAGCCGCGTCGCTGAGAGGTGTCAGTGGCCATGGCCGTCTCCTATCTTCTGGTCGCTCGCCCGATCAGGAAGCCGGCGGCGAGTGCACCAAGGGCCGCGACGGGGAGCGGGTTCTCGCGCGCCTTCTGCGAGACCTGAGCGGCCGCCGAGGACGCGCTCTCGGGCGAGGCATCCTTGGCCTTGCCGAGGACCCGGTCCTTCGTCTCCGACACGGAGGCCTTGGTGTCATCCAGCTTCTGCTTGGCCTGCGCCTTGACGTCGGTCTTCTGCGCGAGCGCAGCGACGGTGTCGCCAAGCTCCTCGCGCGTCTGCTCGATCTCGTGCTGAATCGCCTCGGGCTCGCGCGGACCTTCCGCGGGCGTCGGCTGGTCAGTCGCGCCGGTCACCGCCGCGCTGCCTGTGCTCGGCTCTTCGCCCATTGCACGTCCTCCTTCACGCTTTCTGTGGTCTGCTCGGGTACGGGTGGCGTCGCCTGCTGCGACCTCTCTCTTGCCGGTGAGCGCCAGGACGCCGGCGATCGCCGCGAGCACCGCGGTGACGATCAGTGCCGCCAGCCATGCAGCGACCGCGTTGGACAGGCCAAGGATCGCGGCCGCGGTCAACGCGCCGACTGCATAGAGCCCGAACATCGCGGCGCCACCGAACATGCCGGCGCCGATCCCGGCGCGCTTGCCCTTGGCGGTCAGCTCCGCCTTGGCCAGCTCGACCTCCTGGCGGGCCAGACGGCTCGTCTGCTCCGAGAGCTGCTTGACCAGCTCGGCCATAGAAGCCTCCGTGCCCTCTGCCTCTCTTGGGTTACTCGCGCCTGCCATCAATCCTCCTCTGACGGATCGGACCCATGCGTGCGGCCCGCCCGCAGTTCTGGGCTGCGCCCCAGGGACGGGACGCTGCATCGGGACTACCCATGCCCTCCGGACGTAATCTGAATACTTGGACAGAACTTGGACAAGGTGGGACAAACGAAGACAAGGCGCCCGACCGCGAGTGCCAACCCCGCGGCGCGGAGGTGGTACAAGTGCTGGAGATGGCCGAGTCGGCAGCGACACCGGGGCCCCATCCATCGCCGCCTGAAGGCGAATCCGTGTCCATGCGCGCGGATGCGCTGGCCAGCCGCCTGCGGATCCTCCAGGCCGCTCGCATGCTCGGCGGCGGGCGCCACATGACGATGGCGCAGCTCGCGGCGGCCGCCGACGTCGGTCGCTCGACGCTCTACCGCCACTTCCCGACCCGTCAGGCCCTCGACCGCGCGCTGAGCGAGATGGGCCCGGCAGAGGCGGCCGAGCCCCGCACGCCGGTGAGCGGGCGGGTGACCACGATGCCGTTCCGGGCGCCTGGACATCTCGGCCGGGAGGCGCCGCTCACGGTCGAGGTCACGCGCGTGCTCGACGAGGTCCCGCCGCACCTCGTCCCCGACCAGCTGGTGGCCGAGGCTCGCCGGAGCGGGGGCGTCGCGGTCGCGCTCTACGTGGTGGACATCGACGGCTCGAACCTGCTCCGGCTGGCCGGATCCGAGGAGTTCCCCGCCCACATCGACACGCCGCCGGCGCTCGGTCCCGAGATCGTTCCCGAAGGCCTGCCCGCCTTCGTCGAGCGTCTTCAGCGCCAGCTTCCGGGGTGCGTGGTCGAGCCGCTCTGGCTCCGCGGGCGGGTGACCGGGCTGTTGCTGTGCATGGGCTCCCCGGTTGCCGACCTGGCCGACATCGCCCGGCAGGGCGCGGCTGCGCTGGATCTTGCGAACGACTACACCGACTTCATCGAGGCGGCCAGGCGACGCAAGCCGACGACACCGGCGGCCGAGGTGCAGCAGCATCTCTTCCCTCCGCGGCTCGCGCGGATCGCCGGGGCGCAGCTCGCCGGCGGCCTGCTGCCGAGCTACGAGGTCGGTGGCGACTGGTTCGACTTCGTCGAGAACCGTGACGGCGCCTGGCTGGCGATCGCCGACGCCTCCGGGACCGGACCCACCGCGGCGGGGCTCGGTGCAGCCGCGCTCGGCGCGCTCCGGGCCGCCCGGCGCAGCGGCGACGACCTGGAGCAGGCGGTCGCGGCCGTGCACGAGACGGTGCGGCGGCTGGACAACGACGACTTCTACGTCCCGGCGATCGTGGCTCGGTGGCGAGCCGCCCTGGCGACGCTCACCTGGATCAACTGCGGCCACACGCCGGCGTACCTCGTAGATACCGCCGGCGCCCTGATCGAGCTCCAAGCGCCCGAGCACCCCGCGCTCGGCGTGGGCGCGTCGGCCCCGAAGTACAAGACCGCGAGCCGGCAGCTGCACTCGGGCGAGCGCCTGATCCTCGTGACCGACGGGATCATCTCCCGCAGGATGGAGGGCGGCGGGACCTTCGGCGTCGGCGGCATCCGCGACGCGCTCGAGCGCGCTGACTACCCGACCGCCGCCTCGACGGCGATGGCGATCCAGCAGGCCGTGACCGAATGCTGGCGCGAGCCGCTCGAGGACGACGCCACGGTCGTCGTGATGGCGATCGACTGACGCTTCATTCGGCGGCGCTCACGCCCCCGCCGGGCGCGCCTGCCGGGGCGGGCGCGAGGTGCGCCCGCCGGGGTGCGCCGGCGCTGTGCATCCCCCACTGGTCCCGTCATGTGAGACGTGACTTGGACAAAACTTGGACACTGATGTTCTCTAGGTGAGACAGGGGGTAAGAAGGGGCGTCCGATTACCCGGTCGGTATGCGCAAAACCCGCGCTCGCCGGCCGTCTTTCCAACGAGGAGGGGCGCTTGCCTACTGCCGCAGTTCATATCGCCAACAGCCTTCAGCGAGGTCTCGATTCGCTGATCGGCTTCGTTCCGAACCTGATCGGGTTCCTGGTCATCCTGATCGTGGGCTACCTGATTGCCCGCGTGGTCAAGACGGTGGCCGCCAAGCTGCTCGAGAAGGTCGGCGTCGACCGCGCCCTGCACCAGAGCCAGGCGGGCCAGTACGTCGAACGGGTAAGTCCCGGGGCCCACCCCGTCGCGCTGATCGGCGCCGTCGCTTTCTGGTTCATCTTCATCTACGCCATCGCCGCTGCCGTCGGCGCCCTCAAGATCCCGGCGCTGACCAACTTCATGGCGAACGTGCAGAACTACCTGCCGAACGTGATCGCCGCGGTGCTGATCTTCGTCGTCGGCGCGGCGGTGGCCGGCGGGATCGGGGCGTTCGCGCAGAAGCTGATGGGCGACACGCCCACCGGGCGCGTCGCGCGTACCGTTGGCCCCGGGCTGATCCTGGCCATCGTCGTGTTCATGGTCCTGACGCAGCTGCGCATCGCTCCGGCGATCGTGCAGGCGACCTACATCGCGCTGATCGGGATGCTCGCGCTGGCCGGAGCGCTGGCCTTTGGCCTGGGCGGCCGTGACGTGGCCGCCGACATGCTGCACAACGCCTACGGCTCGGCCCGTGACAACAAGGACCAGGTCAAGGACGACATGCGCACCGGGCGCGACCGCGCTCAGGCGCAGACCGAGAAGCTCGGGAACGACGGCAGCCAGGGCACTACCGACGCCAACAGCCAGGGCACCGCCGGTGCCCGGCCTCGCATCTAACCCAACAAACAAGGAGAACGACATGGCAACCATGACCGACGCCTACACCTGGAAGGGACGCGACGCCTACGGCTCGGACGGCGAGAAGATCGGCGCCATCAAGGAGATCTACGAGGACGGCCAGACCGGCAAGCCGGAGTGGGCACTGGTCTCGAGCGGACTGTTCGGGATGCGCTCGCACTTCGTGCCGCTCGCGGGCGCCTCGCCGGACGGCGAGGCCGTGACGGTCAGCGCTACGAAGGACCAGGTCGCTGCTGCGCCGAGCATCGAGAACGACGGTGAGCTCTCCGAGGCCGACGAGCGCACGCTGTTCGAGCACTACGGCGTCCCGTACACCAACGAGGGCTCGGTGACGGCGGAAGGCGCGCCCGCCGGCGGCCAGGCCTCCGGCTCGAACGGGCACGACGTCAGCGGGCCGAACACCGACGAGGCGATGACCCGCTCCGAGGAGGAGCTCCGCGTCGGGACGACCCGCCAGGAGAGCGGCCGCGCGCGGCTGCGCAAGTACGTCGAGACCGAGTACGTGCAGACCACCGTCCCGGTGCAGCGCGAGCAGGTACGGGTCGAGCGTGAGCCGATCACCGACGCGAACGTCGACCAGGCGCTCGACGGCCCCGAGATCTCCGAGGAGGAGCACGAGATCGTGCTCCATGAGGAGCAGCCGGTGGTCGAGAAGCGGGCCGTGCCGAAGGAGCGCGTGCGCCTCCAGAAGGACACCGTGACCGAGGAGCGACAGGTGGGTGACGAGGTCCGCAAGGAGCGGATCGAGGGAGACGCCGGCACGCAGTAGTGGCCTCCGCGAGCCCTGCCCGTCCCCCCAGCGCGACGGGCAGGGCCGCGGCCGTGTTCAGAGAACGACTAAATGGAGGTACGAACCCGTGGGACTTCTGGATGAGCTGACCGGCGGCGGTCAGTCGCAGCAGGACTATCAAGACTTCGTCAATCGCTACGACCAGGGGGCGCCGTACGACGGCATCTCGGGCAACGAAGCTCAGCAGCGCCACTCAGAGATGGCACAGCAGCTCTCGTCTGGCGACTACCAGCAGGCCGCCGAGGGGGCCTTCGGCAACCTGTCCGACTCGGACCGCTCACAGGTTGGTCAGCAGCTCGCTGACCATGCCCAGAACCTGGGCGTTGACGACTCGCAGATCCAGGGCGCGGCCCAGGGCGATCCGTCGAGCATGGGGCAGCTCGCCGGGATGCTCCACGCGCAGTCGCCCGGCCTGCTCGGCGAGGTGCTCGGCGGCGGCGACGGCGGTCAGGCCGGAAAGGGTGCGCTGGCGGGAATCGTCGCCAACGCCGCTCGAAGCTTCCTCGGCTAGACGCTCGGCCCTACGCCGACGGGCGGGCCGGATGATGAGCGCCGGGTGGGCGGCGCCGCTGCGATCGATCCCGCGGCGCTGACGGGATCCTCGGTCAGGAGCGACGCATCACAGCGATCGGCGAGTTGGGCGTCCGCGGCCGGCCCGGCGAGCGTGAGAGGCCAGTCTTGTGCGAGCTCGCGCAGGTCGGGAAGAAACGGATTCAGCTGTCCGGTCACCGACGTGGTCACAGTGACGAGATCCGGCCGCAGCTTCCGCGCCGCCGGCTCGAGCATCTCGATCGGTGTCGCCGCTCCGAAGTAGCTGATCCTCCAGCCCTGCGCGTGCAGCGCGATGCCGAACGCGACCAGCCCCAGGGTGTGCCACTCGTTCGGAGCGCACGCGAGCAACGCGCGCGGCCCGAGACCTCGATCCCAACCCCGTGCCAGAGCCAGGAGCCGCGAATGTACGAAATTGCTGGCAAAGTGCTCCTGTGCAACCGTCATGTGGTTGGCGGCCCAACGCTCGCCGACGTCGTGCAGATACGGCATGATGACGTCGCGGATGACGGCGAGGGTCGAGTACTCGCTCATGAGCTGCTGCAGCGCCTGCTCCGCCGAGGATTCGTCGAACGCCTCAAGCGCGTCAGTCATCTCCCTGGCGGCCAGAGTCGCGTCGTGCCCCGCCAGTTGCGAGGAACGTCCGGGCGTGAGCCTCAAGCGGGTGGCCTTGACGAGCTCGGCGGCCTGAGCAGGCGCCACCGCTTCGCTGAGGTACCGCTTCATCAGCCGTACCCGAGCTTCGTCCACCGCCGAATACAGCCGAATGTTGCCCGGCGTCCTGCGCGGCTGCAGCAGTCCGTAGCGTCTCTCCCAGACCCGCAGCGTGTCGGACGCCACGCCAACGCGGCGGCTCAACTCGCTGATGCGCATCCAGGACGAGGTCGGCGGTGGCACTCCGGAAGGGGTTTGGCGGCGGGCCAGTCCGGAGCGATTACCCACGCCTCGCGTTCGCACACCGCCGAGCGCTGACCCCGGAGCGATCCCCCCGCGCCGCCGGCCAGGGGGAGCCGGCGGCGCGGGGTGGGGGGCATGGACGAGGCGCCTCAGCCGTGGAGCGGCCGCGGCGCCCAGGGGGCACTCAGGCGTACTCGAGAACTCTCGAGACGCAGACGTCGAGCTGGTCGGCGAGCATCCGCCGCTGGCGCTCGGTCATCGCGCCGATCTGCTTGGTCTCACTGATCTGGTGCCGGCTCAGGAACTTCCGGCACCTCGTGCTGCCCCACCGCCGCTGGCTCGCCAGCAGCTCGCCAATTGCCCAAGTGGACGCCTCGTGGGGCGGATCCCGGAGCACTTCGACGACGGAGGCTTCGCCTTCCGCAATCCGTCGTTTGAGCTCCGCCCGCGCGAGCCGCACTTCGTTCGCTCGCTCCAGCGCGCGCAGACGTTGAGGCGCTGGGGTCATCGTGGCGGTTTGCGTCGTCAACTGATCTCACTCCCTGCTTGTAGTCCGCCGAAGCGGACGCTTGTCATCGTTTGCCCAGGGGCAAGCTGCCGTCCCGCAGTCGAGCCGCGGTCTGCCTATTTCTCCGAAACTGGCGGCCTTGCTGCTCGAGCCCCTGCCGCTTTCCCGATCCCTCTGACGTCCTCACTGCCGGCCATCAGCCGCACGGCAAAGCTACGACAACATCCTGGTAACAGCAACGAAGCAACTGGCGGCTGGTGCGCTCAGAGCGGACTTTTTCTCGCGTCGAACACTTGTGCGGGAATGGACAAGTCTCGAGGCCGTTCCTGGCCCCCTAGAGCCGGCTCGGCAGCGGGCCGTGCTCGGCCTCGAAGGCGCGTTTGGCTTCGCCGAAAGCCTCAAGTGCGGCGTCGAGGGTCGCCTGGTCATGCGTCGCCATCACGCTCGTGCGCAGCAGCGCTCCCGCCGGCGGCACCGCCGGATGGATGGCGACGTTCACGTACACGCCGGCCTCGTAGAGCGCCTTCCACAGGAACACGGCCTTCCAGTCGTCGCCGACGACGACGGGAACGACGGGGGTCAGAATCTCGGTTCCGTCCGCGAGCCGCGTGGGCGCGACCACTTGGAAGCCGAGCTCGCTCAGCCCGTTGTGGAGGTAGCGGGCGTTGGCGAGCACGCGGGCGAACAGCTCCGGACCCTCCTCAGAACGGCAGATCCGCACTGCGGTGAGCGCGGCGCCGAGGGCCGCGGGGACGGCCGAGGCAGTGAACATGAACGGCCGGGACTGGATTCGCAGGAACTCGATCACGTCTGCCGGGCCCGCGATGACCCCGCCGCAGGACGCCAGCGACTTCGAGAACGTGGCCATCCGCAGATCGACGCGGTCCTCGACGCCCAGCAGCTCGCTCGTCCCGGCCCCCCGCGGCCCGAGAACGCCGAGCGCGTGCGCCTCGTCGACCATCAGCCGGGCGCCGAAGCGCTGGCAGAGCTCGGCGATCTCGGGCAGGGGCGCCACGTCACCCTCCATCGAGAAGACGCCGTCGACCACGACCAGGATCCCCCCGCCGTCGCTCTCGGCCCGCTCCAGCCTCCGCTCCAGGCTGTCGATGCGGTTGTGCTTGAACGGCCTGAGCTTGGCTCGGGAGAGGATGCAGCCGTCGAGGATCGAGGCGTGATCGCCCGAGTCGGCGACGACCGTGTCGCCCGGCGCCGAGGATCGTCCCCAGCGCCCCGATATTCGCCTGGTGCCCGGTGGTGAACACGAGCGCCGCCTCGGTTCCGAACCACTCGGCGAGCTCCTGCTCGAGCGCGAGGTGCAGATCGGTCGTCCCGTTCAGGAACCTGGAGCCGGTGAGGCCCGTCCCGTAGCGCTCCAGCGCGTCGCGCGCGCCCTGCTTGACCCGCTCGTCGCCCGTGAGCCCGAGGTAGTTGTTGGAGCCGAGCATGATCCGCCGGCGGCCCTCCATCTCGACGACCGGCATCGTCGGCCCCTCGAGGATCCGGAAGAAGGGCAGCGCGTCGAGCTCGCGTGCCACCTTGAGCTGCTCGAGGCGCTCGTGCTCGCGGGCCTTCGCGAAGACGTCGATCCGGGTGGGCATGCCAGTATCGTAATGAGGGCCCTGGGGGATCGCCGGCTACCGAGGCTGGCGCGGCGCTCCCCGCCGGCGTCCTTCCATCTGACCGTCCGCGCTGTCACCATGTTCCATTCGATGTCCGACGAGGCGCCCACGACCATCCCCCAGCCGGTCCACGACGAGATCGCGCCGGCGATCCCCGAGAGGCTGGAGGAACTGCCCGAGGAGACGGTCGACGCGGTCCCCGTGCTCGCCGAGGCCCGTCCGCTGGAGACGACGCCGGTCGCTCTGCCCGCGGTCCAGGCCGCGGCCGTGGCGGCCACCGGGTTCGTGGCGGGCGCCGCCACCATCGCCCTGGTCAAGCGCCACAGCGCGCGCAAGCTCGCCCGCGCCACTCCCAGCGCCCCCCGCCGCGCGGTCGACATGCTCCCGATCGTCGGCAGCCGGAGCTTCCTGGTCGACGTTCACCTGATCGCCAAGCCCCAGGAGTGAGCGCCACCGCGGCGCCTCTCCGGGTCGAGGTCCGTCCGCGCTCGCCGTTCACGCTCCCGGTCCGGGGCGGCCTGGACGGGCTCACCCGCGTCCGCCGCGGCGTGCTTCACCGGCTGGTTCACGTCGACGGACAGCCGGTGCTGGTCCGAGTCGGCCAGCCCGCCCGCGACCGGGTGGTGTTCGTCGCCGAGGGGGGCGATCGCGGAGGCCGCGGGGATGGCGATCGAGCGGATGCGCGTGGCGCTCGGCGTCGACTGCGACCTGAGCGCGTTCTACGAGCGGTTCCGCTTCGACCCGCTGATCGGGCGGTCGGTGCGGGCCAGTCCTGGGCTGCGGCCTTCAGGGCGGCCGGACCCGTTCGAGGCGCTGGCGTGGGCGATCTGCGAGCAGTTGATCGAGTTCGAGCGGGCGGCGGCGATCCAGCGGCGGATCGTGGCCCGGCTCGGCCGGCGCTGCTCGTTCACCTTCTTGCGCGACTCACCCGCGGCTTCGGTCGTCGCCGGCGCAGGCGCCGGCCCGGCTGGCGGCTTGTGGGTTGTCCGAGGGCCGTGCCGTGGCGCTCGTGCGCGCGGCGGCGGAGGTGGCGCGCGGGCGCGTCGACCTGGACGACCCCGATCACGAGCGAGGCTGGCGCCGGTTGCGCGCCATCAGAGGCATCGGCAGCTGGACGATCCAGATGCTCGCGCTGACCGGACAGGGCCGGTTCGACCAGCTGCCCGCAGGCGATGTCGCCTTCATCCGCTTCGTCGGCCGGCTGCAGACCGGCGAGCCCTACGCCCGCGCCACCGAGGACGAGGTCGGCGAGTTCTTCTCCCGCTACGACCCGTGGGCGGGGCTGGCGGGGCTGCACGCGCTCAGGGTGGCGCCGTCGGCGTTCAGCGCGCGGCTCGTGGGGTAGCGCGCAGCGGGCGTGCCGGGGCGGCCGCGAGCCTCTCCGTGCGGACGCAACTGATGCCATTTTCCCTCGCTGAGCGGGGGAAAATGGCATCACCCGGCGGCTACACCCCCTGACCGGGGAGAAGCTCGTTCGTGGAGGCGTCGGTGACCGCGTTGACGCTCGTGATCAGGCGCTGGTTCAGCATCCACTGGCCGTAGCTGTTCCACTGCGTCGGGTCCATCCAACCCCACGGGTTGTTCCCGTCGGCGGGAAAGAACGCGGGGAGGGTGGCGCGGACGCTGGCCAGCTGGAGCTTCGGCTCGAGCGAGGGGTTCGCCTTGACCAGGTTCTGCACGGCGGCCTGAGGATCGCGCCGGACGGCCTGGTACCCGCGAGCCATCGACTGCACGAGCCGGCGCACCAGGTCGATCCGCTGGTTGATCTCGTTGGCGCGCACCACGAGCACGAGCTCGTCGTAGTTCGGCACGCCGACCTGGTTCATGCGGATCACGTTCGGGTGCTTGTGCATCCGGGCGAGCTGGATCGCCTCGACGTTCCAGTAGGCGCCGAGCGTCGCGTCGACCTTGCCCGACAGCATCGCCGGCAGCAGGTTGGCGCCGACATTGATCTCCTTGACCGATTTCGCGGGCACGCCGGCGTGGGAGAGGATCGTCGTCAGGTACGCGTGCTGATAGGCGATGCCGGCGTCGCCGACG
Organism: uncultured Solirubrobacterales bacterium; assembly: GCA_963839105.1. Lineage (GTDB taxonomy): Bacteria > Actinomycetota > Thermoleophilia > Solirubrobacterales > Solirubrobacteraceae > Palsa-465. The sequence continues at coordinate 122,876 of CAWITQ010000002.1, forward strand.
GTCTTGCCGCGCAGCTTCGCCGGCGTGGTGATGTTCTTGGGCCCGAGCGAGACGATCGAGGTGAGCGGCTCCTGCACGAGCGCCGCCACCGAGACCAGGGGCAGCCCCTTGTTGCGAGCCAGCAGCAGCTCGGGCTCGTAGGAGATCGCGGCGTCGATCTTGCCCGCCGCCACCAGCTTCAGGGGGAGCGCGGGATCGGACGGAGTCTGGATCTGCACGTTCAGCCCCGCGCGCTTGAAGTCACCCTCCGCGGCCGCCTGGTAGATCCCGACGTGGTCGGCGTTCGGGAACCAGTCGAGCATCAGCGAGACGTTCTGGAGGTGCGAGTCCGACGGGCCCGACACCCTCGCTCTTCTCGCCGCAGCCGGCGAGGCCGAGCGCGAGCAGGATCAGGACCGGGATGAGTCGTTTCATGACGTCCTTTCTCCGCGGGGCCGGTAGGCCCAGGGAACGGCCGCCCGCTCCGCGAGCGTGAGCAATCCGAACAGCACGATCGCGAACAGCGCGAGGATCACCACCGCGGCCACTGCGCGAGCGGCGAGGAGCTGCGGGATCGATTGAATGAGCGTATATCCGAGCCCGGCGTTCGACCCGTTCCACTCCGCGAACACGGCCCCGATGACCGACACCGCGACCGCGATCTTGGCGCCGGTGAACACGCCCGGGAGGACCGCCGGGAGCTCGACGTGACGGAACGTGCGGATGCGGGAGGCATCGAAGGTCCGCATCAGCTTGAGCAGGTCCGGGTCGACGCCGGCCAGCCCGTCGAGCGTCGTCACCACGATCGAGAAGAAGGAGACGAGCGCGACGACGAACAGCTTGGGCGCGATCCCGAATCCCAGCCACAGCGTGAGGATCGGAGCCAGGATGACGACCGGGACAGCTTGCGAGGCCACGATCAGCGGATACAGGGCGAGGCGCAACGTGCGCGAGAAGTGGATCCCGATGGCGAGCGCCAGGCCGACCACGGCGGCGAGCAGCCCGCCCAGGAGCACCTCGCGGCCGGTGACGAGGAAGTTGCTCCAGAGCAGGGAGCGGTCTTCGTAGAGCGCCTGGGCGACCGCATGGGGAGCGGGCAGGATCGAGGGGTCGACGCCTCCGAGATCCACGTACAGCTCCCAGACGCCGATCAGGGCCAGCAGCATCAGCAGCGCCGGCACGACGTTCATGAGCCGGAGCGCTCGCTCGAGCCGGAGCAGGTTCACAGGCCCACCCCCAGCGCGCGCAGCGCTTGCTCGCGGAGCTCGACCAGGGCCGGGTCGGTGCGCTGGCGGGGCCGTGGCAGCGTCACCTCGAGCTCCGCCACCGCCCGCCCCGGGCGCGGCGACATCACCACGACGCGGTCGCCGAGCACGACCGCCTCCTCCACGTCGTGGGTGACGAGCACTACGGTGCGCGGCTCCAGCTCGAGCATGTGAGCGAGCCAGCCCTGCATCTCGTAGCGGGTGATCGCGTCGAGCGAGGCGAACGGCTCGTCGAGGGCGAGCACGGGCTTGCCCGCGAGCAGCGAGCGCAGGAACGACACGCGCTGGCGCATCCCGCCGGACAGCCCGGCCGGACGCGTCGTCTCGAAGCCGGCGAGGCCGAAGCGCTCGAGCCACGGCGCCGCGGCGGCGCGGGACTCGTCGCGAGAGGCCCCACGGGCGCGCAGCGCCAGGCCGGCGTTGTCGATTGCGTTCAGCCAGGGGAGCAGCAGGTCACGCTGGGGCATGAGTGCCGCGGGCGCGGCGCGGACAGTCCCCCGGTCGGGCTGCTGGAGGCCGCAGATCAGCTCGAGCAGCGTGGTCTTGCCGCAGCCGCTGGGGCCCACCACGGCCACGATCTCACCCGTCTCGGCGCGCAGCGACATGCCGGCGAGCGCGGTGAGCTCGCCGCGCCTGGTGGCGAAGCTGCGGACGACGTCCTCGAGCCGCACACCGGCCGGTTCGTGAAGATCGCGAGGCTCCTTCACGGGAGCCTGGACCATGTCTTGCATCGCTCCCTTCGCGGGCATTACCCCACAGGTTCGAAGGGTCAGCGCCGGGTGCCGCGTGGCATGGGGCGCTATCTCAGCCGGCTTACCCGCCAGCCCCCCTGGGTTTCACGTTGCCCGCCGGATGCTAGCGCGAGCCGCTACGAGGGTTACGGGCCGAGTGGCCTCTCCGCCTTCGTGGTGGGGCTCCGTCAGCTCCTCGCTCTCCGGCGGCGGCGGCGAATTCGGGCCGGCCAGATAGCTGTGCCCCTGGGGCAGGAGGAGGAAGAACTGCTTGACGAAGTCGTAGACCACCACGCTGTGGAGCTGGACGGCGATCAGGGTGCCGTCGCACCGGTCGCTCGTCGTCCATTGCGTTCCCCGCACCGTTCCTGCCGCGTAGCGGCCGCGACTGCGGAACCTGCCGCTGGAGCGCGAGCGCAGCGTCTGCAGGACACGCGAGCTGAGCGCTATGTGAGCGGCGGCTCTTGGACCGAGCGGCCCTGGCCTTGCAGCTCGCGTACGTCGGCGCCCCCTTGAAGGTCCCCTCCACGAGCGCCAGCGTCGTGAAGCCTCGGTTTGCGCCAAAGGTCTCCTGCGTCAGCCGGAACACCGCGCCACCGAAGATCCCCTGGTACAGCTTGCCCTTCTTGCCCGAGCCGCTCTTCAGGCTGAGCGAGCCGTGCAGGGCATCGATGATGCTGCCAGCCGGGATCTTCGTGTTCACGGTCAGCGGGATGAGCTTGTGGCCGATCACGATGTAGACGATGCCCGACACGGGCGCGATGTCGAACGACTTGCCGATGACCGGCGGACCTGGCGGTCCGCCTTTGCCGGTGATGAAGGTCTGATCGACGCCGTAGGCCGTGCCGTTGCCGTTGTAGGCGACCATCCGGACGTGGTAGAGCGCGTTCGGCACGAGCTCGCCCACCGAGATCGATTCCGGATGCGCTGAGGCATCAGAGCCGACCTGCCGGCGCGGCGTGGCGTTGGTGTAGTTCGGCCCTCGACCGCCGGCCTTGGTGTAGCGCTTGTCGAGGCCGTACTGCCAGAACACCTGGGTCGGCGAGCCTTCGGGATTGACCGTGCCCGAGAAGCCGGCGCCGTGGCTCCCGTGCACAGCCGGCTTGAATGACTTGATCGACGGGCTGCCCGGTCCTGGGGGAGGAAGCGCGCGAAGGTGGCGGTGACGCTCGTGTCGGAGTTCATCGTCACCGTGCACCTGCCGCTGCCCGAGCAGCCGCCGCCGCTCCAGCCGGTGAAGGCGGAGCCGGAGGCCGGCGAGGCGGTGAGCGTGACCCGGCTCCCCGCCGGATAGGAGTGGGAGCACGTGGATGGGCAGTCGATCGCGCCGGTGTTGTCGGACACGCTCCCGCTCCCCGATCCGTTGCGGGAGACCGTGAGCGTGTGGACTGCACGAACGTCGCCGTCACGTTCGTGTCGGCGTTCATGGTCACAGTGCAGGTGCCGGTGCCCGAGCAGCCGCCGCCGCTCCAGCCGGCGAACGCCGAACCGGCCGCGGGGTGGGCGGTCAGCGTGACCTGGGTTCCCTCGGTGTAGGAGTGCTGGCAGGTCGGGGGACAGGCGATCGAGCCGGTGTTGTCGGTGACGCTGCCGCTGCCGGAGCCGGCCCGGTCGACGGTGAGAGTGAACTGCACCGGCGTGCGGGCGAACTCGGCGACGGCGTCGGTACCGGTTACGTAGACGTTGGCGTTGTCCGGCGAGATGGCGAGGCCGGGACCGCCGAGGCCCCGGCCGCTCTGGGTGCCGCACTCGTTGCCCTCGATGGTGCCCTCCTGGACGCAGTCATCCGGGCTCGGGAGCTGCGTAAGCGAGCCGTCGTGGTTGCGGGCGAACTCCGCCACGTCGGAGCAGTTGCCGCGGGAGCAGTTCGACCGCTCTGCGGCGGCGTAGACGTTCGCGCCGTCCGGGCTGACGATCAGCCGCCAGCCGCTGGCGATCCCGTGCGCGCTGGTGCCGCAGCCGGAGCCTCGCCCTGCTCCTGATGCAGTCGTTCGGCGCCGCGAGCTGCGTGAGCGAACCGTCGCCGTTGCGGGCGAACTCGACGATCGGAGAATTGTTGGCCTCTGAGGCGCCGTAAACGTTACGGCCGTCCGGGCTGACTGCGAGACCGGTGATACCGACGAGTCCTGCTCCGACTGTGCCACAGCCCGGGCCCCCACCGGGCCCCTGGATGCAGTCGTTGGGGGCAGGAAGCTGCGCCAGCGAGCCATCAGCGTTACGCGTGAACTCGGCGATCAAACCATTGAAGTCGTTGCCCGTGGCGCCGCCGGTGTAGACGTTGCCGCCGTCGGGGCTGACCACGACGCCGGTCACGTCCGCGAGGCCGTTGCCGCTAGTTGCGCAGTCGTTCTGTCCGTTGCCCTCGATGCAGTCGTTCGCTCCGTTGAGCTGGCTCAGCGACCCGTTGGCGTGCCGGGTGAACTCGGCGACGGCTCCAGCCCGGTCGCCGACGTAGACGTTCTGCCCGTCGGGGCTGACCGCCAGCGCGAACGGCTGGTTGATCCCGTGCCCGCTCTGGTTCAGGCAGTCCGAGCGGCTGCTCGTGTCGTACGGTGCCGGGTTCTCGGCGATGCAGTCGTTGGGGGAGAGCTGGATCAGCGAGCCGTCGCTCGGGTTGCGGGCGAACTCGGCGATCGTGCCGAACCCATTGGCTGTCCTGCGCGACGACGTAGACGTTGTCGCCGTCCGGGCTGATCGCGATCGCCTGCGGGCTCTCGAGACCGGTGGCCGACTTGTTCTGACAGCTCGAGGCGCCTGAACTGGTCCGCGATGCAGCTGGTGTTCCAATGGCGTGAGTGAGCCGTCGGTCGCGCTGCGGGAGAACTGGTCGATCGCGTTGTCTCCGCTGGCGACGACGTAGACGTTCTGGCCGTCCGGGCTGACGACCACGTCCTGCGTCCCCGTAAGCCCGTTCTCGTTTGAGACGCAGTCCTGGGTCGGGTTGACGAGCGTCTGCTGCCAGCAGTCGTTCGGTGGCGTCAGCTGCGTGAGCGAGCCGGGGGCGCCTGCTGCGCTCGCGCGCCGGGCGCGAGCACGCAGCAGCACGAGCGCCACCCCGAGCCCGAGCAGCAGATGCGGACCCGCCCCGGCCGCGTATTGCGACTGAAGCATGCGGGCGTCCTGCCCCATTTGCATCCACCCCCTGGTCGGCCCCGACTAAGAGCCTTCTTATTATCGGCCGCCAAGCGAGCCTACAGCGCGTGCCGCCCAGCGTCAACGAGGTACCGGCGCCGCTCGCTAATGCTTGTGCTTCTTCTGCTTGGGCGGGTGGGCGAGAGCGAGGTAGTGGTGGCCGGCGTGGACCAGGATGGTGATGTGCTTGACCAGGTCCGTGACCTCGACCGCGTGGATCTGGACGGCGACCAGCGTGCCGTCGCAGCGGTCCGTGGTCGACCACTGCGTCCCGCGCACGGTTCCGGCGGCGTAGCGGCCGCGGGTGCGGAAGCGCCCGCTGGCCCGGGAGCGCAGCGTCTGGAGGACGCTCGAGCTGAGCGCGGCGTGAGCGGAGGCGGCCCGCGGGGTCGTGCACGCCGCGTAGGACGGGGCGCCCGATGAAGTTCGCGCCCTCGATCGAGCGACAGCGTCGTCAGTCCCTTGTTCGCGCCGCCGGCGATCTGGCCGATCCTGAAGATCGCGCCGCCGAACGTGCCGGTGTACTTCTTGCCCTTGATCCCGCTGGCGCCGACAAGGGCGACCGAGCCGTGCAGCGTGTCGATCACCGATGCCGGTCGAGAGCTGCGTGTTCTCGGTCAGCGGGACGAGCTGGCCGTGCTCGAGCACGAACACGGTGCCGCTGACGGGCTTGACGTTCTCCTTGCGGCCGATGCGTCGGTGGCGGGGGGCTGCGTCAGCCGGCGTCTTGAACGTCTCGATCGGGGCCGATCATCTGGCCGTTGGCGTTGTTCGCGATCAGCCGGACGTGGTAGACCGCGTCCGGCAGCAGCCCGGAGATCGCCGCCGACACCGTGTGGCTCGAGAAGTCCCCGGGGAGCGACGTCTTGGGCGTCGAATGGTCGTAAGTCGTAATCCCGAACGGCTGGTACTTGCGCGTCCAGGCCGTACACGTAGTAGGCGGTGGTGGGCAGGCCCTCGGGATTGACATCGCCCGGTCAGGCCGGCCCGGCTTCTTGCCGTTCAGGATCGGCGTGAACGCCTTGACGTTCGGGACCGCCGTCTGCGGCGGCGGCGTCACCTGGGTGTAGGTGAACTGGACGGCGTTGCTCGTGGCGATCGGGTTGGACGACGGTGACGTTGACGGCGCCTGGGCTGCCCTGCCGGCGACTGGACCACGAGCTGCGTGTCCGAGCTCCGCGTGACGATCGGAGCGTCCTGGCCGCCGAACTTGACCGCCGTGGCGCCCGTGAAGCCCGAGCCGTTGATCGTCACCTGGGTCCCGCCGCCGCTCGGCCCGGAGGTCGGGCTGATGCCGGTCGATGTGCGGCGTGGCGTAGTAGGTGAACTGGTCGGCGTTGCTGGTGGCGCTGGTGCCGCCGGGGGTGGTGACGGTGACGTCGACCGAGCCGGCGCTGCCGGCCGGGGCTGGTCGCGTGATCAGGTGGTTCGCGTCCTGTTGACCGTGACGTCGTCGCCTGGTTGCGTCCGAAGTTGACCGTGGTGGCGTTGGTGAAGTTGGTGCCCGTGATCGTGACGCTGGTGCCGCCAGCGGTCGAGCCTTGGTTCGGGCTGACGCCGGTGACGGTCGGGCGGCGGCGACGTAGGTGAACTGGTCGGCGGCGCTGGTGGCGCTGGTGCCGCCGGGTGTAGTCACGGTGACGTCGACGCGTGCCCGAGCCGGCGGGGGCGGTCGCGGTGATCTGGGTGCCGGCTGTTGACGTTGAAGCTCTGCGCGTGGCTTGAGCCGAAGTTGACGGCGCTGGCTCCCGGTGAAGCCGGTGCCGGTGATCGTGACGCTGGTCCCGCCGGCGGTCGGTCCCTGGTTCGGGCTGACGCCGGTGACGGTGGGCGCGGCGACGTAGGTGTACTGGTCGGCGGCGCTGGTGGCGCTGGTGCCGCCGGGGTGGTGACGGTCACGTCGACTGTGTGCCCGAGCCGGCGGGGGCGGTGGCGGTGATCTGGGTGTCGCTGTCGACCGTGAAGCTCGTCGCTGAGCTTGGCGCCGAACTTCACGGCGCTGGCGCCGGTGAAGCCGGTGCCGGTGATCGTCACGCTGGTCCCGCCGGCGGTCGGTCCCGCGGTCGGGCTGACGCCGGTGACGGTCGGGGGCGGCGACGTAGGTGTACTGGTCGGCGGCGCTGGTCGCGCTGGTGCCGCCGGGGGTGGTGACGGTGACGTCGACGGTGCCGGCGAGCCGGCGGGGGCGGTCGCGGTGATCTGGGTGGCGCTGTCGACCGTGAAGCTGGTCGCGGCGCGTTGACGCCGAAGTTCACGGCGCTGGCGCCGGTGAAGCTCGGTGCCGGTGATCGTGACGCGTCGTGCCGCCGGCGGTCGGGCCCTGGCGTCGGGCTGACGCGGTGACGGTCGGCGCCGCGACGTACGTGTATGGTCGGCGGCGCTGGTGGCGCTGGTGCCGCCGGGCGTGGTGACGGTGACGTCGACGGTGCCGGCGAGCCGGCGGGGGCGGTCGCGGTGATCTGGCTGTCGTTGACGACCGTGAAGCCGTCGCGGCGTTGCCGGTCCCGAACTTGACGCGCTCGCGCCGGTGAAGCCCGTGCCCGGTGATCGTGACGGTGGTGCCGCCGGCGGTCGGGTCCCGACGGTCGGGCTGACGCCGGTGACGGTGGGCGCGGCGACGTAGGTGTACTGGTCGGCGGCGCTGGTCGCGCTCGTGCCGCCGGGCGTGGTGACGGTGACGTCGACGCGTACCGCGAGCCGGCGGGCGCGGTCGCGGTGATCTGGGTGGCGCTGACTGACCGTGAAGCGGTCGCGGCGTTGGCGCCGAACTCGACGGCGGTGGCGCCGGTGAAGCCGGTGCCGGTGATCGTGACGTGTTGCCGCCGCCGGTCGGGCCCGCTTCGGGCTGACGCCGGTGACCGTCGGGCGTGGCGTACGTAGGTGAACTGGTCGGCGCTGCTGGTGGCGCTGGTCCCGCCCGGCGTCGTGACGGTGACGTCGACCGTGCCGGCGCTCCCGGCGGGGCGGTGGCGGTGATCTGGGTGGCCGCCTGTTGACCATGAAGTTGGTCGCTTGGTTGCCCCCGAACTTGACGGTGCGTCGCGCTTGCGTGAGATTCGTGCCGGTGATCGTGACCTGGTGCCGCCTGCGGTCGGGCCGTGCGACGGGTTGATGCTCGCGACCGTCGGCGTACCGACGTAGGTGTACTGGTCGGCGGCTGCTGGTCGCGCTGGTCCCGCCGGCGGTGGTGACCGTGATGTCGACGGTGCCGGCGCTGCCGGTGGGCTCGTCGCGGTGAGGTGGTTGGCGTCCTGTGACGACGAAGCTGCTCCCGCTGATCGCTGCCGAACTCCACGGTCGTGCCATTGGCAACAAAGTTCGTTCCCGTGATCGTGACGCTGGTGCCCCCGTCCTTCGTGCCCTGGCTCGGGCTGACCCCGCTCACGGTCGGAGTCGCGAGGTAGGTGTATTGATCGCTCGAGCTGGTGGCGCTGGTCCCGCCGGGGGCCGTCACCGTGACGTCGACGGTGCCGGAGCCCGCCGGGGCGCTCGCGGTGAGCTCGGTGTCGCTGACCACGGTGACGTTCGTCGCGGCATTCGTGCCGAACTCGACGTCGGTGGCGCCGGTGAACCCGTGCCCCGCTGATCGTCACGGAGGTTCCGCCGGCGGTCGGACCTTGGGTGGGCGTCACGCCGGTGACCGTCGGCGCCGGGACGTACGTGTACTGATCGCTCGGGCTCGCCGTGCTGGTGCTACCGCCGGCGGTCACGGTCACGTCCTGGGTGCCGGACCCGGCTGGAGCGGCAACCGTGATCTGGCTGTCGTCGACGACGTTGAGGTTCGTTGCGGGATTGCCGGGTCCGAACTCGACGTCGGTGGCGCCGGTGAACCCGCTGCCGTTGATCGTGACCGTGTTCCCGCCGCTCGTGGGTCCCGCGGTTGGGCTGACGCTCGAGACGGTGGCGGCCTGCGCTATCGAGGCCGATGCCAGCATCAGCAGCAGTGCCGCCAGCGCCACGACGATCGTTCGCCGCGCCAGTCGGGCAAGCAAGCCTCCTACCGAAACCGTCATCACGCCATTTCCCCCAATCGTCGCCCCCGCGCCAGCGATCGTAAATTGCCTGCGGTCCCGGCACCGAGGATACGCAGTGCCCAAGCGAGGTGCGCCAGGTCTGGGGAGACGTTAGCGGCCGAGATCGTGACATCCGGCACGAAGTACCGCTTCCTACTTTGGCGCGCGCGCGAGGTATTGGTGGCCGGCGCGGACGAGGACGGTCTTGTGCTTGACGAGGTCGGTGACTTCGACGGAGTGGACCTGCACGGCGATCACCGTGCCGTCACATCGGTCGGTGGTCGTCCAGGCGGTGCCGCGGACGGTGCCGGCGGCGAAGCGCCCGCGGGTGCGGAAGCGGCCGCCGCCGCGCGATCGGAGGGTTTGGAGCACTCGGCTCGAGAGCGCGGCGTGGGCGTCGGCGGCGCCCTTGTCCTTGCAGCTGGCATAGCTCGGCGCGCCCTCGAACCCGCCTTCCACGAGCGTGAGGGTGGTGAGGCCCTTGTCCGGCCCGGATCCCGCCTGGGCGATCTTGAACACCGCGCCGCCGAAGGTGCCGGTGAAGGTCTTGGTCTTCTTGAGCTTCTTGGGGTTCGCATCGGTGCCCGACGGCACGCCCCCGCTCGAGGCCACCAGCGAGACCGAGCCGTGGCGGGCGTCGAGGACGGTGCCGCTCGGCAACTGCCGCGGCTGGGTGAGCTTGACGAGCTGTCCGTTCAGGAGAACGAACACCGACCCACTCGGCGCGACGTTCTCGGTCTTTCCGAGCGCAGGCGCCGGCGGCGAGGGTGCCTTCGGCGTCAGGAACGTGACCTCGTTCGAGATCGTGGTGCCGTCGCCGTTGGTGGCCACCAGCCGCGCGTGGTAGAGGGCGTTGGGGACCAGGTCCGAGAGCGACGCCGGGACCGCGTGCGGGGAGGTATCGGACCCGATCGACTGGGGCGCGGTCGACTGGTCGAAGATCGAGCCGGAGAAGCCCGGACTGCGGTACGCCGCATCCAGTCCGTACTCCCAATGGGCCGTCGTGGGCAGGCCGTTCGGGGTCGCGGTGCCCGAAAGGGTTGCCGCGCTGCTGCTCGTCGGCACCGATTGCGCCGCCGCCGCCGCAGGTGGCTGTGCCGGCGAGGTAGTGGCCGTGTATGTGAACCGGTCAGGCGACGTGGTGGCGCTCGTCCCGTCGGGGCTGGCGACGCGTAGGTCCACGGTTCCCGTGCCCGACGGCGATGTCGCCGTGATCTGGGTCGGGCCGTCGACCTTGAACGTGGCTGCGGTCGTCCCGAACGTCACCCCGGTGGCGCTGCCGAGGTTGGTGCCGGTGATCTTCACGCTCGTCCCGCCGCTCGCCGGCCCGGAGGACGGGTTGATCCCGGTCACTGCGGGCGGCGGCGGCGACACGTACGTGTAGCGGTCGCTGCCGCTGGTCGAGCTCGCCCCGGCCGGGGAGGTGACGGTGACATCGACGGTACCCGTCCCGGTGGGGGCGGTGGCGGTGATCTGCCCCGCGTTATCGACCGTGAAGCTCGTCGCGGCCGTACCCCCGAAGTCGACCGACGTAGCGCCCGTGAAGTTCGCCCCGGCGATCGTGACCGTGGTCCCGCCGGCCGCGGGCCCCTGGTTCGGGCTGACGCTTGTCACGGCCGGCGCCGGCGGCGCGAGGTACGTGTAGTGGTCGCCCGGGCTGGTGGTGCTGGTGCCGCCGGGCGTGGTGACGGTCACGTCCTGGATGCCTGAGCTGGCGGGAGCGGTTACGGTGATCTTGCTGTCGCTGACGAACGTGAGGTTCGTCGCGGGATTGCCGGTCCCAAACTCGGCCTGGGTGGCGCCGGTGAATCCGCTGCCGTTGATCGTGACCTGGTTACCGCCGGCCGCGGGGCCCTGCGTCGGCGTGACACTCGTGACGGTGGGCGCCGGGGCGTAGGCGTAGTGGTCGCTCGAGCTGGTGGCGCTCGTGCCGCCGGGCGTGGTCACGGTGACGTCCACGGTGCCCGCGCCATTGGCCGGGGAGGTCACGCTGACGTGGCTGGCGTCGAGGACGTTGACGTTGGTCCCGTCGGCGGCGCCGAACTTGACGCCGGTCGCGCCCGTGAGATCAGAGCCGGTGATCGTGACGTTCGTGCCGCCGGGGGTTGGACCGGTGCTGGGACTGACGCCGGTGACGGTCGGCGCCGCATTGCCGACGGTCGCCTTGACTACGTGCGTTGCGGGGTAGCTGAGCGTGACCGGCTTCTGGCCGGCGAGCGGGGGGATGACGGTCGTCTGCGCGAAGGTTCCGGTCAGCGAGCCCGAGTACGGCACGAACGCGAACGAATCACCGGGCTGCGCGGCAGAGGCGTAGGCGGAGTTTGGAGCGAACGCCAGGGTGCCGCTCAGGGTGACGTTGCCGCCGACGCCGAGGACTGAGTACTGACCACTGCCGGTCCCGTTGACGGCGATCTGCAAAGTCCCGGAGGAGCCCTGGGTGTAGTCGCCGCTGATCGAGAGCGTTCCCGGGGAGTCTCCGGGGGCGACGGTGCCGCCGGTGTTGTGAAGGGAGCCACCGACCGTGCCGGTGCCTTTGAGCGTCCCGCCGCTCACGGTGACGCCGTGGCTGATCGTGCCGTCGTCCTGCAGGGTCCCGCCCTGGATGGTCAGCGACGGTGCGCTGAGGGTGCTCGCCGCGTCGAGCGCCGTGCTGCCGCCCGACTGGACGACCGCGAAACTGGGCAAGCTCACCAACCCGCTCAGGTTGAATCCATTTGCGGTGATCGTGAGCGAGGTGCCGCCGTTGGGTTGCCAGTTGCCGGTCGCGAACGTCGCGGTGCCCGTGGTCGTGAGCGAGGGGTTGCCGGTGAAGTTCGCCGCGATGAAGCTGGTGTTCGAGATCGACACCGGACTCCCGGTGCTGATCGACCCGCCGCCGAGATACGCCTGGCTAGTCCCCGAGATCGAGAAGCTCTTGCCCGCCGGCTGAGTGACCGCGATCGCGTGACTGGTCGAGATCTGCCCACCCGACCAGGCAAAATCGCCTGAGAGAGCGAGCGATCCGCCGCTGGTGGCGCCCTGGAGATACCCGCTGGTCTCGGTGAAGCTGCCGGTGCTGGCGCTGTCACCGAGGTCGAGCTCGCCACCGGAGACGGTGGTCGCGCCGGTCGCGGTGTAGGTGGCGTTGGGATCGACGCTCAGCGTGCCGGCGGGGACGGCGACCGTGGCCGTGGACAGCGTCGCGCCGCTCGCGATGTGAGTGGTGCCCGACCCCTGGGCGTAGGTGCCCGCACCGGTGATCGTGCCCGAGATCGTGCTCGACCCATCACTCAGCGTGTCCCCGGCAGGAACGGTCAAGGTGTGCGAAGCGTCGAGCGTCAGCGCCGGCACGCTCAACGACCCACCCAGCGCGCTATCGCCCGTCAGATGCAAAGCGAAGCTCGGCAGGCTGACCGTCCCGCTGGTCGAGACCTGACTCGCGGTGATGGTCAGCGAGGTGCCGCCGTTGGGTTGCCAGTTGCCGGTCGCGAACGTCGCGGTGCCCGTGGTCGTGAGCGAGGGGTTGCCGGTGAAGTTCGCCGCGATGAAGCTGGTGTTCGAGATCGACACCGGACTCCCGGTGCTGATCGACCCGCCGCCGAGATACGCCTGGCTAGTCCCCGAGATCGAGAAGCTCTTGCCCGCCGGCTGAGTGACCGCGATCGCGTGACTGGTCGAGATCTGCCCACCCGACCAGGCAAAATCGCCTGAGAGAGCGAGCGATCCGCCGCTGGTGGCGCCCTGGAGATACCCGCTGGTCTCGGTGAAGCTGCCGGTGCTGGCGCTGTCACCGAGGTCGAGCTCGCCACCGGAGACGGTGGTCGCGCCGGTCGCGGTGTAGGTGGCGTTGGGATCGACGCTCAGCGTGCCGGCGGGGACGGCGACCGTGGCCGTGGACAGCGTCGCGCCGCTCGCGATGTGAGTGGTGCCCGACCCCTGGGCGTAGGTGCCCGCACCGGTGATCGTGCCCGAGATCGTGCTCGACCCATCACTCAGCGTGTCCCCGGCAGGAACGGTCAAGGTGTGCGAAGCGTCGAGCGTCAGCGCCGGCACGCTCAACGACCCACCCAGCGCGCTATCGCCCGTCAGATGCAAAGCGAAGCTCGGCAGGCTGACCGTCCCGCTGGTCGAGACCTGACTCGCGGTGATGGTCAGCGAGGTGCCGCCGTTGGGTTGCCAGTTGCCGGTCGCGAACGTCGCGGTGCCCGTGGTCGTGAGCGAGGGGTTGCCGGTGAAGTTCGCCGCGATGAAGCTGGTGTTCGAGATCGACACCGGACTCCCGGTGCTGATCGACCCGCCGCCGAGATACGCCTGGCTAGTCCCCGAGATCGAGAAGCTCTTGCCCGCCGGCTGAGTGACCGCGATCGCGTGACTGGTCGAGATCTGCCCACCCGACCAGGCAAAATCGCCTGAGAGAGCGAGCGATCCGCCGCTGGTGGCGCCCTGGAGATACCCGCTGGTCTCGGTGAAGCTGCCGGTGCTGGCGCTGTCACCGAGGTCGAGCTCGCCACCGGAGACGGTGGTCGCGCCGGTCGCGGTGTAGGTGGCGTTGGGATCGACGCTCAGCGTGCCGGCGGGGACGGCGACCGTGGCCGTGGACAGCGTCGCGCCGCTCGCGATGTGAGTGGTGCCCGACCCCTGGGCGTAGGTGCCCGCACCGGTGATCGTGCCCGAGATCGTGCTCGACCCATCACTCAGCGTGTCCCCGGCAGGAACGGTCAAGGTGTGCGAAGCGTCGAGCGTCAGCGCCGGCACGCTCAACGACCCACCCAGCGCGCTATCGCCCGTCAGATGCAAAGCGAAGCTCGGCAGGCTGACCGTCCCGCTGGTCGAGACCTGACTCGCGGTGATGGTCAGCGAGGTGCCGCCGTTGGGTTGCCAGTTGCCGGTCGCGAACGTCGCGGTGCCCGTGGTCGTGAGCGAGGGGTTGCCGGTGAAGTTCGCCGCGATGAAGCTGGTGTTCGAGATCGACACCGGACTCCCGGTGCTGATCGACCCGCCGCCGAGATACGCCTGGCTAGTCCCCGAGATCGAGAAGCTCTTGCCCGCCGGCTGAGTGACCGCGATCGCGTGACTGGTCGAGATCTGCCCACCCGACCAGGCAAAATCGCCTGAGAGAGCGAGCGATCCGCCGCTGGTGGCGCCCTGGAGATACCCGCTGGTCTCGGTGAAGCTGCCGGTGCTGGCGCTGTCACCGAGGTCGAGCTCGCCACCGGAGACGGTGGTCGCGCCGGTCGCGGTGTAGGTGGCGTTGGGATCGACGCTCAGCGTGCCGGCGGGGACGGCGACCGTGGCCGTGGACAGCGTCGCGCCGCTCGCGATGTGAGTGGTGCCCGACCCCTGGGCGTAGGTGCCCGCACCGGTGATCGTGCCCGAGATCGTGCTCGACCCATCACTCAGCGTGTCCCCGGCAGGAACGGTCAAGGTGTGCGAAGCGTCGAGCGTCAGCGCCGGCACGCTCAACGACCCACCCAGCGCGCTATCGCCCGTCAGATGCAAAGCGAAGCTCGGCAGGCTGACCGTCCCGCTGGTCGAGACCTGACTCGCGGTGATGGTCAGCGAGGTGCCGCCGTTGGGTTGCCAGTTGCCGGTCGCGAACGTCGCGGTGCCCGTGGTCGTGAGCGAGGGGTTGCCGGTGAAGTTCGCCGCGATGAAGCTGGTGTTCGAGATCGACACCGGACTCCCGGTGCTGATCGACCCGCCGCCGAGATACGCCTGGCTAGTCCCCGAGATCGAGAAGCTCTTGCCCGCCGGCTGAGTGACCGCGATCGCGTGACTGGTCGAGATCTGCCCACCCGACCAGGCAAAATCGCCTGAGAGAGCGAGCGTCGGCGAGTTGCTCGACCCCCCGTCCAGATTGCCGCTGGTCTCGGTGAGATTCGTGATGCTCGAATCGGCGGGGCCAGCCAGCGACAGATTGCCTCCGGCGATGTCGAGCTCACCGCCGACGATTGCGTTCGCGGTGGCGCTGCCGCCGGTCACCTGGACGGTCTGGTTGGAGTTCCAGCACGCGACATCGTTTGGCCCGGGAACCGCCTGTTTCGACCAGTTCCCGGCGGTTGCCCAACTGCCGGTCGACGCCGTGTAGGTGTCGGTACATGTGGGACTCGCGTTCGCCCGTGCCACGAACAGCGCGGTGCTCGCCGAAGCCCCGAGGACCAGCAGCACGAGCAGGGCCCAGTACCGCCGAGGCCGCTCAAGGCAGGATCGCAGTGCGAGCCTCATCGTTGCTCGCCGGTCCCACCACGGATGCTGGCGCCACGAAGGTGCGCGCGGATGTCCCCCACTACGAGAACCTCTGTCTTTCCACTGCCGACTCGCCCCACCTGGACACTACTGAGACAAACGGGACGACGAGGCCGCTACGTTCGCTGGTCGTCGCGGACGGGAGCGGCGCTACTTCGGGGCCCTCGCGAGGTACTGGTGGCCGGCGCGGACGAGGACGGTCTTGTGCCTGACGAGGTCGGTGACCTGGACGGCGTGGACCTGCACGCGGATGAGTGTGCCGTCGCAGCGGTCGGTGGTCGTCCAGGCCGTGCCGCGGACGGTGCCTGCGGCGAAGCGCCCGCGGCTGCGGAACCTGCCGCTGCCGCGCGAGCGGAGCGTCTGCAGAACTCGGCTCGAGAGCGCGGCGTGGGCGTCGGCGGATCCCTTCGCCTTGCAGCTGGCGTAGCTCGGCGCGCCCTTGAACCCGCCTTCCACAAGGGTCAGGGTCGTGAAGGCCTTGTCGGGGCCGGATCCCGCCTGCGTGATCTTGAAGACCGCGCCGCCGAACGTGCCTGTGAAGCTCTTGGTCTTCGTCGGCTTCTTGGTCTTCGTCGGCTTCTTGGCCGCGGCGTCGCTCGCCGGCGGAACACCTCCGCTCGAGGCGACCAGGGAGACCGAGCCGTGGCGGGCGTCGAGGACGGTGCCGACGGGGAGCTGGCGTGCCTGGGTGAGCTTGATCAGCTGGCCGTTCAGGAGCACGAACACCGACCCGCTAGGCGTCACGTTCTCGGTCTTTCCGAGCGCGGGCGCCGGCGGTGCGGGTGCCTGCGGCGTCTTGAACGTGAGCTCGTTCGAGGTCGTCGTGCCGTCGCCGTTTGTCGCCACCAGCCGCGCGTGGTAGAGCGCATTGGGGACCAGGTTCGAAAGCGTCGCCGGCACCGCCTGCGGGGAGGTGCCCGATCCGATCGACTGGGCTGGCGTCGACTGGTCGAAGATCGAGCCCGAGAAGCCGGGGCCGCGATAGGCCGCATCCAGTCCGTACTCCCAGTGGGCCGTCGTGGGAAGGCTGTTCGGAGTGGCCGTTCCCGACAGTGTCGCTGCGCTGCTACTCGTCGGCACCGACTGCCCGGCGCTTGCGGCCGGCGGCTGGCCGGGTGAGGTCGGGGTCTGGACGGTGTAGTGGATCGTCGCCGTGCCGGTCTGGCCGTCTTGGCTGGAAGCGGTGACGGTGTAGCTGTGCGCGCCCGCGGTCGTCGTATCGAGCTTGCCCGCGCCCCCGGTTGCGCCGTTCGAATCGGCACACGACAGAAGTCCAGGCCCGCCGGGGCCTTCAGTGCAGGAGAAGCTCGTGGTCACCGACTGGTTGAGTGTGTAGACCTGATTGTCGGCAGGCGCTGCGATATGCGCCGTCGGCAGTGCGGCGCCCATCGAGTAGCCGCTCGAAGTAACCGGCGGTGTGTCAGATGTCGTCGACACCGTGAGGCTGTTTGATGACGAAACTGGCGATGGATTGGTGACGTGGTCGAGTTCGATCGAGAGGTGGTCGCCGCCGCTGACGCTGCTCGTGCTGCTGATCGGGCAGATCTCCACGGTCGTGGAGGACCCAAAGCAGCTACCCACCTGCTGTCCGCTCGTCGTGTCCCGCACGGACGAGCCCGTGATCGTGCCTGTGCTGCTTCCTGAGGGCAGAGTGATCGTGATCCGGCTGCCCGCCGTGCCGGATATGCCGCCCGTCGAGGATGTCGTGAACGCGATGGTGTAGATGACGTTCGTCGCGCCAGCGCTGAAGCTGCTCAATACAACGGAAGGCTGGCTGATTTGCTGGCCGTTGGCGATGGTGTAGGTGGCGGAGGTGACGGCGGGGGTATCGGAGGTGGTGGAGACGGTGAGGGTCGGGGTGCCGGCGGCGGGGTTGGTCACGCCGTCGAGCTCGATCGAGAGGTGGTCGCCGCCGCTGACGCTGCTCGTGCTGCTGATCGGGCAGATCTCCACGGTCGTGGAGGACGCAAAGCAGCTGCCCACCGTCTTGCTGGCGGTGGTGTCGGTGACCGAGGAGCCAATGATGTTGGCGGTGCTGCTCCCTGCGGGCAGGGTGATCGTGATCCGGCTACCCGCCGCGCCAGACATGCCGCCCGTCGAGGACGTCGTGAACCCGACCGTGTACACCGTCCGAGCTCCCGCTCCCGAAGACGGCGGCGCGACCGACACCGTCGGCTGGCTGATTTGCTGGCCGTTGGCGATGGTGTAGGTGGCGGAGGTGACGGCGGGGGTATCGGAGGTGGTGGAGACGGTGAGGGTCGGGGTGCCGGCGGCGGGGTTGGTCACGCCGTCGAGCTCGATCGAGAGGTGGTCGCCGCCGCTGACGCTGCTCGTGCTGCTGATCGGGCAGATCTCCACGGTCGTGGAGGACGCAAAGCAGCTGCCCACCGTCTTGCTGGCGGTGGTGTCGGTGACCGAGGAGCCAATGATGTTGGCGGTGCTGCTCCCTGCGGGCAGGGTGATCGTGATCCGGCTACCCGCCGCGCCAGACATGCCGCCCGTCGAGGACGTCGTGAACCCGACCGTGTACACCGTCCGAGCTCCCGCTCCCGAAGACGGCGGCGCGACCGACACCGTCGGCTGGCTGATTTGCTGGCCGTTGGCGATGGTGTAGGTGGCGGAGGTGACGGCGGGGGTATCGGAGGTGGTGGAGACGGTGAGGGTCGGGGTGCCGGCGGCGGGGTTGGTCACGCCGTCGAGCTCGATCGAGAGGTGGTCGCCGCCGCTGACGCTGCTCGTGCTGCTGATCGGGCAGATCTCCACGGTCGTGGAGGACGCAAAGCAGCTGCCCACCGTCTTGCTGGCGGTGGTGTCGGTGACCGAGGAGCCAATGATGTTGGCGGTGCTGCTCCCTGCGGGCAGGGTGATCGTGATCCGGCTACCCGCCGCGCCAGACATGCCGCCCGTCGAGGACGTCGTGAACCCGACCGTGTACACCGTCCGAGCTCCCGCTCCCGAAGACGGCGGCGCGACCGACACCGTCGGCTGGCTCGACCTGCTGGCCAGCGACGACGGCGTACGTCGTAGATGCTGCGGTCGTGTCGGTGGTCGTAGAAACCTGGACAGGCAATGACGCGGAAGCCCTGGTGGAGTTGATGACGCCGTCGAGCTCGACGTTGACCTGATCGCCGGCCGCAACACTCTTCCCGCTCGAGATGGTGCACGTCACGACTGTTGTCGATGAGCTGAAGCAGCTGCCGACAGGCGCGTTGGTAGTCGTATCCGTCACCGACGAGCCGACGAGCGACCCCGTATCCGTTGGCGCCGCGAAAGTGATGCTGATCTGACTCCCGCTCGAGAGCGCGCCGGACGCAGACGTGGTGAAGCCAATCATGTACACCGTCTTGGCGCCGGCCCCCGCGGAGGGCGGTGTGTCGGTCGCGCTGACGCCGCTGACGGAGGATGCCTGCGCCACCGCTGGAAACGCGCACAGGACGATCGACGCCGAGGTCGCGATCAGGGCCAAGGAGGGTCGGCGGACCGCGCCCGCACCGATGCGCCATTTAGTAGACCAGGCTGTTCTCATCCGTCACCTACTTGTTGTGACTCCCTACTTCCACGCCATAGCACGGGCCGAGGGTTGCCCGCCATCAGACCAACGGGGTGGCGCTACCTGTGCTTGCGTGAGCTCGGTGCCTTTGCCAGATACTGGTGCCCGGCGCGCACCAGGATGGTCTTGTGGCTGACCAGGTCGGTGACCTCGACGCTGTGCTGCTGAACGGAGATCAGGGTCCCGTCGCAGCGATCCGTGGTCGTCCACGCGGTGCCGCGAACGGTTCCGGCGGCGAATCGCCCGCGCGATCGGTAGCGACCGCTTGAATGCGAGCGCAGCGTCTGCAGCACCCGGCTGGACAGTGCGGCGTGCGCAGTGTCCCCGGCGCGCTTGGCCGTGCAGCTCGCGGAGTTCGGTGCGCCCGGGACTCCTCCGTCCACGAGCGTCAGCGTCGTGAGGCCCTTGTCCGACCCGCCGGTGGTCTGCGTCACCTTGAACACCGCCCCGCTAAACGTGCCGGTGAAGATCTTCGGCTTCGTGACCTTCTTGCCCTTCTTCGCCTTCGCGTCGCTCGCCGGCGCGTTCCCTGCGCTCGACGAGACGAGCGTCAGGGATCCGTGCAGCGCGTCGACCACGGTGCCCGACGGCAGCTGGAGCGTCTGGGTCAGCTTCACGAACTTGCCGTTCACGAGCACGAACACGTTGCCGCTGGGCGTGAAGTTCTCCTGGCCGAGCGGCGGTGGCGTTGTCGACGACACGGGAAGCTTCGGGGTCGTGAACGTCTGATCCGGTCCCACGGTCGTGCCGGCGCTGTTCGACGCCACGAACTTGACGTGGTAGATCGTGCTCGGGAGCAGCCCGGTCACCGGCAGGGAGATCGTGTGGCTGGTCGAGTCCGAGCCGACGTTCTGATCCGGTGTGCTCTGGTCATAGACGTTGCCGTTGAACCCGGGGCCTCGCTGGCTCGCGTCCACGCCATATATCCAGTGACCGGTGGTTGGCAGGCTGTTCGGGTTCGCCGAGCCGGTCAGCACCGCCGTCGAGCTGCTCGTCGCGCTCGGCGCGCCGGTGAGGACGGGCGTCGGGGGCGTTGGATGTGATGTAGGCGGCGAGGGCGGCGACGTCGCGGTGGCGTTGTCGGCCGCCGTCGCGGTGTTTGCGCTGTTGCCGTTGGCGGTGATCGTGACCTGGATCGGCCAAGATCCCGGCGAGGCGTAGGTATGGCTGCCGGCTACGGTGAAGCTTCCGCTGCCGCCGCTGACCGAGCCCGCGGACGGACTGCTGCCGTCGCCCCAGTCGATCGTGGCGGTGTAGTCGGCGGGGGTCGTGCCGGTGTTCGTGTCGGAGAAGCTGGCGACGTTCGCGTTACTCAGGTTGAGCGGCGCGGGTCCCGAGAACGACTGGCCGCCGGTGGCGTTGATCGAGGTGACGGTGGCGGTGTCGCTCGCTGTCGCGGTGTTCGCGCTGTTGCTGTTGTCGGTGATCGTGACCTGGATCGGCCAAGAGCCGGGCGTGGAGTAGGTATGGCTTCCGGTCACGTTGAAGGTGCCGTTTGCGCCGCTGATCGTTCCCGTCGAGGTGGAGTCGTCTCCCCAGCTGATCGTGGCGGTGTAGCTGTCGGGGGTGGTGCCGGTGCGGGTGTCGGTGAAGCTGGCAACGTTCGCGTTACTCAGGCTCAACGGCACGCAGCCCGAGAACGAGTGGCCACCGGTGGCGCTGATCGAGTTGACCGTCGCCGTGTCGGTCGCGGCGACGCCGCTCCCGGTGGCGGGAGTGATCGTGATCGTGATCGTGAAGTTGCCCGACGACGTGTAGGTGTGGTTTCCGGTCACGCTGAAGTTGCCGCCGGTGCCGCTGACCGTGCCTTCCGAGGGACTGCTGCCGTCGCCCCAGTCGACCGTCGCCGTATAGTTGCTCGCTGTGTTGTCAGTGTTCGAGTCCGTGAAGCTCGCAAGCTGGGCGTTGCTGAGCGTGTACGGAGCGCTTCCGGCGAAAGAATTGTCGGCGCTGGGCGTGATCGTCGAGTTCGGAACGGTATAGGTGGACTTCATCGAGAAGGTCGCCGACTGGCCCGCCGGCAGCGACGCGAAGTCCCAATTGATCCCCATTCCCGTGTCCTCGTGGGTCGCGCAGTCGCACGTGTTCGGATAGTCCTGCTGGCCGCTGGGATAGGTGAAGTCGGCCGAGGTGTAGCGGCCCTCGTAGTAGTGGCTGCCGCCGGTCAGGTCGGCGAACTGCATAAGGGCCCCGGCGGGGGTGTTGTTGGGATTCTGGGTACACGCGATCGTGTGGTTCGTCGTGTCCACCGCGCCGTAGGAGTAGTCGGAACCGTTCAGTAAGCAGTCGCCTGCGTGGTAGACCACGCCCGACCAGGCGGAGTCCGAGCTGTTCGTGACCTTGATGTCCGTGCTGTAGTACTCGTTGCCGACCACGTACGTGTCGGTCTCGGTGACGTTCACCCCAGTGCTTCCGGCGCTCACCGTCGTCGTCACGACGTACGGGTCTGCCTGTGTCCCGCTGCCGGAGAGGGTTG
>CAWITQ010000003.1:0-254365 GCA_963839105.1 uncultured Solirubrobacterales bacterium
TCACGGGCATGTCCGAGACGCCGGCGTAGAGGATCTTCCCCTGGCGGACGAGGTCGTCGAAGCCCCGCATCACCTCGTCGATGGGGGTGATCTGGTCCCAGATGTGGAGCCAGTAGAGGTCGATGTAGTCGGTCTTGAGCCGCTTGAGGCTGGCCTCGACCGACTGCATCATGTTCTTGCGCTGGTTGCCGCCGGCGTTGGGGTCGTTGCCGGGCATGGCGTTGGTGTACTTGGTGGCCAGGACGGCCCGCTCGCGGTTGCCCTGGAGGAACTCGCCGAGCAGGGTCTCGCTGGTGCCGTTGGTGTAGACGTTGGCGGTGTCGATGAAGTTGCCGCCGGCCTCGAAGAAGGCGTCGAGGATCGCGCGGCTCTCGTCCTTCGACGACCCCCAGCCCCAGTCCTCGCCGAAGGTCATCGTGCCGAGGCAAAGCTCCGAGACCCGCAGGCCGGAATGGCCGAGCAGTCGATAACGCATGATGGGATCCGAACTCCGTTCGATGGAGAGGTCGGATCGATTGAGACGTCCGGCGGATCACCGAGGCTGGCCAGGCCGAGGCCGCCGCTGGCCTCGAGGTACATGCCCGGTGACCCAGCCCGAGTCGGGCGAGGCCAGGAACGCGGCGGCGTCGGCGATGTCCTCGACCTGTGCCGATCCGGCCCAGGGCGGTCATGGCCGAGAACCGCTGCTGCGATCGCCCGGCTGCTCCGGTCATCGCGGCGTTCAGGTCGGTGGCGGTCAGGCCCGGGGCCAGGGTGTTGACGGTGATCCCCCGCTTGCCGAGGTCCCCCGCCAGGCCCACGGTGAAGTTGTTGATCGCCGCCTTGGTCATGCAGTAGGCCAGGAAGCCTCGGCATCGGGTGGCGCGAGAGGTTCGACGAGACGTTGATGATCCGCCCGCCGTCCCTGATCCGGGGGAGGCGTGCTGGATGGTGAAGAACGGCCCCTTGACGTTGGTCGCGAAGACCCGGTCGAACTCGGCCTCGGTGGTCGCGTCCCACGACCCGACCTCGGCCGATGCCCGCGTTGTTCACCAGGATGTCGAAGCGGCGGTCGCCCCGACGGGCCGTCAGCTCGGCGTCGAGCCCCTCGAAGAACCGGCCGATCTGCGCGACCGAGCCGACGTCGGCCTGGAGCGCGAACGCCTCGCCGCCGGCCGCCTCGATCTCCTTGACGGCCTCGGCCGCCGCCTCGGCGTTCCCCCGGTAGTTGACGCAGACCAGGGCCCCGTCCTCGGCCAGCCGCTCGGCGATGGCCCGGCCGATCCCCCGGGAGCCGCCCGTCACGACGGCGACTTTGCCCTTGAGCTTCTTCATGAGTCGATCTCCTCCGATGTGCGGACGCGCCCCTCCGGCCCGGCCCCTCCGCATCGAGGACGGTGCCGTGCGCTCGACCTTCGATCGACGTCCGAGTCGCCGATCCCTCGATCGCTCTCGCGGGCCGGCCAGCCGCTCCACGAGCCGGTCGAACGCGGCCGATCTCCTCGGGCGTCGAGCCTCGCCAGCCGCCGGCGAACGATCGATCCCGATCGCCTCGCGGCCCTCGCGCGATCGCCCGACGCCCGTCGTCGGTGACGACCAGGCGGAACTTCCGCAGGTCGCCGGGCTCGGCCCGCCGCTCCAGGAAGCCCCCGGCCTCCATCTGCTTGACCATATAAGTGACCGTCGGCGGCGGCAGGTGCATCAGCCGGGCCAGCTCGGCGGGGAACGGGTGCTCCTCGACGGCCGCCAGCAGGAACAACGCCTTGGGCGTCAGCCCGATCGCCTCCAGGGCGGGGGCCGACTCGTCCAGGACCGACTGCATCAATTGCCAGAGGTGGGCCAGGATGCCCCAGGCGTCCGCCCCGCCCGGCCCTTCGCTCGACGACGTCATGGTAGGCCCGGCCTGTTTGGAAGTCAAATAGTTCAACTTTGGAATTATATCACGCCGATCGGCCCTCTGTCACCGTCGTGCCTCGTGGGGCAATTTCGATGAGTCGGATGTATCCGTCGTGGGTGCTAGATTCCCCTCCCCGGTCGGGTTTGTCGCGGGTGGCCGGCGGCCAAGCGATAGCGTGCCCCGGTCTCGACGCGGAATTCGGGGCACGCTATCGCTCGGCCGCCGGCCACTCGGACCTTGCTAATCTTGCCCTGATCGAAGGACCAAGCCCCTCCAAGTCCTCTCGCCTTCGCGAGGGCTCCTCGAGGAATTCGGCCCCTCTCTCTGTGCCTCGGGCGGGCGGCAGGTAGGGCCTGGTGATGCTCAAGGGCGGGCCGTCGGGCCCCCTCGGACCACCGGATCCTCGTCCGTCGGCAGGGCGAGCCAAGCCAATGCCCGCTCGCGAGCGGATGGCCGGGGACCTTCGCGACACGAGCCCATCCGAGTTCCTCGTTGAAGGCCTCGGCGGCGTTGCGGACCACCCGGGCGACCCGGGCGTCGCGGCCGGAGCGGACGGAGGTGATGGCCATCTTGCGGATCAGGATCGATCCGACCGGCGAGCGCGGCCGGAGGTCGGCCGTCCTCGAGGACCTCGGCGCGGTGTCGGACCTCGGCCTGATCCTCGTCGCGGAGCACGATCCCGGAGCCGGTCAGGCCGTGCTTCATGCCGTTTTTTCGAGATCGGCTTTTCTCGCGCTCGGAGACCGGCCCTTTCGCCCTGGCCGAGTTCGCTAGGTTCGCGGCCCTTCGGGCATCGGAGACGTGCATGGGGTGGTTTTCCTTCGTGATTCTTGAAGATGTCATGGATGGACACGCCCTGCATCAGACACATTGGAATGACGTTAACTTAAGCCGCGACTTCTTTGCCTTATAGGCTGTTGCGGAGGACATATTGGGATTTTTTCGTAAATTGATACTGCTTCGGACGTCCCTTCCGGACGCGGGGCTCGACGCGATCCGGACGGCTCGCGTTGATCGCGATTCGCGCGACGTCGCCACCCAATCGGGGGGCGTCTGACCACCGCAACGCATCCACGAACCCGACCCGATCCGCCGCCACTCAGGCGACGGAGGTGAAGGCGTGATCAGCGAGGTGGACGACGTGGCTGCAGGCGGTGTTGCCGTCGAGGATCTGGAGGAGGAACAAGCCGGCCGTAGCGACGGGGCGGAGGACGCGGCTGCGCGAGGAATATCCGGCGTCGCGACAGGCGTCTCGGATGGCGTCGGGAGCGAGCCGCTCGGCGACATCTTGGCGCAGCTTGGAGACGACGGGCCTGATGGGGTCGGGGCATGGGATGGGCTTCCGCTTGGCCGCTCGGCGGATCGGAATCAACCCCCGAGCCTCTTCGCAGTTCAAGGAGCGACAAGCCATTCACTGATTGGACTCTGCACTTTGCCAGAAGCCGAGGGTCTATGCCACGAGCTTGACCACGGCCTGAAACAGCTTGCGGATTTTTCGCGAACCCGCGCCCGCAAATCCCACATCGCTGAAATTCGGACTCCAATAGCTCTTGCTGTAAGGCTTTACGACGGTCCCCGTGCGATGCCCGACGCTCGGCATCGTCCCAAGGGCTCTCGCTCCGGTCCACCAACGACGCCTTCCCTCGCTTCCAGGCCCACAACTCCACCAGGCTGTTCACCCACAGCCCCAGGTTGAACGCCCCCACGTTCGCCCACACCTTCCGCAACTGAACCTGCCCGATCCGTTCGTTCTCCTTGACGTCGTGGAACACCTGTTCGATCCCCCAGCGATCGGCCACCCCTTGGGCGATCTCCTGGACCGTCGCCTCCGGATCGTCGCAAACATAGGCTCGCCAACTCGACCGATCGGATTCCTCGCGGACCAGCACGACTCGAACCACGCCACCGGCGACTCGCCAGGTCGCCAGGAACGTCTTGACCTCCCAACGCTTGACCTGACCCCGACTCATCGCGACCTCGATCGCCTCCCAGCCCCGCTTCTGACCGGCTCGCAACGCCAGAACTTGATCCGCTCCGATCCCATCAAGCTGGGCTACCAGAGGGGCAGGCCGATGATGTTCGCTTCGGCGTGCTTGGACTCAGGCGAGCCAGGACCGACCCAGGTTGTGACCGTTAGAGGACCTTCGAGCCGCTGGGGCCGGGAGTCGTGGTTGTGGTGGCCGGCCCGGTCGGCTTCGATCTTCGGGCCGTTGCCGCTTCGGTGGGGCGTTGTCGTCGGGGGGCGAGGGACCTCGACCTCTATCACGCCGCGGGAGCACTCCGGGCGACCTCCGCCCGGTGCTCTCGCCCCTTCGACAAGGCCACTCGTGAAGGATCGGATCGCGACTCCAGGACCATCGCCTGAAGCTACGAGGGCTGGGCGGGGCGAGGGGCCGTGCTCTCGGAGGGGAGTTGCGGTCTCTGTCTCGCCTCCGGACGGCTCGCGAGTCGGCGAGGGAGGTCCACGGCGAGGTCATGGGGCGCCTTCGGAGAACCATGTACATCGTGAATGGGGCCATCCTGACGGGGGCCGGGCCATCGGCTCTCACGCGGGCTCCGATCGGGCCTCGCCCGGGCGTGGCAAGACGGTCATCGGCGAGCGGAATGAAGAGGCGGGGGGGATGCGATGGAGGTGGGGGACGCCTCCCGGGCCGATGAGGTGCTTCCACCCGCGGGCCCCGTTCAGGCAGCGGGGCGGACCGTGTTGGGATGCCTACCGGTGCCCGGCCCTTAACTGAACAGGTGGCGTCTTCGGGCAGGGCTAGCGGGAGAAGACCCGCCACGAAGCCGTTTCTGCTCTTAGGCAGCCATACGGAGAGAGGGAGTCCTCTCGGCAGATAAAGTTTGGTCCGCTTTTTACGAGGCCTGCTGACCAACCTCGGCACGCCACCAGACACGTCAGCAATCCGGTCGATCCTAGTTCGCCCCCGATTGTCAAAGAGCCGGCGAGGTCGGATTCGTCACGAACGAATCCAATCTCGCCATGACCCTCTCGCAGTTCATTATCGCGCATCGCGGCCGGAAGTCAACCCCGGCCTCGGGCCGCCCGGTCGATGTCTCGCTTGGCGTCCTGCTTCTTGAGGGCCTCTCGCTTGTCGTAGAGCTTGCGGCCCTTGGCGATGCAGATCTCGACCTTGGCCATGCCTTCCTTGAAGTAGATCTTCAGGGGGACGATCGTCAGGCCTCGCTCGGAGGACTTGGCGGAGAGCTTGTCGATCTCCTTGCGGTGCAGGAGCAACTTCCGGGGTCGCTTGGCCTTGTGGTTCATCCGGTTGGCCTGGAGGTACTCCGGGATGTCGCACCCGTAGAGCCAGACCTCGCCTTCGCGGTCGATCCGGGCGTAGGCTTCTTCCAGGCTGGCCTTGCCGGTCCGGAGGCTCTTGACCTCGGTCCCGGTCAGGACGATCCCGGCCTCGAACGACTCCATCAGGTCGTACTCGAAGCGGGCCCGGCGGTTGCGCGCGACGATCTTGAACGACTCGTCGTCGGCCTTCTTGCCCTTCGCCTTGTCCTTGCCCGCCTTCGCCATCGCCGACTCACCCCCTCGCTCGGCTCCGGACCGAGAGGGCATTATAGGGAGACCGCCTCGACCGGGGACAATGTTCGGCTTCACCGAATCGTCAAACTCCCTCGATGCCCCGGCAGGTCGCCACGACCTCGGCGACGATCGCGTCGGGTCGTCCGACTCGGGCCAGAGCAGCGGGACGTCGAGGAGCCCGGCCTCGACCGTTCTCGGCTCCCCGGGCAGGATGACGACGAAGGTCGGCCGGAGCGCTTCTCGCGGCCGGTCCCGAGCCGTCGTGACTCCTCGAGCGGGATCGTCCGTCCGGCAGTCGCCGGATCGACGACGGCCTCGACGTGCGACGGCCCGGCAGGTCGAGGTCGAGGAAGTAATCGGCCACGATCCAGGGGCTCGGAGCGCTCGCCGGCCCATCGATCGGCCTCGAGGCGCCTCGGCCTTCCGTCGAGGCATCGAAACGGCCTCGACGGTCCCGTCCGAGCCCGTCGGCCCGAGTCGCTCCGCTCGATCCCGAAGGCGGGCAGTTCCTCGACCAGGCGGCGGAAGACGGCCGACTTCGACGGCCCGGGCGGGCCGTCGAGCGCGAGGAGCCTCGGCCTGCGGTCGAGGTTGGCCAGGAGGTCGGCGATCGTCCGCTTCGTCATCGTGTCCACGACCGTCGGGGCGATCTCGGCGAGCGGGGCGAGGACGAACCGGCGGAAGGCGAGCCTCGGGTGGGGGAGCTTCAATCCGGGCGTGTCGAGGAACTTGGCGCCGTAGATCAGGATGTCCAGGTCGAGCGTCCGCTCGCCCCAGCGGACCGTCCGGACCCGCCCGGCCGGTCCTCGATCTCCTGCAGGGCCGCCAGGAGTTGATGGGGGTCGAGGGTCGTCTCCAGGCGCGCCGCCGCGTTGAGGAACGGCCCCTGGCCGGGCGGGCCTCCGACGGGCTGCGTCTCGTGGTAGGAGCTGACGGCGCGGACGGCCACGCCCGGCGCTCGGCCAGGGCGGCGACCGCGGCGTCGAGGATCGCCTCGGCGGTCGCCGAGGTTGCTGCCCAGGCCGATCCAGGCGGGCGTGGTCATCGGTCGGCCTCGACGTCAGAGCTTCAGCTTGCCGATCCGCTCGACGGCCTGGAGGAGCCGGGGGGTGTCGACGGTCAGGGCGGCCCGGATGTAGCCGTCGGCGGTCCGGCCGAAGCCGAGGCCGGGGGTGGTCACGACGTCGGCCTCGTCGAGGAGCCGGGCGCAGAGCTCGGTCGAGGTGTAGCCCTTGGGGCAGGGAATCCAGACGTAGAAGGTGGCCTCGGGCGTCGGGACGTCCCAGCCGATCTCCTTGAGGCCGGAGACGAAGGCGTCGCGGCGCTCCTTGTAGAGGGCGCGGATCGGCGGGGTGAGGGTGTCGTACTCGTCGAGGGCGGTCTTGGCGGCGAACTGGATGGCGGTGAAGATCCCGGAGTCGGTGTTGGCCTTCACCTGGCCGAGCGCGGCGATCAGGGGGGCCCCGCCGATGGCGAAGCCGACCCGCCAGCCGGTCATGTTGAAGGTCTTCGAGAGGCTGTGGAACTCGACGGCGTGGTCCTTGGCCCCGGGGACCTGGAGGATGCTGGGGGCGGGCTGGTCGAAGTACATCTCGTTGTAGGCGGCGTCCTGGGCGATCACCAGGTTGTGGGCCCTGGCGAGCCCGACCACCTTCTCGAAGAACGGCAGGTCGGCGGTCCCGCCGGTCGGGTTGTTGGGGTAGTTCAGGAACAGGAGCCGGGCCCGGGTGTAGACGTCGGCGGGGATGGCGTCGAGGTCGGGGCGGAAGCCGAGCGAGGGCTCCAGCGGCATCGTGTAGACGTCGGCGCCGGCGAACAGGCTGCTGCTCCGGTAGACCGGGTAGCAGGGGTCGGGCACGAGGCTGATGTCGCCGGGGTTGAGGACGGCCAGCGGGAAGTGGGCGATCCCCTCCTTCGAGCCGATCAGCGGGAGGATCTCGGAGTTCGGGTCGAGGTCGAGGCCGTACCGCTTCTTGCAGAACGCGGCGATGCTCTGGCGAAGCTCGGGGGCCCCCTGGTCGAGGGCGTACTGGTGGAAGCCGGGTTCTCGACGTGCTTCTGGAGGCTCTGGATGATCGGGGCCGGGGTCGGCTTGTCGGGGTCGCCGACGCCCAGGTTGATCACGTCGCGCCCCGCCGCCATCGCCGCCTTCTTCTTCTTGTCGATCTCGGCGAACAGGTAAGGGGGCAGCTTCTGGAGCCGTTCGGCCTTGACGAATTGCGTGGTCGCCATCGGAAGTCCTGAGTCTTTATGCGCGGAGATCGATCGAGGGCGGACCCCTCCTCTCGGAGGAGGGTCCGTCGAGGTTAACGAAATCCCGCCGATCTTGCCAGCGGCGAAGGTCGCGAGGACGCCCAATAAATCCAAGGGAAAAATGTCATTGATCACTCGTTTCCAAATTCTCTTAAAGTGAATCGCACCGAAGTGCGAGGGTGTCTACGTTGCCCGCCAACAAAAATTATTAAGACGGCACATCTCGACGAATTACCAACCGGCGGCCCGAAGCTCGGCGCGGGTCCGCGCGTCCCACACCCGCGCCGGTCGTCCCAGCTCGCGGTGGCGAGGCGCGAGCCGTCCGGGCTCCACGACACCGAGGTCACCGGATTGCCGTGGCCCCTGAAGCGCGAGGACCTCGGCCCCGCTCCGCGTCCCAGACCCGCGCCGTCCTGTCCTAGCTCGCGGTGGCGAGCCGCGAGCCGTCCGGGCTCCACGCCACCGAGGTCACGACGCCGGTGTGCCCCTTGAGCGCGAGGGCCTCGGCGCCGCTCCGCGCGTCCCACACCCGCGCCGTCCCGTCCCAGCTGGCGGTGGCGATCCGCGAGCCGTCCGGGCTCCACGACACCGAGGTCACGGCGTCGGTGTGCCCCTTGAGCGCGAGGGCCTCGGCGCCGCTCCGCGCGTCCCACACCCGCGCCGTCCCGTCCTCGCTCGCGGTGGCGAGCCGCGAGCCGTCCGGGCTCCACGACACCGAGGTCACGCGATCCGGTGTGCCCCTTGAGCGTGAGGGCCTCGGCGCCGGTCCGCGCGTCCCACACCCGCGCCGTCCTGTCGTCGCTCGCGGTGGCGATCGCGAGCCGTCCGGGCTCCACGACACCGAGGTCACGCAGCCGGTGTGCCCCTTGAGCGTGAGCGCCTCGGCGCCGGTCCGCGCGTCCCACACCCGCGCCGTCTCGTCCCGACTCGCGGTGGCGATGCGCGAGCCGTCCGGGCTCCACGACACCGAGGTCACGCCGCCGGTGTGCCCCTTGAGCGTGAGGGCCTCGGCGCCGGTCCGCGCGTCCCACACCCGCGCCGTCTTGTCGTCACTCGCGGTGGCGATGCGCGAGCCGTCCGGGCTCCACGACACCGAGGTCACGCTGCCGGTGTGCCCCTTCAATTCCAGCAACTCGCCGTGGCAGAGATGGTGGACGTATTTCCATTCCCATCCCCTCAGGTCGGCCCGGGTCCCATCCAGCAGGGCGAGGGCCGCGGCGATGTTATTGTCCCGCCACTCCTGGTGGGCCACCTGCATCGTCCGCCCATACTCGACCCGGGCCAGCTTCTCGCGGGCGATCTCGACCTCGGCCCGGGCCTTGCTCCTCTCGGCATCGCGGCTTCTCGGCGTCGTCGCCTTCTCGGCGTCTCGGCGTTCTCTCGCGACCTCGCCGCGCCCTCGCCCGCTCCGCCTGCCGCCAGAGGACGGCCAGGCTCGCCCCGAAGGCGAGGAGGACGACCACGGCGACCGTCAGGGCGTAGGCGGCGGCCAGGGTCGGCTTGCGCCGGGCCCACTTCAGGGCCCGCTCGACCGTGCCGGCGGCCCGGACCGAGACCGGCTCTCCGGCGACGAAATGGGCGAGGTCGTCGGCCAGGGCGGCGGCGGTCGGGTAGCGGTCGGCGGGGTCCTTCGCCAGGCACTTCAGGGCGATCAGCTCCAGGTCGCGGGGCAGGCCGGGGACGTGCCGGCTCGGGCGGCTCGGGCTCGTCCTCGATCACCTGGCGGAGCAGGACGTGGGTGTCCTCGTCGTGGAACGGGCGGGCTCCGGTCAGGCACTCGTAGAGGATCACGCCGAGGGCGTAGACGTCGGCCGGGGGGCCGACGAACTTGGTCTTGCCCTCGGGCCTGCTCGGGGCACATGTAGGCGGGCGTGCCCATCACGGCCTGGGTCTGGGTCAGGTCGGTGCCCTTGGCTCGCTTGGCGAGGCCGAAGTCGGTGACCTTGGGCTCGCCCTGGGCGTCGAAGAGGACGTTGGCGGGCTTGAGGTCGCGGTGGACGATCCCCTGGTCGTGGGCGGCCTGGACGGCCCGGGCGAGCTTGGCGACGAGGTCGGCGGCGGCCCGGGGGTCGAGCCGGCCTTCGCGCTTGAGCCGGTCGGCCAGGCTGCCGCCGGGGAGGTATTCCATCGCGAGGAAGGGGCGGCCGTCGGCCTCGCCGTACTCGTGGACCTGGACGACGTTGGGGTGCTTGATCGAGGCGACGGCCTCGGCCTCGGCGAGGAAGCGGATCAGGTCCTTCGGGCCGGCCCGGCGGCCTCCGAGGATCATCTTGAGCGCGACCAGCCGGTTCAGGCCCTCCTGCCGGGCCTTGTAGACGATGCCCATGCCGCCCTCGCCGAGGGTCTCGAGCAGCTCATAGCCGGGGAAGGCGTCGGGCGGGGACCTCGCGGTCGGCGGTCGGGGTGGCGTCGGGGTTCGCGGTGGCGTAGGTGTCGGCCGGGATCCGGGTGGGGATCGAGGCGTCGAGCGGCTCGGGCTCGATCCGGGTCTCCGGGATAGGAGGACGGGGGCCGGGTCTGGAGCGAGTCGAGCGACGGGGCCGGGTCGGTGGGCGGGACCGGGTCGGGGGACGGCCGTCGTCGGGAGGGGTCGGCGCCGTGCGTCGGGTCGTGGTCGGACATGGGCGACTCCGGGGTCGGCGCCGGGGGTCGAGGGACGGATCGATGGTATCCGAAGATGTGAGGGGAACCAAGGGTC
Organism: uncultured Solirubrobacterales bacterium; assembly: GCA_963839105.1. Classification (GTDB taxonomy): domain Bacteria; phylum Actinomycetota; class Thermoleophilia; order Solirubrobacterales; family Solirubrobacteraceae; genus Palsa-465. The sequence goes on from CAWITQ010000003.1 coordinate 10,366, forward strand.
CTGGAGGTCGTTTCCTTGGGCGCGATCGGTTCGTCCCGTCCAGGCCATCGATTTCCGGGTGGCGGGCGGCCCTTGTAGGGTGCGGTCTAGGACGGCACATTGGCATCGGGGATTTTGAGCTTCTGGTGCGTCAAGACGAACCCTACACCTGAAATCCTAGCGAGCGTGCCAGGAAGCTGCCGATCTGGAGAATTGGAGCGAGAGGCGTTGGATGGCTCGTCGAGGAAGTCATCCTCCGGCCGTCGGTAATTAAGTTCGTTAACTTTGACCTCGCGTTAGCACACTGTTTTTCCTTGACCACTCGCGACTCCTGTGCGGTTCGATCTTCCGGAGGATCGACGATGCGTCTGGTCATCGATGGCCGCCGTTTGACGGCCGCGAGCGGACGGGGGTGGGTCGTTACCTGGAGCTTCTGCTCCAGGACTGGGCGATCTCGGGGCCGCCGTTGCCGGAAACCCTGGTCGTGCTCCGCGGATCGGGGCGGGCTCTCGCGGGTGCCGCTGGGGCCGGGGATGCGCGCCGAGGTCGTCGGCGAGGGGTGGCCGGGGCTGCTCTGGGAGCGGTTCGGGCTGGGTCGTCGGCTCCGCGCGGGGGATATCCTGTTCGCCCCGGCCAACCTGGTCCCCTGGGGATGGCGGGCAAGACCGTCCTGGCGATGCACGACACGCTCCAGGAAGTGATGCCCGAGTCGTTCCCCTGGCACGTCCGCTGGCGGTTCGGCCGGCGCTATCGGCGGTCGGCGATGACGGGCCGACCGGGTCCTGGCGCTCTCGCAGTCGACCTGGCGGGACGTCTCGAAGTTCTACGGCGTGCCCGCCGGCCGGCTCCGGGTGGTCTATCCCGCCCCCGACCCCTCGTTCCGCCCGCAGGGGCCGTCCTCGGAGGAAGTGGCCGAGGCCCGGGGGCGGGTCGGGCTGGGCTCGTCGCCGTTCTTCCTGTTCGTCGGCAAGGCGTCGAGGCGGCGGAACCTGCCGGCGATCCTGGAGGCGTTCGAGCGGCACCGGGCCCGGCATCCGGGCCACCGGCTCGTCTTCGTCGGCCCCGGCGGGTTCGAGGGGGTCGGGGAGGACGATCCGTCGATCCTCCGCGCCGGGCATGTGCCGGAGTCGGTGCTGCGGGGCCTGATGGCCGACGCCGCTGGCGTTGCTCTACCCGTCGGAATACGAGGGGTTCGGCCTGCCGATCGTCGAGGCGATGGCCTCGGGCTGCCCGGTGATCACGCTCCGCCGAGCGCCCCTTGCTCGAGGCGGGCGGCGACGCCCCCTGGTATCTCGACCAGGCCGAGCCCGGAGGCCTGGCCGAGGCCATGCACGTGCTGGCCGACCGACATCGCCGCCAGGGCCTCGCGGATGAGCCCGGGGGTTCACCCAGGCCGAGCAAGTTCCGCCCGTCCCGGTTCGCCGACGAGGTCAAGGCCGAGATCCGCGACGTCGCCGGCTACCGCCCGACCGGCAAGGGGCCCGAAGGCCCGGCCCGCCTCACGCCGACGCCTCGACCGCGAGGCTCGGACCGGGCCGTTGAGGCGGTCGGCGACTGCATCGGGCCGGCGACTCGGAGCGCGGGCCCGGGCACGCGATGGGCCCGGTCAACCCGGACCCGGCGGGCCCTCCGCTTCTCCTGGATCAGGCCGAAGTACCGCTCCAGGTGCTCGGCCTCCGACCAGATGCCATGCCGGGCGAAGTAGCCGTCGCAGCCGAGCCGGATCGCGCAGGTCGGCGTCGGCGGTCGAGCCGTTCGCAGGGCGTCGACCAGCTCGTCGAACGGTCCGGAAGACCAGGCCGCCGCCGCTCTCGGCGACGAGCTCGGGCAGGGCGCCGAGGTCGCGGACGACGACGGGCGTCTTCTCGGCGAACGCTTCCAGGACGACGTAGCCGAACGTCTCGTAGACCAGCGAGGGCACCGCCACGGCCAGGGCCCCCCGGAACAGCGCGGCGACCTGCGCCGAGTCGAGCCGCCCTTCGAAGTGGACGTTCGCCAGCCCCTCGGCGAGGCGGTGCATTCGGGCACCCCGAGGTGTACATCATCGTGCTGCCCGGATTCGGCGTGATCTCGGAGATCATCCCGGTGTTCTCGCGCAAGCCGATCTTCGGCTACAAGGCGATCGCCGCCGCCACCGCCGTGATCGCGTTCCTGGCCACGCTCGTGTGGGCGCACCACATGTTCGTCGACCCGCTCCCCGTCGTCGTGCTCGGCTTCTTCATGCTGAGCTCGTTCCTGATCGGCGTCCCCACCGGGGTCAAGATCTTCAACTGGGTCGCGACGCTGTGGCGCGGGTCGCTGGTGATGAACACCTCGCTGCTGTTCTGTATCGGGTTCATCTCGAACTTCCTGATCGGCGGGATCACCGGCATCTTCCTCGCGGTGTTCCCCGTCGACTGGCAGCTGAACGACACCTACTACGTCGTGTCGCATTTCCACTACACGATCATCGGTGGCGCGGTGTTCCCCGTGTTCGCCGCGATCTACTACTGGTTCCCGAAGATGACCGGACGGCTGCTGAACGAGCGCCTCGGCAAGGTCTCGTTCTGGCTGCTGTTCGTCGGCTTCAACACCACGTTCTTCGTCCAGTACGCGCTCGGGCTCTCCGGGATGCCGCGCCGGATCTACACCTACGGCCCGAACCTCGGCTGGTCGACCTACAACGCGATCTCGTCGATCGGGTCGGTCATCCTGGCCGCGGGAGTGATCGTGACGGTGGTCAACGTCGCGATCTACTACAGGCGGGGCGTGGTCGCCGGACCCGACCCGTGGAAGGCGAACACGCTCGAGTGGTACGTCGTCCTCTCCGCCGCCGGTCAACAACTTCGACGTGATTCCGCGCGTGCGCTCGCTCGAGCCGATGCGTGACATCCGCCGGCAGGTCGAGCGCCAGACCGGGGTCGCGCAGAAGACCGGCGGCAGCGAACAGTTCGCGCGCGCTTAGCGCCGATGGCGAGTCCGTCGATCGGCTCGATCTCGGCGGCGCCCGCCGCCGTCGGCGCGCGCCAGCTGCTGGCCGACTACGTCGAGCTGACCAAGCCGAAGGTCCAGTCGCTGCTGCTGTTCACGACGGTGACGACGATGGAGATCGCGGGCAGCCCGTCGGTGGGTCTGATCGCGCTGACGTGCCTGGGCGGCTACCTGTCGGCGGGCGGCGCCGGCGCGGTCAACCACTGGTTCGACCGCGACATCGACGCGCAGATGCGCCGGACCGCCTCACGTCCGATCCCCGCGGGGCGGATCGCGCCTCGCGCCGCGCTCGTGTTCGGCTTCACGCTGGCCGCGCTGTCGTTCCTGCTCCTATCGCTGACCGTGAACGTGCTGGCCGCCTCGCTGTCGCTGGCGGGCTTCGTCGGCTACGTCGGCGTGTACACCGTCTGGCTCAAGCGGCGCACGCCGCAGAACATCGTGATCGGCGGCGCCGCCGGCGCGGTGCCGCCGCTGGTCGGCTGGGCCGCCGTCCACGGCTCGGTCGGCGTGGACGGCCGTGTACCTGTTCGCGATCGTCTTCTACTGGACCCCGCCCCACTTCTGGGCTCTCAGCCTGCTGATGAAGGACGAGTACGCGCGCGTGGGCGTTCCGATGATGCCCGTCGTGCGCGGCGAGCGCGAGACCCGGCGCCAGATCGTGCTCTACACGCTGCTCCTGTACGCGATCTCGCAGCTTCCCTTCTGCGCCGGCGAGTTCGGGCTCGTCTACCTGTTCGCCTCGATCGCGCTCGGGCTGGCCTTCATCGGCGGCTCGGTGTTGCTCTACCGGCGTGCCGACCGGCGCACCGCGCTGCGCCTGTACCTGTTCTCCCTGGCCTACCTGGCGCTCCTCTTCGGCGCGATGGTCGCCGACGTGAAGCTGTAGCATCCTCCGCCAGCCATGGATCGCAAGCTCGCCCGCAAGAACCTCCGCTCGGGACTGCTCGCCGGCCTCGCCTGCTTCGTGATGTTCGGCGTCACGTTCGTCGCGGCGGCGATCTACGTCCACCCATGAGCGACGTTCCCGACCACGCCCCGCCCGTCGGGGAGGAGGTCCACCTCCCGGGCCCGAGCATCCTCCCGTTCGTCACCGCGATCGGGATCACGCTCATGGTCATCGGGACGACGATCAACTGGATCTTCTCGGGATCGGGCTCGCGATCTTCATCGTCGCCGTCGGCATCTGGATCCGCGACACCCGGCGCGACATGAGCGAGCTCCCCGAGGAGCACGTCGCGCACTAGGCTTTCGGGCCGGGCCGCGCTGACTGCCGCCCGGCAGCCGGACGACGCGGGCGCCGGCCGATTAGCGAGGCTGGACGCCGAGCGGCCGGCAAAGCCGCCGCGTCTACCGACTCCAAGAGCGGAGCGCGGCCGGCCAGAGCGGATGTCGCGGCATCCCTGCGCGTGCGCCGGCCCGCCTCACCCTTCTGAGCGCCGCGCCGCGCCCGCCGGGACCTCGCAGGTGGCGCCGTCTCCGGTCCAGCAGCGCACGATGTCGCGCATCGAGAGGATCCCCGCAAGCTCGCCGCCGTCGACCACGACGAGGTGGCGGAACTGCCCGCGGATCATCGCCGCCGCCGCCCGCTCGAGCGACCAGTCGGGCGAGGCGAAGGTCAGCTTCTTGGTCAGGTGATCCGCCACGCGCTCGGCGTCCGGATCGTCGCCTGAGCCCATCGACAGGAGGATGTCGCGCTCGGTGATCACGCCCGGGCCGGGAGCCTCGGGGTCGAGCACGACGGCGGCGCCGACCTGACGGCGACACATGGCGGCGGCGCATTCGCGCAGCGAATGGCCCGGGCCTACTGTCAATACGACGTCCGTCATGCCGTCGCGCACCTGCATAAAGGGTCCTCCCCGGGTTAGCTTGCAACGATTGCCGCAATCATAATCGGTCCTCGCCGTGCGTACCGGGTGTTTTTCGGGTGCAGGCGGCCGGACCCCCGTGCTCGCGAGCCTGTGCGTGCCCGGCGTCCGCGCGGCGACGGGTCGTTCGTCCCGCGGAACGCATAGGATGCCCGACTCAGTGACGAGCAAGGCTCGAGGAGACTGGGGACGGCATGCGTAGGCGGCCCATCCTGCAGATGGTCCTGTTCGGATTGGTCCTGACCGCGATCGGGATCGCAATCGGCCTGCTCATCCCGTGGTTCCCGGCGAAGGGCTCCAGCCAGGCTGGCCGGGTTCACACCCTCTACTACGTCCTGATCATCGCCACCGTGCCGATCTTCGTGCTCGTGCTCACGGTGGTCCTGTTCTCCGTCGGGCGGTTCCGGATGCGCCCAGGCGACGAGCTGAAGGACGGGCCGCCGATCCACGGCAACACCCGGCTGGAGGTGCTGTGGACCGCATTCCCGGCGCTCCTCCTGCTCGGGATGTGCAGCTACGCCTACGTGGTGTTGCGCAAGAACGAGGAGAGCAAGCCAAACGCGATGACCGTCAACGTGACCGCGCGACAGTTCGGGTTCGAGTTCGCCTACGCGTCCTCGGGCGGCAAGTCCGTGGTCTCGCCCGTCCTGTACCTGCCCAAGGGCCAGCCGGTCGTGTTCAAGCTCCACTCCTATGACGTGATCCACAGCTTCTTCGTGCCCGATTTCTCCGAGAAGCTCGACGCCGTCCCCGGGATCACCACCACGGTTCGGGTCACGCCCACCCGGCTGGGCGCCTACCCGGCCGAGTGCACCGAGCTGTGCGGCGCCGGCCACGGGCTCATGCGCGCCGCCGTACGGGTCATCACCCCGCAGGCGTTCCAGACCTGGATGTCCTCGCAGAAGGGAAGCGCGGCACCTCCGGTCGGGACCCCGCCATCGAACACTGCTCAGCCCGCCACTCAGGCCTCGACGAAGGCGCCGGCAGCCGCGTCGGCCCCGGCCGGCGGCTCGTCCTCCTCGTCGTCATCGTCCTCCTCGTCCGCGAGCACGTCGTCCGGGGGATCCTCGGGCGAGCGCCGCCGCCGGCAAGGCCGTCTTCACCGGATCGGCTGGCTGCGGCGGCTGCCACACCCTCGCCGCCGCCGGCACGAGTGGGACGGTGGGCCCGAATTTGACCCAGAGGCTCGGCCGCGACTGCCGCCTTCCGGCCTCCCAGAAGGTACGAGGAGCCTCTCTGACCCAATGCATCACCACTGCGATCAAGCGCCCGTACGCCTTCCTCCCCTCGGGCTACAGCGCCGGGGTCATGCCCTCGACCTTCGCTCAGACGCTGAGCAAGACCGCAGCTCCAGTCACTTGTCAGTTTCCTCGTGAGCGTGACAAAGTGAGGGGCCCAATGCAGACGTTTGGCTACGGGAAGGAGATCTGCTGATGGCCACGGCAACGGCAGCCGCCCACACCACGGTCGAGACGCGTCGGAGCCGGGTATCCCTCTCCCGCCGAAGCTGAGAGCGGCGGATTGGTACCGGGCGGCACTGTTCGAGGTGGTCGGCTTCGGCTTCGCGTTCGGCCTCACCGTGCTGGTCCGGTGGCTGATGCACCAGCATCCGGTCGTCGACGGCCACGCGATCACGATCGTCGCTCTGCTCGCCGTGCCGATCTTCTTCATGTCGGCATCGGCTCCGCCGACTACTGGATGTACTGGGCCGCCGGCACGCCCACCACGGGCCGAGGACCATTCCTCGCACGGCGCGTACTCGTGGCGCGACTACTTCCGGGTCAACACCGACCACAAGGTGATCGGCATCCAGTACACGGTCACCTCGTTTTTCTTCCTGTTCGTCGGCGGCCTGCTGGCCATGCTGATCCGGGCCCAGCTGTCCAAGCCCGGGATGCAGTTCCTCACGCCCGAGCAGTTCAACGGCGTGTTCTCCGTCCACGCCGAGCCTGCTCATCTTCCTGTTCGTGATCCCGGTGTTCGCCGGCCTGGCGAACTTCGTCCTGCCGCTGATGATCGGCGCGCCGGACATGGCCTTCCCGAGGCTGAACGCTCTCTCCTTCTGGCTGCTGCCCCTCGCCGGGATCATGATGCTGATGAGCTTCCTGGCCCCGGGCGGCGCGTTCGCCTCGGGCTGGACCGCCTACGCGCCGCTGTCGACGACACAGCCGCTCGGGCAGCTGTTCTTCTCGATCGCCGTGCAGCTCGCGGGTGTCTCGTCGATCTCCACCGCGCTGAACTTCCTGGTGACGATCATCACGATGCGGGCTCCCGGGATGAGCTTCTTCCGCATGCCGCTGCTCGTCTGGGCGAACTTCTCGACGTCGCTGCTGGTGGTCATCGCCACCCCCTTCATCGCCTCATCGCAGTTCTTCGTCCTGCTCGACGTCTCGCTGCACATCCACTTCTTCGACGCCTTCGTGGGGCCCGGCAAGAACGGCAACGTGCTCATGTACCAGCACGTGTTCTGGTTCTACTCGCACCCCGCGGTCTACATCATGATGTTGCCCGGGTTCGGCATCATCTCGGAGATCCTCGCGGTCAAGGCGCGTAAGCCGATCTTCGGCTACCGGATGATGGCCTTCTCGCTGCTGGCGATCGTGGTGCTCGGGTTCACCGTGTGGGCGCACCACATGTTCGTCTCCGGGATGGCGCCGTGGATCCGGATCCCGATGATGATCACCACAGCGATCATCGCCGTCCCCACCGGCATCAAGGTCTTCTCGTGGCTGGCGACGCTGTGGCGCGGGCGTGCTCCACATGGACACGCCGATGCTGTTCGCGCTCGGCTTTTTGACCATGTTCACCTGCGGGGGGATCAGCGGCGTGATGCTGGCCATGATCCCGTTCGACATTCACGTCAGCCAGACGTACTTCATCGTCGCCCACATCCACTACGTGCTCTTCGGCGGCTCCCTGATGACGATCTTCGCGGGCGTCTACTACTGGTTCCCGAAGATGACCGGGCCGGATGTTCGACGACCGGCTGGGCAAGCTTCACTTCTGGCTGACGTTCATCTTCGCCAACCTCACCTTCGGCCCGATGCACATCATCGGCCTTCAGGGGATGCCGCGCCGCGTGGCCGAGTACGCGGAGAAGTTCGCCACCTGGAACCTGTTCATCTCGATCTGCTCATTCCTCCTCGGCCTGAGCATGCTGGTCTTCCTCTACAACATGGTGGTCAGCTGGCGTGGCGGACCGCGTGCCGCCGCCAACCCGTGGCGGGCGCTCACGCTCGAGTGGCAGGTGCCCTCGCCGCCGCCGGTGTTCAACTTCGACGCGGTGCCGACGGTCGTCGGCGGTCCCTACGAGTACGGAGTTCCCGGAGCCGTGCACGGGATCTTCAAGCCGCCGGCTGAGGCCAAGCCCGTGGCCGCCGGCAGCTTCGGTACGCCACCGAGCCAGGAATCGCATCCTTGAGCGAGTCATCGTTCATCGCCAAGCGGACGATCCTGGTCGTCGCCAACGAGACGCTCGGCGGTCGCGAGCTGCTCGATGCCGTCCGCGAGCGCGCGGACGACGACACCCGCTTCGTCCTCTGCGTGCCGCAGACCAAGCCCGGGTCCGGGCTCGTGATCTACGCCGACGCGGTCGCCGACGCCGCACAGGTGCGGGTCGACCTCGCGCTCGACGTCATCCGCGACATGGGGGTCCGCGCCATCGGCGAGGTCGGCGACCCCGACCCCTACAGCGCCACCATGGACGCGGTCGGCGAGTACCGGCCCGAGGAGATCATCATCTCCACCTATCCCGCGACGCGCTCGGGCTGGCTCCGGCGCGATCTGATCGACCGTGTCCGCGAGGTCAGCGGCGTGCCCGTGACCCACGTGGTCAACGACATCGACTCCGAGGGTCTGCCCTTCCACATCACGCTGGCCGTCGCCAACCGCACCGCCTCCGGCGACGAGCTGCTCCAGGCGCTCAAGGAGAAGGCCGACGCCTTCAACGAGAAGGACCGCGGCCAGCTCTTCATCATCGTGATCCCGGCCGAGGGCGGGCACGGACAGTCGATTCAGCGCGCCCGCACCCGGCTCAAGCTCGTGCTCGACCGCCTCCACGTCCGCGGCCTGCACGGCGCCGGCATGGTGGGCGACCCCGATCCCTACACGGCGATCATGAACGCGCTGCAGTACTTCCGCGTGGACGACATCGTGATCTCGACCTTCTCGGAGACCAAGTCGGGCTGGCTCCGCAGCGACCTGATCGAACGGGTCAAGCGGAGCACCGGCAAGCCGGTCGAGCACGTGGTCCACAGCGAGCCCTCCAACAACGCCGCCGCATAGACGACATGGAAGCCGCCTCTATAGCCCACGAGCACCACGGCCCCCCGCCCGCGCACCGCTCCTCGCGGGTGGAGGCGCCTCTGCTCGGCATGCTGCTTTTCATCATGTCCGAGGTGATGATCTTCGGCGCCTTCTTCACGGCGTACTTCTTCATTCGCGTCGCCAACCACAACCCCTGGCCCGCCCACGGGACCACGCTGCCCGAGGCTGTGGCGGGGATCAACACGGCGATCCTGATCTCGTCGTCGGTCACGATCCACTGGGCGCTCGAGTCCGTCAAGCGGGGCAACCGCTTCGGACTCAAGGCCGGGATGCTCACGACCTTCCTGCTCGGCCTCACGTTCCTGTTCGTCCAGGTCAACGAGTACGTCCACGTCGGCTTTCCGCCCCACGCCTCCGCCCAGGCGACGGTCTTCTACTCCCTGACGGGCCTGCACGGCGCCCACGTGTTTATCGGCCTGTGCCTGCTGCTGATGGTGACCGTCCGGGCGTTCCGAGGTCACTACACCGCCGAGCACCACCAGGGCATGGAGGTGCCGGGGATCTACTGGCACTTCGTCGACATCATGTGGATCATCGTCTACACGTCGGTCTACGTCCTTTAGTGCGCTAGTGCTGAATCCGCTGCGATCAGAGGCCGAGGCCTTCAGGGCCCTGCTCTACGGCGTGGTCCTCATCGCCGTGATCGTGGTCGTGGTGCTGGCCGTAGAGGCCCTGACCTAACCCGGCCTCGCTTCCGCGCCCTCCCTCCTCTGTTGGGGTGGCAACATTGCAGGCGTGATTCCGGGCGCGTCTCCCGTGGCGGCCGTCGGGCCGGTCGGCTCCGTCCTGCTGCCGCTGCTCGCGCTGGCCTTCTGGCTGCCCTATCGCGCGCGGGTGAAGACGCTCACCCGCGCCGGCCGCGCGGTCCCCGAGTGGCGTCAGGGCTGCTTCGCCGGCGGCCTCGTGCTGATGGCGATCGCCCTGAGCCCGCCGGTCGACACACTGAGCGACCAGCTTCTGGTCGCCCACATGGTCGAGCACCTCCTGATCGGCGATCTGGCGGCGCTCCTGATCGTGCTGGGCTTCACCGGGCCGCTTCTGGCGCCGCTCCTGCGCAACCGCTTCCTGGGGCCGCTGCGCGTCTTCACCCACCCCGTCCTTGCCGTGGTCGCGTGGGCGGTCAACTTCTACGCCTGGCACACGCCGGTGCTCTACCAGGCCGCGCTTCGCCACGACTCGCTCCACGCGCTCGAGCACGCCACCTTCCTCGGGTTCGGGATCGCCGTCTGGATGGCCCTGATCGGGCCGCTGCCCAAGCCGCAGTGGTTCACGAACGCCTGGCGGCTGGTCTACATCGTGGTCGTGCGGCTAGTCGGGACGGTGCTCGCCAACGTGATGATCTTCTCCGGGACCGTCCTCTACCCCTACTACCTCGCCGGCGATGCGCACTGGCACATCAGCTCTATGGGCGACCAGGTCGCGGCCGCCGGGGTGATGATGGTCGAGGAGAGCATCCTCACCATCTGCCTGTTCTGCTGGCTGTTCCTGAAGGTCGCCCGGGAGGGCGAGGAGCGCCAGAGCCTGCTGGACTACGCGGCCTCTCAGGGCCTCGAGCTCGACGAGCGCCGCGCGGCCCGCGCCGTCGCCGCCGGTCGGAGCGACGAGCTCTGGGAGCGGCTGCGCTCGCGCACCGCCGCCACCTGAAAACGCCCGGGTCCACAGACCCGAATCAACGACGCGCCGCCTACTTCGCGGCGGTGGAGAGGAAGTTGACCAGCGCGGTGATCTCGGTCTTGGTCAGCGTATGCCCGAAGGTGTTCGGCATCACGCCCGACCGGTAGCCGCTGGGGATGTAGGCGTATGGATTGACGATGGCGTTCTTGATGCACTGCTGGTACGTGGTTCCCCGGACCTTCTTGGACGCCGGGCTGCCGCAGTCGGCCTTCAACTGCTTGTCCAGGTTGGGTCCGACCGTGCCCGTCGTCCCTGCCGCGGCCAGCACGTGGCACGACCCGCAGCCGCCGATGCCGGTGAACACCTTCTTGCCGTCAGCCGGCGTGGTGCCGGTCACGCCACCGGCGAGCGCCAGCGCGCCCGTGTCCTGGCCCGGCCTGGCCGCCACCGCAGCCACGTAAGAAGCGACGTCCTGGGCCTTCTGGCCGGTGTAGAGCATCGCCGGCATCACGCCGGTGTTGTTCGGATACTGGATCCAGTAGCTCACGAGGCCCTGGATCGACGTGCTCTTGACCCCGTCGGTCCGATCCTGCCGGAATGCGTCGTCCAGGTTCGGCCCGATCGTGCCCGCAGTCTGGGCGTGCGCCAACGTGTGGCACGAGCCGCACTTGGCCACGAACAGCTGCTTGCCCTGCACCACGTTCGAAACCGGGTGCTTGACCGCGCATCCTCCCAGTACAAGTGCGACCAGCGTGACCAAGCCGCCGGCGATGAGGCTTCGGAGTGCTTTGACCATACGCTGCGGGCGGCACTCTATCCCAGCGCGCGGCGTCGGTGCCTCCTCGCGGGACGCCGCGCCACCGCGGATAACGTTCCTTTCGGCGCGACAGATTCGCCGAGGTCGCCAAAGTCCTCGAATAGCGCGACAAAGCGCGACTTCGGCGAAACCCGCGTCCCGAGCGGCACTTAATCCGCGCTCCTTCCACGCCATCGTGCGCCCCGCGCCTCTCCGAGGCCATTGTGCGCCCCGCTTATCCGAGGCCATCCCGCGCGGCCCGGCGGACCCAGCACAGCGCCCGCCAGCACAGCGCCTGCCAGCACAGTGCCCGCCACCGCACCGCCGCCACAAGGACCCCCGCCACCCCCGACCGCGCCCGGAACCGCTGGTAGCATGGCCCCGCATGAGGCTCCGTCAGAGGTACCGCATGCGGACGCCGTCCACCGGCCGCGAGGTCATCCTCGAGGCCGAACCCGGACAGGCGTATCTCGATCGTGAAACCGGCGAGGAGCTGGAGGTGGTCGCGCAGCTGTTGCCGCTTGCGCCCACGCCTTCGGAGCTGCCCTGGTCGATCGAGAACCTGCGCTTCTGCAACTGGTGCGATCAGCTCATTCAGAAAGACCTGAATGACTGCCCGCATTGCGGACGGCGCATGGATCCGCTGCCCTCGTAGTGTCTCCTCGCCGCCCCTCGCTGGCGACGCTCGCGGCGCTCGCCGCGGGCCTGCTTTCGGCCGTGGCTATCGCGGCGTGCGGTGGCGGCTCGGGCACCCCGTCCGCCGACACCTCCGGCGCCCCGGCGCTCACGATCCCCGGTGGCGCCGCCGCCACCGCGTCGATCACGCCCACGACGGACACCTCGACCACCGCGACGACGACCACCGCCTCGGCCTCGACCGGGGGTGCCCCGGTGTCCTCAGGCGCCACCGGCGCTTCGACTGCCGGTACCGGTTCGTCGGTGTCGTCCGGCAGCCAGGTCGCGCCCAGCTCAGGCGCGTCCAGCCAGCCCGCCACCGGCAACACGGGCGGCTCCGGTGTGGGCGCCGCAACGCCCACAGGGACGGGCGGCGGTACGACGGGCGGCGGCGCGACCGGCGGTGGCGGCACCGGTGCGGGTGGGACCGGCGCGGGTACGGGAGGCGGTGGCACCGGGACAGGCTCCGGTGGCGGTGGCACCGGCGGCGCCGGGCTCGGCTCCGCGTTCTGTCAGCAAAATCCGGCCGCCTGCTAGACCCGCCCATCCCGAAACCGGGCAGAACCTCGTCTTGGCGCGCCTTCCTCCGCCGAGGACGCGCTTACGGCCGCTGCACGTGGCGCCGGTCCGAGGCCCGCGTCGCGCCAGACCGCCCGTCGCACCAGCCAGACCGCGCGTCGCGCCACCGGACCGGAGCGGATCTAGCGCACGTAGTTGGAGGGAACCGCGGGCGCAGCGATGACGTTGGGGCTGTACGACACGCCGACCCCGGCGTAGTCGCACAGGTAGCGCGCGCTCTGGCCGGCCTGCAGCTGCGCCGCACTCGGATTCGGCGAGCTGCTGCACTTGGTGGAGCGGCTCTGCCGGTAGGCGTACTGGCGCGAGGCGCCTGGGAACAGCACCGGCGCCCAGGTCGGGGTGGTGAGAGCGATCGTCTCCCCCGGCTTCACCGCCAGGCTCGAGCTCAGCACCAGCTCCACCGACTTGCCGATGTACGAGGTGAGGTCGAAGGCCGGGCTGCTCGCCACCACCGTCCATCGCCGCTGCCTCGCTGAACCGACGGGCTTCAGCACGGTCACGGCGGCCTCCGGCGGCGATCCGAACGCGCGGTCGAGCGCGGTGATCTCGCTGGAGCGGGTCGACCTGCTGCCGCCCAGGCCCGACGACGACACCGTGAACGACACGAGATTGCCCGCGCTCTTGACCGTCGTCGGGTAGTCCACGCCGCCGGCGATCGTCTCCAGGCCCGTCGTTCGCGAGAGCACGACCGGACAGCTGGTCACGGTGGCGCGGCTGGGGCAGAGCGATGAGGTGACCGAGTTCGACGGCGCGCTCCCCGTGACCTCGGTGGCGGAGTACTCCACCCGCGTTCCGGCGTAGTTGCACAGGTACTGCGTGCTCTGTCCGACCGACTGCGCGGCGCTGCTCGACGGGGGCGAGGTGCATCCGCTCGTGCGGCTCTGGCGGTACGCGAACTGCTTGGAGGGCAAGTTGATCGACAGCACCGGCGCCCAGGTCGGCGTCGTCAGCGCGACCGTCTCACCGGGTGCCACCGGCAGGCTCTTGGCAAGCGAGAAGCGGACGACCTTGCCGAGCCACGGCTGCACGTGGACCGGCGGGCTCTGCGCCACGACCTGCCAGCGGCGCTGGTTGTGCGCTCCCACCGGCTTGAGCACCGTGACCGCCACTCGCGTGGTCCCCCCATAGGTCGTGTCCAGGTAGTGGAGGTCCTGCTTGGTCGTACTGACGCTGCTGCTGAGCCGCGAGAGTCCGACGGTGAAGGCGACGATGCGCCCGGCGGTCTTGACCGTGCTTGGGTAGGCGACGCCGTCGCGCAGCGTCTCGAGGGCGGTCGTCCGCGTCAGGATGATGGTGCAGTTCGCGGGCGCGACGTTCTTCGGGCAACTCGGCGCAACGAGCTTGCTCGAGGTCGTTCCCAGCTCCAGCTCCTGGGCAGCGGCCATCGCAGGCGCCAGCGCGATCGCGGCTGACGCCACGAGAAATGCCAGGAAAAAGCGACGCATTGCCCCCATTGAACACCACGGCGACATCCCAAGTTGCGGGATGCGTTGCACGCCGGCCCGGGCCGGGAAGCGGTGAGGCGGCGAAATCCGGTTGGGTTAGATCTTCGTGACGTTCACTGCCTTGGGCCCCTTCGGACCGGCCTCCTCCTCATAGGAGACCTTGGAGCCCTCGGGCAGCGAGCGGTATCCATCGCCGTTGATGCCGGTGAAATGGACGAACAGATCACGCCCACCATCATCGGGCGTGATGAATCCGAAGCCCTTGTCGTCACTGAACCACTTGACGGTTCCCGTTGCCATGCACTCACCTTCGAATCCCACGTTTCGGACCTCCGGACGTTGCTGTCCCGAGGGCCCCAGTCAAACGCGGGAAACCTACCAGGGTGAGCGGTCACATGGCGCGCTGATAGCAGGGGTCCCGGAACCCCCCGCCGCCCCGCGCGAGCGTGCCCCTCCCCCGGCCGCGGGCTACCGCCCCTCGAACCGCGCGCGCCCCGGCCCGTGCTCGAGAAACGACTGGACCGCCCCCCGCAGGTCCTTGGTGTCGAACAGGTCGCCGGCGATCTCGCTGACACGGTCGTTCGCGTGCTCGAGGCCGCCGGCGAGGTACTCCCGGATGACCTGCTTGGTCGCGGCGTGCGCCAGCGGTGGCCCCGCGGCCAGATCGCGCGCGAACTCCAGCGCCGCCGAATCGAACCCCTCGTCGGGCATCACGCGGTTGACCACGTTCCAGCGCTCGAGCGTCTCGGCGTCGTAACGGCCTCCGGTCATGACGAATTCGCGCGCGCGCCCGGTGCCGGCGCGCTCGGCGAGGCGCTGGGTTCCCCCCATCGCCGGCGTCAGGCCGACCACCCGCTCGACCAGGCCGAAGCTCGCCGACTCAGCAGCGAGGATCACGTCGCAGGCCAGCGCCAGCTCAAAGGCCCACGTAAGACACAGCGCGTGGGCCGCGAACACGGTCGGACACGGAAGCCCGTCGACGCTCCGGGCGATCGACACCAGGCGCGCGAACAGCTCCGTCGCCGACGCCGCGCTCTCCTGGGCGGCGAACACCGACACGTCCACGCCCCCGCTGACCACCCGTCCCTCGGCGCGGAACAGCACCGCGCGGGGCGGCGAGGACTCGAGCTCGGCCACCGCCGACTCCAGGGCCTCATGCAGCCGGAGGTCGTACAGGTTCAGCGGCGGCGAGTCGATCGTGACGACGGCCACGTCGCCGTCGTGGTCGAGGCGGACCGGCGCCTCAGAACCGCTCATCGCAGCTCATCGGCGACCGCGGCGATCTCGTCCTCGTCGCCCGGCTCGGGCTGCCACGGCAGGCGCAGGGGATCGTCCTCGTAGCGCGGAATCACGTGGATGTGGAAGTGAAACACGGTCTGCCACGCCACCTCGCCGCACGAGTTCAGGAGGTTCACGCCATCCGCGCCCAACCGCTCCTTCACCCGCCGCGCCATCTTCTGCGCCCCGGCGATGGTCGCGCTCAGATCCTCGCCGTCGATCTCGAGGAGATCACGCGCGTGCCGGCGCGGGATCACCAGCAGGTGGCCGCGGGTGCCCGGGTTGATGTCCATGAACGCGACCGTGCGCTCGGTCTCGTCGACGATCTGAGCTGGCAGCTCACCCGCGACGATCTTGCAGAAGATGCAGTCTTGATCGCTCACGGCACGGCAGCCTATCGATCCGCCTGACCCCGCCCGGCCGCGAGCTCCCGCGCCCGCTCGATCGCCTGCGCCGGCGAGTCGATCTCCCCCGCGAAGCTCGCTTCCTCGAGGTCGGCGAGGATCCGCCCGATCTCGGGGCCGGGACGGATGCCGAGCGCCCGCGCCACTTCGTCGCCGCGCACCGGCGGCCGCGGCCGGCGCGCCCGCCACGACAGCGCCTCGTCAAGCATCTGGCGCGCCAGTTCCAGGTGGCGCGCGATCGCGACGTCGGATCCCTGCCCCCGCGTGGCCAGCCGATCGGCCACGCTGAGCACGGTGACGTCGACCTGCACGGGCTCGCACGCGCGCAGGTAGTGGTAGATCGTGCGCCGATCGAGCGGCATCCGGTGAACCAGGAAGCCGAGCCGGAGGTGATGGCGCGCGAGATCCGCCACGTACTCGGCCAGCCGCTGGCTCGCCCGCAGCCGCATGAGCACCGCGCCCACAACCTCCGCGCCCACGGCGTCGTGGCCCACGAACGTGATCCGCCCCTCGGGCGTCGTCGAACGCGTCTGCGGCTTGGCGATGTCGTGGAACAGCGCTCCGAACCGCAGCGCCTGGCCTCGGGTGAGCTCGTTGGCGAGCGGTTCGGCGAAGAGCACACGGAGCGCCTCGCCCGTCTCCGCGCCGAAGACCGCACCGGGATCGCGAACAAGCCCGATCGCCTCGGTCAGGACGGCGCGCGTGTGCTCGTACACGTCGAGGTGGTGGAAGTGGCTCTGCTCGACCCCTCTCGTCTCGCTCAGCTCGGGCAGCACGGCGTCCGTTGCGCCGAGCTCGTCCATCAGCGCCAGCCCCTCGAGGACGCGGTCGGCGACCACGATCCGCCTTAGCTCGGCGAACACGCGCTCGGGCGCAACCCCGGCCAGGCCGCCCACACTCGCCCGCGCCGCCGAGCCCGTCACCGGCTCAACCGAGAATCCCAGCTCGCAGGCGAGCCGCGCCAAGCGCATCACCCTGAGCGGGTCGCGGACGAACGCATCCGCGCTCACCATCCGCAATCGCCGGGCGGCAAGGTCCTCCCGGCCCCCGAGCGGGTCCACGTACGCGCCGCCGCACGCGCCGGCGCCAACCGACTCCGCGATCGCGTTCACCGTCAGATCCCGCTGCGCCAGGTCCTCTTCGATGCTCTCGCCCGCCAGCGGGAGCACGTCAACCTGCCACGACCGGTCGCGCGCGATGACACGCCACCCGCCGAAGCCCTCCGAGAGGCTGAATACGTGCCCATCGGTGGCGCGCGCCAGTCCCCGCGCCACGCGCCGCGGCTGCTCGCGGACGGCCACGTCGAAGTCCGTCGTCTCCCGTCCCAGCAGCCGGTCGCGCACCGCGCCACCGACGAGCCACGCGCCCTCCGGCGCGACCCCGGCCAGAGCCGCCACCGGGTCGTTCACGCCGGCGCCCCATCCCGGTGATACGCGCGCGGGACCCGCCCCGAGATCCCGCAAACGACCTCGTAGTTGATCGTGCCGATTCGCCGCGCCAGATCCTCCGCGGTGATCCGCTCCGACCCACGACGTCCGATCAGGACGACCTCCTCGCCGACCGCCACCGTTGGCTCGCCACCGACATCGCCACCGACATCGACCGTGATGTTGTCCATGCTCACCGTTCCCACCAGCGGATACCGACGACCGGCAATGAGCACCTCGCAGTTATTGGTCAGCGCCCGCCGGACGCCGTCCCCATAGCCGATCGGCACGGTGGCGATCCACGTCTCGCGCTCGGCGACGAACCGGCGCCCGTACCCCGCGCTGTCCCCCGGCGATGCCCGCTTCACCGCCGCCACATAGCTCAGCAGCTCAAGCGCCGGCTCCAGCTCACGCGCGCCCGGATCCTCGTGCATCGGGTCGCAGCCGTAGATCGCGATCCCGCACCGCACGAGATCGAAGTGCGCCGCGTCCGATCGAAGCGTGCCCGCGCTGTTCGCCGCGTGCACCACAGCGCGCGGTGCGAGCCGGCGTACCTCCGAAGCGAAAGCTCCGAACCGCCCGAGCTGGACCTCCATGAACTCGGGATCGTCGTCCGCCGTCGCGAAGTGCGTCATCGCCCCCGCCAGCTCCAGCCGCGGCCCGCCGTCCGCAATGACCCGCGCCACCCCCACCGCCTGGTCCTGGTCGCGCGTGCCCAGCCTCCCCATCCCCGTATCGAGCTTGACGTGAACCCGGACCGGCCGCTCGACCGCGCGCCGCTCCAGCGCCCGCACGAACCCCTCGTTCCACGCCACCAGGTCGGCATCGGCGCTCAACGCCACCGGTAGCTCCTCCTCGCTCAGCGCCCCCATCACGAGCAGCCGGCCCTCCACCCCCTCGGCTCGCAACGCCGCGGCCTCACCGGCCGTGGCCACCGCCAGCCACTCGGCGCCACCGGCTAGAGCCGCCCGCGCCACCGCCGCCGCGCCGTGCCCGTAGCCGTCCGCCTTGACGACCGCGCACAAGGCAGCCCCAGAGGACAGCCCCCCGCGCAGCCGCGCCACGTTGCGCTCCACAGCGGCGAGGTTCACCCGGGCCAGGGCGCGGACAGCCACGGCCGCAGAGCCTAGGGCGTGGACCCGCCGCGCGGAGGCAGCGCGTGCGGGAGTGCCTCGATCACGTCCCGCGCGATCACGCCCTCAGACCCACGCTCGCGCGCGGCCAGTCGCCCGGCCCCGGCATGGACGAACACGCCGGCGCACGCTGCGTGGAACGGATCCATGTGCTTGGCCAGGTAGGCCCCGATCACGCCGGACAGCACGTCTCCTGTGCCCGCGGTGGCGAGCGCGGATGCGCCGCCGCGGTTGACCGCGACGCGCCCCTCGGGCTCGGCCACGATCGTGTCGTCGCCCTTCAGCACGACGATCGCCCCCGACTCGGCGGCGGCGCGGCGCGCGCTCTCGAGGCGCCGCTCTCCCACCGCCGAGCTCTCGACCTCCAGCAGCCGCGCGAGCTCCCCCGCGTGGGGCGTGATCACCGTGGGCGCTGGCCGCTCGGACAGCACGCCCAACTGCCCAGCGTGAGCGTTCAACCCGTCGGCATCGAGCAGCAACGGAAGCTCCACCTGCCGCGCCACCGCTCGCGCCAGCTCGAACGCGCCGTCGGAACGCCCCAAGCCGGGCCCGAGCACCAGCGCGTCCGCCCGCCCCGCGCGCCCCAGGACGACCTCGGCTCCCTCGGCCAGCAGCGACCCATCGGCGTCGGGCAGCAGCACCGTCATGACCTCGAGCAGGCGCGTCTCGAAGATCAGGTTCAAGGACCCGGGGATCAGAGCGGTCACGTAACCCGCTCCGGCGCGCATCGCCGACTCCGCCGCCATGCACGGGGCGCCCGTGAGCCCGGTCGAGCCGCCGCACACCAACACGCTTCCGGCCGCGAACTTCGTCGATTCCCGCCCGCGCCGCGGCACGTCGTCGGTGACCCGGTCTGAGATGAGCCCTACCGACGGCGACCCGGGACCTCCAGACGGGATGCCGATGTCAACGACCCGCACCTCGCCGGAGTGATCTTTACCAGGAGCCACCCAAAGCCCAGGCTTGCTCGCGTGGAAGGTGGCGGTCGCCCGGGCCCGCACCGCCTCACCGGACACCTCGCCGGTCGACCCGTTGACGCCGCTCGGCATGTCGCACGCCACCACCACGGCGTCGCTCAGCCCGTTGATCGCCGCGATCGCGCCCGCCGCCGGCTCGCGCGGCTCACCCGAGAAGCCGGTGCCGAAGATCGCGTCGACGATTCCCGCTGCCCCCTTCAGCGCGTCAGCGGAGAACGACTCCGGCGGGTCCCCCGGCAGACGGCGGGCATTCTCCAGCGCGTCGCCGCCCAGCTCCTCCACCGGCGCCAGCGTCAGCACCCGCACCGAGCGCCCCCGCTCGCGCAGCACGCGCGCGGCCACGTACCCGTCGCCGCCGTTGTTGCCCTTCCCGCATACGACGGCGACCTCGCCGCCCACGACGAGCTCGTCCACGAGGTCGGCGAGCCCGGTCCCCGCCCGCTCCATCAGCTCGAGGCTCGGGATCCCCCTCTCGGAGATCGCCCACTCGTCGAGCGCTCGCTGCTCGCCGGCGTCCGGAAGCGGCTCGAGCCAGTCGGGCAGCGCCCGGGGCGTCACTCCACCGTGACCGTCTTGGCCAGGTTGCGCGGCTGATCGACGTTCAGCCCGCGGTGGCGCGCGATGTAGTACGCCAGCAGCTGGAGCGGGATCACCGCCAGCAGCGGCGCGAGCATCCACTGCGTGCGCGGCACCGAGATCACCGCTTCCGCATGACCCGCGACGACGTCGCTCCCCTCGCTGGCGACGGCGATCACGTGCGCGCCCCGCGCGCGCACCTCCTGGATGTTCGAGATCACCTTCTCGAGCACTGGTGACTCGGTGGCGACGACGACGACCGGCGTCGACTCGTCGAGCAGCGCGATCGGCCCGTGCTTCATCTCGCCGGCGGCGTAGGCGTCGGTGGCGATATAGGAGATCTCCTTGAGCTTCAAAGCGCCCTCGAGCGCCACCGGCAGCCCCACGTGGCGCCCCAGATACAGGAAGAACTCGGCGCGAAAGTGCTCCTCGGCGATCTGCCGGATCACGTCGTCGCTGCTCTCGAGCATCTCGGCGATCAGGTGCGGCAGGTGCTTGAGCTCGCCCACGAGCGCGCGGAGCGCGTCGGGAGCGAGCGTGCCCCGGAGCTCGGCCAGCCGCAACGCCAGCAGGTACATCGACACCACCTGGCTCACGAACGTCTTGGTCGCGGCCACGCCGATCTCGAGCCCCGCCCGCGTGAAGAACACGCCGTCGGCGTCGCGCGTCGCCTGGGAGCCCATCACGTTGGTCACGGCCAGCACGGTGGCGCCGCGGTCGCGCGCGGTTCGCATCGCCGCCAGCGTGTCGGCCGTCTCTCCGGATTGGGAGATGCCGATGACCAGGTCGCCCTCTCCCACCACCGGGTTGCGGTAGCGGTACTCGGAGGCGATCTCAACCTCGACCGGCACCCGCGCCCACTCCTCGATCGCGTAGCGCCCGATCAGTCCAGCGTGGTAGGAGGTGCCGCAGGCGACGATCACCACCCGCCGGACGTCGCGCAGAACCGCGTCATCGATCGTCCCGAGCTCCCCGAGGTCGATGCCGTCCTCGCGCACGGCTCGCTCACCGATGGTCTCGGCGACGGCGTCCGCCTGCTCGTGGATCTCCTTGAGCATGAACGTCTCGAAGCCCTGCTTCTCGGCCGTCTCCGGATCCCAGTCGATCTCGACCACGTCGCGTTCGAGGGGCTCTCCCGCGGCGTCGAGGAAGCTCACGCCTTCGGGCCGGATCACGACGATCTCGTCGTTCTCGATGTACTGGACGTTCCGCGTCTCGCGCAGGAACGCGGGGATCGCCGAGGCGATGAACTGCTCGCCCTCGCCGCGGCCGATGATCAGCGGGCACTCCTTGCGCGCGCCCACGAGCAGGCCGGGATCGTCGGCGCTCATGGCCACGAACGCGTAGTGGCCGCGCAGTTCCGCGTAGGCGCGCCGGACGGCGTCCACGAGATCACCCTCGTGGTGCTCGGCCACGAGATGCGCGATCACCTCAGCATCGGTCTCCGAGGTGAAGCTCGCGCCACCGTCGATCAGGCGCTCCTTGAGCTCGAGGTAGTTCTCGACGATCCCGTTGACCACGATGTGGACGCGATCGGCGGTATCGAAGTGCGGGTGTGCGTTCTGCTCGGTCACGCGCCCGTGGGTGGCCCACCGGGTATGGCCGATCCCGGTCGCAGGCGCAGGACGCTCGGCGAGGCCACGCCCCCCGCGGCGGACGCCTCGTCGCGCCCGTTGATCACCTCCCGGAGCGCGGTCAGATTGCCGACCGCCCGCACGGCGTCGATCCGGTCGCCCTCCAGGACGGAGATGCCGGCGCTGTCATAGCCGCGATACTCGAGCTTCTCGAGCCCCGCGAGCAGCAGGGGCCGAGCCTTCCGGGGACCGACATAGCCGACGATTCCGCACATCCGCGCTGTTTCTCCTGTCGCGTGGGGTCCGGCCGCACCGGCGGCCCGCGTCCTGCGGCCGAAGCCGAGAACGAGCCGCCCATGTTAGCCAGGGCAGGGCGTTCTCCCAGAACAACGTTTCGTAGAGTTCTGCGTGTGCGAAGGGAATTCGACGCCCACGGGGGCCATTCCTAGTGCCTAAATTGCCGCTCATCGGCGATCCGCTGCGCCGGATCAACCTCCCCGAGGACCTCGATGCGGTCACCACGATCGGCGACGAGGCCGATCCTGAGTCGCTGGGCTCGAGCCGCGACCAGGTCGAGAAGATGTGGGGCGCCGCCGTCGGCCTCTACAAGACCGGAGTGCATCCGGCCCTCCAGCTGTGCGTGCGCCGCCATGGCGCCGTCCTGCTCGACCGCGCCATCGGCCACGCCTCCGGCAACGGTCCCGAGGACCCGCCCGACGCGCCCAAGGTCCCGGTCACGACCGACACCCCGTACCTCGTCTACTCGGCCTCGAAGGCGATCACCGCGATGGTCGTCCACCTCTGCCAGGAGAAGGGCGCGCTCGACATCAAGGATCGCGTCTCCGACTACATCCCCGGAGTACGCCAAGCACGGCAAGGGCGACACCACGATCGGCCACGTCCTCGCCCACCGCGCCGGCGTCCCCGGCGCTGCCCAGAGGAGGTGCTCGACGTCGAGCGGATCAACGACCGCGAGTACATCATCAATTCGATCTGCGACTCCAAGCCGTTCGTGACCCCGGGCACGATGCTCGCCTATCACGCCGCCTCGGGCGGATTCATCCTCGGCGAGGTCGTCACTCGCGCCACCGGCCGCTCGATCCGCGACATCCTGGCCGAGGAGATCCTCCGCCCGCTGTCCTTCCGCTGGGGCAACTGGGGCGTGGCCGAGGAGGACCTCGACAAGGTCGGGCGCGACTACGTCACCGGCGCGAAGCTGTTCCCGCCCCTGACAATCGCGGTCAAGCGCGTGCTCAGCATGCCCGTCGAGGAGCTGGTCGGAGCTGGCCCGCGACCCCCGCGTTCTCACCGCGGTGATCGAGTCGGCCAACGTGGTCACCACCGCCAACGAGCTCTCGCGCTTCTTCGAGATCTTCCGCGCCGGCGGCGAGCTCGACGGGGTCCGGATCATGGAGCGCGAGACGATCCACCGCGCGGTCGAGGAGCAGTCGCGTCTGGAGATCGACCTGTCCCTCGGCTTCCCCACCCGCTTCAGCTACGGCTTGATGCTCGGCTCCAAGTTCCTGAGCCCCTTCGGGCTCGACACCGACCACGCCTTCGGCCACCTGGGGCTGATCAACATCATGGGCTGGGGCGACCCCGAGCGCGGGATCTCCGTCGGGCTCATCACCAGCGGCAAGGCCCTCCTGTATCCAGAGGTGCCGCGCTTCTGGTGGGTGATGCAGACGATCTCCTCGACCATGCCCAAGGTCCCGGAGGACCAGCGCTTGATCTGACGACGGGCGGCGGCGAGCGCCCGCTACCCGAAGCTCCCCTGCACCACCTCGGCCAGCCGGGCGCAGACGTCGTCGGTCTCCTCCTCGCTCGGCGCCTCCACCATGACCCGGATCAGCGGCTCGGTCCCCGACGCCCGGACGAGCACGCGGCCGCGCCCGTTCAGCGCCGCGTGCTCGCGCTCGATCGCGGCCTTGACGCCCGGGATCGTCCATGGCGGCGCTCAGCGCGGCCCGGTCGGCGGCGCGAATGTTGACCAGCCTCTGAGGCAGCTTCTCCATCGCGTGGCGCTCGGTGAGATCGCCGCCGTCGAGAGCCTCGAGCGTGAGCAGCGCGCTGGCGATCCCGTCGCCGGAGGGACCGAAGCCCAGCTCGATGATGTGCCCCGACTGCTCGCCGCCGAGCGCCCATCCCCGCCGGCGCAGCTCGTCGAGCACGTAGCGGTCGCCCACCGCCGTGATCGCCACCTCGATCCCGGCCGCGGCCATGGCGCTGTGGAAGCCGTAGTTCGTCATCACCGTCACCGCCACGCCGTTGCCGGGCAGGCGGCCCCGATCGCGCAGGTCGAAACGCCGCCAGGGCGACCAGCTCGTCTCCGTCGACGACGACGCCGTTGCGGTCGACGGCCAGCACCCGGTCCCCGTCGCCGTCGAACGCGAACCCGACGTCGTAGCGAGCCGCCCTGCATCGCCTCGATCAGGCCTCCCAGGTGGGTCGAGCCGCAGCCGTCGTTGATGTTGACGCCCGTCGGGCTGATCGGCCATCACGGTGACCTCGGCGCCGAGGCGGCGGAAGATCTCGGGTGCGGCGCGGAAGGTGGCGCCGTGGGCGCAGTCGAGCAGGACCCGCCGGCCGCTCAGGTCGAGCTCGGCGAAGCGGGCCTGGAGCTCGTGCAGGTAGTCCTCGAGCGCGCCCTCGAAGCGCCGCACGTGGCCGATGTGAGGCGGCGGCGCGGGCGTCTCGGCCAGGCGCGCCTCGATCTCGTGCTCGGTGTCGTCGTCGAGCTTGAATCCGTCGGCGCCGAACAGCTTGATCCCGTTGTCCTCGTAGGGGTTGTGGGAGGCCGAGATGACCGCGGCCAGGTCGAGCCCGTGGCGGCGGACGAGCAGCGGCGCGGCAGGCGTGGGGAGCACTCCGGCGAGGAGCGCGTCTCCGCCGGCCGCGGTGACGCCGGCGGCGATCGCCGACTCGAGCATCTCGCCCGACTCGCGCGTGTCGCGCACGATCAGCACCTGCGGTCGCTCGGCGGGCGAGCGCGCCACGGCCGCTCGCGCCACCGACAGGGCCAGATCAGCGGTCAGGAAGTGACCAGCGCGGCCCCGGATCCCATCCGTGCCGAAGAGGTGGCGGGGCAATTACCGCTTGGAGAACTGCGGCCGCTTCCGGGCCTTCTTGAGGCCGGCCTTCTTGCGCTCCTTGACCCGCGGGTCGCGAGTCAGGAAGCCGCGCCGCTTGAGCTCGCCGCGCAGGTGCGGGTCGGCCACGATCAGCGCGCGGGAGATGCCGTGGCGCAGGGCGCCCGCCTGGGCGGCCACGCCGCCGCCGTGCATCCGGGCGACCACGTCCATGCGTGACTCGTAGCCGACCGTCTCGAGCGGCTGGCGGATCATCCGCTGGAGCGTGTCGCGCGGGAAGAACGCCTCGAGCGTCTTGCCGTTGATCTCGTAGCTGCCGGTGCCCGGCCGCAGGATCACTCGCGCCACCGCCGTCTTGCGCTTCCCGGTGGCGGTGTAGCGGGCGCCGGCGGCGAGATCGATCGCCGCGTCGGCGATCGGCAGAGCCTGGTCCTCGGGCTCCTCGTCGCGGGCGGCGGCGGCCTCGGCCTCGGCCTCGGCGGCGGCGCGGGCCTCGGCGTCGAGGAACTGCTCGCCCTCGGGCACGATGTCCGGGGTGAGGTCGGCGCCCGGGATCTCCGGCTTCTGGCGCGGAGTGACCTCCTCTTCCTCCTCGAGATCCTCGTCCGTCGGCGGACGGTGCCTGGGAGGCGGGCGCCACGCCGGTCTCGGCGGGCGGCGCGGCGGCGGGGCCGGCCTGCGCGGGCGGCTCGCCCTCGCGCTGCTGCGCGGCGGCGGAGTCCGCCGGCGACCTGGGCGGCGACGGGCTGCTCGGAAGGCTGCTCGGCCGGAGCGCCTCGGGCTCCTCGCTCGTGGGCGGGGCGGCTCGACCGCGGGCTCGCTGCTCGGCGGCGTGGGCGGCTCGGCCGCGGGCTCGCTGTCGGCGGCGGCGGCTCGGCTGGGCTCGGCGTCGCCGGCGCTAGGGGCTGACTCGACGTCGGCGGGGCCCGGCGTGGACGGCGTGGGTCTCCTCTAGCGGCGGGGCCTCGCTGTCGGAGGGGGCGCCGACTCGTCGTCCTGGCGCTCGTCCTCGGGGGGCTGCTCGATCACTGCGTGGTCTCCATCGGTTGCGGCTGCTGCGCGGCGTGCGGATGCTCGGGGCCGGCGTACACCTTGAGCTTGGTCAGCTGCTTACGCGCCAGGCGGTTGCGGGGCATCATCCCCTTGACGGCCAGGCGGATGACCTCTTCGGGGCGCCGCTCCAGCATGTCGTTCAGGCTCCGGGAGCGCAGGCCGCCGGGGTAGCCCGAGTGGCGGTAGTAGCGCTTGGCCTGGAGCTTGTTGCCGGTCACCGAGATCTTCTCGGCGTTGACCACGATCACGAAGTCGCCGGTGTCGACGTGCGGGGTATAGGTCGGCTTGCGCTTGCCCCGCAGCGCGTCGGCGATCTGGGTGGCGAGACGCCCGAGCGTCTGCCCGGTGGCGTCGACAACGAGCCAGTTGCGCTCGCGGTCAGCAGGTGTCGCGACGTAGGTCTTCATGGCACGCACAAGCCGCGCGATGACGCGCGGCTTGGGCCAATGATAACGAGCGCGTACGCTGATGCCGTGCGCCTCCCGATTCCAGTCCGCCGCGCCGGCTATCGCACCGCGTACGGGCTCCTGCGCGTGTACTGGTTCGTGCGCCGGCCCGAGGTCCGCGGGGTCAAGTGCGTGCTCACCCGCGGGCGATCGCGTCCTGCTCGTGCGCCACACCTACGGCGACCGGCGCTGGGACCTCCCCGGCGGCCGGATGCGGCGCGACGAGGCGGCGCTGAGCACCGCCCGGCGCGAGATGCACGAGGAGCTCGGAGTCCTGATCCAGGACTGGGCGCCGATCGGCGTGGTCTCGGGCACGGCCGAGTTCCGTCGCGACCGGATGCAGATCTTCCATGCCGAGATCAGCGACGGCGAGATCGAGATCGACCGCGGCGAGCTCGCCACCATGCACTGGTTCCCGCGCCGCGAGCTTCCCGACGACGTGGCCAAGTACGTGCCCCAGATCCTGGCCGACCATGAAGCCGTTCACCAAGCTCGTCAACCAGCTCGACTACTCGATGCTGGTAGTGACCGCCGCCGCCGACGGCGAGCGCGCGGGCTGCCTGATCGGCTTCGCCTCCCAGGTCTCGATCCATCCGCCCCGCTTCCTGGTCTGCCTGTCGGTCAAGAACCGCACCTTCCGCGTCGCGCAGCACGCCGGCGTGCTCGTCGTGCACTTCGTCACCGACGGAGGACGGCGAGTGGGCCGAGCTGTTCGGTGGCGAGACCGGCGACGAGGTCGACAAGTTCGCCCGCTGCCGCTGGCATCCGGGGCCCGAGGGAGCGCCGATCGTCGAGGAGCTCGAGAACTGGTTCGCCGGCCGCGTCCTCGAGCACCACGACTTCGGCGATCACCACGGGTTCCTGCTCGAGCCGATCGAGGGCGAGGCGGGCGGTGGCGACTCGACCCTCACCTTCCACCGCGCCAAGCGGATCGAGCCCGGCCACGAGCCCTGAGGGCGTGCGAGTTGTCGGCCTCATGGGCAATTTCTCGACACGCCTAGCCGGCCGCGGCCGGATGCCGCGTGCAACCGGCCCCACGAGACGACCGCGCGCGCCAGCGCCGGGCCTCATTCCCACTCGATGGTGCCCGGCGGCTTGCTCGTGATGTCGAGCACGACCCGCCCCACGGCGCGGATCTCGTTGATCATCCGCGAGGCGATCTGCTCGAGCAGGTCGTAGGGCAGCCGCGCCCAGTCGGCGGTCATGGCGTCGTCGCTGGTCACGGCGCGGATCACGATCACGTTGCCGTAGGTGCGCGCGTCGCCCTGGACGCCGACCGTGCGGACGTCGGGGAGCACGCAGAAGGACTGCCAGAGCTCGCGGTAGAGGCCGGCGCGGCGGATCTCGTCCTGGAGGATGGCGTCGGCCTCGCGCAGGATCTCGAGCTTCTCGAACGTGGCCTCGCCACCGACGATCCGGATGGCCAGGCCCGGCCCCGGGAACGGCTGACGCCAGACCAGGCGCTCGGGCAGACCGAGCTCGGCCCCGACGGCGCGGACCTCGTCCTTGAACAGCGTCCGCAGCGGCTCCACGAGCGAGAACTGGAGGTCCTCGGGCAGGCCGCCGACGTTGTGGTGGGACTTGATCGTCGCCGCCCCGGTGCCGCCGCCCGACTCGATCACGTCGGAGTACAGGGTCCCCTGGACGAGGAAGCTGCACGTCGTCCAGGCGCGCCGCCTCCTCCTCGAACACGCGGATGAACTCGGCGCCGATCCGCTTGCGCTTCTCCTCGGGATCGGTGACGCCGGCCAGCCGGCGCCAGGAACCGCTCGGACAGCATCCACGGCGACCAGCGGGACCTTGAAGTGGTCGCGGAACGCGGCGATCACCTGGGCGCCCTCGTTCTTGCGCATCAGGCCGTGGTCGACGAACACGCAGGTCAGGCGGTCCCCGATCGCCCGGTGGACGAGCAGACGCGGCGACGGAAGAGTCGACGCCGCCGGACAAGCCGCAGATCGCGCGCCCCTCCCCCACCTGGGCCCGGATCCGCTCGATCTGCTCGTCGATCACCGAGCGCGGGTTCCAGGTGCGCTCGCACCCGCAGACGTCCTCGAGGAAGTTGGTCAGGACCTGGTTGCCGTAGGGCGTGTGGACGACCTCGGGGTGGAACTGGATCCCGTAGACGCCCGCGCTCGGGCGACTCGAACGCCGCCACCGGAGACGCAGGTCGAGGCGGCGAGCGCGCTGAAGCCGGGCGGTGGCGCGAACACGGTGTCGCGGTGGGACATCCAGCACGTCTGCTCGGGCGGGGTGCCGGCCAGCAGGCGGCCCGTGTCCGCCACCGTCAGCTGCGAGCGGCCGAACTCGCCCACCTCGGCCCCCTCGACGCGGCCGCCGAGCTCGAGCGCCAGCAGCTGCATCCCATAACAGATGCCGAGCACGGGAACGCCGAGGTCGAGGAGCTCGCGCTCCAGCCGGGGCGCGCCCGGCTCGTAGACGCGGCGCGGGCCCGCCGGAAAGGATCACGCCCCGCGGACTGCCGGCGCGCCACCTCGGCGGCGCCCACGTGGTGGGGCAGGAGCTCGGAGAAGACGCCGCACTCGCGCACGCGGCGCGCGATCAGCTGCGAGTACTGGCCGCCGTAGTCGAGGACGACCACCTCTTCGGTGGCGACGGCGGGGGCTGGCGAGCGGCGGTTTCACCCGCGAAACCGAGGGTGGCGGCCAGCGGATGCAGTCTGCGCGGCTTCCGGCGTCCGCGGAGTCCGCGGGACCGGCGCTAGTCGCGACACCGACTGTGGCTGCCCGTGCGCCCATGCCCACGCCCTGCTCACGCTGGAGCTGCTTGCCCTCGGTCTGGAGCGCGGGCGCGACCATCAGCTCGGCGCGGTTGAACTCGGCGATGTCCCGGTAGCCGGTGGTGGCCATCGAGGTCCGCAGGCCGCCCATCAGGTTGAAGGTGCCGTCGTTCTCGCGGGCCGGCCCGCGGATGATCTCCTCGAGCGTGCCGTTCTGGGTGGTCGCGACGCGGGTGCCGCGCGGGAGCGTCGGGTGGAAGGTGGCCATGCCCCAGTTGTAGCCGCGGCCGGGAGCCTCGTAGGCGCGCGCGAGAGCCGAGCCGAGCATCACCGCGTCGGCGCCGCAGGCGATCGCCTTGGCGATGTCGCCACCGTTGCGCATGCCGCCGTCGGCGATGACCTTGACGTAGTCGCCGGTCTCGAGCATGTGCTGCGAGCGCGCCGCGGCCACGTCGGCGATCGCGGTGGCCTGGGGCACGCCGATGCCGAGCACGCCCCGGGTGGTGCAGATCGCGCCCGGGCCGACGCCGACGAGCACGCCGGCGGCGCCGGTGCGCATCAGGTGAAGCCCGGTGTGGTAGGAGGCGCAGCCCCCGACGATCGACCGGCATCGGAGCCAGGTCGCGGATGAATTCCTTGAGGTTGAGCGGCGGCCGGCTCTCGTCCTTGGAGACGTGCTCGGCCGAGACCACCGTGCCCTGGATCACCAGGATGTCGAGGCCGGCGTCGAGCGCGACGTCGCAGTAGGTGCGGACCTTCTGCGGGGTCAGCGACGCGGCGGCGACGACGCCGTGTGACTTGATCTCCCGGATGCGGCGGGCGATCAGCTCGGGCTTGATCGGCTCGCGGTAGATGTCCTGCATCTCCCGCGTGGCGATGTCCCGCGAGAAGGTGGAGATCCGCTCGAGCTGGGCGTCGGCGTCCTCATAGCGGCAATAGATGCCCTCGAGGTTGAGGACGGCCAGGCCTCCGAGCTTGCCGATGATGCCGGCGGTCTCGGGCGAGACGACGCCGTCGAGCGCGGCCGCGAGCAGCGGTAGCTCGAACCGGTACGGGCCGAGCGTCCATGTGACGTCGACATCGTCAGGGTCCCGCGTGCGCCGCGAGGGAACGATCGCGATCTCGTCAAACCCGTACGCCCGCCGGGCCTTCTTGCCGCGTCCGATCTCTACTTCCATTGCGGCAGCGTAGTACGCGGAGCGGACGGGATGGAGGTCTCGAGGGCGGCAACCATCGGACCGCCGATGCTAGCAGCGGGCCTCGCGGCGTCTGGGTCGCGGAACCCGGCAAAGTGCGGGAAATACGGGGGCCGCGGTGGCGCGGTGGCGGGGTGGGACTGGCGGCCTCCTCCATCCGCGACCGCCGCGGCCGGGCGGTATCGCCAGCGGGGCCGGGTGGGCGCGCCGGCGCCGGACGGCCGGGACGTCCGGAGGTTCACTACGTGGCATCGTCCTACGGCGAGTAGTAGCTCGCCGGTCCGGGCACTTCGGGCCGGCGCGGGGCTCAGGGGCCATCAAGCGGGAAGGTCGTTCCTCTCGGCGCAGCCGTTTCGCCGAAGCCGACTTTATTCCCGCTGGGCGGGAACTTCCTCGGCTTCGATGCGTTCGGCTCCGCGAGTGGAACGTTATCCCCGGGGCGCGTCTTCGCTGGCGCGCCACTATCGACCGCCACCGCCACCGCCACCGCCACCACCGCCGCCGCCACCGCGTCCCCCGGCGCCACCGTCGGCCCCCCGAGCTACCCGATCTCGGCCCTGAGCTCGACCCGCTCGGCCTCAACCTCGGGCAGCAGCCGGTCGACCTTCCCCGGATCGAGCAGGCCGGCCCCGAAGTGCTGGGTCGACTCGGCGCCACAGGCCACCCCGTAGCGCAGGCACTCCACGGGCGAGCGGCCGGCGTAACGCGACGCGACATAGCCCGCGAGGAACGCGTCCCCCGACCCGATGCTCGACCGCGCCTCCTGCTCCTCGACCCGCACGCGATAGAGCGCGGACGAGCCGTCCTCGTGGATCTGTGCGTAGCAACCGTCGCTGACGGTCATCACGGCCTCGCCCGCGCCCATCTGGATCATCTCCACCACCGCCTGGGCGCGGTCGTCGTCGTCATTGAACTCGTGGCCCGACGAGCTCCTCGGCCTCGAGCTCGTTGGGCGAGACCACGTGCGGCTCGGCGCGCACCGCCAGCCGCAGCGGATCGCCGTCGGTGTCGACGATCGTGATCACCCCGAGCTTCTTGACCTCGCGGATGAGGCCGGCGTAGATGTCGGGCTCGATCCCCCGCGGCAGCGAGCCGGCGAAGACGCACATGCTCGCCCCCTTGGCCAGGTAGAGAAGCTTGTCGCGGAAGAGCTCGAGCTCCATCGCCGACACCGACGGACCGCGCTCGTTGATCTCGGTGTGCAGGCCGGTGGTCGGGTCGAGCACCGCGGTGTTGGTCCGCGACTCCTCGCGGATCCGGACGAAGTCGCTCAGGATCGCCTCGTGGCTGAGCGACTCGACGATGCGGGTGCCGGTGGCGCCGCCGGCCAGCCCGGTGGCGATGACCGGCTGGCCGAGCCGCTTGATGGCCCTCGCGATGTTGACGCCCTTACCGCCCGGCATCGTCGTCTGATCGACCGTGCGGTGCCTGCGGCCGGGGGTGAAGTTGGGGACTTCGAGCGTCTTGTCGAGGGCCGCGTTGAGCGTGACGGTGATGATCATCTCGAGCTTGCGGCGGCTTGTGCCCGCGTGCGTTGCCGGTGAAACAGCACCGCTCCCACGGCGGCGCAAACGAGCAGGATCAGCGACTAGAAGCGTAGATCCTCGCGACAGGTAGTTGGCGGCAACCGTCAGGGAGCTGACGGCAGGCAGCGCGTGGGCGAGCAGCAACGGAATCCGGGCGATCGGGCGTCCGTCGGCGAGGACGACGACCGTGCCCTCGCGCGCGCCCTGCGCGATCGGACCGGTGAGCTGCGCCGGGGCGTGGACGCGGATGCCGGACTCGCGCCGACCGGGGAAGCACGCGCGTGAACGTGCTCGCCGCGACCAGTTGGGCGTGCGTGCCGGCGCGGTAGCGGATCGTGGGCCGCGCCAGGACCTTGCCCGCCACGCACCGGCGTGACCGAATGGAAGTTCGAGAACCCGTAGCCGAGCAGGGCGAGGGTGTCGCGCGTCGCGTGCGGACTCGCTCGGCGTGCCCAGCACCACGCTGATCAGCGACATCCCGTCCCTCTTCCCGGAGCCGACCAGCACATAGCCGGCCTGCAGCGTGTGGCCGGTCTTGACGCCGGTGATCCAGGGGAATCGTCCCACCAGGTCGTTGCGGTTGGTGACGTGGTGCTCCGGGCCGGTGGCGAGCGCCGCCCGCGGCTGGGCGACGGTGCGAGCGAAGAACGGCTGGGTCGGTGAGCACGAACCGGGTCAGCTTGAGCAGGTCGCCGGCGGTCGAGTAGTTGCCGGGGGTGTCGAGGCCGCTCGGGGTCGAGTAGTGCGTGTGGGTCAGTCCGAGCTGCGCGGCGCGCGCCGTTCATCATCGTCACGAACCGCGCCACCGAGCCGTGCCCGACGTTGTAGGCCAGATCCTCGGCGGCGTCGTCGGCGCTCGGCAGCAGCAGTGCCACGAGCAGGTCGTGGACCGTCATGCGCTCGCCCGGCACGAGCCCGATCTGCGAGTCCGCAGACGCCGGGTAGTAGTTGTTCTGGGCGAACACCTTCGTCAGCGGCACGCGCTCGAGCGTGATCAGCGCGGTCATCAGCTTGGTGGTGCTGGCGATCGCCAGCCGCCGGTTCTCGCCGTAGCCGTAGAGCTCCTGGCCGGTGTCGGCGACGACCACCTCGGCGGCGCGCGCGCTCAGCCGAGGTGGCGCCGCCGCTCTCCGCCGCAGGTCGGGGGCGGCCGCAACGGCGAGCGCGCCGGCCGCCGTCACGGTGGCGAAGCGGGCGAGCAGGCGCGGTGACGACGACGCCCGACGGCGCAGCACGCGCGGCATCACTTACGCAAGGTCAGCCGCTGACCGGTCTGCAGCGCGTTGGGATCGACGCCCGGGTTGAGCGACTCGAGGGTGGCCACCGCCACCCCGGTCTTGGCCGAGATCGCGGACAGGCTGTCGCCGGACTTCACCACGTACACGTTCGACCGGTGGACGGGCTTCTTGCGCCCGCGCGGTGCGCGTCGGCAGCACCACTCGGTGCTGCGTGGTCGTCGTCGAGTGCGTGGACTTCAGCGAGTCGTGCACCACCAGATAGGTCACGGCGATCGACGCGACGAGCGCGATCGGCGCCAGGTAACGCGCCCGACTCCTAGCCGCCATCGCGCGATCTTACAAGTGGCCGGTACGGGGTGAGCATGGCTGGCGGCCGCGGCCATCGTCGCAGTGCTCCGGGCGCGCACTCAGGCCGCGAGGTCCCAGGCGAGCTCGCGCAGGCGAGCCGCCTCGGATGCGGCCGCCGCGGCGGGCGACGCCGCCGTGCTTGGCGTAGGCGTCGACGATCCCGCGCGAGGCGGAGATCAGCCCGCCGGCGGGACCCGGTGACGAACGCCGGCGCCAGGGCCTCGACGCGCCCGCCCTGAGCGCCCACGCCGGGGAGCAGGAAGACCGCGTGGGGCATCCGCTCGCGGAGCCTGGCCAGGCGCTCGGGCGCGGTGGCGCCGACCACGGCGCCGACGTCGCAAAGCCCACTGGCTCCGACCGACCCGGCGCCCCGAGCCGCGCCACCAGATCGGCCAGCCGCTCGCTGACCGTCTCGCCACCGGCCAGCGCCTGCTCCTGCACGTCGCGGGCCCCGGGATTCGAGGTGCGCGACGAGGACGAACAGACCGCCGCCCCGCGCCCGGGCCGCGTTCAGGAAGGGCTCGAGCGAGTCGCTGCCGAGGAGCGGGTTCACCGTCAGCGCGTCCGCGCCCAGCCCGGGGACTGCTCCGAACGGCGTCGGGGTCTCGCCGAAGAACGCCTGCGGCGTACGCGGCAGCGGTGACGTCGATGTCGCCGCGCTTGGCGTCGGCGATGACCAGCAGCCCGTGCGCGTGAGCGAGATCGACAACGCCCCGCAGCGCGCTCCCAGCCCGGCGCCCCGAGCCGCTCGAAGCACGCCACCTGGGGCTTGACCGCCACGCAGTGCTCGGCGACGGCCTCGATCGCGAGCGCACAGTGCGCGGTCGACAGCCCGCGCCGCGCGCTCGGCCGGCGTGCCCTCAAAGCGGGCGGCCGACTCGAGCGCTTCGGGCCACAGCCGTTCCGGATTAGGATCGAGGCCGAGAACCAGCTGAGAGCTGCGGGAGGCGACGGCGCCGGCGATTCGGTCGCCGAAGCCGGTCGCCTCGGGCCCCATGTCTGCGGGCGCGTGATGTGCCGCCGCGAGGGCGGTTCGATCAGGCATAGCGGGGCCTCTCCTCGATGCGGCGGGTGCCGCGAGCCGTCGGGCGCGAGCCGCGGTCGCAGACGCCCCCGGGGCGCGACCGCAGCGCCGGGCGTTGCCGAGTGCTAGTTGACGGCCTTCTTGAGCGCGGCACCGGCCGTGAACTTCGGCACCTTGGAGGCCGCGATCTGGATCTTCTCGCCGGTGGCGGGGTTACGGCCCTCGCGGGCACCGCGCTCGGAGATGCTGAACTTGCCGAAGCCCGAGAAGGTGACCTCGCTGCCGCGCTTGAGCGCGTCCTCGATCGTCACCAGGACGGCCTCGACGGCGTCGCCCGCGTCCTTCTTGGTCAGACCGGAGCGGTCCGCTACCTGGTCGACGAATTCGGATTTCGTCATGTGGCTCCCTCCTTCGAGGTAGTTGGAATGCTCGAAGCTAACAGGGCCCGCGGACAATCGGTCATGCCGGTGGCGGACCCGCTCCCATTGTGTCCGTTGAGGACAATGGGAGGTGCGCAAGGCTACTCACGATCCTCGCAATGTGCGATGTTCGCGCCCTCATGCTTCAGCACGTGACCCGAGAGATCCCGCCCGCCACGCTCGAGGAATGCCTCCACTTCTACGCCATTCTCGGCTTCGAAAGCGTCGATCCGCCCGCCCGGAATCGCCGGCCGCGCCGCGTGGGTCCAGCACGCCGGAACCCAGATACACCTGATGCCGAAAGATGATGTCTCGCCACAATCCGGCCACGTCGGTATCGTGATCGACCATTACGAGGCGACCCTACGACGACTGCGGGAGCAGGGCCACGAGGTGGATCCGCGGCGCGAGCACTGGGGCTCGCCCCGCGCCTATGTCCGCGACCCCGCCGGCAATCTGGTCGAGGTGATGGCGTGGCCTCCCGGAGCGCCTCCGGCTTGAGTCCATCGGAAACCATCGTGGCCCAGGAGCCCGAGACCTCGACACAGCCGATTGCGTCCGCCAAGGACGCGTCGCCGCCGAGTTCCCAGGAACACGCACCGCCGGACGGGGACGGCCAGGACCTCAAGCACCTCGGCCGGCAGGCACTCGAATCGGCCGATCAGACGGTGCCCGAAGTCGCCGAGGTGCCGGCCCCGGCACCCCGGCACCCAGCCGGCGAGAGCGAGGCGGCGCAGGACGGGTCGCGGTTCGATCTCGCCCGCGTGGCCTGGCTCGCAACCGTGCTCTCGTGCCTGCTCACGGTGGCGATCCTCGTGCTCGACGGCTACGTCGGCTACGCCGCCGTGGCGCTCGCCGTGGCGCTCGCCGCGGCGATCAACCTGTTGTAGCCACGCCGTTGACCCCGCCCGGCGCGCCCGCCAGCGCCGCCCGCCCCCGAGCCGCGCGCCCGCACGCCCGGCGATAACCTGCCTTGGCGGCGCCGTCGATCGCGCGCCACACGGTCTCGCCGTTCAGCGGTATCTGGAGGTGGCGCACGCCGAACGGCGCGAGCGCGTCGATCACCGCGTTGTGGACGGCCGGCGTCGCGCCGATCGTCCCCGACTCGCCGATCCCCTTGGCTCCCGAGCGGGTTGACCGGGGTCGGCGTCTCCATCTCGACCAGCTCGTAGCGCGGGCAGCTCGGTGGCGCCGGGGAAGCAGTAGGTCACCAGGTTGGCGTTCTGCGGGTTGCCGTCCTCGTCGTAGCGCATCTCCTCGAACAGCGCCTGGGCGATTCCGGCGGCGAGGCCGCCGTGAACCTGGCCCTCGGCGATCATCGGGTTGATGATCGTCCCGGCGTCGTCGACGGCGACGATCCGCACCAGCGCGACCGCGCCGGTCTCGGTGTCGACCTCGACCACAGCCACGTGCGCTCCGAACGGGAACGTCGGCTGCGCCGCCGCAAAATCCGTCTCGGCGGTGAGCTCTCCGAGCCGCCCCGCCGATCTGGAGCGAGACCGCGAGCTCGGCCCAGGCCGAGCGCCGGCTCAGGCGCGCCGGCGACGTGGAAGCGACCGCGCCTCGAGGTCCAGGCGGATGTCCTCGGGGCTGGCCTCGAGCTCGTCGGCGGCGAGGCGCTTGGCCTTCTCGACCAGAAGCTCGGACGCCTGGCTGGCGGCGACGCCGCCGATCTGCGTGGACTTCGAGGCGTACGTGCCGCTCCCCCGCGCGACGACGTCGGTGTCGCCCTTGATCACCTTGATCCTCTCCAGCGGCAAGCCCGGTGCGCTGCGGCGACGATCTGAGCGAACGTGGTCTCGTGGCCCTGGCCCTGCGAGAACGAGCCGGTCTTGAGGATCGCGCCTCCGTCCTCGGTGATCTCGACCGCGCCGAACTCGCTCTCGGTGATGCCGTTCGTCACCTCCACGTACACGCTCAGCCCGATCCCGAGCTGGCGCTTGCCGCTCTCGGCGCGCCGCCGCTCCTGCTCGCGCCGCAGCCCCTCGTAGTCCGCCGCCTCCAGCACCAGATCCAGCGCGCGCCCGTAGTCGCCGATGTCGTAGTGCGCGCCCGATGCCGTCGCGTACGGCCACTCGCGCATCGCGCGGGATGAAGTTGCGCCGGCGCACGTCGGCCGGATCCATCCCGAGCTCGGCCGCGAACAGGTCGATCGCCCGCTCGATCATCTGCGTCGCCTCGGGCCGGCCCGCACCGCGGACCGGGCCCGTGGGCGTGGTGTTCGTGACCGCCGCGGTGACGTCGATCTCGATCTTGGGGATCGCGTACACGCCGCTGGACATCATCGCCGTGAGGTTGGCCAGGAACGCGCCGATGCCCGGGTAGGCGCCGGCGTCCTGGAGGATCTTCAGCCGCAGCGCCTGGATCTCGCCCTCGCGGGTTCCCCCGAGCTCGAAGTCGATCCACTGCGCGCGGCCGTGGTGCATCGCCACCATGTGCTCGCTGCGCGTCTCGGTCCAGCGAACCGGCCGCTCGCACGCGCGCGCCAGCGCCGCCGTCAGGAGGTCCTCGACGTCGAGGCCCTTGCCGCCGAAGCCGCCTCCGACATCGGGAGCGATCACGCGAACCTGCTGCTCCTCGAACCCGAGGAGCATCCCCAGCATCGCCTTGTCCTGGTGCGGCGTCTGGGTCGAGAGGTGGACCGTGAGGCGCCCGTCCTCGCCGATCTGCGGCGCGGGTGCAGCGCGGCTCGACCGGGCACGCCAGCAGCCGCG
The DNA here is from genome assembly GCA_963839105.1 of uncultured Solirubrobacterales bacterium. Classification (GTDB taxonomy): domain Bacteria; phylum Actinomycetota; class Thermoleophilia; order Solirubrobacterales; family Solirubrobacteraceae; genus Palsa-465. Next base: position 47,774 of record CAWITQ010000003.1, read on the forward strand.
GGCTCTCGATCGACTCCGAGATCGACTACCTCGCAGCCGTCGAAGATCTGAGGGTCGGGCGACTCGGGCGGGTGGCGCAGGCACACGTTGGTCCCGACCTCGTCGTAGAGGAGAACCTCGTCGCGGACCGCCTCGCGGGCGTCGGTGACAGCGGGCAGGGGGTCGTAGTCGACGATCACGAGCTCGGCGGCGTCGACCGCCGCGGCGCGACTATCGGCGAGCACCGCCGCCACGATGTCGCCGACGAAGCGAACCTTCTCGCGGGCGAGCAGCGGGCGGAACATTCGCTCGTCGAGCCCGACGAACGGCGGCGCCGGATACACCGGGAGCTCGAGGTCAGAGGCGGTGAACACGCGCACGCCGTCGCGCGCGGCCGCTTCGGAAGCGTCGACGCCGGTGATCCGGGCGTGCGCCAGATCAGAGCGCACGAACACGACGTGCAGCTCACCCTCGAGCGGCAGGTCGTCCACGTAGCGTCCCTCGCCGCGCAGGAAGCGCGGGTCCTCGAGCCGGCGAACTCTCTGTCCAACGACGTTGGCGATGGCGGCATCCTATGCGCGCCCGCACCCGGCTGCGCGCGCGGGCAAGAATTGCCGCGCTATCGGTCGCGCAGCCAGTGAGCCAGCGCCCGCGCAGCCCGGCCCCGGTGGCTGATCCCGTCCTTCTCGTCGTCGCCGAGCTCGGCCATCGTCCGGCGGTCCTCGGGGCCCGCGTCAGCGTCGTCGACGGGCACGAACGCCGGGTCATATCCGAACCCGCCGCTCCCACGGGGCTCGGCGGCGAGGGTGCCGGCGCACTCGCCGAAGAACAGCTCCTCGATCCCCGCCACCGGGTCCACGTAGGCGAGCGCGCACACGTACCGGAGCCCGCTTCCCGCCGGCGCCTCCCGCATGAGCTTCGCCAGGTTCGCCTCGTCGGTGGCGTTCTCGCCCGAGTACCGCGCCGAGCGAACGCCGGGCGCGCCACCGAGCGCCTCGGCCTCGATGCCGGAGTCATCGGCGATCGCCGCGCGGCCGGTGTGCGCCGCCGCGGCGCGCGCCTTGGGCAGCGCGTTCTCGGCGAACGTCTCGCCATCCTCGGACGGCAGCGTGACCTCCTCGGGCAGCGGCTCGACGGAGATGCCGAACGGCTCGAGCAACCGCTCGAACTCCCGCACCTTGTGAGGGTTGCGAGTCGAGAGGACGAGCGAGACCGGCGGCGCGCTCACGCTCCGGCCGCCACCGCCCGCTCCTGCGCCGCCCGCAGCTGGTCGATCCCGCCGGCGGCCAGGGCCAGCAGGTCATCCAGGTGCGCGCGCGAGAGCGGGGTCCGCTCAGCCGTCGCCTGGACCTCGACCAGGCCACCGTCGCCGGTCATGACCACGTTGGCGTCGACCTCCGCCGTCGAGTCCTCGCTGTAGTCGAGGTCGAGCAGCGGCACGCCGTCGACCATCCCGCAGGAGACCGCGGCCACCGAGCCGACCAGCGGGGAGCGCTCGAGCAGCCCGTCGGCGATCAGCCGCTCGCAGGCGAGCTGGAGCGCCACCAGCCCGCCGGTGATCGAGGCGCACCGAGTGCCGCCGTCGGCCTGGAGCACGTCGCAGTCGATGTAGATCGTGCGCTCGCCCAGCGCCTTGAAGTCGATGACGCCGCGCAGCGAGCGGCCGATCAGGCGCTGGATCTCGACGCTGCGGCCGTCGAGGCGGCCCTTGCTGATGTCGCGCTGCTTGCGGTCGCCGGTGGAGGCGGGGAGCATCCCGTACTCGGCCGTAACCCAGCCGCGGCCGGAGCCCATCAGCCAGCGCGGGACGCTCTCCTGCGCCGATGCGGTGCAGATGACGCGCGTCTCTCCCATCGAGATCAGCGCCGAGCCGGTCGCGGTGCGCACGAACCCGGGCTCGATCGTCGTCGGCCGCAGCTCGATCCGGGGCGCGCCCGTAGCTCCTGGCGCGGGTCATGCTCATGCCGCCACCTGCTGAGCGCGCGCGAGGTCGACGTGGACGACCTCGCCGAGCGGCATCTGAAGAAACCGGGTCCCGAGCGCGCGGAACGTCTCGACGTCGCCCGTGCAGCGGAACCGGTAGCTCCCCTCCTCCGACGCGCGGGTTGAGAACGCCGCGCGCGGTCAGGGCGCGCTCGGCGCTCCGGGCGACGCCGGCGCCGCTCGTCACGAGCGTGACGCCGCGACCGAGAATCCGCTGGAGCATCGGCGCCACCAGCGGATAGTGCGTGCAGCCGAGGATCACGGTGTCGACCTCGGCCGCGCGCAGCGGCGCGCAGTACTCGCGCACGAGCTCGACCACATGCTCATCGAACGGGAACCCGCCCTGGATGATCGGCGCCAGGTCCGGGCAGGCCGACGCTCGTCAGGTGCACGTGCGGATCGGCGGCCCGAACCGCTCGCTCGTAGGCGCCGCTCGCTACCGTGGCCGGCGTCGCCAGCAGGCCGATCCGGCCGGTGCGGCTGCCCGCCACCGCGAGCTGGGTGGCGGCGGCGACGACGCCGATCACGTCGAGGTCACGCCCGGCGACGTGCGCTTCGATCGCCTCGAGCGCGGCCGAGCTCATCGCGTTGCACGCGACCACGATCAGCTTGGCGTCGGAGGCGAGCAGGTGGTCGACGATCTCGAGCGCGAACGACTGCAGCTCGGCCTGCGAGCGCTCGCCGTAGGGGAACCGGGCCGTGTCCCCCAGGTACAGGTAGTCCTCGGTGGGCAGCGACACGAGCAGGTCGTGCAGGACGGTGAGCCCGCCGACGCCCGAGTCGAACACGGCGACGGGCTGATCGGCGGGGGGGACCACGCGGGGGATGGTGTCAGAGGCCCCGGTCGAGCGCCGGCCACCAACGGCCGAGCCGCTCCCGGGCGTCCGCCGCCAGCGGCACGAGCTCAGCGGCCCCGGCCCCGGCCCCGGCCACCGCCACCGCCGCCGTCCACCATCGCCTCCATCGTCGCCGCCACCGACCGCGCCAGCGCCCCCAGCGCGTACCCGCCCTCCAGCACGCACCCCATGGGCACCTCCATCTCCGAGCAGACCGCCGACATCGACCGGGCCATGGACGCGAACCCCTCCTCGGTCACCCGGCACTCCGCGAGCGGATCCTCGTAGTGGGCGTCGTAGCCGGCGGAGATCAGCACCAGCTCGGGCGACCACACGCGCGCCAGCGGCGCCACCACGTTGTCGACCAGCGACGTGTACACGGCATCACCGGACCCGGGCGGCACCGGCAGGTTCACGGTGTACCCCTTGCCGGCTCCCGACCCGGCATCCGACGCCGCCCCCGTCCCCGGATACAGCGGCGACTGGTGGATCGAGACGAACAGCACCCGGTCGCTGTCGTGGAAGATGTCGTTGGTCCCGTTGCCGTGGTGGACGTCCCAGTCGAAGATCATCACGCGCGACAGGCCGAGCCGGTCGAGTGCGTACTGGGCCGCCACGGCCACGGTCCCGAACAGGCAGAAGCCCATCGCCCGCGTGCGCAACGCGTGATGCCCCGGCGGTCTGTGCGCCGAGAAGGCCCGCGCCACCGAGCCCGACACGAGCAGCTCGGCCATCCGCACCGCCCCGCCACAGGCGTGCAGCGCCGCCTCGAACGACCCCCGGCTGACGATCGTGTCCATGTCGAGATGACCGCCGCCAGAGGCGCATGCGCGCTCGATCGAGGCCACGTACGGCTCTGGATGCACCGCCGTCAGCACGTCGCGCGCCACCGCCGGCGACTCCATCCGCTCGTAGCCCAACCAGCCCCGCCGCGTCCAGTTCGCGCTCGATCGGCCACGATCCGCGCCGGCTGCTCGGGATGCCCTCCTGTGTCGTGCTCCAGCGACGATGGGTGAGCCAGGAACACGGGCGCCATGACGCGGGTACCGTACTGCGCCTTGCCCGCCCTCGAGACCCACGTCGCGGTGGTCGGCGCCGGGGCCTCCGGCCTGTACAGCGCCCTCTGCGCCGCCCGTACGGGCGCCGATGTACTCCTCATCTCGGCGACCCCTCTGCCCGGCTCCTCGAGCTACTGGGCCCAGGGCGGGCTCGCCGCCGCGATCGCTCCCGACGACTCGCCCGAGCGCCACCTCGCCGACACCATCGCCGCCGGACGTGGCGCCGTACGCGAGTCCGCGGCGCGAATCCTCTGCGACGAGGCCCCCCACGCCGTCGAGGACCTCCGGGAGCTGGGGATGGCCTTCGACCTGGACCCCCACGGTGATCTCGCGCTCGGCCTCGAGGGCGGCCACTCCGCCCGCCGCATCGTCCACGCCGGGGGCGCCGAGACCGGCCGGCGCCTCGTCCGGCACCTGAGCACGGTCGTGGCCGAGCACCCTCGCATCGCCGTCCTCGAGGGCCGCCGCGTGACCGGGCTCATCGCGACGGCCGACCGCTGCCACGGCCTGCACCTCGACGACGGGCGCGCGCTCGCCGCCGGCGCCACAGTCCTCGCCACCGGCGGCGCCGCCGCCCTCTGGGCCCGCACCACGAACCCTCCCGGAGCGGTCGGCGCCGGGTTGCTGCTCGCCTCGGCCGCCGGCGCCACGCTGGCCGACCTCGAGCTCATGCAGTTTCACCCCACGGCCGTGGTCGGGGCAGGCGGAGCCGATGGCCTCCTGGTCACCGAGGCGATCCGCGGCGAGGGCGCCCAGCTTCTCGACGCCGCGGGCAACCGTTTCGTGGACGAGCTCGCCCCGCGAGACGAGGTCGCCCGCGCGATGCAGAGCCTGATGATCCGCACCGGCGCCCCCTCCGTCGACCTCGACATGCGCCGCGTCGACCCCGCGATGTTCCCCAACGTCGTGAGCGCCCTGCGCGACGCCGGCATCGACCCCGAGCACCAGCTCGTCCCGGTGGCGCCGGCCGCGCACTACATGATGGGCGGCATCGCCACCGACCTCGACGGCCGCTCCAGCCTCGCGGGGCTCTACGCCGTCGGCGAGTGCTCGTGCACCGGCCTCCACGGCGCCAACCGCCTGGCCTCGAACTCGCTCACCGAGTGCTTCGTGTTCGGCGCCCGCGCCGGCCGCGCCGCCGCGGCGGAGGCGCAGCACACGGCGCCCCCGGATCTACCCGAGGCCGCCCCGCCTCCGCCGGCTCCGAGCCCCGCAAGCCGCGAGGCGCTATGGCGGTGCGCCGGACTCGAGCGCGACCTCGGCGGACTGACCTCGCTGAGCGACCGACCCCCACCCGCTGGTCCGGCTGATCGCCGGCTGCGCGCTGGCCCGGACCGAGAGCCGCGGCGCCCACCAGCGGCGCGACTTCCCCGAGCCCGACCCCGGCCTCGACGGTTGCCACGTCACGGTTGACGGCGCCAGAAGCGTCCAAATTGCGGGCGTGGAGTTAACGTCAACTTAATCTCGGCTGTGTGATGTCCTTCACACGAGCGGGGAATACTCACCGCGCTAACAGGACGCGCCCTGGCAGGGGCCGAAAGGAGTCGATGCATGTACCGCTTCAGCCGAGCCATCTACCGTGAGCTCGCTGACGAGATCATCGAGGACCCCCACAGCTCGTGTAAGCACGCCAATCACGAGCGGGTCCTGCGGGCGTGCGAAGCAGCGGTCGAGCGCCTCGCCACCGACCGGCACTACTTCGCGCACCCCTCGCGCACGTTGTTCAACGACATTCGCGCGTACTTCCCCATGCGCTGCCAGCGCCGCGTGCTCTGTGTGATCGAGCGCTATCTGGAGTTCGCCGACGATTTCCTGCGGCGCCAGCCCCAGAACGGGTTCGACGTGTACGGGAACCCCCTCCAGTGCCGCGCCTCCACCCGCAAGGGCACGCCGTGCCAGCGGATGCCGCTGCCGCACAACGGGTACTGCCCGTCGCACCAGCACCTGGCCGAGACCGAGGAGATCCCGGCGGTTCTGGCTGCTTGATTTGGGCCGGGCTGCGCCCGGCGTCCCTGGGGCCGGGCGAATCCGGCTCGAAGGTTGAATGCTTGTCGTTGCGGGCTGAGCCGGATTCGCTTAAGGGAATTCGGCTCCACGGCTCGTGCACGCGGAGCCGTCCGGAGCCGAATTCCCCGGTTGCGCCGGACGTCCATGTCCGGCGCCCGGTAGCGTCCGGCCATGCTCCTGGGCGTGGACGTGGGCGGCACCTTCACCGACGCGGTGCTGGCCTTCGACGGCCGGGTGATCACCGCCAAGGCCCCGACCACGCCCGCGCGACCAGTCCGAGGGCGTGATGGCGGCGATCTCGGCGGCGCTCGAACGCGCCGGCGCCGAGGCGGGCGACGTGCGCGAGTTCTCCCACGGCATGACCGTGGCCACCAACGCCCTGCTCGAGGGCAACGGCGCGCGCACGGCGCTGATCGCCACCGAGGGCTTCACCGACCTGGTCGCCCTCGGCCGCCAGAACCGCCCCGAGCTCTACCGGCTGTGCGCAGGGCGGCCCGCGCCGCTCGTCCCGGACGAGCTCCGCTTCGGGGCCCGCGAGCGGATGACCCCGGACGGCCCGCTGCGCGCGCTGTCCGACGACGACGCCCGCTCGCTCGCCGAGCGTGTGTCGGAGGCCGAGGCCGAATCGGTCGCAGTCGTGCTGCTGCACTCCTACCGCCACCCCGAGCACGAGCAGGCGATCGGCGAGGCGCTACCGGATGGTGTCCACGTCTCGCTCTCGCACCAGGTCGTGGGCACCTTCCGCGAGTACGAGCGCGCCGCCACCACCGAGATCGACGCCGCGCTCTCGCCTTTGCTCGCCGCCTACCTGCGCCGGCTGGTGGAGCGCGCCCGGGAGGGCGGCGTCCCCGAGCCGGCGATCATGCAGTCCAACGGCGGCCTGATCGACCTCGCGGCGGCGGCCGATCACGCCGCGTGGACGGTGCTGTCCGGGCCCGCCGGCGGAGCGGCCGGCGCGGCGTTCGTGGCGCGGGCCGCGGGGGAGGCGGACGCGCTCTGCTTCGACATGGGCGGCACCTCCTGCGATGTGTGCGTGGTCCAGGACGGAGCCGTGCAGGAGAGCTCGGGGGGCGAGATCGCCGGGCGCCCGGTGGCGCTCCCGATGCTCGCCGTCCACACCGTGGGCGCCGGCGGCGGCTCGATCGCCTGGCGTGACGCCGGCGGCGCCCTCCGCGTCGGCCCCCGCTCCGCCGGTGCCGATCCCGGGCCGGCCTGCTACGGCCGCGGCGGCACCGAGCCGACGGTCACCGACGCCAACCTGGTGCTCGGCTACCTGGCCGCCGACGCGCCGCTGGCCGGCGGCGTGGAGCTCGACCGCGACGCGGCCGAGAAGGCGATCGGCGAGCTGGCGACGTCGCTCGATCTCGAGGTGCTCGAGTGCGCCGAGGGGATCCTGCGCGTGGCCAACTCGGAGATGGTGCGGGCACTGCGGGTGGTGACGGTGCAGCGCGGCGTCGATCCGCGAGGCTTCGCGCTGCTGGCCTTCGGTGGCGCGGGCGGCCTCCACGCCGCCGCGATCGCCGACCGAGCTCGGGATCGACACGATCCTGTGCCCGCGCGCCTCGGGCGTGCTGGCGGCCCTCGGGCTCGTCGTCTCGCCTCGCCGTCGCGACGTCCAGCGCAGCGTTCTCTTGAGCGATGAGACGCTTACCAGCGAAGCGATTGCCGAGACCACGCGGGACCTCGCCGAGCGCGCCCGCGAAGCCATCGGCGACCCCGACGCCGACGTGCGGGCGATCTACGAGCTCCGCTACCGCGGGCAGGCGTTCGAGCTGGCCATCGAGCGGGGCCTGGAGTCCACGCCCGACGAGCTTCGCGAGGCTTTCGAGACCGAGCACGAGGACCGCTACGGCTACAGCGATCCGGACCAGACGCTCGAGCTGGTGACGATCCGGGTGACGGCGCGCAGCGGCGGCGCTGAGGTCGAGCTGGCCCAGAGCGAGTCCGAGCCCCCCGAAGAGCACCGCCGCGACGCGACCCTCGCCGGCGAGAAGGTGGAGCTCGCCGTCGTCCGCGGGTCGCCGCCGCCGGGGTACGAGCTCTCCGGTCCGGCGGTGGTGGAGCTGCCCGAGTCGACGCTGCTCGTGCCCGAAGGCTGGTCGGGCGAAGTCGACGAATCCGGCACCGTGACCGGCCTGAAGCGCGGATGAGCGATCGATCCCATCGAGCTCCAGGTGCTGACGGGCGCCCTGCACGCGATCTGCGAGGAGATGGGCGCGGTCCTGATCCGCTCGGCGCACTCGGCGAACATCAAGGAGCGCCAGGACGCCTCAACGGCACTGTTCGACGCCGAGGGCCAGATGGTCATGCAGGCCGAGCACATCCCCGTCCATCTGGGCGCGATGCCCGCGGCCGTGGCCGCCGTGCTCGACCGAGAGCACAAGCCCGATCAGGCCTGGATCCTCAACGACCCCTACGCGGGCGGGACCCACCTGCCGGACATCACGGTGATCACCCCCATATTTGCCCCGCGGCGGAGGAGGTCGGGGGGCGGTGGAGGCAAATATGGCGTGTTCGCCGGCGACGATCTGATCGCGATTCGCCGCCAGCCGGGCGCACCATGCCGACGTCGGCGGCCCCACCCCCGGCTCGATGCCTGCCGACAGCACCACGCTCGACGATGAAGGCGTCGTCATCGAGCCCCAGGTGCTCGACGACGAGGCACTCCGCGAGCTCAGCGAGCAGATGCGTCAGCCGGCCCAGCGCCGAGCGGATCTGCGGGCCCAGCTCGCCGCCGGCCGCGTGGGCGCGCGCCGCCTGGCCGAGCTCCACGACCGCGTCGGCGATCAGACGCTGCGCGAGGCGTTCAAGGAGGTGCTCGACTACGCCGAGCGGCGCACCCGGTCCTGCATCTCGGAGCTCGACGACGGCGAGCGCGAGGCGCGCGACGTGCTCGAGGCTCGCGAGGGCGACCTGGAGCTCGTGCTCAAGGCCACCGTCTCGGGCGACGCGTTGACGCTCGACTTCACGGGCACCGCCGAGCAGCACGAGGGCAACCTCAACTGCCCGCTGGCCGTGACCCGGTCGGCGTGCTACTTCGCCATCCGGGTCCTCACCGATCCCGACATCCCGCCGAGCGCCGGCGCCTACCGGCCGCTCGAGGTGATCGCCCCCGAGGGCTGCCTGCTCAACGCGCGCTCCCCCGCCGCGGTGGTGGGCGGAAACGTCGAGACCTCCTCCCGCGTGGCCGACCTCGTCCTGCGCGCGTTCGGGCGCGCTCTCGGCCAGGGGACGATGAACAACGTCACGCTGGGGAGCGAGGACGTCGTCTACTACGAGACCATCGGCGGCGGCCAGGGAGCCTGCCCCGACGCCAACGGACCGAGCGCCGTCCACGTCGCCATGAGCAACACGCTGAACACGCCGATCGAGGCGCTCGAGCTCGAGTTCCCGATGCGCATGGTCGAGTACTCGCTGCGGCGCGGCTCCGGCGGCGACGGCGAGTACCGCGGTGGCGACGGCGTCGTACGCGAGCTCGAGGCGCTCGCCGAGCTCGACTACTCGCTGATCACCGAGCGCCGGCGCCACCGTCCCGCCGGCGCGGACGGCGGCGGGCCGGGCGCCTGCGGGCGCAACCTGCTCGACGGCGAGGAGCTTCCCGCCAAGGCGATCGGCAAGCTCTCGCGAGGGCCAGCGGCTGCGGATCGAGACGCCGGGCGGCGGCGGGTATGGTGCGCCCTCATGAGCCGCGTCGCGTTCCTGGGGCTGGGGATCATGGGATCGCGCATGGCCGCCGTCCTCGCCCGCGAGGGCTTCGAGCTCACCGTCTGGAACCGGACCTCGGCGCGCGCCGAGGAGTTCGTCGCCGCGCACGAGGGCGCCACCGCGGCGCCGACGCCGGCGGATGCAGCCCGGCGGGCCGACATCGTGGTCACGATGGTGGTCGACGGGCCACAGGTGGAGCGCGTCCTGCTCGGGCCCGACGGGGCGGCCGACGGCGCCACCGAGGGCACGCTGTTCGTGGACTGCTCGACGATCGGCCCCTCGTACGCGCGTGCGATCGGCGACGCCCTGGCGGCCCGCCGGCTCCCCCTCCTCGACGCGCCCGTGACCGGTTCCTCGCCCCGTGCCGAGGACGGGACGCTCACGATCATGGCGGGCGGATCCGGCGAGGACTTCGAGCGCGCCCGGCCGGTGCTCGAGGCGATGGGCAAGCTCGTCGTCCACGCCGGGCCGCTCGGCCACGGCCAGATGGTCAAGCTGATCAACAACGCGGTGGCGGCCTCGAACGCCGCCGTCCTCGGCCAGGCGCTCGTCGTGGGCGCCCGCGCCGGCGTCGACCTCGACGCCCTCACGACCGTGATGGGCGCCGGCTCGGGCGGCTCGGCCATGCTCGATCTCAAGGCCGGCCCCATGCGCGAGCACGACTACACGACGCTGTTCAAGCTCGAGCACATGCTCAAGGACGTGCGGCTGTGCCTCGAGGAGGGCCAGGCCGTGGGCGCGCCGTTCCCCTACGCGGCCCTGACCCGGGAGATCCTGGCTGCTGCGATGGGCCGGGGCCTCGGCGACGCCGACTTCGCGGCGCTGATCGAGGTGCTCGAGGCGGGCGCCGACGCTCGCCTCTGACTCCGCGGCCGGGCCGGCCAGCGGCGCCCCTCAGACACCACTCCTTCGAAGGCTGGCTGAGAAACGGGAAATATCGACCGGTTTCTCAGCCAGCCTTCGAAGCTACGCCTGTGTCGCCTCGCAAAACCCCGGGTTTTGCAGCGACATTTGGGGATTTCGACAGTCTCGCGTAGAATCCTGCATTCCTGTTGCCGCCGTTGCCATGAACGCAACAGGTGTCTGTCAATCTCCGTCTCCCCCCCAACTACTAAATGCCGATTGCTTTCAAAGAATGGGCCGTGACTGTGCGGGCCCTAGCCGAAGGTGAGCAGCTGCTCACCCTGCGCAAGGGCGGCATTCGCGAGCCCGAGAAGCACTTCAAGCTCGACTACGAACGGTTCTTCCTGTACCCGACGTTCGACCATCAGCGCGCCGATCTGGTGCGCGAGTCCCATCAGCCCGAGCTGGCCCGGGCGCTCGAAGAGGGCGTCTGGAGCGATGGCGAGCCCCCGCCCCACGCGCTGCATCGTGAGGGCGCGATCAGCCAGCCAGACCGGGTGCGGATCCGCGCCTGGGCCGAGGTGGCCGGGCACTTCACGGTCACCGACCGGCGGACGGTCGACGCTCTGTCGCCGTTCTACGTGTGGACGCCCGACTACGCCGAGAAGCGGCTGGCGTGGAAGCGGCGCCACCCGCTGCACGTGATCCTGCTGCGGACCTACCGGATCCCACGCCCGGTCACGGTCAAGGTCCGCGACGAGTACGGCGGCTGCCGCTCGTGGCTCGAGCTGACGCGCGACCTTCCCTTCGAGGGCACCCCGGTGCTCTCCGACGAGGAGTTCGAGCGTGCCTCCGAGGAGATCGCCGCGATCGCCTCGGACCGTCAGCCGGTAATGGTCTGAGAGAGGGCTGCGCCGTGGGGCGCAGCCCTGCTCACCTTCGCCCATGCCGTGGGTCGAGACCGCCTCAACGTCCTTTCGCGCCCGCCACGACGAAGCCGACGCGGACGACGTCGAGCGAGTGCTCCATTCGCTCGAGCTCACCCGTGAGCGGCTGAGCGGATTACTTCGAGCGCGTCCCGGGCGACATCGACGTGGTCTTCCACGGCAGCTCGATGTCGCTCACGATGGCCCGGCCGCTGGTACCGCTGGCGCGTCTGCTCGTCGCGCCGGCCGCGCGCCGCTACGTCGCGGGCACGATCGGTGGCGGCACCCTTCACGTCCTCACGCCCGCCGCGCTCCGGCAGCGGGCCTCGAACGTGGCCGGCTCGCTCGAGATGCTCGAGCTCACCGCCGCCGCCCTGTACGCGCGCGAGGTGGTGGTGGCGAACAATCCCGATCTGGCGCGCCGGCCGCGCCCATCGCGGAGCGCCGTCTGCGCTCCGCTGGGCGTGGCTGCTCGAGGGGACGGCGCGCTGGTTCGCCGGGCAGACCGACCACGCCCGCGCGGCGATCGCGCGCCGGCTGCGCGAGGGCTCGCCGCCGAGCTTCCCGCCGGGCATCCGCGACGCTCCGCTGCTCGGAGGGACGGTCATCGACTTGCTGGCGCTCGAGCAGGGCGAAGCAGGCGGTGGCGGAGCTCGCGACGCGGCTGCATCCGCAGGGTGCGCGGGCCGCTCTGAACGCGGGCGTTCCGGCGGCCGATGGCGGAGACGGAGCGCGCCTGGCGCGCGCATCTCGCTAGCGGATGACGTCGAACACGAGCCAGACGATCAGCGCCCCGACCGCTAGCGCGCCGATCAGCTGAACGAGCAGGCGAACGGGCGTCGTCACCGGGCCAGGCGGATCGGCCGAGATCAGCTCCGCCTGGAGCAGAACCTCCCGGGCGGTCTCGACGCCGGCCTCGGGAACGAGCACGTCGCGCGGGCCGGCGGCGAGGAAGTCCGGCACATCGAAGCCGGCGGTCCGGCGAAGGATGCTCGGCACGCCCTCCTCGAGCAGGAGGCCCTGGATGAACTCGGCCTCGGGTTGGTTGCGGGCGCCGGCGACCCTCACCAGCTCGCCCTCGGCGAGCTGCGGCTTGAGCTTGCGCGCGCGGGCGTGGCGCTCGCTCACCGGCTCGGCGTCGCCGTCGAGCGCGAGCGGGATGTGGCAGGCCGGGCAGAAACGCTCCTCGGGCGAGTACGTCGAGCCGCAGCTGACGCACACCAGGGTGTCCGACTCGGCTTTCATTGCACGATCAGCTCCGTCTCGGAGACCGCGCCGCCGCTGGATCTCCCAGGTCCGCACCTCGGGCTGATCCTCCGCCAGGCCGACGATGATCCACAGCACGCCCGGCCACCCCTGCGCGAAGTTGATGTCGGTCTGGGACGGGTGCGGGCGCCGTCCTGGTGTGGGAGTGGTAGATCGCGCCCATGTCGAGGCCGGCGTCCTCGATTCCCATCAGCAGGTCGTAGAGCTCCTTGCTGTCGATCGAGAAGCGCAGTCGGCTGTCCTCGGCGTTGCGCGCGCGGTGTACCTCGACGGCCTCGCCGTCCCGGACCGACACGACGCCGACGCACTCCTTGGGGGCCTCGGCGCGAGCGTGGGCGATGATCTCGTCGTACAGCTCCCGGCCGATCCGCATTGCGCTGCGAGCGTACCAAGGCGAAATGGTCGACCAAATGGTCAACCATTTGGTGGACCATTTGGTCGACCAGGGTCTCCCGAGGGGTCAGGATGCCGACCGGCGCCCGCCATGATGTGCCGTAACGGCGTCGATATCTCCACACATCCGCCCAAACCACTGAACCGGTTGCGGGAAACTGCCGATAGCGCGGGCGTGGAGAAGCGCGTACGGGTTTTGAAGGAGATGGTCGCCGGCGGGCTCTACGTCGTCGACGAGCAGGCGGTGGCGAACGCCATCCTCGCCCGCGCCGCGGTGCGCCAGGCGATCGCCGAGCCCGAGCTGCGCAACGGTCGCCCGGAGCGCATCGTGCGCTCCTTCCGGCGGACCCGAAACGCCCGCTCCTTTCGTCTCACGCAGGCTCCGGCGGGCATGGCCCACCACCACCACTGATCAGGTCTTCCCCTTCACGTAGTTGACGGGGACGATCCGGTCGAACCTCCCGGGGTGCAGAAGCGCGCCGATGGCCGCCGCGTGCTGGGCTTCGGCGCCCATGATCTCAGACGCTCGTGCGCACCAGCGCCGGATCGCGCAGCTTCTCGAGCGCCTGGTCGTGGGCGCCGAGCGTGATCGCCTCGACCGAGTAGAGGAAGTCGAGGATGCCGCGCTCTCTGTGCAGGCCCTTGAGCCGGCCCGAGGAGTGCCGGGCGTCCAGCTCGGCGTCCGCCTCCTCGCGGCTCTTCGGGCCCGCCACCGGGGATCCTCCGAGCGAGCGAAGCTCTGCCTCGAGCGCGCGGACATGAGCCTGCTCGTGCGTCAGGATCAGCGCCGCCAGCCGCCGGGCCTCCGGCCCGAGCGCCCCCAGGCCGAGCACGTGCTGGTAGCAGTACACCGCGAGTAGCTCGGCGGCGAGCGTCTTGCTCACCGTCTCGGCGGTGGCGCCGGCGGCCTCCACGGGCGGCGCCGCCGCACCGGAGGCAAGGGCGGCCCCGGCGGCCGCGCCGACGAGCAGCTCACGGCGACTGAGACCGCCTTTCACAAGTCGGCAACCCTACTCGCGGCCGGTCACGAACGCCGCCGGCAGCGGCGACTGTCCCTGCAGCGATCGCACGATCGAGATGTGCTGCGCGTCGTTGGCGTAGTACTGCGTGGTCAGCGTCCGCACCTTCGCCGGCCCGAGCCGGGGGATGATCTCCAGGTAGGCGGCGATCTGCTGCGCCTCGACCTCGTGGAGCAGCCGCAGGACCTCGGCCGCCGTCTTCGGGGCGCCGAGGTCGTAGGCGAGACGCGGCTTGTGCTCCTTGCCGCCGGCCTCCCGGACCAGGAGGCCCAGGCCCGAGACGTGTCCGAGCTCCTGCGCGAGGAACTGCTTGGCCGCGTGGTAGGCGGTCGGCCCCAGCAGCGGCAGTCCTGCCGTGTAGGCCGCCACCGCCAGGTACTCGAGGTCGATGAGGTGGTTGAGGAGGGCCACGTCCGTGTGCGCCACCGGCGGAGCCTGCACAAGCTGCTTCTTGAGCGAGTCGCCACCGCATCCCGCGACCACGAGGGCGCCACCGGCCGCGAGTCCGGAGCCGAGGAAGCCCCGCCGGGATTTCACCACCAGACGGTGGAGTCCAGGTTCTCGATCTCCTCGAGCGGGCGCGTGTAGATCCCGGACGAGAGGTACTTCCAGCCGTCGTCGGCGACGAGGAACACGACGTTGCCCTCGTCGAGCTCGTTCGCGATCCGCACGGCCACGCGGGCGATGGCGCCCGAGGACACGCCGACGAACAGCCGCTCCTCGTCGAGCAGCTTGCGCGTGAACACGATCGCGTCGGAGTTGGTGACGAAGATCTTGCGGTCGAGCAGGGACAGGTCGATGATCGGTGGTATGAACCCGTCGTCGAGCGAGCGCAGCCCCTGCACGGGCTCGCCTTGCATCGGCTCGGCGGCGACGATCTTGATCTGATCGCCCAGCTCCTCCTTGAGCCGGCGGCCGTTGCCCATCAGGGTGCCGCCGGTGCCGAGGCCGGCGACGAAGACCGCGACCTCGTCGAGCTCCTCGAGGATCTCCAGCGCGGTCCCGTTGTAGTGCGCGAGCGGATTCGCCTGGTTGCCGTACTGGTAGGGCATGTAGTACGACGCGTCCTTCTCGGCCATGTCGAGGGCCATCTCGACGGCGCCGTTGGAGCCCTTGGCGCCCTCGGAGTAGACGATCTCGGCGCCGTACATGCGCAGCAGCTCGGTCCGCTCGCGGGTGACGTTCTCGGGCATCACGACCTTGACCGGGTAGCCCTTGCGGCCGCAGATCATGGCCAGCGAGATGCCGGTGTTGCCCGACGTGGGCTCGAGGATCGTCGCGCGGGGGCTGATCAGCCCCTTCTCCTCGGCGTCCTCGATCAGGCTCCGCGCCACCCGGTCCTTGACCGACCCGGTCGGGTTGTGCGACTCGAGCTTGGCCCAGATCCGCACCCCGGGCTTGGGGCTGAGGCGCTTGAGCTCAACCAGCGGGGTGTGGCCGATCGACTGGACGATGTCGCCGTAGCGTCCCCCGCACGGCTTGTTCTGGAGGCGATCCACGGCCATGCTTTACGAAGAATAGCGCCGGGCGCATGCCCGGCGGGACAGCCCGCCGGGGACCGCGAGCCCGCTCTCCGCGGGCAGGCTCACGGTCCCTGTGCGGCGGGAGTGCGCCGTCAGTACGGGTACGGGTAGGGCGTCGTCGAGGTTGTCGTCGACGTCGACGACGTGGTCGGCATCTGCGGCCCGGCGGTCTGGGACCTCGTCGCGCCCACCTTGACGATGTGCCAGATCGACCCGAACGTCTTCAGCTCATCGCCGTTGGCTTGCTTGCGGTTGTGCGAGCTGATGTCGGGCTGGAAGTAGTAGAGCGGGTGGCCGTTCAGTGTGAGCTGAAGCAAACCGTGGTTTCGGAACGTTCCGAGCTTGCCCTTGATCCCCAGCGCCTTGGCAACCCTCTTCGAGTTAGGCGAGACCGGCGGCCAGAAGGACCAGCAGCTCGGGTTGCCGGTGTTCTTGCAGATCAGGTGGTGCGTGGTTTCGTTCTGGAAGGTGTAGACGGCAAACCCGTTCGGCCCGACCGCCACCGCCTCGCGCGTGTCGACGGTCTTCGCCTTGGGCGCGGGGATGGACGCGTTGGTCACATGCACGTTCTTGGCGACCTTGAGCGTGGAGGACTTGGCCAGCGCCAGGCCGGTGGTGGCGCCGACGACGAGCAGCGCTACGGCGATCAGGATCGAGATCGGGGGACGACGCGACAGACGCATCCGGGGCTCCCTTCGAGGGGGGACGTACAGGACCTAGGACGCCCGTGGGCACCGAACCTTCCCGCGCGGGGCAGGGATGCGCGGCATCCACATCGGCGCCGCGGAGGACGGGCGCAATGGCATGGATGCCGTTGCGCAACCGGCCCCATGGACGCTGCGCCGCTAGGCGCAGCCCCAAATACCTAGCCAGCGCCCCCCGCCATGGCCGGCAGGATCACGAGCGTGTCGGTCGAGCCGACCTGCGTCTCGAGTCCGTCGAGCACCCGCACGTCCTCGTCGTTCAGATACACGTTCACGTAGCGGTTGAGGCCGCCGTCAGGGGCGAACAGCTGCGACTGCGTGTCCGGATGGCTCTCGACGACCGACTGGAGGATCTCGCCGACCGAGGAGCCCTCGGCGCTCAGCTCCTTCTCGCCGCCGACGGCGGGGCGCAGCACGGGTGGGATGCGGATTGTCGCCATGGCGGTGGAACCCTAGTGAGCGCCGGCGCAGAACGCTTCGTAGTCCGGGAAGACGCCCATCTCCTCGTCGGTGATGGCGTCGGGGTCGCGCGAGCAGATCGGGCAGTCGGGATCGCGGCGGACCTTGACCTCGGTGACCGTCGCCGCCAGCGCGTCGTACATGAGCAGGCGGCCGATCAGGGTGTCGCCCTCGTCGAGGATCAGCTTGATGACCTCGGTCGCCTGGAGCAGGCCCATCGTGCCCGGGAGCACGCCGAGGACGCCGTTGGCGCCGCAGGAGGGGGCGAGCTCGGCCGGTGGCGGGACCGGGAACAGGCAGCGGTAGCAGGGCCCGTCGTAGGGCTTGAACACCGACAGCTGGCCCTCGAAGCCGAGGATCGCCGCCGACACCACGGGTATGCGCAGGCGCACCGAGGCGTCGTTGAGCAGATACCGGGTGGGGAAGTTGTCGAGGCCGTCGACGACGATGTCGTAGCCCGGCAGGATCTCCATGATGTTCTCGGGGCCGAGGCGGAGGTCGTGCTTGACCACCTTCACGTCCGGGTTCAGCGCGGTGATCGTCTGCTCGGCGGAATCGACCTTGGAGACGCCGACGCGGTCGGTCGAGTGGATGACCTGGCGCTGGAGGTTCGAGACGTCGACGACGTCGTTGTCGACGATGCCGAGCGTGCCCACCCCGGCTGCGGCCAGGTACAGGGCGGCCGGCGAGCCGAGGCCGCCGGCTCCGAGGAGCAGGACCTTGGCGTCGAGCAGGCGCTGCTGGCCCTCCATCCCCACCTCGGGGAGGAGGAGGTGGCGGGAGTAGCGCTCGCGCTGCTCGGCCGTCAGCGTCTGCGGCATGTCGACCTCGTAGCCGCGGTCCTTCCACAGCGTGAAGCCGCCGGTCATCGACTCGACGTGCTCGTAGCCGAGATCCTCGATCAGCGTGCGGGCCGCCCAGGCCGAGCGGTTGCCGGATGCGCAGTACAGGATCACGTGCTGAGAGCGGTCGGAGACGGCGCCCTCTATCCGCGACTCCAGATAGCTCTTGGGGACGTGGACGGCGCCCGGGATGTGCCCGGCGCCCCACTCCTCGGGCTCGCGCACGTCGACCACGGCGGCGCCGTTGTTCACCTGCTCGCGCACCTCGGAGGGATCGACCTCTTCGATCCTGCTCTTGATCTGGCGAAGGACTTCGGCTCCGGAGGGGCTCATCGGTAGGAAACTCCCAAAAGGCGGTAGCTATTCAATACTTCACGGAGTATAGCGGTGGCGGAGGGGGCCACGAGGGCTGTCAGACCGGGAAGATCGTTCCGCTCGAGCGCGCGCGATCCGCCGAGACCGAGCTTATTCCCCCTGAGCGGGAACTTTCCGCGGTTTCGACGGTCTCGCGCGCGCCGAACGGAACGTTCTTCCCGGCCGGCCCGATGTGCCGGCGGTGTGGGGCGCTCGGGCGACACCCGCGGACCCGCCGGCGGCGCCACGCCTTAAGCACCCGCGGGGCGCCACCGTTGCCGGCGACGCCCCGCGTAGACCAGGACCCAATCGAAAATCTTCTGCAAGGCCCCCGGTCCCGGCGTTGAAAGGACACTTGTGGAGGCCTTGCACGAGGATTATCGGTGAGCGGCGCGTTGTCCGATATGGGTGCGAGACCCCATATGCACTCCCGCTCACTGCTCGCCCAAGTCCTCGCGGTCAATCTGATGGTGATGGCCGCCACAGCGCTCATCGCGACGCTGCTGGTCGACGCGCGCCTGCACTCGTTCGAGCCCAGCCAGGCGCTCGTGTTCGGAATGGCGATCGTGGCCACCTCGCTCGGCAACTGGGTGCTGCTGCGCCGGCGCTTCGACCCCCTCGACCGCCTCATCTCCTCGATGGAGGAGATCGACCTGGCCGCGCCCCAGCCACCGGAAAGCATCGCCAGCGGAGCCGAGAGCGCCGACGTCCAGCGCCTCGAGGCCGCCTTCCAGCGGATGATCGCCCGGCTCGAGGCCGAGCGCCGGCGGGCCGGCCGAGCCGCCATCCAGGCTCAGGAGCGCGAGCGCCACCGGATCGCCCAGGACCTCCACGACGAGGTCAACCAGGCGCTGACGGCGGTGTCGCTGCGCCTTCAGGCCTCGATCGAGCAGGCGCCCGAGGACCTCAAGGGCGAGCTCGTCGAGACCAAGCGCCTGGCCACCCAGGCCATGCAGGAGCTCCTCGTCGATCGCCCGCCAGCTCCGCCCGGCGGTGCTCGACGACCACGGCCTCACCGCCGCCCTCCACAGCCAGGTCCGCCAGTTCGCCGACCAGACCGGGATCGACGCCTCCTTCGACGCCACCGGAGCCCCGGCGGCGCTCACCCCCGAGCAGCAGCTCGTCCTCTACCGCGTGACCCAGGAGAGCCTGTCGAACATCGCCCAGCACGCAGAGGCCAGCCACGTCGAGGTCCGCCTCTCGATCAACGGCACGACCAAGCTGCGCATCCGCGACGACGGCCGCGGCTTCACGGGCGAGCGCCCGGGAGGCCTGGGGGTGGCCGGCATGCGCGAGCGCGCGCTGCTGGTCGGCGGCCAGCTCACCATCGTCCGCCGCGAGAGCCCAACGGAACGCAAGTGGAGCTGACCCTGCCATGAGAGTGCTCGTAGCCGACGACCACGGGATCGTGCGGGCCGGGATCAAGCTCCTGCTCGAGCGCCAGGCCAACCTCGACGTGGTGGCGGAGGCCGAGGATGGGGTCGAGGCGGTCGAGCAGGCGCTGAGCTCGCCGCCCTGACCTGTGCATCCTCGACGTGGGCATGCCGCGGATGACCGGGCTTCAGGCGGCGAGGGAGATCCGCTCCCAGCTTCCGGGCGTGCGCGTGCTCATGCTCTCGATGCACGACGACGAGCACTACCTGTTCGAGGCGCTGAAGGCGGGGGCGTCGGGCTACGTGCTCAAGCGCGAGGCCGACCAGGACCTGGTGGGCGCGGTGCGCGCCGTGGGGCGCGGCGAGGCGTTCCTGACCAACGCCGCCGAGCGCTCGATCATCCGCCAGTGGATGGCCGACGGCGCCGAAGGCCCGGTGATCCCGCTCACCCCGCGTGAGGAGGAGGTGGTCAAGCTGATCGCCGAGGCCTTCACCAACGCCCAGATCGCCAGCATCCTCCACCTGTCGGAGAAGACCGTGGAGTCCCACCGCGCCAACGTCCTGCGCAAGCTGGGCATGCGCGACCGCGTCGAGCTCGTCCGCTACGCGATCCGCCGCGGCCTCGTCGAGCCCTAGGCCCGGCGCTCTCTAGCATCGCTGACCGCGATGCGCCCGCCGGTCGAAGACATCCCCGCTCCCCCCTTCCCCCGCGGCCTGACCTGGATCAACACCTCGCCGCTGCGCATGGACCGGCTGATGGGGCGTCCGGTGCTGATCGAGTTCTGGGACTTCTGCCGTCCCAACTCGCTGCGGACCCTCCCGTATCTGAGGAGTGGCACGAGCGCTATCGCGAGCGGGGCCTGCGGGTGATCGGGGTCCACACGGCCGGGTTCGAGGCCTCCGCCGACGCGGACGTGGTGCGCGAGGCGGTGGCGCGGCTGGAGGTCCCCTACCCCGTGGTCGTCGACGCGCAGATGGAGATCTGGGGCCTCTACGGCAACCTCGGCTGGCCGGCGCGCTACCTGTTCGAAAAACACGGCCTGCTGTTCGACTATCACTACGGCGAGGGCGCCTACGACGAGACCGAGCGGCTGATCCAGGAGCTTCTCGGAGTCGAGGACCAGCCGCTGATCGAGCCCGAGCGCCCCGAGGATGTGCCCGGGGCGCGGCTCGCGCTGCAGTCCGACGACGTCTCCGGACCCTACTCGGGGCCCTACGAGGCGGGCGCGGTGTGGGGCGTGTTCGACGGCTCCGGTGAGGTCACCGTCAACGGGCGCACGTTCCCCGTCGATCATCCCGGCTGCTATCCGCTGATCGAGCACGACCGGCACACCAGCGGCGAGCTCGAGCTGGAGATCGGCGACAGCGTCCGGTGCGACGGGGTCTGCTTCCTCCCCGGGCTGATCGATTAAGGGCCCGCGCCGCAATTGTTGATGGTTTTGACGGCGTCTGGACGCGCCTGACGGGCGGCGGCGAACCCGCCGGACCACCAGTACGACTTGGTTCGCCGCCACCCGTCATCCACGCCCAGCCACTCGTCAAATTCCACCACCAATTTCGTCGCGAGCCCTAGTCGAGGAGGTTGGTCAGCCGCGGCGGCGCATCGTCGTCGACCACCGCCGCAAACCCGGGTCGGTAGGGGCTGCGCGCCGGATCGGCGCCCATGAAGCGCGGCTGGTGCAGCCAGCAGCCGGTGTTGAGGATCGACGTGCCTCCGTGCGCCGCCACTCGGCCTGCTCGTCGGCGGGGAGCGGCCCCGCGCGGTGGGTGTGGCCGAAGATCGCGTAGGGCGCATCCACGCCGAGCCGGGTCAACACCTCGGCGAAGGCGCGGACGCCGGCGCGCCGCAGCGACTCTCCCGACAGGTCGGGGCTGAGCGGCCCCAGCCCCAGCCGGTTGAGCCCCGCCACCGCCACCGGGAATCCCGCCGCGAGCGCCCGCCCGCGAATTCCGCGCCGTCCGTTGGTGAGGGCGCCCCAGGCGCGGCTCGAGGGCTCGTGGCCGGAGCGCCCCAGATGCGCTCCGCCCGCCTGGGCGACGGCGTCGATCCAGGCGTACATCGGCGCCAGCTCCGCCTCGTAGTCCTCGGCGCGCTCCGGGCCGCCGTCGCGCTCGCGTACGACCCGCGCCATCACGCCCGCGCTGAGGCGCTCGAGCATCGGGACCGTGGTGTGGCGGTCGCCGTAGTGGCCGTGCGTGGCGTAGACATCCTCGCGCAACCAGAGGCCGGGATAGGCGGCGCGCACCCGCGCCGGCTCGAGCAGGTCCGCCACCGCCGCCAGCGCGTCCCCCGGCAGGACCTCGACCGCCGACTCGAGCCCGAGCGCCTCGGGCGAGCCCTCCCGGGCGCGGCGCTCCAGCCAAGCATGCGCCAGCAGGTGGTCGTGATTGCCCGGAACGACCACCACCTCGCGCTCTCGCCCCAGGGCTGCCGCAACCGCCCGGAGCACCGGCTCAGCAGCGCTCAGCGCGCTGCGCAGCGGGCCGTGGCGGAGCTCGAGCACGTCGCCCAGCAGAACCAGCCGCTCGCACCCGGCCGCCGCCGCGACGCAGCGCCTCGCGCGCGGAGTCCGACGAGCGCAGGACGTCGCTCCCTGAGCGCGCGCCGAGGTGCAGGTCGGAGACGACGAGGGTGCGCAGGCGACCGCTACGCCGAGGCCGCCAGCGCCTGGCGGATCGCCTTGGGCAGCATGAAGCGGACGTCCTCCTGGACGACCTCGAGCTCCTGCACGTCGGTCGTGCCCCGGTCCCGGAAGAACTGCACCAGCCGCTGGACGAGCTCCTCGGGGGCGCTCGCGCCGGAGGTGATGCCGACGACGCGCTTGTCCTCGAGCCACTCCTCGCGGACCTGGGCCTCGTTGTCGATCAGATGCGACTCCGAGCCCTCCTCGCGCGCCACCTCGACCAGCCGGTTGGAGTTCGAGGAGTTGCGCGAGCCGATCACCAGCACCAGGTCGCAGGCGCGGGCCAGCTGCTTGACGGCCGCCTGGCGGTTCGTCGTCGCGTAACAGATGTCGTCGGTGCGGGGCCCGACGATCGCGGGGAACTCTCCCGCAGGCGGGCGATGATCGCGCGCGTCTCATCGACGGAGAGGGTGGTCTGGGAGATGTAGGCGATCCGCGCCGGATCGTCGACCTCGAGCCGGTCGACGTCCTCCTCCGACTGGATCAGGACGATCCGCTCCGGTGCCTCGCCCATCGTGCCCTCGACCTCCTCGTGGCCCTCGTGGCCGATGAGCACGATCGTGTAGCCCTGGGCGGCGAACTTCTTGGCCTCGACGTGAACCTTGGTGACGAGCGGGCAGGTGGCGTCGATCGTTCGCAGCAGGCGGCGCTCGGCGTTGGCGTGGACCCCGGGCGCGACGCCGTGAGCTGAGAAGACGACGGTGGCGCCCTCGGGCACCTCGGTCTCGGAGTCGACGAAGATCGCGCCGCGCTCGCGCAGCTGGTCGACCACGTGCTTGTTGTGGACGATCTCCTTGCGCACGTACACCGGCGCCCCGTAGAGTTCGAGCGCGCGCTCGACGGTCTGCACCGCACGGTCGACGCCGGCGCAATAGCCGCGCGGAGACGCGAGCAGCAGCGTGTCGGGCGCTGGGGCCATGTGAAGAGTGTAGGCGGAGAAATCCACGGCCTGAGCCGTGGGCCTGTACGTCTTGCTGGGCGTCCCCGGACCACCAGCGCCGAGAGCCATGCCCCAAAGCCACCTGGACCGCCTCACCTCAACCGACGCCTCGTTCCTGCACCAGGAGGGGCACGCTTCGCACATGCACATCGGGGGCGTGCTCATCTTCGAAGGCCCGCCGCCGGCGTTCCCGGACTTCCTGGACCACATTCGCAGCCGGCTGCACCTGGTGCCGCGCTACCGCCAGAAGCTCACGACACCGCCGCTCGAGACCGGGCGCCCGCTGTGGGTGGACGATCCCAGCTTCAACCTCGAATACCACGTCCGCCACGCGGCGCTGCCCGCGCCGGGGACCGAGGACCAGCTCTTCCAGCTCACGGCCCGGGTCCATTCTCAGCAGCTCGACCGCGCTCGGCCTCTGTGGGAGACCTGGCTGGTCGAGGGCCTCGAAGGGGACCGCTTCGCGCTCATCTCCAAGACGCACCACTCGGTCGTCGACGGCGTGTCCGGTGTCGACCTGGCCACGGTCCTGTTCGACGTCGAGGAGGCGCCGGCCCCGCCGGCCACCGACCTCGAGCCGTGGCAGCCGAAGCCCGAGCCGACGCCCGCCGAGCTGATCCTGGCCGGCGCCCGCGGCATGGTCAACACCGTCAGCGAGCTGACGATGCGGGCGGTCGCCGCCGCCACCCGCCCCGCAACCTCGATCGGCATCGTCCGCGACGCGCTCGAGGGACTCGGCGAGATCGTCTGGGCCGGCCTCAATCCGGCCCCGCAGACCCCGCTCAACGTGGAGATCGGGCCCCATCGCCGGTTCGCGGTGGTGCGCCAGCAGCTGACCGACTACAAGGAGGTCAAGAACGCGCTCGGCGGGACCGTGAACGACGTCGTGCTCACGGTGGTCGCGGGCGCGCTGGCGCGGTGGCTGCGCTCGCGCGGGATCCGCACCGAGGGGCTCGAGATGCGCGCGCTCGTCCCCGTGTCGGTGAGAGCCAAGGACGACCACGGGACGCTCGGCAACCGCCTGACCGTGATGCGGGGCCCCCTGCCCGTCTTCATCGAGCATCCGGTCGCGCGGCTGCGGTTCGTCAAGGAGGCGATGGACGGGCTCAAGGAGTCAAAGCAGGCGGTGGGCGCCGCGACGATGGCGGCGGTGACCAACCTCGCGCCGCCGACGGTGCTGGCCCAGGCCTCGCGCCTGAACTTCTCCACCCGGCTGTTCAACCTGATCGTCACGAACATCCCAGGCCCGCAGATGCCGCTGTACGTGCTCGGCCGCCAGCTCGAGGACCTCTTCCCCGTCGCCTTCCTGCCCGCCAACCACGGCCTGGCGATCGCGATCATGTCCTACAACGGCGGGATCGACTTCGGGCTGCTCGCCGACTACGACGCCCTGCCCGACGTGGATCTCGTCGCCGAGGGGATCGACGAGGCGCTTCAGGAGCTGCTCGAGGCCGCCCGCGGGGAGTCGGCCGCACCGTCGGAGACGGCCGTCGGAAACGGCCAGCCCGAGCCCACCGGGGTCGCCGCCAACGGCAACGGCACGAAGGTGGCGCCCGCGCCGATTCTCCCGGCCACGAGCGCGCGGCCCAAGCACGGGCCGGCGGCGGACATGCGCGCCAAGCGCTCGCGCGGGCGGGCGGCCCGTAAGCCCGCGTCCGAGTAAGCCCTCAGCGCGGTCTGGCGGTCCCGGCGAACGCGGCGGCGCCCGTGGCGACGAACGTGCCCGCGCGGGCGGCATGCAGCTGCTTGTTGCCGGCGCGATCGAACGCGAACAGGAAGAACCGGTAGCGGTGGCCGGGGGCACCGGTGAAGCGGAACTGGTGGCCGCTGGTCCGGGTCAGCTGCCGGCGGCGCCCGCCGTCCACGCTCACGTACAGCTTGAAGTAGGCGATCCCGGAGGCGATGAGCTGCGGACGCTGCTGGTCGTGGGCGGTCCACGTGAGCAGGAACGAGCGCCGGCGGCTCACGGGAGGCGCCTTCAGCCGCGAGATCGGGGCGAGCCGGTCGACCCGCCGGATGGCCTCGAGCGCGGCGTCGGCATTGAGGATGCCCCAGCCGAGGTTCGGGTTCCACCCGGCGTGAGCGGGGCGGCGCGCGGTCCGCTTGATCGTGCGCAGGATGTCCGTCAGCGACGCGTACGGGTTGAGCACGCGCATCATCGCTCCGACGGCCGCGACCTGGGGTGCGGCCATCGAGGTCCCTGCGATCGTGGCGTATCGGTCGTCCCCCGCGAAGTCGACCCGGCACGCGGAGGCGGGAGCGCGCTCGAGCTGCGTCGCGTTGCCCGGAAAGGCGCCGAAGATTCCCGAGCGCGTGCCCGTGCACGGGATCGCGCCCCCCTGGAAGGGCTTGAACGCTCCGTAGGCGGCGAGTGAGATCTCGCTGCCCGAGCCGGCGAACGGCGAGCGGCTGCCGCTGTACTGCGCGGCGGTCACGTCGAGCCCGAGCCCCTTGTTGATGTTGGGTCCCGTGCCGGCGGGCTGCAGGACGTTGGCCGGATCGCCCTGCTCGGTCCCCGGCGAGTCGGACGCCGCCGCCACCAGCACCACCTTGCGGGCGGCGGCGTAGCGGAGCGCGCGCACCTCGGAGGCCGGCGCCGCCGCGGCGGTGGGAACGGACGGGCCGAAGCTCATGTTGATGGCGTCGGCGTGGCGGTTGGTGGCGTTGACGATCGACGAGGCGATGCTCGAGTCGCTGAAGTCGGTCTTCTCGATGAGCATCCGGCAGCCGTAGCCGGCGCCGGCGAGACCCAGCTGGTTGTCGGTACCGGCGCAGGCGAGCGAGGCCACATGCGTGCCGTGGCCAACCTGGTCGGTCGTGGCGGGCCCGCTGTCATCGGAGGCGGACTGCTGGTCGATGGCGGCGGCGATCTTCGGCTTCAGGTCGGGGTGGGTCCCGTCGATCCCGGTGTCGATCACCGCGATCACCGCGCGATTGCCCTTGGAGATCGACCAGGCGCCGTAGAAGCCCTCCTTGGGCAGGTACCACTGCCACGGGAGACCGTTGCTCGGGTCCCTGACACTCAGCGCCGGGTCGTCGGGCACGCTCCGGGGGACGTAGCGGTGCTCGGGCACCACCGACGCGACCCCGGGGACGCGGCGGAGCACGGCCGCGAATGTCGCCGGTGACTCTCCCGCCGGCGGGCGGACCGTGACCAGGCCGATTTCCGGCACCGACTTGCCGGCGGGCTCACCGCCGACCCGCGCCACCGCAGCATCGACCGACAGCTGCGCGCCGGCGGCGCGGGCGCCCTGCTGGTCGAGAAGGACGAGCAGGTTGCCCGTCTCGGAGGTCGTGGACCCCGCCGTCGATGCGGTGGCTCCGCCCGTTGTGGCCAGTCCCAACCCCGCCACCGCGAGCATCAGCGCGGCGAGGATCGCGGCTCGGCCCATGCGGCCAGGATAGGCGGCGTCGACTAGCGGGCGGCCATAGTGCGCTAGAAGCCCAGCGCGAACTTCGCGTCTTCGCTCATCCGGTCCGGCGTCCACGGCGGCGAGAAGGTCATCGTCGGCTGGACGTCCTGGACGCCGTCGAGCTCGCCGACGAACTCCTCAATCTGCTCGGAGACCTGCGGGCCAATCGGGCATCCGGGGCTCGTCAGCGTGTAGGTGACGCGGACGGTGCCATCCTCGATCTCGATGTCGTAGATGAGGCCGAGCTCGACGAAGTCGAGCCCGAGCTCCGGGTCGATCACGTCGCGCAGCGCCTCGGTGACGTCGTCGTTGGAAATCATCGTGGCCAGTGTAGAGATAGTGCGTTCAGGCCTTGCGACGGACAGGCCGGTTTGTGTAGGTTTCCGTGCCATCGTCGATTTCGATGACACCGCCGCAACGTTGCGCTGCTGCGGGGACGAGGACCGGTCGACTCAGGGTATTCGGCGCCCTGCTCTTGCACGTGCCATTCGCGCTGAGACGGACGTTGTCGTCGACCTCAGCGAGCTGGTGTTCGCCGACAGCTCGGTGATGCTCGATCTGGCCGTGCTCGCGCGTCGGCTGCGTGTCCGCGGCTGGGCGATTCGGCTGCGCGAACCGCAGCCGCAGATCCTGAGGATCATCGAGATCGTCGGCCTGCATCGTCTGCCGGGCGTCCACCTCGAGGGCCCCTCCCCCGCGCTGGCGTAGCGCCGCCGGACAACGGCAGGCCCCGCGGCCGTGGGTAGGCTTACCCGCCATGCGATCGCTCGCCTTCGGAGATCTCGCCACGGGAGTGTGGGGCGCGGCCTGGGCAGCCGGCGACGGTGCTTCCCCGTTCGTATGCCTGGGGGCGCTCGACGCCGTGTCGGTCCCCTCGGCGCGGATCGAGGGCGCGGGGTCAGACGCCGAGTGGCGGCTCGTCTCAGAGGGGGCGTCGCTGGCGATCTCCCCGCTGGCTGACGCCGTGACTGTCCTCGGCGCCGACGAGGAGCCGCTCGGATTCGAGCAGCTCTGTCGCGTGGAGGGCCGATTCGCCGTGAATGGGGCCGAGTACGACGCGCGGTGCCTGGCCCGGCGAGGAGAACGCTCAGACAGCGTGGACGGGCTGGATTCTGTGCGGGACGTATGCGCGCTGTTCGAGCCCGCCGACGGACTGGCCGTCGTGTCTCTTCGCCCCCGCAAGGGCCGGGGTCACGACCGCGATGCGGTGAGCGCCGCCGTGCTCGATGCCGAGGCGAGCGCGCCGGTGGCCGACCCGCGCTTCTCGACGACCTACGGCGCAGGCGGGAGGCCGATCCGCTCGAGCTTCGAGCTGTGGGTGGGAGAGGCGGAGAACGAGTATCCGCGGCGCGCCGCGGGCGAGGCGCTCGGTCCGTACGCATCCGGCGTCGACGGCGGCTTCGAGGTCCAGGCGTCGCTGTTTCGCTGGGGCAGCCGCGGCCGGGACGGCGCGGGCGTCTACATCCTGGCGCGGCCCGCGTGAGTCGGATCGAGGCGATCGTCAGCGACTTCGGCGGGGTGCTGACCTCGCCGCTGCTCGACTCGTTCCTCGCCTTCGAGGAGCAGTCGGGAATCTCGCCGGCCGCTCTCGGGCAGGCGCTGGGGGCGATCTCGGAGCGCCACGGCAGCCACCCCCTGGCCGAGCTCGAGACGGGTCGAATGTCGGAGAAGGAGTTCCTCGCCGCCCTGGCACGGGAGCTGAGCGAGCAGCTCGACCGGGACGTGGAGCTCGCGGGCTTCGGCGAGCAGTACTTCGAGCACCTCGAGCCCAACCGGGAGATGATCGACTACATGCGCAGCCTGCGCGAGCGCGGCTACCGCATGGCGATCTGCACCAACAACGTCAAGGAGTGGGAGGAGCGCTGGCGCTCGATGCTCCCCGTCGAGGAGATCTTCGACGTCGTCGTCGACTCCGCCTTCGTCGGCGCCCGCAAGCCCGAGCCCCGCATCTACGAGATCACTCTCGAGCGCCTGGGGGTCGAGCCGGCGGCGGCGCTGCTCGTCGATGACATCGAGATCAACTGCGACGCAGCCCGTGAGCTCGGCATCCGGGCCGTGCGGTTCAAGTCGAGCGAGCAGGCGATCGCGGAGATCGAAGCGGCCCTCGCCTGACGAGCGCCCTGCGACGCCGCACCGGCACCCCCGGCTCTACGCGGACCCGGCCGCCCCGCCCCGCGCGGCGCGGACGCGGTCAGTTCTCGACGCCGAGCCGGTCCCAGCAGTAGAGCTCGAGGCACTCGCGCGCGAGCTCCACGCAGCGCGCCTGCGACAACCACGGCAGGACCGTGTCGAACGCCTGCTCCTCGCCAACGCCGGCCTCGAACGCCTCCTCGCCCCGGAAGCTGGCGGCGATCTTCAGCGCCTCGCGGCGGTTCTCACCGAGCGACGGGAACACGTTGACCAGGAACTCCTTGTTGGGGAGCGGATGCCCCACCTCGAGCGACGCGTGCCAGGCCGCGAGCATCGACAGGTCGTGCTCGTCGAGATCGGCGACCGCCTTCGCATAATGCGATTCGAGCTCAGACTCCGGGATCTCGTCCACCCACGCGCGCACCACTTCGCCGAGGATCTGGCGCCGCGCCTCTCGGCCGACCGAATCGGCGATGACGCGGATCGCGTTCTGGGGTTCGATGAAGCACAGTGGCATGTGAGCTCCGGTGCGGGGAAGCGGACGCCGGGGAAGGTAGGGCGTGCCTCGGACGTTACGTCCGCGGCTGGAGCCCCGGCGCGCGGGCCCTGTGCGGGGCCCCGGTGCGGGGCCGGGCGCACGGAGGGTGCAGGCTCAGCGAACCTTGACGCTCAAGGCCTGCGACGTCGAGCGCACGTTGCGCGAGTCGCCGCCGAACACCGCCCGCAGACTCGTCGCGCCGCGGTGGGCGAAGCGGTGGCGGAGGTTGAACCCCGACTTGCTCCCGAGCCGTACCGTGCCGATCGTGCGCCACCCCTGGGCGGTCTGCTGCTGAAGCGTGACGAGCTCGCCCGCGTGGCCGGGTGTGACGTGGCCGCTCAGCGCCACGACCCTGCCGGAGCGGGCGCGTGCGGCGAGCCCGACGAAGGCTCGGACGTGCTCGACCAGCGTCCCGCTGATCGCGCTGCCCGCCTTCGCGTACCACGACGCGTTCGTGTTGACCACGCCGAGGCTGCGCACGAACTTGTATCCGCCGGAGCCGTCGGTCGTCGTCTGCGCGACGCGCTTGAACGCGCTCTGCCCCGGGAGCTCCTGCCACAGCTCGACGCTCTGTCCGGAGGCGCCGTTGCCCAGCCGTCCCGAGATCGTCAGGGGCAACCCGGCGCTCGAGGGGTTACGGCTCGAGGAGATCGTCAGTTGCACCAGCGGGCAGGCGGGCTCGGCCGCGCCCCCGGCGCAGCAGGCCGAGGAGGCGCAGCAGCTCGGAGGGCAGCATCCTCCGGGCACGAGCGCCGGGCGGTATGCCGCGGGGCTGAAGGCGGTCGCCCCGCAGCAGGGCGTGGCGCCGCTCGCCTGTGGACAAACGACAGCGGCTGCGGAGCCCGACCAGGCCCCAAGGGCCAGGACCGTGAGGACCAGAGCCGACGCAGCGAGCAGGCGGCGCATCACGATGCTGCCGATCCTAACGCGCCCGCGCGCTGTATTTCAGAGGCCGAGCGCAGCGCGTGCGCCGTCGAGCGCAGCCGTCTGCAGGTCGGGATCGGGATCGACGCCCGCCTTCGTCCGCTGCGCCGTCTCCCAGTTGTGCAGGCCGAGGTCGAGCGCCGCCATCGGCACCCCGACCGCGGCGGCGAGATCGGCGGCGCGCCGCTCCAGCAGCAGTGGGTCGCCGATGCCGAGGGCTCGCTTGGCGGCGAGCGTCACCTGATTCTCGGCCCCCACCTGGAGCGCACCCGGACGCAGCTCGTAGAGCCCGAGCTGACCCAGGCTGACCAGCAGCTCGTAGCGGGCGTCACGGTGCAGTCCAGGAAGCGCGAGCCGCTCGTACGTGCGCGAGAACCGCCGCTCCGGCGCCCACGCCGCCTCGCCGGTGAAGGCGGCCGCCTGCGAGCCGGCGCGCGCCACCCAGGCGCGGTAGGCCTCGAGTGTCCGCAATCCCCGCGCCGGATCATGCGCCGTGCGCGCGCCGGTGGTGACGCCGTCGAGATCCGGGAGCTCCGGCGCCCCCCACGGCCGTCGCCACCCGAGCGATCTCGGCGAACGGGTCGCCCTCGTCGAGCGGCCCGAGGTAGGCGATCAGGAAGGCGAGCCAGGTCCGCTCCTCGAGGTCGCGCGAGGGGTCCGCCACCTCGGCGTAGAGGCCGGGCGGATCACTCGCCAGCGCGTCCAGGCGCGCGGCGGCGAACGCGAGCTCGTCGGCCAGCCGCTCGGCCTCCACACTCGACTTGAGTCCCGGCACCAGCCGCGACTGATATCCGTCGTCGGCGCCCCGAGCGACCCGGCGAACGCGCAGTCCCGTGGACGCCGCGGAACGACCGCCGCCGCTCCGCGACCGGCCGGCCGTGGACCCGCCGGCGGCTCGCGAGCGCGGAGACGAAGCCGGCCGGGGCTGGCTCGACCGCGGCTGGCTCGAGGATACGACCGGGCGCAGCTCGACCGCCTGCTCCCGCGAGCAGATCGGGCAGTTCTGGATCAGTCGGTTGTGGCGACAGAAGCTCGGCATCGCCCACCTAGCATGCCACGCCAACAGCCGCGTTCGGTCCTTAACAGGCCCGGGGGGCCCAGATCCATCTGGACCCCCCGGAGAGTCAGGGAAGTGGGGGCGCAGTTCCCTGACCGACAGGGGCGAGTTTCCCCGTCCCAAGCTTTCAGTAAACCTAAAGCTTCATAAACCGCGCACCCAAATACGCGCGGCTGCCCGCACAAGACAAGCCTACCATGCCCCCGCTCGTGCGATGCGAAACATTCGCACCAGATTGCTCTCGAACCGCGGGTCAGCTGAGCTCGGGCGCGCGCGTACCGGGGCCGCTGAAGAACTCCTCGCCGGGACGGACCGTTCCGGCCGCCTCGGCCTCGTGGCGCAGGGTCCGATCGGCCTCACCGCTCCAGGCCCCGATCGCCAGCATCTCCCGGTCGGCGTCCATCGGGCTGCCGCCGAGGTCGCGGTTGACGATCCGGGCGCACTTGCGTCCTTCCGCGATCGCGGTGACGATCAGCGACTGCCCGATGCGGGCATCGCCGCAGGCGTACACCCGGCGCTCGGAGGTCCGGTAGGTCATCTGGGTGCGGACGTTGCCCCGGCGGTCGAGGTCGACGCCGAGCTGCTCCACCAGTCCCTCGTGCTCGGGGTGCTCGAAGCCGATCGCGATCAGCGCCAGGTCGGCCTCGAGCACGAATTCGCTGCCCGGGACTGGCGTGAGATCGCGCGAGGAGGTGCCGGTCACCTGCCGCGCGTACACGTGGCTGAGGGCGCCGTCCTTGCCGCCGAAGCCCGTGACCTCGGTCCCCCACCGGCGCTTGCCGCCCTCCTCGAGCGCATACGTGCTCGGTGTCCGCTTGGGTGGCAGCGGCCAGGGATGGCGCGGGTCGCCGCCGGTGTCGGGGAGCGCCGCGTAGACGTCGAGCATGATCACGCTCCGGGCGCCCTCGCGGTGGGAGTTCGAGATGCAGTCCATCCCGGTGTCGCCGCCGCCGATCACGATCACCTTCTTGCCGGCGGCGACGATCTCGGTACCCGGTGCCGGGTCACGGTAGGGACGCCCCTCCTCCTTTGCCACCCAGCGGTTGCGCTGGTAGAGGTAGTCCATCGCGAAGTGCACGCCGCGCAGCTCCCGGCCCGGCGCGTCGAGATCGCGGGAGACCCGCGAGCCGATCGCCACCACCACCGCGTCGTGCTGTGCTTGGACGTCCTCGGCGGTGATGTCGCGTCCCACGTCGGTGTTGAAGATGAACCGGATCCCCTCCTGCTCGAGGATCTCGACGCGGCGGTCGATGATCCACTTCTCGAGCTTGGCGTCTGGGACGCCGAAGCGCATGAGCCCGCCCGGTCCCTCGTCACGTTCGTACACCGTTACCGAGTGGCCGCTCTTGTTGAGCTCGGCCGCGGCCGCCAGTCCGGCCGGCCCCGCTCCGATCACCGCCACCGTCTTGTCGGACCGCCGCGGCGGCGGATCCGGCACGACCCAGCCCTCCTCGAACGCGCGCTCGGCGATCGCCATCTCGATCTGCTCGATCGTCACCGGGTCGTCGTTGATCGCCAGCACGCACGCCGATTCGCACGGCGCGGGACAGATCCGTCCGGTGAACTCGGGGAAGTTGTTGGTGGCGTGGAGCTGATCGATCGCCTCGCGCCACTTGCCGCGGTAGACGAGGTCGTTCCAGTCCGGGATCAGGTTGCCGAGCGGGCAGCCCTCGTGACAGAACGGGATGCCGCAGTCCATGCAGCGGGCGCCCTGGCGGCGGAGCTCCTCCTCGGGCTGGAGCCCGAAGTACTGGCGGTAGTCGCGCACGCGCTGGCGCGGGTCGCGCTTGTCGAAGCCGACCCGGTGGATCTTGAGAAAAGCTCCCAGTTCACCCATGGCAGATCAGCCCCCGGCGGAGGCGCCGCTCGCCTTCAGCGGCTCGTCGCGCTGCGCGCGCTCGGCGAGCGCGCGCTTGTAGTCGCGCGGCATCACCTTGACGAAGCGCTCCCGCGCACGTTCCCAGGAGGCGAGCAGGTTGCGCCCCACGAGCGATCCGGTGCGAATGATGTGCTCCTTGATCAGCGCCTGCACCTCGGCCGCGTCCTCGTCGGTCATCTCCTCGAGGTCGACCAGGTCGACGTTGCAGCGCCGCTCGAAGCGCCGCTCCTTGTCGTACACGTAGGCGATCCCACCGCTCATCCCGGCGGCGAAGTTGCGCCCGGTGGGGCCCAGCACGACGACGCGTCCGCCGGTCATGTACTCGCACCCATGGTCGCCGAGGCCTTCGACGACCGCGTGCGCGCCCGAGTTGCGCACCGCGAAGCGCTCTCCCGCGAGTCCGCGGAAGAAGGCGCGGCCGGCCGTGGCGCCATAGAGGACGGTGTTGCCGACGATGGTGTTCTCCTCGGCGCGGAACAGCGCGCTCTCCGGCGGTCGCACCGAGACGATCCCGCCCGACAGGCCCTTGCCGGTGTAGTCGTTGGTCTCGCCGCGGAGCGCGAACGTGACCCCGGGGGCTAGCCAGGCGGCGAACGACTGGCCCGCGGAGCCGCTGAACGAGATCTCGATCGTCCCCTCGCGCAGCCCCTCGGCGCCGTGGCGGCGGGCGATCTCCCCTGAAAGGATGCCCCCGACGGTGCGGTTGACGTTGCGCACCGGGACCGGGCCGAGGCGGATCGGCTCGCAGCGCTCGAGCGCCGGGGCGCACTTGTGGACGAGCTCCCAGTCGAGCGCGTCGTCGAGCACCGGGACCTGCGGCCGCGTGCGCCGCCGCGGCGTGCCGGCGGGCAGCTCGAGCGTCTTCAGCACCATCGCGAGGTCGACGTGGCGCGCCTTCCAGTGGTCGATCGCATCCTCCATGTCGAGCAGATCGCTGCGGCCGATCATCTCCTCGAAGCGGCGGATGCCGAGCGAGGCCATGATCTCGCGCACCTCCTCGGCGAGCAGCATCAGGTAGTTGACGACCTGGTCGGGGGTGCCGCGGAAGCGCTTGCGGAGCTCCGGATCCTGGGTGGCCACCCCCACCGGGCACGTGTTCAGGTGGCAGACGCGCATCATGATGCAGCCCATCGCGATCAGCGGCGCGGTTGAGAACCCGAACGTGTCGGCCCCGAGCAGGGCGCCGATGACGACGTCGCGCCCGGTCTTCATCTGGCCGTCGACCTCGACCGTGATCCGGGAGCGCAGGTCGTTGAGGAGCAGCGTCTGCTGGGTCTCGGCGAGCCCGATCTCCCACGGGACGCCGGCCGCCTGGATCGAGGACTGCGGCGATGCGCCGGTGCCGCCGTCGTGGCCGGAGATCGTGACGTAGTCGGCGTTGGCCTTGGCCACGCCGGCCGCGACCGTTCCCACCCCGACTTCGCTCACCAGCTTCACGCTCACCGAAGCCGACGGGTTTGCGCAGCGCAGGTCGTAGATGAGCTGCTTGAGATCCTCGATCGAGTAGATGTCGTGGTGCGGCGGCGGCGAGATCAGCCCCACGCCCGGGGTCGAGTAGCGCAGCCAGGCGATGTAGTCGTCGACCTTGTGCCCCGGCAGCTGACCGCCCTCGCCCGGCTTGGCGCCCTGAGCCATCTTGATCTGGAGCTGGTCGGAATTGACCAGGTAGTGGATCGTCACCCCGAAGCGCCCGGAGGCGACCTGCTTGATCGCCGAGCGCCGCAGGTCCCCGTTGGACTCGGTGACGTACCGCGACGGATCCTCGCCGCCTTCTCCGGTGTTGGACATCCCGCCCAGGCGGTTCATGGCGATCGCGAGCGTCTCGTGGGCCTCGCGGCCGAGCGCGCCCAGACTCATCGCGCCCGTCGTGAAGCGCTTGACGATCTCGCTCGCCGGCTCCACCTCCTCGAGCGCCACCGGATCGCAGGACGGCTTGAAGCGCATCAGGCCGCGCAACGCCGCCCGGCGCGTCGACTCCTCGTTTGCGAGGCGCGAGAACTCCTGGTAGGTCTGCCGGCGGTCCCCGTTCTCGCCGCGGACCGCGTGTTGGAGCTTGGCCACCGTGTCGGGGTTCCAGATGTGGCGCTCGCCGTCGCGGCGCCACTGGAGCACGCCACCGACGGGAAGGACGTCGCGGCCGGTGCGCGGATAGGCGCGGAAGTGACGCTCCATCGCCTCGGTCGAGAGCTGGTCGAGCCCGACGCCGCCGATCCGCGAGGGCGTGCCGGTGAAGTGCTCGTCGATCAGCTCCTGGTCCAGGCCGACCGCCTCGAAGATCTGCGCCCCGCAGTAGGACTGGATCGTCGAGATCCCCATCTTCGAGATTGTCTTGAGCAGTCCCTTGCCGATGGCGCGGACGATTCGCTTCTCGGCCTCCTCGCGGTCGAGATCGACCGGGAGCAGCGAGCGGTCGGCGAGCTCGTCCAGCGACTCGAACATCACATATGGGTTGATCGCGGCCGCGCCGTAGCCGATCAGCGTCGCCATGTGGTGGATGTCGCGCGGCTCGCCGGACTCGATCACGAGCCCCGTGCGCAGACGCGTCCCGCGGCGGACGAGGTGGTGGTGGACGGCGGCCACGGCCAGCAGCGACGGCATGGCGATGCGCTCGGGGCCGAGGTTGCGGTCCGACAGGATCAGGATGTTGGCGCCGTTGTCGACGTAGCGGGCGGCCTCCGCGCACAGGTCGTAGAGGCGGAGCTCCATCCCGTTCGGCCCTTGCTCGATCGGCCAGGTGATGTCGAGCGTGGCCGCGTCGAACACGTCGTGGGAGACCTGGCGGAGCTTCTCGAGCTCGTGGTTGCGCAGGATCGGCTGGTCCATGACCAGCTGGTGTGCCTGCTCGGGCGCCTCGTTCAGCAGGTTGACCTCGGCGCCGACGCCCGCCTGCAGCGACATCACCACGGACTCGCGCAGCGGGTCGATCGGCGGGTTCGTCACCTGCGCGAACAGCTGCTTGAAATACGAGAAGAGGGGCGGCTGGCGGTCGGAGAGCACGGCCAGCGCGGCGTCGTTGCCCATGCTCGCCGTCGGCTCCTCGCCGGTGGCGGCCATCGGCGCGATCACCATCCGCAGGTCCTCCTGCGAGTACCCGAAGGCCAGCTGCTTGGAGCGCAGCGGCTCGATCCGAGGCGTGCGCGGCTCGCGCTCGGGCAGGTCGGCGATGTGCACCACCGAGCGCTCGTACCACTCGCCGTAGGGCTTGTGGCTGGCCACCCGCCGCTTGACCTCCTCGTCGTCGACGATCCGGCCGTCCTCGAGGTCGAGCAGGAACAGCTTGCCGGGAGCGAGGCGGCCCTTGCGCTGGATGTGCTCAGGGGCAACGGTCATCACTCCGGTCTCCGAGGCCAGCACCACGTAGCCGTCGGTGTCCTGGACC
Source organism: uncultured Solirubrobacterales bacterium (assembly GCA_963839105.1). Classification (GTDB taxonomy): domain Bacteria; phylum Actinomycetota; class Thermoleophilia; order Solirubrobacterales; family Solirubrobacteraceae; genus Palsa-465. Next base: position 83,988 of record CAWITQ010000003.1, read on the forward strand.
CACCGGCCGGGACGCAGCCCGTTGCGGTCGAGGACGGCGCCGGCCATGCGACCGTCGGTGAACACCACCGCGGCCGGGCCATCCCACGGCTCCATGATGCAGGAGTGAAAGTCGTAGAACCCCTTAACGTCCGGGTCGAGGTCCCGCCGCGTCCGGTACGCCTCGGGGACCATCATCATCACCGCGTGGGGGATGGTGCGGCCCCCGAGCACCAGCAGCTCGAGCACGTTGTCGAAGATCGCCGAGTCCGAGCCGCCCTCGCGCACGACCGGGATGACCTTCTCCAGGTCCTCGCCGAACAGCTCGGAGGCGAGCTGCGACTCGCGCGCTCGCATCCAGTTGATGTTCCCGCGCAGCGTGTTGACCTCGCCGTTGTGGGCGATCATCCGGTACGGGTGAGCGAGCTCCCAGCTCGGGAACGTGTTGGTGCTGAACCGCGAGTGGACCAGCGCCAGCCGGCTCGCCAGCCGCGGGTCGCGCAGGTCGGTGAAGTACCGCGGCAGCTGCGGCGCGGTCAGCATTCCCTTGTAGACCATCGTCCGGCTGCTGAAGCTGGGCAGCGTGAGCTCGCTTCCGGCTTCGCGCTCGATCACCCGGCGGATCACGTACAGCTTGCGCTCGAACCCGTCCTGGTCGGTGGCGAGATCCTCGGAGGCCTCGATCAGGACCTGGCGGATCACGGGCGCGGCCAGCCGCGCCGTCTCCCCCACATGGCGCTCGTCGACGGGGACGTCGCGCCAGGTGATCGCGCGCTGGCCCTCCGCGGCGACCGTCTCCTCGATCAGGTGCTCGAGCGCCGCCCGGCGCTCGGGATCGCCGGGCAGGTAGCAGACGCCGACGCCGTATCGACCCGGCGCCGGGAGCTCGATTCCGGCCAACGCCGCGCGCAGGAAGCCGTCGGGAATCTGGATCAGGATGCCCGCGCCGTCGCCGGTCGTGGGGTCCGCGCCCTCGGCGCCGCGGTGCTCGAGATTCTCCAACGCATCCAGGGCTTTTTCGACCACGGCATGGCTGGCCTCGCCCCACAGCTTGGCCACGAGCGCGATGCCGCAGCCATCGTGCTCGTTCGCGGGGTGGTAGAGGCCCGTGGGCCCCGGTGGAGCTAAGCGCTTATGCATGAGGGAAAAAAGGGGCCCGGACTGGGGGTACTGGCGACGAGGTGGCCGGCGCCGCGGACGTCGAAGAGTATCAGCGACTATTGGCGTTGCGTTAGCGGCCGGGGGGCCGCGCCCGCCAGCGTCATCGCGCGCGCCCGTCCTGGTCTGAGCGCTCCATCGTGTACATGCTCCCCAGGCTCCCGCGCGACGAGAAGGCCGCCCACAGGTTGAAGAGCACGATGCCGACGAGGACGACCACCCACACGGCTGCGAACGGGGTGAACCTGTGCATGCTCGTGAGGCCCAGGGCGAGGATCAGGGCCGCGACGAGCGTGCTGAACAGCGCCGCCGGCTTGCTCGGCTTGAATCGGTAGCGCATCGGAATCCTCCTTCCTTGGAGCGGGCCTACCCGTGCTGCCGGTTCGACTACCGCTTCGCCTTGGCCTTGGCCGGCGTCTTACCGGCGCCGTCGGCCTTGGTCGAAGACCGGCTCCGCGTGCTGCGCTTGGGCTTGGCGGAGGGCGCCGGCGGCGCGGCCGGCACGGGGGCCGGCGCGTCGGCGCGGTCGCCGTCGCCGTCCTCGGCGCGCACGGCGGCGAGGCTCGCCTCGAGCGCGGCCATCAGGTCGGGAGCCGCCGCCGGCTCCTCGGCCTGCGGCTGGACGGTCACCGTCTCGCCGGCGGCCTTGCGCTCGATCAGCTCGAGCACGCGCTCGCGGTACTCGTCGTGGTACTTCTCGGGCTCGAAGTCGGCGGACAGCGTGCTGATCAGCTGCTCGGCCATGGCGAGCTCGCGCGCGGTGGCCTCGGCCTCGTTGATCGTGTCGAGCTCGTCGAGCCGCTCGGGCGAGAGGACCTCGTCGCCGAACAGCATCGTGGTCAGCGTGAGCACCTCGCCCGTGGGCCGCAGCGCGCACAGCTGCTGCTTGGAGCGCAGCACGACCTTGCCGATGCCCACCTTGCCCGACTCGCGCATCGCGTCGAGCAGCAGCCGGTAGGCCTTGGCCCCGCCGGCGGTGGGCGCCAGGTAGTAGTTGTGGTCGTAGTAGATCGGGTCGATCTCGACGAGGTCGACGAACTCCTCGATATCGACCGTCTTCGTCGCCTTGGGATCGAGCGCGTCGAGCTCGTCGGGCTCGATGATCACGTACTGATCGGGCGTGATCTCATAGCCCTTGACGATCTCCTCGAACGGGACCTCTTCGCCGGTGTTCGCATCGACGCGCTTCTGGCGGATGCGGGCACCCGTCTTACTCGAGAGCTGGTGGAAGCGGACCGACTTGGGCGAGGTCGCGCTGTAGAGCTTGACGGGCACGTTGACCAGCCCGAAGCTGATTGCCCCCGACCAGATTGCTCGCGCCATATGAGCTTTGTATAGCGAAGATGTGGTGCGATCAAGCGCTGAGCGGCGTCTTGCCGGGCGCCTGCCGAGTCTCACGCGACGGCGCGACGGCGCGTTCCATCCCCAGTGACATCAGCGAACCTTCCGCCCTTCCAAAGGCTCCTCGACACCCACGGCCGGGATGTACACCGGTTCCTGGTGGCGATGGTCGGCCGAGTCGAGGCCGACGACTGCTACCAGGAGACGTGGCTGGCGGCACTGCGCGCGTATCCGGCGCTGCGCGAGGACTCGAATCTACGCAGCTGGGTGTTCACGGTGGCGCACCGCAAGGCGATCGACCACGTGCGACGGAGGGGTCGCCAGGCGGTGCCGGTCGCCGCGGTGCCCGAGCGGACCGCCGCCGATGGAGAGCGCGCCCGACGAGAACCTGTGGGCGCTGGTGCGCGAGCTCCCTCCAAAGCAGCGAACCGCGCTCGCCCTTCGCTACGTCGCCGACGCCGCGTACGAGGAGATCGCCACCGTGATGGCGACGAGCGAGGAGGCGGCGCGCCGGAACGTCCACGAAGCCCTGAAACGACTGCGACTGGAGTACCAGCCATGACTGATCTGGAAAGCGCCCTGGCCCGAGGCGTCGAGACCACGGAGCCACCCGACGTGAGCTCGGCGGCCGCGGCCGCCGGCCTGCTCGACGTCGCCTACGCCACCCTCGACTCACCGGTCGGGCGGCTCCTGCTCGCGGCCACGCCGCGCGGCCTCGTCCGGATCGCATACGTGGACGCGTTCGACGAGGACACCGTGCTCGAGTCGCTCGCGGCGAAGATCTCCCCCCGGGTCGTCTCCGCCCCGCTCGACGAGCCGCGACGCGAGCTCGACGAGTACCTCGCCGGCGCCCGCCGCCGGTTCGACATCCCGCTCGACTGGCAGCTCATCCGCGGCTTCGGCCGGCGCGTGCTGGAGGCGACCGCGCGGGTCCCCTACGGCTCGGTCTCGACCTACAAGCGCGTCGCCACCGAGGCCGGGAACGAGCGGGCCTCCCGGGCCGCGGGCAACGCGCTCGGTTCGAATCCGCTGCCGATCGTGGTCCCCTGTCACCGGATCCTGCACTCCACCGGGGGTCTCGGGGGTTACACGGGCGGCCTCGAGCGCAAGCAGTCGTTGCTGGCGCTCGAGCGGGGCCAGGGCGCCCTCCTCTGAGCTGGTTGGCGAGGCCAGGGGCGCTCTCCTGACGCTGGGGAGGCTGGCTGAGTTACGGCGATATAGCTTCCGTTTCTCAGCCAGCCCCAGTCTGCGCGCCACCGCTATGTGCGGAACGTCACTTTCACTGCGGCGCCGGTCGGGGAATACTCCCGCGCATGGGAAAGGGTGTGACGCGCAGCCAACTGCCGCCGGGACCACGCCTTCCGGCGGCTCTCCAGCTCGTCGGCGCCTGGAAGCGCCCGACGGCCTCGCTCGAACGGTTGCGCCGGCTCTACGGCAAGCGGATCACCGTGCGCCTGCCCTTCCAGCCTCCGTTCGTGCTCCTGTCCGACCCGGACGAGATCAAGGAGCTGTTCATGGCGGCCCCCGACGCGGTGCATCCGGGCGAGGGCGCGCGCATCCTCGAGCCGATGATCGGCTCGCACTCGGTCATCCTGCTCGACGAGGACACGCATCTGGAGCAGCGCAAGCTGATGCTGCCCGCGTTCCACGGCGAGAAGATGCAGCGGCTGGCGGGGCTCATGACCGAGCTCGCCGAGCGCGAGCTCGACGACTGGCCGATCGGCGAGCCGGTAACCCTCCACCCGCGCCTTCAGCGCCTCACGCTCGAGATCATCCTCCGCGCCGTGTTCGGCCTCGAGCAGGGACGCGCGCTCGATGACCTGCGCGACACGCTCAGCGAGTGGATCGCGTTCAGCGAGAGCCCGCTCTCGGTGCTGCCCGCGCTTCACCGCATCGTCGGGCCGATTCATCCGAAGCTCCGCCGGTTCCCGGAGCTGATGGAGCGCACCGACCGCCTGATCTTCGACGTGATCGACGAGCGGCGAGCCCAGGGCGGCGAGGACCGCGACGACGTGCTCGCGATGCTCTTGCAGGCGCGCCACGAGGACGGGTCGCCGATGTCCTCGCAGGAGCTCCGCGACGAGTTGCTGACCGCGCTCGTGGCCGGCCACGAGACCACGGCCTCGCAACTGGCCTGGGCGTTCGAGCGCCTCACGCGCGAGCCCGCGGTGGTGGCGCGCCTCGAGGCGGAGATCGACGCCGGCGAGAGCGACGAGTACCTGACCGCCACCATCCACGAGATCCTCCGCCTGCGCCCGGTCCTCCCCAACGCCGAGCCGCGGCTCACCAAGCGTCCGGTGACGATCGGCGGCTTCGAGTACCCGACGGGCGTGTCGCTGCTGGCGAGCGCCTTCCTCGTGCACCACGATCCCGAGATCTATCCCGAGCCTTACGCCTTCCAGCCCGAGCGCTTCCTCGGCCAGTCCCCCGGCACGTACACCTGGATCCCGTTCGGGGGCGGGCGGCGGCGGTGCCTCGGCGCGAGCTTCGCTCTCCAGGAGATGAAGATCGTGCTCCGGTCCGCGCTGCGTCGCTTCGAGCTCGCGCCGACGGGCGATGCCCCGGAGACGACCGGCCGGCGCAGCATCACGTTCAGCCCGTCGCGCGGCGCGACCGTCGTGCTGCACCGGCGGCAGCCCGCACCCGCGGGCGACGGCGCGTCGGCGCGCCTCGTCGCCGCCTGAACCGGGTATCACAGCGGGCGTGGACATCCTGCGCCCGATCAAGATCTTCGACGCATTCCAGCAGCGGCACAAGCCGCTGGCAATCCCGATGGCGGTCCTGCGCAAGTTCGGCCACGACCAGGGAGGGAACCTCGCGGCGCTCGTCGCCTACTACGCGTTCTTCTCGCTGTTCCCGCTGTTGCTTGTCATGACGACGATCCTGGGGTTCGTGCTCCAGGGCCACCCCGGCGTCCAGCGGTCGGTCGAGCACTCGGTGCTCGGCCAGTTCCCGGTGATCGGTAAGCAGATCGAGGTCCACGCGCTCACGGGTCGCACCGCCGCGCTCGTTGTCGGCATCCTCACCTCGCTGCTCGGCGGCCTCGGCGTGACCCAGGCGGCGCAGAAGGCGTTCGACACGGTATGGGCGGTGCCGTTCAAGGACCGCCCGGACTTCCTGCGCTCAAAGCTCCGGGGACTGCTGCTGCTGGCCTGCCTGGGAATCCTCTTCATCCTCTCGACGGCGGCCTCGGGACTCGTCACCGGGATCGGCGGACCCGCCGTCCGCTACGGCACGATCGTCGTCTCGCTCGTGGTCAACTTCGCGCTGTTCCTGGCCGCGTTCCGGTTCCTGACCGCCGCCACCGTGCCCACGAGCTGCTTGTGGATCGGCGTGGGCTTCGCGGCCGTGTTCTGGGAGATCCTCCAGATCCTCGGCGGGATCTACATCAACCACGTCTACCGGCACGCCCAGGGCTTCTACTCCCAGTTCGCGCTGGTGATCGCGCTGATCGTGTGGCTGCACCTCGGCGCGCAGGTGACGCTCTACTCGGCCGAGATAAACGTGGTGCTCGCCCGGCGTCTCTACCCGCGCAGCCTCATGGGCCCGCCCGAGGCGCCGGCGGACCAGCGGGCGCTGCGGGCGCTGGCGAAGGTCGAGGAGCGGCACGACGAGGAGGAGGTTGACGTGCGCTTCCACCCGCCGCCGCGCAGCTAGAACAGGCGGTCCGGCGCCTCCCGCCGCGCAGCTAGAACAGGCGGTCCGGCGCCTCCCGCCGTGTCATCTCGAGCGGCCACGAGCACAGCCCGCCCTCGGCCGGGCAGCCGGCGCACACCGCTCGGTGCGGCGTGTCGGTGACCCTGAATTCCCGCCGCAGCACGCCACCGGCCAGCCGCTCGAGCTCTGCCTCCAGCCGGGCCGCATCCGCGCGCTCGAAGATCGCCGTCGCCGGGTGGTCGGGCGCTTCGAGGAACAGGTGCTGCACCTCGACCGCCGGCGCACCTGCGCGCAGCACCGCGAGCGCGTAGATCAGCCGCTGGGTGCCGTAGCGGGCGCCCACGGCCACGGCCGGCGACGCGCCCTCCAGGCGATCGGTCTTGTAGTCGACGACGAGCATCCCACCGGGCTCGCGCGCGAGGACGTCGAATGCGCCGTTGATGAGGAGGCCGCCGCCCATGGCGAACGCGAAGCGCTCCTCGCGCCGGATGCCGGTCGCACGCCCCAGCCGCTCCCGGGTGGGGCTCCGGACGAACGCCGCCACGATCTCGACCAGCCCCTCGGCCTCGGCGGGTCCCGGCACGGAGATCCCCTCGCGGCGGCACACCTCCGCCAGCACCGCCGGCGTCGGCTGGATCGGCCGGCGGAAGTCGAGTCGCTCGAGTAGCGCGTGGACGACCGAGCCCCGGTCGAGGCCAGACAGGCCCGTGGTGGCGAGCTCGAGGTCCGAGGGCGGGACCTCCCGCGGTGGCAGTCCCAGCAGGCGCTCGACGTAGAAGCGGTAGCCGCAGCGCTGGTACGCCGCCAGCGATGAGTAGCTGAGCGAGGCGACGGGTGGCGCGGTCGGTGGCGGTGGCGCGGAGGGTGCGCTCGCGACGGGCGCCGGCGCCGGGTGAGCCGCGGCCACCGGGGGTCCAGGCACCGGCGCCGCGGGCGCGCCGTCGGGCGGCCCTCCCACGTCCTCCTCGCCCAGGAAGCCGAAGCGCACCCCGACATCGGTCACGCCGCGGCGCTCGCCCACCCGCTCCTCCATCTCGCCGAGCAGCGCCGGCCCGATCCACGCCATCGGCGTCCCGCTCTCACGCCATCCGTCGAGCCTGGCGGCGCCGCTGAGGATCAGCCGCTCCCTGGCGCGCGTCATCGCCACGTAGAACAGCCGCCGCTCCTCGCGCGCCTCGGCGGCGGCGCGCTCCTCGCCGATCTCCCGGTAGGCCAGGGCCGGCTCGCGCCGGGCGGTGCCGGGGCGCGCCAGGCGCAGCCCGAGGCGCCCGTCCCGTCCGATCCGGATGACATCCGCCGGCCACCGGGGGCCGCGCCCGAGGTCGGCCACGCACACGATCTCGAACTCGAGCCCTTTGGCGCGGTGGATCGTCATCAGGCGCACGGCATCGAGCGCCTCGCCCTCGATCGGCGCCTCGCTCTCCCGCGCCGAGCTGGCGCTCCACTCGCTGGCCTGCCGGCGCATCAGCCCGAGGAATCCGCGCAGGTCGCGGCCGGCCACCGCCTCGTGCTCCCGCGCGAGGCGCATCAGCTTGCGCACGTTGGCGAGGCGCCGGCGCCCGCCGGGCATCGCCAGCACCGCCAGGTCATAGCCGGTCGCCGTCAGCGCACGGTCGATCAGCTCCTCGATCGACGCCCGTCCGGCGACCCGCCGCTCCCCCGCGAACCAGCCGGCGAAGCGTTCTAGCCGCTCACGGTCCGGAAGCTCCTCGAGCGGCCCGTCGCGCAGCAGCGACCAGGGATCGCGTCCAGCCGCCCTCGCGCTCGCCGCCAGTACCACGAGCGCGTCCAGGGAGACGCCGACGAGGGGCGAGGCGAGCACGGTGTAGAGCGCCTCCTCGTCGCGTGGGTTCGCCAGCGCCCTCAGGTAGCCGACGAGGTCGACGACCTGAGGATGTGACCAGTAGCCCCGGCCCCCGATCACGTAGGTGGGAATCCCGCGGCGCTCCAGCTCGCGCTCGTATGTCCGCAGGTCGCTCGTGGCCCGGGTGAGGACCACGATCTCCGATGGCCGTGCCCCCTCGTCGACCAGCTCCCGCACACGGCCCGCCAGCGCCCGCGCCTCCGCCAGCCGCCACGGCGAGGCCAGGCCCTCGGCCGTCCAGTCCACGCCCTTGTCGATCACCAGCAGCTCGACGCGAGGGTCCTCCGCCGGCGGATCATCCCGCCCGGGCCGCGGCGCCTCGAAGCGCTCGCCGAACTCGCCGGCGAAGGCGGCCCCCACGACGTCGAGGATCTCGCGCCGCGAACGGAAGTTGGTCCGCAGCGTCGCCCGCGCGCCGGACGCAGCCAGTGCATCCGCACGCCGCTCGAACAGCTCCACGTCCGCGTGCCGGAAGGCGTAGATCGACTGGTAGGCGTCGCCGACCGTGAACAGGTTGCGGCGCGCGATCTGGTCGATCAGCTCGAGCTGGACCGCGTTGGTGTCCTGGAGCTCGTCGACCATGATCCGCTCGAAGCGAGCCCGGTAGCGCTCTCGTAACCTCCGATCTGAGCGCAGCAGCTCGCGGCACAGGAGCTCCAGATCCTCGAAGTCGAGCATCGACCGTTCGCGCTTGCGAGCCGCGTAGCGCCGGCCGAAGCCGCGCAGCAACCGGTCGAGCAGGTCCCGCACCGGAAATGCGCGCCGGTGCTCGCAGGCGGCGCGGAACTCGCGCAGGGCCTCGCCGTAGGCGACGCACACCGGAGTTGTGAGCGCCGCGCCGTTCCCGCCCGGGAGCGCCAGGCGGAAGAGGTCGCCCGGCCAGGGATCGGCGGCGTCGATTACCGAGTCGCAGCGGGCCAGCCGGTCGATCGCTTCGAGCACGCGCACGGACGGCGAGTCGACGCCACCGAGCTCCTGCGCGGCCGCGGCCGCCGCCGCGCGCAGCCGCTCACGCGGCTCGTCGAGGTCCGGCGCCGGCGCCAGCGGCGGGAGCCGCGGCTCGAGCTCGCCGCGTGAGCGGAGCTCGGCGTAGGTGCCGATGATCGCGCCGCGCAGCGCGCCCGCGGTGTAGCTGGCGATCAGCTCGACGCCGCCCGGAGTCCTCTGCGCGAGCTCCTCGAGCGCGTCCTCGAACGCGGCATCGGCCAAGCGCTCGGCCTCCGGCTCGTCGAGCACGGTGAACCCCGGATCGAGCCCGGCGGCCAGGGCGTGCGCGCGCAGGACCCGCGCGCAGAACCCATGGATGGTCGAGATGAACGCGCCCTCGGTCTCACGCGCCGCGGCGTCGGCCCCGAGCTCGCGGAGTCGCAGGCGGATGCGCTCGCGCATCTCCGCGGCCGCCTTCTCGGTGAAGGTGATGGTCAGGATCGCCGGCACGGAGACTCCGTCCTCGAGCACCGCGCGCACGAACCGCTCGACCAGGACCGAGGTCTTGCCGCTGCCGGCGCCGGCAGCGAGCAGCAGGTCGCCCTCCCGGCGCTCGATCGCCAGCCGCTGCTCGTCGGTCCAGTCGCGCGCTGCGGCGAGGGGGTCTTCGGGCGGACAGGCGATCATGTGCTCCGGCAGATCCCGGGGTACTTGCAGCCCTCGCGCGAGCAGGTCTCAGGGCACGGCGTGAGCTGCCCTGAGCGCAGACGCGCCCCGAGCTCGATCGCGCGGCCGGCGGCCGCCGAGAGCTCGGCCTCGAACTCCTCGCCCGCGCGTCCGTCGTTTCCCACGAGGCAGCTGCCGGCCTGCGCGCCGTCGTCCTCGAGGAACAGCCCGCGGCCGCGCAGATCGCCGCCACCGAGCGGCTGGTAGACGCCGGCCACAGGCTCGAGGCCGAGCAGGTTCCGTACTGCGAGCATGTAGAGGGCGACCTGGAGCTGGTTCTCGGCGGCCCACCGTGCGCCGGCGTACTCCTGGCGGGTCGAGCCGCTCTTGTAGTCGCGCACGATCGCGCGCCGGCCATCCGGCGCCACGTCGACCCGGTCGATCACGCCGCGCAGCCGGATCCGCTCGGCCCCCTCGCCCAGCTCGAGCGGCGGCAGCGGCGCCTCTTCCTCCTCGAAGCCGAACCGGAGCTCGATCGCCCGCGGCGTCCATTCGCATGCGTCGCCGGCCTCGTGGGTCAGATAGCGACGGAGGTCCGCCTCGATCGCGCGCCTTGTCGCGGCCCGGACGCCGGCCAGCCGCCCCGGCGCGAGGTCGGCCGGAAGCTCTTCGAGGACCTGCTGGAGGATTGCCGTCGCCTCCGGGAGCGAGTCAGGAGTCACGGGCCCGCCGAGCCGCTCGAGCACCCGTTCGAGCACCGCGTGCATGTAGCTCCCGCGCCTCAGCGCATCCGAGTCGGGCTCCAGGGGGTTCGGTTGGAGCTCACGCTCGACGAACCACCGGACCGGGCAGTCCGCGAACGACTCGAGCGCGCCACCGGACAACATGTCGCGGTGGCGGACGTGGCGGAGCGCGACCTCGGAGAGCACCCTCGCCGCCGGGGCGGGCTCGCCGGCCGCGGGCGCTTGCGCCGCGACGAGCGCGCGCGCTCGCTCACCCGGCGTCGGCGCCTCCTCGGGTGCCCAGACGACGTCGGCGAGCAGCCGGTGGCGCCGGCGCTCTGGCCAGTCCGGCACGAGCAGCTCTGCGACGTCCGAGATGAACGGCGAGGGCAGCGCGAGGTTCCCTTCCTCGTCGGAGCTCCGGTAGCTCAGAACCACCCGCTCGGTGGCGCGAGCCAGGCACGAGTAGAACAGGTAGCGCTCGCGCGCCAGGCCGTCCTCGCCACCGGCCAGCCGCAGCCCGCTGAACGCCGCGAGCTCGCGACGGTCCTCGTCGGAGAGAAACGGCTCCGGCGAATCCTGCCGTGGGAAATCGCCTTCCTGAAGGCCGCACACGAACACGGCGCGGAAGCGGCGGGCGCGGATCGCCAGCGGCTCGGACAGCAGCACGGTGCCCGGTTGCGGGCTACGGCCGGCACGCACCGGAAGCGCCGCCACGAGGTCGATCAGCTCCGCCGGCTCGACCGCCTCCCCCAGGTGCGCCAGTTCCTCGGTGGCGCGGATGAGGCTCGCCACCGCCCGCGCGTCGAGCTCCTCGTCGGCGGCCAGGATCGGGGCCGAGCCGCGGTGGCCGGAGCTGAGCAACGCCGCGGCCCGTGCCGCCAGCTCGGCCGGCGGATCGGCGGCCTCCCGCAGCGCGACTAGCTCCGGGAGCTCGTGGGACAGGCGAGCGGCGGCGTCGCCGGCCGTGCGCAGAGCGCGGCGACGCACCTCGGCCTCGAGTCCGTCCGCAACCTCGCCGGGGTTGACGGCATGGACGTAGTCGAGCAGGTCCCCGGCGCTCGCCCGATCGGGCCCGAGCCAGGCGCACCGGGCAAGCCCGAGCAGGCTGCGGCCGATCGGGGTGTGGCCGAACGGCACCTCCCGCGGCGCCGCGAGCGGGATCCCGTACTGCGTGAACACCCGCTCGAGCAGCGCCGCTGCGCCCGCCGGCGAGCGGTACACGACCACGATGTCCTCAGCGGGCATGCCGCCTCGCATCAGCGCCAGCACCTCGGCCGCCACCAGCTCAGCCTCCGCGCGCTCGCCGCCGGCCTCGAACAGCGCCACCGCGGCCCCCGGCTCGACGCGCTCGGTCCGCGGCTTCGAACAGGTGGCGCTCGATGTGATGCAGGACAGCGCGCGAGGGCTCCGCGTAGTGCGCGTCGACCGCCGGCAGCGCCACCACCTCGCGTGCCAGCGGCCGCAGCTCCTCGACCACCTCGGCGCGCGCGGAAAGGGCCGCACGCGCCGGCTCGTAGGTGAGCGACAGCGTCACATCTGCGCCGACCACCTCGGACAAGGTCTCGACGGCGTCACGCTGAAGCGGATGCAGGTCATCGAAGCCGTAGAAGAAGACCTGATCAGCTCCCCACCGGCTTGGCTGGGCGCGTAGCGCGTCGAGTGCCCGCCGTGCGTAGAGCTCGGCGTCGACCGCCCCCACTCGCTCGAGCTGCCGGTGATATTCCGAGTAGATCCGGGCGGTCTCGGCGGCGTGCCGGGGACGACCGTCCCACGCGCCGATCGCCTGCGCGAACCGCGCCGGCGAGATCCGCGCCCGCCCGAGCTCGGCGATCAGCTCGCCGGCCGCCACCGCAAACCCGGCGGTCTCCGCCGTGGGCCCAAACGCCTCGAGCTCGACGGCGGCTACGGCGCGCCGCACCAGCCGCTCGCGCTGGAGCGGCGTCATGCGCCACGCCGTGTAGCCGGTGCGCCGGCCCACCTCCCGCGCGAGCCCCGCGAACGTCAGCACCGAGCCGAGCACGGCCCCCTCGCCGGCCAGCTCCCGCGCGTAGTGGGCGGCATCCTCCGCGGTGGGCACCACGAGCAGAGCGCCTCGCGACGCGGCGGCGGCAAAGGCGCCCAGGACCTCCCCGGCCTTGGCCGAGTTGGCGGGTCCGAGAACGAGGGTCAGCGGCATCGTGCCTATGGTGGCGCGCGCGGTGGACGGGACCGGGCGTCGAGCCGAGGCGAGAGTGCTCGATATTGGGCGCTATCGACCCAAAATCGAGCACAGGCGCCCGGCGTCAGTTGACCGTGAACGCGTTGCTCTTGGTCCCGACGCCGGCGTCGGGGTTCGTGATTGTCGCGTTGCAGAGGCCCGTACTCGCCCCGCTGGCGATCGTGATGTTGACGCTCACCCGGGTCGCGCTCACGTAGGTCGTCGAGTTGACGGTGACGCCCGGGTTCGAGAACGTGACAGCCGCGCCGGAGACGAAGCCGGTGCCGTTGACGTTGAACGTATAGCTGGAGCCGCGTGTGCCGGTGGTCCGGCCCAACGTCGATATCGTCGGCCCTGCGTTGACCGTGAAGACGCCGGTGCCGGTGCCGGTGCCCGCATCCGGGTTCGTGACCGTCACGTCGCCGACACCCGTCGTCGCGCCTGCCGCCACCGTGATGTGCGCGGTCAGCGATGTCGTGCTGTTGAACGTGACGGAGTTGACGGTGATGCCCGCCGCGGAGAAGGCCACCGTCGGGAGGTTGACGAAGCCCGTGCCGGTTATCGTGATGTTCTGGTTCGTAGCGCCCTGACCTCGCGACGCGGGACTCGTCGAGGTCACGGTCGGGGCGCTGTTGACCGTGAACACACTCGAGCCGGTGCCGACACCCGCGTCGGGGTTGGTGACCGTCACGTTGCGGGCGCCGGTGGTGGCATTCGACGCCACCGTGACGTTCGCCGTCAGCGACGTCGCGTTCACAAACGTCGTCGAGTTGACCGTAATCCCCGTCCCCGAGAACGCCGCCGTCGCCCCGTTGACGAAGCCCGCGCCGGTGATCGTCACGTTCTGGTTCGCGGCGCCCTGACCGCGCGAGCTCGGGCTGGTCGAGGAAACCGTCGGCGCGGCGTTGACCGTGAACACGCCCGTCCCGGTAGCGACGCCGGCGTCCGGATTGGTCACTGTCACGTTGCGGGCGCCGGTGGTGGCATTCGACGCGACCGTGATGTCCGCCGTCAGCGAGGTGGCGCTGACGAACGTGGTCGAGTTGACCGTGATCCCCGTTCCCGAGAACGCCGCCGTGGCGCCGGAGATGAAGTTCGTGCCGGTGATCGTGATGTTCTGGCTGGTGGCGCCCTGACCGCGGGAGCTCGGGCTGGTCGAGGAAACCGTCGGCGCCGCGTCCACCGTGAACACGCCCGTCCCGGTGGCGACGCCGGCATCCGGGTTGGTCACTGTCACATCGCGAGCGCCGGCCGCCGCCCCAGCGGACACGGTGATGTTGGCGGTCAGCGACGTGGCGCTCACGAACGTCGTCGAGTTGACCGTGATACCGCTCCCGGAGAACACTGCCGTGGCGCCGGAGACGAAGCCCGTGCCGGTGATCGTGATGTTCTGGCCGGCCGCGCCCTGGGCCCGCGAGCTCGGACTGGTCGAGGACACCGTCGGCCCGGCATTGACCGTGAACACATTCGAGCCCGTGCCGACACCGGCATCCGGGTTGGTCACCGTCACGCTGCCCGCGCCGGTGGTCGCATTCGACGCCACGGTGATGTTGGCGGTCAGCGAGGTGGCGCTCACGAACGTCGTCGAGTTGACCGTGATCCCCGTCCCCGAGAACGCCGCGGTCGCGCCGTTGACGAAGCCCGTGCCGGTGATCGTCACGTTCTGGCCGGCCGCGCCCTGGCCGCGCGAGCCCGGGCTGGTCGAGGACACCGTCGGCGCCGCATTGACCGTGAACACACTCGAGCCCGTGGCCGTGCTCCCGTCGCCGTTGGTGACCGTCACGTTGCGGGCGCCGGTGGTCGCATTCGACGCGATCGTGATGTTGGCGGTCAGCGACGTGGCGCTTACGAACGTCGTCGAGTTGACCGTGATGCCGGTGCCGGAGAAGGCGACGGCCAGCGCGGCCCCGTTGTCGAAGTTCGCGCCGGTGATCGTGATCGTCTGGCTGCCGGCGCCCTGACCGCGCGAGCTCGGGCTCGTCGAGCTCACGGTGGGGGCCGGGTTGACGGTGAATGCGGCCGACGCGGTGGCCACGTCGCCGTCGGGATTGGTGACGAGGACGTTGCGTGACCCGGTGGCGGCGCTTCCCGAGATCGTGATGTTGGCCGTCAGGGAGGTCGCGCTCACGAAGTTGACCGAGTTGACCGTGATCCCTGACCCCGAGAAGGCGACGGTTGCCCCTGACACGAAGTTGGTGCCGGCGATCGTGATCGTCTGGCTGCTGGCGCCCTGATCGTACGAGTTGGGAGTCGCCGAAGTCGCTGTTGGGGACTGGACCGTGACCGAACCGCTGGTGGCGCTCGTGGTCGACCACGAACGCCAGACCGCGACGACCTGGTACGTATAGGTCCCGCCCGGGACGCCTGCGCCCGAGGGGTTGCCCGTGTCGGTGCAGCCGGTGGCGGCGGAGGACAGCAGGGTGCTCGCCGAGCTTCCGCAAGCCGGGTACGAGGACCCGCCGGATTTCCGCACGACGTAGTAGCCGTCGACGGACCCCCCACTGGGAGAGGCTGGGGCGCTCCAGGTGACGGAAGCCGACGTGCCGGAGGCCGACGCGGCGACGGCCGTGGGCGCAGCCAAGGTGGTGGCGCTCGCGAGAGCGGTGCCCGTGCCGGTGGTGGTGAGGAAGGCGGCCGCGGACGCGACGATCCCTCCGATTGCGATCAGGAGCGAAAGGGCCACGACCGACCACGACCGGCGAAACCTTGACTTCGAACGCGAACCGCGCCGCACCCTCGGCACCGCCACGGGCGACGTCGGCTTGGACTCCGCCGTACGTCGCGTCACCTGCGGGACCGTGGCCGGCCTGGTCTCTGCTGCGGAGGGCGGCGCGGCGCGCCGCTCGGAGTTCACAGCCACGCGCGTCACCGGCGCGTTGGGCTTCGCCGCTACCGGGCCTGCGGGCACCGCAGGCTTCGCTGCCACCGCCTTTGGCGCCACCGCCACGGCCGCCGCCGCCCGCGCCGGCGCCGGCGCCTTCGGGTTGGCCGCCACCGTCCTGGGCTTCGCGGCCACCGGCTTAGCCGGCGCCTTCGGCTTCGCCGCCACCGCCCTGGGCTTCGCGGCCACCGGCTTGGCCGGCGCCTTCGGCGTCGCGGCCGCAGGCTTCTTCGCCGCCGCGGGCTTCTTCGTCGCCGCGGGCTTCTTCGCCGCTGCGGGCTTCTTCACCGCCGCGGGCTTCTTCACCGCCGCGGGCTTCTTCACCGCCGCGGGCTTCTTCACCGCCGCGGGCTTCTTCACCGCCGCGGGCCCGGCGGCCGGCGTCACCTCGGTAGCCGGGACCGCCGTGACCGCGGGCGTCGCCGCCACCGTCGGCGCCTTCTTAGCCCGCGTCGCAGCGGCCCGTGGCTTCGCTGCCGTCGCTGCCGGCTTCGCCACCGCCGTCTTCGCCGCGGCGCGCGTCTTGCTCGCTGCCCCAGACTTCGCCACACCCCCCGGCTTCGCTACGGCCCGGGACCTCGCCACCGCCCCCGACTTCGCCGCCGGAGCTGACGGCTTGACCGCGGCACGCTCCTTGGCGGCGGTCGGCTTCTTCGCCGCCGGGCGCGTTGCCGCCGGGCGCTTTGCCGCCGCGGTGCTCCCCCGCCTGGACGCAGACCGACCGGGAGCGTCGCTCCCCGCCGTGGCGGGGAGCTGCTCACCGGTCGTCAAGGCTGCTATGGCCGATTGTGGGGTCACCTGGCGGTACCTGCTCCTGAGTTCGCCGACCGAGCATGCAGGGCGCGGCGCTATGCCGCGCCCTATCTGCCCGCTGCTAGCTGGTCGTGAAGGTCAGCGTCAGGCTCGCGCCCTGGCAGGAGTTCTGGCTCGAGCTCAGGTTGTTCATCGCGAGGGTGCCGGTCTGGGTGACCGTCTGACCGTTACCGGGGCCGAAGTCGGTATTGGAAGCCACCACCGGCATCGAGAAGTTGTCCGACGTCGAGCTCGCGGCCGTGTCGGACGACTCGCAGGTCGTCTGCTCGGTGCCGGAGTTGCTGCAGGACGATCCGTTCCAGGTCGAGCTCGCACCCGTGCAGGCGTGAACCGCGGTCAGCGTGATGCTGCCGAGCCTCTGATGGCCCGAGGAGGGGTTATTGACGGTGAAGCTCACCGTCGAGTTCGTGCCCGGGTACAGCGTGCTCGCCGACGTTCCGGTTACGGTGAGGCTCGAGCCGGTGCCGACGGTGGCGGTGCCGGAGCCCGTACCGCTCGTCGAGAAATACGCGAAAGCCGCGCCGGCGATGCCGATGACGGCAGCCGTGGTCAGCACGGCGATCTGCTTCTTTGAAAGTCTGAGGGACATAGCGGCCTTTCCTTGGTCCGGGTCTGGCGGCCGAGCTATCTCAGGCGGTGTCCTGAGACCTCAAGCTTTGCGTCCCCGGCTCGCGCCGGGTTTGCCTTTTACAGTTCGATTTCTGACCACGTCATCGGCGCCACGGCCACGGGGGCGAGCGGAACTGGACGTTTGTCCGAGCCCCAGGGGGCTCCGGTCAAGTGGTTTGCGGGCTACTACGGATCAGGACTTCCGGTGCGTCCGTGGTCCCGCGAATCGCGAGGACAGCAGGCGCAATAACGCGCCAGACCCGTCGGGAAAGGCTGACCCTCTAGCTGAGGTCGAGACTCAACAGAAGCGTCATGCGGCCGCGGGCTGCTCTTCAGCCGGAGCCGGAGGTGGAGCCGGCGCCTCCTCGGCCTCGGGCGGCTTCGCCCCCTCACGAGCCCATGGCTCGTCGAACTCCACGCGCCACTTGCCGTCCTCGGTCTGCTGGAGCGCCAGGCGCGCGCGGAAGCTCTTGCCCGAGCGGCCCTTGAAGCCGGTCACGGCCTTGGCGGTGCGACCGGTCTTGATCAGCTCACGCGCCACCACCACCGGGAGTTGCTTGCCTGCCTTGGACTTCCAGATCACGAAGCCGCACCCCGGATCCTCGCGTGACCAGCACGAGTAACCCTTCCGGTTCTCGACGATGTCGCGGCCGCAGACCGGGCACGGCCCCAGGTTGGCGCGGGGGATCCGGACGTCCTTCAGGTTCCGGTCGAGCTCCTCCACCGTGTCCCGCGTGAACTTCACGATGTCGCCCATGAACGCCTCGCGGGAGTCCGAGCCGGTCTCGATGCGAGCGAGCCGATGCTCCCACTCACCCGTGAGGCCAGGCGACGTCAGGGCGTGCTCGCCCAGCAGGCGGATCACGTTCAGCCCCTTCTCGGTGACCACCAGCGCCCGCGCGTCGCGCTCCACGTAGCCGACCTGGAGCAGGCGCTCGATGATCGCGGCGCGGGTCGCGGGGGTGCCGATCCCGGAGTCCTTCATCGCCTCGCGCAGCTCGTCGTCGTCGACGAGCTTGCCCGCGGTCTCCATCGCGCCGAGCAGCGAGCCCTCCGTGTAGCGGCGGGGCGGCTTGGTCTCCTTCTCCTCGGAGTCGACCTTCTCCACCGACACCTGCTCGCCCTGCGCCAGTCGGGGGAGCTGCTGCTCGCGCCCCTCGTCATCGTCACCCCGCTCGGCGTCGGGCAGCTCGCCGTAGACGCCGCGCCACCCCGGCACGAGCATCAGCTTCCCGCGCGTGCGGAACACGTGCGAGGCGACCGTCGTCTCCACGCGCGTGTTCTCGAACACCGCGTCGGGATGGAACACGGCCAGGAAGCGCCGGACGACCAGGTCATAGATGCGCCGGTCGTCCTCGTTCATCTTCTCGACCGGGTGGCGCTCGGCCCGCGTGGGGATGATCGCGTGGTGGTCGGTGACCTTCTCGTCGTCGACGACGCGCGCCAGCGGCAGCACGTCGAGCCCGAGCACGTACTTGGAACCCGCGGCGTACTCATACTGCTCTCCCACGAGCGAGGCGATCGGCTTGATCTCGGGGATCATGTCCCGCGTCAGGTAGCGCGAGTTCGTACGCGGATACGTGAGCGCCTTGTGCTCCTCGTACAGGCGCTGCGCCGCCGCCAGCGTCCGCCGCGCGGCGAAGCCGAAGCGGCTGTTGGCGTCGCGCTGCAGGGAGGTCAGGTCGTAGAGGAGCGGCGCCCGCTCCTTGCGCTCGGTCTTCTCGAGCTTGGTGATCTCCCCCGAGCCGCCGCGGCAGGCCTCGACGATGGCCTCCGCCTCCGAAGCGCTGGCCACCCGCGGGTTCGCTCCGGCGTGGTAGCGGCCCTCATAGCGCCGGGGACCATCGACGACCG
Source organism: uncultured Solirubrobacterales bacterium (assembly GCA_963839105.1). GTDB lineage: Bacteria > Actinomycetota > Thermoleophilia > Solirubrobacterales > Solirubrobacteraceae > Palsa-465. The sequence goes on from CAWITQ010000003.1 coordinate 102,658, forward strand.
GGTCGAACGCGGCGTCGACCACCCAGTAGGGCTCGGGCTCGAACTCGCGGATCTCCTGCTCGCGCCGAGCCAGGATGGCCAGCGTCGGCGTCTGGACCCGGCCCAGCGAGACCGCCCCGTCGAAGGACGAGCGCAGGCGAATGGTCGCCGCCCGCGTCGCGTTCATCCCCACGATCCAGTCCGCCTCCGAGCGCGACCGGGCCGCCGCCTCCAGCGATGCCAGCTCCGCCGCCGGCCGCAGGCCGCCGAACGCCTCCTGGATCGCCGAGGTCGTCATCGAGTTCAGCCACAGCCGCTGCACCGGCTTGCGCGAGCCGGCCTTCTCGTACAGGTAGGCGAAGATCAGCTCGCCCTCGCGCCCGGCGTCGCAGGCGTTCACGACCAGGTCAACGTCGTCGCGCCCGAGCTGGCGCTTGACCACGTTCATCTGCTTCTTGGACCGCTCGTCGCGGACGACCAACCTGAAGCGGTCGGGCACGATCGGGAGGTCGGCCATCCGCCACTTCTTGAAGCGGTCGTCGTACTCGTCGGGATCGGCGAGCTGCACCAGGTGTCCGACCGCCCAGGTGACGATGTGCTCGGGCCCCTCGAGATATCCCTCGCCCTTGGTGAAGGCACCGGGCAGGACTCGCGACAGGTCGCGCCCGACGGACGGCTTCTCGGCTATGACCAACGTCTTCGACATGAGTCCGGCAGGGTAGCGCCCGCGTCCAGCGGTCTCGAAAGGACCTGCTCAGGCGGGCTGCGCGTCGCGAAGCTCCGCCACCCGGCGCGCCACCGCGCGGAGCTCGGAGACGGCGGCGATCCGCGCGGCGGAGTCGACGAGCTCACGCGCGCGCTCGGCGGGCGCCACCGCGGCGGCGTAGTCGAGCTGCGTGTGCGCCACCAGAACCGGCGACTGCAAGGCCCGGTTGCGCTCGAGTGCGTGCTCGAAGTGGCGCGCCGCGTCCTCACCACGGCCGAGCAGTCCCGAGAGCTTCCCCAGAGTACCTCGAGACCGAGCCCAGACAGGTGACGGCCATGCCGACGACCACGTGGGAGTCGGCGTAGGGCAGCAGCTCCTCGTAGAGGAGCGCGGCGCGGTCGATGTCGCGCAGGTCCACCGCCAGGTCGCTCAGCATCGCCATCGCGATCAGCCAATCGCCGTCGCGCGGGATGTCCTGATAGTCCTGCGCGGCGAGGCCGTCGGCGACCTCGGCGGCTCCCGCGGCGTTGCCGGTCTCGCTCAGCAGCATCCCCAGCGTCGCCCTCCACGCGTGGCGATCGGGGTGGGCTTCGACGAACTCGCGTGCCGCGTCCTCGAGCTCGCCGAGCCGATCCTGCTCGCGCCGCACCGCCAGCAGCTGGATCGCGTAGTACTGAGGCGCGGTCACCGACTCGGCCGACGCGCCGGCTTCGAGGGCGTCCGCGGCCAGTCGCTCGGCGAGCTCGAGCCGGCCACCGAGCAGCGCGCGCATCGCGCGCCACACGATCGCGTTCCACACGTACAGCGGCTGGCGGAGCCGCTGCGCGCCCGAGCTGAAGGCCTCGATCTGGGCATCGACGGCATCGCGGTCGCCGCGCTCGAGCAGGTCGACGACCAGCCACGCGTGCGCTTGGAGCTCGAGCTCGAGGCTTCCTACCTGGCTGGCCAGCGTCAGCATCCGGGTGGAGCAGGCGAGGCGGTCCGACAGATGCGCCGCGTCCCACTGCGCCCGGCGCCGGGCAGCGCAGGCGTAAGCGCGCGCCTCCGGATCGCCAAGCTCCTCGGCGATCTCCGACGCCTCCTCGCTCGAGGCCCCCATGCTCGGGCGCCGGTCCGAGAAGTAGATCGCCCCGCACCAGCGCGCAAGCAGCTTGACGCGGATCAGCGACCGCTCCCCGTCGGTCAGCTCGAGCGCGCGCTCGAGCATCCCAATCAGCTCCTGATCGACCACGCCCGGCTCCTGCACGTACTCTCGCGACAGGCTGATCGCCGCCCGCGCCAGCCGCTCGCCGTCGCCCAGTTGCTCTGCCAGCGCCCCGCCCTGCCGAAGCGCGGCTCGGGCGAGACCGCGCTCGCCGCTGCGGACCCGCGCCTCGCCGACGAGCAGCAGCAGGTCACAGCGGCGCTCAATGGCTTCGGGGTCGAAGCGCTCGAGCACCTCGAGCGCGCGCGTGTAGTGCTCGGCCGCCTCCTCGTGCGCGAGCATCGCGGTCGCCTGGTCGCCGGCGCGCGCGGCGTAGGTGACCGCCTTCTCTGCGTCCTGCGGCCCGGCCGCGCGCGTGAAGTGGAGCGCCAGCGAGGGCAGGCTCTCACGCCGGGAGCGCTCGAGCACCTCCCCCACCCGGCGGTGCGTCGACGCCCGGCGCGCGGCGGACATGCCCTCGTACAGGGTCTCCCGGATCAGCGCGTGCGAGAAGCTGTACCGGCGCCGCTCGGCGCTCGCCTCCACCACCAGCCCGGCGGCCAGGGCCTCGTCGAGGGCATCGAGGAACTCATCCTCGCTGCCGCCGACGACCTGCTCGAGGAGCGGCGCCTCGAAGTCGCGCCCGATCACCGCCGCCACCCGCAGCCACTCGACTGTGCGGGAATCGAGCAGCGCAAGGCGGCGGGCGATCACCTGCTTGACGCCCTCGGGCAGGCCGGCCCTCTGGAGCTCCCGCGCCCCCGCGCCGGCGATCGCCACCCCCGCATCCGTCAGGTGCCGGACGATCTCCTCGATGAACAGGGGATTGCCCTCGGTCTCCTCCTGGAGTGCCCGGGCGAGCTCGGCCGATGGTGTCTCACCCGTCCGCTGGCGGACGAGCTCCGCCGTCTCGCCCTCGTCCAGGCCTCCCAGCTCGATCTCGGTGACCAGACCCTCGTGCCGCAGGTCACCCAGCGCCCCCGCGAAGCCCGTCGGCTCGCTCTCGGTCTGGCGGAAGGCGACGAGGATCAGGAGCCGGTCGGGATCCGGGGCCCGGGCGAGGTGACGCAGGAGCAGGAGCGTCGGGCGGTCGGCCCACTGCAGGTCGTCGAGCGCAAGCAGGATCGGAGCGTGCTCGGCGATCGCACTCAGCAGCCCGACCACCGCCTCGAACAGCCGGTAGCGCTCCGACTCGGGCTCCCCCACGACCGGCGGGGGAAGATCGGGGGCGCGCCGGCGCAGCTCCGGGACGAGGCGTGAGAGCTCGGAGCCGTACTCGCGGGAGGTGGAGCGGAGCAGGCGCAGCGGCGCGTTCAGGAAGAAGTGGCGGAGCGCCTCGAGGAACGGCTGGTAGGGCGCCAGCGTCTCCTCGGAGGCACGTCCGGTGAGCACGACCGCACCCTCGCTGTGAGCGCGGAGGGCGAGCTCGGCGGTGAGCCGCGTCTTGCCGATCCCGGCGTCTCCGGCGAGGAGCACGACGCGCCGGCGGCGCGCGGCGAGCTCGCCGTCGTCGTCCTTCCCGCTCGCGCTGCTCCACAGCTGCCCGAGTTGGCCCAGCTCCTCCGCGGCGGCCGACGAGGGGCACCTCGGCGCGCGCCACGAGCTCGGCGGGCAAAGGCAGCGTCGGCTCGGGCGCCGCCTCGCGCTCGCCGGCGGCGCGGCGGCTGCGGGGGTTGAGCAGACGCTCGTGGGCGGCGAGCGCCTCGGGCGACGGGTTGGTACCGAGCTCATCTCGCAGCAGGGTGCGCAGCCGGTCGAACGTCCGCAGGCCCTCAGCGACATTGCCCTGGGCTGCCAGCGACTCCATCAGCAGCACGTAGCCCGACTCGCGGTAGGGCTCTGACTCGATCAGGGTCCGCGCGGCGCGCTCCACGGAGGCGAGCTGGGTCCCGCCGAGGGCGAGCCCGGCGCGGCCGATCACCTCGAGCGCCTGGAGGCGGATCTCGTCGAGCTCGCGCCGGCGCGGCTCGAGCCACGAGGCCTGGGCCCCGGGCAGGAGCCGGCGGCTCGCGATGTTGAGCGGGACCTGGCCGATTGCCCAGGCGCCGCGAGGGTCGCCCTGTTCGAGTGTCTGCACCGCGCGCTCGACCTCGGCAGCGGCCGCCTCCACGTCGATCCACACCGGCTCGGGGAGCTCCAGCACGAGCTCGTCGCGGCCGCTCAGTGCCGAGGTGCCCACCGCGGAGCGCAGCCGCGAGAGCAGCGTCCGGAGCGCCGCGTCCTCGGATTGCGGGGAGCGATGGGGCCACAGCGCCCCGATCAGCTCCTCCCGCCCGACCGGCCGGGAGCGGTTCAGGATCAGGTAGGAGAGCAGGAGCCGGACCTGCCGACCACGGAGCTGGTCGGCGATCTCGACCCCTTCGAGCTCCACGGACAGCCGTCCGCAGAGCTGGATACGGGTGCTCTCATTCGCGCGTGCGGCCATTCGGCAACGTTGTGGAAACGTATCGACAACGGGAAAGGTGTTTCTTGTCGAGCGTGGACACCGGGGTTACACCGACCGACGTGCTCGGCGGGGCGCGTGGGGTGAGGCCGGACCCGTCACGACCATGGACCTATGACCACGATCGACGAACGGCACCTACGGATCGCCTACTGCGAGTGCGGGGCGCAACTCGCAGGTGGCTCTAAGCAGGAGCTGTTCGAGGCGGCTGAGCAACACCTCGCGCATCATCACCCCCAGCTCCTCGGGGCGCTGGAGCTGGATGTGCTGATGCAAATGGCCGAGGACGTTGGGGGGCAGTGACGCCTAGGGGGCACCCGGGGGCATGACACCTAATGGGCGGGCGGTGCGCAGACCACCGCCCGCCCACGGGGTGTTTAAGGGGCCGTCCGGGCGGTACCGGTTCAACCGGCGCATCCCTGAGTGCTGACCGCGCCCTGTCGTGCGGCGCCGGCGGCGAGCTGATCTCGCACGAGGGCGTTGGGCACGGCGAACCCGCCGTCTCCGTTCGATCCGCCGACGATCGCCGCGAACACCGTCGCCACCACGTGACCGGAGGCGTCGATCATCGGGCCGCCTGAGTTTCCGGGGCGCACCCGGCCGCGCAGGGAGGTGATCTTCCTCAGGACCGGGCCGTTGCCGTAGGCGTCCTCGGTGCTGACCTCGCTCGTCTGGCCGACGCGGCCGGGCTCGACGTCGAACGGGCCGTCCTCCGGATAGCCCATGATCGCGGCCGCGGTGCCCGGCCGCGGGTCGGCCGCGAGCGACAGAGAGCGCTCGTGGAGGCCGGGCACGCGCAGGACCGCGATGTCGTTGTGGGGGTCGAACGCCAACCGCGTGGGCCCGCAGCCCCGGGGGGTTGCCGCCGGGCTGGACCACCGTGTCGGTTTCGCCTGCCACCACGTGCGCGTTGGTGACGACAAGGTCGGTTCCGGCCACCCAACCGCTGCCTTCGATCCCGAGGCCACAGGCGGTCCCGACGACGCGTACGACGCTGGCCCGCGCGCCGCGGGCGCCGCCGGTGGCGAGGATTCCGGTAGCTCGGGGCCGGCACGTCCGCCGCCGGCCCGCGCACGGACGGCAGCGGATCGAACCGCGCCAGGGCGTGGAGGATCGGGCCGGACGGCGGGAGGATCTGGTCGAGGTGGTGGAGGATCGTCGAGCGCTGGATGTCCTGGCGCAGCGACGCGCTGTGGGTCGATTGGAGCGCGACCGAACCAACGATCCAGGCGATGCCGAGGCCAACGCAGCCGGTGAAGGCGGCTCCGAGGAGCCCGTCCACCGTGCGCAGCGGCGGGATCCGGAGCGCCGAGCGGACGCGCAGGCCCACCCCCTCGAGCCCGGTGGCGAGGATCCCGCCCACGATCAGGGCGCCCACCAGGCCGAACAGCGGCGCGTAGGGCGAGCGCGAGCCGTCCGAGAGCAGCAGCGGCGCCAGCCGCGTCCCCAGGAAAGCCCCCAGCGGCGAACCCGGCGAGCGAGAGCACGCCGACGATGAACCCCTGGATGTAGCCGTAGAGCGCGAGCAGCGCCGCGAACGCAACGATCAGCCAATCCACGCCTGTCACGGCGGTGGAGATTATGTGCTCGAAGCGGGTTTGGAGCCGCGCCCGCCGGGTTCTTCTACCTTTCTCGGCGGTGGCGCAGAGAGCGTGGATCGAGCCGGGAGGCGCGCGGGGCACGGCGGCGCCGGCGGCTGATGACGCGGATGCTGCCGCTGGTCGCGGTGCGTGGCGGTGGTGGCCGCGGTGGCGGTGATCGTGATCACGAGCTCCGGTAGCGATCAGCGGCAGGTCGTGACCCGCTACGTGCGCGCGTGGACTCGCAGCGACTACCCGCTGATGTACTCGCTGCTCGACCGCGGCTCGCAGGCGACGATCACCGAGGCGGACGTTCGCTCAGGCATACCGCCGGGCGGCCGCAGGCCGCGACCGCCACGTCGTTTGCGCTCGTTCGCGTCGGAGCGATCTCCCACGACGTCGCCGCGGTTCGCATGCGAGTGGCCACGCGCCTGTTCGGTGCTCTGCGCGAGACGCTCGAGCTGCCGGTCGTGAGCCAGAACGGCACGACGCGCGTCGGCTTTCAGAAGATGATCGTCTTCCCCGGCCTCGGCGCCGGCGAGTCTCTGCACCGACACGTCGCCCTGGCGCCGCGCGCCGCCCTGCTCGCCAGCGACGGCACGCCGCTGGCCCATGGCCCCGACCGGACCTCGCCGATCCCGTCGGTGGCGTCCGGGATCGTGGGCGTCCTGGGAGCCGATACCCGCCACCGACCGGGCCGCATATCGGCCGCCGGGATACCCGCCGGACGCCAAGGTGGGACTCAACGGCCTCGAGCGGATCTTCCAGACCCAGCTCGCCGGGCTACCCGGGGGCGAGCTGCTCGCCGGGCCGCGGGTCCTCGCCCAGCGGCCCCCGGCCGCCGGCCACGACGTCAAGACGACGATCGATCCCACGGATCGAGCAGGCGGTGATCACCGCCATCGGCAGCCAGTACGCCGGCATCGTCGCCATGGATCCGCGCAGCGGCGCTATCCGTGGCGTCGCCGGCGTGGGGTTCTCCGCGCTCCAGCCGCCCGGCTCGACGATGAAGATGATCACCGCGACCGCCGCGCTCGACGCGGGGATCGTCAAGCTGACCGACACCTTCCCGGTCCGAGACCGAGGCGACGATCGAGGGCTACCAGCTCCAGAACGCGAACGGCGAGGCATGCGGCGGCACGCTCCTGAACGCCTTCGCGGTGTCGTGCAACTCTGTGTTCGCGCCACTCGGGGTACGCGTGGGCGCACGGCGGCTCGTCGCGATGGCCGAGCGCTTCGGCTTCAACCAGCCACCGCTCGATTCCCCACGCCGGCGAGAGCCAGATCCCCGTCGCGAGCCAGCATCGGCGGCGACCTCGCGGTCGGCTCATCGGCGATCGGCCAGGGGCGCGTCCTGGCCAGCGCGCTCGAGATGACCGATGTGGGCGCGACGATCGCGATGGGCGGCCGGCGGCCGATCCCGACGCTGGTGGCGGGCGCGCCGCCGCGCTTCGTCCCCGTCACGAGCAGCCACGTCGCCGGTCTGGTGCAGCGGATGATGATCGCGGTCGTGGAGTTCGGCACCGGCACGTCGGCGCAGATCTCGGGCGTTCAGGTGGCCGGGAAGACGGGAACGGCCGAGCTCCGCAACACCACGCTCCCGGGCAACTCGAGCGCCAGCAACACCGACGCCTGGTTCGTGGGCTACGCGCCGGCCGGAGCGCCACGGATCGTCGTCGGCGCGCTGTTCCCCAACCAGGGGGCGGGAGGCGCGGCGGCAGCGCCACCGGTGCGCGAGGTGCTCCTCGCCGCGCTCCAGCACTAACCGGGTCAGGGAGGAACGCGCCGCGCAGCATCGGCGTCGCGATGCCCTGCGACCCACGCCGCAAGCGCCTGACCGCCCGGCCCGAACGCCACCGCGACGTCCGATGCCTCGGCGGTGAGCGCGAGGGTGTGGGGCGCGCCGAAGCGCCCACCGGCGTGCCGGCGGTCCGCGGCGAGGACGCTCCCGCCCGAGATCCACGCCACCAGCGCCTCCCCGGTCGGCGACACCGCGGCCGCCGGCGCCTCCCCGGGATCGACCGAGCCGAGGCGCTGAGGCGCGCCGAAGCGCCCGCCGGCCGAGCGGCTCGGCGGCCCGGACGCTGCACGCGCCGAGCTCGTCGCACGTCCTCCAGGCCAGCACCTGGTCACCCCTGGCGTCGGCGACGAGCGCAGCGCCCGAGGCGAGCTCACCGGGCACCCTGAACCTCCGCGCCACCGGGCGGCCGCTTCAGGTCGGCGACAGCGATCTGGGAGTGGTAGTTGCCGGCTGCGGTCGAACCAGCTCTCCGTCCACGCGGCGGTGGGGCTGGCCGACCCGCCCGCGAGGCCGAGCTCGTCGATGCCGTAGCCGGCGGGGGCACTCACGACGCGGCGGGCGAGCTGCGGCGCGCGGTCCCCGGTCCCGGTGGCGAGATAGATCCCGCCCGCGGGCGTGTTCGGGTCAGTGCTGCTCGTCGCCGTCCAGGCGATCGCGCTGCGACCGTGTTTCAGTGGCGCGACGGACAGCGCCTGGGGCGAGATGATCGCCGGCGTGAGCACGCGGTTCGCACGGAACCGGCCGGGAGCGGGCGACTGGCTCACCCACACGCCGGCGTCCGTGGCGACCGCGGCGAGCATGCGCGTTCTTCGGAAGGCCGGCCAGACCGCCGAACGTGGCGCCCTGGATGCCGTTCACGAGGGCCTGGAGGCGGCCGAACCTGCCGTTGGAGAACTTCACCCCCCACGCCGAGCCGCAGCATGTGACCCCCGGCGGGCTGGCTCCGGTGAGGAGCTCGAGCGCCGAGCCGTCATAGGCGAGGCTGAGGATCTGCTTGGCGTTCGGCACCGGCCGCGGGTGGCTAAGCTTCCCGCTGGCGGCGCGGGTCGTGATAACGCCTCGGGAGATCCAGGGGTATTGCTCGCTGAAGACTCCGAAGCCGACGGTGGCGTCGCCGGCGGGCGAGAAGGCGATCTGCGGCGCCAGCAGGTCGTCGCCGTAGGGGCCCGCGAGAGTGAACGGACGGCTCCACACGTGCGGTGCCGGCTTCGGCTTGGCTTGCTCGACGCGGCGTGGGCGGGGGGGCCGCGGTCGAGGCGACCAGCAGCAACGCCACCGCCGCCCAAGCGCGCGCCCGCCCGCGGGTCAGCATCTCCGCGCGACGCCCACCGCACCGACCCCTGCCGCGCGTCAGCACTGCCGCCTGACGCTCCCCACCGACACCGCCGCGCCTCAGAGGTCGAGCGAGATGGTCGACGGGCTTCGAGACCCCGGGCTGGTAAATCTCGAGCGACAGCGGCCGGTTGGCGTACACCGCGGTGCCGAGCTTGAACAGGAGCAGCCCGCCGCCGGTGGGCCCCGCGGCAGCCGTCGTGTCCGCGCCCGGCTGCGGTCTCCTGCGGCCCCAGCGTCTGCGAGAGCCACGCGTACTGGTTGACCGACGTGTTGAGTGCCACCGGGTGGTACTTGTTGCCCTGGGTGTCGACGATGTCGAAGCTGTCGGAGGTGGTCTTCGGGCTGTTCGTCTTGTTCTGCGCCCACAGGAACACCCCGTACCAGAACTGGCCCGCTGTCGGAGTGCTGGGTGCCGGCCGGCAGGCCCGTCAGGTACTGGTGGTCCTCGATCTCGTACTGGTTGAGCTGGCGCGAGACCTGGAGCTGGTAGGTCATGTTGCCGACCGTGACGTAGACGCCGTTGTTGTCGTCGCCGGCCTCGGTGGCGTTGGCGTGGTTGCCGATGCTTCCGCAGCCGGCGAGCGCCACCGCGCAGGCCAGCGCGGCGAGCAACGGGAGATGTCGGCGACGCGAGATTCACGCCGGCGGAAGTCTAGGCGGTCGCGGCCACGGACGATCCGTAGCTAATGCCGTCCGGCGACGGTGGCGCGCTGCCCGCGTCCTCGGTTCTCCTCGAGGATCGTGCGCAGCCGGCGCAGGGCCTTGGTCGCCTTGCGCCGAGTCCACGAGCGGCCGCCGAACACCTCGAGCAGGCGGTCGGAGAGCATCACCGGGACGGTCTCGAGCGTGTACTCCACCTTGGTGGTGTTGCCCGGCGCGGGCGAGAGCGTGTAGGTCCCGAGCATCCGGATGCGGTTGAACTTGCCGCCGCGGCCGCGCTCGACGATCTTGAACGGCGGCTGGACCTCGGCGAACGCCACGTCGGCCCAGGAGAACCGGTTGAGCGGCGCCTTGATCCGGAACCGTGCGCCGGCGCCGGCTCCGTAGGGGTCCTCGCGCGTGAGGTGCCAGTCGACGCGGTAATGGTCGGAGAACTCGGCGTGGTTTGAGATGTCCGCCAGGTACTCGAACACGTCCTCGCGCGGTCGCGCGATCGTCGTCGAGATGGTGAACGGGTCCACGGGCGCGGATTGTAGGTTCGCGGCCCGTGGGGCGATTTACGCCGCTGCGCGCCGCCGGTCGGCGAGCTTCATCGTGTGCCCGAACTCGGGCCCGTGCACGAGACGCGAGTGCGCCGGCGGCTGCGCGCTCAGCGCCCGGCACAGCTCGCAGCGGACCACTCCGCCCTCGTACGAGTAGAGGCGCTCGCCGATCAGCGGCGTGCGGTGACAGTCCGCGCAGCGCTCGCATTCGGCCGATCGTTCGTCCACGCCGCGCCGCAGCAGCGCCAGCTCCAGATCGGGGTTTTCGAGAGGGTTCGACCGCATCGTGCGGGGGTAATTCGACGGCATCCGGGCCGCTCCTTGCCCTTAACCCTACGCAAACATTACGGTTTCGATTCACACCGTTTTGGGGAGCTTTGTCTTCACCGAGTGGTTTGACGCAGGGGCTATCATTGCCGGACCGAGTTAGCCAGCTCGGAGTGTCTGCAGTCCCGTAACGAGGAGATCGCGCCCCAGAATGAAAGCTTGGATGTCGGGCAATGTTGCGGGGACCGGAACCTTTAGATGCACGGATTGCGACTATCCAGTGTCGCTCGATGCCGTGGACGAGCTTCCGACGTGCCCCAACTGCGGCGGCACCGAGTTCGTCCGGGCTTCGCTGTTCACCACGGCCCAGACCAGCGTGGTCGAGATGCCGCCGGATATGGAGGATCAGGGCTGGCTCGAGGAGCTGCGTGACGGACTAACCGAGCCAGGTCAGTACCTCGCGTACCGCACTGACACCGACGACGTGATGGCGTTCGCGCTCCAGCGCGAGTGGACGCGGATCGGCCGCAGCCTGGCCGCGGACATCCGCTTCGACGACCCGACCGTGTCGCGCCGCCACGCGCTGATCGTGCGCCAGCCGGACGGTCTGCGCGTGCTCGACGACCGCAGCCTCAACGGCGTCTTCGTCAACGGCGAGCGGGTGGAGTGGAGCACGCTGGCCGACGGCGACGAGGTCGTGATCGGCCGCCACCACCTCCACTTCGTGGACGTGCCGGCGATCTCGGGAATGCGCTACAGCCATCCCGCCGAGCGCGGCACGAGCACCCACACGGCCTGAGCCCAACCCCCCTATAGTGCGGCGCCCATGGCCGCGACGATCGCTGTTCTCTCCCAGAAGGGCGGCACGGGCAAGACGACCGCCGTCCGCACGCTGACCGACGTGTTTCGGCGGGTCGAGCTCAACGTGCTCGCCATCGATCTCGACCCGCAGGGCAACCTGTCGGACTACCTCGATGTCGACCCCGACGCCGCGCCCACGATCGGCGATGTCCTCGCCGGGCGGGCCAAGGCGCGCGACGCCATCCACGGCGGCATCATCCCCGCCAACCTCGGCCTCGCCGAGTCCGAGCTGGCGCTCGGCGGCAAGATGGGCCGCGAGCTCACGCTCAAGAAGGCCCTGCGCGACATTCGCAGCGATTACGACCTGATCCTGATCGACTGCCCGCCGTCACTCGGCCTGCTGACCGTCAACGCCCTGGTCGCGTCCGACTACGCCCTCCTGACCGCGGAGGCGCAGTACTTCGCCCTCCAGGGCGTCGAGCAGGCGCTCGAGGTGATCGACCTCGCCCGCGAGAGCCTGAACCCCGACCTCGAGTGGCTGGGCGTCTTCTTGAACATCGCGGACATGCGGACGCGTCACTCGCGCGAGGCGTTCGATTCGCTGCGCGAGCACTTCGCCGAGAAGCTCGTCGACACCACGATCCGCGCCTCGATCGCCTACGCCGAGTCTGCCGAGCGGGCGCTGTCGATCGTCGACTACCGCCCCGACCTGGCGATCGACTACATCAACGTCGCCGATGAGCTCCTGCGCCGGCTCGACATCGAGGGGCCGCGCCGGCGCCTCGCCGAGCTCGCCGGCCAGTTCGCCGCAACCGCCGGCTAGCACGGACGCGTTCGGCGTCGCGCTGCTGGAGGCTCTGGGCGGCGGGGCGGGGCGCTACGCGCTCGAGGCCGGCGACGGCGAGGTTGCGTGGGAGGAGGCGCGGGCCTACTTCGACGACGACTGGTGGCCGGAGGTCTCGGCCGCGCTGGCGCGCCTGCGCGGCCGGATCCTCGATGTCGGCTGCGGCGCCGGGCGGCACGCGCTGTGGCTGGCGCGGCTCGGGTGCTCGGTCGTCGGAGTCGATCCTTCGCCTGGGGCCGTGGAGGTGTGCCGCCGGCGGGGGGTCGATGCCCGCCTCGGGAGCCTCGGGGAGCCGGGCCTGCTGGCGCGGGCGCGGTTCGACGGCGTCGTGATGCTCGGTAACGGCCTGGGGCTGCTCGGAGGACCGGACGCCGCGCCGGCCCATCTGCGCTGGCTGGCCGACCGCTGCCAGCCCGGGGCGCTCCTGGTCGGCGACGCCGTCACGTCCGGCCCTCCGCGCGCCTGTCTGCGGGTCCGCTTCGGCTCGATCGTCGGGGAGTGGTTCGACTTCTGGCAGCCGGCGCCGGATGACCTCGCCGAGGCAGCCGCCGCGGCCGGGTGGGAGGTGGAGGGCATCGCCGGCGGCGCCACCGGCCGCTACGTCGCCACCCTCCGCCTCACCGCCGGGTGAAGCCATTTACCCCCGCTCAGCGGGGGAGAATGGCATCACCCGCACATCGCACCGGCCTCACACCGACCGCTGGTAGGACCGGAACGCCCGGGTGGCGAACACCAGGCAAAGCGCCAGCAGCGCCACCAGCAGCCCGGACCGCGCCAGCACCACGCCCCAGTCGGTATTGACCGATACCGCCCCCCGGCCGGCGACCACGGCCCAGTTGACCGGGTTGAAGTGGGCCACATGGGCGATCCAGCGCGGCATGAGCTGCGGCTGGAGGAACGTCGAGGACAGGAAGGTCAGCGGCAGCACGATGAACTGCACCGCGCCGATGAGCGCCTCCTCCTGGCGCATGATCAGCGCGAATCCGTTCGACAGTGCCCCGAAGGTCGCGCCGAGCAACGCCGAGACAGCGAACAGCGCCAACACCCCGCCGACGCCGCCCGGGAAGGTCGCCCCGGCGGCGAGCGCCACCGCCACGATGATCACCGACTGGATGACCACGACCACGGCCTCCTTGAGGATCCGGCCGGCGATCAGGGCCTCCCGCCGCACCGGTGAGACCAGGAAGCGCGCGGTCACGCCGCGGTTGAGGTCTTCGATCAGCGCCATCCCGCTCCACGCGGAGTTGAACATCGCGGTCATCACGACGACGCCCGGCGCCAGGAAGGCGATATAGGAGCCGCCGTGGAAGCCGGGGATGTCGACCACCTTCTTGAACAGCGCGCCGAACAGCAGCAGCCAGACCATCGGCTGCACGAGCGTGACCGCGACGAACCACGGCTGGCGGTAGAGCTCGCGCAGGTGACGGACGGTCATGTACAGGGTGTGCCTGACCAGGGTCATCTATCTGCCTCCTCGAAGGACCGCCCGGCATATCTCAGATACACGTCATCGAGCGACGGCCGGGCCACCCGGACCGAAGCCACCGCGAGCCCCCGCGCCTCGAGGGCCTGGAGCACCGCCGGTAGCGCCCGGCCACCGTCATCGGCCCGCGCCCGCAGCACCCGGCCCTCCACCACGACCTCACGGATGCCGGGCACGCGCGCCAGCGCGTCGTGGACCGCTCCGTTGGACTCCGCCGCCAGATCGATCTGGATGGCATCGCCGCGCAGCTCTCGCTTGAGCGAATCGGGTGTCCCCTCCGCCACCACCTTGCCCCGGTCGACGATGGCCAGCTGTGTGGCCAGCTCGTCGGCCTCCTCGAGGTAGTGCGTGGTCAGCAGCACCGTGGTCCCACGCTCCCGTGCGAGGCGGGCGATCGCCCGCCACATGTCGGCGCGGACCTCGGGATCGAGGCCCGTGGTGGGCTCGTCCAGGAACAGTACGTCGGGGTCGTGGATCAGGGCCATGGCGATGTCGAGCCGCCGCTGCATCCCGCCCGAGTAGCCGCGCGTGATTCGATCCGCGGCGTCACCGAGGCCGAAGCGCTCGAGTAGCTCCGCGACCCGACGTTCCAGCGAGGGACCGCGCAGCCCGTACAGCTGCCCCTGGAGGCGAAGGTTCTCCCGCCCCGTGGCCTGCACGTCGACGCCGGAGCCCTGCGCCACCACGCCCACCGTCCGGCGCACCCGCTCGGGGTCCACCACCACGTCGTTGCCGGCCACGCTCGCCCGTCCTGCGTCGGGAACCGTGAGCGTGGTCAGGATCTTGACCGCCGTCGACTTGCCGGCGCCGTTCGGTCCCAACAGCCCGAACACCACGCCAGCGGGAACCCGGAACGAGATGCCGTCGAGCGCCTTGACACCCTTTCCGTACGTCTTCACGAGGCCCTCGGCCTCGATTGCCGAATTCACAGTCACCTCCGCGCTAGCATTCGTTCAGCACGAAAGTATTTTAGCTACTAAGAGATTTAGTTGTCAAGAGACTCGACTCCCGAGCCACCTGCGTCGCCCGAGCGTCAGCGCCTCCTGCAGGCTTTGGCCGGCGAGATCCGCGCCGGCCAGCGCGCCACCGACGTGGTCGACGAGCTGATGTGCCAGATCCTCCGGATCAACCGCACCGATGCTCGCTGCCTCGACATCCTCGAGGAGCGCGGGAGCATGACCGCCGGCAGACCTGGCGCATGAGAGCCGGCTCACCTCGGGCGCGATCACCGCCGTAATCGACCGCCTGGAGCGAGGCGGGCCTACGCCCGGCGGGTGCCCGATCCCGAGGACCGCCGCCGGGTGCGGGTCAGTGCCCACGCCCGATGCGCGCGAGACTCGCCACGGAGCTGATGGTCGAGCCGATGATCGCGCTGTGGCGCCCGCTGCGCGATCGCTACAGCGACGAGCAGCTACGCCTCGTCCTCGAGTTCACCCGCAGCGGGCGCGAGATCCAGGAGCGCCACGCGGAGTGGCTCCGGGAGCGCCTCGAGCGAACGCGGCTAGAGCCCGCGCACGTCCGCGCCCTGGGACTCGAACGGCGCGCGGATCACTTGCGCCCACCCGCGCGTGGCGCCACGCAAGCGAGTCGATGACCGTGCCCGTGTGCTCGAACTGGCACCACACGAGGATCGTCGGCCCGGCGCCCGAGAACGTGGCTCCCAGCGCGCCCATGTCGCGGGCGTGCTCGACCAGGTCCGCCGAGCGCGGATACAGGTGGGCCCGGTAGGGCTGGTGGAGCCGGTCGTCGAGTCCCTCCGCGATCAGCTCCCAGTTCCCGGTGCCGATCCCGAGCATGAGCAGCGCGCCGTGGGCGATGTTGAACACGGCGTCCTGGATCGGAACCTCGGCGGCAGCGCCGCTCGTGCCTTCTCGGTCGCGACCGCCTCGTCGGGGACGACGAGCACCGCCTCCAGGCCCATCGGCGGCTCGAACCGGTGCGCGCGCGTGCACCCGTCGCACACCACGAACCCGCCCTCGAGCGCCGCGGCCACGTTGTCGGGGTGCCCCTCGAGCTCGCTTCCGAGCGCGAGCACGTCGACATCGAGCTCGAACAGGTGATCGGCGGCCATCAGCCCGGCCACGATCGCCGCCGCGCTCGACCCCAGCCCGCCGCTCAGCGGGATCTCCGAATTGATCCGGAACTCGAATGCGTCCGCCGAGTGGAGCCGCTCGAACGCGCTGCACCACCAGGTTGGACCGGTCGCGAGGCACGTCGAGCTCGGTCCGCACCGAGAACGTGCCCGTCTCCACCACCTCCAGCTCCAGGTGCAGGGCGAGCGCCGCCGCGAACGCGTCGAAGCCCGGCCCCAGGTTCGCCGACGACGCCGGAACCCGGACGAGCCGGCGGCGGGCCAGCGTCATCCGAGCACCACTCGCTCGATCGCACCCAGCTCGGGATCGCAGGGGACGACCGCGCCCGCCTGCTCGAGCGCGGTCTGCGGGTCCTTCAGCCCGTGTCCGGTGAGCACGCACACCACCCGCTGGGCGTCCCCGGCGCCGCGCGACAGGAGACCGGCGACGCTGGCCGCCGATGCGGGCTCGCAGAAGATCCCCTCGCCCGCGGCCAGGAAGCGGTAAGCCTCCAGGATCTGCTCATCGGTGACCGCCGCCACCGATCCACCCGAGGAGGTCATGGCGTCCATCGCCTGCTCCCAGCGGGCGGGGTTGCCGATGCGGATCGCGCTCGCCACCGTCTCCGGGTGCGTGACCGGTGCGCCGTGCACCAGCGGCGCCGCGCCGGCGGCCTGGAAGCCGAACATCCGCGGGCGCCGTCCGACCTCGGCGAACCCCCGCCACAGAGAAGTGATGTTGCCGGCATTCCCCACCGGCATGAACACGGCGTCGACGTCGCCCGACAGCATCTCGTCGATCTCGAACGCCGCCGTCTTCTGGCCCTCGATCCGGAACTCGTTGATCGAGTTCACGAGCGAGATCGGGTGCCGCGCGGTGAGCTCGCGGACGAGCTTGAGCGCCTCGTCGAAGTTGCCCCTGAGCGCCACCACCCGGGCGCCATGCATGAGCGCCTGGGCGAGCTTGCCGGTGGCGATCTTCCCCTCGGGCACGATCACGGCGCAGCGCAGGCCACCCCGGGCCGCATATGCCGCGGCGGACGCCGCGGTGTTGCCGGTCGAGGCGCAGATGACCGCCTGCGACCCCTCCCTCACGGCCGCCGACACCGCCGCCGTCATCCCCCGGTCCTTGAACGAACCGGTGGGATTCGCGCCCTCGAGCTTCAGCCACACCTCGGCGCCGACCCGCTCGGAGAGCCGCGGCGCGAGCACCAGCGGCGTCGCGCCCTCGTCGAGGGTGACCACGGGGTCCTCGGCGGAGAACGGCAGACGGTCGCGGTAGCGCTCGATCAGGCCCGGCATCTGCGGCAGCATGCAGAGCCCCCGCGGGCGGAGCAGCGACACTCCGGACGCGCGCCCACACCCCGCCGCGCAGTGACACTCCGGACGCGCGCCCGCGCACCCCGCCCGGAGCCGGGGCCTATGCGACCTCGAGCACGACCTTCCGGTGGCGCCCCGCTCATCGATCAGCTGGAGCGCCTCCGCGGCCTGCTCCAGCGGGAACCGGGCGCCCACGACCGGGCGCACGAACCCGCCCTCGATCAGCTTGTCGAGTGCGCGGCCGATCTCACGGGTCACGTCGGGCTTGGGAAGCACGAACGCGCCCCAGCCGGCTCCGATCACCTCGGTGTTGCCGAGCAGCAGCCGGTTGACGCGGACCTCGGGGATCGACCCGCCGGTGAAGCCGATCACGACGACGCGGCCGCCCTCGCCCAGCGAGCGGATGCTGTCGGTGAAGCGGTCCCCGCCCACCGGGTCGAACACCAGCTCCACCCCGCCGTCCGAGATCTCCCGGACCTGGTCCTTCCAGGGCCCGTCGGAGCGCACGACCTCGTCGGCGCCGGCGTCCCGCGCCACCCGCTCCTTCTCGTCGGTCGAGACGACCCCGATCGTACGGGCGCCGAGTCCGCGCGCCACCTGGAGCGCCGCCGTGCCCACGCCACCGGCCGCCCCGTGGACGAGCACCGTCTCCCCCTCGGTCAGCCGCCCGCGCAGCTTCAACCCGAAGTAGGCGGTGTGGTAGTTGAGTACGAGGCCGGCGCCCTGCTCGAACGAGAGCGACTCGGACAGCGGGAACACGAAGTGCTCCGGCGCCACCGCCACCTCGGCGAACCCTCCGAGCATGCAGAACGCGGCCACGCGGTCGCCCTCGGAGACGGCCGCACCGGAAGGCGCCGAGCGGACCACGCCACCGACCTCGCTTCCGGGCACGAACGGGAGCGGGGGCTTGACCTGGTACTCACCGCGGCTTTGGAGCACCTCGGGGAAGGCCACGCCCGCGGCCCGCACATCGACCACACACGGGCATCGCATCGGACGGTGAGGGCTCGGAGACGTCATTCAGCTCGAGCGCACCCGGGCCGTCGAGGCTGACTATCTGGATCGCGCGCATAGCCGCGGCACGCTACCCGAACTCCTCCTCCAGCACCCGGATCGCCCGCGGCGGCGCCCGCAGCACCGACAGCGCGCCCAGTCTCTCCATCGCCGCCGCGAACCGGGACTCGAGCACCGCGTGCACGACCATCACCAGCCGCGCCTGCTCGCCCAGTCCCTTCTGCACGACCGACTTGACCGACACGCCCTGCTGCGCCAGAACGTCCGCCACCGTGGCCAGCACTCCGGGCTCGTCGGCCACCTCCAGGTGCAGGTAGAACGCCGACACCACGTCGGAGACGATCGGCAGCACCGTGCTCGTCGGGGGCGTCGAGGCCGGCGGGATCATCGCGCTGATGACGTCGCCGAGCACCGCGCTCGCCGTCTGCGAACCGCCCGCCCCGGGACCGGACATCGTGATCTCCGTGATCGCCTCGGACTCGACCGTGACCGCGTTGAACGGGCCGCTCACGGTGGCGAGCGGGTGGCCGGGATACAGGAAGGCCGGGTGCACGCGCACCGAGAGCCCGCCGTCGGTCCGCTCCGCGGTCCCGATCAGCTTGAGCTCCAGCCCCAGCTCGCGCGCGTACTCGAGGTCGTCGGGCTGGATCTGCTCGATCCCCTCGTAGCGCACCTGGTCGAGGTGCACGGGAGTGTCGAAGGCGAGCCGCGCCAGGATCGCCATCTTGGCCGCGGCGTCACGCCCGGTCACGTCGTCGGAGGGATCGGCCTCGGCATACCCGAGCCGCTGGGCGTCGGCGAGCGCCGCGGCGAAGGTCATCCCCGTCCGGGCCATCTCGGTGAGGATGAAGTTGGTGGTGCCGTTGACGATCCCATGGACGCGGTCGATCTTCGCCGCCGCCAGCGACTCCTGCAGGACCCGGATCACGGGCACCACGCCCGCCACCGCTCCCTCGAAGCGCAGCTGCACGTCGTGCGCCCGCGCCGCGTCCCACAGCTCCTCGCCGTGCTGGGAGAGGAGCTGCTTGTTGGCCGTGACCACGTGGCGTCCCGCTGCCATCGCCTGCAGCAGCCACTCCCGCGCCGGCTCGATGCCGCCGATCAGCTCCACGATCAGGTCCGACTGCGAGAGCAGCTCCTCGAAGGACCCACCGCTCCGGCGCGTCAGCACGCCCGAGATCTCTGGCCGCAGGCCCGTCAGCCGCGCCACCCGATCCGCGTGCTCCGGCAGCAGCGTCGCGAACGCGCTCCCCACCGTCCCGTGGCCGAGGAGGCCGACCCGGAAGACCGGTTCAGTCGTGCTCACGGGGCAACTTCGCCGACCACGCCCGTCTCGCCTGAAGAGGAAACGTCACGCGCGGCGAGATCCTCGTAGGTCTCACGCCGGACGACGACGCGGGCCGCGCCGTCGCGGCAGAAGATCACCGGGGGTCGGGGCACGCCGTTGTAGTTGTTGGCCAGCGAGAAGCCGTAGGCGCCCGTGGCAGGAGTCACCACCACATCGCCCGGCGCGGGATCGGCCAACCCCACGTCGCGCACGATGACGTCGCCGGACTCGCAGTGCTTGCCCGCCAGCTGACACATCTCCGTTCCGGCGGCCAGCGGCCGGTCCGCCACCACCGCCTCGTAGCGCGATCCGTACAGCATCGGGCGCAGGTTGTCCGACATCCCGCCGTCGACCGCAACCCAGGTCGAGACATTGCGCTTGATCGTCTGGACCGAATAGAGGGTCACCGTGGAATTCGCCACCAGCGCGCGCCCCGGTTCGAGCAGCAGCCGCTTGTCCTCGCCCAGATACTCGTGCACGGTGTCCACCACCGCAGCCACGTAATCCTCGACGCGCGGGGGCTCCTGCGCCGCCGTATACGCCACCCCGAGGCCGCCGCCAACGTTGTAGACCGGGAAGTCGCCAAGGGAGGCGATCGTCCGGATCGCCTCGCGGAACGGCTCGAGCTCGAGGATCTGCGACCCGATGTGGCAGTGCAGGCCGACCAGCCGCAGGTGCGGCACCCCCGCGAGGCGCTCGATCGCCTGCCGCGCCTCGTCCACCGAGAAGCCGAACTTCGAATCGGCCTGGCCGGTGGAGATCGCGTGGTGGGTGTCGCCCGCCACTCCCGGCGTCACGCGGATCAGCACCTCCTGGGACAGCCCTCGCGCCGCCGCGATTCGCTCCAGCCGGTCGAACTCGTCGAAGTTGTCGAGCACCACGTGGCCGACCCCCGCCTCGAGCGCATACGCCAGCTCGGCATCGGACTTGGCGTTGCCGTGGAGGTAGATCCGGCCCGGGTCGAACCCGCCGCGCAGCGCCAGGAACAGCTCCCCGGCCGAGGCCACGTCGCAGGCCAGGCCCTCCTCGGCGAGCACGCGGTAGACGGCGGTGCAGGGAAACGCCTTGGACGCGAACAGGACGTCGAAGTCACTGTGGCGCCGCCCCAGCGCATCGACAAAAGAACGCGCCCGGGCCCGCAGGTCATCCTCGGCCACCACGTAGGCCGGGGTTCCGAACTCACGCGCCAGCTCGACCACGTCGCAGCCGCCGACCTCGAGGCGGCCGTGCTCGTTGACGCGCGAGCCGATCGGATACACGTGCGAGAGCGAGGCCGTAGCGGTCATGCGCCGCGATCATGGCATGATCGCGCCGTGCCCCGCCGACGCGTCGTGAGGCCCGCCCTGCCGGCGGAGATCGACCAACTCGACGGCCTTGCCTACTCGCTCTGGCTCCCCGACGAGCCCGCGCACGCCCGCGGCGGGGTGGTGATCCTGCACGGCGCCGGCTCGTGCAAGGAGAACCACCACGACTTCGCCCGCGCGGCGCGAGCCATCGGCTTCGGCGCGATCGCCGTCGACCTCCGCGGCCACGGCGAGAGCTCCGGCGCCCTCGACGGCCGCGTGCTCGACGACATCGTCGCCATGGCGGCCTATCTCCGGGGAAGCCTGGGCGACCCGGATGCCCGGGTGGTACTCCGCGGCTCGAGCATGGGCGGCTACCTCGCGCTCCGCGCCGCGGAGCCGGCGCGCGCGGCAGCCGTCATCGCGATCTGCCCGGCGGGCTCGGAGGGCCTCCGCCGGGGCCTGCACGAGGGCCGCTTCACCTTCGAGGCCGACGCGCCCGCGCTGGACGCGTTCCTCGCCGCGAACGACCTCGGGGCCACCGTGGCTTCGCTCGAGATACCCGTGCTCCTGCTCCACGCCGAGGGCGACGAGCAGGTTCCGATCGAGAATTCGCGCGCGCTGGCGACCCGGCTGCGCTCACCGGCCAGCCGGCTGATCGCCGTTCCGGGCGGCCATCACCGCTCGATCCAGCACGACGAGGAGCTGCAGGCCGTGAGCCTGCGCTTCATGGAGCGCTCAGTGGCCGCCGAGCGGGCCGGACACGACCTGTCCGGCCGCTGAGACCGCGCCGCCGGCGGCCTGTCCGGCCGCGGACACTGCGCCACCGGCCGATCGTCCCACGCCCTGAACGACCTTCCCGGCGCCGGTGCTGACGCCCTGCACGGCTCCACCGGCAGCGTTAGAGACATCTCCGACCGTCGACCCAAGTCCAGAGCCGGTTCCGGACACGGCCGCGCCGGCAGCCTGAGTGCCCTGCACCACGGTCGCGGCGAGCGGGCCGCCCGACGCAGAGCCTCCCGGTCCCGCCGGCGCCCCGCCCCCGGAACCGCCGAAGGCCCCGGAGCTCAAGCGCGAGCCACCGGCGGCACCGCGGTTGGAAGAACCCGACCCGCCGGGGGCTCTCACGAGCACCGGCCGCGGACGACCCGCGCCGCGAGGACCACCGGCAGCCGGCCCACGATGACGCGGCGCCCCTCCACGAGGAGCGCCCGCACCGGCAGTGCCGGCGGGTAGCCCCGGAAGCCGTGTGAGCACGGCCAGGCGCCTCCCGATAGAGGTGCCGGTCGTGCGGCCGCTCGGTGCCGAGACCACGACCGACGCCGGAGCGGGCCCGGCGCCGACCTGCGGCCAGCCGTGAAAGGCCATGTAGGCGCTGGCCATCACGAACAGCAGCGCGGCACCGGCGACGAGACACCCCGCCGTGCCCAGCCCTGCCAGATATGCCCGCATGGCACGCACCCGACTTACCTTTCGGCTCGTTGATCCGAAATGTTGAGCGTCGGCGGCGAGACATCCCCGTGCCGGGCTCCCCGCCTGCGTCCGCCCCGCAACGGACGCTTCGATTCATCATAAATCCTTCAGGTCGCGGTTACCAACTCTGCGAACATTGATCGCACTATGGCCGGACCCTCAAAGTCATTTGGGCGCGATCCGGGGCTCCAGGCCCGGATGCTGTTGACCATCTTCCTGCTGGGACTCGTCTACGCGATCCTCGTCGGCGTGCTGTTCGCCGCCGGCGCCGGCGCGGTCACGATCGCGGTGGTGGCGGGCGCCCTGTTCCTGCTCCAGTTCTTCACCTCCGACAAGATCGCGCTCCTTTCGATGGGCGCGCGCGAGGTCTCCCCCGCGCAGGCGCCCCAGCTGCACGCGATCATCGAGCGCCTGTGCATCCAGGCCAACCTGCCCAAGCCCCACGTGGCGATCGCACAGACGCCGATGCCCAACGCCTTCGCCGTGGGACGCTCGCCGAAGAGCGCCACCGTGTGCGCGACCACCGGGCTGCTCGACCTGCTCTCGCCGGCCGAGCTCGAGGGGGTGCTCGGCCACGAGCTCACCCACGTGCAGAACCGCGACGTGATGGTGATGACGATCGCCAGCTTCTTCGCCTCGATCGCCTCTTTCATCGTCCAGATCGGGTTCTGGTTCGGCGGAGCCTTCGGTGGCGACGACAACGACAGCGGTCCCGGGTTCATCGCGGTGATCCTCGTCTCCGCCGTCGTCTACGCGATCTCGTTCGTCCTGCTCCAGGCGCTCTCGCGCTACCGCGAGTTCGCCGCCGACCGCGGCTCGGCGATCATCACCGGCCGCCCCAGCGCCCTGGTCAGCGCGCTGATGAAGATCAGCGGCACGATGGAGCGGATCCCCCAGCGCGACCTGCGCGCCGCCTCCGGCGAGCTGGCGGCGTTCTACATCTTCCCGCCCAAGGCCAAGCAGTCCGTGGCCAACCTGTTCTCGACCCACCCGCCGCTCGAGGCCCGCATCGCGCGCCTCCAGCGGCTCGAGACCCAGCTCCAGGGCACCGCCGCCTAGGTGGGCTTCCTCGACGTTCTCACCGGCAGGCGCAAGCTGGCCAAGCCGGCGCCCGACCGCCTGTTCGCGATGAGCACGGCGTACGTGACGCTCGAGACCACGCTCGGGGTCACCTCTCGCGGGACGGCGGCGATCGTGTTCCAGCCGCTCGCCACCGCCGACTTCGAGGTCGATCGTCCGCGACATGGAGGAGGTCGTCCGCGCCACCGCCTCGGACAGCGGCACGACCGTGGCCACCGACGACGACAGCTACGGCTTCCGGTGGCTGATCCTGCGCGGCGGCGATTTCGACGAGCTCGTCGTCGGGATCAACGCGGTCAGCGGCGCGCTCGAGGCCGGCGGCTACGGCGAGCGGGTGCTGTGCGCCGTGTTCGCGTTCACCGACCGCCAGAAGCGCGCGCTCTACTGGATCTACAACTACAAGCGCGGGTCGTTCTACCCGTTCGTCCCCGCCGGCGGCGAGCAGCAGCGCGACACCGAGCGCGAGCTCGTGCTCAAGGCCCAGATGGCGAACGAGCTGCCGCTGGAGCCCGAGCTCGAGCGCTGGTTCCCGCTCTGGGGAATCCCGATCTGAGGAGCCGGCCAACGGCCGGCGCCAGGGGTTCGCGCCATCGAACATCCAGGGTCAATTCCCGCCGCGACAGCCTCAGCCCGGGATCAGGCCCTCGCCGGTGAACTCCTTCGCGGCCTCCTCGAGCGACACGTCGGGCGGAGGGAAGATCACATCGGAGCCCTCGAGCCGTCCTCCGGGACCGGCTGGCCGTTCGTTGCGCACGAACTCGACCAGGTTCGCGTAGACGTCGCGGAAGTGCTCCTCGTCGCCCGCCTCGCAGGCGGCGACGGCCTCGTTGTCGAGCGCGTTGAGAACCTCTTCGTCGTTCTCGAGCAGCTCGTACTGGCCCTCGGTCGAGATCCGGACGATCAAGGGGTCTGCCCTTCGGCAGCCTGCTGGGTGCCCGCGCCACCGCCGGCGGCCCCCGCCCCACCCCCGCCAGCGCCGAGCTGACCAGCCGGGGCCGAGCCCTTCCCGAGCTCGGCCTTCATCTTGGCCAGCTCGTCGTCGACCTCGCTGGTGCTCGAGAGCTGCTTGAGCTGACGGTCGATGTCGTCCTCGCCCGGAGTCAGGGTCGTCAGGTCCTCGAACGTGCCGGCCGCCTCGAGCTCCCCAACCGCGTCCGCGCGGGCCTGCATGTTCTCGGTCTTGTCGAGCGCCCGCTGCATCGCCAGGCCGACATCGGCCATCTCCTCGCCCACGCCGGTCGCGGCCTCGGAGATCCGGACCTGCGCCTCGGCGGCCGAGTACTGGGCCTTGATGACCTCCTTCTTGGAGCGGAACTGCTCGATCTTGGTGCGCAGCTTCTGCTCGGAGGCGGTCATCTGCTCCTGCTGCTGCTCGAGCTGGGCGATCTGGCTGTCGAGCGACTGGAGCTCGGTCTGAGCCACGTTCTTGCGCTCGAGCGCCACGCGCGCGAGCTCCTCGTTGCCCGCGGACAGGGCCTGGCGCGCCTGCGTGTCGAGCTTCACGACCTGCTGCTGGAGCTTCTCCTCCTGGAGCTGGAGGCGCTTCTTGGAGGTGACGACGTCGGCGATGCCCTTCTTGACGTTCTGGAGCAGCTCGATCTGCTTCTGGTAGCTGTACTCGAGCGTCTCGGCGGGGTCCTCGGCGCGGTCGAGGAGCTTGGAGATCTTGGCTTTGACGACTGTCGACATGCGCCCGGATAGGCCCGGCATCGCATCCTCCTTGGCGGTTTCTGGACGAGCCCACCAAGCGTAGCGGGGTCGGACACGCCCATGCGCGCGCACGCGCGGGCCCCGGGGTCGAACCGATGCTCGGGGGCGACCTGACGCCCGGGGGGCGACCTGACGCCCGGGGGGCGACCTGACGCTCGGGGGCCGACCTGACGCCCCGCGCCCGCCCGCTCGCTAACGTCCAGCCCGCGATGCGACGGATGGCGCTGGCTGCGATCCTCTCGAGCGTCCTCGCTATCGCCGTGACCGCGTGTGGAGGCGGCAGTACGCAGATCATCCGCACGCCGGTCGTCGGCGTGGTGGCGAAGACGCCTCAGGCGGGTCAGAAACTCGGTTTCCCCGCCGTGGCGACCAAGAACACCACCCGGGTGGCCGGAGCCGACCCGGTGGCGGACGCCGCGGGGGTGGCGCTCGCCGTGTACCCCTCGAGTGCGCCCGGCACCCACCCGAGCGCGGTCACGATCGCCCCCACCGACGACTGGGAGGCCGCGATCGCCTCCTCGGTCCTCATGGCCGCGCCGATCAAGGCGCCGGTCCTCCTGTCGGGAAGCGACCGGCTCCCGTCGGCGACGGCCGATGCGCTGGCCCAGCTGGCGCCGAAGGGGTCGGGGGCCGGTGGCGCCGCCGAGGTGATCCGGATCGGCGACGTGCCCGCGCCGGCGCACCTGCGCTCGGTCGCCATCGGAGGCAAGGACCCGTTCACGCTGGCGGCGGCGATCGACCGGTTCGCCAGCGCCGCCGCGGGGACCGCGAGCGCCAATGTAATGGTCGCCTCCGTCGATGACCCGCGCTACGCGATGCCGGCCGCCGGATGGGCCGCCGAGAGCGGCAATCCGATCCTGTTCGTGTCGAATTCGGGCGTGCCGCCGGCGACCCAGCAGGCGCTGCTCTCCCATCGGCGTCCTCACATCTACGTCCTCGGTCCGTCGAGCGTGATCTCCGACGACGTGGTCAAGCAGCTCGGCAAGTACGGCACGGTGATGCGGGTGGGCGCGAACGATCCGGCGGCCAACTCGGTCGCCTTCGCCGCCTTCCGCGACCCGGCGTGCCCGAGCGGCCAGCCCTGCGTCCACGTTCCGGGCAGCTTCGGCTGGGCACTGCGCAGCCCGGGCCATGGCTACACGCTGATCAATGCCAATCAGACGCTTGACGCGGCCGCAGCCGCGCCGCTGTCGGCGAGCGGCAGCTTCGGCCCCGAGCTGCTGATCGATACCCCCACGACGATGCCCTCGTCGATCCTCAACTACTTCCTCAACTACGCCACGCCCGGGTACACGCAGGAGGGTCCGACCGCGGCCGTGTACAACCACGGCTGGGTGATCGGCGACCAGAACTCCGTCGCCGTTCCGGTCCAGGCGGAGATGGATAGCCTTCTGGAGGCGATTCCGCAGCAGACGACGCAGAATCCCCTGCCCAGCACGCCCCCGCAGCAGACCACGCCCAGATGAGCCAATCCGAGCATCCCGACCGCACGGCGCCCGAGCATCAGGCGACGGTCGAGGACGTTCGCCAGCTGATGGGCGCCTCCACCCCCCACTTCGCCCTTCAGCTGAGAGAGCGCATCCGCAAGCTGATCCGCCCCCTGCCGCCGGACCATCCGGCCCGGGTCGAGGGCGAGCGTGAGATCGCCCGGCTGGACCGGATCGCGTTCACGGGCGAGGTCCGCGGCCACCAGGCCGAGCCGGGCCTCGCGCCCCTGCCCAGTGTGACCATGGCCGGCGAGGACGCGGGACCACCCGCGTGAGCAGCTCTCGTCACGTCTCCGTCATCGGCCTCGGCCGCGTCGGGCTCCCGCTTGCGCTGAGCTTCGCCGACCGCGGCTACCGCGTTCTCGGCGTCGACCACGACCCCGCCGTGCTCGAGTCGCTGCGCGCCGGGCGGATGCCGTTCGTGGAGGCGGGTACGCAGGAGCTGCTCGACCGCGTCGTCGCCACCGGGCGCTTCGAGCTCGCCGAGCGCGCCGCCGACGCAGCGCGCGCTGAGGACATCGTGATCACGATCGGTACGCCGTCGTTCTCGCACGTCGAGTCGGACCTGCGCCAGGTGCGGGCCGCGGTCGATGACCTGCTGCCGCTCCTGCGCCCCGGCCACGGGCTGATCCTGCGCTCGACGATCGCCCCCGGGACGACCGAGTTCGTCGCCGGCTACATCGAGAAGCGCCGCGGCCTGCGCGTCGGCGAGGAGGTGTTCGTGGCCCACGCGCCCGAGCGGATCGCCGCCGGCCGCTTCCTCGAGGAGATCACGACGCTGCCGTGCATCATCGGCGGCGTCGGCCCGGCGTCGACCGAGCGCGCGGCGGCGACCTTCGAGGTGTTCGGAGCGCCGATCGTGAAGACGACTCCGGTCCAGGCCGAGCTCGCGAAGATCTGGACCAACATCCTCCGCTACGCGACGTTCGCGCTGCCCAACCTCCTGATGATGGACTGCGACCGCTACGGCGCGAACGTGTTCGAGGTCATCGAGCTGATCAACCGCGATTACCCGCGGGGCGGGATCGCGATGCCGGGGATGACCGGCGGGACCTGCCTGCGAAAGGACTTCGCATTCTCCGAGGAGCGCAGCAACGCCCCGGGCATGCTCCTGGCCGTCTCCCGCGTCAACGAGTCGGTCCCGCTGTTCCTGGTCGAGGGCGTCAAGCGCCGGCTCGGCGCCCTATCGTCGCGCAAGGTGGCGGTGCTCGGATTGACCTTCAAGCGCAACACCGACGATGAGCGCGACTCGCTCTCGCCGAAGCTGATCCGCCTGCTCGAGCGCGAGCTCGCCGACGTCGCCGTGTGCGACCCGCGTGCCCGCACGCCCACGCAGTCGCTGACCGACGCGGTCCATGGCGCCGACGTGGTGATCGTCGCGACGAACCATTCGGAATTCGAGGGCGAGGACGCGCTGCGGGAAATCACCTCGCGCGCCACCCCCGACTGCCTGCTCGTCGACCCGTGGAACGCGCTCGGCACCGGCCAGGTGTTCGTGTACGCCGCGGAGACAGCCGCGCTGCTGAGCACGCCCTCCCGGAGATGAACCGCGTCCTCGTCACCGGCGGCGCGGGGACGATCGGCTCCGCGGTCGTGCGGCGGCTGCTCGGCGACCCGCGGTGGGAGGTCCGGGTGGCCGACCATCGGCCGGCTCCCATGTGGATGCGCGAGGGCGCGGAGATCCACACCGCCGACCTGCGCGACCATCAGCACGCCCGGGCCGCGCTCGAGGACTGCACCCACGTCATCCACCTGGCCGCGATCGTCGGGGGGATCGCCAACTTCCACAAGCTCCCCTACACCCTCACCGAGGTCAACAACGCGCTCACGGGCGCGATCGTGCACGCCGCCATCGATCAGGCGGTGGAGCGCTTCGTCTACGTCTCCTCCTCGATGGTGTTCGAGCGAGCCAGCGAGTTCCCGACCACCGAGGACCATCTGGCGGTGTGCCCGCCGCCGCGGTCGGCGTACGGGTTCTCGAAGCTCTCGGGCGAGGTCTATGCGCGCGCCGCGCACGATGAGCACGGCCTGCACTTCACGATCTGCCGGCCGTTCAACGCCTACGGGCCGGGCGAGCTGCCCGACCTCGCCGAGCCCGGCATCGCCCATGCGGTGCCCGACCTGATCGCCAAGTCGCTGGCGCGCCAGCACCCGCTCGAGATCTTCGGCTCCGGCCGGCAGACGCGGACGCTGACCCACGTCCGAGACATCGCCGACGGAGTCGTCACCGCGATGGCCTCGCCCGCCGGCGAGAACGAGGACTTCAACATCTCGGCCACCGAGGAGCTGACGGTGTCCGAGATCGCCGCTCGGATCTGGGAGGCATGCGGCGAACGACCCGGCCGAGCTCGAGCTACGCCACCTGGAGAGCTTCGACGTCGACGTTCAGCGACGGTGGCCGTCGGTGGAGAAGGCGCGCAGCCTGCTCGGGTGGGAGGCCCAGGTGGATCTGCGCGAGGGGCTCGCCGAGACCGCGCAGTGGCTCGGCGAGCGTCTCAGCGCGTCACGCTGAACTCGCACCCCCGCGCCTCGAGCTCGGCGAACATCTCCTCGGCGTCGATGCAGCCCTCGGGCGGGTGCACGCCGGTGCGGGTCAGCGATCCGCGCGCCAGCAGCCGGACCGCGGCCGCGGCCGGCGCCGCCGTCGACACGATCGAGCCGCCCAGGCCGAAGTGGGGCCCGGTCACCGCGCGGACGGTCACGGTCCCGCCGCCACCGTCGGTGACCCGGACCAGATGCACGGAGACGGTTTCGTTGGACGCCGGCGCCGCCTCGCGCGCCGCTGCCGCCACCTCGTCGGTCCCGGCGCCGGTCAGCTCGCGCAGCCGCCGCTCCACCGCCGGCGAGAGCGACAGGCGAAAGCTCGCCTCCCGGCATCCGAAGCTCGACCCGAACGTCGCCAGCTCCGAATGCAGGGTGTAGATCGTCTCCGCGACACCGATGGGCTCGCCGAAGTCGAGCTCGCCGCCCGCCGACAGCGGCTCGATCTCGACCGGCTCTGAGTCGCACAGCACCACGGGCGGCATCGTGAGCTCGTCGAGCAGCGTCTGGACCGCGTAGGGCGGGCGGAAGCGTCCGTCCTCGTGGGCGACCGGGTCGCGTCCCGCGGCGGCGACCTCGATGCGCACCGGCGACTCACCCGCCTCCCGGATCGCGCGCTGCGCCATCAGGTTGGTCTTCCCCGGGCTCGAGCCGATCCCGAGCACCGCGAGCAGGCCGGCCGCCTCGAACTCGTCGCCCAGCTCGACCTGGCGCCGCGTCATCCAGTAGAGCCCGCCGAGGTCGAGATAGCTGCACCCGGCGCGCAGGCACGCTCGCATTGCCTCGAGGTTGATGCGGTAGGAGGCGGTATTGACCAGCACGTCGGTCCCGTCAATCGCCGCCGCCAGCCCTTCGACGTCACGCGCGTCGACCGCGCGGGCGCTGGCCCTCCCGCCGCCGTGGCGCTCCGCCACCGCGTCGGCGCGCGCGGCGTCTAGGTCGAGCAGAGTCATCCGCTCGACTTCGGGCGACTGCGCGAGGTCGTGGACGATCGCCGGCGCGATCGTGCCGGCGGCGCCCAGCACCGCGACGTTCACCGGTCGAGCCACGGAGCCGACCGTACAGGCGGCCGCCTTGTCCGCGAGGTACAAAGGTCGGCCGGTCGTTCGGCCACGTGCTACTTGCGCCCGTGCCCTTTGCAGCAGACAATGCCGCCCACACCGGGTCGAGCAAGGAGAGGCTCAGATGGATAGCGCGACGATCACGCCGCCTGCCCGCGCGGGCGTCCAGGTCGAGGACAAGGGCCTGAAGAAGAACGCGATCTCGTTCGTGTCGAACGTGGTCATCGGGGTGGCTTCCACCGCGCCCGCTTACAGCCTGGCCGCGACGCTCGGCTTCATCGCGGCGGTGGCGGGCCTGGGGATCCACTCGCCCGCAGTGATGCTGGTGGCCTTCTTCCCGATGGCGTGCATCGCCGCCGCCTACTACTACATGAACCGTGCCGATCCCGACTGCGGCACCACGTTCGCGTGGATGACGCGCTCAATGGGCCCGTGGCTCGGCTGGCAGGGCGGCTGGGCCATCGTCGTCGCCGACGTGCTGGTGATGCCGAGCCTGGCCTCGGTGGCGGGCCACTACACCTTCCAGCTGTTCGGCACCAGCAGCCCCAGCAACCTCGACGTGACGATCGTGGGAATCGCGTGGATCGCCGTGATGACGGCGATCTGCTTCATCGGGATCGAGCTGTCTGCCCGCACGCAGCGGGTCCTGCTCGGCATGGAGTTCGTGACGCTGATCATCTTTGCGGTGGTGGCATTGGTGAAGGTCTACGTCAATCATCCCCCTCATTCCATCGAGCCGCAGGCGGCCTGGTTCAACCCGTTCGCCATCTCGAGCCTCAACGCCTTCGTCGGCGGCATCCTGCTCGCGGTGTTCGTGTACTGGGGGTGGGACTCCGGGGTGAGCGTCAACGAGGAGACCGAGGACTCGAGTTCGGCGCCGGGGCGCGCCGCGATCGTCTCGACGTTCGTGCTCGTCGGCATCTACCTGCTGGTCACGACGGCCGCGCAGGCCTACGGCGGGCTGGCCAACCTGGTCAACAACCAGACCGACGTGCTGGCGCCACTGGGCAAGGGCGTCCTCGGTTCGCCTCTGGACAAGCTACTGATCATCGCCGTGCTCACCTCGGCCTCGGCCTCGACCCAGACCACGATTCTCCCCACGGCGCGGACCACGCTTTCCATGGCGCGATGGAAAGCGATCCCCAGGCAGTTCGGCACAGTGCACCCGCGCTTCCTCACCCCGGGGTTCTCGACGATCTGGATGGGGACCGTATCGATGCTGGTGTTCATCCTCCTCTCGGCCACGAGCCAGAACCTGATCGGCGACGCCTTCACCTCGCTCGCCTTGACGATCGCCTTCTACTATGGCTTCACCGGGTTCGCGTGCGTCGTTTACTACCGCCGGCACCTTTTCGCGAGCGTGCGGAACTTCGTCTACATCGGCGTGCTGCCCTTCACCGGTGGGGCGGTCCTGACCTTCATCCTGGTCAAGGCGGTCATTGACTACTCCAAGCCGCACGCCGGCTACGCCAAGCCGTTCCTCGGCATCGGCTCGCCAGTCGCGATCGCGATTTTGATGATCATCCTCGGGCTGATCGGGATGCTCGTCCAGCGTCTCGCCATGCCCGAGTTCTTCAAAGTCAACAAGCCCGAGGTCGTGGACCCGGCGGTCGTGGCCCAGGCGCCGGCGGGGAGGTCGACATGAGCAGCGGGGTCGTCGTCGGTTACGACGGCTCGGAGTGCGCCAAGGCCGCGCTGAGCGCCGCGGTCGAGGTGGCGCGGGCCTACGGCGACAAGCTCACGGTGGCTTTCGGGTACGAGCTATCGCCCGTCGGCAGCGAGCTCCACGACTATCACGCCGCACTGAACGATCTGGCCCGCACGCGCGTCGAGGAGGCCCGCACGCTCGCGGGCACCGCCGACGGCGACGTCGACGCCGTAGTGGTCGCCCTCCCGCCGGCCGAGGCGCTCGTCCACGTCGCCGACGAGCGCGACGCCCGGGTGATCGTGGTCGGCACGCGCGGCGAGAGCCCGCTCCGAGGCGCGCTCCTCGGCTCGACGCCGCACAAGCTGCTCCAGCTCTCGGACCGCCCGGTACTGGTGGTCCCCGGGCCCCCGTAGACGGTCCGCCCGGCCCGCTAGCCTCGGCTCGGGATGCCCGCCGCCGCCGCAGTCAGCCCCGAGTCCGAGAGCAGCCTCCCCGGCCCGTTCGAGGTCGGCGCGTACGCGGCGGGGCTGCAAAAGCGCCTGCGCGAGCTCGCCCGTGTCCAGCTCGTCGGCGAGGTGTGGGGCTTTCGCTCGAGCCGCGCGCGCGTGTACTTCGAGCTCCGCGACGCCCGCGGCGCCCTGCCCTGCTCGATGTGGCGCACGGACTTCGAGGCCGCGGCGGTGCCGCTGGGCGACGGCCTGCGAGTGGTGGTCGGCGGCGGCTGCGACTACTACGCCGGGAGCGCCACCTCCTCGCCGGCTTTCACCTTTGCAGTCGCCGAGCTGCGCATCGCCGGCGAGGGCGACCTGCTCGTCCAGCTCGAGCGCCGGCGCCGGCGCCTCGCCGCCGACGGCCTGTTCGAGCCGCAGAAGCACCTGCCACGCCCGCGCCTGCCGCGCACGATCGGCGTCGTTACCGGCGAGCAGGGCAAGGCGCGCGACGATGTCCTCGCCGGCCTGCGCCGGCGCGGCTGGGCGGGGCGGCTGGTGTGGGCGTTCGTCCCGGTCCAGGATCGCCACGCGGCGCCCCGGATCGCCGCCGCCCTGCGCGAGCTCTCGGCCATCCCCGAGGTCGACGTCGTCATCGTCGCCCGCGGCGGCGGCTCGCTCGCCGACCTGTTCGCCTTCTGTGACGAGTCGCTGTGCCGGACCGTGGCCATGCTCCGCGTGCCGGTCATCTCCTCCGTGGGGCACCACACCGACCGTCCGCTGATCGACGACGTGGCCGCGGTCGCGTGCTCGACGCCCACCCACGCCGCCGAGACCGCGGTGCCGGTGGACTGCCGGGCGGCCCGCGCGGATCTCGCCACCGCGGGCCGGCGGCTGCACGGCCAGGGCCGCCGCGCCGTGCTCGAGCGGGCGCGCGCTCTGGGCGTGCTCTCGCGCGCGCCGCAGCAGCACCTGATCCGCCACCGCCGCCACCTGCACCAGCTCGTCCGCGAGCTCCGCGCCAGTGCCCGGCGCGGCGGTGAGGAGGGACGCTCGCTGGCGGGCGTCCACCTGCTCGTCCTGCGCCGGAGCGCCGAGCGCGCCCGCGGGTCGCAGGCCGCCGACCGCCGCCGCTCGCTGGAGCGCCTGGCGCTGGCGCTCGCGGCGCACGATCCGGCGCGGACGCTGGCGCGCGGATACGCGCTGGTCGAAGATCGCGCCACCGGTGAGCCGTTGGGCTCGGCCGAGGCGGCGCGCGCGGCCGGCGAGGTGCGGCTGCGCTTCCACGACGGCGTGGCGCCGGCGCGGGTGGAGCCGTGACCGTGGAGGAGCGCTCGTATGAGTCCGCGGTGGCGCGCGTGGAGGAGATCATCCGCCGGCTCGACTCCGGCGACGCCGGCCTGCGCGAGACGCTCGACCTGGTCAAGGAGGGACGGGAGCTCGTGGAATACTGCGCCGGCGAGCTCGAGGCCGTGAGCCGCGGGCTCGAGGAGCTCCGTCTCGAGGAGCTGGTGGCGAGGCTGGAGGGAACCCGATGAGCACCTACGACCTCCTCGCGAACCTTCCCTTGGAGGTCGAGGGCTACCGGCTCGAGGGACTGCGCGCGCATGTCTCGAGCGGATTCGAGCGCCTGAGCACGGTCGTCCACCTCCGCGGGGGCGGCGCCGAGGGCGTGGGCGAGGACGTCGTCTACGACGCCGAGGACCACGTAGCGCTCCAGGAGGCGGGCGCGGTTCACTCGCTCACCGGGCGCTACGCGCTCGGCGAGTTCTGCGACCTGATCGACGCGCTCGACCTGTTCCCGGTGGAACCGTCGCGGGGGGAGGTCTCGCGCCTCTACCGCCGCTGGACCTTCCACAGCGCCGCGCTCGACCTGGCGCTGGCCCAGGCGGGGCGTCCCCTGCACGACGTGCTCGGCCGGCCTCCGAACCCGCTGACGTTCGTGGTCTCGCTGCGCCTCGGCGAGCCGCCGACGATGGCGCCGATCGAGCGGCGCCTGGCGCGCTACCCGACGCTCCGCTTCAAGCTCGACCCGACGAGCTCGTGGACGCCGGAGCTGATCGAGTCCCTCCTCGCCACCGGCGCGGTCGACTCGGTCGACTTCAAGAGCCTCTACCGCGGGACCGTCGTCGACCAGCCGCCGGACCCGGTGCTCTACGAGCGGGTGGTGACGGCGTTCCCGAACGCCTGGATCGAGGATCCGAACGTGATCACACCCGAGACGGCCGCGGTGCTCGCGGAGCACCACGACCGGATCACATGGGACGCGCCGATCCACTCCATCGCCGATATCGAGGCGCTCCCGTTCCCGCCCCGGATGGTCAACATCAAGCCCTCGCGCCTGGGCGGCCTGGCGCGGCTGTGCGCCGCCTACGATTACTGCGCCGAGCACGGCATCGGCGCCTACGGCGGGGGCCAGTTCGAACTCGGACCCGGGCGGGGACAGGCGCAGTACCTGGCCTCGCTGATCCACCCCGATACCCCCAACGACTTGGCCCCATCCGGTTACAACCAGGACGATCCGCCCGAGGGCCTCCCCGCCAGCCCCCTCCCTCCCGCACCGGCACCGGCCGGGTTCCGGTGGGGCGGATGAGCGCGCTCGACGGGACTGTCGCCCTCGTCACCGGCGCCTCCAGCGGCATCGGCGAGGCCACGGCGGAGCTGCTGGCCGCGGAGGGCGCCACCGTCGCCATCCTCGCTCGGCGCGCCGAGCGGCTGAACGAGCTGGCGTCGCGCCTGGACGGCGGGAAGACGCTCGTGCTCGAGGCCGACGTGACCTCCGAGGAGGCCGCCCGGGCAGCGGTCGACCGCGTCGCGTCCGAGCTCGGCCGGCTCGACATCCTGATCAACAACGCCGGCGTGATGCTGCTCGGCCCCGCGATGGAGGCCCCGCTCGAGGAGTGGCAGCGCATGCTCGAGGTGAACCTGGCCGGCTTCCTCTACTGCGCGCGCGCCGCCCTCCCCCACCTGGTCAACGCCGCTGAGGACGGTCCCCGCGGCACCGCGGATCTGGTCAACATCAGCTCGGTGGCAGGCCGGATCGCCCGCGCGAACAATGCCGTCTACAACATGACCAAGTGGGGCGTCGTCGGCTTCAGCGAGGCGCTCCGCCAGGAGGTCGCCGACCGCCACGTTCGAGTGTCGGTGATCGAGCCCGGCGCCACCGATACCGAGCTCCAGGGACACAACC
Source organism: uncultured Solirubrobacterales bacterium (assembly GCA_963839105.1). GTDB lineage: Bacteria > Actinomycetota > Thermoleophilia > Solirubrobacterales > Solirubrobacteraceae > Palsa-465. The sequence continues at coordinate 137,915 of CAWITQ010000003.1, forward strand.
GGCCCGAGATCCGCGAGACGATCCGGCAGCGCTTCGCCGACATCCAGCGCCTCCAGTCGGCCGACATCGCCGACGCGATCCGCTACGTCGTGACCAGGCCCCGGCACGTCCTCGTCAACGAGATCATGATCCGGCCGGCCGAGCAGACCGACTAGGAACGTGCCGCGGGGGTAACGGACTGCCTAGATGATCCTCGCCATCGACCAGGGGACCACTGGCACCACCTGCTTCGTGTTCGACGAGGAGGGCAAGCCGCGCGGACGTGGCTACTCCGAGTTCGAGCAGCACTTCCCCCGCCCCGGCTGGGTCGAGCACGACGCCGCGGAGATCTGGGAGGTCACGGTGCGCGTGGCCAAGGAGGCGCTCGAGGACGCCGGCGTCAAGGGCTCCGATCTCAAGGGGATCGGGATCACCAACCAGCGGGAGACGGCGGTGGCGTGGGACGCCCGCTCGGGCGAGCCGCTGCACAACGCGATCGTGTGGCAGGACCGGCGAACCGCCGGGCGCTGCGACGAGCTGCGCGAGGCGGGGCAGGAGCCCGTCTTCCGCGAGCGGACCGGCCTCGTCCTCGATGCCTACTTCTCCGGCACCAAGTACGAGTGGCTGCTCACCAAGGGCGAGGTCGACAAGCGTGCCCGCCTCGGGACGATCGACTCCTGGCTCGTCTACAAGCTCACCGGTGAGCACATCACCGACTACTCGAACGCCGCCCGCACCCTGCTCTTCAACATCCGCGAGCTCCAGTGGGACGACGAGCTGTGCGAGATCCTCGGCGTCCCCGTCGGATCGCTCCCCGACGCGCGCCCCAACGCGGAGGTGTACGGGGAGACGAGCGAGTTCGGCGGCTCGGTGCCGGTGTGCGGGATGGCCGGCGATCAGCAGGCGGCGCTCTTCGGCCAGGCCTGCCACGAGCCGGGGCTCGGCAAGAACACCTACGGCACGGGCAACTTCCTGCTCCAGAACGCCGGCGCCGGCTCTCCCCTGCTCGAGCGCGGGCTGATCACGACGATCGCCTGGGGGCTCGGCGACCGCGTCGACTACGCGCTCGAGTCGAGCATGTTCGTCACCGGCGCCGCCGTGCAGTGGCTGCGCGACGGGCTCGGCGTGATCGAGAAGGCCGAGGACACCGAGGAGCTGGCGGCGTCACTGGAGTCCAACGACGGCGTGTACTTCGTGCCGGCGCTCACCGGTCTGGGCTCGCCGCACTGGGACCCGTACGCGCGCGGGACGATCATCGGCCTCACCCGCGGCTCGAAGGTGGCGCACATCGCGCGGGCGGCACTCGAGGCGATCGCCTACCAGACCGTCGATGCCGTTCGGGCCCAGAACACGGCGCTGGGCGTGCCGCTCGAGGAGCTCCGCTGCGACGGGGGCGCCACCGCCAACGCATGGCTCATGCAGTTCCAGGCCGACATGCTCGGCGTCCCCGTGGTCGTGCCCACGATCACCGAGACGACCGCGCTCGGCGCCGCCTACCTCGCCGGCATCACCGCGGATGTCTGGACCGAGGAGGACGTCCGCGGGATGTGGACCGAGGACCGGCGCTACGAGCCCGACATGGCCGAGGACGAGCGCCACCACCTGCTCGCCGAGTGGCGCCGTGCCCTGCAGCGCGCCGGCCGCTGGGTGCTGGACAGCTAGGCATGGCCGAGCGCGACGTCAGGCGCGAGCTCCCGCGCACGCCCGTCGACCTGCTCGTCATCGGCGCTGGCATCAACGGTTGCGGGATCGCGCGCGACGCCGCGCTTCGCGGCCTCCGCGTGGCGATGGTCGACCAGTCCGACATCGGCTCGGGCACGACTTCGCGCTCCACCCGCCTGATCCACGGCGGCCTGCGCTACCTCGAGCACATGGAGGTGGGGCTGGTCCGTGAGTCGCTCCACGAGCGTGAGCGCCTGCTGGCGATCGCCCCCCACCTGGTGCATCCGCTTTCGTTCTTCATCCCGATCTACGACCGCGACCGCCGCGGCCCGTGGATGGTCCGTGCCGGCATGCTCGCCTACGACGCCCTGTCGTTCGGCAAGAGCGAGGAGCACCACCACATGCTCGACCCCGGCGGCGCGCTCGAGCGCGAGCCCGGGATCGCGCGCGAGGGCCTGAAGGGCGCCGCGGTGTACTTCGACGGCCAGGTCGAGTACGCCGAGCGCCTCGCGCTCGAGAACGCCCTCGACGCCTACGATCACGGTGCGTCGATCGTCCTGCACCGTCGGGTGGACTCGCTGATCGTCGCCGAGGGGCGCTGCCGCGGGGTGCGGCTCGAGGGCGGCGGCGAGATCCGCGGAGACGTCGTCGTCAACGTGGCCGGGCCGTGGGTCGATGCCGTGCTCGGCGCGCACGAGCGCCGACCGCTGATCGGCGGCACCAAGGGCTCGCACCTGGTCGTCGGCCGGTTCCCGGGCGCGCCCTCGGAGGCGCTCTACGTCGAGGCCGAGGACGGGCGGCCGTACTTCATCGTCCCCTGGAACGACCTCTACCTGATCGGGACCACCGACACCCGCTACCGGGACGACCTCGACCACGTGGTCGCCACCGACGAGGAGATCGAGTACCTGATCGCCGCCACCAACGAAGTGATCCCCAACGCGCGGCTCAGCCGCGAGGATGTCCTCTACACCTACGCCGGCGTGCGCCCGCTCCCCTCGACCGAGGGCAACGAGGGCTCGATCACCCGGCGCCACATCATCCACGACCACGCCCCCGAGGTGGAAGACCTGCTCTCGATCGTGGGCGGCAAGCTCACCACCTACCGCCACCTTGCCGAGGAGACCGTCGACGCCGTGTACGGGAAGCTCGGACGCGACGCGCCATCGTGCTCGACGGCCGAGCTGCCGCTTCCCGGTGGCGCGGCGGCGGACTGGGAGTCGTTCCGCGAGCGCTTCATCCGCGCCGCCGGCGTGCCCCCGCCTGCCGCCGAGCGCCTGCTGCGGATCTACGGCGTGCGCGCCGAGGACGTGCTCTCGCTCGACCCCGAGCTGCTCGAGGTGATCGATCCCTCGACCGGCGCCCTCGCTGCCGAGGTCGTCCACGCCTTCCGGGCCGAGCTCGCCTCGAGCCTGGCCGACGTGCTCGCCCGGCGGACGATGGTCACCCTGGGTCCGAGCGCCGGCGTGGGACCGGACGAGGCCGCGGCCCGGGTGGCGCAGCGGTGGCTTGGGTGGGACGCCGAGCGGGCGCGCTCCGAGGTGCGGGCTTATCGCGCCGCGCTCGGGGATATGCGCCCCCGGGTCCTCGAGCAGCACGGCCGCGCCGCCGCCTGAGCGCCCCGCCGGCGCGGTCAGCTGCCGTGCTGCGCCGAGCTCTTGTCCTCCTCGAGGGCGCCGGCCTCCACTATCTCCGGGTCGGGCTCGGCCCCGCGCGCCACCAGCTCGGTGCGGATGAAGAAGTCGTAGATGGCCCCGCCGAGCGCGCCACCGATCAGCGGCCCGACGATCGGGATCCACATGTAGGCCCCGATCCCGGGGAAGGCGCCGGGAATCGCCACCTTCCCCCAGCCGGCGAGCCCCGTGAACAGGCGCGGGCCGAGGTCGCGCGCCGGGTTGATCGCGTAGCCGGCGTTGGCACCGAAGGAGATGCCGATCGCCACCACGACGAGGCCGACGAACAGGCCGGCCAGGTTCGCCTTGACCGGCACGTTGTACTCGTCGATGAGCGCGAACAGGATCCCGACCAGGAACGCGGTTCCGATCACCTGGTCGGCGAACGGCCCCACCCAGCTCGTGAAGTACTTCGCCGGGAACGTGGCGAAGATCGAGAAGCTCTTGACCGAGGTCGGCTGCCCGCGGACGATGTGCTGGGAATGCTCGAAGGCGACGATCGCGCCCTTGTAGTTGGCGTAGATCAGAGCGGCCGCCGCGAACCCGCCGAGGACCTGGACGAAGATATACACGGGGACCTTGGCCCACGGAAAGCCGCGCCGGAGCGCCATCACCACCGTGACCGCGGGGTTGATGTGGGCCTTACTGATCCCGCCGGCGACGTAGTAGCCGAACACCACGGCGAGACCCCAGCCCCAGGCGATCAACAGCCAGTCGCCGGCGGCCACGAACGCGGTCGTGGTCCGTGCCGACTCGGGCAGTGCCGCCACCGCCATCGCCACCGCGCCGTCGCCGAATGCCACCAGCACGAAGGTCCCCAGGAACTCGGAGATCAGCTCGCCGAGGAGCGTCGAGCGCCACGCGGCGTCGCGCCCCAGGGCGCGGGTGACGGGCTTGGCGACGGTCGCCATACCGCCGTGCTACCCGGCTGTGGTCGATATGTCGCGGATAGCGCGACATATCGACCACGCGCGTTCGTTACACGCGCTGGATCAGCGTTCCCGTGCCCAGACCGCCACCACAGCACATGGTCACGAGCCCGACCTCCTTGTCGGAGCGCTCGAGCTCGTGCAGCAGCGTGGTGATGAGACGCGCGCCCGTCGAGCCGAGCGGATGGCCGATCGCCATCGCGCCGCCGTTGACGTTGACGCGGTCCATGTCGGGCTCGAGCTCACGGTTCCAGGCGGCGACCACGGGCGCGAACGCCTCGTTGATCTCGACCAGGTCGATGTCGTCCATCGCCATCCCGTTGCGCTCGAGCAGCTTCTGCGTCGCGGGGATGGGACCGGTGAGCATGATCACCGGATCGACGCCGACCGTCGTCTGGTCCATGATCCGCGCCCGCGGCTTCAGCCCCAGCGCGTCGGCCTTCTCGCGCGCCATCAGCAGCACGGCGGCGGCGCCGTCGGAGATCTGGGAGCTGTTGCCGGCGGTGATCTTGCCGTCGGGCTTGAACGCGGGCTTGAGCTGGGAGAGCGCCTCGAGCGATGCGTCGGGCCTGATCCCCTGGTCGGTGGCGTAGGTCGAGCCGTTGACCTTCATGGGCACGATCTCGCGCTCGAAGCGGCCCTCCTCGGTGGCGCGGTGCGCGAGCTGGTGCGAGCGCAGCGCTAGCTCGTCGAGCTCCGAGCGCGGGATCTCCCACCGGTCGGCGATCATCTCCGCCGAGAGCCCCTGTGGGATCAGGTCGTAGCGGTCCATCAGCTCCTTGGGCCACGGGCTCCCGACCTGGTCGGTCCAGCTGAAGCCGACGCCCATGGGGACGTGGCCCATGTGCTCGACGCCCGAGCCGATCACGGTGTCGTGGACGCCCGCGGCGATCAGCGCCGCCCCGAAGTTGACCGCCTGCTGCGCCGAGCCGCACTGCCGGTCGACGGTGGTGGCCGGCGTCTCGACCGGCAGGCCGGCCTGGAGCCAGGCGTTGCGGGCGACGTTGAACATCTGCTCGCCGTACTGCTGGACGCAGCCGGCGACCACGTCCTCGACCTCGGAGGCGTCGATCCCGGCGCGCTCGATGACCTCGCTGTAGCAGCGACCGAGCAGCTCGTTGGGGTGCGTGTCCTTGTAGTAGCCCTTCTCCTTGTGGCCCCGCCCGACGGGCGTCCGCACCGCCTCGACGATGACCACCTCGCGACCAGTAGACGGCATTCACACGCTCCTTACGCGGGCACTTGGCCCGCTCGATGCTTCATTGATGAACGGTCCCGTACTGTACCCGAGGCAATTCGGCGGCCGAGGGGGGCGCCGACCCCACACAGAAGGCAGGAGGTGCCTTGGAGGAACGACTCGGAATCGCCGGTGCGGGAACGATTGCCTGCGGCCTCGCCGTGTCCGCGGCGCGGATCGGCGACGTGGTGCTGTGGGCGCGCTCGAAGGCCTCGGCCGACCGCGCCCAGAACGCCATCGCCAAGAACTGCGCCCGGCTCAAGGGCGAGGAGGTCGACCCCGCCCGCGTGCGGATCGTCACCGACATCGACGCGCTCGAGGAGGCCTCGTTCCTCGTCGAGGCCGTGGTCGAGCACCATGGCAGCAAGGCCGCGGTCCTCAGCGACCTGGCCGAGCTCAGCCCTCACGCCGTCAACGGCGCGGTCATCGCCACCACCACCTCGTCGCTGTCGATCGCGGAGCTGGCCCAGGCGACGGGCACCCCGGAGCGGTTCGCCGGCCTGCACGTGTTCAACCCGGTGCCGCGGATGAAGCTCGTCGAGCTCGTGTTCCCCGAGCAGGCCAGCGAGGAGACCCGCCGGCGTGCGCGCGAGCTGTGCGTGGCCCTCGACAAGGAGCCGGTCGAAGTGCCGGACATCCCGGGCTTCGTCGTCAACCGGCTGCTGTTCCCCTACCTGTTCAGCGCCGTCCAGCTCCAGTCAGAGACGGGCATGGCGGCGGTGGACATCGACAAGTGCATGAGCCTCGGGGCGGGGCACCCGATGGGCCCACTCGCGCTGCTCGACCTCGTCGGGCTCGACGTGGCCAAGTCCATCGGCGAGGCGATCGGCGCCGACGTGCCCGCCGACCTCGTGGAGATGGTCACCGCCGGTTCGCTCGGCCGCAAGACCGGCCAGGGCTTCTACACCTACGACTGACCGTTCTCCTACGAAGCATTTAGGGATTGTTCAGGTCGCGAGCGCACACTTCGCATCGCGACGTACCTCATAGCAGCACCTCCTCCCCAGAAGCACGAACCGGCCCGTCCCCAGCGGGCCGGTTCTCTTAACGTGTGGGCCGGCCGGATGCCGGCCCGTGGTAATGCGCGCAAGCAAAGCGGTCTCCCGGACTCCAGGAGCGGAGCGCAGCGCGGCCCAGAGCTGGATGCGGTTACCCAACCCGCGAGGCGCCCCAGGTAACGAAGCCGGCCCAACAAAGAAGCAGGGCCGGCTTCATCTCTCCTCTCAACCACCGGGGAGGCTCCCTCGCCCTGGACCCGTGGCCGTTGCCTAGGCGGAAATGTAACGAATGACGCGAGCGCGTGCGCTACCCGGGCTGCCCCGACTGGGACGTCCGCTCCCTCGGCCGGCGGCCGGCTCCGGCGCTGCCTGATCCGCACCGCCTCGATCCGGTTCTGGCGCACCGACTCGACGCGGATCGAGTATCCGTTGGCCGAGATCGTGTCGCCCCGCTTGGGCAGGCGCCCGAGCTCGGCGAACACGAACCCGCCCACCGAGTTGTAGGCGTCGGTGTCGACCGGCAGGTCGAGGCCGTAGTCCTCGAGGTCGGTCACCGCGACGTGGCCGCGGACGAACCAGTCGCCGTTGCCCAGACGGCGAATGGCGCCACCGGCAGGGTCGGTCTCGTCGGCGATCTCGCCCACGACCTCCTCGATGATGTCCTCGATCGTGACGATCCCCGCGGTCCGCCCGTACTCGTCGATCACGATCGCCAGCTCGGTGCGCTCGCGCTGGAGATCGGCGAGCAGGTCGTCGAGCGGTTTCGTCTCGGGCACGATCGGCGCCGAGCGCACCTGGAGCGCGAAGTCAGAGTCCAGGCCATCGGCCATCATGCGCTTGACCAACTGGTTCACGTGGACGATGCCCTTGACCCGGTCCTGGTTCTCCTCCTCGGTCACGACCAGCCGCGAGTGCCCGGTGTCGACACAGCGCCGGAGCGCCGCCTGGATGGTCTCGCTCACGTCGACCGTGACCACGGCGGGGATCGGCGTCATCACCTGCCGGGCCTCCTGCTCGTGCAGATGGAACACCCCGGTGAGCATGTTGGCCTCACCGACGTCGAGCTGCCCGCCGGTCTGGGAGTCGGCGATGATCCGCTTGAGCTCGTCGGGCGTCCCGCCCTCGGGTTCTGCATCTGGATCGACCCCGAGCAGTCGCAGGAGACGGTGGGAGAGGGAGTTGATGGCGCCGATGAAGGGGGTGAACAGCTTCCGCGAGAGGTACAGCGGCCGGGCGACCCGCCGGGCCAGGTCCTCAGCGTGCTGGATCGTGTACAGCTTGGGGACGATCTCCCCCACCACGCTCTGTGCGGTGATGATCAGCACGTAGGCGATCACCACTGCGACGATCACCGAGGCGGTGTGCCCCACCGCGTGACCGAACGGCTTCTGCAGCGCGTGCTCGATCGCCGGCTGGCCCAGGGCGCCGATCCCGATCGAGGCCATGGTGATCCCGACCTGGCAAGCCGAGATGTAGTCGCCGATCTCGTCGAGCTCGGCGAGCGCCAGCCGCGCGCCACGGAGGCCCTCGTCGGCCATGGTCTCGAGGCGCGAGCGCCGCGAGCGGACGAGCGCGTACTCCGCCACCACGAAGAACGTGTTGACCAGGACCAGGACTCCGGTCAGGATGATGAAGAGCGCGGTCACCGCGCGGCACGGGCGGGTCCGGACCGGAGCCCTGCCTCAGGTCCGTCGGGGCCGATATCGGTGAGCGCGGTGGTGCCCTCCATCCGCGCGCTGCTACTTCGCGATGGGTCGTCGTCGGTCATTCAGCGACGCGGCGAACGGTAGCAGCCGGTCGGGCGCCACTGGCGAAGAACTGCGTCGGGGTGGCCGCGCTCCGATATAACCGCTCCATGCCCGACCTCCCCGAGGGGTCCATCATCGCCGGGTGCCGGCTCGAAGGCGTCGCAGGCCGAGGGGGCATGGGCGTCGTGTACCGGGCCACGCAACTGGCGCTGGGGCGGCCCGTGGCCCTCAAGGCGATCGCGGCCGACATGGCGCAGGACGGCGACTACCGCGAGCGCTTCGAGCGCGAATCGCGCCTGGCAGCGTCGATCGATCACCCCAACATCATCCCCGTCTACGAGGCGGGCAACTTCGACGGCACGCTCTACCTGATCATGCGCTGGGTCGACGGGACCGACCTGCGCACGCTCCTGCGCCAGTCGGGGCGATTCTCCCCCGCCCGCGCCATCCGCCTGCTGCGCCCGGCCGCCGCGGCGCTCGCCGCCGCCCACCGCGCCGGCCTCGTGCACCGCGACATCAAACCCGCGAACGTGCTGCTTGCACGGGGCGACAGCGAGGACGAGGAGCACGTGTACCTCACCGACTTCGGGATCGCGCGGCGCACCAGCGGCGAGTCCGCGATGACCCGCACCGGCGTGTTCGTGGGGACCATCGACTACACCGCGCCGGAACGCATCGAGGGCGGCCGGGGCGACGCCGCCTCCGATGTCTACTCGTTCGGCTGCATGCTGTTCGAGACGCTCACCGGCCACGTGCCGTTCGCGCGGGATTCCGAGGTGGCGAAGGTGTTCGCCCACATGAACGACCCGGTCCCCTCGGCCCGCGCCGAGGCGCCCGATGTCCCCGACGCGCTCGACGCGATCATCTCCAGGGCGATGGCCAAGGACCCGGCCGAGCGCTTCGCCTCGGCATCCGAGCTCGCCGCGGCGCTCGGGGATCTCCTACGGGAGCTCGACACCGCCGAGCGCGCCACCGTCGAAGCCGTGACGATCGCCTCGGCCGCACCCGAGCCCACGCCCACGCCGGCGCCTACGCCCCCGCCCGCGCCACCGTCCGCGACCGCCCGCACCCAGGCCGCGGGCGACGTCCGCATCCCCCGCGGTCGCCGGCGACTCCCCCTGGTGATCGGCGGGCTCGGGCTCCTGATCGCGATCGGGGTCGTGGTCGCGCTCCTGACCGGCGGCGGGGGCGGAAGCTCGGCTCCGAGAAGCTCGAGGCCCGCCGTCAGTGGCGCCGGACTGAGCGCGGGCCCCCGGATCTCCCTCGGCGGGGGGCCGGCAGGGCTGGCCAGCACCGGCGGCACCCTCTGGGCGTCGCTACCCGACGACGGGGCGATCGCGGTGATACGAGGCGGTCAGGCCGTGCGGTTCGCCGTCGGCGGGCATCCGGGTGCGATCGCCGCGAGCACTGACGCCCTGTGGGTGGCCGGCTCGGCCGCGGGGCCGCTGGCCCGCTTCAGCGCCAGCACCGGCCACCTCGAAGGCACCGCGCAGCTGACCACCGCTCCTGCCCTCCTCGCCGTCGACCCCGACAACTCCACGGTCTGGGCGGTGGACTCGCACGGCACAGCCACCCACCTCACGCCCGACGGCAAGCCGATCGGCACGCAGGCATTCGGATCCAAGCCGCTGGGCGCGGCGGCCGGCGAGGGACACTGGCTGTGGGCGGTCAACGGAGCGCTCCTCCGGACGGGCGCCACCGAAGCGCCGAAGGGCTTCGCCGTGGGCCCGAATCCCGTGGCGGTCACCCTCGACCAGGGCGTGTGGACGGCGCACGCCAACGGCCACGTGACCCGCTTCAACCCGATCCCGGGGTACCTCAACGTCAACACCGACCGAGGCGTCGCGCCGGAGCTCGACGGGATTGCGGCGGTCGAGAACACCCCCGCGGTGTGGGCGATCAGCAAACAGGGGAACGCTCTCTACCGGCTCTCCACGGCAAAGCACGCGCCAGTCACCGGCACCGTCACATTCGGGAGCGCACCCGTGGCCCTCGCGGCCACCGACGGCGGCGTCTGGGTTGCCCTCGGTGACGGCAGCGTCATCGAAGTCAGCGGCTAGAGCGCGTCGAGCTTCTCCGCCATCTCGAAGTCGGCCTCGGTCAGGCCGCCGGCGGAGTGGTTGGTCAGCGACAGCCTGACCTTGTTCCACCCGTGAAGCAGGATGTCCGGGTGGTGGTTGGCCGCCTCGGCCTTGACCGCAACGCGGTTGACGAACGCCATGGCCTCGCCGAAGTCCTTGAACTTCCACTCCCGGACGATCTCGTCGCCCTCGCGCTGCCAGTCGCTACCTTCAAGGCGCGACGCGACGTCGTCGTCGCCCAGCAGATCTGCCATATCGTTCTCCTCCGACTCCTATGCGAATCGTCAGCCTCGTACCTTCCGCCACCGAGATGCTGTTCGCTCTCGGGCTGGGCGCCGACCTTATCGCGGTCACCCACGAGTGCGACTATCCCGAGGCCGCGCTCGAGCTCCCCAAGGTCACGCGCGACATGCTCCCCTCGGGCCTGAGCTCCGCGCAGATCGACGCCGCGGTCAAGGAGCGCACGGTGTCCGGACAGTCGATCTACGAGCTCGACACGGAGCTGCTCCACGAGCTCCGGCCCGACCTGATCGTCACCCAGGCGCTGTGCTCGGTGTGCGCGGTCTCCTACGACGATGTCCGCGCGATCGCCGAGGAGCTCGACAGCCGTCCCCAGGTCATCTCGCTCGACCCGCATACGCTCGGCGAGGTGCTCGGCGACGCTCGGACGCTGGCCCAGGCCACCGATCGCAAGGACGCGGCCGTCGACCTGGTGCGCGACGCCTCGGCGCGGATCGATCGGATCCGCCTGGCCGTGCGCGGGGCGCGCCGCCGGCCGCGGGTCGCCGCCCTCGAATGGCTCGATCCCCCGTTCGCGGCCGGGCACTGGACGCCGCAGCTGATCGAGCTCGCCGGTGGCGAGGACGTGCTCGGCTTCCCTGGCGAGCACTCGGAGGAGCGCGCCTGGCGCGAGGTCCAAGCGGCGCAGCCGGACGTCGTCGTCGTGATGCCCTGCGGGTTCGACGCCGAGATCGCCTACCGCGAGGCCGAGATGCACCGCGACCAGCTTGCCGCGATCGGCGCCGGCGAGGTGGTGGCGGTGAACGCCGCCGCCTACTTCTCCCGCCCCGGCCCGCGCATCGTCGACGGACTCGAGCTCATGGCCCACATCCTCCACCCCGAGCTGGTGCCCGAGGCACCCGCCGCCGCGCTCACGGTCGAGCTGTGATCGAACCCGGCCTCGAAGCCTCGCGCGAGTTCGTCGTCGAGGGCCAGCTCCTCACCGATGTGGGCGGTTCCCTCCCCGGCAAGGTGCTCTCCACCCCGGCCATGATCGGAATGATGGAGCGCACGTCCTCGCGCCTGCTGATCCCGCTCCTGCCCGAGGGTAAGGCGACGGTCGGCTTCGAGGTGTGCGTCAAGCACGTCGGCTCGGCGCCCGAGGGCACGCGCTGCACCGTGTACGCGCGGCTCGAGGAGGTCGTGGACGAGCGCAAGCTCCGCTTCCACGTCGAGGTGCAGGCGCAGGACGGCCGCACGATCGGCGTGGGCCGTCACGAGCGGCGGATGATCGACGCGCATTAAGCGTCAGGACGGGGCCGAACGGCCCCATGGATGCCGCGCGCGCAGCGCGCGGCCCCAATCACTCAGGATCACCTGAGCCCGAGGCCCGTCGGCGTAAGGCCGTGCAGGCCGGCCACGGCGATCGCAGCGGCGACGCTGATCGCGCCCACGGCCACGCACCCGGCGAGCGCCAGCCCCCGGTGCCCGCGGCGCTCGCCCAGCTCGACGACGAGCCAGCCGGTGATCAGACCGGCGACGAGACCACCCAGGTGGCCGCCGATCGAGATCCCGGTGTAGGCCACCGAGAACACCAGGTTGATGACGAGGATCGGCCCGAGCCCGCTCTGCCACAGCGGGATCCCGCGGGCACGGGCGACCACGATCAGCGCGCCGAAGATGCCGAAGATGGCCGCGGAGGCCCCGACGGTGGGCGCCCCGGGCTCGAACAGGAGCGCGCCGAACGACCCGGCCAGCAGCGAGGCACCGTAGATCGCCGCGAAGTTGAGGTGGCCGATCGCCGGCTCGAGCACCCTCCCGACGAAGTAGAGCGAGAACATGTTGACCGCGATATGGAACAGCCCGTCGTGCAGGAAGCCGCTGGTGACGATCCGCCAGTACTCGTGCGCGATCGCAATCGACGGGCCGTACAGCGCCCCGTGGTTGTAGACAGTGCCGCCCCCGCCGCCGCCGAGCTGCGCACCCCCTGCCGTCTCGGCCAGAAACGCGATGACATTTATGGCGATCAGGGCCTGGGTGACGACCGGCGCGCTCGGCAGCGACCGGATCGTCTTGACCTGCGTGCGCTCGCGCGAGCACTCGGGGCAGCGCATCCCCACCGAGGTGGGCGTCATGCAGTCCGGGCAGATCGGACGCCCGCACGAGGAGCACGAGACGCCGGTTTCGCGCTTGGGGTGCCGGTAGCAGACTGCCATCGCCGTGCGGACGCTACCAGCGCTCTTTATGGATCAATGAAGGGGCAGAATCCGCCGTGCCTCCTCGCCGAAGTCGTGGAGCGTGTGCTCCGCGAGCTGGAGGAGGTTCTTCGACTGCTGCTTGCGCGCGCGGTGGCGGGAGCGCACCCGGAGCACCACGAGCGCGGTCCCGGCGCTGGCGCCGACCATCGCGGCGGCGACCGGACGCGCCCAGTTGCGCGGGTTGCGCATCGCGCCGATCTCCCACGCCTCGAGCTCGTCGTGGGCGAGCTCGGTCAGGTTGACGAGCGCCAGCTCGAGCCGGTTGGCCAGGTCGGCCGAGGGCTCGACGGGCGCGAACGCCTCACGCAGGAGCGCTTCGAAGTCGGCGGCGCCGCTGCTCATGTGGCCTCCACCTTCCCGTCGCTGACGATCCCCTCGAGCTGGCGCACGGCGCGGTGCAGAAGCACCTTGGTGGCGCCGTCCGAGCGCCCGAGGGCGCGCGCGATCTCGCGGTTGTCCATACCGAGCGCGAAGCGCATGATGAGCGCCTCTCGCCGGTCGTCGGGAAGCTGCTGGACCCCGGCCAGGATCGACTTCAGCTCCTCGCGACCCTCGACCAGTGACTCGGTGGTGTGCGTCGTCGAGATCATGTCGGCATCGTCGATCGCGGACTCCGGCTTGCGCGAGCGGTCGCGGTAGAAGTTCGCCGCCAGGTTGTGGGCGATGCGGATGAGCCAGGGACGCAGCGGCCGCCCGCCCGATTCCCGGAGCGCGCGCTCGAAATGGCGGTAGGCCTGGAGGAACGTCTGCTCGGTGAGGTCCTCGGCGTCGTGGTGGTTGCCGACGCGGTAGTAGCTGTAGGAGTAGACGTCGCGAAGGTGCGCGCGGTAGAGCTCGGTGAACCGCTGGTCGAGCTCGGATTTCGATTGTGGGAGCTTCTGGTCGGGCACGCCATGTTGGAGCCTACCTTCGGACCCTCATGCCGCGCGGGCGGACCGCCGGCGCTTCGGGCGCGCAGGCTCGGTCAAGGTCGCGGTCCAGCGCTCGGGCTCGATCCGGCCTTCGACGAGCGCGGCGAGACCGTCGAGCGCCGGCGCCTCGAGGCGCTCCCGCTTCGCCACCGTGGCCAGCAGGGGCACCGAGTCGACCGCCTCGGCCGTCTGGCCGAGTGCGCGCCCGATCTCGGCCGCAGGCACGCCCTGCGCCAGCATCTCGCCGGCGCGGCGGTTGCGCGAGCTGCCGGCGACGACGGTCGCCACGAGGTCGCCCGCGCCCGCGAGCCCGGCGAACGTCTCGGGCCGACCGCCGCGGCGCCGGGCCAGCGCGTCGACCTCGGCGAACACCTTGCCGGCGGCGGCGCCGGCCACGTTGGGGCCGGCGATCGCGGCAGCCGCGGCGGCGAGCGCCGCGGCATTCTTCGCGCACCCGGCGAGCTCAACGCCGGTGACGTCGGTGGTCAGCGAGACGTCCAAGCCGGCCGACTGGAGCGCATCGCGGAGCTGGCGGTTGAAGGCGCCGTCGAGCGAGGCGAGCACGACCGAGGCACCGTGCTCGAGCACGTCGGCCGCGTGCGCGGGGCCGCCCAGGACCGCGACCGCGCGGGCCTTGCAGCGCTCCGAGACGAACGCCGAGGGCAGCGAGCCGAGCGGCGGGACGAGGCCCTTGCACACCACGAGCATGCCGGCGCGGGGCGGGATCTTCTCGCCATGAGCGGCCAGGACGGCTGGGAGTGCGCGGGCGGGGACGGCCAGGCAGACGAGGTCGTGGCCGCCGAGGCTGAGCTCGGAGGCCCGCTTGACGTGCACCGAGTCGGGCAGCTCGACCCCGGGCAGGTACTGCTCGTTGCTGCGGCTCTGCTCGAGGGCCTTCGCCTGCTCGTGCGTGCGGGCGCCGAGATCCACCTCGAAACCCGCCTTGGAGAGAGCCACCGCCAGGCTCGTGCCCCACGAGCCGGCGCCGATGATGGCGGCGCGGCGGATCGGCGGCAGGCCGCCCAGCCACTCCCACTGGAGCATCACGCACGGCCAGATCCGGTCGGTGACCGCGGCGGCCAGGTTGGAGGAGGCGTTCTCGACGTGCGGGAAGTTGAGGGCCCGGCCGGCGCGGAGGCGGACCTTGTGGGGGCGGATGCGCCAGCCCTTGCGGATGTTCTCGGTGCCGATCACGGCCATCGGGATGACGGGGGCACCGGTCTCGAGCGCGAGGCGGCCGACGCCGCGCTTGGGCTTGCCGAGCGCGCCGGGGCGGATCCGGGTGCCCTCGGGGAAGATCAGGACGATGTCGCCGCGGGCGAGGATCTGCCGTGCGGTCTCCATCGATTCCTCGTCGGAGGCGCCGCGGTCGATCGGGAAGGCCCCCAGGGCATTGAGGATCCACGCCTGCCAGCGGCGCTGGAAGAGCTCCTTCTTGGCCACGTAGTACATCGGCCGGGTGGCCATCGTCCCGATCACGAACGGGTCGAGGAAGCTGCGGTGGTTGGCGGCGATGATCACCGGGCCGCGCTTCGGGACGTGGGCCCGCCCGATCCTCTGCATCCGGAAGTAGATCCGGAAGAACGGGATCAGGAACGCCCGTACCGGCCAGTAGACGAACGGATTGACGCCGCGCTCCCGGGCGCGCCGGTGCAGTACCTCGTGACCCATCGCACATTGGCGTACCCGTTCTGGCGCTGCCCGTTACAGTTGGGCGTCCCTTGAGCTTCGGCCTCGACCGCACCCGAACCCTTCGTGGAGCCGTCTGCGGCACTGTCGCGGCGGCCGTCTGGGGCCTTCAGCAGCCGCTCGACAAGGCGGTGTTCGGGTGCGACTACGACGACATCGAGCTGCTCGGCAAGGCGCTCCCGCGCTCTGAGCACTGGTACGCCACCGGGTTCGTCCTGCATCTCCAGAACGGCGCCCTGTTCGGCGCCGATGTACGCGAACGTCGCCCCAGCGCTGCCTCTGCCCCGGGTGCTGCGGGGGCCGGCGGCGGCCCTGGCCGAACACGTCGCCCTATGGCCGCTGGGCCGCGTGAGCGACCGCTTTCACCCCGCGCGCCGCGAGCTGACCCCGCTGACGGGCAATACGCGGGCGTTCGCGCAGGCCGCCTGGCGCCACCTGCTGTTCGGGCTGATCCTCGGCGAGCTCGAGCGGCGGCTGAACGCGGAGCCCGAGCCGGCTCCCCCCGGTTCCGAGGCCGCGTACTCGAGCAACGGCCACGGATCGCTCGAGACCGCGCTCTCCGTCGGGTCCTAGGGTCTTAGGGTCTTGCGGGTCCTGATCACGGGCGCCTCCGGGTTCGCGGGTGGGTACCTCGCGCGAGCCTGCGCCTCCGGTGGCGACGAGGTGGTGGGGGTCTCCCGGACCGGGGTCTGCCCTCGGGCGTGGACGGTCGGGGGGTCGCCGTCGACCTGCTCGACGGCGCTTCCGTGCGGGCTGCGGTGGCCGACATCCGGCCCGATGTCGTCTACCACCTGGCGGCGCTGACCTCGGTGGGCCGCTCCTGGGAGTCGCCGGCGGAGACGGTGGAGAGCAACGTGGCGAGCGCGGTGAACATGCTCGAGGCGTTGCGGTTCGAGGCGCCGCGCGCGCGGGTGCTGTGGGCGAGCACGTGCGAGGTCTACGGCCCACCGTCGCGGCTCCCGGTCGCCGAGGACGCGCCGATGGCGCCGGCCAATCCGTACGCGGTGTCGAAGGTGACGGGCGACCTGCTGGCTTCGGTGTACGCGGACGCCCACGGGCTTGATCTGATCCGGGCTCGCCCTTTCAACCACGCGGGCCCGGGGCAACGGCCGATCTTCATCATGTCCTCGCTGGCTCAGCAGGCCGCGTCGGCGCGCTTGTCCGGCGCGTCCTCGCTGCGCATCGTGACCGGGAAATCCCGACACCCGGCGCGACTTCACCGACGTCCGCGACGTGGTCCGCGCCTACCGGCTGCTCGTCGAACGGGGGGCGCCGGGCGTCTACAACGTCTGCTCGGGCCGCTCGCTCTCAGCCGGCGAACAGGTCGAGCTGATCGCCGAGCTCATCGCCCCGATCACGGTCGAGCACGTCGTGGATCCCGCGCGCGTACGCGCGCACGAGGTGATGGAGCTGCGGGGATCGCATGAGCGGGTGACGGCTGCGACGGGCTGGGAGCCCGAGATCCCCATCCGTCAGACGATGGCCGACACGATCGACTGGTGGGAGCGCGAGCTCGCCATCGAGCCGGCGGCGTCGCGCGGCTGATGCTTGCCGTCGGGTAGGGGGCGCGGCTGCGTCCACGCGGTCCCCCCGGCCTGCCTGTGATCGATCTTTCGCGCATAGCGCGACATATCGATCAATGAGCCGTAGCAGGTCCGGTGTTCGCCGCCTCGGCCGCGCGGAGGTCTCGGGGGGCGGTGGGCCGTGCGACACTGGAACCGCCGGCGCCCGCCTAGCTCAATTGGTAGAGCACTTGATTTGTAATCAAGGGGTTGGGGGTTCGAGTCCCCCGGCGGGCTTGAGGATTTCGCAGACCGTGTCCCCGGTGTGCCGCGGGCTCGGCGCAGGATTCGCGCATGGCTGCGGCCTCTCCCACCGAACCCGTGTCCGCCTCGAGCGCAGGCGCGGGCGCGGGTCGCTGGTACGCGAAGTACCGCCTGCCCGACGGTAGGCAGGTTCAGAAGAAGCTCGGGCCGGCCTGGACCGGCGCGGCCGACCGGCGGCCGGCTACTTCACGAAGCGCCTCGCCGAAGACTGGTTGCGGGAGGTTCTGGTGCAGGCGCGCCAGGGGACTCTGGCCGGCGCCGTGCGAACGAACGTCACGTTCGCCGACGCCGCCGCCGAGTGGCTGCGCTACGTCGAACACGACCGGCAGCGCAAGCCGTCGACTCTCGCCGGGTACCGCGCGATCGTTCGCTCGCAGCTCCTCCCCGCGTTCGGCGAGCTGCCACTCGAGTCGATCACGACGCCCATGATCGAGCGCTGGCTGGCGTCACTCGGCCGATCCGCGAGCACCCAACGCCTGGCGCTCGTCCTGATGCACGGGATCTTCCGCCGCGCGGTGAAGGTGTGGGGGCTACCGGCGAATCCAGCCGCGGGCGCCGAGAAGCCGCCGCTGACGCGCAGCGGCGACCTGGAGGTGTTCTCTCCCGAGGAGGTGTGGGCGCTCGTTCGGGCGGCCGAGTCCGAGCAGGACGCCGCCGTCTATCTGACCGCGGCGTTCACCGGCCTGCGGATGGGCGAGCTCCTGGCCCTTCGGTGGCGCGATGTCGACTTCGCCGGCTCCGTGCTCCGGGTCCGCGGCAGCTACTCGGTCGGCGTCCTCACGACGCCCAAGTCCGGCAAGGTCAGGTCGGTGCCGATGGCCGGAGACGTCGCCGCGGCGCTCGCCCGGCTCGGTCAGCGAACAGATTGGGTCGGTGAGGATGACCTGGTGTTCGCCGGCAGCGCCGGCGGCTACCTCGACGGGTCGGCGCTGCGCCGCCGCTACAAGGACGCGCTCGCCGCGGCTGGCCTGCGTGCGCTCCGCTTCCACGACCTGCGCCACACGTTCGGAACGAGGATGATCGGCAAGGCGGACATCCGCAGGGTCCAGGAGTGGATGGGCCACGCCGACATCCAGACGACGATGCGCTACCTCCACTACGCCCCGCGCGCGGAGGATGCGCAGCTGGTCGACGCGGCGTTCGCGGTTCCCGGACCGGATCGAGACCAGGCAGCGGCCGATCGATGATGCCGTCGTCAAAATATGCGGATTTGCAGGCAGATGTCAGAAGACGTCCCAAGTCGTCCCGCCGTGCTCATGAAGCGGCCCGGCGGAGTGGATGCCGAGAACGCAAATCGCCTGCAACAGCGGACGTTTCCGCCGTCCGGGGACGGCTGGGGACGTCTTCAGCACGCCGAGTGCGTGGAGTGTATGTCTGTGGCTGTTGTTCGAGACGTCCCTTCCGGCCTTTACTTTGGGTGCGCTAGAGTAAAGCCTATGCCGAAGGTCTCGTCCAAGAACCAGATAACGCTTCCGGTCGAAGCGATGCGCGCTGCCGGCCTTCGCGCCGGCGATGAGGTGACCGTGCGCACCGTCGGCGACGGGGAGGTCGTCATCGCCAGGCGCGGCTCCCGCATCCGCCGCCATGCCGGTATCGCCACCGGCATCTACGAGCCCAACGAGCTCGACCGCTTGCGTGACGAGTGGCCGCGCTGATCCTCGATGCCAGCGTCCTCATCGGCCTACTCGATAGCGCCGACGCCCACCACACGCACGCCGTCGACGACGTCGAAGCGGCCGACTCCACCGGTCACGACCTGCTCGCACCCGCAAGCGCCTACAGCGAGGCACTCGTAGCCTTCGCTCGCGCCGGCCGCATCACGGAAGCCCGCGAGGCGCTCGCCGCCATGGGGATCTCCATAGCCCCCTTGGACCAGCCCACAGCTGAGCTCGCTGCCCAGCTCCGAGCCCAGCATGATGCACTCCGCCTACCGGACGCCATCGTCCTAGCCACGGCCACGGAGCGCCGAGCTCGCCTACTGTCCTACGACGACCGGTTGGCCAAGCTCGCGGGAAGGCAAGGGCGCTGACCCAGCCGAGGCCCAGCTCGCGCCCCTGGCGACTGTCTGGACTCGAGTCCGCTCTCCCCGACCGCCCCATCAGTGGCAGTCACGCTAAGCCGCTAGGCAGATCGCGAGCAGGCAAGCCGGCCGACGTCTCGGGCCGGTCCGGACGCTGCTGTGCTCGCCGTTGCGCTCGCCCGGGCCGACCTGCCGCGGGCGGGTGCCGAGGGCAAAGGATCGCCCGCACCGGCGATGCCGGAGTAGCGAAGCGACCGTCCGGCCGACGCGTTTCCGCGGAGACGCCTACGTGCCCAACGTCGCCTAAGCACAAGCCCGCGTCCGCTGCCATCGGAGGTTGAAAGCAGTCGTCGGCGCTAGCGACCGCCGGCGCGTGTTCCTGTCCCGAAAGCAGCAGCTTGATGAGCACGTGGGCAAGCACCGTCGTCGCAGGGTGCTTCCCACGAAACGCAGAGTCGCTTCAACCAGAAGGGCGCCGGTCTTGCCCTAACCGGGGCAGCCTCGCACCGGTGACGCCTTCCGGCTGACCGACGGGACGCGCAGGGAAATGAGCGATGAGTTTCGGGATTCCGGCTCGTCCTAGCGTGTAATGGACAGGAAGGAGCAAGACGTGAGCGGGGAGATAGTGCACATCGAGATCCCTGGCGGTGCCGAGACAAGCCGGGCACGCGCATTCTGGAGCGCCCTGTTCGGGTGGCAGTTCGACGAGGTCCCCATCCCGTCAGCCCAGTACCTGCTGACCCGCATCAACGAGGATCAGGGAGCGGCGCTGTCTAACTTCGAGCCCAACAAACGCGGCATCCGCCCGTACTTCGCCGTCGATGACATCGACACCAGCATCATCCGTGTGGCTGAACTAAGGGGCGAGGTATACGAGAAGATGGCCGTCCCGGGCGCCGGGTGGTTTGCGCTTTGCCGCGATCCCCACGGGAACCAATTCGGGCTGTGGCAGCGTGACCCTGCCGCACAGCCACCGAGCCTCGACCCAGCGCTGAGCGAGTTCCATCCCGGGTCAGACCAGGAATGATGAAATGCGCCGCGTCGGCCGGCGAGCGCGGCGGCTGACGTGAGCGGCGTTGCGTTTGTCCCGGCGTCGTCCGCAGCGGACCGCGCCTAGTCGCGCCACAGCGAACGTCGTACCTGAGCGGTGCTGCCTATGGCTACCTGCTCAGCACACAGGTAGTCAGCGGCCAACCCGGGCCCGCGGTGCGTCGATGCGCTTCTGCACGCCGCGCCACAGAAGCACCAAGCCAACCGCGAGCAGCAGACCCACGAACGCCCCGGCGAAGCCTCCCACCATCATCGGCTGCAACGCGAGGTTGGTCGCGTGCCCGATGCACGCCCCCACCCCGCCAGGCGACGAAGGACAGCGCGCCGCCCGAATTCCGACCCGCTACAACCTCTCCTAACTGCTCTCACCTGCCCGCTTCCGCGGTAATTGACCTGCAAATGAGCCATTTGTAATCAAGGGGTTGGGGGTTCGAGTCCCCCGGCGGGCTTGAGGATTTCGCAGACCGTGTCCCCGGTGTGCCGCGGGCTCGGCGCAGGATTCGCGCATGGCTGCGGCCTCTCCCACCGAACCCGTGCCCGCCTCGAGCGCAGGCGCAGGCGCGGGTCGCGCTGGTACGCGAACGCGCGAGCCCTATCCGCCCCGCGCGACCTCGCGCCGCCGCGCTCAACACCGCGTCGATGTGCCGGCGGATTGAGACGTGGGACAGCGTCCCTGCTGGCAGCTCGACGACGAACGCGGTCGTGCCAGGAAAGGTCGCGTTCTCCCAGCCTGCGGCGCTGCCGGGGTAGCGGACCAACTCTTGAGCCGGGAGCCTGACGAGAGTTGCGTAGTCGCGCTCCACATCGGGATTGCCGCCGGACAGGTCGACGACGGTGGCGTGCTGGTGGTACCAGATCGTGACCCGTGGGCGGATCCGGTTGATCAGCCTGAATACCGCGCGCGACTCGGGTTCTGACAGGGCGTGCGGTCCCGAATACTGGTAGCCGGCCAGCGGCGCCCAGCGGTACGGGAAGTTGCGGTTGAGATCGACACCGCGGCCGTTTTGTCTGGTGTCAGCGGTGACGCCGTCGGGGTTCAGGGCGGGGATGACCCACAGGGCGACGCCGGGAATCGGCGCGGTGGTCGAGACGAGTCGGCGCGCGATCGCGATCCCGGCCGGCTCGTTGCCGTGGATGCAGCCGACGACGAGCATCGGCCGGGCCGCGTGCGGGTCGCCGATCACGTATGCGCGGATCGGCCGTCCCCGTGTCGAGTGGCCGATCAGGATCGAATGACGCGCGCGGACCGGAGCGAGCTTCAGGGGAGAGTCGCGGTGCCGTACGGTGTGCGCGTCGCTGCCGCAGCCGGCTGCGATCAAGGCCGCGCCCGCGACGCCGCAGGCCCGCGCAACGAGTCGCACCTACTGCTCTCGCAGCAGCCGTCCGAGCGGCAGGCGGTGTAGCCACCGTGCCGCGATCGCGACCGCGACCCCGGTCGCAACCACCGCTGCGCCGGCCAGTTCGCCGAGATAGGCCCACGGCACCGCCAGCGCGTCCGGCGGGGGGTCGAACACGTGCTGGAGCATCGCGACGAGCATCAGCGCGAGCAGCAGCCCGAGCCCGGCGGCGAGCACGAGGGAGGCGACGAGGACGAGCGCGGCCTCGCTCCACACGAACGCGGCGATGCTCCGGAGCGTCGCGCCGACGGCCGCCATCGTCGCGAACTCGTGCCGGCGCTCGATCACCGCAAGGGCCACGAACAGGGCCATCGCCGCCGCGGCCAGCGCGATCGTGAACACCTCCTCGATGTGGCTGATCCCGCGCAAGTCAACGGTCGTGATCGAGCTGGCCGTCTGCTGGGTCCCCTCGGTGATGTTCTTCACGATCGTGCCGTCGGCGGCCGTCGCACGCGCCACCCTCGCGGCCGTGGGCCCGGGATCACTCGAGCGCGCGAACACGATGTTCGGTCCGCCGGCGTGATCCGCCGCCTGCAGGTAGGAGAGGTTCGCGACCATGAACGAGTCGCGCGGTGCCGACGGGAACTCCTGCACGACGCCCTCGACGTGGAACGGCACCGCGTGGAACTGGCCGGTCGAGCGGTCGAGGACTCGCAGCCGAAGCAGATCTCCGAGATGCAGTTGGTAGTCGCCGATTGTCTCCTTGGAGACGAGGATCGCGTCGGCACGGGAGCGCAGGCGATCCAGGATCTGCCCGATGCCGCCGCCGATGAAGTAGGAGTCCCGGAGCGTTGTCCCGCGGGTGAGCGTGTTCGGGTCGATCCCGAAGGTGTCCTGGAGGTCAGGTCCTACGTACGCGTAGGAGTGATCCACGCCAGTCGTCCCCTGCACACCCGGAACGCCGGCGATCTTTGCCTCCAGCCCGCGCGACGCCGTGACCCCCGGTGGCGCGCTCGCGACGACATCGCCGCCCAGGGTTAGCTGGGCATCGACGCGAGCCTGCTGGTCGTAAGTCGCGGTGAACAAGCCCAACTCGACGCCGAACGCGAGCAGCAGCCCGACCACGACCAGCCCCCGGTTGATTGCGGCGCCTCGCCGGCCGGCGCTGGCCAACAGAAACGCGCGGGTGTTACTGGCTGCGCCGCCACCGCCGAAGCGACCGGCGACAGAGGCGAGCGCTCGCCCGCGCAGCCTGACGAGCAGCAGCGTCGCGCCGATCCACAGCAGCGCCGGGGCGAAGAACATGTACACCGACAGCGACAGCGACGGGTTCGAGTCCGGATTGACGATCGCTGAGAAGCCCGTCTTCGCGGTCAGCCACCAAATCAGGCCGCTCAGCGCGAGCGCGAAGAGGTCGAGGTACAGCCGCTGCCACAGGGGCTTGCCCTCGCGGCGCACTGCGCGGCGACTCTCGGACACGGCGGCCCGCCACACTGTCACGGTCGCGCCGAGCCGGGCGGCAAGCGCGCCACCGCACGCGACGGCGATGCATGCCAGCACCGTGACGAGCCCGCGCAGGAACGTCAGATCGACGCCGCCCTTGATGATCACCGACACCGCTCCGAACGCGGCAGCGGCTCCAATCAGCCCGGCCACGGTCCCGATCAAGACGCTTTCGGCGGCGGCCATCGCCACAAGGTCGCGGCGGGTTGCCCCTCGCGCTCGCAGGAGCGCGAGGTCGCGCCGGTCGCGCTCGACTGTCCCGAGAGCGGCCAGGTACCCGAGCCCGAGCGCGATCAGCGCGCCGGGCACGGCCAGCATGATGTACAGCGTCTCGGCATAGAGCGCATCACCGGCGGCCGTGCTCAGCTGGTCTGAGAGGTTGTCGACGAACACGACCTGGCCTGGGAGTGCCGCCTCGACTCGGTGCACGACGGCGCCTGCGCGCGTTAGTGCCTGAGCGGGCGTCGAGCCGAGCCCGTTCGGATCGACCTGCGCTGACACCTGCCATTGAATGCCGGTCTGCGCGCCGGGTACCGCCGACGCTCCGACGGAGCCCGAGGGGATCGCCGGCTCGTGGCGGGCGAGCGTCGAGGCCAATGTCGCGATCGGCAGGATCGCCGCGTTCGCAGGCGGCTGCGCCGGCGCGGGCCCGAGCAGTGGGTTCAGCGGCTGGAACACGACGTCCGGAGCGGTGATCAGCGCGACCCCGGAGACCCGAAAGCGGTCCGGGGGCGCGCCCGGACGCGCAGTCAGCGAGACGAAGTCGCCTATGTGTGCCTGGAGTGTCGCCGCCATCTGCTGGTCGAGCACGATCGAACCCGGCTTCAGCGAGCCCTGCAGGAAGCGGAACGTGTGGATCTGCGCTTGATAACCCGGCGGGATCCCGAGCACCGCGCCGCTGCCGGCGTTCGTCAGGCCGGCGGGCCCGCTGTGCGACGCGGCCGCGAAGGGAGCCGTCGCCGTCGCCGAGGCCTGCAGGATCCCGTGCTGGCGTGCGACACCCGCGGCAACCGATTGCGCCTGCCCGTACGACGACACCGGTCCCTGCCAGTCGAGCGGGACCCCGCGGATCGCGGAGCCGGTCATCGTGCGTAGCGAGTGCGCGATGAACAGCAGCATCGAGCCGAGCAGCGCCACGGCGGCGGCGAGAACGACGATCCGCACCAGTGTCCGGACGGGAGCCCGCACGATGCCGGCTAGCGCAAAGCCGATCGCGGTCCTCACTCTTGACGATCCCCGCCGGTGATTCGGCCGTCGGCGAGACCTACCGCACGCTCGTATCGCGCCGCTACGTCAGCGTCGTGGGTCGCGGTCACCTGCGCGAAGGCGAACTCGCCGTGCAGGGCATCGATCAGGTCGAGCACGCGCGCGCCCGTGTCCGAATCGAGGTGCCCCGTCGGCTCGTCGCACAGCAGAAGTGCGGGGCCCTGTGCGAGTGCCCGCGCGATCGCGACCCGCTGTGCCTCGCCGCCCGACAGCTCGGCCGGGAGCGCCTGCGCCTTCCCCGCGAGCCCGACGAGCTCGAGCAACTCGAGCGGCTCGAGCGCCGGCCCCGACCGCCCGTTCGCCCGGTGCGCCGCGTGCGCCGCGAACGCGATGTTCTCGTACGCGGTGAACGCCGGCAGCAGGTTCGCGCCCTGGAACACGAACGCGATCCCGGCCGCGCGCGCTTGCCCGCGCGCGACCGCGTCCAACGAGGACAGCGGCGCCCCGCGCCACGTGACCTCGCCGGCAGTCGGGACCACGAGCCCGCCGAGCACGTGCAGCAGCGTCGTCTTGCCGGACCCCGACGGCCCGAACAGGGCGACCCGCTCGCGCTCGCCGACGCTGAAGTCGACGGCGGCCAAGGCCGTGACGCGCGCCTCACCGTCGCCGTGGACGAGGTCCACTGCACGGCAGGCGGCGAGCTCCGACACCGCGCTGGGCGCGCTCACGGGAGCACCCGCCCGTCGAGCATCTCGACCACTCGCCCGGCGGCAGCGGCGACACGCTCGGAGTGAGTCACGACCACCACGGTGCTGCCGCGTTCTGAGCGCAGCTGCGCGAGCGCCTCGAGCACGATCTGCTCGTTGCGCGCGTCGAGCTCCCCCGTCGGCTCGTCGGCGAGCACCAGCGGCGCCCCGCGCGCGAACGCGCCGGCGATCGCAACCCGCTGCTGCTCCCCGCCCGACAGCGCGCCCGCCCGATGCGACCCGCGAGCGGCGAGCCCGAACACCGCGAGCGCGTCATCAGCAGCCTCCGTCACGTCGCCGCCGTTCCCCGACAGCCGCAGCGCCGCGGCCACGTTCTCGCGCGCGGACAGGGCTGGCCACAGGTTGTCGCTCTGGAACACGAGCGCCACCTCGCGCGCCCGGTACCGCGCCAGCTCGTCGTCATCGAGACGGGTCAGCGACCGCTCGCCGCTCCGGACCTCGCCCGCTGACGGCTGGTCGAGCGCGGCCGCGAGTGCCAGCATCGTGCTCTTGCCACAGCCGGACGGGCCGAGAACGGCGACCAGCTCACCACGCTCCACCCGCAACTCGAGGCCCCGCAGCGCCACCGTCTCGACGGGGCCCGAGCGGTAGATCTTGAACACGTCGTGGAACTGCAACGCCGGCCACTCGAGCCGCGAGGCAGGCTGCTCGGGCTCGCGCCAGAGGCTGACGATCCTCCGCTCCCCGTCCGTCATTTCCAGGTGAAGCTCTGGATCATCATCCGGTAGGCGTCGACGTTGTCGACTCCGGCCGGTGTGCCGAGGTCCACGGTCGCTACGCGGCCACCTGGGCCCGGTAGCACGTATCGGTCGACCAGCAGCTTCACGCGCTTGCCGGTCACCGCGTCCGGGGCGCTCTCGGTCGTGTACGCGGCCTTCACGGCCCCCGGTGACGCCGGCAGCGCGAACTTGTGTGGCGCCGTGAAAGTGAGCGTTGGGCTCGATTTCTTCACTGCTACAAGGGCTGCGGCGACCGATGCCAGCGACGGTGCCGGGCCTCGGGCGATCACGACGCGGACGAGGTTGTTCTTATTGCTGATCGTGAGCTTGTCCGAGCCCGAGCCCTGGATCGTCCAGCCCTCCGGGTACTTCATCGAGTAGCCGCCGTGGGCGTTCCCCAGCACGAGGAACGCCTGGTTGTCCGGAATGTCGCCGGTCGCCGCCGACTGCGCCTCGGCCGATAACGCTCCGGGAGAGCTCGAAGCGCCCGTCGTTGTCGACGGCGATGCGGAAGCCGTGGTCGCGGTGGGGGCGCCCGCGGAAGCTCCGCCCGGGCTCGGCGACGAGTTACTCGACGAGGATCCGCAACCGGCCATGACGATCGAGGACACAAGCACAGCAGCCAGTACCGAGAGCTTGTTCATGGCCCGCAGGCTCGCGATCTGACCTGACGATCTCCTGAACGGTTGGCTGCCAGGGGTGCCAACGGCGCGGCAAACCCCGCGATACTTGCCCCCAACGATGGAGCCGAGCCTGCTGATCGCCGAGGACGACGCACCGCTACGCGACGTGCTGGTCCGCAGCCTGCGCGCCGAGGGGTTCGCGGCGCGGGGTGTGGCGAGCGGGCGCGAACTGCTCGACCAGGCACTGACCACCCCGCTCGCCGCGCTCGTGATCGACATCGGCCTGCCCGACTCGGACGGCCGGGACGTCTGCCAGGCGCTCAGGGCGCAGGGGATCGGCGCACCGGTCCTGTTCCTGACCGCGCGCGACGCGCTCACCGACCGCTTGAGTGGCTTCACCGTCGGCGGCGACGACTACGTCACGAAGCCGTTCGACATCGAGGAGGTAGTAGCGCGATTGCGCGCGCTACTCCGTCGCACCGACCAAGCCCGCCGCGGCACCGGGTCCGCCGACGGCGCCGGCGTCGTCCTGGACCCTGCGGAGCTGACGGTGTCAGTCGGCGACGGAACGCAGCCGCTGACCCCGACCGAGTTCCGGCTGCTGGCCGCGCTCGCCGCTCGGCCCGGCAAAGCGATCGCACGCGCCGAACTCGTCCGCACCGCCTGGCCGCACGGCGCGATCGTCCAGGACAACACGCTCGACGTCTACGTCGCCAGGATCCGGCGCAAGCTTCGCGCCCTACCGGAAGCGCCGGCGATCAAGACCGCGCATGGGGTCGGATACCGCCTGCAATGACGCTCCGCGCTCGTCTGCTCCTGACGGTGCTCGTCGCGATCGCGCTCGTGCTCGCGGGGCTCACGGTCGGCTTCAACATTGTGCTCGCGAACCGGCTCGACGCCGATGCGAACGGAGTCGTCCAGGCCCGCGCGTCGGCCGAGCTCGCAGCATTGCATGTCGTCGGCGGCCGGATCGAGCTCGGCGAGACGCCCGACGAGGCCAGCCCCGACGCCCAGATCTGGGTGTTCAACGGCGCGCGCGCCCTCGAAACGCCGCAGTCCGCGCCCGCGGCCAACGACGCGGCGGCCGCGGCAATGGCCATGGCTCCACCGTCAACGCGCGACGTCCGCGCGACGCACACGCGGCTTTACTCGCTCGCGGTGGTGGCCGGCGGTCGCCGCATCGGAACAGTGATCGCCGGCGTATCACTCGTGCCTTATGACCTGACTCGGCACACGGCGCTCGTCGCCTCGGCGGCGCTCGGCGTACTCGTACTGGTCGCGGTCGCCGTGGCCGGCTGGTGGCTGATCTCGAGAGCGCTGCGACCCGTCGCGCGGATGACGTCGCAGGCCGCCGAGTGGAGCGACCACGATCTCGAACGTCGGTTCTCACTCGGTGAGCCCCACGACGAGCTGACCCAACTCGCGTTCACGCTCGACAGGCTGCTCGATCGTCTCGCGGCCACCCTCCGCCACGAGCAACGGCTAACTGCGGAGCTGTCACACGAGCTGCGGACGCCACTGGCGAACATCGCAGCCCAAGCCCAGTTCGCGCTGCGCCACACCGACCAGGACGAGGACGGCCGGCGTGTCCTCACGCAGGTGCTCGACAGCGCCACGCAGATGGGACGCACGCTCGACACGCTGATCGCGGCCGCGCGCGCCGACCTCGATCCATCGCGCGCGACCAGCGATGCCGCGGCCGGCGCGCGCGCGGCAGCCGCGGCGTTCGGGTCCGAGCGTGGTGTCACGCTGGCGATCAGCGCACCCGCGGGCATCCGCGTCGCCGGCGAGCAGGCGCTCGTCGAGCGAATCCTCGCGCCCCTGATCGAAAACGCCTACCGGCACGCGGCCTCCGCAGTGCGGATCGGCGTGCAGCGCGACTCTGGCGCAGTCGCCTTCACACTCGAGGACGACGGACCCGGCGTCCCCGACGCTGACCGTGAGGCGATCTTCGAGCCGGGCCGCAGGGCCGGCGGCCTCGCCGCCGGCTCGGGCCCGATGGCGGTGGCATCCCACGGCGCCGGCTTGGGACTCGCGCTCTCGCGCCGGCTCGCCCGCACCGCCGGCGGCGACGTCGAAGCCGAGCACAGCGACGCCGGAGGGCGGTTCGTTGTGCGGCTACCCGCCGCGTAGCGCGAGCCAGCGCTGGAGCCGCTGAAGTCGAGCTGCGCCGGTGTTCTTTGTCCTGTTGTTCGCCGACGACAGCGCCCTCTGAGCTCCTCTGTGGCGACGCTCTGATGACAGCTCTTCGGCGGATTAGGATTCGCAGTACATAGGCCGGGATCTCGCGGAAGGGTCGGCAGCAGATGTTCGACAAGCACAAGCTGAGCCGTGACGGAGCGCAAGCCCAGGCGTTGGTGCTCGAGAAGAGGATCTACGCGACTGAGGTCGAGAGCGGGATGACGAGTGCCTGCCGATACCAGCTGCGCGTGAAGTTCGAGGACGGGTCGACGACCGAGATCTCTCGCCGCGCTTTCGGCGATACGCTCGCCTCGGCTGCAGTTGGGGACGTCATTCCGGTGCGCTATGACCCCGCGG
This sequence comes from uncultured Solirubrobacterales bacterium, assembly GCA_963839105.1. Lineage (GTDB taxonomy): Bacteria > Actinomycetota > Thermoleophilia > Solirubrobacterales > Solirubrobacteraceae > Palsa-465. Next base: position 166,888 of record CAWITQ010000003.1, read on the forward strand.
ACCGGTCGAAAATCGAGCTCGACCGCCATGCGATCGTCGAGCGACAGAACGCAGAGGCTCGAGAGCGGGACGCCGCGGCGATCGCGCGAGGGGAAGAGGCACTCGGTGTGTCGTTGACCGCGACGCCGTCCAGGGCCGCTGCAGACCGGCGACAGCCGGATACAGGTGGCCTTCGCATCGGCGACGCCGATCGAGAGCTGATCGCGGAGGTCCTCAGCCAGCACATGACCGAAGGCCGCCTCACGACGGACGAGCTCGACGATCGACTCGGAACGCTCTATAGGTCGCAGACCCGGTCGCAGGCCAGGTCTGTGATGGCCGGTCTTCCGCCGCTCGGTCCGTCCGGCGGACAGCAGCATGAACCCATCCCCGCTCTGCCGGACTGGGTGAGCGCCCCTGAGCCACTGGCCCCACGGCCGCCGGCGCCGATGCCGGCGGGTCGCCCAGACGGGCTCACCGCACCGGTGCCCACCGACGGGGAGATGAACACGGCCTACCGTCGGTGGCAGGCCAAGGCGGAGAAGACGAAGGCCGACAAGGCTGCGCATAAACAGGCCGAAGCGCTCGGTGATCCGAGAGAGACGGCGCGCGCGTCGATGAAGCTCAAGATGAGCAGAGGTGAGGAGAAGAGCGCGCGAGCCAAATTCGATCAGCTCCGCGAACGCAGACCAGATTGGACTGCCGGCCAGGCCTAGTCGCTCGCCGACGTCCGGCAGTCCGCGCGTCGCGGGGGAGCTGTGGGACGAGTCAATTTGCCTGTCGTGCACGAGAAAGGAGCGCGCTGTGGCGCGGCGCGCGAGCTGTACCAGAGCGCGAGGTATCGCGAGGTCGGACGCGGCCGCATCGGCGCGGTCGACGTCATCTACCGCGAGAAGCGTTTGGCGTAGGAACCCACCCGATAGTCCCGCACAAACACCCCCGGCACAACAAGCGACGCGCGAATGCGTGCCGGGGACCGACGCGATGCGGCTACTTGCCCTCGCGACGGCGCGCTGAGATGATCGGCTGATCACCGCGAGGTGGTTGGCCGGCAAGGCGACGACATGGTTAGGCAAGCGGATCGGGGCACCGGGCGAAACCGGCCTACGCAGTGGTCATGGCGGCGGACGACATGAAAACGCCCGAGCGCGGCGCCTGGTACACCGATCCGTACGGGACGGAGGCCCAGGAGCGGTGGTGGGATGGGTCGAAATGGACGCAGAACGTCCGACAGAAACCCCTCGACGCCGCCCCTCCGGCGATTCGCTCGGCCGCTCCACCCGACGCCGGACCGCGCGACTCGTATCGGTCAAGTCTCGATGAGGTCGTCGGCGAGGATCTGCTTCTGGCGCGGGTCGGCGACAGGCGCTCTCTGACCTACGAACTGGCGACGGACGATCGTCAGCGGGTCGCGACTCTTCGGTTCGGTGGGGTGGGCGAGGTGGCCCGCATCGAGTGTTCCGCGGGCGAATGGCGTCTGCTCAAGCGAGGGCGTTTCGGATGGGACTTGATCGTCGAGGACGCCGATGGCGGAGTTGTGGCCTGGTACTCCGGCCGGCGGTGGCACGCGGGCGGCACCATATCTCTGCGGGCCGGCCCGAAGCTGGAGCTCCTCAAGACCACCATGCGCCCGTGGACGTTGCAAACCGTCACGCGCCGACAGCTGGTAATGCGCATGCATGCCTTTGCGTCGCCGTGCCGGGTGGAGCTCACATCAGCGGCCATGAGAGTCCCGGATGCGCACATCGCGGTGCTTACCGCGTGCACGGTCCCGCTGCTGGAGGCGCAAGCTGCGCCACCGATCCCGCCCGGGCCATAAGCTGACTGCGGCGGTACTCGTCTCTCGCTGTGCCAGTTCGACTTCAGGTGCGATCCTCGGTCACAAGCGGTGGGGGTTGTTCGTTTAGCTGGGTGGATGCCGATCGATCCGGCGCATATACATCCCGATGTGAAGACTGATCGTCAGCTGCTCGAGGAGGCTCGGGGCGGCCGTGGCGAGTCGTTCGAGCTCGTTTACCGGCGCCATCACGCGGTCGTTCTGGCGTTCCTGGGAAGGCGTGTGCAGCAGCCCGAGCTGGCAGCCGATCTGATGGCTGAGACATTTGCGTCGCTGCTGGTTCTGGTCAGGGATTCGCAGCGTGCGGTGCCGCCGCTCCCGGTCGCTTGGCTGTTGGTGACAGCGCGGAATCTGCTGATCGACGGCCATCGCCGAGGCACGATCGACGATCGCGCCCGGCGGCGGCTAGCGATGCAGCCGGTGGTGCTCGATGATCGCGACCTTGAGCGGGTGGAGGAGATCTCTGCTGAGACCGATCTGATGCGGGAGCTGGCTTCACGGCTGGACGCCGACCAGCTCCAAGCTCTGCAGGCACGGGTGTTGGATGAGCGTGAGTACGGGGAGATCGCCGCTCAGTTGAAGTGCTCGGAGTCAGTTGTCCGAAAGCGCGTGAGCCGCGCGCTTGGAGTCCTGCGGCGCGTCATGGAGGCAAGCAGTAATGCCTGATTTCATCGATCGCCTCGGAGCTGAGCTGCGTCGTGCCGCATGCGCCCAGCCGCGTCCATCACGAGCGGGTCATGTCAGCTGGCGGCCGCGGTGGCTGGGGTCGATGCGGCTGCGGGGGCTTCTGATCGTGCCTGCATTGGCGATCCTCGGTACCGGGGCAGCGGTTGCCGGTGGCATCCTTCTCAGCGGCGCGCCGGCAGGCCCGAAGGTCCCGCCGGTCCCCACCGCGGGCTACGGCGCCGCGACGACCGCGAAGCTGCTGCCCCTCCACGTGGCCGATCCGGCTGGCAGTCTGCCATGGGGCCTGCGAACGGTGCGTACCACTCGCGGCGACGTGTGCGTGCAGGTCGGCCGGCTGGCCGACGGCACGATCGGGGCGCTAGGAGAAGACGGGTCGTTTGGCAACGATCACCGCTTCCACCCCTTCTCAGACAACTACCAGGACGACTCGAACTGTGTGCCCCTGGACGCGCGCGGCCACGGCTTCACCAACATCATCATCTACGGGCTGCCGACGAGCGCGATGGCGGGCGGTGGGTGCCTTGCCGAATTCAGCAGGCGCAAGCCGGTCCCGTGCCCCACGGAGGACGCGCGCGATGTCTATTTTGGGCTGCTGGGGCCTACCGCGGCCAGCATCACCTACGTCTCAGCCGGTGGGCGAACGGCGACCGCCCCGACCGTCGGGCCCGACGGCGCCTATCTGATCGTCACGCGGGCGCACCCCGGTGAGCAGCAGGGCGACAGCAGCGCGTTCGTCGCCCTGCTCAAGACGGGCCCGATCCGAGCGGTCACCTACAGAGACGGGCACACCTGCCGCCCCACGCCCGTCTACCCATGCGCACCGAACGGACTCGCGCCCGGCAGCGCAGGGCATCTCACCCAGGCGGCACTGGCATCGCCGATCCACGTCCAAGTCATGCCCGCCAGCGCCTCCACGCCGCCGCCGCAGCTGCTGCTCAAGATCGCATACACGGCACGAGTGGCCGTCCACAGCACCGGCAGCTTCTACTACACATCCTTGTTCTTCCCTCCCAACCGCGCCTGCCACGAGATCGCCACCGGCTCGGAAACGACCACCAACATTCGCGCCGGGCAAAAGATCGTCGACAACCAGCAGGTCCTGACCAGCTGCCACGGCATCCTTCACGGGCTCGTCAGATATCACCCCGCCAGCGCGATCCACAGCGCTGCCCCCGAGCCCGACCCGACGAACCCAGGCGACATCACCGTCGGCCGGTTTAACCTCCACCTCCCCTAACCGCGATCCAGGCCCGCCGCCCAGGCACGTGGTCGCACAGCGGCGCCTCCCTGACTAACCATCAGCCGCCTACACAGTTAGTCGGACAGCCTCGGACACCCTCCCTTGGGATGGACGCCTACTGACCGTGCATCCGGCACAGCCGTGTTCGGTTTGGGCGATGCAGCGATTCCGTTGATCGTCGTCTGTCAGTGCTGCGGCGCGACGGGAAGGCGGACCGTGACACAGAGACCGCCGGCGGCTCGGGGAGTGAGGGTGAGCGTTCCGTCGTGTGCTTGGGTGATGCTCTTGACGATGGCTAAGCCGAGGCCGACGCCTGCATGGTCGGTCCGGACGCGTCTGGTGCCGCGCTGGAACGGCTCGACAAGCGTGGCAACGAGTTGCGGTGGGAGGTGCTCGCCGGTGTTCTCGACGGTGAGCTCGACGCTCTGGCGGCGCGTGCTCGTGGTCACCCAGACGGCGCCCGTTCCGGGCAGATTGTGGACGATCCCGTTGTGCACGAGATTCGTTGCCATCTGCAGCAGGAGCGCGTGTGAGCCGATGGTGAGGGTCGTGTCGCCGGAGGTCGCGATGCTGACGCCATGCTCTTCTGCGAGTGGGAGCAGCGTTTCGCTGGCTTCCTCGGCGATGAGGGACAGGTCGACGTGTTCTCGGGTGAAGGTCCGCTGGTCAGCGCGGCTGAGCAGAAGCAGAGCTTCGGTGAGGTCAGTCGCCCGGGCGTTGACCGCGTAAAGGCGGTCGACAAGCTCCCCGTCGCCGCGGTCGGGATCGAGGCGGGCCACCTCTAGGAGGGTTTGCGTGATCGCCAGCGGGGTGCGCAGCTCGTGGGACGCGTTGGCGGCGAATCTCTGCTGTTCTGAGACGTGGGTTTCGAGCCGCGCGAGGAGACCGTCGACGGTGTCGGCGAGATCCTTCAGCTCGTCCCGGGGCCCCGAGAGCGCAAGGCGCTGGTTCAGGTTGCGCTCGGAGATTTGCCGAGTTGCTGCCGTGATCGTGCGAAGCGGGCGCAGGACCCGGCCTGCGACGAGCCAGCCGAGCGCGATCGAGACCGCGGTCATGATCGCCAGCGCAATCCCGGACTGAAGGAGCCCTTCGTGGAGACCATGCGTGTTCCGTTCGACGGCCGCGGCGTACATTTGGCGTACCTGGCGAAGGACGTCCGGGTTCGGCACAGCACCGTTTTGGCCGCCCGGGATGGTCGGCCCATGCGGGGTCCCGACGATCAGATCGACCCCGGTATTTCCGCGGAAGAGCAAGTAGGTGGTCACGAGCAGCGTCACTCCGGAGACTAGGAACAGGCCGCTGTAGAGCAGGGTTAGCCGCAGGCGCACGGTCCGAGACGGCAGGTGAAGCATCCGACGCGGCGCGAGCCTGGCGAGCGAGAGGCGGCGCATCCCGAGGCCGGAAGCCTTATCCATGATCCGCTCCTTCGGGCCCGGTGTCGGATCCCGGGTCGATGCGGTACCCGACGCCGGGCACGGTGGCGATGATCGAGGGTTCGCCGAGGCGTTTGCGCAGAGCGGAGACGGTGATGCGCACGGCGTTCGTGAAGGGGTCGGCATTCTCGTCCCATGCTTGCTTCAGCAGTTCCTCGGCGCTGACGACGCCGCCGTCGGCAGCGATCAGAACTTCGAGCACCGCGAACTGCTTGCGGGTCAGCGGGACGTAGTGGCCGTCGCGGTAGACCTCGCGGCGGAACGAGTCCAGACGCAGGCCCGCGATCTCTCGCACCGGTGGTCGGCTGTGCGTGCGGCGGCGATTGAGCGCTCTGAGGCGGAGGACCAGTTCCTGAAGCTCGAACGGCTTCGTGAGATAGTCGTCTGCTCCTAGGCCAAAGCCGGTGGCCTTGTCATCGAGCCGGTCGGCCGCGGTGAGCATGAGGATCGGCATGCCGTTGCCGGAGGCGACGATGCTCTTAGCGACGTCGTCGCCGGAGGGTCCGGGAATGTCGCGGTCCAGGACGGCGACGTCGTAGGCGTTGACGCTCAGAAGTTCAAGCGCGGTGTCGCCGTCACCGGCGATGTCTGCCGCGATCGCCTCGAGGCGTAGCCCATCGCGGACCGCTTTGGCCATCAGAGGCTCGTCCTCGACGATCAACACGCGCACTCCCGTGGATGCTGCCAGGCCGGACATATCGTCGGCATATCGAAAAACGCATACGTTCTGAGAACACGGCGCTGCCGACACTGCCGGCGTGGCCTATAGCCAACCAGCACGAACAGCAGCAGCTCGCTGGAGCCGGCCGACCGTGTACCGCGCGCGTCGCCGGCGCCTACTGCTCGGCGGCGCCCTGCTCGTGCTTCTTGCGCACACGGCCGGCCCGCTCCTGAACGACACGGGCCATCAGCCCGCGTCCACGGTTCGCATGCGCGACGAGCAGCGCCGCATCTCTCTGCCGGCGATCAGCTGGCCGCAGCAGGGGCAAGCGGCATTCGTCCTCGGCGGTGACCCGCCGGCGGCCAGTCCGGACCAGCAGCCGGTCCCGATCGCCAGCGTGGCGAAGGTGATGACCGCCTACCTGGTCCTCAAGCGTTACCCGCTGCGTGGCGCTCAGGACGGGTTCATGATCACGATCACCAGGGCCCAGGCGCAGGAAGAGACCCAGGACCTTGCCGAGCATCAGTCAGGCGTGGCCGTAGCAGCTGGGGAGCAGCTGAGCGAGCGCCAGCTGCTCGAGGGGCTGTTGATCCCGTCAGGCAACAACATCGCCCGGATCCTCGGCGCCCAGATCGCCGGCAACGAAGCCAGCTTCGTCGCCCAGATGAACACCGAGGCGCGCGCCCTGGGGATGGATCACACGACCTACACCGATCCCAGCGGCTGGGATCCGGGCACGGTCTCGACCGCCGCCGATCAGCTGCGCGTCTTCCGGCAGGCGATGCGTTCCCCGGGTTTCCGTGAGATCGTCTCGATGCCGAGCGTGACGCTGCCGATCGCCGGCACGCTGACGAACTTCAATCCCCTGGTCAGCGCCGGATACGGCGGCAAGACCGGGTCAGACTCCGCCGCGGGCGGATGCCTGGCGTTTTTCACCGATGTGACGGTAGGCGGGCGCCCGGTGACCGCCGTCGGTGTGGTGCTGGGCCAAGGGCAGGGCAGCAACACCCAGGCCATCCTCGCCGCCGCCGGCAACGCCGCCGAGCGACTCGTCCAATCGGCTGCCCCCACGGGCGCCACAGCCTCACGCGCCGCGCCCGGACCGCCCGGTGCACCGGTGAGACCCGGCTAGGCAGCACGAGCCGCCGCGTCGACCCCTCTTCGCCGGCTCATCACTGATGTCAACGCAAACACGCCAAGAGGAGCACAGATGACCAGAAAACGACGCCCCCGGTTGCCGAGCCGATGATGAGCTCATCTCCGCAGGCAGTGCAGCCGCCCACCCACGCTTCTGGAGGGAACATGATCAGAAGACCACGGCCCACAGCCGCCTTTGTCGTGGTCAGTGTGATCGTCCTGATGGGCGGCGGCTGTGGTTCGAACACGGCTGCCGGCAGCGCCAGCAGGCGTAGCAGCGCGGGCAGCGGCGCGGCGGGCTCCGCTAGCGCGAGCAGGGGCGGCAACACGCCGGCTACCACGAAGCAGGGGAAGGCGGAGAAGTTCGCCGAATGCGTGCGAGCGCACGGCGTCCCACACTTCCCGGACGCGGACGCGGCGGGCAACTTCGGAAGCTTCGGAGTCGACGTCAGCGCGGCGACGTTCACGGCCGCTGTGACCGCGTGCAAAGCGCTGCAGCCGCCGGGCTCTCTGAGTTCGCACCGGAGCGCCACGCAGCAGTCGGCGGCTCTCCGGTTCGCTGCGTGCGTTCGCGCGAACGGTGTGCCCGACTTTCCCGATCCCGTCAATGGGCAGCCCCTCATCAACACGTATCGGATCCCATCCTCCAATACGCCGAGTGGCATGAGCATCCTCAACGCCGCGACGCACAAATGCGGCAGCGTCCTGGGCCCCGACGCCAGGACCGGAGGCGGGGGGTCAGGCGGATGAGGTGGAAGATCTGGGTGCCGGCGGCCGTCGTGGCTGCGGTGACCATCGCCGGCGGCGTGCTCGTCCTGTCCGGCGGAAAGGCGGCGGTGGCGGCGCCGGGGCCGCTGCCGGTCGGGACCACGCGGGTGGAGAAGCGAACGCTCTCGGCGATGATCTCGCAGGGTGGGGTCCTGACCTACCGGGCGAGGTCGGACGGCTCGGCCTACGCGGTGATCAACCAGGCTCACGGCACGTACACGAGCCTGCCCGCGGTCGGCCAGGTGATCTCGCAGGGTCACCCGCTCTACCGCGTGAACAACAGCCCGGTGGTACTGCTGTACGGGTCAACCCCCGCCTACCGGACCTTGTCCGCGGGCGCGAGCGGGCCAGACGTGGCCGAGCTCAACCGCGATCTGGTCGCGCTCGGCTACACCACCTGGGCTCAGCTGCATCCAAGCTCCGCGTTCTTCGGGGCGGCCACGACCGCGGCCGTGGAGAAGCTCCAGGCCGCCGTGGGCATTACCCGGACCGGGACCCTGACTGTCGACCAGACGGTGTTCGAGCCCGTCGCCCTGCGGGTGACGAGTGTCACAGCTCAACCCGGAGGCGCCGCCCAGCCTGGCGAGACGGTCGTGCAGGGCACCTCGACCACGCGCCAGGTACAGGTCGCGCTCGACGCCTCGCGACAGACCAGCATGGCGGTCGGCAACAAGGTGAGCATCACCCTACCCAACAACCAAACCACCCCAGGTGTTGTCTCCTCGGTAGCGACGGTCGCTAGCTGCCCATCCAACTCCGGCTCTGGCGGGTCGGGGTCCAGCACCGCGACGGTCGGGACGGACACGTGCGCATCTGGCAGCACACCGACCATCACTGTCGATGTCACCCCGTCCCATCTGCATGCCACGGGCACGTGGGATCAGGCACCGGTGCAGGTCGGCATCACCACGGACAGCGTGCCCGACGCACTGGTCGTGCCCGTGACCGCGTTGCTGGCCCGGTCGGGTGGTGGCTACGCCGTCGAGATCGCCGGCGCGGGTAGGACCAACAGTCACCTCGTCCCGGTCTCACTCGGGCTGTTCGACGACGCGGACGGGCTGGTGCAGGTCACCGGGTCGGGGCTGGCCGACGGTCAGGAGGTGGTGGTCCCGTCGACATGACCCGCGCCCCATCGCCTCCATCGGACACCACCGCGGTGGCTGACAACGGCATCACGATCGACGATCCCGGAGCGCCCGTGCTCGACATCGACGCCGTGACCAAGACCTATCCCGGCGAGCCGCCCGTCCGGGCCTTGCGCGGAGTGAGCCTGACCATCGGCCGGGGGGAGCTGGTCGCGATCGTCGGCCCCTCCGGGTCGGGCAAGACCACCCTGCTGCAGCTGATGGGCACGCTCGACCGGCCGACCAGCGGCCGGGTGCGGATCACCGGCCTCGACGCGGCCGCGATGCCCGATGACGAGGTCGCCTACCTGCGGGCCACCCGGATCGGGTTCGTCTTCCAGCAGTTCTTCCTGGCCGAGCATTCCACCGTCTTGGATAACGTTGCCGACGGCCTCCTCTACGGCGGCGTGCCCATCCGTGAGCGTCGCCAGCGTGCGCTCGACGCCCTCGAGCTCGTCGGCCTGAGCGAGCGCCCGCACGCCCGCCCGACCCAGCTCTCCGGCGGGCAGCGCCAGCGTGTCGCGATCGCCCGGGCCCTCGTCGGCCAGCCGGCCATCGTGCTCGCCGACGAGCCGACCGGGAATCTCGACCAGGCCACCGGCACTGCCATCCTCGGCCTGGTCGACCAGCTCCACCAGGCCGGGTCGACGATCGTGGTCATCACCCACGACCACGCGATCGCGGAGCGCATGCCCCGCAAGGTGGAGATCCTCGACGGTCAGATCATCGCCGACACCCGCTCGGTCAACGAAGGGCTGTCGTGACCGCCGCCGCCATCCCAGAGCGCAAGCGCCTCCAGCCATCCGACCTCACACGGCTTGCCACCGCCGGATTGCGCACCCGCAAGCTTCGAGCCGGCCTCTCCGCGCTCGGCATCGCCATCGGCGTCGCCGCTATCGTCGCGGTGCTCGGCCTGTCCGCTTCCTCCCAGGCCGGTCTGCTAGCCGAGATCGACCAGCTCGGCACCAACCTGCTCACCGTCACCAACGGCCAGAGCGCCACCGGCAGCACCGTCGAGCTACCTACCGCGGCGCCGTCGATGATCGGGCGCATCGACGGCGTCCAGCAAGTACAGAGCACCGGCAAGGTCACCGGCGCGGGCGCCTACCGCAGCCCCTTCATTCCCTCGACCAACACCAATGGCGTGACCGTAGAAGCCGCCTCCCTCAACCTCCTCCCGGTCATCGCGACCACCCTCGCCGACGGCCACTATCTCAACGCCGCCACCGCGCAGGAGCCCGCCGCCGTACTCGGCGCCACCAGCGCCCAACTGCTCGGCGTCGACCATGTCTACCCCGGCGAGCGCATCTGGGTGCGCGGCCAATGGTTCTACCTCACCGGCATCCTCAGACCCGCCGTGCTCGCCTCGGACATCGACTCTGCCGTCCTCGTCGGCTACCCCGCCGCACGGAAATACCTGGGCTTCGACGGGCACCCCTCGACGATCTACCTCCGCACGCAGAACGAGCGGGTGAACGCCGTCGACAACCTCCTCGCGAACACCGCCAACCCCGAGAACCCCGGCGGCGTCGACGTCAGCCAACCCTCCGACGCCCTAGTCGCCCAAGCCGACGCCAAAGGCGCCTTCGCCGGCCTCTTCCTCGGCCTCGGCGCCGTCGCCCTCCTCGTCGGCGCCGTCGGCGTCGCCAACATCATGATCATCTCCGTTCTCGAACGCCGCTCCGAGATCGGACTGCGCCGCGCCCTCGGCGCCACCAAAGGCCACATCCGCACCCAATTCCTCTCCGAAGCCATACTCCTCGGACTCCTCGGCGGCGTCGTCGGCGTCGCCGTAGGCGCCATCGCGACCGCCATCTACGCCCATACCAAACACTGGGCCACCATCATCCCCGCCGAAGCGTGGGCCGGCGGCATCGCCGCATCGCTCATCATCGGCGCCGTTGCCGGACTCATCCCCGCCTTACGCGCTGCACGCCTCTCACCCACCCAAGCCCTCTGGTCAATCTAGCCCGGCCTCTCCGACGTTTCGTCGCGTCATCCGGCGGTCAATGAGCCGGCGGCGCGTGCGCGCGAGATAGCCTGCGCGCCATGCCGATGCCCAAGCGCTCGAGCGTCGAGGACTTCTTCGCGCAGCTGACCGACATCCAGCGACCGCACCTCGAAGCTCTCAGGAAGCTGAGTCTCGCCGCCGACCCGGAGGCGCACGAGGAGTTGAAGTGGAACCTGCCCGTGTACGTCCGCGACGACAACGCGACCCTGTGGATGCTTCAGAACTTCAAGAACCACTGCTCGCTGCGGTTCCCGCCACCGTTCTTCGCCACGCAGAAGAGTGCGGTGGAAGAGGCCGGCTATGAGACCGGTGCGGGCTTCATCAAGCTCCCGTACGAGCGGGAGCTGCCGACCGAGCTTCTGAAGCAACTGATGCAGGCACGGGTCGAGGAATACGAAGAGACCGGCGCGGGCTGGTCCGACCGCTGACCGAGGTCAACGCGCCGAGACGAAACGGCACGCGGACGGCACAAGCCCCGAAACGCTCCCCTGGCGCAATCGCGATCTCCGACCCCTTGAGAGCCTAATAATCGCGCGGCGCGAGCCCCACGCGCGCGAACTCCTCCGCCATCCGCGCCCCGACCGCCTGAAGCGCCGACGCCGGGCGCAGCATGACCTTCCTCAGCTCGTCACGAGGCTGCGCGAATGTGGGACGCGCGCAGCCTCGCGGTCCTGCTCGGACGCCTCGCGCGCCTCGACGCGGTTCACCTGGTCGCACAGCAGGGCCCATGCCGCGCGGTCGTCCTTTGCGGCCCGATAACGCTCGCGCCGCTGCAGGTAGGCCCACGCCTCGCTGCGGAGCACCGCCGCAGCAAGGCCCCGGCGGGTCGAGCGCTGGAAGGCTTGAGCCACTGGCTCAGTGGATGCGCCGTCCTCTCGAGTGAGCTTGTCGATGCCCTCGACCTGCCGCCGTCACCCGGTGCGATCGAAAGGCCACCGCGCGTCGCTCCTCGAGCTGTGGACGTAGCGGAAGTGACCCGAGCCGAGCACCGCCGCGCTAGGACCTTGAGCACGCTCGCGCGCTGGGCGGTGACGACGGGCTGCGGAACGCTCCTCCGGAAGCTCGAGAGCGCGATCTCGCCGCCTCGACGGCAGCCGGAAGCGGTCGGAGGCCGGCGGAGCTACCGCGGCGCGCCCTCAGCTCGTCACGAGGCTGCGCGAATGTGGGACGCGCGCAGCCTCGCGGTCCTGCTCGGACGCCTCGCGCGCCTCGACGCGGTTCACCTGGTCGCACAGCAGGGCCCATGCCGCGCGGTCGTCCTTTGCGGCCCGATAACGCTCGCGCCGCTGCAGGTAGGCCCACGCCTCGCTGCGGAGCACCGCCGCAGCAAGGCCCCGGCGGGTCGAGCGCTGCGAAGGCTTGAGCCACTGGCTCAAGCTCTGGAGGACGCCCACCACGAGGCCGAGCACGATCGCGTACACCTTGGGAGCCTCGAGCGCCGCCGCCAGTGACGCCCCCACGCCGGCAAGGATCGAGGTCAGGTTGAGAAGGTTGTCAAGGATCGCGTAGCCGCGGTTGCCTCGCTCCCATTCCTTCATCGGACCGACGAAGCGGTGGGCGAGGAACGCCCGCTGAATCTCGAGCTGATCGACCGCCTCCGCGTGGGTGCCCCAGTCGACCTCTGCCAGCCGGCGCTCGATGAGCCGGGCCAGGTCCTTCGCCTCGCCGCTCAGCGCGGCGCGCATTCCCGCCGCCTCGAGAACGGCGTCCACCTCAGCATTTCCCATGCGCATCAGCCGCGTGACGACGCTCTCGCCGCGGGCGGGGTCCCCGGTTCTCTGGGCGGGATCCTCGCGGCCGTTCGTTTCAGCGGCTTCCTCAGCAGGGTTCGGGCGCGCCGTGGCTCCGGCCACGGCCGTCCCGCCACCCGTCCCGCCACCGTTGGTCAGCGTCGGCTCGTGCGCAGCCGTCCCCTCACCAGCGTTCTCGTCGATCATGCCGTTGCCCTCCCTCCAGATCGGCGCCCCCCGCATAAGGTAACCCCTTTTCCCCGCATTGGGTGGAATTCTCTTTGCACGCGCGTGGCTCGCTCGCGTCCCGCATCCCTCCCGCCGAGCCGCCACTGGGATGCCGCGCACACGACCGGGCCGCCCCGAACCGCCAACACGCGCGCGCAACCTTGCACTCCACTCCGCGCGCGGTTTTGCGTTTCGAAACCGGGGTACCGCCATCTCGGGTGGGGTTCTGAGTCGAGAGCCGCCGCCGCCGGCGCTTCGCCACCGCGCCGCCGTCGGACTCGCCGAGATTCTCGCCTCGTCAGACCAGCCAGGAGAGGGAGGGAGCTATGTATTCGTCCGGGTCGCTCATGAGACGACTCGTCGGCGTGGCGCTGGCCGCGCTCGTTGCCGTGGCGATAGCCGCGCCGATCGTGAGTGCCTCGAGCCATCACCGCACACGTCCGCAGGGGACCACGCCGGCGTCAGGAACCTTGCCGTACCAGAACGCGCGGCTACCGATCAAGCAACGCGTGCGCGACCTGCTGTCACGGATGACGCTCGCCGAGAAGATCGGCCAGATGACGCAGGCCGAGCGGGGGAGCGTCGATGCCGACACGACGAAGATCACCACCGACAATCTCGGGAGCCTGCTCTCGGGCGGAGGCTCGGTGCCGACGCCGAACACGCCGGCGGCATGGGCGGACATGGTCGACCGCTATCAGCGCGCGGCCCTGGCCACGCGGCTGCACATCCCGTTGATCTACGGCATCGATACGGTGCACGGCGACGGGAACATGTACGGGGCGACCGTATTCCCTCACAACATCGGCCTCGGCGCCTCGCGGGACCCGGCGCTCGTGCGCGCGGTGGAGCACGTCGCCGCGGAGGAGACGCGCACGACGGGTCCGCAGTGGGCGTTCGCCCCCTGCCTGTGCGTCGCTCGCGATGATCGCTGGGGGCGCACGTACGAGTCGTTCGGCGAGGATCCGGCCCTCGTACGCGAGATGGAGACCGCAATCGACGGGTTCCAGGGCCCTCCCGGCCATCTCTCGGATCCCGATCGCGTGCTGGCCACGGCCAAGCACTTCGCCGGCGACGGCCTGACCACGTACGGCACCGGCTCGAACATGCACACGACAGGCAACTATCCGATCGACCAGGGCGTCGACCAGGTGGATCACGCCACGTTCCAGCGGCTCGCACTCTCGCCATACGTTCCGGCGGTACGCCAACACCACGTGGGCTCGGTCATGCCGTCGTACTCGGATGTCGACTGGACCGAGGATGGGCTCGGCAACCGGATCAACATGCACGGCAACCGCGAGCTGATCACCGGTTGGCTGAAGAACGCGATCGGCTTCGACGGGTTCGTGATCTCGGACTACAACGGGATCGACCACATCAACCCCGAGACGTACACCTTTGCGCAGAAGGTGGCGGCGGGAGTGAACGCCGGCATCGACATGTTCATGCAGCCGCAGAACTTCGAGCAGTTCGAGTCGACGTTGACCGGCCTCGTCAACTCCGGCCAGGTCCCGATGGCCCGTATCGACGACGCCGTGAGCCGCATCCTCACCGCGAAGTTCAAGCTCGGCCTGTTCGAGCATCCGTTCACGAATCGCCGGTACATCAAGCAGGTTGGCTCGCGCGCCCATCACGCGCTGGCGCGCCGGGCGGCGGCCGAGACCCAGGTGCTGCTCAAGAACAGCGGCCACGTGCTGCCCATTCAGGGCCGCCGGGACATCTACGTCGCCGGCTCGAACGCCGACAACATCGGCAACCAGGCCGGCGGCTGGACGCTGACATGGCAGGGCGGATCGACCAACGTGATCCCCGGGACGACGATCCTCGACGGCATTCGTCAGCTGGCGCGCGGCAGCGTGACCTACAGCCAGGATGCGTCGGCCCCGATCCCGCGCAACGCCACGGGCATCGTGATCGTCGGCGAGACTCCGTACGCAGAGGGGTTCGGCGATGTCTTCGGCCCGCAGTGGGCGTACGACCCGGGTGACAAGGGAGTGCCGCGGCCGGTCAAGGACATGCAGCTGTCCGCGGCGGACAAGGCGGCCGTCGACAAGGTCTGCGCCGCCGTGAAGCGGTGTGTCCTGGTCGTCGTCTCCGGTCGCCCGCTGATCCTCGACCCGCCTCAGCTGAGCGAGGCCGACGCGATCGTCGCCGCGTGGCTCCCCGGGAGCGAAGGCGCCGGCGTGGCTGACACACTGTTCGGCGCGCGGCCGTTCACCGGGAAGCTGCCCGTCTCGTGGCCTCGGACGCTCGCGCAGGAGCCCATCAACATCGGCGACCCGCACTACGACCCGTTGTATCCGTTCGGCTACGGGTTGACGACGCACGTGGGACGCGGGCGATCGAACAGGCATTGAGCCCAAGGTGGCGGGTCGCCGCGCGCGACCCGTCACCCCGGCTCGACCGAGTCGCCGGACCGTGAAGCCACGCTTTTCCAGAGCGTCCCGAAGCGAGCCGGCCCCGCACGCGGCGGGGCCGGTAGGCTCGGCTTGGTGGACCGCGTCAAGGTCACGATCTACACCGACCCCGGCTGCCCGTTCGGGTTCAACGCCCAGCGTCAAGAGGCGCAGCTGGCGTGGCACTACGGCGAGGCCCTGGAGATCACCCGCAGGATGATCGTCTTGAGCGAGCACAGCTCATCCTTCGAGGAGCGCGGGCTCAGCGCGGGAATGATCGCCGGCAACGCCAAGCGCCTGCGCTCCCTGTACGGGATGCCGATGCTGACCGAGCCGCCGGATCGCATGGCTGCCACGATCGATGCCTGCCGCGCCTACGTCGGCGCGCGGATCAACGACTCGGCACGCGCGGATCGGCTGCTGCGCGCGCTGCGCCGGCGTGTCTTCTCCGAAGGCCGGCTGCTCGATCAGCCGGACACGATCCTCGCTGCCGGCTCGGAGGTCGGTATCCCGCCCGAGACGATCCAGGCGTGGTTGACCGACGACCAGGTGGAGGCCGAGCTGCGCGCGGACATGGCCGCGACCAGGGAGCCGCTGCCCGAGGCGCTCGCCCTCGCCCACCGCCTGTCGCGAAGCGACGGAGGATTCCGCTACTCAACGGCCTCAGCCGTATTCGAGCGGCGCGATAGACGGATCGTGATGGCCGGCTTCCAGCCGTTCGCCGTGTACGAGGTCTCGATCGCGAACGTCGCTCCCGACCTGGAGCGACGTGCGGCGCCGCAGACCGTCGAGGAGGTGCTCTCCTGGGCCGGTTACCCGCTCCCCACGGCCGAGGTTGCCGAGCTCCTTGGCGTTGGTCTCGACGAGGCGCGAGCAAAGCTGGAACAAGCTGGCGCGGAGCTCGCGCCGGCGGCCGGCGACGGCTACTGGTCGAGGGCCGGCTGAGCGACCCCAGGCAATGCCCAAGTCCAACGAGAAGGAGAGAGCCAGATGACCGACCAGCCACCTCGGACGACCACCGACGCGGGAACCCCGGTGGCGAGCGACGAGTTCTCGCTCACCGTTGGTCCCGACGGCCCGATCCTGCTGCACGACCAGTACCTGATCGAGCAGATGGCCAACTTCAATCGCGAGCGGATCCCCGAGCGCCAGCCTCACGCCAAGGGATCGGGCGCGTTTGGCGTGTTCGAGACCACCGAGGATGTGAGCGCGTACACGCGCGCGGCACTGTTCCAGCCGGGGGTCAAGACCGAGATGCTCGCCCGCTTCTCAACCGTCGCGGGCGAGAGCGGAAGTCCCGACACGTGGCGTGACCCGCGCGGGTTCGCGCTCAAGTTCTATACGTCCGAGGGCAACTACGACATGGTCGGCAACAACACGCCGATCTTCTTCGTGCGTGACCCGATGAAGTTCCAGCACTTCATCCGCAGCCAGAAGCGTCGCGCCGACAGCGGCCTGCGTGATCACGATATGCAGTGGGACTTCTGGACGCTCTCACCCGAGTCCAGCCACCAGGTGACCTGGCTGATGGGCGACCGCGGCATCCCCAAGACCTACCGTCACATGAATGGCTACTCCAGCCACACCTACATGTGGGTCAACGCCGCCGGCGAGAAGTTCTGGGTCAAGTACCACTTCAAGACCGATCAGGGAGTCGAGTTCCTGACCCAGGAGGAGGCTGACCGGATCGCGGGCGAGAACGCCGACTACCACCGGCAGGACCTGTTCGAGGCCATCCGGGACGGCGAGTTCCCCAGCTGGACGCTGTACATGCAGATCATGCCCTTCGGGGAGGCGAAGACCTACCGGTTCAACCCGTTCGACCTGACGAAGGTGTGGCCACACGGCGACTACCCGCTCGTCAAGGTCGGGAAGATGACGCTCAACCGCAACCTGACCGACTTCCACACCCAGATGGAGCAGGCGGCATTCGAGCCGA
Source organism: uncultured Solirubrobacterales bacterium (assembly GCA_963839105.1). Classification (GTDB taxonomy): domain Bacteria; phylum Actinomycetota; class Thermoleophilia; order Solirubrobacterales; family Solirubrobacteraceae; genus Palsa-465. The sequence goes on from CAWITQ010000003.1 coordinate 184,061, forward strand.
ACAACCTCGTTGCAGGGATAGGCCTGAGCCCGGACAAGATGCTGCTGGCGCGGGGGTTCTCGTACTCCGATGCACACCGCGCGCGTCTCGGCGTCAACTACAAGCAGATCCCGGTCAACTCCGCGCAGGCGCCGGTGCACAGCTACAGCAAGGACGGCGTCGGCCGAAGCGTCAACGTAACCGATCCTGTCTACGCTCCGAACTCCTACGGCGGCCCGCGGGCGGACCCCTCGGCGACCGATCAAGCGGGTCTGTGGGCGGCAGACGGCGAGATGGTTCGCTCGGCGTACACGCTGCGCACGGACGACGACGATTACGGCCAGGCCCGCACGATGGTGCGCGAGGTGTTCGACGACGACGCGCGCGAGCGCCTGGTCTCGAACGTCGCCGGCCACCTGTCCGACGGTGTCTCCGACGAGGTGCTGGCGCGAGCCTTCGAGTACTGGAAGAACATCGACCAGGAGATCGGCCAGCGCATCGAGCAGGCGGTCGGAGCGACCGTCAGCGCGTAATCGCGCCGGCCGAGATCCGGCGGCGCCTTCCGTACCGCCCCCCACATGACACCGCCGCGCTCCTTCGCTTCCTCGCGGCGCGATCGATTGCCGGCCTCGAGCAGGCGAACGATGGCCGTTTCACCCGGAGCCTTCGCTTGCCCTATGGAACCGGCGCGGTGCGACTCGAGGCGAGCACCGGCGGCTTTCAGGCTGACTTCTCGCTGAAGGACGCCCGCGACCTTCCCGCTGCCATCGGTGCGTGCGAGCACCTCCTCGACCTCCGACAGGATCCGCTGCCGATCCTCGAGCGCCTGGGCGCCGACCCGCTGATCGGCGGCTCGGTGAAGGCGTCTCCCGGGCGGCGTCTCCCCGGAACCGTCGACGCGGGGGAGCTGGCCATGCGGGCGGTCCTCGGTCAGCAGGTGACGCTCAAGGCCGCCGCGAAGCTGGGCGCCCGGCTCGTGTCGGACCACGGCGATCCGGTCTCTCCGCCGATGGGGTCCGTCGGCTGGGCGTTCCCCACCCTCGAGCGCATCGCCGAAGCCGACCTCAGCGGCCTCCCCATGCCCCGGACGCGCCGGCAAGCTCTCCAAACCCTCGCCAGGTCACTTGCGTCCGTCCCGCTCGACGCCCGGGGCGATGACGTCGAGGCCACGCTCCGCGCGCTTCCAGGGATCGGCCCGTGGACGGCGGGATACATCGCCATGCGCGCCCTTCACGATCCCGACGCGTTCCTCGCAGACGACGTGGGCGTGCAACGAGGCGCCAAGCTGCTCGGCTTCAGGGGCACCGCGAGGGACCTCGAGCGCCTCGCGGATCGGTGGCGCCCCTACCGGTCATACGCCGTACTGCACCTGTGGGCGGCGGCGGCGGGAGAACCGGCGCGCCGCGATCCCATCCCGTAGCCTCGATCCGGCTGTGAGCACCGCTCGCTCCGCCGAACCCCTCGACTCTCCAAGCGCCCGCGTTCGAGCGGGGATCCGCCGCGGCGTGCCCTTCGGCATCGCGGTGTTCGCGATCTCCGTGTCGTACGGCGTCCTGGCTCGGCCCGTGATGGGGACAGTCGCTCCGATCGTCATGTCGATCGTGGTGTTCTCGGGCGCGGCGCAGTTCGGGTCGCTCGCGATCCTCTCCGCCGGCGGCGGGACCGGGGCCGCGATCGCCGCCGGCGTCCTGCTGAACGCGCGGTATCTGGCGATGGGTCTCGCGCTCGCGCCGTCGCTGCGCGGAAGGGCCGCATCCCGGGCCGCCTTCGCGATGGCGATCGTCGACTCTTCGTGGGCGGCGGCGAGCGGGGGCGATGGCAGCTTCGACCCGTGGTACATGGTCGGCGTCACCGCGCTGCAATACCCCGGCTGGGTGTTGGGCACGATCGTCGGCGTCTTCGCCGGCGGCGCGATCGGCGACCCCCGCGCCCTCGGCCTCGATGCCCTGTTCCCGGCGTTCTTCGTAGCCCTCCTGCTCGAGGAGGTTCGCGGACGGCGGAAGGCCGCGGCGGCCGGCGGCGGGGCAGGCATCGCGCTCGCCCTGACCCCGTTCACGCCCGCGGGAGTGCCGATCCTCGCGGCGGCCATTGCCGCGGTCGTGTCCTCGAGGACTCGGCCGTGACCGCGATCTGGGTCACGATCGTCGTGCTCGCGCTCGCGACGGCGGCCCTGAAGCTCTTGGGGCCGCTGCTGCTGGGCGGACGGACGCTACCCGACGGTGCGATCGGCGTGATCGAGCTGCTCGCGTCCGCGCTCCTCGCCGCGCTCGTCGTCGTCGAGACGTTCGCTCAGGGCCGCACGCTGACGCTCGACGCCCGCGCCGTCGGAGTTGCGTTCGCCACGATCGCGCTGGTGAGGCGGGCGCCGATGACGGTGGCGGTGGTCGGCGCGGCCGTCGTCGCCGCCATCACCCGCGCGCTCTGAGTCACCGGGTGCACTGGGTCGGCGTGGATGTAGGCGCGGAGCGCAAGGGGTTCGACGTGGCGGTCATCGGCGACACCCACCGGCCAGCGCGTACTCTGTCGGCGTGCCCACGCCACCGCGCGTCGTCAACCTGAGCGAGATCGAGGGCCTCCCCGGCCCTGGGACGCTGACCTGGCTCCCGGTCAGGTACACGCTCGGCATCCGTGCCTTCGGGTGCAACGCCTACATCGCCGAGGAGGCCGGCCAAGACGTGGTGGAGCCGCACACCGAGGATCCCCAGCTCGCGCACCAGGAGCTCTACTTCGTGGCCCGCGGGAGCGCCCGGTTCACGATCGACGGGCAGAGCTACGACGCGCCGAGCGGAACCTACGTGTTCATTCCCGATCCGGCGTCCCGTCGCCAAGCCGTGGCCGATGAGCCCGGGACGGTCGTGCTCAGCTTCGGTGGCCCGCCCACGTTCGAGCCATCCGCCTGGGAGTGGGCGTTCCGCGCGGCCGCCCGGCAATCGGACCCCGCCGGCGCTCGCGCCATCGTCAAGGACGGCCTGGGCGCGCACCCGGAGAATGCAAGCCTGCATTACGCGCTCGCCTGCATCGAGGCGGTCATGGGCAACCCCGAGCCCGCAGTAAACGCGCTGCGACGCGCCGCTGAGCTCCAACCCGAGTGCAGGGATTGGGCGCGGGAGGACTCGGACTTCGAGCCACTGCGCGACGACCCGGCGTTCCGAGACCTGGTCGGCGACTAACCGCAGCCTGGCGGTAGTCTGCGCGCGATGTCGGCCACGCTCTACTGGATGAGCATCTCCCACCCGTCACAGGCGGTGCGGAAGATGCTCGAGCTCAAGGGCGCGGATTTCGAGCTCGTCGACATCGTGCCGCTCAACCAGCGGGTGCACCTGCGGCTCGCCGGATTCCGCGGGGGCACCGTCCCCGCGCTCAAGCTCGACGGCCGGAAGATCCAGGGCTCGAGGGAGATCTCCCGCGCGCTCGACACGCGGTGGCCCGAGCCGCCGCTGTTCCCGGCAGATCAGGAGCTCAGGGGTCGAGTCGAAGAAGCGGAGCGCTGGGGCGACGAGCAGTTCCAGCCGATCCCGCGCCGCCTGTTCCGGTACGGCGTCGCGAGCAGCTCCGAGTTGCGCCGGTTCGTCGTCCGAGCTCAGCGGATGCCGGCTCCGGATCTGGTGGCGGTGGCGATGCAGCCCGCGGTGGCCTACTACGCCAGGACGACCGAAGCCGACGGACGTCGGGCGAGCACCGACGGCGTCCGGACCGACCTGGCGGCGCTGCCCGCGATGCTCGATCGCGTCGATCAGCTCCTCGAGGACGGGACCCTGTCCCTCGACCCGCCGAATGCGGCGACGCTCCAGATCCTCGTCACGGTGCGGGTGCTGAGCGCGTTCGAGGACCTGCACGAGCATGTCCAGGCGCACCGCTGCGCCGGTCCGGCGCAAGAGCTGTTCCCGCGCTACCCGGCGAAGCTGCCGCACTTTCTCGATTCCGAGTGGCTCGAGCCGCTGCGGCTCGCGGCGCGATAATCGGCGTCCTCAGCCGCGGCGCTTGACGGCGCGCAGCGTGTAGCTGTGCGGCAGGCGCCACGGTCTGTCGGCCAGCCGCCACTCCTTCTCCCCCGTTCGCTCCATCCGCCCGGGCAGCGCCTCCCACGGCACGCTGTCGTGCTCGACGAGCATCGTCAGGTCCATGCCGACGTTCTGGAGGCTGGTGACGATCTCGCCGAGCCCGTGGTTCCAGTTGTGCGTGACGTTGTGCTCGAACGTCCGATCGGTCTCGACGTACGTGCCGCCCTCCTCCCACACGAGCGGCTCCTCGATCTCGAAGTACGGGAAGTCCACCGCGAGGACGTCCTCGCGCCGTTCGTCGAGCGCCCAGAGCATGGGGTGACCCTCACGGATGAACAGGAACCCGCCCGGCACGAGCAGCTTGCCGACTACCTCCGCCCAGTCCGCGATCCTCGGAAGCCAGCACAGCGCCCCGATTCCTGTGAATACAAAGTCGAAGCCCCCCGCGGGCAGGACCTCGGGCGCGTCGTACACGTTCGCCTCGAGGAACTCCACCGACGCACCGATCGCGGCGGCGAGACGGCGGGCCTCCGCCAGCGAGGCCGGCGAGAAGTCGAGTCCGGTCATGTTCGCTCCGAGCCGCGCCAGCGAGAGGGTGTCGGTCCCGATGTGGCACTGGAGGTGAACGCCCCGCAAACCGGCGATGTCGCCCAGGCGCGGGAGGTCGAAGCGCACGACGTCACTGATGAACGACGGATCGGCGAGAAAGCGCTCGAGCGCGTAGCCCGGTGAGGCGGCGTGCGCCGGCGCGCGCTCATCCCAGCTTGCGCGGTTCAGCTCGATGCCGGGATCCACCCAGGAGACACTACCGCCGCGGGTTGTACGCCCCTCCCCACTCGCCCATACTGTGCGGGTGGGCCAGCAGGTTGCCGCGCGAACGTTCAGTCGAGAGGACAGGCAGCGCTACAGGCGGAAGGTGCGGGCGTGCCTGGAGGTCCTCGCGAGGATGCTGTCCGAGGCGCGCTTCCACCCCGAGCACCGCTCGTTCGGGATGGAGATCGAGCTCAACCTGACCGACGAGGCAGGCGATCCGGCGCTGGTCAACGCCGCGGCGCTGTCGGCGATCGCCGATCCGGCCTTCCAGACCGAGCTCGCGCAGTTCAACCTCGAGATCAACGTCGAGCCGCGCCTGCTGGAGGGCGGCGTGTTCTCGGCGCTGGAGCAGGAGACCCGCGCCAGCCTCAACAGCGCGGAGGAGCGCGCCCGGCCCACGGGAGCCCGGATGATGATGATCGGGATCCTCCCCACCGTGACCGCCGGCCACCTGAACGCCGACAGCTTCAGCGCGAACCCTCGCTACGAGCTTCTCAACCAGCAGATCTTCGCCGCCCGCGGCGAAGACCTCGAGATCACCATCACCGGCGTCGAGCGGCTCTCGACGCTCGCGGACACGATCGCGCCCGAGGCGGCGTGCACGAGCGTTCAGCTCCACCAGCAGGTCGCCCCGGATGCGTTCGCCCGCTACTGGAACGCCGCACAGGCGATCGCCGGCGTGCAGGTGGCGATCGCCGCCAACTCCCCGTTCTTCTGTGGAAAGGAGCTCTGGCGCGAGACCAGGATCGCGCTGTTCGAGCAGGCCACGGATACGCGTCCGGAGGAGCTCAAGAGCCAGGGCGTGCGGCCGCGCGTGTGGTTCGGCGAGCGCTGGATCACGTCGATCTTCGACCTGTTCGAGGAGAACGTCAGGTACTTCCCGGCGCTTCTCCCCATCTGCGACCCGGAGGATCCGCTCGAGACGCTCGAGCGGGGCGACGTCCCGCGCCTGGCCGAGCTGCGCCTGCACAACGGGACGGTCTACCGCTGGAACCGGCCCATCTACGACGTGGTCCGGGACCAGCCCCACGTGCGCGTCGAGAACCGCATCCTGCCTGCCGGCCCGACGATGCTCGACATCCTCGCCAACGCCGCGTTCTACTACGGCCTCATCCGCATGATCGCGGAGGAGGACCGACCCTGTGGTCGCGGATGTCCTTTTCGGCGGCCGAGGAGAACTTCCACGCGGGCGCGCGCGACGGCATCGAGGCCAACGTCTACTGGCCCGGCGTCGGCGAGGTCCCGGTGGCGGAGCTCGTGCTGCGGCGCCTGCTGCCACTCGCCCGGGAGGGCCTCGACCGCTGGGGAGTCGACGGTGGCGACACCGAGCGGCTGCTCGGGGTGATCGAGCGGCGCTGCGTGACCCTTCGGAACGGGGCCTCCTGGCAGGCCGAGGTGTTCCACAACCTCTACGAGGACCGGCGGCTCGATCGCGGGGACGCGCTGCGACAGATGACGCAGCGCTATCGCGATCACATGCACAGCAACGAGCCCGTGCACAGCTGGCCGGTCGACTGAGCCGGCCTCGCGCGGGTACGTGGGGACGCGGTGACCGCCCGGACCGCCGTCGCGCTCGGCCTCGCCGTCACGTCCACGACGCTGACCAACCTCGCCTACCTCCGTGAGCACGACGCCGCGGCGAGCCTCCCCTGCCTGTCGATGCGCCGGCCGCTGCACTCGGCCAGGCTGCTGTTGAGCAGCCGCGGCTGGTTGATCGGCTTTGCCATGGAGTCGACCGGGTTTGCGCTCTACGCTGCGGCGCTGGCGCTCGCATCGCTAGCCGTGGTCCAGAGCATCGGCGCGGGTGGGATCGGCATCCTCGGGTTCGTCTCGGCACGCATGAGCGGGCACCCGCTGGATCGGCGCCATCTGATCGGCGTCAGCCTGTCGGTGCTCGGGCTGGTGGCGCTGGCGGTGTCGCTGATCAGAAGCAGCGGCGCGGGCGGCGGCGGGTCGACGCTCGGCGCCACCGTGTGGATCGCCGTCACCGCGCTCGCGGCTTTGGTCGTGCTCGCCGTGGGCCGCCGGCTCGGCGCGCACGCGATCGCGGACGGGATCGCCGGCGGCCTTCTGTTCTCGATCGGCGACATCTCGACGAAGCTCGCGACCCAGGGCGGCGTCCGGTTCGCGTTCGTGATCACGCTCGTCATCGGCTACACGATGGGCACGTCCCTGCTTCAGCTCGGCTATCAGCGCGGTGGCGCCCTCACCGTCGCCGGCCTCGCCACCCTCCTGACCAACGCCCTGCCGATCGCCGCCGGAACTACGGTCCTCCACGAGCCCCTGCCCGGCGGGGCTCTCGGCGCTGTACGTATCTTCGCCTTCGCGGCCGTGACCATCAGCGCGATCCTGCTGGCAGCGCCCGAACCGGGCGGCGAGCGGCGCTCGCCCCAGCGGGCGCAGCCGGCAACGTAGACACCGCGCCGTTTCGAGGCACCGCCTGCGACACTGGACCCGGGTGGGAATCCGAGGATCGATTGGCGGGGGCCGCTGGCGTGCGTGGATGGCACTCGTGCTCGCCCTTGCGCTCGCGGCGCAAACGGCGGTTTCGGCGTTTTCGGCGGCCGCACGCGCCGGGGCTGCCAACCCCACGACTCCAGCCGCAGGGCTGACCAGCGTGGAGCGGCGCGCGCTCGCGATCCGTTCGCTGACCGTGGTGCACGCTCCTTCACGGGGCCTCATCGCCACGGTCACGTTCGGCGGCGACATCGAGCGTTACCTGGGTCAGGGAGGCCTGCGGCAGGCGGTGCTCGCGCTGGTGCTCGTCCCGCGGGCGCCGGGAGCTCCTGGCGCGGGCGTCCTCGACGGCGCCGGAGGCTTCCTTCCCGCGCACCTGCCCACTGTCGCCCGGCGCGGTGGACGGCTCGCGGTGACCCGCCAGACGGTTGACCTGTTCGGCCATGAGCTCGTGCTGAATGCCGGGGTGCCGGGCCACGTGGCCGTGCTGCGCGCGGGCGATCGGGTCGTCTTCATCCTCAACGGTGCCGCGCTTACTCGGTTCCGCGCCGTCAGGCTCGTGGTGCTCGCCGCAAGCCCCGCCTTGGGAAGGCGGCTGAGCCCGGGCGCCTGGGGTGCGATCCTCCATGCCCGGCCGACCGCGCTCGCCTCCGCACCCCTCGACCAAGCCGAGGCGACGTGCGCGCAGATGACGGCGCAACGCTCGGGCCTCTCGAACGTCATCGCCCCGCGGCTGCAGGCAGAGCTGCGCTCCCAGCGGTTGGCCCATGGCACGTTGACGACAACCCTCTCCCACTACCGGCTCCTGGGGCCCGGTGTCGCCAGGAGCACGATCTCCCGCGCGCTGGCAGCCACGTCCGGGCGCATTGCGCGCGTGCAGGGTGAGAGCGCGACGCTGCACACCCTGAGCAACCAGCTGACGGCCGCGAGCAAGCGCGCCTGCGCTCCGCCCCCATCGCACACGACGCAGATCCCCGCACCCACCACGCCCACCACCCCGGCGACCACCACAACGACCACGACGACGACCGCGCCCCCTCCGCCGCCTCCGGTTCAGGTGGTTCAGACCAACCCGGTGGCGTCGCAGTTCATGGCGGCGCAGCCGGGGCTGACGCTGTCGAGCACGCAGCCGCAGGGCGTCCCGATCATCAACGTCGACGAGCACACCCGCTACCAGCAGTTCGGCGGTATCGGTGGCGCGCTGACCGACAGCTCGGCGTGGCTCATCGCCAACAAGATGTCGACGACTCAGCGGGCCGCCCTGATGCAGGACCTGTTCGGGCCGCCGGGATCGGGAACCGGGCTCGCCGCGCCGCCGATCCATCTCGGCTTCGTCCGGGTCGGGGTGGCGGCCACGGGCGCGATGACTGAAACCGGGGCGTACAGCTACGACGACAACGATCCCGGACACGACCTCACGCCGTTCAGCATTCAGCACGACCTGCCGTACATCATCCCCACCCTGCAGCAGGCGCTCGCCGTTAACCCGGCGCTCCAGATCCTCGCCAGCCCGTGGAGCTCGCCGGGCTGGATGAAGAGCAACGGCAGCCTGGACAACTCGAACAACAGCGGAACGCTGATCGCGGCGGACTACAACCTGTATGCGCGCTACCTGGTCAAGTTCATCCAGGCCTACCAGAGCCAGGGCATACCGATCGCGGCCATCACCCCCGCCAACGAGCCGACGTCGAGCACTCCATACCCCGGTCTCAACCTGCCCGAGTCAGGCGAGGCCCAGCTCATCGCCCAGAACCTGAAGCCGGCGCTGACAGCGGCCAACCTGAACACGAAGATCTACGGGAACGACCTGAGCTGGGACCAGTTCACCCGCTATGCGAGCCCGCTGGCCGCGGACACCGCCGCGGGCCCCGACCTGGCGGGCATCGCCTGGCATTGCTACTTCGGCTCGCCCGGCGTGATGACCCAGCTCGCACAACAGTCGCCGCGGATGGATCAGATCGTCGACGAGTGCTCGCCCGAGATCAGGTCGTTCGGAACTCCCGAGTTCCTGATCTCCACGCTGCGCAACTGGGCCAGCGTCGATTCCATCTGGAGCATCGCGCTCGATCCCGCCGGCAATCCGGTCCAGACCCCGAACCACTGCGGAAACTGCCGCGGCGCCGTGTCGATCGATCAGACAACCGGCAACGTGACCTTCCGCCCCGAGTATTACCAACTGGGCCAGGTGAGCGCGTTCGTAACACCGGGCGCCACTCGCATCGACTCTCCGACCCTCGTCACCTACGGCACCGACAGCTCGAACATCGAGACCGTCACCTCCGGCCTCGACGACGTCGCGTTCCTGAACCCCGACGGTTCAAAGGTGCTGGTCGCCTACAACAACTCGAGCGCGCCGATCTCGTTCGCGGTCTCCTCCGATGGGAGCTACTTCACCTACACGATTCCGGCGCAGACGATGACCACCTTCGTGTGGCACTGACCCTTCACTCCAGATCGAGCAGGTCCTGGTAGAACGTCTGCGAGGCCCGCGCGATTCGCTCCACGATCGCCTCCTCCCCCGGTCCGGCGGCGACCACCGGCAACCACACCGTGCCGGCGCGGCTTACGTTTACGTCAATCGCTCGCGCCAGCCGCTCGGCAACGACGCGCCAAGGGTGGGAGATACCGGCACGCTGTAGCGCCTGGCCGTCGTCGCTGATCGTCACACGGCCTGAACGGTGGACGACATGCACGCGAACGGGATCGCCGGGGCTGTATGCCAATCCCGTGGTGATCACGCTGTCGAGCCGCATTTCCAGGCCGGCGCCTCCGAGAGTCGCTCTCCGCGGACTGGGTACGCCCTCGCGCGCGCCCAGCAGTTTACGCGCGCTCGACGTCGCTCGCGGCAGCCGCGGGCGGCGTGCCACCTCCGCGCGCTGAGCGCGGCCGGGCGGCAACATGTGTCGCGTGTCGAGCCCCGAGCGTCCACCCGGTTGGCTGCCCAAGCCCGAATTCGACTGGATCTTCAGCCGCGTCCCGCGACTGTGCGTCGAGGTCGTGCTCGCCCAACCGGACCGTGGCGTGGTCCTCGCGCTGCGGGATATACCACCGAACGTCGGCGCCTGGCACATCCCGGGCGGCACCGTGCTCTTCGGCGAGTCGCTCACCGACGCGGTCAGACGCGTGGCCCTCGACGAGCTCGGACTGCACGTCACGGCGCACGAGCTGCTCGGCTACATCGAGTACCCGAGCCACTACAACAACGGTCTCGACTCGCCCGTCGGCCTCGCGTTCCGCGCTGAGCCGGATGGGTCAGCCGTCGACGGTCTGCCCGACGGGTGTCGCTGGTTCGACCGGCTGCCGGCGGGGCTCTACGAGGAGCAGCGGGAGTTTCTCAGCCGGCGCCTCGGTCTCCCCGGTTAGCGGCGTCGGAGACCGCCTTTCTCGCCGATCGTCCGCCCGCGCCGGAGCCGCGGCGCGTAGGGGCGAAATCGCCCCTTTGCCGAGCATGCCCGTCCGTGGCAGATGTCGGCGGGAAGGGGCGCGTCCGAGCCGCGAGCTCGGCCCAGCAGCGCGGCGATTGACAGGCGACACCGCCGGCCGTACGGTCGAATGCCATGCGCAAGCTCCAGAGCCAGGGTGTCCACCACATAACGCTCGTCGGCGCCGACCGGCAGACCTCGATCGACTTCTGGGAGGGCGTCCTCGGGATGCCGTTCGTATTCGAGCAGCCCAACCTCGACCGGCCCTCCGAGAGCCACCTGTATTTCGATCCCGGCGACGGGCGGCTCATCACCGTGTTCACCAACGAAGAGCGCGAGCGCGATCCTGAGCGCACGCCCACCGACCCCGGGTGTGTTCACCACCTAGCGTTCTCGCTCTCCCAGGCGACGTTCCACCAGGCCGTCGAGCGCCTCGACGAGCGTGGCATCCGCCACAGCGGCGTCAAGGACCGTGGGTTCATGGACTCGATCTACTTCGAAGATCCTCTCGGCCTCCTGATCGAGCTCGCGTCGTATCGCTTCGAGCCTCCGGCCGGGTGTAGCCACGGCGAGGTCCTGCTCGAGGCGCACCGGATCCGGACCGAGCGCGAGGACTACAACATCGACCAGGTCCACCTCGCCGACGCCATCGAGACGCTCACCGCACGCTCGCGGCGCTCGCTGTCAGAGGACCGGTCTCCTCGGGACCCGTACGGTCAGACCTCGCTCTCGTCCTGAATCACCGGAGAGCCCGCCGGCTCCGCTGCCGGACTGCGCTCTCACCGCCTGACGCGCCTGCGCTGCTCGCGAGCGAGCTCGCGCGGGGTGGCAGCCCGTCGCGGCGCCCGCGCCGGCACGGTGGCGCGAACGCGCAGCGCCGCTGCGGGACGACGTCGCGGTCGGCGCGGCCCCCGGCGCCCGCGGGCGCGGCAGGCTCGGAAGAGCACAACGGCCACGGCCGCGCCGCTCAGGAGCAGGACCAGTCCGGTGGCCGCCCGCGACACCACGACCGCGGCCCCGACGAAGGCGGCGCCGGTCAGCGCGATGGCGCGCGCTGCGCCGAGCGCCTCCGTCACCCGGCCGGGGCGGGAGCGCGAGCGCTCGAAGCCTGCCCGAGCCAGGGCGCCACCGACGAGCGAGCCCTCCATCGCAACCGTCAGGAGGACGATGCCGAGGAACGCGACCGCGTCCTCGCTCGAGGTGCGGGGCAGAGAGAGCCGGTAGGCGACGAGGCCGACCGTGACCGCCACCGGAACCAGCGACAACCACCACCGTGGACGCGCGAACCCGGCCAGCAGCAATCCGGCCAGCAGGCCTGCCACGGCGAGGTGCATGATCCCTGTATCGGCCCGGAACGTCGAGTTCCCAAGGGGGCCGGGGGCAAGACGCTCAGCCGCGCTCTTCCTCGGCGACCATGCGCGGGCTGTCGACGATGATGTGGCGGCGGCGCAGGCCGGTCAGCAGCGGCTCCTGATCCTCGAACGTCACCACGGTCGCGGCGTCCGGACGCATTCGAACCGAGAGCATCTCCCCCGGGGCGTCTGTGATCTGCCCGTCGAGCTCGAGCCGCCAACCGCCGAATCCGGCCTCGACGTGGAGCCGCAGCTCGGACTCGCCGTCGACGACGAGCGGCGGGATGAAGCCGCCGTGCGTGGGCAGCGTCGCGAGCATGAAGGCCGACAGACCGGGGGTCAGGAGCGGGCCACCGGCAGATAGCGAGTAGGCGCTCGAGCCGACCGGCGTGGCGACGATGCAGCCGTCCCCGGCGAAACGGGCGAAGGTGACTCCGTCCACTTGGGCGCTCGTGCGCACCTGGCCCTCGCCGGCGCGGACGATCACCACATCGTTCAGCGCGAACTCGCGGTCGCCCTCCTCGGCACGCAGCTCGAGCGCGGGAAGATGCTGCGCCACCCAGTCACCGCGGCTGAAGCGGCTCACGGCATCGGCGACTCCGTCCGGATCCACGCTCGTCAGCACGCCGAGGCTCCCGTAGGCCACCCCCAATACCGGAGTGCCCGCGGCCGCCCCGGTCCGCAGCGCGGCGAGCGCGGTGCCGTCACCGCCGATCGAGACGATCAAATCGCAGTCGGCGGCGTCGCCGCGCTCCGCGACCTGCTGCTGGCGGCACGGTGCCGCCACCTGAACGACCTCGACGTCGTTCGCATCCGTCCACTCGCGCAAAGCCCGCAGGGGCGAGTCGATCGGCCGGCTGGGGTGAACCACCACCCCGAGGCGCTGGTGCGCCGAGCGAGCGTCGCGCCGGACATCTTCGGAGATGGCCACGGGACCATTGTGATCCATCGGCCGTCGACTCGGCTGAGACACTCCAGCGATGCTCCGCCTGCGCCCGCCTGCCATGGCCGAGGCCGATGCCGTGCTGCGCGTGCTGCAGGCGCGGGATGTGGCCGATCTGGGCGAGCCCGACTTCACCCTCGAGGATCTGCTCGACCAGTGGCGGGCGCGGGAATTCGATCTCGCCACGGACGCGGTGGTGGCAGTCGATTCGCGCGAGACCGTGATCGGCTACGCGACATTGTGGACGCACGGGGCGCTGGCAGTGGTCGATCCCACTCGCGAGGGGGAGGGGGTGGGCTCGGCTGTACTCGAGTGGGCCGAGCGCCGGGCTAACGAGACGGGTCGGAGCGTGCACCGCCAGTGGGTCGCGGGGACGAACGCGACGGGCCACGAGCTGTTGGCGCGCGCCGGTTACTCCCACGTCCGCAGCTACTGGCGGCTGGCCCGCAAGCTCGAACCCGGGCTGCCCGCCCCCCGTCCGCCGGCCGGCGTCACGATCGCTCCGGTCGATGCCGCGCACGACGCGCGGGCGCTCTACGAGGTCAACGAGGCGGCGTTCGCGAACAGCGCGGACTACGAGCCGGAGAGCTTCGACGCGTTCGCCGAGGAACACCTGGGCGCCCACGACTTCGAGCCCGCGCTGAGCCGGGTGGCGCGGCGGGAGGGTCGGGTGGTGGGCTTCGTGCTCAGCCGCCGCTGGGAGCAGGAGGGTGTGGGGTTCGTGGACCTGCTCGGCGTCGACCCGGGCGAGCGCCGGCGCGGCCTCGGTTCGACGCTGCTGATGTGTGCGTTTTCGGCCTTCGCCGCCGCGGGACTGCCCGAGGCCCAACTCGGCGTGGCCTCGGACAACCCGCGGGCGCTGGCGCTCTACGAGGGGGTTGGGATGGCGCCGCGCCACCGGGCGGACGTTCTCGAGAAGGCGCTGTGACGGGCTCCGCGCTTCGAAGGCTGTGCGCCGGGGGCGCGGCGCTGCTTGTGCTTCTGTGCGCCTCGGTCGCGCCCCGCGCCCGCGCCGGCGCCACCGCCGCGGCCCGCCCGCCGATCCGGATACGCGTCTCGCAGGCCGTGGTGGGGCGAGCGGTTCCCGAGGGCTTCCTCGGGCTCTCGACCGAGTTCAGCAGCCTCTATGCATACGCCGGCGAGGATGCGCGCGCGCCGAACCCGGTCCTCACCCGCCTGATCGCAAATTTGAGCGCCGTCCACGGGACCTCGCTCAGGTTCGGCGGCGACAGCGCCGACCGCACCTGGTGGCCGGTGCCGGGCATGGCCACGCCACCGTGGGCGACCTACACGCTGACGCCGCAGTGGACGGCGGTGGCGCGCGGACTGGCGGCGGCTGCCGGAGCCCGCCTGACCCTCGGCATCAACCTGCTCGCCGACAGCCCCGCGATTGCCTCCACCGAGGCGAAGGCGCTCCTCAGCGGGGTCGGCCGGGCGCACATCGCGGCCTTCGAGATCGGCAACGAGCCCGAGCTCTACGCGACGCAGGCGTGGTACCGGACCGCCGCGGGCCGGCCCGTCCCCGGCCGCTCCTCCGTCTACGACTTCCGGCGCTACCTGGCGGAGGTGTCGCGGATCCGGCGGGTGCTGCCCCGGATGGCGCTGGCCGGCCCGGCGACCGGGTCTCTGTCCTGGCTCTTGAACCTGTCCGCGCTCCAGTCGGGCGAGCCTGGCCTTAAGGAGATCACCTTCCACCGCTATCCGCTGAACCGGTGCGTCCACAATCTCAGCTCGGCCCTGTACCCGTCGATCTCCAACCTGCTCTCGCGCGGGGCCTCGGCCGGGCTCGTGGCGGGCATGGCGCACTGGATCGCACTTGCTCACCGCCACCGCGAGAGCTTCCGCGTCGATGAGCTGAACGCGGTCACGTGCGGGGGCATGCCCGGCGTAAGCGACACGTTCGCGTCCGCGCTGTGGGCGCTCGACACCGAGTTCTGGATGCTCCGGACCGGGGTCGACGGCGTCGACGTCCACATCCACCCCGGAGCGCCGGCCAATCAGCTCTTCACCTTCACCCGTCAGAACGGCCGTTGGACGGGCGCTGTCCGACCCCAGTACTACGGGCTGCTGATGTTCGCCCGCGCCGCACCCGCGGGCGCACGTCTGCTCCGGTTGAGTGGCGCCGGATCGGGCCCGCTCCGGGCGTGGGCCACGCTCGGCCGCGACGGACGCGTCCGCGTCGTCCTGATCAACGACAGCCTCACGCGCGCGACCACGGTGGTGGTGCAGCCGGCCGCGCGGTCCGGTCCCGCGAGCATCGAGCGCCTGCAGGCGCCGAGAGCGTCATCGAAGTCCGGCGTCACGCTCGGCGGCCAGGGCTTCGGCGCGCGAACGTCGACCGGCCGCCTCGGCGATCCGGCGCGGATGATGAGGGTGCGGCTCGGGCAGGGCGGCTACCGTGTCTCGATGCCGCCCGCGAGCGCCGCGATGTTGACGCTCTCCGGGAGTACGGTTACGCCGTGAGCGTCGGGCGCTACGCCCTCGGCGTCGCTGCGCTGGTGTGTGTGCTCGGCTCCTTCGGGGCCGGCGCGACGGCGCTGCGCGCGGCGCTGGTTCCGCGCTGGCAGGGAGCCCCGGCGCGGCTGGCCGACGTGGTGGCGGGACTGTTCCTGCTCGTGCTCACGGCGGAGCTGCTCGGAGCGGTGGGACTCCTCCGGCTGGCGCCGATCGTGATCGCCTCCGTCGCGGTGGGGCTCGGGACGCGTCTGTGGCTGGGCGTGCTCGCCACCGGCCCTGGACGGCCCGATCCCCGTCCGGGATGGTTGAGGCGGGCGGCGATCGCCGTCCCACCGGCTCTCGCCGCCGGGGTGGTGCTGGCCGAGTGGGCGGGACCAACGCTTCAGGCCTACGGGCAGGGGATCCTCGGCGCAGACTCGGTCTCCTACCACCTGCCATGGGCGGCGTCGTTCGCCCAGACCGGCCAGATCACGGCCATCCGGTACACGGACATCCAGTATCTGACCGGCTTCTATCCGGCGACCACTGAGCTCCTCCACGCGGTGGGGATCGTGCTCATGGGCAACGACGTCCTGTCCCCGGCGCTCAACCTCCTGTGGCTCGCGCTCGTTCTGCTGGCGGCGTGGTGCGTGGGCGCGCCCCGGGGCGTGGGGCCGGCGAGCCTCCTGGCGGGCGCGACGGTGATGGCGACGCCGATGATGTTCTTCTCGACGGCCGGGAGCGCGGACAGCGACGGCGCGGCCGTGTTCTTCCTGGTGGCGGCGGTGGCGCTCTGGATCAACAACGGCGTCGATGCCCCGGGTCGCCCGTCGGGCGCCAGCGGCGACGGCACCGATGACGCGTCGGAGTCAGCGCCGGAGCGGGACGCCGAGACCGGGGCCGAGTGCCCGTGGAGCGCGGGCGCCGTCCTCCTCAGTGCGCTCGCCGCAGGGCTGGCGATCTCGGTCAAGCTGAACCTGCTCCTGCCGGTGGCGCTGATGACGCTGGCCGTGGTGGCGGCGGCTCCGCGGGCTCGGCGGCTCGGCGCGAGTGGACTGTGGGTCGGCGGCGTGTTCGTCGCGGGTGCGTTCTGGTACGTGCGAAACCTCATCGCCGCCGGCAACCCGCTGCCCTACTTCAGCTTCGGCTTCCTCCCCACGCCCCAGCCCCCGCCCCTCCAGGCGGCGACCAACTACTCGATCGCGAGCTACCTCGGCCACGGGCACATCTTGCGCTCGGTGTTCGCGCCGGCGCTTGCGAGCGGGCTGGGACCGTGGTGGGTGGTGGTCGTGGGTGCCGCCGTGCTCGGCGCCGGCCTGTGCGTGGCCTTCGGACCCGGCCGGATCGTCCGGATCGCCGGGGCGCTCGCGATCCTGTCGCTCGCGGCCTACCTGGTCACGCCCGGGTCGGCATCTGGTCCCTGGGGCAACCCCAAGGGCTTCTACTTCAATCTCCGCTATGGAGCGCCGGCGCTGACAGTGGCGCTCGCGGTGGCGCCGCTCGCGGCGCCGCTGACCCGCCGGTACGTCCGCTGGCTCGTAGCGTGCGGGCTCGGAGCGATCCTGATCGCCACCGTCGCGCAGAAGGAGCTGTGGTCGCCCGGCTACACGATCGGTGGCGACGTGACCGTCGCGCTCGTGGTGCTGGCAGTCGGAGCCGGGGTCGTGCTCATCCCGTGGTCACGTGCGCGCGGGGCGTGGTGGGTGGCCCGCGTCGGCGCCGCCACCGCCATCGCGGCTCTCGTGCTCGCCGGCGCTGCCGCCGGCTACGGCGGCGAGAGGCACTACCTGACCGTGCGCTACAGCAAGCAGCCTGCGCTCAAGCCGGTCGCGAGGCTTTGGCGCTGGGCGAAGACCGTGCACGGCCGGCGGATCGCCTTCGGGGGCACGTTCGGGTGGTACTTCGGCTATCCGCTCTATGGAACCGACGACTCGAACCGGGTCGCCTTCCTCGGCGATCGCGGCGCGCACGGGTCGTTCGTCTCGATCCGGACCTGCCGGGAGTGGCGGCGGGTCATCAACGCGGGCCATTACCGCTACATCGTGACCTCGGGCTCGCGAGCCATGTGGACGGGGGCGGTGACCCCCTCCCCGGAGACGGCGTGGACCCGCGGCGACCCGGCCGTGAAGCGGGTCAGCCCGGCGGACGTGAGCAACTGGGCGCTCGAGATCTACCTGGTCAGGGGCCGGCTCAACCCGGACGGATGCGGCGCCGGCGTCGCCGACAGCCGCCCTCAGCGCCGCGCCGGCTGATCAGGCGGCGAAGCGCTGCTGCGAGCGCGCCTTGGCCTTCGCGGCTTCGACCTCGCGGTCCTTCGGCGGCGCGTTCGTCTGAAGCTCGCGGAGCAGGCGCGCGGAGATCTCGGCCACGGCGTCGACGGCGTGGTCGAAGGCCTCCTGGTTCGCCTGGGAGGGCTTGTTGAAGCCGCTGATCTTGCGCACGAACTGGAGGGACGCGGCGCGGACCTCCTCGTCGCTGGCGGGCGGGTCGAAGTTGTAGAGAGTCCGGATGTTTCGGCACATGGGCGCAGCGTAATCCATGGACGGATCCGCCGGAAGGCGCGGGGCGCCCGGCGAACACCGTCCGCGCCGCTTCCACTCGGAAACCAAGCCTGGACCCTGCCGCGCGAGCCGCTGCACCCGCCGAAACACGCGCGCTTGCACGGTGGTCTATGATCCGGTGTAAGGCGTCGCCGCAATGCCGCCTATTCGATCGTTCACGATCCCGGCGACGGCGATGGTCTGCGCGCTGACACGCCGCGACTAGAACATTCGTCCAGTTCTGTGCGCCCGGTCCACCCTTGGGTAGGACTTGATCAGACCTGCTCTGGACATCAATCGCGAGCAGGTGAGGCGAATACAGGAGGGTGATATGTCCGCCGCCAGCAGCGGAACGTCGAACCGTGCGAGTAATCGCGGTCGCTCGACGTCCGCGTCGAAATCTGCGTCTTCATCAGGCAGCAGAGGGTCGAGCAACGGCCGCAAGCAGTCTTCGTCGGGCGCGCGTCAGAGCGCGGCAAGCGCGCGAAACAGCGGAACCACCGGTCGGACGGCGTCGAGCGGCCGGGCGTCCAGTGGCCGGAGCTCATCGAGCGGCCGCGGTTCATCGAGCGGCCAGAGCGGCTCGAGCGCGCGGAGTTCCTCGGGCTCGAGCGGCGGGAGCGGCTCGACCCGCGGCAGCGGCTCGCGCAGCCGCCAGTCCGGGTCCTCGGGCGGTCGCAGCAGCGCCAGCGCTCGCCAGAGCGGCGCCGGCAGCCGCCAGAGCAGCGGGAGCGGCGCAAGCAGCAGCCGCAAGAGCAGCGGGAGCAGCCGCAAGAGCAGCGCAAGCAGCCGCCAGAGCAGCGGGAGCAGCGGAAGCAGCAGCCGCAAGAGCAGCGGGAGCAGCCGCGGGAGCGGCAACGGCGCCAGCAGCAGCGGTGGTGGCAGCCGCCAGCGCCGGGCGACCACTCGGTCATCCGCCGCTTCCAGCAGGAGCAGCGGCGGCAGCCAGCGGCGCGCCAGCGCCAGCAGCAACGGCAGCTCCGAGGAGAAGGACTCCGGCCAGAGCAACGGCCCCGGCTTCGGGAGCGTTGCGACCGCCGTTCTCGGCGCCACCGTCGGCGTGGCCGGAGGGATCCTGCTCGGCCGCAACCGCAAATCGGGCCGCAAGGTGCTCGGCGTCGAGGTCCCGAACAAGATCGACTTCTCCGGCGTCAGCCAGCAGATTGGCGAGGCCGGGCGTCAGCTCGGGAAACTCGCCGGCGAGGTGAAGGCCGTCCGCGAGAAGGCGGAGCAGGTCGGCAAGATCCTCAACTGATTCCATGGCAGCCACCAAGCGACGCACCCCACCCGCTGGAGCTCGCTCCGGCGCGGCGTCGAAGGCCGCGTCGCGCGCTACGAGCGGCGCCGGCGACAAGGCGCGGAAAGCGACCAAGGCCGTGACGCCCTCGGGGCCCTCGACACTCGCGGGGAAGGCGGCAAAGAAGGCGCTCAAGGCGGTCGTCAAGCGCGTCGCCCAGTCCGGCGCGGGCGTGGTTCGTAGCGCCACCGAGCGTGGCGCCGGCGGAGCCCGCGGTGCGGTCGAGAGCGCGCTGAGCAAGCGCCTGCCGATTCAGGTCTCTGTCGACGTGGCGGTGCCTCTGTCGTTCGCGTGGGAGGAGTGGATGACCTTCGAGTGGATGACAGAGGGCCTGCACCGGATCGAAGAGGTGGAGCGCGACGGCGATGAGCTGCTCGGCGGCCTCGCCGGCCCCCGCTCAACCGACTGGGTTGCAGAGATCGTCGACGAGCGTGAGGAGCAGAGCTTCGCCTGGCGCTCGGTGGAAGGGACTGACTGTGCGGGGCTGATCACGTTTCATCGTTTGAGTGACCGGCTCACGCGGATCGAATTGGACCTCGACGTGCTCCCCACGAATCCGGCGGAGGCTGCCTCGATGGCGCTCGGAATCGGACGCCGCCGCGCCGAAGCGGAGCTGCGTCGGTTCAAGGCGCATGTCGAGTTCATCAATCCCGATGTGTACGAGCCCGACGAAGACGGGGAGCCTGAGGACGAGGACGAAGAGTTCGAACCCGACGAAGACGGGGAGCCTGAGGACGAGGAAGAAAGCTAACTGGAGGGAGTGGAGGCAATGTCAACGATGGCAATGACAAGAGGTGGAGGCGGCGGCGGATACGTCCAGAGATCGGGCTCGAGTGGCCTGTACGAGATCCTGGACCTGATCCTCGACAAGGGGCTCGTGATCGATGTCTTCCTGCGAGTGTCACTCGTGGGCATCGAGCTTCTGACGGTCGATGCCCGGATCGTGATCGCGAGCGTCGATACCTACCTGCGCTTCGCCGAGGCCGTGAACCGCCTCGACCTGAGCGAGCAGGGTGGCGAGGGCCTGCCGGAGATCATGGAGAACATCACTCAGGACGGGGCCTCGAACAAGACGAAGGGTGTGCTCGAGGGAGCCAAGGAGTCGCTGTTTGGCTCCAGCGACGACGATGACGACGAGCAGCAGCAGCAGTTCACGTCGCTCGAGCAGCGGCTCTCGCTCGCGCTCACGCTCGGGCTCGGGCAGCAGCTCCTCTCGCGGACGTTCGAGCCGGTAGGAGCCCATCGTGGCCGAGTACGTCTACGGTGTCGTGGACGCTGCCGCCGAGCCCCCGGAGGGAACGGGGATCGCAGGCGCTCCGCTGCGGCTGATTGCCTCAGGGAGCGCCGCGGCCCTCGTCAGTGAGATGCCGGAGGACGAGGAGCTTCGCCTCGGGCGCGAGGAGGCGATGACGCACGCGCGCGTCCTCGAGCAGGCGCTCGGCCGCGGGACCGTGCTCCCGATGCGCTTCGGCGTCGTCGTGGAGGGGCCCGACGAGGTTCGCCGGCGCGTGCTCGAGGGCCATGCCGACGAGCTCACCGCCCAACTTGCGGAGCTCGAGGGCAAGGTCGAGCTGTCGGTTCGCGCGGTGTACGAGGAGGATGCGTTGATGCGCGAGATCGTGCAGAGCCATCCCGAGATCGCACGCCGGCGCGAGCAGCTCCGCGGGCAGCCCGAGGACGCGACCTACTACGAGCGCATCGGGCTCGGCGAGCTCGTCTCCGAGGCCATGGACCGTGTGCGTGAGCGGGACGCGAACACGCTGCTCGAGATCCTCTCGCCCCTGGCCCTGGCGGTGGAGATCGGCGAGTCCTCGCACGAGCGAGTGGCGCTGAGCGCGTCGTTCTTAGTCGAGCGCGAGCAGATCGCGCCATTCGACGACGCGCTCGAGGAGGTGGCGCGGACCCAGGCCGCCCGGATGCGCTTCAAGCTGACCGGCCCACTACCGCCGCACTCCTTCGTCCAGCTCGCCGGGGCAGCGTGACATGGGACTGTTCACCGGACTGCTCACGCTGCCTCTCGCCCCTGTCCGCGGCGTGGTCTGGGTGACCGAGCAGGTCGCGGAGGAGATCGATCGCCAGCTCTACGATGAGGGCAACATCCGGCGCGAGATGCTGGCGCTGGAGCTCGACTACGAGGACGGAAAGATCGGCGAGGAGGAACGTCACGCGCAGGAGGAGGCGCTGTTCGAGCGCCTCGCCGTCAGCCAAGCGCGCACCGCCGCGTTCCGAGAACAGGAGGACCAGGATGGCTCAACGGGGTAACGGAAGCCAGCGCAACGGGTCCGGCGACAAGCTCTCCGGGCGCGAGGTGATTGCGCGCGTACGACGTGACCTGCCACAGCTGCTCGGGAAGCCGATCGAATCGGTGCTCGGCCTCGAGCGGGGCGAGGGGGACGGCTGGAACGTGATGGTGCAGGTGGTAGAGCTCTCGCGGATTCCGCACTCGACCGATGTCCTCGGCGCGTACGCCGTCGAGGTCGACAAAGACGGCGAGCTCGTCGGGTGGCGGCGCAGCTACCGCTATCACCGCAACCAGGCCGACGAGGGCTAGCGCTCGTGGCGACTCCCGATCAACCGCTGTCGGCGGGCTTCCCGCAGAGATCAGTCCGTTCCGACCTGCGTCCCCACACGGGCGGGCCGTCCAACCTGGCCGACATCCTCGAGCGCGTTCTCGACAAGGGCATCGTGATCGCCGGGGACATCCAGATCAACCTGCTCGACATCGAGCTGATCACGATCAAGCTGCGGCTTCTCGTGTGCTCGGTCGATCGCGCCCAGGAGATGGGCATCAACTGGTGGGAGACCGACCCCCAGCTCACCGGGAAGGCGAAGGAGCTCGAGAGCGAGAATCGCGACCTGCGCGAGCGCCTCGAGCGAGTCGAGCGGATGCTCGAGAACGGCGGCCATGGACGGTGACGAGCCGGGTATCGAACGTCTCCGTGCGGCGCTCGCCGAGCTGACCGCGCAGGACGCCGCCGATCTGCTCGCCGAGGCACGCGTGCACGCGCGCGAGCGTGTCCGCGAGATATTGACCGACGCCATGGTCGAGTCGATGCTCACCGGCGTCAGGCGGGAGCTCGAGCGGCGCGAGCCCGCGCGGCCCCTGTCCCGGCCCCGGACCCGACTCGCGCCCCGGCCCCAGCCCGCGGCCCCGCACCCGCATCCGCCACCGCACCCGCGCCACGTGAACCGGACCCCGCGCCACCGTCGCACGGCGAGCTCGGCTGGTACGTCTACGGCGTGATCGGCGGCGAGACCGCGCCGGCGTGGACGCTGCCCGGAGTCGACGGCACGCACAGAATCACCACACTCCAGGAGGGAAGCGTCGCTGCCGTGGTGAGCCGGGTCGCGTTCGAGGACTTCGGCGAGGCCACGCTGCGCGAGCACCTCGCCGACATGGCCTGGGTCGAGCGCACCGCCCGCGGCCACGAGGGCGTGCTCGAACAGACGCGCGCGCAGGTCACGGTCATCCCGATGCGCA
The DNA here is from genome assembly GCA_963839105.1 of uncultured Solirubrobacterales bacterium. GTDB lineage: Bacteria > Actinomycetota > Thermoleophilia > Solirubrobacterales > Solirubrobacteraceae > Palsa-465. Next base: position 206,782 of record CAWITQ010000003.1, read on the forward strand.
TGTGCACGGTCTACCGCACCGAGGACCGAGTGCGAGAGATGCTCCGGCGCGAAGCCGCAGCCCTCACCGCGGCGCTCTCCCACCTGGAGGGGAAGGCCGAGATGGGCGTCAAGGTCTTCGCAAGTGGCGGGCACGTCACGGCGCCCGAACCCGAGCCCGAGCTCGAGGGCCCCGGCGCGGGAGCGGCGTACATGCAGCGCCGGCGGCAGGACCGCGATCGCGCCGACGAGGCGGCGCAGATACTCGAACAGGCGGCCGAGGCGATTCATGCGCGGCTGAGCGCTCTTGCCGCCGATGCCCTCCTGACGCCACCGCAACGTCCCGAGGCGAGCGGCCACGCCGGCGAGATGGTCTTGAACGGCGTCTACCTGGTTGAGGACGACGCGCTCGAGGCGTTCCAGAGCGAGGTCGCCGAGCTGGCGGAGCGCTTCGTCTCGACGGGGCTGGAGCTCGAGCCGACCGGCCCGTGGCCCGCGTACAACTTCGTCCCGGGCACGATCGGGGCGGCCTGGTGAACGAGACGATCTACAGCTCCGCCGGAGTGCGGGTCCCAGCGGCGCGCCAGGTGACGCTGCTCGACCTGCTCGACCGACTCCTGGCCGGCGGCGTCGTCGTCCACGGCCACATCACCCTGGCGGCGGCGGACATCGACCTCGTGGACCTCGACGTGGCGATCCTCGTCGCCGCGACCGACAAGGCGGCCGGCCGATGACCGTGCTCGTCTATGCGTTCGCCCGCGCCGCCGAGCCCACGCCCGGCGAACCCGGGCTCGACGGCAAGCCCCTGCGCACTGTCGCCGCGGGCGAGCTCGCGGCCGTCGTCAGCGACCACGACCAACCGCGGCTGACCTCGAGCGCCCTGAGCCTCTGGGGGTACGAGCAGGTCATGGAACGGCTTATGGCGAGCCGATCCATCCTCCCGGCGCGGTTCGGGACCGTGCTCGCCGACGACGAGGAGGTGGTGGCACTCCTGCGCGAGCATTACGACGAGCTCATGAGCGGCCTGCAGCGAGTACAGGGTGCGGTCGAGCTCGGAACACGAGCGCGATGGCGAGACGCAGCGGCTCCGGCTCACGCGACGGGCGAGGGCGGACCTGGAACGGCGTACCTCGCCGGCCGCGTGGCCACGCACCGGCGTGCGCACGACCTCGCTCGCCGGCTCGACCCGCTCGCCGGGTTCGCGCGCGACGTCCGGCGCCACGTGGCCGCCGACGAGGACTTTCCGGTGCACGACGCCTACCTCGTCGACCGGCACCAGCTCGCCGGCTTCGCCCATGCCCTCCGCGAGCTCGACGAGCGCGACCCGGAGATCGAGATGGTGTGCACGGGACCGTGGCCGCCCTACAGCTTCGCGCGGGCGATCGACCTGACCGCCGGCGCCGGAGGGCCCGCATGATGCGCGAGGAGCGCCTGCTCGACCCGGCCGTCCTCGGCGAGGAGCTCGAGCGGCTCGAGCCGGGGCTGTCGCGACGCCTCAACAGCGATCCCGAGAGCCTCGAGAAGGGATTGGCCCAGCTGGTCCTGACCATCATCGAGCTGCTCCGGCAGCTGATGGAGCGCCAGGCGATCCGGCGGATTGAAGGGGGAACGCTGAGCGATGACGAAGTGGAGCGCCTGGGCCAGACGTTCCTGGCGCTCGCTGAACGGATGGAGGAGCTGAAGGACGCCTTTGGTCTGACCGCAGACGACCTGAATTTGAATCTTGGTCCTCTGGGGAACCTTATGTAGAGAGAGGAGAGCTGACCATGCCACCACTACAACAGAGTTACATCGACATCCTGATGGAAAGGTGCAGCACCGATCGGTATCCGAGCCATCAGCTGCTCGACCGGATCGAGGCTTCGATCTGGACCCCGAGCAGATCAGTGCTTACGTCCAGATGCTGATCGAGAAGTGCGACGAGTCTTGGTATCCGAGCCACCAGCTGCTCGCGCGCATCGAGCGCATGCTCCAGCTGGTGGCGGCGACGGCATGAAGGCCGCGGCGATCAAGACGGTCGGCAAAGCTGTCGGCGAACGCGTCGCCGGCTTGCAGCCGGGGCGGTGGGGTGCCTTCGTCACCGCCGCAGCCACGGGCACCGCCACGGCGGTACTGACTTACAAAGCGCTGCGTAGCGCGGACGATTCGTAACGAACCCAGGAGGAGGACGTTCATGTCAACTGCACTCATCATCGTCATCGTGGTGGTGGCGCTGATACTCATTGCGCTGCTCGCGTTCGTCTTACCGCGCGCCCGCGCCAAGGCGGCGGAGCGACGCCGCGAGCGCGAGCTGGGCCAGCGGCGCGAGGCCGCGGTGAGCGAGCACCGCGAGGTGGCGCAGGCGCGCGAGCAGCGCGCCGAAGCGGCCGAGTCGCAGGCGCGCGTCGCCGAGGCCGAGGCCGAGCGTGCGCGGGCCGAGGCCCGGTTGCACGAGGAACGCGCGTCCTTGCACGAGCGCGGCCTGGCCGATCACGAGCTGGCGCGAGATGACGCCGGCGAGCGGGGCGTCGCGGATCGCAACGGCGCCGGCGAGGGCCGGCAGGACGACAACGTGGGCGCGCGCCGCGCCGTCCCCGAGGAGCACGAGGAGCGCTAGCCATGGGTGATCGCATGGAGCGAGCCAAGGGCAAGTTCGAAGAGACCAAGGGCCGGATGAAGAAGGACGTCGGGCGGGACACGGGCCGGCCCGGCACGGAGGCCCGCGGCGCCGGCGAGGAGCTCAAAGGCAAGGCCCGTAACGCCTTTGGCAAGGCGCAGAGCGCCTTCAAGCGCGGCACCCGCTGATCATCCAGGAGGCTGGCTGAGAAACCGGTCTATTTCACCGGTTTCTCAGCCACCCCCGCGGTCGCGGACGTGACAAGCGCCGCGGGCAGATCACTGGGGTCGATCCCCCGGAGGGCCGGGTGCTCGAGGTCGACGGCGATCCGGCCGGCATCGACTACCCCCAGGCTCCGGCAACCGGCGCGGACGAGCTCACCCCACAGGTCGCGCGACGCGGCGAGCAGTCCTGACCGCAGCTGGCGCTCGCGGCGAGACAGCGTCTCGAGCTCGCGCGCCTCTTCGAACGGGTCGATCCGGACTTGCGAATCGCTGCCGATGGCGATCGGAACCCCCGCTTCCCAGTAGGTCATAGCCGGGAAGTAGCCGTCGCCGAGGTTCCCCTCGGTGGTCGGACAGCTGACCACGGTGGCGCCGCTCCGGGCCATGAGCGAGACGTCGTGCTCGGAGACGTGGATGCCGTGGATCACGCTCGTGCGCGGGCCGAGGAACCCGGTGCGGTCCAGCAGCTCGATCGGTGAGCAGCCGTGCTCGGCCTGGCACTGCTCGAGCTCGCGGCGCTGCTCGTGCGCGTGCACGTGCGCCACCAGCCCGTGCCGGTCGGCGTAATCCGCGATCGGGGCGAGCCACGCGGCGGGAACCGCCCGGACGCTGTGCGCGGCCACCCCGACCTCGACCCCGTCGACGCCCGCGGCCCACTCTCGCAGCGCCTCCACCCGTGCGAGGAAGACCTCTACCTCCGGGTCGCAGAACCGGCGCTGACCGTCCTCGGGCGGTAGGTCGCCACCGTCCCACCCGTTGCGGTGGTACGCCGCCGGCAACAGGACGATCGGCAGCCCGGCGGCGCGCGCCGCCTCCGCCACCGCGATCGCCATCTCGTTGGGCTCCGCGTACGGCGTGCCGTCGGGGTGGTGGTGGACGTAGTGGAACTCGCCGACGACGCCGTAGCCGGCGCCGGCCATCTCCCGAAAGGCCTGCTCGGCGGTGGCGCGCATGCTGTCGGGATCGAGCGCGCCGGCGGCGCGGAACATCTCGGTGCGCCAGGTCCAGAAGTCGTCCGTGCCGGCCGGGCTCGGTCGCTCGGCGCGCCCACGCAGGAGGCGCTGGAAGGCGTGCGAGTGCACGTTCGCCATCGCCGGGATCTCGAGCGTGGTCATCGGAGCGCCCCCACCACGGCCTCTGCCGCCAGCGCGGCGTCAGCGAGATCGACCTCCTCCTCGGGCGCGTGGCTCACCCCGGTGGCGTTGCGCACGAACACCATCGCCGACGGGACGGCCGTAGCGAGCACGCCCGCGTCGTGGCCTGCGAAGCACGGCACCTCGGGCGGAGCCTGGCCGATGAGCGCCCGTCCCGCGGCGCCGAGCCGAGCACGCAGACCCGCATCGAACTCCACCCCGGCGGACTCCGAGGCCACCGTAAGCTCGACGGAGACGCCGGTGCGTTCGGCGAGCTGCCGCGCGCACTCGCACAACGTCTCGCGCCACGCCTCGATGTCCGCTCGCCGCGGCGAGCGCGCGTCGATCCACATTCGCACGTGCGCGGCGATCGTCGTGGGCGCGTTCGGCCGGGCCTCGATCCGAGCCGTGGTTACGGTGAGCCGCTCGTAGCGCTCGCTCAGCTCCTCCGCGGCGACGATCAACCGCGCGGCCGCGGCGAGCGCATCGCGCCGCTCCGCGCGCGGCGTCGTTCCCGCGTGATCGGCCTGCCCGCGGAGCTCGGCCTCGAGACGCGTGCGGTCTACGAGCCCTTGCACGACGGCGAGTGGCGCTCCCGCCCGCGCGAGCTCAGTCGTCTGGTCGATGTGGACCTCGACGAATGCCCCCAGCCTGTCCAGCCACGCCGGGGCCTCGGCGATCCCCGCGGGGTCGACTCCGGCCGACGCCATAGCGTCCCGCAGCGCGGTACCGCCGTCGTCGCGCCGCTCGAGCACGGTGCCGAGGTCGAGCCGCCCTGCTAGTGCCTTGCTGCCGAACGTCGGCGTGTTGAAGCGCGCGCCCTCCTCGTCAGCGAAGCTGATCACCGCCACAGGCCGTTCGCTGGCGGCAGCGATCTCGAAGCCGCAGGCCACGCCCAGCGGACCGTCGAAGCGCCCGCCGGAGCGGACGCTGTCCAGGTGGGACCCGACCCCGCACCAGGGCGGGTCGGCTTGCGGGCACGCCCACAGATTCCCGGCCGGGTCGGTGCGCCCGAGAAGGCCGGTCAATTGCGCCTGCGCCGCGAACCACTCCCGGCACGCCGCGTCCTCCGCGGTCCAGGCCAGTCGGTTGACCGCGCCATCCGGGCCGACGCCGATGCCATCGAGGCCGTGAAGCCGCGCCTCCAGATCGCCGGCGCTGATCACCGCCTGACCCTCCACGCGCAGTCCGGCCGCACGTGGACGACCTGCCCGCCCACGATCACAACCGCCACCGGGTTGTGTCCGAAGCGGTACGGAATCCGCTCGATCGGGCCGTCCAGCACCACCGCGTCCGCCCGCTTACCGGCCTCGAGCGAGCCGAGCTCGCGCTCACGCCGCAGCACCCATGCCGCGTTCAGCGTGCACGCGAGCAGCGCCTCGCGGACGGACCAGCGGTACCGGCGGACCGCGAGGCCGATGACGACGGGCAGCGAGGCCACCGGCGAGGTTCCCGGGTTGAGATCGGTTCCGAGCACGCAGATGGCGCCGCCGTCCGCAAGCGCGCGTCCCGGAGCCAGGCGCTCCGCCCCCAGGAACTCGGCGCCCGGCAGCAGGACTGCCGCCGTCTCCGCGCGTCCCAGCAGGTCGACGTCGCTCGGCTCGATGCAGGCCAGGTGATCGACCGAGCGTGCGCCGGCTTGCACCGCCACCGGGACGGAGCCGTTCGCGCTGAACTGCTCGACGTGCGCCCGCAGGTCGATCCCGTGCTCGCGGGCGAGCGCGCCCATCGTCCGCAGGTCGTCGTTGCTGAAAGCGATCGTCTCGACGTAGATGTCGAGCGCGCTCGCTTTCACCGACGGCATCATCGCCGCCACCTGCTCCATCCACCCATTGCGGTCATAGCCATCCGGCACCGCGTGTGCCAGAAGCGCCGTCACCGTCTTCGTCTGCGTGACCGGCAGCTCGGCGGCGAGGCGCAGCGCGCGCAGCTCCTGCTCTACCGAGAGGCCGTAGCCGCTCTTGCACTCGAACGTCGTCGTCCCGAGCTCGAGCATCTCCGCGGCGAGCGCCGAAGCCTGCGCCAGCACTTCGCCGTCGGCCGCCGCCGCCAGCGCCCGCGCCGAAGCCCTGATCCCACCGCCCGAGCGCGCGATGCTCTCGTACGACGCGCCCTCGATCTTGAGTGCGTACTCGCGCTCGCGCCAGCCGGCGAACGGGAGGTGCGTGTGACAGTCGACGAACCCGGGCACCACCGCACATCCGCGCGCGTCGATCTGAACCGGCGCGTCCTCGGCAGGGGCAAAGCCGGCGATGCGCTCGCCGGCCGTCTGGAGCGATCCCGGCTCCACCACAAGCTCTGCGGCTCGGTCGTGACGCAGGTACGGCAAGCCGTCCTCCGGCGGCCGCAGCACCTGTGCCGCGTGATTGATGCTGATCACGCCGGCTCGGGATCGAGCATCGGCATCCGCAGGCCCTGGTCCTGCGCGAACGCGACCGCCTGCTCGTAGCCGGCATCGGCGTGGCGCACCACGCCCAGGCCGGGGTCGGCCGTGAGCACGCGGCGGACCCGCTCCGCCCCCGCCGCCGTCCCGTCGGCGACCACGACCTGACCGGCGTGGATCGACTTGCCCATGCCCACGCCGCCACCGTGATGCACCGACACCCAGCTCGCGCCGCAGGCCGTGTTGAGCAGTGCGTTCAGGATCGGCCAGTCGGCGACGGCGTCTGAGCCGTCGCGCATTGCCTCGGTCTCACGCTGGGGCGAGGCCACCGATCCGGCGTCGAGGTGGTCGCGCCCGATCACGATCGGACCGCGCAGCTCGCCCGAGGCGACCATCTCGTTGAAGCGCAGCCCCGCCAGGTGCCGCTCGCCGTAGCCGAGCCAGCAGATCCGCGCCGGCAGCCCCTGAAACCGGACCTTCTCGGAGGCGAGGCGGATCCAGCGCGCCACGTGTTCGTTCTCGCCGAACAGCTCGAGGATCGCCTCGTCGGTCTTGTGGATGTCCTCCGGATCGCCCGAGAGCGCAACCCACCGGAACGGCCCCTTGCCCTCGCAGAACAGCGGGCGGATGTAGGCGGGGACGAAGCCCGGGTACTCGAACGCGTGCTCGTCGCCGTGCTCGGCCGCCAGGCCGCGGAGCGCGTTCCCATAGTCGAACGCCTCGGCGCCGGCCCGCGCCAGCTCCCGAATGGCGGCCACGTGCGTGCGCGCGCACTCCCCCACGCGCTCGAGGTAGCCGTCCGGGTCGCTGCGCCGCAGCGCCTCCGCCTGCTCGAGCGTGAGGCCGGCGGGGATGTAGCCGTTCAGCGGGTCGTGGGCCGAGGTCTGGTCGGTGACGACATCGACGGCGACCCCGCGGCGAACCAGCTCCGGGAGGATCTCCGCGGCGTTGCCGAGCAGCCCGATCGAGAGCGGCCGGCGGGCACGAGCCGCCTCCTCGAGGCGCCGGAGCGCGTCATCGAGGTCGGCGGCGCGCTCGTCGAGGTATCCGGTCTCGATCCGCCGCTCGATCCGTGTCAGGTCGACCTCGATGCAGAGCGCCGTGCCGCCGCACATGGTGATGGCCAGCGGTTGCGCCCCGCCCATCCCGCCGAGGCCGGCGGTGACGACCAGGCGTCCCTCGAGCGAGCCGCCGAAGCGCTTGCGCGCCGCCGCCGCAAACGTCTCGTAGGTGCCCTGAAGGATCCCCTGGCTGCCGATGTAGATCCACGAGCCGGCGGTCATCTGGCCGTACATGATCAGCCCGGCTGCGTCCAGCTCCCGGAAGTGCTGCCACGTCGCCCAGTCCGGGACGAGGTTGGTGTTGGCGATGAGCACGCGCGGCGCCCGCTCGTGCGTCTCGAACACGGCCACCGGCTTGCCCGACTGCACGAGCAGCGTCTCCTCGTCGCCGAGCCGCGTCAGCTCGCGCCGGATCGTCTCGTAGCAGGAGCGGTTGCGCGCCGCCTTGCCGATGCCGCCGTAGACGACCAGCTCCGACGGCTTCTCGGCCACGTCGGGATGGAGGTTGTTCTCGAGCATCCGCAGAGCCGCCTCCTGCTGCCAGCCGCGGCAGCGCAGCTGCCCGTCGCTCATAGCTCACCTCCGGTCCGGATCCAAGGCCTGTGAATGGCGCCTATGTCTAGCCTGCCCGCGTCCGAAGCGCAACCCGCGAGACCGCGGCGTGGAACGTCGTGTTCACCAGCCTCAGCCCGCGCACGTCAGCGCAAGCGGTTCGGGCACCGACGCGCCACCGTGACCGCTACCCTGCCCCGCTTGGCCACCGACCCCCCCAAGTTCGACCTCCAGAGCCACTCCCGCCACTCCGACGGCGCGCTCGCCCCAGCCGAGGTGGTGCGCGCCGGCGCCGAGTCCGGCTTGGAGCTGCTGGCGCTGAGCGATCACGACAGCGTCGGCGGCGTGCGCGAGGCGTGCGAGGCCGGCGCCGAGGCCGGCCTTCGCGTCGTCACCGCGGTCGAGATCTCGACCATCGACGTGCGCGGCGCCGATCTGCACATCCTCGGCTACCTGGTCGATGACCGCGATCCTCGCCTGCTCGAGCGCCTCGCGGGTTACCGCGCCCAGCGCGAAGGACGGGCCGCGGCGATCGTCGACGCGATCAAGGGCCTCGGCTTCGAGGTGGACCAGGCCGCACTCGACGCGCGCTCGGCCAACGGCGAGTCGATCGGGCGCCCCCACCTCGCTCAGGCGGTGGTGAGCCACCCCGCCAACGCAGAGCGCCTCGAGCAGGAGGGTCACACGGAGCCGACGTCGTTCCTCGTCGCCTACCTGATCGAGGGGACGCCGGCGTTCGTGCCCCGCGAGGGCCCGTCGGTCCCGGATGCGATTCAGGCGATCCACGAGGCCGGCGGGGTGGCGGTGTGGGCGCACCCCTTCTGGGACGTCGAGGAGGCCGACCTGGTGCGCGACACCATCGAGCGATTCCGCTCCTACGGCATCGACGGGGTCGAGTGCTTCTACCCGACGCACGGCGAGGAGCAGGCCACGCTCCTCGCCGACCAGTGCGCCGCGCTCGGGCTCCTCAGCACCGGGTCCTCCGACTACCACGGCCCCGAGCACCGGCAGTTCAACCGCTTCCGCGCCTTCAGCACCTACGGGCGCGAGCCGGTGCTGGGGCCGATCGCGGGCTGAGCCGCCGCGGCGCGCGTCACGGGTGGCGCGGCGCTTGCGCTAGCCAGGCGCGCCCGCGTCACGGGTGGCGCGGCGTCCGCGCCACCACCCGCGCCCGCGCCAGACCCTGCACGACGCGCACGCGCTGACCGGGCTTGACGTCGGCGAGGCTCGCGTTCTTGCCGTCGACACGCACGACCGCGCCCGCGGGCACGCTCACGGTCACCGTCCGGTGCGTCCCGGAGCGCCTGCCTTCCAACAGGGTGAGCTGCTGACCTTGGACCGCCTGCACTGTGCCGCGGTCGAAGGTGACGTTGACGAACCCCTTCTTCGTGGCGAGCACGAGGTTTCCGTGGACCGCCCGCTCCAGCGCGGCGCGACCTGCGCGACGCGAGTGCGAGGTGGACTTGCTCTGCGGCGTCGCCGCGCCGGCGGTGGCGATCGCGCTCGCCGCGCCCCCGATCGCGACGCAGCTCACCGCCACCGCGATCAGCCTGAAGTGACTACGTAGGAATGACATCTGGTGTGACCCCTTTGCTGGATTGACAGCAACGATGGTGGCGCGGCGCTGCAAGCCCGCGGTCAGCCAAATGTCAGCTGCGTGTAAAACCGACCGGGCCCACCGCGCGCGCAACCTACGATCTGAGCATGAGCGCGACGGTGATGGTGGTCGAGGACGAGCCCAACATCGGCGCGCTCGTCCGGACATACCTGGAGCGCGAGGGTTACCGGGTGCTCTGGGTCCGCTCGGGCGAGGACGCCCTCTCCGAGCTCGCGCGCGAGCAGATAAGCCTCGTCGTGCTCGACATCGGCCTCCCCGGGATCGACGGCTTCGAGGTGTGTCGCCGGATCGCCGGCCACGTGGCCGTGATCATTCTCACCGCGCGCGACGAGGAGCCGGACCGCGTGGCCGGCCTCGAGCTCGGCGCCGACGACTACGTCGCTAAGCCGTTCTCGCCCCGGGAGCTCGCCGCGCGCGTCAAGGCGGTCCTGCGCCGCGCCGCCACCACGTCCCGCGCCGAGGAGGTCGTCGAGCTCGGAGACGTCCGGCTCTCGAGGACCGCGCGCGAGGTCCAGGTCGACGGACACGAGGTCGGACTCACCCAGCGCGAGTTCGACCTGCTCGACTTCCTCCTGCGCCATGCCGGCCAGGTGGTGAGCCGCGATCAGCTGCTCGAGTCCGTATGGGGATTCGTCTATCCGGGCGAGACACGCACGGTCGAGGTCCACGTCGCCCAGCTGCGCAAGAAGCTCGGTCGGCCCGAGCTCATCCGCACGGTGCGCGGCGTGGGCTACAAGGTCGTCTCGGCGTGAGCCTGCGCGGGCGCGTTCTCGCCTATATGGCCCTCGCCGCGGTCGCCTCGTGCGCGCTCACCGTGGGCGTGGCGACGGTCCTCGTCCGCCACCGCATCGCCCAGCAACGGATCTCAGCCCTCCGGACCCAGGCCGAGGAGCTCGCGGCCGTGCAGGCCGCGCCGGGCGATCACGTCTACGCGGTCGGCCGCGGCCGCGCGCGCCCACTCCGCCCCCTGCGGGGTCAGGCGGTGCTGGCGGCGCTTCCGGCGTCGGCCTCCGACGTCCAGGGCACCGTCGACGTCCGCGGGCGCTCGCTCCTCTACGCGGTCCGCGCGGCGCAGAATGGCCGCGTCGTGCTCGTGCGGCCGGCCGCGGTGGCGTTCGCGGAATGGCGCCCGTTCCTGGGGAGCCTCGTCCTCGCCGGACTCGGAGGAGCCGCCCTGGCGGCGCTGCTCTCCTACCTGCTCGCTCGGCGCCTGATCCGGCCGATCACCGCGCTCTCGGAGGCCACGGGCCGCGTCGCCGCCGGCGAGCCCGGCGTGACGGTGGCCGTCGACGGCGACGACGAGCTGGCCGAGCTCGGGCAGGCCTTCAACCGCATGTCGACCGACCTCACCCGGGCCCGCGACGCGCAGCGACAGTTCCTCGAGTCGGTCACGCACGAGCTGAAGACGCCACTGACTTCGATCCGCGGCTACGCCGAGGCGCTCGAGGAGAGCGCGGTCTCGCCCGGGGATGCCGCGCGCGTGATCGGAGCCGAGGCGGGTCGCCTCGAGCGCCTGGTCAGCGACCTCCTCGACCTGGCGCGCCTCGAGCGGGCCGGGTTCGCCGTGGCCAGCGAGGCGGTCGACGCCGCGGCCGTCGTCCGGGCTGCGGTGGAGCGCCACCTGCCGCGGGCGCGGGAACTGTCGGTGGAGCTCGAGAGTCAGGCCACCGAGGAGGCCTGGACGCAGGGAGACGCCGATCGCATCCTCCAGGCGGTCTCGAACCTGATCGAGAACGCGCTGCGGGTGACGCCCGCGGGCGGAACGGTCACGGTCGCCGCCGCGCCGGGGCGGATCGCCGTGCGCGACACCGGTCCCGGCCTGGCGCCGGAGGAGATTCCTCACGCGTTCGAGCGCTTCTACCTGTACCGGCGCTACCGCAGCGACCGATCCGTCGGCACCGGACTCGGGCTGGCCATCGTCAAGGAGCTCGCCGCGGCCATGGGCGGCGACGTGGATGTCGCCAGGCGCGCGGACGACGGCGGCGGTGGCGGCGGCGCGGAATTCGTGATCCGGCTCCCTGTCGCGGCCGGATCGGTATCGGCGGCGCCGGCTACGCGGGGATGCTCCGCTCTGCCAGATGCTGCCCGACCTTCCGCTTGACGCGCTGAAGGGCGTTGTCGACCGTCTTGCAGTCGCAGCCGATGCGCTCGCCCATCTCCTCGTAGGAATGACCGTCGAGGTAGAGCGCGAGCACCCGAGACTCGAGCTCCGAGAGCGCCGTGGAGATGCAGGCCACGAGCGCGCGGACCTCCTCGGAGGAGATCACCTGGTTGACCGGGTCGTGAATCGGCGACCCGGCGAGGACCTCGTCGAGCGTCGGCTCGATCTCGCTCACGCCACCCGAGGGGCTGCTCGAGAAGGACACGTACTGGTTCAGCGGCGTGTGCTTGTTCCGCGTGGCCGTCTTGACCGCGGTGATGATCTGACGGGTGATGCAGAGCTCGGCGAAGTTGCGGAAGCTCGACTCACGGTCGGTGCGGTAGTCGCGAATCGCCTTGTACAGGCCGACGAGGCCCTCCTGGATCAGATCGTCGGCATCGCCGCCGGCCAGGAAGTAGGACGAGGCCTTGAGGCGCACGAACCCGTAGTAGCGGCGGACGATCCTGTCGTACGCGTCGGAATTCCCCTGCTTGGCGAGGGCGATCAGGTACCCATCCTCGACCTGAAGTTGAGCGTTAGCTGACGAAGCAGCAAGTCGGGCCACGAGACGTCCCTTCCCCACCCGGGCTACCGGGTGGACGGATTCGTGGCGCGCACCTCCCCTGGCGCCGCATTTTCAATTCCGCTCCCTCGACGCTAAAGCTCGAGTTAACGGTTATCTGCCGGGCGGGAGGTTTACACCACGTTCCGGACGTTTGTCAAGCGCTGAAGGGTTTCAGCCGCGCCGGACGGTCGCGGCGTACAGCAGCACCGCCGCCGCCGCGCTCACGCTGAGCGACTCAATCCGGCCCTTCATCGGGAGCGACACCAGGGCGTCGCAGCTGGCGGCGACGCGCGGGCGAACCCCGTGGCCCTCGGCGCCGAGGACGATCGCCGCGCCCCCGCTCCAGTCGACCTCGGCATAGGAGAGGCCCCCGGCCGCGTCGGCCGCGTAGCACCAGACGCCCCGCTCCTTGGCCGCCACGATGTAGTCGGCCACGTTGCGCACCCGGGCGATCGGTATGTGCTCGACCGCGCCCGCCGAGGCCTTGCACACCGCGGGGGTGACCTCGGCGGCCCGGCGCTCGGGGATCACGAGCCCGGTGGCGCCGGCGCACTCGGCCGTCCGGGCGATCGCCCCCAGGTTCTGCGGGTCCTGGATCTGGTCGAGCACGACGATCAGGGGCTCGGGGTCAGCCAGGAGACGATCGGGATCCGCGTACCGGAACGCCTCGACCTCGGCGCAGATCCCCTGGTGGGCGCTCGTGCCCGCGCGCCGATCCACCTCCTCCGCCGAGGACACGGTGACGCGCTGGCCGCCCAGCCACGGCTCGCGGGCGGCGTTCCTCGTCGCCCAGACGTGGCGGACGGCACGCGGGCCGCGGAGCGCCTCGCGTACGGGGTTGCGCCCGTAGACGATCACGCCGCCGGCAGCAGCTCCGGCCCCTCCGGGCCGTCGCGGACCTCCCACCCGCGCGCCCGGATCTCCTCGCGCAGCCGGTCGGCCTCGGCATAGTCGCGGGCCTGGCGCGCCTGCTCGCGGGCGTCCCGAAGCTCGATCAGCTCGGGCGGGGCGGCTTCGAGGTCACCCTCGAGCAGGCTCTCGAGCCCCAGCAGGCCGAGCATCTCGCGCAGATCGGCCGCGCCCACGGGCTGCTCGGAGCGGTTCGCCTCGCGGACCCACTCCGCCACCTCGGCGAGCGCCTTGGGGGTGTTGAAGTCATAGGCCAGCGAGGCCAGGAAGCGTTCGCGCACCGGCCCCGACCACTCGGGCGAGGGCCCGTCGACGAGTCGCCGTCCCGTGTCGCGGATCCGGCGCACCCGCGCCGCCGCCTCGCTGAGGCGCTCGTCGTCGAACTCGAGCGGCTGGTGGTAGTGGCCCCCGCAGAAGTACATGATGAGGGCCTCACGCCCGTAGGCCTCGAGCGCCTCGTGCAGGACGAAGATGTTGCCCACGGACTTGGACATCTTCGCGCTGTCGAGGCGAATCATCCCGTTGTGGACCCACAGGCGCGCCAGCCTCTCCCCCCGGGCGGCCCGCGTCTGGGCGGCCTCGTTCTCGTGGTGCGGGAAGATCAGGTCAGAGCCGCCGCCGTGGATCTCGAAGTCGACGCCGAGAATCGCCTCCGCCATCGCCGAGCACTCGATGTGCCAACCGGGGCGGCCCCGCCCCCACGGCGAATCCCAGGCCGTGTCCTCCCCCGGCTTGTGGGCCTTCCAGAGCGCGAAATCGACCGGCTCCTCCTTCAGGTCGGCCCCCTCGACGCCCTCGCCCTGGTCCATATCCCCGACTGCCCGGTGCGATAACTCGCCGTATGCTGGGTAATTGCGGACGCGGAAGTAGACGTCCCCATCCACCGCATACGCGTGATCCGTCTCCACCAGCCGCCCGATCAGCCCGATGATCCCGTCGATCGTCTCGCTGGCCAGCGGCTCACGGTCAGGGCGCCCCAGACCCAGGGCGTCGGTGTCCGAGATGTACGCCTGGGTCATCTCTCGGGCCAGCTGCGCACTCTCGACGCCCGCCTCGGCGGCCGCCGCGTAAATCTTGTCGTTGACGTCCGTTATGTTTGCGACAAACGTAACTTGGAAACCCTGATGGACGAGGAACCTCTTGAGCAGCGAGAAGACCACGAACGGACGCGCGTTGCCCACGTGGATCCGTCCGTACACCGTGGGGCCGCATGCATAGATTCCCACCCGTCCCGGCTCTCGCGGCTCCAGCGCGCGCACCTCGCCGGTGAGCGTGTCATGCAGCGAGATCGTTCGCACAATCCGGCAACCCTACCGGTGATGAGAGCGTCCGCCCGAGGAGGCTTGTAGGGTGCCGCCCGTGTCAGGGCAGGCTCGCAGCGACTGGCGTCTGGCGGACGTCGAGGCGGCATTCCGCTCACTTCCGGACCGGTTCCTGGGGGCGGATGAGGGCTTCGACGCCACCTACCACATCAAGCTGTGCGATCTGGGCCACCTGTGGGAGGTCCGGTGCACCCCCCACGGCGCGCGCGTGCGCAAGGGCGGCACCCGCCGCACCCCTGATGTCTGCCTCTCGACCGACGCCGACACCTGGATGCGCCTGCGGGACGGCGAGTTCTCCGGAATCGAGGCCTTCCAGAGCCGCCGCCTCGAGGTGAGCGGCAACCTCGACTACGCGATCGGCTTCGAAGGCATGTTCCGCCTGCCCGGCGGCCGCCCGCCGCTCCTTGAGATCCACGACATTCCCGTCGGCCGCCACCGGATCTCGACGCTGACCATGGGCGAGGGCCCGGACGTTCTGCTGATCCATGGCCTCGGGGGCACCCGGGCGTCGTTCCTCGAGACCGCGGCCGCCCTCAGCCGCCGCTACCGGGTGCACGCGCCCGACCTGCCCGGCTTCGGATCCTCGAGCAAGCCCGCGCTCGGCGCCTACAACGCGCGCTGGTTCGCCGAGATCATGATCGGCCTCCTCGACGAGCTCGACATCCCCGCCTGCCACGTGGTCGGGAACTCCATGGGCGGTCGGATCGCGATCGAGATGGGTCTGATGGAGCCCGAGCGGGTGTGGGGTCTCGGCCTCCTGTGTCCCGCGGTGGCGTGGATCCGGCGTGGCTTTCACCCGATCGTCCGTCTGCTCCGGCCCGAGTTCGGGCTGCTGCCACACAGCTTCCGCCGCTCGATGGTCGCCTCGCAGTTCTGGAGCATCTTCTACGACCGTGACCGGCTCGATCCGGCGGTCGGCGACCTGATGGTCGACGAGTTCCGCCGCATCTACCACAACGCCGGGGCGCGCTACGCCTTCCTCTCGAGCGCCCGCAACATCTACTTGGAGGCTCCGTTCGGCCGTCACGGCTTCTACCCGCGGCTCAGCGAGCTGCGCCCGCCGGCGACGTTCATCTGGGGCGACCACGACCCCCTGATCCCGGCAGGGTTCAGCCGCCACGTGCGCAAGTGGCTGCCGAGCGCCGAGCAGGTCACGCTCGAGAGCTGCGGCCACGTGCCCCAGGTCGAGCGTCCCGAGGAGACGAACAGGCTGCTGATGGACTTCTTCGCACGTGCGGAGCCGGCCGGGATCGGTACGCCGGCGCAGTTGCGGCGCGGCGTCCAGGCAGCTTGATTTAACATCTCGCGCCGATGGCCCAGGCGGATGTAGCCGACCGGTCCTCTCGCAACGGCCACGCCGCCGAGACGGCCGCCGACCCCAAGCGCTCGGACGGCCGCGGCCCGCTGGCGGCACGCGTACTCCGAGAGCTCGCCAGTCAGGCCCGGCGGCGCATCCCCAAGGCGAACCTCGACGAGCGCGACCCGGATTACATCCGCGAGAACCTTCCCTGGCTCTGGCTGCTCTCGAGCCTGTGGTTCCGCGGCGAGGTCCGCGGGCTCGGGAACATCCCCGATTCAGGTCCGGTGCTGCTGGTCGGCAACCACTCGGGGGGGAACATGACCCCGGACACGATCGTGTTCACCCTCGCCTTCAGCACGTACTTCGGAGTCGAGCGCCACTTCTACCAGCTCGCCCACAACCTGGTCCTGTCGCTGCCCGGGCTCGGCTTCCTGCGCAAGTTCGGCACGGTGGCGGCGTCGCCGGAGAACGCGCGCAAGGCGCTGCAGGACGGATCGGCGCTGCTCGTCTATCCCGGCGGCGACGTCGAGGTCCACCGCCCCAGCTGGCACCGTCACGAGGTCGACTTCGCCGGCCGCAAGGGATTCATCCGCCTCGCGATCGAGGAGAACGTCCCGATCGTCCCCGTGGTGTCCGTCGGCGGCCAGGAGACGGCGCTGTTCCTGACGCGCGGCGAGCGGCTGGCGAAGCTGCTGGCGCTCGACCGCGTCTTCCGCCTGAAGGTGCTCCCGATCTCGCTGGCCGTGCCCTGGGGGCTCAATGTCGGCGACATGATGGGCCACATCCCACTCCCGGCAAAGATCACGATCGAGGCCCTGCCGCCGATCGACCTTCAGGCCGAGTTCGGACCCAAGCCCGATCCCACCGAGGTCTACGACCACCTCATCCGGGTGATGCAGGAGACCCTCGACGCGCTCGCCTCCGAGCGCCGGCTTCCGGTGATCGGATGAGGGCGACGGCCAGCCGCACGCTCGCGGCACCGAGGGACAGGATCTGGTCGATCGTCACCGACCCCGAGTGCGCGCTCCTCTACATGTCGGGCGTGACGCGGTGGGAGGTCGTGGGCGATGATCCGACCGGGCTCGGCGCCCGCTACCGGATGCTGTTCCGGGTGGGCTCGGCCGAGGTCGGCGGCCTCATCGAGGTGGTGGAGTGGCTGCCGCCGAGCGAGATGGCCTGGGTTTCGATCACCGGGATCGACCAGCGCGGCCGGTGGCGCCTGCGCGAGGCGCCGGGCGGCCGGACCCGCGTCGAGCTGCGCCTCGCCTACGGCGTGGCCGGGTCCGGGCTGTTCGGATGGCTCGCCGAGCGGGTCGCGGCGCCGACGGTGTCCGGTCATCTCAGCCAAAGCCTCCAGCAGCTCGAGCGGCTGGTCGAGCACGAGCGGCTGCGCGAGCGAGCGGCCGGCCGGCGCGTGGCGCGGGCCCAGTAGGGTCCTGCGCCGGTAGGGGCCTCGCTCGGAATCTGGCACGACGGCAGACGGACCACGCGAACGCTCCACGCCGGATTTCGCTCGCTCGGCGTCCGTGGGGCCGATCGACCCCGTCCGGACGCCTCAGGCCGGCCTGCGCGCCCGGAAGCGGAACGAGTTCGCGGCGCGCTCCACGTGGGGGTCGGCGAGACCGGCGGCGCGCAGACGCGCCGGCAACCCATCCGGGCCGATCGGCAACAGCGTGTCGCCGACGTGGATCAGCTTGAACAGCCAGCCGGTGCCGATGCTGTCGGTGCCGGCGAAGATCCCACCCGGTCGCAGCACCCGCGCCACCTCGGCGAACACCCGGTCCTGATCGCTCGCCACCGGGATGTGGTGGAGCATCGTGAAGCACACCACGGCCGAGAACCGCCCATCCTCATAGGGCAGCGCGGTGGCATCGCCCTGATCGACCTCGACGTCGAGCTCCGCGCGCAGGCGCTCGCAGTAGCGCGGGTCGAGCTCGAGCACCCGCAGCCGGGAAACCCGATCGACCAGGAGACGGGTGGTGGCTCCGAAGCCGGGGCCGATCTCGAGCACGTCGTCCCCAAGCTCCAGGCCGTCGAGCCCGAACGGGAGCAGCTTCTGCTCGACGCGCTGAGCCCACCACGCCGAGGAGCAGAGGCGGTTGTGAATCGCGTTCATCGCTCGATTGTCGCGACCGCGAGCGCGGCCGCGCCCTCCTCGCGCCCGACGAAGCCCATCCCCTCGCCCCGCGTCGCCTTGACGCTCACGTGCTCGGGTGTCAGCCCCATGGCCTCCGCCAGCCGCACGCGAACCTGCTCGCGGACCGGGGCGAGCTTCGGCCGCTCGATCACGACGGTGGCGTCGACGTGGTGGACGGTGAAGCCGTGGCGCCCGAGCAACTCGACGCTCGCGCGCAACAACCCGATCGAGTCCGCGTCTCGGTAGCGCTCGTCGGTGTCGGGAAAGTGCTCGCCGATGTCGCCGAGCGCGGCGGCTCCGAGGAGGGCGTCGATGATGGCGTGGGTGAGGACGTCGGCGTCGGAGTGGCCGGAGAGCCCGCGATCGTGCTCGAGCTCGACCCCGCCGAGCACCAGGCGCCGCCCCTCCTCGAACCGGTGGCAGTCGTACCCGATGCCGGTCTGGACGCTCACCGCTCGCTCAGGAGGAGCTCGGCCATCCGGAGATCGTCCGGGGTGGTGACCTTGAAGTTCGGCTCGCCCGCCGGCAGCACCCGCACCACGCCTCCCTGCTGCTCGATCAGCCACGCGTCGTCCGTGGCCCGCGCCAGCAGCCCTTCGTCGGCGAGCGCCGCCTCCAGCCGGGCGCGGCGGAACACCTGCGGGGTCTGGATCGCCCACAGCCGGGCGCGGTCGAGCGTGTCCGCCACCGTGCGCCCGTCGGCGCCGACCTGCTTGATCGTGTCGGGCACCGGGGCCGCGGCGATCACGGCGTCCGCCCCCGACGCCTCGAGGTCCGCCACCGCCCGCTCGAACAGGCCGGGAGACGCCAGCGGACGCGCCGCGTCATGGACGATCACCGGGTCACCGGGACCGGCGGTGGCGAGCGCCCGGCGCACCGACTCCGAGCGCACCGCGCCACCGGCGACCGCGGTGGTGCCCCGTGGTGCCGCGTTCAGCTCTGCGGCCGGGAGCGCGATCACGATCTCGGTCACGGCGGGAACTGCTTTCAGCGCGCCTACGCTCCACTCCAGCATCGGCTTGCCGGCCAGCGCGATGAGCGCCTTGGGCCTCGCGGACCCAAGACGCTCCCCACGACCTGCGGCCACGATCAACGCGACCGCCATGCGTTCGGTAGGCCTACTCGGCGGCTACGGCCACCTTGCCGTTTGCGTTTCCAGACGGTTCGCTCAGCAGGAACTGGATGTGCTGCTCGACCTCTTCCTCGTTCATCGCGAGCGCGTACATCAGCTCCGAGGCGAGGATCTTCTTGGCGCGCGTGTACATCTGCTTCTCGCCAGTCGACAAGCCCTTCTCGGCCTCTCGGATGGCGAGGTTCCGCACGACCTCCGCGAGCTCGTAGATGTCGCCGGTCTTGATCTTGTCGCGGTTGTGCTTGAACCGCCGGTTCCAATTCTTCGGCATCTCGGAGCACTCGTCCTGGAGTACCGCGAGCACCTTCTTCACCGTCTCCTCGTCGATCACGCGCCGCAGCCCGGCGAGGGCGGCGTTCTCGGTCGGGACCATGACGGTCATGTCGTTATGGAGGATCTTGATCGTGAGGTACTCGCGGCTCTCGCCGAGGACCTCCTTCTGCTCCTTGCGTATCACCCTGCCGGCGCCATGGTGCGGGTAGACCACACTGTCGCCAATCTCGAACTCGATGTGCACAACGGGCTCTGGGCCGTCCAAGTCCGTCAGCTGCTCTTCCATTAGCTCTGTGATGGTGTCCTCCTCAGTCCGGCCGCGCGGGACGAGTCCCGCAGGCGGTTTAGCACGGCGTGGAACTACGTCTGCAGGTAGCGATCAACCAGGTTGATCTCCTGCTGGCGGCGAAGGCCTTCCCTGATGTCCTTCGCCCGGATCTCGCCGACTCCGTCGACGGTCTCCAGCTCGCCATCGGTGGCGGCGAGCAATTCCTCGAGTCCTCCGAACTCGTCAACGATCCGCTGCACAACTAGCTTGGGCAACCGTGGTATGCGCCCCAAGATCCGGAAGCCGCGCGGAGATACGGGGTAGTCGAGGGTGTTCAGCTTGCGGTCGTGGCCGAGCAGCTCGGCCAGCCGACCGAAGTCCAGTAAGTCCTGATGGGGCAGGCGTACGAGCCCATCGAAGGCGGTGGCGAAGCTCGCGTCGTCGTCGTCGACCAGGTAGTCGTGCACGAGCGCGGCCTTGTCGGCCGAGACGCCCACCATCGTCTCGTCGAGCTGCATCTCGATCAGCCGGCCCTCGGTGCCGAGCTCGACGATGTAGCGCTCGATCTCGACGGCCATGCGGGTCACGAGCTCGGCCCGCTGAAGCACCGTGAGGACGTCGTGCAGGGTGGCGCCGCCCTCGAACTCGAGCGCGGTGAGGCGGGTTGAGACCTGGTCGAGCCGGCTGCGGTACTTGTCGAGCGTGGCCAGGCCCTGATTGGCCTTGGCCAGCACCACCGGGATGTCCTCGAGGATGTACTTGTTGCCGTCGACGTAGAGCGAGACGACCTCGCGCCTCTCGGAGATCGCCACCACGAGGGCGTCGGTCTGCTTGGACACGCGCTCCGCCGTGCGGTGGCGTGTCCCGGTCTCGAGCGTGAGGATCGTCGGGTCGGGCGTCAGCTGCACGTTCGCGTGCACGATCTTCATGGCGTTCGCGCTGAGCGCGATCGCTCCGTCCATCTTCGCCAGCTCGTAGAGCAGCGCCGGCGAGTACTCGAGCTCGAGCTTGATCCCGCCCGAGAACAGGAACGCCAGCTCGTCGAGGTCGCCGATGACGATCAGCCCGCCCGTGTGGGCATGCAGGATGTTGTCGATCCCCTCCCGCAGCGAGGTCCCGGGCGCCACCATCTCGAGTGCCCTGACCAACCGGGAGTCTTGTCGAGACTCGAGCTCTTCTTTGAGCTCTTCCCCGGATCGCGGCGGCATCAGGGTCGATTTTACCCGGTCTTGAGGGATAAAGGCCCGCCCCCTGGTGCTGAATAACGGATGGGATGCGCCGGCACCGGCGCCACCGTCGCGGCCCCCACGGGCGGCCCCGTCAGGCCGCGATCGCGCGCGCCCCGCGGCCTCTGTCGAGCGCTGCACGAAGCGCCCCCTGCAGTGTCCGGTGGCCCTCGGGTTCCACCACCGGTGCCAATCCGAACTTCTCCGCCTCCGCTAGGCGCCGATCGCCGTGCGCCACCGCCCGAAGCTCGCCCGTGAGCCCAAGCTCGCCGAAGCAGGCGAGCGGCCGCTCTCCCCCGCCGCCCGCGGTGAGCGCCACCCGCTTGACCGCGCTCGCCACCGCCATCGCCACCGCCAGATCGGCCGCCGGATCCTCGATCCGCACGCCACCGACCACGTTCACGAACACGTCCGAGGCCCCGAGGCCGATGGCGGCGTGGCGCCCGAGGACGGCGAGCACGAGCGCCAGCCGGTTGCGGTCGAGGCCGCTCACCACCCGCCGCGGCGGCACCAGCTCCGAGGTGCTGACGAGCGCCTGAACCTCGACGAGCAGCGGCCGCGAGCCCTCCATCGCGCACAGGACGACGCTCCCCGGCGCCCGGGTGGCCTGGCCCACGAACCGCGCCGAGGCATCCAGGACCTCGACCAGGCCGTGGTCGCGCATCTCGAACACGCCGGCCTCGCTCGTCGACCCGAAGCGATTCTTGATGGCGCGGACGGTCCGGTAGGTCCGCTCACGCTCGCCCTCGAACTGGAGCACGCAGTCGACCAGGTGCTCTAGCACCCGCGGACCGGCCAGCGCCCCGTCCTTGGTGACGTGACCCACGAGCAGCACCGCGATCCGCAGCGTCTTGGCCACGCGCATGATCTCGCCCGCGACCTCCCGCACCTGCGCCACCGACCCCGCCGCGCTCGAAAGCTCGTCAGAGTGCAGCGTCTGGACGCTGTCGATCACGCACACCTCGGGGCGTTCGTGCTCCAGCGTGGCGATCACGCTGTGCAGATCGGTCTCGGCGATGACCGGGATGGCAAGCGCAGCCGCCTGCGGCAGCCGCTCCGCGCGCAGGCGGATCTGTGCCGCCGACTCCTCCGCCGAGACGTAGAGCGTGCGCCTTCCCTGCGCGTGAAGGTTGGCCAGCGCCATCGTCGTGAGGGTGGACTTCCCGATCCCGGGCGCGCCACCGAGCAGCACCAGCGACCCAGGGACGAGGCCGCCACCGAGCACGTTGTCGAGCTCGCCGATGCCCGTGCTCAGCCGATCGTGCTCGGCCGCGGCGACGTCGCGCAGCGCCACCGGCCGCGAAGGCTTCGCGCGCGTGCCGCGCCGGCCGGATCCACCGGCGCCCGCGGCGCGTTCTGGCTTGACCTGCTCGACAAGGGTGTTCCACTCCCCGCACCCCGGACACTGCCCCGCCCAGCGCGGAGTCTCCTGTCCACAGGCTGAGCAGACGTGGATGGAGGTGGCGCGGGGCATCGTGCCGTCCAGGCTACGCCGGGGTGCTGACGGCAAAGCCCGTTTGAAGCAGTTCCGTTGCGACTCGCGGGCGAGTTGTCACAGGTCGGCGCGGGCGACCGGGAAGATCGTTCCACTCGGCGCACCCTGATCGCCGAAGCCGAGGAAGTTCCCGCTGGGCGGGATAAAGCTCGGTCTCGGTGAACTTCGCGCGCCGAAAGGAACGATCTTCCCGGGGCGCCACCGCGCCTCCGCACCCACGCGCCCGCCTCACCGCGCCACCCACCGCGCACCGCCCCGCCACCGCCCGCCACCGCACGCCAGCGCACGCGGCATGGATGCCCGGCGCCACCGGCCCCAGGGACGCCGGACCGCGCTAGCGGGCCGGCCCCAAAAGCCTCTCGGCCTCCAACCCGTACGTGATCCCGAAGATCAGCTCCGAGCCGCTGCACCCGCCGCGGCACCCCCGCTCGTTCAGGATCTGGTCACGCAACAGTCCGAGCGGCGGGGTCGCGCGCGCACGGGTCAACGCGGCCCCGAGCATCCGCCGGCCCAGCGCCCGCCACCGGCCCGGCGAGGAGCACATACCGGGGAACGAGCGGCAGGCGGCCGACAGGTGCAAGAGCCCCGCGGCGGTGATCACACCCGCGGACACGTCGACGGGCGCGCCCGCCCCCGCGTCGTAGTCCCACAGGGGAATGCCCCCTGCCGGCAGATGCTCCGCCACGTAACGCGCGGCGCGCAAAGCCGCCCGTAGCAGCGCCGCAGAGTGCAGGTCGACGGCGGCCTGGGCGAATCCGTAAACCGCCCATCCCTGCCCGCGCGACCACGTGCTCGACGCGGACAGCCCCTGGTGCGTCGAGACGAACAGCACCTGGCCGGTGGCGCGGTCGAAGTTCACCGATTGGGCCGTCGAGCCGTCGCGCCGCACCAGAAGCGAAGCCACCACCGACGCATGCCGCCGCGCCACCCCGGCATACACCGGATCGCCGGTCACCCGGGACGCCCACGGCAACAGCACGATGTTCATCACGCTGTCGATGATCGTGTTCCCGCTCGTGGGGTTCGTGGGGATCGTCCCCGCGCGCGCATTCGAACGCTCGAGCGCCACGAGCTCACCGGCCGCCGCGAGCGCGCTCCGCTTCAGCCGCGCGCACACCGCCGCGCTCCCTGCAGCCGGAATCCGACCCCGGCACAAGGCCCGCCACGCGGCCAGCGACGACTCCCCGTACATGAAGCCGAGATCGTGGGTCGGCCTGCGCTCCTGCCCGAAGTGGTTCACGGTGGCGCTGAGCGCCCACGAGGTGAACATCGCGCGCGCCGCCCGCCCCGGCGCCAGCGCCGCCGCCTGCCAGAGCGCGCCGGCGTAGAAGCCGCTCGTCCAGTACCGGTTGGCGTAGGTGATCCGGTCCCCCAGCGTCGCCCCCAACGGGAACCCGCGTGCTGAGACCCGGGCGTGGAGCTCGGCCACCCGATGGAGCAGCAGCGCGCCCGGATTCGTCCGGGCCGAGATGATCAGCGCCCGCACCGTCCCCGCACCACCACTGACCGCGAACGTCAGCGCTCCCCCCGCGCCACCGCCCCCCCGCGGCAGCGCCCGACCGTCGACGCTCACCGCGCCCGGCGTCGCCTCCACGTGCAGCGACTCACCACGCAGCCACCCGGGCCGCACCGTGTGCACGAACGAGCGCCCGCCTGCGACGACGAGCGGCGCCCCCGACCGCCGGCCCACGAACCCCAGCAGCGCGCGACCGCTACCCGTCCCCACGGCCAGCCGCGCGCCCGGCGCCACCCGGACGTCAAAGGACACATCCCAGCCCCCTCCCGGCAGCGCAAGCACCGCCGGCGCGGCCCCGCTGCCGACCGCCACCGTCGGGATCACCTGCAGCCCCGGCGCGCCCCCAGCCGCGTAACCGGCGACTGAAGCGGCCCCCGCGGCAACCGCCGCCGGCGCCGGAGAGCCGCCACCGCACCCGAAAAGCAGAACGGCGGCCGCAAACGCGGCCGCCGCTGCCCTCAGCTTCTTGGGACTACTCAGACTCTTGCGGGGCGTCCGGGCCTTCCGAGCCCTGATCGCCCGGCTCGCCGCCCTCGCCGCCGCCCACCCCAACCGGAGTTGGCTGCGGCTCCTTGGGCTCGATCACGGTGAGCTTGACCTCGCCGTCGCCACCCGTCGCACCGCCCGAGGCACCGTCGCCGGCGCCCTCACCATCGGCGGGAGCGTCGACCATGACGGTCGAACCCGACGGGACCTGAGAGCGCAGGACGAAGTCCGCGAGCGGATCCTCGATGTAGCGCTGGATCGCACGCCGCAGCGGACGGGCGCCCATTGCGGGATCCCAGCCCTTGTCGACGAGCAGGTCCTTGGCCGGCTCGGAGAGCTCCAGCTGGAGCTCGCGCTCGGCCATCGAGGCGCGGATCCGCCGCAGAAGCAGCTCCACAATCTCCTTGATCTCGTCCTTGGCCAGCTTGTGGAAGACGATCACATCGTCGATCCGGTTCAGGAACTCGGGCCGGAAGACCTTCTTCAGCTCGCCCATGATCCGGTTCTTCATGTCGTCGTAGGTGATCCCGGTCTCGTCGTCGGACACCGCGAAGCCCAGAGGCGTGTTGCGGGCGATCTCCGAGGCCCCGATGTTCGAGGTCATGATCACGATGCAGTGGCGGAAGTCCACGGTCCGCCCCTGAGCATCGGTCAGACGCCCGTCCTCGAGGATCTGCAACAGGATGTTGAACACATCCGGATGCGCCTTCTCGATCTCGTCGAGCAGCAGCACGCTGTAGGGCTTGCGCCGCACGGCCTCTGTGAGCTGGCCGCCCTCGTCATAGCCGATGTAGCCCGGGGGCGAACCGACGAGACGGGAGACCGCGTGCTTCTCCATGTACTCGGACATGTCGATCCGGATCATCGTGTCCTCGTCCCCGAACAGGAACTCGGCCAGGGTCCGCGCCAGCTCGGTCTTCCCCACGCCCGAGGGGCCGAGGAAGATGAACGAGCCGGTGGGCCGCTTCGGGTCCTTCAGACCGGCACGACTCCGGCGGATCGCCTTGGAGACGACCTCGATCGCCGGGTGCTGCCCAATGACGCGCTTGTGGAGCTCTTCCTCCATCCGCATCAGCTTCTGCGTCTCGGCCTCGGTGAGCTTGAACACCGGGATGCCGGTCCACATCGACACGATGTCGGCGATCTCCTCCTCACCGATGGCGGGGCGCTCGGTCGATTCGCCGGCGTCCCACTGCTCGGTCAGCTCGCGCTTGCGCTGGGTGAGGCGGCGCTCCTTGTCGCGCAGGTTCGCGGCCTTCTCGAACTCCTGCGACTCGATCGCCTCCTCCTTGGCCCGGCGCGTCTCGTCGATCTCGTCCTCGAGCTCGCGGTACACGGGCGGGGAGGTCATCGACTTGATCCGCATGCGTGACGCGGCCTCGTCGATCAGGTCGATCGCCTTGTCGGGCAGGAACCGGTCGGAGATGTAGCGATCCGCCAGGTCCGCCGCGGCCTCCAGCGCCTCGTCGGTGATGTTCACCTTGTGGTGCTGCTCGTAGCGGTCGCGCAGACCCTTGAGGATCTGAACGGTCTCCTCGGTGGTCGGCTGGTCGACGGTGATCTTCTGGAAGCGCCGCTCCAGAGCGGAATCCCGCTCCAGGTACTTGCGGTACTCCTCGAGCGTCGTCGCGCCGACCGTCTGGAGCTCGCCGCGGGCCAAAGCCGGCTTCAGGATCGAAGCGGCGTCGATCGCGCCCTCCGCCGCGCCCGCGCCCACGAGGTTGTGGAGCTCGTCGATGAACAGGATGATGTCGCCGCGCTGGGTGATCTCCTTCATCACCTTCTTGAGGCGCTCCTCGAACTCGCCGCGGTACTTCGACCCCGCGACCAGGGCGGCCAGGTCCAGCGTGTAGATCTGCTTGCCCTTGAGCAGCTCGGGAACGTCGGCGTTCGTGATCCGCTGGGCCAGGCCCTCGACGACGGCGGTCTTCCCGACCCCCGGCTCGCCCACCAGAACGGGGTTGTTCTTGGTCCGGCGAGACAGGATCTGCATGATCCGCTCGATCTCGGTCTCACGACCGACGACCGGATCCAGCTTGCCCTCGGCCGCGAGCTTGGTCAGGTTGCGCCCGAACTGGTCGAGCAGCTTGGAGGACTTCTTGCCCTCGCCGGCCGCGGCCGCGCCCGAGGCAGCGGCGCCACCGGAGCCGCGCTGGCGGCTCCCGGGCCCCGAGAGCATGCGGATGACCTCGTTGCGGATCTTCTCGGAGTCGGCGTCGAAGTCGAGCAGGATGCGCGCGGCAACCCCCTCGTTCTCGCGCACGAGCCCCAGCAGGATGTGCTCGGTGCCGATGTAGTTATGGCCCAGGCTAAGCGCCTCCCTGAGCGCTAGCTCGAGCACCTTCTTGGCGCGCGGGGTGAAGGGGATCTGGCCGGAGGTGACCTCCTCGCCGGAGCCGACGATGCGCACGACCTGAGCGCGGACGCGCTCGACAGTGATGTCAAGAGACTCCAGGACGCGGGCCGCCAGCCCCTCTTCCTCGCGCAGCAGGCCAAGCAGGATGTGCTCGGTGCCGATGTAGTTGTGCTTGAGCGTTCGCGCCTCTTCCTGCGCCAGGACAACCACCTGACGGGCTCGCTCTGTAAATCGCTCGAACATGAAATCTTCTCTCTGGTGCGACGGGTACTTGGGCGGTGTTCGGTCGAGGGTTTTTCTTTCCTGGGCTCTCCTACCCTGCCAAAGTCATAAGCGGCTTTGGGGACGCGGGACTCCCGTTCAACTCATTTAATCGGCCCCGGGCCGTAGTTCGATGAGTCGAAACGGTTGTCTCTCGGGCCACGCCTCAGTCTACCAGCAGGTCTGATGGCTCTTTTTGGTACCCGGATTCCGGTGTGCACAACGACAGCCGCCGGTGGCGGTCAAGTTGAGTAGAGATTTCGAGGCCCGGAATCCCTCTCCTGGCGGCGGTTTCCCTCAGTCGCGCATGGCGGGGAAGAGCACGACCTCGCGGATCGAGCGCTGGCCGCTCATCAACCATCACGAGCCGGTCGATCCCGATCCCGATCCCCCCGGTGGGCGGCATCCCCTGCTCGAGCGCGCGCAGGAAGGCCTCGTCGTAGGGCTGCGCCTCGGCGTCGCCGGCCCCTGCGAGCTCCCGCTGGGCGATGAACCGCCGGCGCTGCTCGTCGGGGTCGTTGAGCTCGGTGAACGCGTTGGCGATCTCCATCCCGTCGATGTAGGCCTCGAAGCGCTCGACGAGCCCCGGATCCGAGCGGTGGTTCTTCGCGAACGGCGACATCGCCACCGGGTAGTCGAGCATGAACGTCGGCTCGATCAGGGTCGGCTCGACGTGCTTCGATAGAAGCTCGTCGACGAGCTGGGGCCAGGTGTCATCGGACGGGGCGTCCATCCCGCGCGAGCGCATCACGGCCGCCAGCGCGTCGCGGTCCGGGTACTGGCCGATGTCGATCCCGGTCCGGGTCCGGATCGCGTCAGTGAGGGTCTCGCGCCGCCAGGGCGCCGACAGATCGATCTCGCCGGAGTACCCGACCTCGCGCGCCACATACGCCACCAGCTGCTCGCAACGCGCCGCGATGTCGTTGTAGTCCGCATACGCCTCGTAGAACTCGAGCATCGTGAACTCGGGGTTGTGCGTGGTGTCGACGCCCTCGTTGCGGAAGTCCTTGCCCAGCTCGTATACGCGCTCGAGCCCGCCCACGATCAGCCGCTTCAGATAGAGCTCGGTGGCGATACGCAGGTAGAACTCGCGGTCGAGCGCGT
The DNA here is from genome assembly GCA_963839105.1 of uncultured Solirubrobacterales bacterium. Classification (GTDB taxonomy): domain Bacteria; phylum Actinomycetota; class Thermoleophilia; order Solirubrobacterales; family Solirubrobacteraceae; genus Palsa-465. The sequence continues at coordinate 234,817 of CAWITQ010000003.1, forward strand.
TGTGGTGAGTGGTGAAGGGTCGCGCGGCGGCGCCACCGTAGAGCGGCTGGAGCACCGGGGTCTCGACCTCGACGAAGCCCTGCTCGTCGAGGAACCGCCGGACCGCCGAGATCACGCGGGCACGCAGGATGAAGAGCTCCCGCGCCTCGGACGAGCTGATCAGGTCGAGCTCCCGGTGGCGGAAGCGCGTCTCGACGTCCTTGAGGCCATGGTGCTTCTCCGGCGGCGGGCGCAGCGACTTCGCCAGCAGCGTGTACCCGTCGACGCGGAGCGAGAGCTCCCCCCGCCGCGAGCGCAGCGCCGTGCCGTCGACCCCGATCAGGTCGCCCAGATCCAGCGACAGCAGGCGCTCCATCGCCTCGGAGCCCAGCACGTCGGAGCGCGCCTGCAACTGGATCTGACCACTGCGATCGACGAGGTCGAGGAACGCCATCTTGCCCTGGCCGCGGCGAGCGGCGAGGCGCCCCGCCACCCGGTGGGAGACCTCTGTCTCGTCACCGGGCGCGAGCCGCTCGTGGAGCGCCCGCACGCCCGCTATCCGCTCGACCCCCGGAAAGGCGTGCGGGAACGGGTCCACCCCATCGGCGCGCAGCGATTCGAGCTTGCGCCGGCGCGCCGCCAGCAGCTCAGATTCGGGCCCCTCGGCCACCGACGCCCTACTGGACGTCGATCTTGGTGATCTTCAGCTTGCGCTCGCCCTTGGGGGTCGAGAAGACGACCTCCTCGCCCTTCTGGTGGCCGAGCAGCGCCTTGCCCACCGGCGACTCGTTGGAGAGCTTCATCTCTGCGGGCTTGGCCTCGGCGGAGCCCACGATCGTGTACTTGGTCGACTTGCCGGCCTCGTCCTTGACGTGCACGACCGAGCCCACCCGGACCACATCGGTGCCGAGATCGGACGGGTCCATGACGGTGGCCGAGCGGAGCTTGTCCTCAAGCGTGGCGATCCGGGCCTCGAGCATCGCCTGCTCGTTCTTGGCGTCGTCGTACTCGGCGTTCTCGGAGATGTCGCCGAACTCGCGGGCCTCCTTGATCCGAGCCGCGATCTCGCGCCGGCGGGTCGTCGACAGCGTCTCGAGCTCGGACTTGAGGTTGGCCAGGCCTTCGGGGGTGAGGATGACGTCCTTGGGCATCGAAAAAACCTGTAATCGGAGTAGAAAAAGACCCGCCTACCTGCGCGGGGCGGATGAGTATAGACAGCGCCTTTCCGGTCCTTTTTGGGCCCGGCCTGCGGCCGGTCATCCGTGGGGCCGTTGCGGCGCGGCATCCATGCCGCGCCGCCACCGCACCGCGCCACGCCACCGCCCCGCGCCACCGCGCCACTGCGCCCTGCGCGCCACGCCACCGCCCCGCGCCACCGCCCCCGCGGATCTCGTTCCTCAGAGGAACGTGATCCCCGGTCAGGCGCACACCGCTTGGGAAGAAACCCCGACATAGCCGGGGTTTCGCCCCAACACGGAGCTCGCTAACCCGCCCCGTGCCCCAGGATCGAGTCGGCCTGCTGGAAGGTGGGCCGGTTGATCCACTCGATCAGCGGCTGCGTGATGGCGCCGATCGCGCGGAACTGGATCGAGTCCGAGCACATCTGGTCGCCGGCCTTGCAGACGCGGTCAGCGGGATAGACGCTGGCCGCGGGGACGCCGGCGGCCACGCGCAGGGAGTTCTCGAGCGCCGTCCGGCACTTGGCCAGCGACCCGCCACCGCAGTAGCGGCGGTTGAGCGGCCCCGCCACCTTGCGGCCGAGCACCGAGCGCAGGTCCTTCTGGACGATCCCGTAGAAGCCGACGTCCCACGCCGAGCCCAGGTGCGGGCCGGACACGCCGTGGCCGGGCTGGTCGTTGATCGGGAAGTCGCCCTCGACCTGGCCGAGCAGCGAAGATCCGAGCGTCGGGCCGAACTGGGCCTTGACGAGCAGCGGCCACCAGGCGTCCATGATCCGCACCGCGGCGCTCTGGTCATAGGAGCCGGACGCGCCCGGGTGCTCGCGGTTGATCCGATGCGAGCCGCTGTTCATCCAGGTCCGGAGCTCGTCCACCACCGGCGCCAGCGAGCCGCCGGGATGCCCGAGCACGTCGAGCGCATAGGGCAGCACCTCGACGCCGCGGAGGTCCTGCGTGCCCGCGTTGCCCATGGCGTTGATCAGGTCGGCCAGAGTCAGCTTGCCGTGCGCCAGGCGCGAGTTGATGTTGTTGTCGAGGAGCTGGGAGCGGTAGATCGAGGAGAACTCCTGGCCGGTGCCGGCGTCGTTGTAGCCCGGCGCCTGCTTGTTGTTCCAGCTCGTGAAGTACGACTGGTCGATGGCGTGCGGATGCGCGTTCGCTGCCGTGTCGTGCTCGAGCGTGCTCGTCGGCGTCGTCTGCGCCGCCCCCGTCCACCCCTGCCAGGCCGAGGTCGACCAGCTCGGGAACAGCGGATCGGTGTGCGGCGCGCGCACCGGGTTCTGACCCGAGTTGAAGTACGCGATGTGGTTGTTGTCGGTGTAGAACCAGTTGAACGTGTAGCCGATCCGGCTCGAGGCGTTGATGAAGTCCTGCGGGGAGCGCATCGCGGCCGGGTTGTTGTAGAGGTAGAAGCCCTGGGCTGAGTCGAGCTCGTGCATGTAGGTCGAGCGCAGGTTGGTGTACGCGACCGGCTTACCGCCGACGCGGGCGCGAGCGATGACGAGCCCGAAGGCGGTGCGCTCGGTCTCGAACGTCACCGATCCGGCCGGAGTCGAGTCGGCCAGGTTGGGATGCCAGGACTCGGTGCGGGTCAGGCGCTCCATGGCCGTGCACCGGCCGTGGAGCAGGTAGTAGTTCGAGCTCGTCGACACCGCGCCACCGCCCGGGTTGCACAGCGGGACCGCGAAGGTGTCCACGATGTTCTGACCCGAGGAGGTCGCCGACCATGCGTAGTCGCGGCCGTGCCCGAGTTGGACGTACAGGTTGGCCCCCGGGAAGGAGGCCCCGGCGGCGTCGATTCCCGGCCCGTGGATGTCTTCCTCCATGAGAATCTGGGGCGTGAAGTAGCTCACCTGGGGACCCATCACGGCCAGCGGGTGGCCGTTGGTGCTGTTCTTCGCGCTGACCAGGAGCGCGTTCGAGTCGGTCTTGGGCAGCGACAGGAGTCCCGGGCCGGCGTTGGCCTTCGGCCCGAGCGCCGTCCCGATGCTCCGCGCTGAGCGCTTCTTCGTGAACGTCAGGGGGAGCGGCAATCCGAGCGGCGCCGAGCCCGCGGTCACGTGCTTGGCGAACGACACCGAGCCCCGGTCGGGCAGCGCGATCGTCTTCAGCTCCGCCTTGGAGGGCAGCTGGAGCGTCTCGTACGGGAACGACTTCCCGCGGACCGTCGTCGGGGCCTCGGGGTCGGACGGGTCGGCGAGGCCGAAGAACGTCGCGAAGCCGGAGTGGTCGACGCGCGCGGGCTTCTTCTTGCTCCCGTCGCGCGCGCCCGTGAAGACCGGGGCCGGAGCCGGACGGGGCGCCGGCTTCGTCGCCTTCTTCTTCTTGGCCGCCGCGGTCACGAGCTCGGGCGAGCCGAGCACGTTGTAGTGCTCGCGCCCGAACTTCTGCTTGAGGTTCTCGTACAGGATCGCGTTCGAGAGCTGATCCCCACCGCCCTTGCCGAAGATGCCGCCCACGAGCGTCGCGACCGACACCACGTCCTCGACGGTGAACGGCTGCGGGCCCTGCGGCTGCCCGATCGCGAAGTACTCGGCCGGCACCATCAGCGGGTTGGCCTTCGCTTTTGCGATGTAGGCGTTGATGCCGTCGACGTAGTTCTGGGCGTCGGTGAAGATCGGCGGGCCGTAGGGCTGCTGGACGCGGCCCCAGTTGACCTGGTTGACGAGGTCCTGCTGGGTGTAGGGCTCGTTCGCCCACACGTCCTCGTCCATCCCCACGTTGGCGCCGCCGGCGAACGAGGCCAGATCTCCCTGGCCGGCGTGTCGCAGCACATCGATGAAGAACAGCCGGTCTTCGGCCGTCGCGTAGCCGATCCCGAACATCAGCGCCGCCCGCGTGTCCCCGTAGATGTGGGGGACGCCGAAGCCCTTGTCGCGGACGATGGTGACGCCCGCCTCGGGGCTCTCGCTGCTCTCCACGTCGCCCGCGCGCACCCCGAAGGTGGCGTCCTTGTAGAACTGCGGAATCGTGGCGGCGGTGATGCCGGGCGCCGCCGTCGTCAGGTTCGAGTACATGGACAGCTGGTCGTTCGAGTGCGGCGGGTAGGTCTTGTTCCCCTCGAACGCGAGCAGCTGCGCCAGGTTGTCGAACCCGCTCGCCCCCGGGGGCAGGACGTTGCGAAAGCCCCCGAAGTCGTTCGTGCCGTAGGGGGCCACTGTGCCGCCCGGTGTGCCGGGAAGGGGTACGACCTGGGCACCCGCGGGTGCAGCCAGCGCCAACGCCACGACGAACAGCAGCGCACTAACGCGTACCAGTCTCAGCATCTGCCCTCCCAGGGCTCGAACGGGCCGGGACCCTACTACTACGCGGCGGCGGGTTGCGCCGTTTCCGAGAGCAACGCGCGCGCGTGCTCGAGCGTCGGCGCGGTCTGGAGCGCCGCCTGGAGCGCCTTGCCCCCGCCGAGCCGCTCCACGTACCAGGGATAGAACTTGCGCAGGTAGCGCGTGGCCCGCTCAGCGCCGAGGTGCTCGACGCAGCGCTCGATCACCCAGTCGAGCTCGGCCAGGATCTCGTGGGCGTCCGGCTCGCCGTCGCGCGTCCCCAGGACCTGCTCGAACAGCCAGGGGTTCCCCAGCGACCCGCGCGCCAGCAGCACGCCGGCCGCGCCGGTGCGCTCGAACGCGTGCCGGACCGCGTCGGGCGTGTGGAGCCCTCCGGACACGAGCACCGGCACGGGGAGCTCATCCACGAGTGCGCGCACGAGGTCGTAGTCGGGCGAGCCCCTGTGGCGCTGCGTCGCGCTCCGGGGGTGGATGCACAGCCCCGCCACACTCCCCGACTCCGCCAGCGCGCGGGCGGTGGCGACGCCGCCGAGGTCGCCCGGCCGCTGCCCGGAGCGGAGCTTGACGGTGACCGGGAGCCCGCTCCCGCGCGCCGCCGCCTCAGCGACCGCGACCGCCTGCGCCGGGTCGGCCAGCAGCGCCGCGCCCGCTCCCGTCTTGCACACCTTGGGCACCGGACAGCCCATGTTGATGTCGATCAGGTCGGCGCCCGCCGCGGCCACGGTCTCCGCTGCCGAGGCCATCACGTCGGGGTCGTGCCCGAACAGCTGCACCGAGACCGGATGCTCCTCGGGGTGGATGCGCAGGAGCTCGCGGCAGGTGCGCTCGTTGCGGTAGTGCACGGCGAAGCTCGAGACCATCTCGGACGTGACCAGGCCCGCGCCGTGCCGGCGCGCCTGGAGGCGGACGAACCAGTTGCCGATCCCGGCCAGCGGCGCGAGCACGACCCGGTTGGGGATCGCGACGCCGCCGAGCGTCCATCGGTCGGTGAGGGTTAGCGGCACGGGTTCATGGTACGAATCAGGCAATGGACTATCTCGCCGAGCTTCAGCCCTGGACCGACGTGGTGCTCGACCACGTGCCCGACCTGACCCTGTTCGACGCCCACACCCACCTCGGCGAGAACGACCCAGACGGGATGCACCAGAACGCCGACGAGCTCCTGGAGACGCTCGACCACGCCCGGGCGCACGGCGCGTTCGTGTTCCCGTTCCACGAGCCGGACGGCTACCCCGCGGCCAACGACGCCGTGATCTCGGCGGCCGAGTCCTCGGGCGGCCGGCTCGTCCCCTTCTGCCGCGTGAACCCGCACGACACCCCGGTGCCCGAGGCCGAGCGGGCGCTCGGCGCCGGCGCGCGCGGCATCAAGCTCCACCCCCGCGCCGAGGAGTTCACGCTCGACCACCCCAAGGTCGCCGACGTGGTGGCGATCGCCAACGAGCGCTCGCTCCCCGTCCTCATCCACGCCGGCCGCGGCATCCCGGCACTGGGACTGCATGCGGTCCAGCTGGCCGAGCGATTCCCAGACGCGCGGCTGATCCTGGCCCACGCCGGGATCTGCGATCTGAGCTGGATCTGGCGGGTGGCCGGAGATCACCCCAACCTCCTGTTCGACACGGCGTGGTGGATGCCGGCGGACCTCCAGGCCCTGTTCTCACTCGTCCCGCCCGGGCAGATCGTGTTCGCGTCCGACGCCCCCTACGGCTCGACCGCGTTCTCGGCCGCCTTCCAGCTCCGCACCGCGCTCCAGGTCGGGCTCTCGGCCGAGCAGATCCGCCTGATCGGATCGGGCCAGTCGCTGCGCCTGGCCGCCGGCGAGCCGCTCCAGCCCGCCGGACCTCCGGTCGGCGAACGCGAGCGCGCCCCGCACATCCTGCTCGACCGGGTGGCCGAGTTCCTGCTCCTGGCCGCGATCGCCACCTTCCGGGGCTACGACGCCACCGAGATGCTGGCGCTCGCTCGCCTTGGGTGCGACGTCCCGGACGAGATCGACGACGCGCCGGTGTTCGCGGCGATCCGCAAGCTGCTCGATGCCTTCGATGCCGCCGAGCGAGAGGAGCCCGGCGCGCGGCGCAGCCGCACGTTCCTGATCCTCGCCGCCACGGTGGCGCGGACCCCCGAGGTCCCTATCCCCGCGATCTAGCGGTTGCGCTCCCAGATCAGGCGCAACCCGGTCAGCGTCAGGAAGTCGTCGACGTCGTCGATCGTCTCGCGGATGAAGGGCACGAGCGCGCCGGCGAGGCCGCCGGTGGCGATCACCGTCGTGTCGGCGCCCAGCTCGCTGCGGAGCCGCCCGACGATGCCGTCGACCTGCCCGGCGAAGCCGTGGACGATCCCGCTGCGGATCGCGTCGACCGTCGACTTGCCGATCAGCGAGCGCGGCTCGCGGAGCTCGACCTTGGGCAGCTTGGCGGCACGGTCGTAGAGAGCGTCGATCGAGATCTCGGCACCCGGGGTGATGATCCCGCCCAGGTACTCGCCGGCGGACGACACGACGTCGTAGGTGATGGCGGTACCGAAGTCGACGACAACGCAGGTGTCGCGGATCCGCTCGTACGCCGCCACCGCGTTGGCGAGCCGGTCGGCGCCCACCTCGTGCGGGTTGTCGTAGCGAATCGGCATCCCGGTGCGCAGCGTGGGCCCGACCACCATCATCGAATGATCGAGGTAGCGATCGGCCGTCAGCGCCCACTGCTCGGAGAGCTGCGGCACGGTCGAGGAGACGATCGACTCCTCGACGTCGCGGAAGGAGTAGCCGCGGAGGCCGAGCAGGTTCGCGAGCGCCGCGCCGAGCTCGTCGCCGGTGGATTCGCGCACGGTGGCGAAGCGCCAGTGCTCGATGATGGCGCCGTCCTCGGGCGTGATCAGTCCGAAGTGGGTCTGGGTGTTGCCAACGTCGACGACGAGCAGCATCGCTCTTTAGATTAGGGGCGGCCCCGCCCGCCGCACCGTCTGCCCGCCCCCGAGTGTCGCGAGCGCCTCGGCGAGCGCATGATTGTCCGGATCGAGCTCGAGCAGCGGCACGAGCACGAACCGCCGCGAGCGAACCTCCGGGTGGGGCAGCGTCAGCCGGTCGGACTCGTACTCGATCCCGTCCAGCAGCAGCACATCCACGTCGATCGGGCGCGGCCCGTGCCTCTGGCCCCCGGGCGCCCGCCCGAGCTCGCGCTCCACCGCCTTGCAGGCATCGAGCAGGTCCTCCGGTCCGAGCTCGGTCTCGATCCGCAGGCACGCGTTGTAGAAGTCGCGCTGGTCGAGGACCAGGCCGACCGGCTCGGTCTCATACACGCTCGAGGACGCGAGTACGTCGACCCCGACTCGCGGCAGCGCCCGGACTGCGGCGCGCAGGTTCTCCCGCCTATCGCCGATGTTCGACCCCAGACCCAGATACCCGATCATCGAGACCTCCGGAGTTTTGCGCCAGCAAAACTCTTAAAGTAATCGGCGTCAGCCGATTACTCAGCTTCCCGCCAGACTTCGACGGACACCTCGGTGACCGGGAGCGCAATCGGCGGCTCCGGCTTGGCCGCCTTCACCCATACCGCGTTTGCGCCGTACTGCTCGAGCAGACGGTCGGCGATCGCGGAGCACAGGCGCTCGAGCGTCCTGTAGGAGCGCTGCTGCGCCACCAGGTTCGCCATGTCGCACACCTGGGCGTAGTCGATCGTGTCCTCGACACGATCGGTGACGGTGGCGTCGCAGTCGCCCACGTCGATCCGCAGGTCCAACAGGAGCCGCTGGCCGACCTCGCGCTCGGCGGCCGTCACTCCCATGTGCGTGTACAGCGACAGCCCGCTGATCTCGATCGTCACCTCGGGCTCTGGGTGCCCCTCCTCGTCGTCGGCGTCTACGTCGTCGAATTCCCCAGCGTCGTCGTCGTCCATGGCGCCGTGACCGTAGCAGCCGCCACCAGCAGCGCGTCCCGCGTGGCCTGTACGTCGTGCACGCGGAATACGCGCGCCCCGCGCGCGTACGCGAGCACGTTCGAGGCGATCGACGCCGCCAGCCGGTCGTCGACCTCGCGGCCGGTGATCGCGCCCAGGAACGACTTGCGTGAGGTCCCGATCACGAGCGGACGGCCGATCGCCACGAGCTCGTCGAGGCGCCTGAGCAGCTCGAGGTTGTGCTGCCGCGTCTTGCCGAACCCGATCCCGGGATCGAGCAGGATCCGCTCCTCGTCGATCCCCTCCGCCACCGCGAACGCCACCCGCTCCTCCAGGAACGCCTTGACGTCCGACACCACGTCTTCGTAGCGCGGGTCCTCCTGCATCGTGCGCGGGCGCCCGAGCATGTGCATGAGGCAGCACTCGACTCCCGCCTCGGCCACCAGGGCCGCCATGCCCGGGTCCCCCCGAAAGGCGGTGACGTCGTTGACCAGGCCCGCCCCCGCGGCGAGCGCGTCACGCGCCACCGCCGCCTTCGAGGTGTCGATCGAGATCTGCGCGGTGGCGCCGGCGGCGATCAGTCCCTCGATCACGGGGAGCACCCGCCGGCGCTCCTCGGCGGCCGACACCCCCTCGGACCAGGGCCGGGTCGACTCGCCACCGATGTCGAGGCTGTCCGCGCCCTCGCGCTCGAGGCCGAGGCCGTGGGCGACGGCCGCGCTCGGGTCGAGGTAGCGCCCGCCGTCGGAGAAGGAGTCGGGGGTCACGTTGATGACACCCATGATCTGGAAGTCGGAAGCGGCCGCCGGTCGATCCGGCTCGCTCGCGCGTCGCGCAGACTCGCCTACCGGCCGCTCCGGCGCGCTCCCGATGCCCCCGACTGACTCGAGGTGGCTCACGACTCGTCGGGCCAGCGCCCGGTCCGCGCGAAGTACTCGCGCGCCTCCTCCTCCCGGTCGCGCTCGCGGTTGCTGGACACGCTCATCCGAAACATCCAGTTGATGAGCCAGACGATCAGCGCCACGATCACCAGCCCCACGCCGGCGCCGGCCGCCCCGGTCCGGCCGTGGCCGATGACGATCCCGACCACGCCGGCGATCGCGATCAGCAGCGGCACCCAGATGCGGGTGGCGGAGAGGAGCGCGCGGGTCACTGCGCGGACGTTACCCGGGAGCGTGATCGATTTTGGGTCTATGCACCCAAAATCGATCACAGGCCCCGGAAGCTCAGCGCACGGTCACCGCCCGCCGCGCCAGCACGCGACCGAATCAACGGTAGGGGCCGCGGCGGAACCTCCGGGGTGAGAGAGCTACTCGGCGGTGCCGCCGGCGTAGCCCGGCCGCGGCAGCGGCCGCGGGCCCTCGGGCCGGCGCTCGCCGGCCGGCGCCGGCGGGATCGGGACCTCGGGCGGCGGCGGGGCCTCGGCGCCGAAGACCTGCTCCTCGGTCTGACCGTCGAGAAGAGCCTCGAACTGCTCCTTCTCGATCGTCTCGCGCTTGATAAGGATCTCCGAGAGCTTCGCGAGCGACCCGCGATGCGTGCTCAGGATGTCCTTGGCCTGCAGGTGCGCGGCCTCGACGATCCGGCGGATCTCGTCGTCGATCTCGCGGGCGATCTCGTCGCTGTAGTCCGGCTCGGCGCTGAACTCCCGCCCGAGGAAGGGCTGGCCGTGGTCGTGACCGAACACCCGCGGCCCGAGCTTCTCGGACATGCCGAAGCGCATCACCATCTGCTTGGCGGTGGCGGTGACCTTCTCCAGATCGTTCGAAGCCCCGGTGGTGACCTCGCCGAAGACGATCTCCTCGGCGGCGCGGCCGCCCAGGGTCATCGACATCGTGTCCTGGAGCTCCGCGCGCGTGGTCAGGAACTTGTCCTCGCCCGGGAGCGAGATCGTGTACCCGAGCGCCTGGCCGCGGCTGATCACGCTGATCTTGTGAATCGGATCGGAGTTCGGCAGGTAGTGCCCGACGATCGCGTGGCCCATCTCGTGGTAGGCGGTGATCTTCCGCTCCTTGCCCGACATCACGCGCGTCTTCTTCTCGGGGCCGGCGATCACGCGCATGATCCCTTCCTCGAGCTCGACCTGGGTGATCTCGCGCTTGCCGTTGCGCGCTGCCAGCAGCGCCGCCTCGTTGACGAGGTTCGACAGGTCGGCGCCGGTGAACCCGGGAGTCTGGCCGGCGAGTGCGTCGATGTCGATCTCCCGCGCCAGCGGCTTGCCGCGCGTGTGGACCTCCAAGATTTTCTTCCTGCCGAGCCGGTCGGGCCGATCGACGACGATCTGGCGGTCGAAGCGGCCGGGCCGCAGCAGCGCCGGGTCGAGGATGTCGGGCCGGTTGGTGGCGGCGATCAAGATGATGTTGTCCTTCATCTCGAAGCCGTCCATCTCGACCAGCAGCTGGTTGAGCGTCTGCTCGCGCTCGTCGTGACCGCCACCGAGGCCGGCGCCGCGGTGGCGCCCGACGGCGTCGATCTCGTCCATGAAGATGATGCAGGGGGAGTTCTGCTTGGCCTGCTCGAACAGGTCGCGCACGCGACTGGCGCCCACGCCGACGAACATCTCGACGAAGTCCGAGCCGGAGATCGAGAAGAAGGGCACTCCCGCCTCGCCCGCGACAGCACGCGCCAGCAGAGTCTTGCCGGTGCCCGGCGGGCCATACAGGAGAACGCCCTTGGGGATCCGGGCCCCAAGGGCCTGGAATTTCTTGGGGTTCTCTAAGAACTCCTTGATCTCGTGGAGCTCCTCGACGGCCTCGTCGACCCCGGCGACGTCACGGAAGGTGATCTTGGGCGAGTCGACCGACATCCGCTTGGCGCGCGACTTGCCGAACGACATCACCTTCGATCCGCCGCCCTGGACCTGGTTCATCAGGAAGATCCAGAAGCCGATGAAGATCACGAAGGGGAGGATGTAGGTGAGCAGCGAGAGCCAGCCGCTCGACGCCTTGCCCTGGATGTCGAAGTTCTGCGGCGCCAGCTTGTTCCGGGACTCGGTGATCAGCTGCGAGACGTAGCCGTCGGGGTAGCCAACCGTCGCCTTCGCCCCGTTCGTGAGGGTGAAGTTGGCGGTGTTGTCCTTCTCGTGCAGCGACAGGCTCTGGACCTGGCCGCTGTTTAGCTCGGTGACCAGCTCGCCGAAGGTCTGCTTCTGCGTGTGGCCCGAGTTCCCGATGAGCTTCTGGGCGAAGAACGCCAGCACCACCACGATCAGGATGGGAAAGGCGGCGCTCTTGAAAAACCTGCTCATGAAGGGGTTCTGCGCATTCTGGTCAGGGTCCCGGGCGCAGACGGCCTAGCGTAGCAGTTAGGTTTACCCATCTGGCCAGGCCTTTCTACTGCCGTAAGGCCGCCACGTACGGAAGGTTCCGGTAGCGCTCTCCGTGATCGAGGCCGTAGCCGATCGCGAACCGGTTGGGGATCTCGAACCCGACATACCTGGCTTGCAGATCGACCTTCTGGCGCTCGGGCTTGATCAGCAGCGCGCACACCTCGAGCGAGCGTGGATTGCGCCCCGCGAGGTTCCGCAACAGATATTGCAGCGTCAGCCCCGAATCGACGATGTCCTCGACGATCAGAACGTCGCGGTCCTCGATCACAGCGTCGAGGTCCTTGAGGATCCGCACCACGCCCGAGGATTTCGTCGCCGAGCCGTAGGACGCGACCGCCATGAAGTCGACTTCGCACGGGATCTCCAGGCTCCGCATCAGGTCCGAGAGGAAGAAGACGGCACCCTTGAGAACGCCCACGAGGACGAGATCCTTCCCCGCGTAGTCGCGCGAGACCTCGGTGGCGATCTCGCGCACGCGGCGCGCGAGGTCCTGGGCAGGCACGAGGATCTCCCCGATCGCGTCGTCGCCGTCCACGCGGCTCCAGTCTAGGGGCAGGCCTGAGACGCCGCGCCCCCACAGGGCGCCTCCACGCTCAGGCGGACCGCCTCGCGCGTGGACTCGGTGATCTTGAAGCGCTCGGAGGTGGCGACGCCGGCGACCCAGGCGATCTCGCCCCCAGCGGCCTCCACCACCGCCACCGACGCCCGCCCGCGCCGTGGCACTCGCCGCGCGGTGAAGAGGTCCTGAAGGCTCTTGGAGCCGTCGAGGCCGAGCGGGCGCATCCGGTCCCCGGGACGCCACGAGCGGACCAGCACCTCGGAGCCGAGCGCCGCGCGGTCGAGCATGCCGGGCGCGCGCGCCGGGGCCACCACCTCGCAGCGGACCTCCTGCGCGCCGAAGGACACGATCCCGGGCACCGGAAGGCGCACCGGCTCGAGCACCTCGGTCGCCCGTGCCGCCGACAGGGCCTCGAACCGCAGCACCCCGTACTCGACCACCGCCCGCACCCCGGCGCCCACGTGGAGCTCGCTGGTCCCGCGCGAGCCCAGAGCCGCGATCTCCGCCGCCCGCCTCCCGACCCCCGGAGCGAGGCCGCCGGGAGCCGCGCCATCGGCCAGCCGCTGCACGACGAGCGCCTGCAACGCCTCCGGAAGCTCCCGCAGCCGCGCCAGCTCGACCCGGCCACGCGCCCCCACGACCTCCTCGACGAGGCCGTCTAGCACCGCAGCCTCGCCGCGCAGCACCTCGGCCAGGGCGAGCACGTTGCGCTCCGCCCCCGGATGCACGTCCCGGAGCGCCGGCACCAGGCCGTGACGGATCCTCGCGCGCGCGTATACGTCGGAGGCATTGGACTCGTCCTCCCGCCACTCCAGGCCGCGCTCGCGGCAGTAGGCGGCGGTCTCCGAGCGCGTGAAGCCGAGCAGCGGCCGGACGAGCAGCCCCTCGCGCGCCGGCATGCCCAGCAGCGCCCGCCGGCTCGGCGAGGAGGCGATCCGGTAGAGGATCGTCTCGATCTGGTCGGTGGCGGTGTGCCCGGCGGCCACATCGGCACCCCGCGCGAGCGCGATCTGCGCCGCCGCGCCGTAGCGGGCATCGCGTGCCCACGCCTGCAGGTTCCCGGCCTCCGGCCGCCGCGGACGCCGCACTGTCAGGGCCACGCCGAGCGACTCGCACACGGCCGCGCAGTGACGCTCGTCGGCGTCGGCCCCATCCCGGACCCCGTAGTTGACGTGGAGCGCACTCACCGCCTCGGTGCCGGCGATCTGCGCCGCGAGGTCGAGCAGGCAGGTCGAGTCGCGCCCCCCGGAGTAGAGCACCACCACCGCCCGCCGCCGAGCCAGCAGCCCTTCCGCCTGCACGCGTGCGCGCACGGGACTACTCCTCCTCGCGCTGCCGGGCGAGGAAGATCTCCGTCGAGTGGCTGAAGCCCTTGAGCCGGACCTCGCCGATGCGCTCGAACTCGAGGTACGCGCTCCCCTGCTCCACCACCGGGCGCGTGACCAGCACCTCCCCGCCGGCCGAGCGGGCGGCCACACGCGAGGCGATGTTGACGTCGCGCCCGAAGTAGTCGCCGTCGCGGTACAGCGCCACTCCGTAGTGGAGTCCGATCCGCGGCAGCGGGCGCTCGTCGTGCAGCCGCTGAAAGCCGACGGCCCAGTCGGTCAGCGCGGACGGATCAGAGCCCACGACCATTACCTCGTCGCCGATCGTCTTGATCACGCGCGCGTCATCCGGGAGCGTCGCCTCCACCGCCTCGACGAACCGCTCCACCGCGTCGACCGCCTCGAGCTCGCCCGCCTCTTCGGTCAGGCGCGTATAGCCGGCGAGGTCGGCGAAGGCGATCACCACCCGCATCCGCCCCAGGTCGAGCGAGTCGCCGTCGAGGTCGGATTCCATGTGCCCGACGACGTCCTGCTCGATGAAGTGCTGCAGGTAGCGCTGATGCACGTGGTCCATCACCGGCGAGGAGATGGGCAGAAGCGCCCGGGTCAGGCTCGTCATCTCCTCCGCCGTCTCGAGGCCGCCCGCGCCGGAGCGCATCAGCGGCTCGTGCACGTACAGGTGAAACAACCGCACCTCGGCATCTGCCACGCGGGCCAGCGCGGTGCCATACACGCGCGTGAGCTGGAGCATCGCCACCAGCGGCAGGCCGGCATCGAGCGCCGCGGCCACGTAGCGCAGCAGCTGCACGTCGTGCTCGGTGAGCTCCTCGACCTGCATCGGGCTGATCCCGAGGGTGGTCATGATCCGCTCGATCAGGCCCGGCTCGAGCCCGGTCTCGCGCGCGGCCTCGGCGTGGGAGTAACGCTTCTCCTCCTCGTCGCGGAACAGCTCCTCGACATAGCCGAAGGCGAGCCGGCCCTCCTCGGTGGCGCGGCGGATGGCGGCGAGTGAGTGTCCTCGCTCGCGCAGCCGCAGAACCATCCGCGCCTGGGCGATCGCGCGCGTGCTCCACTCGCCCTCGTAATGGGGGATCATCCCCTCCCGAGCCCAGCGTCTGAGGGTGGCCGCGGACACGCCGGCGCGCTCGGCCGCCTCCTCGGAACTGATCCGCCCGTTGCTCGTGCCGTCTACGTCGTCAATCGGCATGACGCACCGCGAATTCGCCACGACATTAACAGTCGGCGGCGGGGTCCCGATTGTGGTGAGGCCCCGCCGCCCGCGGGCGAGACGGCCCGCTGCGATGGCCGTAGGCGCTCGTCACGTTTCCGGCGACGCCTCGCGCGTGTCGCCCCGGCTGACCAGGACCACACGCACGCTCCGGCCTGCTGCCTATGTCGATGCGCTAGGTCTACTCGCACTGAGCCGGTATGTCAATGCAAACCGTTGAAAACCATGGGGTTTCGCACGGTAACCGTCCCCGAGAGCACGCGGAAACCGGTCAGACTTCCAGGTGGCGGTAATCGGTCTCGATCATCGTCCGGTACTGCGCGAACAGCGGCTTGGTGATGGGGATGATCGCGAGCGCCGCCTTCACGTCGCCGCCGGCCTTGATCCGCCGCCGCGCAATCGCGATGGCAAGGTTCTCCTTGCCCTGGAAGTACCGGTTCGCGGTCTCCGAGCTCATCGTCATCTTGACGCTCGGCTCCCAGGCGATCTCGTCCGACCACTCCCACACCAGGTTCGGCTCCCCCGAGGACCCGGAGCGGATGTTGACCACGAACCCGAAGTCGGGAAAGTCGTAGCGCTGCGGCGTGTCCGCGTCACGGAGCTTCGGCCCGATGTCCGGGTCCTCGCTCATCAGCCGGAAGGTCCGGTCCATGACCTCCCGAAACTCCTCCGGCGACTTGAACGCGGTCGCGGTGTCAGATCCATGACGTGGCATGGCCCGCGAGTGTAGATGTCCGGATCGCCTAGGCTCGCCCGCCGTGACCGAGCCCATCCACCTCCACCCGACGGCACCGCTGGCCGAGCGCGTGCTCGTGCCCGGCGACCCCGGCCGCGCGCTGCTGCTGGCGCAGGCCCTGATGAACGAGCCGAAGATGTTCAACCACAACCGAGGGCTGTGGGGCTACACCGGAGCCGCCCTCGACGGCGAGCTGCTCACGATCCAGAGCACGGGGATGGGCGGCCCCAGCGCCGCGATCGTGCTCGCCGAGCTGGCGGACCTCGGCGCCCGGCGGCTGCTCCGGGTGGGCACGTGCGGCGCGCTCGACAGCGCCCTCGAGCTCGGTGAGCTGCTGATCGTGGCCGAGGCTGTCTCCGCCGACGGGACGAGCCGGGCCCTCGGAGCGTCCGACACGGTCGCGGCCGATCCCGGCCTCGTCCGGTCCCTGGCCGGCGCCGCCCCAGCGGCGCCGAGCGGCCGGATCGTCTCCACCGACCTCTTCTACGACTCGCCGGCCGGGCAGGAGCAGCAGTGGCTGGCCGCCGGCGCTCGGGCGGTCGAGATGGAGGCCGCGGCCCTGTTCGCCCTGGCCGCCCGCCGAGGATTCGCGGCCGGCGCGCTCCTGATCGTCTCCGACCAGCTGCTTCCGTCTCGCCGGCGGATCGACGAGGAGTCGCTCCGCGCCGCCGAGCAGGAGGCCGGGACGGTGGCGCTCAGGGCGCTGGGTCCGCCGCCGGCGCCGTCGACCTAGCGCGGCTCCGAGCCCGCGGCTGCGCCACCGCCGCCTCGATCCGCTCGAGCGCCTGCTCGATCGCGTTCAGGCGCTGCTCGAGCGAGCTCGTGCCGCCGACGCTCTCGATCCGCTCCTCGACCCGGTCGAGGCCGTCCTCGATCCCCTCGAGGCGCTGGGAGACCGATCGCAGCCGGCGCGTCAGCCGCTCGAGGTCGCTCGCCGAAGGCAGGTTGAGCGCGCCCATCGCGACCTCCTGGGCGCGCGTCGCGCGCTCGCGCGTCTCGAACGCCGCCGCCAGCGCCCGGCCGACCATCGGGTTCTCCAGCAGGTCCTGCGCCAGCTTCCCGATCGTCTCCTCGCCCTGCCGGGTCACGCGCTCTTTGAAGCCCTTCTCGTCGCTCATACGCTCCTCGCTTCTCTGGGTGCTCGCCGCTCTACCCTGCGGTCCGCATCGTGAACCGACCCTAACCCTCAAGTCGAAGGTTATGTATGGCCCTGTAGCGCCGGCTTAGGTTTAGAAGAACCTTCCCACGCCTACAGTGCGGATTGGAAGCCGCCGATCTGGTTAGGAATGCGCCTCCCGGCACGTTCCAATTCTGAGACGTCACAACTCTGCAACCACCCGACGGTTCCTCGTTGAAAACCTCTGAAGCCCTTAGTAGCTTGATCCGCAAGTCCACTCCTCGTCTCGAGCGTGGATCGTTGCCGCCTATGGCATCGCGGGAGGAAAAAGCGCCACTGTGTTGACACGTCGGAAGCTCAAGGTTGCCTTGGCATCAGCCCTCACGGCCCTGGCCGTGCCGGCGATTGCTGCGCTTCCGACGCGCCTCCGCGGCCGACTGCACGGTCACGGTCACGCTGCTCTCGGGCCAGGTCCTGACCTTTCAGCTGCCTCCGGGCGCGCCCGTCTCCTCGCTGAGCCTCCCGGGTCCGGTGCAGAACGTCAGGGAGTCCTGCCCCTCGCCGAGCAGCACGCCGACGACCACGACTCCCACGACGACCACTAAGAAGCCGACCCCGCCGACGCCGACGACCACCACGCCGAAGACGCCGACCACGCCGAACAAGCCGCCTCCGGCGCCGAAGCCGAAGCCCAACAAGCAGCCCAAGCCGGGCCCGCAGCAGGGCAAGGCGAATAAGCCGGGAGCCAAGAACAACAAGCCCGGCCAGCCCGCGCCCGGGAAGCCGAAGGCCCCCGCGACGAAGACCCCGGGCGGCGCGCCCACCCCGGCGAATCCGACCTTCTCCTACGCGACCCCCGGCCCCGTCGCGATCGGCGTCCCCAACTTCTTCATCGAGTCCTTCCAGATCCCGCCCTTCCTGCTGCCGATCTACCAGGCCGCCGGGATCCAGTACAACGTCCCCTGGCAGGTCCTCGCGGCCATCAACGAGATCGAGACCGACTACGGCCGCAACCTCTCGGTCTCCACCGCCGGCGCTGTCGGCTGGATGCAGTTCCTCCCCTCGACTTGGAAGATGTGCGGCGTCGACGCCAACGGCGATGGCAAGGCCGACCCGTACAACCCCGTCGACGCGATCTTCACCGCCGCGCGCTACCTCCACGCCGCAGGCGCGTCGAAGAACCTCTGGAACTCGATCTTCGCCTACAACCACGCCGGCTGGTACGTGCAGTCGGTCCTCCTGCGCGCGAAGCTGATCGGCGGCATGCCGGGTGACCTGGTCGGCGCGCTCACCGGCCTGGTCCAGGGCCACTTCCCGGTCGCCGCCAAGGCGAAGTACGCCGACGACGCGGTCGTCAAGCTCGCGGGCAAGAAGGTCACGAGCGGAATGCCGCCATCCCGGTCAGCTCGGATCCGAACTCGACCAAGACCTCGATCTTCGCCGACAAGAACTCCCCGGCGATCGCCGTCAACGACGGCAAGGTCGTGGCCGTCGGGCACGACTCGAAGCTCGGTAACTACATCTCGCTCCAGGACGCCACCGGCAACGTGTACACGTACGCGCAGCTCGGGTCGATCCCGAAGGAGTATCCGGTCCCCAAGCCGGTCAAGCTCAGCGCCGCCGAGATCGCCAAGGAGCTCTCCTCGCTCCCGGCCACCACCGCGAAGACGCCGAAGGTGACGGGCCCGGCCACGGCGGGCACCCAGCAGGCGCCGGCGACGCCCTCCACCGCGAAGGCCACCAAGGTCGCCAAGGCCTCGGCCAAGTCCTCGGCGCCGATCAGCCTGGCCGTCGCGCCCCAGCCCGCGGCCCAGACCACGATCGCCACGCCCATGGCCAAGGAGCGGCTGTTCGCCGTATCCGACGCGGCCCGCCTCCTTCGCGGCCGGCGGCGAGCAGCAGCTCGCCCCCGTGACCCAGGACATCGGCAACTTCCAGAACTACTTCTCCGACGTCCTGCACCTGGGCAAGAACCAGTACACGCTCGAGCCGCTGAAGCCGGGCGCGCTCGTGGTCGCCGGCACGATCCTCGGCCGGGTCGCCGCCGGAACGCCCAAGGACGCCGCGCACATGGACTTCATGATCCGGCCCGCGGGCAAGAAGGCTCCCTACATCGACCCGAAGCCGATCCTCGACGGCTGGAAGCTGCTCGAGGCCACCGCCGTCTACCGCGCGGCCGGCGTGGACCCGTTCTACGGCCCCGGCGCCAAGAACCCGACGACCGGCCAGGTGCTGCTCATGTCCAAGCAGCAGCTGACCAACCGCGTGCTCAACGATCCGCGCGTCTCCATCTACGCCTGTGGCCGGCGCGACATCCAGTCCAGCGCGATCGATCGTCCGCATCCTCCGCGTGATCGAGTTCCTGTCCGTGTCCGGCCTCGACCCGACGGTCAGCGGCCTCAAGTGCGGCGCCACCCCGACGGGTTCGGGCGGCGTCGACTCGGCGGGCTCGAGCGGCGCATCGGTCGACATCTCGGCCGATCAACAACATCCCGGTCAAGGGCCACCAAGGCGCCGGCTCGGTCACAGACCAGACCATCCGTCGCCTGCTGACGCTTCAGGGCGCCATGAAGCCGGATGTCATCGCGTCGCTGATGAGCTACAAGGGACAGACCAACACCGTGTCCCTGCCCGACCACTCGGATCGCATTCAGGTCAGCTACACCCCGCTCTACGGGCAGAACAAGCAGCTCTCGAACGAGATCCAGAGCATCCTCCAGCCCGGCCAATGGATCCAGCTGATCAACCGCATCAGCCAGATTCCGGAGCCAGTGGTGCCGATCGCGCCGAGCAAGTACGCGATCAAGGTTCCGGGCAGCGGCTAGCCGCCCGCCTGTTCAGCTTCAGCCAGCTGGAGTTCCCGTGGGCCCTCGGTCCACCGGACGGCCGCTACGTCGTGCGCGACGGCGCAGGTGACGCGTCCCACGTGGT
>CAWITQ010000004.1:0-738982 GCA_963839105.1 uncultured Solirubrobacterales bacterium
CATGCCGGCCGCGGCGCCGGTGACGAGCGCGACCTGGCCGGTGAAGTCGTAGGTCGGGTTCATGCCGACTGCCCGCCTGCGTACTGCTCGTCGGTGACGTGTTCGCCCCAGGTGACCGGGCTGCCGGACTCGTCGTTCTGCTGCATGGCGATGTGGACCATGAAGCGGTTCGGGGCGGCGCCGTGCCAGTGGTTCTCGCCGGGCGTCGAAGAAGACGCGGTCGCCGGGACGGATCTCCTCGATCGGGCCGCCCTCGCGCTGGCAGAGGCCGACGCCCTCGGTGACGAAGATCGTCTGGCCGTGCGGATGGGTGTGCCAGGCGGTGCGGGCGCCGGGCGTGAAGTGCACGAGCGCGGCGGCGAACGTGGAGGTCGCCTCGGGGGCGGCGACGGCGTCGATGTAGACGTCGCCGGTGAACCAGTCGCCCGGGCCCTTCTGGGTGTCGATGCTGCTGTGGGTGATGTGCATCTCGATGTTCCGTTCTGGTCGGGTTGGGTGTCTAGGCGGCCGTGCGCGCGAGGGCGTCGGCGTCGGCCGCGGTGAGGTCTGAAGCGGGGGGAAGGTCGTCCACGGCTGGCGTGGCCGCCGCGCGCCGCGGCCGGGCGACCAGCGTCACCAGCAGCGCCAGCACGAGGAAGGCGGTGGCGGCGGTCAGCGCGGCGGAGACGCGTCCGGCCAGCAGTTCGCGCGGTCCGTCGCCGGCGGTGCCGGCGGCGTCGAAGACGGTGACGAGAACGCCCAGGCCGAGTGCGCCGCCGAGGTGGTGCGCGACGTTGACCAGACCACCGGCCACGCCGGCGTCGCGCGCGGCCACGCCGGCCATGCCGCCGGTCGTCAGGGCGCTGAGGCCAAGGCCCTGACCGACGCCGAAGATCACCATCGGCAGTGCGATCCCCGCCAGGTAGGCAGTGTCAGGGCCGACGCGGCTCGTCCACGCGGTGCCGATCAGCATCGCGGCGATGCCGAGGACCGCGACCGACTCGTTGCCCATCCGGCGGCCCAGGCGCGAGGTGACGGTGGCGGCGGCGAAGGCGGCCGCCGTGACCGGCAGGAAGGCCAGCCCGGCCTGAAGCGGCGTGTCGTTGCTGACGCCCTGGAGGTACTGGGTCATGAAGAAGTAGAAGCTGACCAGCACGCCGTTGAACAGAAAGCGGGCGGCGTAGGCGCCGGCGCGGCCACGGTCGGCGAACAGGCGCAGCGGCATCAGCGGGTGCGCGGCGCCGTTCTGGCCGATGACGAAGACCGCGAGGAGCGCCGCGCCGAGCGCCACCGCGACGATCGTCGATCGGGGCGCCCCAGCCGGCGTCGGTCGAGTGGACGATCCCGAACACCAGTGCGGCGGCTCCGAGCGTCGAGCAGAGCGCTCCTGGGAAGTCGAGCCGACCGGCGTGACGAACGGTCTCGTCGAGATGGCGCGGGGCGGCGAGGATCGCGGCCAGCCCGATCGGCACGTTGAGCAGGAAGCCGTAGCGCCAGGACAGCGTCTCGGTCAGCGCGCCGCCGATGATCAGACCTGCGGCGGTGCCGATGCCGGCCAGCGCGCCGTAGGCCGCCATCGCCCGTGAGCGCTGCTCGCCTTCCGGGAAGCTCGTCGACAGCAACGCCAGCGTCGACGGCGCCAGCATCGCGGCGCCGATGCCCTGCACAGCGCGGGCGGCGATCATCCACGTCGGCGACTGCGCGAGGCCGACGGCCAGCGACGCGGCGGTAAACACGCCGATGCCGAGCATGAACGTGCGCCGGCGCCCGAGCAGGTCACCGGCTCGGGCTCCGAGGAGCAGCAGACCGCCGAACGTCAGGGTGTAGGCGTTCTGCGCCCACGACAGGCTGGTGTCGCTGAACCCGAGGTCGGCGCGGATGCTGGGCAGCGCCGCCATCAGGATCGAGACGTCGATCAGCACCAGCAGGTAGCCGGCGAGGATGATCGCCAGCACGACGCCCCGCCCGTGACGGCGCCCACTCACGCGCCGACCTCCGAGCGGGGCACGAGCCGCCTCGTCGTGGCGCGCGCTTGAGCGCTGACCATCGGCTCGACGTAGCTCGGATAGCGCCCGTACTTGTCGCGGTACACGGCATCGACGGCATCGTTGACGGCGTCGTCGACTTCGGCGAACTCGACGCCGCGCTCGACGCCGCCGGCGCTGATGCGCCCCTGGCGCCGCGCCTTCGCGGCGCGGTACCAGGCGCCGTCGTCGCCGCGAAACGAACGGACGTAGAGCTCGTCGCCGGCGCGGACGACCCAGATGGGCACGGGCTTGCCGATTCGGCCGTCGGCGAGCAGCGGCTGGACGGTCAGCTCCTCCGCGTCGCCGACGCGCGCGAGTTCGTCGCTGGTCCAACCGGCCGCGGTCATGGCCGCACCAGCACCTTGATCGACTCGCGGTCGGCCATCGCGCGGTAGCCGTCCGGCACGCCGTCCAGGCCGACGGTGCGATCGAAGACCCGACCGGGCTCGATCTTGCCGTCCAGGATGTCGGGCAGCAGCTCCTCGATGTACGCCCGCACCGGCGCCGGGCCGCCGCCCACTGTGACGTTCTTGAAGAACGCCGGCTGGGCCAGCGGGATCGCGTCGTAGTGCGGCACGCCGACGCGTCCGACCGCGCCGCCGGGGCGGGCCATCGCGACCGACGTCTCCAGCGCCTGCTCGGTGCCGACGCACTCCAGCACGCCGTGCACGCCGAACCCGCCGGTGAGCTCGCGGACGCGCTCGGCGGCGTCCTCGCCGCGTTCGGACACGACGTCGGTGGCGCCCAGCTCGCGCGCCAGCGAGGTGCGGGCCTCGTGTCGGCCCATGATGATGATCTGCTCGGCGCCCAGGCGCTTGGCGGCGATCACGCCGCACAGCCCGACCGCGCCGTCGCCGACCACGGCCACGGAGTCGCCCGGTTTGACGCCCGCCACGACGGCGGCGTGGTGGCCGGTGCCCAGCACGTCGGACAGCGTCAGCAGTGACGGCATGAGCGCGTGGTCCTCGCCGACCGGCAGCGCGAACAGCGTCCCGTCGGCCAGCGGCACGCGCACGGCCTCGGCCTGCGCGGCGCCGGTGGAAAGGCCGTCGAAGAAGCCTCCGTGGACACAGGCCGTCTGGAGTCCCTCGTGGCAGAAGGCGCACGTGCCGTCGGAGAACGCGAAGGGCATCACGACCAGGTCGCCGCGCTTGATGGTGCGCACATCGGCGCCGACGTCCTCGACGACCCCGATCGCCTCGTGGCCCATCGGCCGGCCGGTCTCGGTGGGCTCCAGGTCGGCGTACGGCCACAGGTCGCTGCCGCAGATGCAGGCGCTCGTGATGCGGATGATCGCGTCGGTCGGCTCGACGATGGAGGGATCCGGGAAGTCCTCGACGCGGACGTCACCGGCGGCGTACATCAGGGTGGCTCGCATGGCTCTAGCTCCTGGTTTCGTGGTTGTTCTTGGGGGTCGGATGAGGCATCAGGCGAGGGCCGCGTCGACGGGGGTGTGATCGACGTACAACCGCATGTCGGCGAACCTGTCGTCGGCGATGGTGAAGATCGAGCACGCAGTGATCTCGATGACGCTGTCGTCGTTGAGGTGGTAGGTGCACAGCACTTCGAGGATCACCACGCCGCCGTCTTCCTGCCAGACCCGGATCGGCGTGTGCTTGAGCGATCGCAGCCTGCCGGTCAGGTCGACCATGAGCGCGAGCACGGCTTCGCTGCCGGTGACGGTCGGCGCGTTGGCGAAGGTCAGCGTGATGTCGTCGGCGTAGTAGGACCGCAGGCGTTCGTAGTCCTTGGCCTCCATGGCGCCGAAGTAGTCGTTGAGCAGGTCGATCACGGCCTGAGGAGCGCGGGGCATCTGTCGGGCGCTAGCCGCGGACGACCGCGATGTTGAAGTCGAAGCCGCCGACGCGGTCGACGAGGTTGAAGTAGAGCTGCATGTACATCTCGGTGCTGCGTGCCGTCGCGATGCCGCCGAGGTCGATGACGCGCTCGGGCGGCCAACCGAACTGGCCGAGGATCTTCGTGACCGTGTCCTTGGCCGCGGCGTCCTCGCCCCCGACGAAGATCGAGTGGTCACCGGGCACGCGGCTCGGGTCGACCATCACGTCCTTGCCGACGGTGTTCAGGCTCTTGACCACGCGCGCGGTCGGGTATGCGCGCTGGATCTGCTCGCCGAGGCTGTCGGTGTTCGCGACGGTCAGCCGGGGCGGCAGGCCCTGGGAGAGGTCCAGCGGGATTGCGGCGTCGAGCAGCACCTTGCCGGCCAGATGCTCTGCGCCGACTGCCTCAAGGGCCGACAGCGACGCGACACCGAGGGTGGCGTTAACGACGACCTCGGCGTGCGCTCCCGCGTCGGGGAAGGCAACGAGGCGCACGTCGGGATGGTCCTGCTGCCAGGTGCTGTAGGGCTCGGCGCCCCATTGGTCGGGTGCGGTTCGCGCCAGCGTCTGCTCGACGTCGCGCGTGCCGATCACCACGTCATGTCCGACTCCGGCGAGGCGGTCCGCGAGGATGCGGCCGACGCCGCCGGTTCCGAGAACTGCGATCTTCATGTCGTTCCTGTCTTCTGGTGTTTCCATTTGGCGGCGAAGTTGCTGGTGAGGCTGCGTCCTACGCCGCGGCCGGGACGTCGTCGTGGGCCAGGCTGGTCGAGAGCTCGCGGTGCGCGTCGATCTGCGCGAGCAGCAGCCGCGCCTTGCCCTCGACGCCCTCGACGACGTCCTCGCCGGCGATCCAGCGCAGCGGCGGGTCGGCCGAGTCGGCGAGCTGGACGAGAGCCCGCGCGAGCTTGGCCGGGTCGCCGGCCTGCGTGCCGTTCATCGAGGCCCAGAAGGCGTTCATCTCGGCGCGCGCCTCGTCGTAGTCGTCGATCGACAGCTCGCCGAACGTGGTCGACTCGGGCGTCAGCAGCTCGGTGCGGAAGAAGCCCGGCGAGACGATCATCGTGCGGATGCCGAACGGCTCGACCTCGCCGGCCAGGGACTCCATCCACCCTTCGAGGGCGAACTTCGAAGCGGCGTACGCCGAGCCGTGCGGATTGCCGATCAGGCCGGCACCCGACGAGATCGAGATCACCAGGCCCGACCGCTGCCGACGCATCACGGGAAGCACCGCCCGGGTGACGGTCATCGGGCCGACGAGATTGGTCTCGATCTGCGCGCGCACCTGCTCGGTCGTGAGCTCCTCGAAGAAGCCGGCGATGAAGCTGCCGGCGTTGTTGAGCAGCACGTCGATGCGGCCGAAGCGCTCGACGGCCGCGGCGACGGCGTCCTCGGCGCTGTGGGGGTCGGTCACGTCGAGGGCGGCCACGAGCAGGTTCTCGTGCTCGCCGATGGCCGCGCGGACGGTGTCGGGGTTGCGGCCGGTGGCCACAACGTTGTGTCCCGCGGCCAGCGCCGCGCGGGCGAACTCGACGCCCATCCCGCGACCGGCTCCAGTGATGATCCAGGTCTTTGTCATGTCCTCGAAGCTAGATCCGCGCATGGCCCGGAGAGGGGTGCTGTGAGACCCCCTCAGGACGCCACGAAGCGCCGGCTCAGCGACGTGCTCGGGCTAGCCTCGGCGACGTGGACCGCCGCCAGGAGATCCGGGAGTTCCTGATGTCACGCCGAGCGCGGGTGACGCCCGAAGAGGCCGGGCTGTACGTGCTCGACGGCGACGTTCGGCGGGTGCCCGGGCTGCGCCGCGAGGAAGTGGCGGACCTCGCCGGCGTGAGCGCGGACTACTACACCCAGCTTGAGCGCGGCAACGTCGACGGGGCGTCCGACAGCGTGCTCAACGCCGTCGCGCGTGCGCTGCGCCTCGACGATGCCGAGCGGCTGCATCTGTTCGACCTCGCGCGCCCCGAGGCGGCAACACGCCTCGCGTCGTCGTCGCGGCCGGATCCGCCCGAGCGTGCAGCGGACCCTCGACGCGTTCACCGGCGGCATGGCCCTCGTCCGCAACCGACGCTGGGACTACCTCGCGGCCAACGACCTGGGCCGTGCCGTGTACGCGGAGATCTTCGACGGCCGGATCGGCCCGCCGAACCAGGTTCGGTACGTGTTCCTCGACGACCGCGCCCGGGACTTCTTCGATGACTGGCCGGCTGTCGCGCACGACACGGCCCGGATCCTGCGCTCCGAAGCCGGCCGCGATCCGCACGACCCGGGACCCGCGGAGCTCATCGAGGAGCTGTTACAGAGCAGCGACGAGTTCCGGGCCGTCTGGTCCCAGCACGACGTGCGCCTGCCCGCCTCAGGCCTGCACCGGTTCCATCACCGCGCCGTCGGCGACCTCGATCTCGTCTTCGAGGCCGCGGAGCTGCGCGCAGACCCTGGCCTGACACTTCTGCTGGCCACCGCAGCCGAGGGCTCGCCGACCGAGCGGCGTTGCACCAGCTCAGCGAAATGACGGCGCGCAGCGAGTGACGGCGCTGCAGGCGCGGGGCGCGAGCCGGCCGGCGACTGCGGGCTGTCGCCGAGCCTCGGCTCGGCTCTTCAGGGGCAGGTCGAGCTGCGGCGCTGCCGCTCGGGGATACGCGACAGCCCTGAGATGAGCCTGCGCGCTTCTCCTCTGAGGCAGAAGGAGCAGCGACGGCGGCAACACACCCTGGGCTTGGGCACGACACGGCCCCTCCAAACATAGGCGGCCACGCCGCCGCCAACGACGACACCGCGCGAACATGAAGGCAGGCGCCGGCTCGCAAGGCACGAGGCGACGTGCTCCTCGCCAATCTCGCAACCAGCCGTGTCGTCGACGACCCCGACGGGTGAACGACCCGTCCGCGGCCCTGCTTTCCGCGAACGCAGGCGGCGGTGCTTGCTCGATTCCTGCGAACGACGCACGCCGAGCACTGTGGAGCACCGGACCCTCGCCCCCGGCGGGCGCAGCCATCTGCATATGCACGAGCGCGAGGTCGAGAACGGACTCGGGCGACGTCCGACCTGACGCCGGCGATCGCTTCGACCGACGGGCCGGCCATGACCTCGCTGCTCCTGTTCTCGTAGCCATCGTCTGGATCTTCGTGCCAGCGGACGGTGAGCTTGCCCGCTTCGACCCGGACTTGCCCGCCAAGGCGCTTTGACTCAAGCATGAAGATTCCGGCTGGGCCGACAAGGACATGGTCGATGTTGCCGTGCCCGGTGTTGATGTCGTTGAGGAGCCCCCAGCCGTCCCTCAGCAGCGGACGCAAGGTTCGGGCCGTGGACTTCTCACCGTCCGCGCCGCTACGCCATCGTTCAATGTGAGCCGGAGGGGAGTCGAAGAGCACCAGGGCGGCAGCCGTTCCGGCCCCGATCGCGATGCCGATCCAGAACCCTTGGTGGCTCGGGTGGGTGAGAAGTGCGATGGGTAGCTCGACGGCGATCGGCAGGATGGCGACGAGCGGGAACGCCCACCAGAACCTCCGTCGCCAGGCGCGACGGCGAAGCTTGAATCGCTCACGCGCGAAACCGCCCGCGCGGGCTGTCGCCTCGTCGGTGCTCACGCTGAAATGGATCGGCTGAACGGATGGATCCCTCAAGCCCACATGAACATGCGCCAGCGCTCAGATCAGCATGGTCAGCAAAGCGGCCTTCGCGATGTGCACAGCCCTCCTCCGGGTGGTTGGTCTGCGGATGGCATTACGGGACGACGAGCGAGATGAATCCTGTATGGGCGCGCCAATTCCGACGCTATGTTCGTTTTGCGAGTTTGTGCGCTCCCCGAACACCGCCATCGTGCTCGGACAGAGGTGCGATCCCTGGTGCGTTCCCGCTCGCTCGGCGGCGGCATCAGCGCCCGGTCGACGGTTTAAGCCAGGGCTTACGTGCTCGGTGCAGGCTGAGTCGACGGCGGGTGCGAGGTTCGGGTCCGCTCGGGCATAGCAAGGCGCATGACCGGTTCGTGGGGCCGGCTTTGGCGTGGAACCAGCCGCGGCTGACGCTGCGGAGAGGAGACGAAGATGAACCCAAACGCATCGAAGCTCCAACTGATCGTGGATAGCGCGACGCAGGCCGCTAGAGCGCTGCGAATGGCTTGGCGAGCAAGCCGCCGTCGCGCCGAGCCGGTCGTCGCGGAGGCCATGACTCGCCAGCCGGTGCGGATCGAGGCCCGCGCCAGCGCCCAGCAAGCGGCCACGCGAATGGCCGAAGAGGGAATCGGCGCGCTGGCTGTGTGCAACGAACGCAACCAGCCCGTGGGCGTTATAACCGACCGGGATCTCGTCGTACGCCTCCTCGCCCAAGGGGAAGATCCAAGCCGCACCACGGTCAGCGATTGCCTGAACGGCGAGGTCGAAACCCTCGATGCCAACGCACCGCTGTCCGAGGCCGCCGCCCAAATGAAGGCCGCAGCCGTACGCCGCCTGCCCGTGCTGCGCGCGGGCAAGCTCGCCGGCATCCTCACACTGGCCGACATCGCCGACCACGCCCCGGCGATGGCCGTATCGCTCGAGCGCGCTCTGACGCGCGCCCGCGCCGACCAGCGCTCCGCGGCATGGCTGTTCCACAGGTCCTACCGCCGCGACGATGAACCGCTCGCCGACGCCTCACGCGCCAGCCGCATCGCCCAGGGCCAGCTCACCGGCATGACACGGAACCTGCTCGCCGACACGCGGCCCAGCATCACTTAGTCAGCGCTAGAGAGCCTCGTGTGGTCAACAGAGCAGGACTCTGGCGCACCCCAGGTCGATGCACCTGCGGGTCGCCGCACACAGCTCCGCATCAGAGGCTGCAGAACGCGGGTGACGCATAGGCAAACGTCATGGCGCGTAGTAGTCCCGGGCACCGGAAACCGCTTGGCCTGAACGGAGAGTGAGGTTAGTTACCTGAGCTGTAACCCCGAACTACATTCGGGTACGTCTAAGTAGGGATTCGAAAACGAGAGATCAAGGGGTGACCCTAATGGCTACACAGACGCAAACCCAGCGCCAGGCCGCGGGCAAGAAGGCGGCCGCCACCAGGAAGCGCAACGCGGCAAATCAGAGTGCTTCAACGACCAAGTCTTCCGCGCGGCGCACACGTTCGTCCGCTTCGCAGACCGCCCGTGAGGCGCGCCGCACCGGCCGTGCCGCCGGGCGGACCGCTGCCCGCCGACTCGATGTCGTCACGGAGCGGTTCGGCGAGCTCGCTCACCGCGCTCGGCGCGCGCTCTACATCCAGGTCGGGGCCGCAGCGACCGCGCGTGACGCGCTGACGCACACCGTCCGCATTTACTCCAAGCCAAGCAGCGCTGTGAAGGAGCTCGACAAGTACGAGCGCCGCGGCGAGCGGGCTCTGAAGCGCCGCTAGCGCAACCTAAACCGCGAGGCCACCGGCCGCGCGGCGACGCCGGGATGTCATTTCGCGCGTCAAAATTCTGCATAAGCGCCGTCAACAGTGCAGGTCTCCGAAACCAAGGCGGACTCGACGGCGCGCAGAATTGCGGCGCTGCCTACGCAAAGCACGTCAGCGCTGACGGCGCTGCGGCTCCGCATCGGCTCGGTGGTAGGTACGCGCGATTAGCGAGATGTCGCCGGAGCAGTCGCCTGCGGCGTGGCAGCATGAGGATGAAAGCGGTCGTGCCAAGCGGATCGTTGCAGCGCTCGCCGCGGCCTCCGGTCGGACCTAGCTAAATGCGGCGCTCGACGCTGTACTGCTCGATTTCAAAGCGGCGAATGCGCGAGAAATCCACTGGCTCATCGTCGGGGTCGGCGCTAGCGCGGAACGCGTCGAGGTCTTCGGGGCGCGCCCACCGCTCGAAGACGTTGACCCGGGTGGGGTCCACCGGATCGGCTGAGACCGCGAAGTCAAGACACCCAGGTGATTGGCGGGCGAGGCGCACAGCACCGGTACTTGCGATGACATGGGCGTCTCGGTCCGCTGGATCGAGGACGAGGTGACCTGAGACGATAAGCATGTGCCCATTGTGCCGACGAACAGGTAGCGCTAGCGCCGAAGGCGCTGACGCGATAGGCGGCCCTTGTCTCAGCGGCAGATCTGCACTCGAGCTATCGCGCAAAGGCGGCGCAGGCACGCGATCCGACGCAGCGAGACGTCAGCCGGACTTGTGCCCGAGGCAACGCGTGCTCGAGTTGTCGCCGTTGCGATCACGCAGTCGCGGCGCAACCGCCGATCGCATCCGTGGCCGAGCAGTCGCCAGCCGAGGCAACCGCCGACGCCCGGTCCGTCGCGACGTTCCCGCTCACGTTCGGTGTTGGCGCGACGTCGGTCGCGGGCTATGCCGCCGGAGGAAGGACCTGAGCGCCATCGTCGGGCGGTGAGCCATACGCGTAGACGATGAGGTTCACGTCACCCTCGTTCACGGTCTGCAGCGGCGTACCCGGCTGCACGTGGACGATGCCTCCTACCGGCACGACGTGGCGCGCGGGCGGCTCCCCGAGATACATCGTGAGGATGCCGGCGATGACAACGAAGGTCTCCTCCTGATCAGAATGGACGTGACGACGACCCTTGGCGCCCGGCTCGTAGCGCCAGACATTCGCACGCGTGTGTTCGAATTCGGCCGCACCCTGAAGTTCGGCGACGTGGCGAGCCGGCTCATCTGGTTCATGCGGGCGGGTCGTCCACTCGAGATGCTCAGGGAGGACGATCGAAAACGGCACGGCAAGCACCATATCTGCCTCCGTGGCGCGGAGTCGAATGATTTTCGTTTTGGCAGTCAGATCGGAGTACAGTCGCTGAAGGGCCGTTATCGGCCGTTCCTGCTGAGCCACTCGCCACAGGCAACGACGTGGCATACCGTCGCGCACTTGCCTTTGCGGGCCGCTTTGTCGAAGCGACAGAGACGCCGTTTCTATCACTAGGACTCGTCCGGTTCGGGGGTCCTTGCAGGAGACACTTGACCAGCGTTGATGCTTGGTCGGCTCCTGTGCGCTCTCGGGAGGTCGGTCAATGTTTCGCAAGGTCAACCGGCACGTCGGCGCGCCGTCTCCGGCGCTTGTCGTCTCGGTCATCGCACTCGTGTTCGCCCTCGCAGGGGCAGGCTACGCTGCTGAGCACTCGAGTCGTGTAGTTGTCGCCCAGGCGACAACGGCGCACCACAAAAAACCGGCGCTCCGCGGTCTGAGAGGTGCCCGCGGCCCCCAGGGCGCGCAGGGACAACAAGGCATTCCGGGACCTCAGGGGCTGCACGGCACTTCGGGACCTCCGGGCCCGTCCGGACCGCAGGGTGCCACGGGCGGGACCGGCGTCGCCATCAACGGGCTCTTCGGTGACGGAGCTGACGGCAGTCCGACGATCGCGACGAACACATCGCTCGCTCGGGACATGTACTACGCCAACCTCACGATCAGCTCGGGCAAGACGCTCACTCCGAACGGCTACCGGATCTTCGTGTCCGGCACGCTGACCCTCCAGAACGGCGCCCGCATCAGCCGTGACGGAGGAGACGGCGGTGCGGCGGTGGCGCTAGCCGCCGGCACGCTCGGCGGCTCAGGGGGCGGCGGCAACCCGGGGACCTGCATCGGCGGGAGCACATCCAACGCGCTTGGCGGAATCGGCGGCACGGGCGCGCCCACCTGCCCGGGCGGGGCAACCTCTGCGCCCGGCGCCAACGTCGGCGGTACACGGATATTCGAGTCGGCGGCGGCCGCACTATCAGGCCGGACGCTGGATGGCACGATCGTCGGCGGGGGGAGCGGCGGTGGCGGCGGCGCGAGCACGGGCCTCGGCGGCTCCGGTGGCGGCGTCGTGGTGATCGCCGCACACTCGGTGAGCGTAAGCGGCGGTTCCTCGATCACCGCCAACGGCGGTAACACAACCGCCGACGGCGGCGGAGGAGGCGGAGGGGTCGTGGTCGTCATCTCCACGTCGCCCCAGCCCGCCGGACTAACGCTCTCTGCCAGCGGCGGCGGGACTGGAGTGCACACCGGTCACTCCGGATTCACCGACTGGCTGAACTGACCCGTCTGCCACGCACCTGCGATCGTCGCAAGCGGCTCCTGCGACTCGCATCGCGGGGGCATCCGAGATCGCCGGTTGGGGTCCCACGCGACCGGAGCGCCAGTGCGGCGCCCGCTGCGGCTTGCTCGTTATCGGCGCTAGAAACGACCCCGGGGTCCGCGTTGCGCCGCGCTTTCGAGGTCGGTTTTGCTCCCCAGGCCTGTCGCCCGGGGCGCGCTTTGCCGGGAAAGCGGGTGCTCCGATGGCGACGCGATTTACGCTCTGCGCCCGACCCAGCAAGCACGAGCTCTGATTGCAGCCGCGGACCCAGGGAACAAGCGCTTGGCGCCACCGACACGGTGCGTCCAACGCCAACCTCCCACGGCCACCCAGACGCGTGATGAGCTTCGCCGCCGCTGTCGCCCACCGGCGCGCGTCCGCCGGCCGCGATCCGGACGACCGCTTCATGGCCCGGACAGCGCGACTGCCGCTGCCGGGATGCCTGCCTTCAGGAGGCGACGACTGTCCGAGCCGACGATCGCATCCGTCTCGGCGCCGGCGTCCCGCGGGCTTCTGCTTCGGCGACGTTATGGATGTACCCGAGCTAAGGGATCCAGTCGATGAAGACGCTTCCCACCCGACCGTTCGCGGCGATGCTGAAGTCGGTTGCGTACGTGCCGCTCGGTCTGTGAGCGAAGACGAGGCAATCTGTGCCGCTCGTGCCGGGCGTTGTACCGCATTGAACGCCAGGAACGAGACGCATTACGTCTGGTTCAGTGGAGCCGACCCCGACCCCGCGGGTGGTGCGCTGCTTGGGATTCTCGGTGTACAGCGCATGGAGTAGCTGCTTCTTGCCGTGAAAGTCGAGCAGCAGCCCTCGATGGAAGTAGAACCAAGTAGTGCGCCCGCGGCGGTGACTCACGTCGGTCGGTGGACCTAGTTTCTGGCGAGCCTGCTTCATCGTGGCGCCGAGGCTCACTCCGAACATCCCACGATTGATCACAATCGTCGCGCTCGCGAAAGGAGGAAGGACCAAGACCGCCGCCGCGGTGAACAGAGCGATTCGCTTCAGATTTCTACCCATGACTCCTCCGATTCCTTAGAGCGCTCCTTCTGGACGGAGCGGCTGACGAGGAGGATCGGTCCGCGTCGATCGAACCGGTAGCACCCCATGGGGGACTTCTTCACACCTCCACGCGGATCAACGCATCTGACTTAGAAGGGCTGCTCCGCCCTGGAGGCTCAAGACAAGACCTATACCGGCGCCGATCTGAGCCAGCGACGCCGCAAGCCAACAACGCGTTGTGCTCGCGATTGGCGAGGCAGAAACCGAGAAGCCGGCGGCACCGAGACCCGTCGTCCCCTTCGCGGCTCCCGCCCAGCTCCCTCCGTCGTTGCCGGCTGGCCGGGCGAGTGCTTTCGTCTCAGGCCTCGGACTCGCGGCGCCATCGCTCCGGCGACAACGCATCGGCCGGGTCGGATCCGGACACTGAACCGAGCGACGTGCGTCCTTTGCTCATCGGTCGTGGTGCACGGCTTCGATGTTGTGCCCGTCCGGGTCGAGCACGAACGCGCTGTAGTAGCCGTCTGAGTATTCCGGCCGCAGTCCAGGAGGGCCGTTATCGCGGCCTCCCGCTTCGAGCGCGGCGGAATAGAAGGCGTCCACCTGCTCGCGCCGGTCCGCGGCGAAGGCGACATGAACTGGCGCGCCGGTCGTTAACCGGTAGAGATGGCGAAGTCGTCTGCCTCCTCGAGACCGAACGTGACTTCCTCCGCGCCGCCTCGCCACGGCCCCAACTCAGCGAATCCGAGCGGTGTGAGCGCGTGTCGATAGAACTCGCGGCTCCGCGCGAGATCGCTGACACCGACGCTGACATGATCAATGACGACCCGCCGTCTCGGCATCATCAGGACTGTATACGTGCGGCGTCGCCGCCACCGACACAGCCCGTGCGGCCTGGCAGCGTCAAATATCCGACCGCCGCGGACGCGCGACTGCTTCGCCGCGAGGGCAGGATCAGCCGCGCGATCGGATTGGCGACGTAGGGCATGTAGGCGTCTCCGCGGAGGCGCGCCGGCCGCACGATCGCTTCGCTGCTTCGGCATCGCCGACGGCGGCGATTCCGTTGACACACGAATGCACTCGCGCCGCACGGGCTGACACACGAGCGTATGGCGCAAACACAGCGCCGGGGTTGGCGCAGCCCGCCGATCGGAACCACACAGGGCGCTCGCTCAGCCACAGATCCGCATGCCGTCTGGACTCTTGGGCTGGGCCGACCACGGATTTCGAACGGCTCACGGGCACGACTTGGGACGTCTTGAGGGACGACTAGGGGGACGTCTTCACGATGGCCCTCGCTCGACGCCTCCTCCGGGCGCAGAAGGTTGCGGACGACCGCGCCCACGTTCACGCGCGCGTGAACGTCGAATCTGATGCCCAATGTTGATGCCCAATCCGAAAATCGGGCGCTCCAGAGACGTCTGATACAAATAAAACCCAGCGATTTGCGGGGCCTTTACGAAAGCGGCTGAAGGGACTCGAACCCTCGACCTTCTGCATGGCAAGCAGACGCTCTAGCCAACTGAGCTACAGCCGCGCAACGCGGGCCGGAGTATAGCCCCGCGGGTCCCGCGGGCGGGGGAGGGGCCGGCGGCGGAAGGCCGCGGGGACGCCCGACCACGGGGCGACGGCACTTCCGCCACGGGACGAGGTACTACATTGTCTGGGGCGGGTGTCGTCGGCTCTTTGCGGCCGGCGTTGGGCCCGGCCTTGCGCCCGCAACTAATCAGATCTAAGGGTGTTCTCGATTTTCGTGCGGTCAGGGATTCATGAGAACCGCGCCGCGGCCCGTGTGGCCCTCCGGCTCGGCGCGGTCTTGCTCGTGGCGTGCGTGGCGGCGCTCTTCGGCGGCGTCGGCGCGGCGCTGGCGCAACCGACGGTCTACGCGTTTCCGAGCCCGGGAACGCAGTTCGCGACGCCGCAGACTCAGATCACGTTCCGCGGCATCTCGGTCAACCAACTGGGGTCGATCTCTGTGACGGGATCGAGCAGCGGCGGCCACTCCGGCACGATCGAAGCCGACTCCGACGGGCGCGGTGGGAGCTTCATCCCCTCAGCGCCGTTCGCAGCCGGGGAGACCGTGACGGTGCGGACCTCGCTCAATGTCGCCGGCGCGAGCAACGGGAGGTTCGCGTTCACGATCGCCAACCCGGCGGGGCTGCCGGGGCCCTACCACTGGCCGGCGGCTAATCGGGTGCGCGGAGACGTCCAGTTCATCCACTCCCGCCACGATCTCAGTCCCGATGCGCTGAACGTGACCGTCGGCCAGAAGAAGGGGCGTCGGCCCCGGGGACCTGTTCGTGTCACCGCAGTACGGGCCGGTCCAGGACGGCCCGATGATCTTCGACCCGTACGGGAATCTCATCTGGTTCAAGCCGCTGACCGGCGTGATCTCTGCCGCGGACTTCCGGGTGCAGAGCTACCACCGCCAGCCGGTACTGACCTGGTGGCAGGGCGACGTCACCGCCGGGCGTCGGCCTCGGGGAGGACGTGATCTACAACTCCGCCTACCAGCAGATCGCGGTCGTCCAGGGGGGCAACGGTCTTCAGGCCGACGAGCACGAGTTTCAGCTGACCCCGCAGGGGACGG
Organism: uncultured Solirubrobacterales bacterium; assembly: GCA_963839105.1. GTDB lineage: Bacteria > Actinomycetota > Thermoleophilia > Solirubrobacterales > Solirubrobacteraceae > Palsa-465. The sequence goes on from CAWITQ010000004.1 coordinate 15,460, forward strand.
CGCTCATAACCTCCTTCTTCCCGGTCTATGTGAACGCGAGCTCGGTCCACGGCTCGAGCAAGCAGGTCGCGTTCGACGCGGTCGTCCAGGAGATCGACATCCCCACCGGCCTCGTCTTGTTCCAGTGGGACAGCCTGGACCACGTGCCGCTGAGTTGGTCCTACGCGGGGGTTCCGCACAGCGCCGGTCATCCGTACGACTACTTCCACGTCAACTCGATCGCGCTCGACGATGACGGCTCTTGCTCATCTCGGCGCGAAACACCTGGGCCGCCTACAAGATCTCGCACCAGACGGGCGCGAACGATCTGGGAGCTGGGAGGCAAGCGCTCGAGCTTCAGGCTCGCTCCCGGCACTTACTGGGCCTTCCAGCACGACGTCCGCCCGCGCGCCCGCAACGACCAGTACATCACGTTGTTCGACGACAGCGCTGGGCCGCCACAGGTCCACAGCCTGTCGCGCGGCTCAAGCTGCAACTGAACCTGAAGAAGATGACCGCGCGCTCCGTGACGACCTATTCGCCGTCGCCGTCGATCTCGGCGAACTTCGAGGGCAACGTCCAGCAGCTGCCCAACGGGAACGAGTTCGTGGGGTGGGGCCAGCAGCCGTGGCTGACCGAGTACAGCTCGAGTGGGAAGATTCTTTTCAACGCCCGGTTCGTCGCCGGAACGCCGAGCTACCGCGCCTATCGGTTCCCGTGGAGCGGCAACCCGGCGACCCTGCCGGCGATCGCCTCCTCCCGCCGAGGCAGCAACGACGTCGTGTACGCGAGCTGGAACGGGGCGACGCACATCAAGTCCTGGCGCGTCCTCGGCGGCAGCAGCCCGAGCGGTCTGCACAGCGTCAAGACCGTGCTCAAGAGCGAAGTTCGAGACGACGATCCTGGTTCCGGCGCAGACCTACGTCGAGGTGCAGGCCCTCGACTGGTCGGGACACGTGCTCGGGAACCTCGGTGGCGAGCAAGCCCTGAGGCGCGGTGCCTGCGCGGCGCTGACTGCGCCGCGGCCATCGGGGCCTCGCACCGGCGCTACTCTTCGAAGCCCTGGCGACGTGGCGGAGTGGCTACGCAGCGGCCTGCAAAGCCGTCTACACCGGTTCGATTCCGGTCGTCGCCTCTAGATGCTGGCGCCGCCAACTGTGAGGTTCGTCGGCGGCGCAGACTTGAATTGCCTGATCGGTACAACGTTTGCGGCCGGCTCGTCAGCGGTCCAGTGGCCGGAAGGATTGGCCGCCGCCTTAGGATTGGGCGCGTAGTGGAGATATTGCTCAGTGGTGTGCGGTGACCTTGCGGCCCCAGTGGCGATCAGTCTGCGCACACCGTCAGGTCTGCGTCCGTGAACGAGACGAGCGGGCGGTCGTGCCACGTGAGGCCCGATCGTCGACCACGATGCTCTGGGTTTCTCCCGGATCGTCCGTCGCGACGGTACGATGATCAGGAGCTTGGCTAGCTTCGGGAACCGGGCAGGCCTGAATCTCTGTTCGAAAGGGCGAGGCCGGGTGGGCAACTGATGTTCGGTGGCATTGGCTCAGGTGTTGGCTCTCGGGCGGTGCTGCCGCGCCCGAGGAATGAGGTATCGCTGACGCGCCCTGGCACGGCTGGAGAGGTCGCGCTAGGCGTGGGTCAATGAACGTCCGTCCCGCCAAGTCCGTTCCCCAGGGGGCCGCCATTGCGGGTGGCTGGCTCGGCGAATCCGACATGGCGGGCATGGTGCGGGCGTTCGATTGGTCGAAGACCACGTTGGGGCCGATCGACCGCTGGCCCCCCGGGCTGGTGGCGGCGATCGGTCTATGCCTGCATTCTCGGTTTCAGAGCGCGGTATACGCCGGTGGGGACCTGCTCTTCATCTACAACGACGCTGAGCGGGACATCCTGGGGCAGTTGCACCCGGCCGCGCTGGGTCTTCCGGCCACCGAGCTGCTGCGAGATTCCTGGTCTGCGGTAGGGCCCGAGCTGCGGGCGGTGATGGTGGATGGGCGGTCAACGTGGGCGGTTGACCGTCCACTCACGTTCGACTTTCGCGGACGCAAGGAGGTGATCTACTTCACGTACTCCTATAGCCCGATATTCGAGGCCGATGGGCGAGTGAGCGGCGTGTTGCTCATCTCGCAGGAGACGACCGCTCGTGTACTGGCAGAGCGCCGGCTGGAGACGCTGACCGACGTGACGACCCGCGCGATGGACGCCCCGACCGAGCGCCGGGCGTGTGAGCTCGGGGTCGAGGCGCTCGACGGTCGCGCTGACGTCAGCTTCGTGCTCGTGTATCTCGTCGAGGCATCCTCGGCGCGAGCCTCCTGCGTCGCGGCGACCCCCGGCCTCGAGGAGTCCGTGGGGCCGGGAGCCGCGGTCGTCTCGGGCCGGCGGGTCCATTTTGAGCATCGCGACTGGTCCGGGCCGGTCATCGATCTGCGTTCGAAAGGCGCGGTCGTCGATGCCGCGGACGTGCTGCCGCCGACCGCCGATCCTCGCTGGCGGGAGGCCAAGGTGTTCGTGGGCCCGATCGTTCGGGGTGCCGCCGAGCCCCCGTTGGGATACATGGTCGCCGGGCTCTCAGGAGATCGGATGTTCGATCGGTCCTACGAGGCGTTTCTCCAAACGCTCGCGCTCGGGATTGGACGAAGTGTCGCGGCCGCGCGAGCGCGCCAGGCGGAGCGCGAGCGAGCGAGCGAAATCGCTGCGTTAGACAAAGCCAAATCGGCTCTCTACAGCAACGCGTCACATGAGCTGCGAACACCGTTGGCGCTCATCCTTGGCCATCTCGAAGAGCTGGGGCAGAGGAGCGGCTCGTCGCGGCACGAGCGAGAGAACATCGCGGTGACGAGCCGAAGCGCGCTGCGGATGCTCAAGCTGGTCAATGCGCTCCTCGAATTCTCGCGCATTGAAGCCGGTGAGCAGGTCGTGACCTTCCAGCGGACCGACGTCGCGCGGCTCACGCGCGATGTGGCCTCGATGTTCCGGTCAACTGCCGAACGGGCGGGGCTCCGGCTATCGGTGGACTGCCGTTCGCTCCCTGATCCGTTGTACGTTGACCCGGAGGCGTGGGAGCGGATCGTCTCTAACCTGATCTCGAACGCGATCAAGTTCACCCCGGAAGGCGAGATCAACGTGCGCCTGAGCGTCGAGGGGGATCAGCTGTTCCTAGCCGTCGCGGATACCGGAATCGGCATTCCAGACGACGACCGAGAGCGTGTCTTCTCGCGTTTCTATCGAAGCCACCGCGCGGGAGCTCGCACCCACGAGGGCTCGGGGATCGGCCTCGCCCTCGTGCGCGAACTCGTCCGGCTCCACGGCGGGATCGTCGAGGCGACCAGCCCTGGGGGCGTTGGAACTTTGATGGCGGTGAGAGTGCCGTTGCACGACGGAAAGCGGCTGGGCCGGGTCAGCACGGACGATCCGTACACCGACGTCGGCGAGGCCGCACGAGAATTCGTCGCGGAAGCGGACGGCTGGTTCGAACGACCAGATGCGGCGCCGCGATCATCCAACGGCTCGTCCAGCGCCGGCATCACAACCCTGGGTGCAGCTGCGCAACGCGACCGCGTGGTCCTCGTTGAGGACAATCCGGACATGGCGGAGTACCTCCGTCGGCTGCTGGCGCCCACCTACGACGTAGAGGTCGTGCGGGACGGAGCGGAGGCCTGTGAGCTCGTCCTGCGTGACCCACCGGCGATGGTGATCAGCGACGTAATGATGCCCGGCTTGGACGGCCTTGCGTTGATGAGCGAATTACGTCGCGCGGACATCACCCGCGATATCCCGGTGATTCTCGTCTCGGCCAAAGCAGATCGCGACAGCGTGACAGAAGCGCTGGAGCTCGGCGCGGACGATTACATCGTCAAACCGTTCGGCGCGCGGGAGCTACTGGCCCGAGTAGGCGCGACGCTCGAGAACGCTCGCGCTCGTGCGACGGCCGGGGTGACGCGAGGTCGCCAGGCGGAGCGAGAGACCAAGGATGCCGAACTCCGCGCGCTGCTGAACGACCTGAAGGCAGCGCAACTCCGAGTCGTGTCGGCCGCCGATCAAGAGAGGAGAAAGATTGAACAGAATCTGCACGACGGCGCGCAGCAGCAGCTCGTGGGACTGCAACTGCGGTTGCAGTCGCTTGCAGACTCGCTCGACCAGACGGACCCCGTGCTGCGATCCAAGATCGCCGCGCTACGGAATGGGCTCGACGAGGCAGTCGGGGAACTCCGAGAACTGGCGCACGGGGTCTATCCCAAGTTACTGGTCGACCACGGGCTGCGTGCTGCCCTGGCCGGGCGAGCCCGGCGGCAACCGAGTCCAGTCACCGTCAGCGGCGCGGACATCGGGCGGCTCCAACCCGAGATCGAGAGCGCGGTGTACTTCTGCTGTGCCGAGGCGCTCCAGAACGTCGCCAAACACGCCGGCGAGGGCGTCCACGCGCACGTGACACTGAAGGTCGCCTCCGGGGTCCTCGAGTTCGAGGTCGGCGACGATGGCTGCGGATTCGAGCCCCAGAGTCAGCCGTTGGGCAACGGGCTTCTCAATCTCCGCGACCGACTGGCAGCGCTCGGAGGCAGCCTGCGCATAGACTCCCAGCCGCGGCACGGTACGACTGTGCACGGGTATGTCCCGTTGCCCTGATCATACGGTCGGCCGTGTGGCGCGGTTGGGTTGAAGCGGCGATCGTCGTGAGCGCTTCGAGGGTGAGCCCGCGGAGGTCTTTGTTCCTCCCTTTCGGGTGACGCGGCACGGGCGCTGGGGTGGGAAGCTCAAGCGTATGAACCACGTGTCGATCCGGCGAGCCTCGCCGGCGCTGTCACCTGGGCGCGGCTGAGGGGTCGATCGGATCGCCTCTCGGCCACATATGTCGCTCGCTCAGGACCCTTACAGCCCGTACCGGCCGATCGAGGTCATCGATGGCTTTCCCGTGGTGAAGCGGGTGTACTCCGAGGACTCCGACGGGCTGTCGGTCGGACTGGCGAACATCAGCGCCGTCGTGCCCGACATCGAGGCCAACAAGGACAAGATCTTGCGGGCCGCTCGTATCTTCCGGGACTGCCGTGTGAACTTCGCCGTCTTCCCCGAGATGTGCCTGTCGGGCTACTTCTGGGAGGACCAGCCGGCGTGCCGGCGATACATGGAAGGAGCGTTGATCGAGCATCATGTGGACTGGTTCGAGCGCGAGCTCAAGCCGCTCCTCGATGACGAGTTCATCGGCATCGTCCTCAACGGGCTGACCGCAGGCGAGGGAGACCGCTTTCGCAACCGGACGTTCATCCTGGCCAGGGACCACGAGTATCTGGCGCCCGAGAACTCCTACGACAAGATCTTTCTGCCTGGGCTCGAGAAGGAGTACACGGACAGCGGGCGCGATGATCGGCTGGTCGTCACCGGAGCACGGGGGCGTTTCGGTTTCACCACGTGCTACGACTGTCTCTTCGGCGAACTCGTACGCGAATACTGCATGGGCGAAAACGTTGATGCACTCGTCGAGATCGCCTCATGGAGGGCGGCCGCCACACGCGACTATCCGCGGCTCAACGTCAGGACCGATCATTACTACGGCGACCTGTGGGACTCGATTCTTGCCGCGTCAGCGGCGATGAACCAAACGTGGGTCATCGCTTGTAATGCGGTCGGTCGGCACGGGATCAGCAACGCGGCGTTCTGGGGAGGCTCGGGAATTTGGGCACCCTCAGGTCTCCGGCTGGTCCAAGCCTCCAACTTCAACGACGAGTTGCTCGTCGTGCACAATCTCGACATCAAGGGCGCGCGCGCATCGGAGCAAGAGGACTTCGACTACGCCATCGACTTCAACGCGATCTACCGCCCCCTCGAGAACTCGCGGGCCTTCACCCGTCTCGTCGACTGAACACTGGGAGGTTCTTGGTTTCAGGGTCGATGGGCCCTGTAACTTCGAGGAACGGCACCAGCGCGATCTTTGGTCCTATCCCGATCAGCAAGAGCAGGAACGTGTCGATCACCAGATAGATGTCGATCGACGTGTGATCCATCGGGGTACCGAATCAAGCCGCGCGAGCGGTCGGCACTCGGACGCGGTGTAGCTGGGATTGGAGCACGCGGACGGCCATTCCGCTGATGGAGAAGGCCGCCACGGGTGATGGTCGGCATGGCCATGCCGTGAGGTTCGCGACGACCGCCTGCTGCCAGCCTGTCCTTTCGCCACCCCGTGACTCTTTTCGCACTAATCAGCCGCACTTTGGTGACGTCGAGGTCGCGAGGTTCTTGGTCGCCATCGCAACGGCGGACACCTGCGCCGGGAGGGCCTTGACCTGCGATGAGGTGGGAGGGCTCGCGAAGGCCTTGACGCTGGCGCCAAGCGTGTCGACGGAGGTCTTCAAGTCGGCCGTCTCCTTCGCGAACTCCCTCTTCGCATCGTTGACGACAGCCGTTGCGTTTGTCTGGACCTGCGATACGGCGGACTGGAGCGCGCTCGTCCCGTTCTTGACGACGTTAACGCCTTTGAGCGCTTTGAGGGATTGCTCCAGGCTGCTCAGCGAGGTGCAGTACGCGGGCTTAGTGCCTGCCGCAGTGCTTGTGGTGGCGGTTCCACCGCTGGTCGCACTTGTCGTGACCGACGTATTGCTGCTCGAAGTCGAGCTGTTGCTGCTGCCGCAGCCTGCGAGCAGGACCGCGCATACCGTGACCGGTGCCAGCGCGCTCCACAGGCGCAGCAACGGCCGGCTGGCACGTTGTCTTGTCGTCGCAATGTCAACCCTGACCAGCCGGGTCGTCCCAGCAGGTGCCGGCGGTGAATCTGACGGCCGCGATGTTGCGCTCACATCTCGCACAGGCGTCCCTCTCGAGGTTGCTGGAAACCGGGAAGGTGCCATCATCAAGTAGCGGCCGAACTGCATCATCACCCTAAAGGGGTGAGAGCGGAACGCGGGCGAGAGGGAGCGAGTCATGACACCGAACCTGCCGCTGAGTTCTCTGCTCAAACGCGCGTGAGGGACTCCGCCGTACGACCCGCAGCCCCCACCTCGGCGCAGACCCGCGGGAGCGGCTAGTTTCGGGTTCTTCACGACATGACCGTGAATCCACTCGGCGACGATCGTGGCGGCGCCGAGGCTTCACCCGACTTGGATGATGATGGGACCGCCTTGCGAAACCAAGCTTTACCGACCCGTTCGCGAGAAGTCTCGCGAGGGTGGGGTGAAGTTGATCCGCATATGCATCAGAAGCCGCCTTCTGGCCGCCGGCGAGCGTGCGTCGCTATCGGGGCCCCGGGCCGCGAAGCGGATCCCTTGGCGGAACCTGCTGCCGTTCGGAGCGATCGCGTCGGCCTCACCGCGGCCTATTCGGTAGGCGCGGCCGTGTATGTGCCTCATTTGTTCAGTACGTACGCCACACGCTAACGGAGTGATCGGCGCGGTGTTCGCAATGATCTCCACGCTGTTCTGCATCACGATCGTCATCGTCGGATCGGCCGCGCCTTGCACGCGAGGTCAGCAACGAGCTCGGGCGCATTCGTCGGGGCGAGCGCCCTCCCGATCACGACGTCCGCGCGCAATGGGACAACGTGCTCGGCGAGGTGCGCTCGCGTTGGCGCATCGATCGCACGCGGATCGATCGACGCTCAGGACGCGATTAACAGCGCTGGTGGGCCGAGCGGGGGGCTACTCGACTGTGCAGGCGCCACCGACCTGGGCGCCCGGAAGGCGGCTCAGTAGCGAGGCCAGCTGGTCGATCTCCTCTGGGGTGAAGTGCTCGAGAAACAGGCGGCGGATGCTGGCGACATGCGTACAGCCCGCCTGGCGCAGCTTCTCGTATCCGGTGTCGGTTAGCTGGGCGTAGGACACGCGGGCGTCGTTCGGGCACGAGACACGCTCGATCAGACCAACGTCGACCAAGCCGTCGATCAGGCGGGTGATGCCGGAGCGGGTCAGCATCGTACGCTCGGCGAGGGCGGACATCGGCAGGCGCCGCTCCGGCGCCTGTGCGAGGTAGAGCAGGACCTCGTAGTCGCGCGCGGTCATGTTGTGTTCGGCCGCGAGCTCGGCATCGAGCAGGCGCAGAATCGAGGCATGGCTGCGCAGATAGCTGCGCCAGGCATCGAGAGCGGCTCCGTCAAGCCGTGATTCGAGTGCGGTGTCCATGGTAGGAATTGTAGTTGACAGATCAATCGCCACGCGCCGTGCGGCGGTTTCCGCGGGAATACCCCGAGGCTCTAACCGATCCGTTGGTTTAGAGGCCACCGGCCGGGGAACTCCAAAATTGTGTCTGAGAATGCAGCAGATCTCAGGCTCGACCTGCCGTGCGATCAGATGGCTCCCTCAGCCGTCCGCCAGGCGCTGGCGGACGAGGGAGACGACGGCTGGGCGATGGGCGATGTGATGCTCGTGGCCAGCGAGCTCGTCACCAACGCCGTCATCCACTCGGGTTGCAGCCCTGATGACGTGGTTTCGGTCGAGCTCCGGCTCGGCCCAGAGGTGATCCTGTGCGCTGTGTCGGACCCCGGCCGGAGCGGCACCGAAGCCGCGCCCGCGCCCGTCGATCGCCTCCACGGGGGCTTCGGGCTGCGCGTGGTCGATCAGCTCGCCTCGCGCTGGGGACGCGAGCGTCAGGACAGCGGGCGCTACCGGGTGTGGGCCGAACTGGTGCGCGGCAGCGGCTGAGCGGTGCGGTGCCTCCCGGCGCCGCCAGATTGCAACCGCGCTCTCAGCGCTTGAGATACCCGCGCATCGGCCGATGCGTTCAGGTGAGCCCATGCAGTACTCAATCTTCGATACCGGCGCCCTGATCGCCTCCTACCAGAACGAGAGCGACGCGATGAGCGCGCTCGTGGCTCTGGCCACCGTTGATCCGGCGCGTGCCGGGGCTCTCGTGTTCGTCGCCTTCGACGACGACGGTCAGCGGGTCGGGGCTCCCGTCCTCGGCTCCTACCTCTGCTTCGAGTAGCGGCCGGCGCTCGCACCTACGTCGGATTCGTCACGCTGCTCGAAGACAGCGCGCGGCACAGCATCCTGCCGATCGGCCGCCGCGGGATCGCGCGCGCGGCCCTCGCCGAGGGGCGCGAGGCGCAGCTCGACTAGCTCGAGCACGAAGCCGGCGTGCGCGAGCAGCTCTGACGCGCGCGGTGTGATCGGCCGACGCTGTGGAGCGTCGCCCGCTCCGGCGCCCGCGGTGCTGAGGCCGATTCCGGCGAGTACCGCGACCGCCCCTGCTAGCTGCACGGCCCCCGCGGTGTCACCGAACGCGATCCAGCCGATCGCTGCGCCGACAAGCGGCTCGAGGTTCACGAACGCCCCCGCCAGGTGCGCCGGCACGCGGGCCTGCCCGAAGGCGAACAGCCAGAACGGAAAGGGGGTCCCTGCGAGCGCCAGCGCGGCGAGCGCCAGCACCGACACCGGATGGGCGGGTCCCGGCGGCGCGCCCTCGGACATGAGCGCGACCGGGAGTGCGATCAGCGCCCCTGCGCCGAACTGCACCGCGGTGAGCGCCGCGGGGTCACGCCCGGCGAGGAGGCGTGGCTGGAGCGCGATGAACGTCGCGGACAGGACGACCGAGCCGAGCACCAACAGGTCCCCGCCCGGATGAGCGCCACCGCCACCCGCGCGCGCCACGAGCGCGATGCCTCCGAGTGTGAGCACATAGCCGCCCCAGCCCAACGGCCGCGCTGCGCCGTGCCCGGCTCCGGCGGCGATCAGCGCCACGAGCACGGGAACCGCGCCCACGAGCAAGGCCGCATGGGCGACGCTGGTGCGCTCGATCCCGGCATTCTGGAGCAGGATCACAGCGCCGAAGCCGACGGCGCCCGAGGCGGCGACCCGGAGCGTCAGCGCCTCGCGCAGGCCGCGGCGACCCGCCACGGCCAGCAGCGGCGCGGCCGCCGCGAAGCGCACCACGGTCAGCCACGCAGGCGGCAGCCAGCCGAGCGACAGCTTCGACAGGGGTACGGACAGACCCCAAAGGGCGCCGGCGGCGGCCAGCGCGAGGATGGCGTTGCGATCGTGAGTCCTCATGCCAATCATGATCGGCGACCGGCGCCGCCGGTTGCACCAAATCCGCCGCACACTGGCGTCATGACCAACTAATATTTAGCCGTATGGCCCAAGACCTTGATTTAATTGACATACAGCTGTTGCAGGAGCTCCAGGAGGACGCCGATCGCTCGAACGTGGAGCTGGCGCGGCTGGTGGAGCTCTCACCGGCGGCGACGCTGCACCGCGTCCGCCGGCTGAAGGAGTCGGGCGTCATCCGAGCGGTCACGGCGCGGCTCGATGCGGCCGCGGCCGGGTTCCCGCTCCAGGTGTACGTGGCGGTGACGCTTCAGCGCCACGATGACGCCACGCATCGCCGCTTCGCGGAGGCCGTGCGGGCGATGCCGGAGGTGCTGTCCGCCGACTGGGTCACCGGCGAGACGGACGCGATGCTGATGGTTGTGGCGCGTCAGGTCGCCGAGCTGCAGCGGGTTCTGATTCGGCTGTCCACGCGTGGCGGGGCCTCGCGGGTGATGACGCTGCTTCGCCTGGAGGAGCTCAAGCCGGCGTCGGCGTTGCCGCTCGAGCCGACGCGCTGATCGTGGACACCGCTGCTCCGCGAGCCGCCGCTAGGCGGCCGAACCGCGCCGCTCAGCTCGACGACGGCACGGTCCAGAGCTAACCGTCGGCGAGCGCGGCCCGCGCCGCCGCGTCGCCGGGAACTCCGTGGACGGCACCGCCCGGGAACGTCGCCGCGCTCCCGATGTAGAGCCCGGTGAGCGGAGTGCGGTACGGCGACGCCCGCGGGATAGGTCGGAAGACGACCTGCCGGAGCTCGTAGCTGCCGCCGCCGACGTCACCGCCGACGAGGTTCGGATTACGCAGCTGCAGGTCGCCCGGGCCAAGAACGTGGCGAGCCAGGATCAGGTCGCGAAAGCCGGGAGCAAACCGTTCCACCTGCGCTTCCATGCGCTCGACGTGGCGGTCGATCTCGCGCGGCCACTCGACCCCGGTCCGCGGTCCGTGCGTGTACGCCCAGGCGGTGTGCTTGCCCGCGGGAGCGCGCGAGGGGTCCGCGAGCGACTGCTGTCCCATCAGCAGGAAGGGCTGCTCGGGCAGGCGCGTCCTGGTCACGGCGATCGTGTCCAGGAGCTCGTCCTCGTCCCCGGCGAGATGAATGGTGCCGGCGGCCCGCGCCTCGGGGGCGCGCCACGGAATCGGTCCGTCGAGCGCCCAGTCGACCTTCACCGTCGCCGGGCCGTAGCGGTAGCGACGAAGCAGCGACGCGTAGGTTCCCGCCAGGGCATCGCCGGCCAAAGCCAGGAGCGCGTGCGGCATGACATCGGCGACCACGGTATCCGCGCTCACGCGCTCGCCGCCGGCGATGGCCACGCCGCTGACCCGACTCCCGCTCGCCAGCACCCGCTCGACCGGCGCCGACGTGCGCACCTCACCGCCGAGCTCGCGGAGGTAGCCGATGAGCGCGTCGGTCAAGCGCTGGGCGCCACCCTGAGGGCTGGGCCACCCGACCGCATGGCCCATCAGGTTCAGATACGTGACCGCGATCGCGCTTCCGGGGTTGGTCGGCGGCACATCGCCGTGACCGGCGGAGCCGTATAGCCACGCGCGCGAGCCCGTGCCGGCGAACAGGCGCCTGCCGAGTCCCCGGGCCGATCCCGGGACGAGCAGCCCGAAGCGCGCCGCTCCGACCGGACCGAGCCTCGTGAGCAGGCGCCAGGCGCCCGGTACCGGCGGGAACGGCGCCAGCATCGTCGCGCGGATCGCCTCGAAGCCGTCGAGCAGCGGCGCGACGAAGCTGCTCCAGCGCTCGCCGTCCCCGGGCCGGACGGCGTCCAGGCTCGCGGCGGTCCGTTCGATGTCCCGGTAGAGGGCGACGGCCGTGCCGTCGGGCAACGGGTGCGCGTAGCAAGCTTCCGGATGGGTCCAGCGGAGGCCGTGGCGCTCGAGCGGCATCCTTGCGAACACGGGAGAGGCGGCGGCCGCCGGATAGACCGCCGAGAAGGTGTCGTGAAGAAATCCAGGGCGTGTCAGCTCCTCGGTGCGCACGGCGCCGCCCGGACGCGCGGCCGCCTCCAGCACCGTCACCTCCCGGCCGGCCTCGGCGAGCCGGATCGCCGCGGCAAGCCCGTTGGGACCGGCGCCGATCACGACGGACCGCCGCGCGGGCGTCATGCGATGCGCCGCGCGAGTTGGTGCAGCATGCTGAGTCGTTCCACGTTGCCCTGGCCCCACGGCCCCTCCGACTTGACCGGCGCGCCGGGCGTGGCGCCTTCCGCCTCCTCGTCCTCCAGATGCTCTGGCACCTGCTCGAGCTCCTCTGGCGCCAGCGTGTCGATTTTCGCTTCCGGCATCGGTGCTCCTCGGGTCGTGAAGAAGTGCTGCCCTCACCCTAGGTCGAGGGGGCTATTACCCGATCCGCGCGCCTCCGCGCAGGGTCGCGGGTTGTACCGAGGTGCGCGTCGGTTGCGTGATCTGCTCGATAAGGTGCGCCGGTGCCAGCGAGGACCCCTTACGCGGCCGGGGGCGCGAGGGCCCACCGTCGCCGGCTGGCGCGCCGTCGTCGCCGGCTCCGGCGGCTTGGCGCTCTGGTGGCCCTGCTCGCGGCGGTCGCGACGACCGCCGGCCTGGTGGTGGGTAGCGGCGCCGGCAGCCACGGCCGAGAGTCCGAGGCGCGCGCGGGGCATGCCACGGCCGCCCGGAGGCCGGCGAAGCCTCCACCGCCCCTGTTCCTGCCCCGCGGCGGCCGCACCCTCCTGCCCGGCCACCTGATCGTGGCCTACTACGGCGTCGTGGGCACAACCAACATCCTCGGCCAGAGTCACGATCCGGAGGCTGATGCGGCCGGCGTGGAGCGCCGGGCGCGCGCGTACGCGCACTTCGGGCGACCCGTGCAGCCCGCGTTCGAACTGGTCACGACGATCGCGTCCCCGTCTCCGGGACCCGACGGCACCTACAGTTCCCCTGTGGCGCCTGCGTTGGTGGCGCGCTATCTGGCCGCGGCGCACCGGCACAAGCTACTGCTGATACTCGACTTCCAGCCCGGCCGGGGGGACTTCAAGCCGCAGGTGCTCAGGTATGCACGCTTCCTCGTCGATCCCGCGGTGGGGGTGGCGCTCGATCCGGAATGGAAGCTGGCCTCCGACGAGGTCCCGGACCAGCGGATCGGATCGGCCTCGGCGGCCGGTATCAACGCTGTCTCGGACTACCTGTCGCGCATCGTCGCGAGGCATCGACTGCCGCAGAAGCTCTTCGTCGTCCACGAGTTCCGCACCACCGAGCTCCCCGACCGGCAGAACATCGTGATCGCGCCGGGGCTCGCCACCGTGCTCCAGATGGATGGCCTCGGTCCGGTGGCGACGAAGCTCGACTCCTACCGTCTCGTCATGACGCAGGCGCAGCAGTTCAATCCGGGGTTCAAGGTGTTTCTGCGCCCCGTCGACGATCCGGTGTTGCTGACGCCGGCGCAAGTCATGGCGCTACGGCCGCGGCCGGCATACGTCAGCTACCAGTGAGATCACACGCGCGCTGAGTTGGCGCGACGGGGGGCCGGTTCGGCGGGACGGACGAGCCGGTCGTACTCCTCAAACGCGCCGGCGCGCGTGTCGATCTCCTCTCGCCGATCGGCATGGTGCCGTGCGGTGTCGAGGATCTCGCGGTAATGGGCGCGCTTCTCCGTCATGGTGATGACGGAGCAGTCGAGGTCGGTCCAGCGCACCTTCAGGTCGTCGCCGAGCTCGCCGCGGGCGCCGCAGGTCGCGCACTCGACGGAGCGGCCCTGAAGCACGACCACGTCGAGGTGGCAGAGCGGGCACAGCCCGGGGTTCTCGCCGCGACGAGCGCGGCAGCGAACCGCAGCGCGTCGAGCGTTCCTTCCTCGCTCGCCGGGATCGTGAGCTGCCCGCGCGGCACGCCGGTTCCCGCATCGAGCGCCACGATCGTGTGCGAGCGCTTGTGCGTGTCCACCCCGATCACGATCATCTGCACCGTCCCTTCGTTGGTTGTGGCTGACGGAGCGGATCTCCGGCGGACACACCTCAGTTGGGGCGATGCCACGCTCCTATCAAGTCACGCCGGTGATCCTCGACGGCGGCGGGCGACACGGCAAAAGCCGGTCAGACCCAGAGGGTCGACAGGCGAAAAGAGAGTCAGCCCGCCGCCGTCCGAGAGCCAAACCGACGAGCCGGACGACACCGACCGTCGGACCGTCAGGTTCTCACTGAGGCGAAACTCGGGACTCGCAACGGGGAGCGAGGCCAGACCTGCCTTCTTCCTCGTGCGCGAACGGGTAGTTCGTCCCGATCTCGTGACTGCCAGGCGAATGGTTCACGGAGCTGCGCTCTGAACGCTCGGCTACAAGGCCTAATCATCCGTTGGGGGTGATGCGACTGCGCGGTGCCGCTGCGACTGTCGGGCAGGTGTGGACAGGTCGCCGTGTCTCGGCCGTGCAAATCCCGCCCGTCAAGCGGCTAGCCATTGGATGGGAGGATCTCTGTGCCCGAGGGCCTTTCGGCAAGTGAGGTTGGGAAGGAGATCTCTGAGCATCGCGAGCACACGGCAGTGGAGCACACGCCGGCTGAGCACGCTCAGCGTGACCGCTGGATCGCGATCATCGAGGCGGTACTGCTGTCCGTCGTCGCACTGTTGGCAGCGTGGTCTGGTTACTCGGCCGCCAAATGGGGCACCGATTCGTCGCTCTCACTGGCGAAGGCCGGCTCGGCGCGGACCAAAGCCAGCCTCGCCCTGATCGAAGCCAATCAGATTCGCACCCTGGACTCGGTGTCGTTCAACGCCGCCGAAACCGCCTACGCGGCGAACAACACCAAGCTCTTCCGTTTGGATCTCAAGCGGTTGCGCCCGGGCTACCGTCCGGCGGTCGACGCGTGGCTCGCGCTGCACCCCCTTAAGAACCCCAACGCGCCGCCGGACCCGTCATACATGCCTCAGTACCGAATTCCCCAACAGGCCGAGGGACTGGCGCTGAGCACAGAGGCCGACACACTTTTCCAAGCAGGCGAGGCAGCTGCGGGAACGGCGGACAAGTACGTGCGCCTGACCGTCTTCCTGGCCGCCGTCCTTTTCCTCGTTGGCATCGGCAGCCGTTTCCCGCTCCGCGCGGCGCGTTACGGGTTAGCGTGCGTGGCCGGCGTGCTGCTTGTCGTCTCAGTAGTGCAGCTCCTCAGCCTTCCCGGACCGCCATCCTGAGCCCCGGCTCGTGGAACGCTCCCAGGGGGATCCCAGCGATCGCAACCTCAACGGCGTCGCGCTGGCCCTCCCCTAGACGGGACCGAACCGTTGCGACAGATCGGCGCGAGTTGGACGGTCAACGCACGATCGCGCGGTCGCCTGCCCCCGGTCCTGCTTTCCCGTGCCGACGGGCACATTGCCAACCACGATCTGCGCCCCGCAAAGCGCGGCAGGCAGGGTGCTCGGCGGTCCAGCGCCCAGCCCGAACCGTCCGTTGCTCGTGGCGAGGAGGAAGGCCGATGCGCGGTAGTTGCGTGGCCCGGTTCTGCTCGTGCCGGGGTCCGGCTATTGCGAGCCACGGGTTGCCCCTTCTGGCGGCTCATGAGCTTGCCGAGCGCCTGGCGCGAGCAAGCCGAGATCGTGCTCGAGTCCTGCCAGCAGATGCCGGCCTACCTCGACCCAGCCGGGGCGCAGTGGGACCAACGCGCCAATCTGTATGTGCACCCCTCGGTGCCAGCACCGGGCTCACGCGGCAACGTGCCAGCTTCTCCGAGCGACCCGCTACCAATCTGGCGAGCGTGGGGGGTTAGTGCGAGGCGGTCGACTCTCATCACCAGTTCGGGATGTGATCGTGCACCTCGTAGTGATGGACGCTCGAGGTTCCATCGATGAGGTACCGCTCATCCTCGGGATACAGGATCTCCTTCTCGGGGTCATCGCCGGCGAAGGCGCGGACCGCGGCTAGGGAGTCCCACATCGACAGGGCGATGAACTCGGTAACGCGGTCGGCGCTTCGCCACAAGAGCCAGGCGCCGCGGTTGCCGGGCGTCTCACCGTAGGCACCGAAGCCCGTCGCTTGGATGTAGGCCGCGTATTCGGCCGCGTCGCTGCTGCGCACCGCTCCGGTCCAGACCCGCATGATCATCGGCTCCTCGCTTCTCGCGGCCGTAGCGGAGCGTTGCACTGCCGCCGGAGGGTGTTCAGCACCGGAGTCGGAGCTCGCCTGAGGTGTGGGCCGAGTCATCGGCCGGCCGAGCGGTAGCGGGAGTAGACGACGCGTGAGCTGAACGTGCGAGTCTCGACCAGGTCCAGGTCAAGGCGGTAGCCCTGCGGGAAGAACGGAGTGCCGCCGCCGACCGCGGCCGGGTGCACGAAGATCCGGTACTCGTCGATTAGATTCCGGCGGGCGGCCTCGGCGGCGAGCTGCGGGCCGCCGATCGCCACGTCTCCACCCGCCGCGTCCGCAAGCACGGCGAGTTCGGTGGCGAGGTCGGCGCGCGCGAGCTTCGTGTTCGCCCCCTCGACCGATTGCAGCGTCCGGGAGAACACCACCTTGGGTAGCGCCTGCCAGATCAACGCAAAGTCTCGCGCGATGGGCGAGGTATCGTTCTCGGCGGTTTCCCAGAAGAGCATCGTCTCGTACAGCCGGCGCCCCAGAAGGTACCCAGCGAACCCTCGCGCCAGCTCGTTGTGGAAGCGATGCAGCGTCTCATCGGGCCTCGCCCAGTCGAACTTCCCGTCTGGTCCGGCGGTGTAACCGTCGGCCGAGACGCCTCCCATCTGATAGATGACCCTCAACATCGTCGTCGGCCTCAGGCGGTGCCGGGCCGCCAGGGCTGGCTCTGGTGCGCAAGCCAGACCAGCTCGGGATCGAGCGAACGCACGGCACGTTGCCCTTCAGTGGTGGGGTCGTCGAGCTGGCTGAACCTCACTGCCACGTCGCCACCCACGACGATCGGGTGCTTGCCGGTCTCGACGACCACCACCTGCGACCCGTCGGTATGGCCCGGTGCGGGAACGAGCCGGAGTCCGGGCAACAGCTCGTGCTCGCCGTCGACGACCGTGTACTCCACGCCGGTCGCGTCGACCCATTCGAGGATCGTGTACCCACCCGCGCGCGCCTCGTCAAGCTCTCGGCGCTGGACGTAGAACGGCTTGCCGGCGAGTAGGTGGTTCCCGCCGCAGTGGTCGGCGTGCAGATGCGAGTTGACGACGATGTCGATGCTCTGGAGATCGATGTCCTGCTCGGTCAACGGGGTCAGGTGGGGATCCATGTCAGCAAGGAGGGGATGTAGCTCGGTCATGCCGGTGTCGACGAGCACCCGACCGTCGGGATGCTCGATGACGTGCACGTTCAACGGCATGGGCCCGTCCTCGGTGCTCAAGTCCGCGACGTGGAAAGGCGTGATGGTGATCGGGATCGAAGGGCTCATGTCCAGGTTCTTTCTCCGCCCCACGCCGGGGCCGGTGTCGGAAGAGGTTGTCGGGGTCACTCCCAATGGAAGTCGATCGCCGCGCTTGGCGGTGAGCGCTCGGGGAGATGTCGTGGCGCGGAGCTTCGCAGACATCGGTCCTGCCGATAAGGTCCCATCGCGTCGTGTCTTCGAGTACCAATTCATCTCCCGTCGCGGAACTGCTAATCGACCTCAAGCGTGATGGTCGGGTCGCGCTGCACCGGCAGATCGAGGCATCGATCCGCGCGCGGATCCGCTCAGGTGCCCTGCCCGTCGGGGCCGCGCTTCCCCCCACCCGCGCTTTGGCGGTCGAGCTCGGCGTTTCGCGGGGAGTCGTGGTCGAGGCCTATGCCCAGCTCGTCGCCGGGGGCTACCTGACCAGCCGCAGCGGCGGCTACACACGGGTAGCGCGCGCGGCAACCGGCGCACCGCCGGCGGACGCATCGCCACACCGGCGATCCACCTCGAAGTGTCCGCCCCGACCGGTCGTTGACTTCGGATACGGTCGCGGCGACTTCCAGGCCTTTCCCCGAGCCGCGTGGCTGCGCTCCTTGCGCCGCGTGCTCCTCGAAACCCCCGACGCGCAATTGGGATACCTCGGCGGCCGTGGCGCCCCCGGGCTGCGCTCGGCGATCGCAACCTATCTCAACCGGGTCCGCGGAACGGCTGCCGACCCCGACGCCATCGTCATCACCAGCGGCTACGCCCAGGCAGTCTCGCTGCTGCTCGGCGTGCTCGCCGCGCGCGGCGCCCGGACTGTTGCTGTCGAGGACCCCTCAGCCGACGACGATGCACGTCCCGTCGCGCGGTCGCTCGGAATGGAAGTGCGGGGTGTGCCAGTCGACGACGGCGGCGTACGCGTGGACGCGTTGGCAGATCTGGAAGCGGACGTGCTCATCCTCACCCCGTCCCATCAGTGGCCCACCGGGGGCGTGCTGTCACCCCAGGCCCGGGCCGCCGTGCTCGCCTGGGCACAGCGAACCGGAGCTCTAATCGTCGAGGACGACTACGACGCCGAGTACCGCTATGACCGCTCCGCGGTCGGCGCCATCCACGGGCTGGATCACGACCGGGTGGCCTACGCTGGCACCGCGAGCAAGACACTGGCCCCGGGACTCCGGCTCGGCTGGCTCGTTCTTCCCCACGAACTCGTGCAACCCGTGGCGAACGCCAAGCTGCTCGCCGACCGCGGTTCGCCGGTCCTGGACCAGCTCGCCTTCGCCGACTTCCTCTCTCGCGGTGAGCTCGACCGTCATCTGCGGCGCATGCGCCCGATCTTCCGCTCCCGCCGCGACGTCCTGATCGAAGCGCTGGCCCGCCATCTGCCCCATTTGGAACCGACCGGGATCGCGGCCGGACTCCACCTGGTCGCGTGGCTGCCACCCGATCTTGAGGAATCCGTCGTTGTCGCGGCCGCCGCGCGGGAGGGAGTGGCCGTGGCAGGGGTGTCGCCGCTCCGACTATCGCCCGCGGGCCGCGGCGGGCTCATATTCGGTTACTCCGACCTCACCGAAGACGCGATCCAGGACGGCATCGTGCGACTTGCGCGGGCCCTCTCGTAGCCCAGTCGGCGTGACGAGGGACTTCCCCCCGCTTGTCGTGAACTCGGATGTCGCAAGCTGCGGCGTCGACGAGGGTCCGTCTTACTTACCCGAGCGAGCTGGCCACGTACAGACGCTCAGACCTGCCTTGCTGCAGCCGCGGCACTCCGCGCCAGTCCGGTCGCGTCCCTTTGCCGCTGTAAATTCGGTCGCGGTTCAGGTTCCCGTGGGTGAGTCTATGCGGCGGTGACCTCCTCGTCGAGGGTGTCGGGGTCGGCTTGCTGGTACTTGATGCGGTAGAGGTGTTGGCGGTCGACGTCGGTGAACGTGGCGCCGTTGCTGGCGTGACTGAAGAACAGGTCGAGGACTGCCCAGACGAGGGAGAGGCAGCTGGTCTCGCCGGGGAAGCGGCCCATCACTTTGGTGCGCCGGCGGACCTCGCCGAGCGAGCGTTCGAGCAGGTTGGTTGACCGCCAGCGTTCGCGGTGTCTGAGTGGATAGCGCAGATGCACGACCAGGGCGTCGAGGTCGTCGGCGAGACAGCGAGCGGCCGACTCGTAGCCGCCGTGCTCGAGTTCTGAGATCAGGACCTGGAGGCGGAGCTTGCCGTCCTTGACACTGGTCGCGTCGGTGAGGGCGGCCCAGTAGTTGAAACGGATCCGGTCGTGCTCTGACTTCGGCAGCTTCGCGATCAGGTTGCGCAGGCGGTGAACGGCGCAGTGCTGGCGATCAGCGCGCGGCCAGATCTCCTCGATCGCCGAGGGCAGCCCGGCCGCGCCATCAGCCACGACCAGACGGGGCGCGGGGAGTCCGCGGGCGACGAGGTCACGGCCGAGCTCAAGCCAGTCCTCTTTAGTCTCGCGCATCCCCAGGCGCACGGAAACCAGCGCTCTTTCGCCGGTTTCGGTGATTCCCCAGGCGCAGATCACGCCCTCCTTCGGGCCGCTGGGGCGGACCGGGAGGTAGATCGCGTCGAGGAACAGGACGACCAGGTTGACGTCATAGAGCGAGCGGCGGCAGAACGCCGCAAAGCGCTCGTGCAGCTCCGCGCAGATCCTCGCGACCGTCGAGCGGGAAGTCTTCCCGAGCCCGGCCTCCTCACACAGAGACTCGATGTCGCGCATCGACAGCCCGCGCACGAACCCTCCGATCACCAGCGCCTTGAGCGGGTCCGTTCGCAAAAGCCGCTTGCAGTGCCACTTCGGGAACAGCTT
Source organism: uncultured Solirubrobacterales bacterium (assembly GCA_963839105.1). Lineage (GTDB taxonomy): Bacteria > Actinomycetota > Thermoleophilia > Solirubrobacterales > Solirubrobacteraceae > Palsa-465. The sequence goes on from CAWITQ010000004.1 coordinate 35,559, forward strand.
CCAGACGAACGGCAGCACCGCCTCGCGAGCCTGCGGGACCTCGATCCGCAGCTCCCCCTCGGCCGTCTGCACATGCCGGGGCCGAAACCCAATGCGCAAACCGCGCTGGCGCTCCGGCCGGCGCTCATAGCGAGCCCGGCCCAACCACGTGTCGAACTCCTCCTCGACCGCCCGCTGGATGATCAACCGAGCGCCGAGCCGGGCGAGCTCGGACAGCATGCTCTGCGGGTCATCGACCATCCCCTTGGACATCAGCTTGTCGATGCTCGCCTGTATCTCCGCCGACGGCGGTACGGTGCGTCTCACGGCGTAGGCCTCCTTCATCGTCTGCCAGGACCTGAGGGAACCTACGCCGTCGTTCTGACAGCACCGCCTCGACTATTTACAGCAGTCCTGGGACGCGACCGCCAGTCCACCCAGATGCCAGCTTTGCGCGGACAGGAAGACGCTCGCCATCGTCGGCGCCGACCGCGATCACATCGGTAGCGCTCGTGGCGAGATGCGAGACGGACGTTGTCTACGGTGCAGCGACCTGCATTCGTGTCGGCGCGTGTAAGCGGGGCCAGCGCGGTCGCCGTGACTTCCTCTGTCCGCACACGCAGTCTCAGCGACAGATTCAGACGGGTGCCACCGCTGCTGCTTTGGGCCTCGCAGGAGCCGTCTGCTCCGATTGAGCCTGTCACCCTTGACAAATCCGGGATCATTGTGATATCACTTTCTTAGGTGATCGGCTCGCCGACGCCACAAGCAAGGAGGATCCCGATGAGCGCAACCAACCACAACACCGCTCCGAAAGGTCTGCGCGGGTGGTGGCTTTCTCCCCCGCGATCGGGAATGCAACGCCTGATCTGGCCATGGGAGTATCGCCACGTCCGCGCCTGTGGGATCGTGCGTACTGTCGGTGGCCTCGTCGCGGCCACCGCGGGCCTCATCTGCCTCTCATACGCCGCATACGGGTGGGCAGCCTTCTTCCTGGTTGTCGGGGCGCTGAACCTCGCGGGTGGGTCCTGGTTCCTCACTATCGCTCGCTCCCAACCTCCTCGAGGCTGAGCCCGCCGGTGGGTGGTTAGCTGGCATTCCTGCCGTGCCGGTAGTCGCCCGCGGCAGCTCAGGTTGACGCGCGCTGAGCGTGAGCCGGTGACCGCGGGCTTCGCACCCCGATCGCTGGCTCCTCGCGCGCGGCAGCCCGGATGCTCGCGTCGGGGCTGCCGGGTGGTACCGACCGCGTAACTACCTGTTTAGTCCGTCAACGAGGAGGAGTCATGAGTCAGGACGTCCAGCAATACCGCGAGCCCGAGGCGACTCCGGTCGGACACTCGGGGACCCGCGTCGTTATCCACGAACGACCCGCCTGGGCGATCAGCGGTTGGATCGGCGTGCTCGTCGTCGGCGCCTGCATCGCTTCAGCGATACTGCTCGGCGGCAGCTCGGTCCCGGGGCTGACCGCGGTGCCGATTGTCGCCGGGGTGGTTGTCTTGAGCTCGCTGGTCATCGTGCAACCCGGTCACACCAAGGTCGTGCGGTTCTTCGGCAGCTACGCCGGCACCGTTCGACGCACCGGCCTGTGGTGGATCGTGCCGCTGGCCGACCGGCGGACACTCAGCATCCGGGTCCGCAACTTCGAGACCAACCACCTGAAGGTCAACGACGCCGACGGCAACCCGGTCGAGATCGCAGCGATCGTCGTCTGGCAGGTGGCCGATACCTCACGGGCGTCCTACGCTGTCGATGACTACGTCACTTTCGTTGAGGTCCAGGCCGAGTCGGCGTTGCGCCACGTCGCGACTACGCATCCCTACGACGACCCCGCGGGCGAGGGCATGTCATTGCGCGGAAACGTCGATGTCGTCGCCGGCGAGCTGGCCCAGGAGGTCGCCCAGCGCGTCACGATCGCTGGGGTGGAGATCGTCGAGGTGCGGATCAGTCATCTGGCGTACTCGCCGGAGATCGCGCAGGCAATGTTGCGCCGACAGCAGGCCAACGCCGTCGTCGCCGCGCGCTCGCGGATCGTCGAAGGCTCGGTGGGAATGGTCGAGATGGCCCTCGCCCGGCTCGAAGAACAGGGCATAGTCGAGCTCGACGAGGAACGCAAAGCAGCCATGGTGAGCAACCTGCTGGTCGTCCTCTGCGCCGACCAACCGGCCTCCCCAGTCGTCAACACCGGAACGCTCTATTCGTGAGCCGTGAGCGCAAGCAGTTACCACTGCGCCTGGATCCGGCGGTGCACGACGCGTTGGCCCGCTGGGCCAGCGACGAGCTCCGCAGCCTGAACGCCCAAATAGAGATGCTCCTACGACACGCCCTCCAAGATGCAGGCAGGATGCCTCGAAAGGCCGCGCCTTTACCCAGACGCGGCCGTCCGCCAAAACCGTAACGGCCGTCAGACGCCGCACCGCGACCGTTAGCCGCGCAACTTGTCCCGAGCACGCACGCCAACATCGAACCAACACAGCCCGACCCCGACTCATGGGGCGGCCACCGTGCGCACCAGCACTAGCCGACGGCCCTTGCGATGAATGCAACAGTCGCCGGTTCGACGGTCGCCTCCCCGTCAATCACGAAGCGGCAGCGCGCTAGCGTGGTCCGCATCAAGCGTCGAGGAGCCACACTCGGCCGGCTCGCGACGGCCGACGCAGACCTGCCTTCGTTGTCGTACGGGCATCTTGTCGGCGACATCGCGCGTCTTGCTATGCGCGGCAAAGAGAACCTCCCGGAGTGCGACTTTCGCATCGCCGAGTGCAAGCAGTCGTGTGACGCCCGGCTGCGTCAGCGTTCGGCGATAGCTCGGCCAACCGTGAGCGCTTCGCGCAGGTCGGGGTCGAGCTCGGCGTATCTTGCATCCGGCTCGACGCCGAGCGCGTCCAGCGTCTTGCTGAAGAAGCATCGCGCCGCAGCCGCGAGAACAACATCGGCGATCTCCTCGTCGCTTAGTCCCAACGACCGCAGCCGTTCGACGTCTCCCTGCTGCATCGAGCCTGCATCGTCCGCGACCTTCTCGGCGAGGTCCATCACGGCAACGTCGATCTCACTCAAGCCGGCGTGTCGGTGGTCGGTGACGATTGCCTTTAACGAATCGGCATCGAGGAACTTGTCGATCAGAACCGAGCCATGTGCCAGCGTGCAGTAGCTCGAACCCAGCTGGCGAGCGGCGGCAACGGTGGCCAGCTCGTAGCGGCGGAGGTCCATGCTGGTCTTGATCGCGCCATTCAGCTCCCGCCACGCGGCATACACCGCCGGCCGATACGAAAACGCTCGGGTGAAGTTCGGCAGATGGCCAAAGATCTCTCTATCGGTTGCATACATCGCAGCCGTGGCACCCGTAGCCTCTTCCTCCGGGACTGTTTCAACGAACGTCATCGCTGCTCCGATCTCTCGCTGCGCCTCGACCACCTCGCGGATAAGGATCAGGATCACAGCGAAGGGCCGCCCGAGCAACCCTGCACCCCAACCGCCGCAACGAGACATGCCGCTGCCACCGTTCTCGCGGTAGCCACATGCCGATTCTCCTGCCTCGAGCGTGAGGAGCGGCGCGTCGGTAGCGCTCCTTCTCAGCGAGACGATGCAGCACTGATTGAGCGGCCACCATTGCGGCCGATCGGCCACGGAAACGGGAGAGCCCCGGTTTCGCTCGGCGACGAGCATGTCGCCACCGGCGACGAGCGTCCCGCAACGCGCGGATCTCGGGCATTTCGCAGCCGTGGACGGGCTGGCAGAGCCGACCCGACGCCGAGATGCCCACTTCCCGCGCGATGCGGGTCGGGGTTCGGCGCGGGCGACATACTCGTCGCCACCGCGAAGCAGGACTGCAGCGGCTTCCCCAATGCCTCTGAGGCGGGCCGAGATCGCAGTCGAGACTGCCCCGTTACGCCAGGGGCGGCAGTGCTGGTGTCGACGCGTCGCGACCCTTTTCGTGCAGCTTCCCTACTGGCTGTCGGTTTGCGCCGCCTTTGGGCTTGCCGAGCGTGGAGATGTCGTGGGTTGCGATGACTAGGCACTGATTCCGTGTGCGATGGCGGTGTGCGCGGCCGTCTCGTGCAGTGTCTTCTCGTCCTCGTGCACAGATGGCTTGAGGTCGAACACGACCTTCTTGACGATGCCCGTGAACGCGTAGGGAGCCTTGCTCTGGTAGGCGCGGTCCACGACCAGGCCGTTGTCGCAGCCGATGTCCATGCCGGCGTAGCCGGAGAAGCGGACGGGCACCGTGCGGTCAATCCGGCCCTCGCCGATCTGCTCGTCGTTGGCGTAGAGCAATACGGTGCCCCCGGTTCCGGGCTTGGGAGCATCGGCTGCGAACACCATCCGGACCGTGACCGCGCCCGTCGGGAGCGGCTCGCTCGAGACCTGCTTGAACTGCTCGACGCCCATCATCGAGTAGCTGTGGTGGAGCAGACCGCCGCCGTCCACCCAGAGCGAGAACCCTCCCATTTCATCCGCCTCGGCCACGATCACGCCCTCAGCGCCGCCCTTCGGCACTGAGAGCTCGGCCTCGATCGCGTACGAGCGCCCGTAGACGCGCGGGATCATGCCGGATGCGATGTTCTGGACGTCGCCGTGGAACGTGTGAGTGGTGACGGTCGGCATCGGTGGCAGGATTCCGAAGAACACGGACATGCCTGCCAGCAGCGGCAGCACGTTGTGCTTCTCGGCCTCCTCCCAGAAGAGCTCCTTGAGCTCGGCGAGCTTCTCTGGATGTTCTGCAGCCAGATCCTTGGATTGGCTGAAGTCCTCGGGCAGGTAGTACAGCTCCCATGTGTCCTGCTCCGGGTCGTATGTGCCCGGAGCGAACCTGGCCATCGTCGGGGGGGAGGCGTCCCACGGGATGCGGTCGAGCATGCACGCGGCCCACCAGCCGTCCTTGTAGATCGCGCGGTTGCCGAAGATCTCGAAGTACTGGACCGTGTGGCGCTCGGCAGCGTCGCCATCGTCGAACGTGTAGAGGAAGCTCGTACCCTCCATCGGCTTCTGCTCGGTGCCTTCCACGACAGTCGCCTGGGGAATGCCCGCTGCCTCGAGGATCGTCGGTCCGATGTCGATGCAGTGCGTGAAATGGGTGCGCAGCGAGCCACGCTCCTTGATCCGCTTGGGCCACGCGAGGACCATCCCGTTGCGGGTCCCGCCCAGGTGCGAGGCGACCTGCTTGCCCCATTGAAACGGTGCGTTGCCCGCCCACGCCCAAGCGGAGGCGTAGTGCGGGGCACACGACTCTGTGCCCCAAGCGTCGAGCCCTCCGTACCGTTCGATCAGCGATAGCTGCTGATCAGGCGTGAGCGCGACCCCGTTCTGCATCGTGAGCTCGTTGAAGGAGCCGGTCACCGTTCCTTCCATGCTCGCGCCGTTGTCGCCGAAGATGTAGATCACGAGCGTGTTTTCGAGTTCGCCCATCTCCTGCACCGCGTCGAGCAGCCGCCCGACGTTCCAGTCGCAGTTCTCCTCATAGCCCGCGTAGACCTCCATCTGGCGCGCGTACAGCTGCTTCTCGTTCTCCGAGAGCGAGTCCCAAGCCGGAAGCTCGTCGGGCCTCGGGGTGAGTACCGCGTCGGACGGGATCACGCCTAGCTGCTTCTGGCGCTCGAACGTCTCCTCGCGCAGCTTGTCCCATCCCTGATCGAACTTGCCGCGGTATTTCTTGCTCCACTCCACCGCTACCTGGTGCGGGGCGTGCGCGCAGCCGGTCGAGTAGTAGAGGAACCACGGCTTCGTCTGGTCCTGAGCCCGAACCTCGTGCAGCCATTTGGCGGCTTGGTCGGTGATGTCGTCAGGCAGGTAGTACTGCTCGCCGTCTTTGCCGTCGGGAACCCCTAGCACCGTGTTGTCCTGCGTGATCACGGGGTCGTATTGACCAGCTTCCCCGCCGATTAAGCCCCAGAATCGATCGAATCCCCAGGCGTTCGGCCAGCGGTCGAACGGGCCCGCCGCACCCTGCACGTGGTCGGGTGTCAGATGCCATTTGCCAAAACCGCCGGTGCTGTATCCGTTGCCCTGCAGGACCCGGACAAACGGGGCGCAGTTCTTGGGCACGGCCGCCATATAGCCGGGGAAAGGTCCCGGCAGCTCGCCGATAGACCCATATCCGACGGTGTGGTGGTTGCGACCGGTCAGCAGGGCGGCACGCGTCGGCGAACAGAGCGCCGTGACGTGGAAGCGGTTGTAGGTCAGGCCCTGCTCGGCGACCCGGCTCATGTTCGGGGTGGAGACGGGGCCGCCGAAGGTCGAGGGGTTCGCGAAGCCAGCGTCATCGATCAACACGAGCAACACGTTCGGCGCGCCCTCCGGCGGCGACGGGTTCATGTTGATCGTCCAATCGGCGACCGATGCGTCCAAGGTGCGCCCGACCGTTCCGCCGAAGTTCGGGTCTGGGATCGGGAGCACCGTGCGATCGGGGGTGAACTTGCCCATCGCCTCCGCGAGCGAGTCCTTCAGCGCCGCCGTCCCTGACTTATCCGTCTGCACGACCGATTTCAGCTGTGAGCCGGCGAGCGCCTGCTCGATGCCAAGGCGGTGCTCCTCGTCGAACACCGCGATGATCCCGGCCGAACCCGGCGGCAGGTTCTCGCCGAGCTCGTCGTGAAGCTCGTGCTCGACGCGGTGCTGGACGAATTTGCCGACCAGGCCGCCCGCCGCCGCTCCGACCGCAGCCGACGCGAGCAGGGGGGGCGCGAACAATCCCACGGCCAGCCCGACGCCCCCGCCCCACCCTGCGCCCTTGCGACCGAGATTGTCGCCGGTCTGCTGGACGCTGACGCTGCCATCCGCCGCGTGCGTGACGAGGATGACGCCCTCGATCTCGACCTTCTCATCCTTCACGAGCGCGACGAGCCGCTCAAAATCCTCAGTAGCGGTTTCAATCTCGCCGTACCCGGCGACGAGAACATCAGTCGGTGTTTCGGTCATCACGCGATCCTCTGCTGATGGGCTAAGGCCTCGGGGCCGAGCGAACACCTGGATCATCCAAACTGGCTCACTCCAGGTCATCACCCAAATCAGATGAGGTCACGATGCCGCTGCACAAACCGTCCCGCTGAGGGCCGTGCACAGATACCGAGTACGACACCAGCGAGCGCTCCAAGGCCGAGCTCCATGCGCCGGTGCTAGCCAGATGCCCGGACGTTGCGAGCACGAGAGCCGCGGCCGCGTCGCCGGCGTCGCGCTCCGGCCCTCGGACGAGGCTGTCGGGTTTACGGGGTGTCGTCCGGGGCGTTTAAGACGATTCCGGGATGGGTCAGAACTTCATCGCGTGTGACCGTGGTCAGCAGATGTTGTTGCCGCCGTCGTTGACGGATTGGCTGGCGGAGGATCATTTGGTGTGGACGGTGCTCGGGGCGGTCGAGCACATGGATCTGGACGGGTTCTATGGGGCGTATCGGGGTCATACACCTCAGCAATCACTGACGCCTCACGCAGGACCGAGCGTGACCCTCCCGCCGGCGCCGACCGCACGTCGAAGCACAGCGGTCCGTTGCCTACCCCGGATCAGCGTGTCGCCTCATCCTTATGGGGTGATGAGCGCGGCCCCGGCGGGATCTAGCCTGCAGACAGCGCAAGGGTGCTTCCACGTCCTTGAACCCTTTGGCGATGGTCCCGGAGGAGAGAGTCGTGATGACTAGGACATTGACTGACGTGCTCGTCGCGGGCTATTCGGACATCGAGGAGCGCTCCCCACGCCTTCACCGGAACCGTGAAGAAAAGTCGTCTTCGATGTCAAGCCCGCGGGCCGGCACGAGGATGAGGAAGCCCTCCACGAGGCCGCAGCCCACGGTGCGGCAGCGCACGGCATCAGCGCATAGCCGGCCGCTTCAGATGCTTTAGACGATGACGAGCCCGGTCCATCGGATAGGCGAGTCGAAAGTGGCCGAGCCGCGAACCGCACAATCCAACGAGATCGAGCCCCGGGAGGCTCAGATCGTCAGGGACGAATCGGTCGATGGCCCTGGGAAGGTCCCGCTGACGGCCCGGTTGCTGCTCCGTGACTCGTTGACGGCGCGCCGGGCGGCGGGGATCATCGCCGCGTTCACGGTGCTGATCACAGTGGTGGGCGGGTTCCTGGAGAGGTTTCTCGACCATGCCGAGTATCCGACAATCGGCCGGGGCCTGTGGTTCGCGCTCCAGACCGTGACCACCGTGGGGTATGGAGACGTTACGCCGAAGCAGGCCGTCGGCCGGTTCATCGCCGCGGTTGTGATGCTGTCCGGGATCGGCTTTCTCGCCGTGATTACCGCGTCGGTCACCGCCTCGCTGCTCGAGAGCAGCCGGCGACGTTTCACGGCCCAATCCGACGCGGACGATGCGCGGAAGTTCGACGAGATGGCTGACCGATTGGCGAGGATCGAGACGGCCCTCGAGCGGCAGGCACATGGGGGCTCACCCGATGCCGCCCGCTGAGGAGCCCGGCACGATCACGGGAGAAATGAGCGCGTCGCCACCCACGCCGGGCATCCCGGTGCCGGAGGAGGTTCCGGCTCCACGGAGCCGTATCCGACGGGTCTTCGCCCGGTCACGGGGGCTCTGGCGCGTCGTCTATCGCGACCCTGAGCACGTCGCCGAGCGACTGACGCTGTACTCGGCAGGTCGGCTTGGGGAGGGGGCGCGGGAATGGGCCGACTCAGCGCGGAGTGAGCGTCCCGACACCCACGTGGCAAGGATCGCCGAGGAGCTGCGGACGACATCGGCCCACGTCGCTCGGATCGATGGTGCGATCTCCGGAACGCCGTTCCTCATTGCGCTCGTGCCTGGTTACCTCACCTATCTCCAGCAGGAGATGCGCATGACGCTGCGCACTGCTGCGCTCTACGGCCGCGACCCCCGCGATTTGCGTACCTCGGCGGAGATGCTCGCGCTGCGCGGTGTGCACCCCGACGTCGAGACCGCGGAGGCCGCGCTGATCTCAGTCCGCGAAACGGGTCTTCCCGAGCGTCCCGAACATCGGCGATCGTGGCGCACGTGGGTTCACAGCGTCTACCTGCTGCTCATCTTCGGCGGCTTCATGTCCCCGTCGGTCGCCAAAGAAGACACAGGCACGCGTGGCAAGATCAGGGCGGGCCTCGGCATCCTGCTGGGCGTGGCGATCTGGGTGATGACCTGGGTACTCCCCCTCACCTTCATGATCGCGATGGCATGGGGGTGTGAGACGCACGCCCGCCAGCTCGGCCGCAGAACGCTCCTCTACTACGACGGAGCGGCCGCAGGCATCCTCGACGCGATCAAGGCTGCCGATCAGCGCCGCGACAGCGGTCACGACAGACGCGCGATCGCCCGGGGGGCAGCCCTGTTCCTCTCGGTCGCGATCCCGATCGGGTTCGTTGGCTATGCCCAGCACATTCGCCACACCGTCGGGTTCAACTGGGTCGGCGCGCTCGGCGCGCTTGTTGCGCTCTCGCTAGTGATCGCAATCGCAGTCATCTCGAGCCGCAAGTAGCGGCCACGGTGCCCGTAACACGTTCGCAGGCAACTAGCCCAACTGCCGGTCACGACGCACCGGAGCCTTCGACCGGCGCCTCAAAGGATCGCCGGTCAGCGTCCTTCTCGGCCCGCCTGCGCTCACTCGTGCGGGCGATCGAGGAGAACGACGAGGCCAGAGTCGAGGAGGCGATGCTCCGTCTGAGCCGCTCACGCCGCATCTTCGCTCCGCTCGCTCTCATGATCAGCGCGTTCGTCATGTTGTTCACGGGCCTCAGGCTGCTCGTGTCCAACTGGCGGCTCACGCTGGTGCAGGTCCTTCCCGCGATGTGGATCTGGCTGTCAATGTTCGACCTCAAGGCCCACGTCCTGCACGGCAAATCGTTCACTGTGCTGCGCGGGCCGGTCCTCATCCCAATCTGCCTGATCATCGTCACGCTCACCGTGGCGAGCTACTTCCTCAACGCCGTGTTCGCGTTCGCGATCTCACAACCGGCCCGCATCGAGATCGGGCCGGCCGTCTCACGGGCCCGCCGGCACTGGGTGCCGATCGTGATTTCCGGAGCCACCACGGGCTTGCTGCTCGCGTTCTCAACCACAATCGTGACCCGCTGGGGACGACCCTGGTTCACCCTTTCACTCGGAATCGTCGCCGGCGCGATGATGGTCAGCTACGTCGCTGTGCCCGCACGCCTGATCGGTGCAGAGAAGCGCAAGCAGTCAACCCGCGACCGGATCTCAACCAGCGTGGTCGGCGGGGCTTTGAGCGCAGCCGTCTGCACACCGCCCTACATCCTCGGAAGACTGGGGATTCTGATGCTCGGATCCAGCTTGTGGTTCGTCCCCGGGATCTTCGTGCTCGCCTTGGGGGTAACGCTGCAAGCCGGCGCGACCGGGGCGGTCAGGGCCATAAAGATGAGCGCGACCCTCGTGACGTCCCCCCGGCGCGGCGGGTCATCCGGGCTGCTCGAGAGGCGCTCGCCGTAATCGTGCCGACATCAGGCCGAACGTGCAGCGAAGCGTGCCGATCGGAGAAGCGAAGAAGCCGCTTCGGAATCGATGTGCCGCGGCTGGGCTCCTCCAAATCTCACGCTGCCTCTCAGCCAGGCGGCGCATGTTTGGGAGGCGGCGCTTGAACTGGCTGACCGGACGGGTAGCGTCGCTGCGTCCGGACCCGCGAACGCTGCGGCAGGATCTCGTTGCGGGGGTGCCGGGCGCGATCGCCAGTGTTCCGGACGGGATGGCCTCGGCCGTACTCGTCGGCGTCAATCCGGTGTACGGGCTGTACGCCAGCATCGCCGGCCCGATCGGCGGCGGGGTGGCGGTCAGCACGCGGCTGATGGTGGTCACCACCACGACTGCCGCGGCACTGGCCGCCGGCTCCGCGTTAGGCGACTTTTCGGGGGCGGACCGTCCGGAGGCGTTGTTCGTGCTGTCGGCGCTGGCTGGCGTGATGATGATCGGCGCCGGCGCGCTGCGCTGGGGGCGCTTCACGCGCTTTGTCTCGGTGTCGGTGCTGACCGGGTTCCTGAGCGGGGTGGCTGTGAACATCATCCTCGGCCAGCTCGCGGACCTGCTCGGCTCGCAGCAGGCGGGCAGGCCGGCGTTAGTGAAGGCGTGGAACGTGATCACGCACCCAGGCGGCATATCGCTGACGGCGGCTGCCGTGGGCTTGGCGGCGCTGGTGCTGATGGTGGTGTTGAGCCGCACGCGGATCGCTTCGGTCGCCTCGTTGGTGGCGCTGGCCGTTCCCACGTTGTTGTCGCTCGGCGCGACTCGGCTGACTCGAGTCGAGGACTCGGGCCAGATCCCTAGCGGTATCCCGACGCCTCACATTCCGCAGCTCTCGCTGCTGTCCTCGCTCGATCTGCTCGCCGGGGCGGCCGCGATCGCGGTGATCGTTTTGGTGCAGGGCACCGGCGTGGCGGAGGCGGCACCGAATCCTGACGGCTCGCCGTCAGACCCGAACCGGGACTTCATCGCGCAGGGGGTCGGGAACATCGCCTCGGGGTTTTTCCGCGGCCAGCCGGTTGGAGGCTCGGTTGGGCAGACGGCTCTTAACCTCGCCGCGGGTGCGCGCACTCGCTGGGCATCGATCTTCTCCGGCGTGTGGATGCTGCTGATCCTGGTGCTGTTCTCCGGGATCGTCGGAGAGATCCCAGTCCCCACGCTTGCCGCAGTGTTGATCTTCGCCGCGGGCAGCTCGCTGCGCCTCGGGCGGATCGACACGGTCCTTCGCACCGGGTTGCCGTCGCAAGTTGCCTTCTTCGCAACCTTCGTGGCGACGCTGGCCCTCCCAGTGGCCGCCGCGGTCGCCATCGGCGTGGGCCTCTCGCTGCTGCTACAGCTCAATCAGGAAGCCGTCGATCTGACTGTCGTGCGCCTCAAGCGCGATCAGGAACGTGGCCTCGTGGAGGACTCGGCACCGGCGACCCTCCCTAGCCGTGAAGTCACTGTCCTCGACGTTTACGGAAGCCTGATGTTCGCTGGCGCCCGCACCCTGCAGTCGCGCCTGCCTGATCCGGCCGGAGCTGAGCTGCCGGTGGTCGTACTGCGTCTGCGCGGCCGCACCACGCTGGGAGCAACCGCGTTCATCGTCCTCGCAGAATACGCCGAAACGCTGCGCTCGGCGGGCGGACACCTTTTCCTCAGCGGCCTATCGCCCGAGCTAATCGAGCAGCTACAAGGGAGCCACCGCGTGGACCTGCGGGACGCGGTGACCGTGGTCCCTGCGTCCGAGGCGGTCCTCCAATCAACCAACAGAGCTTTCGAGGAGGCGGAGGCATGGCTCGCTGCCGGTGCCGTCTAGCCGCGATTGCGCTGGCGGCTAGTAGCTGGGGGCATCATTCGGTCGCGGCGCACACTTGCCGAGTTCGTGGAGGAGGAGTGGCGGCCACGGTACGTGATCCCCAACGATCCGCGCGAACATGCTCCAGCCGCGGACGAGGACGGTTCCGGCGGCGGGGGCAGGGAAGCGGCCGCGCCGCGAGTACGAGACCTCGGTCGGAGCTCCACTCGATCGGCAGCGAAACGCCCTGATCGTCTCGATGCTCGCCTACGCCGGTCTGCGCCCGATCGAGGATCGCGGCTGTACCTGTGGCGATCTGCGTGACCGCACGCTCCATGTCTTCGCGACGAAGACCGGCCGGGCGCGGGACGTTGACCTGATCGCGCCCCTGGCGCAGGACCTCGAAGAGTGGCGGGTGGCCTGCGGGCGACCGCCAGGCGAGCTGATCATTCCGCGTCCCTCCGGCGGGGCGTGGACGCGAGAGGACTGGGCCAACTGGCGCCGGCGCGTCCGGCGCCCGGCCGCGATCGAGGCGGGTCTCACCGGCGACCTGCGGCCGTACCGCCTCCGCGGCTCGTTCGTCTCGCTGCTCCTGTGGGAGGGCCGGAGCTTGACCTACGTGGCCGAGCAGGCCGGGCACTCGGTCGCGACCCTTGCGCGGCATTACGCCGGGACGATGCGAGAGCTCGAAACCAGGCCGCGCGTCCCCGCCGCCGAAGCCGTTCGCCGGGCTCGCGAGGAAGTCTGCGGGACGCACTCAGGACGCAGCCCGCAGATTGGCGATGACCGGGAGATGGCAAATCCCCTGCAACTACCGGAGTGGGCGATACTGGGCTCGAACCAGTGACCTCCGCCTTGTCGAGGCGGCGCTCTCCCAGCTGAGCTAATCGCCCGGGAGTAGGCCGTAATTTAGCGGTCATGGGCCAGTCGCGGGCGCTCAAGCCGGCTGCTGCGACCGTCGATCACGAGCGGGATGGCCGATCTCGTGCTCGCAGCAACCTCGCTGCGGTCATCTCCGGCGGCGTCCGCGTGGTCTGTCAGCCGATCGTGGAACTGAAAGGTGGGGGTCGGGCTGATCGTGCGCGTGACGCGGCGCGCCAACGCGGCGTCGGCACTCGCATTGGTCGCCTGAGTAGCCCGCGGCGCGGGCTAGGATCCCGCGCGATGGAGCTCGAACTCCCGGACGGCAAGACCCTCACCGTGCCCGACGGCGCCACCGGCGCCGATGCGGCGGCGGCGATCGGCCCGGGCCTGGCGCGCGCCGCGCTGGCCATCAAGGTGGACGGCGAGCTGCGCGATCTGGCGCGCCCGCTGCCCGACGGCACGGGTGGGACGCACCGGATCGAGATCCTGACCGATCGCAGCGGCGAGGAGGCCCTCAGCCTGATCCGCCACGACGCGGCGCACGTGCTGGCGGCGGCGATGATGGAGCTCTATCCCGGCGTGAAGATCTCGATCGGGCCGCCGATCGAGAACGGCTTCTACTACGACTTCGAGTTCCCGGAAGGCGTCACGCTCAGCGAGGCCGACTTCGAGCGCATTGAGGCCAAGATGCGCGAGCACATCGAGGCCGACGAGCAGTTCGTGCGGGAGGACGTCTCGGTCGGCGACGCGCTCGAGCGGTTCGTACGCGAGGGGCAGGACTACAAGGTGGAGCTGATCGAGGACCTCGTCCGCAACCAGGGCGTGGACACCGTCTCGCTCTACACGAACGGCCCATTCACCGACCTCTGCCGCGGGCCCCACGCGCCGTCCACCAAGCGGATCAAGGCGTTCAGGCTCCAGTCGGTGGCGGGTGCGTACTGGCGCGGCGACGCCGCCAATCCGATGCTCACGCGGGTGTACGGCACCGCGTTCTTCTCCGCGCGCGATCTCGAGGAGTACCTGGAGCGGCTCGAGCGCGCGCGCGCCAACGACCACCGCCGACTCGGGCCGCAGCTGGGCCTGTTCACGTTCTCGGACGTCTCACCCGGAGCTGCGTTCTGGCTGCCCGCGGGCACCGAGGTCTTCAACTCGCTGGTGGCGCTCAGCCGGGAGATGGGCCGCGAGCGTGGCTACCAGGAGGTCAAGACGCCGCAGATCTACGACAGCTCGCTGTGGATGACCTCCGGCCACTGGGACAAGTACCGGGAGAACATGTTCGTCACCGAGTACGAGGACCGTCAGATGGCGGTCAAGCCGATGAACTGTCCGGGCCACTGCCACCTGTACTCGCTGCGCCCGCACTCTTACCGCGACCTGCCGGTTCGTTACTGGGAGCCGGGCCTCCTGCACCGGCGGGAGCCGAGCGGAACGCTCCACGGACTGCTCCGCGTACGCCACTTCGCCCAGGACGACAGCCACATCTTCTGCACCGAGGACCAGATCCAGGACGAGGTGGCGGGCGTGCTGGAGTTCGCGTTCGCGACGTACGCGGTGTTCGGCGTCGAGGTCCGGCTCGAGCTCTCGACGCGCCCCGAGCAGCGCATCGGCTCGGACGAGCTGTGGGATCGGAGCGAGGCGGCGCTGAAGCAGGCGCTCGAGGCCGCCGGACTCGAGTATGAGATCCGGGAGGGCGACGGAGCGTTCTACGGCCCCAAGATCGACATGCACATGACCGACTCCCTCGGCCGCTCATGGCAGCTCGGGACGTGCCAGCTCGATTACAACTTCCCGGAGCGCTTCGACCTGAAGTACACCGGTGCGGACAACGCCGAGCATCGCCCGGTGATGCTGCACCGGGCGCTGATGGGCTCCTACGAGCGGTTCATCGGGATCCTGCTCGAGCACCTCGGCGGGGAGCTGCCGGTGTGGCTCGCGCCCGTGCAGGCGATCGTGCTGCCGATCGCCGACCGCCACAACGAGTACGCGGCGAGCGTGGCGGAGCGCCTCCGCGCCGCCGGCCTGCGCGCCGAGAACGACGAGCGGACGGAGTCGGTCGGCCGCAAGATCCGCGACGCAGAGCTTCGCAAGATCCCGTACATGCTGGTGGTCGGCGACCGCGAGCACGAGAACGACGAGGTCTCGGTGCGCGAGCACCGTCGCGGCGACGCCGGCGCGCTGTCGGTGCCGACATTCGTCGAGCAGGCGCAGAATGCTGTGCAAACTCGCTCTGGCATCTAGGCGCATCGCTATACTCGGACACGTTGATCCAACTGCTTCGTCACATACGGCGCGCTTGAAGTCACGCCGCCACCGCAGCTAGTGCCGGTTCCCAGGAAATTCGACCGGCGCCCGCCCGAGCGGGACCAGACTCGGATCAACGACCGGATTCGCGTTCCGGAAGTTCGCCTCGTGGGCGAGGACGGAAAGCAGATCGGCGTCATCAAGACCTCCGAGGCGCTGGCGTACGCCCAGGAACGGGATCTCGACCTCGTCGAGGTCGCGCCCGATGCCCGGCCGCCCGTCTGCCGCGTGCTCGACTACTCGAAGTACAAGTACGAGCAGGCGCAGAAGCAGAAGGCCGCCCGTCGCCATCAGCAGCAGATCACGGTCCGCGAGATCAAGTTCCGGCCCAAGATCGCCCAGAACGACTACGACACCAAGAAGGGCCACGTCAGCCGTTTCCTGCTGAACAAGGACAAGGTCAAGATCACGATCATGTTCCGGGGCCGCGAGGTCACCCATCCGGAGCGGGGCACGGCGCTCCTCGACAAGCTGGCCGAGGAGCTCGCTGAGATCGGGGTCGTGGAGCAGTCGCCGATCCAGGACGGTCGCAACATGACGATGCTGCTGGCCCCCTCGAAGACGGTGCTGGCGGGCGAGCACGACAAGGCCGGCGATGGCGACGGCGACGGCGAGGAGGTCGCCGCCGAAGCAGACGGCCAGCCGCGGCAGCGCTCCACGCGGCGCACCCGCGCGCGTGATGCCGCGGACGCGGCCGCGTCCTGAGCGCCTCGCGCCGTCTGCTTTACTAAGCGGCTGCCATGCCCAAGATGAAGACCCATTCCGGCACGAAGAAGCGGTTCAAGGTGACCGCGACGGGCAAGGTGCGCGGTCGCCACTCCTTCACCAGCCACATCCTGGAGAAGAAGTCGCCCAAGCGTAAGCGCCGGCTCGGCCAGCCGGCCGAGATCTCGCCGCAGGACGCCGCCCGCGTCAAGGTGCTCTTGGGGGTTCCGAAGAAATGACTCGCGTAAAGCGCGGGGTCCACGCCCGCAAGAAGCGCCGCGCCACGCTCGAGATGGCGAAGGGGTTCCGCGGCGACGCGAGCCGGCACTACCGGGTGGCCAAGGAGGCCGTGCTCAAGGCCGATCAGTACCGCTACCGCGACCGGCGCAACCGCAAGCGCGACTTCCGCCGCCTGTGGATCACCCGCATCAACGCCGCTGCGCGTCAGAACGGCCTCTCCTACTCGCAGTTCATCCACGGCCTCCAGGAGGCCGGGGTGGAGCTCGACCGCAAGATCCTGGCCGACATCGCCGTTCACGACGCCGACACCTTCCGACGCTTTGCCGACCGCGCCCGCGAGGCGCTGGCGGCCGGCTGACGAAGCCGACACCACCAGCACCGCCAACCGGGCGCCGCTCCTTCAGGAGGGCGCCTTTTTTATTTAGCCATGACGATCACCAGCCACCACAACGAGAAGCTCAAGGAGATCCGCAAGCTGCGCCAGCGGCGGCGCTGGCGCGAGCGCTCGGGGCGCTTCGTGGCCGAGGGGGAGGACCTGCTGGCCGCCGCCGACGCGGCCGGGTGGCCGGCGGTGGAGCGCTACTGCGCGGCCGGGAGCGGCCTGCCCGGCGCCGAGGTGGATGCCTCGGTGCTGGCGAGCGCCTCCGGCCTGGGCTCCGGGACCCGGACGCTGGCGGTTTACGAGGAGCGGTGGGCGCCCGCGCCGGCGGGACCGCTGTGCGTCTACCTCCACGGTGTGCACGATCCGGGCAACGTGGGGGCGGTGCTCCGGAGCGCCGCCGCCTTCGGGGCCGCGTCGGTGGCGATCGGTCCGGGGAGCGCCGACCCGTTCGGGCCCAAGGCCGTGCGCGCCTCGATGGGGGCGGTGTTCGGCGTGCCGGTGGCGCGAGCCGACTCCGGGATTCAGGCGCTCCCAGGTGTGAAGATCGCCCTCGTCGCGGGCCGCGGCACGCCCCTCCCTCAACTGAAGCCATTTGGGGGCGTTGTGCGCACCGAAATGGTCACACTCCTCGTCGGGGCCGAGCGGGAAGGGCTCCCGGAGGACGTCGTCGTCGCCGCGGACCTCACCGCCCACATCCCCATCGCCACCGACTCCCTCAACGCCGCGATGGCGGCCACGGTCGCCCTCTACGAGCTAACTAGGATGCCCCCCGACCACCCATGACCGAGCGGATCGAGCAGATCAGGGCCGAGGCCCAGCGGGCGATCGACGCGGCCGCCGACACCGCCGCGCTCGAGGAGGCGCGGATCCGCTTCCTGGGGCGGAAGGCCGAGCTTCCCAACCTGCTCCGGGGCGTGGCCCAGCTCGAGCCGCAGGAGCGCGCCGCGACCGGCAAGGCGGCCAACCAGGCCCGCCGTTCGCTCGAGGAGGCGATCGAGCGCAAGGGGCAAGAGCTTGCCGCGCGCGAGCTCGAGCAGAAGCTGGTCGAGGACCGAGTCGACGTGACGCTACCGGGCGATCCGCTGCCGGCACTCGGGCGTCTGCACCTGCTCACGCAGACGCGGCGTGAGATCGAGGATGTGTTCGTCGGGCTCGGCTTCAACATCGCCGAGGGTCCCGAGGTGGAGACCGTCTACTACAACTTCGACGCGCTCAACTTCGACGTCACGCACCCCTCGCGAGGACTGACCGACACGTTCTACGTGACGGACGAGGTGATCCTGCGCACGCACACCTCTCCGGTGCAGGTGCGCGCCATGCAGGGCCAGCCACCTCCGCTCTACATCATCATCCCCGGCCGCACCTACCGGCCGGACTCCGACGCCACGCACACCCCGCAGTTCCATCAGGTCGAGGGGCTCGCGGTCGACACCGACGTGACGCTGGCCGACCTCAAGGGCACGCTGCTGGCGTTCGCGCGGGCGATCTTCGGTGAGGACCGCGAGGTCCGCCTGCGACCGCACTTCTTCCCGTTCACCGAGCCGAGCGTCGAGGTCGACGTGTCGTGCTTCAACTGCACCGACGGGATCACCAAGGACGGGCAGCGCTGCTCGCTGTGCAAGGGGACATCGTGGATCGAGATCCTCGGCTCCGGGATGGTCGACCCGGCCGTGTTCGAGTACGTGCGCGAATACGGCTACGACCCCGAGAAGGTGCAGGGGTTCGCATTCGGGATGGGGATCGAGCGGATAGCGATGCTCAAGCACGGCGTTCCCGACCTGCGGCTGCTCTACGACAACGACGTGCGCTTCCTGGAGCAGTTCGGCTGATGCGCGTCCCGCTCGAATGGCTCCATCAATACGTGACACCGGAGCTCGACGCGCACGCGCTCGCCGAGCGTCTCGCCCTGACCGGCACCGAGGTCGAGCGCGTGGAGGCCCACGGCGTCACCGCGCTTGAGAACTTCGTCGTCGGCCATGTCCTCGAAGCCGAGCAGCATCCGAACGCCGACCGCCTGCGCGTGTGCCTGGTCGACATCGGCGACGACGCTCCGTCGCAGATCGTATGCGGCGCCCCCAATGTCGCCGCCGGGCAGACGGTGGCGGTGGCCAAGCCCGGCGCGGTGATGCCCGACGGGACCAAGCTTGGCCGCGCCAAGCTTCGCGGCGTCGAGTCGGGCGGCATGATCCTGGCCGAGGACGAGCTCGCGATCGGGCTCGACCACGCCGGCATCATCGTGCTCGATGCGCAGAACGGCACGGCACCCGGGACGCCGCTGCAGACGCTCCTGCCGGGCATCGCCACCGACGTCCTCGTGCTCGAGATCACGCCGAACCGGCCCGACTGCCTGGCCATCTTCGGCGTGGCGCGCGAGGTGCACGCCGGCACGGGCGCACCGCTGGCGGATCCGCCGTGGTCGCAGGACGCCGGATCCACCGACACCGAACCAGCCGGGATCAGCATCACCGTCGAGTGCCCTGACCTGTGCCCGCGCTTCACCGCGCGCGTGTTCGAGGATGTGAAGATCGGCCCGAGCCCGCCGTGGCTCAAGGCGAGGCTGATGGCCGCGGGACAGAGGCCGATCTCCAACGTCGTCGACATCACCAACTACGTGATGCTGTTGACGGGCCAGCCGCTGCACGCGTTCGACCTCGACCGCGTCGCGGGCGCGGAGCTCACGGTGCGCGCGGCGCACCAAAACGAGACCGTGGACACGCTCGACGGGCAGACGCGAACGCTCGACGAGCAGATGGTGCTCATCGCCGATGCCGATGGCCCGACCTCGATCGCGGGCGTGATGGGCGGAGCTCGGTCCGAGGTCGAGCCGCAGACGACGCGCGTGCTGATGGAGGCCGCCAACTGGTACGGCCCGAACATCCACCGCACGTCGCTCAAGCTCGGGCTGCGCAGCGAGGCCTCGGCACGCTTCGAGAAGGGGCTCCAGCCCGAGCAGGCGATGGAGGCCCAGGCGGTCGCCACGCAGCTGATGATCGACCTGTGCGGCGCGCGCCTGGCGCCCGGCACGATCGACGTCGGCGGTCCCGGCCCCGCGCCGCAGACCATTCGCCTGCGCGACCAAAAGGTGGCCAGCTTGCTCGGAGCGCCGATCGCACGCGATCGTTCTCGCGAGATCCTGAACGCGCTCGAGTTCGCCACCGCCGACGCCGACGACGGCCTTGACGTGGCTGTGCCGCCGTTCCGGCGCGCCGACGTGAAGCGCGAAGCGGATCTGATCGAGGAGGTCGCCCGGCTCGACGGGCTCGCGAAGCTCCCCGCGACGCTGCCCTCGCGCCACGGCGCCTCCGGCCGGCTCACACCGCGCCAGCGCCTGCGGCGACGGACCGCCGACGCGCTCACGGCGCAGGGGCTCAACGAGATCCTGGGGTGGAGCTTCACCGGTCCCGAGGTCGCCCAGCGTCTGCGCCTCGGCGGCGAGCACCCTGCCATCGAGCTTCAGAACCCGATGTCGAGCGAGCAGTCGCACCTGCGCACGACGCTGCTCGGCTCGCTGCTCGACGTCGCTCGTCACAACCGAAGCCGTGGCGCCGAGACGCTGCGGTTGTTCGAGGCGGGTGCCGTGTACCTGCCGCGCCCGGGCGTCAACGAGCTTCCGGACGAGCCCTACCACGTGGCCGCCGTGCTGATCGGCGCCGTGCGTCCGCCGAGCTGGCGAGACCCCGCTCCACGCGCCGCCGACTTCTTCGCCGCCAAGGGGGTGCTCGGCGGGATGCTCGATGCCGTCGGCGTGCGCTGGACCGTGCGCACGCCCGAGACACCCGAGCCGTTCCTCCATCCCGGGCGCGCGGCCACGATCCTGGTGGACGGCGACCCCGCCGGATGGCTCGGCGAGATCCATCCGCTCGTCGCGGCCGAATGGGACCTGCGCGAGACCGTGGCCGCGTTCGAGCTCAACCTCGACGCGGTCCCTGTCCCCCCGGTCCCCGCGTACCGCGACGTCACGAGCTTCCCCGAGGTGCGCGAGGACCTCGCCGTGATCGTCCCCGAGAACGTCACCGCCGCGCAGGTCCTCGATGCCGTCCGGCGCGCCGGCGCGCCGCTGCTCGAGGCGGCCGAGGTCTTCGACGTCTACCGCAACGCCGAGCACATTGGCGAGGGCAACGTGTCGCTGGCGCTTCGGCTTAGCTACCGCGCGCGCGATCGCACCCTCACCGACGAAGAGGTGGCGGCGCGACGTGAGAAGATCGCGAACGCCCTGGCGAGCGAGCTCGGCGGGAGGATCCGTGCCTCATAGCGCCGCCGTGTTCGGCGCTGCCGGGTTCACGGGCGCGCTCAGCGCGCGCCTGCTCCACCGCCACCCGTCGTTCGAGTTGCGTACGGTCACCGCCCGCGCCGACGTCGGCCGGAGACTGGACGAGCTGTATCCCCACCACCGGGTCCCGCTCACGCTGGAAGAGCTCGACCTCGACCGCCACGCCGACGTCGAGGCCGCGATCGTCGCCTACCCGCACGGGGCATCGGCTTCGCTGGTCGCGGAGCTCCGCCACCGCGGCGTGCGCGTCGTCGACCTGAGCGCGGACTTCCGCCTGCGCGATGCCGCCATCTACGAGGAGTGGTACCGCGAGCACCCGGTGCCGAGCCTGATCGACGACGCCGTTTACGGCCTCCCCGAGCGCTACCGGGATCAGATCCGCGGCGCCGATCTGGTGGCCAATCCCGGCTGCTATCCGACGGCGGCGATCCTCGCGCTCACGCCGCTGGCCGCAGCGGGCGTGGTCGAGGACGTGGTCATCGACGCCAAGTCAGGCGTGTCGGGGGCGGGCCGCGCGGCCACCGAGAAGACCCACTTCGTGGCGGTGGACGAGAACATCAGCGCCTACGGCGTGCCGCGTCACCGCCACACCCCCGAGATCGAGCAGGAGCTGGCCGCGCTCGGGGCCGACGTCACGATCACGTTCACGCCGCACCTGCTCCCGCTCGATCAGGGTGAGCTCGTGTCCTGCTACGTGACGGTGGCCGACGGAGCGGGGGAGGGGCTGGAGCGCATGTACGAAGACCACTACGCCCGGGAGCCGTTCGTGGAGCTCGCCGCGACGCCGCCGGGCGTGCGCGACGTGCGCGAGACCAACGTCTGCCGCATCTCCGTCCACCACGATGTTCGCACCGGGCGCGTGATCGTCTTCTCGGTGCTCGACAACCTGTGGAAGGGCGCGGCCTCGCAGGCGGTGCAGAACCTCAACCTGATGTTCGGCCTGGCCGAGGACGAGGGAATCGCGTGAGCGCCGGCGCGCAAACGTTCTTCCGCTCGCGGTGGATCGAGGTTCCCGACAACGTCACCGAGCTCGGCGGCGGCCTCCCCAAGGGCTTCCGCGCCTCCGGCGTGGCCGCGGGGATCAAGGAGTCGGGTGCGCCCGACGTCGGGCTGCTCGTCTGCACCGCGCCGGCCACCACTAGCGCCGCGCGCTTCACGCGCTCGGGAACGCAGTCCGCTCCGGTGCTGCTTTGCCGCGAGCGCTGCCGCCTGGACGGCATTCGCGCGGTGGTGGTGAACTCGGGCAATGCCAACGCGGCGACCGGGCGCCCCGGCTTCGAGGACGCGGCGAAGATGCAAGGGGCGGCCGCGATCGCCTCCGGGCGTGGGAGCCGAGTGGCGCCGTCGCCGTGGCCTCGACGGGCGTGATCGGCGTGCGGCTGCCGATGAGCGCCGTCACCACAGGAATCCTCCGTGCCGCGCACGCGCTGCGCGCCGACGGCGAGCAGGACTTCGCCGAGGCGATCCGGACCACGGACGCGTTCGCCAAGCAGGTGTGCCTCGACGTCGCGCTCGCAGGGGGGACGGTGCGGCTCACGGCGCAGGCGAAGGGCGCGGGAATGATCTCGCCCGGCTTCGCCACCCTTCTCTGCTTCGTGCAGACCGACGCGGCGCTCTCGCCCGAGACCGCGGATCTACTACTCAGTGTCACAGTCAAGCGCTCGTTCGAGCGGGTCAGTGTCGACGGGCAGCTGTCGACCAGCGACACGGTGATCCTGCAGTGCAGTGGTGAGTCCGGTGTGCAGATCGAGCCCGAGACGCCTGACGAGCTCCACTTCGGCGAGGCGCTCGACGCGGTCATGCGCCAGCTCGCGCTGCTCGTCGTGGCCGACGGCGAGGGTGCGCGGCGAACCGGGCGCGTCGTCGTGCGCGGAGGCGACGAGCACGCGGTCCGCCGCGTCGCACGCGCGGTGGCGGACTCGTCGCTGGTCAAGACCGCGCTCTACGGCGGCGATCCCAACTGGGGACGGATCGTGCAGGCCGTGGGCATGGCCATGCCCGGCACCGCGCCGCTGCCGGTCGAGGTCGCGATCGAGGGTGTTCCCGTATGCGTGCGCGGTACGCTCGTGCCGCACGACCGCGACGCACTCAAAGCCGCCGTTCAGCGCGACGAGGTCGAGTACGAGATCGGACTCCCGGGCGAGGGCGCCGAGAGCGAGGTCTTCTTCTCCGACCTCGGCCACGAGTACATCACGATCAACGCCGACTACACGACATGAGCGCGACATGAGGGACATCGCCACCCTCCTCGAGGCGCTCCCCTACATACGGGAGTTCCACGGCAAGACCGTGGTCATCAAGTACGGCGGCGCAGCGATGGCCGAGCCGGCGCTCAAGGAGGAGTTCGCCCGCGACGTCGTGCTGCTCAAGTACGTGGGGATGAACCCGGTCGTCGTGCACGGTGGCGGCCCCGACATAACCGAGTACATGGAGCGCCTGCACCTGCCGGTGCACTTCGTCGACGGTCTCCGCGTATCCGATCCCGCCACCGTCGAGGTGGCCAAGATGGTGCTCGTCGGCAAGGTCAACAAGGACATCGTCCTCCTGCTCGGGCGGCACGGCCAACCTGCGGTGGGGCTGTGCGGGGACGACGGTCTGCTCTTCCGCGCGGCGCGGCGGACGTCACCGAGCGGGCAGGACATCGGCTTCGTCGGGCAGATCGAGCGCGTCGACGTCGATGTGCTCACGCACATCTCGCGCGACTACATCCCGGTGGTGGCAAGCGTGGGCGCGGACGCCGAGGGCAACTCGTACAACATCAACGCCGACGAGGCGGCAGGGGCGGTGGCGCGGGCGCTCGGCGCCTACAAGGTCATGTTCCTCACCGACGTCGCGGGGTGGATGCGCGACCCCGCCGATCCGACGACACTCGTGTCGGAGAGCACGTCGGCCGAGGTGAGCGCGGCGCTGCCCGAGGTGATGGGCGGGATGCGCCCGAAGCTCGCCGCATGCCTGCATGCGATCGAGGGCGGCGTGACCTCGGCTCACATCGTGGACGGCCGCGTCCCACATTCGCTCCTGCTCGAGCTGTTCACGGACGCCGGCCAGGGCACCAAGATCGGAGCAGGCTGAGCGATGTCGCTGGACGAGCTCCAGGCGCTCGAGCGCGACTACGTGATCGGGACCTACGCCCGCAACCCGGTCGAGTTCGTGCGCGGCTCGGGGTGCAGGCTGTGGGACTCCGACGGCAACGAATATCTCGACTTCCTCGCCGGCATCTCGGTGCTGAACATCGGCCACTGTCACCCGCGGCTGGTCGAGACCGTGCGCGAGCAGGTGGCGTGCCTCACCCACGCCACCAATCTCTACTACACCGAGCCGGCGATGCGCCTGTCGGCCGCGCTGTCGCAAAGCTCGCTCGGCGGCAAGGTGTTCCTGACCAACTCGGGCACCGAGGCGATCGAGGCGGCGATCAAGCTCGTCCGGCGCGCGCGTCCCGGCGGCAACATCGTCGTTCTCGAAGGCGCGTTTCACGGGCGCACGTACGGGGCGCTTTCGGCGACGCCGCAGGAAGCCAAGCAGGCGCCGTTCGCGCCGCTGGTCCCCGGGTTCATGGTCGTCGCGAAGGACCCCGAGAAGCTGAACGACGTCGTCGACGAGGGCACCGCCGCGGTGCTGCTGGAGCCGATCCAGGGGGAGACGGGGATCAACGTCCTCGACGACGAGCTTCTGCGCGCTGCCCGCGCCGCGTGCGATCGCACCGGCGCGGCGCTGGTGTTCGACGAGATCCAGTGCGGGATGGGGCGGACCGGGACCCTGTGGGCGTATGAGCAGACGGGCGTCGTGCCGGACGCGATCACGAGCGCCAAGGCGCTCGGTGGCGGACTGCCGATCGGCGCGCTGATCACGGGCGAGCATCTCGCCGACGTGTTCCACGTCGGCGATCACGGATCGACGTTCGCCGGCGGTCCGCTCGTCGCCTCGGCGGCGCTCGTCGCGCTCGAGCTGTGCTCGGACCCGTTGCTGCTCGAAGGCGTGGGCGCCCTGGGCGAGCGCCTCGCCGAAGGCCTTGCTCTGCTCCCGTACGTTGAGCGCGTGCGCGGCCGCGGTCTCATGCGCGCGATCGACCTGCGCGAGGACGTTGACGCACCGGACCTGACGCGCCGCGCGCTGCTCGAGCAGAGGCTCGTCCTCAACGCCACCGGCCCGGCGACCGTCCGGCTCGAGCCGCCGCTGATCGTCACCGCCGAGGAGATCGACGAGGGCCTCGCGCGCCTCGAAGCGCTGGCGCCATGAGCGCCATGTCCGAGTATCTGTCGCCCGCGGATCTGGGTGTCGACGCGGTGGCGGACGCGCTCACCGCCCACTTCGATGAGGTTCGCAACGGCCGCGAGCGTCGCGTCGATCGAACCTACTACGACACCTTCGACGGTCTGCTGCATCGCGCAGGCTTGACGCTGAGCGCGCAGGCGGGGGCGCTCGCGCTCGCCGAGCGTGACAGCGGTGCGGTCCGCGCGCGGGAGACGACGGCGCCCCCCAGGTTCGCGTTCGAGCTCGAGCCCGGTCCCATGCGCGACGCGCTGAGCCCGATCATCGACGTCCGCGCCCTGCTGCCGCTGGTCCGCGTGCGCACGCGGGAGCTCCCCCTCGACGTGCTCGACGACGAGCGCAAGACGGTGGTGCGGCTGGCGCTCGATGAACCATCGGTGGTGAAGCCGGCGCGCGCGCTCCGCGCCCGGCTGCGCGTCGAACCCGTGCGCGGATACGGTGCGGAGCTGGAGCGTGCCGTCACGACGCTCGAACGAGAGCTCGGATGCAGCGCCCCCGACGAGCCGCTCGTCGACGAGGCGGTGCGCGCGGCCGGTGGCGTCGTCGGCGGCGTCTCCTCGAAGCCGAACGTGGAGCTCGAGCGCGACCAGAGCGCCGGCAGTGCCGCCGCTGCGGTTCTGCGCGCGTTGCTACGGGTCATCGAGGCCAACTACGACGGCACCGTGGGCGATGTCGACAGCGAGTTCCTGCACGACCTGCGCGTGGCGGTGCGCCGCACACGCGCGGTCCAGCGCGAGCTGCGCCAGGTGTTCGCGCCCGATGAGCTTGCGCACTTCCGCGCCGAGTTTCGCTGGCTCCAGCAGGTGACCGGGGACGCCCGTGACCTCGATGTCTACGTGCTCGAGTTCGACCAGTTCCGCGCGCTCGTGCCCGAGGACATGCGCGCCGACCTCGAGCCGGTGCTCGAGATCCTGCGCGAGCGCCGGCGTGTGGCCCGCCGCAAGATGGTTCGCGCGCTGCGCTCGGCACGCGCCAAGCGGCTGCTGGACGAGTGGTCGACGTTCGTCGACTCGCTCTCGTCGGCGGCGCCACCGATCGCGGAGCTCGCGGGGCGGCGGATCCGCAAGGTCTACCGGCGGATGGTGAGGATGGGCGAGGCGATCGACGGCTCCAGCCCGGCGGAGGACTACCACGAGCTGCGCAAGAAGGGAAAGGAGCTCCGTTACCTGCTCGAGCTGTTCGGGGCGCCGCTCTACCCGCGCGAGGTCGTCGCCCCGATGGTCAAGGCGCTCAAGGGGCTCCAGGACGTGCTCGGCCGCCACCAGGACCGCGAGGTCCAGATGGCCATGCTCCGGTCGCTGAGCGAGGAGCTCGCGACGCGGTCCGACGGCGCCGGCGCGCTGATGGCGATGGGCGCTCTGGTGGCGCGCCTGGAAGACGACGAGCGGGCGGCGCGCGGCGGCATTCACCGAGAGCTTCGCCGGGTTCGCGTCGAAGAAGCAGCGCGGGCGGGTCAAGGACACGTTCGCGTGAGTCGCGTGCTCGCCACCTACAACATCAAGGGCGGCGTGGGGAAGACTTCGGCGGCGGTGAACCTCGCGTTCCTGGCCGCGCGCGATGGGGCGCAGACGCTGCTCTGGGACCTCGACCCGCAGGGCGGGTCCACCTATCTCTTCCGCGTCAAGCCCAAGGTGCGTGGGGGCGCGCGCAAGCTCGTGCGCGGCAAGAGCGACGTCGAATCGCTGATCAAGGGCACCGACCATCCCGGGCTCGACCTGCTGCCCGCGGACTTCTCCTACCGCCACATGGACCTCGTCCTCGACGAGTTCAAGCGCTCGACGCGACGCCTGGCGCGCGTGCTCGAACCGCTGCGCGAGGAGTACGAGTACATCTTCCTCGACTGTCCGCCGAGCATCTCGCTCGTGTCCGAGAGCGTGTTCGAGGCGGCCGATGCGCTGCTCGTCCCGATCGTTCCGGCAACGCTGTCGGCGAGGACGTTCGAGCAGCTTCAGGCGGTGGTGGACGGCGACGGCACGACGCGTGCTCGCCTTCTTCTCGATGGTCGACCGCCGGCGAAAGCTCCACCGCGAGGTGGCCGAGCAGCTGCGCGGCGCGCTGCGCGACCAGCTGCTCGAGGCCGCGATCCCGCTCTCCGCCGACATCGAGCGGATGGGCTCCCGGCGCGAGGTCGTGGCGCGCGTCCTGCGCCCCGGGGCCGCGCCGCGCTCGCCTACGAGGCGCTGTGGTCGGACGTCCGAGCGCGGCTGGGCGCGTAGTCTTCCGCCCCGCATGCCCGCGCCCGCACGAATACCAACCGAGGACCTCCTACATCGCTGAGCCCTACGAGGTCAACCGCGTCCTGCTGCTCTACAGCGGCGGCCTCGACACGAGCGTGATGCTCAAGTGGATCCAGGACCAGTACGAGGCCGAGGTCGTGGCTCTGACCGTCAACCTCGGCCAGCCGGGCGAGGACTACGAGGTGATCAAGGGCAAGGCGCTCCACCTCGGCGCCGTCGACTGCCACGTCGTCGACGCGCGCGAGGAGTTCGCCGCCGAGTACATCGCCCGCGCGATCAAGGCCAATGCGATCTACGGCCTCGGCTACCCGCTGTTCACCGCACTCGGGCGGCCGCTGATCGCCAAGCTGGCCGTCGACTACGCGCGCGCCTCCGGCTGCGACACCATCGCGCACGGCTGCACCGGCAAGGGCAATGACCAGGTTCGGATCGAGGCCACGATCACCACGCTGGCGCCCGAGCTCAAGGTGATCGCGCCCGTGCGCACATGGAGGATGGGACGCGACGAGGAGGTCGCGTACGCGCGCGAGCACGGCATCCCGGTCAAGGGCGGCACCGAGACCGCGCCGTACTCGATCGACGACAACCTGTGGGGCCGCTCCAGCGAGGGGCGGTGGATCGAAGATCTCGCCCGCGCTCCCGAGGCGGACGTGTTCTCGCTGGTCACGCGCCCCGAGGAGGCGCCCGACGAGCCCGAGGTCGTCACCGTCGAGTTCCTGCAGGGCCTTCCGGTCGCGCTGAACGGCGAGCGGCTGGGGTTGGTCGAGCTGATCGAGCGCGCGGGCGCCGTGGGCGCGCGCCACGGGGTCGGGATCGTCGACCACATCGAGGATCGGATCGTCGGGCTCAAGGTCCGCGACATCTACGAGGTCCCGGCCGCCGCGATCCTGCTCCTGGCCCACACCGAGCTCGAGAAGCTGGTGGGCACGATCCACCAGAACCAGATGAAGCCCGGGCTCGACCAGAAGTGGGCCTACCTGGTCTACGCCGGGCTCTGGTGGGAGCCCCTGCGCGAGGACCTCGACGCCTACATGAACGCGGTCAACCAGCAGGTGACGGGGACGATCGGGGTGAAGCTCTACAAGGGGTCCGCCCGGGTGGTGACGCGTGAGTCGCCCAACGCCGTCTACGACGCCCAGCTGGCCAGCTTCGCCGAGTCCGGCGGGCTGTTCTCGCAGGAGGCCTCGCCCGGGTTCATCGAGCTCTGGTCGCTCCAGTCGCGCTTGGCCTGGCGTGTTCGTCACGAGCGGCCTGGGTAGCCTCGGCCCATGGGTTACAAGGTTCTGGGTTACGTCATCTGGCAGGGCGCCAAGCTTTACGTGCGCAAGACGTTCCCGCACGCCCAGCGCAACCTGGCCATCGCCGGGGTCGGCGGGGTCGTGGTCGCCGCCGTGGCGGTGGGCGCCACGCGCGCGCGCTCGTCAGACTGATCCGGGCCCTGCCCGGATCGAGCCGGCAGCCCGACGCTCCCCGCTACGTTTAATCGGTGTGAGCAGGCAAGGAAGCCCTCCGTCCGACCATAGCCGTACCTTCGGTCGCCCGATGAGCGACCCGCCGGGACTGCCCTCAGCGCTCGGGATCGAGTCGGTCGAGACCATCCCCGAGGGCAACAGCCTGACCGTGCGAGTCACCGGACGGTGGCGCCGGCGCCGGCCCGAATGGCGCGGCCCGGCGATCCTTGTGGTCGAGGCCCAGGGGACGCGCTACCGCTTTCCGGCGATGCCGGATCCCCCGTCGGTGACGGGCACGATGCCGGGGACCTGGCGGATGACCTTCTCGGTGGCGCCGGAGCTCGGCCCGCACCTCTCGGGCGCTCGTGGCTCCAGCTCGGGTCGCTGATCGCCCCCTGCCCGTGTTCGCCGAGAGCAAGATCGGAGGCCCGGGGGAGGGGGGCGGAGGATCGACGACGGCCGACGCGCCGGAGCCCGAGTCCCTGTCCGGGCGGCGCCGGCCCGGTGAGCTGGCGATCCAGCACGCGCGGCGGCGGGCCGACGAGGCCGAGTCGCTGGCCGCCGAGCTCGCCCTGCGCGTCGAGCAGCTCGAGCGCTCGCTCGAGGAGGCCCGCGCCCAGCCGGCGCGGATAGAGCGGGCCCGCCGGACGGCCGAGCAGAGCGCGCACGCCGAGGCGGCGCGGCGCGCCGAGCTCGAGGAGCAGCTCGCCGAGCAGGAGCGGGCGCTCGAGGAGGCCCGCGCACGGGCCTCGGCGCTGGCGCGGCGGGTCGAGGAGCTCGAGCACGAGCTCCGCCGCCTGCGCCGGACGGCCGACGAGGCGGTGCATCTCGCGGCCGGAGAGCGGGCGGCGCGCCTGCGGGCCGAGCAGATGGCCGCCGAGGAGCGTCCAGTGCCGGCGTCCACCGACGTGGTGGCGGCGCGGGTCAGCGCCGCGCGCCAGGCGGTGCTCGCCGCCGAGGACGCTCAGCTTCGCCGGGCGGTCGAGCGAGCCGCCCCGCCGGCGCCCGCGGCGCGGCCCGTGCGACAGGTCACGCGCGCCGCCGAGGACGAGGTTCAGATGCGGGCGCGCCGTGAGGCGGGAGGAGTAGTGCGCGAGCGGGCGCGCCGGTTGGAGGCCGAGGAGCGGGCGGCCACGCTCGAGCGGACGCTCGCCGAGAGGACCGACCGGTGGGCGCGAGCCTACGGCGAGATCGACCAGATCCGCGATGAGATCGGCGAGCTCCGGCGGGTGTTCGCGCAGATCGAAGCGGCCGCCCCGCAACCTCCTCGACCATCGCCCGCGCCGTTGCCCGGCCCGGCGGTCCCAGCGCCACCGGCAGGACCGGCGGGCCCGGTGCAGGCGGAGCGGCTGAGCGAGGCTCTCACGCGTCTGCGTGAGCACACGCCGCCCCCGCCGGAGGCGCCGGCGCGCCCCGCCCCCACGGAGCCCCAGACGCTCCAGGTGCCGCCGGCCACGAGCCCGCGCGACCGCTACGTCGCGCCCACCGGCTCGAGCTCGACGCCGCCGCCCCCCGCAAGCGCGGCTGCCGCGCCGACGGCGCCCGCGGAGTCGGTTTCGCCGCCCCCGCCACCGAGCGCGTCGATCCCGCCGCCGGAGCCGCCGGCCCCCCGGGCGCCGACCCGTGCGTGGCTCGAGCCGATCTTCCGGCGCCTGGCGCGCGAGGACCCCCTGTTCGCAGGCCAGCTGATCCTCCACCTGCTCCCCGCCTGGCGGAAGGTCCACCCGCTGCCGGTCGCCTTCGACCTGATCCTGGGCGACCGCGCGTGCGTTCAGGTGACGGTCGGCGCCGGCACGGTCGAGGTCCTTCACGCCGAGACACCTCGACGGCCCGCCGACGTCCACTTCCAGGTCACCGGTGACCTGGAGCGCCTGGCGCGCACGGTGGTGGCGGGACGGATGCGCCGGCGCCTGGGGCGGGGGATGGCGCGGGTGAGCGGCGATCAGGAGTCGTTCGGACGGATGGGCCTCCTCGTCCGCGCGCCGCTCACGCTGGCTCAGCTGCACGAGGCCGGGGTGCGCCTCGACCCGGTGCTCGCCTTCGGTCTTGCGGCGCGGATGATCGATCCGGCCTGGACCGTCGGCGAGCGGTTCACGGTCGCTCAGCGGACCGCGGATACGAGCACCGCCGGCGCCCATCTGGTGGTCAAGGACGGAGCGCCCGTGTCCTCCGGCGAGGGCGAGCCGGCCGGTCCCGCCGACGCCACCATCGTCGCCCCCGTCGATGCCTTCCCGGGCGCGCTGACGGACGCCGTGGGCGCGCCCGCGGGGCCGCCGCCGCCGTTGGTCCAGCTCGCGGCGTGGCTCGAGCGCGCACAGAGCGGCTGATTCCTCGGCGCCGGGGCCTGGCGTCCGCACGGATGCCTATGCTCGTAAGAGGCAGTCGCGGCCGACGAAACGCGCCCCGCGCAACCCACTTCCCCAACCCCGAGCCCACGACTTGAGTCCCGCTTCCTGCGCGCACCTACACGTTCACTCCGAGTACTCGCTGCTCGACGGGGCGTGCAAGATCGAAGCGCTGGCGGCGCGGGCGGCGGAGTTCGGACAACCTGCGCTCGGGCTCACGGACCACGGGGTGATGAACGGGGCGGTCGAGCTGTCGGCGGCCTGTCGCAAGCACGGTGTCAAGCCGATCCTCGGCTGCGAGGTCTACGTCGTCGAGGACCACGCCCGGCGCGCTCCGGGGCGGCTGGACCGCTACCACCTGACGTTGCTGGCGGCCACGCCGGCCGGCTACCGGAACCTGGTCAAGCTCTCCTCGCGCGGGTTCCTCGAGGGCTATCAGCGCGGCAAGCCTTCGGTCGACCTGGCGCAGATCGCCGAGCATGCCGAGGGGGTGCTCGCGCTCACGGGATGCCTGCAGTCGAAGTTCTGCCAGAACCTGCTCGAGGATCGCGGTAAGCAGGCCAAGGCGCACGCCGAGGAGCTGCTCGGCGTGTTCGGCTCCGACAACGTGTACTTCGAGGTCCAGAAGAACGGACTCGCCGCCCAGGACAAGGCCAACGAGGGCATCGTGCGGATCGCTCGCGAGCTTGGGCGCCCGCTGGTGGGGACCGGCGACGTGCACTACCTGCGCCGCGAGGACTACCAGCACCACGCGGCGCTTCTGTGCGTGCAGACCAAGTCGACGCTGTCCCAGCCCAAGATCAGCTTCGAGACCAACGAGTTCTACCTGCGCTCCTCGGACGAGATGCAGCAGCGCGTTCAGCGAGTGGCCGGAGGCGATCGCCACGACGCTCGAGATCGCCGAGCGCTGCGACGTCGAGCTCGAGCTCGGCCGCCAGCTGATCCCGCGCTACCCGACCCCGAACGGGATGAACGAGGGCGCCTACCTGCGCGAGCTCGTGCAGGAGGGGCTGCGCCGCCGCTACGGCGACCCGCCGCCGGCCGAGGCGCTCGAGCGCGCCGACTACGAGCTCGTCGGTGATCGAGCGGATGGGCTTCAGCGGCTACTTCCTGATCGTGTGGGACTTCGTCAAGTACGCCAAGGACTCGGGGATCGCGGTCGGCCCCGGCCGCGGCTCGGCGGCGGGCTCGCTCGTCGCCTACTCGCTGCAGATCACCGACGTCGACCCGCTCCGCTACGACCTCCTGTTCGAGCGCTTCCTCAACCCGGAGCGGGTGTCGATGCCGGACATCGACATCGACTTCTCCGTGCGCGGCCGCGAGCGCGTGATCCGCTACGTGACCGAGAAGTACGGCAAGGAGTCGGTGGCGCAGATCGTCACCTTCGGCAAGATGTTCCCGCGCGCGGCCACGCGCGACGCGGCGCGCGTCCTCGGTCACGACTACGGCGCCGGCGACCGGCTGGCCAAGCTCATCCCCGATCCGATCATGGGCCGCCCGCCGAGCTTCGAGGACTGCCTGAAGCTCGGGCAGCCGCTGCGCGCCGAGGTGGACCGGGATCGGACGGCGCGCCAGATCGTCGACGTGGCCCAGGGCCTCGAGGGGATCGTCCGCAACTCCTCGATCCACGCCGCCGCGGTGGTCATCGCCGACCGCCCGCTGACCGACATCGTCCCGCTTCAGATCGCCGACGCCGGCAGCGACGAGAACGGCGAGCGCGTGTTCCGCACGGTCACGCAGTTCACGATGAAGCCCGTCGAGCAGATCGGCCTGCTCAAGATGGACTTCCTCGGTCTGCGCAACCTCGACGTGATCGAAGACGCGCTCGACATCATCGAGCGCTCCACCGGCGAGCGCCCGGACATGACGCTGCTCCCGCTCGACCACGCCGCGACCTACGAGATGATGGCCCGCGGCGACTCGGTCGGGGTGTTCCAGTTCGAGTCCGAGGGCATGCGCGAGGCGCTCAAGAAGGTGGGGCCGACCGAGTTCGACGACCTCGTCGCGCTCAACGCGCTCTACCGGCCCGGGGCGATGGACCAGATCCCGACCTACGCGCGCGGCAAGCACAACCCCGACTCGATCGCCTATCCCGACGAGCGCCTGCGGACGATCCTCGAGCCGACCAAGGGCGTGATCCTCTACCAGGAGCAGGCGATGCAGATCGCCAAGGAGATCGCCGGGTTCAGCGGGGCCAAGGCCGACGACCTGCGCAAGGCGATCGGCAAGAAGAACCGCGAGGCGATGGCCAAGCTCAAGCCGGAGTTCATCGCCGGCTGCCGCGCGTCGGGGACGAGCGAGCAGGTGATCGAGCTTCTGTGGACGACCAACGAGAAGTCCGCTGACTACAGCTTCAACAAGTCCCACGCGGCTTGTTATGCGCTGATCGCCTACCGCACGGCGTGGCTGAAGGCCAACTACCCGGCCGAGTACATGGCGGCTCTGATCTCCTCGGTGATGGACACCAAGGACAAGGTGCCGTTCTTCGTCGCGCAGGCCGAGCAGATGGGGATCTCGATCCTCCCGCCCGACGTCAACCTGTCCGACCACGAGTTCGTGGTCGTTGAAGGCAACATCCGCTTCGGGCTGGACGCGGTCAAGGGCGTGGGCTATCAGGCGGTGGAGGCGATCAAGACCGCCCGCCAGGAGGGCGGACCGTTCCGGGACCTATGGGACTTCTGCGCGCGCGTCGACAACCGCTGCGTGAACAAGAAGGCGATCGAAGCGCTCATCAAGTGCGGCGCGTTCGGATCCACGGGAGCCACCCGCAAGGGCATGCTGAGCGTGCTCGAGCAGGCTCAGGGCGCGGGGCAGAAGGCTCAGCAGGACGCGCTCATCGGCCAGGGCTCGATCTTTGATTTGGCTACCCCGCCCACCCTCGACGCGGCGCCCGGGCAGTCGGCGGCGGACGGCTTCGCCGGCGGCTTCGCCACTCCCAGCCATGCGCCCATCCCCTCGATGGAGTTCGACCAGACGGAGCTCCTGGCGGCCGAGAAGGAGGCGATCGGCCTGTTCATCTCCGCCCACCCGCTCAAGGAGGTGGGGCCGGCGCTTCGGGGCAAGGTCGACTGCGCTCTCGGCGAGCTGGCGGCCAAGCGCGACGGCGACTGGGTCACGGTCGGCGGGATGATCACGCAGTGCAAGCGGATCCGGACCAAGAAGGGCGATCCGATGATGTTCGCGACGCTCGACGACCTCGAGACGTCGGTCGAGGTGCTCGTGTTCGGCAAGGCCCTCGCCGCGTGCGAGGAGGCGCTGCTACCGGACACGATCGTGCTCGTCCGTGGCCGCGTCGACCACAAGGATCGCGACAAGACGTGCATCGTCGTCCAGCAGGTGGAGCGCTTCGAGGCCACTCCCGAGGAGGTGCGCGAGGCCCAGGAGCAGGCCGCGAAGCTGGTCGTGGCCCCGACTGCGCTCCGCGTGCGCCTCGATGCCACCGCGCTTCCAGCGTCGGTGCTGGGCGAGCTCAAGGAGCTGCTGGCGGGCTTCCCCGGTGAAGTCGACGTCGTGATCGAGCTCGCGACGTCCGGCGGACAACGCCGCCTGAAGCTCGGCCCCGACTTCCGCGTCACGCGCAGCGCGTCACTGCATGCGGAGCTCGACGCGCTCCTCGGCCAGGCGGTTGTTGCCCGATGTCGGAGCCCGTGTCCGTACCGCACCTCGCCGACGAGCCCGCGGCGACCGCGGTCTAAACCGGAGCGCCGAGCACCATGCGGCGCCGGGGGGCGTGCTATACACGGCCTCCGTGAAGCCGCGGGGTAGCGATTCGGCTGCACCGTACCCCCACGCATCGAACGGCGTGGTCGTCAGCGCGCGTGAGCTGAGCCGCCGCTACGGCGAAGGCTCGACCGCGGTGGACGCGCTCCGAGGCGTCTCGCTCGACGTGACCCGCGGCCAGCTGGTGGCCGTGATGGGCCCGTCGGGATCGGGCAAGTCCACGCTCATGCACATCCTCGCCGGCCTCGACCAGCCGACGGGCGGGAGCGTGACGATCGCCGGCACCGAGATCACCGGTCTCGACGACGCGGCCATGACCCGGCTGCGGCGCGAGCACATCGGCTTCGTGTTCCAGTTCTTCAACCTGCTGCCGATGCTGACCGCGGAGGAGAACGTGCTCCTGCCGGAGTCCATCGCCGGCACCCGTCCCGACCGAGCGTGGCTCGAGGACCTGCTCGAGCGCACCGGCCTGGCGGACCGGCGCAACCACCGTCCCTCCGAGCTCTCCGGCGGCCAGCAGCAGCGCGTCGCCATCGCGCGCGCCCTCGTGACCCGCCCGACGATCGTGTTCGCCGACGAGCCGACCGGCAACCTGGACTCGAAGACCAGCGGCGAGATCCTCGAGCTCCTGCGCGCCTCCGCTCGTGACTACGAGCAGACGATCGTGATGGTGACCCACGAGGGCCGCGCGGCGTCGATCGCCGACCGCATCCTGTTCCTCGCCGACGGCCTGATCGTCAAGGAGCTCACCGACGCCAGCCAGTCCCAGGTGCTCGAGGTGATGAGCACGCTCGGCGGATGACGGGCGTCGCCCTCAAGGGGCTGATGGGGCGCAAGGTCCGCGCGATCCTGACCGCGGTCGCGATCGTGCTCGGCGTGGCCATGGTGAGCGGCACCTACGTCCTGACCGACACCATCAAGGCGGCATTCACGAGCGTGTTCACGCAGGCCTACAAGAACGCCGACGCGGTGGTCACGGGCAAGAGCGCGCTCGGCAGCGACAACGGGGGGAACGGCGGCAACGAGGCGCCGTCCCTGCCCGCATCGCTGCTCACGCGGATCCAGGCGCTCCCTCAGGTCCAGGCCGCCACCGGCGGGATCAGCGACAACGCCCGGCTCGTCGGCCGCAACGGCAAGGTGATCTCCCGTGGGGGCGCGCCGGGGCTGGGGTTCAGCTACTCGCGCGCCAACCAGCGCTTCAGCCCGCTCACGCTGGCCAGCGGGGGCTGGCCGACGCAGCCCGACCAGATCGACATCGACACCGCGACCGCGAGCAAGCAGGGGTTCAAGGTGGGGGAGACGATCGGCGTGATCGCGCGCGGGCCGGTGCGAGCGCTTCCGGGTCGCCGGCACCGTGAACTTCGCCGGCGTGTCCTCGCTCGGCGGCGCCACCCTCGCGATCTTCACGCTCCCCACGGCCCAGCGGATCTTCGCCAAGCAGGGCCGCTACGACCAGATCAACGTGGCCAGTAGGCCCGGCGTCTCGCACGCCGCGCTGCTGTCAGCCATCCGGCCGTTGCTTCCCGCCGACGGGCAGGTCAAGACCGGGACGGCACAGGCTCAGCAGGCGACCAAGGACACGAGCGGCTTCCTCACGATCTTCCAGGACTTCCTGCTCGCGTTCGGCGGGGTCGCGCTGTTCGTGGGCAGCTTCGTGATCGCCAACACGCTGTCGATCACCGTGGCGCAGCGCACACGTGAGCTCGCCACCCTGCGCACGCTGGGCGCGACCCGCCGCCAGGTGCTCGGCTCCGTGTTGCTCGAGGCGTTCGTCATCGGGCTGATCGCGTCCGTGATCGGACTGTTCCTCGGCCTGGCGCTGGCGAAGGGGCTGAACGCGCTGTTCGTGTCCTTCGGGATCGACCTGCCGCAGAGCGGCATCGTGTTCAAGGCGCGCACGGTCATCGTGTCGCTACTCGTGGGCGTGATCGTCACCGTGCTGGCCGCGGTGCGCCCGGCGCTTCGCTCGACGCGGGTAGCGCCCATCGCCGCGGTGCGCGAGGGCTCGGTGCTCCCTCCGTCGCGGTTCGCGCGGTTCGGCACGGCGGCGGCGCTCACCACCATCGGGCTCGCCGTCGCGTTGATGCTCGTCGGGTCGCTCGTCGAGCAGCCTGTCAACGGCCCTCCGGCTGCTCGCGCTCGGCGTCGGCACGGTTGCCCTGTTCATCGGCGTGGCCATGATCGCGCCGGTGCTCGTGCCGCCGATCGCGCGGGTGCTCGGCGTGCCGGCGACCCGGATCGGAGGCGCCGCCGGTCGACTGGCGCGCGCCAACTCAGCCCGCAACCCCGCTCGCACTGCCTCGACCGCGTCGGCCCTGATGATCGGCCTCGCCCTGGTCACGCTCGTCGGCGTGCTCGCCGCCGGCCTGCGCAGCCGCTTCGAGAGCTCCGTCAAGCAGGTGTTCGTCGCCAACTATGCGGTCACGTCCCAGAGCAACTTCCTGCCCATCGGCATCGCCTCCGAGCGGGCGCTGACCCGGATCCCGGGAGTGACCGTCGTCTCGGGCCTGCGCGCCGGGCGTGGACGCGCCTTCGGCTCGAACATCAACGTCACCGGCGCCGAGCCCGAGGTGAGCCAGGTGATCTCGGTCGACTGGAAGGCGGGTGGGCCGCGGACGCCGGCGCAGCTGGGCGGGGACGGAGCATTCGTCAACACCGACTACGCCAAGGCGCAACGTCTGCACGTGGGCTCTCCGCTGACGGTGCAGACGCCGAGCGGTCGGATGCTCGACCTCGTCCTACGCGGCATCACCAACCCGCCGAAGGGAGGATCGCCCTTCGGCGACGTGACCATCTCATCGGCGCTGTTCGACCGCGTCTACCAGAACCCGCAGAACCTGTACACGTTCGTGAACATCCAGGGCGGGGTGACGCCCGGCGAACACTGCGGTGCTGACGCGCGCGCTCGCCGGCTTCCCCGACGCGAAGCTCCAGACCAAGGCGGAGTTCACCAAGAACCAGGAGCAGGGGCTGACCACGCTGCTCAACCTGCTCTACGTCCTGCTCTCGCTGTCGATCGTGGTCAGCCTGTTCGGGATCGTCAACACGCTGGTGCTGACCGTGTTCGAGCGCACACGTGAGCTGGGGATGCTCCGCGCGGTCGGGATGAGCCGCCGGCAGGTGCGGCGGATGATCCGCCACGAGAGCGTGATCACCGCGCTCCTCGGCGCCACCTTCGGGATTCCACTCGGCGTCGTGCTGGCGCTCCTCGTGGGCGTGGCGATCAAGTACGCGGCGTTCACGATCCCGGTGGCCACGCTCGTCGTGTTCGTGATCGCGGCGATCATCGCGGGGCTGCTGGCGGCGATCGTGCCGGCACGGCGTGCCGCGCGGCTCAACGTGCTCCAAGCGCTGCAGTACGAGTAGCCCCTAGGTCGGGAGCCAGGGCTTGCGCCAGCCCCCGAAGCCCTGGGTGAGGCGGTCCGCCTCCTCGGGGCCCCACGACCCGTTCGCGTAGGGCTTGACCTCCGGCGGCGAGTCGAGCAGCGGCTGAAGGATCCGCCACGTCTCCTCGACACCGTCCTGTCGCGTGAAGTGGGTGCTGTCGCCGACGATCGCTGCGTGGAGCAGGACCTCGTATGGCGTGGCTCCCTCGCCTCCCTCGCGCTCGAACTCCATGTCGAGCTCGATCGCCGCCGGGCCCTTCTTGTCCGCCCGCAGGGCGTCGAGGACGATGCGCACCCCGGTGTGGGGGTCGATCCGGACCACGATCTCGCTTGGCTCGGGACGCCGGTGGCCGGGGTCCAGGAAGTGCAGCCGCGGGGGATGGCGGAAGACGAGCCGCAGCTCGGTCTCGGTGGCGGCGAGCGCCTTGCCCGTGCGGATGAAGAACGGCACTCCGGCCCAGCGCCAGTTCTCGACCTCGAGGCGGAGGGCCGCGTAGGTCTCGGTGGTTGAGTCGCCGGCCACGCCGTCTATGTCCTGGTAGCCGTCGTACTGTCCCCGCACGTAGTGCGCCGGCTCGGCGTCGGCCATCGCCTTGAACACGGCGATCTTCGTGTCCTTGAGGGTCTCCGGGTCGCGTCCGGCGGGCGGTTCCATCGCCGCCGAGGCGAGCAGCTGTAGCAGGTGGTTGACGACCACGTCGCGGAGCGCGCCCACCGGGTCGTAGAAATGCCCGCGGTCCTCGACCCCGAACTTCTCGGACATCGTGATCTGCACCGACGCGACGTGGTGGCGGTTCCACACCGGCTCGAGCATCGCGTTGGCGAAGCGCAGGTACATGAACTCCTCGAGCCCCATCTTCCCCAGGAAGTGGTCGATCCGGTAGAGCTGGGACTCGTCGAGGTACTTGTGGAGCTCGGCCGCGAGCTCCCGCGCCGAGGCGAGGTCGTGGCCGAACGGCTTCTCGACCGCCACCCGCTGGCCGCCTGAGAGGAGCTCGGCGTGCGCGAGCCCTTTGATGACGGTCGCGAACAGCGCCGGCGGTATCTCGAGGTAGAAGGTCGGGTTGCGCGCGTCGCCGAGCGCCTTCTTCACGCGCTCGTACGTGTCGTCCTTGCCGAAGTCGCCCTGTACGTACGAGAGCCGCTTGGCGAAGCGCTCGAATACCTCGTCGTCGATCTCCTCGCCGCTCTGCTCGATCGACTCCCGCGCGCGGTCCCTGAGCTTGTCTTCGTCGAAGTCGTCGACGGCCACGCCGATGACGGGCAGGTCGAGCAGTCCGCGCCGGTTGAGGCGGTACAGCGAGCGGAAGGTCATCTTGCGCGCGAGGTCGCCGGTGATCCCGAACACCACGAGCGCGTCGGCGGTCTTCGTCGTCGCGCTCACCGCTTCGCCTTCGTCCGCTTCCGCGAGGTGATGCCACGCCTGCGCAGCGCGAACGCGGACTCGATGTCCTCGGGCGTCACCGACCCCTTGTCGCGCCCGGTCTCGAGCACGCACGGGAGGGTCTCGAACCGCGGCTCGGACAGGAAGGTGGCGCAGCCGCGCTCGCCGAGCTCGCCCTGACCAAGGATGGCGTGCCGGTCGCGGTTGGAGCCGAGCGGCGTCATCGAGTCGTTCACGTGCAGCGAGCCGAGGCGGTCGCAGCCCACGATGCGATCGAACTCGTCGATCACATCAGTGAGGCCCGCGGGGGTGCGCACGTCGTAGCCGGATGCGAGG
Source organism: uncultured Solirubrobacterales bacterium (assembly GCA_963839105.1). Classification (GTDB taxonomy): domain Bacteria; phylum Actinomycetota; class Thermoleophilia; order Solirubrobacterales; family Solirubrobacteraceae; genus Palsa-465. The sequence continues at coordinate 75,630 of CAWITQ010000004.1, forward strand.
AGATGGCAGGAATCCAAACACACTCCCAGGCGGCCGGAGGAACCGGCGGCGTCGATCAGCTCTGAGAGCTCCTCGAACGAGCGGCCGAGAGTGCCGCCGGCGCCGGCCGTGTCCTCCAGGTGCAGCTCGCAGCCGTCGGTCTCCTCAAGCGCCTCCTTGATCAGCTCCCCGGCGCGGCGGATCGCCTCGCCGACGTCGCCCTTCTTCGCCGAGCCCGGGTGCAGCACGACCCCGACGGCGCCGATGCCGCGGCCGACGCGCAGGGACTGGATCAGCGACGTGAGCGACTTGCTCCGGATCTCCGGGTCCTCCGAGCCGCAGTTGAGGAGGTAGACGGCATGAATCAGCACGGCCTCGATCTGACTCGCCTCGCGTGCCTCGCGGAAGGCCGCGAAGTCCTCTTCGCCGTAGGCGGTCGGGCGCCACATGCGAGGCGACTGGTTGAAGATCTGAATCGCCTGGCAGCCACGCTCGACACCGCGCTCGACCGCGCGTGCCAGTGAACCTGCAGGAGATACGTGAGCGCCGATTAGCATTGTTCAGAGTTTGCTTATGGACGACCGCTTTGCTCCAGTTCCCAGAGGTTCGGCCCCGGTGCTGTGGAGCGGTCGCCGGACGCTGCGAGCGCGGACCGGGGTCGTGCACCTTACCTGCCGGCCCGAGCGGAACCGACCGCCCGCGGCGCAACAATCTCTAAACACTCGTCGTACATCTGCCGATAGATGGCTCAGGGCGGGTAGCCAACAAAATGGAACCACCTTCCATTCCCTCTGACACCCCGTCCGACGCTCCTGACCGTCCGAACCCGAGCGAGTCCCCTTTGGCCACGGTAGCTGCTCCCACTCCTCTTCCCCTTCCGGCAACGACGACGCCTGACCCCTACGCGCCGCGTGAGCGGCGCCACAACGAGGGCCACGGCCGGCGCCTGACCGCCGCCTTCGAGGCGCTCGAGGCTTTCCCGATGCTCGCCGAGTCGCGCAACCGCGTGCTGGCTCTGTTCGAGGCCGGCGAGCCGTCGACGGCCGATGTCGTGGCCGCGGTCGAGGGTGACGTGTCGCTCGCGGTCACCGTGCTGCGCCTGGCCAACCAGGTCGAGGGCCGAACCAAGAGCCGCGTCGAGAGCGCAGTCCAGGGCGTCGAGGTCCTCTCGGCCCGGACCGTTCACACGATCGCCTCCCGCGCCCGCACGTTTGACTTCTTCGAGCGCTCGACCCTCTGGCAGGGCATCCCCGAGCGCTTCCGCCTCCATGCCGTCGCCACGCAGCGCGCCGCCGACCGCCTCGCCCGTGAGCTCAACTACGAGTCACGCGACCGGCTGATGGTCACGTCGCTGCTGCACGACATCGGCAAGCTCGTCCTGGTCCACGCCTATCCCGGCTACCCGCGCCAGATCCACGCCGAGGCGCGCACGCCCGAGGACCGGATCCAGTCGGAGCGTCGCGAGCTCGGCGTCGACCATGCGCTCGTCGGTGGCGTCCTCGCCCGGCGCTGGGGTCTGCCCAAGTCGGTCGCGAGCGTGATCGAGCGCCACCACTCCGAGGAGTGCGAGGGCGAGGCCGCCCTGGTGCGCCTGGCCGACATGCTCGCCCACTACGTGGTCGGTGGCGCGGTGTCGCCGTCGGAGCTCCTCAGCGTGGCTCGCATCGTCGGCATCAAGCCCGCGCAGCTGCGCACGGTCATGTACGACCTGCCCCTGCCGAGCACCGGCAACCGGCCCCGCCAGATCGACCCTTGCCCGATGTCGACCCGCGAGGTCGACGTCCTGCGCCGCCTGGCCAAGGGCATGGTCTACAAGCAGATCGCCAACGAGCTCGGTCTCTCCACGAGCACCGTCCGGACGCACCTGCACAACGTGTACGGCAAGCTCGGCGCTATGGACCGCGCACAGGCCGTCCTCATCGCCACCGAGCGCGGCTGGATCTAAGAAGCGCGGCCGGGAGCCGGATGCGTTCTCGGCCCGGCATGTGATCTACCATCGCCCTGCGGGCGATGATCTCGATCACCACCAAGTCTCCGTATGCGTTAAGCGCCCTCGTCGAGCTGCATCAGCGCGGTGACGCTTGCCCGGTGCCGATCGCGGACCTGGCCCGCCGGCGCGAGATCCCGGTCCAGTTCCTCGAGCAGCTGTTCGCGAACCTCCGCCGCGCGGGCATCCTCCGCTCCCAGCGCGGGGTGAAGGGCGGCTACTCCTTCGCGCGTCCCGCCGGTGAGATCACTGTGCTCGAGCTCGTCGAGCTCCTCGACGGACCGGTCGGCCGCGGCGCCGGTGGCGTGTTCGCGGATGCCGCCCGCGCCGCCCGCTCGGTGCTCGCCGAGTCCACGGTGGCGGACGTCGCCGAGGCCGAGGCCCGCGCCGTCGGCGCGCCGATGTACCACATCTGAGCGGCCTTCCATTCACCGCTCGAAGCACTCGCCTCGGCGCTCGTTACGGCCGCGTCAGTACGCTGGGCTGGCGAATGGTGCGAATTCCGACCAACATTGCGGATCACGTGGGGCGCACGCCGATGGTGCAGCTGACGCGGATGGCGCCGGAGCTCGACGTCGAGATCTTCGCGAAGCTCGAGGCCTTGAATCCCGGCGGGAGCGTGAAGGACAGGATCGGCGTGTCGATGATCGAGGCCGCCGAACGGGAGGGGCGAATCGAGCCCGGCGCGACCACGATCGTGGAGGCGACGAGCGGAAACACGGGGATCGCGCTGGCGTTCGTGTGCGCCGCGAAGGGCTATGACCTGATCCTGACCCTGCCGCAGGGGATGAGCCGCGAGCGCGAGGGGTTGCTGCGCCTCTACGGGGCACGGGTGGAGGTGACCGAGTCGCTGGGCGGGATGACCGAGGCGGTGCAGGCGGCCCGCGCGCTCGCCACCCGCGACGACGTCTTCCTCCCCGATCAGTTCTCGAACCCGGCGAACCCGGAGGTCCACCGGCGGACCACCGGCCCGGAGATCTGGGAGGCGATGGACGGGCGCGTGGACGTGTTCGTCGCCGGGGTCGGTACCGGAGGGACGATCACCGGCGCGGGCGAGGTGCTCAAGGAGCGCAACCCGAGGTGCAGGCTCGTCGCGGTCGAGCCGGCGTCTTCGGCCGTGCTCTCGGGCGGCCGTCCGGGACCGCACAAGATCCAGGGGATCGGCGCCGGCTTCGTGCCGGAGGTGCTGGGCCGCGAGCTGCTGGACGAGGTGATCGCGGTCGATGACGAGGCCGCGCTCGAGACCGCGCGTGTCCTCGCCCGCCGTGAGGGCGTCCTCTGCGGGATCTCGGGCGGGGCGGCGGCGTGGGCGGCGATCGAGGTGGCGCGGCGGCCCGAATGCCGCGGCCAGCGAATCGTGGTGATCGTGCCCGACTCGGGAGAGCGCTACGTCTCGACGCCGTTCTTCGCGCCGTAGTTCGCGCGACGAGGTTGCTCCTGCCCCGCACCGTGAACGGCCCGATGCCGGCGCCAGCTACGCTTTCGCAATGGGGCTGATCGCCCGCACCGCGGCCGAGATCCGGCGCGATATCGCCACCGCGAAGAGCCGCGATCCCGCCGCGCGAGGCGTCAGCTCGCTCGAGATCCTCGCCACATGGCCCGGAGTGCACGCGCTCCTAGCCCACCGGGTCGCCCACGCGCTCCGGAGCGTCGGCGTTCCGTTCGTTCCCCGCGCGATCGCCGCGGTCAGCCGCGCGATCACCGGCATCGAGATCCATCCCGCGGCCAGGATCGGCGACGGCTTCTTCATCGACCACGGGATGGGGGTCGTGATCGGGGAGACGGCCGAGATCGGCGACGACGTGACCCTGTATCAGGGGGTGACGCTCGGCGGCACCGGGTTCGCCACCGGCAAGCGCCACCCGACCGTCGAGGACAACGTCACCATCGGCTCGGGCGCGAAGCTCCTGGGACCGATCACCGTCGGCCACGGCTCGAAGATCGGCGCCAACAGCGTGGTCATCCACGATGTCCCGCCCAAGTCGACGGTCGTGGGAAATCCGGGACATCCTGTGCGCGTCGAGGGCCGGCGTCCGGAGGGACCGGACGCCGACTGGGTCCACCTGCCTGACCCGATCGCCGACGCGATCAAGGGCCTATCGGTGAGGATCACCGCGCTCGAGCAGGCGGGCGGAGAGGGGGCCGACGGCGCGGAGAACGTCCGCCCGCTGAGGCGCTCCGTAGGGCCCAATCCCGCCGGGGGCTGACTAAAGCCGCTGCTCGGGGAGCCGGTCGCGCTCCGCGACGACCGGCGGAAGCGGCGACTCCGGCGTGCGCAGCTCGCTCATGTTCAGGCGGGCCTTGACCAGGTAGAGAGGCCGGTCCTTGACCTCGTCGTAGATGCGCCCCACGTACTCGCCGATGATCCCGATCGCGATCAGCTGGATCCCGCCGAGGAGCAGCACGGCGATCGTGATCGACCCGAAGCCGGGCAGGTAGGAACCGAGGACCCGCAGCACGACGACCACGGGGATCGCGATGAACGCGAGGGTCGAGATTATGAATCCGAGCAGCGTCGCGAGCTGGAGCGGGCGGTGCGAGAACGACGAGATCGCGTCGAGCGAGAAGCGGAGCATCTTCGACAGCGTGTACTTGGTCTCACCGGCGTAGCGAGGGTCGCGCCGGTAGGGCACGGCGGCCTGGCGGTAGCCGACCCACACCGTCATCCCGCGCAGGAAGCGGTTGCGCTCACGCATCGACAGCAGCGCGTCGAGAGCGCGCCGGTCGAGCAGGCGGAAATCTCCGGAGTTCGTGCTGGAGCTCGACCTGGGCCAGCTTGTCGAACAGGCGATAGAACCAGCTGGCGGTGGCGAGCTTGAAGCGGGATTCGCCGTCGCGCTCCTCGCGCACGGCGTACACGACGTCGCAGCCGGCGCGCCAATGGTCGAGCATCCGGACGATCAGCTCGGGCGGGTCCTGGAGGTCGGCGTCGAGCATCACCACCGCGTCTCCGCGGGCGTGGTCGAGGCCGGCGGTCAGCGCGGTCTGGTGGCCGAAGTTGCGGGACAAGTAAATGACGCGGACCCGGGGGTCGGCCGCGGCCATGTGATCGAGCGCGATCGGCGACCCGTCGCTCGAGCCGTCGTCGACGAGCACGAGCTCGAACGGGACCCCCTCGAGGGCGCCGCAGACGCGCGTATAGAACTCCGCGATGGTCGCTTCCTCGTTGTAGACGGGCGCGACGACGCTCAGCAGCTCAAGTGGCCGCGAGCCGGTCCCGTCGTAGTGGAGGGGGGCGCTCATGGGTGCATCGCCTTCACAGGTTGAGGAAGGTGGTGCCGTGCGGAATGTATCCGAGTAACTGAATGAACTGCACCACCCCGGTCATCACTATGGCTACCCGGAGCAGCCGCCGGTCGCGCGCGAGCGCCGCGAGCGGGAGGAGCCATCCGACGTACCAAGGCAGCAGCGAGCTCGCGGTGGCGAGCATCGCCACCGTCGCCCAACCGGCGCCGGCGATCCAGTCGAGCTCGCCTCGCCACACCTTGCGCACGAGCCAGGCGGTGACACCGACGAACACCACCGCCAGCACGTCGCCGGTGATATGGCCAACTGTCCCGAGACCCAGTCGCGTCGATACGAACCCGGGGATGCTGTGCCAGTCGCCCTCGCTCTGGCTCTTCTGGACGGTGACCGCCAGATGCAGGACCCCGCCACCGAAGACGGCGAACGACACGGCCCCGATGACCGCGGCGGCGAGTCCCGTCCCGATCAGCATCTCGCGCCGGCGGCGGCGGGCCAGCGGGCTGCCCATGGCGGCGAGGGCAAACGGGAGCATCAGGCCGGCCGTCAGCTTGATTCCCGTGGCGAGGACGAGCGAGCCGGCGCCCGGCCGGTCACGCTGCTGGACGATCAGCGCGATGCCGGCCACCACGATGGCCAGCATCAGGATGTCGTTGTGGCCGCCGCCCACTCCGTAGACGACGAGCAGCGGGTTCAGCCCCACCACGGCCGCGGCCTTGACGGGATCGACACCGCGCATACGCGCGATGTTCCACACGAGGCCGACCATCACCAGGCTGGCCACGGCGGCGAGCGCCTTGTACGCGAAGGCGCTGGCCACGATCGACATGGGCGCGAGCACATAGCTGAGGACCGTGAACACGGGCCCGTACGCCGAGGGGATCGTGACCCACTTCGCCCCGATGAACGGATACACGGGGTCGAGCGCGATCGCGTGGGGGCCGTTCAGGTACGGGTTGGAGCCGTAGATGTCGCCGATCCGCGCGTAGGCCTGATAGCTGAAGACATCGGTGGACAGGAGCGCGGGCGCCAACAGGACGAGAGCGTGCACGCCGGCGATGCACATGAGCACCGCCCGCGAGGACAGCTCGGCGGAGTTGCGCACGGCGAGCACGTAGCAGGCGAACATCAGGGCCATCACCGCCACCGCACCGGCGACGTGGAGGTCGACGCCGGTGTGGGCGAACGGACCCGCCAGCCAGCGCGGCATCGGCCGCACCGACTCGGGGAGGAAGGAGTCGGTGTTGGCGGCGGAGACCGTGATCAGCGCCGCCGTGACCAGCAGCCCGCCGAGCGCGAGCAGCCCCGCGCGCCCGCGCGAGCGGGTACGGGTGACCTCGAGATCGGGCCGGCGGAGCTCGAATGCGCCACTCTGAGTGGCGCCGAGCGGGCTCTGAAGGCTCATCTCATCAAGCATGCCCGCACCTTCGGCGGATACGGGTTGATCGAGGTTGGCATCACGTTAGGAGACATTTGTGCCGGATCAACCTTCAGAGCAGCGTTAATCGCGTGGTGAGCGCCGGGCGCGACGAACCGCTCGGGCCGCGCTCCACCGCAGACGCGGAACAAGCCACATCGCCTCGAAGGCGATCCGGGCCGACATCTTGCTCGTACCCGCCTCGCGGTCGCGGAAAATGATCGGGACCTCCCGGACCCTGAATCCGGCGAGCACGGCGCGGTAGGTCACCTCGATCTGAAAGACATAGCCCTCGGCGCGGATGGTCTGCGGCTCGATCGCCTCGAGCACCTCGCGGCGGATGCATTTGAAGCCGCCGGTGAGGTCGTGGACGCCGACCCCGAGCACCGCACGGGCGTAGATACCGCCGCCATAGCTGATCGCCCGGCGCGCCAGCCCCCAGTTCTCGACGGTGCCGCCCCGAACGTAGCGCGATCCCAGCACCAGATCGGCGTTCTCGGCCGCCTTGAGCAGGTGGGAGATGTAGCTCGGGTGGTGCGAGAAGTCGGCATCCATCTCGAACACGAACTGGGCGCCGCCGTCCAGCGCGTGCGCGAAGCCGGCCACGTAGGCCTGGCCCAGCCCCGTCTTCCCTCGCCGGTGGAGTACCTCCACGGGCAATTGCTCGGCCAGGTAGTCCGCGATCTCGCCGGTGCCGTCGGGCGAGTTGTCGTCCACCACCAGGATCCGGTAGTCCCCGGGGGCGAGCGACTCGAGCTCACGCGCGGTGGCGCGGACGATCGGCTCGACGTTCTCGGCCTCGTTGTAGGTGGGGATCACGACCCAGATCCCGGCGCTCATCGCGGGAAGAGACTAGAGGTCGGTGAGGCGGGAGCGCGCGGAGGCTGCGGCGGCGAGGTGGGAAAGAGCGGAGGCTACGGCGGAGGAGGGCGCGACGCTGCAGCGGGGGAGGGCGCGACGCTTAGCGCCGCACGTACGCCACGCGGTTCCAGCTCGGCTCGGGTGCCAGCTCGATCCGCTCGCCGCCGCGCTCAGGCTGGATGTAGACGAACGTGCCCGCCTCCTCGTCGAAGGAGAAGTCGAGCTCGCCCTCCTTGACCCGCTGGTCGAGCCAGGCGCCACGGAAGATCAGCCGGCGCAGCCAGTGGACGAGCGATCGCTCGGAGGGGCCGACGAGCTCGGGCCAGCAGTCGTTGACGTGCTCGCCCAGCGCGGACGCAGGCTCGGCCACCTCGCCGTTGACGACCAGGTTGATCAGGTCCTCGGCTTCGTCCTCCTCGACGGCGCCGCCGAGGAGAAACCCGAGCTTGCGGGCGGACTGCTCGCAGCGTTCGCGGAAGTCACGCTCGTTGAACGTGAACCGCAGTTCTCCGTACTCGAGCACGAAGTCGTTGCCAGAGCTGTAGTTCCCGCGCCGGTACATGAGGCGTCGGCATCATATGGCCGATTCCTGCGAGCCCGCAGCCATTGAGAGGGATGTTGCACGCCCGGGCCGGCGAGGAGGTTTTTATGCACCCCCGGGGGGTGATTCCGGGGGGCTCCAGGCTATCTATGGCATGGAACCGGCACGCGCGACGATACTCGTAATCGAAGATCACCGGCCGACCCGCACGTTCCTGGCCGACAACCTCTCCGCCGACGGCCACGACGTACTCGAGGCCGAGTCGATCGCCGACGCCCGACGGCTGATGGAGAAGGCATTTCCGGACGCGGCGATCGTCGACCTCGGGCTTCCGGACGGCGACGGGCTCGATCTCCTGCGCCAGGTGCGGGAGGCCGACCGCGTGGCCGGAAAGCTCGACCCGGACCTCCCGCTGCTCGTGCTCTCGGGGCGCGCCGGCGACCTCGACCGCCTGCGTGGGTTCGACCGCGGGTGCGACGACTACATCACGAAGCCCTTCTCCTACCAGGATCTCCGGGCTCGGCTGGGCGCGCTGCTGCGCCGCTCGCGCCGGCGTCCGGGCATGGGCCGGATCCACATCGGGCCCCTTGAGATCGACTCGGTGGCGCGTCACGTTCGCGTCCACGGTCAGACCGTCGAGCTGTCCAAGAAGGAGTTCGCCCTCCTCCGCGCCCTCGCCGGCGACCCGACCCGTGTCTACACGCGCGAGGAGCTGCTCCGCAACGTGTGGGGCTTCAGGACCATGTGCGCAACGCGCACGCTCGACTCGCACGCCTTCCGGCTCCGGCGAAAGCTGGGCGTTGCGGGGGATCGGTTCGTGGTCAACGTATGGGGCGTCGGCTACCGGCTGCTCGACGGGAGCATCGAGCGGTGATCGCGGTCCTCGGCTGGGTCTTGGCGGGACTGTGGGCGGCGGTGGCGGTGATCGTCTGGCGCCGGCTCGGCCGGCGCATGGAGCTGACCGCCCGCGCGGCGCACGAGCTGCGGGGACCGCTGACCGCGGCTCGCCTGGGACTCGAGCTGGGCACGCGGACAGGCGAGCTCTCGCCGGCGCGGCTGCGGGCGATCGATGTCGAGCTGGCGCGGGCGGGGCTGGTGCTCGACGAGCTCACCGGTGGCGGGGCGCTGCGGAGCGATCACGTGGACGTCGCGCAGCTGGTGGCGGACTCGGTCGAGGCATGGCGGGGCGCGGCGGAGGCGTGCGGCGTCCCGCTCGAGCTCGAGTGGTCTGGAGAGACCGCGTATGTCCGCGGCGATCGCCTGCGCCTGGCACGGGCGACGGGCAACTTGATCGCCAACGCGATCGAGCATGGGGGAGCGGCGGTCGTGGTTCGCGGGCACGCCGGTCGACCGGGCTCGGTGCGAATCGAGGTGACGGACCGTGGACCGGGGCTGCCCGCCCCCGTGGCCGCGCTGGCGCGCCGCCCCCGCGCCGGCCGCGGCCACCGGGGGCGCGGGCTGGCCATCGCTGCCGGCGTCGCGCGAGGCGCATGGCGGGCGGCTGGCCGCTGCGCCGAGCGACCGGGGAGCGCGGTTGGTGCTCGAGCTGCCGGTCGGTGCGGGCGCGGTCGGGCGCACGCCTGCGGCCGGTTAGCGCAGGCTCCGTCGGGCGCACGCCCGCGGCCGGGTAGCGCGTCGCCTGTGTCCTCGGCGGGCGGGCGCTTGGGAGAAAACTGCCCCCATGCTGAAGTTATCTCCCAACCGGTGGCTGCACGGACCGACGCCGGCAGCCTCGAGCCCCGCGCCGAGCACACCCCGCGGACGGAACCGCCGCTGTGGTGCAACGCGCACGCCCATCTGACGCGGCTGCACGAAGTCGTGCGTTCACCGACGGCGCCTGAAACCAGCCGCAATCGCCCGCGCCACCGGGGCGGTGGGCAGATCGAGGGCGTTGTGGGGCCGGTGGTGGGAAATGGGTTGCATTGTGGGAGAAGGTGGGTTAAAAGTGGGAGATCGCATGCGGACCCGGGTGGCAGGGCTCCTCCCACCCAGCCACCCGGGTCCAAGATTTCGGTTAGCCGAATGAGATCCCTTGACCTTCCGCGGAACCTTCGAACACGCGCTCGACGCGAAGCACCGGCTGACGGTGCCGGCGAAGTTCCGCGCCGCGCTGGCCGGCGGCGTGGTGCTCGCGGCTTCGCACGAGGCGACGCCCGGCTCGCCGCGATGCGTCTCGATCTGGACTCCCGACGGCTACGACGCATTCACTCAGGCGACCCTCAGCGGCATGAACCCGGTCTCGCCCAAGGCGCGCGAGCTGAAGCGGTTCTTCTTCAATTCGTCGTTCGACACCGAGCTGGACTCGGCCAACCGGCTGATGATCCCGCCGCCGCTGATGCGCTACGGGGCGCTCGACAAGGAGGTCGTCGTCACCGGCTCCGGCGAGTGCATCGAGGTGTGGGACCGCAAGTCCTACGACGGCTATCGCGAGGACATCCTCACCCGTATCCCCGACATCGCAGCGAGCCTTGGCCACACTGATTGACATGACCCAGACGCACGTCCCCGTGCTTGCCGCCGAGCTGATCGGCCTGACCGATCCGCAGCCGGGGGAGATCGCCGTCGACTGCACCTTCGGTGGCGGCGGCCATGCGCGCCTGATCGGCGCGCGCCTGGGGCCGGCGGGGACGCTGATCGGGATCGACCGTGATCCCGCCGCCGAGGAGCGCTTCAGCGAGGTCTCCGCCGAGCTCGCCTGCCAGACCCGGTTCATCCGCGCGGATTTCGCCAACGGCCTGCGCCAGCTGCGCGATGAAGGACTGGAGGCCGACCTGGTGTATCTGGACCTCGGCATGTCCTCGATGCAAGTCGACACGTGGGAGCGGGGCTTCTCCTACTCCTACGACGCACCGCTCGACATGCGCATGGATCCGGATCAGGACCTGACCGCGCGGGACATCGTCAACGACTGGGAGGAGCGTCGCCTGGTTCGCCTCCTGCGCGACTACGGTGAAGAGCGCTACGCCCAGCAGATCGTCCGCCACCTGGCGCGCGCTCGCCGGCGCGAGGACATCGCCTCGACCTACCAGCTCGTCGAGGTCATCAAGGCCGCGGTGCCGGTGCCGGCGCAGTTCGCGGGGGGCCATCCGGCGCGCCGGACGTTCCAGGCGCTGAGGATCGCCGTCAACGACGAGCTGATCCAGCTCGACTCCGCGCTGCCGATGGCCTGGGACGTGCTCAGGCCCGGCGGCCGGCTCGCGGCGATCTCGTTCCACTCGCTCGAGGACCGGCGCGTGAAGCGGTTCCTCGCCGACCGCGCACGTGGCTGCGTATGCCCCCCGGAAATTCCCGTCTGCGTCTGTGGTCATCATCCCGAGGCGGAGCTGTTGACCCGACGCGCGGTGGCGCCCAGCCGCGGCGAGGTCGAATCGAACCCGAGGTCGAAGTCGGCGCATCTGCGTTCCGCTCGAAAGCTAGAGGTCGAGTAATGAGATTGAGCGCGATCACCCCTGCCGGCCGCCAGCAGGGGGGCGCTCGCTCGGGCCCGGCCGCCGGGCCGACGCGCGCGTCGCGGGCGGCCGGTGGCGCCCCCACTCGCGTGACCCGCGCGACCGGTGCGACGGCGCGCCCGGCCCGACCGATCGCGGCCAGGCCTGTGGCGGCAAGACCAGTGGCGGCCGGAGTCGTCGCGGCGCCCGGCCATCCCCGCCGCCTGCGCCCCACCCAAGCTCCGTCAGCGCCACGACGCGTGTCCGGCCCGGTCGTCCGGGAGCGCGCCGCCGCCGGTGGCGCTCCGCCGCGCGGCCGCGTCCAGACGCCACCGCGCCCCCGTCCTCAAACACCGGCGCGTCCGCGCCCTCAGCGGCAACCGCGTCCGCGCCGGCAGCCACAGACGAACCAGACGCCACTGGAGGCGGCGCGGCAGCGCGCGAGTGCATTCCTGCGCGGCCTCCCCGACCACCGCCTGATCGACCGGCTGGTCCGGGGCCGGGCGTGGATCCCCGTGCTCGGGCTGATGCTCGCCGGGATCGTCGCCATGCAGGTCGAAGTGCTGAAGTTGGGCGCCAACGTCGGCCGCTCGATCGCGAGCAGCTCGGCTCTACAGACGCGCAACGAGCAGCTCAGGGCCAGCGTGGCCTCACTGAGCGACGACGGGCGGATCGAGCGGCTCGCCGCCGGCATGGGGATGATCATGCCGACGCCCGGGTCGGCCGGTTTCCTCTCGGGCGCCGGCGTTTCCAACGCGATCGCCAACATCCGTGCGCCCAGCGCCTCGACGTTCCTGAGCTCCACCGCAAAGAACGGCTCGGTGGCGACCACCGACATCATGTCGAGCTCGAGCGGCGCCATCATCGCGAGCACCCCGAACTCCGGCACGTCGAGCAGCTCCAGCACCTCGAGCCCCTCGAGCGCGCCAACAACCTCGTCGCCGGCGACGAGCACGAGCACGAGCACGAGTACGAGCCCGAGCTCGACGGGCGCCACCACCACGGCGGGCACCACCGGCGCCTCCGCCTCAACCGGCGTCGCCACGACCACGGCCGCGCAATCGCAGTCACAACCGCAGAGCAGCAGCAGCACGACCGGGGGGTAGCGCGGTGGCGCTGATGGACCGCCGGATCGGCTACCTGTTCGTGACGTTCGTCGCGCTGCTGGTGGTCGCGCTGCTGCGCGCGGCCTATCTGGGCGGGATCCAGGCCTCGTCGCTCAGGCACGAGGCGGCCACGCAGCAGGTGACGACGACGGTGATCCCGGCGGCCCGCGGCATGATCACCGACCGTAACGGCGTCGAGCTGGCGATCAGCGAGTCCGCGGACGACGTCGTCGCCGACCCGTACCTGGTCAAGAACGCCGTGGGCAACGCCCAGCGCCTGGCGCCGCTGCTGGGCAAGCCGGTGCTGAACGTCATCTCCGCCCTGACCAAGCCCCACACCGGGTTCGTGTACCTGGCGCACCTGGTTCCCGCGCCGCAGGCTCAGGCGATCGCCAAGCTGAACATCCCGGGGATCTCGCTCGTCCCCCAGACGACGCGCACCTACCCCCGCTCCGCGGCCGCCGCGCAGGTGCTGGGAACGGTCGGCTGGAACGACCGGGGCCTCAGCGGGATCGAGTACCTCTACAACAACGCCCTGCGCGGGACCGACGGAATCCGCAGGGTGGTCAGCGACGCCAAGGGTCAGGCGATCTCGATCACTGATCCGCACGCCACCGACCCCGGCAAGACGGTGCAGCTGACGATCGATGCCGCGTTGCAGGACGAGGTCGAGCAGGTGCTCGCGGGTGTGGGCCAGACGTACTCGCCCAAGGGCGCCACCGCAATCGTCATGAACCCGAACGACGGCGAGATCCTGGCCCTGGCGAACTGGCCGGCGGTCAACGCCAACAACCCGTCTGCATCGCCGTCGGGCTCGGACCAGAACCGGGCGGTGTCGTTCAACTACGAGCCCGGCTCGACGTTCAAAGCGATCACGGTGGCGGGCGCGCTCGAGGACGGCGTGGTCACGCCCCAGACCCAGTTCAACGTCCCGCCCGTCCTCCAGGTGGCCGATCGCCAGATCCACGACGCCGAGAGCCACGGCTACGAGACGCTCTCGGTGGCGCGCATCCTCCAGGTCTCGAGCAACATCGGCGCCGACGAGATCGGCATGCGGGTGGGGGCGAAGCGCTTCGATACCTGGGTTCACCAGTTCGGCTTCGGCAAGCCCACGGGGGTCGACCTTCCCGGCGAGCAGCGCGGCATCGTCCTGCACTCCTGGCAGTACTCGGGCTCTTCGATGGGGAACCTGCCGATCGGTCAGGGGGAGTCGGTGACGCCGATGCAGATGGCGGCCGCCTACTCTGCGATCGCCAACGGCGGCGTGCTGAGGACTCCCCGGATCGTGAAGTCGATCGGCGGCAAGCCCGTCCCGTCGCCGGCGGGCAAGCGGGTCGTCTCGCCCTCGACCGCCGCAGAGGTACGCGACATGCTGCGCGGGGTGCTCGCGGACGGCGGCACGGCCTCCGGGGCCGGAATCACCGGCTACGACCTGTCCGGCAAGACGGGCACAGCAAGCGTCGTCGTCAACGGCCGCTACTCGCAGTCCGCGTACATCGCGTCCTTCATCGGCTTCGTTCCGGCCAGTCACCCGCAGCTCCTGGTGGCGGTGATGGTCGACGAGCCGCAGGGCTCGATCTACGGCGGCTCGGTGGCGGCGCCCGCGTTCCAGAAGATCGTGGGCTGGGCCGTCCCCTATCTGGGGATCTCGCCCCGCTGAGCGTCGCCGGACGGCGCTATCTGCGTCCCTGCTGAGCGTCCCCGAACGTCCGCGCCAGGGCCGCGAGGCGCTCGTCCCACTGACCCCCGACCTCCGCCATCCATGACACGGCGTCGGACAGCGGCGCCGGCGTCACCCGGTAGCGGACCTCGCGGCCGGCGGGAACGCGCTCGAGCAGCCCGGCATCGGTCAACGTGCCCAGGTGCTTGACCACCGCCTGGCGCGAGATGGGAAGCCGGCTGGCGAGCTCGGTCGCCGTCGCCGCCGGTTGCTCGGCGATCGAGGCGAGCAGGGCCCGGCGCGTCGGGTCTGACAGGGCGCCGAACACGGCGCCTGCCGGGTCGCTCGGGTGAGAGCTCAACGCTCTCAGGCGGCGACGAGCGCCGGGCCGAACGACGGACCGCTGACGCCGGGCAGGGGAACGCCGACCAGATCGAGCAGCTCGAGCGGCCGGGTCTCCACGACCCGCAGCCGGCTCACAGCGTCCCGCGGCCTCGACCGTCAGCTCGACGCGACTCGCCGGCTCGCCGTCCGCGGCCCACCAGAAGATCAACCGGGCGCGCCGGGTCGACTCGCCGGGCATGACCACCTCCTCGACCCAGCCGGTCCGCACCTCGTCGGCGAACCGGAACTGGGCCTCGCCACCGGTCCGCAGATCGAAGTCGACCTCGTCCGCCAGCCAGCCGTCGCCGGTCACGACCTCCCAGACGTCCTCCACCGACGCTGGGAGCAACAGCTCGCGCTCGACGCGCTCGGTCATGAGGTCCCTCCCGATCTCGTGACGAACGCGCAACCATCGAGTTGCGCATTTGCTATGTTCCATCGCAACCACTGGGTTGCACGATATCACCCCGAAGGAGGACCTCATGCCCCTCGTCCCGATGGTCGTCGAGCAGACCGCCCGCGGCGAGCGCTCGTTCGACATCTACTCGCGCCTGCTCAACGATCGCGTCGTGTTCCTGGGCGGCGAGGTCGACGAGGACACCGCGAACCTGATCGTCGCGCAGCTCGTCCACCTCGAATCGGACGACCCCGACAAGGACATCCACCTGTACATCAACTCGCCCGGCGGCTCGGTCTACGCCGGGATGGCGATCTACGACACGATGCAGTTCATCCGGCCCGACGTGCAGACGATCTGCTACGGGATCGCCATGTCGATGGGATCGATGCTGCTGGCCGGCGGCGCGCCGGGCAAGCGCATGGCGCTGCCCAACAGCCGGATCCTCATCCACCAGCCCTCGGGCGGCTTCCAGGGCCAGACGAGCGACATCGAGATCCACGCCCGCGAGGTGCTGGCGCTGCGCGCGCGGGTCGATCAGATCTACGCGCAGCACACCGGCCAGTCGATCGAGCGCGTCCACGCCGACATGGAGCGCGACCGCTTCTTCACCGGTGAGGATGCGCTCGCCTACGGTCTCGTGGACCGGGTGCTCGACCACCGGGAGCCGACGCACAACGGCCGCGGGTTCGGCCGAGGCTGACGCCGAGCGCCGGAGGGGTCAGCTCTCGCCGTCGTCGGCGATCACCCGCGGCGAGCTCCTGGCGCGAGGCGATGTCGAGCTTCTGGTAGATGTGGCGCAGGTGGTACTCCACCGTCTTCGGGCTCACGTACAGCGACTCCGCGATCTGACGCGTCGTCAGGCCCTTGGCCGCGACGTCGGCAACGCGCCGCTCGCTCGGGGTCAGCGAGGCGAGGCCGCTTAGCATCGCGCGCCTCGGCCGGGCGCCGGCGGCGGCGAGCTCGGTGCGCGCGCGCTGCCTCGAGCGCGGTGGCGCCGCCACCGTGGCTCAGCTCCAGCGCGCGGCGAAGCGGCTCGCGCGCCGCGACGCGCTGGTTGGCGCGGCGCAGGGCGGCGCCGAGGTCGAGCAGCGCGCGAATCTGCTCGAGTCGCATCGGATGCTGGTCCGCGGTCCGGACGGCCTGCTCCAGCAGCTCGAGTCCGCGCTCGCCCCGTCCGGCCAGTCCGAGGATCCGGAGGTCCCGGATGACCACGCGCGTGACGCCGGCGGCGCGAGCCTGCTCGAGCTCGATGCTGGCGAGGCCGCTCGCGCGCTCGAGGTCGCCGAGAGCGAGATGGGCGAGCGCCGCCGTCGAGCGCCATGCCACCGCGCCGGGGCTGATCTGTCCGAATTGATGCTCGAGCTCTGAGCCCGCGGCCATCGCGTCCTCCAGGGCGTCGGCCGGTCGCATCTGCGCGAGGCGCAGCTGCGCTCGGACGTCGAGCAGGAAGCCGAGCTCCGGGTTCTCCCTGACGTCGGGGTGATCGATGATCGACAGCGCGGTCTCAGCCTGCTCGAGCTGCCCGGTCTCGAGGTGGCAGCAGGCGATCATTCCGTATGCCGTACGCACGTACCCATGCGAGCCCGGGCCCTCGGCGTCGAGCGCGGCGAGCGCTGCCGCGGCCGCCTCGGTGATCCGGCCGCTCGCGTAGAGGGGCCACGCGCGGAAGAAGCCGGCGAGCAGGCAGGCGTCGGAGGCGGGGCTGATCGTCTGCGTACGGGCCGCCCCGAGCCACGCATCGCAGAGCTCGAGGTCGCGCTCGAGCTCGTCGACGAACAGCAACGCGCCCGTGAGCATCGGCCAGGTGAGCAGATCGCCCGGGTCGGATTCAGGACCGCCGGACCCGGCGAGGTCGGCCAGGCGAAGCACCGCCGCCCGGCCGGCGCCGCACAGCGCGGTATCGAGCGCCAGTTGGGCCATGGCGCGACGCTGCGGGGGAGTGGGGTCGGCGACGATGCGCTGCTCGAGCTCCTGCGCGCGGCGACGGGCGTCCTCGCGGCGCTCGGGAACGAACAGCGCCGCTGCCACGTAGGCGGCCTCGAGCTCGTCGGCCTGATCGGGGTCACGCGGGTCGCTGTCCGCCAGCGCCCCCGCGAGCACCTCCGCGGCATCGGTGAAGCGCTGCTGTCCGTGGAGGGCGATTCCCTGGGTAAGCGCCAGCTCGGCTCGCCGCGGCGCGGCGTCGACCACACGCATGGCGTCCTCGAGCCGCTCGACCGCCCCGGGCAGGCCGGCCACGGACTCGGCCTCGGCAAGCTCCGCGAGCACCTCGGGGTAGACGTCCGGGCCGGGCTGCTCGGCGAGGGCGCGGCGGAGGATGCGAACGGCGCTCTCGGCCGCGCCCCGGGCCAGCGCGTTGCGCGCCGCAGCGCGCAACGACCCAACCGCGCGCGGATCGGATTCGGCCGGCGCAGCCAGCAGATGGGCCGCCACCTGCTCGTCGGGTGCGCCCGCAGCGGTGAGGATCATCGCCGCGCGCCGGTGGGCTGCCGCCCGGTCGAGCGGTGACATCGACGCCTTGACGGCGGCCACGATCAGTGGGTGCACGAACGCGAGCGGCGCGCCCGGGTAGAACAGGTGCCTGGCTGCGAGCGCGTCCGCGCCGCGGAAGGTCTGGCGCATCGTCAGGCCGCTGAGTCGCGCCACCTGCTCGACCGGAGCCCCGTCCCCGAGCACCGCCACCGCTCGGGCGACGGCGCGTGCGTCCTCGGGTAGCGCCGTGAGCCGCCGCAGGACCGCGTTCAGCACCGACTCCGGCGCCAGCTCGTCGAGCCGCGCCGCGGTATCGGCGTCTGGAGGCTGCTGCTCGACCTCCACCTGCCCGAGCAGCTCGGTGAGCAGGAACGCGTTGCCGCCGGTGACCCGCGAGCACGCGCGGCAGAAGGCGTCGTCGGCGTCCGGAAAGCGCGCCCGCACGATCGCGCTGATTCCGGCGCCGCTGAGCGAGCCGGGCGCGGATCACCGCATCCCCGGCCGCGTCACGCAAGGCGGCGAGCGCGTCCTCGTCCGCGATCGTCTCGCCGGGACGCGCGGCGACGACAAGGCCGATCGGCAGCTCGCTGATGCGCTTGGCCAGGTAGGCCAGGAAGCGCAGCGTCGGGCCGTCGGCGCAGTGAGCGTCGTCGACCAGCATCAGCAGCGGGCTCCCGGATACAGCATCGCCGCTCGGCGCGGCGAGATTGCGCACCAGCCAGAAGAGGCCCTGGAGCATCGCGAAGCCCGGGTCCACCGCCTCGAGGTCGCCGCTCGGGGGGGTGCCGCTCAGGAGCTCCGCGGCGGCACGGTGGGCGGGACCGTCGGCGAGGCGCGCCCGCTCGTCCCGGCCCGCAGCCATCCAGCGGGGCTCGAACAGCTGAATGGCGACGCCAAACGGGAAGTCCCGTTCGAGCTCAGTGGCCTGCGCGCCGAGCACCTGCATATCGGCCTCGCGCGCCATATCGCCGGCCGCGGTCAGCAGCCGCGACTTGCCCAGCCCGGCAGGGGCCTCGATCACGATCACGCTGCCTTCGCCGGCACGCACGGCGGCGAGCCGCTGCTCGAACAGCGTCAGTTCGTCCTCGCGTTCCACGAGGACACCACGCAGCCCAAGGCCGCGACCCCTACGGCGTAATTGCACACGTCCCGGCACGGGCGGCTCCCGATCCACCATTTACCCGAGTCTAGGACGAGCTAAGCGCCCGGATGAGCAAGTTTGGTGAGCTTTGGGCGAACCCCCGGCGCGACCGCGGCCGACATTACACTCGCCTGCGATGCGTCTGGAGCAAGTGATCGCCGGCGTGCCGGCGGCCGCGAGGGACCTCGAGATCTCGAGCCTTGCCTATGACGCTCGCCAGGTCTCCCCGGGCTCGCTCTTCTTCTGCGTGCCGGGATTCACCCGCGACGGCCACGACTTCGCGGCCGACGCCGTCGGCCGTGGCGCGGTCGCGCTCGTGGTCGAGCGTCCGCTGAGCCTGGATGTCCCCCAGATCGAGGTCGCGAGCGCGCGGGCGGCGATGGCGCCCGCGGCGGCGGCCTTCTACGGAGACCCGACCGCCCAGCTCCGGCTGGTGGGCATCACCGGCACCAACGGCAAGACCACGACCGCATTCCTGATCCGCGCCCTGCTCGAGGCGGCGGGACAGCCCACCGGTCTGCTCGGGACTGTGACCAGCGTGATCGGAGGCCAGGAGCGATCGGTCGAGCGAACCACGCCCGAGGCCATCGATCTCCAACGCACCTTCCGGGAGATGCTCGTCGCCGGCGACGTGGCTTGCGTGATGGAGGTCTCCTCGCACGCGCTCGCCCTGCACCGCGTCGATGCTGTGCAGTTCGCGGCGGCGGTGTTCACCAACCTGACCCAGGACCACCTGGACTTCCACGGGACGATGGAGGAGTACTTCCAGGCCAAGCGCCGGCTGTTCACCTTCGGTCCGGGCGTATCGGTCGTGAACGTCGACGACGACTATGGCGCGCGGCTGGCTGATGAGCTTCCCGAGGCGACGACGTTCGCGCTCGAGCGCGACGCGAGCTACCGGGCGAGCGCGGTGCAGACGGATCTGAGCGGGTCGCGCTTCACGGTGGACGGGCCGGACGGCCGCCTCGAGCTGAGCTCGCCCCTCCGGGGCCGCTTCAACGTCTACAACGTCCTCGGCGCCCTGGCGGTGGCGAGGGGGCTCGGTGTTCCCGCGGACACCTGTGCCGCCGCGATCGAGCGGGCCGGGCAGGTGCCGGGCCGGTTCCAGACCGTCGACGAAGGCCAGGACTTCGCCGTGCTCGTCGACTACGCGCACACCCCCGACTCGCTCGAGAACGTCCTGCAGGCCGCCCGGACGCTGACGACGGGCAGGGTGCACGTCGTGTTCGGCTGCGGTGGCGACCGCGACCGGGGCAAGCGGCCGATCATGGGCCGGATCGCCAGGCAACTCGCCGACCGGGTGATAGTCACCTCCGACAACCCCCGCTCCGAGGATCCCGACGCGATCATCGCCGAGATCCTCGAAGGGACCGGTCAGGATGTGGAGCACCACGTGGGCCGGCGCGAGGCGATCGCCGAGGCAATCGCGGGCGCCGCGCCGGGCGACGTGGTCGTGGTGGCAGGCAAGGGGCACGAGCAGGGCCAGGAGTTCGAGGGCGGGCGGAAGCTCCCATTCGACGACGTCACCGTGGTGCGCGAGGCGCTTCGAGGGGCGACCGTGGCGCGATGAGGGCGTGGAGCGCGGAGCGGGTCGCCCGGGAGGCGGGGGCGCGGCTGGCTCACGCCGGGGGCGGCCCGGGGTGCGGGTCCCGAGCGCGCCAGCGTGGACTCCCGCGCCGCCGGGGCGGGGACCCTGTTCGTCGGGCTGCGCGGCGAGAACGTCGACGGAGGCCGCTTCGCCGCGCAGGCGCTGGGCGACGGGGCGTGGGGAGCGCTGACTTCTCCGGCGCACGCGCAGGAAGCGCTGAACGCCGGGGGCGGCGCGGTGCTCGAGGCCGACGATCCCCTGGCCGCGCTTCAGCGCCTGGCGCGGGCGTGGCGGCGTGAGCTCGGGCGCGCAGGTGATCGGGGTCACCGGCTCGACGGGCAAGACGTCGACCAAGGACCTGCTCCTGGCGGTGCTCGCCCCACATCGCCGGACGGTGGCCTCACGTGCGAACTTCAACACCGAGATCGGGCTGCCCCTGGAGATCCTGGCCGCGCCGGCGGGAACCGAGGTGCTCGTGCTCGAGATGGCGATGCGCGGCGCGGGGCAGATCGCCGAGCTGGCCGCCATCGCCGAGCCCGATGTGGGGGTGATCGTCACCATCGGCCCCGTGCACCTGGAGCTGCTGGGGACGATCGAGGCGATCGCCGCGGCCAAGGCCGAGCTCCTGGCCGGTCTCGCGACGGGATCGGTGGCGATCGTGCCCGCTGGTGAGCGATTGCTCGAACCCCACCTGCGCGCTGATCTGCGGACGGTCACCTTCGGCGACGGCGGAGACGTCCGGCTGCTGCGCGACGAGGATGAGGTCGTGGAGATAGACGCCGAGGGGGAGCGGATCACGCTCGAGGTCTCGTTCACGCAGGCCCATCTGCGTCGCAACCTGCTCGCTGCCGTCGCCGCCGCGCGCGCTGTGGGAGTCGAGCCCTCAGGGCGAGTCGTACTCGCTCTGTCCCCGGGCCGGGGCCAGCGGATGACGCTGCCCGACGGGGTCACGCTAATCGACGATTGCTACAACGCCAACCCGGTGTCGATGCGGGCCGCGCTCGACGAGCTCTCCGCGGTGGCGCGAGAGGCTCGGGGGCCGCCCGGTGGCGGTGCTCGGCGACATGCTCGAGCTCGGGCCGGGGGAGAGGGAGTTTCACCTCGCGATCGGGGCCTACGCCCGGGAGCGCGGGGTGGAGGCGCTCGTCGCGGTGGGCCGGATGGCGCCGGCGCTGGCCGACGGGTTCGGGGCCCCGTCGCGGCTCGTGCACGACGCGGCGGAGGCGGCGGCGCTCGTACCCGACGTGGTGGCGGCGGGCGACGTCGTGCTCGTCAAGGCCTCGCGCGGAGTTGGCCTCGAGCTCGTGTGCCGGGCGCTCGAGGAGCGCGCCGGGGCGCCTGCTCAGGCCGTGACCTGAGGCCGGGTGTGCCCCAGCAGCGTGCGTAGCTTGCGCAGGGCACGCGAGGTGACCTGCTGCACGTTGGCCAGCGTCAGGCCGAGGATCGACGCGATCTCGGCCGCAGTCAGATCGCCGCCGAAGCGGAGCGCCAGGACCTCGCGCTCGCGCTCGGTCAGCTCCGCCAGGGCGTCGCTCAGCTCGGGCGAGCTGAGCGCGCGCTCCTCGGGGCCCGCGGCGGGGGCGACCCATCGATCGTCGATCGTCTCGACCAACACCGAGCGGTCGCGACGGCGGTAATCCACGAGCAGGTTGGCGGCGATGCTGAGCAGCCATGTCCGCTCAGAGCCGCGCCTGGGGTCGAAGCGGCTCCAGGCTCGCAGCGCCCGCTCGAACGTCGCCTGCGTGAGGTCCTCGACGGCGTCGCGGTCGTGCAAACGGTAGGCGAGGAATCCGTACACGCGCCACACGTGCTCGTCGTAAACGCGCGAGAAGCTCGGTTTTGCCGCAATGATGTCGATCGCCCCTAGCTCTTCCTTGCCTTTACCAAGGCTACCGCGCAGGACGGCGAGAAGCGCCTCGATAGCGAGGTTTCGACCCGAAATTTAGCTATTGCAAGCATCGTCAACGAATTGACAAAAATGGCACGCCGAACTAGATTGGATGCCGAGGGGCATTCCCGCTCTGGTCAAGGGGACCGGTTCGGGCCCGACAACCTATTGCGACGCAAGGAGGAAGTACGCGGTTGTTGAGTGGCATTGGGGAAGGTGGTCCGCCACGACGGCGGATCATTCCTCGGGTTGCAGTCGTGGGGCTGGGCTACTGGGGGCCGAACCTCCTTCGGGTGCTTTTCGAGCGAACCGACGTCGACGTGCGCTGGATCTGCGACCTCGACCAGACGCGACTCGATCGCCTGAGCCGCCGCTATCCGAGCGTGCGGACTACGCGGCGAATCGAGGACGTGCTCGACGATCCCGTGGTCGATGGGGTCGTCCTCGCCACACCGGTGCACAGCCACTACGACCTCGCCCGGCGGTGCATGGAGGCCGGAAAGCACACGTTCGTCGAGAAGCCGCTGGCGCCGTCCACGGTCCAGGCGGCGGAGCTGATCGACTATGCGGCGCGCAGCGAGCTCGTGCTGATGTGCGGGCACACGTTCCTCTACAGCCCGCCGGTGCGCCGGGTGCGGGAGCTGATCGACCAGGGCGAGCTCGGCGACATCTACTTCATGTCCTCGAGCCGGGTGAACCTGGGCCTGCACCAGCGTGACGTGAGCGTCGTGTGGGATCTCGGCCCGCACGATTTCTCGATCCTCCTCTACTGGCTGGGTAGCGCGCCGAGTGAGATCCGCGCCACCGGGCGCGACTCGATCGTTCCCGGTATCACCGACGTCGCGTTCGTGACCATGCAGTTCGCCTCGGGCGTGATCGCCAACGTGGAGCTGAGTTGGCTCGCCCCGAGCAAGCTCCGGCGCACGGTCATCGTCGGCTCGAAGAAGATGGTGGTCTACGAGGACGGCACCGCTGAGGCGATCAAGATCTACGATCGCGGCGTCGACTACAAGGACCCGCAGACTTTCGGCGAGTGGCACCTCTCGTACCGCAGCGGCGACATCCTGTCGCCGAACCTGCCCAACCAGGAGCCGCTGTCGCTCCAGGTGGGGGCGTTCGCGCGGGCGATGAGCACCGGCGAGCGGCCGGAATATCCGCTCGAGCTGGCCCTCCAGGTCGTTCGCCTGGCGGAGGCGGCGGAGCAGTCGCTCTCGAACGGCGGATTCCCGGTCGAGCTCGACGACTCGCTCACCTTCATCACCGCATAATCAAGGCGTGACAACGGGCGCGCCGGACCTCGTGGTAGTTGGCGCGGGCATCGTCGGGCTGGCGGTTGCGCGGGAGGTGCTGCTCCGACATCCGGGCCTGCGCCTCACCGTCGTCGATCGCGAGCGCGAGGTCGGGGCCCACCAGACCGCACACAACAGCGGGGTCATCCATGCCGGGATCTACTACAAACCCGGTTCCGCGAAGGCGAGGCTGTGCGTGGAGGGAGCCCGCCGGCTGTACGAGTACTGCGACGCGCATGGTCTCGCGGCCGAGCGATGCGGAAAGCTGGTCGTGGCTGCCTCCCCTGAGGAGCTGCCGCGGCTGGACGAGCTCGAGCGGCGGGCGCGGGCCAACGGGGTGCCGGGGTTGCGGCGAATCGGCGCCGAGGAGATCGCCTCGATCGAGCCCCACTGCCGGGGCATCGGCGCGCTGCACTCTCCGAACACGGGGATCGTCGATTTTGCGTCGGTGGCGCGCCGGTTCGCGGACGACGTGCGCGAGGCCGGCGGCGAGATCCGGCTGGGGGAGGAGGTGCGCGGCGTGCGGGGCGCCGAGCTCGACGCTGGACTCGGGCGCCATCCGGGCGCGCCATGCGATCTTCTGCGCCGGCGCGTGGTCGGATCTGTTGGCTGCGCGCGCCGGGGTCGACGCCGGCCTGCGGATCGTGCCCTTCCGGGGCCAGTACCTGCGGCTGCGGCCCGGCGCGAGGGCCCTCGTGCGTGGGCTGATCTACCCCGTCCCCGACCCGTCGCTGCCCTTCCTCGGAGTCCACCTGACCAGGCACATCTCCGGCGACGTCCTGCTCGGGCCCACCGCGCTCCTGGCGGGCGCGCGAGATGCATATTCGCTGCGCCGCGTTCGGTGGCCGGACGTGCGGGGAAGCATTGTCATGTGGACCGGGACGTGGCGCATGCTGCGGCGCTTCTGGCGCGCCGGAGCCAGCGAGATTGTTCATGCCGCCAGCCGCCGCGCGTTCGTCGCGGCCTGCTCACGGTATGTGCCGGAGCTGCGGGTGGCAGACGTGGAGCCGGCGTTCGCCGGCGTGCGCGCACAGGCGGTGCGGCGGGACGGGCGGCTCGAGGACGACTTCGTGTTCGCCGGGTCGGGGAGGACGCTGCACGTGCTGAACGCGCCGTCGCCGGCGGCAACGTCATCGCTGGCGATCGCGAGCGTCATCGCCGCCCGCGCGGACAACGCGTTCGCGCTGGGCCCGGCGCACGGGCGCGCCGCCGTTTAAGCGCGCCGTCCGGACTGCCGATACAGTTCGCGCCGTCCAGGCCGAGTCTCGCCGGCCTGAAGCGCGGTTCGAAATCCCCCTACATCGACGTGGCGATGGGAGGAACGATGTTGAACGTCCGCAAGGCCGTGATTCTCGGCCTGTGTCTCACCAGTCTTCTGCTCATGGCGGCTGCTCCCGCAAGCGCGCGCGCGTCCGGGAGCCCCGTGCTGTTCAACCGCCTCGAGTATCAGGTCACTCCCGCCACCCTGCGCGCTGACGCGCGTCGCTACAACGTCATGGTGATGTGGTCGGACTCCGGGCGCTACGTCCAGACGCTCCATCGCCTGAACCCGCGGCTGCAGATCCTGATGTACCAGAACGTGCCGTTCTCGACGACGAGCGACCAGACCGGCGGCATGAACTGCACGACGGTTCCGCAGGATCTGGCTCATCCCGGCTGGCTCGCGCGCACTGCCTCGGGCGCCCCCATGGCCGCCGCCGGCAACTACAGCACCAACATCGGGAATCCCGGCTATCAGCGCGCCTGCATCACGCACGCGATCGCGCTCGCCAAGGCGCGGGGATTCAACGGCGTCTTCCTCGACGGCATGTGCGCCGAGTTCTCGTGGACGGTGCCGAGCGCGATCCGGGGTCGTCCGGTCCAGTTCCCCACCGACGGCGCATATCAGTCGGCCGTCTACTCGCTGCTCTCCTACGCCGGCCCGGCGGTGCACGGCGCCGGCCTGAAGTTCTACGCCAACGTCTCCGCCGCCGACAGCGCCCAGTGGGCGAAGTGGAACGGGCCGCTCGACGGCGCCATGGAGGAGTCCTGGACCGACGGCGGGCTCGGGCTCGGCCAGCAGGTTCCCTTCTGGCGCGAGAAGCTCACCAACGCCGCCTGGTCACAGGCGCACGGCAAGTACGTGCTCCTGCACTCCTACAACGGCAGCGAGACGGGCAACACGTACGGACTGGCAGCGATGCTCCTCGTGGCGAACGGCCACGCCAGCTACACGACCTCGACGCAACTACGTGACGACCGCTCCGTGGTTCTCGGAGTACTCGACCGCGCAGCGCCTCGGGCCGGCGCACGGCCGCTACCGCGTCCTGCGGGGCGGCGTGTATGAGCGGGTGTTCGGGCACGGGATCGTGCTCGTGAATCCGACTCGCCGTGGTCGGCGCGTGGCCGTTGCACGGCCGGTACACCGGGACGCACCTGCGCCACGTGCGGTCTGTGAACCTGGCGCCGCTGAGCGCGGTCATCCTGACGCGCGGGTAGCCCGCGCCACCGGGGATCGGCCGCGTGCCAGAGGTGCCCGTGCTAGTCGAGGCCGCCGGCGCGCCGCGGATAACGTCGCCCTCGACGAGCCGGACGCGCCGAGGTCGTACGTTGGCCTCGCCAGGCGCGGTTAAGCGCGGCTTCGACGAGATCGCGTGCGCCGAGGGGAACGTTATCCCTGGTGGCGCGGGGATGCGGCAGGTTGGGGCCGGGGAAGCGGCGGTTGGGCCGGGGAAGCGGCGGTTGGGCCGGCGCGGGGTGCGCGGTCACGCCTCGGGCGCCACCGGGCGCCCCGCCACCGGTCCCACGCCGCCGCGATCAGCCGTTCTTGAGCAGGATCAGCCCGCTGGTCGGCGCCCATCGCCACCGACGACACGTTGGTCAGCCCGCTCCCGCTGTAGGTCCCGCCACCGAGCGAGAACGACCCCACCGAGCTCCGCGGTCGGGTTGACGAGCACGATCCCGTGCGCGAACGCCCGCTCGTAGACGCCGTTGGCGAGCACGGTGTAGGGCCCGGCGGGGGCGCCGAGCTGCTGCGCGGTGTCGTACTCGGGGAACCAGTTCTCCTGCGAGGTGTAGTCGGTGTTCGAGGTCGCGTAGCTGGCGTGGCCGTCGGCCGCGAGCATCATCGTCGCGAGCCCGTACACGTTGGCGCGTCTCGCCACCGTTGTAGGAATGGACGATCTCGTACTTGCCGTTGGCGAGCGCCCACGAGAGCTCGGTGAGCTTCTGCGACCACCACGGGATCTGCTGGGCGATACCGGCGCCACCGTCGGTCCAGGACTCCTCCTCGACCCCGTCGAGGTGGCTGACCCACTGCTCCCACTGGCTCGTGCTGGTGGCGCCGCTGACGTTGCCGAAGGCGAGCAGGCCCTGGGCGCGCAGCGCCGGGCCGACGTAGGCGAGCGCGGAGTTGATCGCGTTCTGCCACGACGCGGT
This sequence comes from uncultured Solirubrobacterales bacterium, assembly GCA_963839105.1. Taxonomy (GTDB): domain Bacteria; phylum Actinomycetota; class Thermoleophilia; order Solirubrobacterales; family Solirubrobacteraceae; genus Palsa-465. The sequence continues at coordinate 102,431 of CAWITQ010000004.1, forward strand.
GGTCGGATACTCGGGGATGGTGATGCCGGCGGTCACGTCGAGCGGCAGGTTGCCGTCGACGACGTCGAAGAACACGCCGTCGAAGCCGTAGCGCTTGGCGAACGCGGCCGAGTTGTTCGCGCAGGCGGCTGGTAGCTGGCGTTGCCGAGGTCGAGCGCGTACAGGTCGGTGCGGTTGACGCCGAGGACCTTGTTGCCGTTCTGGTCGTGGAGGAACCACGAGGGGTGGTTGGCGGCGTCATCGGCGTACGCCGTGCAGCCGGTCGCCGTCTGCAGGTACGAGTAGTCGTTGCTGTTGGTGAACCACAGCGCCTCGTAGAGGAGGACCTTGAGGTTCGGGTTGGCCGCCTTGAGCGCTGCCACCTCGCGGGTAGTCGTGCGCGTCGAGCACGATGACCTGGTAGCGGTTGGCCTCCTGCGAGGCCGGCAGGCTGCTCGAGTACAGGTAGGACTCGCGGTTGAAGGCCGCGACCGACGGGCCGCTCACGCCGGGCCGGGGGCGGGCTGACAACACTCGTGCCGCCACCCGCGGGCGTGCCCGCCGATCCGCTCGCACCGGAAGCCCCGCTGCCGCCGCGGGTCCCGGCCGCCGGCCCGGCCGCTTCTGCCCGCGCTCGTGGAGTGCGCGCTCACCGGCTTGCGGTTGTGCACGACGATCGTCTTGCGCGCGAGCTGACGGTGCGCCGGTTGGCATACGTCACCCGCAAGGTCAGGACGTGGCTGCCGTTACGAAGCTTGCGAGTATCGACCGCGGTGGCGCGGTGCAGGCGGGGGGAGAGGCGCCCGGCGCTCCAGACACGACGGCCGTCGATCGGAACACGATCCGGACCGCGCGGGGCTTGATGCCGCGGGCGGCGAAGAAGATCGTCCCCGACACGTCCGTCCGGTACGGCCGCACGATCTCCAGGCGCTGCTGGCGCGCCGCGGAGCCGGATGCGAGCGCGGAGCTCGAGGCGCCGACGATCGCGCTCAAGGCAGCGATGACGGCAATGAAGATGTGAACGCTGCGCCGCCGCAGCGGACGTACGGACATGCGGCACTTCCCTGGATCGGTGTTCCCGCGGCTCGCGTCCCGCCGCGCAGCCGTTGGTCCGGCCTGGCAGACCGGTCAGGGAGAGATGTCGTTCACAAACGCGCGTGCGTTTAAGCGCGCGCGTGAATCCGTCATACGATTGGCCAGACGCCGAGGCTGCGATAGCACTCGAGCGTCCGGGCGCTCGCCGCCTCGACGCTGAGGACGCGGCTCCGACTGTCGCCGTTGACGCGGGCGCCGGCGCGGGCGATCTCGAGCACCGCTCGCGCCAACGCCTCGGGCCGGTCCTCGCACACTGCCGAGGGTTCGACGCCCTCGAGCAGCTCCGCGATGTCACCTGCCGGTGTGGCCACCACGGGAAGGCCGCAGGCGATCGCCTCCTTGATCACGTTGGGAGAACCCTCGCTGCACGAGGTGTGCAGCAACAGGTCGGCAGCGCTGTAGCAGAGGGGCATGTCCTCCGGCGGGACGTCGGTGAGCGCGCGCCAGCGCAGCCCGGGAAGCTCGCGCGCGGCCAAGCTCACCGCCCGCTCGGCCAGCCAATGGCGCTTCATCGGACCGCTGCCGGCGCTGATCACGGCAACCTCATCCTCCGCCCACCCGAGCGCCCCGCGCGCCTTGCGCCGATCGACGGGCGCGAACACGGAGAAGATCGATGCCGTCGGGAATCACCCAGTTGCGCGCCCGGACGCGCCGCGGCAGCACTCGCTCCATCTCGACCGTCTTCGTCGTCGTGGCCGTCATCAGGAGCGCGTGCAGCCGCAGGACCGGCTGCGCAGGAACAGCCCCAGCCTCGTCCCGATACCGCCGTAGCGCGGAGCCAACACGTCCGAACCCCAGTACGTGGCCAGCACCGGGGCGCCCCAGAAGAAGCGCGCCACCACCGCCGTCTCGCCCCCGTGGCTGTGAACCAGCCGGTACTTCCCGCGCCGCGCCAGCGGCATCAGCGCCATCGCGGCGCAGCCGAGCAGGTAAACGTGCTTGCCCTTGTAGCCGCGCACGTAGAGGACGTCGGTCTTGACGCCGGCGGCGGCCAGGCCGTCGACGGTGGCGCGCAGGAACGGCGCTCGCGCCGGCCCGTCGCGATCCGGCCAGTAGTTCGTCACGGTCAGGACGTCGGCGTCCGCGGCCTCTCGCTCCCAGGTGACGAGGCCCCGCCGGTCGAGCGCGCGCAGCAACGCGTGGCCGCGGCCCCCGGCGCGGCGGCGCAGGCCTCGCTCAGCACCTCGAGATAGGAATCCGCCATCGCGTCCGCGCTCCACTCCTGCCGGCACCGCTCCCGCCCCGGCCGCGCCCATGCGCCGCGCGCAGCGCGGGATCGGCCGTGAGCCGCTGCCAGCGCGCGCGCCACCGCATCCAGATCTCCGGCCGGCACGAGCACGCCCGTCTCCCCGTCGGCGCACCACGCGCCGACCCCGCCCACGTCGGTGGCCACCACCGGCAATCCGGCCGCCATCGCCTCCAGCAGCGCCATCGGCATCGCCTCGTGCGCGCTGGTGAGCGCGGCGACGTCCGCCGCCTCGAGCAGCCGGGGCACATCGTCGCGGTGTCCGAGCAAGCAGGATCCCGGGTCGCCCGCGGCAGCGTCCCGCACGGCCCCTCGCTCGACCCCGTCGCCCGACGACCACCCCGACGAGCTCGGGGCAGCGCTCGCGAGCCCGTCTGCACCGCCCGGACGAAATCCGGGACGCGCTTGACCGGCCGCAGCGACGCGACCATCACGGCCACGACCGCGTCTTCGGAGACCCCCAACTCGCGCCGCACCGCAGCCCGCGCCGGGGGCACCTCCACGACGAAGACTCCGTTCGGGATGATCGCGATCCGCTCGCGCGGGCACCCGTAGTCGAGCCAGCCCTGACGTTGGTCGGGCGAGACGAGGATCACGCCGGTCCAGCCGCCGCGCCACGAACGGCGATCATCGCGCTTCGCCGGCGCGAGAGCTCGACCCCGACGCCGCGATGGTCGTTGTACACGTGGGCGGCACCGCGCCACCGTGCGAGCGCGTGACCGACGTAGATGCCGCTGACGCCGCGGCTGACGATCACGTCCGGGGCGAACTCACGGACGAGCTCCGAGCGCCGCAGCGGCTCCCAGTCGAACCGGTGGCGCATGCCCGCCACCTCGACGGGCACGCCGGCCGCGCGCAGCGGCTCGACGAACGGGCCGCCGGAGTCGAGGGCCAGGGCGCGGGCGTCGACGCCGCGCGCCCGCAGCGCCGGCAGCAGGATCGAAGCGTGGCGCTCGGCGCCGCCTGCGCCCAGGCTCGGAGTGATGTAGAGCAGCCTCACAGCAGGCTCTCGTAGAGCTCGAGCGTGCGCGCCGCCACCGCGTCCCAGCTGCGCGGATATGCCACCTGGTCGAGCACGCGCCGGCGGACGTCGGCGCCGTCGTCGATGTGCTCGAGGATCGCGGCGGCGAGCCCTGCGTCGTCGCCCGGGCGTGCACAGGTAGCTGCGGTCGAGCGTCAGCTCCGGGAGCCCGCCGGTGGCGCTGGCCACGACGGGGACGCCGTAGCCGACCGCGATGCTGCCGACGCCTGTCTGCGAGGCCTGGGTGTAAGGAAGCACCGCCAGCGAGCTGCGCGCGAAGAACGTCGCCGACCTCGGCCTCGGGCAGGTAGCGCCGCTCGAGGTGCACTCGCGGATCGCGCAGCGGCAGCTCCGACTCGCCCCACCCCGCGACGCGGAGCTCGACCTCGGGACGGGCGGCCCACACGCGCGGCATCGCCCGTCCCAGCACGTCGAGCCCCTTGTAGGGCGCGAGCCGGCCGAAGAACCCGACCGCCCGCTGCGCCGGCGGCGGCAGCGGCTGTGGCTGCACGTCGGCGCCGTGCGCAATCGTCACGCAGCGCTGGCCGCGGTCGCAGCGCGCACCTCGCTGCGCAGCCGCTCGCTGTGCACGACGATCACCGACGCGCGAGCGTGCCATGCCCCGGCGGCCGCCGCGGAGAGCAACCAGCGCTTGTGCAGCGGCGGAACCGGCTGCCCGGGATGAAGACGGGATCATGGACGGTGAGCACGGTGGGGCGCCGGGCAGCAGCGCCAGCGCCCGGGGATCGCCGCCGGAGTGGCCGTGGACCACGTCCGCGCCGAAGCGGGCGAGCCGGCGGCGGATGGCGACGAGCGCCGAGCAGAGCGCGAGGATCGCCCATCCGGCCCGGGCGTCTCGATCACGGTGACGCCCGGCGGCGCGGGCCGCGTCGACCGCCGCCTGGCGCTCGCGCGCGATCTCCGCCGAACTCGTCCGCGTGGGTACGGCAGAGCAGGACGACGTCAGCTCCCTGCCGCGCCAGCGCCGCGCTCTGGCTGCCCGCGTACTTCAGGAACCAGTCGCAGGCGAGGACCACGCGCAGCCGCCGCCCCGCGATCGGGCGTCACCGAGCCCGTACCTCGCGCCGGTCAGCGGAGAGCCTCGCGCGTGCTGCGGCGCGTAGACCCGCCGCGACGAGGAAGCCGCACGTGAACCCGAACGCGGCCATCGTGTTCGGGTCCTGGAGGTAGGTACCGACGACCAGGCTGAGCAGCAGCGCCGTCAGCGCGCCGACGCCGGCTGCCACGAGCCCGCGGTCGAGTGCGTTCGTGGCCTGGCGGGCGCGGCGGACGCCGTAGGCGAGGAGCACGGCCACGAGGCCAGGAAGGCGAGCAGCGACCGGAAGCCCGAGGTCGGTGGCGAGGTGCAGGTACCAGTCCTCGACGCCGAGTCGTGGCAGGCCGCCCGCATAGGACCCGTAGTTCTGGAACCAGCCGACGCCGAACCACGGATGGTGAGCGATCGAGCTGAGCGCGTGCGTGAACTCGTCCGCGCGGTCGGTGAGCGAGCTCGACTGGAGCACGCTCGTCGATAGTGCGCTCTGGGCACGCGCGGCCACCTCGGCGGTGACCGACGGAGCCAGCGCGGACTGGACGGCGATAGCGACCATGGCCGCGACGATGGCGCCGGCGATCAGGAAGCGATGGCGCAGGCGCGGGCCGCCGACGAGCAGCGTCACCAGCAGCCCGGCGCGCGGCCCCGAAGTACATGTTGCGGTTCAGGCTGACCGCGACCGCCGCCGACCATGAGCACGAGCGCGACGAGCCGCATCGACCGCCACTTGTCCTTGATCAGCAGGACCATGACGAGCGTCGGGATCGTCATCGCGTAGACGAGGAACAGCCCGGGCAGGCGAATGCGCGAGGTGGTGCCGATCGTCGTGTCGGCGCTGGCGGCGAGCACGGCGGTGGCGTCGAAATTCGTCAGCGCGTGGCCGACGGCGCCGGAGGCGGCGGCCAGGATCGACAGGATGGCCACGATCGCCGAGATCACGATGGCGCCGTTGACGACCGGCCACCACAGCCGGCCCGACAGCTCGAGCGCGACCGTCAGGCCGATGGTGATGAACAGCAGGTCTTTGTAGCCGGCGATCGCGTCGCGCGCGGGGTCGTGCCCGTGGACGGCACCATGATCGTGGGACGAGCGCCAGCGCCAGCATCAGGGCGAGCGCGACGTAGAAGCGCCTGACCGCCGGCGGCCACCCCGCGCCGGCCTGCGCCACAGGGTCGCTCCGACCGTCGCCACGAGCAGGATGTCGCCGAGGTTGACCGGCGGATGGCCGGGGACGTTCGCCCGCGGAAGCCACGTATAGAACGGAACCGTGCACAGCAGCACGAGCAGGAGGACGCAGGCCAGGTACGGCCGCGGGATGACGAGGATGAGGATCGGCACGGCGACCAGCACCTCGATCGCGGGCACGCCGTAATGCGAGATCGCGACGCGTCCGCACACGACGCCGAGCAGCGCCGCCGCGCAGGCCAAGGAGCAGCCCGCGCAGGAGCGCGCGTCCATTGAACCTGCCAAGCGTCAGCGATGTCATCGGACCGGAGTCGTCCTTGCTCTTACCGTGCCTGCCCCGGCAGGGCGATGATACCGCCCGAAACCGCTCATACGAACCACGGCGTGTTCGCCGACGTGAGCGTCGTAATCGAGCCCGTCCGGCGGCTCCGCTGTCCGATCACGCGAGCGGGGATCCCGGCGACGATCGCGTAGCTCGGAACATCCTTGGTGACCACGGCCCCCGCGGCGACGACGGCGCCCTCGCCGACCGTGACGCCGGGAAGCACGGTGCAGCGGAAGCTGAGCCAGGCGCGATCGCCGACCACGACGGAGCCGCCGGAACCCGGAAGCCCGGGTCGCGGTGATCGTGCTGGACCGTCCAGATGGCGACGCTGCTCGAGAGGTTCACGTGCCGGCCGATGTAGATGCCCGCGCGTCCGTCGAGGATGGCATCGAAGCCGATGACGCTGCCCTCCCCGATGCGCACGCGGTGCGCGGATCGGAGCTCGAGGCCCCGGTGGACGCACGCGCGCGCCCCCAGCTCCAGGCCCATCCGCCGGTAGAGGGCGTGGCGCAACCGGCGCGCCGGGAGCCGCCCGATCCAGAAACCGGCCTGGAGCAGCGCGCCTTCGCGCGCAGCGTGCCCGGCTTCCTTGACGCGCTTGAGCTCCTCCTCGACGCCGGCCGACGTCGCCAAGCGCTTGACGAGGACCGGGGTCGGGCGAGTGAGCAGTCCCATGACGGCCTCAGACTCGGGACGGACGCGGACGGTGGCGGACCCGAGGCGCCCAGCCGAGCTCGCCTCGGCGCAGGAGCGCCGCGGTCGCGAAGCTGACGCTGAGCACGAGCGGGAGGTACACGTAGCCGTAGCGCCCGGTGTCGCCGAAGGCGAGGAACGTGGCCGGGACCAGGCCGACGAGCGGGATGCCGGCGAGCACGAGCGCCGGACGCGAAAGGAGCGGTGTCCGCCTGCGCATGCGCTGAACCAGCTCGCCCACGAGGAGCAGGACGAACGCGAGGTTGATCATTGCGAGGACCGCGCGCTCGAGCCCCCAGATGATCCGAAGCACCGCCGGCGTACGGCCGCTCGCGAACCGGTAGGCGTAGTTCGGCGCCAGCCAGAACTGCGGCCACTGCCGCAGCGAGGAGGCCACGTACTGGGCCGGGTGGTGGACGATCACGCCCTCGGCGATCCCGAGCAGCCGCCCGCTGAGGTGCGCCGCATCCAGACCGGAGACCCGCTCCATCGCGGGCTGCGCGTCGGCGCTGAGGTTGCCGAGGTCGCTCGTCCGCGCCTGGCGGCGCTGCCTCGCGGCCACGTAGGCGGCCGTGAGCGCCCGGTCGCGGCCGGGCTCCACGCGAACGTAGGGCGCGACATGGTCGATCATGTTGTAGCCGAGCACCGTGCTCACGGTGCCGACGCCGATGGTGGCGCGGTTGACAGCGGCCCACGCGGCGAGCGCGATCACGGGCGGGAGCAGGATCCATCCGACCGAGCGCACCGGGACCCGCCACCGGCGCGGTCCCGAGCGCGCCACCGCGAGCGCGATGCCTACCGCCACCGTCACGTACGCCGCGATCGCGAGCTGGTCGGGCCTCACCAGGCAGAGGTAGGCGAGGACCAGGCCGAGCCCCGCGAGGGTCAGGCGGCGCGGGCGCTCGCTGCTCAGCACCGTGACGACCAGATGCGCCGCCACCAGCAGCAGGAAGCTGGCGAGCGTCTCGGTGAGAACGGTGCGCTCGAGCGCCAGCACCTCGAGGTCGAGCGCGTACAGGAGGCCGGCGACGAACGCGATCCGCGGACCCGCGCCGAGCCGCCTGATCAGCGCGTACACGAGCAGCGTGGCCGCGACACCGAGCAGGGCCTGGAGGCACCACGTCGCCACCGGCGAATAGCCGAGCGCGAGCAGCAGGACCGGGTAACCCGGCGTGCGCGCTCCGCTCGAGCCGTGCAGGTGAGCCGCGGCGATCCGGTGGGCGAGGTCGAGGTAGCTGCGCGAGTCCGCGCTGAGGACCGGCGAGTAGGCGAGGATGAGGCCCAGTCGGATCGTGATGGCGACCGCGCCGAGCAGCAGCACGTGGCGACGGTCCTGGGGAGGGAGGGCGCGCTCATCCATGGCGCGCGGGCTCGGCAGCCGGGCCGGGGGGTGGGGCAAGCAGGGCCTCGCTCGTGGGGGTCCCGGCGGGCGGCTCCGCAGCCGTGGGCGGCGCGGGCTGCGACCGAGGTCGTAGCCAGCGCAGGCGGGCGAAGCGGCGGGTGACCGCGGGCGGAAGGCGCCCGCTGCGCACCGCCCAGGCTCCGCACGCCGCCAGGTAGGCCACCGACAACACCACGAACAGCACAGCCTCGGCCACGCGGCCCCGAACGACGTGCGCGTACGAGAGGGCGGCGACCGGCAGGGCCAGGAGCAGGTAGGTCCGCAGCGGCGGCGTGATCGCGCCCACGTAGGAGGCGGCGGGAAGGTCGAAGCGACGGTGCACCAGCACCATCTGCGCGATCGCCCCCATGCTGAGCGCCACCACCGTGCCGGCGAGGACGCCCCAGATCCCGAACAGGGGGGCGAGCGACGCCGTCAGGACGATGTTGGCAACGCTGGCCCCGACCGACGCCTTGGCCACGACGCCGGGGTGGCCCGCGGCAGCGGCCACTGCGTACGAGACGCCGGTCGACACCGACAGGAGATAGGCCCCGGAGAGCGCGACCAGCACCGGAGTGGAATTGGGCGGAGCGTGCTTGAGCCACGCCGCGAGCAGGAGCGGCGCGGTCGCCATCGTCAGTAGCACGGGTGGGAAGGAGACCGCGGCGGTGACCTCGTTCAGCCGCGCGTAGCGCGCGCGCACCCGCTCGATTCCGAACCGGGTGTAGAGCGCAGCGAGCTCGATGTTGACCGCCGAAGTCACGTAGATCCCCACCGTGCGGATGGCGATGGCGACGCGGTTGGCGAGCTCGTAGGCGCCGGCCGCCGCCGGCCCGACTGAGAACGCGATTACGATCTTGTCGGTCTGGTAGTTGACCAGGTTGGTGATGCGCACGAGCTGCGTGTTGATGGAGAACCCGAGGAAGCCGCGGGCGCGCCCCGCCTCGGGCATCGAGAACGGGAGCGCCCCCTCGGTGGCGACGACCATCACGACGGTCACGATCACGCTGAGGATCCCGGCGCCGGCGTTGGCGAGCGCGTACCCGGGGAGCTTGGCCCCGAGCTCGATCGAGCCGACGCTCGCGGCGAAGTTGATCACGCTCCCGACCCCGAGGGCCAGGTTCGGTGTGACCATTCGCCGGTGGCCGATGGGATAGGACGCGATCACGCCGGTCACCATGGAAGAGCACAGCAGCACGGCGCTGGAGAAGAGGACCGTGCGCATGTCGGCCACGGAGATGCCTCGCAGGGTGTGGGCCAGCGGCGCGGCGCCGAGCAGCGACAGCGCGGTCAGCGCGAGCGCGATCACCGCGACTGCAAGCCAGCCGATCGCCATGTACTGCCCGCATAGGCGGCGGTCGTCCTCGTGCACCGCGATGTAGCGGGCGAGTGACACTCCGACGCCGAGGTCGAGCAGTGCGCCGTATTGCGCCAGCGCGCCTGTCAGGGCCCAGATGCCGAAATTCCGCAGACCGAGCCCGTCCAGCACGATCGGGGCCGACAGGAAGCTGAAGATGTACCCGCTGAACGACCCGGCGGATTGCGCGATCGTGTTACGGACGAGCGACGCGGGCTTGCTGCGTTCGCTCATGGGCCGAGCCGTGGCGAGCGCCGGCTACGGCGTGCGCGCGATTCTCGAGAGCGCGCGCCCCCGGCGCCTGGAGCGATCGTCGTCGCGGGGGCGCGAGTACTGGTAGTAGCCATAGGCCGAGTCGTCCGGCATCCGGTAGGAGTTGACCACCACGCCGAGGATATGGGCATTCAGGCCACGGAATCGCTTGATCAGCGACAGCGCGTGATCGCGCCGGCTAACGCCCATACGGTTGATAACGAGGAGGCCATCGACCTGATGCACGAGCGGGATCGCGTCGCTCACGACGCCGATCGGAGGCGTGTCGATGATGACGATGTCGTAGATCGCATCGGCGGCTTTGAGGAGCGCCTCCATCCGCCGGCTCTCGAGAAGCTCGGCGGGATTGGGCGGGGTCGCGCCCGCGAGCAGGACGTCGAGGCGCACGGGGTGGTCGGACTCCGGGAGCTGGTCGGGCGTGACGACGAGCTCGCGCAGCCCAGTCTCCAGATCCTGGGAATGGCCGAGCAGCTCACCGAGTCCAGCCTCGCCGTCGCGGCCGATGACGGTATGCAGGCTCGGTCGGCGCAGGTCTGCCTCGATCAGCAGCGTGCGCTTGTCGTCGGTGCGTGCCGCGGCTCGCGCCAGGTTCATCGCTATGAGCGACTTCCCCTCTCCGGGATCGGCGGAGGTGATCATCACGCGCTGGATGTGCCGGTCGACGTCGAAATAGCGAAGCTGAGCCCGGATCATCAGGAACGGCTCCTCTTCGCGAGGAGTCGTGGGGCGGCCCGAGCGGAGCCCTGCAGATTCCGGAATCGTTCCGATCACCGGGACGCCGTAGATCTCCTCGATCTCCTCGAGCGTCTTGATGCGGCGATCGCGCCGCTCGAGGATGACGACGAGCGCCGTCCCGAGCAGGACGCCCAGGAAGAGGCCGATCCCGGCGTCCTTCGCGGGGCTCGGCGACGAGGCGGTGGCGGGAGTCGCAGCGTTCTGGACCACCTCGGCATCCCCGGTCTGGGCGCTCTTCAGCAGGTCCAGTTGGTTGCGATCGCCGATCAGCGTCTGCGCCACCGTTCCGGTCTGCTCGGTGGCGGGGATCTGGGCGAGCTTCGAGCTGATCAGGTTCTCCGCCGTGTTCAGCTGGGCGATCGTCGCGCTCTTGCGGAACTGGATGTACTGCTGCACGTAGGCGTTCGCGATCTCCGCCGCCAGCAGCCGGTTCTCGTCGGTGGCATCCACGGTCATGACGTCGGACGAGGCATCGGAGCCGAAGGAGATGTCGCTGCGGACGTGGCCGACCGGGAGGTGGAGCTGGTCGGCGGCCATCCGCGAGACCGTCAGCAGCTCCACCAGGGACTGGTTGGTGGCAGCCTGCCGTACCGGATCGATATTGGGGCTGACGATCTGCTTACCGGTCAGCTCCTGGTCGAGGGGACTGTTGAGGAACAGCAGCGCGGCCGTCGCCTTGTACTGCTTGGTCTGGCGGCTGCCGAGCGCGTACGCCGCCGCCGCCGCCACGATGGCGACGATGGCGATGACCCACCAGCGCCGGCGGAGAGCAGCGACGACCCTCGTTCCGTCACGCTCTCCGGCGAGCCGGTCGAACATTCCACTCTCCCTGTTAGGTCCGTTCACTGATTTCGCATCGCCGCACGCCGACCGGCCCTGCCCCTGCGATGCAAGGAAGGCATGATACATGCTCGCGCCCTTCCCAAGTGCGAGCTGGCCGTGCCGAATATGGTCCCTGAGTCCCTGCCCGCCGATGAGATCCACGTCTGGCGCGCCGCGCTCGATCAGCCCACTCGACATCGTGGCGGGCCTCGAGGCGCTACTCGCTCGGCCCGAGCGCGAACGCGCGGCGAGGATGCGGATCGAGAGGGTCAGAAATCGGTTCGTGGTAGGTCGCGGCCTTCTCCGGACACTGCTCGGCCGATACGTCGGAGTGCCCGGGGAGGCGCTCGAGCTTGCCTACGGCGATCACGGAAAGCCGTTCCTCGTCCAGGCGGGGCCGCGGTTCAACCTCTCGCACTCGGGCGGCGTGGCGCTGTTCGCGTTCAGCTCGAGTGCGGACGTGGGCGTCGACGTGGAGCTGGCCGACCGTTGCGTCGACCCGTTGAAGATCGCCGGACGCTTCTTCTCGCCCGCCGAGGTGGGGACGCTGCGCTCACTCCCGGAGGCGCTCCGCCGCGGGGCGTTCCTGACGTGTTGGACGCGCAAGGAGGCGTTTATCAAGGCCCGCGGGGACGGGCTGAGCCTCCCGCTCGACAGCTTCGACGTCACACTGGCGCCGTCCGAGCCGGCGGCGCTGACGCGCACGGCGTGGTCCGCCGCGGAGCCGGCGGAATGGGAGCTCGCGGATCTCAGCGACCCCGAAGCAGGGAATCGTCGCGGCGCGTGGCGGCACGGCGCCGGGGATGGCGGGTGGTAAGATCGTGACGTCCGGGCTGAGCTCGACGGACCGGTGGCGAAGCCAGAGGCTGTCCAGTAGCCTTGCTGGCACTGGGGCCACGGAACGAGCCCGAATGCGCAAGATCGAGGGGTCATGAGACATCAGCGCTTACTGCTCAAGCCGAGCGCGAGGCGTGCTCGGCCGCGCACCGACGCCGGGCTGCTGACCCTGGGGACGCTGCTCGGCACGGCGCTCGCGGATGATCCGCGCGCCGCCGGCGAGCATGTCGAGCGCACCCGCGTCGCCGGCACCCGCGACTACCGCACGCGGCGCATGCTCGTCGCCGGCGACCTGCTGGCACTGCTCGCCGGCATCGGTTCGTGGGTGCTGCTCGGCCTGCACCGGTCCGGACCTGAGCGCCTCGTGGGCGCTGATCACGCTGCCGCTGTGGATCGCGCTGTTCCGGGCGTACGGCGTTTACGCGGCCGGCTCGCGCCGCGTCGGCTACGCGACCGTGGACGACATCCCGTCGCTGGCGCACGCGTTCCTGCTCGGGACCGTGGCCATGTCGCTGTTCCTCGAGGTGAGCCCGGCGGGCATGCCCTCGGCGTCGGAGATCGCGACCTTCGTGGTGGTGGCGTTCGCGCTCGCGCTGGCGTTCCGCGTGCTCGTGCGCAAGCTTGCGCTCAGGCTGTTCGGCGAGGAGCGGGTCCTGTTCGTAGGGAGCGGCCAGATGACGCCGATCCTCGTGCGACAGATGCTGCGCCAGCCCCGATACGGCCTCGAGCCGGTGGCGGCGCTGACGCGCGCCGGAGAACGAGCTGTGGCCGCTGCCGCTGGAGGATGCCGGCGCGCTGGCGGAGGTCGATCCCGGCGCCGTACATCACCGAGCACAAGATCGAGCGCGTCATCGTCTCGGCCGAGGGAGTCGACGACGAGTCGTTGCTGGATCTCATCAGCGTCTGCCGTCAGCTCTGCGTGAAGATCAGCGCCCTCCCGTCGCTGGCCTCGATGATGGGCCCGGCGGCGACTGTGGATCACCTGGAAGGCATCACGTTGATCGGTATCAACACCCCCTCGCTCGCACGCTCGAACCGGATCTTCAAGCGGGCGATGGACATCGTGGGCGCCGTCGGGGTCCTGCTGGTCACCGCTCCGCTCTGGATCGCGGCCGCGATCGCGATCAAGCTCGAGTCACGCGGGCCGGTGATGTTCCGCCAGAGCAGGATCGGGCGCGGCGGCAGGCCGTTCCGCGTGGTGAAGTTCCGCACGATGGTGGCCGACGCCGAGGAGCGGCGCATCGAGCTGCTCGAGCACAGCCGGCAGAGCGAATGGCTCGACCTCGAACACGATCCGCGGATCACGCGCGTGGGGCGCTTCCTGCGCATGACCAGCTTGGACGAGCTCCCGCAGCTCTGGAACGTCCTGCGCGGCGACATGAGCCTGGTCGGTCCCCGACCGTTGATTGCGGAGGAGGACAAGAACGTCAACGGCTGGGCCCGGGGACGTCTAGACCTGACGCCGGGGATGACGGGCGTGTGGCAGGTGATGGGCCGCACGAAGATCCCGTTCGAGCAGATGATCATGCTCGACTACCTGTACGTCGCGAACTGGTCTGTCTGGACCGACATAAAGCTGATGCTCCAGACGGTTCCGGTCGTCCTGACGCGCCGCGGCGCCAACTGACATTGCACCTGGCCGCGGTCGTCCTCACCCTCGGTGGGGACGACTCCTACCGGTCGATCGTCGGCGACCTGACCGGCCAGGGCGTGCCCGCCGAACGGATCTGCGTGATCCACAACCCGTTGCGCCCCGATGACGCGCCGGTCGAGGTGCCGCCGGGAGCTCAGGCGATCCGGATGCCGCGGAACCTGGGCTACGCCGGCGCGATGAACGCCGGACTGCGCCACCAGCTCGAGCGCGGCGCCGATTGGATCTGGCTGCTCACCCAGGACGTGCGGCTGCGGCCGGGGGCGACGGCGGCGATGGTCGAGGCCGCGGGGCGTGGCGAGTACGGCGCGCTCGGCCCGCGTCTCCTCCAGGCCGGGAGCGACATCGTGTTCTCGCTGGGGGGCGCGCGCACGCGCCTCGGCTGGCCCTACAACATCGGGTACGCCCGCCGGCTGGCCGACGTCGTGCCCGCGGACGGCGCGTCGGCCGGCGGCGCGGTGCGCCGCCGCGCCTGGGTCGACGGCTCCTCGATCATGCTTCGCGCGGATGCGCTGCGGGACACGGGGCTCTACGACACCTCGCTGTTCGGCTATGCCGAGGACGCGATGCTGTGCCTGCAGCTGGAGCGCGCCGGGTGGGCGATCGGGGTCGTGGACGGCGCGGTCGCCGAGCAGGTCTCCGGCCAGTCGGCGCGCCCAGGCCTGACGGCGTTTCTGATCGCGCGCAACTGCCTGCGCTACGCGACCGAGGTGGCGGGACGGCGCGCGGTGATCGCGCTGCTCGTCCGCTACGTCCGGCAGACGATCCACCTCCTGCGCGTCGCGACGACCGGGCCAAGGCGACGGGCGGCACTGATCCAGTGCTGCGCGACCTGGGTGGGGACGGTGGCGTTCTTCGCGGGGCGCGGCGGGCCGCCGCCCGCCTGGCTGCCGGGGCGCGGCGAGCTGGGAGCGACTAGGCCGCCGAGCCGGTCGGCTCGAACACGAACGGGAGCTCAGCCGCCACCTCGCTGAGGCGCGGCGCGGTGGCGTCGCGCTCGGAGACCGTGACCTGGTCGAGGGGCAGAGGCCACTCGATGGCGACGTCGGGGTCGTCGTAGGCGATCCCCCGCTCGGTCGCGCCCGCGTAGTAGTTCGACTGCTTGTAGATCACGTCGGCGACATCGCTGAGCACGCAGAAGCCGTGCGCGAACCCGATCGGGCAGTAGGCCATGTGGAGGTTGTCCTCGTTGAGCTCGAAGCTCTCCCAGTGGCCGAACGTCGGCGAGCCGCGGCGGAGATCGACGACGACGTCGAAGATCGCGCCGCGCGCACAGCGAACGAGCTTGGCTGCGCCGGCGCCGGTCTGGAAGTGCATGCCGCGCAGCACGCCGAGCGAGGAGCGCGAGTGGTTGTCCTGAACCATCTCCTCGGTGATCCCGATCTCGGCGAGCGCGCTGCGGCGATACGTCTCGCAGAAGAAGCCGCGTTCGTCGCCGTGCTTGCGCGGGGCGATCAGCAGCGGACCTTCGAGCTTGGTCTCGAGTACCTCCATGCCGGCAGCTAGGGTATCCGCCATGGCTCGGATCGACGGTGACTACGCGCAGCCGTTCGCCGGCGTGGCCGAAACGCTCGCCCGCAACCTCGATGAAGGCGCCGACATCGGCGCCTCGGTTGCGGTGGCGCTGGATGGTGAGCTGGTGGTTGACATCTGGGGCGGACACACGGACGCGTCCCGGACTACGCCGTGGGAACGGGACACGATCGTCAACGTGTTCTCCACGACCAAGACGATGACCGCGCTGTGCCTCCTGATGCTCGCCGACCGGGGCGAGCTCGACCTGCATGCGCCGGTCGTCCGCTACTGGCCGGAGTTCGGCCAGGCGGGCAAGGAGCGGGTCGAGGTCCGCCACCTGCTCGGGCACACCTCCGGCCTGAGCGGCTGGCAGGAGCGGCTGGCGCTCGAGTCGCTCGCCGACTGGGAGCTGTGCGTGTCGCTGCTGGCGGCGCAGGCGCCGTGGTGGGAGCCGGGCACCGCCTCCGGCTACCACGCGGTCACCCAGGGCTACCTGCTCGGCGAGGTCGTTCGGCGAGTCACCGGGCAGTCGATCGGCCAGTTCGTCAAGCAGGAGCTCGCCGGGCCGCTCGGCGCCGACTTCCACATCGGGCTGCCGGCCGAGGCCGATGCGCGCACGGTGGCGCTGATCCCGCCGCCACCCGCCGACCTGCGGGAGGCCGGGGTGCCGGAGCTCGGCCTGCGCACGCTCGCCAACCCGGTGATCACGGGGGACGTGACCGCGCACGAGTGGTGGCGGCGGGCCGAGATCCCGGCCGCGAACGGCCACGGGAACGCTCGCTCCGTGGCCCGCATCCAATCGATCGTGTCCTGCGGCGGCGAGGCGGACGGCAAGCGGTTCATATCCGAGCAGGGGCTGGCCTCGATCTTCGAGGAGCAGTCGAACGGACGCGACCTCGTTCTGGGCGTCCCGCTTCGCTTCGGCATGGGATTCGGGCTGACGAGCGAGACGATGCCCATGGGGCCGCGCACGTGCGCCTGGGGCGGGTATGGAGGCTCGCTCGTGGTGAGCGATCTCGATGCCCGGCTCACGGCGGCCTACGTGATGAACCGCATGGAGCCCGGCGTCGTCGGGGATCAGCGCGGGGCGTCGATCATCGCCGCCGTGGTCATGGCCATGGCCCAGCGCTGAGTGTCAGCTTTTCACGCGCTCGTGCGTATCTAGGCGCATGAGACTCCCTCTGATCCTGGCCACGACGGTGGTGCTGGCGCTTCCCGCGGGCGCGAGCGCGAAAACGAAGTACTACATCCCGCCCGGCAACTCGAGCGGGAGCGAGTACGTCGAGAGCGTGCCCACAGCCGGTGGGAACAGCCCGACGAGCAAGCTCGGCGGGGGCCAGGGCGGAGGCTCGGTGCCCTCAGGCGGCGCCTTGTCGCGCCACACCCAGTCCGCGCTCAAGCAGTACGGACCCGCGGGCGAGCAGACGGCGGCGTTCGCCAACGCCACCGCGCCCGTCGGGCAGGGCTCGGGATCCGGGGGATCCGGCGGTCCCGGCGGTGGCTCGAGCGGTTCCGGCGGTGGCTCCCCGGCGGCCGGCGGCTCGGGCGGCTCCGGTGGGTCCGGCGGCTCCGGTGGGTCCGGGGGGGCCGGCGGCTCCGGTGGGGCCGGCGGCTCCGGTGGGTCCGGTGGCTCCGGCGGGGCCGGCGACGCCAACGGCCCCGGCGCCGCCGGTGGCGGCGGCTCGGGTGCGGCGGCCGGCTCGGGTGGCTCCTCGCCGGCGCTTTCGGTGGCGCGCTCAGTGACCGGCCTCGGCGGCCACGGCGGCTTCGGGCTGCTCCCGCTGGTGCTTGTAGTGGCCGCCCTGGGCATCAGCGGGATCGCGCTGCGCCGGCGCTACGCGAGCTGAGGCCGCCTTGGAAGCTGCGCTCTCCCGCCCCGCCGCCTCGCGCCTGCCGTGGCGGATCGCGATCGACGGCCGGATCGCCTGGATCTGGGCGCTGTGCGCCGGGCTCGTGCTCTACCTCGGCCTTCACGGGGGCGGCTACGACGTCGTCGCGCGAAGCGACGCCGGCGTCGTCGTCTGGTGGATCGTGCTCGTGGGAGCGGCCTGCGGGGTTCTCCCGGCGGCGCGGCTGACCCGGCCGGCGTGGGCGGCCGTCGGGCTGTTCGCGGCTTTTCTCCTATGGAGCGTGATCGCCTCGGGCTGGTCGCTGAGCTCGGAGAGCACGCTGGCGGAGGTCTCGCGGCTGGCGGCCTATCTTGGAGTCTTCGTCCTGGCGCTGATGAGCTACGGCGACCGCCGGCGCGCGCTGGCGCACGCTGTCGGGGCCGTCGCCGCAGCGATCGTGGTGCTGGCCGCGCTCGCGCTGATCTCGCGGCTGCGCCCGGGGACATTCGCCGGCGCCGCCACGACGGCCACGCTACTGCCGGGCGTCCGCGGGCGGCTGAGCTGGCCGCTGAACTACTGGAATGCGCTCGCCGCGATGGTCGCGCTAGGGCTCCCCCTGCTGCTGGCGATCGCCACCTCAGCGCGGAGGCTCGCCGTGCAGGCGCTGGCCGCCGCGGCGATCCCGATGACCGCCCTGACTGGCTACCTCACCTTCTCCCGGGGCGGAGCGATCGCGTCAGCGGTGGCTGTGATCGCGTTCATCGCGCTGGCGCCGGAGCGCATCCCCAAGTTGGCGACGACCCTCGCTGCGGCGGCCGGGAGCGTGGCGCTGATCGCGGGCGCCGTCCACCGGCACGCCGTCGAGCAGGGGCTGACCGGACCGCTTGCCCGGCATCAGGGTTCCACGATGATCGTGGCCGTGATCCTGGTCTGCGCCGGGGTGGCCCTCGCGCAGGTGGGAATCGGCCTGGCGGCGCGTCACGGCACGTTGCCCCGGCTCCTGACTATGTCTCCCGCACGTGCGCGGGCACTGCTGCTGGGGGCGGTGGTCGCCGCGGTGGTCATAGCGCTAGCCGTACACGTGCCGACGCGACTCGACCACGCCTGGCAGCAGTTCCAGCGTCCCGAGGCCCCCAGTCTCCACCAGAACGCGCTCGGGCGCTACGGAGCGCTCAGCGGCAACGGGCGCTACACGTACTGGAAGACCACGCTCGACGCGCTACCTGGCCACACGCTCCGTGGATGGGGTCCCGGAACTTTCCAGCTCGTGTGGTTGCCGCGCGCCACCGGCCCCGACTACGTCTTGAACGCCCACTCGCTCTACATCGAGACGCTCTCTGACGTGGGCGTCGTCGGGCTGGTGCTGCTGGTCGGATTCCTGGTCGTCGTGTTGGCGGCCGCCGTTCACCGGGTCGTGCGCAGCCGCTTCGAACGGCGCACTCTGGCCGCGGCCGTGGCGGCGGCAACATGCGCGTTCCTGGCCTCGGCCGCGTATGACTGGGTCTGGCAGGTGCCGGTGCTGCCCGCCACCTGGCTGCTGCTCGTCGCCGCCGCGCTCGCGCCGGCGCCGGCCCTGCATGTCGCCGGCCGGCGCCGGACCGCAAGGCCAGTCGACACCGGCCGGAGCCTCGCCAGGCGGACGTGGGCAGTCCGTACGGCCGTCATGCTCGCAGCACTGGGCTGCTTGGTTGCGATCGGCGTTCCGCTCGCAACGACCAGCGCGCTGCGCGCCAGCCAGGCCGCGGCCTCGGCGCGCGACGAAGCCACCGCGCTGGCAGACGCGCAGAGCGCGCTTCGGATCGAGCCGGGGTCGGCCTCGGCAGCCCTCCAAGCGGCCCTCGTGCTGGAGCAGCAGCACCGGCTCAGCGCCGCCGCGGCCCAGGGTCGGGCCGCTACCGTAGACGAGCCGGCCGACTGGCAGGCGTGGCTCGTGCTCTCCCGGCTCGAGGCCGAGACCGGTCATCTCGGGCCAGCCGTCGCTGCGTTCCAGCGCGCGCGGGCCCTGAATCCACAATCATCGGTGTTCCACTCATGAGCGATCCCCTGGAATCAGACCATCACCTCGAGCCCGGCGAGCGAGAGCTCGGCGCGCGTCTGGCGCGCGAGCGCGCGCTGCCGGCCTCAGAGTTCCGGGGAGCGCTGAGCCGTCGCCTGGCGGCTCAGGGCCCCGGCTTCGGGTCCCGTCCCGAGCATCTCCGCAGGACGGTGGCTCTGTACCTCGCCGGCGGTGGGACGCTCGCCGGCCTCGGGCTTCTCCAGGCCCTCGGGGTGCTCTGATGGCGGCGCTCGCAATCCGTCGTCGGCGGCTCACCATCGTCGTGCTCGCGGCGCTGTCCGGCGTTCTGGTTCTGGCGGGTCCGTCGCCTGCGGCCCACGCTCGCACGAAGCAGCACGCGCCCGCGCTCCCGTCGCTCGCAACCGGCGGGAGCCGGCTCGCGCTCGGATTCACCGACGATTTCTCGTTTGAGCTCTCCACACCCGCCGCGGAGGCGGGGTGGCTCAGCCGCGCCCGCTCGATCGGCTCGAGCTACGTGCGGCTCACGGCCTACTGGTCCGACATCGCTCCCGAATCCCGGCCGCGGGGATTCAACGGTGCGAATCCCGCCGACCCCAGTTACAACTGGGCGCAACTGGACGAGGCGGTGCGCGAAGCCGCCGCTCATGGCCAAACCGTGATGATGATGGCCATCAGCGCTCCGCGCTGGGCGGAACCGAGCCCGATTCCGGCAGGAGTCCGCGCCGGCATCTGGTTCCCGAATCCGGGCGCGTTCGGCGCCTTCGGTCACGCGCTCGCGCAGCGCTACTCCGGGCACTTCCCCGACCCGCAAGACCGGGGCCGGAAGCTGCCGCGTGTGCACTACTTCCAGGCGTGGAACGAGCCGAACCTGCCCAACTATCTGATGCCACAGTGGCAGCGGGTGCACGGGAGCTGGAAGCCGGTCAGCCCCGCGACCTACCGTGGGATGCTCAACGCGTTCTACGCCGGCGTCAAGGCGGTGCAACCGGGCGGTACGGTGCTCAGCGCCGGCACAGCCCCCTACGGCGATCCGCCGGGCAGCCGCGAGGGACGCATGCGGCCGGTCACGTTCCTCAAGGCGATGTTCTGCCTGACGGTGAGCATGGGGCCCGCACGGTGCGCGAGCCCGCCGCACCTCGACGCGCTCGACCACCATCCGTATGCCATCGGTCCCACGGTCCCGGCGCGCAACGGTGGCGATATCAGCGTTCCCGACCTGGACAAGATATGGGCCATCGTCCACGCGGCGCAGCGCTATGCGCGGGTCGTCCCGGATCGCCCTAAGTCCCTGTGGGTGACCGAGGTCGACTGGACCTCCGGCGGGAGCGGCTCCTCGCCCGCGCGCCAGGCCGCAAATCTGGCAGCCGCGTTCTACGTGCTCTGGCGCCAGAACGTCAGCCACGTGTTGTGGTACGAGGTGGGCGATCCTCCGCCGCAGCAGAGCAACAGCTTCGCCACCGCCGGCGTCTACTACTCCAATGGGCAGCCGAAGCTCGCGGCCGCGGCGTACCGGTTCCCGTTCGCGGCCGTCTCGGTTGGGCACCATCGGATTGCGCTCTGGGGCCGGGCTCCCGGGCGGGGGAGCGTGTCGATTCAGAAGCTGGTCGGCTCGCGCTGGCAGCGAGTCGCGTCGTTGCGCACGAGCTCAGGCGGGATCTTCTACACCGTGCGGCCGGTCGCGCGCGGGATCGAGTTACGCGCCGTGATCGGCCGCGACGTCAGTCCCACCTACATCACAAGCTGACCTCCCGGCGGGCCGGTCATCCGCCTGGGCGGCGGGTACACTGCTCCGCCGGATGGGCTCGATCTCCGGGAAGGTGCTGATCGCCGGCACGGCGTCCATGCTCATCTGCCTGTTCCTGAGCCCGAAGTTCATCGAGTTCCTGCGCCGGCGGGCGTTCGGCCAGAACATCCGGGAGGAAGGGCCGCAGGGCCACATGGTCAAGGCGGGAACGCCGACCATGGGCGGCATCATCATCTTCCTCGCCTTCGCCGTGCCCTACCTGATCCTCTCCGATCATGACTGGCGCTCGATGGGCGTGTTCGGCGCCGCGTTCGCCTGCACAATCCTGGGCTTTGCCGACGACTACACGAAGATCGTCAAGCGGCGCTCACTCGGCCTGAGGGCGCGCACCAAGCTCGTCGTCACGGTCGCCATCTCGATCGGGCTGTGGTGGGTGGCCACGCAGAAGGTGCATCAGTCGACGACCCTGTCGCTGCGCTTCGTCGACGCCGGGATCGACCTCGGTCCGCTGTTCCCGGTGTTCATCTACCTGGTGGTGGCCGGAACGACCAGCGCCGTCAACCTCACCGACGGTCTCGACGGGCTCGCCGCAGGCTGCGCCGCGATCGTGCTCCTCGCGTACATCGGCATCGGGTTCATCTCCGGCGAGACCAACCTGACGCTCCTCGCCGCCTGCCTCGTCGGCGCCTGCGTCGGCTTCCTCTGGTTCAACAGCTTCCCCGCCAGCGTCTTCATGGGGGACACCGGCTCGCTGGGGCTCGGCGGCGCAATCGCCGGTCTGGCGATCATGACCAACACCGAGTTCCTCCTCGTCCTGCTCGGCGGGATCTTCGTGATCGAGGCGCTGTCGGTGCTGATCCAGGTCTTCTCCTTCCAGGTCTTCCGCAAGCGCGTCTTCCTGATGGCCCCGATCCACCACCACTTCGAGCTCCAGGCGTGGTCTGAGACGAAGATCATCCTGCGCTTCTGGATCGTCGCCGTGGCCTGCGCCGCCATCGCCTTCACGGTCTACCGGTTGAGCATCCAGGGGTAGGGCGGACGCCGGCGACGTGAAGCCGCGGCCGCCGCTACCGCCGGGTCCCTACCTGATCGTGGGGCTCGCGCGCTCAGGTGTCGCGGCGGCGCTCGCGCTGCGGGCGCGGGGGGAGCGCGTGATCGGCGCCGACGCCGGATCGGCCCAGTCGCCGGGGCTGCGCGAAGCGGCCGGAAGGCTTTCCCAGGCGGGCGTCGAAGTCACCCTGAATGCGTCAGGCGACGCCCTTGCCGCCGTCAGCGAAGCTCGGACGCTCATCAAGAGTCCCGGCGTTCCGCAAAGCGCGCCCCTGGTCCGGGCGGCGCGCCGTCGTGGCCTGTCCGTGCTCGGCGAGCTCGAGCTCGCCTGGCGCCTCATTCCCAACGAGTTCATCGCGGTGACCGGCACCAACGGCAAGACGACCACGACCGAGTGGATCGGCCACGTCCATCGCGAAGCCGGCCTGCCGGTGGCGGTGGCGGGCAACGTCGGCACCGCGGCGAGCTCGCTCGTGGAGGCGCTGCCGGCGGATACGACCGTCGTTTGCGAGGCGTCCTCGTTCCAGCTCGAGGACACGATCGCCTTCGCGCCGGAGGCCGCGGTCCTGCTCAACCTCTCCCCGGACCACCTCGACCGGCACGGGACCTTTGAGGACTACGTCGCGGCCAAGCTGCGCATCTTCGCCGCTCAGGGCAACGACGACGTGGCGGTGGCGCCCGTCGGCCTCGGCATCGCCGACCTGGGTGGCTGCGCCCGCCGCGTGTGCTTCGGGAGCCGGCCGCCGGCCGAGCTGTCCGAGCGCGCCGGTTACCTGTGGTGGGATGAGGAGCCACTGGTCGCCGTGGAGGAGATCGCCCTCCCGGGCGAGCACAACCGCCAGAACGCGATGGCCACCGCCGCCGTGTGCCTGGCGCGGGGGATGGAGCTCGCCGCCGTCGCCAGCGGCCTGCGCACCTTTGCCGGCGTCCCGCACCGCCTCGAGCTCGTCGCTGCCCGCGACGGCGTGGCGTGGATCAACGACTCCAAGGCCACGAACGTCGCGAGCACGCTCGTGGCGCTCCACGCGCTGCCGGCGGGCATCCACCTGATCGCCGGGGGGCAGGGCAAGCAGCAGGACTTCACCCCGCTCGCGGGAGCGGTGGGGGAGCGCTGCCGGGCCGTCTACCTGATCGGGGAGGCGGCCGAGGAGCTCGCCGACGCGCTGGCCGGCGCCGGCGTGCCCCTGCATCAGGCCGGCGACCTCGAGCATGCCGTGGTCGCCGCGCGGGCGGCCGCCGCCCCCGGGGAGTCCGTGCTGCTCTCGCCCGCGTGCGCGAGCTTTGACCAGTTCGCCGACTTCGAGGCGCGCGGGGATCGGTTCCGCGCGCTCGTGGTGGGCGACTGATGGGAACGGCCACGCGCGCGGCCGCAGGCACGCAGGCGGCGACCCGTCAGCGGGCCCAGCGACGGCGCGTTCCCCCTCCGCTCGAGCATCGCATCCTCCTGAGCGCGACCCTGTGCCTGCTCGCCTTCGGCGCGGTGATGGTCTACAGCGCCTCCTCGGCGCTCGGTGTGCTGAGCGGGCGCGGGGGGACCGGTACGGGCCAGTTCGTGCGCTACCTGCTGTTCGCGGCGATCGGCCTCGCGGCCATGCACGTGCTCTCCCGGCGCGGCCTCGAGATCCTGACCGGCCGGCTGGTGAACGCGCTTCTGCTCGGCTCGTTCCTGCTCCTGCTCGTCGTCCTCATCCCGGGCTTCGGCGTGCAGGTCAACGGCGCGAGGCGCTGGTTCGCGGCCGGGCCGATCCAGTTCCAGCCCTCGGAGGTGATGAAGCTCGCGCTCATGCTCTACATCGCGCGCTACCTCGCCGAGCATCCGAAGCGACTCCGGGGCTTCCGCCAGGCGGTGGCGCCGATCGCGGTCATGGCCGGGCCCGCGCTGCTGCTGATCGTGGTCGAGCCCGATCTGGGGACGACCCTGGTGATCGCATTCGCGATCGCGAGCCTGCTCGTGGCCGCGGGTATGTCGATGCGCCACCTCGGGATCATGGCCGGTGTCGCGGTGGCGCTGATCGTCGTGTTCGCCATCGCCCAGCCCTACCAGCGCGCCCGGCTGACCTCGTTCCTGCACCCGTGGGCCGCGGCGACCCGCTCAGCCGCCGGCTACCAGGCGGTCCAGGGACAGATCGCGCTCGGGTCGGGCGGCCTGCTCGGCGTCGGGCTCGGTCGCTCGGTGCAGAAGATCTACTACCTGCCCGAGGCCCAGACCGACTTCATCCTGGCTGTGATCGGCGAGGAGCTCGGCGTGCTCGGGATATTCGGGGTCGTGTGCCTCTACGGATTGGTCGGCTATGCCGGGCTGCGGACGGCCCGCCGGGCCACCGGCCGGTATGCCAAGCTGCTCGCCACAGGCCTGACCTCGCTCGTTCTTTGCCAGGGGACACTCAACATCTTCGTCGTGCTCGGGATCGCGCCCCTGACGGGCGTGCCCCTGCCGTTCATCTCCTACGCCCCGTCGAACCTGTGCGTGATGCTGGCCTCGGTAGGGCTGCTGCTGAACATCGCCGCTCCCGGCACGCGGCGCCTGGCGGTCGTGGATCCGCCGAAGGGTGTCAGTGACGACGATCGTGATCGCCGCCGGCGGGACCGCCGGGCACGTCGTGCCCGCGCTCGCGGTGGCGGACGCATTGCGAGCTGAGGGCGCCCAGGTCACCTTCATAGGCGGTGAGCGGGCTGAGCTCCAGCTCGTGCCCGACGCCGGTTACGAGCTGAGGACGCTCCGCGTCGCCCCGCTTCCCCGGCGCCGGCCGGTGAGGGCGGCGCACGCGGCGCTCGTCGATGCGCGCGCGCTGGGGCGGGCGCGGCAGATGCTGGGCGAGCTCCGCCCGGCGGCGGTGATGGGCGCGGGTGGCTATGTGGCCGGCCCGGTGGGGCTGGCCTCGGTGCTGCGCCGGATCCCGCTGGTGCTCACCGAAGCCGACTCGCACATGGGGCTCACCAACCGCCTGCTGGCGCCGTTCGCCCGGAGGCTGTGCCTCGCCTTCCCGCTCGAGGGGCGAACGGGCCCCCGCTACCGCGTGACGGGCCGTCCCGTTCCGCCGCCGGCCACCGACCGCGGCGCCGCCCGCGCGCGCTTCGGCATCGCCGAGACCGAGACGTGCGTGCTCGTCTTCGGCGGCTCTCAGGGCGCGCGATCGATCAACCACGCCGCCGTCGAGGCGTTCGCCGGCGCGCGCTTTCACGTTCTCCACGCGGCGGGAGAGCGGGATCTCCCCGAGCTGCACGCTCCGGGCCCGCACTACGACCTGCGCGGGTACATCTCCGAGTTCGGCGAGGCTCTCGTGGCCAGCGACCTGGTCGTGTCCCGCGCCGGCGGCTCGATCTTCGAGATCGCCGCCCACGGGCGGCCCGCGGTGCTGATCCCGTACCCGTACGCCACCGCCGACCACCAGAGCGCCAACGCCCGGTTCATGGAGCAGGCCGGCGCCGCCGTGGTGATCCCCGACGGTGAGCTCACGCCGGCGCGGCTGGCCGCCGAGGTCGGGCGCCTGCTCGCGGACCCGAGCCGTCTCGCGGCCATGGCGCGCGCCTCGGCGGCGATGGCACGTCCGTACGCCGCGCACGAGATCGCGCACGAGGTCCTGGCGGCGGCCCGCGCCGGTTCCCCGCGCTGGCGGCGCCAGGCGCGGTGAGCAGCGTCCGCATCGTCCACCTGATCGACATGACGCCCGCCAAGGCGGGGCCCGTGGAGCTGCAGACGCTCGCCACCGCTCGCCAGGCCGCGGCGCGCGGCTTCGACTTCGCCGCGTACTTCAGCGGTCCGATCCCTGAGGGCTACCGCGACCAGATGGAGGCCACCGGCGCGCGCGTGGGAAACCTCGACGCGGGCCGGTGGGAGGCCGAGGCCGACGCCATCTGCGCCCGGGAGCAGCCCGCCATCGCCCACTTCCACTTCGGGCCGCACGCCGGCTTCAGCCAGGCCGCGCGCCGCGGCGCTCGCGTGGTGGTGACCGAGCACTCGCCGCGCCCGCGCCGTTCCGCGCATCTGTTTCGCGTCGCCGTGCGCCACTGGCGAACCCGGCGGGTCGACCGGTTCATCGCGGTGTCGAACTTCATCGCCTGGCAGACGATCCGCGACTTCGGGGTGCGGCGCTCTCGCATCCGGGTGATCCTGAACGCCACCGACATCGACCGCTTTCGCCCTCGCCCCGAGGAGAAGCTGCGCCTGCGCCGGGAGCTGCTCGGGCTGAGCGAGGAGCACGTCGTGATCACGATCGCGGCGCACATGCGCCCGGCCAAACGCCAGTGGATGGCGGTGGTGGCGATGCCCGAGCTCCTCCAGGAGCAGCCCAACGCGCGCCTCGTGCTCGCCGGTGACGGTCCCGAGCGCGAGCGCCTGCGCGAGCTCGTCGAAGCCGGTGGCCTCACCGGCAGCGTGCAGATCCTGTCCGGCCCGAACGACGTGGCGGCGCTATACGCCGCGTCCGACGTCGCGCTGCTCCCGTCGGTCAGCGAGGGGCTTCCGGGCGGCGCGATTGAGGCCCTGGCCGCCGGCCTGCCGGTGGTGGCCACGCCGAACGGCGGCACTCCCGAGGTCTACGAGGACGGCGTCAGCGGCATCTCGGTCCGCGACCAGACGAGCCGCGGGCTGACCATGGCGCTCGCGCCGCTGATCGCGGATCCGCTGCTGCGCAAGCGCATGGGTAGGGCCGCGCGCCGGCGGGCCGAGGAGCTCTTCAGCATCGACCGGCCGGCGCGCGAGACGCTCGCTGTGTACGACGAGCTTCTCTAGTGCACCGCACCGTGCGCTAGTACCGCTTGTTGCGGAACCCGGGACCGAGCCGGTCGTTGGCGTTGCGCGCCTCGACGAGGGCGCGCGCCATCCAGAACGTGCCGGCCGCGGTCCCGCCGTTGCAGTGGCCGCTGCTCTCGCCCGGCACGTGGACCCAGAGGAAGGCGTCGACGAGCGGGAATCCCGTGTGCGTCGTCGGCCTAGGACCGGCACCGCGTCCCGGCGGGTTGCACAGGACCTCGTTGCCCTGGTGCACCGGGTCGGCGGTCTTGAGCGGGCCGCGGCCGCTGTCGGACGTGTTGACGATGAAGTGCACGCCACCGAGCAGTCGGGACACCTTGGTGGCCCACCGGATCTCGTTGATCGTCCAGTTCTCGTGGGTGTCGTTGGTGTAGAAACCGGCGATCCGGTGGATGCCGATGTCGCGCAGCACGTTCGCCGTGTACCGGGCGCTGGCCGCGTCCGAGTAGCCGCCCTCGGTGTAGACGACGGTGTGGGGAAGCGACGCGAACTGGTCGATCTCGTAGCGGAGGTCCGCCTCCCAGTCGGGCAGCCCGCCGTGCTTGGTGACGCAGCCTGAGGACCCGATCGAGTCCATCTCGACGAGGACCACGGCCGGGCGGCGGTCGATCGCCTGGGCCATCTCGGAGACCTGGCGCTCGAACGTGGGACGGTCGGCGCGGATCGTGCTCGGGCTCGGGCAGTAGCCGTGGCGGTACATGAACCAGGTGTTGAACACCGGGATCGACCCTGGATCGGCGCTCATGGTCCCGCAAAGGAGCTTCTGCGTCTCGTCGTAGAGCGCGCCGGGGCCGCCGCCCTCGGAGTAGGGCGTCATCCGCATCGTCTCGGGCTGGCTCGCCAGCTTCATGAGCAGATGCACGGCGTAGGAAAGCGACCGATGTCCCTTGAGCCTGCGACGAAGACGGCCGCGGTCGATGCTGTGCGCGAGCGCCGCCCACGACTCGCCCTCGGAGAAGCTGTTCGGGTTACGGCCGAGCAGCCGGTCGACCCCGCCCGCGTCCTCGCCGTGGCGGGGGCCGTTGACGAAGAAGCGCGCGCCGTTCAGCGGGTCCGACCCCGGGTTGCTCGGTAGCGCCAGCGGGTTGGCCGGGTCGCGCGTGGCGGAGTACGGCTCCGAGCAGAGCTGCTGCCCGGGGTGCACGACGAAGGCCCGCGGGCCGCGTGCAGAAGTGCTCGATGCGGAGGCGACCCCCACGGTCGCAGCAGGAGCGATGGCAATGATGGCCACGCCAAGCAGCAGTCGCCGGCGCGCACGCGCGCACGATGTTCCAGGGGACATCTGACTACCTCCCGTCGTTTCTGAGGGCGCACGCGACCGACCCCGGCACCTTCAGAGGGTGGGCGGGCGGCAACCTCTGTCGGACTATCACTAGGATCGCCCGCCCCCTGGCGACTCTTGACAGGCCTGCGGTTATTGAATGGGTTTGCCGAGAATTTGCGGTGCGCTTGAGGAGGCGCTCCGCGGCGTCTCAGTAGGGGAGGCTAGGCAGAGCGGGGCCGAGCCGCGCGTTCGCGTTCGCCGCCTCGCCGAGCGTGCGGGCGAGCCAGAACGTGCCCGACGCGGTGCCGCCGTTGCAGTGCCCGCTGCTCTCGCCGGGCACGTGAATCCACAGGAACGCGTCCACGCCGGAGTAGCCGGTTTCAGCGGTGGGCGGGGGCCCGGCGCCGCGGCCCGGTGGGTTGCACAGATCCTCGACGCCCTGGCGCGCCGGGTTGGCGTTGAGCAGGGGACCGCGGCCACTGTCGGAGGTGTTGACGATGAAGTGCGTGCCGCCGACCAGCCGCGCGACCTTCTCGCCCCACCGGATCTCCTTGATCGTCCAGTTGATGTGGGTGTCGTTCGTGTAGAAGCCGCGGATCCGGTGGATGTGGACGGCCTTCAACACGCGCGCGGTGTAGGACGGCGTGGCGCCGTCGGAGTACCCGCCCTCGACGTACACGACGGTGTGGGGGAGGGCCGCGACCTTGTCGATCTCGTAGCGGATGTCGCCCTCCCAGTAGCCGAGCGCGCCATTGCGGGCCATGCAGTGCGAGGACCCGATCGCATCCATCTCCAGCAGCATCACCACCGGGTGGCGACCGATGGCGTGGGTCATCGCCGAGACCTCGAGCTGGAAGCGGCGGCGGTGGGCCAGGATCGCGCTCCTGCTCTCGCAATACCCGGCCTGGTAGAGGAAGTAGGTGTTGATGATCGGGACACCGCCGGTGTCGGCCTTCGCCGCCCCGCACAGGAACTGCCTGGTCACGTTGTAGACCGCGCGCGGGCTCCCGCCACCGGAGTACCGGCTGATCATCACGCCGACGGGCTGGCTGGCGATCTTCTCCAGCAGGCGGACCTGCCGGGCGAGGCCCGGGTTGCGAACGAGCTCGCGGTGGATGCGTCCGTGGTTCAGCGCCCGCCGGAACCGCGGCCAGGATGCCCAGCGATCGGGATTGACCCCGACCAGCTTCGCGATCGCACGGGCGGCCATGCCGCTTCGGGGGCCGGCCACGTAGAAGCGCGCCCCGTGGAGCGGATCCGAGCCGGGTGCCTGCGGAAGCGCCAGGGGGTTGGCGGGGTTGCGAGTCGCCGGGTACGGAGTGGGGCAGCCGCTACTGCGGTGTCGCGCGGCGGCGCTCGACAGTGGCGCCAGCTCGAGCGCCGGCATCAGGGCCACGGCGGCGGCCACGAAAGCAAGCAGACAGCGACGCGATGTTCGGGGAGACATCATCAGCAGCGGTCGTTCGCGCGGCCAGGGCAGTCCCCGGCCGGGGGGGTCAAGCGAGGTCCAGCTTCTGCTGGCCGCGCACAGTACTCAGCGCCTCCGACGGCGCGTGTTCAGCCGGTAAAAGGTGTCTGCAATTTGCGCAGGATTCCGAGCCGAATTGGCCCGTAAGGCACGTTTGAGCGTCGCGCAGGCCGTGGTCCGGGGGCTCAGATAGCCTCGACCGCGCTGTGGGAAACGCGGATTGGAGCTCGCGCCGGCTGCACTTCGTCGGCATCGGGGGCGCCGGCATGAGCGGGCTGGCGATCATCGGGCGTGCTCTCGGGGCGCGGGTGACGGGATCCGATCGCGCCGAGTCGAGTTACACCGAGCGCCTGCGCGCCCACGGGATCGAGCCCGTCATCGGACACGCCGCCGGCAACGTCCCCGAGGGCGCCGAGGTCGTCTACTCCACCGCGGTGAGCGCCGCCAATCCAGAGCGCGTCGCCGCCGCGGGGCACGAGCTTCACCGGGCCGACCTCCTGGCACAGATCGCCGCGCTGCGGCGCTGCATCGCCATCACCGGCACCCACGGCAAGACGACGACGAGCGCGATGGTCGTCCACGCACTGCGCGGCTGCGGGCTCGACCCCGCCTATGTCGTGGGCGGAGAGCTTCGCTCCACCGACTCCAACGCCGGCTGGGGCGAAGGGGAGTGGGTGGTGATCGAGGCCGACGAGTCCGACCGATCCCTGCTGAAGCTGCGGCCGGAGATCGCCCTGCTCACCAACGCGGAGCTCGACCATCACGCGACGTACGGCTCGCGGCTCGACCTCGAGGACACCTTCCGGACGTTCATGGCGAGCGCCACCGGCACCCCGGTGGTCTGGGACCGCCCTGAGCTGCTGGCGCTGTGCCCCACGGGCGCCGCCACCTACGACGCCCCCGAGCCTCTGCTCTCGCCAGAGGGCTCGCGGTTCGACTGGCGGGGGATAGAAGTCCGGCTGCGGGTGCCCGGGGCCCACAATGCGCTCAACGCCGCCGGCGCACTCACCGCCGCGGCCCTCGCCGGCGCCGAACCCCGGCGCGCGGCTGAGGCGCTGGCGGATTTCCAGGGGGCGCGCCGCCGGTTCGAGCCGGTCGGCGAGACGTTGGAGGGCGCCGCCGTGTTCGACGACTACGCTCACCATCCGACCGAGGTCGCCGCGGTTCTGGCCGCAGCACGGACGCTCGAGCCGCGCCGCCTGGTCGGCGTGTTCCAGCCGCACCTTTACTCGCGCACGCGCTCGCTCGCGCGGGAGTTCGGGGCGGCGCTCGCCGCGGCCGATGTCGTCGTCGTGCTTCCGGTGTACCCGGCGCGCGAGCGCGCGGAGGACTTCCCCGGGGTCGAGGGGAACCTGATCGCCGCCGCGGCATCGGATCGCGCGCGGGGACGGGTGGTGGCGTGGCTCCCGGATTCGAGGAGGCCCGGAGCTTTCTGAGCACCACGCTGCGCCCCGGCGATCTCTGCCTGACGATGGGCGCGGGCAACGTCGACGCCCTCGGCCGCTCCCTTGTGGCGGAGCGCGAGCCCGTGGGCTGGCGGCGCGAGCCGTGAGGTGACGGCCGGGCCCGCCGGCTGACGACTGGGGCGGCGTCTACCCTGCGCGCGATGGAGCTTCCGCCCGAGGTCAGGCGCGACTACCCCTCGCGCGGCTGACGACGGTCAGGACCGGGGGCGCCGCCGAGCTGTTCGCCCGCCCCGGCACGATCGAGGAGCTCGAGCGGCTGGTGGCGTGGGCGTCGGCGCAGCGAATCGAGGTAGGGGTCGTCGGCTCGGGGTCGAACCTCCTGGTGGCGGACGCCGGCGTCCGCGGACTGATCGTGAAGCTGGACAAGGAACTAAGCCAGATCGAGCTCGACGGGACCCATGTGCTGTGCGGCGGCGGGGCCCGGCTGCCCGCTGTCTCCGCGCGAGCCGCGCAGGCCGGCCTGACCGGCATCGAGTTCGGGGTCAACATCCCCGGCACGGTCGGTGGCGCGGTGCGAATGAACGCCAACGCCTATGGGGGCGAGCTGGCGCGCGTGCTCGAATGGGTCGACGTCGTCGGGCCTGCGGGGGTCGAGCGCCGCCGGCCCGAGCAGCTCGGCTTCCAGTACCGGCGCTCGAACCTTCAGCGCGGCGAGGTGGTAGCGCGCGCGTCGTTCGCGCTCGCGCCGGCCGCGAGCGAGGAGGTGAAGGCAACGCTGGCCGATATGCGCGCACGGCGCAAGGCGGCCCAGCCGTCGGGGATCAAGACCTTCGGCTCCACTTTCAAGAACCCCGACGACCCGCGCGCGGAGGGCCGGACCGCCGGCCAGCTGCTCGACGACGCGGGGTGCCGCGGCCTGCGCATCGGCGGCGCCGGCTTCTCGGCCAAGCATGCCAACTTCATCGAGAACTTCGGGGAGGCCACGACCGCCGACGTGATCGCGGTGATGGCGGAGGGGCGCCGCCGGGTCAAGGAGCGGTTCGGGATCGAGCTCGAGCCCGAGGTGCAGGCGCTCGGGCCGGTGGAGATCCCGGGCACCTGGGTCCCCGCATGAGTGCTGCCGAGCTGCTCGAGAGGCTGCGCCCGCGCCGCGCCCCGATGCCGACCCGAAGGCCGCGCGCGAGCGTCAGGCTCGACGGGCCGTCGGCTCGCTCCCGGCTCGGAGCGCTCGCCGGCTCCAAACGCGCGCGCCGTCTGACTCTCCTGGCGGTGCTCCTTTTCGCCCTCCTCGGCGGCGGCTGGCTGTGGCTGCGCGACTCCTCGCTCGTTTCCGTCGAGCACGTGACCGTGACCGGCGACAGCGGCCCGGACGCGGCCCAGATCCGCGGCGCCCTCGTGTCCGCCGCACGCACTATGAGCACCCTCGACGTGCACCTCGACCGCCTGCGCACGGCCGTCGCCCCCTACCCGGTCGTCCGCGACGTGCGCGTGAGCACGAGCTTCCCTCACGGGATGCGGATCCAGGTGGTCGAGCAGATCCCGGTGGCGACGATCGTCATCGGCGGCCGCTCGGTCCCGGTGGCCGCCGACGGAACGCTGATCCACGATGCCGGGGCGACGCCGTCGCTGCCGATGCTCGAGTTGCGCTCGGCGCCGGGGGGGACGCGGCTGACCGACCCCGGGGCCGAGAGCGAGGTGGCGCTGCTGGCGGCGGCGCCGTACGCCCTCCTGGCCAAGATCAGCCAGGTCACACACGCCGGGGGTCACGGGCTTACCGCCCAGATCCGCGGCGGCCCGGCGATCTACTTCGGCGACGGCAGCCAACCGGCGGCCAAGTGGCGGTCGGTCGTCGCCGTGCTCGCCGATCCGGGGTCGGCCGGTGCGACCTACATCGACGTCACCGACCCGCGCCATCCCGCCGCGGGGGTGGGGACCGGCGCGGTGGCCGCCGCTGGGCTCGGGAGCTCCGCTAGCACCGGCTCGGCCGTCTCATCGGGCTCCGTGAGCACCGGCGCGGGCTCCGCGAGCACCGCCGCGGGCTCCGCAAGCGCCGGCACGACGACCAGCTCGGGCTCCGCCACCGGCACCTCCGGGACCTCCACCGGGACCTCCGGGACCTCCACCGGGACCGGCGCCACCGGCACGTCGGGCGCCTCCACTGGCACCAGCGCCACCGGGGCATCAGGCGCCCCCGCTGGTACCGCCGGGACAAGCGCTGGTGCGCCCTAACCCTCTACCTGAGCTTCACCCTCCGAAATTCCAAACCCTGGGGTGGCTGTCGAGAGTTCCGCGTTCTGCAACGCGGCTTGCGACGGGGAGGAATCGTTGACTTGCCCTACATTCTGGGCATAACGTGCGAAACTCCCGCTAAACGGCCCCACTGGGCAAACTCTAAACGCTAACTCGAGGGTCGGACGGAAACGCGAAATGGAAAGCAGCTACCTGGCAGTCATCAAGGTCGTCGGCGTCGGCGGCGGCGGCACGAACGCCGTCAACCGGATGGTCGACGCAGGCCTCCGCGGCGTTGAGTTCATCGCCTGCAACACGGACGCCCAGGCGCTCGCCATGTGCGACGCCGACATCAAGCTGAACATCGGCCACGAGCTGACCAAGGGTCTGGGCGCCGGCGCCAATCCGGACATCGGCCAGGGCGCCGCCGCCGAGTCGCGCGACGAGATCAAGGAGGCGCTGAAGGGCGCCGACATGGTGTTCGTGACCGCCGGCGAAGGTGGTGGCACCGGGACCGGAGCCGCGCCCGTGATCGCCGACATCGCCAAGAACGAGATCGGCGCTCTTACCGTCGGGTGTGTCACGCGGCCGTTCGCGTTCGAGGGCACTCAGCGCGCGCGCCAGGCCCAGGAGGGGATCCAGCGGCTGCGCGAGCACGTCGACACGCTGATCGTGATCCCGAACGAGAAGCTGCTGGCGATCGTCGAGCGCCGGACCACGATCCTCGATGCCTTCCGCGCCGCGGACAACGTCCTGCGCCAGGGCGTTCAGGGGATCACCGACCTGATCACGATTCCCGGCCTCATCAACCTCGACTTCGCCGACGTGCGCACGATCATGCACGACGCCGGCACCGCGCTCATGGGCATCGGCAGCGCCAACGGCGAGAACCGCGCCGCCGAGGCGGCCAAGGTGGCGATCTCCTCGCCGCTGCTCGAGGAGTCGGTGGAGGGGGCCACCGGGATCCTGCTCAACATCACCGGCGGCCACGACCTCGGCCTGTTCGAGGTCAACGAGGCGGCCGAGATCGTCCAGAGCGCCGCCGACGCCAACTCCAACATCATCTTCGGAGCGGTGATCGACGACGGAATGGGCGAGGACGTGCGCGTCACCGTGATCGCCACCGGCTTCGACCACGGCCGTGTCGGGGGAGGGGGCGCCGTCCGCGAGGCGAGCCGGCCCTCGCGCCGTCGCGACGTCTCCATGGACGACCGCCAGCGCTCCTCGCTCGAGATCCGCGACGACGAGATCGACATCCCGTCGTTCCTCAAGGACCGGTGATTGGGGCCGCGCGCTGGCGCGCGCGTCGTCCGTGGGGCCATTGCGCCCGGCGTCCGTGCCGGGCGCCTCGCTAGCCTGCGTCTGTAGTGACTTCGGCCGCGCCCAGCTCTCTTCGGCACACCGCCCTGTACGACCGTCACGTGGCCGCCGGGGCGAAGCTCGTCCCTTTCGCCGGCTGGGAGATGCCGATCCAGTACGAGGGCATTCGCCAGGAGCACGTGGCCGTGCGCCAGGGTGCCGGCATGTTCGACGTCTCGCACATGGGGGAGATCGAGACTCGCGGCCCCGAGGCGCTTGGGTTCCTGCAGCGGATCCTCTCCAACGACGTCCGCCGGATTCCGGTTGGTGGCGCCCAGTACAGCGTCCTCTGCCGCGAGGACGGCGGGGTGCTCGACGACCTCTTCACCTACCGCCTGGCCGACTGCGAGTTCCTGACCGTCACCAACGCCTCCAACCACGAGAAGGATCTCCGGTGGTTCCAGCAGCACGCGCACGAGTTCGACGTCGACGTGATCGACGCCACGGACAAGTTCGCGATGCTGGCCGTCCAGGGCCCCAACGCGCGCGGGGTCGTGACCCGACTCTCCGACGGAGCGCTCCCTACGCGGATGCACGCTGCCGAACGCACGGTGGCGGGCGCCGCGGCGCTGATCTGCGGCACCGGATACACGGGCGAGGACGGTGTGGAGATCCTGATCGATCCGACCGACGCCCCCGGCGTCTGGGACGCCCTGAGCGACGCCGGGGTCACCCCGATCGGCCTCGGCGCCCGCGACACGCTGCGCATCGAGGTCTGCTTTCACCTCTACGGCAACGACCTGAGCGAAGCGCGCAACCCGATCGAGGCGGGCCTCGGCTGGTGCTGCAAGGAGGAGACCGGATTCATCGGCTCCGAGGCGCTCGCCGCCGCTCGGCGCGACGGGACGGCGGAGAAGCTGGTGCCGTTCGCGATCGACGGCCCGGGCATTGCGCGCGCGGGGAACCCCGTGATCGGCGGCGGCGAGGTCACGAGCGGGACGTACTCGCCGTGTCTCGAGCGCGGCATCGGGATGGCGTACGTTTCCGCGCAGCGTGCCGAGCCCGGCACGCAGATCGAGATCGACGTGCGCGGGACGCACCGCACCGCAACCGTCGAGCGCAAGCCCCTCTACCGAAAGGGACCCTAGAAATGGCGGCGGAGCCGAGCTACCCGGAAGACCTCCTCTACCACCCCGAGCACGACTGGGCGCGGATCGAGGGCGAGGAGGCCACGTTCGGGATCACGTGGTACGCCCAGGACTCGCTGGGGGAGATCGTGTTCTTCGACGCCCCGGACGTCGGCGCGACCGTCTCCAAGGACCAGTCCTACACGGAGGTCGAGTCGGTCAAGGCCGTCTCCGACGTGTTCGCGCCGATGTCGGGTGAGGTGGTGGCGGTGAACGACGCGCTCGAGGGCAACCCAGAGAAGATCAACGACGATCCCTACGGCGAGGGCTGGCTCGTCCGCGTCAAGCTGTCCGACCCCTCCGAGCGGGAGGCATTGATGGACTCTGCGAAATATCAAGAGAGCCTCGATTGAGCCGCTACACCTCAGCCACCGACGATGACCGGCGCGAGATGCTGGCGGAGATCGGCGTCGGCTCGATCGAGGACCTGTTCGCCGACATCCCGCAGGCGCTGCGCCTGGCCGACCCGCTGAACATCGCCCCGGGGCTCTCCGAGCAGGAGGTGTTCGAGGAGCTGAGGGCGCTGGCGGCCAGGAACGTGTCGACCCAGGACGAGGTCTCGTTCCTCGGCGCCGGGATGTACGACCACTACGTGCCCGCGCTGATCGACTCGATCCTCATGCGCTCGGAGTTCCTGACCCCGTACACCCCGTATCAGCCCGAGATCTCGCAGGGCGGTCTCCAGGCGATGTTCGAGTACCAGACGGCGATCTCGGAGCTGACGGCGCTGCCGGTCTCGAACGCGTCCGTGTACGAGGGGCCGAGCGCGGTGGGCGCCGCCGGCTACGTGGCCAAGCTGGCCAACGGTCGCGGCCGCTTCGTCGTCTCCCGCGGCGTCCACCCCCATTCGCGCGAGGTGCTGAAGACGCTCGCCCACGGATGGGACGTGGAGATCGTCGAGGCGCCGCTGCGTGCCGGCATCACCGATCTGCCCGATCTCGACGGCGACGTCAGCGCGATCGTCCTCCAGCAGCCGAACTTCCTCGGCGCGGTGGAGGACATCGGCGCGATGGCCGAGCAGGCCCGCGAGCAGGGCGCGCTCACGATCTGCGCCTGCGACCCGCTTCCGCTCGCGCTGGTCAAGCCGCCAGGTGAGTGCGGCGTTGACATCGCCGTGGGGGAGGGGCAGACGCTCGGCAACCGCCTCGACTTCGGAGGCCCGTCGTTCGGCTTCTTCGCCGCCACCGACGCGCTGATCCGGCGCATGCCGGGCCGGATCGCCGGCGAGACGCGCGACCTCGACGGCAAGCGCGGGTTCGTGCTCACCCTCCAGACGCGCGAGCAGCACATCCGGCGCGAGAAGGCGACCTCGAACATCTGCACCGCCCAGGCCCTCAACGCGCTCGCCGGCGTCATCTACCTGAGCTGGCTCGGCCGCCACGGCGTCGTGGAGCTGGCCGAGCTCATGCTCCAGCGCACCGCCTACGCGCGCGAGCGCCTCCAGGGCATCGACGGCGTCAGCCTCCTCCACGAGCAGCCGGTGGTGCGTGAGTTCGCGGTCGAGGTGGGCGCGCCCGTCGAGCGCGTGATCGCGCGGTGCCGCGAGCAGGGGATCAACCCCGGCTACGCCCTCGGCCACGACTACCCGGAGCTCGAGAACGGACTGCTGGTCGCGATCACCGAGAAGCGGACGAAGGCCGACATCGACCGCCTCGCCGAGGTCCTCGGCGCCGCGGTGGCGGCCGAACGCGAGACGGCGGGAGCGGCTCGGTGATCCGCCAGGCCGACGACACGCTGACGATCTACGAGCGCTCGAAGCCGGGCCGGCGCGCGTTCACCGCACCCCCGCTCGACGTCCCCGAGCGTTCGCTCGACGAGCTCATCCCGGCTCACCTACGGCGCGCGGAGGCTCCTCGCCTGCCCGAGGTCGCCGAGCCCGAGATCGTGCGCCACTACAACCGGCTATCGAAGCGGAACTTCGACCTCGACACCGGCTTCTATCCGCTGGGGTCGTGCACGATGAAGCACAACCCCAAGCTCCACGAGCGGATCGCGGCGCTCCCGGGCCATGCGGCCCTGCACCCGCTGCAGGACCCGACGAAGGCCCAGGGCGCGCTCGAGCTGATGTACCGCCTACAGGAGGCGCTCGGCGAGGTCGCGGGCCTTCCGCACGTCTCCCTGCAGCCGAGCGCGGGCTCGCACGGCGAGCTCGCCGGGGTCCTGCTCACGCGCGCCTTCCACGAGGACCGCGGCCAGCATCGGACCAAGGTGCTCACCCCGGACACCGCCCACGGGACCAACCCCGCCACCGTGACGATGGCCGGCTACGAGGTCGTCAAGGTCGGGACGGACGAGCACGGCAACGTCGACCTCGACGACCTGCGCGCCAAGGCGGACGAGGACGTGGCCTGCCTGATGCTGACGAACCCGTCGACGCTCGGCCTGTTCGAGCCGGGCATCCAGGAGATCGCGAAGATCGTGCACGAGGTGGGGGCGACCCTCTATTACGACGGCGCCAACCTCAACGCGATCATGGGCATCTGCCGGCCCGGCGACATGGGCTTCGACATCGTCCACTTCAACCTGCACAAGACGTTCACGCAGCCGCACGGCGGCGGCGGGCCAGGCTCGGGCCCGATCGCCGTCTCGGATCGGATCGAGCCCTACCTGCCGCGCCCGCAGGTGGTCCGCCGCGAGACCACCTCGAATGGCTCCAAGCCGTACTACGACCTCGACTACGACCGCCCGAAGTCGATCGGACGCCTGCGGGGCTTCCAGGGCAACTACGGCGTGTTCGTCCGCTCCTACGCCTACATCCGCTCGCTCGGTGCCGCGGGGTTGCGCGAGGTGTCCGAGATCGCCGTGCTGAACGCCAACTACCTGCTGGCACGGCTGCGGGCGGAGGGCGTCGCCGACTACCTGCCCGCCGCATACGAACGGCTGTGCATGCACGAGTTCGTGCTCTCGGGCGCGCCGATGAAGCGCGAGCTCAAGATCAAGACGCTCGACCTCGCCAAGCGGCTGCTCGACCACGGCGTCCACCCGCCCACGGTCTACTTCCCGCTGATCGTGGATGAAGCGCTGCTCGTCGAGCCGACCGAGACAGAGACGAAGGAGACGCTCGAGCACTTCGCCAGGACGGTGGCCGAGATCCTGCGCGAGGCGCGCGAGGATCCCGAGGTGGCGCGCGGCGCCCCCTACACGACCCCGGTCCGCCGCCTGGACGAGGCCGCGGCCGCGAAGCGCCCGGTCATCAGACAACCACTCTGAGCATGGACGAGCTGATCGCCGTCGGCGCGCAGGCGATCGCCGCCCGGGCGGAGCGCGAGCTCGAGGCGCTGGTCGCCATCTCCTCGCCCTCGGGCGACCTCGACGGCGCCGAGGAGGCGGTGGCGCTGTGCGCGGCGCTCCTGCCCACCGAGGCGGAGACCGAGCGGGTGCCGTGCTCGACCGAAGGCAGCGCCCCCGACCTGATCGCCCGGATCACCGGCACCGGCTCGCGCCGGATCCTGCTCCTGGGCCACCTCGACACGGTCATCCACCACCGCTCCCACCGGCCTCTGCGGCGCGACGGCGAACGCCTCTACGGCCCGGGCACCGCCGACATGAAGGGCGGGGTGATCCTGTCGCTCGGCCTGGCACGAGAGCTCAGCAAGCGACCGGAGTCTTTCGCGGAGCTCGCCGTGCTCCTCGTCAACGACGAAGAGTGGCGGGTGCAGCCGTTCGGGCACGTCGGGCGCTTCGAGGGCTATGACGCCTGCCTGTGCTTCGAGGCCGGCCAGCTCGGCCCCGGAGGCGAGGAGGGGGTGATCGTCCGGCGCAAGGCGGCCGGGACGCTGAGGGTGCTCGCCTCCGGGCGCGCCGCCCACTCGGGGAGCGCCCCCGACCAGGGCCGGAACGCCCTCCTGGCCCTGGCCCGGGCCGCGATCGACGTCGCCGCGCGCCACGACCCGTCGGGGAGCGACCACCTGAGCGTGGTGCCCACGATCGTGCGCTCGGGCGATGCCTTCAACGTGGTGCCGGCGGCGGGGGAGCTCATCTTCGACATGCGCTCGGACCGCGTGGAGGCGTTCGAGTCCGTGCACGGTGCCGTGCCGCTTGACGTGGACGGGGTCACCCTCGAGCCGCGAATGGAGCGGGTCTGGCCGGCCATGGACGCGCGCGAGCGGACGAAGCCGTTGCTCGAGCGCGCCAGCGCGCTGGTCGGTCGCACCGTCGCCGGCGCGTCCCGGGGCGGCGCCAGCGACGCCAGCCACTTCGCCTCGAGCATCCCTCTCACCGTCGACGGTCTGGGGCCGCGTGGGGGCGGAGCGCACACCCCCGAGGAGTTCGTCCTTGCGCGCTCCCTGCGTGAGCGCGCCGAGGTCGCGCTTGCGGTTGCCACAGCAGCGCTGGAGTAGCCTTCTTGGGTATGAGCACGACCCCGATCAGGCGCCGCCGCGGCGATACTCAGCGCCAGGGAATCGGCCTGCTGGTGGGGATCGTCGCGGTCATGTGGGTGATCGAGGTCATCAACACCCTCGACTCCAACAATCTCGACAACGACGGCATCTGGGCCCGCAACGTCGGCCGGTTTTGGGGGATCCTCACCGCGCCGTTCATCCACGCGAGCTTCCAGCACCTGATCGACAACACGATCCCGTTCGTGTTCATGGGGCTGATCATCGCGCTGGCCGGAGCTGCGCGCTTGGCCGTGGTCACGGCGATCGTGATCGTGATCGGCGGGATCGGAACGTGGCTGGTGTCGCCCGGGGGGATCCCGACGATCGGAGCCAGCGGCGTCGTGTTCGGGTACGCGACGTACCTGTTCGCCCGCGGGTTCTTCGACCGCAGCGCGCTCGAGCTCCTTACCGGGCTGATCGTGGGCTTGATCTGGGGCGCCGCGCTGCTCGCCAGCGTCGTTCCGCACCCGGGCGTGTCGTGGCAGGGCCACGTGTGCGGCGCGATCGGCGGGGTCGTGGCGGCATTGCTGCTCAAGCGCCGGAGCTCGGTCAAGGCGCCCGGGCCGCCGGTCGCCGCGAGCCACGCGATGGCAAAGTAGGCCCGCGTGCGCATCTTCTCGGGCATCCAGCCGACCGGGCGAAAGCACCTCGGCAACTACATCGGAGCGCTCACCCAATGGGTCGCCCGTCAGGACCAGGGCGAGGCCATCTACTGCGTGGTCGATCTGCACGCGCTGACCGTGCCCTACGAGCCCGCGGAGCTGCGCGAGGCGGTGTACGACACGTCGGCCACGCTGCTGGCGGCCGGGCTCGATCCCGAGCGCTGCATCCTGTTCCGCCAAAGCGACGTGCGCGAGCACGCCGAGCTCACCTGGCTGCTCACGAGCGTGACGGGGTTCGGCGAGCTGAACCGCATGACCCAGTTCAAGGACAAGGCGGGCTCCCAGCGCGACCTCGTGTCGGCCGGGCTGTTCTTCTACCCGGTGCTGATGGCCGCCGACGTCCTTGCCTACCGGGCCCATGAGGTTCCCGTGGGCGACGACCAGCGCCAGCACGTGGAGCTGATGCGCGACGTGGCCGAGCGCTTCAACGGCCGCTTCGGGGAGACACTGGTCGTCCCGGAGGTCCGGCTCCCCGAGGTGGGCGCCAGGATCATGGACCTCCAGGTCCCCGACAAGAAGATGTCGACCACCGGAGGGACTCCCCAAGGGACGGTGTACGTCCTCGACGAACCCGCGACGATCGCCAAGAAGATCCGTTCGGCCGTCACCGACTCGGGCACCGAGGTGCGGCGGGGACCAGACAAGCCGGGCATCTCGAACCTGATCGACATCCTGGCCGCGGTGCGCGGCGTGACTCCCGAGGAGATCGAGCGCGAGTTCGACGGCGCCGGCTACGGGAAGTTCAAGCAGGCGGTGGCGGACGCCGTGGTGGAGTACCTGGCCCCGGTGCGCGAGCGCTACAACGAGCTCAGGGACGACGAGGGGGAGCTCGAGCGGATCTTCGAATCCGGCGCCGAGAAGGCCGAGGCGATCTCCTCGGAGACCCTCGCCGACGTCCGCGAGGTCATGGGCGTGGGACCGGTCCGGGTCCGGCGCTAGCCTGACCCCGGTGCGTCTCGCCGACCTCGAGCTCGATCTCGACGTATTCGCCGGCCCGTTCGACCTGCTGCTCACGCTCGTGCTGCGGGAGGAGGTCGACCTGCTCGAGGTCGACCTGGCCGAGATCGTCATCTCCTACATCGATCACCTCGAGCAGCGCGGCGAGCTGGAGCTGGAGGCGGCGACCGAGTTCCTGGTCCTGATCGCGGCGCTGCTCGAGCTCAAGTCGCGCCTGCTGCTGCCGGGCGAGGAGCAGGAGATGATCGATCTCGACCCGGGGGAGGCGGCCGAGGAGCTGCTCGCCCGCCTGCTCGATGCGCATCGCTACCGCGCCACCGCCACGTATCTGCGGGAGCGGCTGGCGGGGGAGGAGGGCCACCGATTCCGCTCGGCGCCGCTGCCGCCGTGGCTGCGGCGCTCCTCGTTGAAGGAGGCCGGCGCCGTCTACGACCCGGCGATGCTGGCCTCGGCGATCGGCGGATTGCTGCGGATGCCCGAGCCCGTGAACGTCAGCCACATGGCCTCGCCCAAGGTGAGCGTGGCCGAGCGCCTCGCGCACCTGCGGGCGCTGCTCCGCGCCGGGAGCTTCAACTTCGACGCCGCCGTGGAGCGCGCCGACCGGGTGACGGTGGCGGTCACGCTGTTCGCGGTGCTCGAGCTCTACAAGCAGGGCGAGCTCACCTGGAGCCAGGACGAGCCGTTCGGCCAGATCACGATCGAGGCGGTCGCGCGCCCGGCAGGGGCGCAGTTGGCCGGGGCGGGGAGGGCCGCATGAGCGCCGAGCTCGAGCGGACGATCGAGTCGCTGCTGTTCCTGAGCAGTGAGCCGGTTCCGAGCGGCGCGCTGGCGGAGGCCACGGGCGAGGAGCTCCACGAGGTGGTGACGTCGCTCGAGCGGCTGCGCGAGCACTACGAGTTCGAGCGCCGCGGCCTCGTCCTGCGCGAGCTCGCCGGCGGCTGGGTCCTCTCGACGCACCCGGACTCCGAGGCCGCCGCGCGACGGCTCCTGGCCAAGCCGCGGACCCCGCCGCTCACGCCGGCCCAGGCCGAGACGCTCGCCATCATCGCCTACCTCCAGCCTGTCTCCCGGCCGGAGATCGCCCGGATCCGGGGGGTGGGCGCCGAGTCGGCCGCGGCCACGCTGCTCGAGCGCGGGGTGATCGAGGAGGCCGGCCGCTCGCAGTTCGGCGCCGTCCTCTATCGCACCACGGAGCTGTTCCTGCGCCTGTTCGGGCTCGCCTCGCTCGAGGAGCTGCCGCCGGTGACGAGCTTCGACCCCTCGCCCGAGCTCGAGGAGGAGCTGCGCGAGCGGCTGCTCCGGGCGGGCGAGGCGCGCGCGGGCGCCTGACGCGGGCCGGCGGGTACGGCTAGGCGTCAGCGCCGCGGAGGCCCGCGAGCGCCACCGACTCCGAGTCCGGCGCCACCGGCGGCGAGTCGCGCCGACGAGGAGGCGCCCGGAGAGCGGGAGGGCGTCTCCGGCCGCCAGCGTGGCCGAGGAGGTCGGCGGCGTCGGCGACGACGGCGGCGGCCAGCCAGACGGGAGCGCGTCCTCGCCGGCGGCGAGCGCGCCGGCGCCGAGTCCTACGTCGCGTGCGCCGAGGCCGCGCGCGGCGACCTGCGTGCCGGCGCGGCGCGCGTCACGGCCGAGCCAGGGCCCGGTGACCCGCTCCGGGGCGAGGATGAGCCCGAGGCCGAATCCGATGCGACCTACGGCGACAGCGCGGCCGAGTGAGCGGGCGTCCATAACCCGGCCGATGATACGGCCCGCGCCGCCAGCTGGCCGCAGGCGGCGTCGATGTCGCGGCCGCGCGTGAGCCGCACGGTGGCGTCGAGCCCGTGGCGCTCGAGCTCGGCCCGGAAGGCGTCGATGGCCTTCCGGCTCGAGCCCTCGTAGACCGAGTCGGTGGGGTTGTAGGGGATCAGGTTGACCTTGTACCTGCGTGGGTCGAGGATGTCGGCCAGTGCCGTCGCCTGGGCGTGGCTGTCGTTGATCCCGGCGAGCATCACGTACTCGACGAATACCTTGCGCCGCTTGCGCTCGTAGTAGTCCTCGCAGGCAGCGAGCACCTCCGCCAGCGGGTAGCGGTCGTTGACGGGCATGAGCTGCGAGCGCAGGGCGGGATCGGCGGCGTGCAGCGAGAGCGCGAGGCGCAGCGGCATCGGGCTCTGCGCCACCCGCTCGATCCCGGGGATCCAGCCGACGGTGGAGATCGCGGTGCGGCGGTGGGTGATGCCGAGGTCCGGGAGGCGCTCGCACGCGGCGAGCACGTTCTCGACGTTCATCATCGGCTCGCCCATGCCCATGAACACGGCGTGGTCGACGGGGCCGATCCGCCGGAAGTGGAGCGCCTGGTCGAGGATCTCCCACTGGCTCAGGTTGCGGCCGAAGCGCATCTGCCCGGTGGCGCAGAAGGTGCACGTCAGCGGACAGCCCGACTGGGAGGACAGGCACAGCGAGCGCCGGCCGTCGCGGTAGACCATCAGCACCGCCTCGACGGGGCGGCCGTCGGCGGTGTGGAAGAGCGCCTTCACGGTCCCGTCCTGGGCCTCGGCCTGGCGCTCGAGCGTGAGGGTCGAGAACGGCACCGCCTGTTCGAGCGTGCTGCGCAGCGAAAGCGGCAGATCGGTCATGGCGCCGAACCCGGGCAGGCCCTGGGCGACGCCGCGCCAGACCTGGCGGGCGCGGTAGCCCGGCTGGCCGAGCTCGGCGAGCTTCGTGTCCAGAAGGTCGAGATCCACGCTCCCTATGGTGGCAGCATGCGGCTGGCGAAATTCCTGGCCGGCGCCGGAGTGGCCTCGCGGCGGGCGTCGGAGGAGATCATCCGGGGAGGGCGGGTAACCGTCGAGGGGACGGTGGTCACCGACCCGGCGCGGGACGTGGGTGAGGGCGCGGCGGTGGCGGTGGACGGGCGGCCGGTGGCGCCGGCGCGCGAGCTGGTCGTGTACGCGGTGAACAAGCCCGCGGGCGTCGTGTCAACCGCCCGGGATCCGCAGGGACGCCCTACCGTCGTGTCGCTCGTGGAGCGCCCGGGGGCCCGGCTCTACCCGGTGGGCCGTCTCGACATCGACACCACCGGGCTGATCCTGCTCACCAACGACGGCGAGCTGGCGAACCGGCTGACCCACCCGCGCTACGAGGTGCCGAAGACCTACCGCGTGGTGGTGGCGCGGGCGCCGGTTCGCGCGCCGGCGCTCGAGGCGCTTCGCCGGGGGGTGGAGCTCGAGGACGGGATGACCTCCCCGGCGAAGGTGGCGCGCGTGGCGGCAAACACGCTCGAGCTGACGATCCACGAGGGGCGTAAACGCCAGGTCAAGCGGATGTGCGAGGCCGTCGGGCAT
This sequence comes from uncultured Solirubrobacterales bacterium, assembly GCA_963839105.1. Taxonomy (GTDB): domain Bacteria; phylum Actinomycetota; class Thermoleophilia; order Solirubrobacterales; family Solirubrobacteraceae; genus Palsa-465. Next base: position 147,167 of record CAWITQ010000004.1, read on the forward strand.
CCGGTTCGGCGCCTCGAGCGCGTCCGGTTCGGGCCGCTGGAGCTCGGTTCGCTGGCGCCGGGCGCATATCGGCGCCTGTCGGGCGCCGAGGTCGAAGCGCTGGCGGCCGCTGGAGCGCGGATTTCGTAGACCTCGGCGACGCTGATTCGCCGAAGTCGACGTTTTCCTCGCTATCCGCGGCTAACGTCGCCTTCGGCGGCCCGGGCGCGCCGAAGGGAACGTTTGCCTCGGTGGCGCGGGCGCGGGCGCGGGCGCGGCGACGGCGCGGGCGCGGGCGCGGGCCAGGCGGCGAAGGCGCCCGGTGGGGCGCCGGGCCGGCGGCCCGCGTCGCCCCCCCGCCACCGACCTACCGCTGAACCAGCAGCTCGTCGTTCCAGGGGTGGGTGTACTTCAACGTCCGCGCCACCTCGTGCGGCGTCACCCTCACCGGGTGCGCGGCCACCATCCGAAGGATCGTGAACTGGAGTACGTGGCGGCGCCCCACCGGGTGGAACCCCCGCACCGCGTACGAGGGCTGCATCCGCGAAGGCCACAGGTTGCACGCGGCGCCCCACCAGCAGAAGCCCTCGCTCGGTGGCGAGGTGAAGGACACGATGTCGAGCTCGGACACGGTGGCGCCGTGGCGCCGGACGGCCTTCAGCCCGGGCATGTAGAGCGACAGCGGGAGCAGGTCGCGGTAGTGCTGGATGAAGATCGCCCGTCCTCCGCCCGCCGCCACCGTCGCCGCCGGTCGGGCTCCGAGCGCGCGCGCCACCACGCCCCAGTCGGGGCGCTCCAGGCGCCGCTCGGTGGCGACTCCGACCGCGGCGACGACGCCGCACGCGCACAGCACGACGGCCGCGGCCCCACCCAGCCACCGCGGACGCGGCACCGCCATCCCCGCCGCCACCGCCACCGCGATCGGCATCCACAGCGCCATCACGTTGCGGGTGATCAGGTTGTCGAGCCCGCCGGCGATCACGAGCAGGTTGAGCACGAGCCCGGCCGCCGCGAGCCCGAGGGCGAGCAGGCCGCCGCGACGCGCCGGGCCTGACGCCCGGATCACCAGCAGCACCAGACCGAGCACGGCCGTCGCCAGCGACACCCACTTCAGGACGTCCCATGCCGGCGAGCCGAACCCGAGCACGAACTGGGGCCAGACCTGCCCGAGCCGGTGACCCAAGGGCGTCTTCGCTATCCAGTTGGCGAGGCCGCGGTTGCCCTGGCTCAGGGCCAGCGGGATGAGCGCCGCGCCGCACAGGCCCACGATCCCGACGGCGACCCGCGTCGCCCCCCGCCGGTGGCCGACGCGGAGCAGCCACACGGCCTGGGGCGCGATCGCCAGCACCGCGTAGTAGTGCGTCGCGAGCGCCAGCCCGCTCGCCACCACCCATGCGCCCAGGCGCCGCGGGCTCGGATCGTCCAGGCAATAGGCGAAGGCCACCAGCGCCGCGCTCGACAGGAACACGAGCATCGCGTAGGACCGGGCCTCCTGCGAGTACCAGATCAGGAGCGGGTTGAACGCCGTCACCGCGCACGCGATCAGGCCGGCCTGCCGAGACACCAGCTTCGCCCCGGCCGCGTAGGCCAGGGGCACGGTGGCGACCCCGAGCACGGCGGACAGCGAGCGCAGGCCGACCTCGGTGTGCCCGAACACCCTCGACCACACCCACGCGACGCAGTAGTAGAGCGGTGGCGTGGACTCGCTCTGCGGGATCAGGCCGAGCATCTTCCCGGGGGAGAACTGGACGAGCAGGGCGGTGTTGCCCTCGTCGAACCAGAACCCCTGGTGGCCGAGCCGCCAGAAGCGCAGCAGCGCCGCGAGCACCGTCAGCCCGACGACGGCAACGACAGCGGCGCTGCCCAGCGACGAGCGCGCGCGCGCCATTGGCGCGCTCCGGGAACGACCGCCTACGTCTTCGAGCACGGCGCCGGCGCTCACGCCGCGGATGTTAGGCGGCGGTCTGGCGGCGGCCGCACTCGCACGGCGCGCGCGGCCTCGCGATGGGGCTGCACCGCCCCAAGCCGACCCCGCGAAAAGCCCCTCAGCACCAGGACATTGCGCCCGCGCCTTAACAGGATCCCAACCCGGCTCGAGGCCACTATTTAGGAGGGACGGGCACTATGCACCCGGATGCACAAGGATCGATCCCCCGTGGACCGGTCGATCATGCTCGCCTCCGCTCCGGTGGCCGGGGCCGCGGCGGGTCGTGCCGACTCCACGCTTGCCCTGGGTGCGCTCAGCACGCGCGGCCGTCTGCCGCGCCTGCCGCTGGCGCGCGTCGCCGCGCGGCCGACGGCGGCCCGGGTCGCACTCGCGCTCATGGTGCTGGGGGCGTTCGTGGTGGTCGCGTTCGCCACCGGGCGCCAGAGCACGCTGGTCCCGAGCAGCTACCTCGCCTACCCGCGGTGGGAGTCGGGCCCGCTCCACGGGCTGACGCGCCATCTGCCGGCGGGCTACCTGCCCCTGAGCATCGGCTTCTCGGTCGTCGTGCTGATCATGCTCGCGGCCTACGGGGTGGTGTTGACGGCGATCCGCACGCTGTCGATGCGAACGATCGTGCTGTGCATCATCGCTCTGCACGCGATCGTGCTGATGAGCCCGCCGCAGCAGCTGACCGACGTCTTCAACTACCTCGGCTACGCGCGGCTCGGTGGCCTCCACGGCCTCAACCCCTACACCCACGTGATCAATGCCGAGATCCACGATCCGGTGCTCCGCCTCACGAGCTGGCGCAACCTGCCCAGCCCGTACGGGCCGCTGTTCACGGCGATCACCTATCCCCTGGCGTTCCTGTCGGTTCCGGTCTCCTACTGGTTCGTGAAGGTGGGGACGATGCTGGCGAGCCTCGGCCTGATCGCGATCGTGTGGCAGTGCGCGCGCCAGCTCGGCCGCGACCCGCGCTTCGCGGTGGCGTTCGTGGCGCTCAACCCGATCTACGTCATGTACGCGATGGCCGGCTTCCACAACGACTTCTTCATGCTCGTCCCGATGATCGGATCGATCTCGCTGCTGCTGGCGCGGCGCGATCGATGGGCGGGTGCGCTGCTGATGGCCGCAGTGGCGGTGAAGTTCAGCGCGCTGCTGCTGCTCCCGTTCCTGATCATCGGCGTGCGCCACTCCCGGCGACGCCGTGACATCGCGATCGGCGCCGCACTGGGCGCGATCCCCCTCGTCGCGATGAGCCTCGCGCTGTTCGGCTTCTCGCACCCGAACCTGTCGGGCCAGACCGAGCTTCTGACGACGTTCAGCGTTCCCCAGCTGCTCGGGCTCGCGATCGGCATCGGCGGCGGAGCCCCTGGGCTGCTCAAGGCCGCCGGCGTCGCCTTCGTGCTCACCGTCGCCCACCTCGTCCGCCGGCGCGGGGAGTGGCTCTCGGACGCCGGCTGGGCCACGGTGGCGCTGCTCGCGAGCCTGGCCTGGCTGATGCCGTGGTACGTGATCTGGGTGCTCCCGCTGGCTGCGTTCGGTACCAGCCTCCGGCTGAGGCGGGCCGCGATCGGCTTCACCGCGTTCCTGATCCTGACCTTCATTCCGACGACGCCGATCACGTTCGGGCTGCTGCACCTGAACACGATGAACACGTCGGTCGGACAGGCGTCGATGACCCTCCAGCAGAAACTCTCGCAGTAGCGCTCAGACCGGCTTTTACGCGGCGATTATTAGAGCGCTGTTAATGTCGCCCGCCGGATGCGCGTAGAGCTCGACATCGGCGATGCCGCCGGGACGGCCCTCGGCGAGGGCCTGCCGCCGTTCAGACCGGCCCGCAGACGGCGGACGCTCGACGGCTTCGAGCTCGCCCTGCTCGGCGTGTTCGGGCTCCTGTCGCTGTGGGTGATCGCCGTCGATCTCTGGCAGGTCATCGTCCACCACCGCGTGTGGACCGGAACCGACGGCGTCTACATCGTCGACCAGATGCAGTACCTGGCCTGGATCCGCGACGCCTCCCATCACTTCCTCACCTCCAACCTGTTCGTCGTCCAGCCGACGACCGCCGATTACTTCCAGCCCGCGGTCACGATCTCCGCCGGCCTGACCGCCCTTGGGGTGGCGCCGTGGGTGTCGGTCCTGGTCTGGAAGCCGGTGGCGGTGGTGTGCGCGTTCTTCGCCGTGCGGGCGTATACGGGCGCCAGCCTGGCCGGCCAGGGGGCGCGACGGGCTGCGCTCGTGCTCGGGCTGTTCTTCGGGACATTCAGCATCGTCGACGGCTCGTTCAGCGTGGTCGGCGACCTGTTCCTCGGCTTCCTGTCGTGGGGTTACACGTTCGGGCTGCTCTCCGTCGCTCTGCTCGTATTCGCCCTGCTGGCCTACGACCGCGCGCGACGCACTGGACAGCGGCCGTGGCTGGCCGGGTTCCTCGGCGCGACGACCGCGCTGCTTCACCCCTGGCAGGCGGAGATGATGGTGGTGATCCTCGTCGGGGCGGAGCTTGTGATGTGGCGCGCCAGCGGCCGGCGCCCACGCGCCCTCAAGCTCCCGTTGCTGACGCTGGCCGTGACCGCCGTCCCCCTCCTCTACTACTTCGTCCTCGGCAAGACCGACCCCTCTTGGGAGCTCGCCCGGGACGCCAGCAAGCACGCGTTCTCGATCGTGTCGATCGGGATCGGGCTCGTGCCCCTGTTGATACCGGCCGCGTTCGCGTACCGCGGGCGCGCCCCGACGTTCCTGTCCGCGGTGACCCGCGTGTGGCCGCTCGCGGCCCTGCTCATCTGGGCGCTCTCGGCCACGCAGGTGAGCGCCACCCCGCTGCACGCGTTCGATGGCATCGCCATCCCGCTCTCGGTGCTCGCCATCCAGGGGGTGCGCCGCCTCGGGTTCGAGCGCCTCCCGAAGCCTCGGCTCGCCGGAGCGCTCCTCGTGGCGCTGCTGACGATCCCCGGCACGGCGCTCCTCATGCACGTGGTCGCCGGGCTCGCCCAGCCTACGCCGGGCAACGCGAACTTCATCACCGCCAACGAGCGCAGCGCGCTTCACTACCTGGCGCGCAATCCGCGGAAGGGAGCCGTGGTCACGCGGTTCTACCTCGGCACCGCGGTCCCCGGCGCCACCGGCCGGAGCACGTACGTCGGCGACTGCCTGTGGTCGGAGCCCGAGTGCCTGTCGCGCGCGTTCTGGGTGCAGCAGCTGTGGTCGGGCGCGCTGTCGCCGGCCAAGGCGGTCCGCTTCATGCGATCGACCGGCGCACGGTTCCTGCTCGCGGACTGCCAGGCGCCGCCGACCCTGAGCCGGACGCTGGCGCCCTTGATCGTGTCCACCACCCGCTTCGGGTGCGCGTCCGTCTACGAGCTCGATGCCCCCGGACCGCCGATGTACCCTCTACCGGATGGCCGGGGCTATGCGCCTGTTCGCGCTTCGGGGAGCTAACAGCGTCGAGGCGAACGAGGCCGCGGCGATCCTCGATGCGACCTCGGCGCTGATGGTCGAGCTCATGCGTCGCAACGAGCTGAGTCCGGAGGCGATGGTCAGCTGCATCTTCACGCTGACCGACGATCTCGACGCCGAGTTTCCCGCCGTCGCGGCCCGCAACCTGGGGCTGCACAAGGTGCCCCTCCTGTGCGCACGGGAGGTTCCCGTCCCCGGATCGCTGCCGCGCGTGATCCGGACGCTCGTTCACTACTACGCCGACGAGGCGCACGAGCCGCGCCACGTCTACCTGGGGCAGGCGCGCGCCCTCAGGGCCGATCTCGAGTCGGCACAATAACCCTCTGTGGCGATCGAATTTGCGCAGCGAATCCGGCGGATCCCGGTTTACCCGGTCGCCTCCGGCTACGACCTCGGCGCCGACGTGGCCATGCTCGCCTCAAACGAGTCGTGCTTCGCGCCACTGCCCAAGGTTGTGGAGGCGGCCAACCGGGTCCTGACCGGCGTCAACCGGTATCCCGATCCCTCCTACGCGCCGCTACGGCGCGCCCTGTCGGACCGCTACGGGGTGCCGAAGCAGCGGATCGCGCTCGGCAACGGCTCCTGCGACATCCTCCTGAGCGCCGGCGAGGCGCTGCTCGAGCCGGGGGCCGAGGTCATCTACGCCTGGCCCGCGTTCAGCGTCTACCCGCACCTGGCGGCCTCCTCCGGCGCCCGTGCGATCGAGGTCCCCCTCGACGGCGAGGAGCGCCACAACCTCGACGCGATGGCGGCCGAGATCACCGTCGCCACCCGCCTCGTGCTCATCTGCAACCCCAACAACCCGACCTCGACGGCGCTGGGGCTCGACGCGATCGAGGCCTTCCTCGATCGGGTGCCCCGGCACGTGGCCGTGATCCTGGACGAGGCGTACTGCGAGTTCGCGCTCACGCTGGGCGACCCGTACGCCTCCGTGGAGCTGCTGCGCCACCATCCCAACCTCGTCCTCCTGCGCACCTTCTCCAAGGTCTACGGGCTGGCGGCGCTGCGCGTGGGGTACGCGCTGTGCGGCAGCGAGGACTTCCGCGTCGCCGTCGACCAGGTGCGCCAGCCGTTTTACCTGAACGCCGCGGCCCACGCGGGCGCGGTCGAGGCGCTGCGCCACCAGGACGAGGTCGAGCGCCGGGTCGCGCGGACGCTCGCCTCGCGGATCGAGCTCGAGGAGGGGCTGCGGCGCCTTGGCCTGTGGGTGGCCGAGTCCGAGGCGAACTTCGTGTGGACGCTCCTGCCCGAGGGCACCGACGACGGCGAGGTCGTGCGCGCGCTGCTCGAGCGCGGAGTGCTGGTACGGGGCGGAAGCGCGCTCGGCCGGGCCGGCGCGCTCCGGGTGACCGTGGGGACCGAGGAGGAAAACTCCCGGTTCGTGCAGGCGCTGGCGGACCTCGTCTAGAGCTCCAGCCCACCGCACCGGATCAGGATCTACACTTTGCGCTGTCGTACGGATCCAACACGGAGCGTCGGGTCGGTCAGTGAGGAGGGGCGGTGCGCACGAAGAGCAGTGAGGTGGGCGATGGTCAGCAAGGGGCCGTGCTGAACGGGCACTCGAGCGCGTCCGGTGCGCCATCGGACGCCGCGCGCGCGAACGAGCTCGAGCGTTCGCTGGTCGAGATCTGGCAGCGGCTGCTGCGAGTCGATCACGTCGGCCTCGACGACGATTTCTTCGACCTCGGCGGGCACTCGCTGCTCGGCGTCGAGCTCGTCTACGAGATCGAGGAGCAGCTCGAACGCGTCTGCACGCTCACGATGCTGTTCCGCAACCCGACGATCCGGACGCTGGCGGCGGAGCTCCACGCCGGCGGAGCCGAGGCGACCGAGCCGGTGGTCCTCGAGCTCGCGGGGGAACCGGGCCCCACCCGCCCCAGCGTGTTCTGCATCTGCGGCGTCCACGTCTATCAGGAGCTGGCCGAGGAGCTGGCTCCCGGGGCGACGCTGTACGGGGTGTTCCTTCCGGTCGAGCAGGAGCTGTACGCCGGAGGCCGGGGCATGCTCTCGGTCGAGGCGATCGCGCGCCGCTACCTCGCCTCGGTCCGCGAGCATCGACCGCACGGGCCCTACGTGCTGCTTGGCTTCTGCTTTGGCGGGATCCTCGCCTACGAGGTGGCCCAGCAGCTACAAGAGGCGGGGGAGGAGGTGGGCCTCCTGGTGATGCTCGACAGCACCGTGGACTCCGGCATGCCGAGCTACCGCTGGCGGGTCACGCACCGTCTCCAGCAGACCCTCAAGCGCGAGTGCGATCGACTGCCGGTCGCAGTCCAACGCCGCCTGCTCGGCGACGACTGGGTCAGCCAGGCCAACCAGCTCGATCGGGCGCGGATGCGGATCTACCTGCGCGCGATGGACAACTACCGCGTGAAGCCATACGCGGGCCGGACGGTGCTCGTAAAGCCCCAGAAAGGCACGACGCTCCAGCCCGAGTCCTCGTGGGCGTGGGGCGCGTACGTCAGCGATCTCGCGACGTGCGAGGTCCAGGGCTCGCATCAGACGCACCTCCGGCGCGGGAACGCCCACCTCGTGGCGAATGCGTTGCGGCCTCACCTGACCCGCGCCGCCGTCGGTGGTGGCTGACCCTACCGTCGCGCGCCGGGGGTGCGAAAGGCCGACACGAACTCCCAGACGAGCTCCGAGGCCGCAAGCTGCGGCGATCCAGTCCCGTAGGGCGGCCAGACGTGGCCCGCCCCACGCAACGTATAGAGCCTCACCGCAGCTCGAGCGGCACACGGGGCCCAGGTCTGCTCGATGACCGCAGCCGAGATCCGGCGGGTGCGTACGCTATGGCCTCGGCAATGGTCGACGCCGCGCCAGAACGCGACCGTCTGAAGCGCGCTGGGCTCGCTGCCGGGCACCCCGGGCCACGTCGATGAATCGAGCGTGCCCGCCATGAGGAGTGCGGGCAGCGGTCGCGACGGGTGGCAGGAGTCGTAATAGACGCCGTCCATGCTCGAGGAGACGGACGCGATCGCCGCCACACGACCGCTCATCCGGCACCCCACGAGCCACGTCTCCTGCCCCCCGGCGGAGAAGCCGGTGACATAGACCCGGGAGCGATCGATCGCTCCGGCAACGGCCGGGTTCGAAGTAAGCCGTGTGATCGTGGACGCGATGTAGGCGAGATCCTGCGTCGGCGCCCATGGGCGATCCAGGTCGCAGGAGGAGGGCAGGACGACGACGAAGCCTTTGCTGTCCGCGAGCTCGACGAAGTTGGACAGCCCCTCCATGTTGCGCCCGTCGCCGCCGCGGCCATGAAGGGCGATCAGCAAGGGCACCTTTTGCTCGCGCGGAAGGCGCGCCGGTCGGTGGATTATCGGCGGCGTTCGCGCGGCGAGCTGCTGGGGCGTGCAGTGCACGACGGGGTCATGGTTGTCCGGAAAGGTCGGCTTCGAGCGATGAGGCGCGGCTGGACGCACCGAGACACCGCCTGGCGCAGCGGTGCCGGCGCCGCAGCCGCCGAGCAGCGCGGCAGCCGCCAGGCAAGCGAGACCCGCCGTCCGCCCGAACGAACGTGCCCGCGGCCGGTCCAGCCGTGGCTCGGGCGCGTGGCTAATCCGGCTGCCCGTCGACATGCGTGCGGATCAGCTCCGCCACACGGTGGACGTAGGGGCGCCGGAGGTGCGCGACGTGGCCGCCCTCGACGCGGTGGACCGCGGCGCTCGCGATCGTACGGAGAAGCGCGCTGTCACGGGCCCCGTCGTCGTCGGCGCCCGATCCCTCGGCCTCGACCACCAAGACCTCGCCGTCGTAGGGCCGCATCGAGTATCGACGCAGGGCATCGCCGTAGATGGTGCCGCGCAGACGGTCGAGCCGCGCGGTCTCGTCCACCCAGCGCTCCCCGAGCAGCCTGCGCTGGACCGCCCGCGGGAGGTGCTCGCAGGAGCTGAGCATTCTCGCCTTCGCCCTCGAGGCGAGCCGGCGCCCGGGCCCCGCGATGCCCTCGCCCAGCGGAGGGTCGAGCATCGTCAGCAGCTGCACGGCGTCGCCCTCATCGATGAGCTGCTGAGCCAGCTCGTAGGCCAGAACCGCGCCAAAGCAGAAGCCGAGGAGCAGATAGGGGCCGGAGGGCTGGCGCTCGCGCACCATCGCGCGATAGGCGCTGGCCATGGCCTCGACCGACAGGTCGGTCGCCCCGGCCGGACGGCGATGGGACCGGAGCGTTTGCTGCTCGACGGGCAGGAAGATCCCGTATACGGGATGATCAGGGGCGAGCTGTTCAGCGAGCTCCTGATAGGCGTGCACGCCGCAGATGCAGAACACGGGCGCTCCCTGGCCATCGGCGAGCTGAATGAGTGCGGGCTCCGTGGCGTCAGCGCCGCCCACCTCGAGCTCCCGGGCCAAGGTGCGGATCGTCCGGTTGCGCATGAGCATCGCGATCGTGCAGGCACGGTCGAGTTCGTCCTCGATCGCGTGGACGAGCTGGACCGCGAGCAGCGAGTGCCCGCCGACGGCGAAGAAGTCATCATCTATGCCGATGTCTGAAATCCCGAGTAGGCGCTGCCACAGGGGCATGAGCGCACGCTCGACATCGCTCGTCGGCGGGGCGAAGGCGCGGCTGGCGCGCGCGTCCCCGCCGGGGGCCGGGAGCGCGCCGCGGTCCAGCTTGCCGCTGGGGGTGAGGGGGAATGCCTCGAGGGCGACGTAGGCTGCCGGGAGCATGTAGTCAGGCAGCGTGTTCGCCAGGTGGGTTCGGAGATCGGCGGGCGCTGGTGGCTCGTGGTGGGAGGTGAAGTAGGCCACCAGGGCCGCCTCAGAGCCTTGGCCGCGGCGCGCCACCACGGCCCGAGCGACACCGGGATGGCTGGTGAGCGCGTGTTCGATTTCGCCGAGCTCGATTCGGTAGCCGCGGAGCTTGACCTGGTGGTCGACGCGGCCGAGGAAGTCGAGCTGGCCGTCGTGGCGCCAGCGGGCGAGGTCGCCGGTGCGGTAGAGCCGCTCGCCGGGTGTGAACGGGTTGGGTAGGAAGCGTTCGGCGGTGAGTGTGGGTTGGCCCAGGTATCCGCGGGCGAGTCCGTGGCCGCCGATCCACAGTTCGCCCGCTACTCCGATCGGTACCGGCTCCATGTTCGGGTCGAGCACGTAGACGCTGGTGTTGGCGATCGGACGGCCGATCGTCACCGGGTCCAGGGGCGACCGCAGGCACGCTTGGGTCGCGTTCACGGTCGCCTCGGTCGGGCCGTACTGGTTCCACATCGTGACACCCTGCTCGAGCAGCCGGTCGGCGAGCGCCTGAGGCAAGGGTTCGGCGCCGCAGAGGCCCGTCAGCCGAGCCGGAGGCTTCCAACCCGCGTCGAGCAACGCCTGCCAACGCGACGGCGTCGCGTTGAACACCGTCGGCCGACGGCGGTCGAGGAGTGTGGCCAGCTGGGCGGGGTCCCGGAGCTCGTCGCCGGTGGCGAGGATGCAGCGGGCGCCGGTGAGCAGTGGTAGGTAGAGGTCGAGGGCGGCGACGTCAAAGGAGATGCTGGCCACACCGAGCCAGGTGTCTTCCGGGGTCAGGCCGGGTTCTTGGCGCATGGCCCAGAGGAGGTTGGTGAGGGAGCGGTGGCCTATTTCGACGCCTTTGGGGCGGCCGGTGGAGCCGGAGGTGTAGATCACGTAGGCCAGGCGTTCGGGGTCGCTGGGCAGGGCTGGGGGGTGGGCGGGAAGCGTCTCGAGCTCGGGTTCCTCGCGGTCGAGACAGAGCAGGTGCGCGGTGGTGCTCTGGGGTACTCGGTCGAGCAGTGATTGCTGGGTGATGAGCACGCGCGCGCCGGAGTCCTCGAGCATGAGCTGTTGGCGGGCGGGTGGGTAGGCCGGGTCGATCGGGACGTAGGCCGCTCCGGCCTGCCACACGGCCAGGAGCGCGACGGGCAGATCGAGCGAGCGTTCCAGGCACACCCCGACCAGCGTCTCCGGTCCGACGCCGAGCGCGCGCAGGCGATGAGCCAGCCGTGCGGCGCGCGCGAGCAAGTCTGCATAGGTGAGGGTGTGCGTGCCGCACTGCACGGCCACCCGGTCGGCGTGCCGGGCCGCGGTCTCGGCGATCAGCTCGTGCACGCAGGCCCGCGGGTACTCCCGCTCCGGCGCCGGCGCGAGCAGCGCCCGCCGCTCGGCCTCGGCCAGCAACGGCAACCGCGACAGCGGCGTGTCCGGCGCCTCGAGCGCTCCCTCCAGCAACCGCACGTACGCCTCCAGCAACCGCTCCACCGACGCCGGCTCCCACAAATCCGAAGCGAACTCGAGGGTCAGCCGAAGCCCCTCGGCCGTGTTGGTGACGATCATGGTGAGGTCGAATTTGGCCGTGCGGTGAGGTAGGCGCAAACGGCTGGCCTCGAGCCCCGGCAGGCCGAGCGCGATCGCCTCCGCGTCGCTGTAGCTGAACATGACCTGGGCAAGCGGCTGGTGGCTGGGATGGCGCTCGGGATTGACCGCGGCAATTACTCGCTCGAACGGGATGTCCTGGTTCGCCAGTGCCTCGAGCGTGGTCGCGCGGATCTGGGACAACAGCGCGCTGAACGAGGGATCGCCGTCCAGGCGCGATCGCAGCGCGACCGTGTTGACGACGAACCCGATCAACCCCTCGAGTTCCGAGCGGTCGCGATTGGCGATCGGCGTGGACACGACGAGGTCCGACTGGCCGCTGTACCGATGCAGCAAGGCCACGAACGCGGCGAGCGAGGTCATGAACGCCGTGGCACCCTCACGCCGTGCCAGACGCTCGAGCCGGGCGCTCAGGTCGGGAGTGAGTTGGCGCTCGCAGGCGCCGCCCCGGAAGCTCTGGCGGGCCGGTCGCGGCCGGTCGAACGGCAGATCCAGCCGCGCCGGTGCGTCGGCCAGACGATCACGCCAATAGTCCAGCTGAGCGGTCAGCGCACCGCGCTCGATGAGCTCGTTCTGCCAGATCGCGAAGTCCGCATATTGGATTGACATCGGCGGGAGTGCCGGTTCGCGCCCGGAGCGCGCGGCCTCGTAGCACGCAGCCAGCTCTCGTGCCATCACCTTCTGCGACCACTCATCGGTGACCGTGTGGTGCACGATGAGCATCAGGGCGTGCTCTCTGTCTGAGAGGCGCACCGCGCTCGCGCGCAGGAGGGGCCCGCGCGTAAGGTCGAAGCGTTGAGCACGCCGCTCGCGCACCACCGCCCAGGCCGCCCGCTCGCGGTCCTCCCGGTGAGTGACGTCGGTCACCTCGATACCCACCGCCCGCGGCGGGTGCACGACCTGGTAGAGCGTCCCGTCGATCATCCGGAAGGTCGTGCGCAACGTCTCGTGGCGCGCGACCAACATGGCCAGCGCGCGTTCGAGCGCGCCCAGATCCAGCTCGCCGTGCACGCGCGCCAGCTGGGGCACGTCGTAGGAGCCGCCGCGCGTATCGAGCTGGTCCAGGAACCACAATTGCCGCTGGGCGGCGGAGGCCGGGAAAACCGACACCTCGTCCGGCTCGCCCTCCAGACGCCGCGCCGATCGCGGCCGCGACGGGATCGCCGCGGAGGCCACGGTGGCGCGCGAAGTATCGATCGCCGCGGCCAGATCGGCCACCGTCGGCGCGGTGAACACGGCCGCAACGGGCAACTCCACGCCGACCACGTCCCGCACCCGCGAGACCAGCCGCACCGCGAGCAACGAGTGGCCACCCAGCGCGAAGAAGTTGTCGCCCACGCCGATGCGCGGCAGTCCCAACAATTCCTCCCACACCCCGACGAGCTCACGCTCGAGCTTGGTACCGGGCGGCGTGTACGCGTCGGCGGCCGCCGCGTCTCCATCCAGGTCAGGTGCCGGCAGGGCGCGACGATCGACCTTGCCGTTGGGCGTCTGCGGGAATGTCTCCAGGGTCACGTACGCCGCCGGGAGCATGTAATCGGGCAGCATGCCGGCCAGATGCGAGCGGAGCGCCCGTGCGGTGGGCGGTTCTCCGGCGGGAACCACGTAGGCCACGAGCTGGGAGTCGGGCCCCTGTCCGCGTATCGTGACCGCCGCGGCGCGCACCCCCGGGTGCCCCCGCAGTGCCTGTTCGATTTCGCCGAGCTCGATTCGGTAGCCGCGGAGCTTGACCTGGTGGTCGACGCGGCCGAGGAAGTCGAGCTGGCCGTCGTGGCGCCAGCGGGCGAGGTCGCCGGTGCGGTAGAGCCGCTCGCCGGGTGTGAACGGGTTGGGTAGGAAGCGTTCGGCGGTGAGTGTGGGTTGGCCCAGGTATCCGCGGGCGAGTCCGTGGCCGCCGATCCACAGTTCGCCCGCTACTCCGATCGGTACCGGCTCCATGTTCGGGTCGAGCACGTAGACGCTGGTGTTGGCGATCGGACGGCCGATCGTCACCGGGGCATCCTTCGAGAGAGGCGCGGCTGTCGACCAGATCGTCGTCTCGGTGGGGCCATACAGGTTCCAAAGCTCCACGCCCGACTCGAGCAGCCGAGCGGCCAGCGATGCAGGCAGCGGCTCTCCGCCGCACAAGGCTCTGAAGCCGGCGGGTGCCCGCCAGGCCTGTTCCAGCAACGCCTGCCACCGCAACGGCGTGGCCTGCATCGTGGTCGCGCCCACGCGTGACAGCAGCCCGGCCAGCAGGCTCGGATCACTCGCTTCCTCGGCGCTCGCCACTACGACGCGCGCACCGACCAGCAAGGGCACGAACAGCTCGAGCGCGGCGATGTCGAACGACAGCGTCGTGACGGCGACCAGCACGTCTTCCGGGGTCAGGCCGGGTTCTTGGCGCATGGCCCAGAGGAGGTTGGTGAGGGAGCGGTGGCCTATTTCGACGCCTTTGGGGCGGCCGGTGGAGCCGGAGGTGTAGATCACGTAGGCCAGGCGTTCGGGGTCGCTGGGCAGGGCTGGGGGGTGGGCGGGAAGCGTCTCGAGCTCGGGTTCCTCGCGGTCGAGACAGAGCAGGTGCGCGGTGGTGCTCTGGGGTACTCGGTCGAGCAGTGATTGCTGGGTGATGAGCACGCGCGCGCCGGAGTCCTCGAGCATGAGCTGTTGGCGGGCGGGTGGGTAGGCCGGGTCGATCGGGACGTAGGCCGCTCCGGCCTGCCACACGGCCAGGAGCGCGACGGGCAGATCGAGCGAGCGTTCCAGGCACACCCCGACCAGCGTCTCCGGTCCGACGCCGAGCGCGCGCAGGCGATGAGCCAGCCGTGCGGCGCGCGCGAGCAAGTCTGCATAGGTGAGGGTGTGCGTGCCGCACTGCACGGCCACCCGGTCGGCGTGCCGGGCCGCGGTCTCGGCGATCAGCTCGTGCACGCAGGCCCGCGGGTACTCCCGCTCCGGCGCCGGCGCGAGCAGCGCCCGCCGCTCGGCCTCGGCCAGCAACGGCAACCGCGACAGCGGCGTGTCCGGCGCCTCGAGCGCTCCCTCCAGCAACCGCACGTACGCCTCCAGCAACCGCTCCACCGACGCCGGCTCCCACAAATCCGAAGCGAACTCGGCGCGGCCGTAGATCGAGCCGTCGGCGCGTTCACGGGTGACCAGCGAGAGGTCGTAGCGCGACCATTCCCAGCCTGGCACCGGAAGCTGCTCGAGCGGGCACCCGGCCAGGCTCGGCCGCTCGCCGTCGAGGCGATCGAAGTTGAACAGCACCGGGAAGATCGGCGCGTGGCTTTCCGAGCGCGGAGGATTCAGCGCTTCGACGAGCTTCGAGAACGGGAGCTCGTGATGGGCATGGGCCTCGATCGCGGTGACCTTCGCGGCCGCCACCATCTCAGCGAACGACGGATCGCCGGAGACCCGGCTGCGCAGGGCCACGGTGTTCGTGAAGAAGCCGAGCAGATTTGCCACCTCGGGGCGGCCACGTAGTGAGACGGGCGTGCCGACGACGAGGTCATCGGTTGCGCAGTAGCGATGAAGCAGCGCGTTGAAGGCGGCGAGCAGGACCATGAAGGTGGTCGCCCTCTCGCGGCGTGCGAAATCACGGATGCGGTCGCTCGTGTCGGCCGAAAGGCTGAAGGTCCTCAGCGCTCCGCGGTAGCTCAGAGCGGCCGGCCGGGGATGATCGGTGGGTAGGTCGAGTTGCTCGGGCGCTCCAGCCAGCTGATCGGTCCAGTAGTCGAGCAGCTCGCGCATCCGGCGCCCGCCCAGAGCCTGGCGCTGCCACTGGGCAAAGTCCGCGTACTGAATCGGCAGCTCCGGAAGCACGGGTTCGCTGCCGGCCGCCAGCGCCTTGTAGGTGGCATCGAGCTCGCGAAGGAGCAGCCGGCGTGAATCCCGGTCCGAGGCGGAGTGGTGGAGCACGAGCAGAAGGCGGTCGTCCGCCGGCGCCATGTGGATGAGTGCCGCGCGCAGGAGCAGGTCATCGCTCGGATCGAAGGGCCGGCGCCCGAGGTCGGTGAGAAACGCCTCTGCGCGTCGTCGCCGTTCGCGCAGCGGCAGCTCACGCAGGTCGAGGACTGGCAGCTCGAACTCGGGCGGCTCGAGCACCCTCTGCACCGCGACGCCGTCGACGAGGTCGATCCTCGTGCGCAAGATCTCGTGGCGGGCGACGATGCGCTCGAGCGCGCTCCGCAGCAGCCGCTCATCGAGCGTGCGGCGGACGCGAAACAGCGCCGGTATGTCGTACGCGGCCACAGCCGCGGCCGGGAGCGTCTGCGCCGTGAGGAACAGTTGTTCCTGCGGGAAGGAGAGCGGGGCTGGACCCCGGCACGAGCGCCTGGTGATCGCCGGCTCCGGGACGCTGGTCGCGGTCATCGAGTCACAGGGCGAGGTCCGTCTCCGCCGCTTCTCGGAGCAACTCTTCGATCTCTTTCGCGAGCGCCTCCACCGTGGGAGATAGGAACAGCGCGTGGGGCGGGAGCTGGACCCTGAACTCGGCGCGCAGCTGCGCGACCGCCCGCGCGGCGAGCAGAGAGTGGCCACCGAGCGCGAAGAAGTCGTCGGCGACGCCCACCCGCTCGACGCCCAGCAACTCCTGCCAGAGCGCTCCGATGAACGCCTCGGTTGATGTACGGGCCGCGACGTAGGGACGGTCGCGCCCAGCCGCAGTGGCCGAGCCGAGCTGTGCCAGCGCGCGCTTGTCGACTTTGCCGCTCGCCGTGCGCGGCAGGGTGTCGACGTGGATGAACGCGGCCGGAACCATGTGCTCCGGGAGCTGTGCTCGCAGGTGTGCCCGGAGCTCGGCGGTCGAGGCAGGCGCCGATGCCGTGTAGTAGGCGATCAGCCGCGGCTCCCCCGACGGCTCGGCGTCGGTGCTCACGATCGCCTCGCCGACGCTCGGATGGGTGCGCAGCGCCACTTCGATCTCACCGGGCTCGACGCGGAAGCCGCGGATCTTGACCTGCTCGTCGACGCGGCCGAGGAACTCGATGTTTCCGTCGGGCAGCCAGCGGGCGAGGTCGCCGGTGTCGTACATGCGCGCGTCTGGGCGCTCGCGTCCGAGGCGGAGGCTCGCGAACGGGTCGGCCACGAAGCGTTCGTCCGTCAGCTCGGGTTGCCCGACGTACCCGATCGCCACGCCGTCACCGCCGACGAACAGCCGGCCGGGGACTCCGATCGGAACGGGCCGGAGCGCCGTGTTCAGGATGTAGCACGCGGCGCCCGCGATCGGACGGCCGATCGGTACCGAGGCCGGGTCGTAGCGACGGAGCTCGTCCGTCACCGTCGTGGCACAGCAGCCGACCGTCGCCTCGGTAGGCCCGTAGTGATTCACGATCGCCACCTCCGAGACGCGGCGAACGGCAGCGATCAGATCCCAGGACAGCGCCTCGCCACCGATCACGAGCCAGCGACGAGGCAGCACCGGCGACTCGGAGCCGGTGAGGAGCGCGCGGAGGTGGGAGGGGGTGATCTTCAGCACGTCGACCGGCGCGGTCGCGAGCCTGTCCGCAAGCTGTGCGGGATCCGCCGCCGTCACCGCGTCCACGAGCACGAGCTGTCCCCCCGAGCACAGCGCGCCGAACACGGAGGTGTTGCCGAGGTCGGTGGCGATCGAGGTGACGAGCCCAAAGCTGAGCGGCTCATCGGTGGCCCCGAGGCGGCGCCCGATGTCCGTGGCGTAGCCGGCGAGGCCGCGGTGGGTCACGCCGACTCCCTTGGGAGTACCGGTGGAGCCGGAGGTGAAGATCACGTACACGAGGTCCTCGGGCGTTCCCTCGACCGGCGCAGGCGGCGTGGCGGGCGCGCCGTCCAGAGCCTCGCGGTCTTCATCGAGGTATAGCGTCGGGCCAGAGAAGGCGGGCAGCGAGGGCCGCAGCGACGCTTGGGTCACGAGCGCTCGGGCGGCCACGGCCTCGAGTTGCGCCTGAAGCCGAGCAGTCGGGTGCTCGGGGTGCAGCGGCAGGTAGGCACCTCCTGCCTTGAGGATGCCGAGAAGACCCACGACCATGTCCAGCGAGCGGTCGGTGCAGAGCCCGACGGTGGCGCCGGCGCTCACGCCCGCGGCTCGGAGCCGGTGAGCGAGCTGGTTGGCGCGCCGCTCGAGGTCTGCGTAGGTGATCGTGTTCTCGCCGTCGCTCACCGCGGTACGCGCAGGATGGCGGACCGCCTGGTCGGCGATCAGCTCGTGCACGCGGGCCGGCGCCGTGGTCTCGACCGTGCCGCCCGAGTCGCGGAGCACGGCGTCGAGCTCTGCCTCGAGGAGCAGAGGCGGCTCGGCGACGAGAGTCTCCGGGTCACGGGCGAACGCGTCGAGCAGGCGCACGAACCACTGCGCGAGCTGCTCGGCGCGTGACCTCGGAAGCGCCTCCGGATCGAAGTGCACGCGCGCCGAGGCGATCGCCGGCGACACAGTCCATTCGAGCCACAGGGGCCACTGAGGGGTGTGCACCTCAACCGCATCGATCGGAGATCCGTCGGTCCGAGTTGCCGAGCTCGCCTTGCGCGACCGCCGCGAACCCCGCGGTGATCCCCTCGCTCAGCTCGGCGCTCCCGTACGCCTCGTGCTCGGCCAGCCTCCGTCGCGCGGCCGCGAGCGCGTCGAGCAGGCTCCTGAATGTCGTCCCGGTGCCGAGAGTGGCGCGCAGGGGGAGGACCCACCCGAGCGGCCCGACCGCGCCCTCGAGGTCCGGGTTCTCGCCGAGCGGCCCGCAGAGGCCCACCACCACGTCCTCCTGGCCGGTGGCCCGCGCCAGCAGCGCATGCCACGCGGCCAGCGCGAAGAGCTCGTCCGCCACGCCGGCCCGCTCCGTCTCGGCGCGGACGGCGGCGAGCGTGTCGGCGCTCAGCTCGACGTTCACCACGTCGCTCGACGGGGCGGGCGCGGCCAATGGGGCGAAGGGCAGCGGGGGGGATACGCCCTGGTGGGCGGCCAGCACCTGCCGGCCTGCCCTGGCCTCGTCGTCGTCGGCCGTGGCCAGATCGCGCTGCCAGGCGGCGAAGTCGGCGTACTGCAGCGGCTCGTCCGGCGGCTCGTCGCCCGTGAGGTAGCTGAGGAGGTCGCCCGCCAGCACCGGCACCGACGCCAGGTCGGCGTGAAGCTCGCTCAGGGTCAGGCCCAGGGAGCAGTCGCCATCCCCGTGGACGGCGAACAGAGCCCGCACCACCGGACCGTGGACGTAGTCGATCTGCGCCGAGCGCTCCTCGAGCAGAGCATCCTCGAGGCGGCTCTGGGCCTCGTCGGGCGAGGTCTGACTGAGATCGAGCTCGCGCCATCCGGGCTCGAGCTCGGCGTGGATCACCTGGACCGGCACCCTCGTCCCCGGCTCCCGGACGAAGGTCGTTCTGAGCAGCTCATGGCGCGCGATGACGTTACGCAGCGCGGTGCGCACCTGGGCGCCGTCGCCGACGCCGCTGAGCTTCAGGAGCGGCTGTATGCGGCCGGAGGGGGTATGCGACTCGGCCATCCACAGTTGCTCCTGCCGCAACGAGATCTCATATTGATCCTCCGCCATGCACCCGTCCAGAAAATGCTGGGCAGGCCCGCGTGAACGCAAGTTGGTGCGCCCCACCTCTGGCGCCGCCCCAGACAACAACCCTGTCGTAGGTTCATTATAGAGCTCTAACGTGCCATCCTGGTAAGGGGCTGGGATGCCTACTCGAGAAAGAGGGCGGAAATGAGCACAGCAAGCGGCGGTAACGGCGGACCGCGCAGCCTCCGTGGCGTCCGCCGTCGCGCGGTCAGCGGCGCCGAGCTCGTGGAGACCGGTTACCTGCCAGGACGGGAGGCCGCGATGCCGGTCGTGCTCACGCCGGCATCGGGGAACGTGGATCTGGCCGAGTGGTGCGCCGGTCACGCCGAGGCGCTCGAAGGGTTCTTCGACCGCTACGGCGCGATCCTGTTTCGCGGCTTCGCGCTCGAGGACGCCGCCGACTTCGAGCGCGTTGCGTCGGCCATCGCCGGCGAGCTGTTCGCCGAATACGGCGACCTTCCCCCGGAGAGCACGGGCGAGCGGGTCTACGGCTCGACTCCGTACCCGCCGGACAAGATGATCCTCTTCCACAACGAGAGCTCGCATCTGCCGAGCTGGCCTCTGCGGCAGTTCTTCTTCTGTGTCACGCCCGCTCCGGACCGCGGTGAGACGCCCTTGCTCGACTGCCGTAACGTGCTGAACGCCCTTGACCCGGCGCTGCGCGCGCAGTTTGAGCGCGACGGCCTCCTGTACGTCCGCAACTTCGCCGAGGGCATCGATGTCCCCTGGCAGGACTTCTTCCACACCGACGATCGCGCCGAGGTCGAGCGGATCTGTGCGGAGGGGGGCATGAGCTGCGAGTGGACCGACCGTGGTCTGCGGATCAGCCAGCGCGCCGCCGCGGTCCGGCAGCATCCACGCACCGGCGAGCCGGTGTTCTTCAACCAGATCCAGCTCCATCACGTCTCGTGCCTGGACCCCGAGACACGTGCGGCTCTGCGCGAGCTGTTCTCCGACGAGGACTTGCCGCGCAACGTCCACTTCGGCGACGGCACACCGATTCCCGATGCGGTGGTCGAGCAGATAGGCCGAGTCTACGAGGACCTCTGCGTCGAGTTTCCCTGGCAACGCGGGGACCTGATCGCCGTCGACAACATGCTCGTGGCGCACGCACGGCGTCCGTTCAGCGGGCCGCGCAAGCTGCTCGTCGCCATGGGACAGATGATCGACGTGCCCCGGACAGCACACCAGGCCTACTGACGTGGACCCGGACTAGACAGTCCGACAGGACCAGTCCGACAGGACAGTGGACGTGGACCCGGGCGTCCGTGCCCGGATCCCGAGATTGTGGTGTTCCGCTTTGCGTCCAGCAGCGGGTCTGCTAGAACATCGCCGAGCGCGATGAGCGACCCGGCCTACACCACTCCCCGCCGCTGGTCCCTTTACGCGCCCGTCTGCTCCTGGCGATTTAGCTAGGCGCTCGGCTCGCCTCCGCCCGCTGCCGCGCGCATCGCCGGCCGGGCCGCTCGAAGGCCGAGCGCCTCAGGCGCACCCCGTGGTGCCCGAGCGACCGCCTTCCCTACAGTTCCGAGCCGAAAGGACCAGCAGACGATGAGATCGACGAACTCCACTCCAACCGCGGACGACCGGCGGGGCGAGCTCGCTTGAGGCTGCGCGCGACGGCCACAGAACGAGTACGAGACCAGAGGATCGAGCGCGTGGAACCGCTGCTCGCGCCCCTGTCGCTGTTGGACGAGCTCACGCTCGGCGACGAGCAGGCCCAGGTCGTCCTGCACGGGCGCGACGAGATCCACGCCATCCTCGACGGGGTCGACGACCGCCTGCTGGTGATCGTGGGACCTTGCAGCGTCCACGACGTGGACGCCACGCTCGAGTACGCGCGGCGGCTGAGCGCCGAGGCCGAGCGCCACCGGAGTGAGCTCTGCATCGCCATGCGCGTGTACTTCGAGAAGCCGCGGACGACGACAGGGTGGAAGGGCCTCATCAACGACCCCCACCTGAACGGCTCGCTCGACGTCAACACCGGGTTGCGGATGGCCCGCGGCCTGCTGCTGAAGGTGCTCGAGCTCGGGCTTCCCGTGGGCTGCGAGTTCCTCGACCCGATCACCCCGCAGTACATCTCCGACGCCGTGTCGTGGGGCGCGATCGGGGCGCGCACCACCGAGAGCCAGATCCACCGCCAGCTCGGCTCGGGGCTGTCGATGCCGGTGGGGTTCAAGAACCGGACCGACGGCAACGTCCAGGTCGCCGTGGACGCGGTCAGGGCCGCCGCCGTGCCGCACGCCTTCGCCGGGATCGATGTCGATGGGACGCCGGCGATCCTGTACACGCGCGGCAACCGCGACTGTCACATCATCCTGCGCGGTGGCGCCGACGGGCCCAACCACAGGGCCGAGCCGGTGGCGCAGGCGCTCGACCTCCTGCGCGGTGCCGAGCTTCCCGAGCGGCTGGTGATCGACGTCTCCCATGGCAACAGCGGCAAGGACGCGCGCCGCCAACCCGCGGTGGCGGGCGAGGTGGCAGAGCAGATCGGAGCCGGCTCGAGCTCGATCACGGGCGTGATGCTCGAGTCGTTCCTGGTCGCCGGATGCCAGCGGCTGGAGGACCCCGCCCGGCTGACCTACGGCCAGTCGATCACCGACGCCTGCATCGACTGGGAGAGCACGGTGGAGGTCCTCGAGGGGCTGGCCGACTCGGTACGCGCGCGGCGAGCCCCTTAGCTGGTGCGTCTGGCGATCGTCGGGGTCGGCTTGATCGGCGGGTCGGTGGGGCTGGCCGCCCGCGAGCGCCTCGACGCCGAGGTCTGCGGCTACGACGCATCGTCGGAGGCGGTGGCGACCGCGCTCGAGCGCGGGGCGGTGAGCGCGGGCGCGGACAGCGTCGAGGCGGCGGTGGCCGAGGCCGAGGCGGTCTTCGTGGCCGTGCCCGTGGGCGCGCTCGAGACGTCGGTGGGCAGAGCGCTGGCGGCGGCACCCCGCGACTGCGTGGTCACCGATGTCGGGTCCACCAAGCGGACCGTGGTCGGCGCCGGGCGCGACCCGCGGTTCGTGGGCGGCCACCCGCTCGCCGGCGCCGAGGCCGCGGGGGTGGGGCATGCGCGCGCGGACCTGTTCGACGGTGCCACCTGGTACCTGACGCCGACGGGGTCCACCTCGGGCGTGCTCTACGAGCGCCTCCACCGGCTGCTGCGGGGCTTCGGGGCACGGCCGGTGGCGATCGACGCCGACACGCACGACCGCATCCTGGCGGCGGTCTCCCACCTGCCTCACGTGCTCGCAAACGTGCTCGTGGCCCAGGCCGCGCAGACGCTGGCCGCCGGCGACGAGCGGCTGCCCGCCACCGGGCCGAGCTTCCGCGACGCGACCCGGGTGGCCGGCGCGCCGAGCCGGGTGTGGCGCGACATCTACCTGTCGAACCGCGACGCGCTGTCCGGCGAGATCGCCGCCACGATCGAGCGCCTGACGGCGATCCGCACCGCGCTCGAGAGCGCCGACGGCGACTGGATCGCGGCGTGGAACGACGACGCCGCCGAGGACCGGCGGCGCCTGCTGGAGGCGCAGCTCGCGGGCGGAGCGCTGTTCGAGCTGCGCGCCTCGGTGCCCAACCGGCCCGGCGTGATCGCGCAGCTGGCGCTCGAGCTGGGGCGGGCGGGCGTCAACATCGCCGACATGGCCCTGTATCCCGCGGCCGACATGACCGAGGGCGTGATCGCCCTGTGGGTGGCGGGCGAGGAGGCGGCCGACCGGACGCAACAGCTGGTGAGCAGCCTCGGCTTCCCGGTGGCGCGGCCGTGAACGCCCGCTTCGCGCCGTCGGGGCCCCTGCGCGGCTCGCTGCGCCCGCCGTCGGACAAGTCGATCTCCCATCGCGCGGCGCTGCTCGGCGCCATGGCGTCGGAGCCCGTGCGCATCCGCAACTACCTCGCCGCCGACGACACGCGCTCCACGCTCGCGGCGGTGGGCGAGCTCGGGGCGCTCGTCGAGCGCCGCGCTGACGAGGTGGTGGTGCGCGGGTGCGGAATGCGCAACGCCGTCAGCCCGGCCACCGTCGACGTGGGCAACGCCGGCACACTGATGCGACTGCTCCCGGGATGGCTCGCGTTCCAACCCGGCGGGACCTTCGAGCTCGACGGCGACGCATCGATCCGCCGCCGCCCCGTCGACCGCATCTCCGCGCCGCTGAAGCTCATGGGGGCTCGGGTCGAGGCCACCGACGGCCGCTTTCCGCCGTTCACGGTCCACGGCGGCACGCTGACGGGGATCGACTACGAGCTGCCGGTGGCCAGCGCCCAGGTCAAGTCGTGCGTGCTGATCGCCGGCCTCGCCACGGCCGCGACGACCGTCGTCGAGCCCGTCCCCACGCGTGACCACACCGAGCGCCTCCTGCTCCGCGGCGGAGCGTCGGTGGTGCGCGAGCAGCTGGTGCCGGGTGGCTACCGCACGACGGTGGGCAACGCGGACGAGCTCGAGCTCGACGACGTCGAGGTCCCGGCGGATCTCTCATCAGCGGCCTTCCTGATCGCCGCGGGCGTGCTCGTCGCGGGCTCGCGCCTCGTGCTCGAGGGCGTGGGCGTCAACTGGACCCGGACCGGCTTCCTGCGCATCCTCGAGCGGATGGGCGCGATCGTGCTGGGCGACCTCGAGCCGCCCGGGACATTCGCCGCCCAGGAGCCGGTCGCCGACCTCGACGTGCGCAATGCTCCGATCGTGGGAACCGAGGTCGGACCCGAGGAGGTCCCGCTGGCGATCGACGAGCTGCCGCTGGTGGCGCTCCTCGGCTGCTTCGCCGAGGGGGACACAGTGGTCCGCGGCGCCGCCGAGCTGCGCGTGAAGGAGTCCGACCGGATCGCCACCGTGGTGGACGGGCTGCGCGGCCTCGGGGCCGATATCGAGGCCCTCGCCGACGGGTTCGTGGTCCGCGGCGGCCGGCGGCTCCGCGGCGGACGCCTCGAATCCCACGGCGATCACCGGCTGGCCCTGCTGGGGGCGGTGGCAGGCCTCGCGTCCGAGGAGGGGGTGGAGGTCGTGGGCATGGAGGCGGCCGCGGTCTCCTATCCCGGGTTCGCAGAGCATGTGGCGGGGTTGGCGCGATGACGGTGATCGCGATCGACGGCCCCGCGGGAGCGGGCAAGTCGACGGTGGCGCGGGCGGTGGCCGATCGGCTCGGCTTCACGTACCTGGACTCGGGCGCCATGTATCGCGCGGTGGCGCTGGCGGCGTTGCGGCGCGGCGGTCACCCGGCGAACGTCGCCCGCGACGTGGACGTGCGGCTGGGGAGCCGCGTGCTCCTCGACGGCGAGGACGTCACGAGCGCGATCCGGTCGCCCGAGGTCTCCGAGGCCGCCTCGCAGGTGGCCGCCGATCCGGATGTGCGCGAGGCCGTGGTCGCCAAGCAGCGGCAGGTCCTGGCCAGCGGGGACTGGGTGGCGGAGGGACGGGACATCGGCACCGTGGTGGCGCCGGAGGCGGAGGTCAAGGTGTTCCTCACCGCCGACCCATCCGAACGGGCCCGCAGGCGCGCCGCCGAGCTCGGGGCCGACCCCGCCACGGTGCTCGCCGACCAGGCCATCCGCGACCAGCGCGACGAGCAGCGGGCGCACTCGCCGCTCAAGCCGGCGCCGGGCGCGACCATCCTCGACAGCACCGGGCTCAGCCTGGACGAGGTGGTGGGGCGGATCGCCGCGATGGTCGCGTAGGTTTCCGCAAGTTTCTCCGCGGGCAGACGTTTTGGGAGGCAGGGCCTCGGGAGGGCCCGCCGATGCTACTCACGCAAATCGCCCTGGCAGGGGCGTCCGACAGCGAGGGTTTCCGAATGAACACACGCCTCATCCGTGGGGCCGGTGCGCTCATGGCCGCCGGCCTTCTCACCTGCGGAGTGCAGACTGCGTCCGCGAAGCCGATCCTGATGCCGACACTGCAGAAGGAGGCAAAGCAGCAGCGCGCGTACTGGCAGCAGCACACGCTGGCGCCCCTGGGGCCGATCCAGCCGCCGGCGCCACCGTGCCCCGAGAACGGGCTGCTTCCCTCGCCGTTCTCCAGCTGCGGCATTCCCGAGGCCCCGGCGACGACGCTGCCGTTCCTCGGCAACATGGCCTACTACGGCGGCCACGTCCAGACCAGCCCCAAGGTCTACCTCGTCTACTGGGGCTGGGGCGAGCCCGGCGCCTTCCCGTCGAACCAGTCGTGCAGCTCGGAGACGTTGACCGAGGGCTCGAACACGGCAACGCTGGCCTGTGACCCCGACGGCGCCGGCAAGTACATGGCCGACTTCGTCAACCAGATGGGCGGCACCCAGTGGGCCGGCGTCCAGTCCCAGTACTACCAGGCCGACTCCTCGGGCAACAAGACGTTCATCGCTAACCCGGCAAACCAGCTCGGCGGCATCTGGGTCGACGACACGAACGACATCAGCGGGCTGGCCAAGACCAACGCCAGCAACCCTCCCGGCGCGACCAACACCTACACCGATCTCGCTCAGGAGGCGGCGCGCGCGGCGGCGCACTTCGGGATCACCGACTTCAGCAACGCCGACATCGTGATCGCCCAGCCGCCGGCCTACAGCGATCCCAACGCGCTGTCCTCCGGCTACTGCGCCTTCCACGACTACACCCAGCCGGGCCTCGCAGGCGGGATCTACAACGGCATCCAGCCCGGGATCTCGTACACGAACATGCCCTACTCGCTGGCGATCAACTCGGGCGGCGCCAACGACTGCGGTGAGAACGCGGTCAACACCGACGCGTCGGGCAAGCTCGACGGCTTCTCGATCGTCCTCGGCCACGAGATCGAGGAGACGGTCACCGATCCGGGCGCGGAGGACGTGCTCGGCTCCGGCACCAGCGCCCGGCAGATCGGCGGCTGGTACGACGCAGTCGACGCCAACGAGAACGGCGACAAGTGCGCCTGGGTGGGCGAGAACCTGCTCACCGCGCAGGGACCGCCGACGCCGATCCCGGGCGCGCTCGGCGACATGAGCGGAAACCAGGGCGGACGGTTCGCGGTCCAGTCGCTGTGGAGCAACGACTCCGCGGGCGGTGCCGGCTACTGCGCCGGCGCGGGCACGGACCTCCCCACCGGCTGAGGCCACGCGCGTGGCGGACCCGAGGCAGACGCTAGCCTCGGGTCCGCCATGAAGGTTGCAATCGTCGGCTACCCGAACGTCGGGAAATCCTCGCTCGTCAACCGCCTCGCGGAGTCCCGTGAGGCGGTTGTGCACGAGCAGGCGGGCGTCACCCGGGATCGCAAGGAGCTCGACACCGACTGGAACGGTCGGGCGCTGACGCTGATCGACACCGGCGGGGTCGACCTCGAGGATCGCGCCGAGCTGGCGCGGGAGATCCAGGTTCAGGCGCGCGCGGCTCTGGCCGACGCCGATGTGGCGGTGCTCGTCGTCGACGCACGGGCCGGGGTTCGTCCCGGTGACCACGACATGGCCGATCTGCTGCGACGCTCCCCGTTGCCGGTGCTGGTCGCCGCCAACAAGGTCGACACGGCCGCCGACCTGTCGCTCGCGGCCGACTTCCACGGGCTCGGCCTGGGGGAGCCGATCGCCGTGTCGGCCACTCAGGGGCTCGGGACCGGCGACCTGCTGGACCGCCTCGTCGAGATCGGGCCATCCGAGGAGGACGAGCGTCCGGCGTCCGCGGAGTCCGTCCGCCTGGCGGTGATCGGCCGCCCGAACGTCGGCAAGTCCTCGCTGGTGAACCGCTTCCTCGGCGTCGAGCGGGTGATCGTCTCGCCGGTGGCGGGGACCACCCGCGACGCCATCGACCTGCCGATGCGCTTCGAGGACCGGGAGCTCGTCCTGATCGACACCGCCGGGCTGCGCCGGCAGGCCAAGGTCGGAGAGTCGATCGAGTACTACACGGCGCTGCGCTCGCGCCGAGCGGCCGAGCGCGCCGACGTGGCGCTCGTGGTGTGTGACGCCACCGACGGGATCACCTCTCAGGACCTGCGGATCGCCGAGCTGGCGATGCGCAGCGGCTGCGCCACGGCGCTCGTGCTCAACAAGTGGGACGCCGTCGACGATCTCGATCTCGATCACGAGCGGGCGCGCGCGCACCAGAAGCTTCGCCTGCGCCCGCGCGTGCTCACGGCCAGCGCCAAGACGGGGCGCCACGTGGAGCGCCTGCTCGTGGAGGCGGTGGCGCTGGCCGACCGCCGCGGCACCAGGATCCCGACTCCTCAGCTCAACCGCTTCCTGTCGGAGGTCGTGGCGGCGCGCCAGCCGCCATCGGGAGTGGGTCCGCGTCAGCACCGGTTGAAGCTGCTGTTCATGGCCCAGACGGGCACGCGGCCGCCGCGGTTCTCGGTGCAGGTGAACTCGCGGGGCCGGGTGACCCGCGACTACGCCTACTACGTCGAGAACCGGCTCCGGGAGCGCTACCGGTTGGACGGCATTCCCCTGATCATCGACTTCGTCGAGCGCAACGAGCGCCGGGCGCCGTCCGGCCGGCGCGGCGTCGCCGCCTGAGTTCCCGGCGCGCGCTCCCCCGCCGCTTGCTGTCATTGCGGCGATGAGCACCGTCTCCTCCGAGCCGCGACTTCCGCGCACCCGGCGGCTGATCCTTGCCGCCGTTGCGGTCGTGGTCGTGGTCGTCGTGGTCATCGTGGTGCTCCTCACCCGCGGCGGAGCCCCACCGCCCGCGACCGGCGCCGCGTCGCTCGTGCCCGCGGACGCGCTCGTCTACGTGCACCTGTCGATCGACCCCCGGAGACCCGAGGTCCGGAGCGCTCAGGGTCTCGCGCGGCGGTTCCCGGACTATCCGGTCCTGGCCCGCGCCCTCACCGCCCGGCTGGACAGCATGCTCGGCGGGGGCGTCGCCCTCGACTACTCGCGCCAGGTCCGGCCCTGGCTGGGGCGGGAGGCGGCATTCGCGGTGCTGAACACCCCCGGCGCCAGCGCCGGCTCGCTGATCGTCCTCGACCTCCGCCGCGCCGGCAAGCTATTCGTCACGGGCGCCGTACGGGCGGGTGCCTACCGCGGGATCGCGCTCTACAGGACATCGGCCGGGACCGACCTCGCCTTCGTCGGCCACTACCTGCTGGCGGGGCAGGATGCCAGTGTCCGCGCCGCCATCGACGTGGGCATCGGGGAACGGCGCTCGCTGGCGGCCGATCCCGCCTACCTCGCCGCCGCGGCCGGCGAGCCGCCGGGGCGCGTGCTCGATGCGTATGTCTCCTCGGCCGGCGTGAGTCGCGTGCTCGCACCACGGGGCGGCGTGATCGGCGCGCTGGCGATCCTCCTCTCCCGCCCGGGGCTGCGCGGCGCCACCGTGGCGGTCTCGCCCGCGGCCCACGGCGCCACCGTCCGCGTCCACAGCGCGCTCACCAGCGACATCACGCGCGCGCCTTCGCCCACGTTCACCCCGACGCTCGCGCAGCGGATCACGGCGGGCGTGCCGTTCATGCTGGGTGTCGCCGACCTCACCCGGGCCGCGCCGACCGTGCTCTCGGCGAGCGCCCAGCTCGGGCTGGTGAGCGGACTCGGTCCCCTGCTCAGCCGGTTGGGCGCCGCGCTCACCAGCGAGGGCATCAACGTCGCCAGCGCCGCCTCGATCTTCGCGCACGAGAGCGCCGTGCTCGTGACCTCCGGCGGGGGCGCACCGGGACTGGCCGTCGTCGCACGTACCTCGTCGCCGACCGCCGCCCGGGGGACGCTGGCGCGGCTCGAGTCCCCTCTGGTTCAGATCTTCACCCCGACGGGGAGCGCGGCGGGCCAGGTTCCGGAGTGGGGCGACCGGCAGGTGGGCGCGGTGACCGCGCGGCAGTTCGCGTTCGCGCCCGGGCTCCAGCTCGACTATGCGGTCATCGGCGACCAGGTCGTGGTCTCGACCAATCTCGCGGGGATCGCCGCGGTGGCGCACGGCCGCCACTCGCTCGCCGACGCGCCCGCCTTCAAGAGGGTGTCCGCGAATCACCCTTCCCGAGTGACATCGCTACTCTTTCTCGACTTCAGCCAGCTCCTCAGCCTCGGCGAGCAGACAGGGTTGGTGCGCAGCTCGCTGGTGCGCCGCCTCGACCCGGACCTGGGCCGCATCAGGGCCGTCGGCGCGAGTTCGACAGGCGGGGAGACCGACACGACCGCGGAGCTGTTTCTCGAGATCCCATGACGACGCCATCCGACAACGAGTTCCTGTTCACGTCCGAGTCGGTCACGGAGGGCCACCCGGACAAGATCGCCGACCAGATCTCCGACGGGGTCCTGGACGCCGTGCTGCGCGACGATCCCAACGGCCGTGTGGCCTGCGAGACGCTCGTCAACACCGGCCTGGTCGTCGTCTCGGGCGAGATCACGACCTCGACGTATGTCGACATCCAGGAGGTGGCACGGGAGACGATCAAGCGCATCGGCTACGTCGACGCCGAGTACGGCTTCGACTACCACACGTGCGCGGTCATCAACGCGATCGACAAGCAGTCGCCGGACATCGCCCAGGGCGTGGACAAGGCGTGGGAGGCGCGCACCGATCCGGGCGACGACGACGAGCTCGACCAGTTCGGCGCGGGGGACCAGGGGATGATGTTCGGCTACGCGACGCGTGAGACCGATGAGCTCATGCCGCTGCCGATCTCGCTCGCGCACAAGCTGGCCAAGCGGCTGTCCGACGTGCGCAAGGCGGAGATCCTTCCCTACCTGCGCCCCGACGGCAAGACGCAGGTGACTGTGCGCTACGTCGACGGCCGCCCGGCCGAGATCGAGAAGCTCCTGATCTCCACCCAGCACCGCGACGGAGCCGAGTCGCTGCTCAAGGAGGACCTGTGGGAGCACGTGGTCGAGCCCGTGCTGCCCGAGGATCTCTACGACGCGCGCAAGCTCACCAAGGGCTTCCTGGTCAACCCGACCGGGCGGTTCGTGATCGGCGGACCGATGGGTGACTGCGGGCTCACCGGGCGCAAGATCATCGTCGACACCTACGGCGGCATGGCCCGCCACGGCGGCGGCGCCTTCAGCGGCAAGGACCCCTCGAAGGTCGACCGCTCCGCGGCCTACGCGGCCCGCTACGTGGCCAAGAACGTGGTGGCGGCCGGGCTCGCCGATCGCGCCGAGGTGCAGGTGGCGTACGCGATCGGCGTGGCCCATCCCGTCTCGGTCATGGTCGAGACGTTCGGAACCGAGAAGGTCGGACGCTCGAAGATCCTCGAGCTCATCAACGACCACTTCGATCTGCGGCCGGGAGCGTTCCGCCAGTACCTGAGGCTCCACCGCCCGATCTTCCAGAAGACCGCCGCCTACGGCCACTTCGGCCGCGAGGATCACGACTTCACCTGGGAGCGCACCGACAAGGCCGCCGAGTTGCGCGAGGCGGCCGGGCTCGACGCCGCCGTGGCGCGCTAGAAGGGCGTCACCGGGTGGCGGTGGTGCAGGGCGCCGTCGACCGCCCGGGCGATGCGGCGTGGATGCTCGATGCCGCTCAGCGAGAAGTCGAACTCGGCGCCACCGGCGGTGTCGAACTCGACGGTGCCCACGGCCAGCATCCGCTGCATCATGCTCTGGCGGCAGCGGACGTTCTGGACGCGGTCGAGCGATGCCTCGCGGACCTCGCGCGATAACAGCCCGCGCTCGATGGTCAGCCGCTGATCGGTGACCGTATACGTCGTCGCGATGCGTCTCAGCGCGCCGCGCGCGAGGCCGAGCGCGAACACGGCCAGGACCGCGAGGATGACCCACAGCGGCTGCACGCGGTGGCCGGCGGCGCGGCTCACGAGCCCGGCGGCGGTTCCGATCGCCACCGCGGCGAGCAGCCCCTTCAGGTAGAAGCCGAGCATCGAGCGCCACGAGGGGTGGCCGTGAAACAGCAGCTGCTCGCCGGCGCCCATCAGCACCCGCTCACGCGACGAGCCCGACTAGCACGCACACGATCGCCAGCGTAGCGATCGGTCCCGCAAGCGGAGTCGCCTCAATCGGCTGCTCGCCCGGACCGGTCATGCGCCCGGGGCGGCGCTCACGCGGCCACAGGACGGCGCCCGCCACCACCGCCGGCGAGCCGATGATCGCGCTCGCCCAGGCCCAACCGCTCTTGCCGACGCGGCCCGCGTCGAGGGTCCCCAGCACGCGGGCGCAGGCGTCGAAGGCGAGGCCCAGCCCGAGGATGACGCGCCCGGAGTCGAGCGCGACGCCGATCACCGCCAACACCAGCTCCGCGCCGGCGACGGCGGCCAGGGCCAGGCCGGCGATCACGCCGACGGCGACGGCGTCTGCGTGGCCGGCGGTGGCGTCCACGGGGTGGAGCGCCGGCCGCGCGAGCACGGGCGTTGGGCGAGGGCGGCCGGCCGGCGGGCGCTCACGAGCGGGCTCACGCCGCCGCTGCATCCCGGGGAGGCTCGGGAGCGAGAGCGACGGGAGCTTCGACGGCGCCGCAAGGCGAGCCGGACGCCGCCGCCCCTCCTCGGCCGGCTCGCGCCCGGCCGGCTCGCGCCCGGCCGGCTCGCGCCTGGCCGGCTCGCGCCCGGGTGGCTCGGGCAGGCGGGCGATCATCCGTCTCAGGAGCTGCTCGGCGATATCGACGTCCGTGCCGAGCTGGGCAGGCGCGAACTGGAGCAGGCGGAGGCCGTGCTCTGGCACGAGCTGCGCGAACAGATGGTCATAGGGAGCGTGCTCGCGATGGCAGACGAGGACGAGGCGGTGGCGCGGGTAGTAGGCCTCGACGGGCAGCCAGGCGTCGGCCACGCCGCCGGGCGCGCGCAGCCACGAGAACCGGTGGCTGCGCCGGCCGACCTCGCCCAGAACCTTGTCGCACAGCCCCAGAATCGCCCCGGTCGGCAATTCGCCCGCGAGCCCATCGGCCGTCATCCTGGCCGCACTCTACCCTGCGGTCCCCCATGAAGGCGCTGCACAGCGAACCGCCGCCGTCGATCGCCCGGGTCGAGCCGCTCACGACGACGCGGGCCATCCGCGGGCCGTTCGACTACCGGCTCGCGGCCGATCAGGAGGGGGTCGAAGTGGGTTCGCTGCTGCGCGTCCCCTTCGGTCCCCGCACCACGCTGGGGGTGGTCACCGGGCTGGCGCGGGATTCGGAGCTGGATCCCGAGCGCCTGGTCGAGCCCGAGGCGGTCCTCCCCGGGGCGATCCCCGCCGACCTGGTGGCGCTGGCGGGCTGGATGGCCAGCGAGTACTGCTCGACGCCGGCACGGGCGCTGTCGCTGGTGCTCGCCCCCGGGGCGGGGCGGGCTCCCGTGAGCCCGCGCCGGGTGCTGGTGGCCGAGCTCACAGAGCCGGGTCGAGAGGCGCTAGCCGGCGCGGCGACGCTGACCGAGCGCCAGCGCGACGCGCTCGAGGCGCTCGCGCGGCAGGGCCCCACGCGCGCCGCCGAGCTCGGCACGGGCACGATGCGCCGGCTCGAGCGCCGCGGCCTCGTGGTCGTGCACGAGTGCGCGCGGCCGCGCGCGGACGCCCTCGGGGTGGGGGCACGGACCCCGGAGCCGCCACCGCTCACGGCCGACCAGGCGCGCGCACTCGCCCCCGTGGAGAGCGCTCTCGCCGCGCGTCAGCACCGCGGCTTCCTTCTGCACGGCGTGACCGGGTCGGGCAAGACGGAGGTGTACCTGCGCGCGGTGCAGGCCGCGCTGGCGGCTGGGAGGACGGCGATCGTGCTCGTCCCGGAGATCGCGCTCACGCCGCAGGTGGTCGGCCGCTTCCGCGAGCGCTTCGGAGAGGTCGTGGCCGTGCTGCACTCGGCGCTCAGCGCCGGCGAGCGCCACCGGGAGTGGATGGCGCTGCGCAGCGGGCAGGCCCGCGTATGCGTCGGCCCGCGCTCGGCCGTGTTCGCGCCGCTCGAGGAGGTCGGGCTGATCGTCGTCGACGAGGAGCACGACGGCTCCTACAAGCACGAGGGCGACCCCCGCTACGACGCCCGCACGGTCGCCATGCGCCGCGCGGCCCAGCACGACGCGGTGTTGATCGCGGGCAGCGCGACACCACGGCCGGAGAGCGTCGTCACGTTGACGCGCCTGCGCCTGCGCGATCGCATCGACCACCGGCCACTGCCGCCGGTCGAGCTCCTCGACATGCGCGGCCATCACCATCCGCTGCATCCGCGCACGCGGATCGCGCTCAGCGACGTGCGGCGCGCCGGCGGCAAGGCGATCGTGCTCCTGAACCGGCGGGGCTGGTCGAACTTCCTCTCCTGCCGCGCGTGTGGCCAGGTGTGGATGTGCCCCAACTGCGACGTGGCGCTCGTGCTGCACCGCGCCGGCGCCTTCGTCGCCTGCCACCACTGCGGCCACCGCGCGCGCGTGCCCAGTCGGTGCGGGGCGTGCGGGTCGGTGGCGCTGGCGCGCCACGGTGCGGGGACCGAGCGGCTCGAGCAGGAGCTGCGCGAGGCCCTCGGCGAGGGCACGTTCCCGGTCTTCCGGCTCGACGCCGACGCGGGCGGGCGCGACCGTCTGGCCGAGACGCTGCGGGCCTTCGAGGCGGCGCCCGCGGGCGTGCTCGTGGGGACGCAGATGGTGGCCAAGGGCCACGACTTCCCCGACGTGACCCTGGGCGTGGTCATGGACGCCGACCAGACGCTCCGCTTCCCCGACTTTCGCGCCGAGGAGCGGACGTTCGCGCTGGTCACGCAGCTCGCGGGGCGCGCCGGGCGCGGTGCCGCCGGGGGAACCGTGCTCGTGCAGACGCTCGCCCCGAGCGCGCGTGCGCTGCAGTTCGCCGCCCGCCACGACTCCGACGGCTTCCTGGCCGATGAGCTGGGCCGCCGCGAGGCGCTCCGGTACCCACCGTTCGGGACGCTCATCCGGGTGGTGTGCTCGGCGGTCGAGGCCGAGCCCGGGCTGGCCGTCGGCCGGGCGCTGCGGGATGCGATATCGCCCGCGGGCGCACTCGTCCTCGGTCCGGCGCCGCTCTTTCGCCTGCGCGGGCGCGCCCGGGTTCAGATCGTGGTCAAGGCCGCCGATCGCGCCGGCGCCATCGCCGCCGTCGGTGAGGCCGTCGGCCGGCTGGGGCCGCGCGCGGCGGCGTCCGGCGTCAGCGTCAGCGTGGACGTGGACCCGCAATAAACTGAACCTGTGGCTGAACACCCAGAGCTCGAGGACGCCGTCGAGGTCGAGGCCGAGCCCGAGGAGGACGAGGAGCTCGACCCCGAGACCGCCGCGCGGCGGAGCGCGGCGCTGGCGCAGATCCGCAGCTTCGGCGACCCGGTGCTGCGTACGAAGGCCCGCCCGATCGATCGCTTCGACGACGCGCTGCGGACGGAGATCGAGCGCATGGGCGAGCTGATGGACGACGCCATCGGCGTCGGCCTGGCGGCCACGCAGGTCGGCGTGCTCCACCGGCTCCTCGTCTACCGCACGCAGATGCACGGGCCGCTGGCGGCCCTGATCAACCCGGTGATCGAGTGGTCCGGGGACGAGACCGAGTCGATGCAGGAGGGCTGCCTCAGCCTGCCCTCGGTGCTCGTCGACGTCGACCGCTCGGTGCACGTCCGGGTCCGCGCCCAGGACGCCCACGGCGAGCACATCATGATCGAGGCCTCGGGCCTCGAGGCGCGGGTCATCCAGCACGAAGTCGACCACCTCGACGGCGTGCTCATCCTCGACCGCACCAGCCGCGACCAGCGCAAAGAGGCGATGCGGACCCTGCGCGAGGCGCAGCAGGCCGCCTGAGCCGCCCCACTTGCGCACCGTCTACCTCGGGACGTCTGACTTCGCCGCCGTCGTGCTGCGCCGGTTGGCCGAATCCGCGCACCGGCCCGCGCTCGTGGTCACCCGCCCCGACCGCCCACGGGGCCGAGGCCGGAGGCTGGCCTCGCCGCCCGTGGCTCAAGTGGCGCACGAGCTCGCGATCGAGCTCGACCAGCCCGAGTCGGTCAACGACGAGGCCGCGCGCGAGCGGATCGGGGCCGCGGCGCCCGATGTCGTGTGCGTGTGCGCGTTCGGCGCGCTGATCGAGGAGCCGCTCCTGGCCGCGCACCGCATGCTGAACGTGCACCCGTCGCTGCTGCCGCGGTGGCGCGGCGCCGCTCCGATCGAGCGCGCGATCATGGCCGGCGACCCGCGCACGGGCGTGTCGATCATGGAGGTGACGGCCGGGCTCGACAGCGGACCGGTCTGCCTCCAGTCCGAGGAGGACATCGCGCCCGCGGACACGTACGGGACGCTGTCCGAGCGGCTGGCCGCCCTCGGCGGCGAGCTGCTCGTGCGCGCGCTCGACGAGGAACCGCCGTGCGCCGAGCAGGCGCAGGAGGGCCTCACCTACGCCGAGAAGATCGCCCCGGAGGACCGGAGGCTCGACCCGGAGCGCCCGGCGGCCGAGCTCGAACGCGCCGTGCGCGCGCTCACCCCGCACGTGGGCGCGTTCGTCGAGGTGGGGGAGGTGCGCCTCGGGGTGCAGGAGGCGCGCGTGGTCGGGACCGACGGCGCCGCGGGCACGCTGTCCATGGAGGGAGCCCGGCCGGTGCTGGTGTGCGCGGAGGGCGCACTCGAGCTGCTGGTCGTGCAGCCGCCGGGACGGCGCCCGATGCGCAGCGAGGACTACGTGCGGGGGCTCCATGGCCGTGGCGGCTGAGACGAAGCGCCCTACGAGCGCGCGCGAGTGCGCGCTGCGCGTGGTGCGCCGGGTGTTCGAGCACCGGGCTTACGCCGACAGGGCATTCACGGCCGAGGCCGCCCGGCTCGATCCCCGCGAGCGGGCGCTCGCGATGGCGATCGCCTACGGAACCGTGCAGCGCCGGGCGACGCTCGATCACTTCGTCGCCCGGCTCTCCTCGCGCCCCCCGGCCCGGCTGGAGCCGGTGGTGATGGCCGCCCTGCGCATCGGCCTGTTCCAGCTCCTCTACCTGGACGGAGTCGCCGATCACGCCGCGGTCAACGAGACCGTGTCGCTGGTCAAGCGCTTCAGCCGCGGCGGGGGCGGCCTCGTCAACGCCGTGCTCCGCCGCGCCGCGGGCGAGCGCGACGCGCTCCTGGGCGAGCTCGACGACGGCGACCCGGCCCGGGCGGCACTGATGCACTCGGTGCCCGAGTGGCTCGCCGCACGCTGGTGGCAGGAGCTCGGGCCGGCGGAGGCCCGCGCGCTGCTGGCGCAGGTGAACCGGCCCGCCGAGTCGGCGCTCAGAGTCAACACGCTGGCGGCATCGGCGAGCGACGTGATCGCGGCGCTCCCGGTGCCGGCGCGCGCCACCGCAGAGCTCCCAGAGGCGCTCGTGCTCGAGGGCGCGTGGGACGCCCACGGATCCGAGCTCTGGCGCGAGGGCCGGGTCATGCCGCAGTCGCGCGGCTCGATGCAGGTGGCGCGGATGCTCGGACCTCAGCCGGGCGACCGCGTGCTCGACCTATGCGCCGCCCCGGGCGGCAAGACCACGCACATCGCGGCGCTGATGTCCGACGAGGGGTCGGTCACGGCCGTGGAGCGAAATGGCGGGCGCGCCCGCGCGCTGGCGGCGACGTGCGCCCGCATGCACGCCGGGTGCGTCCGCGTGGAGGAGGCGGATGCGACGGTGGCGCGCGGGGACGGGCCGTACGACCGGGTCCTGATCGACCCGCCGTGCAGCGGCCTCGGCACGCTCCAGTCGCGCCCGGACGTGCGCTGGCGGGCGAACCCCGACTCGATCGGAGAGCTCGCCGGAATCCAGTACCGGATCCTCGGGGCCGGCGCGGCGGTGATCCGGCGCGGCGGGGTGCTCGTGTACTCGGTATGCACGATCTCAAGCGAGGAGGGGCCCGCGGTAATCGACCGCTTCCTCGAGGACGACGATCGCGGCTTCGCGTTGGAGGAGACGAGACAGCTGCTTCCGCACCGTGACGGAACCGACGGCTTCTTCATCGCGCGGCTCCGGCGGTCGTGAGCGGTCACATAAAACCGGCGCCTCCAAGTCGACTACAGTCCTCTACGCGTGAACGACCCTGCTTTCAAGCTTGGGCCGGACTGCCCGGGCTGTGGGGAGCCATGGTTGCGCCCCACGGCTGTGGCCGGCCGCTACCGATGCCTCTACTGCCTGCATCGCTACGAGCTCGTCTCGGTGTGCCCCAACTGCGGTGAGCACTCGACGATCGTGCGGATGTCGAGCACTGCGATCGTCGCCTGCAACCACTGCCAGGGGAGCATGCTGCGGGCGGTGTAGAGCAGGTGCCGACGAGCATCCTGCACGAGCTCCGGGTCGCGCCCTCGATCCTCTCCGCCGACTTCGCCCGGCTCGGCGATCAGGTCGAGGAGGTCCTGGCCGCCGGGGCCCGGGTCATCCACGTCGATGTCATGGACGGCCACTTTGTGCCGCGGATCACCTTCGGGCCGCTCATGGTGAGCGCGATCGCCGACCGCGTTCACGACGCCGGCGGCCTCGTCGACGTGCACCTGATGATCGAGCGGCCCGAGCGCCAGGTTGAGGAGGTGGCGCGGGCGGGCGCGGACAACATCACCATCCACGTCGAGGCGACGCCGCACCTCCACTACACGCTGAACACGATCCGAGAGGCCGGCTGCACGGCCGGCGTGGCTCTCAACCCGGGCACTCCGGACGGCAGCATCGCCGAGGTGGCGCAGGAGTCGCTCGACCTGGCCCTGTGCATGAGCGTCAACCCCGGCTGGGGGGGACAGAAGTTCATCCCCGCCTCACTCGACAAGCTGGCGCGGATGCGCTCGGCCCTTCCCGCCCACGTCGCCCTCGAGGTCGACGGCGGCGTCCACGACGAGACCGTGCACCCCTGCGTCGAGGCCGGCGCCAACCTCCTGGTGACCGGCTCCGCCGTGTTCGGCGCCGACGATCCCGGCGCCGCCTACGAGGCGATCGCCGCGGCCGCCGGGATCTCCTAGACCGCCGTCAGGCGGTGGGCGCCGGCCCGCGCCGGTACACCCCCCACAGCAGGCCGCAGAGGACGAGCGCGCCGGTGAAGTAGCCGACCTCGACCCGCAGGACCTCGTCGGAGATCGTGGGCTCGGCCACGAGCAGGACGAACAGCGCCGCCGCCACCAGCCACGCCACCGCCGCCGCGGTCGCCCGCCCGCGGGCCAGCGCCGCCTGGTTCAGCGTCCCCGCGGTGAGGTGCAGCCCCATTCCCAGCCCGACGATGGCGAGCCCCCAGCGCGCGTAGTGAAAGCCCTTGTCGCCGAGGAGCGCGCTCATGACGAACGGGCCGATCGCCAGAAGGCCGATCGCCACCGCGCCGGCGAAGGCGGCGATCGCCAGGATGGTGAGGCGGATCGCCCGGTGGAACTCCTCGCCGGACTCCTGCGCGTGCAGACCGGTGAGGTGGGGGAGGATCGAGGTCTGGACGGCCTGGAAGAGCTGCAGGGGCGCGCGCACGATCAGCAGCACGTTGAAGACGAAGCCGGTGAGGCCGAGCGTGAGGTTGAACCCCGAGTTGGCGGCCACGACGAGCACGCCGGCGTTCATCAGGGTCTGCTCGGAGAGCATGATCGCGACCACCGCCACCGCAAACCCGGTCCCGTGCATCAGCGTGAGGTCGGTCGCCGCCTCCTCGACCTGGGCGTGAGCCGGTCCTTCGCGCGCGGCGTCGGCGACCTCCACCACCCGGGTCGCCGCCGCCTCGCCCCGCCCGTGCATCCGCCGGAATGCGAACGGGATCACGGCCAGCGACACGAACGGCGCCACCGCCATCCCCAGGCCGACGACGTCCTGGCCGGACCCGATGCCGACCACCACCGCCAGCGCGAACAGGAAGCGGCTCGTCGACTCGAGGAACACGAGCCCGCCGTAGAGGGCGAAGCGCTTGTGGCCGGCCAGCCAGCCGCGGGCGAAGTAGCTCGCCGCGTAGGCGAGCACCCCGATCACGAGGATCCAGTACAGGGCCTTGGATCCGTTGAACACGCGGTACTCGATCGTGTGCCGGAGCAGTAGCGCCACCGCCAGGAACACGAGCGCGAACGAGGCCTGGATGATCGCCGGCACGCGCAGGATGTGGCCGCTCGATCCACGCGCCTCGCGATCGGCGATCGTGCGCGAGAGCAGCTGCTCGATCGGCCGGTAGATCACCGACAGGATCACGAACATGATCGCCCAGCACACCGAGATGCGGCTGTAGGCCCCGGGCTTGAGCACATGGCTGGCGGTGGCCAGGTAGGCGAACGTGAAGAGGCCGGTGGAGGCGATCCCGATCGTGAGGATCCGGGCGCCCGAGGCGTAGTCCTCGGATGCGGGCCCCGCGCCGTTCGTGGCGGCGGCCGCCGGAGGGGTCTCGAGCTCGCTGGCCATCAGGCGACGCGCACGAGCAGCATCGTCCACGGAAACGGCGAGCGTGCCTCGACCACCTCGCCGTGTCGCTCCAGCAGCGACACGAACCCCTTGCGGGACCAGTGGTTGACGTGCCCGGGCGTATTGCCGAGGTCTCGCACGTACGCGCCGCGGGCGACGTTCAGCATCCGCCACAGCGGCTCTCGCGGGACCGACACGAGCAGGTGGCGCCGCGCCACCCGCGCCATCTCGGCCACGGTCCGCTCAGGGTCCGGAACGTGCTCCAGAACCTCGATCGCGCTCGCCAGGTCGTACTCGCCGTCGGCGAACGGCAGGTCCCCGGGCGCCACGGTCTGGAAGGTCAGGTTCTCGCGCCGGCGGCCCGCCCACTCGGTGGCGAGCTTCGGATCCTGGAGGTCGATCCCGAGGACAGGCCGGGTGCCGAGCCGCTCCGCCCACTGCTCGGTGAGCACCCCCTCGCCACAGCCGACGTCGAGCACCGACTCCGGCGCCGCCCGCGTGAACAGCTCGTCGAGCGCACTCTCGAAGCCGGCCATCAACCGCCGGACCACCGGGTTGGTGGAGCCGTACTTGTCGAAGGTGTTTCCGGTCGGGACCGCCTGACCGGTGGCGCTCATACCTCGAGCGCCTCGCGATTCGGCGGGTCCGGCACCGACGCCCCGGGTCTGCGGATCGCCCGGCTCCGGTGACCCGGCCGCGATCCGGTCCCCAGCCGGGTGCGGACGCGCCGGCGCCGCCGGCTCGTAGTGCGAGGGCTGGATGCCGAGCTGAAGCTCGATCCGGCGCACCCGCTCGAACGTCCGCTGCGACAGCGTCCGCTGGGCGTCGAGGAGGTCGCCGATCACCCCGAGGGACCCGAGCAGCATGGCGCCGATGAACAGCACCGCGCCGCCGATCAGCGACTGGATGTGACCGCGCGCGGTGTGGGGGTCGCTCAGGTAGTAGACGAGGAAGCGGATGAACAGCGCCACCGCCGGCAGCCCCATGATCAGCGCGCCCGTCCAGAACACCTTGAGCGGCTGGTACTGCGAGTACACCCGGAAGATCGACAGGGCGTTGCGGCGGACGTAGGACGCGGTCGACGGGAACAGGCGCGACTCGCGCGTCTTGGCGTTGGTTCGGATCGGGACGTGATCGACCGCCACCAGCAGCTTTCCCGCCTGGATGATCGTCTCGAGCGTGTAGGTGAAGCGCGACACGGCCTGCATCTGCAGCGCGGCCTCGCGGTTGTAGGCGCGGAAGCCGGAGGTCGTATCGGGGATCTCGGTGGCGGAGGCCTGGCGCACCACCCACGAGCCGAGGCGCTGGAGCAGCTTCTTGAAGCCCGAGAACTCCTCGATCGTCTGCACCTGTCGATCGCCCACGACCATGTCCGCGGCGCCCCGCACAATCGGCTCCACCAGCTTCGGGATGTCGGCGCCCTCGTACTGGTTGTCCGCGTCGGTGTTCACGATCACGTCCGCGCCCAGCTTCAGGCCGGCGTCGAGGCCGGCCTGGAACGCGGCGGCGAGGCCCTTGTGATTGGTGAGACGCACGACGTGATCGACGCCACCCGACCGTGCCACCGACACCGTGTCGTCGGTCGACCCGTCGTCGATGATCAGCCACTCCACGGTGTCGAAACCGGGCACCTCGCGCGGGAGCCGGCTCAGCGTGAGCGGGAGCTGGGACTCCTCATTGAAACAGGGGATCTGGATGATCAGCTTCATGGACAGGACGACCCCGCCGGGGGCAGGCGGGTAGGCGACACACGGTAGCGGGATACTCGCCGGAAGCAGATGGATACCGTCACCGTCAACCTGCCCGCAGAGGACCCGGTGCAGGAGCCCGGGCCCGAGCCGCCGGCGCGCCGGATCCCGCGCCTGAAAGCGGCCAGCCTCCACATCCCGGCGCTCGTGCTGCTCCTGATCGCGGCGCTGGCGCTGCGGCTTTGGGGCGTCAAGGCCGGGCTGCCCTACAGCTACAACTCCGACGAGGCGACGCACTTCGTGCCCAGGGCGGTCGGCTTCTTCTCGCACGACCTGAACCCGCACTACTTCCTCAACCCGCCGGGCTACACGTACCTGCTCTACATCGTGCTCGAGCTGTGGTTCGGCAGCGCCGACGCCGTGATGCGCTCGTATGCCGCGGACCCGACGACCGTCTACGTGGTGGCGCGGGTGGTGGCGGCCGTGCTCGGAACGGCGGCGGTGTGGCTGACCTACCTCGCCGGCGCCAGGTTCTTCAACCGCACGGTCGGCCTGCTCGCCGCAGCGATCTTCGGCCTCGCGTTCCTGCCAGTGTTCTACAGCCACTTCGCGCTGGGCGACGTCCCGACGCTGGCGCCGGTGGCGCTCGCGCTGTACGCCTCGGCGGGCGTCATGCGCCGCGGCCGCCGGCGCGACTACGTGCTCGCGGGCATCGGGGTGGGCCTCGCCACTGCGACCAAGTACACGGGCGGGTTCACCGCGTTCTGCCTGATCGTCTCCGCGGTCTGCGACGGCGCCGACGGGACGCTCCGGCAGGCGGCGCGCCGGCTGGCGCTGGCAGTGGGCGTGGCGCTGCTCGCGTTCGTGATCGCCAACCCGTACTCACTGCTGCACTTCTCGGACTTCCAGGCCGGCGTGTCCCAGCAGGCGTCGCTGTCGGCCGGATCAGACCCGGTGAAGCTCGGTACGCGGGCCGGCAACGGCATCGGCTACTACCTGTGGACGTTCACGTGGGGGCTCGGATGGGGGCCGTCGCTGGCGGCTGTCGCCGGCGCGGTCCTGCTGGTCGTCCGCCGGCGGAT
Source organism: uncultured Solirubrobacterales bacterium (assembly GCA_963839105.1). Classification (GTDB taxonomy): domain Bacteria; phylum Actinomycetota; class Thermoleophilia; order Solirubrobacterales; family Solirubrobacteraceae; genus Palsa-465. The sequence goes on from CAWITQ010000004.1 coordinate 189,219, forward strand.
CGGGCTGGCGCTCGCGCTGGTCCCCGTGTGCATCGCGTTCATCGTGTTCATGGGCGACCAGCAGCGCTACTTCGGCCGCTGGCTGATGCCGATCTTCCCGATCGTCTCGTTGCTGGCCGCGTACGGCGCCGTGGAGGCGGTGCGCTGGCTCGCCCGGGTGCGCGGCGTACCGGCGCCCGTCGGCGCGGCGCTCGTCTCCGTCCTGCTCCTCGGCCAGAGCGTGAGCGCCGTGCTCCACAACGACGCCGTCCTGTCCCGACCGGACACGCGCAACGTCGCCCGGGCCTGGATGGTCTCCCACGTGCCGGCCGGCGCCCGGGTGGTGATCGAGCCCCTCGTCCCCGACGCCTGGTCGACCGACATCGGCCGCTCGCTGACGGTGACCCCGACGGGCGAGCGCTGGTGGCGCTACCCGACGTGGCTCACCGACGTCGACCGCAACCTGCGCCCGCTGCCCAAGGGCCAGCTTCGCTACGTCGTCGTCGACCAGTACGAGCGCGTCCTGCGCCCTCAGCTCCTTGACGAGTACGTGAAGGGCGGCTACTGCTGGATCGTGCTCGGCTCGCTCCAGGCGGGACGCGCGTTCGCGCAGCCCCAGGATGCGCCGAGTGCGATCGCCTACTACTCCGCCCTGGCCGAGCGCGCGCGGCTCGAGTACCACGTGAGCCCGTTCCCCGCCGCGGCCCATCCGGTGCCGTTCAGCTTCGACTGGTCGATCGACTACTACCCGCGCCAGTACCGGCTGCCCGGGCCCGAGATGAGCGTCTACCGGCTCCGCGGTGGGGTCTGCGGGAAATAGCGCCGGACCGGATGTCCGGCGGTGGTAGCTGCCGCGCGAGCAGCCGGACGACGCGGGCGCCGGCCAAATGGCGAAGCTGGATGCTGAGCGGCCGGCAAGCCCGCGCGGCCCCTATGCTCCCTCACGGACCGCCATGACGCTCCAAGCCGACATCGATCGCCGCCACCTCGCTCGCGCGATCGAACTGGCGCAGCAGGGCCGCGGCCGCGTCAGTCCGAACCCGCTCGTGGGGGCCGTCATCGGCCGCCAGGAGGAGGTGATCGGCGAGGGATTCCACGGCCAGGTGGGAGGCCCGCACGCTGAGGTCGAGGCGATCACCGCCGCCGGCGAGCACGATCTCGACGGCGCGACGATGTACGTGTCGCTCGAGCCGTGCTGCCACCACGGCCGCACGCCGCCGTGCACCGAGGCGATCAGCCGCGCCGGGATCCGCCGTGTAGTCGTCGCCTCCGATGACCCGAGCGCGCACGCCGCCGGCCGCGGTCTCGGCATCCTGCGCGACGAGGGCGTCGAGGTCGTGCTCGCCGACGGAGACCTGGCCCAGCGCGCCCGGCTGCTCAACCAGCCGTTTCGCAAGCGCTCGCGCACCGGCTGCCCGTGGGTGCTGTTCAAGTCGGCGATGACGCTCGACGGCAAGGTCGCCACCGGGAGCGGCGACTCGAAGTGGATCTCCTGCGAGGAGAGCCGCCGGGTGGCGCACCGGTGGCGCGCCGAGTGCGACGCGGTGGCGGTGGGAGTGGGGACGGCGCTCTCCGACGACCCCCAGCTCACGGCGCGGGTGGATGGGGTGGCCCGTCAGCCGCGGCGGATCGTGTTCGACTCGCTGGCGCGTTTGCCGGTCGACTCCAAGCTCGTGGCCAGCGCGCGCGATATCCCGGTGATCGTGGTCGTGTCTCGCGCCGCCCCTCGCGCCGCCACCGACGCCCTGAAGGCGCACGGCGCCGAGGTGCTCGTGGCCACCGGCGAGCACGAGCCCGCGCGCGTGCGCTCCGCGCTCCAGCAGCTGGGCGCGGCGGAGATCGGCTCGATCCTCCTGGAAGGCGGCCCGCATCTGGCCGGCGCGTTCTTCGATGCCGGCGAGATCGACGAGATGCGGCTGTTCCTGGCGCCGCTCGTGCTCGGGGGCCGGACCGCGCGTGATCCGCTGGAGGGAGAGGGCGTCGAGCAGATCGCCAACGCTGTGCGCGCTCTCACCCTCGAATGCGAGAGGATCGGCGAGGATGTGCTGATCTCGGCGCGCATGAAGGAATGGTGAGTTGTTCACGGGGTTGGTCCAGAGCTTGGGGAAGGTGATCGAGGTCGATCGCTCGGATAGGGGGGCGACGGTCTCCATCTCCACGCCGCTCGCGATCGAGATCGCGCCCGGTGACTCGGTGGCGGTGAACGGCGTCTGTCTGACGGCCACCGAGGTCGCCGACGCGAGGTTCTCCGCAGAGGCCATGAACGAGACGCTCAGCCGGACCTCCCTCGGCGCGCTCGACGCTGGGACCGAGGTCAACCTCGAGCTTCCCCTGCGCGCCACCGACCGGCTCGGAGGCCACGTCGTGCAGGGACACGTGGACGGTTTGGGAACGATCGCCGCCGCGGACGACGATGGCTTCGCCCTGCGTCTGGAGATCGAGGCTGCGCCGGAGCTGCTGCGCTACATCGTCGAGAAGGGGTCGGTGGCGGTGGACGGCGTCTCGCTCACGGTGACCGAGATCGGGAGAACCACTTTCGCGGTGGCGTTGATTCCCGAGACGCAGGAGCGCACCAACCTGGGCAAGGCGCAGCCGGGACGGCAAGTGAACCTGGAGGTCGACGTGTTGGCCAAATACGTAGAGCGACTGATGAGGACGGCGGCATGACGAGCGTCAAATCACCCTTCGCCACCATCGAGGCGGCCCTGGAGGACATGCGCCAGGGCAAGATGGTCGTCGTCTGCGACGACGAGAACCGCGAGAACGAGGGCGACCTGACGATGGCCGCGCAGTTCGTCACGCCCGAGGCCGTCAACTTCATGCGCAAGGAGGGCGGGGGCCTGATCTGCCTTGCGCTCACCCCCGAGCGCTGCGACGAGCTCGGCCTCGACCTGATGGCGGCCAAGAATGAGTCCGCGTTCGAGACGGCGTTCACCGTCTCGATCGAGGCGCGCTCGGGCGTTAGCACGGGAATCTCGGCATCCGATCGGGCGCACACCATCCAGGTCGCCATCGACCCAGAGACGAGCCCGCGCGAGCTTGTCCAGCCGGGACATGTGTTCCCCTTGAAGGCGCGCTCTGGCGGCGTGCTCGAGCGCGTCGGCCAGACCGAGGCGGCAGTCGACCTCTCCCGCGCGGCAGGGCTGATCCCGGCCGGCGTGATCTGCGAGATCATGAACGACGACGGCACGATGGCGCGCGTCCCGGACCTCAAGGTCTACTGCGAGCGCCACGGGCTGAAGATGATCACCGTGGCCGACCTCGTCGCCTACCGCCGGCGCACTGAGAAGCTGGTGGAGCGGGTGGTGGCGACCAAGCTCCCGACCACCTTCGGCGAGTTCACCGCCGTCGGCTACCGCTCGCTCGTCGATAACAAGCACCATGTGGCGCTGGTCAAGGGATCGGTCGAGGGCGAGCAGGACGTCCTCGTGCGCGTCCACTCCGAGTGCCTGACGGGCGACGTGTTCCACTCGCTGCGCTGCGACTGCGGCGAGCAGCTCGAGTCAGCGCTGTCGATGATCGAGCGCGAGGGGACGGGCGTGCTGCTCTACCTGTCCCAGGAGGGCCGGGGCATCGGGCTGCTCAACAAGCTGCGGGCCTACAAGCTCCAGGAGGAGGGGCTCGACACCGTAGACGCCAACCTGCGCCTCGGCCTGCCCGCCGACCTGCGCGACTACGGGATCGGCGCCCAGATCCTCGTCGATCTCGGCCTGAGCAGCATCCGGATCCTCACCAACAACCCCAAGAAGATCTCGGGCATGGCCGGATACGGCCTATCCGTCACCGACCAGATCCCGATCCAGCACGTCCCCAACCCCCACAACGAGGGCTACCTGCGAGCCAAGCGCGACAGGCTCGGCCACACGCTCCACCACCAGGGTCTGCCGCTGGACGAGGAGATGCTCCAGAGCGAGCACGAGCACGACCGGCGCCGGTCCCAGTCCGAATGAGCGTGCGCGTCGCGCTGTGCGTGGCCACGTTCTACGAGGACCTGGCCGCGAAGCTCGAGGAGGGTGCGCGCGATGCGCTGCCCGACGGGGCTGAGATCGACCGCCTCGAGGTGCCCGGTGCGTTCGAGCTCCCGCTGGCGGCAGCCTACGCGGCGCGCTCGGGCCGGTTCGACATCGTGGTCTGCCTGGGCGCGGTGATCCGCGGCGAGACCGACCACTACGACTACGTCTGCACCGAGGCGGCGCGGGGGATCCAGCAGGTCCAGCTCGAGTCCGGGGTCCCGTGCGGGTTCGGGGTGCTCACGGTCGAGAACATGGCCCAGGCGCTGGAGCGGGTGACCGGCGGCGCCAAGCGCGACACGGGCCGGCATGCGGCCGAGGCGGCACTGGCTTCGCTGGCCGTCAAGGAGCGCCTGGCCGCGCCGGCGCGCGAGCGCGTCTAGTCCTGATTGCCCTTCGGGCCGCCGCCGCGGCCGGCGTCCGCGGCCGCCCCCGGTCCTCCTGGGCGGGCGGCGCGAGGACCCTTGTCCTTGCCGGGGCCGCCGGCGGAGCCGTTGGCCTGCTGCCCGAGCTCCTGAAGCGCCAGCTGGAGCTCGGTGCGGACGACGCCGGTCTGGTTGGGGATCTGCATGCGCCGCCACAGCACCTGCACGGCCTGACGCGGCTGGCCGGCGAGCCGCAGAGAGTGCCCGAGGTCGAACAGCGCGTAGGCGTACGTGAGGCTGCCCGACGGCGCCGCCGAGACGGCCTGCTCCAGCAACGGGATCGCCTGCTGGTAGTTGCCGGACATCATCAGGGCGTGCCCGCGGGTCTCGAGCGCGTTCGCGCCGGTCGGGGCGGGAGCGGTCTGCGTCGCGGTGGTCGGCGTCGACTGTGAGTTGGTCGGTGGCGCCGGCGTGGTGGAGGCCTTGGGCGCCGCCTTCTTCGGCGCGGGGCCGGCCGGCGCGGTGTGGTGGGCGGGCCGTGCGGCGATGGCCTGCGAGTGCGAGGCCGGCGCGGCCTTGTGCGAGGGCCCCTGGGTGACGAGGATCGCGCCCACCGCGACGGCGCCGGCGGCCAGGGCGCCCAGCGCCACGGCCCGAGGGCGGGAGTAGCGGGTGGCGACCGCGGTTGCGCCGCCGGCGGGGGTGGCGGCGCGGGCAGGATTCGGGGTGGGCCGGGCGGGCTTTGCGCCGGCAGCGGTGGCAGAGCCGGCGGCGGTGGAGGCGGCGGCCGGTCCGGCGAGCGCGCCTGCGCCCGCGAGCGCGCCTGCGCCCGCGGCGGCTCCGAGCCCGGCGGCTCCGAGGCCGGCGCCCGCACGCCGTCCGCTTCGCACGATCGGCCGGCGCAGCACGGCCGTCTTGGGCTCGGCGGGGGCCTCGTGGAGGGCCGCTGAAAGCGCCTCGGCGAACGCGCACGCGGTCGGCCAGCGATCTTCGGGGGCCTTGGCCATTCCGCGGATGAGCACGTCGTCGACGCTCCGCGGCAGGGCGGGGTTGCGAGCACTGGCCCGCGGCGGCGGCTCCTCGAGGTGCTGGCGCGCCTGGGCGGCGAACGGCTCCGCGGTGAACGGCCGCTCGCCGGCGAGCAGCTCGAACGCTGCCACCGCCAGCGAGTAGCGGTCGCTGGCCTCGGTCGCCGAGCGGCCCACGGCTCGTTCGGGGCTCAGATAGCCGGCGGTGCCGAACACCTGATCAGAGCGGGTGATCGTCTCGTCGGTGCCGATCCGCGCGATCCCGAAGTCGGCGACGTGGAGGACGCGGTCGCAGTCGAGCAGGAGGTTGGCGGGCTTGATGTCGCGGTGGATGACCCCGCGGCCGTGGGCGTAGTCGAGCGCGCCCGCGGCCTCGCTGATCCAGCGCACGGCCTGGTCGCGGTCCACCTCGCCGACACGGACGGCATCGGCGACGGTGCCGCCCGGGAGGTACTCCATGACGATGAACGGCCGGCCGTCGAGAGCGCGCCCCACGTCGTAGATCGTGACCACGTGGCGATGACCCGACAGCCGCGCGGCGACGCGCGCCTCGCGCTGGAAGCGGCGAACCGCGGTGGGGTCGTCCGCGTAGGGGTCGCTCAGGAGCTTGACGGCGACGCGGCGGCCGAGGACCTGATCCTCCGCGCACCACACCGATGCCATGCCTCCGGTCGCGATCCGTCGGACCAGCTGGTAACGCTCCGGCAGCTGCATGCGCTCGAGGACGCTACCGCCCCGATCGGCCTTTCTGCCCATTGCGTGATTTCAATACCCCACCTCCGGGATTTGAACCAGTGCTGTGGTTATACTCGCCCACCGATGGCCAAGGTGTGTTACGTGTGCAACAAGGGCCCTTCGTTCGGTCACAGCCGCAGCCGCTCGATGGTCGCGACCAAGCGCCGGTTCGATCCGAACCTGCAGCGCGTGAGGATCGACGATTCGGGCACGCCGCGCCGGGTCTACGTCTGCACGCGTTGCCTGAAGGCCGGCAAGGTACTCAAGGCTCGATAGGGCGCGTGCAAGCGCCCTTGCACAGCTGACGGGCGGCCGCCGATGTCCGACCCCAGCATCGTTCGGTTCCGCGCGGTCGTTCAGGCCGGCCTGGCCGAGCTCGAGGCCCGCCGCCAGGAGGTCAACGACCTGAACGTGTTCCCGGTCGCCGACGGCGACACGGGCGACAACATGGTGCTCACGCTCCGCGCCGTCCTCCAGGAGCTCGATCGCCTGGCGAGCGCCTCCGAGGACCGGACGATCGACGACATCGGGCGCGAGGAGATCGTCGCCTCGGTGGCGCGGGCGGCGCTGCTCGGCGCGCGCGGCAACTCGGGCGTGATCCTCTCCCAGCTGATCCGCGGCGCCGCCGAGGAGCTGGCGAGCCGCCCCGGCGAGCTCGTCGACCCGGTGCTGATCAGCGCCGCGCTGGCCCGGGCCTCAGACCAGGCCTACGGGTCGGTGCGCGACCCGGCGGAGGGCACGATCCTGACCGTCGTGCGCGAGATGGCCGTCCGCGTGGCCTCCGAGCTCGCCCACATGCGCGAGCCGCGGCTCGGAGCCGACACCTCGGACAACGACCAGAACGCGGTCATCGCAGAGATCATCGAGAGCGCGATCGAGGCCGGCCAGGACTCGGTCAAGCGCGGCCCCGACCTCCTGCCGGTTCTGCGCGAATCGGGCGTCGTCGACGCCGGCGGCTACGGCCTCACCGTATTGCTGGCCGGGATCGTCGGCGCTCTGCGCGGGTCCGAGGCGCCCCCGCTCGAGCACCACGCCCCGGCTCGGATCACCCATCCCCAGCACTCCTCCTCCACATACCGCTTCTGCACCAACTTCGCGGTCACCGGCAGCGGGCTTGAGCAGCGGCGGTTCGTGCCCGCGCTCGAGCGCCTCGGCGACTCGGTGCTCGTGGTGGGCGACCAGACCACGCTCAAGGTCCATGTCCACACCGACGACCCGAACGCCGCCACGGCGATCTTCTCGGAGGTCGGGACCGTCTCGCACCTCGACGTCGCCGACATGCGCGCCCAGATCGAGCAGCGCCAGGAGCGCCTGAGTGGTGACGGTCAGCGTGAGACGGCGCTGTGCGGGGCGCTCGCGGTGGTGGTCGGCGAGGGGATGCGCTCGCTGTTCGAGAGCCTGGGGGTGCACACGCTCAACGGCGGTCCGACCTTGAACCCGTCGACCTACGACCTCCTGGCCGCGATCCACGCCATCCCCGCCGAGCAGGTCGTCGTGTTGCCCAACAGCGCCAACGTGATCATGGCCGCCGAGCGCGCCGCCGAGCTCTCGGATAAGACCGTGCACGTGGTGGCCTCACGCTCGCCGCAGGCCGGCCTCGCCGCCGCCGTGAGCCTCGACCCGTCCCGGCCCGCCCGTGACAACGCCGCCGCGATGGCCCACACGCTCGAGCGGGTGCGCACGGGCGCCGTCGCCCCGGCCGCGCGCGACGACGTCCAGGGCCGCTTCCGCGAGGGCGACGCCGTCGGCTTCATCGAGGAGCGGATCATCGCCTGGGGCCGCCCGCGCGAGGCGCTGCGGGGCGTCCTCGAGGGCCTGGCGGAGGATGCCGAGCTGATCACCTGCCTTCGGGGCGAGGACGCGCCCCTGGATGACGACGCCGTGCACGCGCTGGCGGCCGGCGAGGTCGAGTTCGAGCTGTCCGATGGCGGGCAGCCGAGCTACTGGTGGCTCTTGTCCGCCGAGTAGACCTCCGGGGCGCCCGCCATCATTCCCGGTCGTGGTTCCCACGGCGTTCGGCAGTCCTGAGCCGCTTGACGGCGGCGAGCTGGCCGACGCCCCGGTGCGCTATCCGCGGCCCTCGCGGCTCGCGGCGGAGCTGAAGTGGCCGGGAGCGAAGGCGCAGCACGGGGCCGAGACGCTCGGACTGACGGTGGTGGGCGACCTCCTCGAGCATCTCCCGCGCGACCGCCGCGAGGCGCGCGCAGTGGGCGAGCTGGTGGAGGGGGAGACCGCCACCGTGGTGGTGGAGGTGGTGAGCATCGGCTCGCGCTCGGTGCGCCGGCGGGGGATGCGCCCGCTCGTCGAGGCGATAGTCGGCGACGCCACCGGGACGATGAAGGCCGCGTTCTTCAACCAGCCGTGGCTGGTCGAGCGCTACCCGCGCGGGACGCGACTCGTCCTGCACGGCAAGTACCAGCCCCGCAACCGGTTCGGGGTCCAGTCGCACGCGCGCACCGACGAGGCCGTCGCCGGCGCGGACGAGGGCGCAGGTGCGGGCGCGGGCGCGGGCGCGGGCGCGGTGGCGCACTACCCTGCCACCGAGGGTCTTACCTCGACCCAGATCCTGGCCCTCGTCGGCGAGCACGCCGGCGCCGTGCGCGATGTCATCGAGCCGCTGCCGTCGCGGCTGCGAGCGGTGGAGCGGCTGCCCGACCGGGTGGGCGCGCTGGCGGCCTGCCACTTCCCGCGTAGCGAGGGCGACTTCGCCGGCGGGCAGCGCCGGCTGGCCTTCGACGAGCTCCTGCTCGATCAGCTCGCGTGGATGCGCCGGCGCGCCGCGCGCCGGGAGGCGAGCACGGCGCCGGTGCTCGACAGCGAGCCCTCGCTGACGGCGCGCTGGCTCTCCTCGCTGCTGCCCTTTCCCCTGACCGGGGACCAGCGCGCGGCGCTCGAGGCCCTCGACCTCGACCTGGCGCAGCCCCGCCCGATGCAGCGGCTGCTCATGGGCGAGGTCGGCTCGGGCAAGACCGTGGTGGCGCTCTACGCGCTCCTGCGGGCGGTCGAGAACGGCTTCCAGGGGGCGCTCATGGCGCCGACCGAGACGCTCGCCGACCAGCACTTCGCGACGGTTCAGGCGCTGCTGCCGGGGGAGATGGTGGCGGTCGGGCTGCTCACGGGGTCGACGCCGGGCCGGCGCCGGGCGGACCTGCTCGGCAAGCTGGGCAGCGGCGAGCTGTCGCTCGTGGTCGGCACGCACGCGCTGATCGAGGAAGCGGTCTCGTTCGCGCGCCTGGCGGTCGCCGTGGTCGACGAGCAGCACCGGTTCGGGGTGCGTCAGCGCGCGGCGCTCGACGCCAAGGGCGCCGGTGGCGAGCACCCGCACGTCCTGCACATGACGGCCACCCCGATTCCCAGGACGCTGGCGCTCGCGGGGTACGGCGATCTCGATCACACCGTGCTCCGCGAGCTGCCCCGCGGCCGGCAGCCGATCCAGACGTTCGTGTGCGCCACCGAGGCGGAACGGGCGCGCGCATACGATCGTGTCCGCGAGGAGCTCCGTGCCGGCCGCCAGGCGTTCATCGTCTGCCCGCTGGTCGAGGAGTCCGAGCTCCTGCAGGCGCGCGCGGCGACGGCGGAATACGAGCGGCTGCGCACGGGGGAGCTGCGCGACTTCGAGGTGGTGCTGCTGCACGGCCAGATGACCCCGGGTGCGAAGCAGGCGGCGATGGCGTCCTTCGCCGCAGGGGGAGCCGATGTGCTCGTGGCCACCTCGGTGATCGAGGTCGGCATCGACGTTCCCAACGCCACCGTGATGCTGGTCGAGGACGCCGAGCGCTACGGGATCTCGCAGCTGCATCAGCTGAGGGGGCGGATCGGGCGTGGCGCGCACGCCTCGCTCTGCCTGCTCTTCGGGCCCAAGGACGCGCAGCGCCTGCGTGCGCTCGCCGAGCACACCGACGGCTTCCGGCTCGCCGAGATCGACCTCGAGCTCCGTGGGCAGGGCGAGCTCGTGGGGACGCGCCAGCACGGCTCGGCTCAGTTCAAGGTCGCCGAGCTCCCGCGCGATGCGGAGCTGCTCGAGCGGGCACGCCGCCAGGCCGAGCGCATCTACGACTCCGATCCGGTGCTCGAGGCGCCCGAGCACGCCCTGCTCGGGGACGCGCTGGTCCGGGTCTACGGCGCCGAGGCCCGCGCGCCGATCCGGGCGTGAGGGTCGTCGGGGGCGTCTACGGCGGTCGCACGCTGGTGGCGCCCCGGGGTCGGGGCACCCGGCCGACCCCGGAGCGGGTCCGCGAAGCCCTGTTCTCCATCCTCGGATCGGTGGCGGACGAGCGGGTGCTCGACCTGTTCGCGGGGTCGGGCGCGCTGGCGATCGAGGCCCTGTCGCGGGGGGCGGCGTCGGCGACGCTGGTCGACTCCTCGGAGGCCGCGGTGGCGGCCGTCCGGCGCAACCTCGCGGCGCTCGGGCTCGAGGCGGAGGTGCGCCGGCAGCGCGCTCCGGCGTTCCTCGAGGCCGCACGGGCCGCGCGGCACCAATACAGTCTCGTCTTTCTCGATCCCCCATATCGCCAGGCGAGCGAGCTCGAGCTCTCGCCGGCGCTGGTGCCGGTGCTCGCGCCCGCGGCCCGCGTGGTCGCCGAGAGCGACCGCCGGGCCCCGCTGGAGCTCGACCTGGACCTGCGCGATGAGCGCCGCTACGGCGACACCCTGATTCGAATCTATGGCCACCGATAACCGCATAGCCGTCTGTCCGGGAACGTTCGACCCGGTGACGCTCGGGCACCTCGACGTGGTCGCGCGGGCGTCGGCCATGTACGACACGCTGATCGTCGCCGTCGTCAACCTCCCGTGGCGCAAGGGCAAGACGATGTTCACCGCCGAGGAACGGATCGCCTTCATTGAGGGCGCGACGCGGGACATGGGCAACGTCGTGGTCGAGCCGTTCAGCTCGCTGCTCGTGGAGTACGCGCGTGAGCGCGGCGCGATGGCGATCGTCAAGGGCCTCCGCGCGATCTCGGACTTCGAGTACGAGCTCGAGATGAATCAGCTCAACCGGACCCAGGCGCCCGACGTCGAGTCGGTGTACCTGATGACCTCGGCCAAGTACAGTTTCCTCAGCTCTAGCGGCGTCAAAGAGCTGGCCACGTTCGGCGGCGACATCAGTGAGCTGGTCCCCGACGAGGTGGCCAAGGCCTTGCAGGAACGGCTTAGCCGTTGACGAAACAGAGGTTTTGAGATGGACGTCCTGGTACTCATCGACAAGCTCGACGATCTCGTCCATAACGCGAAGCCGTTTCCCCTGACCGACCAGGTCCGCGTGGACAAGGAGGAGATCTACGACATCCTCGACCAGATGCGCGCCACCATCCCCGAGGAGATCAAGCAGGCGCGCTGGATCGTCAAGGAGCGCCAGGAGATGCTCGCCGAGGCCAAGCGCGAGGCCGAGCGGATCGTCAAGGAGGCCCGCGAGCGCCAGGAGCGCCTGATCTCCGAGGAGGAGATCACCAAGCAGGCCGAGCGCGCCGCCGAGGACATCATCGAGGACGCCCGCGCCCGCGAGCGCGAGATCCGGCTCGGCGCCGAGGACTACGCCGACGAGATCCTGAACACGCTCGAGGTCAACCTGTCGAAGTTCATCGCCGCGGTCCGCCGCGGCCGCGAGCGCCTCGCCGGCAAAGAGGAAGAGCCCGCCGAAGTCGGTTGACGGGGGGCCGGGCCTGCGGCCCGGCGTCCATGGGGCCGGTTGCGCGGGGCATCCATGCCCCGCGCCGGCGTGGGAAGAAACTCGGACATAGTCATAGTTTCATCCCAAACGCTCATGATCGAGGTCCTCGAAACCGACATCACGCAGCTCGAGGTCGACGCGATCGCCAATGCGGCGAACACGCGGCTGATGCACGGCGGCGGGGTGGCGGGGGCGATCTCGCGCGCCGGCGGGCCGTCGGTTCAGCGCGAGAGCGATGCGCGCGCGCCGATCGGGCTGGGGGAGGCGGTCGAGACCGGGGGCGGGGACATGCCCTGCCGGTGGGTCATCCACGCCGCCACCATGCACCTCGGCGGCCCGACCTCGGCGGAGATCATCCGCGCCGCCACCGCCTCGACCCTGCGCAAGGCCGACGAGCTGGGGGCGAAGTCGCTGGCCCTGGTGGCCTTCGGCACGGGCGTCGGAGGGTTCCCGGTGCGCGAGGCGGCGCGGATCGAGGTGGAGGAGGTCCGGCGCCACCTGGAGGGCGGGAGCGGGCTGGAGCGGGTGGTGTTCGCGGTGCGCGGGGCGGACGCGCGCGACGCGTTCGCCGATGCTCTGGAAGTTTGAGCAAGTTCCGTCGCGCCGCGTCGTTTCAGAGGGTGAAGTTGTGACGCGCCCCCCAAGGCCGGGAGGGCTGAGACCGCCGCGCCCCCTGCGCTCAGCCCTTCCGGCCGCCCCCTTCAGCGCACCTCGAAGGAGCTGAGCCCCTCCGGTTCCTCCTCGGAGACCTCGACGTCCTCCACATCGGCGCGCGAAGGGCCGTCCTGGAGGAACTTCAGCACCCGCTCGACCGCCTCCGCCGGACCCTCGAGCACCGCCTCGACGGCGCCATCGGACCGGTTGCTCACCCAGCCGTTCACGCCACAGCGCTCCGCCTGCTCGCGCGTGGAGTCGCGAAAGAAGACTCCCTGAACGTTCCCGCGGACGATGGCTCGGCGGCGGACCGGCTCCTCAGGCACGGGCGAATTCTTGCAAGCTGCGGGCCATTCCGTCCGCGGCGCGCGCGATCCTCGCTCGACGATGAACGCTCTCTGGCTCCTGATCGGGTTGCTCGCCGGCGCCGGCGCGGTGGCGGCCCTCTTCCGTCCCCGTCTCCGCTCCCTCTCTGCCGAGTCGGCCCGCGTCCCCGACCTCGAGCGGGAGCTGCTGGGGGCCCGCCGCGACCTCGAGCACGAGCGCGCGCTCTCCCAGGAGCGGCTCGCGGCCGTCACCGACGCGCAGGAGCGCCTGTCGGCGTCGTTCAAGGCACTCAGCGCCGAGGCCCTCCAGTCGAGCATGGCGCAGCTGTCCGAGCTCGCCCGGGCGCAGCTCCGCGCGGCCCAGGCCGAGGCCAAGGGCGACCTCGACCAGCGCAAGCAGGCCGTGGAGCAGCTCGTGGCGCCGCTCAAGCAGCAGCTCGAGCGCGTGGACACGCAGCTCGAGCGCCTCGATCAGGAGCGGCGGGAGTCACGCGGCCGCCTCGAGGCCCAGCTGAAGACGCTGGCCGAGACCGGCGAGAAGCTCCGCACCGAGACCGGCGCGCTGGTCACTGCGCTGCGTAAGCCGAACGCGCGCGGCCAGTGGGGACAGATGCAGCTGCGCAACGTGGTCGAGCTCGCCGGGATGCTGCGCCACTGTGACTTCTGCGAGCAGGGTTCGGTGGCGGGCGACGAGTCCGTGCTGCGCCCGGACCTCATCGTCAACCTGCCCGGCGGCAAGCAGGTCGTCGTCGACGCCAAGGCGCCGCTCCAGGGCGTTCTCGACGCCTACGAGGCCCGCGACGAGGAGGAGCGCCAGCGCCACCTCCAGGGCCACGCCCGGCTGCTGCGAAAGCACGTGAAGAGCCTGGCCGAGAAGGCGTACTGGGCCAACCTCGACTGCGCCCCCGATCTCGTCGTGATGTTCCTGCCCGGCGAGCACCTGTACGGCGCGGCGCTCGAGGCCGATCCGTCGCTGATCGAGGACGCGATGGCCCGTCGCGTCCTGATCGCGACCCCGACCACGCTCCTGGCCATGCTCCGAGCCGTGGCCTACGGCTGGCAGCAGGAGCGCGTGGCGGAGTCCGCGCAGGCCATCTCCGAGCTGGGACGTGAGCTCCACGGGCGCCTGTCCAAGCTCTCGGGCCTGATGGGGACGCTGGGCTCGCGCCTCAACAGCGCGGTCCGCGCCTACAACGACACCGTCGGGTCCTACGAGGCGCGCGTGCTCCCGGCGGCGAGGCGCTTCGCCGACCACGGTGCCGTGGCCGAGGGCCGCGAGCTCCCAGAGCTAGAGCACGTGACCGTGAGCGCGCGCAGCGTGCACGCGGGGGAGCTCCCCGGTGGCGAGGGCGGCGGGGGTCGTCGCCGTGGCCGCGAGGAGGACCCGTGGGTCGAGCAGCTGACGCTGCCCCCGCGCCGCCTGCGCGCGGCCGACCAGTAGCTCGCGGCCGGGGCCCCGCCGCGCCGCGCGCCCCGCGTCGCTAAGCCGCGCGCCCTTCGCGCCCCTGCCACCACCGCCGCAGATCCTCGCGCTGGTGAGGCAGGGGGTCGGCCGACGGCTTGCGGGCCTGCACGTGCGCCAGCGCCTCGTCGATGTCGATGCCGACGCGCACGGCGATCACGGCCGCCGCCACCGCCGCCGATCTCTGCCACCCGGCCCGGCAGTGCACGTAGGTCCGCGCGCGCTCGTCGAGCCAGTGGTTGACGTCGCGCACCGCCGCGTCGAGCACCGGAGCAGGGAGCTGGCCGAAGTCGAGCATGCTCAGGCGCTTCTCCTCGATCCCCGCTCGCTCGAGGGCCTCGGTGACCGCGGCGCGCTCGCCGCGCCGGTACTCCTGATCCTCGGCCAGGTTGAGGACCCGCTTGACGCCCATTGCCGAGAGCATCGCCACGTCCGCGGCGTCGAGCGGGTACGCGCCCACGATCAGATCGTCGAGCACGTCCGCGAACCCGTATGTGCGGAACCATTTGGACATCGAGCAGGGAATGATCGCGGTTCCCGATCCGAACGAGCCACGACGCCCCTTCCTTGCGCGAATTCGCGTCGCGATACTAACCTCGGCCGTATGGCCCTTAGATCCGACTCATTCGATCTCGGGGGCCTGCGCCTCACCTCGGGCGAGGGCCGGCGCCTCGATCTCGACGTCGCGATCGGGCCGTTCACGCTCGGCGGCGAGAGCTACCCGGTGGAGCCCGAGCTCGTCCCGGTGCGGGTCGATGTCTCACGGACCACGGGCGGCGGGTTCGCGCTGCGGCTGCGCTTCGAGGCGACGCTGGAGGGGCCGTGCATGCGCTGCCTGGAGTCGGCATCGCCGGTCTTCACCGTCGACGCGCGCGAGGTTTCCCAGCCAGGCGGCACCGACGACCTCGAGTCGCCCTACGTGGAGAATGGGGTGCTCGACCTGCGCGCCTGGGTGCGCGACGCGCTGGCCCTGACGCTTCCCACGACGCTCCTCTGCCAGGAGGACTGCGCCGGCCTGTGCCCCGTCTGCGGCGAGAACCTGAACCGAGCCGGCGCCGACCATCACCACGAACGCGGCCCGGACCCGCGCTGGGCAAAGCTCTCGGAGCTGCGCTTCGAGTAGCCGGACCGGCGCCGGCGCATCCGCTGGCTACACTGCACGCGCATGGCGGTCCCCAAGCAGAAGCAGTCGCACGCCCGCACCTCGCAGCGCCGCGCGCAGCACAAGGTCAGTGCACCGGGCTACAACACGTGCCCGCACTGCCACAGCCCGCGCCTGCCGCACCGGGTCTGTCCCGAGTGCGGCTACTACAAGGGCCGGGAGGTCATTTCCCCCGGCTCGAGCGAATCGGCCGCCTAGCTCCCCGCGATGATCACCGTCGCCGTGGATGCGGGCGGAGCGGACCTCGGTCCCGCCGAGGTCGCCGCAGGCGCGGTTCAGGCTGCGGCGTCCGGGATCGGCGTGCTGCTCTTCGGTCCCGCCGCCGAGATCGGGCCCGTCCCGGCCGGCGTCGAGGTGATCGATGCCCCCGTCTCGATCGCCAAGGCTGCCGACCCCGCGTTCGCAGTCCGCTCGACGCCCGAAGCCTCGATCGTCCAGGCCGCCCGCGCCGTGGCCGAGGGCCGGGCCCAGGCGCTCGTGTCCGGCGGCTCGACCGGCTCCGCCCTGGCCGCCGGAGTCTTCAACCTAAAGCGCGACCGCGGGATCTACCGCCCGGCGCTCGCCCTGCCCGTGCCCATGCCCGGCGCCTCGCCCGTCCTCCTGCTCGACGTCGGCGCCAACGTCACCTGCCGCCCGGAGTACCTGGTTCAGTTCGCGCACATGGGCTCGGGGTTCGCGGCCGCCGTGATGGGCATCGAGTCGCCCCGCGTGGCGCTGCTCTCCAACGGCGAGGAGCCGGCAAAGGGGACCCCCGAGCTCGTCTCCGTCCACGAGCAGCTCGCCGGCATGCGCGGAACCGGCCTCAACTTCGTCGGCAACATCGAGGGCACGCAGGTCACCGAGGGCCTGGCCGACGTGGTCGTGATGGACGGCTTCACCGGGAACATCACGCTCAAGCTGATCGAGGGCGTCTCGGGCCGGACCATGAGGGCGATTCGCGACGCCGCCATGACGTCGTGGCGGGGCCGTGCTCGGCGGGCTGCTGCTCGCGCCGGCGGTACGGGCGCTGCGCCAGCAGATCGACCCCGAGGCGCCCGGCGGGGCGTACATGCTCGGGCTTCGCCAGATCGGCGTCGTCGCCCACGGCCGCTTCACCCGCCGCGGCTTCGCCCGCGCCATCGAGGTCGCCGCCCGCGGGGTGCAGGAGGACGTGATCGGCCGCACCCGCGAGGCGCTTGTCCAGGCCGAGGCGCTGCGCCCGACCCCCGGCGGCGGCGACGCCTCGGACGGAGGGGCGTCCGAGCATCCGGCTACGGTGTCTGAGCGATGAATCGCGAGCAGATATTCGCGCTGATCCGCGAGCACCTGGCCGCCGAGCTCGAGGTCGATCCCGGGGTCATCACCGAGGAGACGCGCTTCAAGGAGGACCTCGAAGCGGACTCGCTCGACCTCTACACGCTCGTCCAGGAGCTCGAGGACTCCTACGGCGTGAAGATCTCCGACGAGGAGGCGGCCAGGATCCTGAGCGTGCGCCAGGCCGTTGATTTCGTGCTCGCGAGCGGAGCTTCCAATGGGCACTCCTCCGCGGCCACGACCCCGGGCGCAGACGCTGAGTGAGCGTCAGGCGCGCGCGCCAGGACGTCGCTCCGGCCGGTGGGCGACACCGGGCCGCTGCCTGTGGCCGGGAACCGGGTATCAGGGTGAGAACCAACCGTAAGGGCCGCCCGATTTCCTCCGAACAGGACCCCGGCACCCGAGAGGCGCACAGCAAGCTGCGTGACCTCCTCGATCAGCTCGAGGACGAGCTGGCTACGCGCGTGTTCACGCACGCATCGTGGACGGCGAGGCGCTCGGACTCCTACGAGCGGCTCGCCTTCCTCGGCGACAGCGTTCTCGCACTGGCCGTGACCGCCCACCTCTACCCGCGGCTCGAGGCCGACCGGTTCGGCGCCGGACGGCTGACGAAGATCCGCGCTCAGGCCGTCTCGGGCCGCTCCTGCCGTGCCGTGGCCGAGAGGATCGGTGTGCCCGAGCGCCTGCACCAGGCCGCGCCCGAGAGCGCCGGCTCCAACGTGCGCGCGCTGATCGGCACCGAGCGCGTGCTCGCCTCGGTGATCGAAGCCGTCATCGGCGCGTGCTATCTCGAGTTCGGATATGAACGGACGGCCGAGGCGGTGGTGGAGGCGTTCGCGCCCGAGATCGACGACGCGCTCGAGCACCCCGTCGACTACAAGTCGGCGCTACAGGAGCGCCTGGCGCGCCGGGGCGAGCTCGTCAGCTACGACGTCGTCGACGAGCAGGGCCCCCCGCACGACCGGACCTACTCGATCAGCGCCACCATCGACGGCGTCGAGGTGGGGCGGGGAACCGGACGGAGCAAGAAGGACGCCGAGCAGGAGGCCGCGCAGACGGCCCTTGACTCGCTCGACTGACACATGTACCTGAAGTCGATCACCCTGAAGGGCTTCAAGTCCTTCCCCGACCGCACGCGGCTCGAGTTCGGGCCCGGCGTCAGCGTCGTCGTCGGGCCCAACGGGTCCGGCAAGTCGAACATCACCGACGCTGTCCTGTGGGCGCTCGGGGAGCAGTCGCCGATCGCGGTCCGGGGCCAGTCGATGCAGGACGTGATCTTCGGCGGGGCGCCCGGCCGCCAGGCCGCCCGCGGCGCCGAGGTCGAGCTCGTGCTCGACGACAGCGAGGGCTCGCTCGGCCTCGCCACCCCGGAGGTCTCGATCGTGCGCCGGCTGGACCGGGCCGGGGAGGGCGAATACCGCCTGGCCGGCGCCCGCTGCCGGCTCGTCGACGTGATCGACGTCCTCTCGGACACCGGCCTGGGCAAGGAGATGCACTCGGTCATCTCCCAGGGTCGGGTCGAGTCGCTCGTGACCTCGAAGCCCCGCGACCGGCGCCTGCTGATCGAGGAGGCGGCCGGCCTCGGCAAGCACCGCAAGCGCCGGCGCCGCGCCCAGCTCAAGCTCGCTCGCACCCAGGACAACCTCGACCGGGCTCTCGACGTCGAGCGCGAGGCCCGCTCGCGGCTGCGCCCGCTCAAGCGTCAGGCTGAGGCGGCCGAGCTTCACGCTCGCCTGGAGCGCCAGACGCTCGAAGTGCGCTGGGAGCTGGTGCGCGACAACGCCCGCGCCGAGCTCGAGGCGCTGACCGGCGCTCAGGCAGAGGCCGCGCAGGCACGGGAGCGGCGCGCGCGGATCGAGCAGGAGCTCGAGGCGGTGGCCGCGCGGCGCGAGGCCGCCGAGGAGGCTCTGGCCGCGCGCAGCGCCCAGCACGAGGAGCTCTCGCGCCGGGCCTTCCGCGCCGGGTCCGCGGCCGAGCGCGTCTCCTACCGCACCGACTCCGTCCGCTCGGCTCAGCGCGGCATCGACTCGCGGCTCGAGCGCAACCGAGAGCTGCTCGCCGTGCTCGAGGCCAGCGCACCCGTCGAGGTGGCCGATCCGGAGGCGGGAGCGCGGATCGCCGCGCTCGAGGCCAAGCTGGCCGCGCTCGAGGCCGATCGCCAGGCCGAGCTGGCGCGAGAGCTGGCCGAGCTCGAGGGCCGGCTCGCGGCTGCCGGCGAGACGGTGGCCGCGCGCGAAGCTGCCGTCGAGGAGCGGCGGCGGGCCCGTCAAGAGGCCGAGGGGGCGGTGGAGGCCGCCCGGACGCGTGTGCGCGAGGCCGAGCGGACCGTCGAGGGGACTCGCCGGGAGTCGGCGCGCATCGGCGGCGAGCTCGCCGCCGTCAACCAGTTTCTCCGCAGCCAGACCGCCGCGCTCGGTGGCGCCACCACGCTGGCCGACCGGCTCGAGGTCGCGCCCGGCCACGAGCTGGCGCTGGCGGCCGCGCTCGACGGCCGGCTGCGCGCGGCGATCACCGGCGACCGGGCGGGCGCCTCGGCGATGCTCGACCGCGCCGGCGCCGACGGCGGGCGCGCCCTCGTCGCGCCGACCGACGCGCCGGAGCACACCGGGGAGCCACCCCTCCCGGGTGCAACGCGACTGCTCGACCTCGTCCGCGGGCCTGCGGACGCGGTCGCGCTCGCCCGGGTCCTCCTCCGCGACGCGTGGCTCGTCGACTCACTCGACGACGTGCCCGAATCGTTCACCGGCGTAGCCGTGACCGCCGCCGGGCGGGTGTGGTCCGCGCCGGCGCGCGAGCTCCGCCAGGCGCCCGCCGCCGGTGAGGAGCGTGTCCTGGCCCAGCGAAACCGTCGCGAGGAGCTCATCCGCGCCACCGAGGCCGCCGCTCAGTCCGAGCAGGAGGCGCTCGCCGAGCTCGAGCGCCGCACCGCCACCGCGGCCGACGCCGACGCCGAACGCGATCGCCTCGTCGGCGCCCACCGCGACGCCGTGCGCGACCGCGACGAGGCCGCCGAGGAGCGGCGTCGCCTGGAGGCGTCGATCGCCCGGCGGCGCTCGGCTCCGGACGACAGCCCGGGCGCCGCGCGCGCCCTGGCGCTTGGAGCCGAGCTGACCACCGAGCGCTCGAAGCTCGAGCGCGCAGAGCGCGAGCGGGCAGAGCGCCTGGGGCGGATCGAGCGTCTGCGCCGGACGATCGAACGCGACGAGCAGCTCGCGCCGGCGATCGCCGCGGTCATCGTGTCGATGGAGGGCGTGACCGAGGCCATCAGCGAGCGCCGCACCCGGTTTGAGGCCGCGCTCGCCGAGGACCGCCGAGCCGGAGATCATCTGGCGACCGAGCTTCGGGCCTGCGCCCAGCAGGAGGCGGGCCTCCACGCCACGCTCCACCGCGAGAACGAGGCGCTCACCGCGGTCGAGGTTCGCGTCCAGCGCATCAGCGACCGCTCCGAGGACATCCGGCAGGAGCTGGCACAGCTCGCCGCCCGGCTCGAGCTCGCAGCCGAGCCCGCCACCGAGCCGCTGCCCGACGAGGAGCGCGCCGCACTCACCACGCGGCTCGAGCGGCTGGCCCGCCGGCGCGAGCAGCTCGGGCCCGTCAACCCGCTGGCCCAGCAGGAATACGCCGAGGCCGTCGAGCACGTCGAGGAGCTCGAGCGCCAGCGGACCGACCTCGAGACGGCGCTGCGCGAGCTTGAGA
This sequence comes from uncultured Solirubrobacterales bacterium, assembly GCA_963839105.1. GTDB lineage: Bacteria > Actinomycetota > Thermoleophilia > Solirubrobacterales > Solirubrobacteraceae > Palsa-465. The sequence goes on from CAWITQ010000004.1 coordinate 209,597, forward strand.
AGCTGATCTCGGACACCGACCGCCAGATCCGCGAGACCTTCGAGCAGACGTTCGCGGCCGCCGCGCGCAACTTCGAGGAGGTGGCGGCGCAGCTGTTCCCGGGCGGACGCGGCCGCCTGCGCCTGGTGGCCGAGCGTGAGGGACCGGCGCGTGTGCTCGGGGGCAACGGCAACGCCCCCGCGGTCGAGGACGACGCCGAGCCCGCGGCGGAGGCCGAGATCGAGCCCGAGGAGGACGTGCTCGGGGTGGAGATCGAGATCACCCCGGCAGGCAAGGACATGAAGCGGCTTTCGCTGCTCTCCGGAGGCGAGAAGTCGATGACCGCGCTCGCCTTCCTGTTCGCCGTGTTCCTCGCGCGGCCGTGCCCGTTCTACATCCTCGACGAGGTCGAGGCCGCGCTCGACGATCTCAACATCGACCGCTTCCTCCAGCTGCTGCGCACCTACTCGAGCCACGCGCAGTTCATCGTGGTCACCCACCAGAAGCGCACGATGGAGGCCGCCGACTCGCTCTACGGCGTGTCGATGGGCGGGGACGGGATCTCGAAGGTGATCTCGCGCCGGCTGCCGCCGGCCGAGCAGGCCGCGTAAGCTCGGGCCGCGATGGCACGGGACTGGCGGGATCTCTTCATCGTCGACGGCGCGCCGCCGCCCGAGGAGGGCGGTGAGCCGGTCAAGGAGGAGCGCCGTCGTGGGATGTTCCGCCGCCTGCGCGAGAACATGCGCAAGACCCGCCAGGCGCTAGCCACCGAGATTCAGGCGACCCTGTTCGAGGATCTGAGCGACGAGACCTGGGAGCGGCTCGAGGAGGCGCTGATCTACGCCGACGTGGGCGCCCGCACCACCGCTCAGGTGGTCGAGCAGCTGGAGCGCGAGGCCACCGCCGGCTCGATCACCGGCGGCGAGGCCCTCACCAACCGCCTGATCGAGCTCCTCGCCGGGATCGCCAAGACGGGCGATGACCACATCGACCTGCGCCCGGAGCCGACCGTGATCCTCGTGGCCGGCGTCAACGGCACCGGCAAGACAACCACCATCGGCAAGCTGTCGTGGCACCTGAGCAAGGAGCTCGGCCGCAAGGTCGTGCTCGGCGCCGCCGACACGTTCCGGGCCGCCGCCGTCGAGCAGCTCGAGCTGTGGGCCGAGCGGGCGAACGTCGGCTTCGTCAAGGGCCCTCCCAACACCGATCCGAGTGCGGTGGCCTACGACGCGATCGCCACCGGCCGGCGCGAGGGCGCCGACGTGGTCATCATCGACACCGCCGGCCGGCTGCACACCCAGGACGATCTGATGGCCGAGCTCGCCAAGGTGCGCCGGGTGATCGGCAAGCAGATCCCCGAGGCGCCCCACGAGACGCTCCTCACCGTCGACGCCACCACCGGCCAGAACGGCCTGCGTCAGGCCCGGATGTTCTCCGAGGCGGTGGCGGTCACCGGGCTGGTCCTGACCAAGCTCGACGGGACCGCCAAGGGCGGGATCGCCCTCGCCATCGCCCACGAGCTGGGCATCCCGGTGAAGCTGATCGGCGTGGGCGAGCAGCTGGAGGATCTCCGGCCGTTTGACGCCGACGAGTTCGCGCGGGCGCTCGTTACCTAGCAGATAAGCTGGAGCGAGATGTTCGACTCTCTCGCCGAGAAGCTCCAGGCCACGCTCGCCGACGTCCGCGGCCGCGGCACCCTGACCGAGGACGACATCAGCGCCGCCATGCGCGAGATCCGCCTCGCGCTGCTCGAGGCCGACGTCAACTTCAAGGTCGTGAAGAGCTTCACGAACGCGGTCAAGGAGCGCGCGCTCGGCGCGAACGTCATCGGCCAGCTCAACCCCGGCCAGCAGGTGGTCAAGATCGTCTCCGACGAGCTCACCGACCTGATGGGCGGCGCCGCCCGCGATCTCTCGTTCTCGCCCCGGCCCCCGACGGTGATCGTGATGGCCGGCCTCCAGGGATCGGGTAAGACGACGGCCACGGCCAAGCTCGCCCGGTACCTGCGCGAGCAGCACGGCTCCTCGGTGGCGGTCGCCGCCTGCGACGTGTATCGCCCCGCCGCCGTCGACCAGCTCATCAAGGTCGGCACCCAGGCGGGCGCGGCCGTGTACGAGCAGGGCACCGACCGCGATCCGGTCAAGATCGCCGCCTGGGCGCGCGACCGCGCGATCTCCGAGGGCAAGGACGTGCTCATCGTCGACACGAGCGGCCGGCTGCACGTCGACGAGGCGCTGATGGCCGAGCTCGCCAACATCAAGAAGGCGGTCAACCCCCACGACGTCCTGCTCGTCGTCGACGCCATGACCGGCCAGGACGCCGTCCACGTGGCCGAGCAGTTCGCCGAGGTCGTGCAGTTCGACGGCGTGGTCATGACCAAGCTCGACGGCGACGCCCGCGGCGGCGCCGCGCTGTCGGTCAAGGCGATCACCGGCAAGCCGATCCTGTTCGCCTCCACCGGCGAGAAGCTCGACCAGTTCGAGCGCTTCCACCCGGACCGGATGTCCCAGCGGATCCTCGGGATGGGCGACGTGATGACCCTGATCGAGAAGGCGGAGTCTGCCTACGACGAGGAGCAGGCGGCCGAGCTCGAGCGCAAGTTCCGCAAGTCCGAGTTCGACCTCGAGGACTTCCTGGACCAGCTCAAGCAGATCCGCCGCCTGGGCCCGCTCCAGTCGCTGCTGGGGATGATCCCGGGGATGGGCAAGGAGCTCCGCGGGGTGAAGGTCGACGAGCGCCAGTTCGACCAGATCCAGGCGATCATCCTGTCGATGACCCCCGAGGAGCGCCGCCGCCCCGAGCTGATCAAGGGCTCGCGCCGGCTGCGCATCGCCAAGGGCTCGGGCACCAACGTGCAGGCGGTCAAGCAGCTGATCAAGCAGTTCGAGCAGATGCGCAAGGTCATGCGCCAGGTGGCCCAGGGGCGGATGCCCGACCTGGGCGCGCTCATGCGACAGGCGCGCTGAGGCCGGCGGTCACAGATTCGGGGCCCGCGCGAATCAGTTGAACGATGCGGGACTTCGAGCGCGAGCCGGACGAGCGGCTGGTCACTCTCGCGACGACGCAGGCACCTGCGTTCGCAGCCCTCTACCGCCGCTACGAGCGACCGATGCTGGCGTACTTCATGCGCCGCACGCACGATCCCGAGGCGGCCGCCGACCTGGCCGCGGAGGTGTTCGCGGCGGCGCTCGTCTCTGCTCCCGCGTTCCGGTCCGACCACGGATCCGCCTGCGCCTGGCTGTTCGGGATCGCCGAGCACAAGCTCGTAAGCAGCCTCCGGCGCCGGCGCGTGGCCGACACGGCGCGCCGCCGGCTCGGCATGGAGCGGATCGAGCTCTCCGACGAGGACCTCGAGCAGATCGAGCGCTGCTCCGCCGCACCCGCCGTCCTCGCCATGCTCGACGCGCTTCCTGCCGATCAGCGCGAGGCGGTTCGCGCGCGGATCCTCGACGAGCGCGGGTACGGCGAGATCGCGCAGGAGCTCAGATGCTCAGAGGCAGTGATCCGCAAGCGCGTCAGCCGCGGGCTCGCCAGCCTCCGGGACCAGATGGCAAAGGAGGAGTCATGAGCCTGCTCCCGCAGCTCGAGGCGGAGCTCGTCGCGGCGCATGAGCGACGGTTCGTGCACCGCCGGCGCCGGCGATCGCTCCTTTCCGGACTCGTGGCCGTGGCCGGGGTGGCGGTGGCCATCGTCGTCGTGGTTTTCGCGCTGAGCGCCCGGAGAGCACCGGTGCGTCACGTCGCCGCACCCCCTGCGGCCCCACCTGCCGTGATCGGCGCCGGCCCGCGTCCGTTCGCGCTCGACCTCACGTCCCCACAGGTGTTCGCCCTCGGCCGCTCTGTCTATGTCACGCAACGGTTCGCGCCAAATCAGGGCGAGCTCGTGCAGATCGCTGCCGCCTCGGGCCACACCGTCGACGTCACGCAATTCGGCGGAACCGTGCAGGACATCGTTCGGGCTGCGGGGCGGCTGTGGCTGGTAACGGACACGGGGTCGGGCGCCGCCCTGTGGAGCCTCGATCCCGAGCGGCTCACCGGGAAGGTGGTCGCGGCCTTGAGCCCCGGCGCACAGCCGAGCCTGGCTGCAGCCGGCGATGCCGTGTGGGTGAGCTCCGGCTCTGGGCTCCAGCGCTACGCGCCCGGGTCACCGGTTCTCAGCCTGCCCAAGGGGAGGGGTGGCGGCGAGATCGCGATGAACGCGGCCGGGTCGCTCCTCGCCTACGTCCACGGTGACACCGCGGCCGAGATCGAGTTCCGCGACGGGCGCACCGGAAGGCTCCTGCACCGCACGACGCTGCCGCCCGGGCGCGTAAGGCTCGCCGGCGTCGCCGGCACCCGTGTGTGGCTGACGTGGACGAACGGCGCTCGGGCGTACCTGGAGGGGCTGTCGCCAGGAGTTCTCGGCGCCAACGGCTCACCGCGGGTGCTTCGTGCGGTTGGTCCGAACACGAAGGCTTTCATCGCCGCCGGCGCGCTCTGGGTGGGCGACCCGAGTGGGGCGCCGCGCCTGAACTACTGCGCGCGGCCCACCGACGGGCGGCCGGTGACCGAATGGGAGCTCGGCGCCCGGCGGGCGATCGTCGCGGCTGACGCCCAGTACCTCTATTCCCTCCGGGAGACCCCGAAGCCGAATGCCGCGGCCCTGTTCCGGGTCGCGACGGGGCGCCACTGCCCTTAGCCGCCGGGGCACTTCGGGGGCGGGCACGCTAACCTCGTCGGTCGCTATGGCGGTACGTCTCCGGCTCACCCGCATCGGCGGGCGCAAGAACCCTGTGTGGCGCGTGGTCGTCGCCGACCAGCGCTCCAAGCGCGACGGTCGCGTGATCGAGACGGTCGGGCACTACAACGCCCAGACCGACCCGTCGACGATCGTGCTCAACGAGGAGCGCGTGCGCGACTGGCTCGCGCGGGGGGCGCAGCCCACCGACACGGTTCGCAAGCTGCTGCGCACGCAGGGCATCAGCTAGCCGCACCCGTGAAGGAACTGCTCGAGTATCTGGCGCGGGGGCTGGTCGAGCATCCCGACCAGGTCCACGTCAACGAGGTGCAGGACGACGACGGCGCCACCGTGCTCGAGCTGTCGGTGGCCGACGAGGATTACGGCAACGTGATCGGCCGTGGCGGACGCACCGCGTCGGCGTTGCGCACCGTGATCAAGACCGCGGCGACGAAGAGCAGGCGCCGCGTGTTCGTGGACATCGTCGACTCCTGATGGGGCCGCCCGCCTGGCTGCGGGCCGGGGTGGTGGGCCGCCCGCACGGGCTCGACGGCAGCTTCTACGTGGTCGACCCCGCGCCGGAGCTGCTGGCCATGGGCGCGCGCGTGTCGGTCGCCGACCGCGAGCTGCAGATAAGCCGCCGCGCCGGCACGGACGCGCGCCCGATCGTCCGGCTCGAGGGCCACGACGACCGCGACGCCGCCGTCGCGTTGCGGGGGACAGAGCTCCTCGTCGCGCGCGCCAGCGTGCCCGAGCTCGGTCCCGACGAATGGTGGGCCGAGGACCTCGAAGGCTGCCGGGTGCGCGACGGCGAGCGCTCGGTGGGCACGGTCCGCCAGCTGCTGGCGCTGCCGTCGTGCGAGGTACTCGAGGTCGCGCGCGAGAGCGGCGGTGAGAACCTGCTCGTCCCGCTCGTGAGCGACGCCGTGCGGGAGGTCGACCTCGATCGCCGGGAGATCGACGTCGACCTCAGGTTCCTCGGGGAGGGCTAGGTGGAGGTCGACGTCTTCACGCTGTTTCCGGAGGCGTTCGGGTGGTTCGAGCGCCAGCGCCACGTGGCCAACGCGCTGGCCGCAGGGCATCGGCTGGCCTACGTCAACTACCGCGACCACACGCCGCTCAAGGCCGGTCAGGTCGACGACATGCCGATGGGCGGCGGCGCCGGCATGGTTCTCCGCGTGGACGTGGTCGAGGCGGCGCTGCGGGCGCGCTACGGAGTCGACCCCGCCGAGCTGCCGGGAAAGCGGCGCGTGATCGCGCTCACTCCGGCGGGTCGTCTCCTGGACGAGGAGCTGGTGCAGGAGCTGGCGCACGCGCCGGCGCTCACGTTGCTGTGCGGCCGCTACGAGGGCTTCGACCAGCGGGTGATCGACCACTTCACGAGCGACGAGGTCTCGATCGGCCGCTACGTCCTCGCCGGGGGCGAGCTCCCGGCGATGGTCGTGTGCGACGCCGTCATGCGAAAGCTCCCGGGCTCGCTCGGCCACGCCGAATCGGCCGTCGAGGAGTCCTTCAGCCAGGCCCTCGGCGGCGCGCCCGAGTACCCGCACTACACACGCCCGGCGGATTTCCGCGGCTGGCACGTGCCCGAGGTACTGCTCTCCGGCCACCACGCCCGGATACGCCAGTGGCGCCTCGAGCAGAGCCAGGAGCGGGCGCGGGAAGCAGGACGCCGAAGCGGTCAGCTACCATAGGCCCCCGCGTGGACAGGGCAGGCGCGCCGAGGACGCGGCCCAGGTCAAAGCGCACGGCCAATCGCCATGAGCAGCGTGATCGACAGCCTGGAGCGCGCCCAGCTCCGCCGGGTACCGACGTTCGACGCCGGTGATCGGTTGCGCGTGCATTTCCAGGTGATCGAGGGAACGCGCCGGCGCACCCAGGTGTTCGAAGGTGTCGTGATCAAGCGCCAGGGCCACGGCGCGCGTGAGACCTTCACGGTCCGCAAGCAGTCCTTCGGCGTGGGGGTGGAGCGGACGTTCCCGCTTCACTCGCCGAAGATCGAGCGGATCGAAGTGGCCGCCCGCGGAGACGTGCGGCGCGCCAAGCTCTACTACCTGCGCGGCCGCGTCGGCAAGCGCGCGCGGGTGCGGGAACGCCGCAACACGGGTCCGGAGGAGGCCATCCAGCGCGAGCTGCTGTACGGGCCTGAGTCCGAGCCGGAGCTCGAGGCCGGCGAGGCCTCACCCGAGGAGCAGGACGCGGCGGCTGGGGAGTCCGGTAGCGCCGCACCGGTGCAGGGCGATTCCCCGACGGCGGCTGCCGAGCAGCCCGCCGGCCCCGAAGAGGGGTGACGGCGACCGGCAAGTCGTTGGCGCGCTGGCTGGCCGAACTTGTGCCCATCATCGCGATCGCGCTCGGGTTGGCGCTCGCGATCGAGGCGTTCGTCGTCAAGGCCTACCGGATCCCGAGCGGCTCGATGCTGCCCACGCTGCACATCAACCAGCGGGTGCTCGTCGATCGCCTAGGCGCCCACTTCTACACCCCGCACATCGGCGACATCGTGGTCTTTCATCCGCCCAACAACTACGCGAGCTGCGCCGACCCCGACCAGGGACAGGACGGCGTCGGCGAGAATCAGCCCAGCCCGTGCGACGCCGTCGCCACCAGGCCGCGCCGGTGACGTTCATCAAGCGCGTGGTGGGGCTGCCCGGCGACCGCCTGGCGATCCGCGATGGGCAGGTCATCCGCGACGGCGTGGCCGAGAAGGATCCCTACGCCGTCCCCTGCGCGGGTGCCCGGCGCGTGCACGTTCCCCCAGCGGATCACCATCCCCCGCGGGACCTACTACATGATGGGCGACAACCGCCCGGATTCCCAGGACAGCCGCTACTGGGGGCCGGTCCCGCGGAAGTGGATTATCGGCCAGGCGGTCCTCACCTATTGGCCACCGGACCGGATCGGGGTTCTGTAGCGCGATGAAGGGGCTGATCGAGCTCGTCCTCACGGTGGCGATCGCGGTGGCGCTCGCGCTGCTGATCCAGGCGTTCGTCGTCAAGCCGTTCCGCATCCCGAGCGCCTCGATGGTCCCGACGCTCAAGGTCAACCAGCGCGTGCTCACCAATCGCCTGGACACAAAGCCTGCGATCGGCGACATCGTCGTCTTCCACCCGCCCGTCGGCGCGGACCCCAGCCGCCCGAATGCGGCAACCAGAACCAGGGTTCGGGCCACGCGCAGCCGTGCGGTCAGTCGACCCCCGCCGAATCGCACCAGACGCCGTTCATCAAGCGCGTCGTGGGCCTCCCGGGCGATCGGATCCAGATCGTGGCCGGTCACGTGATCCGCAACGGAACCCGGGAGAAGGACGCCTACATCGCCTCCTGCAGCGCAGGCGAAGACTGCAATTTCCCGACTCCGATCGTCATTCCGCCCGGCGACTACTTCATGATGGGCGACAACCGTGGCGATTCAGACGACAGCCGCTACTGGGGCCCCGTCCCGGGCAACTGGATCATCGGGACGGCCTTCTTCACCTACTGGCCGCCGGACCGGATCGGCTTCCTCTAAGACCCGCAAGAAACCGCGCCGCTCGGCGCGCGGCCGGCGCCTGTTCGCCTTCGACCGCGACCTCGGCGCCCGCTACGTGGCAGGCGCCGACGAAGCCGGCCGCGGCTGCCTGGCGGGGCCGCTCGTGGCGGCGGCGGTGCTGTTCGACCTCGACCGGATCGGGCCCGGCGAAGTCCGGACCCTCCGCGCGCTCAACGACTCAAAGCAGCACACGCCCGAGGGGCGCGCGGAGCTGTTCCCGCTGATCATGCGGATCGCGGCGCGGGTGGCGATCATCACCCGGTGCGCGCCCGGGATCGACGCGCGCGGGCTCCACGTGACCAACCTGGCCGCGCTGCGCACCGCGCTCCAGCGGGTCGCGTGCCCCGAGTGCATCTGCCTGAGCGACGGGTTCCCGGTGGCGGCGTTCGAGTACGAGCAGCGGGCCGTGATCGGTGGCGATGGCAAGAGCGCGGCGATCGCGGCCGCCTCGGTGATCGCCAAGGAGACGCGGGATCGGTACATGCGCCGCGCCGATCGTGCGCACCCGGGCTGGGAATTCGCCCAGCACGTCGGGTACGCCACGCCCGAGCACCGGGAAGCGATCGAGCGCCTCGGGGTCTCGCCGCTTCACCGGCTGTCGTTTCAGTCCGCGGCCTACCAGCAGCTGTCGCTGTAGTTTGGGCCGCGCTGCGCGCGGCGTCCGTGGGGCCGCGCGGGCCCGTCCGGACGCACCGCGCCGAGCTGCCGGGCGGGCCGGTCCGGACGCGCCACCCCGGGCTGCCGCTCAGAACGCGTCCTCGACGTGCTCGATCCGGACGAGCGTCGCCCACCGAGTCGAACGTCACGCCGATGGCGTCGAAGCGGATCCGCTCGGCGTAGGGCCGGTCGGTCCGCGCCACCAGCCACTGGCCCGCCATCTTGCGCACCTGCGAGCGCTTGCGAACGTGGACGGCGTCCAGCGGCTCGGCGCCGCCGTGGACGAGACGCCGCGTCTTCACCTCGCAGAACACCAGGGCCTGGCCGTCGGTGGCGATGATGTCGAGCTCGCCCCAGCGGGTGCGGTAGTTGCGCTCGACGATCTCGAACCCGCGCCTGATCAGGTGCTCGGACGCGAGCTGCTCGCCGAGGCGGCCGAGTCGCTGGCGCAGATCGCTGCTCATCGTTCTCGACGCTACGCGTGGTCCGGTGACACGTGGGTGACGGCGTGTGCTCAACTCTGCGCACTCGCCGCGCCGGCGCGTGCGCAGAATCGTTTCCGCGCGTCACCCACGTGTTCGAGGTGCGCGCGTAGCGTCGAGCCATGCTCTCCCGCATCGCCACCTTCGCCATCGACGGCGTCGATCCGCGCCAGGTCCTGGTCGAGGTCGACATCCGCTCGGGCCTGCCCGCGTTCACGATCGTCGGCCTCGGCGACGTGGCCGTGCGAGAGTCGCGCGATCGGATTCAGTCGGCGATCCTGAACTCGGGGTTCGAGTTCCCGCGCCAGCGGATCACCGCCAACCTGGCGCCGGCGTTCCTGCGCAAGGCCGGCCCGGGGTTCGACACCGCGCTCGCGCTCGGAGTGCTCGTGGCCTCCGAGCAGGTGCCGGCGGACTCGGTGTCCCGCTACGCCGTGTTCGGCGAGCTATCCCTCGGTGGCGAGCTTCGGGCCTCGCCGGGCGCGCTCGCCGTGGCCGAGGGCGCGCGCCGGGCGAGGATCGCGCGCCTGATCGTGCCGCGTGCACTGGCTCGCGAGGCGGCCATCGTCCAGGGGGTGGAGGTGGCGGGCGTCTCGAGCTCTGGCCGAGGCCGCGCGGCTGCTTCGGGGCGCGGATCCGCCGCCGCTTCCGCCGGGCCGGCCCGCGCCGTCGGGATCCGAGGGCCGGCTCGACCTGGCGGACGTCCGCGGTCAGGCGGCCGCGGTGCTCGCAATCCAGATCGCCGCCGCCGGCGGCCACAACCTGCTGCTCGAGGGGCCGCCGGGGACGGGCAAGACGATGCTGGCCCGGCGGATCCCGTCGATCCTCCCGGCGATGACCGGGACGAGGCGGTGGAGGTGACCCGGCTGCACAGCATCTCCGGGCTGCACACCGGCGGGCTCATCTCCGACCCGCCCGTTCCGGGCCCCGCACCACACGATCTCCCCGTCGGGGCTGGTGGGCGGCGGCGTGCCGCCGCGCCCGGGCGAGGCCACGCTGGCCACGCACGGCGTGCTGTTCCTCGACGAGCTCTCCGAGTTCAGCCGCCGGCGTGCTCGACGCGCTCCGCCAGCCGCTCGAGGACGGCCGGGTGACGATCGTGCGCGGTCAGCGCGCGCTGATCTTCCCGACCCGGTTCATGCTCGTCGCCGCCACCAACCCCTGCCCGTGCGGGTACGCCGGCGTGGGCGACCGGTGTCAGTGCCTCGAGGCCGACCTGCGACGTCACCGCCGGCGCCTGAGCGGACCACTGCTCGACCGGATGGACCTGCTCGTGAACGTCCAGCGCCCGAGCGAGGCGGAGCTCCGCGCCGAGCCCGTGGTCGACTCGAGCGCCGCCCGCGCGCGCGTGGCCGAGGCCCGGGAGCGCCAGCGCAAGCGCTTCGGCGGAGCGCGCTGCAACGGCGAGATGGATGCCCGCGCCGTCGCCGGCACGTCCGGCTCGAGCCCGCCGCTGCCGATGCGCTCGGGCGCGCCTACGCGGTCGGCGCCCTGAGCGCTCGCGGGCGCCACCGGATCATGCGCGTCGCGCTGACGATCGCCGACCTCGAGCACCACGACCACGTCTCCCACGGCGACGTCCTCGCTGCGCTCAGCCTCCGTCAGCGGGGGTTCGACGACGCGGCGCTGGCAGCATGATCGCCGCGTGCGCTTCGTGCCTGTGCTCGGGCCTGGCTGGTGGCGCGGCTGGGCGGCCACCTCGAGCAGGCGCGCACCGCAGATCGACCACGTGCTCGCCTTGGAGCGACGAGGAGCTGATCGCGGCCGTCGGCGGTCGCCACCGCGCCCAGATCGAGGACGAGTTCGATCGGCTCGACGACGAGGCCGTGCGCGCCGCGCGTCGCCGCCGATGTCGACGCGATCTGCCGCTGCAGCCCGCACTATCCGGAAGCGCTGCTCGACCTGGACAGCGCCCCCGCGGTGCTCCACATCGTCGGCGGCGTCGAGCGCTTGCAGGCGCTCCTCGCCGAGCGCCCCGGTGGCGATCGTGGGCGCCCGCCGCGCCTCGGCCTACGGCCTCGACGTGGCGCGGGCTCTGGGGCGCTCGCTCGCGCGCACGGGTCTGACGGTGCTGAGCGGCATGGCGCTCGGCGATCGACTCGCGCTGCCCACGCCGGCGCGCTCGAGGCCGAGGCGCGCCACGCGTGGCGGTGCTTCCCGGGTCCGGCGGATCGGCCCTACCCGGCGCGCAGGCGCGGCGCTGCACCGCCAGATCGTCGCCCGGGGCGCGGCGGTGTCCGAGCTCCCGTGCGGCGCCACCGTGTGGCGCTGGAACTTCCGGGCTCGCAACCGGATCATCGCGGCACTCGCCGCCACGACGGTGGTGGTCGAGGCCGGCGAGCGCTCGGGTTCGCTGCTGACGGCCCGGTTCGCCGAGGATCTCGGCCGGCCCGTCGGTGCCGTGCCCGGCCGCATCACCTCGCCGATGTCGGAGGGGCCGAACGGGCTCCTGGTCGCCGGCGCCTACGTCGTCCGCGGGCCGCAGGACGTGCTCGACCACCTGTTCGGCATCGGCCGGCGGCCTGGCGGTGGAGGAGGAGCCGCGGGCCGAGCTCGGCGGCTCGCTCCGCCGGCTCCTGCGCGCGCTCGGGGACGGCCACGACACCGCCGGAGCGGTGCGTCGCGCGGGGCTGCCGGCGCAGGACGGGCTGGCGGCGCTGGCGGAGCTGGAGCTCGCCGGCTACATCCGCCGGGGCGCGGGCGGGCGCTTCCACGTGGTGCCGTAGCGCGCGGGCGCTCGCCGGCGGGAGCTTTCGCGTGGCGGTCGCGCGCGGCCCGTACCTCCCTCCAAGCGAGCCTTTCCCGCGAATCATCGCCCCCCGGGCAGACGTCGGCGGATAAGTCTCGGAAAGCGACCCTTTCCCGCCGATCATCGCCGCCCGAGGGAGACGTCGGCGGATAGGGGGCGGAAAACGCACCCTGCGTGCCGACGTCGCAGCTTTTGAGGAGTGGTCGGCGGGTAGGGGCGGTGCCGCACGGCGGTCCGTCCGCCCCGTCCGCTCGCCACTACCCTCGAGCCCATGGCCCGCATTCCGTGCGTCCTCACGATCGCCGGCTCGGATTCGGCGGTGGCGCCGGCATCCAGGCCGACCTCAAGGCCTTCGCCGCCTGCGGCGTCCACGGGACCTCGGCGATCACCGCGATCACGGCGCAGAACACGGTCGGGGTGAGCGCCGTTCACCCGATCCCGCCGGAGATCATCATCGCCCAGGTCGCGCGCGGTGCGCGAGGACATCGGCATCGATGCGGTCAAGATCGGGATGCTCGGGCAACGTGGCCACGATCGACGCCGTCGCCACCGCCCTCGACGAGCTCCCCGCGGAACCCCGGTCGTGCTCGACCCGGTGATGGTGGCGGAGTCCGGCGCCGCCCTGCTCGAGCCGCAGGCCCGCGCCGCCCTGATCGAGCGGCTGCTCCCGCGCGCCACCGTAGTCACGCCCGAACGTCCCCGAGGCCCGGGCGCTCACGGGCAGCGAGACCACGGACGACGTCGAAGACGCTCGCCCGCGCGATCAGAGCAGCTCGGCCCGCCGATCGTCGTGGTCACCGGCGGCCACCGCGAGCAGGCCACCGACACCTTCTTCGACGGCGAGCGCGTGATCGCGCTCCCGGGTCCGCGCTACGCCGCCGGCGCCGCTCACGGCTCGGGCTGCACCCACTCCTCGGTGCTCGCCGCCCGCCTCGCCCTCGGCGACGATCCGCTGAGCGCGGCGACCACCGCGAAGGAGCTCGCTGCGCGCGCGGTGCGCGACGGGCTGCGCGACCTCGGCGCCGGCGCCGGCCCGGTCAACATCCTCGGAACCGGTGGCGCGCATGAGGATCGCGCCGCCGGAAAAGCTCTCCGAAGCCTCCCAGCCCGCGCCGGCGGACAGCCGCCTTTTGACATAATCGAGCGGTGCGCTTTCTACGGATGAAGCCAGGCCATGGAGAGGTGCTGATCGCGGAAGGCGACGTCGAGCACGCGGAGGACGAGCAGCGCATGATCGAGGAGTTCAGGCGCCAGCTCGACGCCGGGCTGTGGGCTGCGGTACCGGTGACCCGAGAGCGAGGACGCCGGGAATCGATGATGGTCCGCTCGTTCGAGCAGATACCTCGGGACGCCGACCGCGTGATCTTCTTTCCGCGGGCGGCGGGCGGCCGATAGGCGCCCCCAGCCTGTGGTCCTCGCGCTCGCTGCCACCGCGCTCGTCGCGATCGCCCTGCTCTCCGATCTGATCATCCCTCGCCTGGAGGAAGGCTGGTCACGCCACAAGGCCCGGCGCCAGCGCGCGCCGTCGGTCTCCTATGACCCGGGCCGGGAGCGCCGTGCCGAGCAGCGTGCGCGAACGCTGCTGCGCTCGTGCGTCAACGAGGAAGAGTGGGCGATGTACCGCGACCTCGGCTTCCTGCGCGTGTGGGGCAGCCAGGCCGACGGCCCCGACGAGGCGGGCGGAACCGGTGGCGCCCCGTACGCGTACCTGATCTATCCCCACCGGCCGATCGTCGCCTACCTGGCTCAGACGCACCGGCTGCTGGGCGAGTACTGCGTCGAGTTCCTGGACCAGGAGCGGCCGTACGGCAGCGCCCGCCTGCCCGACTCGGACGACGTGCTCGCGAAGTGGATGGCGCTGACCGGCGACGAGCGCCGGCTGCTCTCCACCGCCAACATGCACCTGCCGGGACGTCAGCTCGACCCGGCACAGCTCACGCGGGACCTGTGGCGCCTCAAGCAGTGGGAGCGCGCACGGATGCGCGACGTCGCCACTCGCGCGCCCTTCCCGCAGTAGGGCCTCGCTACAGTCCGCTCCCCGATGGCGGCCTCCCTCGACCCCAAGCATCGAAGCCGCGCGCTCACGGAAGGTCCCGAGCGCGCCGCCGCCCGCGCCTACCTGAAGGGGATCGGATACGACGACGAGGCGCTCGGCAAGCCGATCGTCGGGGTGGCCAACACCTGGATCGAGACGATGCCGTGCAACTTCCACCTGCGGGCACTTGCGGCCAAGGTCAAGGACGGGATCCGGGCGGCCGGGGGAACGCCGATGGAGCTCAACACGGTGGCGATCTCGGACGGGATCACGATGGGCACGCCGGGAATGCGAGCGTCCCTGGTCAGCCGCGAGGTCATCGCCGACTCGATCGAGCTGGTGTGCGACGCGCACCGCTTCGATGCGGTGATCGCGATCAGCGGCTGCGACAAGACGATCCCGGCGACGGTGATGGCGCTGTGCCGGCTGAACGTCCCCAGCGTGATGCTCTACGGCGGCTCGATCTACCCCGGCCACTACAACGGCCGGCAGATCACGATCCAGGAGGTGTTCGAGGCGATCGGTGCGCACGCCGCGGGCCGCATCACCGACGAGGAGCTGACCGAGATCGAGGAGGCGGCCTCCCCGGGCGCCGGCGCCTGCGGAGGCCAGTACACGGCCAATACGATGGCGATGGCCTTCGAGGTGATGGGCATCTCGCCGGCCGGTTTCAGCATGGTCCCCGCCACCGACCCGCGAAAGGCGGACGTGGCCGGCGAGGCCGGGCGCCTGGTCATGGACGTGCTGAGCCGTGGGCAGCGCCCCAGCGACATCATCACGCGCGAAGCGCTCGAGAACGCGATCGCGGCGATCGCCTGCAGCGGCGGCTCCACCAACGGCGTCCTGCACCTGCTCGCGGTGGCCAAGGAGATGGGCGTCCCGCTCGACATCGCCGACTTCGACCGGATCAGCGAGCGCACCCCGCTGCTGTGCGACCTCAAGCCCGGCGGCCAGTACGTCGCGCCCGACCTGTACGAGGCCGGCGGCGTGCCCCTGGTGATGAAGCGCCTGAGTGAGGCGGGTCTGCTCCACGGCGCCGCCGAGACCGTGACCGGGCAGACGATCGGCGAGATCGCGGACGGCGCCACCGAGAGCTCGGGACAGCAGGTCGTCCGTCCGCTCGAGAACCCGATCAAGCGCAGCGGCGGCTTGGCCATCCTGCGCGGCAACCTCGCCCCGGAAGGCTGCGTCGTCAAGCTCGCCGGCCACGAGCGCCGCCGGCACGTCGGCCCCGCGCGCGTGTTCGAATCCGAAGAGGACGCGATGCGCGCCGTCACGCAGAGCGCTGTCCAGGCCGGGGACGTCGTCGTTATCCGCAACGAGGGACCCGCCGGAGGCCCCGGGATGCGGGAGATGCTCGCGGTGACCGCAGCTCTGGTCGGTCAGGGGCTGGGGGAGGAGGTGGCGCTGATCACCGACGGCCGCTTCTCCGGCGCCACCCATGGGCTGATGGTCGGTCACATCGCGCCCGAGGCGGTGAACGGCGGGCCGATCGGCCTCGTCAACGACGGCGACGAGATCACCCTCGACGTCGACGCCCGCCGCCTCGACGTCGCTCTCTCGGACGACGAGATCGCGAGCCGCGCCGCCGGCTATCGGCCCCCGGAACGTCCGTATCCCGGGCCCGCGCTGGCCAAGTACGCCCGCCTGGTCTCGAGCGCCTCCGAGGGCGCGATCACGCGCTGACTGTTAGCGCTTCGTTTTCGAGCGCATCGGCGGTCGCGGCCGCGCGTTAAGCGATGTCAGGCGGCCGCACGGCCGCCGGCACACCAACAGAGGGGAGACCTCTCGATGTTCAGAAAGACGCGCGCGCTGAGCGCGATCGCTCAGCGCCATCGTCGCGGTGCGCGTTGCTGGCGATGGGCGCGACGGCGCTCGCCGCCACCGGCAAGAAGGGCAAGGCCGACAGCGGCATCCAGCACGTGGCCGTCACCCATGACTCCGGCGGCTTCACCTACAGCGCCGGAGACGGCACCGACAAGCTCCTCGGCGCCACCGCGGTGACCTACAAGCTCAAGCTGCTCCCGAGCCAGGCCCGGGGACCTTCAAGGTCACGGCCAAGCCGGTCGTCCTCTACACGGAGACGGGCGCGATCAGCGGTACCGGATCGGCGACCTTGACGATCGGGCAGGGGGGTTCCGCGACCGTGACCAACGGCAAGCTCAACCTCACCAAGGGCACAGGATCACAGAAGGGTCACACGCTCGTCGGCACCTTCAGCGGCACGGGGAGCGTCAAGACCGGCGCTCTACACGTTCAACTACAAGGGCACGTACAGGTAGCGCGCATGGGCGGGGCGGGCGGGCATCCGCCTACCCGCCACCGCGCGGGGCGGGCGGGCATCCGCCTCCCCGCCACCGCGCCTGCCAGAATCGCCCGGGATGGCGGATCCCTCCGGCGAGCTCTTTCACCCGACCGGGAGCGAGCTGGCGCCTCCGACCCCGCGCGAGGAGCTCCGCCGCTACCTGCCGGGCCTCGAGCCCGACCGCCACGTCACCGACTGGGGACGCTCGGAGCGCGTCGAGAGCCTGGTCGACCGTACCGTCTACCAGTTCCTCTACCACTACTGGTTCCGAGTCGAGGTCGAGGGCATCGAGAACGTCCCCGGCGAGGGCGGTGCGCTTCTGGTGGCCAACCACGCCGGTGCGGTCCCGCCCGACGCCGCGATGATCGCCAAGGCGATCCGCGAGAGCCATCCCCGCCCCCGCGCCGTCACGTTCCTCACTGCCGCTCGCCTGGGCGACCTCCCCGGCGTGGGCATGCTCATGACCAAGGTCGGTGGCGTGGCCGATCACCCCGCGAACCTCCACCGCCTCCTCTACGACGAGGCGCAGCTGGTGCTCGCCTTCCCCGAGGGGACGCGTGGCGCCGCCAAGCCGCTGAGCGAGCGCTACCGCCTGCGCCCGTTCGAGGACACGACCCTGATCAGGACCGCGACCGGTGCCGGTGTCCCGATCGTCCCCATCGCCGTCCTCGGCGCCGAGGAGGCAGCGCCCGTGTTCGCGCGGCTGCCGTCCTTGCTGCGGCGCCTGCCTCGCCTGCCGATCGCACCGGCGATCCCGCTCCCGGCCAAGTTCAAGGTCCGCTTCCTCGAGCCCGTCCACGCCGGCTCGGCTCCCGCGCCGGAAGCGCAGATCCAGGCTCTGGCGCAGGACATCCGGGCTCTGATCCAGGAGAACCTGCTGGAGATGGTGGCGGCGAGGCGCAGCGCCTGGCTTGGGTAATACCCCGGGATGGAGTCGCGCCGGATCCTGATCACGGGCCTGTCCTCGTACCTCGGTGGCCGCCTGGCTCAGGCGCTCGAGGGGGAGCCCGAGGTCGAGGCGATCATCGGCGTCGACGCCGAGGACCCCCGCCACGAGCTCCAGCGCACCGAGTTCGTGCGAACCGACATCGAGGCGGCGTCGCTGCGCAGGATCCTCCGCGCCGCCGCGATCGACACCGTCGTCGACACCCGGCTCATCGCCGACCCCATGCTCGCGCCGCCGGCCAAGCTGCGTCAGGTCAACGTCACCGGGACCGCGAACATCCTCCAGGCGTGCGCCACGTCCGGCGACACGCTACGAAAGCTCGTGTTCAGGTCCTCGGCGAACTACTACGGCTGGGGCTCGGACCAGCCGGCCTTCATCACGGAGGACACGGTCCAGCCGGTCCGCACCCGCACCGAACTCGAACGGGACATCGTCCGGGCCGAGCGGGCGCTCGCCGAGTTCGGTGCCCGCCGCCCCGACTGCACAGTCACCGTGCTCCGCGTCGCGGACGAGATCGGCACCGAGCAGCGGAGCTCCCACCTCGCCCTGTTCGGGTTGCCGGTGGTGCCTTCGATGCTCGGCTTCGACCCCCGGTTTCAGTTCGTCCACGAGGACGATGTCGTGAGCGCGCTCGCCCACGCCGTCCACCGCGAGCTTCCCGGCGCGTACAACGTCGCCGCCGACGGAGTGCTCGTGCTCTCGGAGATCGTCTCGCTGCTCGGCAAGACGATGCTCCCGGTGCTTCCACCCTGGGGCGCCGGCGTCGCCGCCACCGCGCTGCGCCAGCTCGGCCTCCGGGTGCCGCTCGAGATGACCAGGCAGCTCCGCCACGGCCGCGGGCTCGACAACAGGCGCCTGAAGGCGTCCGGGTACGCGTTCCGCTTCACCACCCGGGAGACGGTGCTGCGGCTGCGGGCCCAACAGCGGCTGCGGCCGCTCCTGCGCAGCGGCAACGACGAGTACCGGTACGAGCCCGACGTCGAGGAGTTCCTGCGCTGGAGCCCGAGCGTGCAATCCGTCGCCACCCGGGCCGCTCCGGGACCGGCCCCGGACCGCCAGAGCCTCGCCGCCTACGACGATCTGAGCGCCACCGAGCTGATCGAGATCATTCCGTCGCTGGAGCCCGACGCGCTCGAGGAGCTGCACCGCTACGAGACGGCGCACCAAGCGCGGCGGACGGTGATGGCGGCGCTCGAGCGGGCGCTCGAGCGGCAGCGATCCTGAACGCGCGCGAGCAAAATAGTGAAAGACTCGTTGCAGATCCTCCCCCGCGGGTTGATTGACCGCCGGAGCCGCCCGGTAGGATTCGCGCAGAGTGGCGCCCGTCTCATATCTACGCCCTACGGCTGACCCGCGGGGGCGAGCCTCCCGACCCGGCCGCGGCCTCGCTGCCACGCCCCGCCGCGGCGGTCCGGCACGGTACGTCGCCGGGGGCCTGTTCGTGCTCGTCATCGTCGCGATCGCGGCGGGTGCGATCGCGCTCGCCACCTCCCGCGCCAGCCTGTCGAGCGACCCGACGGCGCTGGCCCGGGTCGACCTCCCGCTGGGCGGCGGGCGCATCGAGAACCTCAGCGCGACCGGCGGACGCGACAACCACTCGATCGGCGTCACCCTCCGGGGCCACGAGATCTGGCCGACGCGACTGGTCCACGCCGGCGAGCAGATCACGATCTACGCCACCGTCAAGCGCCCGGGGTCGGTGGGCTGGCTCGGTGGCAAGACCGAGCGGCTGTTCGTGACCCTGACCACGCCGTCGGCGCAGCCGACCCAGCAGTACGTCACGCTCGCCGGCAGCGCCCCGCTCAAGGTCCACTTCAGCGCCCCCGTGAGCTCGGTGGCCTCGGGTCCCCAGGGACATCTGCACCGCCAGGCTTTGCCCGCGCCGCAAACCGACATCACGCTCGACCGGACGGCTTCGGCCGGGTCGGTGTGGGTGGCCGGGGCCCCGCGCTCGTGGGAGATCGCCTCCCCGTCGCTCGTCAGCTGGTTCCCGGCCGGGGCCAAGGCCTCGGCGGTCGCGTATCCGCCTCCCGGCTCGACGATCGGCCCGGCCACTCCGATCACCCTGACCTTCTCCAAGCCCGTCGACGAGGCGCTCGGCAAGTCGCTCCCGCCCGTGAACCCGATCACGCCCGGGACGTGGCACAAGCTGGACTCGCACGCGATCGTCTTCCGCCCCGAGGGCTTCGGCTACGGGCTCGGCGCCAAGGTCAACGTCCCGCTGCCCGGCGGCGTCCAGCTCGCGGGGGCGGCCAACCCGTCGACCGGCACTTGGAGCGTGCCCGTGGGCACGACCGTGCGCCTGCAGCAGCTGCTCGCCAATCTCGGCTACCTGCCGCTGAAGTTCACGGGACAGCCGGTCGCCGGGACGCCCGCGGCCCAGGAGGCCGCGGCCATCCATCCACCGGCGGGATCGTTCGACTGGGCCTACCCGAACACGCCCTCGACGCTGAGGTCGATGTGGGCGCCGGGCACGGCCGGCGAGATGACCCGGGGCGCCGTGATGGCGTTCGAGAACGACCACGGCATCACCGCCGACGGCGTAGCCGGCGCGGGCGTGTGGAAGGCGCTGATCGGAGCGGCTGTATCCGGCCACGGCTCCTCGTTCGGCTACACGTTCGTCCAGGTGAGCGAGGCCACGCCCGAGAGCATCAACGTCTGGCACAGCGGCAAGACCGTCGTGACGGGACCGGCCAACACCGGGATCCCGGCGGCGCCCACCGCCAAGGGCACGTTCGCCGTGTTCGAGCACGCCCCGTCGGTGACGATGAGCGGCACCAACCCGGACGGCAGCCACTACAACGATGCCGGCGTCCCCTGGGTCAGCTACTTCAACGGCGGAGACGCCCTCCACGGGTTCCAGCGCGCCTCCTACGGGAGCGCGCAGAGCCTGGGCTGCGTCGAGATGCCCTACTCCGAAGCGCACGACGTCTACCAGTACACGCCAATCGGGACGCTCGTCAACGTCAGCTAGTGCCGACCCTGGGACCGGCCTGGCAGGCCGCCATCGCGACGTTTGAGCAGGACCTCCTCCGGCGCGCGGTCGCCGAGAAGACGCGCGCGGCCTACGCCATCGACGTCAAGCAGTTCGGGGAGTGGGCGACCGACCACGGGCTCGAGCCCGTCACCGCCGACGTGCGCGCGCTGCGCCGCTACGCCGCCGGCCTGTCCGAGCGGGGGAACGCACCCACGACCATCGCGCGCAAGCTGGCGGCGCTCCGCGGCCTCTTCCGCGTCCAGGTGCAGCTCGGAACGCGGCGCGAAAACCCGGCCGAGCTGGTCTCCTCGCCCAAGCGCGGCACCCGCCTGCCCCGCGTTCTCAAGGCCGGCGAGGTGGCCGACCTGCTCGACGGCATCCCCGCCACGAGCCCCCTCGAGCTGCGCGACCGGGCGCTGTTCGAGCTCGCCTACGCGTGCGGACTGCGCGCCGAGGAGCTGGTGGCGCTGGAGCTGCACTCGATCGACTTTGACTCCGAGACGGTCCGGGTGGAGGGCAAGGGCGGCAAGACCCGGGTGGTTCCCGCGGGCGAGCACGCGCTGAGGGCGCTCGAGCGCTACCTCGCTCAGGGCCGGCCCGCGCTCGACGCGGGCGCATCCGGCGCGCTGTTCCTGTCCAAGACAGGACGACGGCTCTCCACCTCGGACGTCCGCCGGCGGCTTCGCACCTGGGCGCGGGGTGCCGCCGCGCGTCGGCCCGGGGTGGGCGACGCGCACCCGCACGCGCTCCGCCATTCGTTCGCGACGCACCTGCTCGAGGGCGGCGCCGACCTGCGCGCGATCCAGGAGCTGCTGGGGCATGCGGCCATCTCTACGACGCAGGTCTACACTCGAGTGGAGGCGTCGCGTTTGCGGTCGGCTTACGCGCGCGCGCATCCCCGAGCGTGACCCCCAGGGGGGAGAACTGGAAACGAACGTCAAAGCGATCGAGCTTCAGGACCTGTGGCGGCGCTACAAGGCCACCAGTGACGACCGGGCCCGTGAGCGCCTCGTCGTCGCCTATTCGCCGCTGGTGAAGTACGTCGCGGGCCGGATGAGCTCGGGGCTGCCCGCCCACGTCGAGGAGGCCGACCTCATCTCCTACGGGCTCGGGGGCCTGATCTCAGCGATCGAGCGCTTCGATCTCACGAGGGAGATCAAGTTCGAGACCTACGCGATCACCCGCATCCGCGGGGCGATCATCGACGAGCTCCGCACGCTCGACTGGGTTCCGCGCTCCGTCCGCGCCCGCGCCCGCGAGATCGAGCGCGCCAACCAGAAGCTCGAGTCGCGCCTGCAGCGCGCCCCCAGCGACGAGGAGATGGCCGGCGAGCTCTCGATGAGCGTGTCGGATTTCCAGGACGCCCTGCTCCAGATCTCCAACTCGACGATCGTCGCGCTCGACGAGCTCTGGAACGTCTCGGACTCGACCGGCGACCAGGTGTCCCTGCTCGACACGCTCGCCGACCGCGGCGCCCCCGACCCCCAGCATCTGGTCGACCAGTCCGAGCTGCGCGACCGGATCGCCGACTCGATCGCCGCCCTGCCCGAGCGCGAGAAGCTCGTCGTCGCGCTCTATTACTACGAGAACCTGACCCTCCGGGAGATCGGCGAGGTGCTCGGAGTCACCGAGTCCCGCGTCTCCCAGCTGCACACGAAGGCCGTGCTGCGCCTCCGTTCGAAGCTCCAGGGCGAGCTCGACTAGCGAGCCGAGCGCAGATGCGCTCACCCGACCCTCGCGCGCGGTAAGGTCGCCTCTCAGTACCCGAGCGAGAGGAGAATCGCATGCACAAGGCCGCGGATCGCATCCGCAACGTGGCCCTCGTCGGCCACCGCGGCACTGGCAAGACGTCGCTACACGAGGCGCTGCTGTTCGAGGCCGGTCAGGTCAACCGGATGGGCTCCGTCACCGACGGCACGACCGTGTCGGACTCCGACCCCGACGAGAAGGCCCGTCAAATGTCGATCTCCGCGGTCCTCTCCTCCTTCGAGTGGCAGGAGCGCCGTGTCAACCTGCTCGACACCCCCGGCGACTCGAGCTTCATCGCCGACGCGCTCGGCGCGCTGCGCGTGTGCGAGTCGGCCGTGTTCGTCGTCAACGCGGTTATGGGCGTCGAGGTCCACACCACCCGGCTATGGCAGCGCGCCGCCGAGCTCGATCTGGCACGCCTGGTGTTCGTCAACATGCTCGACCGCGAGCGCGCGGACTTCTTCCGCACCCTGGACTCGCTCAAGTCCGCCTTCGGCCAGCACGTCGTCGCCACCGAGATCCCGATCGGATCCGAGCACGAGGTCACCGGGGTGATCGACCTGGTCGACATGAAGGCCTACGAGTACACCGGCGCCGGCCGCGAGAACTGCAAGCAGATCCCGATCCCGGACGAGCTCGCCGACCAGGCGCAGGAGTATCGCGAGAAGCTGATGGACGAGGTCGCCGAGGGCTCGGACGCGCTGATGGAGCGCTACCTGGAAGGTGAGGAGATCTCCCACGAGGAGATCGTCACCGCGCTCAAGGAGGGCACCAACCACGGCGCGATGTTCCCGGTCACCTGCGGCGTGGCCACCCGCAACCTCGCCACCAACCGGCTTCTCGACGCGATCGTCGAGGACCTCCCGTCGCCGGTCAAGCACGGCGGCCTCGATGTCGGGGAGGTCACGCTCGAGCCGGTCGAGGACAAGGAGCTGTTCGCGTACGTGTTCAAGACGCGGGCCGACCCGTTCGCGGGGCGCATCAACCTGTTCCGGGTCTACCAGGGCGTGCTCAAGCAGGACACGCCGGTCCTGAACACGCGCACGCACACCAAGGAGCGCGTGGGGACTCTCGTGACCTTCGAGGGCAGCCAGACCGGCCACGCCAACGAGTTCGGGCCGGGCGACATCGGCGCCGTGGCCAAGCTCAAGGAGACGAAGGCCGGCGACTGGCTGGCCTCCCGCGACGAGCCGATCTCGATGCCGAGCATCAAGCTCCCCTCCCCGGTGATGGCCTTCGCCGTGGAGCCCAAGAGCAAGGGCGACGAGGACAAGGTGTTCACCGCCCTGCGCCGCCTCCAGGAGGAGGATCCGACGATCGATCTGCACCGCGACGCCCAGACGGGCGAGCAGATCGTTGCCGGGCTCTCCCAGGTCCACGTGGAGGTGATCGTCGAGCGGCTGAAGTCCCGGTTCGGGGCCGAGGTCAACCTCAAGCCTCCGCGCGTGCCCTACCGGGAGACGATTCGCAAGCCCGCCAAGGCCCACGGCCGCCACAAGAAGCAAACCGGCGGCCGCGGCCAGTTCGGCGACGTGCACATCGAGATCGAGCCGCTGGCCGACGGCGACTTCGAGTTCGTCGACGCGATCAAGGGCGGAGTCGTGCCCCATGGATTCATACCCGCCGTCGAGAAGGGCGTGCTCGAGGCGATGGCGGAGGGGGTGGTGGCCGGCTACCCGACCAAGGGCGTGCGAGTCCGGCTCTACGACGGCTCCTACCACACCGTCGACTCCTCCGAGATGGCGTTCAAGCTCGCCGGGTCTCTGGCCATGAAGCAGGCGCTCGAGCAGGCGGCCGCGGTGCTGCTCGAGCCGATCATGCTCGTGACCGTGAACGTGCCGGAAGACGCGGTGGGCGACGTGATCGGGGATCTGAATTCCCGTCGCGGGCGGCCGCTGGGAATGGAGCCGGTGGGCGCCGGGATGACCGAGGTCAAGGCCGAGGCGCCCATGTCCGAGATGCTCTCCTACGCGCCGGACCTGCGCTCGATCACCGGCGGCCAGGGCGAGTTCACGATGGAGTTCGTGCGCTACGAGGAAGTGCCCGGGCACCTGGCTTCGAAGGTCGTCGACGAGGCCCGCGCGGAGAAGGAGGCGGTCAAGGCCTAAGAGAGGGCGCCCATCCGGCTGGTACCCTCGGCAACCGCGTGGTTACCAGGGATATCAGACCCTCCACGGCCTACACGATCTGTGACGTGTGCGGCCGGACGCTCCTGCGCGGCGAGCAGGCTCACATCTACCTCGACGGCGGGTCGCGCCGCTCAGTGTGCGAGCTGTGCACAGCCCGCGCCGTCGAGGAGGGGTGGCTGCGGGAGGGGACCGTCCCGCCGCGAGACGGCCGTGACGGGAGCTCCGATCGCCGCCGCTCCCTGCTCGGGAGGCTGAGACGGCGGCGCGAGCGCCGAGCTGACCACGCGGACGAGCTCCCGGCTGTCGAGGAGGAGCAGGAGGCCTGGGAGCCCCCGCCGGAGCCGGCACAGGAGCCGCCACCGCCACCGGTTGCGGCGCCGACGCGCCGACGCCTGCGCGAGCGGCCGCGCCCCGAGCCGACGGCCCGCGAGCCGCGGCGGGTCCACGCCGTCCCCACCAGCGACGAGCACAAGGTCGCCTCGGCGGTCGAGCACTTCAACGGCTCCGAGCACCGGCGGACGGTGGCCGGGGTGGCGCGGTCGCTGGGGGCGCCCGAGGTGTCGGTGCGGGCGATCGCCGGGCGGCCCGCCGTCGTCAACGTCGTCGTCGCCTGGGAGCTCTGCTGGTACCGCTACGAGATCGACCTCTCGGACGACGTCCCGACCGTCCGCGTGACCGATCAGGGCGTGGAGCTCGACGAGCTCGCCCCCGAGGAGCGCGAGCCGAACGCAGCCTCCGACGAGACCGGCTCGCTGACGCTCACGGCCTGACTCCCAATCCACTGGACAAACGTCTGATGGCGAGTCCTTTGGGACCGGGCTACCATCCGCGGCCGACAATGCGCAACCGCCGAGTAAAGCCGTGATCTACTGCGTCGTACCCGAAGCCCTGTCCGACGTGCTCTTTGAGAAGCTCGAGAGCTACTACGCGGACGACCCCAACGTCACCGTGATCGTCGACCGTCGCCACGCCTCACGGCGGGACCGCGGCGCGGCCGCCGGCGGCAACCGCGAGGTCCGCGACCGGCGGCGCCCGCGGGTGACGGGCGAGATCCCGGAGCTCGCGACGGACTGACCCGTCGCTGCGCTTGAAGCTCGTTCTGCACGTCGACGGTGGCGCGCGTGGCAATCCCGGACCCGCCGCGGTCGGAGTGGTCGTCTCGGCCGAGGACGGCGAGCTCCTCGACGAGATCGCCGAGCCGATCGGCGTGGCCACCAACAACGTGGCCGAGTACCGGGCGGTCCTCCGCGCACTCGAGCGGGCGCGGACCCTCGGCGCAACCGAGGTGGAGCTGATCGGCGATTCCGAGCTCGTGGCGCGCCAGCTGACCGGGGCCTACAAGGTCAAGCACCCGGCGATGAAGCCGCTGCACGAGCAGGCGACACAGGCTCTGCGGGCGTTCGATCGGTGGCAGATCCGCTCGGTCCCGCGGGCCGAGAACGCGCACGCCGACGCCCTGGTCAACGCCGCGCTCGACGCGGCGGGGTGAGCGCCGGCGCGCCAACCTGGCATGATTGGGAACCGGTAGGGGCACAAGTGAAGGCGTTGGGGGTGTAGTGAGACACGCAGAACGAGTCGTCAGGCTGGTTGCCGGCTGCGCCGCGGTGGCGCTCTCTTGCATGGTCGCGCCGGTAGCGGCGCGCGCCGCCGGACCGAGCTCGACGCTCACCATCACCGCGCCCTCCTCATCGCCGTACCTGATCGACAACCAGGTCACAGGCAACGAGCAGCTCTCCGTCGGCGGCACCACGCAGGGCCTCGCGAACACGAACGTCGACATCAAGTGCTACTCGGGAAGCGGCTTCCTGACGCTCGCCTCGAGCGTCCACGTCGCCTCGGACGGCACCTATCAGCTGAACGGCGCGAGCTTCCGGGGGATCTCACGCCGGACGTGCGTGCTCCGCGCGGTCCCGCGTCGGCGACGCCACCGACTACGCGCCGGGAAGCGCCTCCCCTTACTCGGGCCCGGTGGTCAACCTGGGTCAGGCGACGCAGACGACCGTGCTGAGCGGCCTCAACGCAGGGAAGCTCGAGTACTACTACCTCTACAACTCCCAGCCCGCGGGCGCGTTCGAGTACGCGAGCCTGGGTGGCTGTTCGATCAGCGAGTCCTACAACTACGACTCGGTCACCTACGGGGCGATCACCGGGTTCAACAGTGAGTCGCTCGACTTCTGCAACGCCTGGTTCTCGTGGGCGAACGGCGGGACGAAAGCGGGTCAGGCCCCGCCCACGCGCTCCGAGCTCCGGGTCGACGGGATCGACGCCTACGTCGCCGGGAACGCGTTCGGCATCAACGGGATGAACACGTTCAACAATCCCGGCTTCCCGGCGCTGAGCTACTCGTACTCGGTCGACCCCGCCACCGGGAACCTGTCGCTCGACGAGACCGACCAGGTGGTCCGCTGCAGCCCGGGCGGCGTCTTTCCCCCGGACCCGGCCCATTGCGCGAGCTTCGTTCCCACCGGCGTCCAGGTGAACATGCACATCGTCCAGAACGAGGCCGGGCGGGTGGCGGAGGTCGTGCAGCGATTCCAGAGCACCGACAACGCGCCGCACACGGTCGACGCGCTCGAGAACAACGACTTCTACCATCGGGGCAAGGACGGCGAGCTGGGCTTCCCGTGGACCGGGAGCGGGATGCAGCCCTACACCACGCCGGGACAGGTCGTGGCGGGCCCGAGCGCCGCCGGGCCCGGCTCGTTCTTCGTCAAGGGCTCCGCGTCGGTGCCCGACGGGAGCCAGGCGGCTCCGCAGGGCCAGGTGACGTTCTCGAATCCGCCCTCGAGCGAGACGATCGTGGCCACCACGAACAACTCCGTCAACACGATCCCGTCGGCGGCGATCAGCTGGGTCGACCTCCATTACGCGCTCACCATTCCGGCCGGGGGGTCGGTGCCGCTCGGCTTCAGCTACTCGAACGCCTTCACCGGCGCGCAGGCGGCATCTGATGCCGCGGCCGCGCAGTCGCTGTTCCGGCCGACCGTCTCGATCGCCTCCCCCCAGAACGGCATAGACACGGCGCAGCCCACGGTGAACGTGTCGGGGCGCGCCGGCGACGCGACCGGTCTGGGCGCGGTCACCGTGAACGGCCGATCCGTGGCGGTGGCGGGCGATGGAGCCTGGAGCACGGTGGTGGGCCTCACTCCGGGCCTGAACACGATCACCGCCGTCGCCGGCAACGTGTTCGGCAACAGGGCGCAGGCCCAGACGACCGTGGTCTACGTGCCCCCGCCGGCGGTGGCGGGCATTCACCAGGCCCACCGCCGGTGGCGCGAGGGCGGTCGGCGGGGCCGTCCCGGCCATCCCAAGCCCCCGATCGGCACGGCCTTCTCGTGGCAGCTCAACGAGCCTGCCCAGCTCCGATTCGTGTTCACCCAGCAGGTGCCCGGGCGGCGCGTGGACGGCGCCTGCAAGGCACCGAGCCGGCGCAACCGCCACCGCCAGACCTGCCTGCGGACGGTGACCGTGGCGACGCACACGATGTCGGCGGGGACCGGCTCGGGGCGCTGGACGTTCAAGGGCGCCATGGCGAAGCGGCCGCAAGCTGAAGCCGGGGACGTACACGGTCACGGTGGTTGCGCAGAGCCCCACCACGGGCGCGCAGTCGAGCCCGGTGCGCCTGCGCTTCACGATCGTCTCCTAGCGCCCGGCGGGTCGAACCCCGCGCACTGCCCGCGCGGCCGTTTTTCCCGCGCGGAGGCGGGGTAACGGGCCTTCAGTGAGCACGGTCGGACAGACGGCTCGTCGGCTGGTCGAGCAAGGTCACGGCCACCTCGTGGTCAGCCTCTATCTGGACCTGGATCCGGAGCGGTTCGCGACGGCGCCGGCCCGCGCGTCGCAGGTCCGTTCGCTGATCGACGGGGCCGCGCGGGAGGTCGAGCGCCGCAGCGAGCTCAGCCACGAGGAAAGGACTTCTCTGCGCGAGGACATTGATCGCCTGCGCGACTATCTGCTCTCGCGCGAGCCGCCGTTCCAGGGCGCCCGCGCTCTCGCCGTGTTCTGCTCGGGCCGCGACGAGCTCTTCGAGACCGTCCAGCTGCCCCGCCCGGTGGAGGGGCGCGTGGTGATCGAACACAGCCCCTACGTGGAGCCGATGATGGCCGTCATCGGGCAGCGGCGGTGGGCCGTCGTGCTGGCGAGCCGGCGTGACGCCCGGATGTTCAGTGGCAGCGCCGACGCG
Source organism: uncultured Solirubrobacterales bacterium (assembly GCA_963839105.1). Taxonomy (GTDB): domain Bacteria; phylum Actinomycetota; class Thermoleophilia; order Solirubrobacterales; family Solirubrobacteraceae; genus Palsa-465. The sequence continues at coordinate 238,030 of CAWITQ010000004.1, forward strand.
CTCGAGCAGCAGCGCTCCTTCCACGACGACGTCCACGGGCAGCACGACCAGGGCGGCCTGTCCCAGCCGCGCTACGAGCGCAGCGTCGAGAAGGAGGTCGACGACCACCTGCGCCGGGTCGCCGAGATCCTTGACCGCAGCGTGCGCCGCCGGCGCTTCGATCGGCTCGCTCTCGGCGGACCGCCCGAGATCGTCCCCCGCCTCGAGGGGATGCTCTCCGACGAGGTGCGGGGCAGCCTGGTCGAGGGGCGCGTCGAGGTCGACGTGGCCAACGCGAACGTCGACCAGGTTCAGGCCGCCCTCGCGCCGCTGGTCGAGGTCGACGACACCCGCCTGGAAGCCGAGGCTCTCGACCGCCTCCGCGCCGGCGTCGCCGGGAGCGGACGCGCGGTCGGCGGAGCCGAGGACACGCTCACGGCGCTGAACGAGCGGCGCGTGGAGAAGCTGCTGCTGGCGCCGGATTTCGACGGTCAGGCGGCGCGCTGCCCATCGTGCGGGCTGCTGATCTCCGGCGGCGAGCGCAGCTGTCCGGCCGACGGAAGCGCGCTCGAGGACGTGGCGCACCTGCGCGAGGCCACGGTCGAGGCCGCCCTGGCTCAGGACGCCGAGGTCATGGTGGTGCGAAACCACCCCGACCTGGGGCCGTTTCGAGGGCATCGCGGCGCTTCTGCGCTTCTAGGCGCCGGCCGGCTCACATCCCGAACATCTCGGGGAGGCGCAGAGCCACCTCCAGATCCCCTTCGACCTCCGCCCGGCCCTCGAGCAGCGGCCGGACGGGATCGATCGTGCCGGCGGCGATCCGCATGAAGTCCGCCAGCCGCAGGCGGAGCGTGACGCTCGGGTTCACGGCCGCCCCGCGGCGGGCGCGGGCCCGTCCGGCCGTGATCTCGACCGTCCAGAGGGCCGTGCTCTCGCCCGTGGCGCTCGTGAGCTCGTAGACCACGGCGCCCTCGAATCCGGCGGCGGCGCCGGGCTCGAACAGCCACGCCATCGCGGCAGAACAGCGCGCGCTGGGCCGCCCGGGAGCCGAACCTGCGGTCGAGCTGGGGATCGCTCGCGCCCGCGACCAGCCGGGCGAGGAGCTTGATGGACTCTCTGCGTACGTTCATTCGCGGCGCCGAGGGTAGGTTGTACTCTCCGTGTCGTGACCGACGCCCTGACCGAGCTCAGCGAGCGGCTGCAAGACGCTGCTCAGCGGCTTCGGACCGGAGATCTCGATCCGGAGGCCACCCTGGCCCTGATCGAGGAGTGCTCGAACCTGGCCGCCGAGGCGAGCGCCCAAGTCGATGAGCACGCACGCGCAGCGCTCGAGCCGCTGCCGGATCTCCCGGGACAGCTGCCGCTGCCGACTGCGTAGTGCCTCGCGCGCTCCCTGCGCCGGCCTATCCAGAGCATCTCCGTGCCGAGGTAGAGCGCTACCTCGAGTCGCTGGCGTTCTCCACCGAGCCCGCCACCGCGCGCCTCGGGGACGCGATGCGCTACTCGCTTCTGGCCGGGGGCAAGCGGATCCGGCCGGTCCTCGCCCTGGGGACGGCGGAGGCGATCGAGCGGCCGCGGGCGTGGGTGCTCCCGCTCGCGGCGGCGGTCGAGCTGATCCACACCTACTCGCTGATCCACGACGACCTGCCGGCGATGGACGACGACGACCTGCGCCGCGGCAAGCCCACCTGCCACCGAGCGTTCGGCGAGGACGTGGCCATCCTCGCCGGCGACGGGCTCTACGCCGAGGCCTTCGCGCTGCTGCTCTCCGAGCAGGAGGCGGAGCCGCGCAACCTGATCGGCGCGGCGTGTGAGCTGGCGCGCGCCACCGGTGTGCGCGGGATGGTGGGCGGCCAGTACATCGACGTGTCGGGCGCGGCGCCGCCGGGCGCGGACGGGCTACGACGCTTACACGAGCTCAAGACGGGGCGGCTGATCGCCGCTAGCATCGAATGCGTGCTGCTCCTCGCCGGGTCGGTGGAACCTGGAACAATGTCGAGCTTCCGAGCCTTCGCGGGCGAGCTGGGCGTTCTCTTCCAGATCGTGGACGACATCCTCGATGTGACCGGGTCTCAAGAGACGCTCGGCAAGCAGCAGGGCAGTGACGAACGACTGGGGAAGCGCACGTACGTGACGGAGTTCGGACTCGACGGTGCCCGAGAGCTGGCAGAGCAGTCGCACGACCGGGCGCGCGCTGCCCTGGCCGACGCAGCACCGACGACGTCCGGGGAGCTCCAGACGATCACCGACTTCATCCTCGCTCGAACCTTCTGATCACCAACTCCCAGAACAAGGTCCCCGGATGCCAAACCTTCTCCATCGGATAGACAAGCCTGAGGACCTGCACGGCCTGAGCGACGAGGAGCTACAAGCCGTCGCCCAAGAGGTGCGCGAGCACATCATCAACACCGTGGGGGAGATCGGCGGCCACTTCGGCGCCAACCTCGGGACCTGCGAGATCGCGGTCGCGCTCCACTCGGTCCTCAATTCCCCCCGCGACAAGATCCTCTGGGACGTCGGCCACCAGGCCTACCCGCACAAGGTCCTGACCGGCCGGCGCGATCAGCTGCACACGATCCGCAAGTACGAGGGCCTCGCTCCCTTCTGCGCGATCCACGAGTCCGAGCACGACATCATGGGCGCCGGCCACGCCTCGACCGCGATCGGCTACGCGGTCGGGCTCAAGGAGGCGATGCGGCGCGGTCACGGCGAGGACGCCAACGTCGTCGCCGTCGTCGGCGACGGCGCCATGACCGGGGGTGTCGCCTTCGAGGCCGTGCACCAGGCGGGCGGTCAGGGGACCCCGATCGTCGTGTTGCTGAACGACAACGGGATGTCGATCGCGCCCAACGTGGGCGCGCTGTCGCGCTACTTCAACCGGGTGCGGCTGAACCCGAAGCTGTGGCACGCCCGCGAGGAGGTCGAGGAAGGGCTGACCAAGCTTCCGGCCGGGATCGGGGCTGCGTTCGAGCGCTTCGGCCCCCACCTCAAGGAGTCGCTCAAGGCATTCTGGGCGCCGGACATGTGGTGGGAGGAGCTCGACTTCGCCTACATCGGCGTCATCGACGGTCATGACGTCCGCGCCGTCCGCCGCGCGCTGCGGGAGGCGCTCGTCGCCGAGCGCCCCGTGGTCATCCACTGCGCCACCGTCAAGGGCAAGGGGTTCGCGCCCGCGGAGGAGGGCGGACTCGAGGGCATGGAGAAGTGGCACGCGGCCAAGCCCCAGTCGATCTCGGGCGGCGTCCCCGCGGCGCCGAAGCGCAAGCCCGCCTTCGGCAAGCCCGCGCCCCCGCAGTACACCCAGGTGTTCGGGAACGCCCTCGTGTCCGAGTGCCGGCGCGACGAGCGGATCCTCGGGATCACGGCGGCGATGAACTCCGGGACGGGCCTGAACATCCTCCAGCACGAGCTTCCAGACCGGTACTTCGACGTGGGCATCGCGGAGCAGCAGGCCGTGCTGCTCGCCTCCGGGCTCGCCCTCCAGGGGGCCAAGCCGGTGGCGGCGATCTACTCGACGTTCCTCCAGCGCGCCTACGACCAGATCGTCCACGACGTCTGCCTGCAGAGGCTGAACGTGGTGTTCGCGATGGACCGCGCCGGCCTCGTCGGCGACGACGGCCCCACCCACCACGGCGCCTTCGACATCGCCTACCTGCGCTGCCTGCCCAACATGGTGCTGATGGCCCCCCGGGACGAGGCGATGCTCGTCCACATGCTCCACACCGCGCTCGTCTACGACGACGGGCCGGTGGCGCTGCGCTATCCCCGCGGCGAGGCCGCAGGGGTGCCGCTCCCGGCCGAGCCCGAGGCGCTCGAGATCGGCAGCGGCGAGATCCTGCGCGAGGGCGAGCGGGTGGCGCTCCTCGGGTACGGCACGGGGGTCGGGAAGGCCCTGGAAGCCGCGGACATCCTCGCTGAGCACGGGCTGTTCGTGACCGTCGCCGACGCCCGGTTCGCCAAGCCGATCGACGTGGGGCTGGCCGCCCAGCTCGCCGCCGAGCACGACCTGCTCGTAACGGTCGAGGAGGGCGTCCTCGCCGGCGGGTTCGGCTCCGCGGTGTGGGAGGCGCTCTCCGACGCCGGCCTGGCGGGCGGCGGGGCCCGCATCCTCCGTGTCGGCCTCCCGGATCGCTACGTCACCCATGGCTCACCCAAGCTGCTCCACGAGGAGGTCGGGTTCACCGGCCGGCGCATCGCCGAACGGATCGAGGCGGCGGTGGCCGAGTGGAGCGACGCCGCGTTCCGGTAGCGCCGGCGGGGTGGACGTTCAGGCCAGCGCCCCGGAGGGCGACATTCAGATAGGCGTCTAGTTCGGCTCCAGGTTTTGCACAGGCTTGCCGACATTGCGCGTGATGTCAGTGCAGCCGCTCAGAGCTGACGAGGCCCAGGCCGCCGAGCAGCCGCGCGAGGTCTTCATCTCGCGTCAGCCGGTGGTCGACCGCGAGATGCGGGTCACCGGCTACCGCGTCTCCTACGCCAGCGCCTACCCCCAGAAGCCGGACGAGCCCTCCGCCACCCGCCTGTTCGGCGACGTCCTCAGCGTCGTGGGCCTGCAGGAGCTGGTGGGGGAGAGCCTGGCCCACCTGCCCGTCTCCCGCGAGCTGCTGCTGACGCTGGGGATCCCGCCCGTCCGCCCGGACCGGGTGATGCTGCGCGTCTCCTACGAGATCGCCACCGACCTCGAGCTTCGCGACGTGCTCGACGGGCTGGCCAGCCGCGGCTACGCGCTGGCCCTGTACGACCTGCCAGGGGCCGACTTCGAGCCCGAGCTGCTCGAGCTGTTCGGCACGGTCGAGATCGACCTCGCGCACTGGACCACGCGCGATGCCGCCAGTGCGGTCAAGCTGATCCTCGCCGGCCAGGCCACGCCGCTGGCGGTGGGACTATCCGATCACGACGCCTACGAGGCTGCCAAGGAGCTCGGCTTCGCCCTCTTCAGCGGCAAGTTCTTCAACACCCCGCGGATGAACGCGGTCCGCGACGTCCCCGTGGCCGGCATGAGCACGCTCGTGTCCCTGGTCCGCCTCCAGGGCGACAAGGCGACAATCGAGGAGCTCGAGCGGGTGATCGACCACGATGTCGGCCTCAGCGTCAAGCTCCTGCGCTACATCAACTCGGCCTACTTCGGGCTGCGCAGCAACATCGCGTCGATCAAGCAGGCCGTGATGATGCTCGGCGCCCGCGGCGTGTCCCGGTGGGCGCTGATGATCGCTCTCACCGGCGGCCCCAGCACCCCGCGGGAGCTCGCCGTGACCGCCCTGACTCGGGCCCGCATGTGTGAGCTGCTCGGCATGAGCCGCGGTGACGTCGGCCCCGACGAGCTGTTCACGATCGGCCTGCTGTCCGTGGCCGACGCTCTCCTCGACCGCCCCCTCGACGCGATCATGGGAGAGCTGCCGCTGGCGGACTCGGTGACGGCCGCGCTCATGCGCCGCGAGGGCCCCGCCGGCGCGATCCTCCAGGCCGTGATCGACTACGAGATCGCCAACTTCGGCACCCAGGGCGTTCAGAGCCACCGGGCCGCGGTCGGGATGGCGTACATGGATGCCCTGCGCTGGGCGCAGGACACTCTGTCGGCCACGATCTAGGCGCCGTCCGCGGCAGGGCGACGCGCCCCCGTACCCCTCCAGGTCATTAAGCGGAACGACCCGCCAGAGGCGGGCCGTTCCAGGGAGGAGAGATATGTGTCTGCGTGGTGGTCCGGAGGAAGTTTCGGCTCACCGCGTCCGGCGGTGCCCCCCGAACTCACATGTAATGGTTCCTCGCTGCGCCGGGATTCAGTGTGATGTTTGTCACGGTCAGCGCAGTGAGGGCGCGGCGTGCCATTCCCGGCGGTTGACGTACCGTTCGCGGCCGATGAAGCGCGTTCGCCTCGACAGCCTGCTCTCCCGTCGGGGGGTGTATCCCTCGCGAGCGCGTGCCGCCGCCTCCGTGCTCGCCGGCGACGTCATGCTGCTGCCCGGCCGGCGGCGAGCGGAGAAGCCCGGGCAGCTCGTCCCCGAAGACGTCGAGGTCGAGGTCGCGGCCGCCCCGGAGTTCGCCTCTCGCGGGGGGATCAAGCTCGCGAACGCGCTCGCCTCCTTCGGGCTCTCTGTCGAGGGGCGGAGCGCGCTCGACGTCGGCGCCTCCACCGGTGGGTTTACCGACTGCCTGCTCCAGCGAGGGGCGGCGCACGTGGTGGCGCTCGATGTCGCCTACGGCGAGCTCGACTGGCGACTGCGCTCCGACGCGCGGGTGACCGTGGTCGAGCGCCGGAACGCGCGCTCGCTTCGGCCCGAGGAGCTTCCCTACCGCCCGGACCTGATCGTGATCGACGTGTCGTTCATCTCCCTGACGAAGGTGCTGCCCGCGGTGCTCGCAAGCGCGGCGGACACCTTCGACTGCCTGGCGCTCGTCAAGCCGCAGTTCGAGGTCGGGCGCGAGCGCGTCGGCAAGGGCGGGGTCGTCCGCGACCCGTCCTCGAGGCGCGCGGCCCTGGTGGCCGTGGGCGAGGCTGCGCGCGCGCTCGGGGCGTCCGTCCTCGGGTATGCCAGCTCGGGCCTGCCAGGGCCGAAGGGGAACCTCGAGTCGTTCGTGCGGCTGGCCGAGTCCGGGCGGCCGGGAGTGGCCGACCTGGAGCGGGCGGCGGCGGAGGTGGAGCCGGCATGAATCCGGTCAAGACCGCCACCGTCCTCACGCACCGCCGCCCCGCCGAGACCGGCCCGGCGCTGACGACGCTGCGGGCGATGGCGCAGGAGGCCGGCGTCGTGCTCCGGCTCGACCACGACGAGACCGAGAAGCACGAGCTCGAGCCGGCCAGCGGCCTCGAGCTCGACGCAGACGTGCACTCCGACGTCGACATCTGCTTCGCCCTCGGGGGCGACGGGACGGTGCTCACCGCGCTGCGGGCCTATGCGGGGACGGGAGTGCCGGTGTTCGGCGTCAACTACGGCGAGATCGGCTTTCTCGCCACCGTCGATCGCGACGCCGCCGAGGAGGGGTTCAAGCGCGCGTTCGCGGGCGACTTCGAGGTGCTCTCGCTGCCTGGAATCGGCATCTCCGGAAGCGCCGGTGATTGGCTCGCCATCAACGACGTCTCGATGCACCGCCAGCAGGGCAGCCGGGTGGCCGATCTTGCCTATGCGGTCGGCAGCGACGAGGTCGGACGGGTTCGGTGCGACGGCCTGGCCATCGCCACCCCGGCCGGCTCCACCGGATACAACCTGGCCAACGGCGGCCCGGTGATGGCCTGGGGCGTGGAGGGCTTCGTGGTGTCGTTCATCGCGCCGCACTCCCTGACCGCCCGGGCGCTGGTGGTGGCGCCCAGCGACACGATCGCCGTCCACAACCGCTCCCCGAGGAGCCCGTCGACGTCACGATCGACGGACGGCCGGTATGCGTCCTGCCGCCGGGGGAGAAGATCGAGGCGCGCTTCGTCCGGCGGCAGGGCTGCCTGGCCCAGGTCGCGGGGGCGACGTTCTACCAGCGCCTGCGGGCGAAGTTCGGCCGGCTGGCCAGCGCTCGCTAGGGCCGACAGGCCGGCGTGGCGCGGGAGGGGCCCGGGGCGGCTGCTGGAGGGGCGCGGGGGCGGGAACAACGGGCTTCAGGCAGGCGCCCGGGGCAGGGTCGCGGGCTCCGGGAGGGATCCCGTCACGGAGCCGGTCGGGCCTCGGGCGCCCGGGACGGAGGCCGGGCGCAACCGGCCCCACGGACGCCGCGCGCGCCAGCGCGTGGCCCCACAAGATCCGTCACCCCCGGGTGGTACACCCCGCCCATGCTCCACGAGCTGCGCGTCGAGAACCTCCTGCTGCTGGACCGGGCCGAGCTCCGCCTCGCCCCCGGGCTCAACGTCCTCACGGGCGAGACCGGCGCCGGCAAGACCCTGCTCGCGCACGCGCTCGACCTTCTGCTGGGCGGCCGAGCCCGGAGCGGGATCGTGCGTGCCGGCGCGGCCGAGGCCTACGTCGAGGGGACGTTCTCGATCCCGGCGGGGCTGGAGCGCCCCGAGCTGCTGCCCGCCGACGCCGAGGAGATCGTCCTCGCGCGCCGGGTCTGGCCAGATGGGCGCACCCGCGCCTACGTCGGCGGCCGCTCGGCGACGGTGGCGGATCTGCGCGAGCTGGGCGGACTGCTGCTCGCCTTCTACGGCCAGCACGAGCATCGCCGGCTGATGCTCTCCACGGCGCAGCTGGACATCCTCGACGCCCACTGCGGCCCCGCCCAGGCGAAGCTCCGGGCGGGATTGGCGGAGGGCTACGAGCGGGTGCGGGAGCTGGAAGGCCGGGAGGCCGAGCTCAGCCAGCTCGCGGGTGCCCGCGAGCGCGAGCTCGACCTGGTGGCGTTCGAGCTCGAGGAGATCGAGACGGTGGCGCCGAGTCAGGAGGAGGCGGACGCCCTGGTCGCCGAGCGCGAACGCCTGCGTCATCTGGAGGCACTGCGCGAGGCGGTGGCCGGTGGGGCCGAGGCCCTCAGCCCGGAGGACGACGCCGGTGGCGCGTGCGCGCTGCTGGCGCAGGCGGCGCGGCCGCTGGAGGGGGCGGCCGAGATCGATGCCTCACTGGCGCCGCTGTCCGCCCGCCTGAACGCGCTCCTATACGAGGCGCAGGATCTCGCGGGTGAGCTGAGGACGGAGCTGGCGAGCCTCGAGGGGTCGCCGGGAAGGCTCGAGGAGGTCGAGGAGCGCCTAGCGCAGTTCGCGCGGCTCGAGCGCAAGCACGGGGGGACGATCGAGGAGGTCCTGGCGCACGCCGAGCGCTGCCGGGCGCGCCGGGACGAGCTCGCCCACGCCGACGAGGTTCTCGAGCGGGCACAGGCCGAGCTGGCCGACGCGCGGTCAGAGCTGGACAAGCTCGCCCGCCGGGCCCGCGCCGCGCGCGAGCAGGCGGCGCCGGCGCTGGCCGACGCGGTCCGGGAGCGGCTGGCCGAGCTCGCCATGCCCGACGCGCACTTCGAGGTGGCGCTCCGTCCGCGCGAGGAGGGTTGCGGGCCGAGGGGGGCCGACGCGGTCGAGCTGCTGATCTCGCCGAACGCCGGGGTGCCGCCGGCGCCGCTGCGCGAGACCGCATCCGGGGGCGAGCTCTCCCGCGTGATGCTCGCCCTGCTCAGCGTCGCCCACGGCGGGCCGGCGGAGCCGGCGACCGGGCCGATGCTCGTGTTCGACGAGATCGACGCCGGCATCGGCGGGCACACCGCGCGCGCCGTCGGCGAGCACCTCCGCGCGCTCGCCACCGGGCACCAGATCCTGTGCATCACGCACCTCCCACAGGTGGCCTCGCTCGCGGAGCGCCACTTCACGATCAGCAAGGATGGGACGACGGTGCCGGCGACCACGCGGGTGTGCGAGCTCGCCGGCGAGGGCGTCGTGGCCGAGCTCGTGCGCATGCTCGGCGCGGGCGAGGGCGACCGCGCCGCGAGCCGCCACGCCCGCGAGCTTCTAAAGGCCGCATAGAGCACACAAACCTCGCCGCCAACCCGCGCGGTTCGATCCGGGCCCCGCGCTACCGTCAGATCGTCAACTACGACTCGAGGTCGATCGGATGACTCCAGGCGAGACGCGCTTCATCTTCATAACTGGCGGAGTCGTCTCCTCCCTTGGCAAGGGGATCGCAGCGGCGTCGATCGGCCGGCTGCTCGTCGCCCGCGGGTTCGACGTCCAGCTCCAGAAGTTCGATCCGTACATCAACGTCGACCCGGGAACGATGTCCCCGTACCAGCACGGCGAGGTGTTCGTGACCGAGGACGGCGCCGAGACGGACCTCGACCTGGGCCACTACGAGCGCTACACGAGCGCCAACACCAGCCGCTCCTCCAACGTGACCGCGGGCGGGATCTACAACAGCGTGATCCGGCGCGAGCGCCGCGGCGACTACCTCGGCGCCACCGTCCAGGTGGTGCCGCACATCACGGACGAGATCAAGCACCGGATCAACCTGATGGCGGAGTCGAGCGACGTCGACTTCGTCATCACCGAGATCGGCGGCACCGTCGGCGACATCGAGTCGCTGCCGTTCCTCGAGGCCATCCGCCAGTTCCCGGTCGACGTCGGCCGGCGCCGGTGCATGTTCATCCACCTCACGCTCGTCCCCTGGGTGGGCCACGCCGGAGAGCTCAAGACCAAGCCGACGCAGCACTCCGTCAACGAGCTGCGGCGCATCGGGATTGCTCCCGACATGGTCCTGTGCCGCTCGGAGTCGGTCCTGAGCGCGGACATCCGGCGCAAGATCGCGCTGTTCGCGAGCCTGCCTGTGGAGGCCGTGGCCTCCGGCCACGACGTCCCCGACATCTACCAGGTGCCGCTCGTCTTCCACCGCGAGGGCGTCGACGACTTCATCCTGCGCGAGCACTTCGGGCTCGACGCGCCCGAGCCCGACCTCGCCGAGTGGGAGGGGATCACCCGCCGCGCCGCCGAGGCCACCGAGGCGGTCCGGATCGCGCTCGTCGGCAAGTACGTCCGGCTCGAGGATGCCTACCTCTCGGTCGCCGAGTCGCTCCGCCATGCCGGCGTGCACCACGGCTGCAAGGTCGAGATCGATTGGATCGACTCCGAGGCGGTCGGCGATCCGGCGGTGGCGGCTTCACTCGAGCGCGCCAGCGGGATCCTCATCCCCGGCGGCTTCGGGGGCCGCGGGGTCGAGGGCAAGATACGCGCGGCGCAGATCGCGCGGGAGCGCGGGATCCCCTATCTCGGGATCTGCCTGGGGATGCAGATCGCCGTGTGCGAGTTCGCGCGCAACGTCGCGGGCATGGAGGGGGCGAACTCCACCGAGTTCGACCTGGAGACGCCGTTCCCGGTCATCGACCTGCTCCCCGAGCAGAAGGAGATCGCCGACATGGGCGGCACGATGCGCCTCGGCGCCGACCCGGTGAAGCTCCACGACGGCACCCGGATCCGCGAGCTTTACGCCGAGCCGGTCGTCTACGAACGCCACCGCCACCGCTACGAGGTCAACAACCACCTGCGCAAGCGGCTCGAGGCGGCGGGGCTCAGGTTCTCCGGGACCTCGCCCGATGATCGGCTCGTCGAGGTGATCGAGCTTCCCGCCGATCAGCACCCGTTCTTCGTCGCCTCGCAGTACCACCCGGAGTTCAAGTCGCGCCCGGAGCGCCCGGCCCCTTGTTCCGGGAGTTCGTCGGGGCGGTGCGCGAGTACGCGGGCGCCCGGGCACAGCTCGAGCGCGGCGACGGTGCGCACGCCGTCGTGACGTGAGGCGCGCCAGCGAGGAGGAGCGCGCCCGGCTTCACGAGACGTTCGCGACGCTGTGCCGGATCGAGAGCCCGTCCGGCCGTGAGCGGGCCTGCGCCGACTGGGCGACGAGCGAGCTCCGGGCGATGGGGCTGGAGGTCGAGGAGGACGACGCCGGGCGCGCCGTCGGCTCGGATGCCGGAAACCTGCTGGCGAGGCTGGCCGGGACGAGGCCCGAGAGCATCCTGCTCTGCGCTCACCTCGACACCGTTCCCCTGACGGCGCCGATCGAGCCCGTGGTGGTCGACGGCGGCTGGGAGAACCGCGGCGACGGGATCCTCGGCGCGGACAACAAGGCGGCGGTGGCGGTCATGCTCGAGCTGATCCGCTCGCTCGCGGCGCGAGCTCGACCGCCCCCCGGTGGGGATCGAGCTCGTGCTCACCGTCTGCGAGGAGGTGTCGCTCGCAGGGGCCAAAGAGTTCGACGTGGGGCGCCTGGAGAGCCGGTTCGGCTACGTGTTCGATCACGCCTCGCCGATCGGCGAGGTCGTCCTCGCCTCGCCGAGCCACTACCGCATCATCGGCGACTTCCACGGTCGCGCCGCCCACGCCGGCCTGCGCCCCGAGGCCGGCCGCAGCGCGATCCAGGCCGCTGCCCGGGGCATCGCCGCAATGGATCTGGGCCGCCTCGACGGGGAGACCACGGCGAACGTGGGCTGATCGACGGCGGCACGGCGATCAACGTCGTGCCCGAGCGCTGCCGGGTTCAGGCGGAGACCCGGAGCCTCGACGACACCCGGGTCGAGGCGGTGGCGACCGAGATGGTCGATCACCTCCAGGACGCCGCCAATGCCGGCGAGTGCGACCTCGACGTCACCGTCGAGCACCTGTTCCAGGGCTACCGCGCCCGGCCCCGCGCACCGCACGTGGCGCTCGCTGAGCGCGCGCTCGCCGCCTGCGGGTACGAGCCCAGGCACATCGTCACCGGAGGCGGGTCGGACGCCAACGCGTTCGAGGCGAGCGGGTTCACCTGCGCCAACCTGGCCAACGGCACCGAGCGCAACCATCAGCCCGACGAGCGCGTGAGCATCGACGCGCTCGAGGGCATGCTCGAGGTCGCGTTCGCACTCGTGGAGGAGGCCGCGGCGCTATGAGCTCGGAGTTCGAGCTGATCGGCGAGGAGACCAAGTGGGAGGGGAAGATCTTCCGCGCCGGCGTCGAGCGCTTCCGCCACGCCGACGGCGCGGAGGTCACGCGCGACAAGGTCTGGCACGAGGGCGCCGTCGGGATCGTCCCCGATCGACGACGAGCACGTGTGGCTGACCCGCCAGCCGCGGGAGGCGATCGGCTCGCCCGACTCGCTCGAGATCCCGGCGGGAAAGCTCGACGTCGAGGGCGAGTCGCCGCTCGAGACGGGAAAGCGCGAGCTCGCCGAGGAGATCGGCAAGCAGGCCGCGCAGTGGGAGGCGCTGACCGACTACTACAGCAGCCCCGGCTTCACCGACGAGCGCGTGTGGCTCTACCTCGCGACCGACCTCTCGGATGCGGCCGAGGTGGGGGAGGCCGAGGAGGACGAGCGGATCGAGATCGTCCCCTGGCCGCTCGACCGGCTCGAGCGAGGCGATCAAGCAGTGCGAGGACGCCAAGTCGCTGATCGGCCTGCTGTGGCTGGCGCGCCGGCTCGGGCACTGAACGCTCCGGCGCAGGGGCGTGCGCGCCCTGCGCCGGCGCATCCGGCGATACCGAATACGCCGCCCATGGCTGCGACGGAGGCTCCCGGTAAGACCCCTCGGCTGATCGACCTCGCGCTCGACTTCCTGGCTCACCTGGAACTCGAGCGAGGACTGTCGCGGAACACGCTCGAGGCCTATCGCTCCGATCTGCAGCAGTTCGGTGAGTTCCTGGCGCGCCGCGAGCTCGACCCGCTCACCGTGGGGCCGGCCGAGCTCAGCGAGTTCGTCTCAGAGCTCGCCGGCGGCTCGGAAGGGCGCCGTCCGGTGGCGCCGGCGACGCTCCAGCGCAAGGTCGCCTGCCTGCGCTCGTTCTACCGCCATCTCCGCCGTGAGCAGACGATCGACCACGACCCGGCGCGGGACCTCCGCGGCCCGCGTGCCAGCGGCCGGCTCCCGAAGGTCCTCACCCGCGACGAGGTCCTGCGCCTGCTGTCCCAGCCGCAGGGGCGCTCACCCGCCGCGCTGCGCGACCGCGCGCTGCTGGAGACGATGTACGCGTGCGGCCTTCGCGCCTCCGAGGCGGTGACGCTCGAGCTCTCCGCGCTCGACCTCGAGGACGGGATCGTCCGCACCAGGGGAAAGGGGTCCAAGGAGCGGATCGTCCCCATCGGCGCCAAGGCCACCGACTCGCTCGAGCGCTATCTGCAGGAGGCCCGGCCGCGGCTGGTCGGCCTGCGCGAGGAGCACGCGCGTGTTCGTCAACCTCAGGGGCGGACCGCTGACCCGCCAGGGGCTCTACAAGATCGTCAAGCGCCACGCCCGCTCCGCCGGGCTCGAGCACCGGATGAGCCCGCACACCCTGCGCCACACGTTCGCCACCCACCTGCTCGCCGGCGGGTGCGATCTGCGCTCGGTGCAGGAGATGCTCGGCCACGCCGACATCGGCACCACGCAGATCTACACGCACCTGTCGGCCGACCGCCTGCGCGACGTGTACTTCGGGTCGCACCCCCGCGCGCAGATCCGGCGCCCGTAGACGCGTGCCAGAATCGCGCGGTGGCTGCTCGGGTCCGAAGGCGCGCCTTCGTCGTCGTGCTCGACGCCTGCGGCGTCGGCGCCCTCCCTGACGCGGCCGACTACGGCGACGCCGGCGCCAACACGCTCGGCCATCTGGCGCAGGCCGCGGGTGGGCTGGATCTGCCGACGCTCGGCTCGACTCGGGCTCGGCTCGGTGATCCCGCTGGACGGCGTGCCGCCGAGCGGAGCGGCCCGCTGCTCCACGGACGCCTCCACGCACTCGGCTTCGGCAAGGACTCGACCGCCGGCCACTGGGAGCTGATGGGCGTCGTGCTCCCGGAGCCGTTTCCCACGTATCCGCAGGGCTTTCCCGCCGACGTGCTGTCGGTGGTCGCCGCCGCCAGCGGACGGGAGGTGCTCTGCAACGCACCCTGCAACGGGATCGAGGCGATCGAGCGCTTCGGCGCCGCGCACCTGGAGAGCGGCGAGCTGATCGTCTACACGAGCCAGGATTCGGTCCTCCAGATCGCCGCCCACGTCGACGTCGTCGAGCCTGGGGAGCTCTACCGCGTGTGCGCAGAGGTGCGTCGCGGGCTCGCCGGCGAGCACGGGGTCGGCAGGGTGATCGCCCGGCCGTTCGCGGGGGCGCCGCCGGCGTTCAGGCGTACCGACGGCCGCCGTGACTTCTCACTGGCGCCGCCGTCGCGGAGCTACCTGGAGGAGGTCCAGGCGGCGGGCGTCGAGGTGCATACCGTGGGCAAGGTCGGCCAGCTGTTCGCCGGCGTCGGAATCGACGTGCAGCACCCGGGAGCGACGAACACGCGCGCGCTGGACGAGACGACGGATCTGATGGGCTCGCTCGAGCGCGGGATTGGTGTTCACGAACCTCGTGGAGACCGACCAGGTGTACGGCCATCGGCACGACGTCGACGGCTTCCACCGCGCCCTGCGCGAGATCGACGGAGCGGTGGCGCGCTGGCTCTCGCTGCTCGAGGACGGCGATCTGCTCGTGCTCACCGCCGACCACGGCTGCGATCCCACCTCTCCGCGCACCGACCACACCCGCGAGCACGTGCCTCTGCTGGCGCACTTCGCCGGCCACGCCTCACGGCGCCACGACGGCCCCCTCTGCGACGTAGGCGCTAGCGTTCTCGCCTGGCTCGCCGGCCGTGAAGCCCCCTCTTTGCCGGGCCGGTCATTCATCTGAGACAGGAGAATCGCTTGGCCGCCCAATCGGACGTCGCGGATGCGACGCCTCCCCACGGAGTGCTCTGAGGCAGATGCCGGAGCTCCCCGAGGTCGAGACGATCCGCCGCCAGCTTGCCCCCAGCGTGGAGGGGCGCAGGATCGTGTCGGCCGAGATCCTCGACGCGCGCTGGACTCGCCCCGCCCCTCCGGCTCCGGTCCAGGACGCCTTGAGGGGCGCGCGGATCGAGGCGCTCGGCCGGCGCGGCAAGTACCTGGTGTGGTCGCTCTCGGGCGAGCGCTACCTGCTCATGCACCTGCGGATGACAGGGACGCTGCTGCTCGATCCGGCTGCGGATCCGCCGCACACGCGGGTCCGGATTGAGCTCGACGACGCCCACCGGCTCGTATATGTCGATCCGCGGCGGTTCGGTACCGGCCATCTCGTGGTCGGTGCCGCCGCGCGCGAGGCATATCTGGATGAGCGGATCGGCGTGGAGCCGTTGACGCCGTCATTCACGCCGGAGCATCTGCGGACGCTCGCCCGCGGGCGAATTGCGCCGGTGAAGGCGTTCGTGCTCGACCAGAGGCGGATCGCCGGCGTCGGCAACATCTATGCCGATGAGGCGCTGTTCCGCGCCGGCGTGCATCCCCTGCGACCGGCCGGGAGGCTGACCCGCGGCGACTGGGTCCGGGTGCACGCCGGGATCGAGGAGGCGCTCAGGGCCGGAATCGACGCCAAGGGGGCCTCGATCGACGACTACCGCCACATAGACGGTGCCCGCGGCTCCTTCCAGGACCAGTTCCTGATCCACCTTCGGGCGGGTCAGCCGTGCGTGCGGTGCGGCCGGACGATCCGCAAGATCGCCGTCGGCGGCCGCGGGACGTACGTGTGCGAGCACTGCCAGCCGCGGCCGCGGTCGACGCCGCGGCGCACAGTCAGGCCGCGAGCAGCTGCTTGAGCCGGCCGTCGCGGTCGGCGGCGCGTAGCTCCTGGAAGCCGCCGATCGGCTGGCCGTCGATCACGATCTGGGGGAACGTGACCATGCCGGTCAGGCGCGCCAGCTCGTCGCGACTGTCCGGGTCGCGTGTCAGATTGATCTCTTCGTAGGCGATGCCGCGGCGCGCGAGCAGCGTCTTCGCGCCAACGCAGAACGGACATGCCTCAGTGGTGTACAGCTTTACCGATGCCATAGCTTCATTTAGTATAGCATGCCGTCGCCGCTGAAGACCGAGGCGATCGTCCTGCGCTCGATCCGCTATGGCGAAGCGGATCGCATCGTGCACGTGTATACGCCTCGCCACGGACGGCTGAGCGCGATCGCCAAGGGGGCCCGCCGGTCGCGCAGCCGCTTCGGCGCGCGGCTCGAGCCGTTCTTCCGCATCCGCGTCGTCCTCCATGTCGGCCGCGGCGACCTGCACACGGTGACGGGCGTCGACACGCTGGCGGCGCATCCCGCCCTGCGCGAGCACGCCGCCACGCTCGATGCCGCCGCCCGGGCCTGCGATGCGGTCGCTCGCCTTTTCGAGACTCCCGACCCGCACCCGGAGGTGTTTCGCCTGCTCGAGAACGAGCTGGCGCTGCTCGACGCCGACCGCACCCACGCCCGGCCCGCCAACGGCCTTGCCTTCCGCCTGAAGCTCCTGCTCGCGGCCGGAATCCTCCCGCAGCTCGGCTCGTGTGCGGCCTGCGGTGAGGTCGAGCATCTCCGAGCGTTCTCCGCCGCCGCCGGCGGCGTCGTCTGCAGCTCGTGCGAGGCGGCGTCGTTCCCGCTGGGGGAGGAGTCCTACGGCTTCTTGGTGGGCGCCGTAGGGCGCCCGCTGTCCGAGGTGCCCGACGCCTCCGAGCTGGCGCTGCGCCAGGCGGAGCGGGCGATCGCCGAGACGGCCGAGCATCATGCGCACGTGCGCCTGCGCCCGCTGGTACGGATGTGACGACTTTGCGACGTCCGCGCGCCCGCGGCGCCGGCCGCTGTCAGAATCGGGGGCGTGGGCGAGGATCTCCTGCTGGCCGGCTACGAGCACCCCGAAGGGCCCGTGGCCGCGGCCTTCGCGGCGCGGATTCAGACGCGCGAGGCGCGGGAGCTCGCGCCCGCCGCCACGCGCTCCTACCCGGCTGCGCGTATGCGCGCCGAGCCCGACTGCGGGCTGCGCACGCCGTTTCAGCGCGACCGTGACCGGATCGTCCACTGCAAGGCCTTCCGCCGGCTGAAGTACAAGACGCAGGTGTTCGTGGCGCCCACCGGCGACCACTACCGAACCCGGCTGACGCACACGCTCGAGGTGACCCAGGTCTCGCGCACGGTGGCGCGGGCGCTGGCCCTGAACGAGGATCTGGTCGAGGCGATCGGCCTCGGACACGACCTCGGCCATCCACCCTTCGGGCACATTGGCGAGGCGGCGCTCGACCGGTGCCTGTCCGAGCGCTTCGGCGCCTCCTTCCTTCACCACGAGCACTCGCTGCGCGTGGTCGACGTGCTCGAGCGCGACGGCCGTGGGCTCAACCTTACGACGGCGGTGCGCGACGGGATCGTCAGCCACTCGGGTCGGGCCAAGCAGCCCGAGACGCTCGAGGGCAAGATCGTCCGGCTGATGGACCGCGTCGCCTACATCAACCACGACATCGACGACGCGCTGCGCGCGGGCGTGATTGCGCAGCGCGATCTGCCCCGGGGCGCGATCGAGACGCTCGGAGACACGGGGCCGCGGCGGATCGACACCCTCGTACACGACCTGGTCGAGCACTCGGTGCTCGCGGAGGACATCGTCCAGGGTGAGGTGATCGGCGCCGCCATGAACGAGCTCCGGGATTTCATGTTCGAGCGCGTCTACTTGGGGCCCGAGGCCACGCGCGAGCATGCCAAGATCGACCTCGTGGTGCGCACCCTCTTCGATCACTACTGCGCCCATCCCGAGGAGATCCCGGACTCGATCCCCGCGGATGGGTTGGCGCGGAGGGTGACGGACTATCTCGCCGGGATGACCGACCGGTTCTGCATCCGGCGCTTCGAGGAACTGACCGTGCCGGTGGCGTTCGCGCCGTGACGCGCTACACCCCGGACTCGCGCGATCGCGTGCGCGACGCGGTCGACATGCTCACGCTCGTGGGCGCGCGCACCGAGCTCCGCCGCGCCGGCGTCAACAGCTACTTCGGAGTCTGTCCCTTCCACGACGAGCGGACCGGCTCGTTCCACGTCAGCCCCGACGACAAGCTCTACCACTGCTTCGGCTGTCAGGCGTCCGGCGACGCCTTCAAGTTCGTGATGGAGACGGAGGGGCTGGACTTCACGGGCGCTCTGGAGGCGCTGGCGGATCGCTTCGGCGTCCAGCTCGAGACGGTGGACGAGGATCCGGGCGCGGCGACGCGCCGCCGCCGGCGCGAGCGGTGGTATTCACTGCTCGACCGGGCCGCCGTCTACTACAGCCGCTACCTGTGGGAGGCGCGCGAGGCGGCCCCGGCGAGGGAGTACCTGCTCGGCCGCGGACTGCGCGAGGAGACGCTCCGCGAGTTCCGCGTCGGCTACGCCCCGAGCGCCTGGGACCGGATCCTCACCGCCTCGCGGCGCGCCGGGTTCAGCGATGCCGAGCTGCTGGCGGTCGGGCTCGCGCAGCGCTCGAAGTCGCGGCCCGGCCAGGTCTACGACCGCTTCCGCGAGCGGATCATGTTCCCGACGGCCGACGCCAGGGGGCGGGTGCTCGGCTTCGGAGCGCGGGCGATGCGCGAGAACCAGCAGCCCAAGTACCTGAACACCTCCGACGGCGAGCTCTACCACAAGCGCGAGATCCTGTTCGGCGTCGACCTGGCGCGGGCCGAGGCGGCCAAGGCGGGGCGCATGATCCTCGTCGAGGGCTACACCGACGTACTCGCCCTGCATCAGGCGGGGCTGAGTAACGCGGTGGCGATCATGGGGACCTCGCTTACCGACGAGCAGGTGGCGGAGCTCGTGCGGGTCGTGGGGGAGTGGGACGTGACCAAGCCCGGGCGCGGCTTCCTCGAGCTGTGTCTCGATGCCGACCGTGCCGGCCAGAACGCGATGCTCCGCGCAGCGCAGCTCGCCGAAGGGCGGGGACTCCGGCTGCGGGTGGTCCCGCTGCCGGCGGGAGCGGATCCGGCCGAGCTGATCCAGCGCGGTGGCGCCGACTCCCTGCGCGAGCTCGTGGCCGGGTCGGTGCCGTTCGTCGAGTTCCACGTCGAGCGCATCCTCGAGCGCGCGGATACGCGTACGGCCGAGGGCAAGGACCAGGTGATCGCCGAGCTCGCGCCGGCTCTGAACCTGGACGCCTACTCCGGCGTCCTGCGCGAGGAGCTTCCGCGCCGGATCTCCAACCGGCTCGAGCTCTCCGAGAGCCAGCTCGCAAATCTGCTGAGCGCGGCCGGCGGCTCCGGGGACGCCCGGTTGCCCGGTGGCGGGGCACCCGGGGGGCAGAAGGCAGCTCCGCCCGCGATCCGGGTGATCGACCAGAGCGTCCGCGCCGAGCGAGCGTTCCTGGCGCTCTGCATCGCGCTTCCGGACCTCGGCGCCGAGACGCTCGCCCGCGTCGACCCGGATGCCCTCTTGACCAGCGATGTCCTGCGCCGTGCGGCGCGGCATCTGGCGCCGCGAACGCGCACGCCGCTGACGGACCTCCCGCCGGACGACGACGAGCTGGCGCGCACCGTCGCCGACCTCGTCGACCGCGCCGGGCGCGGCGGCTCGGTGAGCGCGGCGCGCCTGGAGCACGCTCTGCTCGTGCTCGAGCGCTCCCGGCTCGACCGAGCCATCCGCCGCGCCCGCGCCACCGGCGGGACCAGCATCACGACGCTGGCCCAGGAGCGCGACCAGGTGCTCGAGGCGATCCACAAGGTGGTGGCGCAGCTCGAGCGCGCGGTGTGATGGCCGCGTGAGAGGTACCCGCACGCGATGAAGAAGATCGGGCTTAGCAGGGATTTTCCGTCCGAATGATATGAGAACATATGTTCGACCGAAAGAGAGGGTCGGACATGGAGAAAGACGTAATCGAGAGGCTCCTCGCTCAGGGCGTGAGCATCGAGAAGATCGCGGTGCGGTTCGGCAAGGACCCTGCGACTGTCTCGTATTGGATGGGGAAATACGGGCTGGAGAGCCCCTTCAAGGACAAGCACGCGGCGAAAGGTGGAATTGAGCGAGCGCGCCTGGAAGGGCTCGTCGAAGCAGGAGCCACGATTGCGGAAATCGCAGCCGACGTTGAGATGAGCAAGGCGACCGTCCGGTACTGGCTCAGGCGGTATGGACTTCGAACGGAGAACAGTCGCGGTCCGCGCGCTGAGGTAGCCCGCTCGGCGAAGGCCGCGGGAATGCTCGTCACGACCCTGTCCTGCCGCCATCATGGCGTGACGGAGTTCTTCCTGGAAGGCCGCGGCTACTACCGCTGCGTGAAATGTCGCTCGGACGCGGTGTCACGTCGCCGCCGGAAGATCAAGGAAATTCTCGTGCGGGAGGCTGGCGGGAGCTGCGCGATCTGCGGGTATGACCGCTGCCTGGGCGCGCTGGCGTTCCACCACCTCGACCCGCGCCAAAAGCGCCTGGAGGTCAACGCGAAGGGCGTGTCGCTGGCGCTCGACACGCTCCGGAGGGAGGCCGCGAAGTGCGTGCTCCTGTGCGCGAACTGCCATGCCGAAGTCGAGAGAGGCGTCTCATCGGTTCCCGCTACAGTTCGCGGAGACCCGGACGAATATCTAGATCCGTAGCGTCCTGGGTCTCCCAATAGACCACAATCCGGGGTAACTCAATTGGCAGAGTGCACGGCTGTTAACCGTGATGTTGTGGGTTCGAGTCCCACCCCCGGAGCTCGCAGGTAGAGTCCCGGGCAGTGAAGCTGTACGTCTGCTACGGCACCTGGAAGCCCGCCCCTCGGCCGGGAGGCCATCCCTGCGGGGCCGCGTACCACGCGCTTGTGGACGCGGGCCATGAGCCGGAGGTCGTGAAGGCGTACGGACTCGGAATGGCGCCGGGCGTGTTCAACCAGACGCCCGGCCGCAAGGAGGTCAAGCGGCTGACGGGCAACTACTGGGTCCCGGTGCTCGTCACCGACGACGGCGACATCATCCAGGGCTCGCGCGAGATCGCGGACTGGGCGCAGGAAAACCCGCCGGTCGCCGCCGCGGCCCCATGAGCGCGAGCAGCCCGCGGGCTCCGCTGACGGTGGCGGAGCTCGAGCACTGGGTGGACTCCGGCGCCACCTGGCGCGCGGTGGAGATCGAGGACAGCCGCGCCGTCGTCGAGCTCTGTACCTGCTACGGCGAGCCGGTGGACCTGCGTGAGGGCGCGGGGGCCGAGCTCATCGAGTACGTGCGGGCGCGGCGCCACGCCGACTGAGCGCCAGCCCCTCGACCAGCTCCGCCGCTCGCTCCGCCCCGTCGTGCGCTGCCGCCCACGCCGCCAGCTCCCGCGCGCGCTCCGCCAGCGCCGCGTTCGCCAGCGCGTGACGGACGGCCAGCCGCAGCGTCCGCGGCCCGAGCAGCCGCCACGGAAGCCGGACGCCGGCGCCGGCCCAGTCGACGCGCGCCGCGTTCTCGGCCATGTCGCCGGCGTGGGGCACGGCCAGCACGGGCACGCCGCAGGCCAGCGCCCGCACCATCGTCCCGTGGCCGGCGTTGCAGATGACCAGAGCGCACCTCGGCATCGTCTGCGAGTAGGAGATCCACTCGACGAGCCGGGTGTTCGCGTCGACACGCGCCGGCCCCGGCAGCGGTCGGCGGTTCCAAGTGGCCAGGACCCGCACCGGCTCGCCCGCCAGGCCCGCGAGCGCCGCGAGGAGCAGGCGGTGCGTCGGGATCCTGGGCGGTGGACGGGGCCACGAGCACCAGCGGCCCGTTCCCGGGCGGCGGATCGACGCGCTCGAACGGCGGCTCCCACATCAGCGGCCCCACGACCCGCACCGCCGGTGGCCAGCGCCGTGGATACTCGAGCTGGGGAAAGGTGCCGACCATGCACAGCGTCTGGCTGAGGCCGCCGTGAAACCGCTGCACCGGCTCCAGCCCCAGCTTCCCGCGCGTCTCGTTGAGCTCACGCGCGCCCCTGCCTGAGCCCGTCCTCCATCCGCCCGCTCAGCGCCGTCCACACGCGAGCGCCGAGCGCGGTCCGGGGTAGCCGGGCTCCGAACGCGTAGGGAGGGAAGCCCGGGGCCCCCTCGGGATAGACGTGCGGGATCAGCGTCGCCACCGGCAGCCCCTCGAGCTCGCCGGCCAGCGCGGGAGCCAGCGTCAGGATGTCGTGCACGACCACGTCGGGCTCGAGCGCGGCGAGCGAGCGGCGCGTCTCCTGCGCGGAGACGACGATGGCCTCGTGCTGGGTCAGCGGCGCCTGCCCGGGCGCGAACACCGGATACTCCGGCGCCGGCACGAACTGGATGCCCTCAGCCTCGACGTAATCGCGCCACCGCTGCCAGGTCTCGAGCGCGACCTCGTGCCCTCGGGCCACCAGCTGCGAGCCCAGCGCCAGCATCGGGAAGGCGTGGCCGGGCTCGCCGAATGCTCCGAGGAAGAACCGAAGCCGTTCCTTCACGCTGATGCAAGGCTCCTTTCGCGCCCAGGAAATCGCTTGTCGGTCCCGACGGCGGTGGGTACAGTGGCGCCGCCTGGACGCCCCAGGCGGGGAACCCTATGCGAACGAGGCGCCAAACGACCATCGAGGACCTGCGCCGGTCGATCGACTGCCTGCCGACCCGGACCAAGCGCGCGATGCTCCAGGGCATCGAGACGAATCCGATCATCGTCGGCGCCTACAGCACGCGCGACGGTATCTGCCCGATGCTGGCCGCCCACCGGGCCGGCGGTCGGACCGACCTGATCGCTTTCGCCCGCGCCTGGGACCGGGTGGCGCTCGGCCGCCGCCGGCGGGCCAAGCCGCGCCGCGCCACCGAGCGCGAACTGCTCCTCCTGCGCAGCCACCTGGAGTACAGCCTGCTCCAGGAAGAGGGCACCGGCGCCCTGGCGGGCGCGATCGCCGAGCATCGCGAGCTGATGGCTTGCCGGCCGGCGCCCGACCCCACCGCCGGCCCGCAGCGACGCGCCGCGGCGACCCCGACCGCCGCCGCGGCGACCCCGACCGCCGCCCCGGCGACCCCGACCGCCGCCCCGAGCTGCGGGCCAAGGCCGGCTGGGCCTGGACCCGCCTGTTCCGCCGCTACGACGACTACGAGCAGGCCCTCGAGCGACTCGCCGCCGACGCAGATCGCGACCGCGAGCGCGAACTCACGCCCCACTGACCCGGTCGTGATACTGGCCGAGTGAGCGACGCGCCGCCGGTCATCGAGAAGCCAGCCGAGGCTGAGGCCACAGCCCCGGACGAAGCCTCGCAGGCGGCCGCGGAGCGTCGCAGCACCCCGGTCGAACTGCTGTGGGACCTGGTGTTCGTGTTCGCGATCACGCAGGTGACCACACTGCTCTCCGGCGAGCTCACCTGGGCCGGGTTCGGACGCTCGATGCTCGTCCTCGCGCTCGTCTGGTGGGCGTGGTCGGCGTTCGTGTGGGCGGCCAACGCGGCCGACCCCGACTCGTGGACGCTCCGGATCTGCCTGCTCGTCGCGACCGCGTTCATCCTCATCGCCGGCCTGGCCCTCCCGAGCGCGTTCGGCTCCGCCGGCACCCTGTTCGCGGTTTGCTACGCGGCGGTCCGCTTCCTGCACCTCGCCCTGTACGCCGACGCCTCGCGAAAGGGACATGCCTCCTGGTCGTCGATCGCCGGCTTCGCGGTCACGGTGACGATCGGCATGGGCCTCCTCATCGGCGGGTCGATCCCGACGGGAGCCCCGCGGACGATCCTGTGGGCGGTCGCGGTGGCGATCGACTACGCCGGACCCGCCTGGCTCACGCGCGAGCGCCTCCGCGGCCTCCAGCAGGTCGCGGTGGCGCACTTCGCCGAGCGCTACAGCCTGTTCGTGATCATCTGCCTGGGCGAGTCGATCGTGGCCATCGGGGCCAGCGCCCGCGGGCACACGCTCGACACCGCGCTCGTGGCCGCCGTCACCCTCGGCCTGCTGATCACCGTCGGCCTGTGGTGGACGTACTTCGACCGGTTCGCGGCGATCGCGGAGGAGCGGCTGCGGGCACACGACGATCCGGTGCTCGCGGCCGCCGATGGCTACAGCTACCTGCACCTGGTGATCGTGGCCGGAATCATCACGTTCGCCGTGGGCGTCAAGTTCCTCGTCCACGGCGACGTGGCCGCGTCGCTGCCGGCCGCGCCGCGCCTCGCCCTCACCGGCGGCATCGCCATCTACCTGCTCGGCAACGCCGCCTTCCACCTGCGCATGACCGGGGAGCCCGGCTACGGGAAGCTGATCGCGGCCGCCGCGCTCGTCGCCCTCTTCCTCGCCGGTGGCGGGTGGCCCGCGTGGACCGTCGCCGCCGCGGCGACAGTCCTCCTGGCCGCGCTCTGCACGGCGGAGTCCTTCCCCGCTACCGCGGAGTAACTCACGGTTACGCGAGCCGCGCGGCGGGAAGGCTCCCTCGCGACGATGCTGGACTCGGCACGAAAGCTCGCTGGACATCTGCCGGCGGTCATCGACGGCGTAACCGCGATCGGCAAGAACTGGGCCTCCGAGGTGGCGGGGCTGCGCCACGGCTTCGCCGAGGGCAACATCGAGGAGTGGAACCCGAAATACATCCAGCGCGCGATGGCGGTCATGGGTCCGCTGTTCCGCTACTACTTCCGTGGCGAGGTGCGGGGCCTCGAGAAGATCCCAAAGGAGGGCCCGGTCCTGATCGTGGGCAACCACTCGGGCGGTCTGATGATCGCCGACACGATGGTGTTCACGATGGCGTTCTACGACTACTTCGGAGTCGAGCGGCGCTTCCACCAGCTCGCGCACGACCTCGCCGTCAAGTGGCCGGGCGCCGGAATTCGCCCGTTCGGCACGGTCAACGCTTCGCATGAGAACGCGAAGAAGGCGTTCGAGCAGGGCGCCGCCGTGCTCGTCTACCCGGGCGGCGACTACGAGACCTTCCGACCGTCCTGGCATTCGGACAAGATCGAGTTCGGCGGCCGGCAGGGATTCATCAAGCTCGCCCTCGAAGCCGGCGTGCCGATCGTGCCGCTGGTGTCGATCGGGGGTCAGGAGTCGGGACTGTTCCTGACCCGCGGTGAGCGCCTCGCGCGCGCTCTGAAGCTGGACAAGAACGCGCGCCTCAAGGTGCTGCCGGTCTCGGTCGGCCCGCCGTTCGGGATAAACATCCTCGATGCGCCGATCCGCTTACCGCTGCCGGCCAAGATCACGATCGAGGTGCTCGACTCGATCGACCTCGAGGACCAGTTCGGACCCGAGCCGGATCCCGACGAGGTCTACGACGAGGTGACGAGCCACATGCAGGACGCGCTCAGCGCCCTGGCCGAAGAGCGGACCCTGCCGGTCGTAGGCTAGCCCCATGCAGAGCCTGGAGCTGACGGGATACAGCGCTCCCGGCTTTGAAGAGGTCCTCACCGCCGACGCCCTCGAGTTCGTAGCCCAGCTCCAGCGGGAGTTCGGCCCGCGGCGCGCGGAGCTTCTGCAGGCGCGCGAAGAGCGCCGGGAGCGCCTTCGCGACGGCGAGAAGCTCGACTTCCTCACCAGCACCGAGAAGGTCCGCGGCGAGGACTGGAAGGTCAAGCCCGTCCCCGACGACCTCCAGCAGCGCTGGGTCGAGATCACCGGCCCGACCGAGCGCAAGATGACGATCAACGCGCTCAACTCCGGTGCGGACGGGTTCATGGCCGACTTCGAGGACGCCAACGCGCCGACCTGGCGCAACATGGTCGAAGGCCACATCAACCTGCGCGACGCGATCGACGGCACGATCACCTACGCCGGCTCCGACGGTCGCCGCTACCACCTCGAGGAGAACCCGGCGACGCTGCTCGTGCGCCCCCGCGGCTGGCACCTCCCCGAGCGCCACCTGCTCGTCGACGAGGAGCCGATGTCAGGCTCGCTGTTCGACTTCGGGCTCTACATGTACCACTGCGCCCGGCGCCTCATCGAGAAGGGCAGCGGCCCGTACTTCTACCTGCCAAAGATGGAGTCGCACCTGGAGGCCCGCCTCTGGAACGACGCATTCAACTTCGCCCAGGACGCGCTCGGTATCGAGCGGGGGACGATCAAGGCGACGGTGCTGATCGAGACCCTGCCCGCGGCGTTCGAGATGGACGAGATCCTCTACGAGCTGCGCGACCACTCGGCGGGGCTCAACGCCGGCCGGTGGGACTACATCTTCTCGGCCATCAAGTGCTTCCCCGAGGACTCGGACATGATCCTCCCCGACCGGGGAGACGTGACGATGACCGTCCCGTTCATGCGCGCCTACACCGAGCTCCTGGCCGCGACCTGCCACAAGCGCGGGGCCCACGCGATGGGCGGCATGGCCGCGCTCATCCCCAGCCGCAAGGGCAACGAGGAGGCCAACGAGAAGGCGCTCGCGGGCGTGCGCGCCGACAAGGAGCGCGAGGTCGGTCAGGGCTACGACGGCACCTGGGTCGCGCACCCGGATCTCGTGCCGGTGGCGCGCGAGGTGTTCGAGCAGGGCCTCGACCGAGAGCCCAACCAGCTGGGCAAGCAGCGCGACGACGTCGAGGTCAGCGCCAAGGACCTGCTCAACCTCGTCGCCACCCCTGGCAGCATCACCGAGCAAGGCCTGCGCACCGACGTCAACGTCGGCTTCCAGTACGTGTCGTTCTGGCTCGGCGGCCGGGGCGCGGCCGCGATCAACTCGATGATGGAGGACGCGGCCACGGCCGAGATCTCGCGCACGCAGATCTGGCAGTGGGTGCACCACGGCGCCAAGCTCTCCGACGGGCGCGAGGTCACGCGCGACCTCGTCCGCGAGGTCCTCGACGAGGAGATGGCGAAGATCCGCAAGAGCGTGGGGGAGGAGACCTGGTGCGCCGGGCGCCCCGCCGAGACGCGCGAGATCTTCGAGCGCGTCGCCCTCGATCGCAACCTGATCGAGTTCCTCACGCTCCCGGCCTACGAATACCTGGACTAGGGGCCGGCGCCTGGCGGCGCCGGCGTCCATGGGGCCAATTGCGCGGACGGATGCGTGCATTTCGCGCGTCCGTGCCGCGCGCCCCGAACGCCTAGGGCACCATGAACGACAGCGGCCCGGACTGCAGCAGCACGAGCACGGCCATCAGCAGCACGAGGGCGATGCTCCAGCCGATCACCTTTCGGAAGATGAAGCCCTCCTTGCCGGCTAAGCCCACGGCGGCGGCACCGATGGCGAGGTTCTGGGGCGAGACCATCTTGGCCAGCACTCCACCGGAGCTGTTCGCTCCCGCGAGCAGGACAGGCGACAGGCCGGCCTTGTGGGCGGCCGTGACCTGGAGGGCGCCGAACAGCGAGTTGGTCGAGGTGTCCGAGCCTGTGACCGCTGTGCCGAACCATCCCACCAGCGGGGAGAGGAAGGCGAAGAACCCGCCGGCACCGGCGGCCCACGAGCCGAGCGTGCTCGTCTGACCCGAGAGGTTCATCACGTATGCGACCGCGAGCACGGCCGAGACGGTGAGGATCGCCCACTTGATCTCGTTCAGCGTACGCGCGTACACCCTGAGCGCGCGCATGGGATGTACGCGCAGGACGAGCGCGGTCAGCACGCCGGAGACGAACAGCCAGGTTCCGGCCGCGGTCAGCCAGGTCATCTTGAAGGTCTCGCTCGTGGGGGCCTTGCCCTTGGCGTTGATGACATGCAGCCCCGGCCACAGGAACACGCTCGTGGCCTTGTCGAGCTCTTTGTTGATCGACGTGATGCTGGTGATGCCCAGCACCACGATGATGATCACGTACGGCATGAACGCCACGATCAGGTCGCGGCGGGGCATGCGCTCGCCGTTGTCCGCCCGCATGCGCCGCTCGAGAGCCGGGTCGGCGGCGGCTCCGCCGGCGATCGCCGGACGGCGACCCACGGTGTCCGCGGGGGCGCCACGTGAGGTCGGTGACCACACGCGCATCAGCAGTACGAGCGCGCCTGCCGACCCGAGGGCGGCGATGATGTCGGTGAGCTGGACCGAGACGTAGTTCGAGACCGCGAACTGGAGGACGGCGAACACCACCCCGGCGGTGAGCGCCGCCGGCCAGGCCTCGCGCAGGGCGCGGCGCCCGTCCACCATGAAGATGAGCACGAACGGGATGATCAGCGCCAGGAACGGCGTCTGGCGTCCCACCATCTGGCCGAGGTGGTGGATCGGCAGGCCGGTGACCTGTGCGAGGGTGATGATCGGGATGGCGATCGCGCCGAACGCCACGGGCGCGGTGTCCGCCACGAGCGCCACGGCGGCCGCGCGCACCGGGCTGAGCCCCAGCCCGACGAGCATGATCCCGCAGATCGCCACCGGCGTGCCGAAGCCGGCCAGGGCCTCGAGGAGGGCTCCGAAGCAGAATGCGATCACCACGACCTGCACCCGCATGTCGTCGGAGATCGCGGTGAACGACCGCTTCAACACCGCGAAATAGCCCATCTCCTCGGTCATGTTGAAGATCCACAGGGCGTTGACGACGATCCACATGATCGGCCAGAGGCCGAACACGGCGCCCTCGGCGGCCGAGTCGAAAGCCTGCCCGGCGGGCATCGAGTAGACGGCCAGAGCGACGACGATGGCCACCGCGAGCGTGATCACCGACGCCAGCCACGCCTTCATCCTGAACAGGCCGAGCAGGACGAACAGCGTGAGCAGCGGCAGCACCGCGAAGATCGAGCTCACTCCCAGCGAATGGGAGACCGGATCGAGAACCTGCTTGTACATGTAGTACCTCCCTCTCGGGGGAGGGCCTACCCTCAGCCGGAAGCGCTCAAGCCGAGCGCCAGCACCTGTGCACTGTGGAGCGCGCGGCGCCCCGTGCCGGTCTTGATCTGGGTGCGGCAGGAGAAGCCGTCGGCGACCACCAGCGTGTCCTCGGACGCGCCGCGGACGGCGGGCAGGAGCACGCGCTCGCCCGCGCGGACGGACACCTCGTACTGATCGCCGGCGACGTAGCCGAACGAGCCGGCCATGCCGCAGCAGCCCGCGTTCAGGACCTCGACGTCGACCTCCGCGCGCGCCAGCAGGTCGCGCTCGCCACCGATCCCCATCAGCGCCTCCTGATGGCAGTGGCCGTGAACGAGCGCGCGCCGTCCGACGGGCGGAGGCTTCCAGTCGTGCTCCGCGAGCAGCTCGTCGAGCAGCACGGTCTGCGCGCGCAGTCGCCGCGCGTGCTCGTCGTTCGGCATCAGCTTGTGGAGCTCGTCGCGCAGGACCGAGGCGCAGCTCGGCTCGAGTACGAGCACGGGAATCCCGAGCGCGATCGGCGCGGACATCGCGTCCAGCAGCCGGCGGAGCGTGCGCTTGGCCGGCCCGAGCATGCCGAAGTCGTACAGCGGCCGGCCGCAGCAGAGTCCCGGCGGCGGCAGCTCGACGGCGAAGCCCGCGGCGTCCAGGATCCGCAGCGCCGCCTTCGCAACGTCGGGCTCGAACAGGTTGGTGAACGTGTCGGGCCATAGCATCACGCGGGGGCGCTCGGCAGGCACCGCCGGCCGGTGCTGCTCCTCGAACCAGGCCCGGAACGTCTGCCGGGCGAAGCGGGGCGCCTCCCGCTCCTCGGCGAGGCCCATCATCCGCTTGCCCGCCGGCGCGAGCCACGGTGCGTGGCTGACCGCGTTCGCGAGCCGCGGTGCCCGGGCCGCCACCCGCCCCCACCAGGGCAGGCCGCCCATCAGGTAGTGGTGAACGGGCCGGCGTCGCCGCGCGTAGTAGTGGGAGAGGAACTCGGCCTTGTAGGTCGGCATGTCCACCTGGACGGGGCAATCGCCGGTGCAGCCCTTGCACGACAGGCACAGGTCGAGCGACTCCTTGACGGCGTCGTCGCGCCAGCCCTGGGTGACCGGGTCGCCCTGGAGCATCTCGAACAGCAGGCGCGCCCGGCCCCGCGTCGAGTGGCGCTCCTCGCGCGTGACCTGGAAGCTCGGGCACATCGTCAGGCTGCCGAGGTTCCGGCACTTGGCCATCCCGAAGCACCGCTCGACCGCGGTGGCGAACGAGCCGCCGTCCTCGGGATAGGCGAACACCGTCGAGAGCTGCGGCGGACGGTAGTCGGGCCCCAACCGCAACCCCTCGTCGAGCTTCACGTCGCCGATCAGGCGGTTGGGGTTCATCTTCCCGTGCGGGTCCCAGATCCGCTTGAACGCGTGAAAGTCGGCCATCAGCTCGGGCCCGTACATCTTCGGCAGGAGCTCGGCGCGGCCGTGCCCCTCGCCGTACTCGCCGGCCAGCGAGCCTCCGTAGGCGACGACCAGATCGGCGCACTTCTCCATGAAGGAGCGGAAGGTGCGCACGCCGGCGGCGGACTTGAGGTCGAAGTCCATCCGCGTGTGCACGCATCCCTGGCCGAAGTGCCCGTAGTAGACGCACCGGTAGCCGTGGTCGTCGAGGATCTTCTGAAAATCGCGCAGGTAGGCGCCGAGCTTGTCCGGATGGACCGCGGCGTCCTCCCAGTTTCCCTCGGCGTCCATGTAGCCCGGGGCGCGACTGTCTCCCACAGCGCTCTCGCGGACCTTCCACACCGCGGCCTGCTCGCTCAGTTCCACGACCATTCGGCACCCGGTGTGGGGGCCACGGGCGCCCACGGCCCGCTCGGCACGGCGGCACAGCTCGTTCGCTTCCTCAGGGTCGTCGTGGCCGTACTCGGCGAACAGCCAGGCCCCACCCTCGGGTAGCAGCGCCGCGCTCGGCCGACAGGCGGTTCTTGGCCACCATGTTCCGGATCAGCTGATCGTCGAAGCCCTCGAGGCCGATCGGGTTCGTCTCCATGATCGCCGGGACGTGATCGGCTGCGGTGAACACATCGGGGTAGGCGAGCACGAGCGTGCGCCGGTGCTGCGGGCTCGGCACCAGGCGCACCGTGGCCTCGAGGATGCTGACGCACGTCCCCTCCGAGCCGACCAGCGACCTGGCGACGTGGAAGCCGTTCTCGGGCAGGAGCTCGTCGAGGTTGTACCCCGAGACGCGGCGGGGGATGTCGGGGAACTCGGCGCGGACTCGCTCGCCACAGCGGTCGCGCAGGTCCCTGAGCGCGCGGTGGATCTCGCCGCGCCGGCCGCCGCCGGCGATGACCGCCTCGAGCTCGTCATCGTCCAGCGCGCCCACCTGGAGGCGGGTGCCGTCGTACAGGAGCACGTCGAGCGCCTCGACGTTGTCGCTCGTCTTGCCGGCCATGATCGAGTGCGTCCCGCACGAGTTGTTGCCGAGCATCCCGCCGAAGGTGCAGTACTCGTGGGTGGCTGGATCGGGGCCGTAGGTCAATCGGTGGCGCTCGGCGGCGTCCCGGAGCTGGTCGCAGATGACGCCCGGCTGCACGCGGGCCCGGCGGCGCTCGGGGTCGAGCTCGACGATCGCGTTCATGTACTTCGAGTAGTCGAACACCACCGCGACGTTCGTGCTCTGGCCGCTCGGCGCGGTCCCGCATCCCCGCGGCAGCACCGGGGCGCCGTGGTCCCGGCATACGCCGACGCCGGCGATCACGTCGTCGGCGTCGAGCGGCACCACGACCCCGATCGGGACCGACCGGTAGATCGAGAAGTCGTTGGCGTACATCGCCCGCGAGCCGGCGTCGAAGCGAACCTCGCCCTTGATCGCGCCCCGCAGCGAGCGCTTCAGCGAGGAGACGTCGACGTCGGGGGCAGCGGTTGCGGGCACGCGGGGCGCACCATACCCGCCCGGCGGAAGCTCAGCGGAGGTTCATGGTCAGCCGGATGACCGTCCCCAGCGCGCCCGTCCGTGCCTCGACGAGGTCGCACAGCTGATTGACCATCCAGAGGCCGAGCCCCCCGTCCGCACTGAGCGTCGGCATGTGACGTCCGGCCAGCGGATCGGCGATGTGTCCGGGATCCTCGAGCTGGCACACGACCTGGGTCGGCGTCGCCCAGAGTCGCATCAGGCCGCGGGCCTGCGCGTGCTTGATCGCGTTCGTCGCCACCTCGTTGACCGCGAGCACGAGGTCGGCGGTGCGCTCCTGCGACAGGCCCGACTTGGTGCCGTGGCGGCCGGCGATCGAGCGCACAGCCGAGAGGTCTTCGAGGCCGAACGCACACCGGATCGCGGTCTGAGGCGGCGCGGGCAGGGGCAGATCGGCGGCACGCGGGATCGCGGGGCCGGCGTAGGCGCGCGACAGCGATCCCTCTCCCTCGCCGTGGATGACCCACGGGTGGGTCATCTCGGCCTCACGCAGCACCTCCGGCTCCAGGTTGCTCGCGTCGTACAGACACAGCACGCGGATGGCGGCACCCGGCCACGCGAGGTTGATCAGAGCCTCGTGCCGG
Source organism: uncultured Solirubrobacterales bacterium (assembly GCA_963839105.1). GTDB lineage: Bacteria > Actinomycetota > Thermoleophilia > Solirubrobacterales > Solirubrobacteraceae > Palsa-465. Next base: position 270,320 of record CAWITQ010000004.1, read on the forward strand.
CTGACCTCGCGGATCTCCTCGGGCGCGCGGCCGGGCCAGACCGGCTCGCCGACGTAGTGCAGCCGCCGGCCGCCGTGTCGCGCGAGCAGCTCGTGCACGGCGGGGATGATCCGCGCCGGGTTGCGGCCCAGCTCGAACATGTCGAGCATCTGGATGGAGTCGGCGCGGTTCCCGAGGCGCCGGCGGAGCATCTGCCAGCGCTCCGGCGGCACGGCGACCGCCACGGGCTCGCCCGCCTCTACCCCGGGGGCCGCGAAGGCGGCGACGCCCTCGACGTAATCGTCGTCGTCGCGGTAGAACAGCGCGTGATGCGCGTGCGTCGATTCTTCGGCGTGGACGGCCTTGGACATGCTCTGGTGGTAGATGGCCCAGCCCGCACCCCGGCACGGGCCCATCAAGCGGGTACTACCCCCGGCCGGCGGATCTCACGCGCTGCGCTCAGCCACCGCCGGGGCCGCCCTTCTTGGCCTGGCCCGGCGGCGTTCCGCCGTGTCCGGGCGGGGTTCCCGGTGGCTTCGGGCCGGGAGCTGCCCCACCGGTGGTGGGCGGCGTGGTGGCCGTGGTGCTCGACGGCGTCGTGACCGTCACCGTCGTCGTCGGCGTCACCGTCGTCGTGCTCCGTGGCGGCGTGGTCTGGCTCGTCGAGGACCGCGAGGTGCTCGTGCTCGGGGCGGCGGTGGAGTGGGTGGAGGAGCTCGAGGTCGACGAGGACGTGTTCCCCCCGCTGGCCAGCACGAGCGCGGCGACCAGCGCCACCACGGCGATCGCGAGCAGACCGATGACGAAGCGAAGCCAGGACGGGAGGCCCCCGCCATCCCCAGATCCGGCCCCGGGCACGGGCCGTGGCACGGGCGCCGGAGCCACCACCGGCGGCCGCCCTCGCTCGGAGCGCCCGAGCATCTGGGTGGCCGCGGTCGGGTCGAGACGAGCCGTGGCCGCGGTCGGCGCCGCCGGCATGGGCGCCGGCGCGCCGCGGAGGCGGTCGCGTACCTCGGCGGCGCTCTGCGGCCTCTCCGCCGGCGCCTTGGCGAGCATCTGGAGGACGAGCGCGTCGAGGGTCGGGCTGACCCGCGGGTTGATCTCGCGCGGTGAACGCGGCGTGGCGCTGATCTGCTGGTGCAGCACGGCAGCCGGCACCTCGCCGCTGAAGGGCGGATCGCCCGTGAGCATGGCGTAGAGCACGCACCCGAGCGAGTAGATGTCCGACCGGGCATCGACGGGCTCTCCGGAGGCGTGCTCGGGCGCCATGTAGGCCGCCGTGCCCAGGAGCGAAGCCGTCCTCGTGATCGAGGCGGCGTTTCCGACCCGGGCGATCCCGAAATCGAGCACCTTGACCACGCCGGTCCGGGCGATCATCACGTTCCCGGGCTTGACGTCGCGGTGGACGAGACCGGCGTGGTGGGCGGCGTCGAGCGCGTCCGCAACCTCGGCGGTGATCCGTGCGGCGTAATCGGGGTCGAGCGGGGCCTCGCGGGCGATGATCATCGCGAGGCTCTCGCCGTCGACGTACTCCATGGCGATGAACCGCTGCTCGCCGTCGACTCCGGTGTCGTACACGGTCACGATGCCCGGATGGACCAGGGAGGCGGCCGCGCGGGCCTCGCGCTCGAAGCGCGCGATCGTGCTCGGATCGCCCTCGGCGAGCGCCGCCGACATCACCTTGACGGCCACGGTCCGCTGCAGGACCCGATCGTTGGCCCGGTAGACGGTGCTCATGCCGCCCCGCCCGATCACGTCCTCGAGCCGGTAGCGGCCAGCCAGCGTGGTCATGCGTCCATTGTGCCCAGCGGTCGCGCCGCGGGCGCTCGAGCCTATGCGGCGACTGAGGCCGGCAGCTCGACCAGGCCGTCGGGGTCGAGCCTGAGGAACGCCTGCACCACGGCGGGGTCGAACTGCCGCTCGGCGAGCCGGCAGATCTCGGTCACCGCCTCGTCACACGACCAGCGAAGCTTGTACGGCCGCGTGTGCGTCAGCGCGTCGAAGACGTCGGCGAGGGCGACGATGCGGCCGCTCAGCGGGATCTCGTGGCCCGTGAGCCCGGCGGGGTATCCGCTGCCATCCCACCATTCGTGATGGGTCAGGGCGATCTCCTCGGCGAGGCGCAGCACGTTCGAGGCGCTGCCCGCGAGGATCGCGGCGCCCATCGCCGGATGGCGCTTCACCTCCTCGTACTCGGCCACCGTGAGCCGCGTGCGCTTCATCAGGATCGCGTCCGGCAGCGACAGCTTTCCGAGGTCGTGCAACGGGGCCGCCTGCTCGATCAGCCGGGCCTCGGAGGGTGGAAGCCCGAGCTGCTCGGCGATCAGGAACGAGGTGCGGGCCACGCGATCGGTGTGCTGGTGGGTGCCGTCGTCGCGGTACTCCCCGGCGAGCGCGAGCCGGCACAGGGTCTCGCGGCGCGCGTCGTCGACCTCGCGGTAGGCCATGACGTTGGCGATGGCCACGGCGCTCGAGTCCGCCAGCGCCTGGAGGACCTCGACCTCCTCGCCCGTCGCGTGGTGGTGATGGGCCCAGTAGGCGCCGATGGCGCCCAGGGGGTCGAGCCGCCGGATCGGGACCATCGCCAGGCTCCGGACGAACGTCGGCGCGTAGGCCTCGCGCGGGACGCGCTCGTCGGCGTCGATGTCAGGGATGACCGCGGGCTCCCCGTGGAGCATCACCCAGCCGCTGACACAGCTGCGCATCGGGAACCGCAGCCCCTTCCACAGGGGCGCGATCGAGTCCTCCTCGGCGTAGAAGCACTGATCGCCCTCGCGGAGCACGAACGTGGTTCCGTCGGCGCCGATCAGGCGGCGGGCGGCGGAGCCGACGATGCGCTCGATCTCGGGGAGCGAGCGGGCGAGCGACAGGCGCTGCACGACGCCCACGAGCTCGCCGGCGTGGTCGAGCTGGGTGGTGCCGGTGAACGTGAGCGCTCGCCGCTGATCAGGCACGGGGCTCTCCGATCGGGCGGTGATGGTTCTCGTGTTTGTCATGGCGATTGGTTCAGCCTCGGCGCTGGGTCGGGGTGAAGTCTCGCCTTAAAACGCGCTCTTTCGAAAGAAATGGCGCTAACCGGACGAAGTTGAAGTCCGTCCCCACAAAAAGCTGACAAAAAGAGCGCAAAACCCGCGGTTATGTTTAGTCGGGGCGGTTCGTGCCGAGCCAATCGACGTGCGCACCCTCGTCAAAACCGCTCTCGTAGCGCTCGCGCTCGGCGTCCGGTCTCGTCCAGAGCGCCACCGCGATGGCCGGCGTCGCCAACGCCGGCGTGGCCAGCGCGTCGGCGAGCAACCCGCTGGCCGGGATCCCCTGGGGCAACTACAGCGGACGCGACGACGAGGTGTTCCCGGCCTACCGGCAGGCTCGGGGCGAGGAGCGGCGCCTGCTGGGGCTGATCGCACTGCGCCCCCGCGTCCGGTGGTTCGGGTCGTGGTACCCGAACTCGAGCGCCGCCTCGACCGCGCGCGACTACATCGCCAACGCCACCGGCGGCAACCCGAACGCCCTCGCCCAGCTCGCCGATCTTCCGGCTCGTCCCGTGGGAGAACCGGTCTGCCACGCGCTCCCGACCGCCGCCGACCAGTCGAGCTACAAGCAGTGGATCGACGACTTCGCCGCCGGCATCGGGAGCTCACGGGTCGCGCTCGTCCTCCAGCCCGATCTGCCGTTTGTCGACTGCGTACCCCATCACTCGCGCATGCCGCTCCAGCTCGTGGCCTACGCCGCGCGCCGGTTCAGTGCCCTGCCCCACACCAGCGTCTACATCGATGCGGGCGCCGGAGACTGGCCGACCGTGCGCGGGGCGGCCTCGATGCTGCTCGGCGCGGGCGTTCGCTACGCCCGCGGGTTCGCGCTCAACGCCACCCACTACGACAGCACCGAGCGCGAGATCCACTTCGGCGCGCTCGTCGTCGCCGCCCTCGCCCGCCGCGGCGTGCGCGGTCGCCACTTCGTGATCAACACGTCCTCCAACGGACGCCCGTTCACCTACCAGCAGTACCACCACTCGAACTTCGACAACGCCAACGTGTGCCCGAGCCGCGCCGCGCGCCGGTGCGCCACCTTGGGGATTCCGCCGACCACCGACGTCGCCAACCCGCGCTGGGGCCTGTCGCGGCAGGCGCGCGCCCAGGCTCGCCGGCTCGTCGACGCCTACCTGTGGATCGGGCGGCCCTGGCTCTACAACCAGGCCGACCCCTTCGACCTCCAGCGCTCGCTCGCGCTCGCCCGGACGACGCCCTTCTAGCTAGCGCTTGACCTCGTAGAGCACGGCTCGCACCGCCACGCCGGCGCTCCACGACTCATAGTTGGTCGCCTCGAGCAGCTTCAGGTGGCGGTCCTCGAAGAGCGCCTTCGACCACTTGAAGCCGTCCTCGCCGATCAGCTTGAGATACAGCGGGCTCTTCGGCTTGGAGGTGGGGGTGATGAGCAGGATCCGCTGCCCGGGGCGCAGCCGGTTGATCATCGGCATCAGGACGCCGTGCACGGAGGAGCGCTCGAGCCGGTCCAGGGCGCCACGCCAGTCGACCACGCGGGGGTCTGGGACCGGCCCGTTCGGCGTTCCGAAGTGCTTGACGTTCGGCAGGTAGTAGGCGATCGTCGGCACCTGCTCGGGCTGCGCGGCGAGCACGAGCGAGTCGGCTCCGACGTGATGGCGCACGATCGCCGCCACCGCGCCTACGTTGCTCTTGGAGTCGGGCGAGTGAGGGACCGGGTCGAGCACCCACCAGCAGGCGACGAGGACGAGCGCGACGGCGCCCAGCCTGCCCGCTCGCGAAAGTCCCAGCCCGAAGAGCAGGATCAGCGGCCCGACGATCGCCGCCATGTAGCGGATCGCCCAGGCGGGAGTGATCTTGGAGTACGCCCATGCGACCACGAGCGTTCCGAAGCCGAGGATCGCGAGCACCTTGGCCGCAAGCAGCAGCCGCTCCCGGCCGGTGCCAGGCTGGCGCAGCGCCCACAGGCCGGCGCCCGCCCGCCAGCAGCAGCGCGGTGGCGCCGCCGCGGCCGCCGGTCAGCGAGTACAGCCCCTGCGTCAGATTCCACAGGACCGGCGGAAGATCCCAGGGCGCGCCGGTGTGCCGCGCCTGGTAGACGAGCGTCGGGAGCCACGGCGCGTAGAGCACGGCCACCCCGACGAAGGCGATCAGCCCGTCGCGCCACAGGCGCGCGCCGCTCCTCCGGCGGCGCCACGCGCACGCAGAGCAGGAACGCGACCGCGCACATGAGCGCGAGGAACAGCGCCCAGTTGTGGGTGTAGAGCGCGGCCGCCATCGACACGACGAACAGCGGCAGGTACCGGCGGTGTCGGCGCACGAAGGCGTGCATGAACGACGCGCACGCGATCAGCGCCAGCAGCGCCATGAGCGCGTACATCCGCGTCTCCTGAGCGTACGTCGTGAGGTAGGGGAGCCCGGCCGCCAGCCCGGCGCAGATCAATCCCGTCACGCGGTCGAACAGGCTCGCTCCGGCCCAATAGGCGACCGGGATCGTCAGCAGCGCGAATATGAGCGAAAGCTCATGCGTGGCCACCTCGCCATGGCCCCGGATCGCCATCCACACGTGGAGCACGAGGTAGTAGAGGGGCGGCGATCCGTCCTGGCCGAGCAGCGCCGGGATGTGCGTCAGATGGTGCGAGGCGATCCCGACCGACAGCCCCTCGTCGATCCAGTAATACATCCCGATGGTGCGGGTGCGCAGCCACAGCGAGATCCCCACGAGGACGACGAGGATCCCCAGGACGTGCCAGCGAGTCAGCTCCAGGCTGACGAGGCGAAGTCGCAGCCGCTCGTGCAGCGGTCCGGCCGCCTCGTCGGCGCTCGGACGCGGGGGCGTCAGCACAGGGAAGGTATCCGTGGACATGGAGGGAGGGCTGGCGCGGGCCGAAGGGTGGGGAGATGCAGGATGCGCCATGCTCCGGAGCCCCTCGTGCTCGCGAAGCACGAGCAATATTGCCGCATCGCGCGGCGACCCGCAGCGCTGCGGGCCGGCCGGGCATGTGGCGTCCGCCACGAGCACGAAGATAGGCGCCGCCGCTACCTTCGCCGGAAGGTCGTGTTAGGTGTAGCCGAGTGAAGGGTGGAAGCACTCAACGGGCTGTCGGTCTGACAGTGCTCGTGATCTTGTTCGCGCTCCTGGCAGGGGCTCCGGCGTCGTCGGCGCAGACGGCGCTGCGGAATGTGAGCTATCGCGGGTACGTGGTCGCGATCCCGCGGGCGTGGCCGGTGTACGACCTGGCGCGCTCGCCACTGACGTGCGTCCGCTTCGATCGCCACGCGCTGTATCTCGGCGTTCCGTCTTCTTCGGAGCGCTGTCCCGCCCACGCCGCCGGGCCGCACCGAGGCGATCCTGATCGAGCCCCTGGCCAGGCGCGCTCCTCGCGCTCACGCCGGCGCGAGCCCGGCGCTGGCGGCGTTCGCCGCCGGCACGTCGACGTTCACGGTGCCGTCCGCGGGGGTCGTCGTGGCGGCGACGTGGTCACGCGGCGAGAGCGTGATCGCCCGTGCGCTGCACCGCCGCTCGCTCCCCGCGAGCCCGGCGCGCTCGGCCCCGGCGCACCCGAGGAAGGCGGTGCGGGCTCACGCCGCCGCGGCCGTTTACAGCGGGCTTGGCTTCGATGCCTGCGCGGCGCCGTCGCAGAATACGATGACTGCGTGGGGCTCCTCGCCCTACCGAGCGATCGGCGTGTACATCGGCGGCGTCAACTCGGCGTGCTCCCAGCCGAACCTGACCAGCACCTGGGTGAGCACCCAGATCGCTGCCGGCTGGCACCTGATCCCCACCTACGTCGGGCCCCAGGCTCCCAGCAACAGCTGCGGCTGCTCGTCGATCACGCCGAGCCAGGCCTCCGCGCAGGGCACGGCCGCCGCCACCGACGCGGTGAGCGACGCCGCCGCCATCGGCATCCCGGCCGGCAACCCGCTCTACTTCGACATGGAGGGCTACAACCGCACGAGCACCAACACCTCGGCGGTGCTCGCCTTCCTGTCCGCGTGGACCTCCCAGCTCCACGCCGACGGCTACGCGTCCGGCGTCTACAGCAGCGGCGCCTCGGGCATCACCGACCTCGTCGACCAGCAGGGGACCGGCTACCTCGAGCCCGACGACATCTGGATCGCCGACTGGAACAACGAGCAGACGACCGACGACCCCTACGTGCCCTCGTCGTACTGGTCGGGCCAGCAGCGCCTGCACCAGTACAAGGGCGCTCACGACGAGACCTACGGCGGCGTGAAGATCAACATCGACAGCGACTATCTGGACGGGGCGACCGCGGATACGAGCAGCGGCAGCGTGACCCTCGCCGAGCCCGCGACCCCGCCGACGCTCACACTCACGCCGCTCGCCAACGGAACGACGAACGTGTCGGCGAGCTGGAGCGGGTCGTTCGGCGTGAGCGCGTGGCGCGTGCTCGCCGGCTTCGATTCGACCGGCGCCACGCTCAGCGGGGTCGCGCAGGCGCCGGCGAAGGGCGCGGTCACCCGCCTCACCGTTCGCAACGGCGCGCCGTACTTCGCGGTGCAGGCGCTCGGGTCGAGCGGTCAGGTCCTCGCGACCTCCCCGGCCGTCGCGATCCCGCCGCATGTGTCGCTGCTGGGCCCCGGGAGCTATGCGCCGGTCAGAGGCGGCCTCGCCGCCGTTCCCGTCGGCTGCTACACGGGCAGCGCGTGCCACGTCGCGCTGACGCTTCGCGCGGGTCGCACGACCGTTGCCCGCACGGCGAGCGAATACATATCGAGCGGGAGCGCCGGCGCTCGTCTACTACCGCCTGACGCCGCGCGGGCGCACGTTGCTGGCGCGCGCGCGGCGCAACCGGCTCGCGGTGCAGGCCACGGCGCGCGACGTCAGCGGCGCGAGCGCCACCACGAAGCTCAACGTGATCGCGGTCTCGACGCAGCGGGCGGCCGCCGGCGCATCGCGCGGCACCAGGGCCCGACGCTGAGCGTCGTCAATCGCCGTGGACTACGTGTCGCTGCACGGAGTCGGTGGCGATCCTCACCGTGTGTCGCAACACGCCCGTGTGTCACATCGCGACCACCATGAAGGTCGGTAACACCGTGATCGCACGCACGGGACCGGAGAACCTCGGCGCGAACGAGATGGGCTACCTGATCTTCTCGCTCACGCCGCGCGGCCGGTCGCTGCTGGCAAGGGCGCGGGGCAACCAGCTCGGAGCGCAGCTGACGCTGACGAACGCCGGAGTCGCCGTGACCACGCGGATCGTCCTCGTCCGCTTCAGCTGACCGACGGCCGAGCCCGCTAGCCTCGCGCCCGTGCCCGGCATCAGCGTCCAGGCGCTCAGCAAGTCCTACCGCATCCCTCACGGCGTCGTCCACGCCGTGCGCGGCATCGACCTGACGATCGCCGAAGGCGAGACGGTCGCCCTCCTCGGTCCCAACGGCGCGGGGAAGTCGACGACGATCGACATGCTCCTCGGTCTCACGGCGCCGGACAACGGGTCGGTGTCGGTGTTCGACCTGTCCCCGCGTGAGGCCGTCGACAGCGGCCTCGTCGGCGGAATGCTCCAGTCGGGCGAGCTGATCCGCGACCTCTCGGTGCGCGAGCTGGTGGCCATGGTGGCCGCGCTCTATCCGGATCCGCTCGACATCGACGAGGCGCTCTCAGTGGCCGGCCTGGAGGGAGCGGCGGGCCAGCGGACGCACAAGCTCTCGGGCGGCCAGACCCAGCGCGTCCGGTTCGCCGCCGCGCTGGTGGCAAATCCGAGGCTGCTCGTGCTCGACGAGCCGACGGTGGCGATGGACGTCGAGGGGCGCCGCGACTTCTGGGCGACGATGCGCGGCTACGCCGGAAGCGGTAAGACCGTGCTGTTCGCCACGCACTACCTCGAGGAGGCCGATGCCAACGCCGACCGCGCCATCCTGATGGCGCAGGGGCGGATCGTCGCGGACGGCCCGACCACCGAGATCAAGGCTCGCGTGGGTATCCGGACGATCCGGGCGACGCTCGAGCATGTTGCGAGCGGTGAGCTCGCCGCGCTCGCCGGCGTGTCCACCGCCGAGCGGCACGGGAACGCGGTGATCCTGAGGTGCACGGACTCCGACCAGGCGATCCGCGAGCTTCTGGGCCGCTACCCCGCGATCCGCGACATCGAGATCACCGGGGCCGGGCTCGAGGAGGCGTTCCTGCAGCTGACGAGCGATCCCGGCGGCGCCCTCGCCACGGCCGAGACCGGGGGCGGGCCGTGAACGCGCTCCTGTACACGCGCTACGAGCTCCTGCGCGCGTTTCGCAACCGCCGCTTCTTCATCTTCTCGTTCGGCTTCCCGCTCGTCCTCTACTTCGTGATCGCGGGCCCGCAGCGAAACGACCACGACTTCGTGAACACGGGGATCTCCGCGCCGCTCTACTACATGGCGGGGCTCGCGTCGTTCGGAACGATGATGTCGATGATCTCGAGCGGGGCGCGGATCGCCGGCGAGCGCCAGGCCGGATGGACCCGCCAGCTGCGCATCACGCCGCTGTCGGTCCGCGCGTACTTCCGCGCCAAGGTGCTGACGTCATACGCGATGGCGATCACGAGCATGCTCCTGCTCTACATCGCGGGCGCGTCGCTCGGGGTGAGCATGCCCGCGCGTACATGGCTCGAGATGACCGGGCTGATCCTCGTGGGGCTGCTTCCGTTCGCTGCCCTCGGGATCGCGCTCGGGCACATGGTCAACGTCGACGCGGTCGGGCCGCTCACCGGCGGCGTCGTGTCGCTGCTGGCGCTGATCAGCGGGACCTGGTTCCCGGTCACGCATGGGTTCCTGCACGACCTGGGGCAGTGCTTCCCCTCCTACTGGCTGGTGCGAGCGGGCCGTCTCCCCGTGGACGGCCACGCGTGGGGCACGACCGGCTGGCTCGTGGTCCTCGGCTGGGCCGTGGTCCTGGCGGCGCTCGCCGGCTTCGCCTACCGGCGCGACACCAACCGCGTGTAGCGCGCGGTTGCGCCGACCCAGCGCTCGTGAGCAGGCGGCCTACGTCGTGGCCAGCAGCACGACCGCGAACGCCAGGTACGCGCCGACGATGAGCGCCCCCTGGGGACGTCGCAGCCCGCCGGCGAGGTAGGCGCTCGCGAGCACGAACACGCTCAGACCGACGTACCACGCCGCCACCAGCGTCGACTGACCCGAGCGCGCGCCCAGGCCGACGATGCTCGCCGGCACGAACAGCCCGACGGCGACGTTGAGCGCGTTGCTGTTCATCGCCGTGCTCAGCGTGGCCGCGCCACGGCCGCGGCGGGCGAGGTAGATCGCCGCGACGGCGTTGGGGAGGCTCGTCACGCCGGCGAGGATGAGCCCGCCGATGACGATGTCGGGGATTCGGTGGCGGCTTCCGAACGTGGCCGCGGCACGTTCCATGACGACGCTCCCACCGACCACGACGAGCATCGCGAGCGCGGCCACGCCGAAATCGCGGCGGCGGCTCGCGCCGAAGAGGGCCTCGCCCTCGACGTCGACCTCCATCTCCTCCTCGGCGACCGCCCGGACCAGCCACCGCGTCCACGCCGGCGGCAGGGGGAGCCGCGCCAGCCGCTCGGTGCGGACCCCGAGCAGGATGAAGTACGGGACGAGGACGAGCGCGGCGAGAACCAGCCCGACGACGGGAGCCAGCAACCCGAGCACCACCACCAGGCACAGCGCTGCGATCGGCAGCGCAATCGCCGCTTCGAGCGCGATCACGCGCCGGTGCAGGGCGATGACTCCGGCCACGAGCGCACCCAGGCCGAGCAGGGCGGCGAGGTTGAAGACGTTCGACCCGATGACCACGCCGGCTCCGATGCGCGACTGGTGCCCGGCGGCGGCCGTCACCGCGGCGGTGATCTCGGGCGCGTCGGCCGCGAGCGCGGCGACCATCCCGAGCAGCGCCTCCTTGAACCCCAGGTGAGCTCCGATCCGCTCGATCCTCGAGACGAGCACCCAGCTCGATCCCAGGCTGACCGTCGCGGCGAGCACGAACAGCGCCGCGAGGAGCCAGTCAGGCATGCGCGGGCCAGCATACCCGTGCCGGCTGCCATCACTCTGCCGCCTGCCGCGCCGCCAGGAACGGCGCGCGGTCGAAGATGAACCAGCTGTGGGTGATCTTGCCGTCGCGCACGGCCACGCACTCCGCCGCCGGCGCGCGCTTGACCGGAGCCGTCTCGGTGTCGTACACGACCACCGCTCGCTCCTCATCGCCGTAGGCCGCGATCATCTCGGCGCGCACCAGGATCTGCACGAACGGCGCCATGAACGCCCGGTAGGCCTCCGCGCCGTCGATGCGCCCGGCGGGCGCCTCGCACACGACGTCCTCGGCGATGTAGCTCATGGCGCGGTCGATGTCCTTGCTCGTCCAGGCGTCGTAGTAGCCGAGCGCCACTTGCAAAGGGTTGTCTGGCATCTGGTCCTCCGTGGTCGGGTTTTGATCATCGAGACACCAGCCCTCCGGAGAACGAATCGGTCGATCGGCTGCGAGCATGCGCGCGTGACCGAGCGGCTGCTGAAGCGTGCCCAGGCGGGCGATGAGCACGCGTTCTCGGAGCTGACCGCGCCCTACCGCCGGGAGCTCCAGTTCCACTGCTACCGGATGCTCGGCTCGCTCCAGGACGCCGAGGACCTGCTTCAGGAGACGCTGCTCGCCGCCTGGCGCGCCATCGACAGCTTCGCCGGACACTCGTCGCTGCGCGCCTGGCTGTACCGCATCGCCACCAACCGCTGCCTCAACGCCCTGCGTGACGCGAGGCGCCGACCGCCACCGGCCCCCGAGCCGCCGTTCCGGGTTCCCGAGCCGACGGCATGGGGCGACACCGCGTGGGCCGAGCCGTACCCCGACGCGCTGCTCGAGGGAGTGGCCGACGCCGGTCCGGAGCCCGATTCGCACTACGAGACGCGCGAGGCGATCGAGATCGCCTTCGTCACGGGACTTCAGAAGCTGCCCGCACAGCAACGAGCCGCACTGGTGCTTCGCGACGCGCTCTCCTTCCCCACCCAGGAGGTCGCCCAGCTCCTCGAGACGAGCGAAGCGAGCGTCAAGAGCGCGCTCCAGCGGGCCCGGGCCACGCTGGCGCAGCGCTCTCCGGCGGCGACGCTGGAACGCGCTCCCGCGCCCCGGTCGCGATCCGAGCGCCGGCTGGTCGATCGCTTCGCCGACGCCTTCCTGGGAGCGGACGTGGACGGCCTGGTCGCGCTCCTCACCGACGACGCGTGGCTGACGATGCCGCCCGCGCCACACGAGTACCAGGGGCACGGCGCGATCGCGGAGTTCTTCCGCGCCAGCTTCGCCTATCGCGGCGAGCGGCAGCTGCACCTGCTGCCGACGCGCGCGAACGGGCAGCCCGCGTTCGCTGTCTACGTCGAGGATCCGTCGGACGGAGTCGCCCGCCCGGGCGGCCTGATCGTGCTCACCCTCCGCGGCGAGCGCATCGACCGGATCACGCGATTTCACCTCGATCACCTGTTCCCGCGCTTCGGATGCCCGGTCGAGCTGGCGCCGGAGTGATCACAGCTCGGAACGGCGCCGCTGCAGGAAGCGGCGCTCGGGCTCCGAGTGGGTCAGCTCGAGCGCGCGGCAGTAGGCGTCGTGCGCCTCCCCTGGGCGGCCGAGCCGGCGCAGCAGCTCAGCCCGGGTCGAGTGCAGGTAGCGGTAGTCGCCGAGCTCGAGCCGGTCGACGATCTCGAGCGCTGCCTCCGGAGACCCGGCCTCCGCGACCGCCACCGCGCGGTTGAGCTCGACGACAGGGGAGCCGGTGAGAGCGGCGAGCTGCTCGTAGAGCACAGCGACCTCGCGCCAGTCGATCTGCTCGTCGGTCTGCAGCGAGGCGATCGCCGCCTGGAGGACGAACGGCCCGCGCCCGCGCAGCGCAATCGCCCGATCGACGGCCGTCCGTCCGGCCGCGATCTCGGCCTCGTCCCAGAGCGAGCGGTCCTGCTCGGCGAGGAGGACGAGATCCGCGCCGCGGAAGCGGGCGCGCCGGCGCGCGTGGTGGATCAGCATCAGCGCGAGCAGCCCGTGGACCTCGGGCTCGTCGGGCATCAGGCCCGCGAGGAGCCGTCCCAGGCGGATGGCCTCGTCGGCGAGGTCGACCCGGCCACCGTAGCCCTCGTTGAAGATCAGGTAGACGACGGTGAGGACGGCGCCGAGGCGATCCGGCAGCAGGTGGGCGTCGGGGATTGCGAACGGGATCCCGCTGAGCCTGATCTTCGTCTTGGCGCGTGAGAGTCGCCGCTTCATCGTCTCCTCGGTCGCGAGGAAGGCGCGGGCGATCTCATCGGTGCTCAGGCCTCCGAGGGCACGCAGGGTGAGCGCCACCTGCGCCTCGGTGGCCAGGGCGGGATGGCAGCAGGTGAAGATGAGCTCGAGCCGCTCGTCTTCGATCGCCGAGTCCTCGAGCTCATCCACAGCCGCCTCCTGGACGTCGAGCAACTGGATCTTCTGCGCCAGCGTGCGCTCGCGCCGGATCCGGTCGATCGCCTGGTTGCGAGCGGTGGCGACGAGCCAGGCGACAGGATTGGCCGGGGTGCCGTCCCGGGGCCAGCGCTCCGCCGCCACCGCGAACGCCTGCTGGGCGGCGTCCTCGGCTCGTTCGAAGTCGCCGAGGAAGCCGACCAGCGAGGCGAGCACGCGGCCCCATTGCTCGCGGAAGACCTGTTCGAGTGGAGCTATGACTCCACCAGCGGCCGGACCTCCACCGATCCGCCGAGGCGCGCCGCGGGGACCTTGGCGGCGACGTCGAGCGCGGCGTCGAGATTGTCGAGCTCGAACAGGTAGTAGCCGCCGAACACCTCCTTGGTCTCGGCGAAGGGGCCGTCGGTGGTCAGCGTCTGCCCGTTCTGCACCCGGACGGTGGTCGCGGTCTCGACGGGCTGCAGGTGGCCGCCGTCGAAGCAGCCCGGCAGGTCGCGAATCGCAAAGTACTCGCGGCTGACGGCCGCCTGCTCCTCGGCGCTCATCGACTCGAAGTCTCCGCCGTTGGTGTAGACCAGCAGTGCGTACTTCATGCTCAACCTCCAGCTAGTTGTGGGACTCGTTGCCCTGGAGACGAACGACCCTTCTCGGAGGGGACAGCAACCGCACACGCGATGTCTCACGCCACCGCGAAGGCGTGCTCCTCCCAGCGGCTGCGGCGCTCGTATCCAACCTCCGCGTAGATCTTGTTCGATGTCGGGTTGGCCAGGTCGGTGAAGAGCATGCACGCCTCGGCGCCCGCGGCGAGCGCGCGCCTGCTGGCCGCCGCCACCGCGCTCCCGGCGTAGCCTCGCCGGCGGCTCTCGGGCGGCGTGTACACCGGCCCGACGCGGACGACCCGCGCCGCCCGCGCGACGCCCAGCATCGATACGGGCGCGCCGTCCTCCCAGACGAGCAGCGACCCCCGTGCCATCCGGACGTCGACCATCGCGGCGGCCTGGTCGGCTCCGGTCAACCCGGCCTCCTCGACGAACGCGCGCATCCAGTCCACGAGCAGCGGACGCTCGGCGGCGGTGGCCGCGCGAAGGCTCCCGGAAGCCGGGCGCGCCGGGCCGCGGACCTCGAAAAGGACGTGCATCGCCTCGGCCAGCCGGCAGGTGGTGGCTCCTCCCGTCCGCGCCGACCAGGCGCCGGCGATCGCCCGGGCGGTGCCCGAGGGCGCGTTCACCCCCGGGAGGTCCCGGTCCTGCTCGAGCCACTGCTCGATCAGCGCCGGAGTGTCGTCCGCGGGCCAGGTGCTCGCGAGCATGCTCCACGGTGGCGTGCGCAGCGCGGCGCAGCCCACGACCTCGTCGTCGTCCACCCGGTACGCATACAGAGCCTGACCTGCCGGGTGCAGCCCGTCGAGGACGCTCGCGAGGATGGTGGCGAGCAGGTTGCACTCGAGTGAGGTCTCGAGAAACGGCCGGGCGCGCTCGGCGAAGTGCGCAACGTCGCGCGTGACCACGATCGTCACCAGATCACCCAACCGCCGTCGCGAGGCTACGCCCGGTTGGGCCGAAGCTCGACCGAGAGGTTCGGCCGCACCGCGAGCGTCTGGAAGACGACGCAGTAGCGCTCGGTGAGACGCTGCAGCGTCTCGAGCTGGTCGGGCTCGGCATCGCTGTCGAGCTCGAAGGAGAGCCGGATGTCCTTGAAGCCGACGTGAGCCTCGCGGGCCACGCCGAGCGTGCCGCGAAAGTCGAGATCGCCCTCGGCGCGCACCCGACCGTCGCGCACCGCGATCCCCAGCGACGTCGCCACTGCCCGCAGCGTCACCCCGGCGCAGGCCACGAGCGCCTCGAGGAGCATGTCGCCCGAGCACAGGAGCGATCCGTCGCCCCCGGTGGCGGGGTGCAGCCCGGCCTCCGCGAGCGCGCGTCCGGTCTGCACCGAGCAGGAGATGCCCTCGCCCAGGCTCCCGGTCGCCGACAGGGTGACCAGCGCGGCCCCGGCGTCATCCCGGTAGCGCTCCTTCAGCGGGGCCTGAAGCGCACGCAGCTGATCGCGGTCCATCGCCGGATCTTAGGGCTAGGACCGGTGCTGCGAGTGCGCCATGTGAGAGCATGCGGCCGCCGTGAGCCGGCTTTCTTTGGCGCAATCCGAGCTGACACCACAACGGCTCTTGGCCGTCTGTTGGCGCGGACGCAGAGTTATCCTGGCCGCCGCGACGTGCGCCGGGACCCTTGCGCTGATGATCGCCGTCGACGATCCCTCGCAGCTGGCGGGGCTGTTGTTCGTTGTTCCGGTCGCGCTCGTCGCGATCGAGTTCGGTCTGAGAGGCGGACTCGGGGCGGCGGCGCTCGCGTCGGCGGTCACATTGGCCTGGTGGGAAACGAGAAACGCGAACCTGTCGGCGCTGGCGTATGCCAATCGTTTCCTGGTCTTCACGGTGGTCGGCGGGCTGACCGGTCACCTATCCGAGCAGCGTCGCCGGTGGGCCGAGGAGGCCGACCGCTGGTTCGAGATGTCAAACGACATGCTGGCGATCGCCAGCCTTGACGGCTACTTCAGGCGCTTGAACTCGAGCTGGGAGGACTGCTTGGGCTATAGCCGCTCCGAGCTGGTTGCCCGTCCGTATGTCGAGTTCGTCCACCCAGATGACGTCCAGCGCACGCTCGAGGCCGCCAAGTCGCTCGGAGCTGGACCTTCGGAGCTCGCGAACTTCGAGAACCGCTACCGCTCAAGAGACGGGGAGTGGCGGTGGCTGTTGTGGAGCAAGCGCTCCGATGGCCACCGGATCTACGCCGTGGCCAAGGACATCACGGAGCGTAAGAGCCTGGAGTCCGAACGCGAGAAGATGCTCGAGCGAGCCGAGGCGGTTGCCCGCACCGATCCGCTCACCGGTCTCGCTAATCGCCGCGCTTGGGATGAACAGCTCAAGCGCGAGCTGGCGCGCGCCCACCGAAGGCATCATCCGCTCGCGGTGGTCGTGCTGGATCTAGACCATTTCAAGGCATTCAACGACAAGCACGGCCACCCGGCGGGCGACGCTCTGCTACGGGAGGCAGGCGCTTCCTGGAGTCTCGCCCTACGGTCGGATGACTTCCTCGCCCGCTACGGGGGCGACGAGTTCGGCATCCTGCTTCCGGATTGCCCACCCGACTTCGCCGAGACGGTGCTCGAACGCATCCGCTCCGGTACTCCGTCGCCATGCAGCTGCTCGGCCGGGGTTGCCCATTGGAACGGCGCCGAAACGGCTGAAGCCCTCCTCGTCCGCGCCGACTCCGCGCTCTACGCCGCCAAACGGTCCGGCCATACCCACGCAGTCGCAGATGGTCCAGCTGATGCAGTGGCCCGACTGGGACTCGAACCCAGGACCGACGGATTATGAGTCCGCTGCTCTGACCAACTGAGCTATCGGGCCGTGCCGGCGCGACGCTACCAGCGCCACCGAGCTTGAGGTACGCTCCGCCGGAGATGTTGGTCCACGCCGCTATCGAGACCGCCGTCGGCCAGACGCTGGCGCTGATCGCCACGTTCGGAGGGATCGGCGTGATCGTGAACCTCCTGATCTTCTACATCGTCGCCCAGGTGCTGGGCGAGCGCAAGCAGAATCAGGAACACCACCAGGGCGGCGGCGAACTGAGGTAGGGCGTTGCGCCGGAGGCTGTCCGGGAGTCTCGAGCTCGACGACGACCGCGACCGCATCGACGCGGATGCCGTCCACCGCTATCTGAGCGAGGAGTCCTACTGGGCGCGGGGGTGCTCGCGCGAGGCGGTGGCGCAGACGATCCGCGACGCAGCGCGGGTGGTCGGGCTCTACGACGGGACGCGCCAGATCGGGTTCGCCCGGGTGCTCTCGGACGGCGCGACGATCTCGCACCTGTGCGACGTGTACGTGCTGTCGGCGTATCGGGGCCGTGGGCTGGGGGTGGAGCTGGTGCGCGAAGCCGTCGACAACGGGCCTCACGCAACGTTCACGTGGACGCTCAAGACCAAGGACGCCCACGGGCTGTACGAGCGCTTCGGCTTCCGGGCCCCGAACGAGGGCCTGATGGAGCGCCGCGCCTCGGGCTGAACGCGGAGTGTTCGCCTCCGGGTGAAGGAACGCCGTGGGCAGGCGTCGAAACAGACGCTGCCCATGAAGCCATCATCCAGCTCGACCGCACCGCCTGAGCCGCCTCACGGCCACCTGGCGCTCTCGACCTATATCCGCTCGCGCTTCGACGACTTCTCGCGCTCGCAGAAGGACGTCGCGCAGTACATCGTCGACCATCTCGACGAGGCCGCCTTCCAGACCGCCGAGGAGCTGGCGCGGCGGGCCAGCACCTCCTCGAGCACGGTCGTGCGCTTCTCCCAGGCGCTGGGTTTCGAGGGCTTTCCCGAGCTCCAGCAGGCCGCTCGGGACGAGTACCGGCGCCGGCCGCCCGGTGCCGCCGACGCCCTGGCCGCGGCGGCGCCGCTGTTCTCGCTCGATCACACCGAGTTCGAGGCCGCGCTGGCCGCCGATCACGTGAACGTCGAGGACACCGCGCACAAGCTGGCGCGGGGCGACGTGGAGGCTGCGATCGACGCGATCGTCTCCGCCGAGAAGGTGCTGATCGCCGGCACCGACCAGATGGCGTTCTTCGCCAGCTACCTGCGCCACCTGCTGATGCTGCTCGACCTGCGCGCCGAGATCGTGGCCAGCCCCTCCCAGGAGGCGCTCGGACGCCTCAGCCGGATCGACTCGAACACGCTGGTCATCGGCCTCTCGGCCGGGCGTCCGCACCCGCTGATCACGCGCACGATGAAGCTGGCCCGCCACCGCAAGGCGACAACGCTGGCGATCACCGACGCCACGCTGTCCGAGGTGGCGCGGCTGGCCCGGATCCGGCTCTACTACTCGTCGAACACGCCGGCGTTCGTCCGCTCGCACACGGCGCTGCTGTCGCTCATCCAGGCGCTGGCCTACGGCGTCTACGCGCGCGACGCCCAGCAGTACGACGTGCGCATCAAGGCGTTTCGCCTGAAGTAGTGCCGCTCGTCCACCACGAGCTGTGCTTCGGCTGTGGGCGGACCAACCTGTTCGGGCTGCTGCTCGAGGTCGAGCCGACGGGACCGGGCGCGATCTCCGCGCGGTGCTTCATCAAGCAGGACCACCAGGGTCCCGACCGCGGTAGCGCCCACGGCGGGATCATCGCCACGGCGCTGGCCGAGGCGATGGCGTTCGCGGCCGGGCCGCAGGCGAGGCTCGAGACGCTCGCGGTCGTCGTTCGAGGGGCCGGCGCCCGTCGGCGGCTTCGTCGTGATCGAGGCGCAGGTGGGCGAGGACTTGTCCGCCACCGCACGCGCGCGCGCCGATGGGGTGCAGGTCGCCCACGCCACGGGTACCTTCCGCTCCTGACCGAACACGACGAGGAGAGAGGGTCCGGATGCCGCTGAACCTGACCAACCAGATCCTGAAGGAGCACTGCGTCGACGGCGAGCTCAAGCCGGGCCGGCCGATCTCGATCCGGATGGATCAGGCCCTGCTCCAGGACGCGACCGGCACCATGGCGCTGATGCAGTTCGAGGAGCTCGGGGTCGCCGCGGGTCCAGGTGGAGCGGGCGGTGCAGTACGTCGACCACAACGTCGTCCAGCTCGACTACAAGAACCCCGACGACCACCGCATGCTCCAGGCGCTGGCGCGCAAGTACGGGCTGCACTTCTCGCGGCCGGGCAACGGGATCAGCCACTACATCCACATGGAGCGCTTCGGCAAGCCGGGCCAGACGATGCTCGGCGCCGACTCCCACACCGTGCAGGCGGGCTGCATGGGCATGATCGCCATCGGCGCCGGCGGCCTCGACGTCGCCGTGGTGCTCGGCGGCCACCCGTACGAGATCGCCTGCCCCGAGGTGGTCGAGGTTCACCTCGAGGGAGAGCTGAGCCGGCCCTGGGTGCAGGCCAAGGACATCATCCTCGAGCTGCTCCGCCGCCTGAGCGCCAGCGGCGGCAAGAACAAGGTGTTCGAGTTCACCGGGCCGGGGACCGCCGATCTCAGCATCCCCGAGCGGGCGACGATCGCCAACATGATCGCCGAGCTCGGCGCCACCGCCGCCGTGTTCCCGCCCGACGAGACGCACCAGGGAATGGCTGAAGCGCCAGGAACGCGAGGACGACTTCGTCGACGTCGGGCCCGAGGACGGCGCCGAGTACGACGACCGCGTCGAGATCGACCTGGGCGAGCTCGGGCCGCTCGTGGCCAAGCCGCACAACCCCGACAACGTCGTGCCGGTCGAGGAGGTGGCCGGAACCGAGATCGCGCAGGTGTGCATCGGCTCGTCGGTCAACTCGGGCTACAACGACCTCGCGCTGGCCGGCGCGATCCTCGCCGACAAGGACGGGCAGATCGTGCATCCGTCGATCGCGGCCACGGCCACGCCCGGCTCGCGCCAGATCCTCGCCGCGATCGCCGAGTCCGGCGTCTACCGCCAGCTCTCCGACGGCGGCGTGCGCATGCTCGAGCCGGTGTGCGGGCCGTGCGTGGGCATGGGCCAGGCGCCACCATCGGACTCCAACTCGCTGCGCACCTTCAACCGCAACTTCCCGGGACGCTCGCGGCACGCCGGAGGACTCGGTGTTCCTGTGCTCGCCCGCGGTGGCGGCGGTGTCGCTGCTCAGCGGCAAGATCGCGGATCCCCGCGAGTACGGCGACGCCCCCGAGCTGCTGCCGATGCCCGAGCTGCGTCCCTACGTCGACGACGTCCACATCTTCGCGCCCGCGGACGAGGAGGAGGCCGAGAAGATCGAGATCCCGCGCGGGCCGAACATCAAGCGCCCGCCCGAGCACAAGCCGCTCGGCGACTCGCTCGAGGCGTGCATCGCCACCGTGCAGCCCGACGACATCTCCACCGGCGACCTGGCACCCGACGGGGTCGAGGTCATGTCGTACCGCTCGAACGTCCCCGCGATCGCCGAGTTCACCTTCCGCCAGCGCGACCCCGAGTTCCGCAAGCGCATGAAGGAGTGGGGGAGCGGGTTCATCGTCGCCGGCGACAACTACGGCCAGGGCTCCTCGCGCGAGCACGCGGCGATCGCGCCCCTGCACCTCGGGGTCAAGGCGGTGATCGCCAAGTCGTTCGCGCGGATCCACCGCCGCAACCTGATCTCGCAGGGGATCGTCGCCCTCACGTTCAAGGACGAGTCCGACTACGACAAGGCCGAGGTGGGGCAGAAGTGGTCGCTGCCCAACCTGCACGAGGAGCTCGAGGAGGGGTCGGAGGACGATCAAGGCCGAGATCGACGGCGACGACGAGATCACCCTCACCCACGACTTCTCCGACTCCGAGCGGGAGATCCTCCTCGCGGGCGGCCTGCTCGCCTACCTGCGCGAGCAGGACGAGAACGGCGACGGGTCGGAGGACTGATCAGCGCGGGGCGACGTAGCAGCGCCTGCACGGCCCGGCCGACCCGCCCGCGCTCGTCGTAGATGACGCTCTCCGCCGTGCCGATGCCGCCCGGCGCGAGGATCGTCTCGGACTGGAGGCCGATCCACTCTCCGACCGGATCGCGCTCGATGTAGAGCGTGAGGTCGGGGTTGATGAACAGGTAGTCGTCCCAGGAGAGGATCGCGCTGATGCCGTTGCCGAAGTCCCCGGCCGCGGCCAGGCGCTGAAGCGGCGAGGCCTCCTCGCCGTCGACGAGCGGCACTCGCATCCGGAACCAGCCCGTGGCCGGCCCGCCCCGAACCGGCCCGACGACGAACCGGATCTCGATCGCGTCCGGCGCGAACATCGGCCGCATCGGGCTGTTCGGCACGTGCTCGGTCCCGTGCTCGGGTCCCGGGGGCGGGGGCGGGCCCTCGGTGGTCAGGCCTCCGGCCTCGGCCGCGCTGAACGCGGAGCGCCCGCGCCCGCACCACCTCGACGCCCTCGTCGGTGAGCAGCGACCCCTCCAGGAGCTGCACACGCCGCCCCGGCCGTGCCACCTCGACCCGCAGCTCGAGCTCGCCGAGCGGCACCGGCCGCAGGAGCTCGTAGGTGACCCGGGCCATCGACAGACCGGGGTCGCCCGGCATCGCCTCGAACGCGCGCATCAGCAGCGCGGCCGGCGCGCCGCCGTGCTGGGCCCAGCTGTACCAGGGCGCGCGGGCCAGCTCGGTGGCGGCGAAGCGTCCATTTCTTCTCACGAATACCGCCGGATCGGCCATCGCGGGAGACGGTATCGCCCGGCTACACTCAGCCCCAGATGAGCGGCGCCGAAATCCCACGCGACGAAGCCACGTTCACCGTCAAGGCCGGCCTGGCCGAGATGCTCAAGGGCGGCGTGATCATGGATGTGGTCACCCCCGAGCAGGCCAAGATCGCCGAGGACGCCGGCGCGGCAGCCGTGATGGCGCTCGAGCGCGTGCCCGCCGACATCCGCCGCGACGGCGGCGTGGCGCGGATGTCGGACCCGGAGATGATCCAGGGCATTCAGGAGGCGGTCGAGATCCCGGTCATGGCCAAGGCCAGGATCGGGCACTTCGCCGAGGCTCAGGTGCTCGAGGCGCTCGAGGTCGACTACATCGACGAATCCGAGGTCCTGACGCCCGCCGACGAGGCCAACCACATCGACAAGTGGGCGTTCAAGATCCCGTTCGTGTGCGGCGCCACCAACCTGGGCGAGGCGCTGCGCCGGATCGGCGAGGGCGCGGCGATGATCCGCTCCAAGGGCGAGGCCGGCACCGGCGACATCGTCGAGGCCGTCCGCCACCTGCGGATGATCCGCTCCGAGATCCGCCGCCTGACCACGCTCGACGCCACCGAGCTCGCGGCCGCCGCCAAGCAGCTCCAGGCACCGCTCGAGCTCGTCCGCCAGGTCGCGGCCGAGGGACGGCTCCCCGTGGTCCTCTTCTGCGCCGGCGGGATCGCGACCCCGGCGGACGCCTCGCTCGTGATGCAGCTCGGCGCCGAGGGAGTGTTCGTCGGATCGGGGATCTTCAAGTCCGCCGACCCCGAGCGCCGGGCGCGGGCGATCGTCGAGGCGACGACGCACTACCAGGATCCGGCGCGGGTGGCGGCGGCGTCCACCGGGCTGGGCCAGCCGATGGCCAGCCTCGAGACGTCCAAGCTCGAGTCCGAGCAGCTGCTGGCACCCCGCGGCTGGTAGAGCAACGTGCCAAAGGTGGTCGGCATCCTGGCCCTCCAGGGCGGCTTCGAGGCGCACGCCAAGCTCGTGCACGCCGCTGGGCGCCGAGCCGCGCGAGGTTCGCACGGTCGGCGATCTCGAAGGCCTCGACGCGCTCATCATCCCCGGCGGCGAGTCGAGCGTGATGACGCTCGGCATCGAGCGCGAGGGGCTGGCGGAGCCGCTGCGCGAGCTGGTCACGGGCGGGCACCCCGGTGCTCGGCACCTGCGCGGGCATGATCATGCTCGACCGCGACCACCTCGGCGTGCTCGACATCAGCACCGAGCGCAACGCATTCGGCCGCCAGCGCCGCTCCTTCGAGGCCGAGCTCGACCTCGAAGGGGTCGACGGAGGTCCGCTCCACGCTGTGTTCATCCGCGCTCCCTGGGTGACCGAGACCGGACCGGACGTCGACGTGCTCGCGCACGTGGACGAGCATCCGGTGGCGATCAGGCAGGGCAACGTCGTCGCGGTTGCGTTCCACCCCGAGCTCGCGGGGGAGACGCGGCTGCACGAGCTGCTGCTGGCGATGAACGGCGCGACTACGGCGCGCTAGAGGCGCCCGGCGGGCTCGCGGTCCGCGTACGTGCGGAACTGCTGCTCGAATGCGGTCCAGTCGAAGTGCGGCTGACCGTCGGGCGCCGCGGGCGGTTCGGGGTCGGCGGGCTCCTCGGGCGGGCTCGGCGGGTCCTCGGGCGTGGCGCCCCGGGACAGCCAGGCCGCCAGCGCGGCCGACGCCGGTTCCGCCTGCGCAGACCACTGCGGCGAGAACGCGGTGCTGGGTCAGCCACGCGAAGGCGCCGACGGCGTAGAGCGTGACGGCGGAGAAGATCAGCCGCTGCAGCTGCCCCTCGGGCAGCGATTGCCGGGGCGCCCGCGCCAGCAGGCTGAGCAGGATCGCGCTGCTGAGCACCAGGGCCAGCGCCAGCTTCCACGCATCTGACGAGTGCACCACCATTTCCCTTACCCGATTAACGGCAGCCCGGGCCAGACTTTCAACCCCTTCGCACAAATTCAGACGACGAGACCGTGGCGCATGGTGTTCTCGCTGACCGCGCGCGGCTCCACGAAGTGGCGCAGGTAGTCCGGGCCGCCGGCCTTGCTCCCGGTGCCGGACAGGCGGTTGCCCCCGAACGGCTGGCGTCCGACCATCGCGCCGGTGATGCCGCGGTTGACGTAGAGGTTCCCGACCGGCGTGCGTCCTCGCACGTAGCGAACGGTCTCGGGATCGCGGGTGAAGAGGCCGCCGGTGAGCGCGAACGGGAGCCCGTCGATGATCTCGCACGCGTGCTCGACGTCGCGCACACGCTCGATCGCCAGCAGCGGCCCGAAGATCTCCTCCTCGAGCACGGGCGATCCGGCCGGCAGATCCACGGCGACGGTGGGCGGGCAGAACCAGCCGCGGTCGCCCGGGGCCTCCACGCGCGCGGCGATTCGCCCCGAGCTCGCCGCCAGCTCGCCGTAGCGGGCGACGCGCTCCTGGGCGGCACGCTCGATCACCGGGGGCACCTCGGTGGCGAGCTCGTCGGCCGGACCGACCACGAGCACGCGCACGGCGCCGGCGACGCGCTCGATCAGCGGCGTCGGCGACCGCCTCGTGGACGAGCACGCGGGCCGCCGCCGAGCATTTCTGGCCCGCGTAGCCGAAGGCGGAGGAGACGATCGCCGGGACCGCCTCGTCGAGATCGGCGTCGGCGTCGACGATCACGCAGTTCTTGCCCCCGAGCTCGGCGACGACGCGCTTGATGTGCTTCTGGCCGGGTGAGCGTGTCGGCGGCCGCGCGCACGATCTCGAGGCCCACCGGAAGCGAGCCCGTGAACGCGATCGTGGCCACGCCCGGGTGGTGGACCAGGGCGGCGCCCACCTCGCCCTCGCCCGGCAGCAGCGCGAGCGCATCCTCGGGCACGCCCCCCGCGCGCAGCGCCCGCACGACCTGGAGACCGCACGCCGGCGACTGCTCGGCCGGCTTCAAGCATCGCCGCGTTGCCGGTGACCAGGGCGGCCGCGGTCATCCCGCACGGGATCGCGATCGGGAAGTTCCAGGGCGCGATCACCGCCGCGACGCCTCGCGGCGCGTAGGTGAGCTCGTTGCGCTCGCCCGGCACCTGGACCAGCTCGGGGCCGCGGGCCAGCTCGATCGCCTCACGCGCGTAGTACTCGAGGAAGTCGATCGCCTCGCAAACGTCGGCATCGGCCTCCAGCCACGGCTTGGCGCACTCACGCACCTCGAGCGCGGCCAGCTCGAGCCGGCGCTCGCGCATCCACCCGGCGGCGCGGACGAGCGCCCCCGCGCGCTCCTCGGCGCTGGTGGCGCTCCAGCGCCGAAAGCCTTCCTCGGCCTGGCGCACGGCCGTCTCCACGTCGTCCTCGCCGGCCTTGGCCGCGACGGCCACCACCCGCTCCGGGTTGCCGGGGTCGGTCGACTCGAGCTCCTCGCCCTCCCGCGCGTCGACCCCCGATGAGGACGGGCACGCGCACGGGGAGCGCGGCGTCCACGCTCGCCAGCGCATCGGTCAACTCGGCCCGGACCGCGGCGCGCCGGAGCTCCAGCACCGGCTCATTGACGAACGGAGGGAATTCAGGCACGGGGCCTCGACGTTAACACCGAAGGGGGTTTAATCCGGGTCGTGGAAGCCGGGGCCGTCTCCGAGGAAGTCGAGGCGCTGCGGCGCATCGAGGCGGCTGAGGAGAACGACGTCGTCGAGCAGGCCCTCACCGCTGCCCGCCAGCGGCTGAGGATGGACGCGACGTACGTGACCACGATCGACTCGCGCACGCAGACGATCGAGGCGATCGTGGGCGAGACGAGCGCGCCCGTCGAGGCTCCGTCTCTGAGCTGCCGCTCGAGGAGACCTACTGCTCGCGGATGCTCAAGGGCGAGATCCCCAACGTCGTCCCCGACACCCGGTCGAACCCGGTGCTCCGCGACCTCGCCGTGACCCAGTACGTGGGCGCGTACGTCGGCGTGCCCGTGAGGCTGTCCGATGGCCGGGTGCACGGAACGCTCTGCGCCGTGAGCGACCATGCGGTCGACGGCGTCGGCGAGGAGGAGCTCCGATTCATGCACGTCCTCGCCGGCATGCATCGCGGCTCGGATCGAGAGGGCCGAGGGCGACCTGGCCAGGCTGACGGCGCGGCTGAAGGGCGGATGGCCTGACGGCTAGGGCGCGGCCAGCAGCTCCTCGAGCGGCACCCCCTGGGCCTGCTCGTGGAGGAAGCTCTCGTTGCTCGTGTTCTCGAGCAGGCGCCTGACCAGGTACGCCATGCCGGCCACCAGGTCGCCGACCGGGCAGTAGACGCGGACGCGGAAGCCGAGCGAGGCGAGCGCGCTTTGGAGCTCGTCGCCGAGGCCGCGGAGCACCTGGAGCTCGAGCGTCGCCGTCGTCGGCGCCGAGGAACCGGTTGAAGGCGATCGCGTGCGCCACCGAGCGCAGGTTGTGCGAGGCCACGGCGACGCGGACGGCCGGCCGGGCCTCGAGTAGGCGGCACGTCAGAGCCTCGAAGTTGCGGTCGCAGTCGGCCTTGACCTCGAACACGGGCACCGACCACCCGTGCTGGCGCGCCTCGACCAGCTCGTGGTCCCAGTAGGCACCCTTGACCAGCCGGACGGTCAGCGGTGGCGTCCTGCACAGCTCCGTGTCCAGTCGAGGATCGTCGACAGCGTCTCGGGGGAATCGCGCAGGTAGGCCTGGAGCACGAGCCCCGCCGAGGGACCGTCCCGGAACTCCGCCTCCGACAGGAGCTCGAGAACCAGCTCGAGCACCGCCTCGCGCGTGTCCAGCGACTCCATGTCGATGTGGACGTGGGCGCCCAGCTCCCGGGCGTGGCGGAGCAGCGGGCGCAGGCGCCCGGCGGCGTCTCGCCGGCCGAGCTCGGGCGCGTCCGGCCGCAGCCGGGGGGTGAGCGCCGAGACCTTGACCGACACGTTGGCCCGCGGGATCGCGCCGGCGCCGTCCTGCTCGAGCACCGCGCGCTGTGGCCACCCGCGGGCGGCCACCGCCAGCTCCTGGAGGGCGTCGTCGCACCGCGCCGCGTACCGGTCGGCCTCGGCCTCGGTGATCGTGGCCTCTCCGAGGAGGTCGACCGAGCTGGCCGCGCCGCGCTCCCACAGGCCCCGCAGGCCGCCGAGCGCGGCCGAGGGGCTCTCGGCCACGATGAAGCGGTGCGCCATGTGCCTGACGCCGGCCGCGGCGGCCGCGCCCAGCGCCGTGCGCCCCGGCTTGGTGTGGGCGATGCGCATGGCGGCGGCGATCGGCGGCGGGTGCTCCGGAACCTCCTCGAGGAAGGCGCGCAGGTGCCGGGCAAGATCGTCGAGCGAGCGGCACGCGGGGGTGACGTCGACGAACCGGAAGAGGGCGGCCCGGAGCTCGCGGTCGCCCGAGGCGAGGTCCATGGCGCGGGCGTCGAGCGCTCGCAACGGATGGCGGCTCGTCGATGGGAAGGCCTCCGCCAGCTCAGCGCCGATCGCGCGGATGTCCTGCTGTAGCTGCTCCGGCGTCTCGCCGTGCGAGCTCACTGCGTGGGTGAGGCCACGGGCCCGCCTGCGCCGGCGTCGCTGCGAGCGGCCAGCAATTCGCGCGGCGTGGCCCGCTCCATCGCGTCCCAGCCCATGTCGGCGGCGCGCAGGCGCTCGTCTTCGGCCCCACCGCCCCGTAGCCCGAACAGCCGCTTGGCGAACAGGAGATAGACGACCACGGCGAGGTTGATGATGAAGCCGATGACCTTCAACGCGGTCGCCCTGTGGCTGAGCTCGTAGACCTCTGGGATGAGCAGGATCGTGGTGGCGATGAAGGTGAGGTACTCGGCCCATCGCTTGGCGAACCACAGGCCGACCGCCTCGACGCCCTCGAGGATGCCGTAAGCGAGCAGCACGAGCCCCAGTTCACGCAGCGTCCCCGATTGCAGCGAGAACAGCTTGTCGAACTGGCGGAGGATCCCGGTGCGGCCGGTCTGGACCGGGCCGCCGGCGACGCCGCCTTGGAGGTCGGTGAGCACGCGATAGAAGCGGCTCCGGATCGCGGCTTCGTTGCCGGCGATGGCGATGACGGCGATGCC
Source organism: uncultured Solirubrobacterales bacterium (assembly GCA_963839105.1). Taxonomy (GTDB): domain Bacteria; phylum Actinomycetota; class Thermoleophilia; order Solirubrobacterales; family Solirubrobacteraceae; genus Palsa-465. The sequence continues at coordinate 297,856 of CAWITQ010000004.1, forward strand.
GAGCGCCACCAGGATCACGAAGTGGACGATGCGGTCGACCGCAATCAGGCGCAGCACGACCTTGTCCCGCAGTGCCTTGCCGCGCAGCGGCAGCTTGATCTCAGCCTGGTCGGGCGGGTGGTGGCGCGCCGGAGCGTCGGGCGCCGAGAGGGGGAGCCAGCTGTCGCAGCGCAGACAGCGGTGCCAGCGCGTCGCTCCCTCGTCCCTGGCGATCAACGCATCCTCCGGGCGCAGCTCGGCGGCATCGATGCCCACCAGCTCGTGACCGCCGAAGCCGCACGCGACCAGCTCCCAATCGATCTTGCGCCAGGAGCGCTGGAGGTCCGTACCGGGCGGTCGCGCCATCGCGCGTACGGTACCCATCGTCAGAGGATGTTCACCGCGCGCGCCACCACCAGGCCGACGGTCACCAGCGCCACCAGCGCCTGCGCGGCCATGAGCGTCTTCGCCAACGCGGTCAGCGGCATCGTGTCGGTGGGGCTGAACGCGGCGGCGTTGGTGAACGACACGTACAGGTAGTCGATCATCCCCGGCTCCCAGTGCTCGGGTGCGTGGGCGGGCGTGGCCATCTGCGGAAACAGGAAATCGGGGGTCGTCGTGTGGCCGGTACGGCGCGCCAGCGGGCCACCCTGGTCGAGCTCCCAGTACCAGATGCCCGAACAGGAGGACGTTGGTGACCCACAGCGCCATCCCTGAGAAGATCAGGGGCCGCCCGCTCCCGCCGGCGTGGTGCAGGAGGTAGTGGACGAGAAGCACGAGCGAGAAGACGTTGGCTGCGCTCACGAGCGCGATCAGTGCCAACGCGAGCTTGCGGCGCATCGGCGAGTGCCGGAGCCTGGGGTTCGGCGAAGCCGCAACCAGGCCGATGAGCAGCACTCCCTCGAGGGACGGGACCAGCCACGTGGGACCGATCGTGAGCTTGTCGGGCAGCGCGAGGCCGAGCAGGATCGCGACCAGGACGACGAACTCGGGCTCCCAGTAGGGGAGGCGCTGGTCGAGGGCGAGGATCATCGCCGGCTTGCGGCGCTTGAGCCGGCGTGGGGCGCGTTCCGGTGGACATGCGGCGCGCAGATGGTCCCACGCGGGGACGATGGCTCCGTCAGACGGCAGGAAGCAGCGGGCCCTCGCCGGAGCATCTCCGACACCCGAGTCGCGGGCAGTGGCCGCGAGAAGTGGTAGCCCTGCGCGAGCAGGCAGCCGAGCCCGCGCAGCGCCTCGGCCTGAGCCTGCGTCTCGACGCCCTCGGCGATGACCTCGAGCGAAAGTGCCCTGGCCATGGCGATGATGGCGTCGGTGATCGCGCTGTCGCGCCCGTCGGTCCCGAGGCCGTCGATGAACGACCGGTCGACCTTGACCGCGTCGAGCGGCAGGCGAGTCAGGTAGGTGAGCGACGAGTAGCCCATTCCGAAGTCGTCAAGCACGAGGCGGACGCCGAGCGCCTTCAGCGCGTCGAGGGCGTCGTGGAGCGCGTCGAAATCGCCCAGCATCGTGCTCTCGGTGATCTCGAGGCTCAGGCAGACGGGGTCGAGCCCGCTGGCCTGGACCGAGCGGAGCACGAGGTCGGGCAGGTCGCTGCGCGCGATCTGGAGCGCCGAGAGGTTGACCGAGATCCCCACCGGCGGCTCGTCGGGCCGCGCGCGGTACCAGTTGCCGGCCTGCCGGCAGGCGTGCTCGAGGATCCAGCGGCCGATCGGCTCGATCAGGCCGTTGGCTTCGGCGATGGGGAGAAACTCGGAGGGCATGACGCGCCCGCGCTCCGGGTGATCCCAGCGCACGCAGTGCCTCGACCGACCTGATCTGACCGTCGGTGAGCGAGACGATCGGCTGGTACTCGAGCAGCAGCTCGCCGCGCTCCAGAGCCCGACGCAGGTCGTTCTCGACGCGCAGGCGGGCGATCGCGCGTCCGCGCATTACCTCGTCGAACAGCTCGTAGCGAGCGCGGCCGCGCTCCTTGGCCCGGTACATCGCGGCATCGGCATCCCGGATGAGCTCCTGGGCGAGCTCGCCGCCCCGGGCGAGAGCGATTCCGACGCTGGCGCTGACGAAGTGCTCGTTGCCGTCCAGCACGAACGGGCGCGAGAAGGCGGCCGCGACGCGCTCGGCCATCTGGATGGCATCGCGCTCGTCGGCGATCGCCTCGAGCAGGATCCCGAACTCGTCGCCGCCGAACCGGGCGACGGTGTCGCTGGCGCGGACAGCCTGCTTGAGGCGGGGTGCCGCGGCGGTGAGGAGCTCGTCGCCGACGTGGTGGCCGAGGCTGTCGTTGACCAGCTTGAAGTGGTCGAGGTCGAGAAACAGGATCGCGGCCAGCCCGCCCCGGCGCCGCAGCGCGGCCAGCGTGTGATCGAGGCGGTCGAGGAACAGCGCCCGGTTCGGGAGCCCGGTGAGGCTGTCGTGCAGCGCCCGATGGCGGATGTCGTCCTCGATCGCCTGGCGCTCCAGGGCGTCGGCGAGGACGTTGGCCAGCGACTGGAGGAAGTCGACGTCGCCGGCGTCGTACTCGCGTGCCCGGGTGGAGTGGGCGCCGAGAACGCCGAACGGACCGCGGCTTCCCTCGATCACGACCACGATCCCGCTCCGGATGCCGGATTGCTGGAGGGCCGGCGACTGCTCGAACGGCTGCGGCTCGTCCCAGTCCTCGACCACCACGGGCCTTCCGCTCAGCACCGCGAAGCCCGCCTGGGAGCCGCTGCCGCCGGATAGGCGTACCTCCGTCACGTCGGTGCCCGCCCAGCCGAAGCCCGCGCGGGCCACGAAGCCGCTCTGGTCGGCGAGCAGCTCCGCCACCCCGACGAGGTCGGCGTGGAGAGTCTCGGCCGCCACCGTCACGGCCCTCTGCATGAGCTCTGAGGTCGTCGCGCCCTCGAGCGCGTGCTCGCCGAACTTGGCCACGGCCGCCTGCTGGGCGGCGCGCCGCTCGAGCTCGGTCTCGACCGACTTGCGCTCGCTGACGTCCGAGAGGACCCCGTGCCAACGCAGAGAGCCGTCGTCGAGCCGGACGAGCGCGGCATCGTCGCGGATCCACACCGCGTGGCCGTCCCGGTGCAGGATCCGGTACTCGATCGCCGTGGGGCGGGCCTCGCCGGCGCCGTGGGCCTCCTCCGAGGCCAGCACCCACTCGCGGTCCTCGGGATGCAGGCGACTCAGCCAGAGCTCCGGGCTGGCGAGCCACTCCTCGGCGGAGAAGCCGAGGATCGTCTCGATCTGCGGGCTCACGTAGTGCCAGCGCGCGGTGGGCCCGACGTCCGCGATGTAGACGACCGCGGGCAGGCGCCTGAGCAGCTCAGGATGGTCGCGTGCGACCAGTATTTCGTTCGCCGGCCGCCGCTCGGGCGGTGCCGACGAAGGATCGTCAGCTTGCCGGTAACCGGGCATAGTCGGGTCGTATCGGCATGCCCGGCCACTTCCATGAGGCCTAGGTAGGGTTGATCAGGGTTCGGACGAGGCGGTGAAACGGATGACCTCGCCGTCGTCGTGCTCGGAGACCTCGCCCGCGAGCGTGAGCAGGTCGAGGTGGCCGAGGACCTCCGAGAGCGTGAGGTAGGCCTGCGTGACGGCGATGTTCCCCCACATGGCGATCGCCAGCTCGTAGGCGGTGAGCCGGCGCTGGGCGAGCAGGCGGCGGATCTTGCCCGCGCGGCGCTGGTGCATGCGCAGCCGCTCGTCGATGAGCGTGCCGTGATCGACGATCGGGGGCCCGTGTCCCGGCAGCACCAGGTCCGCGGGGAGCTCGTGGGTGGCGCGCAGCGAATCCAGGTACTGGACGAGCGCTCGCGGGCGGTGCTCCGGGTCGGCGCCACCGTCGAGCGGGCGCGAGACGAGCGGATTTGAGGAGATCCGGGCGAGAAGGTGGTCCCCCGCGATGAGGATGCTTCGCTGCTCGTCCCAGAACAGGGTGTCCGACGGGCTGTGCCCGGGGCGGTGCAGGACGCGGAACGTGCGATCGCGCAGGCGGAGCTCGTCGCCGTCGTGGAGCTCCCGGCTGACCTCGCCGCTGGACCCGAACGAGCGAAATGCGGCCGCGGTCGCGCCCAGCGCCGTGGCCACGTCGTCGGGGATGCCGTGGCGGCGCATGATGGCCTGCGCAAAGCGGTCGTCGGCCGCGGCGCTCTTCTGGAAGCTCCGCAGGTACGGCGCGAGCAGGTGAAATCCGGCGACCTCGGCCCCGGAGCGGCGGACGATGATCTCGAGCAGCCCGAGATGGTCCATGTGCTGATGGGTGAGGACGATCAGCTCGAGGTCCTCAATCCGGCGTCCATGGCGCGCCAGGGCCTGCTCGAGCTCGTCCAGCGTCTTGCCCGAGTTCGGCCCCGTGTCGACCAATGTCAGCGGCTGATCCTCGATCAGGTAGCAGTTGACGCGGCCGACGAGGAACGGCGTGGGCAGCGCGAGCAGATGGATCCCGGCTCGAGCGGCGAGGGCGAGCGATTCCTCCGCGCCCTCGGCGGAGGCGTCGCTCACGAGCGGATCACGGAGAGCACCTCGTCGCGGCGGCGCTCCATGTCCTCCTGCGAGCGCAGCGACTCGAGGCAGAGCCGCAGCAGCGGCTCGGTGTTCGACGGGCGGACGTTGAAGTGCCAGTCGTCGTACTCGACCGAGAGCCCGTCCAGCCGGTACTGCCGGCCGTCCTCGTACTTGGACGCGAGCTCCTCGACCTTGGCCTCCTGGTCGTCGACCTCGGAGTTGATCTCGCCGGAGATGAAGTAGACCGAGCGGTAGGGCTCGAGCAGCTCGGACATCTTCACCTCGCGCTGGGAGAGAAGCTCCAGGATGAGCAGCGCGGGCAGCGTCCCCGAGTCGGCGCAGTAGAAGTCGCGGAAGTAGTAGTGGCCTGAGACCTCGCCGCCGAACGTGGCGCTGCTCCTCGCGCATCCTGGTCTTGAAGAAGGCATGGCCAACCCGGTTCATCAGCGCCCGGCCGCCCGCCTTCTCCACCACGTCGGCCACGGCCCGGCTGGCCCGGACGTCGTAGAGGATCGTCGACTCAGGGTGCTTGCCGAGAACCGATTCGGCGAGCAGCGCGGTGAGGAAGTCACCGTCGACGAACGATCCGGTGTCGTCGATGAAGAAGCAGCGGTCGGCGTCGCCGTCCCACGCGATGCCGAGGTCGGCCTTCTTCTCGACGACCTCGCGCATGATGAACTCGCGGTTCTCGGGCAGGAGGGGGTTGGGCTCGTGGTCGGGGAAGTTGCCGTCGGGCTTCCAGTACGTCGTGATCAGGTCCAGCCCGAGCTTCTCGAGCAGCGGCCCGACCATCGGCCCGGCCATGCCGTTGCCTCCGTCGCAGACAACGCGCAGCGGCTTGATGGCGCTCGCGTCGATCACCCCCAGCGCGTGCTCGTGGAAGTCTTCGAAGATCTCGACCTCCTCAGTGCTCCCGCCGCCGGGCGGGTCGGGGAGCCCCTCCTCGATCTTCGCCTTCACATCTCCGATTCCGGCGTCGCCGGAGAGGGCGAGCGCACCGCGCCCGACGAGCTTGGCCCCCGTGTACTTCTTCGGGTTGTGCGAGGCGGTGCACATCAGCCCGCCGTCGAGCCCGCGCGAGCCCACCAGGTAATAGAGCATCTCGGTCCCGATCTGGCCGGCATCGACGACCGTCGCCCCCTCGGCGCACATTCCGTCCCGGTAGGCCTGCGGCGAGCTCGGGCGCGGTGAGGCGCATGTCGCGCCCGAGCCCGAGATGGAGCTCGGACGCCGGCTTGCCCTCGAGCTCGCCGATCACGCGGGCGAAGGCGCGGCCGATCAGTCCGGCGGTCCCGGCGTCGATGTCGTCGCCATAGACGCCGCGGATGTCGTAGGCCTTGAAGATCCCGGGATTGGCGATGGCTCCCATGGCGCCTGATCCTACCCGCCGGGGGCATAATGCGCCGCCGTGGCCAGCCGGAGACCAACCGTCGCGATCCTGTGCGGCGGGCGCGGGACGCGTCTTCAGGGCCATGCTCGCTCGCTGCCCAAGCCCCTGGTGGAGATCGGGGGACGCCCGATCGTGTGGCACGTGGTGCAGATCTACCTCGCCCAGGGCTTCGACCGGTTCCTGCTCCTGACCGGCTACCGCGGCGAGGAGGTCGCGGCGTTCGTCCGGGCCGCGGGCTGGTCGGCGGAGGTCTCGGTCCGCTGCCTGCCCACCGGTCTCGACACGCCGACGGGAGGGCGTGTGCTCCAGGCCGCCGAGGCGCTCGACGGCGAGTCGTTCTGCGCGACGTACGCCGACGGGGTCGCCGACATCGACCTCGACGCGCTCCTGAGCTTCCACCGCGAGCACGGCCGCGCCGCCACCATGACCGTGGTCAGGCCGCGGCTGCCCTTCGGCGTGGCGGAGATGAACGGCGACGGCGTGGTGCGCGGCTTCACCGAGAAGCCGCGCAGCGAGCACTGGGTCAATGGGGGCTTCTTCTGCTTCGAGCCGGCGGCGATGGACGTGTTCGAGCCCGACAGCGTGCTCGAGCACGAGCCCCTCCAGCGCCTGGCTGCGGACGGGGAGCTTCGGGCGTTCCGCCACGAGGGTTTCTGGGACTGCATGGACACCTACAAGGACGCGATCGAGCTCGGTGACCTGTGGTCGCAGGGGCGCGCGCCCTGGAAGCAGTGGGCCTGAACGCGGGAGCGGACGGCCGCCCGGTCCTCGTCACCGGCGCGTTCGGGCTGATCGGCTCCGCGGTCGTCGCCGGGCTCCTCGAGAGGGGCGTGCCCGTGGTGGCGGTACGCCGGGACGAGCCGCGCGGTGAGCTCGCTCGAGCTGCTCGGGCTGGCCGACAGCATCGACGTGGTTCCGGGCGACATCTGCGACCCGGGGCTCCTCGCCCGGGTGATGGCCGAGTACGAGGTCGAGAGCGTGTTCCACCTCGCGGCGCAGACGCTGGTGGGGCCGGCGCGCCGGGCGCCGGCGGCGACGTTCGAGGCCAACATCCGGGGCACCTGGATGCTGCTCGAGGCCTGCCGCCTGCACGGCGCCGAGCGCGTCGTCGTTGCCTCCTCGGACAAGGCGTACGGCAGCCACACGGAGCTCCCCTACACCGAGGAGCACGCCCTCCTCGCGAGCTACCCGTACGACGTCTCCAAGGCGGCATGTGACCTCCTCGCGCGCTCCTACTGGCAAAGCTTCGGCCTCGCGGTCGCGGTGACCCGGCTGGCCAACGTGTACGGCCCGGGGGACACCAACCGCTCGCGGCTCATCCCCGAGGCGGTGACCGCCGCGCTCGCGGGTCGTGCCCCTGTGCTCCGCTCCGACGGCTCGCCCGAGCGCGACTTCCTCTACGTCGAGGACGCGGCCGCGGCGTATCTGGCGGTGTGGGAGGCGCTCGGGCCGGGCGCCGGCGCCGGCGCCGCGGGCCAGGCGTTCAACGCGGGCGGCGGCCGGGCGTGGCGGGTGGGGGATGTGGTTGAGCTGATCTGCCGACTGGCGGGCTCTGACGTGGCCCCCGACGTGCGGGGCACGGGGATGCCGGAGGGCGAGATCGACCGCCAGTGGCTCGACTCCTCGAAGCTTCGCGCCCTCACCGGCTGGGAGCCCCGGATCGGGCTCGAGGAGGGCCTGACGCGGACGATCGAGTGGTACCGGCAGCACGCCTTCTAGACTCACAGGGGCATGTCCGGTCACTCCAAGTGGCATTCGATCAAGCACAAGAAGGCCGTCGTCGACGCCCGCCGCGGCCAGCACTTCACCAAGCTCGCCCGCGCGATCACGGTCGCCGCGCGCGAGGGTGGCGGCGATCCTGACGGCAACCCGTCGCTGGCGCTCGCCATCCAGAAGGCGCGCGACGCCTCGATGCCCAAGGACAACATCGAGCGTGCGATCGCCAAGGGCACCGGCGAGGGCATCGACGCCGACAACATCGAGACCGTCCTCTACGAGGGCTACGGACCGGGCGGGGTGGCGCTGCTGATCGAGGCGCTCACCGACAACCGCAACCGGACGAGCGCCGACGTGCGCCATGCCTTCGGCAAGCACGGCGGGAACCTGGGCGAGCCGGGATCCGTGGCCTATCTGTTCGACAAGCGCGGCGTGATCGTCGTCGACGCCTCGCGCTACGACGAGGAGGACCTGATCCCGGCGATCGACGCCGGCGCCGAGGACATCGCGCTCGACGACGACGTGTTCGAGGTCATCACCGAGCCGGGCGACCTGCCGGCGGTGCGCGAGGCGCTGGTGGGGGCCGGGGTCGAGATCGAGAGCGCCGAGCTCACGCAGCGGCCGAAGACGCGGGTGCCGGTGGACGAGGACGCCGCGGCCAAGCTGCTCAAGCTGATCGACGCGCTCGAGGAGTCAGACGACGTCGGCGCCGTCCACGCCAACTTCGACGTGGATGCGTCCGTGCTCGAGCGGATCGCCTCCTGAGCCCGTCCCGCTAGCCTCAGGCCCGTGATCAAGCGAACGCTGGTTCCTGCCCTTGCCGTCCTGCTCACGCTCGCCCTCGCGGCGTGCGGGAGCTCGAAGAAGGCGCCGGGTGTCGAGCAGGCGCCGTCCGCCGGCGCCACCTCGGTCGCCGCGACGACGCCGACCACGCCGAGCACCCCCACGACTTCGACCACGCCGGCGATCAAGCCGCCGCCGCAGCTGGCCAAGGAGCCCGCGGTGACCGCTCCCAAGACACCGGCGCCGAAGGACCTCGTGACCAAGGACCTGATCACGGGCACGGGCAAGGCGGCGAGCGCAAGCTCGACGGTCACGGTGAACTACGTCGGCGTCCTCTACAAGAACGGCAAGCAGTTCGACGCATCGTGGTCCCACGGCCAGCCGTTCACCACCTCGCTCGCCCAGGGCCAGGTCATCCAGGGCTGGACGAAGGGGATCCCCGGGATGAAGGTCGGCGGCCGTCGCGAGCTCGATCATCCCGCCGTCGCTCGCCTACGGCGCCAGGGGGGCCGGCTCGACGATCCCGCCGAACTCGCCGCTCATTTTCGTCGTCGATCTGCTTTCCGTTTCTTAGAGGCGTCCTTCCCCTCGGGGCTGCCCAGGGGCCGCGCGCGGAAGAGCTGGACCGGGTCGTCGACGCCCTTCAGCCTGTGCTTGCGCGCCGAGGACCATTCGAACTCGTCGGGCGCCGCTTCGCGCACCTCCTCGGTGGCCAGGACGCTGCCGGGGCGGGCGACGCCGGTGACCCGGCTGGCCAGGTTCACCGCGTGACCGTAGTAGTCGCCGGCCCGCTGGAGCGCCGGGCCGCAGGCGATCCCCGCGCGCACCGTGGGAAGCCCGGCGTCTTCGATCGCCTCGGTCAGCTTGAGGGCGGCCGCGACCATCGGTCCCGCCTCCGAACTGACGAACATGGCCGCGTCGCCGATGGTCTTGACGAGACGCACGGGCCGCTCGGCCACCTCCGCCGCCAGCTCGGCGAGCTTGCCCGCGACGCTCCCGAGCTCGGTCGCCTCCATCTCGCCGCCGAGGCGGGTGAAGCCGACCAGGTCGGCGAAGCAAACGGCGATCTCCTGCGCGCCGGCGATCGCGCCCTGCTCGCGCTCGACGCGCCCGATCATCCCGCGGCGCACGCTCTCGCGCAGGTGCGCCTTGTACGCGGCGGCGAGGATCGGCGTGACCGCATCGCTCATCTGCTCGGCGAGATCGGGAAACCGCGTGGCGATGTCCTGCTCGGTATCACCCGGCTTCAGGAACGCCTCGACGAAGGCGGCGGTGGTGGTGGCCGCGAGACGGGCCATGCCCTCGCCCAGCACGCGGGTGATCTCGCCGATGGCATCTTCCTCGAATCCGGACTCGAGTGAGAGCCGGATCGACTCCGCGGCGGCCACGTCCTCCTCGCGGAACACGCGCTCGTCGGGCTGGGGCTCGGGCAGTCCGAGGAGGCGTCTGAGCCGCAGGATCTTCTCGGCCGGGAGGCCGGTCTTCTCCTCGATGTCACTCGCGCTGTACTGGCCCTCGAGCAGACGGTCCACGGGCAGCAGCGCCAGGCGGTCCTCCTCGATCGCGTCCCTCAGCTCCTCCTCGCTGAAGCCGGCGTCGGCGAGCTGCCCAAGCAACCGCTCGCGCTCCTCGCGCTCCTCGCCCTCGAGGCCATCGAGTAAGCCGGCAGCGGCGAAGTCCATGGCGACATCCTTTCAGGGAAATGGAATCGGCTACCATCGGCCGCCTTCGCGCGGGGGCCGATCTCGCCCGCCTGCAGCGCCTCCGCCTCATACGCAACCCCAATTGATCAGATGCTCTCGATCCTGATGCCGGTCTACAACGAGCGCGAGCGCGTGGAGCGCGCGATCGCGGAGGTGCTCGCGACGGAGCTGCCGACCGACTTCGAGCTGATCATCGTCAACGACGGCTCCACCGACGGGACGAGCGAGATCCTGCGCGGCGGCGACTGGGGCGGACGCGTCCGGCTGTTCGAGCATCGGGAGAACCAGGGCAAGGGCGCCGCCATCCAGACCGCTTTGCAGGAGGCCCGGGGTGAGTACGCCGCGATCTTCGACGCGGATCTGGAGTACGACCCCGCCGATCTCGGTCTGTTGATGCCGCCGCTGTTGGACGGCCGCTCCAACGCATGCTTCGGCGTGCGCGCCTTCGACGGCTACACCAGCCACTCGTTCCTGTTCGTGCTCGGCAACAAGGGCGTCACGTTCGCCTGCAACGTCCTCTTCAACGTGTACCTGCACGACATCATGACCTGCCACAAGATGATCCGGACCGACCTGTTCCGTTCGCTTGCGCTGCGATCGCCGGGGTTCGCGATCGAGCCCGAGATCACCGCTCGGCTCGTCCAGCGAGGCGAGCGCATCTTCGAGGTCCCCGTGCACTACCGGGCGCGCGCCACCGACGAGGGCAAGAAGCTGACCGCCGTGGACGGCTTCCGCGTGCTCGGCACGTTGCTGCGCTGCCGGTTCTCGGCCGCCTGACCAATGGCGGGCCCGACGGCGACCCCGACGCCCGCCGAGCCGGCGGTGGCCCCCGCGCGTCCCGCCGCTCGGGGTGTGCGGTCGTCGTGGTGGGCCGACCCATTCTTTGTCTCGGTCGTGGCGTGCGTTGCGCTGGCGGCGCTGTCGGCCGCGGTGCTCCCGACGGTTCCCAGCTACGACCCGTGGTCGTGGGTGGTGTGGGGGCGAGAGGTCAGCGATCCCCACCTGAGCTTCGTCGTGTCCGGCGGGCCGTCGTGGAAGCCGCTGCCGTTCGTGTTCACGACGGTGTTCGGCCTGTTCGGCGGGGCAGCGCCGACGCTGTGGGTGATCACCGCGCGCGCCGGGGGTCTGCTCGGGCTGGTGGCTGGGTACCGGCTGGCCGCTCGCCTCGTGGCCCGCTCTGCGCAGGCCCCCGCCTGGGCGGGTCCGGTGGCCGGGGTGCTCGCTGCGGCGGCGCTCCTGCTGACCCAGGACTGGTTCTACTACATGTTCCGCGGCACCTCGGAACCGATGCTGATCGGGCTCTCGCTGTGGGCGGTCGACCGCCATCTGGCCGGCCGGTATTGGTATGCGTTCGTCCTCGGGGTCGGTGCGTCGCTGATCCGCCCCGAGGCGTGGCCGTTCATCCTCCTCTACGCGGGGTGGATCGGCTGGCGCGACCGCCGGCCGCTGGTGTGGGGGCTGCTGGCGGTCGGACTGGTGGCGATCCCGTTCTTCTGGTTCGTGCCGCCGTGGATCGGGTCGGGGTCGCCGTTCCTGGCCGCGCAGCACGCCAAGGCCTACAACGGGCACCTCGGGAGCAGTCGCTTTCTGACCGTGCTGCGCCGGGGTGCCGACCTCCAGACCGTACCGGTGCTGGTCCTGGCGGTGGTGGCGCTCGTGATCGGCTGGCTGCGAGACCGCGATCGCGTGGTGCTGGGACTGGGCGTGGCCGCGGCGGCCTGGTGGGTGATCGTCGTCGGGATGACCCTCGACGGCTATCCCGGCCTCGAGCGCTTCTACCTCCCGGCCGCGGGGATCGCCTGCGTGCTCGCGGGCGTGGGGGTGGCGCGGCTCGCCGCGCTCGCCGCCGGCGCTCTGCCGGGCCGCTCGGCGCTCGCTCTCGCCGCCGCCGGCGCGTGTGCGGTCGCGCTGGTCGCCGGCGTGGTCGCGCTCAGCACCACGCGGATCGATACGGCGAGGGCCCAGGAGCCGATCGCTGCTCGCGCCGTGACGCGCCTCGACGGGCTCTCGGCCGCGGTGGCCGCCGTCGGCGGACACGCGGGCGTCTACCCGTGCCGTTCGAGCTTCGCCGCGGTCAACCACTCGGTGCAGACCGCGCTGGCGTGGAAGCTGCACGTGACGCTCGAGCGGGTCGGCACATCGATGACCCATCCGGGCCTGCTGTTCATCGGCCCGCACGACACGATCGACGGCGGGCCGGCGGGCGTACCGCATCGATTGCGCGTCGGGCCGGCCATCGCCACCGTCGGCGTCTGGCGGATCTACCGGGTCACCGCGCCCGGCCACTCCACCCGCTGCATCGGCCGCTGACGCTTCGCGGGGAGGCGTCCGGCCGGGCGCGCAGAATCACGGAGCATGGTCGTCCTCGGCATCGACCCCGGCACCGCGAGCACCGGCTTCGGCGTGGTCGAGGGCTCCGGCTCCCGCCTGCGCGCTCTGGCGGAGGGCGTGATCCGCACCGCGGCGGGCGTGCCGCTCGAGCGTCGGCTCGCCGACATCCACGCTCGCACGGTCGAGCTCCTGGAGGCGTACGCGCCCGACGCCCTGGCGATCGAGGAGCTCTACTTCGGCGTCAACGTCCGGACGGCGTTCGCGGTGGGACAGGCGCGAGGGGTCGTGCTCCTCGCCGCCGGCCAGCGGGCGATCCCCTCGCGCTCCTATACCCCGCAGCAGGTAAAGGGGGCGGTATGCGGCCACGGCCGCGCCGGCAAGGATCAGGTGGGGCGGATGGTCGGCCGGTTGCTGGGCCTACCCGGGCCACCGACGCCCGACCACGCCGCGGACGCCCTGGCGGTCGCCATCTGCGACCTCAACCGGGCGCCGCTGGCGCAGGCACTCGGGGCGTCGGCGTGATCGCGCTCGTCTCCGGCACGGTGGCGGTCCGCCGCGGCGATCACGTGGTCGTGGACTGCGGTGGCGTCGGCTACCGGTTGAGCGTCTCCGCGGAGACGCTCCGGCGCGTGCCCGCGGTGGGCCACGCGGTCGTCCTGCACTCGCACATGGTCGTGCGCGAGGACGCCCTGCTTCTCTACGGCTTCGCCACCGAGGAGGAGCGCGAGCTCTTCCTGATGCTGCTGGGCGTGCAGTCGGTCGGCCCCAAGGTCGCGCTCGCCGTCCTCTCCGCGGCGCCGCCGCGCGAGCTGCTGAAAGCTCTGGCCGCCGGCGACGCGCCGCGGTTCCAGGCGGTTCCCGGAATCGGCAAGCGCACCGCCGAGCGCATCATCGTCGAGCTGCGCGAGAAGGTGGGGGTGGAGCTGCCCGAGCAGGCGATCTCGGTGGCCCGGGCCGATGACCCGCGCGGGCTCGCCCGCGAGGGCCTGCTCGAGCTCGGCTACAGCGCCGCCGAGGCCGACCAGCTCCTGGACGGCACGCCCGGCGACTCGCCCGAGGAGCTGATCTCCCAGGCGCTTCGATCGGCGGCGCGGCGGTGACTCGACTTCACGACCCTGAAGCGGCGCTTCCCGACGAGGACCTCGACCGCTCGCTGCGGCCACGCCGGCTCGAGGACTTCGTCGGCCAGGAGGCGCTCAAGGACCAGCTGGCGGTCTCGATCGCCGCCGCCGACAGCCGCGGCGAGGCGCTCGACCACGTCCTGCTCGCGGGGCCGCCCGGGCTCGGCAAGACCTCGCTGGCGCAGATCGTGGCCGCCGAGCTCGGCGTGCCCTTCGTGCAGACCGCGGGCCCCGCGCTCGAGCGCAAGGGCGACGTCGCGGCGTTCCTGACCGCGCTCGAGCCGCGCTCGGTGTTCTTCGTGGATGAGATCCACCGGCTGCCCAAAGCGCTCGAGGAGACCTTCTATCCCGCGATGGAGGACGGGTGCCTGCCGATCACCGTCGGCCAGGGCGCCGGCGCCCGGGTGGTCACGCTCGAGCTGCCGCCGTTCACCCTGTCGGCGCCACCACGCGCACCGGGCTGCTGACGACGCCGCTGCGGGACCGCTTCGGGATCCAGCACCGCTTGGAGCACTACGGACCCGCGGAGCTGGCCACGATCGTGCGCCGCTCGGCCCGGCTGCTCGAAGTCGTCGGTCGAGGAAGGGGGCGCCTGGGCGATCGCCGAGCGCAGCCGGGGCACGCCGCGGGTGGCCAATCGGCTGCTCAAGCGCGTGCGCGACTATGCCGAGGTGCGCGGCGGCGGGATCGTCACCGCCGAGGTGGCCGCGTCCGCGCTCGACCTGCTCGAGGTCGACCACGAGGGCCTCGATCGCCTGGACCGCGAGATCCTGCGCGCGATCTGCGAGAAGTTCGGCGGGGGGCCCGTCGGGCTCTCGACGCTGGCGGTGGCGGTGGGGGAGGAGCAGGACACGATCGAGGACGTGTACGAGCCGTATCTGCTCCAGCGCGGGCTGATCGAGCGAACTCCGCGTGGGCGAGCGGCAACCCGCCGAGCCTTCGAGCACCTCGGGATCGAGCGGCCTGGCTCTTCACTGACCCTTATCTGAGGCTGAGTATCCTCGAAACGGCGATGGCCCGTGAGCATTACTTCATCTGCCCGCACTGCGGTTATCGGTCGATGGGGACCGACCGCAACGCCGGCTTCCGGCGCGAGGCCCGGGGCTGCGACAAGTGCGGGTTCGCGTACCTGTTCGAGCTGCTCGACGACTACTACCCGGCGCCCAACGCGGCCTTCTTCGCGTGCGACTCCGACGGCCGGATCGTCGACTGCGGACGGGGCTCGTTCGAGCTCACCGGCCTGAAGACCGAGCAGGTCATCGGCCGCCCGATCAATGACGTTCTGGGGCTGCGCTTCGAAGATGGCTCCGACCACGTCGGGACCGCGCTCGAGTGGCAGGTGCGCGTCCAGGGCAAGCCCGTGCAGGTGAACGCCGAGCGAGACCTGCCCGCCGCCGCCGTGGCTGACATCTTCCCTGCGTATGACGACGAGGAAGGCGGGCTGATGCTCGTCCTGACGCCCGGCAACCACCGCTGAGGCGCGGCGTTAGCATCCAGACGAGCGATGTCCGACCGCCAGCGCAACGGCTTCATCCTCGCCCTCGTCGTAGGCCTGATCCTGGCCTCCCTCGTGGTGGTCGTCGGCATCCCCGGCGCGGTCAAGCACAAGAAGACCCAGCTCGGCCTCGACCTCAAGGGCGGCGTCCAGCTCGTCTACCAGGGAAAGCCGACGGCGCAGTCCAAGGTCACCCCGGCGGCGCTCAACCGCGCCGGTGGACGTGATGCGAAAGCGCGTGGACGCGCTCGGCGTCTCCGCGCCCGAGATCTCCACCGAGGGCAACAACCTGATCTCCGCCTCGCTCCCGACGGTCCAGAACACCAAGCGCGCCGAGCAGCTCGTCGGGACCACGGCGCGGCTGGAGTTCTACGACTGGGAGACCAACGCCATCCTGCCGAACGGCAAGCCGGTGGCCAAGGAGCTTCAGACCCAGGATCAGAACGCGCTGGGGATCAGCCAGGGGGCCGAGCGGCGCCTCGCCGGGTTCCCCGGGCGCGGGCAGCATGTCGCTTCTGACGGCCATCAAGCTCGCGGCCAAGCAGACGCCGTGGCCGAGCCCGCACAACGCTCGCGCCGGCGCGCAGTACTTCATGTTCGCCAAGGCGAGAAGCCCGGCGTGCACCGCTGCCGCGACCTACTACCACACGACTCTGCGGTCGGGCCAGGAGTGCTTACGTCGCCGGACCGGCAGGACAGCCCCGCCGATCTGAACTCGGCGCTGCCGAGCGGCGTGAGCGCCTCGCGCTCGAGGGCTCCAGATGTACAAGGTGCCCGGCGGCTGGGTGATCCTGCAGTCGGTTCCCGCCAGCTTCAGCCACGAGCTGCCCTGGAGCAACCCGTCCGCGCAGTACTTCGTGCTCAAGGACAACGTGTCGCTGTTCGGCAACGACATCACGAACCCGCAGCAGTCGACCGACCAGGCCGGCCAGCCCGACGTCAGCTTCGGCTTCACCTCCAATGGCAAGGCGGCGTTCCAGAACGTGACCGCCGAGATCGCCCGCCGCGGTGATCTCACGAGCGGCCTCGGCCAGACGCTCTCCCAGCACTTCGCCGTCGCCCTCGACACCCAGCTGATCACCGTCCCGTCGATCGACTTCAAGCAGTACCCGACCGGGATCCCGGGCGACAACGGCGCCGACATCACCGGCGGCTTCACGATCACCACCGCGCAGAACCTCGCCACCCAGCTGCGCCTCGGCGCCCTTCCCATCAACCTCGCGCTGATCTCGCAGTCGCAGGTGTCCGCCACGCTCGGCAAGCAGGCACTCAAGAAGGGCGAGATCGCCGGGCTCATCGGCCTGGCTCTCGTGATCATCTTCCTGCTCGCGTACTACCGCGTGCTCGGCCTGATCGCCACCGGCGGCCTGATCGTCTACGCGCTCTACTTCTTCGCGCTCATCAAGCTGATCCCGATCGTGCTGACGCTGCCCGGTATCGCGGGTCTGATCCTGACCATCGGCGTCGCCGCGGACGCCAACGTCGTCATCTTCGAGCGCGTCAAGGAGGAGATCCGTGCCGGCCGCTCGATCCGTCAGGGGATCGTCACCGGCTACCGGAAGGGCCTCACGGCGATCATCGACGCCAACGTGGTCACGATCATGACCGCGTTCATCCTGTTCGTGCTCGCCACCTCCGAGGTCCAGGGCTTCGCGCTCGATGCTGGGGATCGGCACGTTCGTGTCGCTGTTCACGGCGGTGATGGCGACCCAGGCGATTCTCACCACGATGGGCAACTCGCGGATCATCTCGAGCCCGTCGCTTCTCGGCGCATCGGGCAAGAAGCGCGCCTGGCGGTTCGACTTCATGGGCGCGAGCCGCTACTTCTTCACGCTCTCGGGCGTGATCCTCCTGATCGGCGCGCTGGCGATCGCGGGGCGGGGCCTCAACCTCGGCATCGACTTCACCTCCGGGACCCGGATCACGGTCGCCCTGGAGCAGAACGTCACCCAGCCCCAGGTGAGCAACGTGGTCAGCGCCGCCGGGGCCGCGGGCCCGGTGGTGCAGAAGATCGCCAACCCCGGGCTCGGCAAGGACGTCTACCAGATCTCCGCCAAGAAGCTCCAGCCCACCAGCCTGACGCGCGTGGAGAGCGCGCTCCAGAGCTCACTTCGGCGTTCGGCCCGGGACCTTCAGCTCGACCTCGGTGGGTCCGACGTTCGGAACCACGGTCGCCAACAGCGCGGTGATCGCGATCATCGCCTCGCTGCTCGTCATCTCGGCCTACGTCGCGCTCCGCTTCGAGTGGAAGTTCGCGGTGCCGGTGCTGATCGCCCTGGCGCACGACCTGCTCATCACCAGCGGCGTCTACGCCCTGACCGGCCGGGAGGTGACGACAGCGACGGTGGCCGCGCTGCTCACCATCTTGGGCTACTCGATGTACGACACGATCATCGTCTTCGACCGCGTGCGCGAGAACATCCCGCGGATGCCCCGCGCCGCCTTCACCCAGATCGTCAACCGCTCGATGTCCGAGGTGCTTGACGCGGTCGCTGGCCACGACCTTCTGCACGCTGATGCCGATCGTCGCGCTGCTCGCCTTCGGCGGGGTGGCGGGCTCGTCCGAGCTCCAGGACTTCGCCTTCGCGCTGCTGATCGGCGTGGCCTCCGGCGCCTACTCCTCGATCTTCATCGCCTCACCGGTCCTCACCCACTGGAAGGAGCGCGAGGCGGTCTACCGCAATCGCCGCCACCGCATCGAGGCCGAGTTCGGATACGTCCCCGCCTACGCGGGCGCGTCCGCGCCGACGTGGAGCCGACCTCCAAGCGCCCCCGGCGCACGGGCCGAATCACCCAGCCCGCACCCGACAACGTGTCGGCTGCCGAGTTCGAGGAGATGAAGCGCGAGCTCGGCGTCGAGCCCCGCCTCGCCACCGGCGCGCCGGAGCTCGACCCGCGCCGCCACCAAGCCCCGCCCGCGCGCCGAGCAGGCGGACGTCGCCCCGGCGCCGGCGCCCGCGACCGCCGGGCCCCGCGCGGGAGCGGCGATGGTGTGCCGGAGACGGCGCGGGGAACGGTGGGCCCGGAGACAGCGGCCGCGCGCCGGATATCCCCGAGAACGAGGGCATGGCGCAGGTGCCCAAGCCCAAGCGCCCGGCGAAGTCCCGGCAGCGCAACCGCCGCCACGGGAGGCCTCGCTGATGGGGATGCTCGCGTGGGTCATGATGGGCATCGCCCTCTGGCACTTCACGATCTGGCTGCCCGACCGCCACTGGGGCGGGATCGTCGGGCGCGTTCCTGGGTGCGCTCATCGGCGCCGCCCTGTTCGGGTGGATCGTCCATGGCTTCACCATCCCGGGCCGCCACGACACCCACTTGGTGACGGCGCTCGAAGCTATACCCGGCGCCCTGATCGGGATGGCGCTGGTCTACGCCGAGGGCGTGCGCCGGGAGCGCGCGCGCCGCGCGCCGCCGCCGCCTGACGCCCGAAATCCGCGGGAGCGAGGCGGATCCGTCGGGGGCGGCACATACGCTGCCCGGCGATGCTCGAGGCCGCCACCGTCCCCGCGTCCGCCACCGCCGCCCACGCGCCGCCGGTCCCGCCCGCCGCCCGCGGCGGGCTCCGCGCGGTGCCCGACGCGGAGTCGCGGCCGCCGGCCGAGCTCGCCCCACCCCGGCTCGACATCCCGCCCGTACGACCTCACCGCGGCCCTGAAGCTCGAGCGCGAGCTCGGAGTCAGTCACCCGGTCGCTCAGGTCCTGGTGCGCCGCGGCCTCCGCGACGCGCCCGCCGCTCGGCTGTTCCTCGAGGCCGGCGAGCGCCACGATCCTCGTGCCTTCGCCGGCATCGACCGCGCCCTGGAGGCGATCGAGCGGCAGATCGTCGCGGGGTGGACGGATCATGGTCCACGGCGACTACGACGTCGACGGCGTCTGCGCGACCGCCACGCTGGTTCGGGCGCTCCGGGAGCGGGGCGCCGACGTGGGCTGGTATCTGCCCTCGCGGATCGACGACGGCTACGGCCTCGCGCTCGAGACGGTGCGCCGGCTGGCCGCCCGCGGCACCGAGCTCCTGATCACCGTCGACTGCGCGATCACGGCCGTCGACGAGGTCGCGGCGGCGCGCGCCGCCGGGGTCGAGGTCGTGGTCACCGACCATCACGCGCCGCGCGCCGACGGACGGCTCCCCGACTGTCCCATCGTCCACCCGGCCGTCTGCGGCTATCCGTGCCAGGAGCTGTGCGGCACGGGGGTCGCCTTCAAGCTGGCGCGAGGCGCTCGGCGCGCAGACGGCCGCCGAGGACATCGAGCTGGTGGCGCTGGCCACGGTGGCGGACCTGATGCCGCTGCGCGGGCGAGAACCGCCGGCTCGTGCGCGAGGGCCTGGCAGCGATGGCGAACACGGCGAAGCCGGGATTGCGGGCGCTGATGGCCGTCTCGCGGACGGACCCGAGTGGTCTCGACGCCGCCGCGCTGGGCTTTCGCCTGGCTCCGCGGATCAACGCCGCCGGCCGTCTGCGTCGCGCCGACGCCGGCCTCGAGCTCCTGCTCACCGAGGATCCCGTTCGTGCGCGTGAAATCGCGGCCGAGCTCGACTCGGTCAACCTGGAGCGGCGTGCCGTCGAGCAGCGGATCGTGTGGGAGGCCGAGGCGCAGGTCGCGGAGCTGGGTGAGCGTCCGGCGTACGTGCTCGCCGCCGAGGACTGGCACCCCGGCGTGATCGGGATCGTCGCCTCGCGGGTCGTCGAGCGCCACCACCGCCCGGCGATCCTGATCTCGCTGGAGGCGGACCTCGGCACCGGATCGGGGCGGAGCATCCCCGGCTTCGACCTGCTCGGGCGCGCTCCACGCCGGGCGCCGAGCACCTCGAGCGCTACGGCGGACATCGCGCCGCCGCCGGCCTGACCCTGCACCGTGGTGCGCTCGAGGCGTTCCGGGAGGCGATCGAGCGCCACGCCGAGTCGGTTCTCACCCCGGAGCTGCTGGAGCGCGTGGAGCGCGTGGATGCGGTCGTGTCCGGGGCTCAGCTCGGGCTCGAGCTCGCCGAGGAGCTGGCCGCGCTCGAGCCCTGCGGGATCGGGAATCCCGGGGCCGACGCTGCTCGTTCCGGGCGCCCGGTTCGAGGACGTGCGGACGATGGGCGACGGTCGCCATGCCAAGTTCTCCGTGAGCTCGGCCGGCGCCCGGGCGCGGGCCGTGGCGTTCGGGTGCGAGGGCCGCCTCCCGGTCGACCCCGGCGAGCCTGCCGACGCCAGCTTCCGCCTGGAGCGGAACGTCTGGAACGGCGCCGTCGAGCCCAGGCTCGTCCTCCGCCACGCCCGTCGCTGTGAGCCGCCCCCGATCGAGGTGCTCGGGGAGTCCGAGGACTTCCTCGGCTCCGCCTTCGCCGAGCTCGACGCGCCGCTGCCGTGCGGTCCATCCTTCCTCGCCACGGGCCGCCGTCTGCTCGATCGCCGCGGGGAGAGCCCCCTCGCGGTGCTCCACGATGCGCTCGCCGCCGGCGGGCCCGTGCTGGCGGTCTGCGCCGATGTCCCGCGCCGGCTCGATGGAATCCGTAGCCGGATCGGTGGCTTCACGCTCACCTCCTATCACGCCCTCCACGGCCACGCCGAGGCGCTTGGCCGCTTCGAGCACGTGGTGGCGCTGGACCCGCCGGCGCGGCGGTGCGATGGCGAGCTGCTCGAGGCCGGCGTGGGGTTCACCCATTGGGCATGGGGAGAGCCTGAGCTACGCTTTGCTGAGCAGATGCACGAGCTGGAGTACGGTCTTCGCGCTTCACTCGCGTCTCTCTACCGGGCCCTTCGGGACCGGGGGAGAGTGACCGGCGAGGAGCTCGAGCACCTGCTTCGCGTCGACGTTGACCAATCCCGCTCGCCGCGCCCGGCGCGTCTGGCAGGCCGGCTGATCAGGGTCCTCGCGGAGCTCGGGCTCGTCAGCCTCGACCGGGAGCTGCCGGCCCTGTCCATCGCCGGCACCGCGCCCACCCAGCTGGAGCGCTCGCCGTCGTACAGGGTCTATGTTGAACGACTCGAGGATGGACGGCGATTCCTGAGCAGCGCAAAACTGAGACCAAGCGGCTGAACCGTTCGGCCGCCGAGGTCAAGACCGGCGGCGAGAAGGGGGCGCCGGGGGTCGACGACGGCTCGGGCGCCGGCAACGGCGCTCCGGCCGGCAGCGGGGCCAAGGCGGGCAACGGCGCCAAGGCCGGCAACGGCGCTCGCACCGCCTCCGGGCTCGTGTCGCGCCCGCCCGTCGATCGGGTGGAGAGCTCGACGACGCTGCCCGCGATCGAGCGCGCCGATCTCACCGCCGAGGAGCGGCGGCTCCTCAGCGACCTGTTCGCGATCGTCGAGGAGCACACGCATCACGCCGCCGTCACCATCGATCGCGACCGGGTCGAGGAGGCGTTCGTCTACGCCTGCGTGCACCACGCCGACCAGCGCCGGAAGTCCGGCGAGGACTTCATCGTGCACCCGGTCGGGGTGGCGAAGATCTGCGCCGGCATGCGCCTCGACACCGAGACGCTGTGCGCCGCGCTCCTGCACGACACGGTCGAGGACACCTCCGCCTCGCTCGAGGAGGTGCAGGAGGCGTTCGGCGAGGAGATCGCGAGCCTCGTGGACGGCGTGACCAAGCTCACCGGCCTGACCTTCCAGTCGCGCGACGAGGCGCAGGCCGAGAACTACCGCAAGATGATGGTCGCGATGGCCTCGGACATCCGGGTCATCCTCATCAAGCTGGCCGACCGGCTGCACAACATGCGGACGATCGCCGGGCTGGCCAAGCAGAAGCAGATCGAGAAGGCGCGCGAGACGCTCGACATCTACGCGCCGATCGCCCACCGCCTCGGTATCCACGCGATCAAGTGGGAGCTCGAGGACCTCGCCTTCCAGACGCTCCACCCCCGCAAGTACAACGAGATCAAGGGGCTGGTGGCGCAGCAGCGGGCCGAGCGCGAGCGCTACATCACCCAGGCTGGCGAGTACCTGTCGAAGGAGCTCGACGAGCTGGGCATCGACGCCGAGATCTCCGGGCGCGCCAAGCACTTCTACTCGATCTACTCGAAGATGACCAAGAAGGGGCGCGAGTTCAACGAGATCTACGACCTAACGGCGATGCGGGTGATCGTGGGCTCGGTGAAGGACTGCTACGGAGCCGTGGGCGTGATCCACTCGCTGTGGAAGCCGCTCCCCGGGCGCTTCAAGGACTTCATCGCGATGCCCAAGTTCAACATGTACTCCTCGCTGCACACGACGGTCATCGGGCCCGAGGGCAGACCGCTCGAGATCCAGATCCGTACCGGTGAGATGCACGACCTCGCCGAGTACGGAATCGCGGCGCACTGGATGTACAAGGAGGGCGGCCGCGGCGCCCCCGCTTCGGCGCACGACCCCGACGGGAAGCTCAAGTGGCTGCGCTCGCTGCTCGACTGGCAGCAGGAGGAGGCCGATCCCCGGGAATTCATGGAGACGTTGAAGGTTGACCTCTTCGAGGACGAGGTCTTCGTGTTCACCCCGAAGGGCGAGGTCAAGTCGCTCGCCGCCGGCGCCACCCCGCTCGACTTCGCCTACGAGATCCACACCGACGTCGGTCACCGCTGCGTGGGCGCCAAGGTGAACGGCAAGATCGTGCCGCTCTCCTACCAGCTTCGCTCCGGCGACATCGTCGAGGTCCTGACCTCCAAGCGCGAGCGCGGCCCGTCACGCGACTGGCTGGCGCTGGTGCGGACTACGCGCGCGCGCAACAAGATCAAGGCCTGGTTCAAGGCCGAGTCGCGCAAGGACACAGAGCACACCGGGCGCGAGCTCCTCCAGGACCATCTCAAGAAGCAGGGCCTGCCCGCGCAGAAGATCGTGGGCTCGACGCTGCTCGCCGACGTGATCCGGGAGATGGGCTTCCGCAAGGCCGAGGACTTCTACATCGCCCTCGGCGGCGCCAAGATCTCCGCCAAGGTCGTCGTCAACAAGGTCATGCAGCGGCTCAAGCAGGGCGAGGCCGCCGAGTCCGAGCCCACTGCCGCCGACGACCTGCTGCACACGCGCCGGCGCCGCTCGCGCCCCACGACCTCGTCCACGCGCTTCGGCATCTCGGTCGAGGGGATCGACGAGGTCATGCTCCGGCTCGCCAAGTGCTGCCGCCCCGTGCCCGGCGACCCGATCGTCGGCTACATCTCGCTCGGCCGCGGGATCACGATCCACCGCGAGGACTGTCCCAACGTCGTCGTGCTCAAGCGCGACCCCGAGCGCTTCACCGAGGTGGCCTGGGACGGCGACGCCGACACCTCTTTCCGCGTCGAGCTCGAAGTCGACGGCTGGGATCGCCACCGCCTCCTCGAGGACATGTCGCGCACGTTCGCTGAGGCCGGGATCAACATCCTCGAGGCGCGGTGCACCGTCAACCACCCGATGGTCAAGAACCGCTTCGTGGTCGAGGTGGGGGACACCCGTACGCTCGACCAGACGATCAACCGGCTGCGCAACATCGACGCCGTGTTCGACGCCTACCGCATCACCCCCGGCGCGGGTTAGCCGAGCTCCGCCCCACGCCCACCCGGCCGTCCGCCACCGCGCCGCGGACCGCGATCGGGCACCCGCACCGCGGCATGACGGGTTGGCGGCCTCGAGGGCGCTGACAGAGGCGGCACGGCCGGTGGTGCGACGGGTACGGCGGAGCGGTCCCGTCCCTCGGCCGGGCCCCGCGCCGGCGGGGTCACCTGCGCGATCTCGACGCTCGCCTCCGGAGCCTTGGCCATCACCACCACGCGCCCCGGCGGGAGCGTCTTGATCGTGTTCGGGTGCACGATGAAGCGCTCGACCTGCCGGCGCGTCCCGCGCCCGGTGTCGTAGCCGAAGGGCGCCCCGACATAGCGCGTCTCGTCCCACACCACCTGAGTGCCGATCATCTGCGCGACCATCTGCGCCGACTCGTGGACGTCCTGGCGGTGGACGAGCTTGATCGTCGTGTTGCCGAGGATCTGGTCGCGTAGCCCGCGCGACGCCCGTTCGAGGTCGACGAGCTCCTGGGTGGCCACGAGCGCGGACATACCGGACTCGCGGCCGCGGGCGAACAGCGCCGCGAGCTGGTCGCCGCCGAGCGCCGAGAACTCATCCACGGCGACGATCGCCGGCACCCCGCCGGGCGCATCGGCCGCGAGGCGCCCGCCCGCGGCCGCGACCAGATCCTGAACCACGAGCGTGCCGATCTGCGCCGAGAGCCCGCCGTAGCTGCTGGAGTTGAGGCTGAAGAGAACCACGTCAGGCCCCGCCAGCGCCGAGCGCAGGTCGATCGTGTGCGCCGGGTCGCCCGGCTCGAGGTAGCGCCCGATATGCGACTCCGTGACCACCGCCAGCCGGGTGCCGAGCCCGCGGATCGCGCTCAGCTGGTCCGGCGTCAGCTCGGCCAGGTAGTCCTGCACGCGCACCGCGAGCGGACGCGGGACCGCCCGCAGGAGGCCCGGCATCCGCCGGGGATCCATCAGCCGCACCACCTCCTGCAGCGTCGGCGGCCGGTCCGGGTGCGCCTCCTGGAGCACCTGAAGGGCGCTCTGCACGTAGCGCTCGGCCGCGCGCTGGTAGTGCGGCTCTGTGAACCGCTCGGTGGCGATCAGCTTGTCCTTGAGCTCGGTCGCGTTGCCGTGGCCCAGCGGGTTCCAGTGCGACGGGCCGTCCGGGCTCCACATGCGAAACGGCCGCCCCGCGGCGGCGGCGGCCTCCGCCAGCACCCGCGCGAACGCCGGCGAGCCCTTCATGTCGATCGCCACCACCGACCCGCCGCGCGCGATCTGCTCGGTGAGGATGCGCAGCATCGTCGTCGACTTTCCGGACCCGCTGGCGCCGAGGATCAGCCCGTGCGCCGAGAGCTGCTCATGCGAGACCGCCACCGGCCGCCCGGCCCGGTCAGAGCCGAGGACCAGCGCCGGGGACGCGCTCCTCGAACTCCGTCTGCCCCGCCACCGCCCAGCCGAGCGGGCGAGACGGAAGGCGAACGCCCCGAGCGCGACGGCCACGAGCACCGGGGTCGCGGTGGCGGCGGGCGACGCCATGATCGCGAAGAACGCGAGCACCAGCCAGTAGGGCCGCCGGCGCGGTGGCGGTGGCGTGGGCACCATCAGAGTCCGGGCTCCGCGCCGCGGGCCTCGTCCCGCACCCCGGAAACGACGGGTGCGCGGGTGGCGCGGACCCGCTCCGCGGCCCGGGCCCGGGCGCGGGATGGCGCCCGGGAGCGCCGCACCGAGTCGTCGTGGGCGAACTGAACGTGAACCCGGTCCTCGATCCCGAGCCGCCGCGCCGCCGCCAGCACCGGGTTGCCGATCGTCCGGCTGGGGACCAGGTAGAGGACGGCGTCGATCCGTCCGTCCGCGGCGTAGCCGCCGAGTATCTGCTCAAGCCTCCGGCGGCCCTTCGATGACAGCTCGAGCTCGACCGCGACCGTGCGCCCGTCCTGCCGGCGCAGCAGCAGGTCCGGGTAGTGAAGCCGTTCGCGCCCGCCCGGGCCGACGCCCCCGACCCGGACGGCGAGCGGCGGCCCGTCGCGGCCGGGAGCCTCGTCGTGGGAGCGGAGCTGGCGCTCGGAGACGATCTCGCGCAGGCGGCCGAAGGCGCCGCCGCGAGCCGCCAGCCACAGCCAGGCCAGGCCGACGTCGTGCTCGTAGGCGCGGACTCCGTTCCCCGGTGGCCCGAGGTTGCTCCCGATGACGTCGAGCCCCTTCTGGCGGATTCGGTAGCTCGTCGGCTGCTGGTCGTACACCCGCTGGCGGCGGAGGTAGCCGTCGTCTCTGAGCCGGCGCAGGATCGCGCGCGCTCGATCCTCGCGCACCTGGAGGAGCGCCGCGACGTGGAGGGTGTGGATGAGGGGGTGGCAGGCGGCGAACGCGAGCAGCAAGCGGTCGCGCTCGGTGATCAGGACCGCGGGCCGGCCTCGGCGACGTTGCTGCTCCACACTCCTATGAGCCTGGAGCGGCGGAAGTTCACCCCCCGGCTACTGGCCGGGGTGTGGCAGCGAGCTCGTGTCCACGACCTCGAAGTCGCTGCCGTGCAACCGACCGAGCAGGTGCAGCGCGTCGTTGTTCCAGCCGCGGTCAGGCGCGCCCGAGATGAACCAGGGCGCGCCGTTGTCGGCCAGGATCATCCCGTAGCGCTTCAGCGCCGCCGCCACGATCCGGGCCTGGCGCGGCAACCCCGCGATGTTCACGTTCGCCTTCAGTCGCACGCGCAGCCCCATCGGCGGATAGAAGCCGTGGCAGGTCGAGGCCTCGTGGCGCGCCGGGTATACGTAGCGAGCGGCCGTGCAGTTGGCGGTGAAGCGAAGGGCGTGATCGATCGAGCCCTTCTTGACCTCGTCGTAGCGCGCCAGGCCGGGCAGGATCGGCAGCCCCGCGGCGTCGGCTGAGGTCCAGCCGGCCGGCCGCAGGTGGTTCGAGCGGAGGTTGAAGATCGCGCCGGAGCCGGCGTGCCAGGACCGCCCGCCGGAGACAGGGCGTGCGGCGAACAGCTCGTAGTCGCGGCAGGTGTCGCGGTTGACCACGATCACGTGCCGGTCGCCGGTGGAGTGCGGACCCCCCTCGATCGGGACGCCGCGAGGGATCGGGTATGGGCCCTTGTCGGACTCCGAGGCGTAGTCGAAGCTCACGCGCACGCGCCGCGTGCGGTCCGAGACGACCGCAAAGGGGATGCCGATCGGCTCGCCGGCGTAGAGCCCCGATCCGAAGTCGGGGTGGACGGGCGCGCTCGAGCCGATGCTGGCGATCAGCCGCAAGGAGTCCTTTGCCACCGGCAGGTGGTCCACCCGCTGGTTCCACGCGTTGTTGGCCGGGAACACCGGGCACTTCGGCGCCGCGGGAAGACGGTGTGCGCCGGCCAGCGCGGGCACTGCGGCAAGAGCGCAGCAGGAGAGGAGGAAGACCGGCCGGCGCACGAAGGGATGCTAGGCGTGGTGCGCGTGCACTAAGCGACGACTGCAATTCCGCGCGGGGTTATGCCGAAGAGTGCCTCGCGAACCTCACCGATGTAGTCGCCGTCGACCTGAAGGGGGAGCGGTCGGTCGTCGAGCGAGCGCAGCTCGAGATGGGTGACTCCGGCGAACGGCTCGACCTGGCGGTGGCGCACGACGCGCGCGCGCCGCGACAGCGCGCGCCAGATGATCGTGGGCACGTGGATCGGCCGCGCCGAGCGCAGGACGATGCCGGCGAGGTCACCGCTGTCGAGCTCCGCGCCCTCGGCCATGTGCACGGGGCGCTTGCCGAAGTACGTGTAGGGGGCTCCGTTCTGGATGATCGCCGTGACCCCCTCGACCCGCTTGTCGCCGATGCGCGCCTCCATGCGCACGGGATTGATGAGGTAGCGGCGGTTGAACGTGTTCACGCCCGTCCACGCGTAGTACCACTCGCCGACCCGCGCCTTGAGCCGCGGATGAGCATCGACCCGCTCGACGACGCTGGCGTCGAGGCCGGCGCCGGCGGAGAACAGGAACTTGCGGTCGTTGACATAACCGATGTCGACTCGGCGCGGGCGCCAGTCGTCGGCCAGCATCAACAGGTGCTCGGTGGCGTCGACGACATCGGTCGGGATCCCGAGCATCCGGCAGTAGACGTTGGTGCGGCCGCCTGGCAGGCAGCTCAGGGGAGTGTTCGAGCCGACCAGCCCGTTCGCGGCCTCGTTGACGGTGCCGTCGCCGCCGAAGGCCACGACCACGTCATAGCCCTCGTTGGCGGCCTGGCGGCACAGCTCCGTGGCGTGGTCGCGGGCCTCGGTGTCGATCGCGTCGACCTCGTAGCTCCCGCGCAGCGCGTACACGACGAGGTTCTTCAGGCGGTCGGACACGGTCGTCGCGTACGGATTGACGATGATCAGCATCCGCTTGGTCGGCGCCGGCCGGCCGACGCGCAGAATCGCCTCCAGGCGATCCAGCGGATCGGAGGTGGCAGCCATGGCCTAAGGATGCCTTATCTCCGCCGCAGGGGCTAAAGGCGCGAGGTATGGCTGCCGACTCTGCGGGTATACTGCTGCACACATAGCTGTACGCATCCAGAGGGGTGGAGGGATATGGCCCTACGAAACCCCGGCAACCTCCCGCAAGGGAACGGTGCCAATTCCATCAGGCTCCAACTACAAAATGGCCTGGGAGATGTGGAATAGGCGGTTTCATCGAACCTCCGACCACAGACCCCGGCGGAGGTTTTTTCACATATGCCGCCAGAGTCTCTTCGCTGCAAGGAATGCCACACGACGTACGCCCTGGAGGCGCGCTACGTGTGCGAGCGTTGCTTCGGCCCCCTCGAGATCGCCTACGCCGACCGGTCCGGCGCCGACCCGGCTGAGCTGCGCCGCCGGATCCAGGCCGGCCCGCACTCGCTGTGGCGCTACACCGACTTCCTGCCCGTGCAGGCGCCGCCGAAGGGCACGCTACCGGCAGGCTGGACCCCGCTCCTGCGCGCCGACCGCCTCGCCGAGCAGCTCGGCCTGCGCGAGGTGTGGATCAAGAACGACGCCGCCAACCCGACGCACTCGTTCAAGGACCGCGTCGTCTCGGTCGCGCTCGCCCGGGCCCGTGAGCTCGGCTTCCAGGTGATCTCGTGCGCGTCGACGGGGAACCTGGCCAACGCCGTGGCCGCGCACGCCGCCGCGGCCGGCCTCGAGTCCTACGTTTTCATCCCATTCGATCTCGAAGAGCAGAAGGTGCTCGCCACCGGCGTCTACGGGACCAACCTCGTCGCCGTGCGCGGCAACTACGACGACGTCAACCGGCTCTGCACCGAGATCTCGGGCGAGCACGAGTGGGCGTTCGTGAACATCAACATGCGCCCGTACTACTCCGAGGGATCGAAGACGCTCGCGTTCGAGACCGTCGAGCAGCTCGGATGGGAGCTCCCGGACCGCGTCGTGTCGCCGATCGCCTCCGGGTCGCTGTTCACCAAGATCGCGCGCGGGTTCGAGGAATGGCTCGAGCTCGGGCTCGTCGAGGGCAAGCTGCCGACGTTCAACGGCGCCCAGGCTGCCGGCTGCTCTCCCGTGGCCACGGCGTTCGCCGCCGGGCACGAGGTGTGCCGCCCCGTCCGACCGGACACGATCGCCAAGTCGCTGGCGATCGGCAACCCTGCGGACGGGCCCTACGCGCTCGACCTGGCGCGCCGCACCGGCGGCTCGGTCGACTCGGTGACCGACGACGAGATCCGCGAGGGCATCAAGCTGCTGGCCCGCACCACCGGCATCTTCACCGAGACCGCCGGCGGGGTGACCACCGCCGTGCTCGCGAAGCTCGCTCAGCGCGGTGACATCGATCCCGACGAGCGCGTCGTCGCCTACATCACCGGCGAGGGCCTGAAGACGCTCGACTGCGCGCGCGGCACCTTCGAGACCTGGGAGATCGAGCCGACGCTGGCCTCCTTCGAGGCGGCCGGAGAGCGGGTCGCGGCCGCGGCCTGAGTGGCCGCGGGGGCGACCATTACACTGCCCGGCCATGCCAGTCACGGTCAAGATTCCGACTCAGCTTCGCGCCGCCACTGACGGCGACGCGACGGCCAACGTCGACGGATCTACTGTCGGGGAGGTGCTCGACTCGCTGTACGACCGCTACGCCGAGCTGCGCAGCCGCATCGCCGAGGACGGCGGGCTGCGCCGCTTCGTCAACGTGTACGTCGGTGGCGAGGACATCCGCTTCCTCGACGGCCTCGAGACCCCGGTGTCGGACGGCGACGAGGTCACGATCCTGCCGGCGGTCGCCGGCGGCTAGTCCGCCGGCGCCGCCACCTCCGCCGGAGCCGCGACCCCGACGCCCACCGGGCAGGCCACGCCGGTGCCGCCCAGGCCGCAGTAGCCCCACGGGTTCTTGTGGAGGTACTGCTGGTGGTAGTCCTCGGCGTAGTAGAAGGGCCCCGCCGGCGCAATCTCGGTTGTGATCTCGGGATAGCCCGAGGCCTTCAGGCGCTCGGTGTACGCCTCGCGAGAGGACTCGGCGAGCGCGCGCTGCTCGTCGGTGGTGGTCAGGATCGCCGAGCGGTACTGCGTGCCGATGTCGTTGCCCTGGCGCATTCCCTGCGTGGGGTCGTGGTTCTCCCAGAACAGCTTCAGCAGGTCGGCGTAGCTGGTCTTCGCGGGGTCGAAGACGACGAGCACAGCCTCGGTGTGGCCCGTGCTCCCGCTGCACACCTCTTCGTAGGTCGGGTTCGGGGTGTAGCCGCCGGCGTAGCCGACCGCGGTCGTGTACACGCCCGGCGCCTGCCAGAACACGCGCTCGGCGCCCCAGAAGCAGCCGAGGCCGAAGATCGCCTGCTCGAGGCCCTCCGGGAACGGAGGCTTCATCGGCGTCCCCAGGACGGCGTGCTTGGCCGCCACCGGCATCTCGCGGTCGCGCCCTCGGAGCGCCCGGTCGGGGTCGATCATCTTCGTCTTGGCCTGTAGTCCGAACATGCTCACAGGTTAGTCGGTGGGCTCGCGCGGCCGGCGATCGTTTTCGCCGGCGCGGCCGGGGTAGCCAAATTCTCAGAGACCCCCGAAAAGGAGAGACCACATGGCAGATGAGCTCAAAGGCAAGAAGATCGCATTCCTGTTCACCGAGGGCGCCGAGCAGGTCGAGGTCACCGAGCCGCTCAAGGCAGTCAAGGAGGCCGGCGCCGACGTCGACATCGTCTCGCTCGAGAAGGGCGAGATCGAGATGTGGAATCACTTCGACAAGGGCGACAAGATCAGCGCCGACAAGGCCGTGGCCGACGCCAAGGCCTCCGACTACGACGGCCTCGTCCTCCCGGGCGGCGTCGCCAACCCCGACCAGCTGCGTGCTGACGAGGACGCCGTCAACTTCGTCCGCGACTTCTTCGAGCAGGACAAGCCGGTCGGCGTGATCTGCCACGGGCCCTGGCTGCTCGTCGAGTCGGGCGCGGCCAAGGGCCGCAAGGTGACCTCGTTCCCGAGCGTCAAGACCGACCTCACGAACGCCGGTGCCGAGTGGGTCGACGAGGAGGTCGTCGTCGACAACGGACTCGTCACCAGCCGCAATCCCGACGATCTGCCCGCGTTCTGCGCCAAGATCGTCGAGGAGTTCGCCGAGGGCAAGCACGAGCAGGAGCTCGCCGCCTAGCCCCGGCCGGAGCTGCGCCGGCGCCCGGCAAGGATGCCGGGCGCAACGGCCCCATGGATGACGCGCGCGCCAGCGCGCGGCCCGTCACCCGAACAGGGGCAATCGCCGGCGCCGGGCCAGCTCGTCCATGCCGGACTGGATGCTGGCGACCACCTCGCGGTACTTGCTCTCGACGTACTCGCGGTCCTCGGCGCGATCCGGGTCGGGGTCGAGCTCGACCGGGTCCTGGAAGGCGGTGCGGATCTTCGTCGGAAGCGGGATCTCCGGCAGCAGCGCCGGCGAGAGGCCCCAGGGCACCTGGAGCGCGATCGGGAGAACCTTGATCCGCGCCACCTTGTCGAGCTGGAGCACCTTGGCCAGTCGCTTGCCGGTGGTGAGAACGGGCATCGAGTCCGGGCCGCCGACGGTGGCGATGGGCACGATCGGAACCGCGCTGCGGATGGCCAGTCTGATGAAGCCCATGCGCCCGGCCAGGATCGCCTTGTCGCGCTTCGTCCACGGCCTCAGCGAGTCCACCTCGCCGCCCGGCCACAGCGCCACGTCGTGTCCAGCGGCGAGCGCACCGGCGATGCTGTCCGGCGCCGCCGGCAGCACGCCCATCTTGCGGAAGTAGGCGCCGATGCCCGGCATCGCCATGAGCGCATCGTGAGCGGTCCCGTGCAACGGGCGCTCGGCTCCGAAGTGGCGCCACCACTGCGCGCCGATCGTCCACGCGTCCCACACGAACGGGGCGCCGGAATGGATCCCGATGAGCAGCACCGGCGATTCGGGGAGCTTGTCCCAGCCCTCGATCTCCATCCGGAACCAGTAGTCCATCAGCGGGTTCCACAGGTACTTCTGGCGCTCGAAGAACTTCCAGTCGGGCCCGTCGAGGTTCCACTGGCCGGCGCGATCGGCGACCCAGCCCGCCGCGCCGGACTGCTTCTCGCGTTTCTCCTGGATCTTCTCCCGAGCGGCTTCGGCGTGCTGCTCGGCCTGGCGCCGGCGCGAACCGTCGCCGTTGGTCTGGTGCTGTCGGTGCGTGTCAGTCTCGGCCACGCTTTTCCTCCCTCGCGTAAGGCGTGCTTCCTTCGGGTGCTACCCGCGCCCCCTGATTACAACCGGTGGGCACCGGGCAACTGCAAGCGCAGATGAAGATCGGGTACTTCCTCTCGTGCGAGGAGTGGGGACCGCACGACCTGGTTGCGCAGGCGGTGAAGGCCCAGGAGGCCGGCTTCGACGGCCTGTGGATCTCCGATCACTACCACCCGTGGAACGACGAGCAGGGCCACAGCCCGTTCGTGTGGTCGGTGATCGGCGCGATCGCGCAGGCCGCGCCGGGAATGGCGGTGACCACCGCGGTGACGTGCCCGACCGTGCGGATCCATCCGGCCGTGATCGCGCAGGCTGCCGCCACCGTCGCGGTCATGCTGGAGGGACGGTTTCGCCTCGGCGTCGGCAGCGGCGAGGCCCTCAACGAGCACATCTTCGGCGACCACTGGCCGGAGGCCGACGAGCGCCTCGAGATGCTCGAGGAGTCCATCCAGGTGATCCGGACGCTGTGGAGCGGCGGAGCCCACGACCACCGCGGGCGTCACTACCGGGTCGAGCACGCGCGCGTGTACGACCTGCCCGACCGGCCGCCGGACATCGTCGTCTCCGGCTTCGGGCCGAAGGCGATCGACCTGGCGGCGCGCGTCGGCGACGGGTTCTGCACCGTCGAGCCGGACGCGGATGCCGTCGACCGGTTCCGCTCGAACGCCGAGCGCGGGACGCTCGTCCAGGGCGGCATGAAGGTGTGCTGGGGCGAGGACGAGGCCGAGTGCCGGCGCACCGTCCATCGGCTGTGGCCCAACGAGGCGCTCCCCGGCGAGCTCGCCGCAGGTGCTGCCGACTCCCGAGCACTTCGAGCAGGCGGCCACGCTCGTCACCGAGGAGATGGTGGCGGAGGCCGTGCCCTGCGGAGCTGACGTCGAGCGCCATCTGGAGAAGATCCGAGCGTTCGCGGACGCCGGCTTCGACGAGCTCTACGTCAATCAGATCGGGCCCGACCAGGACGCGTTCTTCGCGGCCTATCGGGAGCAGGTGCTGCCGCAGACGAGATGAAGTGGCGGCTGGCCGTGATGCTGGCGCTGGCGCTCACCACTTCGGCGTGCAAGCAGCTGCACGCGCCGACGTACGCCGCGGCCGGGGTGACGATCCGCGGCTGTCCGACCGCACGAGTTCCGCTCGGGCGCCCGTTCATCCTGTCGTTCGCGGTCGTCAACCGATCGGGGATCCTGTGGCCTGCAACGTACGTGCTGCTCTCGCCTTCGGGCGCGATGAAGGCGCGGTTGGCCGTTGAGCGCGAACCGACCCAGGGCATCGGCGGCGGGATCACGCGCGTGAAGTCTCCGCTCGCGCCCGGTCACCGCATCACGGGCTCCATCCGGGCCTACCTGATCAAGGCCGACACCGCGACCGTCAACCTCGCGGCTTGGGGAGCACCCGCGAACAGCGTCGCGGTCCCGACGTCGTACACGAATCCGGCCTGCACGGTGCATCCGTGAGGGCTCGGCGCGCCGGTTACTGCGCGACGCGATTCGGGTACTGACGCGCCATGACGAGGTGGGCTTCGCCTGCGCTTCGGATGGTCGCGCGGGGGGCGATCTTGTTCGGGCTGTGGAACCTGCTCGTAGACAACACGGAGTGGCCCGAGCTTGTTACCGGTGGCGTATGCGCCGCGCTCGCCGCGGCATTCGGCGCGCTGGTGTTCGCTCATCGGCGTGACCATCCGCGACCGAGGGTGGCGATGTTCCGCTGGGTCCACCGGCCGTTCGTCCTGCTCGTGACCGACTCGGTCCGCGTCACGGTCGCTCTGTTCGCGCGGCTGCTCGGGCGGCCCGCACGCAGTCGGCTGCGCGCGGTGCGGTATCGCGCGACCGCCGCGACGCCGGATGCCTCGGCGCGACGAGTCCTCACCGAGTGGTCGACGTCACTCGCGGCCAATCGGATCGCGGTCGGAATCGATCTCGACGGGCAGTACCTGCTCTTCCACGAGCTCACGCCGGCGCGAGGGCCGGCCGACCCCCTCGAGCTCGGATGAACCCCTGGCTGCTGGCGTCGATCGTGCTGGCGGGCGGGCTCATGCTGTGCGCGCTCGCGTGCCTTCGGTGCGAGCCCGCCGCTGCGCTCGCCGCGCTCACCGTGGCCACGTCGCTCGGCGTGATGCTGATGATCACCCTCACCGAGGCGTTCGGCCGCCAGCCGTTCATGGACCTCGCCGTGGTGCTGGGGCCGATCGGCGTCGCGGGCTCGCTCGCGTTCGTGCGCTTTCTGGAACGGCGCGATTAGCCATGCGCCACGTGATCAGCGACGTCTTCCTCTGGATCGGCGTGGCGCTCAACCTGATCGCCTGTCTCGGCGTGCTCGTCATGCGCGATGCGCTCGATCGTCTTCACTACACAGCTCCCTCGGTCCTGGGTGCGATCTCCATCGCCGTCGCGGTCGTGGTCAAGGACTCCTTCTCGCTCGTTGGCGACAAGGCGATCCTGATCGCACTGTTCCTGATCGTCTCCTCGCCGATCGTCACGCACGCCGCCGCCCGCGCGGCGCGGATCACCGAGAGGGGTGACTGGCGGCTGTCCGAGGCCGAGAACGTGGAGGTCGAGCAGCAGTGAACGCGCTGCTCGCGGCGCTGCTCACGGTCGTCGCCGTGATCGGCACGCTCACCGTGCTGATCCGCGAGCCGGTCAGGCAGGCGATCATGGCGGGCGTTCTCGGCCTGGCGCTCTCAGCGCTGTTCTTCGCGCTGCAGTCGCCGGACGTGGGGCTGTCGGAGATCGCCGTCGGTGGCGCGGGGATCCCCATCATGCTGCTCCTCGCGATCGCGAAGATCCGGGCTCAGCAAGCCGAGATGGCGGAGGCGGATGACGAGGAGCGCGAGCAGTGAATCGCGTGCGGCTCGGCGTGGCGGCCATCGGATTGGTGCTTGTCGTGGGCGGGTTCGTGTGGGGGTCGACGGGACTTCACCACTTCGGCAACTACGACTTTCGCTACGGCGCGATCGCGTCCAAGGACTCCGTCGCGGACCGCGCCGCCACGAACTCGGTCATGGTGATCACGTTCGACTACCGCGGGTTCGACACCCTCGGCGAGGAGTTCATCCTGTTCATCTCGGTGGTGAGCGTCGGGGTCCTGCTGCGCCGCCTGCGCGACGAGCACGAGGGCGGAGCCGAGAACCTCGAGGTGGGCACGGAGCGGCTCGGGAGCGAGTCGCTGCGCTGGCTTGGCACCGCGCTCGCCGCTCCGCTGATGCTGCTCGGCCTGTACGTCATCACCCACGGGGCGCTGACACCCGGCGGCGGCTTCCAAGGGGGCGTGATCGTGATGAGCGCGGTGGCGGCGGTCTTCCTGGGCGGCGAGTACGCGTTGATCGCCCGCGCCGAGGGCTCGGCGTCGTGGATCGAGGTCATCGAATCGATGGGTGCCGCGGGGTTCGCGATGATCGGGTTCGGCGGGCTGATCGCGACCGGCATCTTCTTCGCGAACTTCATCAACAAGGGTGAGGCCGGCCTGCTCACAGGCGGCTTCATCGGAATCGCCAACGTCGCGGTCGGAGTCGAGGTCGCCGGCGGATTCCTGATGGTGGTCTCAGAGTTGCTCTACCAGCGCCTGCTGCGGGCGGCGACGTGACCGTCTACCCGTACATCGTCGCGGCGTGGCTGCTCGGGATCGGGCTGTACGGCGTGATCACGTCGCGCAACTACGTGCACGTCGTGATCTGCCTGACCGTGATGCAGGCCTCGACGTACATCCTGCTGTTGAGCGTGGGCTATGTCGGCGGGGGCAAAGCGCCGATCTTCGCCGACATCCCCACGACGTCGGTGGTCGTCGATCCGGTGGTGCAGGCGCTGTCGTTGACAGACGTGGTCGTCGAGGCGACCGTCGTGGCGCTGCTGCTGGCGCTCGTGATCCAGGCCAACAAGCGCTTCCGGACAGTCGACCCCGACCGCATGAACCGGATGCACGATTGAGTCAGCTCGCGCCGCTCTCGGTCGCCGTGCCGCTGCTGGTAGCGGCGCTGATGGTCACCGTCCACCCACTGCTGAAGCGCCCGGTGAGCGACGCGATCGCGACCCTGGCGGCGCTGGCGACGGCGGTCATGACCGTGCTGCTGCTCGTGCACGTGGCGCACGATGGCACCCAGGTCTACTGGTTCGGCGGCTGGCACCCGCGCGCCGGCGTGGCCATCGGGATCGCATTCGAGGTGGTGCCGATCGGCGCCGGCTTGGCGGTGTTCGTCAGCCTGCTGATGGTGCTCGCCCTGATCTACGGGACCCGGCACATCGACGTCGAGCAGCCCTACTTCCAGGTGCTCATGCTCACGTTCATGTCCGGGATGGTCGGCTTCTGCCTGTCGGGCGACATCTTCAACATGTTCGTCTGGTTCGAGGTGATGAGCGTCTCCGCGGTGGCGCTCGTCGGCTACAAGATCCACGAGCGGGCAGCGCTCGAAGGCGGACTCAACTTCGCCGTGATCAACACGATCGGCGCGTTTCTGTTCCTGCTCGGGATCGCGTTCGTCTACGGCCACACCGGCGCGCTGAACCTTGCCCAGATCGGTCAGGTGATGCACGTCGGCGGCAACGGCCAGGTCGTGGTGGTCGCGTTTACGCTCGTCGCGAGCGCGCTGTCTGATCAAGGCGGCGGTGGTGCCCTTTCACTTCTGGCTCGCCGACGCCTACACGGTGGCGCTCACGCCGGTGTGCATCCTGCTCGCCGGCGCCATGAGCGAGATGGGCATCTACGGCCTCGCGCGCATCTGGTTCAGCGTGTTCGAGCCTGTGCTGGGGAGCCAGGTTTCGGTGGTCCGGGCGATTCTGGTGGGAGCGGGCCTGCTCACCGCGGTGTGGGGGGCGGGGATGGCGCTCTGCCAGGACCACCTCAAGCGGCTCCTGGCGTTCATAACCATCTCGTTCGTGGGCATCTACCTGGCCGGGATCGGCCTGTTGACCGCGGACGGGATCGCCGGCACGTCGGTGTACGTGGTGGCCGACGGGTTCGTCAAGGCTCTGCTGTTCGCGTGCGTGGGGATCATGCAGGAGCACTTTGGCCACGTCGGCCAGGGACGACTGCACGGCCGGGCTCGCAGGCTGCGGGGAACCGCCTTCCTGTTCTTCGCCGGGGGGCTGCTGATGGCGTCGCTCCCGCCGTTCGGATCATTTCTCGGCAAGTCGATGCTCGACGACGCGGCGATCAAGGCCGGCTACGGGTTCATGCCGGCGGTGATCACGCTGGTGTCCGCGCTGACCGGCGCGGCGGTGCTCCGCGCGGGCGCGCGCGTGTTCCTCGGCTGGGGCGATCCGAGCCGGGAGCCGCGCGACACTCCCGACGCGGAAACCGCGCCGGAAAGCGGCGAGCGCACCGAACGGACGCCGGCGCTGATGTTCCTGCCCGCGTGTGCGCTGCTGGTCGGCGCCGTCGGGACCGGCGTCTGGTTCGGCTTCGCCGACCTCGTCCAGACGGCTGCGACGCGCTTCGTCGATGTCTCGGGCTTCGCCGCGGCCGTATCGGGTCACGCCACGCCGCTGGCCTCCGCATCCTCCTCGGCGCCTGAGTGGTTCGACTATCTCTATGGCGGTGGCGCCGCCGTCCTGGCCGTGGCCATCGCCGCGCTGGACCTGTGGGCGGGGCGGTCGGTCGGTATCTGGAGACGCATCCGTGCGGGCCTTGCGGCGGCCATCCGGCCGGTCCGGGTCGCTGCACAGCGGGCGGATCGGTGACTACACGGCGGCGTTGGTGCTGGGGGTGGGGGTCCTCGGCGGGTTGATGGCGCTCACGCTGCAGTGAGCCGCGTTTGCCCGCGCGCTGACCGTGGGTACGCCCGAGATGGACGACCGAAGGAGGGACCAACTCATGTCAGGACTCACGGACAGAATCTCCGGCCGGGTCAAGAAGGCCGCCGGCGACCTCGTCGACGACGCCAACCTGCGCGAGCAAGGCGCCCGAGAGGAGCGGAAGGCCGACGCCAAGGACGAGCTGGCGCAGGCCCAGCAGAACGCGGACCGCGCCGCCGAGGAGGTCGCGCGGCTGGAGCGCGAAACCGCCGGCCACTCGGGGTCGGCCGGGACGACGGGCGCGGGTGCCGGGGACGGCGATCGGGTGGCGGGCAGCGCCACGGCCGACGGTCCCGGCGCCACCGCTGACGGCCCCGGCGCCACCGCACGCACCGACCGCTAGACGTGGCAGCGTCTCCGCGGAAACGCGCAACCAGATAGTTGCGCTAGGACCGCGCGTCGCTGCGACAGCACCGGCTGGGCGGTGGGGGTGGACCCTCGCGGTTCCGTCCGCGGTCGCACATACCATACGAACATGTGTTCGGTTCTGGAACTATCAGTGGCAAGCGAGTCGCCGCTCGACCGTATTGCCCGCCTGGAGCAGCTGGAGCGCGAGATCTGCGAGCTCGGTGCGCACATCGAGGCGGCGACGTGTCGCTGGCTAGAGCTCGTCGCCGAGTTCGATGAGCGTGAAGGCTGGGCCGCATGGGGTTACAGGACGTGCGCGCACTGGCTCGCGTGGCGATGCTCGCTGGCGCCCGGGGCCGCGCGGGAGCGTGTGCGCGTGGCGCGGGCGTTGCGCGAGCTGCCACTGGTGCGCGAGGCGTTCGCCGCCGGCGAGCTCTCCTACTGCAAGGTCAGGGCGATCAGCCGGGTCGCGGTGGCGGCGACGGAGGCCGACCTGGTCGAGATCGCGCGGCACGCCACCGGCGCGCAGCTCGAGAAGCTGGTCCGTGGCTACCGCGGGGCGCTGTCGGCCACCTTGGGCGCGGCCGAGCACGTTCACGAGCGGCGCTACCTGAGTCTCAACTGGCAGGAGGACGGGTCGCTGCATCTCCAGGGCTGCCTCAGCGCCGAGGACGGTGGTCTGCTGCTCGCGGCGCTCGAGGCGCACGCACGGGCGCACGAGCAGGGTGGCGACCCGGTCGCCGCTCGTCGCGCCGATGCCCTCGTCGACCTCGCGCGGTGCGGACTGGAGTCGACGGCGGCAAGCCGAACGGGCGGCGAGCGCACCGAGCTCGTCGTCCACGTGGATATGCAGACGCTCGCCGGCGACGAGGTGTGCGAACGCGCGGAGATCGAGGACGGGCCGGCGGTCGCCCCCGAGACGGTCCGCCGGCTTGGATGCGACGCGGCCGTCGTCCGGATCCTCGAGCGTGACGGGGAGCCGCTGTCGGTCGGCCGGCGCACGCGGACGATCCCGCCGGCGCTGCGACGGGCGCTCCGAAGCCGCGACCGGGGATGTCGCTTCCCCGGCTGTACGCACGAGCGGTTCCTGCACGCCCACCACATCAAGCACTGGGCTCGCGGAGGCCCGACGACGATCGACAACCTCGTCCAGCTGTGCTCGTACCACCACCGGCTGGTGCACGAGGGAGGCTTCAAGGTCCAGATGAGCGGCAGCGGAGATATCTCCTTCCGCCGGGCCGACGGTCGCGTCATCGCCGATGTGCCATGTAGCGGCCGGCCGAGCGGGCCGGCGCTGGAGGCTCAGAACCGCTCACGCGATATTTGTCCTGACGGATACACGATCCGGCCCCAGTCGGAGGGAGACTCGCTCGACTACCGGATCGCTACGGGGTTTCTGCTCTCGCGCGCCCTCGCGGCGACCTAGACACGCGCCCCTAGTGTGGGCGGCCGGACGCCACCGCGGCCACGATCTGGGCGGCGCGGCGGTTGCCGTCCTCGACCATCGTCGGGAGGTGCTCCTCGAGGCTGCCGTGGAGATGCCACTCGTCGCCCTGTCCGGTGACGAGGTCGTTGTGGGCCAGGCGGGCGAGCGCGTGGGAGACGGAGGGACGCTCGGCGCCGACCAGCTGGCCGAGGAGCTGGTGGGTGAGCGGGAGGGGAAGGCGGATCCCGCCCGGCTCTACGCGGCCCCATCGTCCGGCGAGGTGCCAGAGGAGAAGCGCAAGGCGGACCTCGAGCCGGGGGTGCGCGGCGATCGCGCGCTGAACGTTCAGGCTGACGACGCGCTGGCCCGCTCGGCGCATGAGGCCGTGCGTGACCTGCGGCCAGAAGCGAACGCGCCTGGCGAAGGCTTCGTCGAGCAGCGCGAACCGGACCGGGAGGAGCGAACGCCACGAAACGTCGCACCGCAGCAGCTGCTCGGCGCCGGCGCCCCATAGCGGTTGAAGGAGATCGCCGGCGCCCAGGATCTCCGCGCTGACGCGTTCGTCGACGCGAACGCCGAGCGCGACGACGCCGTCGAGCAGCAGCAGTCCGGGACCGCCTCCGACGGTGGCGAACCAGTCGTCGAGGGCGAGATGGGCGGCGCCCAGCTCGAACGTCATCACAGTCGCGGCGGCACGTGCGGGACGCCGCAGCTCGGGCTCGAGCTCGTCGGCCAGGTCAGCGTCCAGGTCGAGCAGGCAGCGAACCGAGGCGGATCGTCCCAGGCTGCGCGGTCCGCGTGTTGCCGGCGTCGATGGGTTCGCCGGGTCACGTCTCAGTTGAACGGCTCCTGGGCCACAGCCGATCCCTCTCCACGACGGCTTGGGGGTCCCCGGTCGCGACCAGTCTATGGCCAACGACCCGCCAGGTGCAAAGGTGGTAACCGGGATTACCGTCAGGCAGATTACGTGCCCTCCCAACGCTTGCCGAGCCAGTGATATACCGACGCTCCGGGCGAACCAGAGGAGAGAGCTATATGTGCTTGGCGATTCCCGGCCAGGTCGTCGAGTGGGTCGACCCTGTCCATCAGATCGCCAAAGTGGACGTCGTCGGCGTGCGCCGCAACATCAACGTGAGCCTGCTCGCCGGCGAGACCGGAGGCGTGCAGCCCGGGCGACTGGGTCCTGATCCACGTCGGGTTCGCCATCTCGAGGGTGGACGAGGAGGAGGCGCGCGCCACCCGCGAGCTTCTCGAGCAGATGGGCCAGGAGTACGAGCAGGAGCTCGAGGAGCTGAAGGCGAGCGTGATCGAATGACGGGTCTCCCGCAGGCTTGCGACGAGCATCACTGCGTCACCTGCAGTGACGAAGGCGTCTCAATGACCGTGCTCCGTGTGGACGTCGGGCGCGGCCTCGCGCTGTGTGCGGGTGAGGACGCACGCAGGGCCACGGTCGAGACCGCGCTGGTCGAGCCGGTGGCGCCCGGCGATCTGCTCCTCGTCCACGCCGGCACGGCGATCGCCCGGGCGAGCGGATGAACTGGGCGCGCCCATGAAATACGTCGACGAGTTCCGCGATGCCGAGCTCGGACGAGCGGTGGCGGCCGAGATCCTCTCGCTGGTCGAGCCGGGCCGGCACTACAAGTTCATGGAGGTGTGCGGCGGGCACACGCACTCGATCTACAAGTACGGGATCGACGACCTGCTTCCGGCGAACGTGGAGCTGGTGCACGGACCCGGCTGTCCGGTGTGCGTCATCCCCATGGGGCGGGTGGACGACGGCATCGCCCTGGCCCACCGAGAAGGCGTGATCTTCACCTGCTTCGGCGACATGATGCGCGTGCCGGGCTCGAGCGGGAGTCTGCTGGACGCCAAGGCCGCGGGTGCGGATGTGCGGATGGTGTACTCGCCGCTCGACGCGCTCAGGATCGCCAAGCAGAACCCCGAGCGCGAGGTCGTCTTCTTCGCCATCGGGTTCGAGACGACCGCGCCCTCGACCGCGCTCACGCTCAAGCGCGCGCGCACAGAGGGGATCACGAACTTCAGCTGCATGTGCAGCCACGTGACGATCGTGCCGCCGCTACGGGCGCTGCTCGAGTCCCCCGATCTGCGACTCGACGGGTTCGTCGGACCGGGCCACGTCTCGACGATCGTCGGCGCGCGGCCGTTCGAGTTCATCCCCTTCGACTACGGCAAGCCCGTGGTGATCGCCGGGTTCGAGCCGCTGGACATCCTCCAGGCGATCGCGATGATCCTGCGCCAGCTCGAGGACGGCCGCGCCGAGGTCGAAAACCAGTACACGCGGGTCGTGCCCTACGAGGGGAACCTGCGTGCGCTCGAGGTGATGGCCGAGGTGTTCGAACTCCGCCCGCACTTCGAATGGCGCGGGCTCGGCTTCATCTCCCACAGCGGCCTGAAGCTGTCAGACGCCTACGGCGACCTCGACGCCGAGCGGCGCTTCGCCGTCCCCGGAGTGAGAGTCGCCGACCCGAAGGCATGCCAGTGCGGCGAGGTGCTCAAGGGCGTGATCAAGCCCTGGGAGTGCAAGGTGTTCGGCACGGCGTGCACGCCGGAGCGGCCGATCGGCACCTGCATGGTCTCCTCGGAGGGCGCGTGCGCGGCGTACTACAACTTCGGCCGCTTTGCGCGGGAGCGGGAGGTCGTGTGAGCTGGGAGGGCCTACCGCGATGAGCACGATCTCCGAGCGCGAGCAGAAGATCCTCGGGATCATCGAGACCGCCCGCGGTAAGCGTCGCAGGTTCCGTGACGAGCAGATCAATATGGCCCACGGCGCCGGCGGGAAGGCCACGCAGACGCTGATCGAGGGGCTGCTCGTCCCGGCGCTCGGTGGCGAGGCAGCGGGCGGGGCGCTCGAGCAGCTCGGGGACGCCGGTGTCTTTGCCCTCGGCGGCGCGGAGCTCGCGCTGACCACGGACTCGTACGTGGTCAAGCCGCTGCGGTTCCCCGGCGGGTCGATCGGGGAGCTGGCGGTGAACGGCACCGTCAACGACCTGGCGGTGTCCGGCGCCCGGCCGAAGGTGCTGAGCCTGGCGCTGATCCTCGAGGAAGGCGTTTCCGCGGAAACGCTCCGGGCAGAGATCGAGGCGATCGCGGACGCCGCGCGGGCCGCGACAGTGGACGTCGTCACCGGCGACACCAAGGTCGTGGAGCGCGGGCACGCCGACGGGATGTACATCTGCACGGCCGGCGTGGGCATTCGGGATCCGCGGGCCGCGCTCAGCCCATCGAGCCTGAGGCCCGGCGACCGGATCATCCTCTCGGGCTCGATCGGTGAGCACGGCACCGCGATCATGCTGGCGCGCGGGGAATTCGACCTCGACGCCGAGATCGAGTCCGACACGCAATCGCTCTGGCCGGCGGTCGACGCGCTGCTCGACGCGGTTGGCCCGGAGCTCAGATGCCTCAGGGACGCGACCCGGGGCGGCGTGGCTTCGGTGCTCAACGAGCTCGCGCGTGCCTCGCACGTGGCGATGATCGTGCGCGAGGGCGAGATCCCGGTGAAGCCGGCGGTGGCGGGCGCGGCCGAGCTGCTCGGTATCGACCCGATGTATGTCGCCAACGAGGGCAGGCTCGTCGCGTTCGTGGCCCCCGATAAAGCCGACCGGGCGCTCGAGGCGCTGAGGCAGACCCCCGGATCGGAGGACGCGGCCGAGATCGGCGAGGTCCGCACCGAGCCGCCCGGGATGGTGCTGGTGCAGACGGCGTTCGGCGGCCGGCGGGTGATGGACCAGCTCGTCGGCGATCCCCTACCGAGGATCTGTTGATGCACGAGCTCTCGATCGCGGACGCGGTGGCGAACGTGGCGCTGAGAAACGCCGGCGGGCGGCGGGTGGCCAAGGTGGAGCTCAAGGTGGGCTACCTGCGGCAGGTGGTGCCAAGCGCGCTCGAGTTCGCGTGGCAGCTCATCACCGACGGCACGCCGCTTGAGGGCGCCGAGCTGGTGATCGAGGAGGTCCCGCCCCGCGGGCGCTGCCGTGCGTGCGAGACAGAGACGACGATGAGGACCTTTCCGCTGCAGTGCGGATGGTGCAGCGGCCTAGACCTGGAGCTGCTGGCCGGCGAGGAGCTGCTCGTCGACGCGCTCGAACTCGAAGACGACCCGCTTCTCATGACGGGAGGGATGGCCCATGGCAGTTGAGCAGACGACAGGCTCCGGTGTGGAGGAAGTTCACATCCTCTGGATCTCGGAGGGCATGAGTTGCGACGGCGACTCGGTGTCGATCACCGCGGCGGGTCAACCCGGGATCGAGGACGTGCTGCTCGGCGCCATCCCGGGCCTACCCAAGGTCCACCTGCACAACAAGGTGCTCTCGCCGACGCTCGGGGGCGAGGAGTTCCTCGCCCCCTTCCGCCAGGCGGCGCGCGGTGAGCTCGACGCGCCGTTCGTGCTCGTGATCGAGGGCTCGATCCCGAACGAGAACATCAACGGTGAGGGCTACTGGACGTCGTTCGGCAACGACCTGGCCACCGGCGAGCCGCTGACGCTCAACTGGTGGCTCGATCAGCTCGCGCCCAAGGCGTGGGGGGTGGTGGCGATCGGGACCTGCGCCACCTACGGCGGCATCCACGCGATGGCGGGCAACCCCACCGGGTGCATGGGCCTCGCCGATTACCTCGGCTGGGACTTCCGCTCGGCCGGGGGGCTGCCGATCGTCAACGTGCCGGGCTGCCCGGTGCAGCCGGAGAACTTCATGGAGACGCTCACGTGGCTGCTCTACCAGGCGGCGGGTCTGGCTCCGACGATCCCGCTCGACAGCGCGCTGCGGCCGCAGTGGATCTTCGGCAAGACGGTGCACGAGGGCTGCGACCGGGCGGGCTATTACGAGCAGGGCGACTTCGCGCAGGATTACAACTCGCCGAAGTGCCTGGTGAAGATCGGCTGTTGGGGGCCGGTGGTCAACTGCAACGTGCCGAAGCGGGGGTGGATGGCCGGCATCGGCGGCTGCCCCAACGTCGGGGGGATCTGCATCGGGTGCACGATGCCCGGGTTCCCGGACAAGTTCATGCCGTTCATGGACGCGCCGCCGGGAAGCGTGGTGTCCTCGGCGCTGACCGGGGCGTACGGGCCGATGATCCGCAAGCTCCGCGGCATCACCAACAAGGAGATGAACAAGGAGACGCGGTGGCGCCACAACCGAGGCGAGCTGACCACCGGCTA
Source organism: uncultured Solirubrobacterales bacterium (assembly GCA_963839105.1). Classification (GTDB taxonomy): domain Bacteria; phylum Actinomycetota; class Thermoleophilia; order Solirubrobacterales; family Solirubrobacteraceae; genus Palsa-465. The sequence goes on from CAWITQ010000004.1 coordinate 342,677, forward strand.
CAAGCCCCGCTGGGGCAACTGAGAGGAGGCCAGAGAGATGGCTGCTACCCGAGAGAGGATCAGGCCGGAGGCCGGCAAGCTCGTCGACATGGCGTGGGACCCGATCACGCGGATCGTCGGGAACCTCGGCATCTACACCAAGATCGACTTCGACAACCGCGAGGTGGTCTCTTGCAAGAGCACCTCGTCGCTGTTCCGCGGCTACAGCGTGTTCATGAAGGGCAAGGACCCGCGTGACGCGCACTTCATCACCAGCCGCATCTGCGGCATCTGCGGCGACAACCACGCGGTGTGCTCGTGCTACGCGCAGCAGATGGCCTATGGCGTGAAGCCGCCACCGCTCGGCGAGTGGATCGTCAACCTCGGCGAGGCGGCGGAGTACATCTTCGACCACATCATCTTCCAGGACAACCTGGTGTTCGTCGATTTCTGCGAGCAGATGGTGAAGGCCACGAACCCGAGCGTGTGGGCGAAGGCCGAGTCGGCCGAAGCGCCGCACGCCAACGTCCACGGGTATCGGACGCTCGCGGACATCATGCGCTCCTACAACCCGTTCACGGGAGAGACGTACAAGGAAGCTCTGCTGATGAGCCGGATCGGGCGGGAGATGATCTGCCTGATGGAGGGGCGCCACGTGCATCCCTCGACGGTGTATCCGGGTGGCGTGGGCACGGTGGCGACGCCGACGCTCATGACCGACTACCTGAGCCGGCTGCTGCGGTGCCTGGACTTCATCAAGAAGGCCGTGGCCATGAACGACGACGTGTTCGACTTCTTCTACGAGGCCATGCCCGGCTACGAAGAAGTGGGGCGGCGGCGGATCCTGCTCGGCTGCTGGGGAGCGTTCAACAACCCCGATTACTGCACGTACGAGTACAAGACGATGGGCGACTGGGGCAACGAGATGTTCGTCACCCCGGGCGTGGTCGTCGACGGCGAGCTCGTGACCACCAACCTGGTCGACATCAACCTGGGGATCAGGATCCTGCTCGGCTCCTCCTATTACGAGGACTGGACCAACGAGGAGATGTTCGTTCCCCAGGACCCGCTCGGCAACCCGGTCGACCGGCACCACCCGTGGAACCAGACGACGATCCCGAAGCCCCAGAAGCGCGACCTCGACGGTGGCAACTACTCGTGGGTGATGAGCCCGCGGTGGTATGACCAGCGCACGGGAGATCACCTCGCGCTCGACACCGGCGGCGGCGCGCTGGCGCGCCTATGGGCGACGGCGCTGGCGAACAAGGTCAAGACGCCTTATGTCAACGCCACCGGCAACTCGGTGGTGATCAATTTGCCGCAGACGCCGAACACGCCGGAGCAGACGCTTGAGTGGAAGGTTCCGCAGTGGTCGAACGCGATCGAGCGCGACCGCGCGCGGATCTACTTCGTCGCCTATGCGGCGGGGATGGCGCTGCACTTCGTCGACAAGGCGTTCGCAGAGATCAGGGCAGGGCGGACGAAGGTGTTCGAGGACTTCGATGTCCCCGACGAAGCCATCGGGTGCGGCTTCCACGAGGCCGTGCGCGGCGTCCTCTCACACCACCTCGTGATCCGCGACGGCAAGATTGCCAACTACCACCCGTATCCGCCGACGCCGTGGAACGGCAGCCCGACCGACGTCTATGGGACGCCCGGTCCCTACGAGGACGCGGTGATGGGACAGCCGATCTTCGAGGAGAACGACCAGGACAGCTTCCGCGGGATCGACATCATGAGGGCGGTCCGCTCGTTCGACCCGTGCCTGCCGTGCGGCGTCCACATGTACCTCGGCGCCGGCAAGACGCTGAGGACTGTGCACCAGCCGATGTTCGGCGAGCACAGCTAGCGCGATGCAGACCCAGGAGCTCGTGGCCGACGTCGAGCGGTTGCTCGAGGACCTCGAGACCCTCGCCGATCCGGTGGCGCGGCAGACGGCTACCGGCGTCGTGCAGGCGCTGCTCGAGCTCTACGGGACGGGACTCGAGCGGATCGTCGACGAGATCGCGGCCCGGGACGACGACGGGGAAATCGCCCGCGCCTTCGCCGAGGACGAGCTGGTCTCGCACCTGCTGCTGCTCCACGGGCTGCACCCGGTCCCGGTCGCGGAGCGCGTGAGAGAAGCGCTGAGAGAGGTGCGTCCGTACCTGGAGTCACATGGCGGGAACGTCGAGCTGCTCGCCGTGGAGGGCGCAACGGTCCGCCTGCGCATGCAGGGAAGCTGCAGCGGGTGCCCGTCGTCGGCGATGACGCTCAAGCTCGCGATCGAGAACGCCATCCAGAAGGTGGCGCCGGAGATCGAGGACGTGGTCGCGGCGGAGGAGGAGCCAACCGCCCCGCCGCCGCTGCTCCAGATCGAGATCGCCCCGACGGTGGACGGAGCGTGGACGACGCTCGGCGTGCTGCGCGAGGTCGCGCCCGGCCACGTCACGGTCAAGGAGGTCGAGGGCGCGGCGCTGGCTCTGCTCAGGCTCGGGCGCGGGTTGTACGCGTACCGGTCGCGATGCCCGGCGTGCGAGCGTTCGCTCGAGGGAGCGGCGCTCGCGGGCGCCGAGCTCACGTGCCGCGGGTGCGGCACCCGCTACGACGCCCTGCGCGCCGGACGCGGCCTCGATCTCCCCGAGCTCCACCTCGAGCCGCTGCCGCTGCTCGAGGGCGAAGACGGACTGGTGAGAGTTGCCCTCCCTGCGCTCGCCTGAGGCCGGCGGCCTCATCTCGCCGCGCCTGCGTCGCCTCGTCGCAGACGGCCCCGCGCAAGCGGCGGCCGCGCAGCCCGAGGAGCTGTGCGAGCTCTGCGGGCGCCCGGTTCCATCCGAGCACCGGCACGTCCTCGACCTCCAGACGCGCGCGGTGCTCTGCGCGTGTCGCCCCTGCTCGCTCCTGTTCGACCGCGGCGCCGCCGGCGGCGGCCACTACCGTCTGATCGGCGAGCGCCGCCTGCGGCTCGACCGACTCGAGCTCTCCGACGTCGACTGGGAGCAGCTCCAGATCCCGGTCGAGATGGCGTTCTTCTTCCACAGCTCAGCCGCCGGCCGAATCCAGGCGTTCTACCCGAGCCCGATGGGCGCCACCGAGTCGCAGCTCGAGCTCGACGCCTGGGATCAGCTTCAAGGCGCCAACCCGGTGCTCAGAGAACTGCAGCCCGACGTGGAGGCGCTGCTGGTCAACCGCGCCCGGGGCGCGCGACGCCAGTGGCTCGTTCCCATCGACGACTGCTACCGCCTGGTGGCCGTGATCCGGACGCGGTGGCGGGGGTTCACCGGCGGCAGGGAGGTGTGGCTCGAGCTGGAGCGGTTCTTCGATGATCTCGACCGGCGATCCCGGTCTGAAACGCATGAGAGGAGACGTGATGGGGCTGTTCAGGAAGGGTGACGTGAGCCCTGACTTGCCCTCCCACACCAAGGGGATCAACCAGGGCAATGCCAAGGGCAACTACGGCAAGATGGCCGGGCACAAGCCCGACGGCAGATCGACTGCGGCACGGTCGACCGGCGTGAACGCCAAGTTCGAGGAGCCGATCGACCCGAGCATGCCGAACCTGTCGCCGGGATAGGCGTGTCGGTGAGAGCACGCCCGCCCACCCAGCGCCCGCGCAGCCGGCGCCCGCGCCACCGCCTGCGGTGATCCCGGCGCTGCGGTTCACGGTGGAGGGCTGCGGGCCGCTCGAATACGCCGCGGTCCCCACGCTGACCTTCACCCTGGGCATCGAGGAGGCCGACGGGCTGCCAATCCGCTCGGTGCTCCTCGACGTGCAGATCCAGATCGCGGCACGCGCCCGGCGCTACGGCGCCACCGAGCAGGACCGGCTGCTCGAGCTGTTCGGGACGCCGGAGCGGTGGGCGACGACGCTGCGCACGCTGCCGTGGACGCGCGCCACGGTCGTCGTCCCCCCGTTCGACGGGCGGACCTCCGTGGAGCTCCAGGTCCCGTGCACCTACGACCTGGAAATCACCGCCGCGCGGTACCTGGCGGCGCTCGAGGAAGGAGAGGTACCGCTCGAGCTCATGTTCAGCGGCACGGTGTTCTTCGCGGCGCCCGGGGGGCTGCTCCAGACCGCGCGGATCGCCTGGGACACCGACACCAGCTTCCGCATGCCGGTGACCGCGTGGCGCGCGGCCATGGACCGCCACTTTCCCGATGCCGCCTGGCTACGGCTTCGCCGAGAGACCCACGATCGCCTCAGCGCGTACAAGGCGCAGCATGCGTTCACGAGCTGGGACGCGGCCATCGACGCGCTGCTGGAGACCCGGTGATGGCCACCGACCCCGTCCGCGCCATAGCCGACGCCGTCCTCTACGAGGGCTACATCCTCTGGCCCTACCGGCGCTCGGCACTCAAGAACCGCCGCCGGTTCACCTTCGGCGGGGTCTACCCGCCGGCCCACAGTGAGGCCCATCCGGACGATCCCGCGATGATGCAGACCGAGGTGCTCGTGACCGGCGAGGCCCCGGTCGACGTCACCGTCCGCTTCCTTCAGGTGGTCGAGCGCACCGTTCTCGACGGGCAGGACCGACCGGTCGAAGAGCTCGAGGTCGGCGGCCGGCTCTATCTGAGCTGGCAGGAGGCCGTGGAGCGCGAGGTCGCCGGCCCAGGGCCGGTACGGATCCCGGCGGGTGAGGAGCGGGAAGAGCTCGGCGCGGGCGCGCTGCTCCGGAGCTGGGAGGCACTCGACGGGCTCGTAGAGCTCGGCGAGACGCTGGTCGCTCCCGGAGTCCGCCGCATAACCGTCACCGTCCGCAACGAGACACCGGCCGAGCGTGGAGGGGATAGGGAGGATGCGCTGAAGCGGACGTTCTGCTCGACGCACACGCTCCTGCACGCAACCGACGCCGAGTTCGTCTCGGCGACCGACCCCCCGAAGAGCTGAGATCCGCCGTGTCAAGGTGCCGCAACATCGGCGCCTGGCCGGTCCTGGTCGGCGACGCGAGCACGATGCTGTCGTCGCCGATCATCCTCGAGGATTACCCGCGGGTGGCGCCCGAGAGCCCCGGCGACATGTTCGACGGGGGCGAGATCGACCAGCTGCTGATCCTGAACATCCTCGCGCTGACCGACGCGGAGAAGGCGGAGATGGCCGCCACCGACACCCGCTCGCGGGAGATCCTCGAGCGCGTGCAACCGGCTCACGCCGGACGAGCTGATGGCGCTCCACGGGACGATCCGATGAGCCGCGGCTACTGGGAGGAGCTCGAGCGTCCGGGACCCGACACCGTCAAGGTCGGCGAGCACGAGCTGCGCGCGGGCAGCCGCGTGAAGCTCCACCCGAGCACTGGCGGCGACATCTGGGACCTCGCGCTCGCCGGGAGGACGGCGATCGTCGAGGCCGTGGAGCAGGACATGGAGGGGCGGACGACGCTCGCGGTCGTGGTCGAGGACGATCCCGGGCGCGAGCTCGGGTTCGCCCGACAGCCCGGCCACCGCTTCTTCTTCACGCCCGAGGAGGTGGAGCCGCTCGGCGAGGACGCCGGGGTGGAGCCAAGCGCACCGAGGATTCTCATCGCCGGGATCGGCAACGTGTTCCTTGGCGACGACGGCTTCGGCGTCGCGCTCGCCGACCGGATGGCGCAGGCGCGAGCTTCCCAGGGGTGTCGACGTGATCGACTTCGGCCTGCGCGGAATGGACCTGGCCTTCGCCATGCAGGACGGCTACGACGCCGTGGTCATGCTCGACGCCACGCCGCGCGGGCAGGCTCCAGGAACGCTGTACGTGATCGAGGTCGACCCGGCAGAGGGCGACCCGACGCTCGACACGCACGGGATGGACCCGGTCAAGGTCCTCGGCCTCGCCCGGACCCTCGGCGGGACCTGGACCCCGCGTCACATCTTCGTGGTCGGCTGCGAGCCCCAAACCCGGATGACCGGCGAGGAGGACGAGATCGTCGCGCAGCTCTCAGAGCCGGTCCGCGCCGCGCTGGACCCCGCAACCAAGCTCGTCGAGTCGTTGCTGCACGACATCCGAAACCCACAGGAGGTATCGACGTCATGAGTGAGATCCGCATCCCAGTCCCGATCCTGCTGCTGGCGATCGTAGGCGCGATCATCGCCGCCGTGGTGGCGCAGCTGCCGGAGATCCAGCGCTACTTGAAGGTCAAGGCGATGTAGCCGTGCATCGCACCAGGGTCAGGGTCGTCGAGGACGCGCTCGACGCCAACAACACGATCGCGCGGGCCAACCGCGAGGACTTCGACCGTCACGGCGTCACCGTCGTGAACCTGATGAGCGCGCCCGGCGCGGGCAAGACGACCTTGCTCGAGCGCCTCACAGCCGACGCCCCCGGCCGGCCTCAAGATCGGCGTGCTCGAAGGGGACGTCCACGGCTCCCTCGACGCCGACCGCCTCGCCCACCTCCATGTCCCGGTCGTCCAGCTGAACACCGACGCCGGCTTCGGCGGCGAGTGCCACCTCGACGCCAACATGGTCCGCTCGGCGCTCCCGGCGCTACCGCTGCACGACATCGACCTGCTGGTCATCGAGAACGTCGGCAACCTGGTGTGCCCAGCCGAGTTCAGGGTCGGCGAGGACGTGCGCGTGATGGTCTCGTCGGTCACCGAGGGCGAGGACAAGCCGCTCAAGTACCCGCTGATGTTCCGCGCCTGCGAGCTCGTCCTGGTCAACAAGATCGACCTGCTGCCCCACGTCGACTTCGACCTCGGCAAGTTCCTCTACCACCTCGATCAGGTTCATCCCGGCGTCGAGCGCATGCTCCTGAGCGCGCGCACGGGGGAGGGAATCGAGGCGTGGCGAGAGTGGATCGGTCAGATCGCCCACCGCGAGCGGGCATGGCGTGAGCGCCACGGCCACCCGGACGCCGCACGCACGCATCAAGGCGCTGCTGGAACACCGCACCGAGGCCAACCGGCGGTTCTTCGGCGCGGAAGCGGAGCGGCTGGCGCGCCTCTGTCACCGCATGGCCGAGCGGTTCGCGCGGGGTGGCAGGCTGATCGCGCTGGGGCGTTCGCCGGGGGCGCGCTCGGACGCTCGCCACGTCGCGGTTGAGTTCGTGCATCCGGTGATCGTCGGCAAGCGGGCGCTGCCGGCGCTCGGGCTCACCGGCGAGGACCTCGAAGCGCAGCTGCGGCCGCTGGCGCGCGGGGAGGACATCGTCATCGCGTTTGGCGTCGAAGACGACGGCGGAGAGGCCCAGCGGGCGCTCCGGCGGCGCGCGTCCGGGGCTGCCTCACGGTTGCCTTCGCGCCCGCGGGCGCCGAGTGGGAGTTCGACCCGCCGACGCGCGATCCGCACGTCCGCCAGGAGCTGATCGAGACGCTGTACCACGTCCTCTGGGAGCTCGTGCATGTGTTCTTCGAACATCGAGGGCTGCTGGAGGGCCGCGCCAGCCGGACGGCGCACGACGCCGGTGCCTCGAGCTTCCTCTATCCCTTCCTGGCCGAGGAGGAGACCAATCTCGAGGATGTGCTCGACGATGTCCGACGCTCGGCGCTGATGAAGGCCGACGACGTCGGCGCGCTCCGAACCCAGACCCTGACCGAAAACGCGCAGGCCCTCGTCGACGCGGCTGCCTCGCTACGGGCCCGTCTTGAGCGGGGCGGGGCGCTGCTCGCCCTCGGCAACGGCGGCTCGGCGACCGACGCGATGGACGTGGTGGCCGATTTCCGCGCCGGCGGCCATGCCGCGATCGACCTCACCGAGGACCCCGCAATCCTGACCGCGATCGCCAACGACATCGGCCCCTCGGCGATCTTCGCCCGCCAGGTGATCGCCTACGGATCGCACGAGGACGCGCTCGTGGCGCTCTCCACCTCGGGAAACTCCGTCAACGTGATCGAGGCCCTGGCCCAGGCACGGCGCCAGGGACTGGAGACGATCGCGATGGTCGGTTACGACGGCGGGCGGATTGCGGGCGAGCGACTCGCCGACCACGTGATCGTGACGCGCTCGGAGCACATCCCGAGGATCCAGGAGGCGCAGGCGAGCGCGTACCACACGCTGCGGGAACTCGCCAGGTGAACCCGACCGCCCAGCAGCTGCGCCGGGCGCGCGCACGCATCGAAGGCACCGTCCAGGGCGTCGGCTTCCGCCCCCACGTGTACCGCCTGGCCCGGGAGCTGGAGGTGACCGGATACGTGTGCAACGACACGCGCGGCGTGCTGATCGAGGTCGAGGGCCCGGCGGCCGCTATCGACCGGTTCCTGAGCCGGGTCGCGCGCGATGCGCCGCCGCTGGCGATCGTGGAGCGGGATGGCTCACGAGGACATCCCGGCGCTCGGCGCCACCGCCTTCGAGATCCTGCCCAGCCTGACCGCGGGCCCGACCGAGGCCCAGGTCACCCCCGACACCGCCACCTGCGAAGCCTGCCTCCGCGAGCTGCTCGACCCCGGCGATCGCCGCCACCGCTACCCGTTCATCAACTGCACCGATTGCGGGCCGCGGTTCACGATCGTCCGGGGCGTTCCGTACGACCGTCCGAACACGACGATGGCGGAGTTCCGGATGTGCCCGGACTGCCGGCGCGAGTACGACGATCCCGCCGACCGCCGCTTCCACGCTCAACCGAACGCATGCCCGGCGTGCGGGCCATCGGTGGCGCTGCTGGACGGCGACGGCGCGCGCGTGGACACGCAGGACGCCGTCCGAACCGCGGGCGAAGCGCTCCGGCGCGGGCGGATCCTCGCGGTCAAGGGGCTCGGCGGCTACCACCTGGCCTGCCGCGCCGACGACGAGTCGAGCGTGGCCGCGCTGCGGGCCCGCAAGCACCGGGAGGACAAGCCGTTCGCGCTGATGGCGCGGGACCTCGCCACCGCGCACGAGCTCATCGAGATCGGCGCCGGCGCCGCCGAGCTGCTGACGAGCCCGCAGCGCCCGATCGTGCTCGCGCCACGCCGGCTCCACGCCCCCGTCGCGCCCTCCGTCGCACCTCGCGCCACCGAGCTTGGGGTGATGCTGCCGTACTCGCCGCTTCACCACCTCCTTCTCGCCGACGCCGGCACGACGCTGGTGATGACCAGTGGCAACGTCTCCGATGAGCCGATCGCCTTCCGCGACGAGGAGGCCCTCGTCCGCCTGCGCGGGATCGCCGACCTGCTGCTGGTCCACGACAGGCCGATCGAGACCCGCACCGACGACTCGGTGATCCGAGCCCGCGGGCCGCTGTTCCTCCGCCGCTCGCGCGGCTACGTCCCCTCCTGCCTGCCGGCGCCGGCGGCGCCCCGCCCGATCCTCGCCTGCGGCGCCGAGCTCAAGTCGACCTTCTGCCTGACCAAGGACGCCCGCGCCTGGGTCTCCCACCACATCGGGGACCTCGAGAACTACGAGACGCTCCGCTCGTTCACCGAGGGCATCGAGCACTTCAAGGCCCTGAGCCAGGTCGAGCCCGAGATCGTCGCTCACGACCTGCACCCCGAGTATCTCTCGACCAAGTACGCGCTCGAGCAGCCGAGCGTCGAGCTCATGGCCGTCCAGCACCACCACGCGCATCTGGCCGCGGTGCTCGCCGAATACGAGCGATCGCGCCCGGCGATAGCGGCGATCTTCGACGGGACCGGCTACGGGACGGACGGGACCGTGTGGGGCGGGGAGTTCCTCCACGGCGACCTCCACGCCTTCGAGCGCGTGGGGTCGCTGCTCGCCGTGCGAATGCCCGGCGGGGCGCAGGCGATCAGGCAGCCGTGGCGGATGGCGGCCGCGTGGCTGGCGGCGGCGACGGGCGGCGACGAGCCTCCACCACCGCGGGCGCTCGCGGGGAGGGTGGCGCCCCGAGCCTGGCGGCAGGTGCTGGAGTTGGCTCGGACCGGTGTCGCCTCGCCACAGACCACCAGCGTCGGCCGGCTGTTCGACGCGGTGGCGGCGTTGTGCGGGGTTCGCACCGCGATCAACTACGAGGGCCAGGCCGCGGTCGAGCTCGAAGCGTGCTGCGATCCCCACGAGCGCGGCGAGTACCCGATTGCCAGCACCGGCGGGGTTATCGACCCCCGTGAGGCGATCCGCATGATCGCAGCGGAGCGCGACGGCCCGGCCACCGCCGCTGCCCGCTTCCACAACGGCCTGGCGCGCGCCACCGTCGCGGCGTGCGCAGATGCGGCGGCGGTCGGAGGCACGGACGCGGTCATCCTCTCCGGGGGCGTCTTCGCCAATCAGCGGCTTCTCGACGCCGTCGCCCGGGGACTCGACGCGGCGGGCCTCGAGGTGCTCGTGCCGCGGCGGCTGCCGGTGAACGACGGCGCCATCTCCTACGGCCAGGCGGCCGTCGCTGCTGCGAGGATGGCCACGTAACCATGTGGCGCGCCCTCGACACCGGCCAGCGACGCTCCCTCGCCGCGGTCGCCGCAGCGGTCCTCGGACTGCACGGCGTCGGGTTCTTCCTGCTGCTCGTCCTCGTGGCCCCGCACCACTACGAGCTCGGCCGCTCCGGGGCTTTCGTGATCGGAACCGGCCTCACCGCCTACACCCTCGGCCTTCGCCATGCCTTCGACGCCGACCACATCGCGGCCATCGACAACACCACGCGCAAGCTGATGGGGGAGGGCAAGCGGCCGATGACGGTGGGATTCTGGTTCTCGCTCGGTCACTCGACCGTCGTGTTCGTGCTCGCCTTCCTGCTCGCCATCGGCATCAGGTCCCTGAGCGGCTCGGTGGGCAACCACGCCTCCCGCCTGCACGAGTTGACGGGAGTGATCGGCCCGAGCGTCTCGGGCGGTTTCCTGTACCTGATCGCCGGTCTCAACCTGGTCGTCCTCTACGGGATCGTCCAGGTGCTCCGCGAGATGCGCCGCGGCCGCTACGACGAGGCCCGCCTGGACGCCGAGCTGAACGCGCGCGGGCTGATGAGCCGACTCTTCGCGCGGCCGGCGCGGATGATCACCAGGCCGTGGCAGATGTACCCGGTCGGGGTCCTGTTCGGCCTCGGGTTCGACACCGCCACCGAGGTGGCGCTCCTGTTCCTGGCCGCCGGCGCCGCCGGCGCGGGCCTGCCCTTCTACGCGATCCTGTGCCTCCCGATCCTGTTCGCGGCTGGGATGTCGCTGCTCGACACGATCGACGGGTCGTTCATGAACTTCGCCTACGGGTGGGCGTTCTCGAACCCGATCCGCAAGATCTTCTACAACATCGTGATCACCGCGCTGTCGGTGGCGGTGGCGCTCGTGATCGGGACCGTCGAGCTGGCGGGATTGCTGGCGCAGAAGCTGAACGCGCAGGGTCGCTTCTGGGCCTGGCTCGAGAACATCGACATCGGATCACTCGGAGTGATCATCGTCGGGCTGTTCGTCGGCACGTGGCTGCTGGCGCTCTCGATCTGGCACTTCGGCCACCTCGAGGAGCGCTGGGCCGCACCTGGGCCCGCGGCCGACTAGCTCAGCGGCGTGTGATCGAGCTTCGAGCGAAGCTCGTCCACGGACTCGTAGACCTCGATGGAGCCGGCATCGCGCAGCTCGTCGTCGCCGAAGCCGCCGGTGCGCACCGTGATCGTCTTCACGCCGGCGTTCTCGGCGGCGCGGACGTCCCATGGGGTGTCCCCGACCATCACGGCCTCCTCAGCCGACCCGCCCGAGGACTCGAGCGCGGCGTTCACGAGGTCGGGCTGGGGCTTGGTCTCCTCGACGTCGGCGGAGGTGGTCCAGCCATCGGCGAGCTCGCGGGCGTCGAGCAGATCGAGGTACTTCTCGACCTCGTCCTCCTTTGCGGAGCTGGCCAGCACCACGGTGTGACCGCGGCTCTTCAAGTCCTCGATCAGCTCGCGTGAGCCCTCCATCGGCTCGACCTCGTCGATCAGCTCGAAGTACAGCGTCTTCTCGGCGGCCCGGACCTCATCGCCGTGCTCGCGCTCGAACTCCTCGCTGGTCAAGGCGCCGACGAGCTGGTCGCCGCCCATGCCGATGTGGCGATGGATACGCCAGATCGGCAGCACGACTCCGCTCTGGCGGAACGCCCGGTACCACGCGATCGCGTGGTGGTAGTTCGTGTCGACGAGGGTCCCGTCGATATCGAGGATGGCCACAGCCATGACCGCGTCGTTCTACCCGGCGCCCAGGCTCTAAACCCGCCCGGCGCGGGTATCCCGGTTGCGGGAGCGAATGCAGGAATCGAGAATCAGCCCAGGCGTGCTCTACCGAACGGTGCTGCTGGCGTTCGGCCTCGTCGTGCTCGGACTCGTCTTCCGCCAGCTGATCACGCTGGTCCTCGGCGTGCTGATCGTGGTCATCATCGCCACGCCGCTCTCGGCCTTCGCGAACCTTCTGCACCGATTCAGGGTGCCTCGCGGACTCGGCGCCCCGCTGGGGCTGCTGATCTGGCTGGCCGCCATCGCCGGCCTCGTCGCCTCGGTCGTCCCCGTGTTCTCGCACGAGGTCAACCAGTTCTCGAAGTCGCTGCCCGACGATCGTGGCGGCGCTGGGGCATCGGCTCGGCCGGCTGACCGGGACCTCGCAGAGCCATCTCGGCCAGCAGATCCAGCACTTCGTCAACGGCTATACGCAGCATCCGCAGAAGCTGCTCGGGCCGCTCGAGTCGATCGGCGCCAGCGTGGCGACGGTGGCGGCGGCGATCATCGTCGTCCTGCTCACCGCGGTGTACACGGCGATCAAGCCGCAGCCCCTCGTCGACGGCATCGTCCGCGTGGTCCCGCCGCCCAAGCGCCCCGAGGCGATGCACATCCTCGGGCGGTTGCGCACGGCCTATCTCGGATGGCTGCGTGGACTGATCATCGGGATGATCGTGCTCGGCGGCCTCACCTATGCGGGCCTGCGCGTGATCGGCGTCGGGTTTGCCGAGTTCTTCGCGGTGTTCACCGCGATCGCGATGATCGTCCCCTACTTCGGGGCGCTCGCGAGCATGATCCCGCCCGTCCTCTACACGCTGACCATTTCTCCGGGAAAGGCGGTGATCGTCGCCATCCTCTACATCGTCACCCACCAGGTCGAGAGCAACATGATCCAGCCGCTCGTGGTGGCGCGCGTGGTCGAGCTCCACCCGGCTGTGGTGGCGATCGGCGTTGTCGCCGTCGACACGCTGTTCGGGTTCGTCGGCCTGATCGTGGCCGTTCCGATCCTGGTCACGATCAAGATTCTGATCGAGGAGCTGTGGATCAAGCGCGTGGAGGGTGGCGGGCTCGAGGTCGCCCAAGACCCGGTCAGCGGCGCCGGGGAGGAGATCGCGACGGTGCCCGCCCGCCATCTGCGCTTACGCCGACATCTGACGAAGTCGGCGTCGCCTCCTGTGCGTTAGCTTTTCATCTCGGCCAGCGTCCGCTCCAGCGCCTCCATCAGGTCGGGCATCGCCTCGGGCTGCTCGACGGGCTTGGGCGCCTTGATCGTCTGGCCCTTGCGCTTGCGGGCGACGACCTTCTGGAGCCGATCGCGGTAGCGGTCCTTGTAGCTCTCGGGCTCCCAGTCGACCGACAGCTCCTCGATCACCGCCACGGCGGCGTCGAGCTGCTTCTTCGTCGGCTTGTGCGACTTCTGGTGCGCGTCCTCGACGTCCTTGGTCGAGCGCACCTCGTCGGCGAAGAGCATCGTGGTCAGCGTGAGCACGCCGTCCCGGACGCGGACGATGGCCAGGTACTCCTTGGCGCGCATCACGAACCGCCCCAGCGCCGCCCGGTCGGTCTGTGCCATGACCTCGCTGAGGAGGCGGTAGGCGCGGGTGGAGCCGTCGTCCTCGGAGGCCGGGAGCAGGAAGTAGGGATGGTCGAAGTAGATCGGGTCGACGTCGGCGAGGTCGACGAACTGCTCGATGTCGATCGTTCGCGTCTTCTTCGGCTCGGCCGCCGCGAGCTCCACGTCGGTGACGATCACCTGGTCGCCGTCCTGGAGCTCGTAGCTGTGCGTGACCTCGTCGTAGGGGATCTCGACGTCCTCCTTCTCGCAGAAGCGCTGGACCTCGATCGGCGCGCCGTCGGGCTCGTGGAGCTGGCGGAAGTGGAGGTCCTGGTCGCGCACCGCGGTCACGAGCACGACCGGCACATTCACCAGGCCGAAGCTGAGCGATCCCGTCCACAGCGACCGTGCCATCAGCTCTTGCCCTTTTTCTTGCTCTGACCGCCGCCGCCGCCGCCCCCGCCGCTCAAGCTCGCCTCGAGCGCCGCCATCAGATCGTCGCTCGACTCGGGCTCGTCATCGTCGGGGAGCTCTATCTCCTCGCCCTTCGCCTTGCGCTCGATCAGCCCCAGCAGCCGCTCACGGTAGGTGTCCTTGAACGAGCTCGGACGGAAGCGGTCGTGCAGCGACTCGACGAGCCTGCCCGCCATCTCGACCTCGCGCTTGCTCGGCTTCTTGCTCGGCGCTGAGACCTCGAGCTCACTCGGGTCGACCAGCTCGTCGGCAAAGCGCATCGTGTGGAGCGCGAGCGTGCCGTTCACCGGGCGGACCGCTACGAGGTACTCGCGGTTGTGGAACACCCAGCGCCCGATGCCGGCGCGCTCGGTGCGCTCGAGCGCGTCGTGCAGCAGCCGGTAGGCATCCTCGCCGTCGTCGCCCGCACCCAGGTAGTAGGGGCGATTGAAGAACACAGGGTCGATGTGGTCGCGGCATACGAACTCCTCGAGCTCGATCAGGCGCGAGCGCTCGCCGGCGGCGGCGTCGATCTCCTCCTTGGTCAGCATCACGTACTCGCCGTCGCGCACCTCGTAGCCCTTGGCAACCTCCTTGTAGGGCACCTCCTTGCCCTCCTTGGAGCAGACCCGCTTCTGGCGGATGCGGGCTCCGTCCTTCTCGTGCACCTGGTGGAAGTGGACGCTCTTGTCCTCGATCGCCGAATGCACCTTGATCGGGACCGCGATCAGGCCGAACGTGATCGTGCCGTTCCAGATCGAGCGTGGCATGGGTCTTCGTTACCCCCGGCGGATGGCCCCTCAACCGTTTACGAGGGCGCCTGCACGGTATCCCACGAGAGAAACCGACTCCTGGAGGCGCAGTGGCCCCGAACGAACTCGACGACCAAGTCATCAAGTACCTGACCGACGCGCACTCGATCGAGCACCAGGCGCTCGAGCAGATGAAGCGCGCCCCGAAGATCGCCGGCGACCCGACGATCTCGGAGCAGTTCTCCGAGCACTTGACCGAGACCGAGGAGCACGAGCGGCGCGTGCGCGAGCGCCTCGGAGAGCTCGGCGCCAGCCCCTCGACGCTGAAGGACCTGGCCGGCAAGGTCACCGGCATCGGCTTCGCCCTGTTCGCGAAGTTCAACCCGGACACGCCCGGCAAGCTCGTCGCCCACGCGTTCTCCTACGAGCACATGGAGCTCGCGGCCTATGACCTTCTGAGCCGGGTGGCCGACCGGGCCGGCGACGCCGGCACCGCAGCGCTCGCGCGCGACATCGAAGCCCAGGAGGACGCCATGGCCGAGCGGCTCGCGACCGACTTCGACCGCGCCGTCGAGGCATCGCTGCGGGAGAAGTCCGCTGAGGACATCGACAAGGAGCTCGACAGGTACCTGACCGACGCTCACGCGATCGAAGCCCAGGCGATCCAGCTGCTGGACAAGGGCTCTCAGATCGCCGGCTCGGATGAGCTCGCGGCCGCCTACTCCGAGCATCTGAACGAGACCCGCGAGCACCAGAGCCTGATCGAGGGTCGGCTCGACGCGCGCGGCCAGAGCCCGTCAAAGCTCCAGGACGCGGTGATGTCGCTGGGCGCGCTGAACTGGGGCGGCTTCTTCGGCGCCCAGCCCGACACCCCGGCCAAGCTCGCCGGCTTCTCCTACGCCTTCGAGCATCTGGAGATCGCTGCCTACGAGCTCCTGCGGCGGGTGGCGGAGCGCGCCGGCGACGCCGAGACGGTGCGGGTCGCCGAGCAGATCCTGGCCCAGGAGCGGGCCGCGGCCGAGCGCATCCACTCGCTGTTCGAGCCCGCGCTCGATGCTGCGCTCGACGCTCAGGAAGTGGGGGCGGCACGATGAAGGCGGTCACGTTCCACGGCAAGCGCGACGTCCGCGTCGACGAGGTCCCCGATCCCCGGATCGAGCAGCCCACCGACGCGATCGTCCGGATCACCTCGACGGGCATCTGCGGCTCGGACCTGCACCTCTACGAGGTCCTGGCGCCGTTCATGGGCGAGGGGGACATCCTCGGCCACGAGCCGATGGGGATCGTCGAGGAGGTCGGCCCCGAGGTCACCCACATCAAGCCGGGGGACCGCGTGGTGATCCCGTTCAACATCTCCTGCGGCCACTGCTACATGTGCGATCAGGCGCTCTTCTCGCAGTGCGAGACGACGCAGGTCCGCGAGCAGGGCAAGGGCGCCGCGCTGCTCGGCTACACCAAGCTCTACGGTCAGGTGCCGGGAGGGCAGGCGGAGCTCCTGCGCGTGCCGCAGGCCCACTTCGGGCCGATCAAGGTCCCGGAGGGGCCGCCCGACGATCGCTTCGTGTACCTCTCGGACGTGCTGCCGACCGCCTGGCAGGCGGTCGAGTACGCCGCGATTCCGGGCGTCGACGGTGTCAACCGCCTGGGCGGAAACCCGAGTCCGGGGACGGTCGCGGTGTTCGGCCTGGGGCCGATCGGCCAGATGAGCTCGCGCATCGCCCTGCACCGGGGCGCGGGCACCGTGTTCGGCATCGATCTCGTGCCCGAGCGGCTCCAGATGGCGCGTGAGCATGGGATCCAGCCGGTCGACCTACGCGAGCACGACGACATCGCCGGCGCGCTGCGCGAGCTGACCGACGGTCGCGGCCCGGATTCGGTCATCGACGCGGTCGGCATGGAGGCGCACGGCGCGCCGCTCGGCAAGCTCGCCCATCAGCTCGCGGGGATGCTCCCCGACGCGATCGCGGCGAAGGTGATCGAGAAGGGCGGCATCGACCGCCTGAGCGTCCTCCATGCGGCTATCGACGTCGTCCGCCGCGGCGGTACGATCTCCCTGAGCGGCGTCTACGGTGGGATGGTCGACCCGATGCCGATGATGGATCTGTTCGACAAGCAGATCCAGCTGCGGATGGGCCAGGCCAACGTCAAGCGCTGGATCGACGAGATCCTGCCGCTCCTCTCCGAGGAGGACCCGCTCGACGTCGACGGGCTGGCGACGCACAAGCTGCCGCTGGCCGAGGCGCCCCACGCCTACGAGATATTCCAGAAGAAGCAGGACGGCGCGATCAAGATCCTGCTGCAGCCCTAGCCCGGCACTACTGGCGGGCGCCGATGCCCGTCAGCAGCTCCCGCAGGCGCGCCGGCGCGGTCGTGCCGCGCGCCAGCGGGGGCGTGTCCAGGTCGCTGCCCGAGCGCATTCCCGCCAGGAGCTCGGCGAGCGCCTCGGTCGACGACCGGGCCGCCGTCCAGCCGAGCTCGCGCTGGGCGCGCCCGCAGTCCATCAGGGGCACGGCGAGCGCCATGTCGAGCCAACCGGGCTCGGTGGGGGTGATGCGGGCCGCATAGGCGGCCGCGGCACCCGCGCGCAGCACCGCCGCCGGGATCTTCACCGGCCGGGCGCGCAGGATCTGACCGAGCTCCGGGGGTCCGATCACCGGATCGGCGGCGATGTTGAAGGCGCCGCGGGCGTCGGTATTCACGACCGCACGCCGGTAGGCGTCGCCCACGTCGAGTGAGTGCACGGCCTGGAAGCGCAGCCGAGGGAGGTCGGGGACGATCGGGATCAGCGCCGGGTGCAGGAGCGAGCCGGGCACAAAGGGCCCGCCGAACAGCCGGCGGATCTCGGTGGCGGCCTCGCGCTTGAAGATCAGGCCGGGCCGAAGTCGGACGACGCGCAGCCCAGGGTGCTCGCGCTCCAGGCGGTCGAGCGCTCGCTCCACGGCGACCTTGTGGCGCGCGTAGAACGAGGTCTCGATGCCCTCGGTCGGCCAGGACTCGTCGACCAGCCGATCCTTGGGCCCAGGTGAGTAGGTGCCCACGGAGGATGCGTAGACGAGGGCGGGAACGCCGGCCTCGACGGTGGCGCCGAACACGCGCTCGGAGCCGAGGACGTTGACCCGGTGGGTCGTCGTCTCGTCGCGGCCCGGCTGGATCAGCCACGCCAGGTGGACGACCGCGTCGGCACCGCGGAGGATCGGGACGAGGTCGTCGCGGGTGATGTCGGCGCTCTCGAACCGCGTCCGCGGGTACGAGTGATCGGGCGCCCGGCGCGCGACGGCCACGACCTCCTCGACCGAGGTCTCGCCCGCGAGCGCGTCGAGCACGCTCGTCCCCACGTTTCCGGTTGCTCCGATCACCACTACGCGCATGCCCGCTGATTACCCTCGGGCGCTCGGTGCAACCTCTGCTGCGTTTGAGGTCGTGGCGGGCGGGAAACCTCGCCTGAGATGAGCGCCTCGGAGGAGAAGCCCCCGACCGGATTCCCGGAGCCGCCCGGGAAGGACCCGGGCGACGTCTCACGGGACCGCGATCCCCATCACGCGCTGAACACGCCGGTCGGGGAGCCAGACCCCACCGAATGGCCCGACCCCTACGACCAGCGCCCGGACCCGCGCGATCCTCCCGATCCGGACGGGGCGCCGTTCGGCGCCGAGCCCCATCCCCCGACGGGGAGCACGAGCACCAGTGAGCCGCACCCGGCGCAGGATCCGGAGGCGGAGCCCTGGGAGGGCCCCAAGCGCGACAAGGTCGACGAGTAGATCCGGCCCGCGGCGCGGGGGCGAACCGCCGACCCTGTGTCTGATCCCATACCTTTTTAGCCACGCTTCACACCAAGCGCCCCAGTTTCGGCTAAGGTTGGTCGGGAGAGTATGAAGTTATTCGCCAGGTGGACGCGGCTCGGAACGCGTCTCGGGGCGAACAACCTTAGGTAGGGACGGACACGGCGCTCATAAAGCGGCTGATGGACGGACCTCCGGTCAGCAACTACGACGGAGGCCGTTTCAACTTGTCTTTGACCGCAATAAAGCCGCGTGCCAGCGTGCGCACGGACGAGGAGCTATTCGCCGCCTACCACCAGGACGGCGACCTCGAAGCCCGCGAGGCCCTGACGGAGCGCTTCCTGCCGTTCGCGCGCAAGCTCGCGCTCCGCTACAGCTACACCGACGAGCCCATCGACGACCTGGTCCAGGTCGCGGCGCTGGGTCTCCTCGGCGCCATCGAGCGCTTCGAGCCCGGCCGGGGCAACAAGTTCACGAGCTTCGCGGCGCCGACCATCCTCGGCGAGCTCAAGCGCCACTTCCGCGACAAGGGCTGGGCCCTGCACGTCCCGCGTGATCTCCAGGAGCGGGCGCTGGCGCTGAGCCGGGCGACGGAGCGGCTCTCCAACGGCCTCGGGCGCTCGCCGACCATGGAGGAGCTCGCGGAGTCGCTTCACTGCTCGGTCGAGCAGGCACTCGAGGCAAGCGAGGTCGCCCACAGCTACTCGCCGGCCTCCCTCGACGCTCCCGTCTCGCGCGAGGGCGAGGAGTCGGCCGCCCTTGTTGAGCTGATCGGCTCCGAGGACGACGGGTTCCGCCTCGCCGAGAGCCGCGACGCGATCTCCGCGACGTGGCAGTCCCTGTCCGATCTGGAGCGCGAGGTCGTGGCCCTCCGCTTCGTCGAGGGCCTCACCCAGCGCGAGATCGGCCAGCGCATCGGCTACTCGCAGATGCACGTCTCGCGCCTGCTTCGGCGCTCGCTGAACCGGCTGATCTCAGCTCCGCGCGTGGAGGCGTGAGCACGCGCTCACGCCAGCGCGCGGCGGGGTCCGGCTCTGGACGAGCGACGCCTCGAGCTCGTCCGGTAGCCGCTCGAGCTCGGCGCCGGCGGCCAACCACCGCTCGAGCCGGGCTCTCAGCACCTCCCGCGTGCGCTCGTCGGTGCTGAGAACGGCCAGGCCGCGCACCCGCCAGGTGGTGCGTGGCGCACATCGGCGGCGCACCGACTCGTAGCGCTCCCCGAGCGCGCCCTGCCACCAGCCCTCGTCGGCGCCGGCCAGCGCGTCGACGATCACCTCGGCCCAGCGGGCGGCGGCGAGGCGGCGGAGCCGCGGGCCAAGCCACTGAGCGCCGCGGCCGTCGAGGGGCGCGCACGCGCACGCCACCAGGAGCCGCGCCCGCGAGAGCTCGGCCTCATCCCAGGTGGGGGAGGAGCCGGGGAGTCCGAGCCACTGCCAGAGCCGCGCGCCACCGGCGCCGGCGGCCCGGTCGGCCTCGCCGGCGGCGATCGAGACGAGCCGCTCGAAGTCCGGCAGGCGCTCGAACAGACGGCGCACCTCCTCGACGTCGGGCGGCACCCCGGCGCGCTCGCCCCGGAGCGTCGCCACCGCCACCGCCGCCGCGGCGAAGGCCTCGTTGAGGGTGGCGGGCGAGTGATCGCTCTCGAAGCGCTCGACCGCGGCGTGGAGCGCCGCGACGTGGCTCGAGGGATCGAGCGCCTCGAAGCTCCCCTCCTGGGGCAGGTGGCTCACCGCGCGAACGCTAGCGGGCCGCCTCGTGCGCGCCGCGGCTCAGGCGACGCCGTCAGGCGCGCAGGCGAAGTAGGTGGCGCTCATGTCCTCGTCGCCGTGCTCCTCGGCAGCGGTCGACATCTGTCGGCGGATCACGCCGAACAGCGGGACCTCGACGCCGTGGCGCTCGGCCGATTCCTCGACCAGCCCCGCGTCCTTGGCCGCCAGCTTCAGCCGGAACATCGGCTCGAAGTTGCGCTCGAGGATCGCCTTGCCCTTCATCCGCAGGTAGGGAAGGTCCAGGGCGCCGCCCTCGACCGCGTCGAAGATGAGCGATGGGTCCAGGTCCATTGCCTGGGCGAGCGCGATCATCTCCGCGGTGGCCTCGGTCACCGTCAGCACCCAGCTGTTCATCACGACCTTCAGGCGCGTTCCCGCGCCCGCGTCGCCAACCCAGATGGTCTTCTGGCCGACGGCCTCGAAGATCGGCCGCACGTCGTCGGCCCGGTTCTCCGGGCCCGATGCCAGCACCACCAGCTTCCCGTCCTCGGCGGGCTGCTTGGTGCCGAGAACCGGCGCATCGACGAACTCGATGCCGCGCTCGCGAGCCAGCTCCATGCAGCGTTCCGTGCCGGTCTCGCCGATCGTGCTCATCTGAAGCCAGAGCGCCCCGTCGCCGAGCTTGCCAAGCGCGTCGGACACGGACTCGATCACGGCGTCGGTGTCGGCGAGCATGGTCAGCAGGACGTCCGCTCCCTCGGCGGCCTCGGCGGCCGAGTCGCAGACGGTGGCGCCCTCGTCGCCGAGCGGCTCAGCCTTCTCCCGAGAGCGGTTCCATGCGCGCACCTCGAACCCGGCCGCGGCGATGTTGCGCGCCATCGGCAGACCCATGGTTCCGCCTGCGCCGAGGACGGCGACGGTCTTCTCGTTGGCCATCACTGGCCCCTTTCACTCGGGTTGATCACGCCGCCAGCCGGCGTCAGAGCGTGTCTTCGGCCTTCTTGTAGGCGATCTGGAGCACGTCGGCTCCGAAGAAGATCGTCAGCACCGACGCGACCCAGCGAGTGAAGCGCGGCGCCACCAGCAGGCCCGCGGTGAGGAACGCGCTCGTCCACATCCCCAGGCAGTAAGGGCAGACGAGGAGCTCGCCGATGACCCGGCGCAGCCCGCGGCCGCGCGGCCCCTCAGATACCTCGCCGGGGCCGCCGGGGCCCTGGTAGTGCGTGAACGGGGCGCGAATCGCGCTCGTCACCTTGTCCTTGGCGATCAGGCGTGAGGCCTTGTGGCTCGCCAGCGTGAGGAGGGCCAGGTCACGGCCGTCGATGCGGTCGGGAAGCTCGCGGCCGGAGCGGCGAAACCAGGCCGCGAAGCTGGAGGACAGGGTGAGGAACACGCTCATGAGGACGCCGTAGCTCGCGAGCGGCTTGTCCTCCTCGGGCGCGTAGCCCGCGTAGATGTCGTTGTCCGTCGTCGTCTCGGTGGCTGAGCTCATCGAGCCCAGGTTACCCAGGCTCACCTTGCCCACGCCGGAGCAGGTCGCGCAACTGCGCGGCGTTACGGACCGAGTAGTCCTGGTAGCAGTTGTTCATGAGCAGGTGTGACTCGCGCGCCTCCTCGAGCACGTCCTCCATCTGATGCGCCAGCTCGGAGAGCTCCGGCTCCGAGTAGAGGTAGCGGAAGCGCTCGGCCGCCGAGCGCGAGGTATCGGACCAGGTGCTCTCCGAGCGGCCGTGGAAGCGGACCACGAGCAGCTCCGGGTTGGTGACGGCCATGATCCGCGGGAGCTCGGAGGCCTCCGGCGCGTCGACGCAGACGAACACGAGCCCGTGCTCCTTAAGCATCGCCAGCGTGCGCTCGCGGTCTCGCTCCTCGGCCAGCCACCGCGGGGAGCGGAACTCGACCGCGACCCGATAGTCGGGCAGGCGCTCGCGGAGCGCCTGCACCTCGGCTCGGTTCTCGCGCCGCGGCGTGAACCAGGGCGGATATTGGAACAGGACCGAGCCGAGCCTCCCCGCCTCGTGCAGCGGTCGCAGCGCGTCGGCGAAGCGCCGCCACGCCTCGTCGAGCGCGTCGGGGTCGAGGTGGTGGGCGTAGACGTTGCGCTTCTCGGCGACGTCGCGAGGCAGCGCGTCGCGCAGGTCGCGCCAGAGCGACCCCGGCCGGGTCGGGTGGCCCGTGAGCAGCGAGTACGCCTTGACGTCGAAGCGGAAGCCCTCGGGCGTTCGCTCTGCCCAGAGCCGCGCCTGCTGCTCGGCCGGCGGCGCGTAGTAGGTGGAGTCGATCTCGGTGAGCGGGAACTGCGACGCGTAGTAGCGCAGCCGCTCCTCCGCGCTCATCGTCTTGCGCGGGTACCAGTCGGCGTCGCTCACCAGCGTCCGATCGGTCCACGAGCAGCTCCCGGTCAGGACCGTGTGTCCTTTGAAGGAGATACCTCTACCAAGCTTCTGCGTCTCGTCTTCCATGCATTTCAAAGTCTTGCGCGAGGGGTAGTAGCGATGCATGGCGCTGCTCGTCCCGGTCCTCGTGGTGGTGTTCGCCGTCGGGGTCCGGCTGTCGTTCCCGGTGGCGCGGCGCGTGCGGATGAGCTTCGTGCTTCGCGGCGACTGGTGGACGGGTTTCGAGCGAGAGTTCCGCGCCTACGCCAGCCGCGCTTGGGAAGCGGCGCGCGAGGCCGAGCGCAGCACCTGAGCGAAGCGCGACGTCAGTTTGCTCGGGCTGACCGATGGGGTAGGCCGCGGCTATGTCTTCTTCCGATGCCCCCGATCCCACCGAGCTCGAACGCGAGGGACAGCGCGACGCCGACAAGCTCGAGGACCAGAGCAAGCGGCTCGGCCAGGACATCGACAACGTCTCCCAGGACTGGCAGCAGAAGCGCGCGGACGAGGGCGTGCCGGGCGCCAAGAGTCCTGAAGACATGGACAGTTCCGAGGACGAGCCGGAGGAGTCGACGGGCGCCGTCGAGGAGGAGTCGGAGGGCGCGGGCGAGGATCGAGACGAGGACTCGGACGAGGATCGCGAAGAGAAGTCCGACGACGATTCCGACGAGGACAAATCCGAGGACGGCCGCGACGAGGACTCCGACGACGAGGACAAGTCCGAGCACGACCGCGACGAGGATTCCGACGACGAGGACCGCGACGAGAAGTCCGAGGAGGACGAATCGGACGACGAGCGCGACAAGGACTCAGACGACGACTCGGAGGATAAGTCCGACGAGAAGTCGGACGACAAGTCCGGCGAGGATTAGCCGCTAGCGGCGCCGCGCGCCGGCGGCATGCGGTCCGGTGTTCGGCAGCGAACGGGACCGGTGTTTTCGGATTACCGCTCTGGGTACCGTGCCCGAGCGATGCCGAGCCCTCGCCGCCTGGTCCCCCCGTTTCTCCGGCAGCTCGCGGGCGATCCCCAGGGCCTCGGGCGCTCCGCCCAGTCGGCCTATTCGGAGCGTCTGACCGCTCGCACGCAAACGGCCGACAGGGTCGTGCAGTCGATCTGCCCGTACTGCGCGGTCGGCTGCGGCCAGAAGGTGTACGTCAAGGACGAGAAGGTCATCCAGGTCGAGGGGGACCCGGACTCGCCCATCTCCCGCGGTCGTCTGTGCCCCAAGGGCTCGGCCACGGAGAAGCTCGTCAACTCCGAGATGCGCGAGACCCGGGTCCGCTACCGCCGGCCGGGCGGCACGGAGTGGGAGGACCTGAGCCTCGAGCGGGCGACGGACATGATCGCGGAGCGCCTGATCCGGGCGCGCGACGAGACCTGGGAGGAGGAGACCGAGGACGGCGAGCCCCTCAAGCGCACGCTCGGGATCCACTTCCTCGGCGGGGCCACGCTCGACACCGAGGAGAACTACCTGATCAAGAAGTTCTTCACCGCCGCGGGCGCGGTGTCGATCGAGAACCAGGCTCGCATATGACACAGCTCGACGGTCCCCGGTCTGGGGACCTCGTTCGGGCGTGGTGGCGCCACCGATCACCAGCAGGCCCTCCAGCATTCGGACTGCATCCTGATCATGGGCTCGAACATGGCCGAGCAGCATCCGGTCGGGTTCCAGTGGGTGATCGAGGCCAAGGAACGTGGCGCCAAGGTGATCCACGTCGACCCGCGCTTCACCCGCACGAGCGCGATGGCCGATCTGCACGTTCCCATCCGTCCCGGGACCGACATCGCATTCCTGGGCGGGATCGTCAACTACATCTTCGAGAACGACGCCTGGTTCCGCGAATACGTCCAGCACTACACGAACGCCTCCACGATCATCGAGCCGAGCTTCCGGGACGGCGAAGACGGGAGCGGGTTCTTCTCCGGCTGGGATCCGGAGACGAGCGCCTACGACATCAAGTCGTGGGCATATGAGGGCGTCAACGTTCAGACGGCGGCCGGAAAGAGCGAGCAGCAGGCCGACGTCTCCGGAGAGCAGGCACACGGCGCCCACGGGCCTCAGATGCAGGGCGGACGGGCGCCGTCGCGGGACGAAACGATGGAGCATCCGAACTGCGTGCTGCAGATCCTCCGCCGTCACTTCCAGCGCTACACGCCCGAGGTCGTCGCCGAGATCTGCGGCTGCTCACCACAGCAGTTCCTCGCCGTCGCCCGGACCATGTGCGAGAACTCCGGCCGCGATCGCACGTCGGCCATCTGCTACGCGGTCGGCTGGACGCAGCACACCTACGGGGTGCAGATCATCCGCACCGCGAGCATCATCGCGCTCCTGCTCGGCAACATCGGCCGCCCAGGCGGGGGGATCATCGCGCTCCGAGGCCACGCGAACATCCAGGGCTCGACCGACATCCCGACGCTCTACAACATCCTGCCGAGCTACATCCCGATGCCCCACCCGCAGGAGCAGCCCACGCTCGACACGTTCGTCGAGCAGAACGGGCCGGACACCGGTGCGTGGGGGAGCCTCAAGTCCTACACCGTGTCCCTGCTCAAGGCGTGGTGGGGCGACGCCGCCACCGCGGAGAACGACTTCTGCTTCGAGTACCTGCCGCGGATCAACGGCGACCACTCCCACTACGCGATGATGCTGAAGGCACTCGACGGAGGCCTCAGGGGCATGCTCTGCGTCGGCCAGAACCCGACCGTGGGCTCGGCCAACTCCAAGCTGATCCGCCAGGCGCTTTCCAAGCTCGACTGGCTCGTCGTGCGCGACTTCCAGCCCACGGAGACGGCGCTGTTCTGGAAGGACTCCCCGGAGCACGAATCCGGCGAGGTGCGCACAGAGGACATCCAGACCGAGGTGTTCTTCCTCCCGGCGGCGGCGCACACCGAGAAGGACGGGACCTTCACGAACACCCAGCGGCTCCTGCAATGGCATCACAAGGCGTGCGAGCCGCCCGGCGACAGCCGCTCGGAGCTGCACTGGATCTACCACCTGGGTAAGGCGATCCGCGAGAAGCTGTCCGGATCGACCGACCCGAAGGACCGGCCGATCCTCGAGCTCACGTGGGACTACCCGCTTCAGGGGCCTCAGGACGAGCCGGATGCCGAGCACGTGCTCCAGGAGATCTCCGGCCGCGGCGCCGATGGCTCGTTCCTCCCCAAGTACGAGGAGCTGAAGGACGACGGGTCGACGACTTGCGGATCGTGGCTGCACTGCGGCATCTACGCAGACGGAGTCAACCAGTCGGCCCGCAAGAAGCCGCACACCGAGATGAACTGGGTGGCGGCCGACTGGGCTTGGGCATGGCCGAAGAACACGCGCACGCTGTACAACCGCTGCTCGGCCGATCCCGAGGGCCGCCCATGGTCCGAGCGCAAGAAGCTCGTGTGGTGGGACGAGGAACATGGCCAGTGGACGAGCGTCGGCGACACGCCCGACTTCCCGCCTGAGAAGCGCCCCGACTACCGCCCATCCGACGACGCCAAGGGCATGGACGCGATCGCGGGGAACAAGCCCTTCATCGCGCACCCGGACGGCGAGGGATGGCTCTACGCCATGGCGGGCCTTGTCGACGGTCCTCTGCCCATGCACTACGAGCCCCACGAGTCGCCGGTCTCGAACCCGCTCTATGCCCAGCAGCAGAGCCCGACCCGTCAGGTCTTCCACCGGCCCGAGAACCCCTACCACCCCACGGACGGCGAGGCGGGAAGCGAGGTGTTCCCATACGTGCTCACGACCTACCGGCTGACCGAGCATCACACCGCGGGCGGCATGTCGCGCACCGTTCCGTACCTGGCCGAGCTCCAGCCCGAGTTCTTCTGCGAGGTCTCCCCGCAGCTGGCCGCCGAACGCGGGCTCGAGCACGCGGGGTGGGCGACGATCGTCACCGCCCGCCAGGCCGTCGAGGCGCGGGTGATGGTGACCGAGCGGGTCAAGCCGCTCCAGATCCGAGGCCGCACGGTGCACACGATCGGCGCCCCGTACCACTGGGGCGGCGTGGGAATCGCCAAAGGCGACGCGGCCAACGAGCTCCTGCCGCTCGTGCTCGACAACAACGTGCACATCAGCGAGTACAAGGCCGCCACGTGCGACATCCGCCCCGGGCGCCGCCCCCGAGGCAGTGAGCGCGTCGCGCTCGTCGAGGAGTACCGAAGAAGAGCGGGGGTCAAGACGTGAAGCTCCAAACGGTTGCGTGGCCGGGCAGCTACGGCGAGAAGGCCGAGCCGCGGAAGGGCTTCTTCACCGACACATCGGTCTGCATCGGCTGCAAGGCGTGCGAGGTCGCCTGCAAGGAGTGGAACCAGATCCCGATGTCGATGAACGGCTTCACCGGGAAGTCCTACGACAACACCATTGACCTCGGCGCCGACACCTGGCGCCACGTGGCGTTCATCGAGCAGAAGGTTCCCGCCACCGTGAACGACGGCGCGGATCTCGTGCATGGCGCCGAGCGCGCCGGTGCGATCGAGGCCGGGCTTCAGACCTACCAGGAGGGCGACGGCATCCGCTGGCTGATGGCCTCCGACGTGTGCAAGCACTGCACCGACGCGGCGTGCCTCGAGGTGTGCCCGACCGGCGCGCTGTTCCGCACCGAGTTCGGGACGGTGGTGGTTCAGGAGGACGTCTGCAACGGGTGCGGCTACTGCGTTCCGGCGTGCCCGTTCGGCGTGCTCGACCAGCGCGAGGACGACGGACGGGTGTGGAAGTGCACGCTCTGCTACGACCGGCTCAAGGACGACAAGGAGCCCGCCTGCGCCCAGGCATGCCCCACCAACTCGATCCAGTTCGGCGAGCTCTCCGATCTGCGCGAGCGCGCCGAGCACCGGCTGGCGTCGCTTCAGCAGTCGGGTCAGGACAAGGCCCAGCTCTACCTGGCCGACGATGACGACGGGGTCGGCGGCGCCGGCGCCTTCTTCCTCCTGCTCGACGAGCCCGAGGTGTACGGGCTGCCGCCCGACCCCGTCGACACTCGCCGCGACCTGGGAGAGGTCTGGGGCGCGGCCGGCGTGGCCGCGCTCGCGCTCGGCGCCGGGCTTGCCGCCGCCGTGTTCGGGGGACGGCGATGAGCCCCGAGCCGCGTTCCTACCACGGGCAGCCGGTGATCAAGGAGCCGGTGTGGACGTGGGAGATCCCCGTCTACTTCTTCACCGGCGGTCTCGGCGGCGCGGCCGGGGGACTCGCCTACCTGGCGGGCCTGCGCGGCAACGAGACGCTTGCCCGGCGCGGCTGGGCGGTGGCGCTCGCCGGCATCGGCGTCAGTCCCGCGTTCCTGATCTCCGATCTGGGCAAGCCGATGCGGTTTCTCAACATGCTCCGGATGTTCAAGTTGACCTCGCCGATGAGCGTCGGCAGCTGGATCCTCTCCGGGAGCGGCGCCACCACAGCGGTCGCGGCCCTCAACGCGTGGACCGGGCTCCTTCCCCGCACGGGGCGCGCGGCGCGTCCCGCTGCCGCCCTGTTCGGCCTCCCGCTCTCGACCTACACCGCGGCCCTGATCGCCAACACCGCGGTGCCGGTGTGGCATCAGGCGCGCCGCGAGCTTCCGTTCGTGTTCGCCGCCGGCGCCGCTCTCAGCGCCGGCGCCGCCACCGCGGCGGTGACCCCTCCGGAGTACGCGGCCCCCGCCCGGCGCCTCGCCCTTGGCGGCGCGGCCCTGGAATTGATATTGAAGGAGGTGATGGAGCGGCGGCTCGGCGAGCTCGAGGGTCCATATGAGGAGGGAACGCCCAAGCGGGCCACGACGCTGACGCGCGCGTGCACGATCGCCGGTGGCGCGCTCCTGGCCACCCGCGGCGCTCGCTCACGCGCGGCCTCGGCGCTCTCGGGAGCCCTGCTGTGCGTCGGCGCGCTGGCGGCGCGAGTGAGCATCTTCAAGGCCGGGTTCGGCTCAGCCGCCGACCCGAAGTACGTGGTCGGCCCGCAGCGCGCGGCGATTGACCGCGGTGAGCGACGGGGTGCGGCCAGGCGAACCTCGCGCGTCGCGCAGCCAGATCCCGCCATGGGCTCGCCGGCAACGAGCCAGCCGTCGCCGGGCGACCAGCCGGTCGCGGCCCAGGGCGGGATCCGCCCGTGAGCATCGCTGGGGCGCCGGCGCTGGTCAGCACCCGACAGCAGTACGACCACCTGTACCACATCTACCTGCCGATCGCGATCGGCGTGTTCGCCGTAATCGTGATCGCCACGCTGCTCGCGGTCCTGGTCTTCCGCCGCCGGCCACCCGACCGCGCCGCCCGCTGGCACGAGCACAATCCGCTCGAGGGGACCTATGTCGTCCTGCTTGCGTGCACGGCCGCGTTCCTGCTCTACCTGACGTTCGGCGCCGAGCACAAGGTCGACACGGTGGCCAACCAGCAGCGACCTGCCGTGGTGATCAACGTCGTCGGCTCGAAGTGGGAGTGGACGCTCGCCTATCCGGCCTACAACTTCAGCGTGCGCAGCGGCACGGTCGGGCGCCAGGCGTTTGTCGTGCCCATTAACGAGCCGATTCGCTTCAACCTCTACTCCGCGGACGTCATCCACTCGTTCTGGATCCCGGAGCTCCGCTACAAGCACGACGCCATCCCCGGCCGCGTGCAGGTGACGACGCTGGCATTCACCAAGACCGGCGCGTTCGCCGGACACTGCGCCGAGTACTGCGGGCTGCGCCACTCGGACATGGTGTTCACCATCCACGCGGTCAGCCGCCCCTCGTTCGCGGCCTGGGCGCGCAGCAAGGGGACGGCTGCACCATGAGCACCACCCTCGTGCCGACTCCGCAGGCCGCCGGCACGCCCGGGTGGGTCGGCGCGCTGACCAGCACCGACCACAAGCGGATCGGCCTCAACCTCGGTCTGTGCTCGCTGGCGTTCTTCGTGCTCGGCGGGGTCTTCGCCCTGCTCATGCGCACGCAGCTGGCCCAGCCGAACATGCAGTTCGTCTCGGACAACTCCTACAACGAGCTGTTCACGATGCACGGCTCGACGATGATCTACCTGTTCGTCACGCCGATGGCGATCGCGCTGGCGACCTACCTCGTGCCGCTCCAGATCGGCGCGCTGCGGATGGCGACGGCGCGGCTGTCGCTGGCCGGGTTCTGGACCTGGCTCTCGGGCGGGCTGATCATGCAGACGGGCTGGCTCACCGCCGACGGCGCCGGGCGCACGGGGTGGAGCTCGTTCGCGCCGCTCTCCAACGGCACGAACACACCCGGGGTGGGTCAGGACTTCTGGGTGATCGGCGTGATCCTGGTTGCGTTGGGGCTGACCGCGATGGCCTGGTCGGTGGTCGTGACCGCCGTGCGCCACCGCGCGCCCGGCATGGCGCTGCTGCGCATGCCGCCGTTCACCTGGACGGCGCTGGCGAGCGTTCTGATGGTGGTCTCGTCGTTCCCGATGCTCGTCGTCGCGATGGTGCTTCTCTACATCGACCGCCACGGCGGGCACATATACACCGGCTTCGCGGGCGCGATCGACTACCAGGACCTGTTCTGGTTCTTCGGGCACCCCGTCGTTTACGTGATGTTCTTCCCCTACCTGGGGGCCGCGGCGGAGGCGATCGCTGTCAACTCGCACAAGCGGTGGTTCGGCTACCTCGCGTTCGTGGCGTCGATCATGACCTTCGCCGCGCTGTCGATGGCGGTGTGGTCGCACCACATGTACACCACCGGTGGGGTCACCAACCAGTACTTCGCGTTCACCTCGACGGCGCTGCTGATTCCTGCCGGGATCGAGTACTTCGACATGATCGGCACGCTGATCGGCGGGTCGATCGTCCTGCGCACCTCGATGCTGTTCGCGCTCGCGTTCTTCCTCCAGTTCCTGGTCGGAGGGCTCACCGGCATCTGGGTGGCCTCGCCCGTGCTCGACTACCACGCGTACGGCACCTACTTCGTGGTCGCCCACTTCCACTACACGCTGTTCGCCGGGAGCATCTTCGGCTTCTTCGCGGGCGTCTATCACTGGTTCCCGAAGGTGACCGGCGCGATGCTGCGCGAGGGCCTGGGAAAGCTCCAGGTCCTCATCATGGCCGTCGGCACCAACCTGACGTTCTTCCCGATGTTCTTCCTGGGCGAGGACGGGATGCCGCGGCGGATCTCGCGCTATCCGGCGCAGCCCCGGTGGGGCACGCTCAACCTGCTCGAGACGATAGGCGCGGGGGTCATCGCGCTCGGGGTCCTCATCTTCTTCGTCAACGTCTGGATCTCGTTGCGGCGCCGGGTACCGGCCGGCGATGACCCGTGGCTCGGCCACTCGCTCGAGTGGGCCACCTCCTCACCGCCGCCACCGCTCAACTTCGAGCGGCCACTGCCGCCGATCCGGAGCTACGCACCGTTGCTCG
Organism: uncultured Solirubrobacterales bacterium; assembly: GCA_963839105.1. Classification (GTDB taxonomy): domain Bacteria; phylum Actinomycetota; class Thermoleophilia; order Solirubrobacterales; family Solirubrobacteraceae; genus Palsa-465. Next base: position 373,595 of record CAWITQ010000004.1, read on the forward strand.
ACCTCCGCGAGGAGGCGCAGGATCGCGAACACGCGCGCGAGCGGGCGAAGGCGGGGGCGACGTCGTGAGGGGTGGGGCGATCCCGGTCATCGCCTGGGGGACGCTCCTGCTCGTGCTGGCGATCGGCAACGCGGTGTGGAACTCCAAGCCGGTCAACGGGATCGTGGCCTTCGCGGCGTCCGCGATCATCTACGTGCTCGCGCTCGCTCTCTGGCTGGCGCGGCGCGAGGCGATCAGGCGCGGCCCGCCGCCACCGGGGGTCGAGCTCGAGCCGGTGCCCCAGGCGAGCACCGGCGCGGTGTTCGTTGGCATCTCGGTGGCCACGATCGTGTTCGGCCTGGCCTGGTCGAAGTTCTTCGTCTACTTCGGTGGCGGGATCCTGCTGCTCTCGCTCGGCCGGCTCGTGGTCGAGCTGCGCGCCGAGCGGCTCAGCAATCGCCGGGTGCGCCAGGAGCTCGAGCGAAGGTGAGCGCGCCGTCGCTTCCCTCGCTGCTCGTCAGCCACTGGCAGCTCGCGTGGGCGCTCGAGGTCGAGGCGGTGGCCGCCGTGACCCTCTACCTGTGGGCGGTCCGGCGCGTCCGCGGCGGGTGGCCGGCGCACAGGACCGCATCGTTCGTGGCCGGTGTCGCATGCGGGCTCGTGGCGTTGCAGTCGGGGATCGATGCCTACGAGGGCCAGTTGCTGTCGGTTCACATGGTCCAGCACATGCTCCTGCTGATGGTCGTGCCGGCGCTGCTCGTCGGCGGCCAGCCGCTGCTCCTGGCCCTGCGGGCGCTCCCGCCCCGCCGGCGCCGTGGCCTCGCGAGGGCGCTGCAGCGCGCCCGGCCGTATCTGGCGCCGGTGCCTTCGCTTGTCTTCTTCGCCGCCGTGGTCGTGCTCACGCACGTCGCCTCCTTCTATGACGCGACGCTCCGGCACGCCGCCCTCCACGACTTCGAGCACGCGCTGTACGTGACCGCCGGGCTGCTGATCTGGTGGCAGATCCTCGGGGTCGACCCGGTGCGCTCGCACCGGCTGAGCGGCCTGGGCCGGCTCGGCTACATGATGGTCGCGATGGTGCCGATGTCGCTCGTCGGCGCCTACCTCAACCGCCACGCCACGCTCGTCTATCCCTCGTACGGGCCGCCCGCCCGGGCCCTCGGCGTCTCGGCCGTCAACGATCAGGGCCAGGCCGGAGCGATCATGTGGGTGGCCGGCGACGTGATCATGGTCGTGGTCGGGCTGTGGGCGGCGCTGGCCGCGCTCGTCGCCGACGAGCGCCGGCAGCAGCGCGCTGACGCGGCGGCGGCCCTCGCGACGACGGCGGTCCCCCCCGCGGGAGGGCCCCGCCCGTGAAGAAGCGTGCGCTGAAGCGCAGGCTCACCAAGCGCTCGCGGATACCGCCCGTGCTCCGGCTGACGCTCGCCGTGATCCTCGGGACGCTCGCGCTCGTTGGGCTGGCGGTGCCGGCATCACAGGGTCAGACGCCGCTGCCCGGCGCCTCCCAGGCGAGCGGTGCGACCGCGCCGAACAAGGCGCCGAACCCGCCTGCCCCGGGGGATCCGACGAAGTCCTTTCCCGACTCGGCCGCGCTCCGCGCCAAGGGGTTCGACCTCTACGAGCGCAGTTGCTCATCGTGCCACGGGATCGCTCTGAACGGCACCCCGGGCGTGGCCCCTTCGCTGCGAGGAGTGGGCCCGGGCCCGGTCGACTTCTACCTCTCGACGGGCCGGATGCCGCTCGAGCAGCCCAAAGAGGAGCCGCTGCGCAACCCGGTCCAGTTCAACCGGAACGAGATCGACGCGATCATCGCCTACGTCAGCTCGTTCGGCGGGCCGCCGGCGCCCACCGCCGATCCATCCAAGGGCGAGTTGTCCGTCGGCCAACATGTGTTCACGTCGAACTGCGCCGGCTGCCACCAGGTCATGGCTCGCGGTGGGCTGACCGTGAACGTCCCCGTCCCGGACCTGCTCGAGGCCACCCCGCAGCAGATTGCCGAGGCCGTGCGCATGGGCCCCTACCTGATGCCGCACTTCGACTCGACCCAGATCAGCCAGCACGACCTCGATTCGCTGGCGCGCTACATCCTATGGACGCGCCACCCGAATAACGCCGGCGGCTGGGGGATCTACAACATCGGGCCGATCCCCGAGGGAATGGTGGCGTGGTTCCTCGCGCTCGTCGCGATGGTCCTGGTGGCGCGCGTGATCGGGGAGCGACTGGCGTGACGGGGGCCGGCTGAATGCCTCCCAAGAAGCCCTCTCGGCTGCGCGCGATGGCCGGTGCGCTCGGAGCGTTCGTGGCGCTCAGGACCGCGGCGCGCGCCGCTCGAGGCGTCGAGGTGCCCGGTGCCGCGCCTGAGCCCGAGGTAGACCCGTCGGAGCGGATCGTCCCCGCCAACCGCCGCGCGGAGACGGTGGTGGCGGCGTTGCTGTTGCTGGCCGGGGCGTTCGGCTTCGCCTTCGTCGTGATCTTCATCGTGCTCGAGACCAATACGCAGCTGCTCGGGCTGACGCTGGGCGGGATGCTCATGCTCCTGGCGGTGGCGGCGATCGTCGCCGGCAAGCTCGTCGTGCCCCAGGAGCAGCACGTGGAGGAGCGAGGCGCCCTGCTCGTCGAGGAGGAGACCGCGGAGGTCGTGCAGATGGTCGAGGAGGGGGGAGAGGGGATCTCGCGCCGCGGACTCCTCGTCGGCGCCGGCGGGGTCGCGGGCGCCGCGGCGGTGGCGGCGGCCGCCGCCCCGATCGCCTCGCTCGGGCCGACGCTCGAGGGCATCCACAAGACACCGTGGCGCCGCGGCGTGGCGCTCGTCGACGAGAAAGGCGAGCCGTTCCGCGCCGACGAGGTCCAGATCGGGACGTTCTACACGGCGCTGCCCCAGTACGGCCAGGCGGAGCAGTTCGGCTCCGGGCTGCTCGTCGTCAGGCTCCCGCCCGAGTTCCTGCACCTCCCGGCGGCCCGCCAGGACTGGGCGCCCGACGGGATCGTCGCCTACTCCAAGATCTGCCCCCACGCGGGCTGCGCGATCTCGCTCTACCGCTACCCCACCTACGCCCCGACGAGCGAGCCGAAGCCGGCCTTCACCTGCCCCTGTCACTACTCGACGTTCCTGCCCGGCGAGGGTGGGCGCCTGATCTTCGGGCCTGCCGGCCGATCCCTGCCACAGCTCCCGCTCATGGTCGATGCGCAGGGGTATCTGCGGGCGGCGGGCGAGTTCCACGAGGACATCGGGCCGTCGTGGTGGAACGTGCACCGGGGCGAGTCATGAGGGCACCCGGAGGCCGGCGGTGAGCGTCGTCCAGCGCGTCGCCGAGCGGCGCTTCCACCGGGGCATGCGCTGGCTCGAGCAGCGCGTGGGCGCCGCGCCGATGATGAAGTGGGCGCTCCGCTACGTGTTCCCCGACCACTGGTCGTTCCTGCTCGGCGAGATCGCGCTGTACGCCTTCATCGTGCTGGTCGGGACCGGGATCTACCTCGCCCTCTACTACGTACCGAGCGACTCGCAGGTCATCTACAACGGCTCGTACGCCCTCCTCCACGGCCAGGAGATGTCCGAGGCGTACCGGTCGGTCCTCAACATCTCCTTCAACGTCCCGGCCGGCCTGCTCCTCCGTCAGGCCCACCACTGGGCGGCCGACGTGTTCGTCGCCTCGATCGTGCTCCACCTGTGCCGGATCTTCTTCACCGGCGCGTATCGCAAGCCGCGCGATCTCAACTACTACATCGGGCTGCTGATGCTGATGCTGGCCATCCTCGAGGGATTCGCCGGCTATTCCCTCGCCGACGATCTGCTGTCCGGGATGGGGCTGGCCATCGCCTACTCGGTGGCGTTCTCGCTGCCGGGGATCGGAGCACAGCTCGCCTACCTGGTGTGGGGCGGTCCCTTCCCGGGCGGCAGCCAGTTCCTCCCGCGGCTCGAGATCATCCACGTGTTCCTGATCCCGCTCGTGCTCATCGTGCTGATCACCTTCCATCTCGCGATGATCATGCGCCAGCACCACTCCCAGTTCCCGGGGCGGGGACGGCGCGAGCGCAACGTGGTCGGCACGCCGATGTGGCCGGCCTACGCGATGCGGTCGATCGGGTTGCTGTTCGCGGTCGCGGGCGTGCTGTTCCTGATCGGCGGGCTGATCCAGATCAACCCGATCTGGCAGTGGGGGCCGTTTCACCCGTACCTGTCGGAGAACGGAGCTCAGCCCGACTGGTACATCGGCTGGCTGATCGGGGCGCTGCGGTTGATGCCGAACTGGGAGCCGGCGATCGGCAACTACACGCTGGTGCCGAACCCCTTCTGGGGCGGCGCGTTCTTCCCGCTGGTCGTGTTCGCGGTGATGTTCGCGTGGCCGGCGCTCGAACGCCGCTTCACGCGCGACCAGCGGCGTCACGACCTGCTCGACCGCCCGCGTGATCACCCTACCCGCACGGCGATCGGCGCCGCCTTCCTGAGCTGGGTCGTGATCATCTTCGCGGTCGGCTCGACCGACCGGCTGTTCTTCCGCATCCACATCTCCTACACGGCCCAGATCCACTTCTGGCGGGTGGGCGTGTGGGTGCTGCCGATCATCATCTACTTCATCACGCGCAACGCCTGCCGCTCGCTCCAGCGCAGCGCCGCACACCCGCTGCGGGCGTGGGATGGAGCGGTCGTCCGCCGCGACGCAGGCGGAGCGGTCGAGACGGTCGGCGAGAGCCCCGACCGGATCACCCAGGTCCCGACGGAGCCGCCCGTCGGCACCGTCCCCGGCGAGTCGCGCGAGTAGCGTCCCGCAGTCGCGAAGCGACCCGCCGCCGGAGGCAGGGCGGAACTCGGTCTCTCGGAATTCCGGTACGGATGCCGGAATTCACGTGACTAATCAGAAATGCCGTTCTGCTAGCGCATGATCCCGGTGTGCCCGAGCGAGTAGCGGCCCGGCTGGGGCCACACGCACAGGCCGTGGGGACCCTCGCCGACCGGGATTCGGGCGCGAAGCCGGCCCGTCCGGGTGTCGATGGCGTAGACCTCGGCGTTGTAGCGGCCGCTCAGCCAGAGCGTGCTCCCGTCGACGGACACGCCGCCCATGTCGGGGCTGGCGGGCTGCGGGATCTGCCATCTGGCCGCGATCCGCCGGGTGGCGAAGTTGACGACCGAGACCGAGCCCGCGGAGCGGTTCGAGACGTACATCCGGCGGGCGTCGCGACTGGGGTAGAGGCCGTGAGCGCCGGCGCCGGTGTGGAGGAAGCCGATCACGGTGAACGTCCGGGGGTCGATCTCCCAGAGGCCGCCCCCCGCCTGGTCGGCGGTGTAGAGCGTGCGGCCGTCGGGAGCGAGCTTGACGTCCTGGGGCGAGGCGTAGCCGTGGTTCAGAACCAGCGTGCGGGTCAGCCGCTGGGTCCGCAGGTCGATCTCGATCATCCGGCCGGCGAACTCGCAGCTGGCGAACATGTACCGCCCGTCGGCGGAGAAGTCGGCGTGGTCGACTCCGGCGCAGTCCGGGACCGACAGCGAATGCACCACCGCCATCGTCTGCGGGTTGCGAAAGTCCAGGCGCTTGAGCCGCTCGGCGACAACGACCGCGTAGCGGCCGTCTGGAGTGAAGTAGAGGTTGTACGGGTCCTCCACGGGGATCGGAGTCCCCGGCCGGCCCGTGCGCGGGTCGATCGGCGTGAGGCTGTTGCCGTCGTCGTTGTCGACGTAGAGCGTCTTCAGGTTCCACGACGGGGTTACGTGCTGGGGCAGCGCTCCCACCGGAAACTGGCCGACGATCCTGAGCGTTCGCTGGCTGATCACGGTGACCGTGTCGCTCATGCTGTTGGGCACGTAGACGAGCGCCGGGTCGGCGCGCACGCTCGCGGCCAGGCCGCTCGGGCTATCGGCCGCGTAGACGTTCGCCGGCGATGCCCCGCGCGCCGGCGCGTCGGTGCTCGGAAGGGTCCCGCGGGCGGTCGTCCCGGTGGCGGTCGACTTGCGCGCGCCCGAGCCGCAGCCGGTAGCGAGAAGGGCGCCGAGAATCAGCGTCAGGGCAATCCGGCGCACGGCCGCAGCGTTCGGGGACACGGTCAAAGCAGCGTAAGGGGTGGGTGAGAATCCGCACACGCCCGTACCCTCCGGAGTCCGTCGCGACCACCGTCTCGCTACGCTCGCCCGCATCCGGCGCCCGGTCCTCACAGCCCTGATCCTCCTCGCCCTCCCGCTCGCGGGCTGTGGTGGCTCGAACTCGTCCTCGACCGTGACCCACGGCACCCAGACGACGCACCGGGCCGCGCAGGCCACCGCCCCCGCGTCTCCGGCTCGGCCGCGGCCGCTGAGCTACCGGCCGCTATTCACGCTGCCCGCGCCGGTCCAGGATCCGGCCACCGCCGCGCTCGCCGGCGGGCGCTTCGTCCTGCTGGGCGGCCTCACGGCTCAGGACACCTCGAGCCCGGGGGTCACCGTCGGAAATGTCCACGGTCCGGTGGCGACTTCCACCCTGCCCGGGCGCCAGCACGACGCTGGGGCCGCGTCCCTCGGTGGGGCCGCCTACGTCTTCGGCGGCGCCGATTTCACCCAGTACGACCACATCCTCCGATTCGACCCCGGCACCCGAGCGGTGTCGCCAGCCGGGACGCTCCCACGCACCCAGTCCGACGTGGCCGTCACCGCGCTGAACGGCACCGCCTACGTCGTCGGGGGCTACGACGGCTCGAACGCACTCAACACGATCGTCGCCTACTCGCCGGGCGGGTCGGCCCGCGTCGTCGCCCACCTCCCAGTGGCGCTTCGTTACGCGGCGGTTACCGCCGTTCCGGGGGCGGTGCTCATCATCGGCGGCTCGACACCCACCGGCGCGAGCTCGGGCATCTATCGCTTCCAGCCCGGCACCGGGACGGTCCGCCAGATCGGACGCCTGCCTCAGCCGGTCACCCACGGAGGCGCGGCCGCTCTCGGTTCCATCGTTTACCTGGTGGGCGGCCGCGGCGACAGCACCACGTCCCAAGTGTCCGGGATCTGGGCGATCAACCCGGCGACCGGCGCCGTGACGCCCGAAGGCCACCTCCCGCAGCCGCTCTCCGACGCGGGGGTACTGGCGCTCGGCAACGCGATCGTCGTCGCGGGCGGCCACTCGGCCGCCGGGACCCAGGCCGGCGTCGGCGAGCTCGTGCCCGCGGGCTGATCAGCGGCGCTGCTGCAGCGAGTACAGGTAGTCGACGACCGCGGAGAGCTCGGCGCGCGTCAACGGCTTGCGAACGGGCATCTCGCGCGTGAACTCGACCAACTGCCGGCGCGAGATCCGGTACCCGAGAAGGTCACCGCCCACCCGGTGGCGCGACTCGTTCCCGATCACGGAGTGACATGCCTCACACTCGGCGGCGAACACGTGCGCGCCGGTGGGCGCAGAAGCGCCGCCGCCGCATCCCGCAATCCCGCAGGCGATCGCGATTAGCGCAATTCCAGGTACGCGTGGCACGGGCGCAGAGTACGACGGCGAGGCGAGGGCCGTACAGGCTACTCGCGAGTCATAACGCCCATCTCGGGTAATTGAAACCTTCGAACCGAAAAAGGAGAAGCACACATGTCCAGCGAAACGGAGCGAACCTCCGGGGGCCTGGTCGGCAAAGTTGTCGGCAAGGTCAAGGAGGCCGTGGGCGACGCCACGGGCAAGGAAGATCTGGCCCGAGAGGGAAGGCTGCAGGAGGCGCAGGCCGACGCCCACCGCGAGGCGCAGGAGAGCGCCCAGGAAGCCGCGCGCGCCCAGCAGGAGGCCCAGCTCGAGCGTGAGCAGACCGAGAACGAAGTCGAGCGCGAGCGCCTGCAGGCCGAAGTTGCCGCTCAGGAGCGCGAGCGGCAGGTCGAGCAGGAGCGGGCGCAGGCCGAGCAGCAGGCTCGGACCGAGGCCCAGCGCGAACAGGCACAGGCCGAGCGCCTGCGCGAGGCCGAGCACAGCGCGGCCGAGAACACCGAACGTGAGGCCGAGCGCGCGCGTGTGGCCGCCGCCAAGGATGCGGTGGCGCTCGATCGTGAAGCCCGGGAGGCGCAGGAGCGTGCCAACCGGATCGACCCCGAGGAGCAGTCATGACAATCCGCACAATCCCCCGAACCGCGTTCACGAGCTACCTGCGCCTGTTGCGGGTGCCGATCGACGCCGCCATCGGCGCGCTGCCGGGTAACCGAGAGGCGCGCAAGCTGTCCGCCGACCGCGCCGACGCCACCGTGCGCTCGGTCGCGGCGACGGTATTCGGTGATTCCGAGCTGCGCGAGGACGCCCGGCGCCGTAGCGCTGCGGCCGATGAGCGCGCCAAGGCGCTGAAGCTGCGGGCCGAGGCCCAGCAGCGTGGTCAGCAGGCCGATGCCGCCGTGGAGCAGCGCCACGAGCAGGCGCAGCAGCGCCGTCAGCAGGCCGACGAACGTGCCAAGGCGCGCCGCCAGAGCGCCAAGCAGACCGAGCAGCAGCGGACCCGCCGCGCCGAGCAGGCTGAGCGCAAGCGCGTGCAGGCCGTGCGGCAGGCCGAGTCGCGCGCCAAGGAGCAGGTCGAGGAGCGGGCGGCCAAGGACCGGCTGCAGGCGCTCGAGCGTCAGGCCGAGGCCCAGGAGGAGCGCCAGGAGGCGCTCGCCGAGAGCGCCGAGGCCCAGCGGCTGGGCGAGGCGGCCGGCCGGGTCAAGGCCGAGCGCAAGGAGAATGGCGCAAGCTGACGCTTGCGCGGGCGCTTGCGTGGCACTGATTAGCTAGGAGCCACTGCGGGCGGCGGCGACGCTCACACCGAGCGCCGCCGCCGCACCGAGCCCCGCCAGCACGAGCCCGCGCCGCTTGGCCAGCTCGTACTGGGGGCTGAAGCTGTGGGCCTGGTCGTCGAACGGCCCGTGGGCGCCGCGGTCCTCCTCGACGGGCTCGAACAGGTTGTCGTGGCCCTGGGGATCGAGGTCGTGATCGGTCATCTGCTTCTTGTAGCCGATCTTCGCGAGATAGCGGTCGAGGATCCAGGGGGCGACGCGCTCGCCGAAGATGTTCATCACGGTCGGGTAGCCGACATATATCTGGCGGCGCTTGTGATGCGCCGCGTGGTGGATCGCGTCCGCCGCGATCTCCGGCTGGTAGATCGGCGGCACGGGCATCGTCTGCTTGGGGAGCTTGGTGCGCCCCCAGGTGAACTGGGGCGTGTTCAGGCCGGGCAGCTGGATCATCGACACCCGGACCTTCGACTTGTGGTGGATGAGCTCGGTGAGGATGCTCTCCGTGAACCCCTTGCAGGCCGCCTTGGCGCCGCAGTAGGGGGACTGGAGCGGGATCCCGCGGTATGACATCGCCGAGCACACCTGCACGATCGAGCCGCGGTCGCGCGGGACCATCCGCTTGAGCGCCGCGCGCGTGCCCCACACCATCCCCAGGTAGGTGACCTCGGTGGCGCGCCGGTACTCGTCGGGCTCGATGTCGAGGAACTCGGCGTACACGGTCACCATCGCGTCGTTGACCCAGATGTCGATCGGCCCGAACGCATCCTCGACCGAAGCCGCCGCGGCCTCGACCTGGTCGGGGTCGGCGACGTCAAGAGGGAGGACGAGTGCCTCCCCGCCCGCCTGCTCCACGTCGCGGGCGGCCGCCTCCAGGCCGGCGCGCCCGCGCGCGATCAGCCCGATCCGCGCGCCATCGGCGGCGAAGCGGCGCGCGGCGGCGCGTCCGACCCCGCCGGACGCGCCGGTGATGACGACTACCGCGCGCTGCTCGGGCATCAGGCCTTAGTTGGTCTTCCGCTCCAGGTTGGCGACTTCCTCGGCCTTGCGGTCGGCGCGCTCCTGCTCCTGCGCCAGCTCGTCCTTGGCGTCGCCCTTGCGCTCCTCCTGCTTGCCTTCGCGGCGCAGCGAGGCGCTATCGGTGAGATCGCCCGCGGCCTGCTTGACGCGGCCGGTGACCTTATCGGTGAGTGACACGGGGCCTCCTGTCGTTGACGTTGATCTGGGTAGGCCCCTACCCGCGGGTAGGCCCGCGACAAACGAGCCGCCCTACTGCTCGGCGCGGCGCGTGTCCGCCAGGCGCTCCGGGGAGCTCGGGGCGTGCCCGGTGTCCTCGCGGAAGCTGTGGGGGAGGGGGCGGTTGGTGCTCGGGTGCGCATCCATGCCTCCGCCCGCGGCGCCTTCAGAGGCGCGGCCCCAGGCCGTGTAGAGGAAGCCCGAGGCGGCAATGAGGATCGCGATCGGGATGAGCGCGATGGTGACGATCCCGCCGCCCAGGAGGCCGCCCACGATCCCGACGATCAGGAGGAAGCCGGCGATTGCGTATAGCCACATACAGGGCTTTCTGTACCCGGCGTGCGCTGGCGATAACCGTTGCGGGTAGTCCTGACGCCGTGCCGAAGCATGACGCATATCCCGCAATCGGCGATTACGCCCTGATCGGCGACTGCCACAGCGCCGCGCTCGTCTCGCGAGAGGCATCGATCGAGTGGTGCTGCATGCCGCGATTCGATTCGGGCAGCACCTTCGGGCGGATGCTCGATCGGGAGCGCGGCGGCCACTGCTCGATCGCCCCGACCGACGGCTCGCCGTGGGAGTACAGCCGCCGCTATCTCGACGACACGCTCATCCTCGAGACCACGCTGCGGGGACCGGCCGGCGAGGCGCGGATCCTCGACTGCTTCGTCGTGCGCGCGAGCGCGCGCTCGACGCCGCATCGGGAGATCGTCCGAGTGATCGAGGGCGGCCGCGGATCAGTCGAGCTCGAGCTGACGGTGGCGCCGCGCTTCGACTACGGGCAGGTGAAGCCGTGGATCCGCCGGCACGGGCACCGGCTGCACAGCGCGATCGGCGGCAACGACGGCCTGCTCGTATGGTGCGAGCGCGAGCTCGCGGAGGATCCCGACCACGAGCTCGGAGCGACGGTGACGGTCGGGTCCGGGGACCGGGTGCGCCTGGCGCTCACCTACTGCCCGCCGGAGCTGATCGACGCCGGGAGCTACGAGGAGCCCGAGCCACAGTCGATCGACGAGGCGATCGAGTACACGCGGGCCTGGTGGCGGAAGTGGGCCGACAGCCTGGCCCTGGGAACACGCGATGAGCCGGGCGCGCGGCGATCCGGCCTGACGCTCAAGGCCCTGACGCACATGCCCACGGGCGCGATCGTCGCCGCGCCGAGCACCTCGCTGCCCGAGGTCCTCGGCGGTGAGCGCAACTGGGACTACCGCTTCGCCTGGGTCAGGGACGCCAGCTTCAGCTCACGCGCCTTCGCCGAGCTCGGCGCGGTGAGCGAGGCCGACGCCTTCCGCGCCTTCATCATGCGCTCGGCGGCCGGCCACGCCGGCGACCTCCAGGTGCTCTATGGCCCGGGGGGCGAGCGGCGGATCAGAGGAGCCGAGCTCGGCGACCTCGAGGGCTACCGGGGATCGGCGCCCGCCCGCTCCGGCAACGACGCCACCACGCAGCGCCAGCTCGACGCCTACGGCGAGCTCGTCAACCTGACCTGGCGCTGGCACCGCCGCGGTCATTCCCCGAGCGACGACGACTGGCGCTTCCTCGTCTCGCTCATCGACCATGCGGCCGAGCGGTGCTCGGAGCCCGACTACGGCTTGTGGGAGTGGCCGGGGGAGCCCGACCACTTCGTCCATTCCAAGGTGATGTGCTGGGCTGCGCTCGAGCGCGGGATCCGCCTCGCCGACGAGTGCATGCGCCGCGCCCCGACCCGGCGCTGGAAGCGCGTGCGCGACGAGCTGCGCGAGACGATCGAGGAGAAGGGCTACGACTCGGGGCGCGGCGTGTACCTCCAGGCCTTCGGCCGGCCGGAGCTCGACTCGGCGCTGCTGCTGCTGCCGAGCGTCGAGTACGTGGGCTGGGATGACGAGCGCATGCTCCGCACCGTCGCCGCAGTGCGCGAGGAGCTCGATGCCGGCGACGGCCTCCTCTACCGTTACACGCGTGACGACGGCCTGCCCGGTCGCGAGGGCGCCTTCCTGTGCTGCTCGTTCTGGCTCGCGGAGTGCCTGGCACGCGGCGGCGACCTGCACGAGGGGCGGGTCGTCTTCGACAAGGCCATGGCCCGGGCCAACGATCTCGGCCTGTTCTCCGAGGAGGTCGACCCGAGCAGCGGCGAGCTCCTGGGCAACTTCCCGCAGGGGCTCACGCACCTGGCCCATATCGACGCGGCGGTGGCGCTGGCCGAGGTCGAGCGCGGGTTGTAGGCGCGCGAACATCGGCGAACGGTTTGTAGGCGTGCGGACAGCCCCGAGTTATCGCCCGATCGCCGCCGGGTACGTCCAGGCCATGCGAGCGATGAAAGGAACGCGATGAGCCAGACCGTCGGCGACTACCTCCTCGAGCGGCTCAGGACGTGGGGCGTGAGGCGCATCTACGGCTATCCCGGCGACGGGATCAACGGCATCCTGGGGGCGTTCGGACGCGCGAGCTCCAACGGCACGCAGGGTCCCGAGTTCATCCAGGTGCGCCACGAGGAGATGGCCGCGTTCATGGCATGCGCGCATGCAAAGTTCACGGGGGAGGTCGGGGTGTGCCTGGCGACCTCCGGCCCGGGCGCCGTCCACCTGCTCAACGGCCTCTATGACGCCAAGCTCGACCACCATCCCGTCGTGGCGATCGTCGGCCAGCAGGCGCGCGCCGGCATCGGCGGCAACTACCAGCAGGAAATCGATCTCACCAGCCTGTTCAAGGATGTCGCCCACGAGTACGTCGAGATCGCGATGGCCCCGGCGCAGATCCGCCACCTGATCGACCGCGCCATCCGGATCGCGCTGGCCGAGCGCACCGTCACCGCGATCATCATCCCCAACGACATCCAGGAGGCGGAGGCCGTGCCGACGCCGCCCCACAAGCACGGGACCGTCCACTCGGGTCCCGGCTATCACCCGCCGCGGATCCTGCCGACCGACGCGGATCTCGACCAGGCCGCCGCCGTGCTCAATGCCGGCAAGAAGGTGGCCATGCTCGTCGGCCAGGGCGCGCTACACGCCGCCGACGAGGTGATCGAGGTCGCTGACAAGCTCGGCGCCGGGGTGGCCAAGGCGCTGCTCGGCAAGGCCGTGCTGCCCGACGACCTGCCCTTCGTCACCGGCTCGATCGGCCTCCTCGGGACCAAGCCGAGTTGGGATCTGATGATGGAGTGCGACACGCTGCTCATGGTCGGCTCGAGCTTCCCCTACTCGGAGTTCCTGCCCGAGGAGGGCAAGGCCCGCGGGGTTCAGATCGACATCGACGGCAAGATGATCGGGATCCGCTATCCGATGGAGGTCAACCTCATCGGCGACTCGCGGGAGACGCTGCGGGCTCTGAGCGCGCGCCTCGCGCGCAAGGACGACAGATCCTGGCGCGAGAAGATCGAGGGCGGGGTGCGTGACTGGTGGAAGCTGATCGAGGAGCGCGCGCACCTCGAGGCCAACCCCATCAACCCCCAGCTCGTCTTCCACGAGCTCTCGAAGCGACTGCCGGACGGGGCGATCATCAGCTCGGACTCCGGCTCGTCGGCCAACTGGTACGCGCGTGACATCAAGCTGCGCAAGGGCATGATGGGCACCCTGTCGGGCACGCTCGCCACCATGGGTCCGGGCGTCCCGTACGCGATCGCCGCCAAGTTCGCCCATCCCAACCGGCCCGTGTTCGCGCTCGTGGGCGACGGCGCGATGCAGATGAACGGCATCAACGAGCTGATCACGATCGCCAAGTACCGCCACCTGTGGGCCGACCAGCGGCTGATCATCATGGTGCTCAACAACCGGGACCTCAACCAGGTCACCTGGGAGCAGCGGGCGATGGAGGGCGACCCGAAGTTCGAAGGCTCCCAGGAGCTGCCCGACTTCCCCTACGCGCGGTACGCCGAGATGCTCGGGCTGCGCGGGATCCGCGTGGACAGCCCCGACCAGGTGGGACCGGCCTGGGACGAGGCGCTGGCGTCGGATCGACCCGTGCTCTACGAGGCGGTGACCGATCCCGAGGTGCCGCCGCTGCCCCCGCACATCACGATCGAGCAGGCAAAGGCGCTCACCTCGGCGCTTGTGAAGGGTGACCCCGCCGCCGGGGAGATCATCAAACAGTCGTTCAAGCAGAAGGCCCAGGAGTTCCTCCCCGGCCGATGAGCCTGTCCGCGTCGGTTCCATCCGTCCAGGCTCCCGTCGAGGAGCTCGAGGTGGGGGCGTTCACCGTCCCCACCGACGCTCCCGAGGCCGACGGAACCCTGTCCTGGGACGCCACCACGATCGTCGTGGTCCACGCCTCGGCCGGCGGGGAGACCGGCATCGGATACACGTACGCCGACGTCTCGACGGCCAAGCTCGTCGCGTCAAAGCTCGCGGATGTCGTCCGAGGCCGCGATGCGATGGCTCCCCAGGCCGCCTGGGAGGCGATGGTCGGCGCCATCCGCAACCTGGGCCGCCCCGGGATCAGCTCGATGGCCATCGCCGCCGTCGACCTCGCCCTGTGGGACCTCAAGGCCAGGCTGCTGGGGCTTCCCCTCTGCCGGCTGCTGGGCATGGCCCACGACCGGGTGCCGGTGTACGGCTCGGGCGGGTTCACGGCGTACACCAACGAACGCCTGGCCTCGCAGCTGGCGGGCTGGGCTTCCGAGGGCATCCCGCGAGTAAAGATGAAGGTCGGCTCCTCCCCGGCTGAGGACCCGGCGCGGGTGCGGGCCGCCCGCGAGGCGATCGGTGACGGCGTGGAGCTGTTCGTCGATGCCAACGGCGCCTACACCCGCAAGCAGGCGCTCGAGCTCGCCGAGCGCTTCCGCTCCGAGGCGGGCGTGAGCTGGTTCGAGGAGCCGGTGACCTCGGACGACCTGGCCGGCCTGCGGCTCATTCGCGACCGGGCTCCCGCGGGCATGGAGGTGGCCGCGGGCGAGTACGGCTACGACGCGCCGTACTTCCTCCGGATGCTCGATGCGGGAGCGGTCGACGTGCTCCAAGCGGACGTCACCCGGTGCGCCGGGGTCACCGAGCTGCTGAGGGTCGACGGGCTGTGCCGCGCTCACAGCCTGCCGCTGTCGCTGCACTGCGGGCCTCAGATCCACCTCCATCCCGCGCTGGCGCTTCAGCAGCTCCGCCACCTCGAGTACTTCCACGATCACGTACGGATCGAGCACATGCTGTTCGAGGGGGTGGTCGAGCCGCGCGGAGGGTGCCCTTCACCCCGACCTCGACCGTCCCGGCAACGGCCTCGAATTCAAGCGCAGCGATGCGGAGCGCTATGCGGCGTCGTAACGTCGGACCGGCCGCTCGCTGGTGGGGGAACGTGCGCTCAGGGCGCATGCAGCGGACGCTCGCCGCGGCGACCGCGTTCAGCGCGCTCCCGCTCGGGCTCGAGATCTACTTCGAGCACTTCAAGGGATCCTTCGGCGACAAGTGGATGTGGACGCCGATCGTGCTCTCGCCGGCGCTGACCGTGGCCGGGGTCGCAGGCGTGCGCTCCGAGCGCGCGGCGAAGACGTGGCTGCCGGTCCTCTCGGCGCTCTACTGCCTGGACGGGGCGATCGGCGTCGTCACCCACGTCCGCGGCGTCGCCCGCAAGCCGGGCGGCTTCAACGAGCCGTTGTTCAACCTCGTAATGGGCCCGCCGCTCCTGGCGCCGGGGTCGCTGGCTCTGGTGGGGGGGATGGGAGTGGCCGCGGCAGCGTTCGGGCGCGAACGCTGATGAGCTTTCGCGACGCCGGCCATCTACCGAACCTGCGCGAGGACTCCGAGCCGCCCTCGCCGGACGAGCTCCCGCGCCAGCGCAACGGGATCACCCCGCAGATGCACGGCCGCTACCCGGACTACAACGTCCTCGACGAGGCGGGTCACTGGGACGAGGTGACGCGCGCCCTGGTCATGGAGCGCGTCGACAGGGTTCCGCCGATCCGCTTCTTCACCGCCGCCGAGGTGGTCACCCTCGGCTGCTTCTGCGACATCGTGCTCGCCCAGGACCGCGAGCCCAAGATCCCGGTGCTGAACATGGTCGACGCCAAGCTGTTCGACGGTCAGCTCGACGGATTTCGCTACGCGGACCTCCCTGACGATCGCGAGACCTGGCGCCGCGTCGCGGTGGGCCTCGATGCCGCGGCTCGCCAGCATGGATCTCCCGACTTCGTGAGCGCATCGGAGGAGGTGCAGAAGACGGTCGTCGACGCCTTCGCGAAGGGATCCCTCCACGGCCAGGTGTGGGACGAGCTGCCGCCGAGCCGTGCCTGGAAGGTGATCACCCGCGCCATCCTCAGCGCCTTCTACTCGCACCCGTGGGCCTGGAACGAGATCGGCTTCGGCGGCCCCGCCTATCCCCGCGGCTACTCGCGCTTCGGCGTCGGGCAGCGCGAGGCCTGGGAGGGCGCGCCCGCGTTCGAGCACGATCCGACGGAGGACGTGAGCCCGTGAGCCGCACGCACGAGCTGCGCACCGTGCTCAAGGGCAGCCTGCGCCCACCGGAGAACGACTCCGCGTTCCTGCTCGACGTCCACCGCCGCGCCGTCCCCACCGACCGGATGGCCCACTACGACGACTCCTTCTCGGTCGATCTTCTGATCGTGGGCGCGGGCGCCGGCGGGGCGACGCTGGCCCAGCGCCTCGCCCGGCGCGGGTGGAAGGTGGTCGTGCTCGAGTCCGGACCGTTCTGGGACCCCGACCGCGACTGGGTCTCTGACGAGGCGGGTTCGCACCGGCTCTACTGGACGGCGCCGCGGGTGACCGGGGGCAGTGACCCGGTCGAGCTCGGCAAGAACAACTCCGGGCACGGGGTCGGCGGCTCGATGGTGCACTACGCCGGCTACTGCCCGCGCTTTCACCCCTCCGACTTCGAGGTGCGCACCCGGGATGGGGTGGGGGCGGACTGGCCGATCTCCTACTGGGACCTGAAGCGCCACTACGAGCGGCTCGAGCTCGAGCTGCCGGTGGCGGGGGAGCACTGGCCGTGGGGCGATCCACATCGTTATCCCCACGGGCCGCACCCGATCGCCGGGGGCGCCGAGGCCGCCTGGGCGGGCGCTCGAAAGCTCGGGATCGAGATGCGCGTGGGGCCCGTGGGCATCACCAACGGAGCCTTCGGCAACCGCCCCCACTGCATCTATCGCGGCTACTGCCTGCAGGGGTGCAAGGTCAACGCCAAGGCCTCGCCGCTGGTCACCCACATCCCGGACGCGATCGAGCACGGCGTCGAGATCCGCGCCGACTGCATGGTCAGCGCGGTCGAGGTCGACGACTCGAACGGGCGCGTCGTCGGCGTGCGCTACTTCCACGACGGCGTGGAGCGGATGCAGCGCGCGGACGCGGTGGCGGTGGCCGGCTACTCGATCGAGACCCCGCGGCTGCTGCTCAACTCGAAGAGCGGGCGCTTCCCGCGCGGGCTGGCGAACGGCAACGACCAGGTCGGGCGCTACGTGATGGTCCAGGGGGCGCCCCAGGTGGCGGCGCGCTTCCCCGATGAGGCGCGGATGTACAAGATGCCGCCTCCCGAGATCTGCTCCGAGCAGTTCTACGAGACCGACCCCACCCGCGGCTTCGCCCGCGGCTTCGCCATCCAGACGGTCGGCCCGCTCCCGATCGAGCACGCCCAGCACGTGCTCGGCCATGGCCACTGGGGCCGGGCGCTGCGCGCCTACATGCGCGACTACAACCACTGGTACACGCTCGGAGTGCTCTGCGAGCTCCTGCCGCAGCCGGAGAACCGGATCACGGTGGTCCCGGAGGAGACCGACGAGAACGGGCTCCCGGTGGCGCGGATGGACTACTCGCAGTGCGAGAACGACCGCAAGAACATCGCCTTCGCCAAGCAGAAGCTGAAGGACATCTTCGAGGCCGGTGGCGCGCAGGACACGCTGATCACCGACCGCTACGCCCACCTGGTCGGCGGCTGCCGCATGGGCGCCGACCCGGAGACGAGCGTCGTCGACTCCGACCACCGCGCGTGGGAGGTGCCGAACCTGTTCATTGCCGACGGCAGCGTGATGCCCACGCAGGGCTCGGCCAACCCGGCGCTGACGATCATGGCGCTGGCCTCGCGGCTCGCCGAGCGTCTCGACGCTAAGCGGCTCGACGCTCGCCCAGCCAGTGGGCGACGCTGGTCAGGTCTGAGACGAACTCGTCCATCGCCGCCCGCCGATCCGCATCCTCCGCGCGCAGGATCGCCGATGGGTGCGTCGTGATCGTCACCAGCTCGGCGAGATCCGACTCGTACGGGCGGCCCCGGTCGCGCCCGATGCGGACGCTCGAGCCCAGGAGGGCCTGGGCCGCGGTGGCGCCGAGGCATACCAGCGCCACCGGCTGAACCACCTCGAGCTCGGCGTGCAGCCAGGGCAGGCAGGCGTTCACCTGCCAGCGGTCGGGCTTCTGGTGGATGCGCCGCTTGCCGCGGGCCTTGTAGCGGAAGTGCTTGACCACGTTCGTGATGTAGACGTCCTCGCGCGGGATGCCGGCGCGCTCGAGCCCGGTGTCCAGCACGCCGCCCGCGGGTCCCACGAACGGGTGGCCCTCGACGTCCTCGCGGTCGCCGGGCTGCTCGCCCACGAACATGACCTCGGCGCGGGCCGCGCCCTCGCCCATTACCGCCTGCGTCGCGGGCTCCCACAGGTCGCACGCGCGGCAGTCATGGACGGACTTGGCGAGGCTGGTGCGGCTGGGCTTCTCAGGGACCGGGGCGGGGGGATACTCCATCGGCCTGGCGAATTCATACCCCCGCCATGAAACAGGTACGCATCGGCTGCTCGGGGTGGATGTACGAAGACTGGCGCGGGCGGCTGTACCCCGAGCGCGCGGCGAAGCGGCGCTGGCTCGAGCTCTACGCCGAGCACTTCGACACGGTCGAGGTGAACTCGACCTTCTACCGCCTGGCGAAGCGCTCGGGCGTCGAGGGGTGGGTGGCGCAGACGCCACCGGAGTTCGAGTTCGCGGTCAAGGCCAGCCGGTACCTGACCCACATCAAGCGCCTGATCGACATCCGCGAGGGGATCGGCCGCTTCTACGAGCCGTTGGAGCCGCTGATCGACGCGGGGCGGCTCGGGCCCGTGCTGTGGCAACTGCCTCGGAACTTCCGGCGCGACGACGAGCGGCTCCACGACTGGCTGTCGCTCCTCCCGCCCGGGCGCCACACGATCGAGTTCCGCCACGAGTCGTGGTTCGCGGCGCCGGTGCTCGACGCGCTCCGCGCTCGCGGCGTGGCGCTGACCATCGGCGATCACCCGTCCCGGCCGTTTCAGTCCTACGAGGCCACGGCGGACTGGCGCTTCGTCCGCTTCCACTACGGCCACCGGGGCCGCCGCGGGAACTACAGCGCCACCGAGATCTCCGAGTGGGCGCGGCGGATCGCGCAGTGGCGGCGGGAGACCGAGGTCTACGCGTACTTCAACAACGACTGGGAGGGGTTCGCGCCGGCGAACGCCAAGGCACTTGGGAGAAAACTGCGCCTATGGTGAAGATACCTACCGAGCCGTGTCGGCGGGGACGCCGAAGCGCTCGGTGACCTCGGCCGGCTCGAGGTCCTCGCGGTAGCCCTCGCCACCGGTGAACAGGAGGATCCGCTCGGCGGGGAACGTGTTCAGGGCATCCTGGATCGCCAGCATCGGATCTGACTCGCCGGTGTCGCCGGTGGCCTGGATGCCGGCGCCGCTGAGGTCCTCGATGCTCTCGCGCCGCACCTGCTCGGCCCGGGCGATGGCATCGTCGACGTCGGAGAACCAGAACTTGACCGGGTTCCCCTGGAGCGCGGGCGCGACCACCATCACCTCGAGCTGTTCGGTGTCGACGTCGCCGGGGATGGCGTCGCGGAGCTGCTGCGCGGTGACGGGCTCGCTGGTCACGACGAGGAGCTTCATCGCCGGGCACCATACCCGCTTGTCGCGCCCCGCACCCGGGTAGGGCGAGCTCATCGCGTTTCCCGGACCCCCAGCGCCGCCACCCGGTCCCACGCCGCCCCCGCCGAGCCCGACGCCACCGGGGCCGGGCCCCGACCCGTCGCCGCCGACGCCCGGACCCGAGCCGGGCCCGCCGGCGCCGCCCGGGCCGAACCCGGCGCCGATCTAGGCTCTAGCTGGGCACCACGCGCACGCGGCTCTGTCCCGCCGCCGGTGCCTGCGCGGCGGCGGCCGCCCGCGGCGCGATCCCGAGCTCCTCCACGAGCGTGAGGAACGCCTTGGCGTAGGGGGAGCCGGCGCACCGCGACCGCAGCGACGGCCAGTCGATCTGCTCGCGCAGCGAGCGGGTGATCGCGATCACCGCGGCGTAGTCCACGCAGTGCTCGTCCATCGAGAACAGCATCGTGATCAGCATGTCCTCGATCCCCATCACCGGCGTGGCGACCGACATCACCGGGATTGTGTCCGCCCTCGCCAGCACCTCGTCGGTCACCTCGAGCCCCGACGGGCCGAAGATCACGTCGATGAGCACGTCGTCGTTCCACGCCTTGTACAGCCACTCCTCGGGCGGGCGCTCGACCCGCATCCCCGCGTCGGCGAGAACCTGAAGCGCGCGCTCCGCGTGCCCGCGCCCCACCATCAGGTCGATGTCCTTCTTCGGCTGCGGGCCACCGCGGGCCCAGGCCGCCATGCTCCCACCGAGCATGAACGGGACCTCGTGCTCGCGCAGGGCGGCAATGCACAGCTTGAGCGTGTCGATCAGGCGCTCGAAATCGTCCGACTGCTGCATGGCCCAATGGAACTACCCGCTTGTGGGTAGGCCACGCCCATGCGCGACGAGGACAAGCGGTGCCTGCGCATCGCCGCCGCCGGCGACCTGCACTACTCCGAGCAGCGCCGCGACGAGGCGCGCGCGGCGCTCGCCCGCCTGCACGGGGCTGCCGACCTGGTGCTCCTGGCCGGCGACCTGACCACGCACGGCGAGCCCGAGCAGGCGGCGGTGCTGGCCGAGGCCTGTGCCGAGCTCGAGATCCCCGTGTTCGCGGTGCTCGGCAACCACGATTGGCACTCGGGCCGGCGCGACGAGCTCGTGGCGGCGCTCACCGAGGGCGGCATCCGCGTGCTCGATCGCGATTGGGTCACCTGCGAGGCCGCGGGCGTCGAGGTCGGGATCGTCGGCGTCAAGGGGTTCGTCGGCGGCTTTCCCGGCTCCCACCTCCCCGACTTCGGCGAGCCCTCGCTGCGCGCGATCTACCGCGAGACCGGCCGCGAAGTCGAGGCGCTCGACCAGGGGCTGCGCGAGATCGCCCTGTGCCCGACGCGGATCGTGCTCCTGCACTACGCGCCCACCGAGGCCACGATCGTGGGCGAGCCGCCGGGGATCTGGGGCTACCTCGGCACCGATCGCCTGGCCGCCCCGATCGCCGAGCACGAACCCGACCTGGTGCTCCACGGCCACGCGCACTCGGGGACGTTCGAGGGCGCGATCGGGAACGTCCCCGTCTACAACGTCTCGGTTCCGGTGATCGGGCGCGACTTCTGGCTGTTCGAGCTGGACGTCTCCACGCGGGCGCGCACGCCGATCCACTAGCGCCGCCGAGCATCCGAGATGCGCAGCGTGATCTACTCGATGAACGTCTCTCTGGACGGGTACATCGTCGACGCCGACGGCAGCTTCGACTGGACGGTGCCCGAGCCGGAGCTGTTTCGCTTCGTCACCGACGAGACGCGGGAGCTCGCCGCGTACGTGATGGGCCGGCGGCTGTACGAGACGATGCTGTACTGGGAGACCGCCGAACAGGATCCGTCGCTCGACGAGGACGCCCGCGAGTGGGCGGCTATCTGGAATCCCCTCCCGAAGCTCGTGTTCTCCACCACGCTATCGGCCGTGGAGGGCAACGCCCGGCTCGCCACCGGCGGCCTCGCCGAGGAGGTCGAGCGGTTGCGGGCCGCGCCGGGTGACGGCGACATCGCCATCGGCGGCGCGACTCTCGCGGGCGAGGCGGCGCGGCTGGGACTGATCGACGAGTACCGGCCTCGCGTATGTCCGGTGCTCGTCGGCGGCGGCATCCCGTTCTATCCGCGGTCCGAGCGCCGGGTGGCGCTGCAGCTCGTGGAGAGCCGAACCTTCGGCTCCGGGACGGTCTGCTTGCGCTACCGCGTGGCGCGCTAGTCGACGGCGGTTACCGCGCGTACATCCCTTCGAACAGGTCTCCGTAGCGGTCGTAGATCACGTTCCGCTTGACCTTCAGCGTCGGCGTCAGCTCGCCCGACTCGACCGATAGGTCGTGGTCGAGGATCACGAACTTCTTGACCTGCTCGACCTGGGCGTAGTTGGAGTTGGCCCGGTCGAGCTCCTTCTGCACGAGCGCGCGCATCTCCTCCGACTGAGCCAGCTCGGCCATGTCCTCGGGGAGGCCACGCTCCTTGGCCAGCGGGACCGCCTCCTCGGGGTCGAGCGTGATCAGCGCCACCGGGTAGGGCTTGCGGTCGCCGTACATGACCGCCTGGGAGATGAATCCGGCCTGCTTGAGGTCGTTCTCGATGTTGGCGGGCGTCAGGTTCTTGCCGCCGGCGGTGATGATGATGTCCTTCTTGCGCCCGGTGATCTTGAGGAAGCCGTCCTCATCAAGCTCGCCAACGTCGCCGGTGTGCAGCCAGCCGTCGATCAGCGTCTCGCGCGTGGCCTCCTCGTTCTGCCAGTACTCATGGAAGACGTTGGGCCCGCGCATCAGAATCTCGCCGTCCTCCTCGGCGATCCGGATCTCGACGCCGGGCATCGGCGGCCCGACGGTGCCGAATTTGAAGTTGTCGGGCCGGTTGACGGTTCCCACCGCGGTCGTCTCGGTCATGCCCCAGCCCTCGAGGACGAGCGCGCCACAGGCGAAGAAGAACTCGAGGATCTCGGGCGCGATCGGCGCCGCTCCGGTGACCGCCTGACGGACCTGTCCGCCGAACAGGTCGCGCACGCGGCGGAAGATCTTGGCGTCGGCCATGTCGAACTTCCGCTGCATGTTGGCGGGGATCTCCTCGCCGCGGGCCTGGCGGCGGCGCACCTCGGCGCCGAGCTTGATCGACTCGCGGAAGCGCGTCTTGTCCTCCTCGCTGGCCTGCTCCTGCATCTTCATGGCCGCGCCGTAGAGCTTCTCGTAGATCCGCGGCACCGACGGGATGTACGTCGGCTTGGTCTCCATGATCTCGCCCAGGATCGCCTTCGTGTCACCGCCGTAGTAGGCGATCGTCGTCCCCTGGTCATAGGAGGCGAGCTGCGAGGTGAGCGCGAACGCGTGGGCCAGCGGCAGGTACAGGTAGGTCTTCTCGCCGGGTTCGACGAAGGCCAGCTCCTCGACCATCTGGCACACCGACATCGCGTTGGCGTGGGTGAGCACCACGCCCTTGGGCGGACCGGTCGTCCCGGACGTGTAGATGATCGTGTAGGGGTCCTCGGCGTCGACGTTCTCCTGGCGCTGGATCAGCTCGGAGCGGTCGCGGCTCCGGCCGCGCTCGCGGAGCTGGGCGAGCGTGACCTCGCCGCCGTCCTCTTCGATCCCGATCACGTGCTCGAGCTCGCCGAGCTCGTCCTTGACCTGCTCGATCTTCTCGCGCTGGTTCGCGTTCTCGCAGATCACCGCTCGGGCCCCGGAGTTGCCGGCCACCCACTTGCACTCGTTCGGGGAGTTCGTGGGGTAGACGGGGACGACCACGGCTGCGGCGGCCGAGACGCCGTAGCTGGCGAGCGTCCACTCGAGCCGGGTGTCGGCGAGCAGGCATACGCGGTCCCCGGGCTGGATGCCGAGGTCGATCAGCCCGAGCGCGACCTCTTCGATCGCGGCGCCGGCCTCCTCGTAGGTCATCTCGCGCCACTGGTCGCCGTCCTTGTATACCGCGGCCACGTGGGACCCGAACCGCTCGGCCGCCGAGGACGGCAAAGCGGACACCGTTGAAGCAATCACCCTGGTGTCGGCCATCGTGGTCTCCTCCTTCTCCTCCGTTAGGGCAAGACGCTTGCGCACGCCCATCATGCCCTAAAACACCCCGTGCATGCGCTTCAAGGCACGCGACTCTAAACAGAATGTTCTGCTAAATTGAACAAGACGTTATGATGATTTTCCCGCCCAGGGTCTGATGCGCGCCACCGTCACGGGAGCCACCGGGCTGATCGGCCGCGCCGTCGTGCGCGAGCTGCAGTCCCGCGGCGATGAGGTCGTAGCGCTGGCGCGCGACGGAGCGCGCGCCCGCCAGGCGCTGGGCCACGACGTCGAGATCCACGAGTGGGCCCAGCCGAAGGACACCGTCCCTCCCCGGGGAGCGCTCGAGCGCTCCGACGTCGTCATCCATCTGCTCGGCGAGCCCGTGGCACAGCGCTGGACGGCGGCCGCCAAGCGGGAGATCCGAGACTCCCGCGTGCTCAGCACCCGGTGCCTGGCCAAGGGGCTCGCCGAGCTGCCAGCCGGCAGCGGCCCGTCAGTGCTCATCTCGCAGTCGGCGACCGGCTACTACGGGCCCCACGGGCCCGAGCCCGTCGACGAGAAGACACCGCCGGGCCAGGACTTCCTCGCGTCGGTCACGGCGGAGTGGGAGCGGGAGGCGTGGCACCTGCGCGACCGGCTCCGCGTCGCCCTGACCCGGACGGGCGTGGTGCTCGCCGAGGGGGGCGGGGCACTCGAGAAGATGCTCCCGCCGTTCAAGCTCGGCGTGGGGGGCCCTGTCGCCGGCGGCCGGCAGTACGTCCCGTGGATTCACCTCGACGATGTCGCCGGAGCGCTCGCGTACTGCGCCGCCGACGAGCGGGCGAGCGGCCCCGTCAACCTGACCGCCCCGGCGCCCGTCACCAACGCCGATCTCTCCCGCGCGCTCGGGCGCGTCCTTCACCGCCCGGCCGTGCTCCCGGTCCCGGCGGCGGCGCTCAAGCTCCTCTACGGGGAGATGGCGACGATCGTGCTCACCGGCCAGCGGGTGATCCCGGCGCGCCTCGAGCAGCTCGGCTACCCCTTCCGCCACCCCGAGCTCGAGCCCGCCCTTCGCGACGCGGTGAGCGCGGGCGGCTGATGACGGCGATCCTCTGGCTTCGCCGCGACCTGCGCCTCCACGACCACCCTGCCCTGACAGCGGCGCTCGCGTCCGATGACGTGGTCCTGCCGGTGTTCTGCCTCGACGATCGCCTCCTGCACGGCCGTCATGCCTCCGAGCCGCGCACGCGCTTCCTGCTCGCCTCGCTTCTCGCGCTCGAGCACGCGCTGCGCGAGCGTGGCAGCCGCCTGATCGTCCGCCACGGACCCCCGGAGCGCGCGATCCCCGCGCTCGCCGCCGAGACGCGCGCCGCGCACGTCCACGCCACCGGCGATGTCGGACCCTTCGCCCGCAAACGCGACGAGGGCGTGCGCCGCGCGCTCGGGGCCAGCGGTATCGATCTGCACCTGCACCCCGGCCTGTTCGTGCTCGACGACCCGACCGCGCTCGAGACCCAGAGCGGCCACCCGTACACCGTGTTCAGCCCGTTTCACGGCTCGTGGCTGCGCGCCCGGCGGCGCGCGATCGAGCCCGCGCCGGCGAGGCTGCCCGAGATCCCGCGCTCGCTCGAAAGCGGCTCGCTCCCGCGGCCGGACGGTCCGACGGCGATCGCCGGAGGCGAGGACGCCGCCCGGGGCCGGATGGAGGCCTTCCTCAGCGGCGGCGCGGAGGCCTACGGCGAGGCCAGAAACCGGCTCGACCTCGACGGCACCTCGCGCCTCTCGCCCTACCTGCACCTGGGGTGCCTCTCGCCGCGAGAGCTCGAGCAGCGGCTGCCCGATAACGCCGGGGGCCACGAGCTCCGCCGCCAGCTGTGCTGGCGTGACTTCTACGCCCACGTCCTGCGCCACTTCCCCGCCAACGCCCGCACCGAGCATCAGCCCCGCTACCGCGGGACACTCCGCTGGAGCCACGCCCACCGGCGCTTCGACGCCTGGTGCGAGGGGCGCACCGGCTACCCGCTCGTGGACGCCGCGATGCGCCAGCTCGATGCCGAAGGCTGGATCCACAACCGGGCGCGCCTGGTCGTGGCGTCGTTCCTGACCAAGGACCTCGGGATCGACTGGCGCTGGGGGGAGCGGTGGTTCATGCGCTGCCTGCTCGACGGCGACGAGGCCAACAACAACGGCAACTGGCAGTGGATCGCCTCGGTCGGGGTCGACCCCCAGCCGCCTGCGCGGCGGATCTACAACCCGGCCCGCCAGCAGGCCGCGCTCGACCCCGAGGGCGCCTTCGTCCGCCGCCACGTCCCCGAACTGGCCGCCGTGTCGGATGAGTACCTGGCTGAGCCGTGGACCATGCCCGAGGACGTGCAGAGGCAGGTCGGGTGCGTCATCGGCGAGGATTACCCGGCGCCGATCGTCGACCACCTCCAGGCGCGCCGCGAGGCGATCGAGCGCTACGAGGCCGCGGCCGCGGCCGGCTGACGCTGGTCGGTCCTCCGAAACCGCTGCAAAACCAGCGCACGTCGTGGCGTACAACTAGAATCCGGGTAAGCGGATCTACAGGAGGTTCGCGCGGGTGTCCTGGCAGGGTCACACGGTTGCCCGCGCTCGTCATCAACCGTCGCGGAGGGACGGGTGAGCGCCAACCTAACCGGAGACAACGAGCCTGACGTTGCACTCGCCCGTGGGCGGGGCGTCGCCCCCGCGCAGGCCTGGGAGGCGGCGGTGCGCGCCCTGCTCGAGTCCTCGCTCGACGCGATGATCGTGATCGACGGCGACGGTCGCGTGCTCGAATGGAGCAGCGTCGCCGAGCGCATGTTCGGCCGCTCCCGCGGGGAGGTCTTGGGACAGGACCTAGCCGAGCTCATCATCCCGCCGAGGCTGCGCACGGCGCACCGCGAGGGCCTGGCGCGCTTCATCCGGACCGGGCAGGGCGAGATCTTCGGCCGGCGGGTGGAGCTCGAGGCGATGCGCGCGGACGGCTCGGTGTTCCCGGTCGAGCTCGCGGTCAACTCGATGGCCAGCCCCGACGGGCTCTCCTTCCTGGGCCACGTGCGGGACGTCACCGACGAGGTCAAGGCGCGCGCGGACCGCGAGCTCCTCAGCTCGGTCGTCGACTCCTCGGACGACGCGATCATGACCGGCGGCCCCGACGGCACGATCACCAGCTGGAACAAGGGCAGCCGAGCGGCTGTACGGATACAGCTCGCCGAGGAGGTCATCGGCAAGTCGATCGGCGTGGTCGAGCCGCGCCACCGCAGGGGCGAGGAGCAGGAGATCCTGCGCAAGGTGTTCTCGGGCGAGTCCGTGGTGCGCTTCGAGACCGAGCGCGTGCGCAAGGACGGGAGCCTGATCACGGTCTCGCTGACGGTCTCGCCCGTGCGCGATGCCAGCGGCCGGATCGTCTCGGCGGCAGTGATCGCGCGCGACATCAGCGATCGCAAGCGCTACGAGCAGCGGCTGCGCGACCTCGCCGACCACGACCAGCTCACCGGGCTCTTCAACCGCCGCCGGTTCGACCAGGAGCTCAAGCGGGAGCTGGCCCGGGCCGGCCGCTACGCCTCGCACGGCGCCGTGCTCAGCGTCGACATCGACAACTTCAAGTCGATCAACGACTCGGCCGGCCACGCCGCCGGCGACGCGGTGCTGACCGAGGTGGCGCGACGTCCTCGCGGACCACGTTCGCCCCACCGACGTGGTGGCGCGGCTGGGAGGCGATGAGTTCGCGGTGCTCCTGTCGGCGATCGAGCCCCGCGAGGCCCGCGTCGCCGCCGAGCATCTGCTGGCGGCGATCCACAACCGCCCCGTGGTCTACGGGGGCAAGCCGTTCCGGATCACGGCCAGCATCGGCGTGGCCGCATTCGAATCCGACGACGCCACCGCGGGCGAGGTCCTGGTCAACGCCGACCTGGCGATGTACGCCGCCAAGCGGGGCGGCCGCGACCGGGTCGTCGCTCTACACCCCCTCGGAGGCCCGGCGCGCGCGGGCCATGGCGAAGCTGACGTGGTCGCAGCGGATCCGAGATGCACTCGAGCACGACCGCTTCGTCCTCCACATGCAACCGATCCTCGATCTCGCCAGCGGCGAGGTCAGCCACGGCGAGCTGCTCCTGCGCATGCGCGGCGACCGCGGGAAGCTGATCACGCCCGGCGCCTTCCTGCCCGCCGCCGAGCGCTTCGGCCTGATCCACGCGATCGACCGCTGGGTCGTCCGCCATGCCATCCAGCTCCTGGCCGAGAACGATCCCGAACAGATGCCGCGGCTGGGCGTCAACCTCTCCGGCGAGTCGGTGGTCGGCGACGCCCAGCTGCTGGCGGTGATCGAGGATGAGCTGCGCAACGCCGCAGTCGACCCCTCGACGTCTGATCTTCGAGGTCACCGAGACGGCGGCGATCGCCAACATGCCCGAGGCGACGGCGTTCGCCGCAGAGCCTGACCAACCTCGGCTGCAGCCTCGCGCTCGACGACTTCGGGACCGGCTTCGGCTCGTTCTACTACCTCAAGCACCTGCCCGTCCGCTACCTCAAGATCGACGGCGAGTTCATCCAGAACCTCCCGCGCAGCCACGGTCGACGAGCACATGGTCAAGGCGATCGTCGGGGTCGCGCAGGGACTCGGGATCAAGACCGTCGCCGAGTCGGTGGCCGACGACGAGACAATCAGGCTCCTCCAGCGCACGGCGTCGACTACGCGCAGGGCTTCCACATGGGCCGGCCCGAGCCCGATCCCGGCCATGGCGGCGTAAACCCGCCTCCAGCGGGCATGCTGAGGGCATGCCCGAAGCTACCCCCACCACCACGCGGACGCTCGCGAACGGCGTCGAGATGCCGGTGCTCGGACTCGGCGTCTGGCAGGTCCCGGACGGATCCGAGTGCGAGAACGCCGTCCGCTGGGCCCTCGAGCTCGGCTACCGCCACATCGACACCGCCCAGGCCTACGGCAACGAGGAGAGCGTGGGCCGGGCCCTGCACGACAGCGGCGTCCCGCGCGAGGACGTGTTCCTCACCACCAAGTTCTATCCCGAGCGCCGCGATCCGGTCGGTGAGGCCGAGCAGAGCCTGCGGAGGCTCGGCGTCGACCAGGTCGATCTGTACATCATCCACTGGCCGCAGGGCGGGCCCATGTGGGCGTGGGCCGGCATGGCGGAGGCGCTCGAGCGCGGCCTGACCCGGGCGATCGGCGTCTCGAACTTCAGCGTCGCCGAGCTCGATCAGCTGATGGGTTCCGAGCCGCCACGCTGCGCCGCCCGTCGTCAACCAGGTCCAGTTCAGCCCGTTCGAATACCGGCGGCGGTTGCTCGACTACGCCCACGCGCACGAGCTGGCGATCGAGGCCTACAGCCCCCTCGGCACCGGCCGCCACCTCGACCGGCCCGAGGTCCGCGAGGTCGCGGAGCGCATCGGGCGGACCCCCGCTCAGGCCCTGATCCGCTGGTGCCTGCAGCGGGACACGATCGTGATCCCGAAGTCGACGCACCGGGAGCGGATCGAGGAGAACGCTCAGATGTTCGACTTCAGTCTGACCGACGAGGACATGGCGATGCTCGACGGGCTCGACCAGACCGACGGGACCGACCAGGCGCGCGAGAGCAAGTGGTGGTAGCGCTAGTGCCTCGACCGGCGATGTCTGCCCACCGGCGGGAGTGGCACTAGTGCCCTAGTCGGCGTGTAGCTCGCGCGGGTGAATCGAGCCGCCAGTCTCGGCGAGCCGCCGCCCGTCGCGCCCGGTCCGCAGGGCGATGATCTCGGCGAAGATCGAGACCGCCGTCTCGGCCGGCGTGCGCGCCCCGATGTCGAGTCCGCACGGCGCCGAGATCCGCGCCAGGTCCGCCTCGGACACGCCGGTCTCGCGCAGTCGCGCGATCCGCTCGCGGTGCGTGCGCCGGCTGCCCAGCGCCCCGATGTAGCCGGCGCCGCTGCCCAGCGCGGCGAGGAGCGCGGGCTCGTCGAACTTCGGGTCGTGGGTGAACACGAGCACGACGTCGCGTGTGCCCGAGCTCGCGGCCGGCCATGTAGCGGTCGGGCCAGTCGACGACCACGTCGCCGACCTCGGTGAAGCGGGGGCTCTGCGTGAAGGACGGCGGGCATCGCAGATCGTGACCTGGTAGCCCGGTCTCGGGCGCAGTCGGCCCACGGCGGCGGAGAAGTCGATCGCGCCGAAGATGACGATCTCCGGCGGCGAGGCGAAGCCCTGGATGTAGACCCTGAGCTCGGCGCCCATCGACCTCGCCCTGGGCGCTGTAGCGGCGGACGGTCGAGATCCCCTGATCGAGGTAGCCGAGCGCATCGCGCGTCACGCGAGGTGCCGAGCAGCTCGATCCCACCCGAGGTCGCCGACGGCGTCGTCCTCGCTCGACCGCGAGCTTGGCGCCCGCGCCGGGACCGTCGAGCAGCGTGGCCAGCGCGATCGGCTTGCCGGCGCCGACGGCATCGCGCACCGCGGCCAGCGGTGCCCGCGCCTGTGCGTCCAGCTCGTGCACGAACAGGCGCACCGTGCCGCCGCACATCAGTCCGACGTCAGCGGCGTCACTGTCGCTGATCCCGTACTGCACGACCTGGGGCGGAGCGCCGTCCAGGATCTCGCCGGCGAGCTCGACGAGGGCGCCCTCGACGCACCCGCCCGTCACCGAACCCTCGATCCGGCCCGCGTCGTCGACGAGCATCTCGGCGCCCGGGTCGAGCGGCGCCGAGCCGAGCGTCTCGATCAGCGAGGCCGCGACAACACGCCGTCCCTGCTCGAGCCAGTCGAGCGCGACTTCCTGATGCGAGGGGGAGGTGAACACGCCCGCGGCCTGCATGCCACCTTCAGGATACTGCCGGGACGGGGCCGCTCAGCGCGGTGGCCGGCGGCGTGCCGGCGCCCGGCCGTGCGGCTGCTCCGGCGGCTCGAGCGCGGGGGGGTCGGGTATCGGGCGAACCACCGGCCGCTCCGTGGTCACGGTGACGGTGTCGCCGTGGTGGGCAAACTCGAGCGGGCGCCCCTCTATCAGGGTGTAGGTCGCCTGGCCGTGGACGACCTCGATCAACATCCGACGGTCCTGGTAATGCATGTTGAAGGCCAGCCGGGTCAGGGCCCCGGGGAGGCGAGGGGCGAAGCTCAGATGGCCGCTGTGCTCGCGCACGCCGCCGAAGCCGATCACGGCCGCCACCCAGCTTCCGGCGAGAGAAGCGATGTGGACGCCGTCACGCGTGTTGTGCTCGAGGTCGTCGAGGTCCATCAGCGCCGCCTCGGTCATGTAGTCGTAGGCGAGATCGAGGTGGCCGACCTCGGCGGCCACGGCGGCCTGGATTCCGGCCGAGAGCGAGGAGTCGCGGACGGTGAGGCGCTCGTAGTAGGCGAAGTTGCGCGCCTTCTGCTCGGCCGTGAAGGCATCCCCGCAGAAGAGCAGCGCGAGCACCAGGTCCGCCTGCTTGACCACCTGCTTGCGGTACAGGTCGAAGTAGGGGAAGTGCAGGAGCAGGGGGTACTGCTCGGGCCCGGTGTGGGCGAAGTCCCACACCTCGTGCTCGGTGAACTCGTCGGCCTGCGGGTGTACGCCGAGCGTCTCGTCATAGGGGACCATCATCGTGTCGGCGGCGTCCCGCCAGCTCGCCGCCTCCTCGTCGTCCACGCCGAGCTGCGCGGCGCGCTCGGGCTGGCGGGTCACGGTGTAGGCGGCGGCGCGCAGGTTCCGCTGCGCCATCAGGTTCGTGTAGACGTTGTTGTCGGCGACCGCGCTGTACTCGTCCGGACCGGTGACGCCGTCGATCCGAAACCGGCCGGCGGAGTCGTGGTGGCCGAGCGAGCGCCACATGCGCGCCGTCTCCACCAGCAGCTCGACGCCGACGTCGCGATCGAAGTCGTGGTCCCGGGTGGCGTTGTAGTACCGGGTGACGGCGTTCGCGATCGCGGCGTTGATGTGGAACGCGGCGGTGCCCGCGGGCCAGTAGCCCGAGCACTCCTCGCCGTTGATCGTCCGCCACGGGAAGGCGGCGCCGCGAAGGCCGAGCGACTGGGCGCGGGCGCGCGCCAGGTCCAGCGTGGCGTGGCGCCAGCGCAGGGCGTCGCCGGCGGCGTGGGGGGCGACGAAGGTGAGCATCGAGAGCACGAACGCCTCGGTGTCCCAGAACGTGTGCCCGTCGTAGCCGGGGCCGGTCAGGCCCTTGGCCGGGATCGGGCGCTGCTCGCCCCGCGCTCCCGCCTGCAGGGTGTGGAACAGCGCGAAGCGCAGCGCCTGCTGCAGCTCGGCATCCCCGTCGAGCTCGACATCGGCGCGTTGCCAGTAGCTGTCCAGATACTCCCGCTGCGCCTCGACCAGCCCGTCCCAGCCGGCGTGCCGGGCGCCGGCGAGCGCGGCCGCGACCTGGTCCTCGATCGCGGGGACCGAGCGCTGCGCCGACCATCCGTAGGCGATGAACTTGACGATCCGCAGCCGGCTTCCGGGCCTCAGGGTGGCGCTGACCGTAAGCCGCGCCAGGTCCTCGAAGTGCTCGATCGTCGCCTCGGTCTCAGGTGGCCCGTCGATCACGTGGTCCATAGCGGCGCCCACCGTGAGCGCGCTGGCCTTGGTCGTGTGCACGAGCATCCCGCGCATGTCGTGGCTGGCGGCGAATCTCGAGCGCAGCGGCGCGCTGAGCCCGGCCGCGGCGCGGGGATCGTTCTCGCCGGTGGGCATCTCCTCGTTGGCCGCGAGCGATGATTGGAGAACGACCGGCGTGTCGCCGTCGAGCGGCTCCACCACATACTCGATCGCCGCAACGGCGCGCTGGGTGAACGAGACGAGCCGCGTCGAGGAGACCCTGACCGCACGGCCGGTGGGGGAGACCCATTCGGCGCTCCGGCGCAGGACGCCCGCGCGGAGGTCGAGCACCCGCTCGTGGTGGCGAAGCTCGCCGTAGCGGACGTCGAACGGCTCGTCCTCGACGAGCAGGCGGATGATCTTGCCGTTGGTGACGTTGACGACGGTCTGGCCCGATTCCGGATATCCGTACCCCGCCTCGGCGTAGGGCAGAGGGCGCCGCTCGTAGAAGCCGCCGAGGTAGGTCCCGGGCAGCCCGAACGGCTCGCCCTCATCGAGGTTGGCCCGCATCCCGATGTGGCCGTTGGCCAGGGCGAACACCGACTCCGTCTGCGCGAGGCGCTCGAGATCGAGCGTGGTCTCGCGCACGGCCCATGGCTCGACCGGGAACGCGTGGTGGCCGATCACGACCGCTCGAGGAGCTCGGCCAGGTCGTCGACGACGATGTCGGCGCCGTGCCGGCGGAGCGCGTCGGCCTGTCCGGTGCGGTTCACGCCCACCACGAACCCGAACTTGCCGGCGCGGCCGGCCTGCACCCCGGCGAGCGCATCCTCGAACACGGCGGCGGACGCTGCCTCGACGCCGAGCGCTCGCGCTCCGGCCAGGAAGGTGTCGGGCTCCGGCTTGCCCTTGAGGTGCTCGCGGTCGGCCACGGCGCCGTCGATCACGGTGTCGAACAGATCGTCGATGCCCGCGGCGCGCAGCACGTCGTGGCAATTGGTGCTGGAGGAGACCACCGCGCGCCGGAAGCCCGCATCTATCACCGCGTGCACGTAGCGGACGGACCCGTCGTAGGGCTGCACGCCGTCGTCATGGATCAGCCCCAGCACGATCTCGTTCTTGCGGTTGCCCAGCCCGTCGACCGTCTCCTTGTCGGGGGGATCGCTCGGGTCGCCGCGCGGGAGCTCGATCCCGCGGGCGGCGAGGAACGACTGAACCCCCTCGTAGCGGGGCTTGCCGTCGACGTACTCGTCGTAGTCCTTCACGGGATCGAAGGGCACGAACTCGTCGCCGTGCTGCTGGGCGCGCGCCTGGAGGTAGGCGTCGAACATCTCCTTCCAGGCCTTGGCGTGCACCTTCGCGGTCTGGGTGAGGACGCCGTCGAGATCGAACAGACAGGTCCTCACGCCGTCGGGCAGCCCGAGCATGAGGGCAACCTACACGTCCTCAGCCCGCAGCGGCCTCGCCGGCGGGCGCCGGCAACGCCGGCGAGGCCGCAGTTGATCCGCCGGCCCGTCCCGGTCTTCCGGGCCGGCGGTGCGGGCGGGGGCGCGTCCGGTCCCACCCGCGCCCACCGCCCCCGTTGTCCTGAGCTAGGTGTCGGTCCCCCCCGGGTCGACCAAGCGCGGGGGTCAGCCCCCTGATCGCCGCGCTCTCGCTCTGGACGCTTTTGCCCCACTTCCCTTGTCGCTGGTCACCGCGCGCGATGGCCTCCTCTGCGTCAACGGCGCGCAGAGGGGCTTGCAGGAGCACGGTGAGGTCTCGCTCGGCTCCTGTCCGGCTTTCCGTGAGCTCCAGTTGCATGGGAAGAGTGTCGCGACTGCCCGACCCCCTCACAATCACCGCCGCGGTGACACTTTTCCGCCTGCGTGGTCACCGCGGCCTTACCCTTTGGGGAGTATGGCGGTGTACCTCGAGCTCTGGCGGCACTCCGGAATCGAGCCGGTGATGCTCGACGGCGACCGTGTGACCGTCGGCGCGGAGGACTCCAACCGTGTCTGCCTGGCCGACGACGGCACGGTCTCGCGCCTCCACGCGGTCGTCGAGAACTACGGCTCCGGCTGGGCGGTGCGGGACCTGGGGAGCCGCAACGGCACCTACATCAACGGCCGCCGCGTACTCGGCGAGCAGGCGCTCCACCCCGGCGATGAGCTCCGCATCGGCAAGACCCGCCTGGTCTTCCGCGACCAGAACGCGCCCGTGCGCGCGGGCAAGGGGACCCAGGTGCTGGACGTCGACCCGAGCCCCGATCTGACCAAGCGTGAGCGCGACGTCCTGCATGCGCTGTGCCAGCCGCTGGCCTCCTCGGAGCCCTTCAGCCAGCCCGCGTCGATCCGCGCGATCGCCAAGGAGCTGGTGGTCTCCGATGCGGCGGTCAAGCAGCACCTGGCCCGCCTGTACGACAAGTTCGGGCTGAGCGACCGCTCCGAGAACCGCCGGATCCGGCTCGCCAACGAGGCGATCGCGCGCGGCGTGATCACGCTCGGCGAGCTGAGCCGGGTCGAGGAGCCGGCGAGCTGACAGGAAGCCGGCGCGGCATGCCGAACTAACCGACCATGGCCGACCCTACCGATCTGCTCAAAGCCTGGCAGGACGCGATCCGTGAGGTCGGCGGCGTCGCCGCCAATCTCGTGTCGGGCCCTGCGGGCAAGGCGAGCGAGCTGCTCGAGCCGATGCAGAAACAGGCCGAGCAGGTCCAGCGTGTGCTCGAGCGCCAGCTCGAGTTCGAGCGCGACCTGGTCACGCGGGCGATCGCCCCCGCGCGGGCGACGCTGGAGATGGCCGAGCAGGCCACGATCGCCTACCGCGCGCAGGCCACGGCGTTCCGGGCCGCGGCCGCCTCGTTCGGGCAGCTCGCCGAGCTCATGGAGCAGCAGGCCGAGATCGTCGAGAACGTCGGCAAGGCCGTGCGCGACCCGCTGTCGGCGCTGCGAGCAGCGAACGAGCAGCTGCGCGGTGGCGGGGACGCCGACGGCAAGAAGAAACGGAAGAAGTAGCGCTCAGCGGCGGGCGGGACTGGGAGCCCCGGCGCGGGCGGTGTTCTCCACGATCGCGCCGATGACCTGGGGCCACAGGACCGGCGGCATGTCGTGGCCCATGCCTTCAATCACGAGCAGCCGGGCATCCGGGACAGCCCGCGCGGTGGCACGTCCGCCCGAGACGTTGACCAGCGGGTCGGCGTCGCCGTGGATCACGGTCGTGGGCACGGTCAGGCGCCGGAGCCCGTCGGTGCGGTCCGGTGCGGCCACGATCGCGGCCAGCTGCCGCGCGGCGCCGGCGGGATGGATGCCTCGATCGAAGCAGCGCGAGGCCTGCGCTCGCTTGCGATCGCCGTCCGGCGGATAGCGCCGCGAGCCGATCATCTGGTAGCCGGTCACGAAGTCCTCTATGTACGCCTCGCGCTCGTACTGGGGGCGGCGGAGCAGGCGCGGCCACAGCTTTGGATTGGCGTTGCCGACCCTCCGGTTGCCGGTGCTCGACATGATCGAGACCAGCGACAGCACCCGCTCCGGCGAGTTCATCGCGATCAGCTGGGCGATCATCCCGCCCATCGAGATCCCGACCACGTGCGCGGCGGCGATCACGAGGTGGTCGAGCAGGCCGACCGCGTCGGCGGCCATCGCGTCGAGCGAGTAGGCGGCGGCGCGCTTGTCGCGGAGGAAGAGCTGGAGCGGCCGGGGCACCGGGCGTGGCGGAGGATGGTCGAGCGGCCGACGTCACGGTTGTCGAAGCGGACGACGAAGAAGCCGCGGCCGGCCAGCTCCTCGCAGAACCGCTCGTCCCACAGGATCATCTGGGTGCCGAGGCCCATCACGAGCAGGAGCGCCGGATCCCGCTCGGAGCCGAAGGTCTCGTAGCAGAGGTCGATCTCGCCGACCCGCGCGAACTGCTCGCCGGAGCTCATCGTCCCGCCGTTCCTGAGAATGCAAGGTACGCTTGGATACCTGTAAGGTACACGACGCATGTCCTCGCTGGTCGAACGCCATCCGGAGCTCGCTCCCCGGCTCGGTGCCGACGACACCGAGCGTGGCCAGCGCGCGCGGCTGCTCGCGGCGATGGCGGGAGTGGTCGCGGACAAGGGCTACGTCGCGGCCACGGTCGCGGACGTGGTCCGCGAAGCGGGCGTGTCCCGCACCACCTTCTACGAGCTGTACTCGTCCAAGGAGCAGTGCTTCCTGGAGAGCTACCGCCACCACGTCGACGTGCTCCTCGAGGCCGTGCGCACGGTGGCGCGCGAACCCGACGATTGGCGAGCGGAGCTCCGCGCGGGTGTCCGCGCCTACCTGCGCACGCTTGCGGCCGAGCCGCGTTTCGCCCGCACCTACCTGATCGAGATCCAGGCGGCCGGCGCGGCCGCGCTCGAAGTCCGGGGGGACGCACTTCGGCGGTTCGCCAAGCGCTACGCCGCGGTGGCCCGGGCGGCCACGCGGACCCCGCCCGATCCGGACGCGCTGCTGATCCTGTGCGCCGGAACCGAGCAGCTGTGCGCTGAGCGCGTACGCGCCGGCGAGCCGTCGCGGCTCGGGGAGCTCGAAGACGTTTTCTGCACTTGCGCCGAGGCCGTGCTCCTCGGCGCTCACTCCGAGGAGGATTGACGTGGACCTGACCTTCAACCAAGAGGAAGCCGCCTTCCGCGACGAGCTCCGGACGTGGCTGGCCGAGAACCCTCCCGGCACCCCGCCCGAGGAGGAGGGCGGCCGCTTCAAGTGGGCGCTCGACTGGCAGCGGCGCCTGCACGAGGGCGGCTGGGCCGGCGTCCACTGGCCGGTCGAGTACGGCGGCCGGGGCGCCACCCTCACCCAGAGCGCGATCTTCTTCGAGGAGCTGGGCAAGGCCCGCGCGCCGCTGCCCGCCAACACGCTCGGCCTGCTCCTGGGTGGCCCGACGCTGATGGTGTGGGGTACGCCCGAGCAGAAGGAGCGCTTCTTGCCCCCGATCCTGTCGGCAGAGGAGATCTGGTGCCAGGGCTTCAGCGAGCCCGAGGCCGGATCGGACCTCGCGGCGCTGAAGACGCGTGCGGTCAAGGACGGCGACGAGTGGCTGGTGACCGGCCAGAAGGTCTGGACCTCCGCGGCGCAGTACGCCAAGTGGTGCATGCTCGTGGCCCGCACGGACAGCGATGCGCCTAAGCACAAGGGGCTCACGTACTTCATGCTCGACATGGAGCAGGAGGCGGTCCAGGTGCGGCCGCTCGTGCAGATCACCGGCGACCCCGAGTTCAACGAGCTGTTCCTCGAGGAGGCGCGGATCCCGGACGCGAACGTGATCGGCGGGGAGGGGAACGGCTGGAAGGTCGCCCTGACGACGCTGATGAACGAGCGCGCGGGCCTCGGGTTCAACCTTCAGGTGCGCCTGCGCCAGACGCTCGACGAGCTGATCGAGACCGCTGCGCAGGACGGAAGGCTCGAGGACTCGGCGCTCGCCGAGCAGCTCGGCCAGATGCACGCGCGCACCGAGATCCTGCGCTTCCTCGCCTACCGGGGGCTGACCGCCACCGAGAAGTACGGGCAGCCCGGACCTGAGGGCTCACTGGTCAAGCTGCTCTGGTCGGAGACCAACCAGATGGTCACGCAGCTCGCGCCCGAGGTCGTCGGTCCCGAGGCGCTGACCGCGGGTACGCGCT
Source organism: uncultured Solirubrobacterales bacterium (assembly GCA_963839105.1). Taxonomy (GTDB): domain Bacteria; phylum Actinomycetota; class Thermoleophilia; order Solirubrobacterales; family Solirubrobacteraceae; genus Palsa-465. Next base: position 411,408 of record CAWITQ010000004.1, read on the forward strand.
GGAGCTATGAGCTGCTGCGCTCCCGCGGCAACACGATCGAGGGGGGGACGAGCGAGATCCTCAAGAACATCACCGCCGAGCGCGTGCTCGGCCTGCCCCGCGCTGGACGCTGAAGGGAGCCAGCCATGCATTTCGATTTCAACGACGATCAACGGGACATCCAGCGCACGGCGCGCGAGATGCTGAGCACGCGCTCCTCGTTCGAACGGGTGCGGGAGGCGGCGCAGGACGGGCGCTACGACGACGGCCTGTGGCGCGAGGTGTGCGAGCTGGGCTGGCCCGGCACGGCGATCGACGAAGCCTACGGCGGCCAGGGCCTTGGCCTGGTCGAGCTCGCGGTTCTGCTCGAGGAGCTGGGGTACGCCGTCGCGCCGACGCCTCACCTCGGCTCCGCGCTCGCCGCGCTGGTGATCCAGTCCGCGGGCAGCGACGATCAGCGCCAGCGTTGGCTGCCCGGACTCGCCAGCGGTGAGCGCCGGGGCGCCCTCGGGCTCGTAGGCGACGGGGCTGCCGAGTTGGTTCCGGATGCCGCGGGCGCAGAGATCGTCGTGCTCGCCGACCCGATGGCGGGCAGGGCCGCCGTGGTGCAGGGCGGCGCCGAGGAGGTCACCTCGATCGACTCCACCCGACGCTACGGCCGCGTGTCCGCAACGGAGGGCGAGCCCCTCGAGGGAGACGCCGCCGACGGCCTCGGCCGCGCGCTGATCGCGGTCAGCGCCGAGCTCCTCGGTCTCTCCCAGCGCGCGCTCGACATCACCATGGCCTACGTCAAGGAGCGCAAGCAGTTCGGCGTCCCCGTCGGCAGCTTCCAGGCCGTCCAGCACCGCGCGGCGCAGATGCTGCTCGACACCGAGGGCGGCCGCGGCGCGGTCTACTACGGCGCCTGGGCCGCCGACGGCGCGCCGGAGCGCCTGAAGGAGGCCGCGGCCATGGCCAAGGCGTGGACCTCACAGGCGGCGAAGGCCACGACGGCCGCGGCCATCCAGCTCCACGGCGGCATCGGGTTCACCTGGGAGGCCAACGTCCACTGGCTGTTCAAGCGGGCCCAGCTGGACGCCGCCTACCTGGGCGGCCCGTCACTGCACTATGCGCGGCTGGCGCACCTGGCGGCGCGCCAGCTGACACCCGCCTAACGCGCCTGAGACCGAGCCCCGCCCTCGAGCCAGCGTTCGAGGGCGTGGCGCCCGGCGGAGGTGAGCTTGCCCTCGGCGGCGATCCAGTCGCGGGCGCGGAGCTCGCGCACGAGCCCGAGGGCGGCGTTCGGCCCGCGCCCCTCGCCTCGTGCGCCCAGCGTCTCGGTGCCCGGTTCAACCGTCCAGCGGCCCGACTCGAGCGCGGCCAGGGCGAGGCCCTGCTCCTCGGTGGGCATGTCGAGCGGGTGCGGCGCGGCGCCCCGCAGCGGGTCGGCGGGCATCGGCGCGGGCTTGGCGGGCTCGGTCCGGCGCCAAGGGTCCGGGAACTTCATGTCCTCGCCGAGGGTCTCGAACCGCCGGCCCAGCCAACTGGCGGCGCTCTCCACCCAATCCCTGGCACGGTCGGCGTCGACGCCGATCGAGTCCGCCAGCTCGTCCACATCGAATTCAGAGGCCTTGCGCTGAACCGACTCGCCCAGCTCGCGGGCGATCGAGCGCAGTGTGTCCTCGAGGTTCTCGTCGCGTTCGTCGTCTTCAAACATGCCACTGATGATGGCAGGTCCGCGGCGCCGGCCTGTCAGGGCAGCGGCGGGAGCGGCGGGATGCCGATGGGGGGAAGCGGCGAGCTCGAGTTGGGCGCGGCGTGGACGGTCCGTCCGCAGCCGTGAAGGGTGATCGTCAGCGGCGTGTCGGTGGTGATGTGGAGCGCCACCTTGCAGTCCACGTGAGCGCGCGTGACGGAGATTGAGGCGGAGGCGATGTTGACGGCGTTGATGTCGATCGCGTCGCTCCGTGCGGCACCCGGCGTGGCGCCCCAGGTCTTGCTCTGGCTGACGAACTGGAGCGGCCCCAGGTTGCCGCCGTTGAGCGTGCCGTGGCCGATCTGCGTCGCCGACGCCGCCGGGTCCCCGGCCCCGAACCCGTGGGAGAGGGCGTCGATCTCACCCTCGGGGTCACCGTTCGCGCTCTTGTGCGATGGGCTGCTCAGGGTTACGCCCGAGATCCAGTAGGCGTGATCGCCCACGAGCCCCATGCCCGGCTTGTTGCGCTCGGCGTCCTCCACGTAGGTCACGTGCGCGGGGTTGCGGTTCACCGCGGCGGTGTCCAGGAATGCCGCTGCCGGCGCATACTGGTCGTTGACCGCAAGCTCGAGGTGGCTGGGGAAGAGCGGCGAGCACTTCTGTGGGCTCGGACTGCTCGCGCACGGCTGGAACACGTCGAGCTCGTAGCGGTAGCCGAGCGAATCGAGCTTGCTCGCGGTCTGCTCGTACTGCCCCGGGTTCACGAGCTCGTCGCCGGAGTTGTTCCACATGAACACGGGGATATTGCGCAGCGACGCCAGCACGTCGGTGTTCGTCTCCTCGCCGACCGTGGGCTGAGCCCGCGCGAACAGATCCGGGAACTGCGCCGACAGCTTGAACGTCCCGAACCCGCCCATCGAGTAGCCCGTGATCTCGGTGTAGGACGGGTTGAGGTGGTAGCGCCGCGCGACGTCCGCCCAAACCTCGAACACGTCGGCGGCGCCCAGGCCCTCGTAGAACTGATCGGGCCCGCGCGCCTCGGGCGTGATCACGATCGAGCTGACGGCGCGACGACCGAACTGGGACTGGTTGCGAGTAGTGCTGTACTGGTTGTAGTTGGCGGACAGCGAGTGGAGCAGGAGGGTCATCCCGTAACCGGCCTTCGGCTGGCGCCCCGGGGGTACGTAGACGGCGTAGGGCTGGAGCCGGCCGCGGTACTCGGGCACGCACGACGCCGGGTTGGAGGCGCCGCCGAACCCGCACCCGTGGGAGAAGTCCGCCCCCGGACCCGTCTGGAAGCGGCTCGACAGGATCCGGTCGATTGAGCCCGTCCTCGGGATGTTGGAGTTGTCGGTGCGCCTGCGCGCCAGTTTGGCGAAGCTCACGTCGGCGAAGAGAGGGGAGATGTCGCCCGCGGCCAGGGCGGTGCCCTGCTGGCGGTCGCGCCACCAGGCCGGGTCGTTCAGCACCGAGGTGCTTGCGCCCACGGCCTGGTACGGCTCGCGCGTCCGGAAGGCGACGTTGAAGAACGCCGCGGGATGGGCCGCGGTGCCGGCTCCGCCGGGGTGGGTGGCGTCAGCGCTCGCCTGGGGAAGGAGGTAGCGCCCGGCGGATGCGTCCCACAGGCCCACGCCCATGGCCAGGCGCACGGTGGCGCGGCGCGGGTTCCAGTCCCGGTGGGGCACGCGGACGACGATCTGGCCCCGGCGCATGTCCACGTGGACGCTCACGGCCGGTCCCTTGACCCGGCGGCCGTTCGCGGCGTGGACCAGGTCGGCGACGAGGCCGCGCTTGCCCGGGTGAACGGTGAGGAACAGGTTCGCCGGCGCCTTGACGTTGGCTCCGTCCGGGAACGCGAAGGCGTGGCCGGGACGTCCGCCGATGGCGATCGAGAATGCGACCAGCCTCGGATTCACGAGCGTGTTCAGGGTGATCCGGAACGCGGTCTGCGTGCGCAGCGGCCTGACCCGGAACTCGACGAGGTCAGCGGCGTCCGAGTCGTAGCCCGACCCGGTCGGGTACGTGTAGGTGCCGTTCGACCGCGAGAACAGGTCGGCCGAGTTGGCCGCCTTGGGATCGTTCGGGTCAGGTAGCTCGCGGGCGCCGTGGTCGTCGTAGAGATAGTCCTGATAGAGGAACTCGCCGCGACGGTACGCCGTCGCCCCGGACACGAGGATGGGCTGCGCCCGCCAGATGCCGGCGTTGGTGAGGGGGGGCGCCACCGTCGGCCTGGCGTAGAGGAGCGCAGGGCCCGGCCGCGGTCCTGGCCCGGTGTACAAGGAGCTGGCGCCGGCGATCGATGCCGAGGCCGCGATCAGCAGTGCGGCGAGAACCGCGGCGGCAGTACTCCTCCTCACGGCGCCAGCATACCTGAATTTGGAACGTCAGCGGGGCGGTGTCACATGGAGCGCCATTCATCCGGCGCGGGCCATGATGGCCGCGACGACCTCGCTCTTGGCGTCCGCGTACTGCTGCATGTACGCCCAGTCGCGGGCGGTGAGGGCACGCTTCGTCTGCTCGTAGAGGATGCGGTCGGCGTCGTCGGCGCGAAGGCGCTCGCGAAAGCGGACCATGCGCTCGGTCTCCGTGCAGTCTGCGGAGAAGACGTGGATGTGCACGCTGCCATCCGCCGGCTTGAGGACTCGGTGCTCGAACCACTCCGGCTCGCGGATCCGTAGCTCGTAGCCGCACGCCTGCAGATCGGGAACATAGGCGCTCTCCTCGGCCGAGTCCGCCACCTCCAGGACGATGTCGATGATCGGCTTGGCCGCAAGCCCGGGGACCGAGGTAGAGCCGACGTGCTCGATCCGGCACGCGCGTGCGCCGAGCGCGCCTCGGATGCGAGCCGCCTCCTGCTCGAAGCGCTCGGGCCAACCGGCGTCGTACTCTTCGAGGCGCAGGCGAGCAGAGAGCCGCTCCGGGGCTCCGACCGTGACCTCGGCGAGCCGGCGCTCGTATGTCTCGGCGTCGGCCACGAGCAGCACCAGTATCGCCGAGAGCGCGGCAGCGCCTATTTGTAGGCGCCGAACTCGATAGGTTCCTCCCGTGAACGGCGTGGATGATCCCGACCCCGCGGCCGGGTTCGCCGCGGCCTGGGAGGAGTTCGTCCTGGCGATTCGCCGGGCGCAGGCCCGCGGGCAGCAGACCGCGGACGACCTCACCCTGGCGCAGTACTACATGCTGCTCCCGCTGAGCAGGGAAGCCGCGGTGCCCGTGTCGCGCCTCGCCCACTACGCGGGCGTGGCCGCGCCGACGGCCACGCGGATGATCGACTCGCTCGAGCGCTCTGGCGCCGTGCGACGTGAACGCACCCACGACGACCGGCGCACCGTCCTGATCTCGCTCACCTCGAGCGGCCACGAGCTCATGGCGCGCAAGCAGCAGGAGCTCGCGCGCCGGCGCCGCACGCTCTATGAGCGCCTCGAGCCGGACGAGCGGGAGACGAGCGAGCGGCTGCTGCGCCACCTCGCGGAGCTGATGGGCCAGCTCTAGGCGACGGGCTGGGTCGCGGTCGAGACCCCGAGCCGAGCTCCCGGGAGCAGGTCGGCCCCGCGCACGCCGATGTCGGCGGGCACTACTCCTGGCTCGAGTCCGCGTCCGCGGACGAGTCCTGCTCGCGGCCCTCCTCCGCGCGATCAGCCTCTTCGGAGGTCACCCGGTTCGCGTCGGAGTCCTTGATCGGAGCGGGCTCCTGATCGGCCTTGTCTTCGGTCTTCTCGCTCATCGTCTCTCCATTGCCGACTGTGCCTAGGGGACGCTCTACCCGGCGCCACGGGGAAGAATCGGCTACGCGGCTGGGCCTGGGGCCCTCAGGCCGAGAGCGCCCTCGCGCTGGGGACCGATCAACCCCGGTGGCGCATGCTCGAGACCGAGCCGGCGTCGCCGAAGCGGTCGGGCCGCACGCGCTGCTCGGGCTCGAGGTGGACGAGCACGGTGGTACCGGGCAGCCGCTCCACGATCGCGTCCTGGAGCCGGTGCGAGATCTCGTGGGCGCGCTCGAGGCTGGTGCCGGCCACGAACTGCACGTGGAGGTCGACCTCGTGGTGGCTGCCCACGTGGCGCGCGCGGAGGTCGTGAAAGCCCACGACCTCGTCGCCGAGGAACGACTCGACGACCTCGCGGAGCTGGTCGAGCTCCTCGCTCGGCAGCGTCTCGTCGGCGAGGCGCCGACCCGCCCCGAGCAGGATGCGCACGCCGGTGACGCTGATCGTCGCCGCCACCAGCAGGCCGACCACCGGGTCGATCCAGTTCGCCCCGGTGACGCGGACCAGGATGAGCGCCACCAGGACCCCGATCGAGACGTAGGAGTCCGTGCGCAGGTCGGCTGCGTTGGCGTCGAGCGCCGCGGACTCCGTGGCGCGGCCCATGCGGCGCAGGTGGCCGGAGACGACCAGGTTGATGACGGCGGCGACGGCCACAACCGCGATCCCGATCCCGACCGAGTCGACTCGGCCCCCGCCCGCCAGCCGCCGGATCGCCTGGATCGCGATGAAGGCGGCGCCCGCCAGGAGCAGCAGCGCCTGCGCGCCGGCCGATAGATCCTCGAGCTTCTGGTGCCCGTAGCGGTGGGTGGCGTCCGCGGGCTCGTCCGCCTTGCGCACCGACGCGAACGCGATCGCCGAGGCGATCAGGTCCATCAGCGAATGGACCGCGTCGCTCAGGATGCCCACCGAGCCCGTGAGCACGCCGGCGGCGACCTTGATCGCGATCAGGCAGGTGTTGGACAGGACCGAGAGGGTCGCGGCCCGGGTCTTGGCCGGCGGCCGGCCGGTCTCGGCCGTTCTCGAGGTGCTCGCCATGGTCATCTCGTACCCGGCGGACGTTACGCCGCCCGGTGCGACGGGGTCCTGGTAGCGCGCCCGGCAGGATTTGAACCTGCGACCTTTCGCTCCGGAGGCGAACGCTCTATCCCCTGAGCTACGGGCGCCTGTGTCGGGTTCCGCTCCGGCGGGGGAAACCCCGAGGGAGAGCTTACCGTGGAGATCGCGATCATCTCGGACACTCACATGCCGCGCGGCCATCGTCGCCTGCCCGATGAGTGCGTGGCCCGGCTGCGAGCGGCCGACCTGATCGTCCACGGCGGCGATCTGATGCGGCTGTCCGTGCTGGAAGAGCTGCGGGAATGGGGGGAGGTGGTGGCGGTTCACGGCAACGTCGACGACGGCGCCGTCCGGGCCGCGCTCCCCGCCACCGCGGAGTTCGATGCCGCCGGCGCGCGGATCGCCGTCATCCACGACGCCGGGCCGTCGAGCGGGCGCCTGGCGCGGATGCGCGCGCGCTTCCCGGAGGCCGACGCGGTCGTGTTCGGCCACTCGCACATCCCGCTGCACGAGCGCGACGGGGACGGCTTTCAGATCTTCAACCCCGGCAGCCCGACCGAGCGACGCCGCTCGCCCGCCCACACCATGGGCCTCGCGCGCGTGCGCGCGGGCGAAGTGACCTTCGAGCTGATCGAGCTGCACAGCTGATGCCATCTTTAGTCGCTCAGCGAGCAAAGATGGCGTCACCCGGTTCGAAGCGCCGCCGGATGCCAGACTGACGGGCCGATGGACCTCTCGGTGTTCTTCGCCGGCACCGCCGGCTCGATCCCCACCGCGCGGCGGGGACTCCCGGCGATCCTGGTCCGCCGGGGCGGCGATCGCATCCTGTTCGACTGCGGCGAGGGCACCCAGCGCCAGCTCGTGGGCTCGGTGGGCCTGACCGAGCTCACCGAGGTGTTCCTGACCCACTACCACGCCGACCACTGGCTCGGCCTCCCGGGGATGCTGAAGACGTTCGACCTGCGCGCGCGCGAGCGGCCGCTGGCGATCCACGGACCGCCCGGGCTCAAGGAGCTCCTCACCCTGGCCCAGCGGGTCGCGGGACGGGTCCGGTTCGAGCTTCAGCTGATCGAGCTCCAGCCGGGGGAGGTACTCCAGCGCGACGGCTACAGCATCGCGCCCGTGCCGGTGGCGCACCGCAGCCCCGCGTTCGGCTACGTGCTCTACGAGGATGAGCGGCCGGGCGTGTTCGACCCCGGCAAGGCGATCGAGCTCGGTCTGACCCCGGGCCCCGAGTTCGGGCGCCTCCAGCACGGGGAGACCGTGAACGGGGTGGCGCCCGAGCAGGTGCTGGGCCCGGCGCGCGCCGGCCGGAAGATCGTGCTCTCCGGCGACACCCGGCCTTGCGAGACGCTCCGGATCGCCGCGCACCGCGCCGACCTCCTGATCCACGAGGCCACGTTCACCGAGGAGGAGCACGACCGGGCGGCGGAGACCGGCCACTCGACGGCGCGCCAGGCGGCGTTGCTCGCCCGGGAGGCCGAGGTGACCACGCTCGCGCTCAACCACTTCTCGACCCGGTACGCCGTCGGGCAGCTTCGCGACGAGGCGCGTGCGGTGTTCCCGCGCACGCTGCTTCCGCGTGACTTCGACACGATCGAGATCCCGTTCGCGGAGAGGGGGGAGCCCGAGCTCGTACGGTGGCGCGATCAGGTGCCCTCGGAGGCCGCCGCCGAGTGAGGCGCACCTCGCTCGAGCGGGTCGAGACCGCCCGGCTGATCTGCGAGCGCCTCCAGCCCGAGCACGTCGCCGAGCTGACGCCGTTCATGCTCGACCCGCGCGTCCTGCGCACCCTGTGGGCGCGCGATGAGCCGCCGACGCCCGATGACGTGGCCGCGGGCACCTTGGCGAAGATCGGCCACTGGGAGCGCTACGGGTTCGGCCTGTGGCTGCTGCGCGATCGGCAGACGGGGGAGATGGTGGGGAGGGGCGGTCTCCAGTACACCTACGCCGCCGGGCTCAACGACGTAGAGGCGGCGTGGGCGATCGTGCCGGCGCGTTGGGGGGAGGGCCTGGCCACCGAGATGGCCCGGGCGGCGGTCGAAGCCGCGTTTGGGACGCTCGAGCTCCCGTGGATCGTCGCCCTGACGCTCCCGAGCAACCGGGCCTCGCGCCGGGTGATGGAGAAGACCGGCTTCGCCTACGAGCGTGACATCGAGTACGCGGGCCTCCCGCACGTCCTCTACGAACGCCGCCCGGACAGCTGAAGCCATTTCGGGGCGTTCAGCGCACCCAGATGGCACCGCCCGAGTCGCCGCCGCCGGCGCTGTTACTCTCAGCTGAGTCTGTCTGCCCCTTTAACCCAGTCCAGCGAGGCTAGGAAGGAGCGCGTTGATGCCGCCCGCCACGGTCGTCCTCGATCGGGACGACATGCGCCGCACGCTCGTGCGGATCGCGCACGAGATCGTCGAGAAGAACCCGGACGGACCGATCGCGCTCGTGGGCATCCATCGCCGGGGGGCGATCCTCGCTCAGCGGCTCCACGCCCTGACGAGCGAGCTGCTCGCGACGCAGGTCCCGCTCGGATTCGTCGACATCTCCTTCTACCGCGATGACCTGGCGATCCGCGGCGGTGGCGCCGCGGCGCCGGTGGTCCACGCCACCCAGCTCGACTTCCCGCTCGACAACCGCACGATCGTGATCGTCGACGACGTCCTGTACACGGGCCGCACCGTCCGCGCCGCGATCGACGAGATCTTCGACTACGGGCGGCCCGACCGGGTCCAGCTCGCCACCCTGGTCGACCGTGGCCACCGGGAGCTCCCGATCCGCCCCGACTACGTGGGCAAGAACCTCCCGACCTCCCAGGACCAGCGCGTCAACGTGTGCGTCGAGGAGGTCGACGGCGAGGACGCGGTCACGATCGGCCCCGCCACCGAGCCGAGGAGGGTGGCGGCATGAACCGGCTTCCCCGCCACCTGATCTCGATCGGCGACCTCGACCGCGGTGGCATCGAGCGGATCCTCGACCGCGCCGAGTCCTTCGCCGAGGTCGCGGGCCGCGAGATCAAGAAGGTCCCCGCGCTCAGGGGCCGCACCGTGGTCAACCTGTTCTACGAGTCGAGCACCCGGACGAGCAGCTCGTTCGAGCTCGCCGCCAAGCGCCTCTCCGCCGACGTGGTCAGCATCCGCTCGGCCGGATCGAGCGTCGACAAGGGCGAGTCGCTCAAGGACACGGTCCAGACGCTCTCGGCCTACGATCCGGCCGCGCTCGTGATCCGCTCCCCGCACGTGGGCGCGGCCCAGCTCGTCGCCGGCTGGATCGACGCGGCGGTCATCAACGCCGGCGACGGCAAGCACGAGCACCCGACCCAGGCGCTGCTCGACGCGTTCACCCTGCGCCGGAAGCTCGGCTCGCTCGACGGCGCCAACGTGTGGATCGTCGGCGATGTCCTGCACTCCCGGGTGGCGCGCTCCAACATCCTCGCCTTCACCCAGATGGGCGCCGAGGTGACGGTGTGTGGCCCGCCCACGCTGATCCCCCGGGACATCGAGGCGCTGGGATGCCGCTCCGCCACCACGCTCGAGCGCGTCCAGGAAGCCGACGTGGTCTACGTCCTGCGCATGCAGCACGAGCGCATGCGCGACGCCTTCGTCCCGTCCCTGCGCGAGTACGCCAGCCGCTACCAGATCACGACGGCACGGCTCAGACCGGGACAGCTTCTGATGCATCCCGGTCCGGTCAACCGCGGCGTCGAGATCTCCGGCGAGGCGATCGACTCGCCGCAGGCGCTGATCGGGGCGCAGGTCAAGGCCGGCGTGGCGGTGCGGATGGCCGTCCTCTACGAGCTCCTGGTCGGAGCCCCCCAGCTGGCGGCGGTGGCGTGATGGCGCTCCACATGAAGTCAACCCAGCCCGCCGAGCTCCTGATCCGCGATGCGTACGTGGTCGACCCGCGCGCGGGCCTCGAGGAGCCCCGCGACATCCTGATCCGCGACGGAGCCATCGCCGAGCTCGGCGCCCCGGGCTCACTCCCGGTGCCTCCGAGCGGCGACCAGCTCCACGCCGCCGGCAAGCACCTCTTCCCCGGCTTCGTCGACCCGCACGTGCACCTGCGGACGCCCGGGCAGGAGTACAAGGAGAGCATCGCCACCGGCACCGCGGCGGCTGCCGCGGGCGGGTTCTGCGCCGTCATTGCGATGCCGAACACGGCGCCCGTGGTCGACGACGCGGCCGTCCTGCGCTCGCTGACCGAGCAGGCCTCGCGGGAAGCCCGGGTCCCGGTCGGCTTCCTGGCCTCGATCACCCGCGCCCTGAAGGGCAGCGAGCTGACCGAGATGGCCGAGCTCCGCGACGCCGGTGCGCTCGGGTTCACCGACGACGGCAAGCCGGTCGTCTCGGCGGGGATGCTCCGCAAGGCCCTCCAGTACCAGCGGCTCGCCGGCGGGGTCGTCGCGCTGCACGAGGAGGATCCCGAGCTCTCCCGCGACGGGGTCATGCACGAGGGCGCGGTCTCGGCGCGGCTCGGGCTCGCCGGGATCCCGTCGCTGTCGGAGTCGACCTACATCGCCCGCGACGGAGCGATCGCTCTCTACGAGGGCGCCCGCGTGCACTTCCAGCACCTGTCCGCCGTGGAGTCGGTCGAGGCCCTGGCGCAGGCCAAGGCGGCCGGCGCGCGGGTCACGGGCGAGGTCACCCCGCACCACCTGACCCTCACCGACGACGTGGTGCGCACGCTCGACAGCCGCTTCAAGATGAACCCGCCGCTGCGCACCGATGCCGACCGTCGCGCGCTCGTGCAGGCGCTCAAGTCAGGGGTGATCGACTGCGTCGCCACCGATCACGCCCCCCACGCGCGTCATGAGAAGGAGGTCCCGTTCGAGCAGGCGCCGATGGGCACCACCGGGCTCGAGACCGCGTTCGCCGCGATCTTCACCGAGCTCGTGGTCACCGGCGAGCTCGAGCTCGAGACGCTGATCGAGCGGATGACCGCGGGCGCGGCCCTCTACAACCTGCCGACACCGCGGATCGCGCCCGGCGAGCCGGCGAACATTGCCCTCGTGGACCTCGAGCAGAGCTACGAGGTCGGGGCGAGCGGCTACGCCAGCCGCTCCGAGAACTGCTGCTTCCACGGCCGGACGCTGTACGGGCGCGTCCTGCTCACGGTGGCCGCGGGCGCGGTCGCGTTTCGGGCGCCGATGCTGGCCGAGGCCCGGGCGCTGACGTGAGCTTCCGGCCCGCCTACGTCCTGCTCGAGGACGGGACGCGCTTCGACGGCCTCGCCTGCGGGGCGGATGCGCACGCCGTCGGCGAGATCGTCTTCACCACCTCGATGTCGGGCTATCAGGAGGCGATGACCGACCCGAGCTACGCGGGTCAGCTCATCACCTTCACCTATCCCCAGATCGGCAACTACGGCGTCTCCGACGCGGCCATGGAGTCCGATCGCGTCCACGCCGGCGCCGCGATCATGCGCGCCGCGGTCAACCGCGATGACGCCCCCGGCGCCTATCAGGGCTGGCTCGACTGGCTCTCCGGGCACGGGATCCCCGCCATCACCGACCTCGACACCCGCGCGCTCGTGCGCCACATCCGCGACGCCGGCGCCATGCGCGGCGGGGTGTTCCCGGAGAGCATCTCCGAACCCGAAGCCCACCAGCTGATCGCCGCCGAGCCCTCCATGGACGGGCGCGACCTGGCGCGGCTGGTCACGCCGCCCGAGATGGTCGTGATCGAGGGGAGCGGACCGCGGATCGCGATGATCGACACCGGCGTCAAGCGCTCGATCGTCCGCAACCTGGCCGGACGCGGCGCGACGCTCGAGCTCCATCCGTGCACGGCGACCCCGCAGGACCTGCTCGAGAACGGCCCGGATGCGATCTTCCTCGCGAACGGCCCCGGTGACCCGGCCGCGCTCGGCTACATCGTCGAGACGGTTCGCGAGCTCGTCGGCAAGCGCCCCGTGTACGGGATCTGCCTCGGCCACCAGTTGCTCTGCCGCGCCGTCGGCCTGGAGACCTACAAGCTGCCCTTCGGCCACCACGGCGCCAACCATCCGGTCAAGGACCTGACCACGGGGCGGACGGAGATCACCAGCCAGAACCACGGCTTCGCGGTTCTCGGCCCCACGGGTGCCAAGACGATCGACACCGACGAAGCCGTTCGCTGGGAGACCGACTTCGGCGCCGCCGAGCTCTCGCACATCAACCTCTACGACCGCACCGTCGAGGGGCTGATCCTGAGAGACGTCCAGGGCGCCACCGTCCAGTACCACCCCGAGGCGGGCCCGGGGCCCAACGACGCCCTCTACCTGTTCGACCGGTTCATCGAGCAGATCGCCGCGGCGGCCCAGGTGAGCTGAATGCCCCGCCGCGAGGACATCAAGAAGATCCTGCTGATCGGGTCGGGGCCGATCGTGATCGGCCAGGCGGCCGAGTTCGACTACTCGGGAACCCAGGCCTGCCGGGTGCTGATGAGCGAGGGCTACGAGGTCGTGCTCGTCAACTCGAACCCGGCCACGATCATGACCGACCCCGAGGTCGCCACCGCGACCTACATCGAGCCGCTGCTCCCCGGGCCGGTGGCGCAGGTGATCGAGCGCGAGAAGCCCGACGCGCTCCTGCCCACGCTCGGCGGCCAGACCGCGCTGAACCTGGCCAAGACGCTGCACGAGGACGGGACGCTCGAGCGCCACGGCGTCGAGCTCATCGGCGCCAACTACGACGCGATCGACCGTGCCGAGGACCGGGATCGCTTCCGCCAGACCATGCACGACGCCGGGCTCAGGGTCCCGCGCAGCCTGATCGTCCACACCCTCGACGAAGCCCACGCCGCGGCAACCGAGCTGGGCCTTCCCTTCATCGTCCGCCCTGCCTTCACCCTCGGGGGCACCGGCGGCGGCATCGTCCGCAGGGAAGCCGACCTCGAGCGGATCGTCGGCGGCGGCCTCGCCGCCTCGCCGATCAGCCAGGTGCTGCTCGAGGAGTCGGTGCTCGGCTGGGGCGAGTTCGAGCTCGAGGTCATGCGCGACCGTGCGGACAACGTGGTGATCATCTGCTCGATCGAGAACATCGATCCGATGGGCGTACACACTGGCGACAGCGTGTGCGTGGCCCCGCAGCAGACTCTCACCGACAAGCAGTACCAGGCGCTGCGCGACCAGGCGATCGCGGTCATCCGTGCCGTCGGCGTCGAGACAGGCGGATCCAATGTCCAGTTCGCGGTCAACCCGCGCACCGACGAGATCGTCGTGATCGAGATGAACCCGCGGGTGTCGCGTTCGAGCGCGCTCGCGAGCAAGGCCACCGGCTTTCCGATCGCCAAGATCGCGGCGCGGCTGGCGGTCGGCTACACGCTCCAGGAGATCCCCAACGACATCACCCGGGCGACGCCGGCGAGCTTCGAGCCGGCGATCGACTACTGCGTGGTCAAGTGGCCGCGGTTCGCGTTCGAGAAGTTCCCCGGGGCGGAGGCAGGCCTCACGACGCACATGAAGTCGGTGGGGGAGGCGATGGCGATCGGGCGCACGTTCAAGCAGGCGTTCGCCAAGGCGCTGCGCTCGCGCGAGCTCGACACCAAGCCCGGCTCGGCCGACCTCGAGACGCCCGCCCTGCTCGAAGCCGTAGGGATCGCCGGGTCCGAGCGCTTCGACCACCTGCTCGAGGCGCTGAGACGCGGCGTCGACGTCGATGAGCTCCACCGCCGGACCTCGATCGACCCGTGGTTCCTCCACGAATTCGCGGGTCTCGTGGCCGACCCCGATGCGCCGTTCGCCGGCGAGCGAACGTTCAAGTCGGTCGACACGTGCGCCGCCGAGTTCGCCGCCCAGACGCCCTACTTCTACTCGGGATGGGAGCGCCCCGGCAAGGCCGGCCCCAACCACGAGGTGCAGAAGAACGGCCGCCCCAGCGTGGTCATCCTCGGCTCGGGCCCGAACCGCATCGGCCAGGGGATCGAGTTCGACTACTGCTGCGTCCACGCCGCCGAGACCGTCCGCTCGAGCGGGCGCGATGCGGTCATGATCAACTGCAACCCGGAGACGGTCTCCACCGACTACGACACCTCGGACCGCCTCTACTTCGAGCCGCTGACCCGCGAGGACGTCCTCGGCGTGTGCGGGATCGAGGACCCCGAAGGCATCATCGTCCAGTTCGGCGGCCAGACACCGCTCAAGCTCGCCGCCACCCTCCACGACGCCGGGATCAACATCCTGGGCACGAGCATCGACGCCATCGACCTGGCGGAGGACCGCTCTCGGTTCGGCCCCCTGCTCGACCGGCTCGGATACAAGGCGCCGCCCTACGCCACGGCCTGCTCCACCGCCGAGGCGATCGAAAGCGCAGGACAGGTCGGCTTCCCGCTGCTCGTCCGCCCGAGCTACGTCCTGGGTGGCCGCGCCATGGAGATCGTCTACAGCGTCGAGGGCCTGCGCGACTACCTGCAGCGGTCGACGCCGGAGACCGGCAGCACGATCTACCTCGACCGCTTCCTGGAGGACTCGATCGAGGTCGACGTGGACGCGCTCGCGGACGGGGACGACGTGTGGATCGCCGGGATCATGCAGCACGTCGAGGAGGCGGGGATCCACTCCGGCGACTCGGCCTGCGTGCTGCCACCGCACACGCTCGGCGAGGAGATGCTGGCGCAGCTGAGGGCGCAGACGGAAGGGATCGCCAAGGCCCTCGGCGTCAGTCGGGCCTGCTCAACGTCCAGTACGCGATCCACGACGACGAGCTGTACGTGATCGAGGCCAACCCGCGTGCGTCGCGGACGGTCCCGTTCGTCTCCAAGGCGATCGGTCTGCCTCTGGCCAAGCTCGCCACCCGCGTGCTCCTCGGCGAGCGCATCAAGGACCTGAACCTCCCCGCCGACACCGACCAACGGGCACGTGTGCGTGAAGGAGGTCGTGCTGCCCTTCGATCGCTTCGCCGGCGCCGACTCGCTGCTCGGCCCCGAGATGCGCTCGACCGGCGAGGTCATGGGCGTCGCGCGCGACTTCCCCACCGCGTTCGCCAAGGCCCAGGCCGCCGCCGGCGCGCGGCTTCCGAACGAGGGGACGGTGTTCATCACCGTCGCCGACGGCGACAAGCCGGCGGCGATCGGCGTGGCCATGCTCCTGCACGACCTCGGCTTCCGGATCATCGCCACCCAGGGCACCGCCCGCGCGATCCGCAGGATGGGGATCCCCGCAGAGGCGATCAACAAGATCGGCGAGGGCTCGCCCCACGTGGTCGACTGGATCGAGCGAGGCGAGGTGGGCCTGGTCATCAACACCCCCGTGGGCACGGGGGCGAGAACCGACGGCTACGAGATCCGAGCCAGCGCCATCGCCCACCGGATTCCCTGCATCACCACGATGTCCGGGGCGATCGCCGCCGCCCGCGCCATCTCGGCCGCCCGCCGGGGCACCCCCGAGGTGCTCTCGCTCCAGGAGCTCCACACTTGAACGGGCCGCGCCGACCGCACGCTCGCCCCGTTCGGTCGCCGCCGCGCCCGCGTCATCGCCCGCGAGCAGCATGGTGCCTACGTGGTCCTCCGCTGCCTGGACCCTGCCGGGTCCGCGGCCGCAGGCAGGACAGTTCTACATGCTGGCCACGGCCTCGCGCTGGGGCGGGGGGGAGGCCGATCGGCCGTTCCTCCCGCGCGCGTTCAGCGTGCTGCGGGCGCCCGCCGGGAAGCGACGAGCTCCACTTCCTGATCGAGGACGTCGGCCCCGGGACCAAGCGGCTGTGCGAATCGGAGCCCGGCGACGAGCTGCTGCTGGTCGGCCCGCTCGGGCGCGGGTTCGAGCCGCCCGACGGCGACCGGCGGGCGCTACTCGTCGGCGGCGGCGTAGGGATCGCCCCGCTCGCCATGTGGCAGGACCAGCTCGAGGATTCGCCGGCGGCGACGCTGCTCGGCTTCCGCGACGCCCCCCGGGCCGCCGGCGCGGGACTGCTCGCGCGACACCCGCGTGGCGACCGACGATGGCAGCGTCGGCCACCACGGCTTCGTCACCGATCTGCTTCGCGAGGAGCTGGACGGCCCAGGCGGACAGCCTCACCGTGTACGCCTGCGGGCCGCCGCCCATGCTCGAGGCCGTCCGCGCCCTCGCCGCCACTCATCTCGCTCCCGCTCAGCTCGCGCTGGAGTCGGGGATGGCCTGCGGCTTCGGCGCCTGCTTCGGGTGCGTCGTCCCCACCAAGCGCGGCTACCTGCGGCTGTGCGTCGACGGTCCCGTGCTCGACGCCGGCGCGCTCGAGCTGGTGGAGGAGACCGCTCGGCTGCGCCTGGCTCCCGGCCTCACATCTCCGCTCTATGAGTCCCGGAGACCGCTCCGATGTTCGGCCACGTCACCGCACGATCGACTTTTGCGGCATCGAGCTGCAACACCCGATCATCAACGCCTCGGGCACCTTCGACGCCCTCGCCGCCCGCCGCGCGTTCGGCGATCAGCTGATCGAGAGCTTCCCGTTCTCCGCCTACGTCTCGAAGACGGTCACCGTCGCCCCGCGCCAGGGCAATCCGCCACCGCGGCTGTGGGAGCTCGGCGCCGGGATGATCAACTCGATCGGATTGCCCAACAAGGGCATCGGGCGCTACCTGGCCGAGGACCTGCCGGCACTCGCCGAGCTGCCCGTCCCGCTGATCGTCAACGTCATGGGCTTCACCCACGACCAGGTGGCCGAGCTCGTGAGCGCGGTCTCGGCGCGCGAGGAGGTGGCGGCGCTCGAGCTCAACGTCTCGTGCCCGAACGTGGAGACCGGGCTCTTGATCGGCGCCGACCCGCGCGAGGTGACGAGGCTGATGCAGCGGGTGCGCCCTCTGACCGAGAAGCCTCTGATCGTCAAGCTCACCCCGAACGCCTCCGATGTGCCCGCCGTGGCTCGGGCGGCCGAGGAGGGCGGTGCCAGCGCCGTGTCGCTGATCAACACGCTGCGGGGCATGGCTCTCGATCCGGACTCCGGAGAGCCCTGGCTGGGCGGGGCCACCGGCGGCGTGTCCGGTCCGGCCGTCCGCGCCATCGCCCTCGCGCAGGTACACGCGGTGGCCCGGGCGGTGGAGATCCCGATCGTGGGAATGGGTGGGGTCCAGAGTGGGCAGGATGCGCTCGAGTTGCTGCAGAGCCGGTGCCACCGTCGTCGCGGTCGGGACGGAGAGCTTCAGGGACCCGTCAGCGGGTACGCGGATCGCACGCGAGCTCGATGAAACTGCGCGCAAACGGCCGGTTCGGCGAGGGGCCTCGGCAACCCTGGCGCGCCGGTCCGCACCTAGTTGCTAACGGCACTAAACCCCCTGCAAATCTCGGCCATTCCCGCAACCTTCCTCGACATCGCTCGACCTCAGCTTGAGGTGTAGTCGAATTGAGGGGAAATGGCTTGATCGCCCCGTCGCAAGATGTATAGTCGCCGCCCATGCCGCCGGTCAGCGAATCGCCCCCGAAGCCCATGGCTGCACCGGAACGCTCCCTAGTGCAGCGGATGGAGGCGCTCCAGCGCGCCAACGACGTACGTAGCCGCCGGGCGCAACTGAAGCGCGACCTCAAGGCCGGCCGCCAGCCGATTCACGAGCTGCTCCTGGAGCCGCCCGCGTACCTGGAAACCGCGAAGGTGTTCGATCTCCTGCTCGCGGTTCCCAAGTACGGGCGCGTGAAGGTCAACAAGATCCTGTCGCAGTGCAGGATCTCGCCGAGCAAGACCATCGGCGGGTTGTCCGAGCGTCAGCGGCGCGAGCTGGTCGCAGCTCATGCGGCGGCGCTGAACTCCAGCAGCCGTCGCGTCCCGCGCCGTGTCCGAAGGCGAGGGTATTCGTCATCACCGGCCCCTCCGGCGTGGGCAAGGGGACGTTGATTCGCGGGCTGCGAGAGCGCGTGCCCGAGCTGGCGCTCTCCACCTCGGCGACGACCCGGGCTCCGCGCCCGGGGGAGGAGCGACGGCGTCGACTACCACTTCCTGACCCCGCAGGAGTTCGCGGACCGGGTCGCGGCGGGCGACTTCGTCGAGCACGCCAGCTACTCGGGCAACCGCTACGGAACGCTGCGCTCCGAGCTCGAGCGCCACCTCGGACCGGGGGGAGCCGGTCGTGCTCGAGATCGAGGTCCAGGGGGCGCGCCAGATCCGAGAGGCCATGCCCGAGGCGATCCAGGTGTTCATCGCGCCACCGTCCGAACGACGCCCTGCGGGCGCGGCTGGTCGGCCGCGGCACCGACTCGGCCGAGCAGGTGGACGCGCGCATGCGCACGGCGCAGGAGGAGCTCGAGGCGCGCCCCGAGTTCGCTCACGTGATCGTCAACGACCGGCTCGAGCGCGCCACCGAGGAGCTGGTGGGAATCGTCCGCTCGCGCCCTTGACTCGAGCGGGGCCGGGCGAGACCGCTAACCTTCTGTAACCCACACGACGGTAAGGACTTCCCCTTGATCTCACCCCGCATCGACAAGCTGCTCGAGCACGTCGACTCCGACTACGCCAGCGTGATCGTGGCCGCCAAGCGTGCGCGCCAGATCAACTCCTACTACCACAACCTCGGCGAGGGCACGTTCGACGAGTTCCCGCCGCCGATGGTGGACACGCGCTCCAAGAACTATCTGACGATCGCCCTGGAGGAAGTGGCGCAGGGCAAGCTGAAGTACCACTACCGGTAGGGCCATACCGTGGCCCGGTTGCTCTTCGGCGTGAGCGGCGGGATCGCGGCCTACAAGGTGCTCGAGGCGACGCGCCTGGCGATCAAGGCCGGGCACGCCGTGCGCGTGATCCAGACCGCCGGCGAGCGAGCAGTTCGTCGGGACGCGCGTCGTTCGAGGCGATCACGGGCGCCCCGGTGCTGGTCGGCGAGTTCGAGCCCGACCCGGCCCGCGGGGCCTATCCGGGCGAGCCGGTCCCGGAGCGCGCGCCGATCAGCCACCTGGCGCTGGTCGAGCGGGCCGCAGGCCTACCTGATCGCGCCGGCGAGCGCGAACACCATCGCCAAGCTCGCCCACGGCCACGCCGACAACCTCCTGACCGCGGCCGCCCTCGCCGCCGCCTGTCCGGTGGCGGTGGCCCCGGCGATGAACAACCGCATGTACCTGAACGCCGCCACCCAGGCGAACCTCGAGCTGCTCGAAGGCGCGGGGCGTGACGATCATCGCCCCCGGCGAGGGCGAGCTCGCCTCTCACGGCGAGCACGGCGTCGGCCGCCTGGCCGAGCCGCCGCAGCTGCTCGAGGTCTGCGAGGCGCTCCTCACCCCTCAGAGCTGGGCGGGGACGCGCGTGCTCGTCACTGCGGGCGGCACCCGCGAGCCGATCGACAGCGTGCGCTACATCGGCAACCGCTCCTCGGGGAAGATGGGCAGCGCGCTGGCGGCGCAGGCGGCGCGCCGGGGGGCGCAGGTGACGCTGGTCGCGGCCAACCTCTCGCTGCCCGCACCCGCCGGCGTGCGCGTGGTCGACGTGCGGACCGCGGCCGAGCTCGAGCAGGCGTGCGAGAAGGAATTCGACCGCGCCGACGTCCTCGTCATGGCGGCGGCGGTGGCGGACTTCCGGCCGAGCCGATGCCGCGCCGAGGAAGCTGAAGAAGGACCAGGGCGTGCCCAAGCTGGAGCTCGAACCGACCGTCGACATCCTCAGCGCGCTGAGCCGAGCGCCGCCGCGCCGACCAGGTGCTGGTCGGGTTCGCCGCCGAGCACGGCAGACGATGCGGTGCAGCTACGGCCGCGGCAAGCTCGAGCGCAAGCGGCTGGACGCGGTCGTGGTCAACGACGTGTCACGGCCGGGCATCGGGTTCGATGCCGAGGAGAACGAGGTTACGATCGTCAGCGCGGCCGGCGAGCGCCGCGTCGCTCGGGCGAGCAAGACGTTGATCGCGCAGGCGATTCTCGACGAGATCGAGCGGCTGCGGGAGCAGCGGCCCGCGAGAGAGGAGAGCAGTGGAGCCAGAGCGGGCGCCGGTAGCGCCGCAGGGGTCTGAGGTACACGCCGCGCTCGCGCGGCGGCTGGCCGACAACGTCGCGCGCGCGGTGCAGGTGCGCCGTCCCACGCTCGAGCACGTCATCGTGGCGCTGCTGGCCGAGGGCCACGTGCTCGTCGAGGACAACCCCGGGGTGGGCAAGACCGCGCTCGCGCGCGCGCTGGCGCGCTCGATCGACTGCCAGTTCGCGCGGATTCAGTGCACCTCGGATCTGCTCCCGGCCGACGTCGTCGGGACCAACGTCTACGACGAGCGCGCTCACCGGTTCGAGTTCCGGCCCGGACCCGTGTTCGCCAACATCGTCCTCGTCGACGAGATCAACCGCGCTTCGCCCAAGACGCAGTCGGGACTGCTCGAGTGCATGCAGGAGCGCTCGGTGACGGTCGACATCCACACCCACGAGCTGGCGCGGCCGTTCCTCGTGCTCGCGACGCAGAACCCGATCGAGTACGAGGGGACCTACCCGCTGCCCGAGGCGCAGGTCGACCGCTTCATGGCCAGGATCTCGCTGGGCTACCCGTCGCCCAGCGCCGAGGCGAGCATGCTCGCCGACCACGAAGCGGGCGACCGCGTGCTCTCACTGGCGCCGGTCGCCACCGCCGCCGAGGTCCTGGCCGCCCAGGCGGCGGCTACCGCCGTGCATGCGTCGGGCGCGCTCCGGGACTATGTCGTGCGCGTCCTGTGGCGCGCGCGCGAGGACCCGCGCGTCGAGCTCGGGCCGAGCCCGCGCGCCGGGCTCATGCTGCTCAAGGCCGCCAAGGCGCACGCGATGATGCACGGCCGCGACCACGCCCTGCCCGACGACGTGCAGGCGCTGGCCGAGCCCGTGCTCGCGCACCGCCTCGTGCTCGCGCCGGAGTCTCCGCGCGGGACGCGGCCGCCGACGTGATCGCCGACGCGATCCGCTCCGTTCGCGCCCTGTGATGAGCGCGCGCCGGGGCATGCGACGGGCCGCCGGGGTCGCCGTGGCCGGGGTCGGCCTGATCCTGATCGCCCTCATGTTCGACACCGGGCCGCTGTTCGTGCCGGGCGTGGCGTTCGCCGGGCTCGGGCGTCCTGACGCCGCTGTGGGTGAGCCGTCGCCGCGCGCGGCGCCCGGGCGAAGCGCCGCCTCCAGGCCGAGCGCGTGATGGAGGGACAGCGGTTCGAGACCACGATCGACGTGCGGCGCGGGCCCTTCGGGCTGCCCGGGGGCGAGGTGTTCGATCCGGTGACGCAGAGCTCGGTGCCGGTGGGCTCCGCGCTGTCGGTGCGCTCCGGCAGCCGACGCGCGACGGTCACGATCGTGGCGAGCTTCCCGCGGCGAGGTCGCAAACGGCTCTCGCCGCCGGCCGTGATCAGCGGAGACATCCTCGGGCTGGCGGAGGTGGTCCAGGTTGACGGGAGCGAGCCGGACGAGGTGCTCGTGCTGCCGCGGATCGAGGCGATCAACTGGATCGGGCGGAACATCGGCGCCTACTCGCACGCCTCGGCGGGACGGGCCAGCGCCGAGCCGATGGCCGCTGCCGAGCTCGACGGGCTGCGCCCGTACCGCGTCGGGACGCCGGCCTCGCGCATCCACTGGCCCGCGGTGGCGCGGGGCGCGGGACTGCTCGAGCGGCGGATGCGCGCCGACGCCTGCACGCAGCCGCTGGTGGTCCTCGACGCGCGTTGTTCGCAGCGCGCGTGCGAGGAGCTCGACGCCGCCGTGCGAGCCGCCGCGTCGATCGTCCTCGACCTCGCCAAGCGTGGCGGCTGCGGCCTGCTGATGCCCGGGGAGCGACGGCCGGTGGAGATCGACGCCGAACCTAGTCCGCTGGGCGGCCACGCTCACGCGGCTCGCGCTGCTCGAGGGCGGCCCTGAGCAGCGCGCGCCTGCACTCAGCCTGGGAGCGCGGACGGGGCGGATCTTCTACGTGGCGGCCGAGCCGCCGCGGCGCCTTCCCCAGGCAGCGGCCGGACACGGGCAGCTCGCCCCAGTGCTGGTCCTGCCGGCGTCGGTCCACTCGCGCGGCTCGCGGCGTGGCCGTGTTCGAGGTGGCCGGGTGCCGGGGCTACGTCGTCGGGGCCGCCCGCACGGCGCCGGCGCGGGAGCGGGTGGCGTGAGCGCAGGCGCGCTCCCGCTCCGGGGCACGCGGCCGCGCCGGGCCCGCGCCCAGGCCCCCGCGCGCCCGCACATACGCGTGATCATGTTCGCGGCCCTCGGCCTGTACGGGGTGATCCGCTGGGGGACGCTGTTCGATCCCATGCCGGCCTGGCGGCTGCTCGGCCTGCTGGGACTGGCGCTGCTCGTGGTCGTGTTCGGGCGACCGCTGGCGCGGCGGCACTGGGCGCTCGGGGTCGCCGCCGGCGTCCTCGTGTTCCTCGCGATGTTCCCCATCTGCGGCGTCCCGCTGTCGTGGATGAGGCACGCCCGCATCGAGCTGATCGTGAACGGGATCGGGCAGGGCCTGTCCTCCCTGCCCGCAGTGCTCCTGCCCTACAACGGCATAAACGTATGGACGCACGTGGTGATCCTGCTCGGCGCGGGGGTGCTGCTGCTGGACGGTGCGGCCTTGCTCGCCTTCACCGGAGGATTCGTCAGCGACGTCCGGCTCGCCGGCGCTGCGCTGCCGCTGATCGCGCTCGCGGTGGTCCCCTCGACGCTGATTCACCCACAGTTCCCATATCTCCAGGGGCTGCTGCTGTTCGGCCTCATCGCCGCGTTCATGTGGGGCGAGCGCGTCCCGCGTGGCGACCGCGCGGCCGTGATCGGCCTGTGTGCGCTGGCGGGCCTCGGGGCGCTGATCATCGGACCCGGCCTCGACCAGCACCGGGCCTGGGTCGATTACGAATCGCTTGCCGGGCATCTCGCGCCGTCGAGCGTGGACACGTTCGACTGGTCGCAGACCTACGGCCCCATCGATTGGCCGCGCCGGGGCCGGACGGTCATGGACGTCGCGGGCCGGAGAGCGTCCTATTGGAAGGCGGAGAACCTCGACGTGTTCGACGGCCGCCAGTGGCGCACCGGGACGGACGGGCCGCGGGTCGATTCCCTCGCCGGCGTGGACCCGTCGGCGCGCTCGCGGTGGACGCAGCCGATCCAGGTGACGATCCGGACGATGAAGGTGGGAACGATCCTCGCCGCGGGCGCCGCCTCGCAGCCGGAGCACGTGCCGAGTCCCGTGTTCGAGGGCGCCAGCCCGGGGACGTGGATCGCCTCGAGCCAGCTCTCACCGGGTGACAGCTACAGCGTCGAGGTCTACGACCCGCGGCCCGGGCCGGGACAGCTCGCACGCGCGGGGGACGCGTATCCAGCTCAGCTCGGCGGCTACCGCACGGTCGATCTGCCCTCGTCGGGTGGCTATGGGCCGCCGACCGGCGTGCGCTTCCCGCCGTTTCACTCCACCGCGCCGGTGGCCGCCGAGCCGTCGCCGAGCGGCGGCGGCGGGGTCAGCGCCGTCGAGCAGTCGCCGTACGCGCAGGCGTACTCGCTCGCGCACCGGCTGGCGAGCGCCTCGAGCACGCCGTACGCTTCGTCGCGAGCGTGCAGCGCTACCTCGCGCAGGGCTACACCTACAGCGAGACGCCTCCGCGCAGCAGCTTCCCGCTCGTCTCGTTCCTGTTTCAGTCGAAGGCCGGCTACTGCCAGCAGTTCGCGGGGACGATGGCGCTCCTGCTCAGGCTCGGCGGCGTCCCCGCTCGAGTCGCCACCGGTTTCACCAGCGGCAGCTACGACGCCTCCCAACACCAGTGGGCGGTGAGCGATTGGACGCGCACGCGTGGGTCGAGGCCTGGTTCCCGCACTACGGCTGGGTCCGCTTCGACCCCACGCCCGCGGCCGATCCCGCGCTCGGTGGCCGGGTGCCGATCGCTCCCGCGACCGACATCGGCGCACCGGCGCCGCTGCCGCACGGGGTCAGCGTTCCTTCACACGCGACCGGAGCGGCCGCCAGGCACGCCGCCGCCGGCGCCGGGGGAGCCTCGCCGCTGCTGCTGATCGGACTCGTCGCGGCCGGCCTCGCCGTGGCCGGGCTGGCGCTCGCCGCCTCTCTGGCAGGCCGCGATCGCAGCACCGAGCAGCTCGTGGCCGAGCTCGAGCGGGCCATGGCCCGGATCGGACGCCCGATGGTCACCGGGATGACGCTGGCCGGTCTCGAGCGGCGGGTACACGGCCGCGCCGAGGCGGAGCAGTACATCCGGGCGATTCGCATGTCCAGGTTCGGGAGCGGCGGCGCGCCGCCGACGCTGCGCCAGCGCCGGGCGCTTCGAGCGGAGCTGCGCTCGGGGATGGGCCTGGCCGGCGCGCTGCGCGCGCTGTGGGCGCTGCCGCCGCGCTGGCACCGACCGCAAAGGCTCACCGGCGCTCGCCGCGAGGCCTAAACTTCATCCAATGGACGATGTGTATGACCTGTACCGGCGCGGCACGGAGCTACTCGAGGCCGGGCACAACCACCAGGCGACGATCCCGCTCTCACGCGCGCGTGACCTAGCTCCCGACAAGACCTCGATCCGGGAGGCACTCGGCCGGGCGCTGTTTCGCTCGCAGCGCTACGAGCAGGCGGCGGTGGAGTTCGAGGCCGTGATCGAGCGCGCGCCCACGAACGACTTCGCGCAGTTCTGCCTCGGCCGCTCGCTGCAGATGCTCGGTCGCCATGCCGAGGCGCGTAAGCCGCTGGCGCTGGCGGCGTGCCTTCAGCCCGGTCGGCGCGACTACCGGATCTACCGCGACCGCGCCCGCGCGCGGGCTGAAGCGTCCTGACGCCGGACCGGCGCGCGCTCCGCTTCGCGAGCCCGGGGAGCCGCCTCCGAAGCCTCAGCGAGCAGGCAGGAGCAGTGCTACATTCAGTGGCACGCAGCCGGGCGCTTCCCGGTGTAGTACCCGGAAGTGGGCGCTGCCCACTTTTTTTGTGAGATTTGTGAGTTGATTTTTGGAGGAGAAAGTGAGCGCACTCCAGGCTGAGATCGAGGCTCGGCTCGCAACGTGTGAGCCCGATGTCGAGGTGCTGCTCGCTGAGGTCGTCTCCGGAACCACGCTACGTCTGTTCATCGACCACCCGAAGGGCGTCAGCCTTGACGCGTGCGAGCGCGTCTCCGGTCATCTGACCGACTACCGCGAGCACTACGCGCTCGAGGTCTCCTCACCCGGGCAGAACCGCCCGCTCACCAAGCCACAGCACTACTCGCGCTTCTTGGGGAGGTGCGCACGTGTGCGCCTGCGGGAGGAGAAGGACGGCCACAAGAGCGTGACCGGGGAGCTGGTCGGCGCCTCCGATCAGGACGTCACGATCGCGGCCGGCGGGGGGATCCTGACGATCCCCTACGACCAAATCGCCCGCTCCAACCTCGTCCCCGGAGTCTGAGCCATGTCGAGAGAAATCGTCGAAGCCGTACGCGGCCTGGCCGCCGAGAAGAACATCTCCTGCGAGAAGCTGATGGAGGCGCTCGAGGACGCCCTCCTGTCCGCCTACAAGAAGACGCCCGGCTCCGCTCCCTACGCCAAGGTCGAGATGGACCGCGACAGCGGCGACTTCAAGGTGTGGGAGCTGAAGATCCCGCCCGAGCTCGAGGAGCAGCTGCTCGTCGAGGCAACGACCGACCAGCAGCCGACCGTGGACCCCGAGACGGGGGAGATGCGCGAGCCGCCGGAGCCCGAGATCGACCTCGAGAAGCTCAAGGAGTACGAGGACGAGATCGAGACCGAGGATGTCACCCCGCACGACTTCGGCAGGATCGCCGCGCAGACGGCAAAGCAGGTGATCCTCCAGCGGATCCGCGAAGCCGAGCGGGACATGATGTACGAGGAGTACCGCGATCGCGTCGGCGAGCTGATCACCGGCATCGTCCAGCAGTCGGACTCGCGCTACACGCTGGTCCAGCTGCGCGAGCGGGTTGAGGCGCTGCTGCCCAAGTCAGAGCAGGTGGAGGGCGAGCGCTACGACCACTCGCAGCGGATCAAGGCCGTGATCAAGGACGTCTCGAACTCGACCAAGGGGCCGAGCATCATCGTCTCGCGGCGGGACCCGGAGCTGATCAAGTCGCTGTTCGAGCTCGAGGTGCCCGAGATCGCCGATGGCCTGGTCGAGATCACGGGCGTGGCCCGCGAGCCCGGCTACCGCTCCAAGATCGCCGTCGTCTCCCACGTCGACGGGGTCGACCCGGTGGGCGCCTGCGTCGGCCCTCGCGGCTCGCGCGTGCGCATGGTCGTCTCGGAGCTTCGCGGCGAGAAGATCGACATCATCCCCTACAACGACGAGCCCGCTCGGTTCGTGGCCAAGGCGCTGTCACCCGCGCGCGTGCGGGAGGTGCTGGTGGACGACGCGGGCAAGCAGGCGACGGTGATCGTGCCCGACGACCAGCTGTCGCTGGCCATCGGTCGCGAGGGCCAGAACGCCCGGCTCGCCGCCCGCCTGACGGGGTGGCGGATCGACATCCGCTCGGAGACCGAGTTCGCCGCCGAAGAGGCCCAGCACGGTTACGAGGAGGAGGACACAGGCGGCCGGTGCGCGGCGATCCTCTCCAACGGCCGCCGCTGTCCGAACGCCGCGCTGCCCGGCTCGCGCTACTGCGGGATCGAGGCCCATCAGGCGCTCGCGGCGATCGACTCCGACCGCGTCGAGGACCTGGTCAACGGTGGCGGCCCCGGCCGCTGACGCCACCGCCTCGGAGAACTAGACTCAGATAGAGATGAACAAGCGCGTGCACGAAATCGCCAAGGAGCGCGGCCTGCCGGCCAAGCAGGTCCTGGCGCGCCTGCAGGCGGCCGGCATCGACGTCAAGGCGTCCTCGTCGTCCGTCGACGAGGCCGTGGCCGCACGCGTGTTCGGCAACGGTGGCGGCTCCGCCCCGGCCGCCCCGGCGGCCTCGGGGGCCACCGAGGCGGGGGCTGGGGGTGCCGGTAGCGCCGCGCCCGCCACTCCACCGCCTGCCACCGCGCCCGCGAGCCGTCCGCGCCGGGTCAAGATCGACGACAACGATGACCGCCGCGGCCGCGGCTCCTCCGCCGGGTCGCGCGGATCCTCGAGCGGCGCGCGGGGCTCCTCCTCTCGCGGACCCTCGGCGAGCGGCGCCTCGAGCGCTCCGCGCGTGGCGCCCACGCCGCCGCCTCCGGTCCAGGTACCCGTGGATCCGCGGCGTGGCCAGGAGATGAGCCGCTCGGCCCCGCGCCGGCCTGCCGCCGACCCGCGTGCGCAGCAGCAGACGCGCGATCCTCGCCCTGCGCAGCCGCAGCAGGCAGCAGCCCGCAGCAGCAGCAGCCGGTGCAGCCGCAGCAGCCGCGCGGACCCCGCGCCCAGCCCCAGCAGCCGCGCGATCCTCGCCCGCCGCAGCGCCAACCGCGCGATCCCCGAGCGCAGCAGCAGCAGCAGCCGGTGCAGGTGCCGCGCGATCCCCGCTCCCAGCAGCCGCCGCCGCGTGATCCTCGGGCCAATCCGCCCCGCGCCGGCGGCGATCGCCGCCCGCAGCAGCCGCAGCAGCCTCAGGCGCCCGCCGCACAGGCCGAGGGTGCCGCGCCCGCGCGCACCGAGAGCTCCCCGGCTCAGGGCGAGAGCGGCGCGCACAAGCGCCCCACGCGTGACTCCCTCCAGGGCGAGCGGGCCCCGGGGAGCGCCGGTGGCCGCCGCCGCGTGGTCATCGACTCGCAGGCTTCACGCCGCGCCCCCGGCGGTGGTGGGCCGCCCCAGTCAAACCAGCCTCCGCGCCGCCAGCGCCGTGGCCGGCGCCGCCGCGGCGTCTACGACGAAGAGGCCGAGTCGCGTCCGTCGCGCTCGGCGGTGGTCGAGCCCGACGCGACGCGGATCAACTCGGGCTCCACGGTCAAGGACGTCGCCGAGTACCTCGACGTCCCCGTGCCCGAGGTGATGAAGAAGCTGATGGCGCTCGGCGAGCTCAAGACGCTCACCCAGACGCTCTCCGACGAGACCATCGAGGTGCTCGCCACCGAGCTCGGCAAGGAAGTGGAGATCGTCCACTCCGACGAGGAGCTCGAGGAGGAGCAGGTCTTCGACGACGCCGACGAGGACCTGGTCGAGCGTCCCCCGGTGGTGACGATCATGGGCCACGTCGACCATGGGAAGACCTCGCTGCTCGACGCCATCCGGCAGACCGAGGTCGCCGCGGGCGAAGCCGGCGGCATCACCCAGCACATCGGCGCCTATCAGGTCCACCAGGACTCGAAGACGATCACCTTCCTGGACACGCCCGGCCACGAGGCGTTCACCGCCATGCGCGCCCGCGGCGCCAAGGTGACCGACATCGCCGTGATCGTGGTCGCCGCGGACGACGGCGTCAAGCCTCAGACCCAGGAGGCGGTGGATCACGCCAAGGAGGCGGAGGTCCCGATGCTCGTCGCGGTCAACAAGGTCGACAAGGAGGGCGCGCAGCCCGACCGCGTGCGCGCCGAGATGTCCCAGCTCGGGCTTCAGCCGGTCGAGTGGGGAGGCGAGACAGAGTTCGTCAACGTCTCGGCGAAGACCCACGAGGGCCTTCAGGACCTGCTCGAGACGATCCTGGTCATGGCCGAGGTCGAGGAGCTGCGCGCCAACCCGGACGCGCCCGCCTCGGGCTCGGTGATCGAGTCGAAGCTCGATCCTGGCCGTGGACCCGTGGTGTCGATCCTGATCGGGCGCGGAACCCTCGAGGTCGGAGACGCGCTCGTGGCCGGCGCCCACTGGGGCCGGGTGCGGGCGATGAACGACTTCATGGGCAACCGCGTCCAGCGCGCCCAACCGGGCGAGCCGGTCGAGGTCCTCGGCTTCGACGGCGTACCCGAGGCCGGCGAGACCGTGCGCGCGGTGGAGAACGAGCGCCGGGCGCGCCAGCTCGCCAACGAGCGGGCCACCCGCCTGAAGGCGGAGTCGCTGGCCCGCCGCTCCGGCAAGCGGATCTCGCTCGAGGACATCTTCAAGAGCGGTCTGCAGGAGCTCAACCTGGTGGTGAAGGCCGACGTGGCAGGCTCGCTCGAGGCGATCGAGGACGAGATCGCCAAGCTGCCTCAGGACGAGGTCTCGGTCAACGTAATCCGCCGCGCCGTCGGCGCCGTGACCGAGTCCGACGTGATGCTGGCCGCCGCCTCCGACGCGGTCATCCTCGCCTTCAACGTCCGGCCGGTGGGCGACGCCCGCGCGGTCGCCGAGCGCGAGGGCGTCGAGATCCGCCACTACTCCGTGATCTACCGCGCGATCGAGGAGCTGCGCGACGCCATGCAGGGCATGCTCGCGCCCGAGGAGGTCGAGGACGTCCTCGGCAGCGCCGAGGTGCGCCAGACCTTCCGTGCCTCGCGCGTGGGCACGATCGCCGGCTCGCACGTGCTCGACGGGATCATCCGCCGCGGCTCGAAGGTGCGCCTGATTCGCGACGGCACGGTCGTCTGGGACGGCGAGATCGCCAGCCTCCGCCGCTTCAACGAAGACGTGCGCGAGGTCGCCACCGGATACGACTGCGGCATCGTGCTTCGCGACTACGCGGACGTCAAGGAAGGCGATGTGATCGAGGCGTACGCGACGCGCCAGGTCGAGCGCGAGCTCGCCTGAACCAGTCCGCGTGTCCGACACCGGCTTCGTGGCCGTGCTCGTGATCGACCTCCACTTTCCCGACGCCGGGAGCCTGAAGAGCAAGCGCAAGGACCTCTCCTCGATCAAGGCACAGCTCCACGGCCGGCTCGGCGCCGCCGTGGCCGAGGTCGCCTACCAGGACCTGTGGCAACGGGCCCGACTGACCGCTGCCCTGACGGGAGGCTCGCTGACCACGCTCCAGGGCGCGGCGGACAACGTCGAGCGGTGGCTCGAGGCGCGCTGCCCCGACGGCGTGCGGGTCGAGCGGATCGTCGCCTCGGTGGAGGATCTGACACCGTGAAACTTATTCACACTCCGGCGCAGTGGGTAGCATGAGCAGCGGCCGGATGCGACGAGTCGACGAGGCGGTGCGCGCCGTCATCAGCGACGCGATCGCGAAGGATCTCCAGGACCCGCGCGTCGGATTCGTGACCGTGACCTCTGTCAAGACCAGCCCCGACCTTCGCCATGCGCGCGTGTACGTGAGCATCCTCGGCGACGAGGACACGCGTAGCGCCGGCCTCGCCGGCCTGCGCTCGGCCACCGGATTCCTGCAGTCCCGGGTCGCCTCGGAGCTCACGCTCAAGCACACGCCCGCACTCGCCTTCGAGTACGACAAGTCGATCGACCGCGGGATGCGGATCTCCCGGCTCCTGGACGAGGGGAACGCTCCTTGAGCTCTGAGAACGGCAACGCCTCACAGCGCGAACGCGTTCTGCACGAGCTGAAGTCGGCCGAGCGGTTCGTGGTGGTAACCCACGAGAACCCGGACGGCGACGCGCTCGGCTCGCTGATCGCGATGCAGGAGATCCTCACCGGCCTGGGCAAGGACAGCCTGATGTTCATCGACGCCGGCGAGTTCCCGCTTCCGCACGAGTACCGCTTCTTTCCGCTCGAGGGGCTCGTCAACACGCCTCCCGACGACCTGGATGACCGGACGATCGTGTTCCTGGACTGCGGCAACCTCGAGCGCAACCCGGCCACGGCCTTCCAGCGCCCGGGGTCGCACATCCTGAACATCGACCACCACCACGACAACACGCGTTTTGGCACCGTCGACCTGGTCGTCCCGGAGGCATCGTGCACGGCCGAGATCGTCTGGGACCTGATGCACGGGCTGGGGGTCTCGCCGAGCGTCAACGTGGCCGAGGCGCTGTACGTCGGCCTGATCACCGATACCGGCCGCTTCATGTACCAGAACACGACCGCGCGGGCCCACGTGATGGCCGCCGAGCTGATCGACTGGGGCGTGGACGTCAACCAGATCTACCGCCGGGTCTACGAGGGGGTTCCGTACGGCAAGCTGGCCCTGCTCGCCCGTGGCCTGGCCAAGGTCGAGCGCTACGACGGCGGGCGGCTCACCATGACCGAGCTGAACACCGGCGACTTCCAGGAGTCGGGGGCCGAGGAGAGTTATTCCGAGGGTGTCGTCGACCATCTCCGGGCGCTTCAGGGAACGGCCGTGGCCGCGCTCGTGCGCGACCGGCTCGGCGATGCGGACGGGATGCGCAAGGTGTCGCTGCGCTCGGGCGATGACCGCGTCGACGTTTCCGCGATCGCCCGCGCCCAAGGCGGTGGCGGACACCGTCAGGCCGCCGGTTTCTCCACCGCGCTCGAGTGGCCCAAGCTCGTGGCCTTCCTGCGCGAAGAGATCGCCGAGCAGCTCGCCTCCGCGTGAGCGGCGCCGGTGCAGACGGCGTCGTCCTCTACGACAAGCCCCCCGGCATCACCTCGCACGACGTGGTGGCAAGGACGCGCCGCCGGCTCGACCGGGGCGTGAAGGTGGGACACGCCGGGACCCTCGATCCGTTCGCCACCGGCCTGCTGCTGATCCTGGTCGGCCGCGCCACCCGGATCCAGCGGTTCCTCATGGACCTGCCGAAGACATATACGGTGACCGCGCGGTTCGGGGCGGTGTCCTCCACCGGTGATCCCGAGGGAGAGATCACGCCGACCGGGAACGTTCCGGAGGGCGACCTCGAGCTGCCGAGCGGGCGTGTGCGCCAGAGACCGCCGGCGTATTCGGCGGTGAAGCTCCAGGGGCAGCGCGCCTACAAGCTGGCCCGGGCAGGCGTCGAGGTGGAGATGCCCGAGCGCGAGGTCGTGGTTCACCGCTTCGAGGAGCGCTGGCGGGAGGGCGATCGCCGCGCCTTCGAGATCGAATGCTCCTCCGGCACCTACGTGCGCAGCCTGATCGCGGCGCTCGGAGACGCCTACTGCGAGGAGCTGCGACGAACGCGAATCGGGCCCTTCGCCGTGGAGCGGGCCGACCCCGAGCGGATCGTCGCGCTCGCGGACGCGCTCTCGTTCCTTCCCGAGGTCCGCCTCGACACCGAGCAGGCGCGGCTGCTGGCCCACGGGCGCACGGTCATCGGGGAGGCGGGCGGGCTCGTCCGCGCCACCGACGAGACCGGTCTGATCGCCGTGGCCGCCCCGACCGAGGACGGCGCCCGGATCCGCCCACTCGTTGGCTTCCGCGGCTGATCGGGCCCTGGGCCTTTACATTCTCGGCCGATGCAGGTGACGATGCTCCCCGACGTGCAGCCGCGACCGCGGAAGGTGGCGGTGGGCGAGTTCGACGGCGTCCACCTCGGCCACCGCGAGGTGATCCGGGGCAGCGACACCGTCCTCACCTTCGAGCCCCACCCGTTGCGCGTGGTCCGGCCCGAGGCGGCCCCGAAGCTCCTCACCAGCCTCGAGGTGAAGGCCGACCTGATCGCCGGGCTGGGCGTCAGCGAGCTCGTGGTCATCCCGTTCGACGAGCGCTTCGCCCAGCAGACCCCGCAGGAGTTCATCGACCAGGTGCTCGTGGGGCGCCTACAGGCCACCCACGTGTCGGTGGGCGAGAACTTCCGCTTCGGTCACCGGGCGGCCGGCGACACCGACACGCTTCGGGCCGATGGCCGATTCGAGACGCGGGTGGCCGATCTGGTCGAGCTCGACGGGGAGATCGTCTCCTCGAGCCACATCCGCGGCCTGATCCTCGCCGGCGACGTCGAGCTCGCGGCCCGGTATCTGGGCGAGCCCTTCCAGTTCCGGGGCGAGGTGGTCCACGGCGACCGCCGCGGGCGCGAGCTGGGCTATCCCACCGCCAACATCGTCCCCGACGACGCGCTCGTGTGCCCGGGCCACGGCGTGTACGTCGCGCGCACCGAGGACGCGTGCGCCGCCGTCAGCGTCGGCGTCAGGCCCACGTTCGGCACGGGGCGGGCGCTCCTGCTCGAGGCCTACCTGATCGATCGCGACGTCGACCTCTACGGCAAGACCCTCCGGCTCGAGTTCCTGCGCCGCCTCCGGGGCGAGCGCCGGTTCGAGTCGGTGCCCTCCCTGGTCGACCAGATGCGCCACGACGTCGAGCGGGCGCGGGAGATATGCGGGGGCTGCTAGCCTCATCCGCCGCATGACACTGACCAAGGAACGCAAGCAGGAGCTGGTCGACCGGTTCGGCGAGGGCCCCGGGGACACGGGCCGCACCGAGGTCCAGGTCGCCCTCTTGACGGAGCGGATCAACGAACTGACCGCGCACCTGCGGACCAACCGCAAGGATCACCACTCGCGCCGCGGCCTGCTGATGCTGGTGGGGCGCCGGCGCCGGCTGCTCAACTACCTGCAGCGCGACGATCTCGAGCGCTATCGCTCGCTGATTCGCGAGCTCGGCCTGCGCCGGTAGTTCCGCGCCCGAAGCCATGCCGGACAGCGTCATCGCGCCGGGCGCACCCGTCCCCGAGGTGACGCTGCGTCGCGAGGACGGGAGCGAGTTCACCCGCGCCGACTTCGAGGGCCAGACGAGCGTGCTCGTCTTCTACCCGTTCGCCTTCAGCCCGGTGTGCACCGACCAGCTGAACCTGTACGAGGAGATGCTCGACGAGTTCGCCGCGCGCGGCGCCACGCTCTACGCGGTCTCGTGCGACTCGAGCTACTCGCAGAAGGCGTTCCGGGAGACACTCGGCGTCAGCATCGAGCAGCTCTCGGACTTCGAGCCCAAGGGAGCGGCCTCCCGGGCCTTCGGCGTCTACCACCCTGGAGGGTTTCCGCAGCGGGCGCTCGTGATCGTCGGCCCCGACGCCGTCGTGACCTGGAGCTACCAGGCCCCGTCACCCGGCGACCTGCCGGGTGCCAACCTCATCTTCGACGGCCTGGCCGCCACGGCCCCGTCTTGACGGACCTCGGCTCGGCGCCGGTTCCCGAGCCTTCGCACGAGGACCACGTTCGCGCCGGGCGCGGGGAGCCGGTGCTCATCGAGTACGCAGACTTCGAGTGCCCGTACTGCGCAGCGCTCTCGGCGAAGCTCGCTCGCGTCGAGCTCCCGCGGGTGTTCCGCCACTTCCCGGTCCGTTCGAGCCACCCCCGCGCCTGGCCGGCGGCATGCGCCGCCGAGGCGGCCGCGCTCCAGGGCCGCTTCTGGGAGATGCACGACTCGCTGTTCGCCGACCCCGCGCGGCTCGAGGACCCGCACCTTTGGGACCGGGCGCGCGCGCTCGGCCTCGACCTCGACCGGTTCGAGCGCGATCGTCGCAGCGAGGGCGTGCGCGCGCGGGTCAAGCGGGACTTCGACTCGGGCGTCCGCGCCGGCGTCGTGACCACGCCGACGCTATTCGCCGGCGGCCGGCTGCTCGCCGGCAACATCGGCGCCGTCGCGCTCGATCAGCTGAGCGCGGGCACCGGCTGAGCCTGCGCCTCGGGCGCGGGGGCGAACTCGGGGAGGCGCAGCGCGAACGTGGAGCCCGCCGGAGTGCTGCCCACCGAGCAGCGCCCACCGTGGCCCCTGGCGATGGCATCGGCGATGGCCAGCCCGAGGCCGACGCCGCCGCCCGGCCTCGCCGAGGCCGTGGCGGCTCGGCCGAAGCGCTCGAAGATCCGTTCGAGCGCCTGGTGGGGAACGCCGAAGCCGCCGTCCTGCACCTCGATCGCGACCACGCCCTCGCCCTCCTCGGACGCCCGCAGCTCGATCACCGCACCAGGCGGGCTGTACTT
This sequence comes from uncultured Solirubrobacterales bacterium, assembly GCA_963839105.1. GTDB lineage: Bacteria > Actinomycetota > Thermoleophilia > Solirubrobacterales > Solirubrobacteraceae > Palsa-465. The sequence continues at coordinate 446,227 of CAWITQ010000004.1, forward strand.
GACCGCGTTCTCGAGCAGCGCATCCAGGGCGATCCGCAGTCGCTCCCCGTCGGCGTGCAGCGTTCCCGCCGCGACCGGACCCAACCGCCAGGCCCGCGGCGCCGCGCCCGACCAGCGCATCAGGATCTCCTCGAGGAACGGCTCGAGCTCGAGCTCTGAGCGGATCAGGAAGCTCGACTCCTTCGCGGCGGCGAGCAGGAGCAGCCGGCCCAGCTTGTCGTCGACGCGCCGTAGCTCGTCGAGTGCTATCTCCACGTCGCGCCGGCCGCCGGCGCCGCGGAGCAGAAGCTCGAGGTGGCCGCGCGCGATCGTGACCGGCGTGCGCAACTCGTGTGAGACATCGTGCATGAACCGCTGCTGGCGGACCAGCGTCGCGTCGCGCTGGCTGGCGACCACGTGCTGGGCCTTCACCCGCCGGCGCGACTGCAGCAGCAGCGTGAGGAACAGGAGCGCGGTCAGCGGCGGGACCTCGACCACGTCGTTCCCCAGCTGCATGACCCACCCGAGCTCCAGGCGGTAACGGCGCGCGGTCCGGAGCACGTCAGGCCGCGGCCCGGTAACCGGCGTTGCGAACCGTCTCTATAGGGGCGTCAGGCCCGAGGCGTGCCCGCAGTCGCCGGACGCAGACGTCGACCACGTTCGAGCGCGGGTCGAAGTCGTAGCCCCAAACCTCGGAGAGCAGGCGCTGGCGGCTGATCACCTGCCCGACGTTCATCATCAGGAACTGAAGGACGCGGAACTCGCGGTCGGCGAGCTGCGTCACCGCCGCTCCCACCCGGGCCTCGCGCCGCGGGATGTCGAGCTCGAGGCGTCCCACGCGGATCACGTGCTCGGCGCCGGCGACGTGCGCGCGACTCAGCCACACGCGCGCTCGCGCCAGCAGCTCCTCGAGCGAGAACGGCTTGGACACGAAGTCGACCGCGCCGAGGTCGAAGCTCCGAAGCTTGGTCGGCAGGTCATCGCGCGCCGAGAGCACCAGCACGGGCGCTGCGGCGTCCCCGCTCTCCAGCATCCGGCGCAGGAACTCGAACCCGTCGCTGTCGGGGAAGCCGAGGTCGAGAAGGACGAGCTCGTACTCGAGGGTGAGTGCGCGGGCGATCGCCTGGTGGACGTCGGTGACGACGTCGGCGCGCATGCCCTGCGCTGCGAACGCTCGCGCCAGGAAGGACCCGATCCTGGCCTCATCCTCCACGATCAATATGCGCAATCCGAGGCCCCCACGGCCGCTCGCTGAGTTCGATGACGCCTACATGACAGCGCGATGACAATACCGTCATTTGATGGGATATCAAGGTTTAGGGATGTATAACCGCGTCCCAGGAGAGGGCCACTATGGACACGCCTGGGAAAAGACTTCTTTGGGTGACGCTAGTCGCAGCCTTGGTCTGCGCGGCGATCGGCCTCTACGTCGGGCTCTACCTGACGAACGTGCCGGGATCGGCCGCCGCGGCCCGCGCCTCGAACGGGACGAGCCTGTACCTGGCAACCGTCGCCGCTTCCGAGACGAGCGACCCGCACCCCACGTGGGTCTCCTACTACGTCACCGACGCGCACGACCAGAACTGGCGGCATGCGACGACGTTCGTACTCCCCGCGAACACGCTCGTGCACGTGACCGTCTTCCAGTTCGACGGACAGACCGGCCTGCGAAATCCCTTCCTCTCGCAGGCTCAGGGCACCGTCGGCGGCAGCTTCCTGCTCAACAACAAGCCGACGCGGGTGGTCGACCCCGACACCGCGTCGCACGTCTTCGCCGTGCCGCAGATCGGGTTGTCGGTTCCGCTGACGGGCACTCCCGCCAGCGCCAAGAATCCGTGCGCCAACGCACCATGCCCGCTCAGCAACGATCACGAGACGATCTCCTTCACCTTCCGCACGCCGGGCAAGGGCCTGTACCGGTGGCAGTGCTTCGTTCCCTGCGCGGCCGGCTACATCCAGGGGTTCGGCGGCCCGATGCAGACCGTTGGCTACATGGACGGCTTCCTCAAGGTGGTCTGAGTCGGGTCAATGGACGAGGACCGCCGCAACCACTTCCTGCGCATCGTGATCATCTGGCTCGCGGCCAGCGTGATCGCGACGCCGCTCGTCGTGCTCCTCGTCGCGCCCGGGATCCCGCCCGGCAACGGCTCGGTAGAGGCCTCCGGGCAGGTCGCCGACAACACCGTGCTGTTCGGTCTGGCGACGCCGATCGCGCTCGCTGTGTTCGTGTACTTCGTCTATGCGCTCGTGGTGTGGCGCGAGCGCGAGCCGGCCGTCGTCCGCGACGGGCCGCCGGTCCGGGGCGACGCCCGAGTGCAGCTCTGGTGGCTCGTCACCACGACCGTGCTCGTGCTGTTCCTCGCCGGTTACGGCTCATTCCGGCTGCTATCTGACGGCTCGGGCGGGGGCCAGGGTCCGAGCCCGATCGCAATCCCGGCCGCGGCCAAGACCGACCCGCCGCTCCAGGTGCAGGTGATCGGGCAGCAGTGGCAGTTCACCTTCCGCTACCCGAGCTACGGCGGCCTCGAGACCCAGCACCTCGAGCTGCCCGCCAACACCCTGGTCGAGTTCCATGTCACCTCCCTCGACGTGATCCACTCGTTCTGGGCCTACCAGCTCGGCGTCAAGGCCGACGCCAACCCCGGGGTGGACAACGTCGCGTACGTGACGACCAAACAGCCGCTCACCTTCAACGTGCACTGCGCCGAGCTCTGCGGCGTGTGGCACGGCTACATGTTCGACACCGGCCGCGTGGTCAGCAAGGCGCAGTTCGCGGCGTGGATCGCCCAGCAACAGGTGGCGAACAGACCGGGCACCAAGTCGCTGTCGCCCTATTCCAAGCAGTACTTCCCGGATCCTCAGAGGAGGGGTGGATGACAACGGCGGCAGTCGTAGCTCGCGAGCCGGTGTGGCGCCGGCTGTTCGGCTTCAACCTGCTTCACCGCGATCGCGCTGGGGATCGCGGGCTGGTTCATCGGCTACTTCATCGGCGACCACATCAACGGCGCCAACCTCGCGTACTACTCGAAATCGGCCGGCCAGAACGACATCGCGATCATGCTCGGCTACTTCTCCGGGGTCGCCGGCTTCCTCATCGGGCTCGGCTTCGCCAACTACCCGATCAAGCGGATGCTGGGGCATCCACCGACGCTGGCCGAGCGCGAGAGCGTCGAGCATCATGGCGCGACCCGCTACTTCAGTCTCAGCACCGACCACAAGGTGGTGGCGATCCAGTACCTGGTCGGCATCGGCGTGTTCTTCTTCGTCGGCGGGCTCAACGCGATGTTCATCCGCACCGAGCTGCTCCAGCCGAACACCCACGTGTTCGGTGCCAACCAGTACCTGACCCTGGTCGGCATGCACGGCTCGATGATGATGGGGATGATGACCTCGGCCATGCTCGGCCCGTTCGCGAACTGGGTCGTTCCGCTGATGATCGGCTCGCGGCGGATGGCGTTCCCGCGGATCGAGGCGTTCACGTTCTGGCTGCTGATGGCGGCCGGCGTGATCCTCGTCACGACGATCTTCTTCGGCGGCTTCCAGACGGGCTGGACCGGCTACCAGCCGCTGGGCGACCAGAACACCGCCGGCTACGACGCGTACATCGGCTTCTTCGCGCTCGTCGGCGTGTCGATGTGCCTGCTCGGCTTCAACCTGCTGGCGACGATCGTGACCATGCGCGCGCCCGGCATGACCTGGTCGCGACTGCCGATCTTCGTCTGGAGCGTGCTCGCCACCGCCGCGCTGATGATGCTCGCCGCTCCCATGCTGATCGCGGCGCTGCTGATGGGAACGATGGACCGGACGGTGCAGACGACGTTCTACATCGCGGCCTACGGCGGGAGCTCGTACCTGTTCCAGAACCTGTTCTGGGTGTTCGGGCACCCGGAGGTGTACATCGTCGCGCTGCCCGGGTTCGGGATCGTGCTCGAACTCCTGCCGGTGTTCGCGCGCAAGCCGCTGTGGGGCTACCGGTTGGCGGTGGCGGGCATGCTCGGCGTTGGGCTGCTCAGCTTCTTCGTGTGGCAGCACCATCTGTTCGTGAGCGGCATCAACGCCGACTTGCGCCCCTTCTACATGCTCTCGACCGAGCTGATCTCGCTGCCCACCGGGTTCATCTTCCTGTGCGCGATGGGGACGCTCTGGCGCGGGCGGATCCGCTTCACCGTGCCCATGCTGTTCTGCCTCGGCTGGGCGTTCAACTTCCTGTGGGGCGGCGTCTCCGGCGTGTTCCTCTCCGACGTCCCGAGCGACGTCAGCACGCACGGGACCTTCTTCTCGATGGCCCACTTCCACTACACGATCATGGGCGGCCTCGTGTTCACGTTCTTCGCCGCCATCTACTACTGGGGGCCGAAGATGTTCGGCTTCAAGTTCAACGAGCGGCTCTCGAAGATCCACTTCTGGTCGATGTTCCTGGCCTTCAACTCGACCTTCGCGCCGCTGTTCGCGCTCGGCATCCTGGGTATGCCCCGGCGGGTCGTCACGTACAACGCGTCGCTGCAGCCGCTCAACGACTGGGTGTCCGCGTCGGCGTTCGTGCTCGGGCTCTCGATGCTCGTGTTCCTGGCCAACGTGGTGTGGTCTCTGATCATCAAGCGCGAGCCCGCCGAGCCCAACCCGTGGAACGCGAAGTCGGCCGAGTGGCAGCTGCCGACGCCCGTGCCCGTGCACGACTTCGACCGCATCCCCGTGTTCGACGCCGACCCCTATCCCTACGGCGTGGAGCCGGTCCCCGTAGGGGCGACGGCGGCGGCGCCGTTGAGCGGAACCGCGTAACGCGCCATGGAAGCCTCAGCTCCCCTCGCCTCGCACATCGAGCCCGAGCCGCGCGAATGGCAGCCGCGCGCGCTCTGGGTCTCCGCGCGGCTGCTGTGCGGCGCGGTGTCGTTCTTCTTCGTCGCGTTCCTGTTCGCGTACTTCTATCTGCGCTCGCTCGATTCCAACCACGCCTGGAAGATCGGCTCGGTGCATCCCTCGACGGCCCTGGGCGTTGCCGTGGTGGTGTGCTTCGTGCTGAGCGCCGCCGCGTTCCGGATCGGCGCCACCCGCCCCGCGGACACGCTGCTTGCCGGGATCGTGGCGATCGCGCTGGCGCTGGTGGCGATCATCCTCCAGTTCGTCGAGTACCCGGTCGTCCACTTCGGCGCCTCGAGCGGCGGGTATGCATCGGTGTTCTTCGGCTGGACGTCGCTGTACGCGATCGTCGCGCTCGGCTGCGTCTACTGGATCGAAATCCAGGTGGCGAGCCTGTGGCGCTCGCGGCGCGAGGGGATCGACCGGCCGGTGCGCGAGGGCGTCCCCGCCGAGGACGTCGCGTTGCTGCGGGCTGGGATCGAGGCGTGCTCGTTCTTCTGGGTCTACTACGTCGCGCTCGGCGTGATCGCGTTCGTCGTCCTGTACGTGGTGTAGGCCGTGGATCTCGGCGCCTGGTCGATTGAGCCCCCGCTGGCCTACGTGGCGCTGGCCGGGTTGCTGTACTGGCTCGGCGGGATCGGCTGGCGGCGCCGGCGCACCGCGCAGGACTCGTGGAGCACGGTGGCGTTCGCGGCCGGGCTGGCGACGATCGTCGTCGCGCTCGACTCGCCCATCGACGCCTACGCCGAGCAGCTGTTCTGGGTGCACATGCTCCAGCACGTGCTGCTGCTCACCGTCGCCCCGCCGCTGATCCTGCTGGGCCGTCCCTGGCCGCGCATGTGGCGCGCGCTCCCGCTCGAGCCGAGGACCGCGGTGGCGCGCACGGTCGTGCGCGCGAGCTGGATGGCGCCGCTGCGCGCGCTGGCCCGGCCGTTGCCCGCGTGGTTGCTCTTCAACGCCACGTTCGTGGCATGGCACCTCCCGGCCGCGTACAACGCCACCCTCACCAGCGGCGCCGTCCACCAGCTCGAGCACGCGCTCTTCTTCTTCACCGGCCTGCTGTTCTGGGCACGTGTGATCGACCCCGGGCCGCTGCGGCCGAAGCTCGTCTGGCCCGCGCGCCTCGCCTACGTGATCGGCGCGATGGTGGTGGGGTGGGTGCTGGCGATCACGCTCGTCCTCGTCCCGCACCCGCTCTACGAGCACTACGCCGCGCTCGCGACCCGGCCCGGCGGCATCTCCGCGCTCACCGACCAGCAGCTCGCGGGCGGCGTGATGTGGGTGCTCGGGTCGCTCTCCTTCACCGTCACGCTGCTGATCGGCTTCTACCGCTGGCTCGACGCCGAGGCCGAGGCCGGGGCGCGGCCCGCGCTAACCACCTGAGAAAAGGGGGACCAGGATGACATTTGTCTTTGGGAGCTTCCTCGCCGGCGCAGTCATCTCTCTGCTGATCCCGGTCGGGCTCCTGATAGCGATCGGCGCCTGGCACGCCCGCGCCTTCACCCACGTCCCCTACGACCCGGGCCAGAGCGCGCCCCACGCCGCGGGCGTGGCCGAGAAGGAGGGACTGGGCGTGATCCCCCAGGACCCGCCGCAGGATCCGGGAGCCTGATGGAGGCGGGCGCCGCGGCGGTCAGAGCGAGGCGCGGCACGGCCGCCGCGCTCGTCGCCTTGCTCTGCGCGGCGGCGCTGATCGGCATCGGCGCGGGCGCCGCCATCCACGTCATGCAGGGCCATCCGGCGCCGGTGCCGAGCGCCCCGGTACTCCGCGAGGGCCTCTACGGACAGGCGGTGTGGGCGCCGCGGACCCGGCCCGCTCCCGCCATCGACACGCTCGCCGATCAGAGCGGGCGACGGTTCTCCCTGGGCTCGCTCCACGGCCGCACGGTGGCGCTCGTCTTCTTCGACTCCCACTGCAACCAGCAGTGCCCGCTCGAGGGCCGTGAGCTGGCGGCGGCCGAGAGATCGCTGCCGGCCGCGCAGCGACCGGTGCTCGTGGCGGTCAGCGTCAACCCGGCCGACACGCCGGCGAGCGCGGCCAGGGCCGCGCGGTCGTGGGGTCTCGCCGGCGGGGCGCCGTGGCACTGGCTGATGGGCGCTCACGCGGCGCTCTCCCCGGTGTGGCGGGCGTACCACGAGTACGTGGGGCGCGCGGTGAACGGCGACATCCCGCACACCGAGGCGCTCGTGCTGATCGACCGGCGCGGGTACGAGCGCTCGGGCTACCTGTACCCGTTCAACCAGGCGTTCGTGACCCACGACCTCGGCGTGCTCGGGCGCGACGGGAGTCCGAGCCGATGAGCGCCACCGAGATCGCTGCGCCCGCCGTCCTCGCGCGGCCCGCCGGCGCGAGCTGGCGCGACTACCTGACGCTGACCAAGCCGCGCATCATGTCGCTGCTGGTGCTGACCGCCGTGTGCGCGATGGTCGCGGCCGCCCACGGGCGGCCCGCGTTGGGGGCGATGGCGGCGCTCGTCGCCGGGGGCGCACTCGCCTGCGGTGGCGCGAGCGCCCTGAACCATGTCCTCGACCGCGACATCGACCGCCTGATGGGGCCTCGCACCGCGTCACGTCCCGTCGCCGCGGGCCGGATCTCGCCGCTGCGCGCCACCGTCTTCGGGCTCGTCCTCTCCGCGCTGGCGTTCGCGGTGCTGACCGAGTTCGCGAACCTGCTGACCGCCGCGCTGGCGCTGAGCGGCGGCGCCTTCTATGTCGTGGTGTACACGGTGTGCCTCAAGCGCACCACGACCCAGAACATCGTCATCGGCGGGGCGGGCGGCGCGATCCCGTGTCTCGCCGGCTGGGCAGCGGCCAACGGGCGGCTCGGCCTGGGGGCGATTCTCCTGTTCGCGATCGTGCTGGTGTGGACGCCGCCGCACTTCTGGGCGCTGGCGCTGCTGCTCTCCCGCCACTACGCCGCCGCCGAAGTACCGATGATGCCCGTCGTGCGCGGGCCGGAGAGCACCGCGCGCCAGGTCCTCGTCTATACGGTCGTGCTCGTGTGCGTCACGGCGATCCCGGGGGTAACGGGCACTTTCGGAGGGCTCTACGTGGCTGCCGCGGCGGTGCTGGGAGGGGTGTTCTGCCGGCTCGCCTGGCGTCTGTGGCGCGAGCGCTCGCCGGCCAACGCCGGTCTGCTGTTCCACTACTCGCTGCTCTACCTGGCGCTGCTGTTCGCGGCCGTCGCGGTCGATGCCGTAACCCGCTAGCGCGGGTTACGGTGCCGTAATGCGCTGGCGCGCATTACGGCGCCTCCCGGGTGAAGCGGAAGCGCCCGGTGGGCGGCCGGGCGCTTCGGTTGGGGGTGGGGCAAGCCCCCGGGGGCAGATGGGGACCTGGCTTGAGCCAGGCCTTACGAGCTCATGCTCGGCGCGCTCGCCGGCTGACGCGCCGGACGGGGCGAGTGATGCGGACCGGTGGGCCGGGGGGCGCGGCGCAGGTGTGCCTGGCGCACGAGGTCTCGCCACGGACGATCGGTCGCGATCCCCCACACCAGCACCGCGAGGATCGCAGCGACGATCAACACCATGAATACGCCGTTGAGGACCAGCATCGCTGTCATCAGAGCCTTCCTTCGATCGCTTTCGTACGAAGAGGCTCCCCGCGGGGCGTAAGACAAGCGTGAGAATGCTCTAAAACGCGCGTCTGAGTGGCGCGTGCGTACCGCCACCGATCCCCCGTGCGCGTGACTCAGGCGGAGGCTTCGCCGGCGGGGCGCGGAACGGGAAAGGCTCGCTCGAGATCCTCGAGCGTCGGGGCGCGGCCGGGGAGCTGACGGTCGGGCTCGGCCGGGCGCAGCGAGGCGAGGACGAGGTCGAACTGCCGGCGCATGATGCCCGGATCGATGTGGCTGAAGGCGCCGGCGGCCTGGCAGACGCCCTTGAGCAGCATCAGCACGTCGAGCGCCGAGACGTCTTCGCGCACGACGCCGGCCGCCTGCGCGCGCGCCAGCAGCGCATCGAGCGCGCTTACCACCTCGACGTGAGCCGCGCGCACCTCGGGGTTGACCATCAGCGTGTCCGCCACCGCCTCGGCCAGCGCCCGGTCGACCTGCTGTGCGCCCGCCATCTGTTCGAGGAAGTGGGAGAGCGCCAGGCCCGGATCGCCTTCGTCCAGGAGAGCGCGGCCGCGTTCGGCCATCTCGCGCATCCGTTCGCTGACGATGGCCACGATCAGCGCCTCCTTGGAGGCGAAGTTGCGAAACAGGGTGCCGCGCCCCACTCCGGCGGCCTCGGCGATCTCCGCCACACCCACGTCGAGCCCCCGTTCCTGGAAGAGCGCCTGCGCGGCGTCGAGCAGCCTCCGGCGGTTGCGCTCGGCATCAGCCCGCAGATGGCGCTCCTCCAGGGTCATCGGGTGGATTGTCCTACGAGACGGCGGGGGCGGGGGACAGTTCGATCGACCGGACGTCGCGGGGGCGCAGCGCCAGCACCATGATCAGCGCCCCGGCGGCGAGCATGATCCCCGCCGCGGCGAACGCGACGTGGTAGCCGGAGACCCGGGCCAGCACCGCGGCGCTCCCTCCGTGGAGGAGGCGACTCGTCTGGCTCGCCGCCAGCGTCGAGAGGATCGCCAGGCCGAGCGAGCCGCCCACCTGCTGGGCGGTGTTGAACAACCCGGAGGCCAGGCCGGCGTCGTTGTCGCTGACCCCGCTGGTGCCGAGCAGCGTGATCGGCACGAACGTCAGGCCCATGCCGATGCTCATCGGCAGCAGGCCGGGGAGCAGGTCGCCGGCGTAGGTGCCGTGCACGGGAAGCTGAGTGAGCACGGCCATGCCGGCGGCGGCCATGACGATCCCGATTACCGCGACGTTGCGCACGCCCACGCGCCGGATCGACTGCTGGGCGATACCGGCGCCGACCACGATCCCGGCGGTCACGGGAAGGAAGGCGAGGCCGGCGCGCAGCGGGCTGTAGCCCAGGATCTCCTGCACGTAGAGCGAAGCGAAGAAGAACATCCCGAACATCCCCGAGGCGACGAGCAGGAGCACGACGTCAGCGACGGCGAGGGTGCGCACGCGGAAGATGCTCAGCCGCATCAGTGGCGCCTTGCTGCGCGACTCGATCGCGATAAACAGCGCGAGCAGGACGGCCCCGGCGGCGAGCAGCCCGATCGTCTTCGGCGAGCCCCAGCCGTAGGTCTGGGCCTTGACGATCGCGAACACGAGCACGACCAGGCCTGCGGTGACGGTAGTCGCCCCGGCGAGGTCGAACGTCCGGTGCTCCATGTCCGCGCGTGACTCGGGCACGTACCGCAGGGTGAGGGCGAGCGTGGCCACGCCGACGGGGACGTTGACGATGAAGATCCACGGCCACGACGCGAGATCGGTGAGCACGCCACCGAGCAGCAGGCCGACCGCGCCACCGCCGGCCGCGATCGCGCTCCATACGCCGAGCGCCTTCGTCCGCTCCGAGGTCTCGGTGAAGGTCGTGTTGATGATCGACAGGGCGGCGGGGGAGAGGAGGGCGCCACCGAGACCCTGCAGCCCGCGCCCGATGATGAGCATGGCCGAGGTCTGCGCGAGGCCGTTGAGCAGCGACGCCGCCGAGAACAGGACGACGCCGGCGGCGAACAGTCGCTTTCGCCCGAGCAGGTCGGAGGCGCGGCCCCCGAGCAGCAGGAAGCCGCCGAAGACCAGCGTGTACGCGTTCACCACCCACGCGAGGTTCGAGGCGGAGAAGTGAAGGCCCTTCTGGATCGACGGCAGCGCCACGTTGACCACGGTGGCGTCGAGCACCACCATGAACTGGGCAAGGCAGGCGATGACGAGCACGAGCCAGCGATTTGAAGTTGAAGAGGGGGAGACGGTTCCCGTCATGGCGGCTCCTTGGGGTAAACTGGACTCCACGGTCCGGTTAGCGTACCACAAGCGGACCGCGCGGTCCGGTTTTTGGTGAGGGGCTAGCGGTCGCTTCTGCGGCCGGCCCCGGCGGGGCGCGAAGCCCGGAGATAACCTCGACCTCGGCGCGCCGGATTCACCGAGGACGCGCTTTCGCCCGCTCACAGCGAGCACAACGGCGACTTCGACGCCGGGCGCGCCTCGAGGACGACGTTATGCCCGGTGGCGCGACCCGGGCCTACCGCAACCCGCACGCGTGCGCGCGGAGGGGCCCCGCTACCATCATCCCCGTTCGGAACTAAAAGAGAGAATCGTTAAGAACTCCGCCGACCGAAGGGCGGAGCAAGAAGGGAATAGAGAATATGTCTGACGCTGCCACCCGCGTGTCCGTCGAGGTCGAAGGGAAGGAGATCTCGTTCGAGACGGGCAAGCTGGCCAAGCAGGCCTCGGGTGCCGTCGTCGTCCGCGCGGGCGACACCATGGTGCTGTGCACCGCCACCGCCGGCAACCTGCGCGACGTCGATTTCCTGCCCCTCACGGTCGATGTCGAGGAGCGGATGTACGCCGCCGGCAAGATCCCCGGGTCGTTCTTCAAGCGCGAGGGCCGCGCCGGTGAGAAGGCGACGCTGACCGCTCGCCTGATCGACCGCCCCATCCGCCCGCTCTTCCCGAAGGGCTGGCGCTACGAGACGCAACTGGTCGCGCTCCCGATCTCGGTCGACCACGTCAACCCCTACGACATGCTGGCCATGAACGGCGCGAGCGCCGCGCTGATGATCTCCCACATCCCGTTCCCCACCCCCGTGGGCGCGGTGCGCATCGGCAAGGTCGACGGCAACTTCGTCGTCAACCCGAGCGAGGAGGACCTCGTCGACGACACCGATCTCGACCTGATCGTCGCCGGCACCGAAGAGGCGATCCTGATGGTCGAGGCGGGCGCCAACGAGATCCCCGAGGCCGAGATCCTCGACGCGCTCGACATCGCCCACGAGGAGATCAAGAAGCTCTGCCAGGCCCAGCGCGAGCTCGCCGAGAAGGTGGGCAAGCCGAAGATCGAGGTCGACCTCCCGCAGGTCGATCCCGGGCTGTACGAGGAGATCAAGGCCTCGCACGGCGAGGCGCTCGACCAGGCCACCCAGGTCGAGGACAAGCTCGAGCGCCAGGACGCCTGCAAGACGGTCGAGGAGCAGGTGCTCGCCAAGTACTCGGGAGAGCCCGAGTCCGAGACCTACCTCGAGTTCCGCCAGCGCGCGCAGCGCGCCTTCGACAAGCTCGAGAAGGCGCTCATCCGCGAGCGGATCGCCGTCCACAAGCGCCGGCCGGACGGTCGTAGCGCGGACGAGATCCGGCCGATATCGATCGAGACCTCCGTCGCACCGCGCACGCACGGCTCTGCCCTGTTCACCCGAGGGCAGACACAGGCCCTGAGCGTGGTCGCCCTCGGCACCACGCGCGAGGAGATGCGGCTGGACACGCTCGGCCTCGAGACGGCCAAGCGCTACTTCCATCACTACAACTTCCCGCCCTTCAGCGTCGGGGAGGCCGGGTTCATGCGCGGTCCCAAGCGGCGCGACATCGGGCACGGGGCCCTCGCCGAGCGCGCGCTGGTGCCGATGATCCCGACCCAGGAGGAGTTCCCGTACACGATTCGCGTCGTGTCGGACATCCTCGAGTCCAACGGCTCCTCGTCGATGGCGAGCGTGTGCGGCTCTTCGCTGAGCCTGATGGACGCCGGCGTCCCGATCAAGCAGCCGGTGGCCGGCGTGGCCATGGGCCTGATCAAGGAGGGTGATGACTACATCATCCTCACTGACATCGCCGGCGTCGAGGACCACCTCGGCGACATGGACTTCAAGGTCGCCGGGACCGAGAACGGCATCACCGCGCTGCAGATGGACATCAAGATCACCGGGGTCACGTTCGAGATCATGCGCGACGCCCTGGGCCAGGCCAAGGAGGCGCGCCACTTCATCCTCGGCAAGATGGCCGAGGTGATCTCGACCCCGCGGGCCGAGCTCTCCAAGCATGCCCCGCGGATCTCGACGATCCAGATCGACCCCGAGAAGATCGGCCTGCTCATCGGCAAGGGCGGCGAGACGATCCGTGCCCTCCAGGAGGAGTTCGAGTCCCAGATCGACGTCAACGACGAGGGCCAGGTCCTGGTCTACGCCTCCGACGGCGAGCGCGGCGACGCCCTGGTCGACCGCATCCGCTCGATGACCAAGGAGGTCGAGATCGGCGATGAGTTCACCGGCAAGGTCGTCAAGACGACCACGTTCGGCGCCTTCATCGAGCTCGCGAAGGGCACCGACGGCCTCCTGCACATCTCCAATGTCGCGCCCGGCCGGCGGATCGACACGGTCGAGGACGTCCTCAACAAGGGCGACGAGCTCCAGGTCCGCGTGGTCGAGGTCGACCGGGAGCGCGGCCGCATCGGCCTCAGGCTGGCCGACGACCCCGAGGTCGCCGGCAAGTCGGTCGAGGAGCTGGCGTCGGTCGGCAGCGGGGACGGCGGACCGCGCCGCGAGCGCGGCGGCGACCGCGATCGCGGGCGCAACGGCCGCGACCGGGACCGGGGCCGCGGACCGCGCGGTGGCGGCGGCGGAGGTGGCGGAGGTGGCCGTGACCGCGATCGTGACGGTGGACGGGTCCGCGACCGCGATCCCGATCGCCCCCGTTCGTAGCCTCGCGGTCAGCGGATTCGTTTGCTCGAAGACCACAAGCTGACGACGCTGAGGTCGGGCGTCCGAGTAGTGACCGAGTCGATGCCGGCCGTTCGGTCGGCATCGCTCGGCTTCTGGATCGGCTCCGGCTCCCGGGGTGAGAACGACCAGGAGGCGGGGCTCTCGCACCTCCTCGAGCACCTTCTGTTCAAAGGCACCTCGAAGTACGAGTCGCTCGAGATCGACCAGATCTTCGACGGCATGGGCGCCGAGCTGAACGCGGGAACGGGGAAGGAGACCACCTCGGTCTACGCCCGGGTGATCGACCAGCACGTGCCCGAGGCTCTCGACGTGATGGCCGACATGGTGTTCCGGCCGAGCCTCAGCGACCTCGAGTCCGAGCGCGCGGTGATCCTCGAGGAGATCGCCATGTACGAGGACGACCCCCAGGAGAAGGTGTTCGACGTGCTCGGCGAGGCCGTGTTCGGCGAGCACCCGCTGGGACGGGCCATCATCGGACGCGCCGAGGTGATCGCGGACACGCCCGCGGAGGAGATCGCGCGCTTCCACGGCTCGCGCTACGTGCCGGCGAACATCGTGCTCTCAGCCGCCGGCGCGGTCGACCACGACGAGTTCGTCGCGCTGGCCGAGGAGCGGATCGGCGCGGCGCTCGACGGAGCCGCCACATCGGCGCCGCTCACCTCGCCGGCGCCGACGCCCGCGGGTCGCCAGCGCCGCTTCGAGCGCAAGGAGACCGAGCAGTACCACGTGTGCCTCGGCGGTCCCGGCCTCTCTCGCCACGACGATCGCCGCTTCGCCCTGCGCGTCCTCGACGCCATGTTCGGCGGCACCTCGTCCTCGCGGCTGTTCCAGGAGGTCCGCGAGCGGCGCGGCCTCGCCTACGCCGTGTACTCGTTCACCAGCCACTACCACGACACCGGCCAGGTCGGGCTCTACGTGGGCACGCGTGCCGACAACGTCGGCGAGGCGCTGTCGGTCGTTGGTACCGAGCTCGCCCGGCTGCGCAAGTCACCCGCCACCGAGGATGAGCTCGCGCGCGCCAAGGAGAACCTCAAGGGGCGCGTGGTGCTCGCGCTCGAGTCGACCGGAGCACGGATGAACCGCCTCGGCTCGGAGGTGCTCGCCGGAGCTCCGCTGCTCTCGCTCGACGAGGCGGTGGCACGAATCGACGCCGTCAGCATGAACGACGTCGCCGCGCTGGTCGAGGAGCTGTGGGCGCCCGAGCGCCTGTCGGCGGCGGGGATCGGCCCCGATCAGGAGCGCTTCGAGGAGGCTTTGGGGTCGGTCGAGCCGGCCCTCGCGGAGACCGCGTGACGCCGCTGCGGGTCGCCGTCGCCGGGGCGGCGGGGCGGATGGGTCAGACCGTGTGCCGCGCGGTGGAGCGGGCGGAGGACCTGACGCTCACCGGACGGGCCGACCCCGCTTTGAACACGCCTCTCGCCGACGCGCTCGGCGAGGCCGACGTCCTCGTCGACTTCACGATTCCGGAGACCGCGATCCAGAACACCCGCGAGGCGGTCGCGGCCGGCGTGCACGTGGTGATCGGGACCACCGGGTTCGACATCGGCGAGCTGGAGGGACTGTCGGGAGCCAACGTGTTCGTGGCGCCCAACTTCGCGATCGGCGCCGTGCTGATGATGCAGTTCGCCGTCCAGGCGGCTCGGCATATGGCGCGCGCGGAGATCATCGAGCTCCATCACGACGGCAAGCTGGACGCGCCCAGCGGCACGGCAGCGCGCACGGCAGAGTTGATGGGCGGCGACGTGCCGATCCACTCCGTACGCCTTCCCGGCCTGGTCGCCCACCAGGAGGTGATCCTGGGGGACGTGGGGCAGACGCTCACCATCCGACACGACTCGATCGACCGCGAGTCGTTCATGCCCGGTGTGCTCCTGGCCGTCCGGCGTGTGCCCACGATCGAGCGCTCGCCGCTCGTCGGCCTGGAGAACCTGCTCGATTAGCGGCGGCGGTGCAGTACCGCCGGCACGGCGCCCTGCACGACGCCGACGTAGAGGTCGACGACCTCCTCGCGTGAGACCTCGGGCTGCTCGAGCCACCAGTTCGCCAACGACTCGCCGGCGCCCACGATCGCATGGGCGATCCCGTCGACCTCGGTCCCCGTGAGGCCGCTCGCCACCGGTAGGCTGGCCTCGAGCATCCTCCGCACCGCCCGGGCGATCCGCCGTCGGAGATCGGCGACCTCGGCGGCGACGGGGCCGTTAGAGCTGGCCTCGCCGAACAGCACGCGCCATCCGTCGCGGTGCTCCTCGACGAAGGCCAGGAACTCGGCGATGCGCAGACGGAGGCTGAGCAGCGGCGGGCCCTCGCGCCGGGCCGCTCCCTCGAGACGATCTACGAGGCTGCGCCCGGTTCGCTGGATGTACGCTACGTAGAGCCCTTCCTTGGAGCCGAAGTACGTGTACAGCATCGGCTTGGAGACCTCTGCGAGGTGCGCGATCTCGTCCATCGACGCCGAGTGGTAGCCGCCGCGAGCGAAGATCCGGCCCGCCACGCGGAGGATCAGCTGCTCGCGCTCGGCCCGGGGCATGCCTCGAGTCCCCGCTCGCTTCGGCGAAGACTCGACGCACCGATCCGCGGAGGCGGGAGGACGACGCAAAACTAGAGGTTAGGAATGGCTCGTCATTGGATATTACTCTCGGGTACATGCCCGAGAAAGGTGCCCCCCCAAACGTTCACCCGGTCCAGCGCCGGGTCCTGAAGGTCCTCGAGTCCCTAAGCACACCACTGCTGCCGGACGACTACCTCGAGATGATCAACCCGCTGTGGTCGACGCGCGAGCTGCGCGGCCGCATCGAGGAGGTCAAGCTCGAGACCGAGACCGCGGCGACGATCTTCATCAAGCCAGGCTACCGCTGGCCCGGCCACAAGCCCGGCCAATACTGCCGCATCGGCGTCGACATCGACGGCGTCAGGCACTGGCGCGCCTACTCGCTGACCTCGGATCCCTACCGCGAGGACGGCCTGATCAGCATCACGCCGAAGCGCGTCGACAAGGGCACGGTCTCGCCGGTCCTGGTCAAGTCCGAGCCCGGGACGATCATCGGCCTGGGCGGCATCGAGGGCGACTTCGTGCTGCCCGACGAGACGCCGGACAAGCTGCTCTTCATCAGCGCGGGCAGCGGGATCACCCCGATCATGAGCATGCTGCGCCACCTCGACAATCACGATGAGGTCGAGGACGTCGTGGTTCTGCACTCGGCCAAGCACACCGACGACGTGATCTTCGGCCCCGAGCTGCGCGACATGGAAAAGCGTCACGAGGGGTTCAAGCTGCACGAGCAGCTCACCGACGACAGCGGCCGGATGGGGCCGGGTGACCTCGACAAGCTGTGCCCCGACTGGACCGAGCGCGTCGCCTTCGTCTCGGGCCCGAGCGAGATGCTCGACGCCTTCTCCGAGCATTGGGACGAGCACGGCGACTGCGAGCGCCTGCACATGGAGCGCTTCCAGCCCAAGGCCGGCCTCGGCGACAAGGGCGAGGGAGAGGGCGGGACGATCAAGTTCTGCGAATCCGATTGCGAGACCGAGGCGGACGGCAAGACGCCGATTCTGGTCGCCGGCGAGGAGGCCGGGCTCGACCTGCCCTATGGTTGTCGGGAAGGCATCTGCCACACCTGCGTCGGCGAGCTTCGCTCCGGCCGCGTCCGGGACCTGCGCAACGGCAAGGTCTACGGGCAGGAGGGGGAAGTGATCCGCACTTGCATCAGCGCCCCCGAGGGCGCGGTCGAGATCGACCTGTAGGGCATCACCACTAGCTAGGAGAACGAGCATGGCCAGCGCAACCCAGAACGGCCACAACGGCAACGGCCGTGTGCACATCGAAGACCCGGAGAACCCCCTCCACAGGCTGAGCGACGAGCAGATCGAGCAGATCGGCAAGGAGTTCGACGAGCTCCACGAGGCGATCAAGGACGACCTCGGCGAGCGCGACGCCAAGTACATCCGCTCGATCATCGGGCTCCAGCGCCGGCTGGCCCTGATCGGACGCCTTGAGCTGATCGCCTCGCGCTGGCGCATCCCGTGGATCGTGGGCACCTCGACGCTCGGCATGGCCAAGATCCTCGAGAACATGGAGATCGGCCACAACGTGATGCACGGTCAGTGGGACTGGATGAACGACCCGGTGATCAACTCGCGGGCCTGGGACTGGGACACCGCCTCCACCGCCCAATCCTGGCGCCACTCCCACAACTACGTCCATCACACGTTCACCAACATCCGCGGCAAGGACAAGGATCTCGGCTACGAGATCATGCGGATCGACCCGAAGCAGAAGTGGCATCCGGCCTACCTGCTCCAGCCCATCTACAACGTCCTGCTGATGCTGGCCTTCGAATGGGGCGTGGCCCTGCACGACCTCGACCTGGACGCCGTGCGCTCAGGCGACAAGTCCCACAAGGAGGTCCTCAAGGACCTCAAGGGCATCGGGGGCAAGGCGCAGCTCCAGATCCGTAAGGACTACATCGCGTGGCCGATCATCAGCGGCCTGGTCATGACGGGGATCGAGGCCGCGGTCTTCAGCGTCCGCGCGCGGCAGGAGCGCCAGTCGAAGAACCCGGTGACGCAGGCTAAGCGGCTCGGCCGCAAGGCGCGCAAGAAGGCCAACGGCTCAAACGGCAACATGCTGCGCGAGCTGGTGGAGCGCCGTTCGTTCCGCGATCCGTTCATGCGCACGCTGACCGCGAACTTCGCCGCCAACATCATCCGCAACGTCTGGTCCTACGCGATCATCTTCTGCGGCCACTTCCCGGATCAGACCTACACCTTCACGCAGGAGGAGGTCGAGGACGAGAGCCGCGGCGGGTGGTACGTCCGGCAGCTGATCGGCGCCGCCAACATCGACGGCGGCCCGCTGTTCCACGTGATCAGCGGCAACCTCGGCTACCAGGTCGAGCACCACCTGTATCCGGATATGCCCTCGACGCGCTACGGGGAGATCGCACCCAAGGTGCGCGAGATCTGCAAGCGCTACGGCCTGCCGTACAACTCGGGGCCGTTCCATCAGCAGCTCTACATGGTCCAGCGCACGATCGCGCGCCTCGCCTTCCCAGGCGGCAAGGCGCGGCCGAAGCCGGGCGCGTACGACGGGCCGATCGTCCGCGGCAAGGGCGAGCGCACAACCGACTTGCCCGTCAAGGTCGAGGCGTAAGCTTCCAGGAGAGAATGACGTGGAAGCGGAACATCCTCGTCGTAGCCAATGTGACGGCCACGTCGGCCACGCTGATCGAGGCCCTCAAGGCCCAGGTTGACGGCTCGCCGGCGGCGTTCACGCTGATCGTCCCGGCGACGCCGGGCGCCGGTCGGAGCGCGGCCCGCGCCAAGCTGACAGAAGCCCTCGAGCAGTTGCGCGCCGCCGGGATCGAGGTCGACGGGAGCGTGGGCGATTCGGATCCGCTGGTGGCGGTCACCGAGGCCTGGGACCCGAAGCGCTACGACGAGATCATCGTCTCCACGCTGCCTCTGCGGGTGTCGAAGTGGCTACACGCCGGGCTGCCCGAGCGTGTCGCCAAGCTCACCGGGGTGCAGGTCACGCACGTGGTCTCCGAGCCCGAGAAGCCGCCGGTGGCGACCGCCCCGCCGCCGCGCCACGACACTGCGAGCCAGAGCCTGGGTCCGCTGGGCGTTCTCTCCTGGGGCGGGCACAAGAAGTAGGCCTCCCGGACGGAGGCCTGTGGTAATTGCCGCGCAAGTGAAGCGGTCTCCCGGACTCTTAGAGCGGAGCGAAGCGCGGCCCAGAGCCGGATGCGGTCTCCGTGCCGGACGCGGGCCCGTGGTCGCGCCGGGATCCCTGCGATAATCGTCGTGGTGAATCTCGGCGCCATCCTCACCGCGATGGTGACCCCCTTCGACGCCACCGGCCGCGTCGACGAGGAGGCCGCCGTCCGGCTCATGCACCATCTCGTCGACCACGGCTCCGACGGCCTGGTCATCTGCGGGACGACCGGCGAGGCCTCGACGCTGAGCGACGAGGAGCACCTGGGGATGATCCGGCTCGCGGTCGAGGAGATGGACGGGCGATGCACGGTCGTCGCCGGCGTCGGCTCCAACGACACGCGCCACGCCGTGTGGCTGACCGAGCGCGCCACCGAGATCGGTCCCGACGCGCTGTTGTCGGTGAACCCGTACTACAACCGGCCCAGCCGGCGCGGGCTCGTCCGCCACTACGAGGAGATCGACCGCGCCACCGACCTGCCCATCCTGCTCTACAACATCCCGCAGCGGACGGGCAGCGACCTGCCCAATGACCTCCTGGCCGAGCTCGCCCAGATTGAGCACATCGCCGGGGTCAAGCAGGCGAATCCGGCGAACCTGGCCAAGGTCGACGGGCTGCAGATCTACGCCGGCAACGACGATCTGCTGGCCGACGTGCTCGACCTCGGTGAGCCGGGCGGGATCTGCGTCGCCAGCCACCTGTTCGGTGATGAGATGCACCGGATGGTCGACGAGCCTGACCAGCGCCACGAGATCGACCGCGGCCTCCGTGACGCCTACGACGACCTGGCCATCGCACCGCTGGCGTGCTCGGTCAAGGCCGCGCTGAGTCTTCTCGGCCACGGCATGGGCACGCCGAGGCTGCCGTACGTGGAGCTCGACGAGCAGGAGACCGCCGTCATCCGCGGGATGCTCGAACGACACGGGCTCCTTCAGACCGCCCGGGCGTGAGCGGCACTCTCAGGGTCCTGCCGCTCGGCGGCCTGGGCGAGATCGGCAAGAACATGACCGTCCTCGAGTATGAGGGGCGGATCGTCGTCGTCGACGTGGGCCTCCGCTTCCCCACGACCGACATGCTCGGGATCGACCTCGTGCTCCCTGACTTCGGCTACATCCGTGACCGCGCCGAGGACATCGAGGCGATCGTCCTCACCCACGGCCACGAGGACCACGTCGGCGCGCTCCCCTGGATCCTGCGCGAGCTCGATCACTGGCCCACCATCTACGCCGGCCGTCTCACCGCGGCGATGGCGCGCTCCAAGCTCGACGAGCACCGCCTGCGCGATGCGCCGCTCGAGGACCTGCGCCCTGGCCGCGCGATCGATGCCGGCCCTTTCCAGATCGAGCTCGTGCACATGACACATTCGATCCCCGACTCGTGCGCGGTGGCCATCACCACCGAGCTGGGGACTGTCGTGGTCACCGGCGACTACAAGTTCGATCAGACCCCGGTTGATGGCCCGCCGGCCGACGTCTCGCGGCTGGCGGAGCTGGGGCGCGAGGGCGTGCTGCTGCTGTGCGGCGACTCGACCAACGCCGACCGGGAGGGGTTCTCGCCGTCCGAGCGCGTGGTGGGGCCGCATCTTCAGGAGGTGTTCGCGCGGGCGGAGGGCCGGATCGTGGTCACGAGCTTCGCCTCCAACATCCACCGCGTACAGCAGGTGATCGATGCCGCGGCGGCGCTCGGTCGCAAGGTCTCGCTGGTGGGACGCTCGATGCGCAAGAACGTCAACATCGGCCGCTCGCTCGGCCACATCGAGGTGCCCGACGGGATGCTGATCCCACCCCAGGAGGTCGAGGACTGGCCCGACCACAAGATCGTGGTCATCTCGACGGGCTCACAGGGCGAGCCGCTCTCCGCGCTCCGGCGCATGGCTCACAACGACCATCGCATGATCAAGCTCCACCGCGGCGATACCGTCGTGTTCTCCGCGACCCCGATCCCGGGGAACGAGCGCGCCGTCAACGAGACCGTCGACCGCCTCTACCACATCGGCTGCGACGTGATCACTCCCCGCGAGGCGCCGATCCACGCCTCCGGTCACGGCTACGCCGAGGAGATCAAGCTGATGCTCAATCTGCTCAAGCCGCGCTACGTGCTGCCCATGCACGGCGACCACAAGCGCATCCACCTCCACGCCGAGCTCGCCGCGGCCGTCGGCATCGACCCGGAGGACGTGTTCCGCGGCGAGAACGGCTTGCCGCTGGAGATCGACGAGCAGGGCGCGAGCTTCGGCGAGCGCGAGCAGTCGGGCATGATCTTCGTCGACGGCGTCGACATCGGCGACCCCGCCGACGTGGCTCTGCGCGACCGGCGCATGCTCTCCGGCGACGGAATCTTCATCGTCGTGGCCACCGTGTCGGAGCAGAGCGGCGAGTCGGTCGTACCGCCCGAGGTGATCTTCCGCGGCGTCCCCTTCGTCGAGCAGGCCGACGGGCTGGTGGAGGAGATCCGCGAGGAGGTCGAGCGCTCGCTCGAGCGGGCGGCGAGCGACGGCGTGCGCGAGATCGACCTGCTCCAGCAGGAGCTGCACGACGACCTGGCGGCGTTCGTCTACGACCGGTTGCGACGGCGCCCGATGGTGCTTCCGGTCGTGGTCGAGGTCTGAAGCCCGCGCCCCGCGGGGTCCGCCGGCTCCGGCACCTCGGCGAGGGTCGGGATCGTGATCACGAAGCGGGTGCCGGTGGCTTGCTCGGGAGCCTGAAGCGACACGGTGCCTCCGTGCGACTCCGCCACCGCGCGCACGATCGACAGCCCGAGGCCCGAGCCGCGACCGCCATCGCCGGCGCCGCGCACGAAGCGCTCGAAAACCCGGCGCTGGAGCTCGGCGGGATCCCCGGCCCGTCGTCCTCGACGACGATCTCCGCGTGCCCGTCCACGATCGCCGTGGACGCGCGGATGTGGGTCCCCGGCGGCGTGTGGCGCACGGCGTTCTCGATCAGGTTCAGAAGCAGGCGGTGGAGGTCGTCCCGTACCGCCGGCACGATTGCCTGATGGGCGTCGATGGTGAGCTCGTGGTCCTCGGCGACCGGGCCGAGCTCGGCGGCGACCTCGATCAGCACCTCCGCCAGATCGGTCGGCCGGTGGGGCTGGGAGCGCTCGGCGTCCGCCCGCGCGAGCAGCAGCAGGTCGCCCACGAGCCGGCGCATCCGGCGGGTCGCGCGCAGGGCGGCCTGCGCTGTCTCGGCCTGCTCGCCGCGGAGCTCGTCGGCCAGGAGATCCAGGTTCGCGAGCACGCTGGTCAGCGGCGTGCGCAGCTCGTGCGAGGCGTCGGCGACGAACTCCCGCTGGCGGTCGAGCGCCTGCATCGTCTCGCCGCGGGCGGCGTCGAGCGCGCCGAGCATGTCCTCGAGCGTGCGTGCCAGCTCGGCCACCTCGTCGTCGGCCTCGGGCATCGGCAGCCGGCGCTTGGGGTCGCGCGTGCGCTCGACCTCGCGCGCGGCGTCGGTCAGCTCGCCGATCGGCCGGATCGCGCGCTCGGCCGTGGCCAGTCCGGCGAGCAGGGCGAGCACGGTCCCGCCGAGGATCCCGAGCAGCAGGAAGAACTGCACCCGGGCCAGCGTATGGTCGATGTCCGACAGTGGCCGGGCGTAGAGGAGAATGGCCTGGCGCTTCGGATGCACGTCGATGTTGCGCGCCTCGACCCGGTAGCCGAGCTCCTCGAAGGTGCCGGGGTTCGGTGGGGCGGGAAGGCCGGCACCGCCGGCAGCGTCTTGGCGCCCTTGATCTTGATCTTGTCCTGGGTGCAGACCAGGGCCCCGTCCTCGTCGTAGATCCGGATCTGCGCGTGCTCGGCGCTCACGTAGTCGTTGAGGTGGACGGTGCTGTTGCAGTCGAGGAGGCCGGTTTGCGGGTTCCAGTGCAGGTCCAGCTGGTGCTGGAGCTGATCGGTCGCCGAGCGCACCTCGTCGTTGAACTCCCCACGAACCTGCCGCGTCGTCAGCACGCCGACGATCGCGGCGAAGCAGGCCAGGATGACGAAGGTCAGCACCGCCGATCCGCCCGCCAGGCGCCAGCGGATCGGGATCGTCCTATACGCGGAGAACGTAGCCCGCGCCGCGGATCGTATGTAGGAGCCGAGGCTCGCCACCGGCTTCAAGCTTCCTCCGGAGGTTGGATACGAATACTTCGATCGTGTTGGTCATCGAGAACGGGTCGTAGCCCCACACCTCGTCGAGCAGGCGCTGGCGGGAGATCACGATCCGCTCGTTGCGCATCAGGTACTCGAGCAGCTCGAACTCGCGCTGGGTCAGGTCCATGCTCCGCTCCCCGCGCCTGACCTCGTGCGTGTCGGGGTTCAGCTTCAGGTCCCCGACGGCCAGCGTCGCCTGGCCCCGCGGGGGGCGCCGGCGCAGCAGCGCCCGCATCCGCGCCAGCAGCTCCTGGCGCTCGAACGGCTTGACCAGGTAGTCGTCGGCGCCGGAGTCGAGGCCCTCGACGCGGGACTCGACCGCGTCACGCGCGGTGAGGACGAGGATCGGCACGTCGTCACCGCGCCGAGGGTCTTTGCGACCTCGATCCCGTCGAGGCGCGGGAGGCCCAGGTCGAGGATCACCAGGTCGGGAAGGAACGCGTGGGCCTGATCGAGCGCGCTCACGCCGTCGCCCGCCACCTTCACGTCATAGCCCTCCATGCGCAGCGAGCGCTGGAGGACCTGTGCGATGGCGTCGTCGTCCTCGACGACCAGGACGCGGGGGGGACGTTCGAAATCGGTGGTCATCTGTCCCTGCGGATGGTACGGGCGCTTGATAAGCGTTTCCTGTGCGCCCGGGCGCTCGGACGCCAGCGAGGTCCCAGGTCGGAGCGCGGCGCAGGATCTGAGGCGGGGGCGTCGAAGTCGTCGGTTCGGACATGGCCGCCGCCACCAGACGCAAGAAGCCGCCGCCCAAGCGGGCGACGCGCTCGCTGCTCGCGAGCCGACCGTCGCTGCCCAGGCTCGAGCTCGAGCCCCATCACGTCGACGTGATCGGCCTGGCGATGATCGCGGTCGGCGGTGTTCCTCGGTGGCGTCGCCTATCTCGGTTGGTCGGGGGGCGCGCTGGGCGGCGGCGCGGTGGGCGCCATGCGCTTCGTGTTCGGGGCTGTGGGCTACGTGGTACCCGCGGCGTTGCTGGTCGGCGGTGGCCTGGTCCTGGCGCGGGAGCTCCGGCCGCCGGTGCGGCCGATGCGCACCGGGGTGCTGTTCCTGGCCGTTTCGCTGACGCTGGCGCTGGCGGCGGGGACGCTCGGCGTGGGGCCCGGGCGGCTCGCGGGCGCGGAGTTCTGGCGCGCCTCGCTGTTCAAGTCGCGCGGCGGCGTCGTCGGCCAGGCCGAGCTGTGGGTGAGCTCGCACCTCCTGTCGGTAGTGGGGGCCGACATCCTCGCCGTGTTCCTGTTCATCGCGGGCCTGATCCTGGTCAGCGGGGCGACGCTCGCCGGGGTCCTTCGCACGACCGCGACGCGACACCGGGCGGGCCGTGCGCCGCTCCACCGAGGAGCTCGCCGCCCTGCGAGCGGCCCGGAGGCCGGCCACCGCGGCGGGGCGCGCCGCCACCGCCGTCGACTTCGACGAGCCGGAGCCGGAGCCGGACACTTTCGTCGATGAGCCCGCCTTCGAGATCCCCGAGCCCGAGCCCTTGGGAGACAACCCACAGCATGCGAGGTTTTCTCCCAACCGCTCGAGGAGGACGAGGAGGCGGAGCCCGAAGAGGACGAGCCGGAGCTCGCGCCGCCGGTCGTGGTCCCGGAGGACCTGACCCCGCAGGGGCGCTACCGCGCGTCGGTCACCGAGGATCCGGAGTTCGACTGGCGCGTGCCCTCGCCGCGCTTCCTCGTGCGCTCGACCGGGGACGCCGCCAAGCCCGACACCGCCGGCCAGGAGCAGGTCGCGGCCACGCTGGTCGAGGCGCTCGGCCACTTCGGCGTGCAGGCCAAGGTGATCGGCCGGGTCACCGGCCCCCACATCACCCGCTACGAGCTGCGGCTCGCGCCGGGGACCAAGGTGGCGAAGGTCGCGCAGCTCAAGGACGACCTGGCCTACGCGCTCGCCGCCACCGACATCCGCATCCTCGCGCCGATCCCCGGCAAGCAGGCGGTGGGGGTCGAGGTCCCGAACGCCCGCCGGCGGATCGTCCATCTCGGCGACGTCTTCCAGGAGCCGCCGGCGGACTGGTCGCCGCTCACGGTGTGGCTGGGCAAGGACATCGCCGGGCGCGCCATCGGCGCCGACCTGACGAAGATGCCCCACCTGCTCGTGGCCGGCACCACCGGCGCGGGCAAGTCGGCGTGCGTGAACGCGATGCTCTCCTCGATCCTCCTGCGCGCTACGCCGCATGAGGTCCGGCTCGTGCTCGTCGACCCCAAGCAGGTCGAGCTCAACCACTACGAGTCGATTCCGCACCTGCTCACCCCGGTGATCACCAGCCCGCGCATGGCGGCCAACGCGCTCCAGAACCTGGTCAAGGAGATGGAGCAGCGCTACGGGCAGATGTCGCTGGCCAAGACGCGCTCGCTCCCGGAGCTCAACCGCGCGCGCGAGAAGCGCGGCGATCCGGCGCTGCCGTACATCCTGTGCGTGATCGACGAGCTCGCCGACCTGATGATGGTGGCGCCGGCCGACGTCGAGGACTCGATCATCCGCCTGGCCCAGAAGGCCCGCGCCGTCGGCATCCACCTCGTGCTCGCCACCCAGTCCCCGCGGGTGAACGTGATCACCGGCCTGATCAAAGCCAATGTGCCGTCCCGGATCGCGTTCGCGGTGTCGAGCCGCACCGACTCGCAGGTGATCCTCGATCAGAACGGCGCCGAGGCGCTGATCGGCATGGGCGACATGCTGTTCTCGCCCGCCGGCGCCAGCCGCCTCCAGCGCATCCAGGGCGCGTACATCGACGAGGAGCAGATCGCCGATCTGACCGAGGCCTGGCGCCGGCAGGGAGAGCCCGAGTTCCACGAGGAGCTGCTCGAGGAGGTCGATTCCGGCGACGATGACGAGGCGTCGGAGGACCCGGAGTTCGACCCCGACGAGGACCCGCTGCTCGACGACGCGATCGCCCTCGTCGCCCAGATGGGCACCGCCTCGACGTCGATGCTCCAGCGCCGCCTCCGCCTCGGCTACACCCGCGCCGGGCGGCTGATCGACATGCTCGAGCGACGCGGCGTGATCTCAGGCTACGAGGGCTCGAAACCGCGCCAGGTGCTGATCACCGAGGCCGATGTGCCGCGCATCCTCTCGCACCTGGCGGAGGGCTCCGCCACACCCACGGCGGCAGCGGTGCCGGGGGACTCGGAGGAGCTCTAGCCGCGCCCGCAACGGCTCTTGCGGAGTGCTGAACCGGCCGCGGTGAGACCGGTCCGCACCGCTAGCCTTGGCCCAATGGCGGACATCGGAACGACGCTGCGCGAGGCCAGGATGCGGGCGCGGATCGACATCGGCGAGGTCGAGACCCACACCAAGATCCGCGCCAAGTACCTGCGCGCGATCGAGAACGAGGAGTGGGATCTGCTGCCCGGGCCGGTGTACGTCAAGAGCTTCCTGCGGACGTACGGCGACTACCTCGGCCTCGACAGCCGCATGCTCGTCGACGAGTTCAAGCGGCGCTATGAACGGCCATCCGACCACGATCCCCGCCCGATCGCCACGCGCACCCGCGAGCGTGAGCGGGACCGGCGTCCCCGTGGTCCGCTGTTGCCGTCGTGGGCGGTCATCGGCCTGGTCTTGGTCGCGGTAGTCGCAGCGCTGGCTTTCCTGGGAAGCCACAGCGGCACCAAGACGACACCGCCCGCGAGCCCGAACGCGCGTACGAACCATCACGCCAAGCCGGCCAGAACACAAACCGCCACCACGCCCGCCGCCCCGACCACGGTCACGCTTCAGCTCGTGGCCACGGCGCCCGTGTACGTCTGCCTCGTCGACGGAAGCGGGCATCGCCTGATTCCCGGCCGGATCTTCAGCCCGGGGCAGAGCATCCCCACCGAGACCAAGTCGAAGATGCTCCTGACATTGGGCAACAACGCGGTGCAGATGAAGGTCAACGGCAAGCACGTCGCGATCACGCCGTCGCCGACGTCGATCGGGTTCACACTCGTACCCACGGGAGCGCACCCGCTGCCCGCCGCTCAGCAGCCTCGCTGCGCATGAAGCTCCGCGCCGGCATCCTCATAACCGGCACCGAGGTGCTGACCGGCATCATCGCCGACCGCAACGGCCCGTGGCTGTCCGAGCGCCTGCTCGAGCTCGGGGTCGACGCGGCGATGATCGAGATCGTCGGCGATCGGCCCGATGACCTCATGGCCGGTCTGCGCTTCATGGCGGGCGAGGGCATGGCGTTGATCGTCACCAGCGGCGGACTGGGCCCAACCGCCGACGACCTCACCACCGAGGTGGTGGCGCAGTTCGCCGGGCGCGAGATGGTGCTCGACCCGCGCCTGGAGGAGCAGATTGCCGAGATCGTCGAGGCGATCATGCGGCGCTGGCCCGGCGTCGATCAGGAAGGCGTCCGCGAGGCGAACCGCAAGCAGGCGATCGTGCCCGAGGGCGCCACCGTGCTCGACCCGGTCGGGACCGCCCCCGGCCTCGTCGTGCCCCCGCTCTCCGGAGTTCGCGCTCCCACTGTGGTCGTGCTCCCGGGCCCGCCGCGAGAGCTTCAGCCGATGTGGGAGATGGCGGCCCAGACGGCCGCGTTCCGCGCCGCGATCGCGGACGCGCCCCACTACCGCCACGAGATGGTGCGGCTGTTCGGCATCCCGGAGTCGGAGATCGCGCGGACGCTGCGCGACGCCGAGGCCGCCGGGCTCGCGCTGTCCGAGCTCGAGATCACCACCTGCCTGCGGCGTGGGGAGATCGAAGTCTCCACCCGCTTCGAGCCCGACGCGGAGCCGGCGTACGAGGCGCTGATCGGGTTCATCCGTCAGCACCAGTTAGCCGCGCTGTTCTCCGACGATGGCACCACCGTCGACGAGCAGGTGGTGGAGCTGCTCGAGGGGCGCATGGTGGCGGTGGCGGAATCGTGCACGGGCGGCCTCATGGCCGCGCGCCTCACCGACCGCGGCGGCTCCTCGGAGTACTTCGCGGGTGGCATCGTCGCGTACTCCAACGCCGCCAAGGCTTCGCTTGTGGGCGTCGATCCGGGCCTCATCGAGTCCTACGGCGCCGTCTCCGAGCAGGTCGCCGACGCCCTCGCGGACGGCGCGATCACGCGCTTCGACGCCGACTTCGGAATCGGCATCACCGGTGTCGCCGGGCCGGGCGGCGGCAGCGAGGAGAAGCCCGTCGGCCTGGTCTGCTTCTCGGTCGCCGCCCGCGACGGGACCCGCATCACCCGCTCGACCCGCATGCCGGGGAGCCGGTCGGACATTCGCGACCGCTCCACGACGGTGGCCATGCACCTCCTCCGGCGCCTGCTGCGCGGCGAGACGGTGGGGCCGATGCCGGAGGCGCCGGTGCAGGCTCAGTCCGACGGATGACAGACCGCGAGCGCGTCCGGCTGTTCGTCGCGCTCGAGCTCACTGACAACGTTCGTGGCGCGCTGGTGGCCTGGCGGCCTTCGGCACGCGGCCTGCGGATGGTCGATCCCGCCGCGCTCCACGTGACGCTGTGCTTCCTGGGGTGGCGCTCCGAGCACGAGATCCACCCGATCCTCGACGCCTGCGCAACCGTGAGCGATCTGCAGCCGGCTTCGCTCTCGCTCGACGAGGGACTCTGGCTGCCCCCGCGGCGGCCGCGCGTCCTCGCCGTGCGGCTCGCCGACGAGGACGATCGCCTGGCGGCGGCCCAAGCCGCGCTCTCGAGTGGGCTCTCGGCCGGTGGCTGGTACACGCCGGAGGCGCGTCCATTCCTGGCGCACGTCACCGTGGCTCGGGTGGCGCGTGACGTCCGCCGGGCGCCCGCGATCGAGCTGGCGCCGCCGCCCGGGGTGTCGTTCTCAGGCGACCGGGTGACGCTCTACCGCTCGCGCCCCAGCTCCACGGGCGCGCGGTACGAGGCGCTCGGCTCGGTCGTGCTCGGCTCCGGCTGAAGTCATGCTGCCCGGGACGTTCCGCAGGTCGATCACGTCAGCCGCGCGACGATCACGGGCGCGTGGGTGGGCGCGAGGCTGCCGCCCGCCGGCTCAGGCGTTACCAGCACGTTGGTGACGCCGTCGAGCCGCCCAGCCACGCCGACGTCGGCTCCGCCCGTGCGCGTGACGCTGAAGAGCGTCGGCGTGGGCGTCGGCGCCGCGTCGCCGCGCTTGAGCCACACCTCGTAGATCCGCCCCGCCGGCGGCGGCGGCAGGTGCGCGACGATCAGCTCGGCGCGCCCGTTGGCCACGCGGACGTGTGCGCTGCCCGGCAGGCCGACGACGCTCGCCTGGAGCGTGCGCGCACCGCCGGAGGAGCTCGCGGTGAGCCCAATCGTGAGGGCGGCGACGAGCACGATCGCGGTGGCGCCGGCCAGCGCCAGCCTCGGCGAAAGCCAGGCGCGGGTCGGTGCGTGCCGTGGCTGCGCCTGCTTGCGCGGCTCGGCTCGTACGGCGCGCATCACTCGGCGGCGCAGCGCCTTCGGCGCCTCGTACTGCGGGACCGCGGTGGCGAGGGCGTCGGCGGTGTGGCGGAAGGCCTCGACCTCGTCCCGGCACACCACGCACGTCTCCATGTGCGCCCGGAACACGACGGACTCGTCGGGCTCGAGCGCCCCGAGCACGTACGCGGCCGGATCGCCGCCGCAGTCTCGCGTCTCATGGCTGAGATCGGTCATGCCGAGACCCCGCTGGGCTCGTCGAGCGCCATCCGCATCTTGGTCATCCCGAGGCGCATCCGGCCCTTCACGGTACCGGCTGGGAGGCCGAGCATCTCGGCAATCTGCATATGCGTGAAGCCACCGAAGAACGCCAGCTCGATCACCTGCCGCTGGTCGCGCGGGATCGTGTCGAGCGCCGCATGAACCTGCCTGACGTCCTCGCGCCGCTCCACCTCCTCGTCGGTCCGCTCGCGCGCCTGGAGGCGCTCCGCCAGTCCCTCGTCGCTCACGTCGTGCGCGTCCTTGGCCGACGTCCGCCGGAACGCGTCGATGGCGCGGTTGTGCGTCGCCCGCAGGACCCACGCGCGGACGCTCCCACGGGCAGGATCGAACCGGGCCGCGCTCCGCCACAGCGACAGGAACGCATCCTGAACGACGTCCTCGGCCGCCGCCCGCCGCCCACACATCCGGTAGGCGAGCGAGAAGGCCACGGTGGCGTGGCGGTCGAACAGCAACTCGAAGGCACGCGGATCTCCGTCATCCTGAACCAGCGCCATGAGCTCCTCGTCGGCGAGGTCGCGAAGGCTTGCTTGACGGGTGCGGCGGCTGTAGGCAAACACTCGAGTTCGATTCGATCAGGTGTGCGCAGACCGTGCAACGATCCGCGAGCGCGACCGAATACGTGTACGCGGCGCGCGCCTGTTCGGATCACTTGCCTTCGGGTCCAACCGGCACGCGCCACCACTGGCCTTCTGCTCCAACCGGCACGCGCCACCGGCGCCCGGTTCATCCGTCCGGCCCGTTTGTTGCCCTTCTGTCACGCCTGCGCCTTGTTCCGTCGCAGAAACCCGCTCTAGCGTGCCGGTTCCGTCCGCCACCCCGCCTACCGTGGTGGATTCAAAAGAGCATGAGACAAGGAGCCGAATCGGGATGAGCGAGCAGGCAAAGGCAGGCGCTACGGCCGACGCCAAGATGGACGCCAAGCGACAGGCCGCGCTTCAGGGTGCCCTGACTCAGATCGAGCGGCAGTTCGGCAAGGGCACCGTGATGCGGATGGGCGATCCGGGCGCCCGCGTGGCGGTCGATGCCATCCCCACGGGGGCGTTGTCTCTCGACATCGCGCTCGGGATCGGTGGCGTCCCGCGCGGCCGGATCGTCGAGATCTTCGGCCCGGAGTCCTCGGGTAAGACGACGCTCGTCTACCACATCATCGCCGAGGCGCAGAAGCTCGGCGGGGTGTGCGCCTTCGTCGACGCCGAGCACGCCATGGATCCGCTCTACGCGCGCCGGATCGGGGTGGACATCGACGAGCTGCTCGTATCCCAGCCCGACCACGGCGAGCAGGCGCTCGAGATCGTCGACATGCTCATCCGTTCCGGCGCGGTGGACGTGATCGCGGTGGACTCGGTGGCGGCGCTGACCCCTCGGGCCGAGCTCGAGGGTCAGATGGGCGACCAGACGGTCGGCGTCCAGGCGCGGATGATGTCCCAGGCGATGCGCAAGCTGGCCGGCAACCTCAACCGGACCCAGACCCTGTGCGTGTTCACCAACCAGATCCGCGAGAAGGTGGGCGTGATGTTCGGCTCCCCGGAGACGCAGCCGGGTGGCCGCGCGCTGAAGTTCTACGCCTCCCAGCGCCTCGACATCCGTCGCATCGAGACGCTCAAGGACGGCACCGAGGCCGTCGGCAACCGAGTCCGGGTCAAGGTCGTCAAGAACAAGGTGGCCGCACCTTTCAAGCAGGCGGAGTTCGACATCGAGTTCGGCAGGGGCATCTCGACCTCCGGATGCTTGATCGACTACGGCATCGAGCACAACATCGTCACCAAGTCGGGGTCGTTCTTCTCCTACGGCGAGGACCGGCTCGGGCAGGGCCGGGGCAACGCCAAGGCCTTCCTCGACGAGCATCCCGACATGGCCAAGGAGATCGAGGGCAAGATCTACGCCGCCCTGGGTCTGAACCAGGATCTGGTGAAGGCGATCGAGCCCCAAGAGGACGCGCCCCTCCAGGCGGTGGAGCCGGTGCGCCGGTGCCGGCGGCGCGCGGGCGCGCCGCATAGCGCCAGGCGCCATGGGGGATTCCAGTTGCTCAGCGGATCCCGACCGGGCGTTGAAGCTCGCCTACGCCTACCTGAACCGCCGCGAGCGCACGGAGGCGGAGGTGCGCGGGCACCTGGAGGCACGGGGCCTCGAGCCCGGAGCAGCGGCGGCGGCGATCGCCACCCTCCAAGAGCAGGGCTACGTCGACGACGTCCGCTTCGCTCGGCTGTTCGTGCAGGACAGGCGCCACCTCGACGAGTGGGGCAGCGAGCGAATCCGCCGCACGCTGCTGGCGCGTGGTCTCGACCGGGAGCTCATCGACGAGACGCTGCGCCAGACACCACCCGAAGACGAGCTGGAGCGGGCGCGGACGCTGCTGCGCCGCCGGTTCCCGGCGCTCGGGCACGACCGGCGCGATCGTGAGCGCGCACTGGGGGTGCTGCTGCGCAAGGGGTTCGACAGTGACCTCGCGCTCGAAGCCGTGGC
This sequence comes from uncultured Solirubrobacterales bacterium, assembly GCA_963839105.1. GTDB lineage: Bacteria > Actinomycetota > Thermoleophilia > Solirubrobacterales > Solirubrobacteraceae > Palsa-465. The sequence continues at coordinate 478,539 of CAWITQ010000004.1, forward strand.
CGGTCACGCCGGCGACGCGCACGCCTGACCCGGCGCCGTCGCCTCGCGCCCGGCGCCGTCTCCCCGGCGCCGTCGCCCCGCCACCGAGCGCCGTCGCCCCGCCACCGAGCGCCGTCGCCCCGCACCCCGGGCCCGCGGACGCGTGCCTGCAGCGATTGCGCGTCCGGGGCGCTGGTATTACGATGCTGTTAGCGAACGAATGGCCCGAGGGCCACGAAAAGAACCCAGCAAATCGTATAAATCTTGGATTCCGGACCCAGCGTTGACGGCAATCTCGAACGGGCCGCCCGGCCCGCCCCGACGACACCCACCAAACAGCTAGCCAGCCGCCGCCCATAGGGCGCGCTCGCCTTCCGGCATCCGTTCGTGCACCGTGCACGGGCCGCTCGGTCGCTCCCAAAAACCGAAGCTGTGACTAGGTCTGGACCGGGGTCCGGGCCTTGGGAGGAACGACCATGGAAATCATCGGTGCCGCAGCGCTGATCGCAGTGGGTCTGGTACTCGCTGCCGTGCTGTACGGCCGGACGCACGCCCCGAGGGCAGCGGTGGCGGAGCCGCAGGCGCCGCCGGCGGCGGGAGTGCTCGAGGTGGACCCTCCGGAGCGCAACGGCGACATGGCGCGCCGCGAGGCCGACCTCGCCCAGCGCGAGGCCGCCCTCGCCCGAAGCCTGGCCGAGCTCGATCGGAGCACGGAGGCCCTGGCGGACAGGCGCCAGGCGCTCGAGCGGGAGCTCGAACGGATCTCCGGCATGTCGGCCGCCAACGCCAAGCACCTGCTGCTCAAGGAGGTCGAGGAGCAGACCAAGCACGAGGCCGCCAGGCGGATCCGCCAGATCGAGGAGCAGACCAAGCGCGAGGCCGAGCGCCGCGTGCGCAACATCCTCTCGGTATGCATGCAGCGCCTCGCCGCCGGCCACGCGGCTGAGACGACCGTGTCGGTCGTCCAGCTGTCCGCCGACGACATGAAGGGGCGGATCATCGGCCGCGAGGGCCGCAACATCCGGGCGCTGGAGAACCTCACCGGCGTCGACTTCATCATCGACGACACCCCGGGCGCGGTGGTTCTGTCCGGCTTCGATGGCGTGCGCCGGGAGGTGGCGCGCCTCACCCTGGAGAAGCTCCTCCAGGATGGGCGGATCCACCCCGCCCGGATCGAGGAGATGTACTACCAGGCGAAGTCCGAGCTCGAGAGCCACATCGTCGAGCTCGGCGAGCAGGCGGTGCTCGAGGCCGGAGTCCAGGGCCTCCATCCGGAGCTGATCAAGCTCCTCGGGCGGCTGCAAGTTCCGGACCAGCTACGGGCAGAACGTCCTCGCCCATTCGATCGAGGTCTCGCGGCTCGCGTCGATGATGGCCGAGGAGCTGGGCGCCGGCCCCAAGATGGCACGCCGCGCCGCCCTCCTGCACGACATCGGCAAGGCCGTCACCCACGAGATCGAGGGTCCCCACGCCCTCGTCGGCGGCGAGCTGGCGCGCAAGTACGGCGAGTCGGAGGCCGTCGCGCACGCCATGGAGGCCCACCACAACGAGGTCGAGCCGCAGACGATCGAGGCCGTCCTCGTGCAGGCGGCCGACGCGCTCTCGGGAGCGCGGCCCGGCGCCCGGGGCGAGTCGCTCGAGCAGTACGTCAAGCGCCTGCGGGACCTGGAGCAGATCGCGACGCGCCACAAGGGCGTCGACAAGGTCTACGCGATGCAGGCCGGCCGCGAGATCCGGGTGATGGTCGCTCCGGGTGCCATCGACGACGATGCCGCCACCATGCTCTCGCGCGACATCGCGCGCGAGATCGAGAAGGAGCTTGAGTATCCGGGTCAGATCAAGGTCACGGTCATCCGCGAATCTCGCGCCGTGGACTATGCGCGCTGAGTTCCCCGAGCGGCCCGCGCAATAGACCGTAAGCCTGTTGAAGGCCGCGGAATCCGGGTAGGCGATCGAGAGCGGGTCGTCCCAGGACGGGAGGTCGGCGGCTCTGACCCGCGCCGCCGAGGAAAGGGTCACTATGCGCGTAAATCCCGTGGCAGGGCACGGTGCGCTCGCAGACGCGTCGCAGTCCTGCTATCGCTAATCGTCGCCATCTGCGCGCTGCTCGTGCCGAGCACCTCGCTCGCCGGCAGCGCCCACTCGAAGAGCCACCAGGCGGCGCACCACAAGAAGCACAAGAAGAAGGCCAAGAAGCACAAGAAGGCGCACAAGCCGTCGAAGATCACGGCCTCGCCGTCCCCTCCAAGCCCGCGAGCCTCAAGAGCCACGGCGTGACGCTCGCCGTTCTCCACGCCAACCAGAGCACCAACTGGTTCGGCTACAACCAGGGCGCGCTCGAGCCCGGCAAGAGCCTGTTCAGCTCGATCACGGGCGACTGGACTGTCCCGACGGCCACGCAGCACACCAGCGGACAGGCCGAGTCCTCCTCCGACTGGATCGGCATCGGCGGCGGCTGCATGGACACGAGCTGCACGACGACCGATTCGACCCTCATCCAGACCGGTACCGAGCAGGACGTCACGGGCGGCAAGGCCTCGTACTCGGCGTGGTACGAGCTCATCCCGGCACCCTCGCTGACCATCAACATGACGGTGAGCCCGGCGACCACATGCACGCGGCGATCTCACAGGTCGTCCCCGGCGCGTGGACGATCACGCTCAACGACGTAACCCGGAACGAGAACTTCTCGACCACGGTCCCGTACAGCTCGAGCGAGGGCAGCGCGGAGTGGATCGAGGAGACGCCGCTCCTGCTCGGCACCAATGCCGGGTTCGCGGCCCTGCCGAACCTGACCAAGGTCCCGTTCACGGGCGCGACCGCGAACGGCGCCGCGGCCAACCTCCAGCCGTCTGAGGAGATGAACCTCACCGACTCGAACGGCAACGTCATCGGTGCTCCGTCCGCGCCGCTGTCGTCCACCTCGTTCGACGCCTGCGCCTGGGCGTCGAGCTGTAGCTAGCCCTCGGTTTCCACAGCCTCGGCGCATGCCTCAGGGCGTGCGCCGAGGCTCGGAGCCGCTCGTCGCTGGACCGGCGCGATGGCGTCGCCGCGTTTCCGCGGAAACGCGCAGCCATCGCTTTGCGCGTTTCGCGGATACCCTTGCGCGAAGTGAAGCGCTACCACGTCACCACGTTCGGCTGCCAGATGAACGAGCACGACTCCGAGCGGATGAAGGGCATGCTCGAGTCCCTCGGCTACAGCGAGGCGCCGTCGCGCGCTGACGCGGACCTGATCCTGTTCAACACGTGCTCGATCCGGGAGAAGGCAGACGACCGCTTCGTGGCCCATCTGGGCGAGGCCAAGCGGCTGAAGCGCGAGGACCCGACCCGGGTCGTGGGCGTCGGGGGGTGCTGGGCGCAGTCGGTCAAGGAGGAGGTGTTCGCGCGGTTCCCGTTCGTGGACGTCGCATTCGGGCCGGGGCAGGTGCACAAGCTGGCGGAGTTCCTGACGAGCGACTCGCTGACGGCACAGGGATTCTTCGAGTTCGAGGGCTTCACCGGGCACCTTCCCGCGAAGAGGGCGCGCGAGTTCCAGGGCTGGGTCCAGATCAGCGTCGGCTGCAACTGCGTCTGCTCGTACTGCATCGTCCCCTCGACCCGGGGCCGGGAGGTGAGCCGCCCGGCTCATGAGCTCATCGACGAGGTTCGCCGGCTCGCGGCGGACGGCGTGTCCGAGGTGACCCTGCTCGGCCAGAATGTGAACTCCTACGGGCGCGACCTCCCGCGCGAGGACCGCCTCACGTTCGCCGAGCTCCTCACGGAGATCGACGCCGTCTCCGGCATCGAGCGCATCCGCTACACGAGCCCCCACCCGAAGGACATGCGGGCGGACGTCATCAAAGCACACGCCGAGCTGCGCTCGCTGTGCGAGCACATCCACCTGCCGCTCCAGTCGGGCTCGAGCGCGGTGCTCAAGCGCATGCGTCGCACCTACACCCGCGAGCGCTACCTCGACCGCGTGGCGCTGATCCGCGAGCACGTTCCCGACTGTGCCCTGACCACCGACATAATCGTCGGTTTTCCAGGGGAAACGGAGAGAGACTTCGAGCAAACCCTTGAGGTCGCCGAAGAGGTCGGATACGACGGCGCCTTCACCTTCATCTACTCGCCGAGGCGCGGGACCGAGGCCGCGACGCTGCCTGACCAGGTGCCGCACGAGACGCAGGTGGCGCGGATGGAGCGCCTCGTCGAGGTGGTTCAGCGCCGCGCGAACGAGCGGGCGCAGCGGTTCGTCGGCCGTACCCTGGAGGTGCTGGTGGAGGGCCCGTCGCGGACGGATCCGAGCCGGCTCCGTGGCCGCTCGCGCCACAACAAGGTCGTGAACTTCAGCGGTCTGGGCGCCCCCGGGGACCTCGTCGAGGTCGAAATCACCGGCGCCACGAGCCAGACGCTGAGCGGCGAGGGGTCACTATTGCCGCGCATCTTGGCCTAAAGCTCACGGCTCATATGTCTAGCGGGCGGATCGCGCGCCTTTAAACACGCGCGTATCGGCCGAAAACTCGTGATGTGGAGCTTTTCCACAGTCGACTGAGGAACGGACCGTGCCGCCCGCCATGAGTACGCCGGCTCTCGCCCTGATCGGGGCAGACGGCGAAATCGAGAACAGCACCGAGACTTTCCGTCTCCGCTACGAGGACAAAGCGGAGCTCTGCCGGCACTCGCCGCAGATCGAACGCGTGCTCGCGGGCGACGCCGATCGCGCCGCCGTAACGCTCGAAGGAGTGAGCGGTGAGGCCGAGGCCGTAATCGACGCGGCCGGGATGCGCCACGTCCTGCTGACGCTGCCTTCGGAGAACGGCGCCGCCACCGGCGACCACAACGCGCTGCTCGCCGAGGCGCTCGAAGAGAGCGCGGCGATCGCGTGGCAGAAGGACCTGGACGGACGCTACCTGCAGGTCAACCGGACGTTCGCGTCGCTCCTCGGGGTGACGCTCGAGCGCGTCAAGGGACAGACCGACCTTGAGATGAAGCCGGGGGAGACGATCGACGGTCCTCGGGTACACGAGCGCGGCGTCTCCCCGGACGAGCCGCTTCAGTTCGAGTACACCGTCCCGAGCTTCGAGAAGCGCCCGCCGATGGCCGTGCTGCGCTTCCCCGTCAGGGATCTCGCCGGTAACGCGATCGCCGTCTGCGGCGTGGCGGCCCCCTTCGATCAGGCGCAGGTAGCGCGCGACGAGGCCGCCCGGCTGTTCGAGATCGAGCGCTGGAGCCGGCTGGATCCGACCGCCCTGCGAGCGGAGCTCCTGACGGAGTGGGGCTTGGTGCCGGGCGGAAATGGCCACGCCGAGGTCGTCCCGCTGCGACCTTCAGCTGGAGCGCAACCGGCCCCGTCGCCGGCGGCGGCCGCGCCGGCACGGGACGAAGAGGCCCTGCGCGCCGCTCGCCAAGAGCAGGAGGCCGCAGAGGCGCTGGCCGCCGAGCGGGCTGAGGAGCTCGAGAAGCTCAGAGCGGCGCAGCGCGAGCAGGAGCTCGCGAGCGTGCAGGCCGCCCAGCGCGCCGAGGAGCTCGAGAGCGCACTCGCGCTCGAGCGAGCGCGCAGCGAAGGGCTCGAGCGGAGCCTCACACAGACTCGGGAGCAGCTCGAGGAGCTGCTCCGCAACCAGCCAGTAGCCGGTTCGGAGGATCAGGCCCGGGTTGCCGAGCAGGCGAAAGCCGAGGTGGCGCGGGCACGAAGCGAGGCCGAGTCCGCGCGCGCGGAGGCGGAGCAGGCCCAAGCGGAGCTCGAACAGGCGCGCAGCGACGCCCAGAAGGCGCGCGCCGAGCTCACCGAAGCCCGTGTCGCCGTGCAGGCCGCGCAGGCGGAGGCCGAATCCGCCCGTGCCGAGGCCAAGCTGGCAGCGGGACGCGCCGAACAGCTCGAGCGGGACCTGCCGCAGCTCCGAGCCCGGATCGAGCGGGCGGAGGACGAGGCCACGCAGTGGCGCGGTCAGGCTGAGCGCGCGGATGAACAGGTGGAGCAGGTCCGGGCGCGGGCGGAGCGCGCTCAGGCGGAGGCCGATCAAGGGCGCGCCGACCTCGAGCGGGCCGAGCGCGAGCTCGAGCGGGCCCTCACCCAGATCGACGCTGCCAGGAGCGAGGTTGGAGCAGCGAAGGCCGAGCAGACGGCCGCGCCGGCCGAGCCCGCCGCCGACGCCGCCGGCCTCGATCAGCTCGAGGCGGATCTGACGGCTGCGCTCTCGCGCGCCGAGCGCGCGGAGGCCGAGGCGACGCGGGCGCGCGGCGCCGTCGATGAGGCCGAGGCGCAGCTCGGCCGGGCGCGGACCCGCGCCACCGAGCTCGAGATCGAGCTCGGCCAGATCCGCGCTCGTGCCTCGCAGGCCGAGAGCGATGTCGAGCAGCTGCGCGTGCGCCTGGCGCGGGCAGAGGAGGCGGGAGCGGAAGCGAAGCGCGCCGCCGCGCAGGCCGAGCAGGCGGAGGAGGAGGCGCGGCGCGCTCGGACCCGGGCCGAGGAGGCCGAGGCGGACGCCAAGCGCGCCCGCAGCCGTGCCGAGGAGGCCGAGGACCAGATCAAGCAGGCGCGCGAGCGGGCGGATGAGGCCGAGGCGCAGGCGCGGCAGTCGCGGGTGCGGGCCGAGGAGGCCGAGGCGGAGGTCAAGCGGATGCGCGAGCGCGCTGAGGAGGCGGAGGCTCAGGGCCGGCAAGCGCGGGACCGGGCCGATGAGGCCGAGGCCGACGCCCGTCAGGCGCGCGTGCGAGCGGACGAGGCGGAGGCGCAGACGCGCCAGGCCAGGTTGCGCGCCGAAGAGGCCGAGGCGGAGGCCACCCGCGGGCGGGCAAAGATCGACGAAGCGACGGCCGAGGCCGAGAAGGCGCGCGCCCGCGCCGCCCGCGCCGAGGCTGAGGCCGAGCAGGCGCGTTCCTCGGTCGTTCCGGCGCAGGACGGCGAGCAGGCCCGCGCGGATGCCGCCCGTGCGGAGGCAGCCGCCGAGCAGGCCCGCGCGCAGCTGAGCGCCGCCGAGGCCGAGCTCGCCCGAGTCGAGGCCGACGCCAAGTCCGCGGTCGATGAGGCCGAGCGCGCCCAGGCGCGGGCGGTGCAGGCTGAGGCCGAGCTGGCCGAGGTGCGCTCGGAGGCCGAGCGCCTCGAGGGCGAGCTCGAGGGCGCACTGGAGCTGACCGAGACGGCACGGGCCGAAGCCGAGCAGTCGCTCGCTCGCGCCGAGCAGGCGGCGGCGGAGGCGGCCGAGTCGCGGCGGGAGGCCGAGGCGGCGCAGGAGGCGGTGGCGGCGGCTCTCGCCGAGCGCGACGATGCCGTGGCCAGAAGCGGCGCGCTCGAGTTCGAGCTCGAAGAAGAGCGTCAGCGCAACGCCACATCGGCGATGACCACCGAGCGGGCGCGGGAGCTCGTGAGTGCGATCGCGCGCGAGCGCGAGCTGACGACGGCGCTCGTCACCGGTCGGGAACACACCGACGAGCTGATCCGTGAGCTCACGGCTCCGGGCCCCGAGTCTGTGGATGGTGTCGCGGGTGTGACCGCCTCAGAACGCACGGCCGGGCAGGGCACCGAGAACGGCAAGCCGGCCGGCCGCGACGGCGCCTGACTCGCTTCTGAGGCGTCGCTCGCGCGCGGCGCGGTCCTCCTCCGCTTCCGTCCGCGACCCCTGCGAACATGTGTTCGTGCGATGGAGCAACCTGACGATGGACAGCGAGGAGCGGGCCCGTCTGCCGGGGTACTCCGAGGACGCCGTAATCCGCCATTTCGACGCGCCCGAGGCACTCTCGACCAGGTTCTACGAGGTCCGCGCCAAGTCGATCCTGAACCGCGTGCCCCCGGCGTCGCAGATGCCGTTCCGGTGGACGATCAACCCGTACCGAGGCTGCAGTCACGCATGTGCCTACTGCTTCGCTCGCCCCACCCACAAGTACTTGGACTTCAACGCCGGCCGCGATTTCGAGCGCGAGATCGTGGTCAAGGTCAACGCACCGGAGCTGTTGCGGGCGGAGCTGCGACGCCCGTCGTGGGAGGGCGAGCACGTCGCGCTCGGCACGAACACGGATCCGTATCAGTGGGTCGAGGGCCGCTACAAGCTGATGGTGGGCATCTGGGAGGCGATGCGGGACGCGGAGAACCCGTGCTCGATCCTGACCAAGTCGCCGCTGCTGCTCAGAGACGTCCCGATCATGAGGCAGATCGCCGAGCGCACCGACTTCAGCGCCGCGCTGTCGATCCCGACGCTCGACGAGAAGGCGTGGCGGGCGACAGAGCCGCATACGCCGAACCCGAAGGCTCGCCTGGAGGCGCTCGCTGAGCTGACCCGTGCCGGGATACAGACGGGCGTGCTGGTGGCGCCGCTCATGCCGGGGATCAACGACGCTCCCGAGCAGGTGGAGCGGATCGTGGAGCGCGCCACCGAGGCGGGCGCCTCGTATGTGACGGGTATCGCATTGCACCTGCGGGGGGACGTGAAAGGCTTGTTCTTCGAGTGGCTGGAGCAGCAGCGGCCCGACCTGCTGCCGCGCTACCGCAGGCTCTACCAGCGCGGTGCTTACGCGCCGCAGGAGGAGCGGCGGCGGCTGGCGACGCTGGTGCGCGGTCCGGATCTCCCGCTCGAAGAGCGGATGCGCGGCGCGAGGAGGAATCCGCCGGCGCGGGCGAGCCCGCGACGCGCGCCTGAGCAGCGGACACTATTCTGAACATCGCAGACCGAGCCGTCGCCTACGTTCCCGCCGCGCTCGCCCTGACTCGGACCGGTTGCAACCTGGTCTGGCCGGCCCATCGAAATGACCGGCGTGCGGTGGTGCTAGGTAGGGCTGAACCAATGTCGAAGCGGAGAGAGACTCAATGCCAAGACAGCTGAAGTCGCGCAGGGACCTGCATCTCGAGCGAATGTTCGAGACGCGCAGCGAGGCGTGGGAGAAGGTCGGGCTGGCGGTCGATGTGAGCCAGCGGGCGGTCAAGCGCGCCCGGCGACAGGCCGCCGTGCTGCTGCCGATGCTCGTCGCCGTGGTCGTCATCTACTTCGACCGCAGGACGATCCTCAACGTCGGGGACAGGAGCGGCTGGCTGACTCCGCTCCGCGTCGGGACCGTGGTGGCGCTGCTGGCGCTGGGCTGGACGGTCGCTCGCGACGTCGGCCAGGCGGCGGCGCCGACGTTCTTCCGGCGCATGGATCCCAGCACGGCCGGCACGGTGGGCTTCCTCATCCGCCTCATCACGATCGTGATCACGATCGTCATCGCCTTCAGCGTCGCGGGAGCCAACCCCGCCACGTTGTTCGCCACGTCCGCGTTCACGGCCGTCGTATTCGGTCTCGCGGCGCAGCAGACGCTCGGCAACCTGATCGCCGGCATGGTGCTGCTGAGCGCCCGGCCGTTCCGCGTGGGCGAGCGGATCCGCCTACAGGCGGGTGCGCTGGCGGGAACGACCGAGGGCGTGGTCAGCTCGCTCGGTCTGCTCTACACGACGCTCGCCCGCGGCGCGGACAGGATCATGATTCCCAACAACGTCGTCCTCGCGGCGGTCGTGGTGCCGCTGCGCGAGCCGGATTCCGTCGACGTGCGCGTCAAGCTCACCTCCGGCGTCAAGCCGAGTCACGTCCAGGCGCTGCTCGACGACCGGGTGACGACCTTGACCCGGGCCGCGGCCAAGGTCCTGCTGGAGGAGGTCGACGGCCCCGACGTGGTGGTCCGCGTCCAGGCCACGCCGGAACACGCGGATGACGGGGCCAAGCTCGCCGACGAGATCATCGGGGCGCTGGCCACGGTGACGGGCGAGCACGACGTCACTCCCAGCGGTCGCGGCTACGATGCGCCGGAGAGCGGCCGCGCGGGCTACGACCGTCAGGCCGGCGCCCCCCGGCAGTAACTTGGGCTCAGCGCTTGTCGCGCTGGCCCGCGGCGACATCGAGGGCGATCTGCGCGTTGCCGAGCCGCCGGCTGACCGCCGCCGCCACCCCCGGCGCGACGCTGGCAAAGCTCGCTCCGAGCCGCAGCGACACCGGCGCCACCGCCACCTCGGGTCGGTTGCGCTCGATTGCGCCGATCACGCCGTCGGCCACTTCGTCCGGGCCACGGGTGGCGACCAGGCGCGGCAGCGACGCGCCGGCGTCGGCGAACATGCCCGCGTCCCGGATGAAGCCCGGAGCCACGACGGATACGCCCACGCCGTGCTCGCGCAGGTCCTCCCGGAGCCCGAGCGCGAACCCCCGCAGCCCGAACTTCGTCGCCGAGTAGATCGATGACGCAGGCGACGCGGCCTTGCCGGCGAGCGAGGAGATGAACACCATGTGGCCGCGGCGGCGGGCCACCATCCCCGGCGCGAGCGCGCGGGCCAGCGCCACCGGCGCGCGCAGGTTCACCTCGAGCATCCGATCGATCTGCTCCTGGGTCAGCTCGGTCAGCTCCCCGGACGCCGGCAGCGCCGCGTTCGCCACGAGCACGTCGAGCTCGCCCGCCTCGGCGGCCAGACGCTCGACATCGTCGCGCTGCGAGAGGTCGCACACCAACGCCTTCGCCCCGAGCTCGCCGGCGAGCGGCTCCAGCACGTCGGAGCGCCGGCCGGTGAGGGTGAGCTGCGCGCCGCGCGCCGCGAAGGCGCGGGCGATCGCCTCGCCGATCCCCCCGGTGGCGCCGGTCACGAGCACTCTGCCGCTGACCAGGCTCACGGCGCGGCAGTCTAGACGTGCATACCCCGCCGGGGAGTATGCGCTGCACCGATAACGCGCCAGCCCCGCCGTGACGCGCATACTCCCGCCGTGTCGCGCGCCGAGATCATCGCGCTGTTCGGCCCGACCGGCGTGGGCAAGACCGCGGTGGCGATCGAGCTCGCGCGGTTGCTTCGCTGTGCCGGCGAGGAGCCGGTGGCCGTCTCCGCCGACGCCCTCCAGGTCTACGCCGGGCTCGAGACGCTCACCGGCGCGGCCACGCCGGCAGAGCGCGCCCAGCTCGAGCACCGGCTGATCTCGTTCCTTCCCGTGGACGCGCGCTTCAGCGCCGGGGAGTACGCCGAGCTCGCGCATGCCGAGATCGACGGGCTCATCGACACCGGGCGGCGGCCGATCGTGGTCGGGGGAACTGGCCTCTATCTCCGCGCCGCCCTCACGAACCTGAGCCTGCGCCCGCCGCCGCCGCCCGGCGTGCGCGAGCGCTGGATCGCAGAGCTCGAGCTCCGCGGTCCCGACGCGCTCCATGCCACGCTCACGGAGCGCGCGCCGTGGGCGGCGGCCGAGATCGCGCCCGGCGACCGCCAGCGCATCGTGCGCGCGCTCGAGCTGCTCGATTCCGGCGAGCTCGAGCCACCGAGCGGCGACTCGGAGCTGTGGACGAACGACGTGCGGCGCCCGACGCTGCTCGTCGGCCTGGTCATGGAACGTGAGCAGCTCTACCGGCGGATCGACGAGCGCGTCGAGCGGATGCTCGCGGCCGGCGTGCAGGACGAGGTCAGGCGCGCCCACGCCGCGGGGGCGTCGGTGACAGCGCGCAAGGCGCTCGGCTTCGAGGAGCTGCTCACGGACGAGCCCGAGGCGATGAAGCGCCGCACCCGCAACTACGCCCGCCGCCAGCTCACGTGGATGCGCAAGCTCGCGGGCGTGCACGTCGTCGATACGACTGAACGGAGCCCGTCTGACGTCGCGAACGAGATCCTCGACCTCTGGCTCAGAACGGCAGCGGCGTGAACGGATACATGATCGCCGCCGCAACCACCACGGCCAGCGCCGAGCCCCCGAGCAGGCGCCGGCTGGGGGCGAAGCGCTCGACCAGGTGCATGGCGACCAGGTACAGGCCGGGCATCACCACGACCATGTAGTACAGGTAGCTGGTGCGGCTGTAGATCGCGCTCAGAAGCTCGAACGGGACGAAGGTCCCAAGGAACCAGGCCAGGCCGAGGACGCCGATCTCGCTCCCCGCGGCCCGCCCTTCCCACCGTCGCACCGTCCCGCTCGCTGCCACCCGCCCTCGCAGCCGGCCGGCGGCCCGTGCCTGGGCGACGCCGACGGCGGCCACCGCGGCGCCCACGAGCCCCGCGAGCAGGATCGGCGGGCTGATCAGCCCCAGGAAGTGCGCCGCCGGGTGCACGTGGTAGAGGCCGCGCGCGGGTTGCTGCGGGTTGATCGTGAGGTAGGGGATCGGCTTGTAGTCGCCCAGCCACTCCCACGGATACGACGCGATCCCCGTGGGCCCGTGGGGGCTCGTCTCGCCGGCGCCGTAGCTCAGGATGTGTCCGATATGGGAGAACGTGCCGCCCGTGATCAGCTGCTGCGAGGCGTCGGCGTACGGCGTGGCGATCCGGTCGAGGACCGCGAGCAGGCCCACGAACGTCCCCGCCGCGGCCACCACGCAGGCCACCAGGCGCGCAGCCGCCGCCACCGCGAGCTCGCGGCCCCCGTCGATCAACCAGCGAAACACCTCCAGCAGCGCGAGCGCCACGAGCGCGTACGGCGCGACCTCCTTCGCGCAGGCGCCGACGCCGATCACCATCCCGGCGAGCACCGGCCGGCGCCGGAGGTAGAGCGCTGCGCCCCACACCATCGCGGCCAGCGCGTAGACATCGAGGGTGGCGATCCGGGCGTGGACGAGCTGGAGGTTGTCGAGGGCCATGAGCGCCGCCGCGCCCACCGCCACCCACGCCTCCGCGCCGGCGGCCCGCGCCAGCGCGTACATGCCGAGGATCGCGACCGTCCCCGCCAGGAGACTGCCGAGCCGCCACGCGAACGGGCCGTCGCCGAGCAGCTCGATCGACCCGGCCATGACCAGCTTGGCCAGCTGGGGATGCTCGGCGTTCGGGTCCACACCGAGCGGCGCGTGCGCGTAGGGGTAGCCGTGCGGCGGCCGGATGCCGGCGATCACCCTGGCGGCGTTGACGTAGTAGTCCTCGTCGAACACGAGCAGGTGGTCGCTCGCACTCCGGCAGGGGGCTCGGCACGGCTCTCCCAGCAGCGCTGCTCGCGCTCCCAGCGACAGCACCGCGATGGCAGCAAGCGCCACGAGCGGGCTCACCCGCACTCGGCGGATCCTGGCGTGCGGCCGGGCGATCATCATCTACGCATACACATACACTGGCGCGCCGTGGACTTCGAGAAGTGGCAGGCGCTGGGCAACGACTACATCATCGTGGAGGAGAGCCGGCTGCCGTTCGAGCTGACCGGCCTCGCGCATCCGCGCCATCTGCGCCGGCCATACGGGCGTGTTCTCGGACGGAATCCTCATGCTCTCCGCGGCGGACGAGCCCGGGTTCGTGGCCCGGCTGAGGATCTTCAACCCCGACGGCTCCGAGGCCGAGCTGTCGGGCAATGGCTCGCGTGAGGCGGTTCTCTACCTGCGCCGGAACGGCTGGACCGACAGCGACACGTTCTCGATCCAGACCGCCGCGGGGGAGATCCGGCCCCGGATCACCTCACAGACGGAGTGCGCGCTCGACATGGGTCGGGCGCGGCTGCGCAGCGCCGACTATCCCTCCGGCCCGGACGACGGCCGCGGCGAGCTCACGGCCGGCGGGCGGACCTGGCGCTTTCAGCACGTCCAGGTCGGCAACCCGCAGTGCGCGATCCGGGTGAACGACGAGGCCGAGCTGAGCGAGCTCGATCTCGACGCAATCGGGGCGCACATCGTCGAGCACGAGCTCTTCCCCAACCGCACGAATGTCTCCTGGTTCACCGAGCTCGGGCCGGGTCGGATCCGGGCGCGGATCTACGAGCGCGGAGCGGGGGAGACCACGGCGAGCGGCACCGGCGCTACGGGCGCTGCCGTCGCCTACGTCATCGACGGCGGCGACTCCCCGGTGACGGTCGTGCTGGACGGCGGCGAGCTCGAAGTGGAGGTGGGCGAGGACCTCCACATCGACCTCCGCGGCTGGGCGGTGCCGGTGTTCCGGGGGACCCTGACCGACGAGTTCGTCAAGGAGCTGCATGCGACCGAGTAGCCGCCTGGAGCGGATCCCGCCGTACCTGTTCGCCGAGCTCGAGCGCAAGGTCTCCGCCAAGCGCGCTGCCGGGATCGACGTGATCAGCCTCGGCATCGGGGATCCCGACACACCCACGTACCCGCCGATAGTGGCCGCCGCCGAGCGGGCGGTGGCCGACCCGAGCACGCACACCTACCCGTCGAACCGGGGGCGCTCAGAGTTCCTGGATGCCGTGGCCGGCTTCTATGACCGGCGCTTCGGGGTCTCGCTCGACCCGCAGACCGAGGTGATGGCGGCGATCGGCGCCAAGGAGTGCATCTTCAACCTGAATCTGGCCTTCCTCGATCCGGGCGACGTGGCCCTCGCATCGGATCCCGGGTATCCGGTCTACACCGGAGGCCCGCTGCTCGCCGGTGGGGAGCCGGTTCTGATGCCGCTGCTGCCCGAGCGCGACTTCGCCCCGAACCTCGAGGCGATCCCCGCTGAGACGCTCGAGCGTGCGCGCCTGATGTTCATCAACTACCCGAACAACCCGACCGGCGCGGTCGTCCCCGACGGATTCTTCGAAGCGGTGGTCGAGCTCGCGACGCAGTACGACTTCCTCGTCGTCCATGACAACGCCTACAGCGAGACGACCTACGACGGGTACGTGGCCCCGTCGTTCCTGGCGACGCCGGGCGCAAAGGATGTCGGGGTCGAGGTGTTCTCGCTCTCCAAGGGCTACAACATGACCGGCTGGCGGTGCGCGGCGATCGTCGGCAACGCGGACGCCATCGCGCACTACTGGCGGCTCAAGTCGAACATCGACTCGGGGTGCTTCGAGGCGGTGCAGCTCGCGGGAGCGGCGGCGCTCGCGCCCGAGATCGACACCGAGGTCAAGGCGATGAACCAGATCTATCGCCGCCGCCGCGACCTGGTGTGCGAGGCCCTCGCCGAGGCCGGCGTGCGCGTCACGCCGCCGAAGGGGACGATCTACGTGTGGGCGCCGATCCCGCCGGAGTTCGAGTCCGCGGCCGCCTACTGCGAGCACGTCCTCGAGCGTGCCGCCGTCGTCATCTCCCCGGGTGGCGCCTACGGCCGAAGCGGGGAGGGCTTCTTCCGGATCTCGCTGACCACGCCCGAGGACCGGCTCCTGGCGGCGCTCGAACGGATCCGGCGGCTCTAGCGGGGGTCGGTCCGCGCCGGCGGCCCGATCCGGCTGACCGTCGGTCGCCTCGGGCGCCGGAGCTACCATCAGGTTTGTGCAGAGAAACCGACACGGACGCGGGCAAAACTCCGCCTCGGCCAACGGCCAGCGCTCCGCCGGCCGCGCGCGCCAGCGTGCGTTCATGATCGCCGCCGTTCCCGACGACGAGCACGCCGACCTGTCCGAGCTCCGTGAGCTGCTGCGCACCTCCGGCGTCGCCGGCGTCGGCGAGATGACCCAGCGCCGCGAGCACCCGCATCCGACGACGTACCTGGGTGCGGGCAAGCTCGAGGAGCTCAAGGCCGAGCTGGGGCGCTCGGACGCCAACCTCGTTGCCTGCGATGACGAGCTCACTCCGCGCCAGGAGCGCAACCTCGAGACCGCGCTCGGCGTGCCCGTGATCGACCGCACCGCGATCATCCTCGACATCTTCGCCGCCCACGCCCACAGCGCCGAGGGCAAGCTCCAGGTCGAGCTGGCGCAGCTCGAGTACAACCTGGCCCGGATGCGGGGGCTGTGGTCGCACCTCGAGCGGCTCGGCGGCGGCATCGGCACGCGAGGCCCCGGTGAGACGCAGATCGAGACCGACCGCCGGCTCGCCCGTGACCGGATCTCCGCGCTCAAGCGCAAGCTCGCTCGCGTCCGCTCGAGCCGTTCGGTGATGCGGGCGGAGCGCGAGCGCGCGCACTTGCCCCAGGTCGCGCTCGCCGGCTACACCAACGCCGGCAAGTCGACGCTTCTGAACGCGCTCACGGGGGCGAGCGCCGGGGTGCGCGATCGCCTGTTCCACACGCTCGACCCAACGACGCGCCTGCTCCGGGCCGGTGGCCGCGACTATCTGGTGACCGACACCGTCGGCTTCATCCGCAAGCTGCCCCACCAGCTGGTGGAGGCGTTCGGGGCCACCCTCGAGGAGACGCGGCTGGCCGACATGATCCTGCACGTGGTCGACGCATCCGTACCCGAGGAAGAGCTCGTGGAGATGACGCGGGCCGTTGAGGACGTCCTGCACGAGATCGGCGCCGACGAGGCACCGCAGGTGCTGGTCCTCGCCAAGGCCGACCAGGTCGACGCCGAGCGGCGGGCGGAGCTTCAGCACCGCCACCCGGGCGGCGTGCTCGTCTCGGCTCTCACCGGAGAGGGCGTCGAGGAGCTCGTCGAGCGGATCGAGGAGGAGTTCGCGCGGACCCTCCAGCCGGTGGAGCTGCTGATCCCCTACGAGGACGGGGCACGCCTGGCTGAGCTGCACGAGATCGCGGGCGACCTGGAGCGCGAGGAGATGCCCGACGGCGTCCGCGTGGCCGCGCGCCTGCCGGCAACGGTGGCGGCCAGGTACTCGAGCTTCGCCGTGACCGCGCCGCGCGCGGGATGACGCTCCGGGTCCGGCGGCTCGATCCCCGCGCCCAGCTCCCGACCCGGGCTTACGAAGGGGACGCTGGCCTCGACCTGTACGCGCTCGAGGCCGTGCGGCTGGATCCCGGGGAGAGGGCGAGCGTGCGGACCGGCGTCGCGGTGGAGATTCCCGACGGGCAGGCCGGCCTCGTGCTTCCGCGCTCAGGCTTGGCGGCACGCCACGGGATCGCGCTCGTCAATGCGCCCGGGCTGATCGACGCCGGTTACCGCGGAGAGGTCAGGGTCCTGCTCCTCAACACCGATCGCGCCGTCACGTTCGAGATCGGACCGGGAGACCGGATCGCGCAGCTCGTGCTCGTGAAAATCGAGGCACCGGCCGTCGTCGAGGTCGAGGCCCTGACGAGCAGCGACCGCGGCGGCGGCGGCTTCGGGTCGAGCGGCTAGCTGTAGCGGCGGTTAGGGTCCCTCTCCCGCGGGCACCAGCCCGTGCGCGATCAGGAACTGCTGCGCCACCACCTGCGGCGTCTCGCCGGACACGTCCACCGCGGCGTTGAGCTGGCGTATCACGGGCGTGCTCAGCAGCGCGCTCACCTTGTTGATCGTGGCGGCGAACGCAGGGCCTTCCGCCCGCAGAACCGTGAGCGGCACCACGGGCACCACGTTGCCCCAGCCGAACACGTGGTCGGGATCGCCCAGCAACGCGTAGTTGCCGGTGATGAGCTGGCCGTCGGTGGTGTTGACGTCGGCGGCCTGGACCTTTCCCTGGTCAAGCGCCTGGTACTGAGTCCCGATCGCCAGCGGCTGGAATGTGGCTGGGGTGAGGGCATACGCCTGTTCGAGCGCGGGGAGCCCGCCGGGCGCCTGCTGGAACTGTGGCGGCCCGCCGAGTGCGAGGGTGCTGGCCACCTTGGTCAGGTCGCCGATTGTCTCGAGCCCGTTGTGGACGGCGTAGTTGAAGCTCACGGCGATCGCCTCCGTGTCGCCGAACGGAGTGGGGTGGAGGAGGTCGAACCCGTACCGGCGAGCCCAGCGCCGGCCGGCTCGATAGGCGGCCCCGCGGCTGAGGAACGACCGTTTGAAACCGGCGACCGAGGTGTTCCAGGTGTCGATGTACTCCGGATAGAGGCTCAACCGCCCGGTCTGCAGCGCCTGGATCGTGACCTCGGTGGGACCGATGTTCTGGTTCAGGAGCACCGGGAAGCCCTGCGCCTTCAGCGCCTCGTAGTAGAGCTCGCCCAGCACGAACTGCTCGGTGAAGTTCTTGTCGCCGATCGTCACCTGCGGCTTACCGGTGCCGGGCAGCGCGGTGGTCTGGGTCGTGGAGGTAGGAGGGGTGGCCGCGGTCGCCGAAGGCGAACCTGAGCCGCAGCCGCTCACCGCCACGCACGCGATCGCGCCGGCAAGGTAGAGACAGAGAGCGGTGCGGCGGAGCTTCTGCATGCTCGGGCGAGCCGGGGGCGAGCGGAGGCTACACACCTGCCGCTTGCCGCGCCTGAGCGTGGGCTGCGTCTTCGAGCTCGTCGTCGAGCGGCGCCAGCTCCGGTACGCCGATGGCGGCACGGATCAGCCAGTCCGCGAACCACGAGTTCTTCGGCAGCAGCGGACCATGCAGGTAGGTGCCGATCACGTTGCCGGCGCGGACTCCTTCGTGACCGTCGGTCCCGTTGTTGCCGTGCCCGCTCAGGACGCGCCCGAGCGGCTCCGTGGACGGGCCGAGATGAGTCCGCCCGCCATGGTTCTCGAAGCCGGCCAGAACCCGGGGGCGCCCGGGATCGAGCTCGACCTCGATCGCGACGTTGCCGATCAGCCGCGGCCCGTCCTCGCGAACCGTCCTCACATCCACGAGACCGACGCCCGGAAGCACCTCGTCGTCGAGCTGGTATGAGTGCCCGAGCAACTGATAGCCGCCACAAACCGCGAGGATCACGGCGCCGCGCGCCGCCGCGCCGTGGAGCGCCTCTCGCTTGACCTCGGCCAGGTCGATCGCGCACAGCCTCTGGTCGCGATCCTGTCCGCCGCCGATGTAGTAGAGGTCCGCGCCGTCGGGATCGAGCGGCTCGCCGAGGCCGCTCGCGCTGAGCGTGAACTCGACGCCTCGCCACCGGCAGCGCCGTTCCAGCAGCAGCAGGTTCCCGCGGTCGGCGTAGATGTTCATCAGGTCCGGGTACAGCGCGCACACGCGCAGCTCAGCCACGCAGCATCACCACCGAGCTGCCCACGTAGTCATCGGTGGCGGGAATCACCGCGCGCCCGTCCGGTCTGAGCCCGACCGCGCTCGCCTCGCCCTCGAGCTCCGTCGAGGTCAGACGGTCCAGCCGCACGGCGTCGCGCTCGACCGTCCGCTCGCCGGTCCGGGAGATCGTCTCACGCCGGCGCTCCAGCACGAACCCGGTCTCGTCGGCGCGCACCGCGGTGGGGTGGCTCGCGTACACGACGCCATCGAGCTCCCGCATGTCCGGGAGCGGCGCCTGTACACCGTCGTTCACCTCGTAGACGTCGAGTGCCTCGCTGATGGCGATCGCGAGCAGCCCCTGCTCGTCGAGATGCGCCCGAGCGCAGCGCAGGAACGCGGCGCGACCCTCAGGGCCGCCGAGTAGCTGGATCGTCTGCATCGGCACGAGGCAGAGCGCGAAGCGCCGCTGCAAATGGAAATCTCGCGCGTCCGCGACCACGGTGGTGACGGGTAGCCCCTCGGCGCGCCGCTCGAGCTCCTCGAGGAGAACCGGATCGCGGTCCAGAGCCGTGAGTTCGTATCCCAGTCGTGCGAGGTCGAGCGTGACCCGCCCGGTGCCGGCGCCGACGTCGAGCACCGGGCCGCCGCACCGCCCGGCGAGCGACCTCCACATGTTGATGTCCTCGACATAGGCGCCGCACTCGAGGTCGTGCCAGATCGCGCTCACCCCGCCACCGCCTGCTTCTCCCAGAAACGCGCCACGTGCCCGCGCCGCGCCAGCTCCTCGCGGAGCTCGAGCAGGGCCGTGTAGGTGGGGACCACGTAGAGCTCGCCGGACTCGGTGCGGCGGAGCGCCTCGTCGAGCGCGTGCGGCAGATCGGGTACCACCCGGATCCGCTCCACCGGAACCCCGGCGTACTTGAAGCGAAGTGCCAGCTCAGCCGCACGGGTGCCCGAGCACGTGATCTCGCGCGCACGGTCGGCCAGCAGCTCGAAGTCGGCATCCCACACCCAGGAGACGTCACGCCCGTCCGCGATCCGGTCGTTGAGGATGGCGAGCAGATCGAGGTCTGCCCGCTCGAGCGCCAGCGTCCTCAGGATCTCGTTGGCACCGGCCGGGTTCTTCGCGAGCAGGATCGCGACCTCGACTTCGCCGATCTCGATCCGCTCGGCGCGGCCGAATGCGGCCGTCACCGCGGACAGGCCGGCGACGACGGTCTCCAACGGAATGTCGAGCTCCAGGCAGAGGGCCGCCGCGGCGAGCGCGTTGTAGACGTTGTAGAGGCCCGGCAGCGGCAGGCGCAGACGCGCATCACCCTGGGGGGTACGTAGGCGGAACGTCGCCGCGCGTGTTCCCTCGAGCACGACCTCCTCGGCGAATACGACCGGCCGCGGGCGCTCCTGGCCGCAGTTCGGGCAGCGGTAGCGGCCCAGATGGCCGAGGTAGATCGCCTGGTAGGCGTAGGCGGCGCCGCAGCGCCGGCAGTGCTTCGAGTCCGATGCGTGCTGCATCGCAGGCAGCGCGATCGACGGATCCTCGATGCCGAAGTAGCTCACGTGCGGCGCGCTGCGGCCGAGATCGGCGACCAGAGGATCGTCGGCGTTCAGAACCAGTCGAGCGTCCGGCCTCAGCGTCGCCACCGTCTGCGCCCAGCGATCGGCGATGGTCTCGAGCTCGCCGTAGCGATCCAGCTGATCGCGGAACAGGTTCGACAGAAGCACCGCCCGCGGATGAAGCTGCGAAGCGAGACGGTCGAGCCAGAACTCGTCGACCTCGAACAGGCCCATCTCGCCGTCCATGGCGTTGCCACGTGCCGCCGAGAGCAGCGTGGACGCGACCCCTCCCGCCATGTTGGCTCCGGCGCGATTGTGAACGAGGGCGATCCCGCTGCGCTCGAGCACCGAGGCCACCATCGCCGCGGTCGTCGTCTTGCCGTTGGTCGCCGACAGCATGATCGACCCTCGTGGCAGCCTGCCCGCCAGCTCGCTGATCGCCTGGGGCTCGAGGCGGATCAGGACCTTGCCTGGCAGGCTCGTGCCGCCGCCGCGTCCAGCGCGGCGTGCGAGCTCGCCAACCGCTCGGGCCGCTGCGAGCTTGGCGGCGAGCAGGCTCATAGCCCGGCCCCCTCCGGCACGAGGACACGCACGGCCCGGGGGAGAGCACGCACCGTCACCGGAAGCGCCGCGAGCGCGTCTCCGTCGGCGTAGATCTGGAACGCGCGGCTCGCGCGGATCTCCACCTCGCGCGCGCGCATCACCCGCACCGTCGGCTGACGGACGTGGCCGCCGCTGAACACGGTCGGCAGCAGGCGCAGGACGCGAAGCTTTGGCATGTCACTGATCATCACGACGTCGAGGAGGCCATCCTCGAGCGAGGCGTCGGGCGCGAGCAGCATCCCGCCCCCGTACGCCTTCGAGTTTGCCGCGGCGACGGTGAAGCCCGTGAGGTTCAGCTCCTCGCCGTCGATGGTCAGGGTGAAGTTAGCGGCCTTCCAGCCCGCGAGCGCCCGCAGCGCCCCGTAGGCGTACACGAGGTTGCCCCGGACCACCTTGGTCTCGTTGGCGATCCGGTTGGCCACCGAGTCGAAGCCGCAGCTCGCGATTCCTATGAACGTGCGCTCGCCCACCTGCCCCAGGTCGAGCTCTCGCGGTGACGCGCTCGCCAGCACCCCGCATGCCTGCGTCGGGTCGAGTGGGATCCCCAACGTGCGTGCCAGGTCGTTGCCGCGGCCGCCCGGAAGCACGCCCATGACGGCATCCGAGTGCTTGATCGCGTCCGCCACCGCGCCCGCCAGGCCATCGCCGCCGAAGGACACGGCCACCTCGCCCACCGCCGCGGCCGTGCGGGCGAGTTCGCGGGCGTGCTCGAGGCTTCGCGTCCAATCGATGCGGTGTTCGAGCCCGTGCGCGCGCAGTGCCGCCCGCACCGCAGGAAGCTGACGCGAGGTTCGCCCGCCGGCGGCCGACGGGTTCACGATCAGCGCCAGGCGTCTCACGAGCCGAGCACGAGCGAGTGGAGATCGTCGGCGATCGCCACCGGGGCCGGATCCTCCGCGGCCCCCGCGTCCGCGCGCGAGCTCACACCGGTGAGGACGATGGCGGCGTCGAGCCCGGCAGCCGCTGCTCCTGCCAGGTCGGAGTCGATCCGATCTCCGACCACGAGCGTCCTGCCCTCGTCGAGCCGGTCGAGCGCCGTGCGGAACAGCTGGGGCTCGGGCTTGCCGACGAGCACCGCGGTGCGGTCGCTCGCGTACTCGAGCGCGGCCACGATCGCACCCGTGCCCGGCGAGAGCCCATCGCCGGTGGGGAAGGTGCGATCGCGGTCGGCGGCGATCATCTCCGCGCCGTCGAGCAGCGCCCGGGTCGCCGTGCGCAGCTCCGCGAAGTCGAAGGCGTCGTGCCCGGCGACGACGACGAGCTCAGCCGAGCTCTCGCGCTCGGTGCCGTTCACGATCCGCGCGCCGGCCTCGGACACGTGACGGAAGATCGCCGGCGAGCCGATCACGTATGTGGGGCGACCGGTGGCCCTACCCGCGATCACGAACTGGATCGCCGCCCCCACCGTCACGATCTCCTCGAGGGAGGCACGCAGCCCGAGCGACCACAGCTTGCGCACGTACTCCTCCGGGCTGCGCCGCGAGTCGTTGGTCACGAACGCCAGGCCCTTGCCGGCGGCGCGCAGCTCGGCCACGGCGTCGCGCGCCCCTCGGGTCGGGGTGTCGCCGACCCAGACGCATCCGTCGAGGTCGAGCAGCACGTTGTCGTAGCCGGCGAGGAGGGGAGAGAGGGCCATCGGCAGCGCTCGATTATCGCGATGTGGTTTCCTTGCCCTCCGTGCGGTGGGTCACCATCCTTCTGCTCGCGGTCGGTGCGGCCCTTTGCGGGTGCGGCGGCTCGAGCAGCCACACCACCAGTTCAACCGCGGCCGGAGGTGGGGGCGCGGCGAGCTCATCCGGTTGTCGCTCCGTCTCGGCTCCGGCCGGGCACGCGAAGAGCCTGCCCGCGCCGCATCTGGCGCTGGATGCGACCAAGACCTACACCGTCACCGTGCGCACCAACTGCGGAACGTTCGCCTTCAAGCTCGACGTCAAGGGCTCGCCCAAGACCTCGGCCTCGTTCTACTACCTGGTCAAGCACCACTTCTTCGACGGGGTCATCTTCCACCGCGTGGCCACGGGCTTCGTGATCCAGGGCGGAGATCCGACGGGGACGGGCAGCGGCGGTCCCGGCTACACCGTCGTGGAGCCGCCGCCCGCGGGCACGCAGTACGTGCGCGGGGACGTCGCGATGGCCAAGACCCAGACCGAGCCGACCGGCGCGTCGGGAAGCCAGTTCTTCGTCGTGACCGCCGCCAACGCGACCCAGTCCGCCGGGCTGACCCCCGACTACGCGCTCGTCGGCAAGCTCGTCTCCGGGCTCGGCGTGGTCGAGAAGATCGGCTCGCTTCCGACCAACCCGCCGCAGGACGGCACCCCGAGTCCGACCGTCGTGATGTCGAGCGTCACGGTGGCGCCGTAGGCGCCTCGACCGCTGCCGTCGATCCCCAGGCGGCCTGCCTAGTCGGCAGGAGCTTTACCCGTCTAAACGCCTCTGGACGAATGTTCGGTTGTGGAACGCGACGCACGCCACTACTCTTCCCGTTTGTCTCAGGAAAAGTGCGGGGTACGCGGAGGAGCGCGCAGGGGTAAGCGCCAGTGCCGGAAGGCACTGGGTGCTTATCGGTCTGCCTCATGACGCTGCGTGGCTCTGCCGCGTCAAAAGGAGATGATATGTATTGGTACCACGGCTAGTCGCTAGCCGTTCGCTAGACGTATGTCTGTTCCGAGAGGGGTCCGTTGCCGCGGGCCCCTTCGGTCTTTCGGAGGGGTACATCGGCCGGATTTACTGAAACCTTGAGTGGTGTCCAGATCGGCCTGGACGCCGGCGTTCGTGCAGCTCGCTGGACGAGCTCGGCGCGACCGCCGGCGGCTTGAGGCCGATGCACCCGAGGCTGGACCATCGCTTGAGGATGCAGCGATTTCGGCCGATAGACGGGGGGCATGGGCAAGGAAGCAGCCACCGAGGCCAAGGGGAACTCTGCGGCAGCCTGGACCGGGCGTTGCCCTGGTCGCAGGGCTTGTCGCTTGCTCGGCGCCATCGCGCGTCGCCGCACTGACGATCGGCTCCAGCTCGCTGGAGACTGGCGCAGCTGATCGTGATCGCCGTGCTTCGCGATCGTGAGCCTGCTCACCGACGTCGAGACCGAGAGCAAGCTCCGCGTCTCGGGCGGCGCTCGTCGCCTCGACGCTCGCGATGGTGCTCCTCGGCGGCGGCCCGGCGGCAGCCGTCGGAGCGGCAACGATGCTCGTCGCCTGGATTCGCGCTTCGGCCTCCGCTGCGCGTGCTCATCAACAACCTCGTGACCTTCACGTGGTTCCCGCTCATCGGGCGGCCTGTTCTTCCACGCCACGAGCCGAGTGGCTCGGCGTCGGGCCGGACTCGCGCCGCGTACTACCTGCTCGTGTTCGCGACGTTCGTCGTGGCGCTCACCGTCAACTTCCTCTGCATCTTCGGCTATCGGTGCTACCTCGAGCGCTCTTCGCTTCTTCAGCGCGCGCGCGACGCGTGTCTTCCCGCTCATGTCCGCCCAGCTCTTCTCCGCGCTGCTCACGATGGGCGCCGTCTGGGCCACGGTGCAGACCGGCACGGTCGGCATCGCCCTCGCCGCCCTCACCCTCGTGATCTTCCAGTACCTGATCGGCGAGCTCCTGAAGTCCAAGAAGCGCGGCGCCGAGCTCCACCGCATGGCGACGACCGACGACCTCACCGGCCTGGCCAACCGCGAGCGCTTCCGTGACGAGCTACAGGCCCAGATCGTTCAGGCGGGAGACAACGGCGTCACGTTCTCGGTTCTGCTGCTCGACCTCGACGGCTTCAAGGAGGTCAACGACACCCTCGGCCACCACTACGGCGACGAGCTGCTGCGTGAGCTAGGCCCGAGGCTCGCCGGCCGCCGCCGGCATCGGCGGGCTGGTGGCCCGCCTCGGCGGCGACGAGTTCGCCGTGCTCCCGGAGGAGCGGACCGACGACCCGGAGGTGCTCGAGGCGATCGCCGCTCGTCTACTGGCGCGCGGTCCACGAGCCGGTGACACTCGACGAGATGACCGTCGAGGTCGGTGCGAGCATCGGGGTCGTCGCGCTTCCCGGCAGACGGCCAGGACCCGCACACCCTGCTGCGCCACGCCGACGTGGCGATGTACGCCGCGAAGGAGGCGCGCAGCGGCTGCAAGATCTACGCCGAATCGCTCGACCGTCACTCGGTCGAGCGTTTGAGCGTGATCAGCGACTTCCGGCGGGCGCTCGACGCCGGCGAGATCATCGTCTACTACCAGCCGGTCGTCGACATCGACGGCACCCGCGTGCACGGCGCCGAGGGCCTGATCCGGTGGCAGCATCCCGAACTGGGCCTGATGCCGCCCGGGCGTGTTCATTCCCGCCGTCGAGCAGACGGCGCTGATCGGCCCACTCACCCGCTTCGTGCTCGAGCAGTGCATCGCCCAGTGCGCCCGCTGGCGCGAGTCCGGCCGGGACATGTCGGTCGCCGTCAACCTCTCGGTGCGCAATCTGCTCGATCGCAACCTTCCCGCCGACATCGAGCTCCTGCTCGCCACCTACGGTCTGCCCGGCCGAGGCGCTCCAGCTCGAGATCACCGAGAGCATGCTGATGTCCGACCCCGAGCGGGCGCTCGCCACCGTCACTCGCCTGAGCGCACTCGGCGCGCGCATCTCGGTCGACGATTTCGGCACCGGCTATTCGTCGCTCGCGAACCTGCGGCGGTTCCCGATCGACGAGCTCAAGATCGATCGCTCATTCGTCACGCCGATGCTCGAGGACGAGAGCGACCTGATCATCGTCCGCTCGACGATCAATCTCGGCCACGATCTTGGCCTGCGCGTGATCGCCGAGGGCGTCGAGGATGAGGCGACGCTGCGCCGTCTGGCGCGGCTCGGCTGCGACCTCGCTCAGGGCTACTACATGAGCAAGCCGCTCCCTCCCGATGCGTTCGAGGAGTGGATGGTCGGGCCTCGACACGCCATCGGTCGAAGCGG
Source organism: uncultured Solirubrobacterales bacterium (assembly GCA_963839105.1). Taxonomy (GTDB): domain Bacteria; phylum Actinomycetota; class Thermoleophilia; order Solirubrobacterales; family Solirubrobacteraceae; genus Palsa-465. The sequence continues at coordinate 504,158 of CAWITQ010000004.1, forward strand.
CCGTCGCCGCCTGATCGCTCAGAACAGCGTCGCCTGTGCGCCCTCGGAGCGTGAGGCACTCGGGCCCGTCGTAGCGCGCGTCGTTGACCGCCGGTCCAACGGGACGCAACGCTGTCTCGTCATCGCTCAGCCCGCGGAGATGGGGGAGGAGCTCGCGGCCTTCGATGGCTGGGATCGAGCCACGGCGACTCGGCCTCGGGCGCGAGGATGATCGGCATGCGGTCGTGCAGCCCGGCGATGGAGCCGTTGGCTGCGGTCGTGAGGATCGTGCACGTGCGCAGCGTCTGGCCGGCGTCGCCGTGCCAGATCGACCATAGGCCAGCGAAGGCGAACGGTTCGCCGCTGGCGCGCGTGATGTGGAACGCCTGCTTGTGCGCCCCGGGCACGCGCTGCCATTCGTAGAAGCCATCGCCGATGATCAGGCAGCGATAGCGCTCGAAGGCCCGCCGGAACGCCGGCCGTTCCGCCACCGTCTCGACGCGGGCATTGATCATCTTGAGCCCGGTATCGGGCGAGGAGGCCCATGAGGGCACGAGGCCCCAGCGCAGCAGCTCGCCGCGGGGCTGGCCCTCCCGGTCCGCCGTCACCGCGAGCACGTCGTCGCCGGGGGCGACGTTGTACCGGCGGCGGATCTCTACCGCTTCTCCGGTCGGGAACCGCGCGCGGACCTCAGCCGGATTCGGCGTGGCCAGCGAGTATCGCCCGCACATCCCGGGCCGTTCCGGACTAGCGAGCGCGAGCGGCGGCTTGCGAGGCGCGCTCTGCATCGGCGCGCTTCTGGCGCCGGCGCCCGAAGAAGAGCAGCACGCCGAAGGCCACGAGCACGAGGAGGAAGCCGTAGAAGATCGATACGTCAACCGACAGTCCGCCGGCGGCCTGCCCGATGCCGTAGACGATTCCGAAGCCCACCGCCAGGACGGCGACGATCAGCGAGATGATGAGGACGATTCCTCGGATGCGGGCCAGGAGGCCTGCGCTCGCAGGCGGTGCGACCAGGCCCATGAACTTCAGGCCTCGCAGCTGGCGCGTCGTCGGCCCCTCCATCCCGAGGCGCTCGGTGGCGCGCTTGAGGTCATCGGCGCGGCGCTCGGCGAGCGCCAGCGAGGCGTCCGCCATCCGGCGCAGCTGCATCCGCTCCTGAGGACGGGCCGAGGCCATCGCCCGCTGGAAGTGTGCCCGCGCTCGCTTGGCGTCGTACTTCTCGGCGGCGCGCGCGCCGAGGATGGCCTGAGCCGCTGCCTTGTAGCGCGTCTCGGCCTCGAGCTCCTCGTCGCTGCGACCTTCGAGCTGCTGGATCATCGCCAGCTGGCTGCGCTGCTCGACCCGCATCGTCCGCTGCTGCTTGGGCATGGCTGAGAGTCTAGCCGTGGCCGTCGATGCCGAACAGGCGGTCCGCCCGCGTCAGACGAGGCGCGCACGCCATTCCGAGAGGACCTGACGCTCGCGGGCCGGATCCAGTCCGGTGCTCGGAAGACCAGTGCGCCGCGGCACCTCTTCGCCGGGGGCGCGACAGCCACTCCCACGTGTCCGAAACCGTCTCGTGGAGCGGGCCGGCAGCGCAGGCCGGCTTCATGCGCGCGTTCGACGCGAAGGCCAGCATCCCCTCGAATTCGCCCGGCGGCAGCCACATCGGAAGCTCCGTCCAGCCCTCGATGCCCGCCGCCTCGATCGCATCCGGATCGACCCAGGTCAGCTCAGCGTCGCGTGCGGCCTGAAGCCTCGACGCAGGCCTCGAGCAGCTCGCGCATCGTCGCGTGGCCGCGCCGGCTGATGACGTTGAACGGCCCGTGGTGGCCGGCGAGCGCGGCGTCGAGCGCGAACGTGATCAGGTCGCGCGCGTCCACGTACTGGAGCGGAAGATCGGGGGGTCCGGGCGCGAGGATCTCGCCGCCCTCGGCGCAGCGCCGCAGCCACCAGGTCAGGCGGCCGACATCTTCGTAGGGGCCGAGGATGATCCCGGCTCGCGCTAGGAGCGCGCGCTCGCCGAACGCCTCGAGCACGGCCAGTTCGCGCGCCTCGCTTGCCTTCGGCGTAACCGCCCTCGGTGGCGTCCGATGAAGCCTCGACGGTTGGCGCGCTCTCGCCGGTGCCCATCGGTCGGTGGCGGCTGCGTACACCGAAACGCTCGATACGTAGACGTAGTGACTCGTGCGCTCGGCCAGGGCGCTGGCGCTCGTCGCGGACGGCACTCGGCGGCCCCGCCCAGGTGTCGAGGACGATGTCCCAGGCGCCGTCCGCGAGTGAGTGCGAGACCGCTCGGCTCCAGGCGATCGCCGATCAGCTGCCGAGCCTCAGGGTGCCCCCACCCGCTTCCCCGGTTGAACATGGTCACCTCCCACCCGCGCGCCAGGCCCTCGAGCACGGCGGTTCGACCCACGAAACGACCACCACCGAGGACGAGCAGCGTCTGCGTCACGGGACTACCCTATCGCAACCGAAAGGTTGCGCAGATTGCCCGGATGGCTAGCGTGCGGTCAGGGTCGCGACACCGGGGAGGTTCGCCGCGCGCCACATGCGCAGGCGCGCGCCCGCCAGGTGCTTCAGGTAGCGATCGAGGAAGGCGATGCTCACTCGCTCGACGACCCTCAGATAGGGCTGCTCATCGGTGTAGGGGCCCAGGTGGGGGGCGCCGAGAAGGGTGAGCAGGAACTTGGGTGCCGACGCAAGGCCGAAGTAGCGATACGTCGCCGCCGGCGCGTTCGAGGTGTCCGCCGTTCCCTGCACGGCGAGCAGCGGTGGGCCGCCGGCGCTGAAGTCGTACCCGCCTACACCGGGGATCTCCGCACCGGAGAGGATGACGGCGGCGCCGAGGCGGGAGTCGCGGAAGCGACGGTTGTAGGCGGCGGCGAGCGCCGTCGAGCCGCCGTCGGACTGACCCGCAACCGCAATGCGCCGGCGGTCGATCAGCCCCGCCAGGATGCCGCGGCCTGCGCGAGCCCCGATCAGCATGCGACTGATCACGAAGCTCACGTCTGCTGGCTGGTTGACGAGGTCGGACTCGTCGGGGCCGCCGGGCGTGCCCCGATGCGTGAGGGGGAAGAGCGGGGCGGCTACCACGTACCCGGCGCTCGCCCAAGCCTGGAGCAGCCGGGCGTACGGCGCCGGTGTGATGTCGAAGCCGTGGGCGAAGACGACCAGCGGGAACGGCCCGCTGCGTTTTGCGGGGACCGCTCCGACTGAGTCGACCGAGGACGCAGGTCCCGTGGCCGGGTAGCGGATGACGGTGACCAGCGTGCGCGGGGCCGGCGGCCGGCCCGGGTGGTGGATCTGCCGGCGCGAGTCGGTGTAGCCGACGACGAACTCGCCGACGGCGAAGCGCCTGGGCTTGCTCGCGGTACGCAAGCCGGCGCCACTCGTGACATCGGGCGCCATCAGCAGCAGCAGGAGAAGTGCCGCGATGCACTTCTGACCCCGCCTCCGGCTCTGGTTCAACGCTGACTCCGTTCGGTCGGCGCCAGATGTTAACCGCCGGCCTGCCACCTCAACCCGTGGGTGGAGATCTCACGGATCTTCCACCCACGAATCGACCCTGACGCCGATGTGCGAGCGCCCGCCGCGGGCGACCATGCACCCATGACACTTCTCGACTACCTCATCGATTCAGCCCTGGTCCTCCTGGTTCTGCTTCAGATCAAGGAGCGCCGCCTCACCGCAGCCACCATCGTCCGCCCGCTCGTCATCGTCGCGGTGGCGGTCGCCAACTACCTGCACGGCATCCCCACCGCCGGCAACGACCTCGTCCTCGTGGCCACGGTCGGACTGGCGGGTCTCCTGATCGGCATTGCCAGCGGCCAGACCGTTCGGATGCGCACCGATGACGACGGCCAGGTCCTGGCACGTGCCGGCTGGGGCTCGGCCTTCTTCTGGGTGCTCGGGATGGGCTCCCGGTTCGCGTTCCTCATCTGGATCCACGCCGGCGGGATGGCGACGATCGCCAGCTTCAGCGCCCAGCACTCGATCACGAGCGGCGAAGCCTGGACGGTGGCGCTGCTGGGGATGGCGGTGCTCGAGGTCTGCGGCCGGTCGCTCGTGCTGGCGCTCCGCCGGCAGCGCCTGGTCGGAACGGCCGTCGCCGGAGCTCGCCTGAACCCGAAGCGCATTACCCGAGCCGGCGAGGCGGGATCCGCGGTGCGGGTCCCGCTTCCTCGTCTCGCGCCGTTGAAGCGAGAGCCCAAGAGCCCGTACCTTCCGTGATGATGCTCCTCGACAGCGTGAACCAGCGCGTGGCGGCGTTGATCCGGCTTGGCGGGCTGGCGCTGATCTGCTGGTCGATTCTGGAGGCGCGCCACCACCCGGGCGCGAGCGGACGGGGCCTCGTGATCACGATCTGTCTGGCCGCCGCCGTCGTCTGCTGGCTGGCGTGGACGGCGCGGGCCGACGCCCGCCGAGCGTGCTACGACCGCGGACGTGTACGGCCTGGCGGCCGCCGGCGGACTCCTCGTCGGGGCCGTCCCGAACAGCGCCGCCAGCGCGTTCGTCTTCGTCGCCGTCGCCATCGCCGGCATCCGGGGGCCGCAGCCTCGGGCGCTTCAGGTGCTCACGTTGGGGGTCGCTGGCCGTCGCGGTGTCGACGCTCGTGTACGCCGGCAGCGGCCTGGGCCTGCTGGCCTACGCGCTCGGGCTGCTGGCGGCGTCGCTCGCCGGGTCCAACCGGCGCGAGGCACAGGTGCGCACCGATCAGGCAGAGCTGCTGCTCGCCCAGAGCCAGCGATCGCACGAGGAGCAGCTGCGCGCAGCGCGGCTCGAGGAGTCGACCCGGATCGCGCGGGAGATCCACGACGTGCTGGCGCATACGCTCGCCGGCCTGACCATCCAGCTCGAGGCGACGAGCTCGCTGCTCGAGCAGGGAGCGGCGCGCGACGCGATCCTCGCCCGCGTGCAGCGCGCCCACACGCTGGCCCGCGACGGGCTGGCGGAGACGCGCCGGGCGGTGGGGGCGCTCCGGGGCGATCCGATCGCTGCGCCGGCCGGGCTCGAGGCGCTGGTGACCGACTACCGCGCGACGCGCCGACGCCACCGCGGAGCTGACGATCGACGGCGACCCGGACCGGCTCACCGGGCCGACCGGTGAGGCCGTGCTGCGGGTCGTGCAGGAGGCGCTGACCAACGTGCGCAAGCACGCGCTCGGCGCGGACGTGTCGGTGACGATCCACGCGGCGGACCGCGAGGAGGTATCGGTGCAGGTCGACGATCGAGCCTGTGGGCGGCGGAAGCGCGGCACCTCGAGCCAACGGTCTCGCCGCCAGCGGCGGCGGCTACGGCCTCCAGGGGATGCGCGAGCGGGCGCGAGCTTCTCGGCGGCACGCTCGAGCGCCGGCGCCACCGGCGAGGGCTGGCGGGTCGAGCTCCGACTCTGCCGGCGCCCGCCGGCGGTCCGGCCAGGAGGCCGCGATGAGCGCTCCGGTGCGCGTCCTCGTCGTCGATGACCAGGCGCTCGTGCGCGAGGGGCTGATGACGCTGCTGGAAGCGGCGCCGGACATCGTTCCGGTCGCGGCCGCCGCCGATGGCGAGGAGGCGGTGGCGCTGTGCGCGCGCCACCGGCCCGACGTGGTGCTGATGGATCTGCGGATGCCGAAGCTCGACGGCGTCGAGGCGACGCGGCGGATCCGCGAGGCGCAGCCCGAGACCGAGATCGTGGTGCTGACCACCCACGCCGACGAGGCCTCGATCCTCGACGCGCTGCGCGCCGGCGCCCGCGGCTACCTGACCAAGGACGCCGGGATCGCCGAGATCTCGCGCGCCGTCCACGCCGCCGCCGACCACCACGCGCTGCTCGACCCCGTGGTCCATGCCCGCCTCGTCGCGGCGGCCGGCGCCGCGCGGCCGGCAGCGCCGCCCAAGGTCGCTGCCGGACGAGCTGACGCCGCGCGAGGCGGAGGTCCTGTCGCTGGTCGCGCGAGGCCTGTCGAACGCCGAGATCGCCCGGACGCTCGTCGTGAGCGAGGCGACGGTCAAGAGCCACATCAACCACCTGTTCGCGAAGATCGGCGCCCGCGACCGCGCCCAGGCCGTCCACTACGCCTACACGCACGGCCTCGCTGGCTGACTGTCTCCGGCGAACCGGCCCGTTACGACCCGCCGTTTGATCATCGGTCTACATAAGATCGATTATCGAGCATTGAAGAGAGAGGCCCTCGTCGGCTTCCACGGCATCACCGGCCCGCGAAGCGAGCCGTTCCCGCCAATCGTCGCCGTCCGGGAGATGCTCGGCGCCCAGGGTGCGGAAAGCGAACCCTCCCAGCCGGCGTCGACACTTTTGTTTCAGTGCTTGGCGAGTAGGGCGCGCTCCCGGCGCGCCCCGGCGACAGACTGCGACAGTCCGTCAAGTTGCCCGGTGCGCCACCGCAACTTCGCCCGTGCGCGCGGGATAGCCCGGATAAGGGAGTTCCTTCGAGGAGGTGTCGATGAAGCGTTGGCTGACGGCCACGACGTGGTCGCAATCACTGTCGCAGCGCTGAGCGCGGTGGCGCTGGCGGCGTCCTCGCCGGCGGTGACCACGCGCTCGGCTTCGAGCATCAAGCAGGAGAGCGCCGTCCTGAACGGGACCATCAACCCGAACGGCTCGGCGACCAGCTATTTCTTCCAGTGGGGCCTGACCAGAGCTACGGCGTCAACGGCGCCACGCACTCGGCCGGGTCCGGCACCAAGGACGGTCGAACGTGCGCGAGACGGCTTCAGCGCTGATCCCGGGCACGACGTTACCACTATCGGCTGGTCGCGACGAACAAGTTCGGCACGGCCGCCGGGGCCGACCGGACGTTCAAGACCGCCGGTCACCCGCCGCCCGGCGTCTCCACCGGGCCGACCTCGTCCGTGTCCCGGAACTCCGCCACGGTGACCGGAGTCATCAACCCGAACGGGCAGAGCACGTCGTGGACGTTCCAGTGGGGCGTGAGCACGTCGTACGGGTCGAGCACGTTCGGCGGAACGGTTCCGAGCCGGCAGCTACCCCGATGACCGTGTCGCAGGTCCTACAGGGCCTCGCTCCGGGCACGATCTTCCACTACCGGCTCGTCGGTAGCCACGGTGGCAACGCCACCTCGTTCGGCGCCGATCAGATCTTCATGACCTACCCGGCGATCGGCCCGTGCCCGACGCGTGACCCGGCGCGTGACAGCCGCTCCACGCCAGAGCGCCACCAGCCGGCGTGGACGTACACGATCTCGGGCTCGGTCAGCCATCCGGCGTCGACCCCGCCCCAGTTCGCCTGCACCGGGTTCGTCGGCGTGCGCTTCTTCACCGGCGGCAAGCGGGTGAACTTCGCGCTCGCCCCGCTCCAGCCGAACTGCACGTACTCGACTCAGGTCGTGTTCCACCGCAAGCCCGGTCGAGGCGCGCGCAATCGAGTGGTGACGATGCACGTGCTCGTCCATTACCGCGGCAACGGCTATCTCGCGCCGTCGGACGCTGAAGCAGACCGTGACCCTGGGCTGACACGTTTCAGAGCCGGCGCGCGGCCGGATGCCGCGCGCCGACCTGATCCGAGAATATCCTCGGGACGCCGCTTCCCGGCGTCGTCGCTCGCGGCGAAACCGCGGCCTCGGCGAAAACGCCGAGCCAGGGAACGAAATCCACGTACCCGCTCGTGCGGACGACCCGCGGCCACGGCCCCCTACCCGCCCCGCCCCGCGCCACCGTCACCAGGCCGGTCGCGCACCCGGTACACGAACCGCAGCCCCGACCACACCTCGTCGACGGCGCAGACCTTGTTGTCGACCAGGCCCGGCCGCGAGCCCTACCGAACGCACGACGTTCTCATCAAGGTCGGTCGCGACGCCCGAGGCCCGCTTGGGCCATGCGATCCACAGCCCCCCGGCGGGATCGAGCGCGCGCGCCAGCGCGCCGAACCGCCGCTCGACCAGGCCCGCTCGACGAAGAACGCGACGATCACATCCAGCGGTCCGCGCGCCACCGCCCGCACCCGCACCCCACCGGGAAGCGCCCCGAGCGTCGCCTCGAACCCATCCGGCGCGCCGATCAGGCCGAGCCGGGCGCCCGGCCTGATCCCCAGCTTCTTCGGGAGCGGTGTGCCGCTGTACCCGGCCACGCGCCAGAGCGTGGCAGAACGCTAGACGGGCGGCGTCTCCTCGGCGGCCACCGCCCCGGTCGGCTCGAGCGTGACCGCCACCGCCGGCTCGTCCACGGGCGCGGCCGCCAGCGAAGCCGCTTCGCCGTCAACCGCCACCTCGCCATCCTCGCCGAAGCGAGCGAAGCGCTTGGCTCCCTCCACCTCTCCGAGCGCCACCAGCTGGTCGCCGACCGATCGCATGTCCTCGATCAGCCGCCGGCGCTCGCGCCAGATCATCTCGGCGTTTCGGGCCAGCTCGCGGGCGCGGTTCTCCGCGCGCCTCGAGCAACGCATCGGCCTCCGTACGCGCGCTCGCGCGCATCTCATCGGACGCACGCTGGGCGGCCGCCCGCACCTGCGCCGACTCGCGGGCGGCGCCCTCGCGGAGCTCGCTCACCTCGCGCGCCGCCGTGTCGCGCAGCTCCGCCACCTCGTGCGCCGCCGCCTCGCGCAGCTCCGCCACCTCGCGCTTGGCCACCTCGCGCAGCTCGGATGCGTCACCGGCGGCGCTCCCGCGCACGGCCGCAGCCTCCCGGGCCGCGGCCTCGCGCATCTGGTCGGCCTCCGCGCTCGCTGCCTCGCGCACCTCCTGCGCTTCGCGCTCGGCCGCCTGAAGCCGGTCGTCGGCCTTCGAACGCGACCGCGCCGTGATCTCCTCGGCGGTGTCGTGGGCGCGCTGGAGCAGCTCGCGGGTCTCCTCGCTGACCTCGTCGAGCGCGTGACGGATCGCCGCCTCCGGCGAGGATGAGATCTCGAGCTCGGCGATCAGGCGGTTCACGCGCTCGACGTAGTGGTTGACGGCGGTGCGGTCGTAGCCCCGCATCGCGATCGGGAACCCGGTCTCGCGAGCCTCCTTGACCATGCGATCGCGCTCGCCGCGGGTGACCGGGCGCGTCGGCAGCCGCCCTGAGCGGCCGTTCCCGTTGCGCACGCGGTTTCGTTCGCCGCCCCTTGCCTCGGCCTCTCCGGACGTGCCATTGGACGCCGGCTCACTGCCGCGCATCTCAGAACGCGCCATGCCCCACTCCCTTTCTACTGACATTGCCACGGCGGACGGCGTCAATCTATTGCCGCACTTTGCGCGAAGTATCCAGGCCCCGCATTCCGCTCGTTGCGGAAATCGCCTTGAGCGCAGATTTATCGCCCAAGCCAGTGCTACTACGTCGCGGCCGCCACCTCGGCGATGATCCGCGAGAGCTGGCTCCCCTGCCACGCCACCGGTGATTTGCCGGGCTCGTCGGCCACCAGGCGTGCGCCGGGGATCGCGCCGGCATACGCCTCCCCCACGGCGAACGGGTGACCCGGATCGGCCTCGTCGCCGCTCGCCACGACCGTCACCGGTGCATCGATCGCGGCCAGCTCCTCGACCGAGCCGAACGGGCGCGAGCGTGGTACCGCCCGCAGCGCATCCGCCACCGCTTCCGGATGCTCGTGCAGCGCCAGGCGCTGGCGGATCACCTTGAGCACGGTCTCGCGCAAGGGCTCGGGTACGCGCGGTTCCCCGTAGGCGGCCACGAACCCCTCGACCCCTCCGCGAGTCGAGGCCGTCCGCCAGGGCGTCCCAGCGCTCCAGATCGGTCCGCGTCGTCCTGAGTCGCCGGGTCATATGCAGGCGTTATGACAACCATTCCCGCCACCCGCTCGGGTGCCCTCAGCGCCAGCGCCAGCAGAGTGTGCGCCCCCATCGAGCTCCCGGCCAGCACCGCCCGCTCGATCTCCAGCCGATCGAGCACCGCCTCCAGATCCGCCCGCAGGTCCTCGTAGCGATACGCCGAGCGGTCGGCCGCGGCCGACGAGCGGCCGTGACCACGCGCGTCGTAGCTCACCACCCGGTGACCCTCGCGCTCCAGGGCGCGCGACCCCATGACCACGTAGCGGCGCGTCGCGGTCAGCCCGTGGAGCAGGATCACGGCCGGCCCCGAGCCCGCCACCTCGGCCGCCAGCGAAACCCCGTCGCGCTCGATCGTCAGCTCAGTCACAGCACGGAGTCTTACTACCATCAAAACCATGGACGTCACCGAGAGCACCTTCCAGTCGGCGGTCATCGATCGCTCTCACACGGTCCCCGTGGTGGTCGACTTCTGGGCGGAGTGGTGTGGGCCGTGCCGTCAGCTCGGGCCGGTCATCGAAAAGGCGGTCGCGGCCCGCGCGGGCAAGATCGAGCTCGCCAAGGTCGACACCGACGCCAACCCGCGGCTGTCGCGCGCCTTCCAGATCCAGGGCATCCCGGCTGTCAAGGCCTTCCGCGATGGCAAGGTCGCCGCGGAGTTCGTCGGAGCCCAGCCTCCCGCGAACGTCGAGCGCTTTCTGGACTCGCTCCTCCCCTCCGAAGCCGATGGCCTCATCTCCCAGGGCGACGAGGCGTCGCTGCGCCGCGCGCTCGAGCTCGAGCCCACGCGCGCCGACGCCGCCGTGCCCTACGCGCGGCTCCTGCGCGAGCGCGGTGACATCGACGAGGCGCTAAACGTCCTCGGCCGCGTACCCGGCAGCTTCGCCGCTGACGGTCTCGCCGCTCGCATCAAGCTCGAGCGCGACCAGCCGCAGGCGGTCCCCAACCTGCCGGAGGCGCTCCAGGCGCTGGACACCGGTGAGCACGAGCGAGCGCTCGAGCTCCTGATCGGAGCCCTGCCCTCGGCGGACGGCGCCCGCGACGACATCCGCCGCGTGATCGTCGGCGTCCTCGACGAGCTCGGAGTCGAGGACCCGCTCGCCCGCAGCGCCCGCCGCAAGCTCGCCTCCGCGCTCTACTAGACCTAGTGCCCCGTTTGGCCAGTTCGTTTGCAGTCGAGGCGCCCTGGCGGCGCCTGGCTTTGTCCTCGAATCCTCGTGTACCTCCAGTACACGTCGGATTCTGCGTCCTCGCCAGGCATCCCCCAGTGGCACCTCTTGGTGCCAACGAACCAACCAAACGGGACACTAGAACGCCAGGCTCAGCTGAGCCGCCGCGCCGGCCGGAGCCAGCTGCAGCCCCGCCACCCGGACGCCCAGCAGCCGCACCGGACGCGGCGGAGCGAACCGGCGCAACAGATCGAGCGCCACGGGTCCCACCTGCTCGACCCGGCTCACCGGGTGAACCAGCGTCCGGGCGCGGGTGTGCGTGGAGAAGTCGTCGAGACGGACCTTGATGCCGATCGTGCGACCGCCCCGCCCCTGCTCGATCAGCGCGTCCGCACAGCCGCGCCACCAGCCCGTCGAGGACCCGCTCGAGCTCTCCCATCTCGGTCACGTCCTGATCGAACGTCGTCTCGCGTGACTCCGAGACCACCTTCCGCGTCTGGGTCACCGGCGAGTCGTCCTCGAACCGGGCGCGGCGCTGGAGCTCCAAGGCCATCCGCGATCCGAACCGGGCCCCCAGTGCGGGCGCGGGCGCGGCGGCCAGACGCCCGAGCGTCTCGATCCCGATCGCGCGCAGCCGCTCGACCGTCTTGGGGCCGATGCCCGGCACCAGCCCGCAGGGCGCGCCCGCGAACCGCGAGCACGCCTCCTCGCGCGTCAGGACGACGAACCCCGAGGGTTTCTCGGCGTCGGAGGCGACCTTGGCCACGAGCTTGTTCGGGCCGATGCCGACCGAGGAGCCGAGCCCGGTCGCCCGCTGTATCTCCCCGCGCATCCGCTCCATCAGCTCCACCGGAGCCGGCACGTCGCTGAGCTCGAGGTAGGCCTCGTCGAGCCCGATCACCTCGACCTCCTCGGCGTGCGCGCGCACGATCGCCATGACCTCGGCCGACGCCTCGCGGTAGTAGGCGAAGTCCGGCGCCAGATACACGCCCTGCGGACACAGCCGCCGGGCCCGGGCCGCCGGCATCGCGGAGCCGACGCCGAAGCGCCTTGCCTCATAGGAGGCGGTGGTCACGACCGCGCGGGGCCCGGTGCCGGCGACGATCACCGGCCGCCCCCGTAGCTCCGGCCGCCGGCGCAGCTCGACGGATACATAGAACGCGTCCATGTCCAGATGAGCCACGCATCGCTCGGACATGCACAGGAGGCTAGGCGAGCGCCCGGCGGACAAACCGGGCGCCCCCAGAGGCCGCGCGCCGCCCCCTACGGCGACGCGCGCACCTCCGGCCTAGAGCGAGGACCAGATGGCGCCGACGCCACCGAATCCAAGCGCGCCGGCCGTGTTCTGGTTCAGATCCCAGTCGCGTCCGCCGACATACGGCCCGCGGTCATCGACGGTGGCGGTGACCGTCCGGCCACCGTTGACGAAGGTGACCTTGGTCCCGCACGGGAGCGACTTGTTGGCCACGCCGTAGTACGCGTGGAACCCGCACCCGGTGCTGCCGCCGTCGTTGTACCAGGAGACGACCGTCTGGTGGAACACGGTCACGACGCCCGCACGGGCCCCGGTCCAGCCGTTCGCGTGGTCGCCGGCGAAGCGGACCCGGAGCTCCTGCTGGCCGCTCCCAGGCGTGTAGTGCAGGTCGAAGTTGCCTCCGGCGCCGGTCCGGGCGATCGCCAGCGTGCGCCAGCCGCGGCCCTCGTGACCCTCGAGCCTCACCTTGCGGCCGCCCACTCCCGGCAGAAGCCGGCCGCGGACGTCCACGCGGCGTGAGCCGAGGACGTTGACGGCCCGCGCGCGGACCCGCAGACGGGCCGTCACCGAGACCGAATGGGTCGCGCTGGAGGCGTCGGCGGCGGCGGTCGGTCCGGTGCTCGACGAAGTCGAGACGACCCGGACGAGCCCCGACTGCTTGAGCGGCGCCGCCAGGCGGAAGCGCCCGTCGCTCGCCACGGTACCCGAGTTCACCGTGCTCCAGCTTCCGGCGCTGCGGGAGGCAGCGAACTGAAGCTGGACCTGCTGGCCTGACTGCGACGACGGCGCGCTGCCGATGACGACCACGTCATGGCCGTACTCGATCCGATGTGATTTCAGGTGCGTCGCCAGCGTGGCCGAGGACGCCGGTTGGGCGGCCACGGTGTCGGCGAACGCGCGCCCGGCCGAGAACACGCAGGCCGAGGCTGTGATGACGATGATCAGCGCGCCGAGAGCCGCATGGGCGCGGCGCGGTTCACGCACTCGAAGAGCACGCAGCATTTGAGACCTCCTTGATCTCGACTGGCGCCTACGGGGTTAGCTGACGGGCTCGCGCCGAACCCCGCGAGCGCACACGTCCGTGCGTGGCGGCGTCCGTTCGCTACGGCTGCACGCCGGCAACGCCGGGCAGCCGATTCGCCCCGGCCAGACGGAAGCGCTCACGCCTGGCAGTGGGTCCCCCGTTCGCCCCCGCACCGAGCAGGGGCGATTCGGCAGGTCGAAGGTACGACCTGAGCATCGTCGCATCGGTACCCGGCCTAAAGTGTGAGTCGCGTCACACCGGGAAGTGGACCATCGTGAGTCCGAGCGCCCGCCCCGGGCTCGAGCCGACCCCGCACAAAGCCTGCGAGAATTCGCACGCATGGCCAACCGCGATCGCCTCACGGGGCTCGACGCCTCGTTCCTGCACCTCGAGGACGACTCGGCGCATATGCACGTGGCCGGCGTGACCGTGTTCGAGGGGCGCGCGCCACGCTACGAGGACCTGGTCGAGCAGATCACGCAGCGGCTGCACCTGGTTCCCCGCTACCGCCAGCGACTGGCGTTGGTGCCGCTGAACCAGGGACGGCCGGTCTGGGTCGACGATCCGCACTTCAAGCCGACCTATCACGTGCGCCACACCGCGCTGCCACGCCCGGGCGGCGAGGAGCAGCTCAAGCGCCTGGCCGGACGCGTCTTCTCCCAGCCGCTCGACCGCTCGCGCCCCCTGTGGGAGCTGTGGCTCGTCGAGGGGCTGGCGGAAGGCAGATTCGCGCTCCTGTCCAAGACCCACCACGCTCTCGTCGACGGCATCTCCGGTGTGGACATCGCCACCGTGCTCTTCGACACCGCGCCGGACCCGATGCCGGTCGCGCCGCCCGAGCACGAGTGGGTCGCGCGCCCGCTGCCCTCGGATGCCGAGCTCCTGGCCGACGCCCTGCTCGAGCGCACGATCGCCCCGCGTGAGATCGCCCGTGGCGTCCGGGCCGCCTTCCGCGGGCCCCGGACGATCGCCAAGAAGGCGGGCGAGACGCTCGTCGCGCTCGGCGCCCTGGCGTGGGCGGGCCTTCAGCCGGCGCCGCCGAGCCCGTTCAACGTCAAGATCGGCCCCCACCGGCGCTTCACCTGGCTGCGCAGCGACCTCGACGACTTCAAGGCGATCAAGAACTCGCTGGGCGGCACCGTCAACGACGTCGTGCTCGCCGTGGTGGCGGGGGCACTCGGGCGGTTCATGCGGCTGCACGGCGAGGCCACCGACGACGTCGTGCTCAAGGCGATGGTCCCGATGTCCACCCGCGCCGACGTCGAGCGCGGCGCGCTCGGCAACCGCGTCACCGCGATGTGGGCGCCGCTCCCGGTCGGCATCACCGACCCGGTCGAGCGGCTGCACACGATCAGCGAGGCGATGCGCGAGATCAAGGAGTCCGGGCAGGCCGTCGGCGCGGAGGCCCTGACGCGGCTGTCCGGGTTCGCGCCGCCGACGATCATGGCCCAGGCGGCGAGGCTTCAGACGCGCCAGCGGCTGTTCAACCTCGTGGTCACGAACGTTCCGGGGCCCCAGTTCCCGCTCTACATGCTGGGCCAGGAGCTCGAGTCGATATATCCGATGGTCCCGCTGGCCAAGAACACCGCGCTCGGCATCGCCCTGATGAGCTACAACGGCGAGCTCAACTTCGGCCTGACGGCCGATTACGACGCGCTTCCCGACGTGGAGACCCTGGTCGAGGAGCTGCGCTCGTCGATCGAGGAGCTGCGCGCGGCAGCGGTCACGCCGGGCGGCAACGGCCGAGGCGGACGCCCCGGTCGGTCCTCCCGGACCGTCATCCGCGTCGTGGAGTGACTCGGCGCGCCGGCGCTCGCCTGGCCGAGCGGCTGGCGATCGCAGTGGCGTCGCTCGCCCTCGCGGTCGGGCTGATCGCCGTCCTGTCCGGATTCTTCGCCGGACGCGACCAGCCGGGTGTCTCCGGCGCACCCGCCTCCGCGGGCCCCGGCCAGGCCTTCCGGGACGAGGGCCACGGCACGCTGAAACCGGGGCAGCCGCGCCCTCGCTACGACTCCGAGCCGCCGACTAGCGGCGCTCACCGCGCCGAGCCCGTGCGCCACAACGAGGCGCGGCTGGACGACGACCAGATCCTCCAGGCGCTCGAGCTCGGCGATGTCGTGATCGTGTACGGCACCCGCAACCCGCCGCCGGGCCTGCTGGACCTCGCCCGCGCTCTGGCGCCGCGGTTCTCCCCCGCCCTCGCCGCCGCCGGCCAGGCGGTCATCCTCGCCCACCGGCCGGGCAGCCCCGGGCTCGACGCGCTCGCCTGGGCTCACCTCCTGAAGGCGACAGACCCCTCCGACCGGCGCCTGCGCCAGTTCGCCGAGTACTGGCTCGGCCGCGGCGCCCCCACCCGCTGAACGGCGCTCAGCGCAGCGCCAGCGGGTGCGCTTCGTACCGGCGGGCGTCCCGGTAGAAGAGGCCGCCATCACTTTGCGCGCTCGTCGTCCCCGACGCGCCACCGCCGAACAGCAGCCCGATCACCCCCGCATTGCGGGTCGCCCGCAGGTGCGCGGCTGATCCGGCGCCGAGCCACCACTGCACCCGGTTGTCGCGGTAGTGGCCCCAGGTGTCGTTCAGGAATGTGTTTCCAAGCGGCAGCTGCCAGAGGACGACGCGCGTCCCGGTACGCCGCGTGAACCCACTCAGGTACCGGTTCAGCCGCGCGAAATCGGCCGGACCCCACCACGTGTGGGGGTTGCCTTCCACGAGCTTGTAGAAGTCGGCGTCGCGGTCGGTGACGTCGTTGAACACCAGGTCGAACCGAGCGCGCAGCGAACGATAGAAGGCGGCCGACGTCGCCGCCAGCGCGTCCATTTGGCGCAGCGGGGGCTTCGAGTACGTCGGATCGACCGACGTGCCCCACACGCTCAGATGCCAGGCGAGGGCCACGTGGGGCGCGAGCCGATTGCGCAGCGCGATCAGCCGGTGCGCGAACGATCGGCCCAGCGCCACCGCATGCGCCTGCTCGAGGTACCCCCACAGGTCAGGCTCGACGTGGATGACCACCAGGTGCTGCGCGGACGCCGGCGCCACGCGGCGCAGGAGCAGGCTCCAGTCCGACCAGTAGGCGCGCATCGTCGCCGGGTCGCGGAGGTTCGACAGGTCCCGGGCCTGCTCGCTCGACCCCCGGGAGGGCCGCGACTGGAGCAGCTGGTAGTAGGTCAGGACCGGGATTGTGTGGTGGGCGATCGACTCCTGGACGTACATCGAGGCGAACGTCCCGCCCGGATTCCACGTCGCCCACCCCGCGCCGGTGTTGACCCCGCCGGCGAGGTACTGGTAGCGCGCGTCGACGCGGGCGTGCGCGACGATCGAGCCGGCGTTGCCGGGCGAGTCGGCGACGCCCAGCAGCACGTGGTGGGGCCATCCCAGCGGCAGGACGGCGAGCGCCGAGAGCAGCGCCGACGCGCGCCGCAGCCCGCTCAGTCTCGGAGAGCGATCGTGACGCGGCTGAAGGCGCACAGCTGATCCCGGTCGTCGGTCATCTCCACCTCCCATACCCAGGTGCTGCGTCCGCGGTGCCGGCGTCCAGCGACTGCACGGATCTCGCCCTCCAAGACTTCTCGGAGGTGACTCGTCTGGTTCGACAGGACGGTCGCGCGCCGCCCCTCGGCCGCGCGCGCCACCAGATCGTGCGCGATCGCCGCGAACACGCCCGCCGTGGATCTGGCCCGCCGAATCGGTGAGCTCGGGCCGGACCGCCACGCGCCCCCGCACGAGATCCTCGCCGAGCTCGACCACTTCGAGCCCGAGCATCTCTTCGAAGCGCCCGCGGGTGACCGGCTGACCGTCCATCGGCGCCAGACCTTACGGGTCCTTCGGCACCCGGGCGGCGCCGTCTCGCCGCACCCTTCTCTACGCTAGGAGCTGGAATGGCTTCCCTTGACAGCCTGCCGGCGGACCAGCGCGCCGTCCTCGAGCTGGTGCTCCAGCGCGGCCGGAGCTACGACGAGATCGCGCGGATGCTGTCGATCGATCGCGCCGGCGTTCGCCAGCGCGCGCTCGCCGCCTTCGACGCGCTCGGTCCGCAGACGCGGCTCGACGACGTCCGCCGGGCGCTGATCACCGACTACCTGCTCGGCCAGCTTCCCCCGCGGATCAGCGACGAGACTCGCGACAGCCTGGCCCGCGCGCCCACCGAGCGCGCCTGGGCTCGCGTCCTGGCCTCGGAGCTGGGGCCGCTGGCGCGCGGTCCCCTCCCGGAGATCCCCGTCCACCAGCCCGCGAGCGCCGCCGCAGATCCCGCTCCGGCCGCGGTGGCCTCGAGCGCCGGCGAGCCGGGTCGGGAGCGCGACCCGGCCGGCGGCCGGCCGCCGCGCAGCTCGCGCCTCGGCGGTGCGCTGCTCCTCGCCCTCGGCGCTGCCGTCGTCATCGCCGTCGTGCTCGTCCTGCTGCTCACGGGCGGCAGCAACAAGCACACCTCGAGCACGGCTGCGCGAGCGCCCACCACGAGCACCCCGAAGACCTCGACGAACCCGGCGGTCCACTACCTCTCCCAGGTGAACCTGTTGCCGCCGAGCGGCGGCCAGGCCAAGGGCGTGGCCCAGATCGTCACCGTCAACAACACGCTCGGCGTGGTCATTGTCGCCCAGCACGTCCCCGCCAACAGCCACAACGCCTATGCGGTCTGGCTCTACAACTCGCCCACCAGCAACCACCTGGTCGGCTTCGTCAGCCCGGGCGTCACCTCCAACGGGCAGCTCCAGACCGACGGGCCCCTGCCCTCCAACGCCTCGACCTACAAGCAGCTCCTGGTCACGCTCGAGACCCAGTCGAAGCCGAAGGCACCGGGCCAGATCGTCCTCCAGGGCGCGCTGACGGTTCCGAGCATCAGCCAGCGGCAGCACCGGCGGCGCCAGCAGCAGCAGCAGCGCAACCAGCAGCAGCAGCCAGTAGAGAGCTAGCTGATCGCGGCGAGCCCGTCGAGTGCCTCGTCGAGCCGCCGGCGTGTCGCGCGGCGGAGCATGTATCCGCCCGTGCGCGAGTAGCCCCTGAGCTTCTGCGTGAGCACGATCGCCACCTGCGTCCGGCCGTCACCCGTCGGCTCGACCTGGATCTCGGTGATCGCCTGGCCGAGAACCCGCTCGAACGGGCTCCCCTCGAGCTCCTGCTCCCACACGCGTCGTGATGGCGGCTCGGAGGCCAGCACCCGGAAATCCATGCGCACCGTCCGGCCGCGCTTGGTGTGGAAGACCTGGGTGAAGCGGTCCTCCTCGACCGCCTCCATCCGCGCGACGCCCGGCCACCAGCGGGGCATGTGGTGCGGGTCCTCGATCAGCTCCCACACCCGCTGCGGGTCGGCCTCGACCGTGCGCTCCCGCCGCGTCGTCGGCATCAGCTCGCGTAGTCGATGAGCGTGAACACGTCGTGCGGCGCCAGGCGCTGGCGCCCGCCCAGGAAGCTCAGCTCGACCAGGAACGCGCAGCCGACGACCTCGGCGCCCCGCCCCGCCACCAGCTCACACAGCGCCCGCGCGGTCCCGCCCGTGGCCAGCAGGTCGTCGTGGACGAGCACTCGCGCCCCGCCGGCGAACGCGTCGGCGTGCACCTCGAGGGCGTCGATCCCGTACTCGAGCGCGTACTCCTCGCTGACCGTGTCCCACGGGAGCTTGCCGGGCTTGCGCGCGGGCACGAACCCGGCGCCGAGCTGGCGCGCCAGCGCGCCGCCGAGGATGAACCCCCTCGCCTCGGCCGCCACGACCAGTTCGACGCCGAGGGGCTCCGCGTAGGCCTCGAGGGCGGCCACCGCGGCGTCGAGCGCGAGCGGGTCGAGCAGCAGCGGCGTGATGTCCTTGAACACGATCCCCGGGCGCGGGAAGTCCGGGATGTCGCGGACGTACTCGCGCAGATCGGCGGCCACGTCCTACGTTGCGATCTGGCGCAGATCGCGAATCAGCAGCAGGTGCTTGAGGTGGGTCGTGACCGAGGCCAGGTTCTCGAGCGCCTCGATCGCCTCCTTGCGCCGCTCCGGATTGCGCGAGCGCAGCGCGGGCGCGAGGATGCTCTGGAGCAGCTGCGCCTCCCGGTCGGCGGAGCTCCGGAACACGCGCAGGTTGCGCCCACCCACGCCATAGCGGGCCAGCTCGGAGACGGCGCGGACGATCTCGCGCTCGGTCTCGTCGAAGTAGCGCGAGCCTCCGCGCTGCTCGCCCTTGATCACGCCGAAGTCGACGAGCTCGCGCACGAGCGAGGCCTCGGCGCCCGTCTCCTCGACCACGTCCTCGAGCGAGTAGAGCGCGCCCGGATCGCGTGGGGTGACACTGGCGCGGCGCAGCGAACGCCCGTCGGCCGCAGCACCCGGGGGCGCGACGTCGCGCTCGGCCCGGCCCCCGGCAAGCTCCTGGCGGATCACGCGCAGGGGGAGGAACTCGTCGCGCTGGAGGCGCAGGATCGTCCGCAGGCGCTGGATGTCGGACTGCGTGTAGAGCCGGTAGCCGCCCTGGGTGCGGCGCGGGGTCACGAGCTTCTGGTCCTCGAGATAGCGGATCTTCGAGATCGAGATGTCGGGGAACTCCTGCGAGAGCGCCTTGCACACGGTGCCGATCGTCGCCGCCTTCTGGCGCGGATGCTCCGGGCCGCCGTCGGCCGATGGCGCCGGCTCCGGCGCGTGGGCGACGGTGGCGCTCGGCTCTCGGGTGTCGGAGGCGCTCATCAGCCGGTGAGGAAGGCGAGCTTGTACTTGCCGACCTGGAGCTCGTCGCCGTCGGTGAGCCGGTGGGACTCGATCCGGCGGCGGTTCACGTAGGTCCCGTTGAGGGAGCCGCAGTCGTCGAGGTAGTAGTCGCTCCCGCGGCGCACGAGGATGGCGTGGTCGCGGGAGACGGTGATGTCGTCGAGGAAGATGTCGCTGTCGGGCCGGCGCCCCACGGTCAGCCGGTCGCCGTTGATGAGGAACGTCTCGCCCGAGCGCCCGCCCCCGGCGCGAATGACGAGCGTTGCTCCCCGTCCCGCGACGTCGGGGAGCTGGATCTCCTCGATGTCGCCTGTCTCACCGGGCCGGTAGGACTGTGTCGTAGTGCTCGGCGAGGACTCCGACTGCGCGAGGAAGGCACCGCACCGCTGGCAGTAGTTGGCGCCGTCGGCGTTGGCGAAACCGCACTCGGGGCAATGCTGGGCCACCGAGGGCGCTACTCAGATTCCTCGGCGGGGACGCGACCGGCGAGGATGTCGGTCAGCTGCTGGACGTCGGCACCGGTGATCACGAGCTCCCCGCTCTCGTCCTTCTTGCGCAGCCGGTTCACGAGCTCCGCGCGCAGGATGTCGATCTTCCCGTGGAGGATCCGGCGCTTGTAGGAGATCTCCATCTCCTCGTCGGTCAGCTGCTTGATGAGCTCCTTCAGCTCAGGATCCGTGAGTGAGCCGAGGTCGGGAAACGTGTCCATGGTCCTCCTCCCGCCAAGCGGGAATAGCCGAGGGTGCGAGTATACCTGCGGGTCCCATAGGGTCAATCTGAGCTTGAGGCTTTGCGATCCTCCCCAGAACGGCCCTTCAACTCCCGCGCTCCACGCACGATGTACAGAAAAGTAGCCCCGAGTCCGAACGCCATCCCCACATATAGCATCACCAGCGCCAGCCAGTGGACTCCGGCCATGGCGAAGAACGGCGCGCCCATGATCGGAGCGACCCCCAGGCGCCCGAGCCAGTTGATCTTCAGATCGATCTGGCGGCTCAGCGCGTAGCGGCTGATCACGAGCATCAGGAGCTCCCGCGCGATCACCACCGCGATCGCCCAGCGGGGCAGCAGCTCGAAGCGCCAGCAGCACCACCATCCCGGAGACGACCAGCAGGCGGTCGACGAGCGGGTCGAGCAGCGCCCCCAGCCGGCTGTACTGGCCGGTGAGGCGCGCCGCGAACCCGTCGAGATAGTCGGCCCACCCGATCACCGCGAACAGCACCACGGCCAGCGCGTCCTCGCCGTTCTGGCTCGACATCGCGATCACGAGGAACACCGGGATCAGGGCCAGGCGGATGTAGCCGATCGCGTTCGGGATCGTCCACGGGTTGAGCGGCCGCCCGGACAGCGTCTCCGTCGGCGGCGGACCCGAGCGGTCGATGCCAAAGAGCCGGCGCTTGGTGATCCGCCGCGGCACGGCCTCAGGGCAGGCTTTGCCAGAGGCCGTGGATCGCCCCGGACGCGCCCTCGATGGGGACGGTGCGCGTCTCGCGGCCACGGCGGATCTGAACCTCGAGCTCACCGGCGGCGAGGCTCCGGCGGCCGGCGGTGACGCGAGCCGGGCAACCCGAGGAGCTCTGCGTCGGTGAACTTCTCGCCCGGGCCGGCGTCGCGGTCGTCGTAGAGGACCTGCAGGCCGGTCGTGCGCAGCTCCTCGTAGAGGCGCTCGGCCAGCTCGCGTTCCTCGCTGCCCGCCTTGCCGAGGCCCACGAGCTCGACGTCGAAGGGCGCGATCGACCGCGGCCACGAGATCCCCTGCTCGTCGGCGTACTGCTCGACCGCGGCCGCGGCGGCGCGCGCCGGGCCGAAGCCGTAGGAGCCCATCATGATCAGCCGCTCCTTGCCGGTGTCGTCGAGGTAGGTGGCGCCGAGAGGCTCGGAGTAGCGCGTTCCCAGCTTGAAGATGTTCCCCACCTCGATCGCCGGCTCGATCCGGATCTCCGCGCCGTTCACGGTGTCGCCGGCGACGACGCTGCGGACGTCGACGGTCTCGAACTGGAAGTCGCGCCCCGGCTGCACCCCGCGCAGGTGGAAGTCGCCCTTGTTGGCCCCGGTGACGTACGAGCCGGGCGCCACCCCTCGGTCGAGCACGATCGGGAGGTCCGTGCCCACCGGGCCGATGAACCCGGGCGGGCCCGAGCCGCTGCGGCGACCTCGTCGGGATGCGCCGGGCGGAAGTCGCTGCGCAGGGCGTTTCGGAGCTTGATCTCGTTGACGCGGTGGTCGCCGCGGATGATCACGAGCTTCATCGCGCCACCGTCGAGGACGACGGGATAGGCCTTGAGCAGCGCGCCGTGCGGGAGGGCGAGCTCGCGCGCCACCGCATCGATGGTGGTCATCCCCGGCGTGTGGACCTCCTCGGGGGCGTCGAGCGCCGGCGGCAGCTCCACCGGCTGGGCGTCGGCCGAGGCGACCTCGACATTGGCGGCGTAGCCGGCGGCCAGCGCCACCTCGTTCTCGCCGGCGGCGCACGGGGCCATGTACTCGTGCGCACCCGACCCGCCCATCATCCCCACATCGGACTCGACGCGGTACCACTCGAGGCCGCAGCGGTCGAGGATCCGGGCATATGCGCCGACGTGCTTCTCGTAGGCCTCGTCGAGCCCCTCCTCGTCGCGGTCGAAGGTGTAGGAGTCCTTCATGATGAACTCGCGCGTCCGGAGCACGCCGGCGCGCGGGCGCGGCTCGTCGCGCTCCTTGGTCTGGAAGTGGTAGAGGATCAGCGGCAGCTCGCGGTAGGAGCGGACCGCCGCCGCCACGTGCAGGGTGACGATCTCCTCGTGGGTCATGGCCAGGACCATGTCCGCGCCTCGCCGGTCGCTGAGCTTGAACAGCTCGTCGATGCCGTAGCGCCCGGTCCGCCGCCACGGGTCGGCCGGGTGGAGCACCGGCATCAGCATCTCCTGGCCGCCGATCGCGTCCATCTCCTCGCGCACGATCTGCACGATCCGCTGGTGCACGCGCCAGCCGGCCGGGAGCCAGCTCCACAGGCCCGATCCGATCTGCCGGATCAGGCCGGCGCGGACCATCAGCTTGTGCGAGATCGCCTCGGCATCGGCCGGGGGGTCGCGCTCGGTGGGCAGGAAGTAGCTCGACAGCCGGGTCACGTGACGGCGAAGCGTACGCGACAGGCCCATCGCGCTTCTGATAGAAGAACGCCCGACAACCAGCAAGGAGAGGGACGCCATGGCCTACGAAGTGCCAGACCTGCCATACGACTACAACGCGCTCGAGCCGACGATCGACGAAGAGACGATGCATCTGCATCACGACAAGCACCACCAGGCGTACGTGAACGCAGCCAACGGCCTGCTCGAGGGAACCGAGTGGGCCGATAAGCCCGTCGAGGAGGTCTTGAAGAACCTCGGCTCACTGCCCGACGACAAGCAGACCGGGGTCCGCAATCAGGCCGGCGGCCACTACAACCACTCGCTGTTCTGGGAGTGGATGTCACCCGACGGCGGCGGCGAGCCCGACGGCGACCTCAAATCGGCGATCGAGTCGGCGTTCGGCTCCTTCGACGACTTCAAGGCCAAGTTCAAGGACGCCGGGGTCAAGCGCTTCGGCTCGGGCTGGTCGTGGCTCGTCCACGACGGCTCCGGCCTGGCGGTCGTCTCCACGGCTAACCAGGACAACCCGATCAGCGACGGTAAGACGCCGCTGCTCGGCGTCGACGTGTGGGAGCACGCCTACTACCTGAAGTACAACAACCGCCGCCCCGACTACCTCGACGCGTGGTGGGACGTGGTCAACTGGTCGAAGGTCGCCGAGGGCTTCGGGAAGGTTTCGGGCTGATTTGGGGCCGGCGCCTGGCGGCGCCGTCATCCGTGGGGCCGTAAGCGCCGGGCATCCCTGCCCGGCGCCGGCGCCACCGGGAAGATCGTTCCTCTCGACGGCCCCAACCCGCCGAGGCCGAGGTTCTTCCCGCTGAGCGGGAACTTCCTCGGCTTCGACGATCCGGCCGCGCCGAGTGGAACGTTAGTCCCGGGTCAGGAACTCGACGAGGAGCTTGCGGAACTCGTCCGGGGTCTCGAGCGGCGCGAGATGCCCCGCGCCACCGATGACCTCGAGCCGCGCGCCCGCCAGCGCACCCGCCAGCCGCCGCCCCATATCGAGGAAGTCGCTCATCTCGTGCTCGCCCACGAGCAGCAGGACCGGGACCCCTAGACCCGGCCACCGACTCCGGGAACGGCTCGAGCGGATCGACCGCGTCGTCCTCCTCGTCCTGCGCCCGCCCCAGCTCGAGCTCGAGCGTCCGGCGCTGCATCCGGGCCACGCGGTCGCGCAGCCCCGCCGGAGCGTCCGGGAGGGTCCACGCCTCGAGCACCGCCTCGACCGCGCCGTCCAGATCCTCGCCGCTCGAACGCGGCCATCTCCGCGTCCCAGGCCGCCTGAAGCTCGGGCGAGGGCTCCGCGCCCTCCGGTGGCGCGGACACGAGCACCAGCCCGGCTACCCGGTCAGGCGCCACCACGGCGACCCGCAGCGCCACCGCGGCGCCCCACGAGTTGCCGACGAGCCACGCCCGCTCGATCCCGCGCTCGTCCATGGTGGCGAGCACGTCGAGCCAGGGCTCGTCGCCGATCGGCGCGTCGCCGAAGCCCGGCAGATCGGGCGCGATCGACCCGATACCCGCTCGCGGCCAGCTCCTCCAGCTGCTCGCTCCACATGGACCGGTCGGCGACGCCGGCGTGCAGGAGCACGACCTCCGGTCCCGACCCGGCCTCGTCGTGCGGAAGGATCAGGCTCGTGTGAATCGCCGGCCCGCTACGGGCGAGGCCTCTTCGTCGAGGCGCCCGTGGCCGTTCTCTTCGTCGGCCGCCGCCGCCTCGAGCGCGGCCAGGCGCTCCGGGGTCATCGCGGAGGCGTCCTCGTTCTCGGACAGCCACGCCCTGGCCTCCGCGGCGTCGGCCTCGTCGCGCACCACGCGCTTGCCGGCGGCGTAGTAGCGATCGATCTCGGCGAACAGCTCGTCGACCAGGCGCTCGGTGGGGACCTTCTTGAGCGGCTCGCCACGCGAGTAGATCATCCCCATGTCCTTGGCGCCGGTGATCCCGAAGTCGGCGTGGCGCGCCTCGCCGATGCCGTTGACCGCGCAGCCCGAGGATCGAGACCTCGATCGGGTCCTCGTACTGCGTCAGCCGCTCCTCGACCTCGGCCACGACCGAGTCCATGTCGAACTGGAGCCGGCCGCAGGTCGGGCAGGCGATGAGCACGGGGCCGCGCTCGCGCAGCTTCAGAGCCTTGAGGATCTCCCAGGCGACCTTGACCTCCTCCTCGGCATGGAAGGTCGAGAGCGAGATGCGGATCGTGTCGCCGATCCCATCGGCGAGCAGCGTTCCCAGGCCAACTGCGGACTTCAGCGAGCCCGACCACTTGGTGCCCGCCTCGGTGACCCCCAGGTGCAGCGGATACGGGATCTTCTCGGCCAGCATCCGGTTCGAGGCGATCGTGTTGGGCACGCTGGTCGACTTCATCGACACCTTGAAGTTGGTGAACTCGAGGCTCTCCATGAGCTCGACGAACCCAAGGGCGGCCGCGACCAGAGCCTCGACCGGGTTGGTGAACTCGAGCTCACGCAGGTGCGCCGGAAGCGAGCCCGAGTTGACGCCGATCCGCAGCGGCGTTCCCAGCTCCTTGGCCCGCTCGACCACCTTCGCCACCTTGTCGGGACCGCCGATGTTGCCGGGGTTCAGGCGGACGCAGTGGGCGCCGGCGTCGAGCGCCTTGAGCGCCAGGGTGTAGTTGAAGTGGATGTCGGCGATGACCGGGATCGGCGAATCGCGCACGATCGTCTGAAGGGCCTCGACGTCCTTCTCACGCGGGACGGCGCAGCGGACGACATCCGCGCCGGCCTCCGCCACGCGCCGGATCTGGTCCATGGTGGCGCGAAGATCCGCCGTCTCGGTTTTCGTCATAGTCTGGACGGCGACAGGGGCTCCGCCCCCGATCGGCACGCCCCCCACCTGAATCTGGCGCTGCGAGGCCATGCGGGTCAGTGTAGAGCCCGCAACTCCCAGCGCCCTGACCGGTTCCAATCACACATGCCAAGACACGCTAAACGCCTGCTTCCCCTGGCGCTGGTCCTCATTGCCAGTGCCCTCAACGCCGCACCCGCACTGGCCACCGGCCTCCAGCAGTCGATCATCCAGGACGACTCCCTGCTGAAGGCCGACCCGGTCGGGACCATGCAAACCTTCCGCAACCTCGGGGTCGACAAGATCCGCGTCAACCTGACGTGGAGCACGATCGCGACCAACCAGCAGACCCGCGCAACCCCAACGATCCGGCCTCCTACCCCGCCGCGAACTGGGCGCCCTACGACGACATCGTGCAGGTACGCCCAGGCCAGACGGGATCCAGGTCCTGTTCACCCTGACCGGGCCGGCGCCGCAGGTGGGCGCTCGGTCCGCATCCGGCCAGCGGCACCACCGGATGGTGGGAGCCCTTCGGCCACGGCCTTCGGCCAGTTCGTCAGGGCCGTCGGCAGCTCGCTACAGCGGCTCCTACAAGCCCAGAGGCTCCTCGACGCCGCTTCCGCGGGTCAGCGACCTGGTCGATCTGGAACGAGCCCAACTACTTCGTCGGCCTCTCCCCGCAGACCAACGGCGAGCGGTTCCGCAGGTGCTTCTCCGCCGGCGAGTACCGTGGCCTGCTCGCCGCGGCGTGGGGGTCGCTCGCCGGCACCAGCCACACGAACCGGCGGGACACGATCCTGATCGGCGAGATCGCGCCTCGAGGCAGCAACGGCGTGCCCGGAACCTACGGCGGCACCAAGCCGCTCACGTTCCTGCGCGCGCTGTACTGCGTCGACTCCCGCTACCGGGAGCTGCGCGGCTCGGCCGCCGCGGGCCATCGGGTGCCCGACCACGGCTGGCGGCCTCGCGGAAGTTCCGCTCGCAGCAACGCGGCCCTGTTCCAGGCCGGCGGGTTCGCCGCTCACGTCTACACGCTCCAGGGCCACCCGGTGGCGCCGAACGTGCCGACCAACTACTTCGGCGGCGGCCGCAGCGACCCGAACTACGCCGACCTGCCCGAGGTCCACCGGCTCGGGGTCGACCTCAACCGGCTGAACGGCATCTATGGATCGCGCAAGCACTTCTCGATCTGGAACACCGAGTACGGCTACCGCACGCGCCCGCCCGATCACGTCGGCGTGAGCCAGGGCACTCAGGCGGCCTGGATCAACTGGGCCGAGTACCTGAGCTGGCGCCAGCCCGGCATCGCCACCATCGACCAGTACCTGCTGCACGACCCATCCAGCGGGATCTTCGCCAGCGGGCTCGAGCTGCCGAACGGAAAGCGCAAGCTGAGCTTCGACGCCTTCCGGATGCCGCTGTGGCTGCCGTCCACTCGCGGCAAGCGCGGTCACTCGCTCGAGGTCTGGGGCGACGTCCGCCCGGCGCACTTCGCCGGTCCCGGCCAGCACGGTCCAGATCCAGTTCCAGCAGGGCAAGGGTGCGTTCAAGACGGTCAGGACCGTGAACATCACCAACCCGCAGGGCTACTTCGACGTTCGCGTCACCTTCCCGGGCAGCGGCGCCGTGCGCACGCTGTGGAACGGGAACACCAGCCGGACGCAGGGGATCACCGTCCGCTGAGGACGGAGACCGAGCTCCGCCGCCCCGCGCGGGCGGCGGAGCTCAAGGTCCGCCTGCTCCTCCTCCGTCGTTCGAGCGCCGGCGCAGGGCCAGGCCGCCGAAGATCGCCGCCGCCAACGCCAGAATCACGATCACCACGATCACCGGCGTCGGCAGGAATGAGCCTCCGGAGCTGGAGGCGTCGTTCGAGCGGCCCGCGTGCTGACTGCCGACCTCGGACACGAGCGCGCGCTGGATCACGTCGTAGCAGTCCGTGTACTCCTTGATGTCGGCGGGCATCGTGCTCAGCGCCGCCTGGAGCTGCTTCGGCGTGTAGGTCTGGGTGAGCCGGCCGTGCGCGTTGCAGTCGCTGACCGGCGGTGACTGAGCGGCCAGCGCGGGCGCCGCCAGAGCGGCGGTCGCGCTCACCGCAACCGCCCAGGCGAGCCCGATCAGGGTGAGCGACCGTCGCATAACGACGCGGAAGGTTAGGTGCAGCGAGGTTTTTTCGGAGTTAGGGTCCGCGACTGAGCAGATGGCGGAGTCCGACGAGTGGCTGGGCGTGGATGACGCCGCCCCCTCGCCCGATCGTACTGGTGGTACGTGAGGGCGAGCGGGTGGCGTCAGGCGCGTCCAGACGCCGTCGGAGCCGTCAGCTGCAAAGTTCGCGGGCCCTTAGGCCTGCTGGACGAGGACCGCCGTCGATGCCGGCGCCGGCCCGAGCAACGACTGCGCGCGGGCCGCGATCTCGCCGGGCGTGAGGTGCCACGGAGAGGCAAGGGAGAACCGCGCCACCAGATAGCCGTCGACCGCCCGGGTGGAGATGAGCCGCGCCCCCGTTCGGGGTGAAGCGTGCTGCCACGTGCTCCCGACGACGTCCACCTCGCGGATCGTCACGGGCGCCCGGCTCTGTGACCACGGGACGCGCGGGAGGTAGAAGGTCAGCGGGTCCGTGCCCAGGCCGTCGTAGAGGACGACCGCGCGGGTGCCGTGCGGGCGACCCAGTGCCGCGGCCACCCCGCGCCAATCCGTCCGCTGGTAGGTGCGGTCGCCCTGTACGCGCACCTGGGCGTATATGAACACGCCCAGCAGCGCCACCGCGAGCGCCGCGCCGGGCAGTCGTGCCCGCCGCGCCGTGCAGGCGGCGCCGATCAGCACCGCCAGCGGGATCCAGGCCGGCGTCAGAGCCCGCGGGATGTAGTAGTCCTTCCCGGCGAGCGCCACCACCAGCGGAATCAGCAGGATGCACGCCGTCAGCGCCGCGAGCACGCCCGCGCCGCGCAGCTCCTCCCGGCTTGCCGCCCGCGACGAGCAGCAGGATCAGGGCCACGAGGAGCACCGCCGCCGCCAGCAGGCCGTAGTTGACGAGCGAGCTCTGATAGAGCGTCCCCATGCCGAACGCCACCGGGACCTGGCGGATCCGCATCGACAGCGGCGTGGCCTTGATGAAGCCGAGCAGCGAGGTCGTCGCGTGCGTGAGCAGGAAGGGCAGCAGCGCCGCCTGGACGGCCGCCACCGCGCCCGGCCGCGAGGACGCTGGCGCGGCTGCGGGCGACGTAGATCAGCCAGACGGCCTCGGGCGCGACGAGGAAGACCGCAAACGAGTGGGTGAGCACGGCGAGCGCGGAGAACAGCGCCCACCACGCCAGCCGGCGTGCCGTCGGAGCGCGCAGCGCCCGGGCGAAGAACAGCAGCGAGAGCCCGGACAGAGCCGCGAGCAGCATGTACTCGCGCGCCTCCTGCGAGTACCAGATCATGAACGGGTTCACGGCCGCGAACGCGGCCGCGACGAGCCCGGCGCGGCGCGAGACGAGCTCCCGACCGCACAGGTACGTGATCGGGATGACGCGCGCAGCCCGGCGAGCGCCGACAGCGACCGCAGTCCCGCCTCGCCGTTCCCGAACACCTTGGCCCACACCCAGCCGAGCACGAAGTACAGGGGCGGGTTCGTCTCGTGCACGATCATCGAGTGGAACATCGCGCCGAGCGACAGGCTGAACTCGTGCGCCGCCTGCGCCTCGTCGAACCAGTAGCTCTGGGAGGCGAGCGTGGTGAACCGGAGCACCGCTCCCACGACGATCAGGAGGGCCAGGATCCAGGGCTCGGGCGCCGAGCGTGCCGGCCGCCGCGTCCGCTCCATCTCCGCCAGCGGGATGCGCTCGGCGAGCGCCGAGATCAGCATGCGTCGGCATTCTAGGCGGGGCGCAATCCCGGCTCCGCCACATCCGGTCGCGGCAACCGTCCTCGTTATTGTCATCCGCTTGCCTCGCCCGAGACATCCATGGCGCCTGCTTGCGCTGATCGCCACGAGCTCGCTGTTCGCGGCCGGCTGCGGCTCCGCCTCCTCGAAGCCGACGCCCGAACGCCGCGCGCCGATGCGGACGATGTTCGAGGCGCAGGGACAGCTGCTGTCCGATCCCGCCGGCACCCTCGACCTCCTGCGAGGCCTCGGCGTCGACGACGTGCGGGTGTTCATGCCGTGGAGCTCGATGGTGCAGCAGCCGCAGGCGCACGTGCAACCGGCCCTCGACATGAACGTCCCGACCTCGTACTCGCCGGAGGTCTGGGCGCCGTACGACGCGATCGTCAGGGCCGCTGCAGCCCGCGGCATCGGTGTCGACATCACGCTCGAGGGCGGCGCGCCACAAGTGGGCCGAGGGATCGGGAGAACCGGGGGGCCCGCCGGGCGTCTGGGAGCCTTCGGCGGGCAAGTACGGCGAGTTCGTCCACGCGGTGGCAACGCGCTACAGCGGGTCCTACAAACCGGTCGGCTCCTCCACCCCGCTTCCTCGGGTCAGCTTCTGGTCGATCTGGAACGAGCCCAACTACGGCCAGCAGCTCGCCCCGCAGGCGATCGACCACTCGA
This sequence comes from uncultured Solirubrobacterales bacterium, assembly GCA_963839105.1. Taxonomy (GTDB): domain Bacteria; phylum Actinomycetota; class Thermoleophilia; order Solirubrobacterales; family Solirubrobacteraceae; genus Palsa-465. Next base: position 534,402 of record CAWITQ010000004.1, read on the forward strand.
AGATCGAGGTCTCTCCCCGCTACTACCGATAGCTCCTCGACGCCGCGTGGAAGTCGCTCCAGGCCACAGGTCACGCCGGCGACACGGTCCTGATCGGCGAGCTCGCGCCGCGCGGCATCACCATCGGCGACCAGCCGGGCAACTTCTCAGGGATGGTCCCGCTGCGCTTCGTGCGCGCGCTCTACTGCGTCGACGGCTCGTTCCATCCGCTTCGAGGCTCCGCCGCCTCCGCGCGCGGCTGCCCGTCCACGGCCGCGGGGTCGGACGGCGTTCGCCAAGGACCATCCCGGCCTGTTCGACGCCGCCGGCGTGGCCGTCCACCCCTACCCTTCGGGCGGCGTGCCGCCGAATGTCGCCACCCCCGGTGAACCCGACTACGCCGACCTGGCATCGCTGGGACACCTCGAGAGCACGCTCGACCGCGCCCAGCAGGCCTACGGCAGGACAGGCACCTGCAGATCTACGACACGGAGTTCGGCTACCAGACGAACCCGCCGGAGACGATCGCCCGCGCCATCGATCCGAGGCTGAGCGGCGCGAGTACCTCAACTGGTCCGAGTACCTCCAGTTGGCAGGATCCGCGGATCGCGGACGTTCGACCAGTACCTGCTCAGCGATCCGCCGGCGGGCAACTTCGCCACGGGCCTGAAGTTCTCCGGCGGATCGCCCAAGGCCGTCTACTACGCGTTCCGCCTCCCGGTCTTCCTGCCGGCAGACCACGGCGGGCACGGGCCAGGCGCTCGAGGTCTGGGGATGCGCCCGGCCCGCGAATAACTTCCGCGCTGGCAGACCGCACCTACCGCAAACGCGTCAAGATCCAGTTCCGCGGCGCGTCGGATGGGAACTTCCGTACGCTCAGGAACGTCACGATCGATGATGCCTACGGCTACTTCGACATGCATGTGACCTTCCCCGGGAGCGGCACGGTCCGGCTGGCCTGGGCCGATCCACACGGTCGGACCGTCTTCAGCCGATCGGTGGCGATCAAGGTCTCCAGTAGCGCCGATCCGACGTGCTCCGCAACTCCCTCGCCACCCACCTGTTTCGTTCACCAATGCCAACTGAGCCTCCGACGCCTCGCCCTCGCCCTTGCCCTCGCCCTCCCGGTGTGGCTCGGCTCGGCTGTGGCCGCGCGGGCGACGCCGACGATGCAGTCGATGTTCCAGGACGACCCGCACCTGATGGCCGATCCCGCGGGCACGCTCGAGCAGATGCGCCTCGCCGGCGCGGGGGTCGTCAAGGTCGGCCATGCGCTGGAGCCTGGTGGCACCGAATCCCCGCCAGCGCAGAGCGCCGCGCGGCTTCGAGCGTCCGATCCGCGCTCCTATCCGGGCCGCAACTGGAAGTTCTACGACACGGTCGTGCGCGACGCGGCGGCCGACGGGATGGCCGTCAACTTCGACCTCGGCGAGGGCGCGCCCATCTGGGCGACCGGCACGGGCTCGCCCCGCAACAAGCCCTATTGGAATTGGGAGCCGTCGGCCGGCGCCTTCGGGCAGTTCGTCCGCGCGGTGGCGACGCGCTACAGCGGCCACTTCACTCCCCAGGGCCAGAAGACGCCGCTTCCGCGGATCTCCAACTGGTCGGTGTGGAGCGAGCCGAACCTCGGCTACTCGCTGGCCCCCCAGGGCGTTCCCGGCAACCTGAGGGTGCAGAACAGCGGGCGGCTGTACCGCGCGCTCCTCGACGCCGCGTGGAGCGCGCTGCACGCCACCGGCCACGGCCAGGACACGATCCTGTTCGGCGATCTCGGGCCGCGCGGGAGCAACTTACTTCGGCGTGTTCGCGGCGATGAAGCCGCTGATCTTCATGGAGGCGCTGTACTGCGTCGATTCGCGCTTTCGCCCGCTGCGCGGGTTCTCCGCCACCGAGCGCGGGTGCGCGTCCATCGCCGTCGCGATCGAGGCGCTTCCGGGCGCAGCACCCGGCGCTGTTCCAGGCCTCCGGCCTGGCGCTCCACCTGTGGGCGCGGTGGTATCCGCCGAACCTCGATCCCCAGCGCGATCCCGACTACGCCGGCTTCCCCGACCTCCCCCACTTCCAGCGGGCGCTCGACGCGATCGTGCGCGCCTACGGATCGCCGAGGCACCTCAGCCTCTACAACACGGAGTTCGGCTACATCACGAACCCGCCGAACCGTTCGGCGCCGTTCGTCTCGCCGACGACCGCGTCGTACTACCTGAACTGGGCCGAGTACATGTCGTGGCGCAGCCCGCGGATGCAGAGCTTCGCGCAGTTCATCCTGCAGGATCTCCCGCCGCCCAAGACCGGCGCGTACCAGTTCTGGTCGGCCGGCCTGTTCACCTACACGGGCCGCCCAAGTCGACCTACAGCGCGTGGCGCCTGCCGCTGTTCCTGCCGGTCTCCTCGACCACCCGCGGCCACACCCTCGAGGTCTGGGGCTGCGTGCGGCCGGCCACGTACGCGTTCGCCGACACCGGGCAGCCGCAGAAGGCGGAGATCCAGTTCGCAGCCGAAGGGCAGCAGCTCCTACACCGCGCTGCGCACGGTCACGGTCACGCGCAACTGCTACTTCGACGTGCGACGTCAAGTTCTCCGTCGAGCGGGACAGTCAGGCTCGCCTGGCAGTACCCGGCCGCCGATCCGCTGCTGGGAACTTCCCGGCGGCGAAGGCGCCTGGTCCGCAGAGCAGCGACGGAACCGGCTACACCGATCCGCTGCTGGGCGGCTCCGCGGACGGGCGACGTCGTGGACAGCCGCACCGTGCAGGTCACGATCAAGTAGCTGCCCTACGTCCTGTAGGGGCCTACGTCCTGTAGGGCCGGCGTACATCGCGCTCGATCTCGTCGGCGTACTTGGCCGCGATCGGAGAGCGCTTGAGCTTCATCGTCGGCGTCAGCTCGTCGCCTCCGGGCAGCCAGTCGCCGGGGATGATCGTGAATCGCTTGATCTGCTCGACGCGCGCCAGATGCGCGTTGGCCTCATCGATCCCCGCCTGCACGGCGGCGATCATGTCCGGTTCTCCCGCCAGCTCCTCGAAGCGCCTTGCCCTCGAGTCCGTGCCGGCCGCCCACTGGGGCGCGAAGTCGGCGTCGAGCACGATCAGCGCCGTGTTGTAGGGGCGGGCGTCGCCGATGCACACGGCCTGGCCGATCAGCGGGCTCGATGACTTGATCCGCGCCTCGATGTTGGCCGGCGACATGTTCTTGCCGGCCGCGTTGATGATGATCTCCTTCTTGCGGTCGACGATCCGGAGGTGGCCGTCCTCGTCGATCTGCCCGATGTCGCCGGTGTGCAGCCAGCCGTCGGAGTCGATCGCCTCGGCGGTCCGCTCGGGCTTGTTGCGGTAGCCGCGCATCACGAAGTCGCCGCGAACCAGCACTTCGCCGTCCTCGGCGAGCTTCAGCTCGGCGCCGGGGTCGGCGGGACCCACGGTGCCGATCTTGACCGCGCCGGGGCGGTTGCAGGTCCCGTAACCGCACGTCTCGGACATGCCCCACAGCTCGCCCAGCTCGATCCCGATGGCGTGGAAGAACTCGATCACCTCCACCGGGGTCGGCGCCGCTCCCACGTTGACCGCGAGCGCCTGGTCGAGGCCCAGCATCGCGCGCAGGTTCGAGAAGATCTGCTCGTCGGCCTGCGCCACCTTCGCCTCGAGCTCGGGCGGGACCGGCTCGCCCGCGCTGCCTGAGCCGTACGCGCTCGATCGCCGCCTGGAGCGCGCCCTGGACCGGCGCCCGCTGCTCGTCGGGCAGACCGGACTGCATCGCCTCGAGTCCCGCCTTGAGCTTCTCCCAGATCCGCGGCACGGCGAAGAACCAGGTCGGCCTCACCTGCGGCAGGTAGGAGACGATCTCGCGCGGGTTGGGGCAGCAGGTGATCGTCCCCGCGTACCCGATCGGGATGTAGTGGTGGGCCATCCGCTCGGCGATGTGCGCGGCCGGCAGCCAGGAGATCACTCGGAAGCCCGGCTCGAGCGCGATGATCTCGGCAGTCCCCTGAACCGCCACCATGACGTTGTGGTGGGTGAGCTGGACGCCCTTCGGCGGACCGGTGGTGCCGGAGGTGTAGATCAGCGTGAGGAGGTCATCGCCGGTCACCGCTGAGGCGGCCGCCGCGCCGTCGAATCCCGCCGCCCGACTCCTCGACCTCGGCCAGCGAGAGCGTGCCCGGCGGGGCCTCGCCGTCCACCACGATCACGTGCTCGAGCGCGTCGAGGCCCTGGCGCGCCTCGAGGATCGCGGGCAGGTACGCCTGCTCGACGATCGACCACGCGGGACGCCGGAGTCCCGACACAGGTACTGGATCTCCTCCGGCGGATAGGTGACGTAGATCGAGAACGGCGTCGCCCCGAGCGTGACCGCGGCCAGGTCGGCGATGTGAAACTCGGGGCGGTTGCCGAGCATGATCGCCACCGCGTCGCCCTTGCCGACGCCGAGCTTGGCCAGCCCGCCCGCCACCGCGTCGACGCGCTCGAGCAGCTCCGACCAGGTCAGCGAGACGGCGTCGTCGGGCGTGCGCACGGCGACGTGTCCCCGTACGTGGCGGCGGTGCGCCGCAGTGCTTCGGTCAGCGTCGGCGCCTCGAGCGCGCGCGCCGGCGCCGAGGTGATCGTGCTCGTGTCCATACCTCCCTCTCCCTCCACTCCGTCCTGAGTAGGCGGGATAAGTTACCTCACGCTGAAGCCCGGGCCGGTGAGGGTGGAGATGTCGTTGCTCAGGCCGATCACGAAGATGACCAGGATCAGCGCGAACCCGACCGCGCCGGCACGCTCCATCACGCTGAACGGGATCCGCCGGCCGCGCACCTTCTCGGCCACGCGCCCAGAACACGTGCCCGCCGTCGAGCGGGAGGAACGGGAACAGGTTGATCACGGCCAGCGACAGGGAGATCAGGGCCAGCGTGTAGAGCGCGTCGGTGGTGTCGAAGGCGAAGCGCTCCTGGGTGACCTTGAATCCGCCGACGACGCCGTGGAGCTGCTTGCGCTCCTTGGGCTCGAACAGCTTCACGATCGTCGTCACCGTCGTGTGGGTGACGAACCACATCTGAGACAGGCTCTGGCCCGCGGCACCAATCGGACTCGAAGGTCTCGTGCTTGCGCGCCGAACGCGAACCCGAGCCGCATCCGCTTGGCGGTCGCGTCGTAGCGAGGGCGGATCGAGAACGTCACCAGCTGGTTGCCGCGGCGGACCACGATCGCCACCGGCTTCGCCGCCTGGCATCCCGCCGTCGCCTTGCCGGCGCATTGTGGCGGCGATGGTGTCGGTGATCTGGCTGACGCCGAGGCGCGCCTGCCGTCGACCGACGACGATCTCGATCGCCCGGCCTTCAGGTAGCTGCGATGCGGGCGCCTGCATCCCGTCGCTCGCCACCGTGCGCGAGTACACGGGCTGGCCGTGGCTGGTCTGATGATGCCGTGCGAGGAGAAGATGGCCAGCATCAGGAAGAACGCGATCAGCAGGTTCACCGCCGGGCCGGCCAGGATGACCACGACCCGCTTCCACACCGGCTGGTTGTAGTAGGCGCGCGGGAGCACCTCGGGCGGGATGTCCTCGTTCGGGTTCATGCCCGTGATCCGCACGTAGCCGCCGAGCGGGATCGGCCCGATCCCGTACTCCGTCTCGCCGCGGCGGAACTTCACGAGCAGCGGCCCGAAGAACAGCGAGAAGCGCTCCACGCGCATTCCGACCGCCTTGGCGGCGGCAAAGTGCCCCGCCTCGTGGAGGATGATCAGCGCCGCGAATCCAAGGAAGGCCAGGAGGTACGACATTGGCCCTCAGTGTGGCAGGGGCGAATTAGCGCCTTCGAAGAATCGCCTCAGGCCGGCGCCCGCTCCGCCACCAGCTCGCCGCAGATGCGTCGGGCCTGGGCGTCCGCGGCGGAGAGCGAATCGAACGAGTGGACCCGCTCGCCGGGCAGCTCCTCCAGGGTCTCCTCGATCACCTCGGCGATGTCCAGGAAGCGGATCCGCCCGCTCAGGAACGCGTGCACCGCGACCTCGTTGGCGGCATTCATCACGCACGGCGCCGTGCCCGCCGACGCGGGCGGCCTCCCGCGCCAGGCGCAGGCAGCGGAACGTCTCCTCGTCCGGCGCCTCGAAGGTCATCGACCCCAGCGCCACCAGGTCGAGCGGCCGTACCGGCACGTCGACCCGCTGGGGGTAGTTGAGCGCGTAGGAGATCGGGACGCGCATGTCGGGATAGCCGAGGTGGGCGAGCGTCGAGCCGTCGCAGAGCTGGATCAGGCTGTGGATGATCGACTGGGGGTGGACGACCACGTCGATCTGCTCGTAGGGCGTCCCGAACAGGTAGTGGGCCTCGATCAGCTCGAGGCCCTTGTTCATCAGCGTCGCCGAGTCGATGGTGATCTTGCCGCCCATCGCCCAGGTGGGATGCGCAAGCGCCTGCTCGACGCTGACGTTCTCGAGCTCGCCGGCGCCCATGCCGCGGAACGGGCCGCCGGAGGCGGTGAGGACCAGCCGATCGACCGTGCCCGCGGCCTCGCCCGGCGAGCAGCTGATGCAGCGCCGCGTGCTCGGAGTCCACGGGGATGATCGAAGCCCCGTCGCCTCCGCGAGCTGGGTGACGAGCTCGCCCCCCACCACCAGCGACTCCTTGTTCGCCAGGGCCAGGTCGACCCCCTCGCCGAGGGCCGCCACCGTGGGCACGAGACCGGCCGAGCCGACGATGGCGTTCAGGACCATGTCGCACTCGCACTCGGTGATGAGCTGCACCAGGCCCTCGTGGCCCGGACAGGATCTCCCCTTCGGTCCAGGCCTCGCCGGCGCGCGCGGCGGCGTGAGGGTCGGCCAGGGCGATCCGGCGGGGGCGGTGGCGCCGGGCCTGGGTCAGAAGCGTCTCCCAGTCGGTGCTGGCGGCGAGCGCCACCACCTCGAGCTCGCCGCCGGAGTGCTCGACGACGTCGAGCGCCTGGAGGCCGATCGAGCCGGTGGAGCCGAGTATCGCCAGGCGCCGAGGCATGCCGCGCGATTCTAGGACGCACGTCAGGTGAAGCCATCTTTGGTCGCTGAGCGAGCAAAGATGGCTTCACCCGTCAGTGCATGACCGCGAGCCAGATGTAGTAGCCGGCGACGATCGTGAAGCTGACGGCGTCGAGCCGGTCGAGTGCGCCACCGTGCGCACCGAACGCGCCCGCCCGTGTCCTTGACGCCGTTGTCGCGCTTGAGGGCGGACTCGAACAGGTCGCCCACCGGCGCCAGCACCGCCACCGCCACCCCCAGCAGCAGCGCGTCCCCGGAGGTGAGCCACGTCTGGTAGAGCCCGGCGAGGACGACGGAGACGATGGCCACCAGCATCCCGCAGAACAGTCCCTCGACCGTCTTGTTCGGCGAGAGCGTCGGTGACAGCGGACGTCGCCCGAACAGCCGCCCGCCCAGGTATGCCCCGGTATCGCCGAGGAAGGTGCCGATCAGGACGTCGATGATGATGCCGTTGCCATGGGGCAGCTGGCGCAGGAGCACGGCGTGGGCGAAGGCGAAGCCGATCCAGTAGATGCCGAGCAGCGTCCCGGCGATCGCCACCGTGACGCCCGCCGCCGGCCGTGCGTTCCGCGCCGCCGGACGCGCGATGGCCAGCAGGAAGACCAGGGGCAGAGCCGCCACCGCCACCTCGAGCACGCTCCGCGCGGTCCCGTAGCGGGCGGCCAGGACCATCCCGGCCAGCCGCCGCGAAGCCGACCACCACCACCGGCCGCCACCGCGCGAGCATCCGGTAGAGCTCGTGCAGGCAGAGGCAAGCCGATCGCCAGCCATGAACAGCGCCCAGGGCAGGCCGCCGAGGTCGACGAACACGATCGCCACCACAGCGGCGGGCACGGCGATCGCGATGCGCGCCAGGAGGTCCGAGCCCCGCCCGCGTCCGCCCCCGTCGCCGTCCCGCTCCCGTTCGCGCTCGGCGTAGCGACGGCCGGCACCGCGCCTGACCGTGGGTTCGTTCCGACGCCGTGTCTGACCGCCCGACGGCCGGCGACCCGCCGGCACGCCTAGCGCCCTCCGAAGCGACGGCCGCGCGCGGCGTACTCGGCCAGGCTCTGCTCGAGCGCGTCGCGGGTGAAGTCGGGCCACAGCTCGTCCCGGAACACGTACTCCGAGTACGCCCCCTGCCACAGGAGGTAGTTCGAGATTCGCTGCTCGCCGCTGGTGCGGATGATCAGGTCCGGGTCGTGCATCTCGGGCGCGTAGAGATGAGCGCGGAAGGCGTCTTCGTCGCCACCGGTAAAGGTTCGCGCCGCGTCCACGATTTCCGCCCGACCGCCGTAGTTGAACGCGATGAACAGGGTGATCCGGGTGTTGGCGGCGGTCAGCTCCTCGGCCCACGCCATTCGGTCGACCAGGTGCGGCGGGACGGGTGCGCTGCGTCGCCCGATGAAGCGCATGCGGACTCCCTCGTCGTGGAGCTCGGGCGTCTCGAGCTGGATCCGCCGGCCCAGCATCGCCATCAGGCCCGACACCTCCTCGTCGGAGCGTCGCCAGTTCTCGGTCGAGAACGAGTACACGGTCAGCTCCTGGATCCCAAAATCCACGGCATCGCGCAGGCGCGCCTTGACCGTGTCGGCGCCGGCCTCGTGGCCGGCGATCGTCGGCAGCCCCCGGGACTTCGCCCAGCGGCCGTTGCCGTCGGTGATGATTGCGACATAGCGCGGGCGGGTCAGCTCGTCATCCGGCTCCGCGCCTGGCCCGCCGGGGTCGACGTCGGAGGCCTCAGGACTCCGGGCGTCGGGCACGCTACACCTCGAGGATTTCGGCTTCTTTGGTCTTGAGCAGCTCGTCGAGCTCGCCGACCCGGGCGTCCGTGACCTTCTGCAGCTCGACCTCCGCCCGGTGCTCGTCGTCGGATCCGGCCTCGCCCGCCTCCTTGAGCTCGCGAAGGTCGTGCATCACGTCGCGGCGGATGTTCCGGATCGCGATCCGGCCCTCCTCGGCGATGTGGCGCACCACCTTGACGAGCTGCTTGCGGCGCTCCTCGGTCAGCTCGGGCACCGCGAGCCGGATCAGGTTGCCGTCGTTGTTCGGCGTCAGCCCCACGTCGGACTCCAGGATCGCCCGCTCGATCGCCTTGATCGACGTCTTGTCGTAGGGCTGGATCGTCAGGAGCCTCGCCTCGGGGGCGGAGATCGTGGCGAGCTGCTTGAGCGGCGTGGTCGCGCCGTAGTAGTCGACGGCGATCCGGTCGAGCAGCGCCGGGCTGGCCCGGCCGGTGCGCACCGAGCCGAACTCGTGCCTGATCGACTCCACCGACTTCGTCATGCGATCGCGCGCGTCGGCGATCAACTCGTTCGTCATCTCGGTCATCCGCCGATCCCCCTCACGTTCTCACCAGCGTTCTGAATCCCCCTCACGTTCTCACCAGTGTTCCCACGCGCTCACCGGACACTATTTTGTCGATATTGCGGCTGTCGGCCATGTTGAACACGACGATCGGCAGCTCGTTGTCCATGCACAGCGCGAACGCCGTTGAGTCCATCACCTGAAGGCCGCGGGTGAGGGCGTCGCGATGGCTGATCTCGGGGATGAACTCGGCGCCGGCGTCAACCGCGGGATCTGCGCTGTAGACCCCCTCGATCCCGTTCTTCGCCATCAGCACGACCTCCGCATGGAGCTCGGCCGCCCGCAGGGCGGCGGCGGTGTCGGTGGTGAAGAACGGGTTGCCCGTGCCCGCGGCGAAGATCACGACGCGCCCCTTCTCGAGGTGGCGCATCGCGCGGCGGCGAATGTAGGGCTCGGCGACCTCCGAGATCGTGATCGCCGACTGCACGCGGGTAGCGACGTTCAGCTTCTCGAGCGCGTCCTGGAGAGCGAGGCCGTTGAGCACGGTGGCGAGCATCCCCATGTAGTCGCCGGTGGCCCGGTCCATCCCCTTGGCCGCCGCCGCCAGCCCGCGGTAGATGTTCCCCCCGCCGACGACGATCGCCACCTCGACCCCGCGTCGGTGCACGGCCGCGATGTTGGTCGCGATCGCCTGCACCCGCTCGGGGTCGGTCCCGTACTCGAGGTCGCCCATCAGCGCCTCGCCCGAGAGCTTCAGCAGGACGCGCTTGAACGCGGGCGGCGGCGCGGACGAATTCGGCGGCCACCGGCGGCGCCTCAGCCGCCGACGGCGAACCGGGCGAAGCGGCGGATGACGACGTTCTCGCGGGTCTCGCTGGCGAGCTCGGTCCGGATCTCCTCGATCGTCTTGCCGCCGTACTTCTCCTCGTTGACGTGCTTCTGACGAAGGAGCACGACCTCGTCGAGCCACTTGTCGAGCTTGCCCTTGACGATCCGCTCGCGGACGTTCTCGGGGCGGTCGGCAGCCTGCTCGGTCGCGATCCGCTCCTCGCGCTCGCGGTCCTCGGCCGACACCTCCTCCTCGGTGATCGCCACGGGTTGGCGGCCGCGATGTGGAGGGCCACATCGCGCGCGAACTCGACGAACTTCTCGTTGCGGGCCACGAAGTCGGTCTGGCAGTCGACCTCGACCAGCACCCCGATCTTGTTCATGTGGACGTAGCTCTGGACCACGCCCTCGGTCGTCTCGGCGCCGGCGCGCTTGGCCGCCTGAGCCTGCCCCCGGGCGCGGAGGATCTCGACGGCGCGTTCGAAGTCGCCGTCGGATTCGGTCAGCGCCGTCCGGCAGTCCATGAAGCCGGCGCCGGTGCGGTCGCGTAGGGCCTTTACGTCCTGGGCTGAGATGGCGCTCATACCTGCTCCTCTGCGGTCGTCTCGGTGGCGGTCTCGGATTCCGCGGGCGGCGTGTCTCCAGCCCCGGTAGACGAGTCTCCGCCCGCGGACGGCTGCTCGGTGGCGACCTCGGCAGCAGGGGCCTGCTCAGCCGGCGCCTCCTGGCTGGGCGACTGCTCAGCCGGCGCCTCCTGGCTGGGCGACTGCTCAGCCGGCGCCTCCTGGGCGGGCGACTGCTCAGCCGCGGGCGCCGGGCGCCTCCTGGGCAGCGGGCGCCGGCGCCTGCTTCGGCCGGAGCCGCCGCCGGCTGCTCAGCCGCCGCCGCTGCCTGCTGCTGCTCCTGGCGCGCCCGCTCCTCGGCCTCGGCGGCCTCGCGCCGGGCCTGCTCCTCGGCCTCCTGCCGGGCCCGCTGCTCGGCCTCCTGACGCGCGCGCTCCTCCGCCTCGCGGCGCTCGCGCTCGACCCGCGCCTGCTCCTCCTCGGCTCGGAAGATGTTGTGACCCTGCGAGACGACCTCGCCGATCGCCTTGGTGATGGCGGCGCAGGAGCGGATCGCGTCGTCGTTGCCGGGGATCACGTAGTCGATCCCGTCCGGGTCGCAGTTGGTGTCGACCAGGCCGATGATCGGGATCCGCAGGCGCTGCGCCTCGCGCACCGCGATCACCTCGGTCTTGAGGTCGACGACGAACATCGCGTCGGGCACGCGCTGCATGTTCTTGACCCCGCCGAGGTTGGCGCGGAGCTTCTCGAGGTCGGCCAGCGCCGCCATCCGCTCGCGCGTCGGCAGCAGCTGGAGCTGCCCCTCGGTCTCGTAGCGCTCGAGGTCGTGCAGCCGGCGGATCCGCAGCGAGATCGTCTGGAAGTTCGTCAGCAGGCCGCCGAGCCAGCGGTGGTTGACGTACGGCATGTCCGCCGCCTCGGCGTTCTCCTTGATCGCGTCGCGGGCCTGCTTCTTGGTCCCGACGAAGAGCACGATCCCGCCGCGACGGGCCACCTCAGAGGCGAAGCGCCGCGCGTTCTCCAGCAGCGCCTCCGTCTGGAGGAGGTCGATGATGTAGATGCCGTCCCGCTCACCGAAGATGAAGCGGCGCATCTTGGGGTTCCAGCGGCGCGTCTGGTGGCCGAAGTGCACGCCGGCCTCCAGCAGCTCCCTGATGCCAACTTGAGCCACAGTCCTGCTCCCTTGTGTGATTGATACAACAGCCCGCCGACGGGTTTTCGCGAACCTCTCCGAGCGAGAGGCAGGGCCGCGAGCCGCGCAGGCGGGGTAGAGGGACTACTTCTTTCAACCTTAGTTTACGCAAGTTTGGTAAACGCGGTACGTTTTGCTGTGTAGCGGGTCGTCGTCCTTCCCCTACCTCGGCGACGACCCGTGCGGACCGAACCTCCCTTCCCCTACCTCCGGTGGCTCGGTTCGCGACAGTCGACGGGGCGGCTGTGGACGGGCCGCCCCGTCGCATTTAATCCTTCGCGCCGCCTCCAAGCGCCGCCACCAGGTCTGTCGGGCAGCGCCGAGGTCACGTCGACGGCCGCGCCCGTGACCGGGTGCTCGAAGGCGAGCCGCGCCGCGTGCAGGAACTGCCGGCGCAGTCCGTAACGGCCGGCGACGCCGTACTGGGGGTCGCCGCACACCGGCAGGCCGATCGCCGCCAGGTGGACGCGGATCTGGTGGGTTCGGCCGGTCTCGAGCGTCACGCGCAGCAGACGCCGCGTGGGGAAGCATGCCGCTCCACCTCGAAATGCGTGCGCGCCTCGCGCGGGGCGTCGGTGTCGATCGACATCAGCATCCGGTCGCGGCGGTGGCGGCCGATCGGGGCGTCGATCGTCCCGCTGCGCGCCGAGGGGTGGCCGTCGACGAGGGCCAGGTACTCGCGGCGGATCTGCCGCGCGGAGAGCTCCGCCTTCAGGGCGCGGTGGACGGCGTCGCTCTTGGCCACCACGAGCAGCCCCGAGGTGTTGCGGTCGAGGCGGTGGACGATCCCGGCGCGCCACGGCTCCTCGCCGCCGGCGCCCCGTCCGGCGAGGGCCTGCGCCAGCGTGCCCGTCCAGTGACCGCGCGCCGGATGGACGACCACGCCGGCGGGCTTGTCGACGACGAGCAGGTGCTCGTCCTCGTAGGCGACCTCGAAGCGGCGCGTCAGAGACGGCCGGCTCGGAAGAAGGGCGCGGATCTCGCTCGTCGACCTCGACGCGCTCGCCCGCCTGCACGAGGTAGCGCTTGGGCCGCACCCGGCCGTCGACGCGAACCTGGTCCGCGTCGATCAGCGCCTGGGCGCGGGCGCGCGAGCCGAGCGGGCCGGCGAGGAACCGGTCGAGACGCGTCCCCGCCGCGTCCGCCGGCACCTCGAGCGTCGTGCTTCATCGCTCACGCTGCCGCGGACCCTCGAGCACCCACAGCAGCACGAGGACGCCGAAGGTGATCGACATGTCGGAGACGTTGAAGGCCGGCCACAGCGGGAGCTTGATGAAATCGGTGACGGCGCCATGGGCGAGCCGGTCGATCAGGTTGCCGACCGCGCCGCCGATCAGCATCCCGGTCGGAATCCACAGCCACGGGCCGGTCCGGCCGCCGCGCGAGATACCCGCGAGCACGGCCAGCGCGGCCAGCGTGAACACGAGCACGAGCGTCCCGCCGCCCGGAGAACAGGCTGAAGGCGACGCCGGTGTTGCGGACGTGGACGAGCTGGATGCCGATGAAGAAGCGCCGCGTCTCGCCGACCGGGATGCCGGATCGGACCGCCGCCTTGGTGAGCTGGTCGATGGCGACCACGACCGCCGCCACCGCCGCGGCGCGGGCGAACGCCGCCGCCCGAACCCTCGAGCTGCCGCTGGGTCACCATCCGGGTCGGGCGCTTCACCCCTGGATCAGGCTCACCACGAGCCGGTCCACGATGTAGAGGACCACGATCGCGATGATCGGGGTGATGTCGATCATCCCGATCGGAGGGATCAGGCGGCGGTACAGCCGCAGGTAGGGCTCGCACACGTCGCGCAGGAAGTTGAGGATCGCGTCCGCGAATCGGTTGTAGGGCATGCGCACGCCGAACGAGAACATCCAGTTGGTCAGGATGTAGATGAAGATCAGGAGGATGTAGACCTCGAACAGCGCGTTCACGTAGCTCGCGACGTTGTCGCGCGTGATCGCGAAGACGAGGCTCACCGCGAGCCCTCTAGCGCACGGCATCGATGGCCGCCTGAAACGCCGCCCGCACGCCACCGCGCTCGAGCGCGGCCAGGCCACGCGCCGTCGATCCCCCCGGAGAGGTGACCTCGCGGCGCACGGTCAGCGTGTCGTAGTCGCGCGCCGCGAGCAGCATGGCGGTTCCGGCCATCGTCTCGGCCACGAGCCGGCCCGGCGAGCGCCGGAGCCGAGCCCGTGGCGGACCGCCGCGTCGACCTGGGCCTCGGCGATCAGCGCCTGGTAGGCGGGACCGACGCCCATGACCGCGCCCGCCAGGCCGATCGAGGCCCTCGTCGAGCGTCACCACGTTCCCAGGCGCTCGAGCAGCGCGAGCACCTCCCGGTCGAGCTAGGCGGGAACGTCCGGCCGCCGCCGCGTAGCACACGATCCCGCGCCTGACCTCGACCGGGGTGTTCGGCATAAGCCGGAACACCGGGACGCCCGGGATAGGCCTTCTGCAGCGCCGCGATCGAGGTCGGGCCCGAGCACCGAGGCGACCGCCTTGGCCTTCTCGGCGATCTCGGCCGCGACGCCTCGAGCTGGTAGGGCTTGTGGCAGAGCACGACGAGATCGGCCTTCTCCGCCACCTCGGCGTTCGAGGCCGCTTCGCCTCCGAGCTCCTCCGCGAGCCGGCGGGCGCGCCCGGAGCCGCTGTCGGAGACCAGCACGGGGTCGCCCCAGCCCCGCGCCATGGCACGGGCCATGTTGCCAGCTCCGATCAGGCCGACTCGCATGCGAGGAACGTTACCGGCGCGGTGGTTCGCGCCGGACTGCGCGGCTACGACTGGTTGAAGAAGCCCTTCTCGACCAGCCGCGCGCGCTCTTCGGCCGATACCTCGACGTTGCGCGGCGTGAGCAGGAACACCTTGTCGGCGATCCGCTGCATCCCTCCGTCGAGCGCGTAGGTCAATCCGCTCGAGAAGTCGATCAGCCGCTTCGACAGATCGGTGTCGGTGCCCTGGAGGTTGAGGATGACCGGGATCGTGTCCTTGAACTTGTCGGCCACGTCCTGGACGTCGTTGAAGCTCTTGGGCGCGACGAAGTGCACGCGCACGTCGCCGCCGCCGCTGCGGCCGTTGCCCCGGCCACCGCCACCACCGCCGCCGCCGCCGCCACCGACGGGACGCAGCGACGCCGTCCGCCGCTCCGGGGCGGGGTCGTCGGCGAAGATGTCGTCGATCTCGTCGCGCCGGCGGCGGCGCGCTCAGCCGGCGCACGTTTGGGCGGTCGCGGTAGGTGTCCTGGAGCTCTACCTCGGGCTCGTGGTAGGGCTCGACGTCCTCCTCGTACTCCTCATCATCGGCCAAGCCGAAGTAGACGAGCGTGCGGTGCCAGGTGTCGCGGAAGGCCATTTGGGCGTCAGGATTCGCGGATTGCGAACAATTCCCTGCTCCGGATTATGACGCTCCGGGGCGGACGTCAGGCGTAAAGGGTCGATCCGAGGCGGATGATCGTCGCTCCCTCGCGCACCGCGACGGCGTAGTCCTGGGTCGTACCCATCGACAGATGGCGCAGCCCGTGGCGCCCCGCGAGCTCGGCGAGGGCGGAGAAATAGGGCCGGCTCTGCTCCGGGCGCTCGGCCCGCGGCGGCATCGTCATCAGCCCCACGACGGTAACCGGGCAGCGTTCCAGGAACGCGGCGAGCTCGGCCGGCGCGATCCCGCTCTTGCCCGCCTCACCGGCCACGTTGACCTCGACCAGGACCTCGGTCCCGGGTGGCGCGTGGCGTCCCAGCTGATCGAGCACCGAGTCGCTGGCCACCGAGTGGATATAGCGGACGTGCGGCAGGATCTGGCGGACCTTGCGGCTCTGTAGGTGGCCGATGAAGTCCCAGGTGAAGCGCCCGGGCGCCGAGCCGACCTTGGCCTCGAGCTCCTGGGCCCGGTTCTCGCCCACGAGCGTGACCCCGGCGTCGGCGAGGACCTCGAGCTCGTCGGCGGGCACGTACTTGACCGCGGCCAGGATCTCCACCTCGCCGGTGCCCCGCCCCGCGTCCGCGATCGCCGCTTGCACCCGTTCGAGGTTGGCGCGCACCCGCTCGGCGCTCAGGCCCCGGATCAGGTCAACCACGCGATTCCCGCCTGTCGGCCGGTCACGCCCCCGTCGCGCCGGTGGGAGTAGAGGAGGGCCGGGTCGCCGCAGATCGTGCACATCCCGATGTCGTACACGGTCTCCACCCCCGCCCGCTCGAGCCGCTCCCGCGCGATCCGCTTCAGGTCGAGGTTGCGCCCGCGGCGCACCCGCGGCCCGTGCTCGGCCGCGAACACCTCGTGCACCTCCTCCCCCACCTCGTAGCAGCACACGCCGGCGCCGGGGCCGATCGCCGCGCTCAGCCCGCCGGTCGCGCCCATCTCGCGCACCGCGCGCACCCCCTCTTCGATGATCCCGCCGGCGAGCCCGCGCCAGCCGCCGTGGAGCATCGCCACCGCGCCCTCTCCCGCGAGCGCGATCGGCAGGCAGTCCGCCACCATCACCATCACGGCGACCGCGGGCCGGGCGGTGGCCTGGCCGTCGGCCTCGGGCAGGTCCGGCCCGGGGCGCGTCGGCGCGCTCACCCGGTTGACGGTCGTCCCGTGGACCTGCCGGATGTACGAGAGCGTGGCCGGCAGCTTCGCCTCGAGCGCCTCACGGTTCCGGTCCACGTCCTCGGGCCGGTCGTCGGTCGAGGCGGCCCAGGTTGAGGCTCTCGTATGGCCCGCTCGAGTATCCGCCGCGGCGCGTGGTGAACACGGCCTGCGGGCCCGGGCAGCTCGATCGCGTAGTGCTCGCCCCAGTCGTGGAAGCTCACGCGGTTCAGGCTATCCCCGCCGCCCGGAGGGCGACGCCGAGCTCCTGCTCGCGCCCCGCCGCGCGCCCGTCGAGCTTGGCCGCGAGCGCCGCCCGCAGGGCGCCGCCCATGGCCGGACCGGGCGGCACGCCGGCGGCGAGCAGATCGTCGCCGCCGATCTCGAGCTGCACGTGGCGCAGCCGGTGAAGCCAATCCGCGGCCGGGCCGGCGGGTCCGAGCGCGCCGGCGAGCGCGACCAGCTCGGGCCCGCCGCCAGCGATCGCCTCGGCCACCTGCGAGGGGCTGGCCGCCGACTCGAGCGCGGCCGCCAGCGGCCGCGCCCTCGTGGCCGCGGCGACGATCGCGTCGCGGTCGGCCGCGAGGAAGGCCAGCGATTCGAGCACCGGCGCGAGCTCCTCGCCGGGCATCTCGAGGGCCGCAGCAGCAAGCGCCAGCCGGTCTCGCCGGCCGTCCTGCGGCAGCAGCCCGAGCGCGCGCCGGGCGAGCGGTCGCGTCGGTCAGCCCGAACGCCGGGTGGATCGCGCGGTCCAGGCCCAGCGCGTGCAGACAATCGAGCGCCGCGACCGGGTCGGCCTCCTGCGCCAGCAGCCGCAGCTCGCCGCCGATCCGGGGCCCGGTGACG
Organism: uncultured Solirubrobacterales bacterium; assembly: GCA_963839105.1. GTDB lineage: Bacteria > Actinomycetota > Thermoleophilia > Solirubrobacterales > Solirubrobacteraceae > Palsa-465. Next base: position 551,631 of record CAWITQ010000004.1, read on the forward strand.
GTGGACAGCGCGCGAGGCTCGATCAGCGCGCGGGTGCCGGGGTCGATCGCGAAGCCCAGACGCGACGCGTAGCGCGCCAGACGGAGCATCCGCGTGGGGTCGTCGACGAAGCTCATGTCGTGGAGCACGCGGAGCCGGTGCGCCTCGAGATCGTCGAGCGCACGCGGCGCCGCTTCCACCCGCCCGTCGCCCAGCTCGATCGCGATCGCGTTGACGGTGAAGTCGCGTCGCAGCAGGTCCTCTTCGATGCCCGCAGGGGCCACGTCGGGGAGCGCCCCCGGGTGGGCATAGGTCTCGCGGCGGGACCGGGCGATGTCGTAGCTGAAGCCGTCGAGCGTCACGGTCGAGGTCCCGAAGCGGTCGTGGAGGCGCAGCGTGCCCCCCAGCGAGCGCGCAAACGCCGTCGCGTCGCCCTCCACGACCAGGTCGAGGTCGTACGGGGCGCCACCGAGCAGGAGATCGCGGACCGCGCCACCGACCAGGTACACGCCCCTGCCGTCGCCGAGCTGGCGCAGCAGGGGGCCGGCCGCGGGCAGGCCTCGGAGTCGGCTCAGCATGTCGGCGCCGTCGATCACGCCCTGGGATCTTGCCGGGTGGCTAGCATGGACCGCGATGCCGAGTCCCGCCTCGCGGCCGTGGCTGCGCCGGGGACTCATCGCCGCGGTTGTCGTCCTGCTCCTGGCAGGTGGCGGCGTGGCGTATGTCCTCGCCCACTCGCCCGGCAATGTCTCCCACCCGAGCGTCGAGTTCACAGCGCCCCCGACGTCGAGCACCCCTGCGCCTCCCAAGAAGAAGCCTGTGGTCGATCGCTTCGAGTGGCCGCGGTACGGGTTCGACGGCGGTCGCACCCGGGTGTTCGGCGGCGGCGGGAAGCTGAATCCGCCGTTCCACGTCGGCTGGTCCTTCGAGGACTACGCGCTGCTCGAGTTCCCCCCGTGATCTACGGCCACACGCTGTACCTGATGGACGACGATGCCTCGGCCAAGGCCATCGACGCCCGCAACGGCCACAAGCTGTGGGAGACCAAGGTCGGGACGCTGGCGGCGGCCTCGCCCGCGATCGGTCCCAGGCAGGGGCTGCTCTACCTGCCCGTCCTCTCCAAGAGCCCGCACCCTGGCCAGGTCCCCGGCAACGGCGAGTTCGTCGCCCTGTCGATGAAGACGGGCAAGGTCCGCTGGCAGATCCCGATCGGGGCCGGCACCGAGTCATCCCCCATCGCCTGGGACAACGCCGTGTACTTCGGCGACCAGAGCGGCAAGGTGTACTCGCTGAACGCCTCCACCGGCCACGTCAACTGGATCTTCCACGCCAGCGGCGCGGTCAAGGGCGGCCCGGCATACGTTGGCGGGACGCTGTACTTCGGCGATTACGCCGGTCGCGCCTACGCGGTGAACGCGGCCTCCGGCCACCAGATCTGGGCCGACAGCACCAGCGGCACCCACTTCGGCTTCGGCAGCGGCAACTTCTACTCGACGCCGGCCGTCGCCTTCGGCCGGGTCTACATGGGCAACACCGACGGCCGCGTGTACTCGTTCGCCCAGCGAGACGGTCAGCTGGCGTGGGCCACCTCGACCGGCGCCTACGTCTACTCCTCGGCGGCGGTGGCGGACGTGCCCGGGTCTCGGTCCCACCGTCTACCTGGGCTCCTACGACGGCAACTTCTACGCCTTCAACGCCCAGTCGGGGGCGATCCGCTGGACGCACCGCGTGGGGGGCCGGATCTCGGGCTCGCCCACGATCATCGGCAACATCGTCTACTTCTCCGACCTCGGCTCGCGTGACACCACCGGCCTCGACGTCCGCACCGGACGCAAGGTGTACTTCTTCGGAGACGGGGCGTTCAACCCCGTCATCGCCGACCCCGGCGCCCTGTACCTGAGCGGCTACTCGAAGCTCTACCAGCTGCTCCTGCCCGCGCAGCGCCCGCCCCACTCGCGAAGCGCCTGATGGCCGCAATCCGCCGCCCACGGAACGTGCGTTCGGGTGATTGTTGCTATCCTCAAGTGTCTATGCGCTGTCGTAGTGGAAGTCATTGTCAGGCTCCGGCGGTCTCAGGGCCGCCGGTTCTGCGCGGAGCACGCGGCAGAGCTCGATCGCATGCGCGAGGAGCTCAAGGATGCCGCTGCGGCCCGTATCGGCCGAGGTCGGCCGAAGCGGTCGTCGACGTGCTGCCGCCCCGGTTGCTACGAGCCTCGCGTCCCTCCCGCCGCGTATTGCGATGCATGCTCCGCCGCGGGATACGTCGAAGAGGCCGCCTAGCAAGACCCGGCCAAGCCGGCACACATACAACTTAATTCGTGTCTTAGCGCTGCGGGCTTCCCGCGCGCTCGACCCCTGCCCGTCTATGCGGCGACCGGCCGTACCGGAACGCCGTCGCGGGCCAGCCACGCCTTGATCTCAGGCACCGTGTGCTGGCCGTAGTGGAGGATCGAGGCGCAGAGCACGGCGTCGGCCCCCGCCTGCACGGCCTCGGTCAGGTGCCCGAGCTCGCCGGCGCCGCCCGACGCGATCACCGGGACGTCGACCGCGGCCGCGACGGCGTGGGTGAGCGGCAGGTCGTAGCCGGCGTTCGTCCCATCGCGGTCCATGCTCGTGAGCAGGATCTCCCCCGCGCCGCGCTCGGCGCCCTCGCGCGCCCAGGCGACGGCGTCGCGCCCGGTCGCCGTCCGCCCGCCGGCGACGTACGCCTCCCAGCCTGAGGCACCGTCCCCGGCCTTGGCGTCGACGGCCAGGACCACACACTGGACGCCGAACGTGCTCGCCAGCTCATCGATCAGCTCCGGACCGCGCGAGCGCCGCCGAATTGATGGAGATCTTGTCCGCTCCCGCGTCCAGGACCGCCTGCGCGTCGGCCACCGAGCGGATGCCACCGCCGATCGTGAACGGGACGAACACGTCGTCGGCGGTGCGGCGCGCCAGCTCGACCACCGTGTCGCGCTTGTCCGAGGTGGCGGTGATGTCGAGGAAGACGAGCTCGTCGGCGCCCGCGGAGTCGTAGCGGCAGGCGAGCTCGACCGGATCGCCGGCATCGCGCAGGTCGACGAACCCCACGCCCTTGACCACGCGCCCGCCATTCACGTCGAGGCAGGGGATGACGCGCTTGTAGTGCATCAGTGCTGCTCGAGCGCGGCCTGGCCCTCGGCGACCGTGAACCGCCGCTCGTACAGGGCCTTGCCGACGATGACACCGGCCATGTTGACCTGGCGCAGCTCGCCGAGCGCCCTGAGATCGTCGAGGGACGACACGCCGCCCGAGTAGACGTAGCTCCCCCGCACCGCCTCCGCAACCCGCCTGGCGCCCTCGAGGTCGGGGCCGGCGAGCATCCCGTCGCGCTCGATACTCGAGTACACGAACCGGCGAACGCCGCGGGCGATCATGCCCTCGATCACCACTTCGATCGGGATGTCGGTCTGATCCGTCCACCCCGAGCCGGCGAGCTTGCCGGCGCGCGCGTCCACCGAGACCACGACCCGGTCGTGGAACTCCGCCACCGCGGCATCGAGCAGGTCGACGTCCTCGTAGGCGGCGGTTCCGAGCACGACCCGGTGCGCCCCGGCGTCGACGGCGTCGCGCACTGCCTCGATCGTGCGCAGCCCACCGCCCACCTGAACCGGGACGTCGGCCTCCGCCGCGATCCGGCGGACATGCTCGAGGTTCACGGGCGCGCCGCTGCGCGCGCCGTCCAGGTCGACCACGTGCAGCGACCGTGCCCCCTCGGACACCCATCGCCGCGCCGCCTCGAGCGGATCGTCGTCGTATTCGGTCCGGTCATCGAACGAGCCCTGCGCCAGGCGAACCGCCTTCCCGCCGAGGATGTCGATCGCGGGGAACAGGATCATGCGCGCGCCACCGCGGCGTCGGTGGCCTGCGCGCACAGGCCGGCGAAGCTTTCGAGCATCGCCAGGCCGTGGGCGGAGGACTTCTCGGGATGGAACTGGACGCCGAAGATCGTTCCTCTGCCCACGACCGTGGCGAAGCGCTCGCCGTACTCGGTGCTGCCGAGCACATCGGCGTCGTGCCGAGGCCGCGCCGCGTAGGAGTGCACGTGGTAGAAGGGGCAACTGGGCGCCGGGAGCGCCTGGGAGAGGGCCGACGCTCTCTCGAAGGTGACCTCGTTCCACCCGATGTGCGGGATCCGCAGGCCGTGCGTGTTCAGCCGCGTCACCTCTCCCGCGATCAGCCCGAGTCCGGTCGCGGGCTCGAGCTCCTCCGAGCGCTCGAACAGCAGCTGCATACCGAGGCAGATCCCGAGCAGCGGCTTTCCCCTTGCGGTCTCGGTGCGAAGCAGGTCCGACAGGCCGAGGTCGTCGAGCCGGCGCATCGCGAGCGGGAACGCCCCGACCCCGGGAAGCACCAGCCCGTCGCAGCGCCGGAGCTCGTCGTGACCGGCGTGAGACGCGGACGCGGGCGCCCACGTGCTCGAGCGCCTTCTGGACCGAGCGGCGGTTGCCCATTCCGTAGTCGACGACCCCGAGGGTCCTCACGAGAGGACGCCCTTGGTGCTGGGGATGCCGGTCTCGGCGGGGTCGAGCGCCACCGCGTCGCGAAGCGCGCGCGCGAGGGACTTGAACGTCGCCTCGATCACGTGGTGGACGTTGGTGCCGCGCTCCACGGACAGGTGCAGGGTCAGCCGCGCGTTGGCGGCCAGCGCGCGAAAGAACTCCTCGGTCAGCTCGTGGTCGAAGTTGCCGATCGCGCCCGGCGGCAGCTCGGCGTCGAACGCGAGCAGGCCACGCCCGGAGATGTCGATCGCGCACGATGCGCGCGCCTCGTCCATCGGGACACGTGGCCTGGCCGTAGCGGGTGATGCCGGTGCGGTCGCCGAGCGCCTGGTGGAGCGCCTGGCCGATGCAGATCCCCACGTCCTCGACCGTGTGGTGGGCGCCGGTGTGGAGGTCGCCCCTCGCCTGGACGGTGAGGTCGAGGCGCCCGTGGCGGGCGAGCAGGTCGAGCATGTGGTCGAAGAATCCAACGCCGGTCTCGCGCTCACCCGCACCGGTCCCGTCCAGGGCAAGGTTGACGCGAACGTGCGTCTCGCCGGTCCTACGGTCGATCTCGGCCGAGCGGCTCATGCCTGGCCATTGTCGCGGACGCGCGCCTCCATCGACTGCGCGTGCAGCTCGAAGCCCTCGGCGCGGGCGATGGGGGCGCCGAGCTCAGCGAGCTCCCGCGCGCCCGATCCGATCCGGACCTCGGTGAAGCGCCGGCGGAAGTGGACGGTCGAGAGCGCGGAGGCGAAGCGGGCCGCGCCGCCCGTGGGCAGGACGTGGTTGGAGCCGGCGATGTAGTCGCCGAACGCGGTGGCGCCGGTGGCGCCGACGAACACGCAGCCTGCCCGGGTGGCCTCGGGCGCGAGCCGCTCGGCGTCCTCGCCGATCAGCTCCAGGTGCTCGGGGGCGAAGGCCTGGGCGAGCGCGAGGCCGTCGGCCGCGGTATCGGCTTTGATCAGGCGGGCGACAGCGCCGGTGTCGGGTGCCTGGCCGATCCGTGCGCGGAGGTGTGCGAGCAGCTCCGGGTCGGTGGAGATGGCGATAACCAGCGTGCCGGGGCCGTGCTCGGCCTGGGCGAGGAGATCGAGCGCGATCGGCTCGGGATCTGCCGGCGGGGTGATGATCGCCACCAGGTCGCTCGGTCCCGCGAATCCGTCGATCCCGACCTGGCCGAAGACCTGGCGCTTGGCCTCCTGGACGTACAGGTTGCCGGGACCGACGATCACGTCGACGGCTGGACGGACTCCGTCCCGTACGCGAGCGCCGCCACCGCCTGTGCGCCGCCCATCCGGTAGACGCGGTCCGCGCCGGTGAGGCGGCAGGCCGCGAGCACCGTGGGGTCGATCTCGCCGCTCCTGTCGGGGGGCGCGCACACGCTGATGTCGCAGACGCCGGCCGCGCGCGCCGGAACCACTCCCATGACCACCGTGCTCGGGTACGGCGCCCGGCCCGCCGGGACGTACACCGCGGCGCTTCTCACCGGTGCCTCGCGGATGATCACGGTGTGGCCGGGGAAGGCGACCTGCCGGTCCTCGCGCAGTCCGGCCGTGGCCACCTCGAGCACGTTGGCGATCGCCCGCTCGAGGCCGACGGCGGACCGCCGGGTCGAGTCGGCTCACGGCCTCGTCGAGCGTGGCCTGCGCGACGCGGAGCGGCTCGGGGGCGGCACCGGCGGTGTCGAAGCGGCGCGTGTACTCGAGCACCGCGTCGTCGCCGCGGGCGCGGACGGCGGCGATGATCGCGGCCACCGTATCGGTGACCTCGGCACCGTTGGGGATCAGCGCCCGGAGCCGGTGCGCGAGCGCGTTCGGGGTCTCCGTCCCCGAGCGCGATCAGCTCACAGTGCACCGAGCCGCTCCAGGAGCCCGTCGATCGCGTGCGCCTTCAGCTTGTGGGCGACCGGATTCGCGATCAGGCGCGCGGTGCAACGGGCGATCTCCTCGCGGATCACGAGGCCGTTCTCGCGCAGCGTCGTGCCCGTGGCGGTGAGGTCGACGATCCCCTCGGCCAGGCCGGTGAGCGGCGCCAGCTCGACCGAGCCCTTGACCTCGACGATCTCCGCCTGACGGCCGGTGTCGAGGAAATGGCGAGCGGCGATGCGCGGGTACTTGGTCGCGATCCGCATCACCCCGAGCCGCCGGAGCGCCTCGGCGGCACGGTCCTCCCCGGCCGCGGTGGCCAGCACCATCGTGCACTCGCCGTAGCCGAGGTCTACCAGCTCGTAGACCTCGCGCTCGGACTGCTCCATCAGCACGTCCTTGCCCGTGATGCCGAGGTCGGCGGCGCCCGCCTCCACGTACGTGGGGACGTCGGAGGGCCGCATGGTCACGATCCCGGCGTTCTCGAACAGGAGCTTGCGATCGTTGTCGCGCACCTCGCCGGTGTCGAGGCCGAGCCGGTCGAGGAGCTCGAGCGTCGGCTGCAGCAGCGCGCCGCGCGGCACCGCGATCCGCAGGTCGCTCACGCGCGCCGCCCGCGCTCTTCACCGGTGAGAGCGATGTGCATGCGCTCCACGTTGAGGGCGAAGCCGACCGCCGGCAGCGGGCGCCCGAACTGCCCGAGGAGCTCGTCGTAGCGACCGCCGCTGCCGATCGGGACCCCGTGCGCCGGGTCGTAGACCTGGAACACCGCCCCCGTGTAGTAGCCGAGGCTTCGCACCAGCCCGAAGTCGAAGATGATCCGCGCGGCGACGTCCGCTGCCAGCAGCGAATGAACCTCGCGCATGCCCCTCGCCGCGTCCTCCAGCGGGCCGGTCAGGCCATCGAGCACGTCGGGGCCGCCCCGCATCCTGGGAACGCCCAAAAGGAGCTCGATGTCGGCGTCCGAGAGACCGAGCGAGCGCACCTCGCGCTCGACGCCGACGAAGTCGCCGTCGGCGAGCTCGGACAGGATCCGCTCCCGGGCCGTCACCTCGACATCGAGGGACTCAAGCAGTGACGGGTAGAGCGAGGCGTCGCCGAGGCCGACGCGGTAGGCCTCGAGCCCCGCAGCGTCGAGCGCGGCGCACAGGACGCTGAGGACCTCGACCGTGCCCGCGGGCCCCGGCGAGCCGATCAGCTCGATGCCGGCCTGGAGGAACTCCCTGCGACTGCCCCCGTTGCGGGCGCACTCCGCGGTAGGCGTGAGCCTGGTAGCAGAAGCGAAGCGGCGGATCGGCGTGGGCGTAGCGGGTCGCAGCCACGCGCGCGATCGGAACCGTCATGTCGGAGCGCAGGACGAGCACGTTGCCCTGCTCGTCGAACATCCGGTAGGCGGGGTTGGTCATCCAGATGTCCCCGCGCGCGAAGGTCCGCTCGTACTCGAGCGCCGGCGTGTACACCTCGCCGTAGCCGGCCCGCTCGAAGACGCCCCGGACTCGATCGGTCAGCGCCCGCAGCTCCCGCATCTCGTCGGGCAGAACGTCGCGCGTTCCGCTGGGGATGCGATCCACGACCATCTGGCTCCGGTGGGTGTTTAGCGGATTCGCGGCATTGGTGCCGCCGCCGGCTACGCCTTGGGGACGGGCGCGTCGTCGGTGACGCGGCTGATCTGAGCGCCGAGCTCGCGCAGCCGCTCGTCGATGCGCTCGTAGCCCCGATCGATCTGGCGGATGTTCCCGATCTCGGTCGAGCCCTCGGCGCACAGCGCGGCGATCAGCATTGCCATGCCGGCGCGGATGTCGGGGGACTCGACACGGCGGCCGTGCAGCTGGCGCGGGCCGACGACGATCGCACGGTGCGGGTCGCAGATCGTTATCGCCGCGCCCATGATCACGAGCTTGTCCGTGAAGAACAGCCGGTTCTCGAACATCTTTTCGTGGATCATCACCGCGCCGTGGGCCTGCGTGGCCAGCGCCACCGCGATGCTCGTCAGGTCGGCCGGGAACGCCGGCCATGGACCGTCCTCGACCTTGGGCATGTGATCGCCGACGTCGTTGCGGATCACGAGCTCCTGGTTTCCGGGAACGATCACGTCGAGCCCGCGCAGCTCGGTGCGCAGCCCGAGCCGGTCGAACACCAGGCGGATCATCCGCAGGTCCTCGGGCACAGTGTCCTTGACGACGAGCTCGCCGCCGGTCACCGCGGCGAGAGCCATGAGCGAGCCGATCTCGATGTGGTCGGGCGCGATCGAGTGCGTGCAGCCGCGCAGGCTGCCCGTCCCGTGAACGGTCATGACGTTGGAGCCGATCCCGTCGATCGCGGCGCCCATGGCGACGAGCATCCGCGCCAGGTCCTGGACGTGGGGCTCGGAGGCCGCGTTGCGGATGACGGTCGGGCCGCGGGTGAGGGCGGCGGCCATCAGCGCGTTCTCGGTGGCCATCACCGACGGCTCGTCCATCAGGAAGTCACACGGGCGCAGGCCGAGCGTGGGCGCGGTGAGGATGATGTTCTGGCCGTGCTCGACTGTGGCACCGAGGGCGCGGAAGGCGTCCAGGTGCGGGTCGAGCCGGCGGCGGCCGATGACATCGCCGCCGGGCGGCGGCATCTCGGCGCGCCCGAAGCGGGCCAGCAAAGGCCCGGCGAGCAGGAACGACGCCCTGATCTCCTCGGCCAGACCCACGTCGACGGACTGTCGATCGACGGTCGAGGTGTCGATCGCCAGCTCGTTGTGGCCGAGCCAGCGCACGCGCGCCCCGAGCGCCTCGAGCAGCAGCGTCATCGCCTCCACGTCCCGGATGCGCGGGACGTTGCGGAGGATGATCTCGTCTTCGGTGAGCAGGCAGGCGGCGAGGATCGGCAGCGCGCCGTTCTTGTTCCCCGCGGGCGCGATGGTGCCGGACAGCGGCACCCCGCCTTCGATTACGAATTTCTCCATGACAATGGGCCTCCTGACGCTGGCGACTCGGGGGCGAGTGGCCAGGCTATCGGTTCCCTCCGGGGCCGGAAGTCCGGCCGTCGGAGGCCCGGATTCGGGTGGCGCCGGTGTTCCGGAGCGGGCTCTGCTCCCGCCGCCGGCGCGACCCGAGCGCTGAGCTAGGGTAACGGCCATGCCAGAAGAGTTTTCGAGAGCCGAGGCGTGGGACCTCCTTTGCGAGTGGACGAAGTCGGACTCGCTGCGCCGGCACATGCTGGCCGTCGAGACCGCCATGCGCGCGTATGCGCCGCGCTTCGGTGGCGACCCCGACCTGTGGGGCCTCACCGGCCTGCTCCACGACCTCGACTACGAGCGCTATCCGAACCTGGAGGACGGTCATCCGCGCTACGCGATCGCCGAGCTCGAGCAGCGCGGCTATCCGCCCGAGGTGACCCGGGCGATCGCCTCACACGCCGACTTCATGGGCGTTCCGCGTGAGAGCGACATGGAGAAGGCGCTGTTCGCCGTGGACGAGCTCTCCGGGTTCATCCTCGCCGTCGCCTATGTCCGGCCCGAGGGGCTGGTGGGCATGACGCCGAAGTCGGTCAAGAAGAAGCTGAAGCAGCCGAGCTTCGCCGCGGCGGTGAATCGGGACGAGCTGACGGAGGGCGCGGCTGAGCTCGGCATCGACTTCGACGAGCACCTCCAGCTCGTGATCGACGCGCTCACGGAGCGGCGCGATGAGCTGGTGCCTGTGGCCGCGGAGGGCCCGGCGGCTTAGCCGGGCCGCGGTGCCCGGGCCGCGGAGGGCCCGGCGTCTCGTCAGGCCGCGGTGCCCGGGCCGCGGAGACGGGCCTCGTACTCCTCGAAGCTCGAGACTACGGCGAGGGCCTCCGTCAGCCGCGCGAGCTCCATCACGCGCCTGACCGGGCTCGGCGGGCAGATGACCGCCCGCCACTGGGCGTGCCGGGAGACCCGCCGCTGCGCGCTCAGCAGGATCTGCAGCCCCGCGGAGTCGACAAACAGCGCCTCGCACAGGTCGATTACCAGGTCGCCGACCCGGCGTCGCACCAGCTCGCTGACGAGCGCGCTGAACTTGGGGGCGGTGAGGATGTCGAGCTCGCCCGAGACCGTGACCACGGTGGCATCACCGCGCTGGTAGTGAGTGAGCCTGAGCTGGACGGGCCCCCGGGGACGGAGCGAGTCGGCCAGGGGCAGCTGCGGCTCATCGGCCGGGTCACGCGTGGTGTTCCACGTGGGTGCTTGAGTGCGCCGCTCGGCCGCGCGCGAGATGCGGATGTCCTCTCGCCCCGAGCCGGCGGGTGGGGGGTTCGACGCATCCTCGTTGTAAATCACGGTGCCCCTGGGCGTAGTTTTGGCATCGGGCGCTGCTCCGCCCGTCAGTTCCCGGCGAGGTGCGCCTTCGGGAGCCTCACCCCTGCCCTCCGGCCCAGGTCAACGGGTGCTCCCAATGCACGTGATAGCCGTTGGAAAGCAATTGAAACCGACGCGTAAGCGCGCGTTGACGCAACCGCGGCGCGATTGCGGGCGGCGGCTGAGCTAAGGTCCGGCTGCGATGACCGACACGCTCAAGATCGTGGTGATGGAGGGCGACGAGACCGGCCAGGAGCTGCTCGACCAGGCCGTGCGGATCCTCGATCCGAACGTGCTCCAGGTCGACCTCGAGCTCGAGCGCTTCGACCTCTCGCTCGAGAACCGTCGCGCCACCGGCAACGAGGTGGTCTCCGACGCGGCTCGTGCCATGCGCGAGGCCGGTCTCGGGTTGAAGGCCGCCACCATCACCCCCGAAGGCGCCGACGACGTCGGGTCGCCCAACCGCATCCTCCGCGAGGAGGTGGACGGGAAGGTGATCATCCGCACCGGGCGGCGCCTCGCCGGGGTCTCACCGATCGCCGGCGTGCACTACCCGATCTCGATCGTCCGCATGGCCGTAGACGACGCCTACGGTGCCAAGCAATGGCGCGAGGGCGACGCCGGGTCGCCGGACGAGATCGCCTACCGGACCGAGAAGATCACGCGCTCGACCTGCCGCGCGGTCGCCGAGTACGCGTTCCGGACGGCCGAGGAGATGAACGCCCGCGTCTACGGCGGCCCGAAGTGGACGGTGTCGCCGGTCTACGAGGGCATGCTCAAGGAGGAGATGGACGGCGCCGCCGAGCGCCACCCGGACGTCGCCTACCAGCCGGTCCTGATCGACGCCACTTACGCCGGCCTGCTGTCAGGCGCCACCGACGCGCCACTGGTGATCCCGGCGCTCAACCGTGACGGCGACTGCCTCTCGGATCTCGTTATGCCCATGTTCGGGTCGATCGCCGCGGCGGAGTCGGTGCTCCTTGCCTTCGACGAGGACTACGACACCCGGGTGGCCATGGCCGAAGCGCCCCACGGGACCGCGCCGGCGCTGCTCGGAAAGGACGTCGCCAACCCGCTGGCCATGATCCTGGCCTGCGGTGCCGTCCTCCGGCACGCCGGCGGCCGGGGCGGCGCCGATGCCGAGCGCGCGTCGCGCGCGATCTACGAGGGCGCGCTCGAGACGGTGGCGTCCGGGACGAAGACCCCGGACCTGGGTGGTGGCGCGGGCACGACCGAGTTCACCGACGAGGTCGTTGGGCGCGTCCGGACGAAGATCGAGGTGTGGTCGTCGATGGGGTCGCGGGCCTAGGTTCAAGCCCGGCGCGTTGCGCATCCCGCCGATCGTGCGGTGCGTTGCGTGGTGGTTGTCGGCCGGATCGGCCGGTCCAGAAGATCCTCTGGATTCGAGTGCGCTGGCCTGCAACGGAACCTGCAATTCTGGGCCCGTTCCGTCCGGCCCGGGTCGTAGCTTCACGAACATATGTTCCAGTCTTCAGCCAAACGCCTGCGCGCCTGGCTCAGCCTCGCCGACGATGTGCTCGGCGACCCGCCGGCGGCCGCGCAGCCCCACCCCCATCGCCACGACCTGCGCTGGAATCGCGCTCGCCGGCCCGGCACCGTGACTCCCCGCCCGTCGTACTGCCTGTGCCCGGTGCGCCGCGAGTCCGGCCGGCCGAGCCGGCAGCGAGCCCTGCGCTGATCGCCGCGTCAGACGGCTCGCGGGCCGCGAGAAGCGGACGTGCGGTGGGCGGTCAGCGAGGGAAGATGCCGAGCAAGGCGATCAGCCCGCTCGGTTCGCCGGTCGTCGTCGACGGTCCGGAGGTGGCGAGCGCGATCACGATCGCTATGCAGGTGCCCAGTCCGAGCACGAGGCAGATCACCAAGAGGACCAGCGCCTGCGGGTTGCCCCGGAAGAAGTTCACGAGGTCCCGCACTGGCGATGGTCTCTGAGTCCTGGATTGTCTGAAGAAAAAACCGGCGGCGACCTACTCTCCCAGGCTCTTGCGAGCCAAGTACCATCGGCGCTGAGGGGCTTAACGGCTCTGTTCGGAATGGGAAGAGGTGTTTCCCCCTCGCCATAGCCACCGGAAAATGGTGAAAGACCGGCCTGAACGGCAAAGCACTCGGAGAAATCGAAGATTTCTCCAAGGCCAAAGCCGCCAGGCTTTGTCCCCGGGCCTTCAAAACTACACAGTGCCAATGCACGGATATCAAAATATCCGTCAAGCCCTCGACCCATTAGTACCGGTCTCCTACGCGTGTCACCACGCTTCCAGATCCGGCCTATCAACCTGGTGATCTTCCAGGGGTCTTACTCTCTCTAGGGGATGGGAGAGCTCATCTCGAGGTCGGCTTCCCGCTTAGATGCTTTCAGCGGTTATCCGATCCGCACGTAGCTAACCTGCGGTGCCCTTGGCAGGACAACAGATACACCAGAGGTGCGTTCATCCCGGTCCTCTCGTACTAGGGACGAATCCTCTCAACTCTCCAACGCCCACGGCAGATAGGGACCGAACTGTCTCACGACGTTCTGAACCCAGCTCGCGTACCGCTTTAATGGGCGAACAGCCCAACCCTTGGGACCTACTTCAGCCCCAGGATGCGACGAGCCGACATCGAGGTGCCAAACCGGGCCGTCGATGTGGACTCTTGGGCCCGATAAGCCTGTTATCCCCGGAGTACCTTTTGTCCGTTGAGCGACGGCGCTTCCACTTGCTACCGCCGGATCACTAAGGCCTGCTTTCGCACCTGCTCGACCTGTCGGTCTCGCAGTCAAGCTCCCTTGCTGCCTTTACACTCTACGCACGATTTCCGACCGTGCTGAGGGAACCTTTGCGCGCCTCCGTTACATTTTGGGAGGCGACCGCCCCAGTCAAACTACCCACCTGTCACTGTCCAGCGCCCGGATTCACGGAGCACTGTTAGAGATCCAATACACCAAGGGTGGTATCTCAAGGTTGCCTCCACGCCAGCCGCAGCCGGCGCTTCCAAGGCTCCCACCTATCCTGAGCGAGATGCATCGAACCCCAATACCAGGTTGTAGTAAAGGTTCACGGGGTCTTTCCGTCTAGCCGCGGGTACTCGGCATCTTCACCGAGACTGCAATTTCACCGAGCCCCTCGTTGAGACAGCGTTCAAGTCGTTACGCCATTCGTGCAGGTCGGAACTTACCCGACAAGGAATTTCGCTACCTTAGGACCGTTATAGTTACGGCCGCCGTTTACCGGGGCTTAGTTTCGGTGCTTCGGGTTACCCCTAACACCTCCACGTAACCTTCCGGCACCGGGCAGGCGTCAGCCCCTATACGTCGTCTTACGACTTAGCAGAGACCTGTGTTTTTGGTAAACAGTCGCTTGAACCTATTCACTGCGGCCCTCTCGGGCTCCACTCGCGAGGAGCTTCACCCTACTGGGGCGCCCCTTATCCCGAAGTTACGGGGCGATTTTGCCGAGTTCCTTAACGAGGGTTATCTCGATCACCTTAGTGTTCTCCACTTGCCCACCTGTGTCGGTTTTGGTACAGGCACGCGCTTCCTCCCTAGAGGCTTTTCTCGGAGGCATGGCTTCCGGGACTCGCCGGCTTAAAGCCAGCTGGCATCGCACCTCGGGTTAAGCGGCCCCGGATTTGCCTAGGGCCACCCCTACATGCTTACCCCAGGACAACCATCGCCTGGGATCCCATAGCCTTCCTCGTCCCCCCATCGGTCAAACGGAAGCGACGTGGTACGGGAATATCAACCCGTTGGCCATCGACTACGCCTTTCGGCCTCGCCTTAGGTCCTGACTAACCCTGAGCAGACGAACTTTACTCAGGAAACCTTGGGCAATCGGTGGAGGGGATTCTCACCCCTCTTTCGTTACTCATGCCGGCATTCTCACTTCCGCCGCCTCCACGGCTGGCTTACGCCGCCGCTTCACTGGCGCCGGAACGCTCTCCTACCGCGCGATCGGCCCGAAGGCCTCACGCACCCGCAGCTTCGGTGACTAGCTTGAGCCCCGTTACATTGTCCGCGCTCGAACACTTGACCAGTGAGCTGTTACGCACTCTTTCAAGGGTGGCTGCCTCTAAGCCAACCTCCTGGTTGTCTCTGCATTCGAACATCGTTTACCACTTAGCTAGTACTTAGGGACCTTAGCTGGCGGTCTGGGCTGTTTCCCTCTTGACGCTGAAGTTTATCCCCCAGCAACTGACTCCCGGAGTAGCCGTGACGGTCTTCGGAGTTTGCCTGAAGTCGGTAACCTGGTAGGGCCCCTAGTCCAAACAGTGCTCTACGGCCGCCACGGAATTTATCCGAGGCTATACCTAAATATATTTCGGAGAGAACCAGATATCACTGAGCTTGATTAGCCTTTCACTCCGACCCACAGGTCATCCGCCCAGTTTTCAACCTAGGTCGGTTCGGTCCTCCACGAGGTCTTACCCCCGCTTCAACCTGCCCATGGGTAGCTCGCTCAGCTTCGGGTCTACCGCCTACGACTATGTCGCCCTATTCGGACTCGCTTTCGCTACGGCTCCGCTCATCGCTTAACCTTGCCGCAGACGAGTAACTCGCCGGCTCGTTATGCAAAAAGCACGCGGTCACGGCACGAAGCTGCTCCCACCGCTTGTAGGCACGCGGTTTCAGGTACTATTTCACTCCCCTTCAGGGGTACTTTTCACCTTTCCCTCACGGTACTAGTCCGCTATCGGTCACCAAGGAGTACTTAGCCTTGCAGGGTGGTCCCCGCAGATTCAGTCCGCGTTTCACGGGAGCGGACCTACTCAGGAACACCTGCGGAAGGCCGTGCGATTTCGTCTACGGGACGATTGCCCTCTGTGGTGCGTGGTTCCACACGCTTCGACTATCACACGACTTTGTAACTTCCGCCGGATCGGCCACGATCCGGACCAGGTGTCCTACAACCCCCAACGTGCAACGCGTGACCGCTTACACACGCTGGGTTTAGGCTCTTCCCCTTTCGCTCGCCACTACTCAGGGAGTCTCGGTTGATTTCCTTTCCTCGGGGTACTGAGATGTTTCACTTCCCCCGCTTGTCCTCGCCGCGCCTATGTGTTCAGCGCGGGATAACGCCGCATTACCGACGTTGGGTTTCCCCATTCGGGCATCCGCGGGTCACTGGCTATTCAGCGCCTCACCGCGGCTTATCGCAGCCGTTCACGCCCTTCTTCGACTCTTGGTGCCAAGGCATCCACCATGTGCCCTTACTATCTTGACGGTGATCTTGCGATTCATGGTTGTGAATTCGACAGCCGGAGAAATCAAAGATTTCTCCAAGGTAATCGCCGCTAGGCGACTACCCAGATACCCGTTACATTGGCTACTGTGCAGTTTTCAAGGTCCGCGAAGAGGCGAAGCTCGCCACGCGGAGGCCCGGGAAATAAATCCAGCGAGCCGCCGGCAGCGAGCCGGTCTCTCAAAACTCAACAGCATGCGAGCCGCCTCGGCGCGCTGACGGCGCCGTGCGGCCTGCCAGGTCCGGTCGACATTCGAGTGCCCATAAGGGCTCCCTAGAAAGGAGGTGATCCAGCCGCAGCTTCCGCTACGGCTACCTTGTTACGACTTCACCCCAGTCGCGAGCCCCACCTTCGACGGCTCCCTCCCAAAAGGGTTAGGCCACCGGCTTCGGGTGTTGCTCACTCCCATGGTGTGACGGGCGGTGTGTACAAGGCCCGGGAACGTATTCACCGCGGCAGTGCTGATCCGCGATTACTAGCAACTCCGCCTTCATGCAGGCGAGTTTCAGCCTGCAATCCGAACCGAGACGCGCTTTAAGGGATTCGCTCCACCTCGCGGTCTTGCAACCCTCTGTACGCGCCAATGTAGCACGTGTGTAGCCCTGGACATAAGGGGCATGATGACTTGACGTCATCCCCACCTTCCTCCGGTTTGTCACCGGCAGTCTCGCATGAGTCCCCAACTAAATGCTGGCAACATGCGACGGGGGTTGCGCTCGTTGCGGGACTTAACCCAACATCTCACGACACGAGCTGACGACAGCCATGCACCACCTGTGATCCTGCCCCGAAGGGAGACCGTGTTTCCACGGCTGTCAGGAACATGTCAAGCCCAGGTAAGGTTCTTCGCGTTGCGTCGAATTAAACCACATGCTCCGCTGCTTGTGCGGGCCCCCGTCAATTCCTTTGAGTTTTAGCCTTGCGGCCGTACTCCCCAGGCGGGGCACTTAATGCGTTAGCGTCGGCACGGAGGGAGTCGACACCCCCCACACCTAGTGCCCATCGTTTACGGCGTGGACTACCAGGGTATCTAATCCTGTTTGCTCCCCACGCTTTCGCGTCTCAGCGTCAGTACCGTCCCAGCGAGCTGCCTTCGCCATTGGTGTTCCTCCTGATATCTGCGCATTTCACCGCTACACCAGGAATTCCACTCGCCTCTTCCGGACTCTAGCTCGACAGTATCCGCCCGCCTCCCGGGGTTGAGCCCCGGGCTTTCAGAGCGGACTTACCGAGCCGCCTACACGCTCTTTACGCCCAATGATTCCGGACAACGCTTGCCCCCTACGTATTACCGCGGCTGCTGGCACGTAGTTAGCCGGGGCTTCTTCTGAAGGTACCGTCACTCCAGCCGGCTATTCACCGACGGAGCTTCGTCCCAACTGAAAGGGGTTTACAACCCGAAGGCCTTCTTCCCCCACGCGGCGTTGCTGCGTCACGCTTTCGCGCATTGCGCAAGATTCCCCACTGCTGCCTCCCGTAGGAGTCTGGGCCGTGTCTCAGTCCCAGTGTGGCTGATCGTCCTCTCAGACCAGCTACCCATCGTAGCCTTGGTGAGCCTTTACCTCACCAACAAGCTAATGGGCCGCGGGCCCATCCCGATGCGGAGGCCGAAGCTTCCTTTCCCCAGCGGCCTTATGGCCAGAGGGCACATTCGGTATTAGCCCGAGTTTCCTCGGGTTGTCCCAATCATCGGGGCAGGTTACCCACGTGTTACTCACCCGTTCGCGGCTTTGCCCCGGGCCGAAGCCCGGTTCGTCGCTCCACTTGCATGTGTTAGGCACGCCGCCAGCGTTCGTCCTGAGCCAGGATCAAACTCTCCGTGAAGAACTGCGCGGCGGCGGGTCGCGAGACCAACCACCGTTCACAAAGAGTCGTCAGGTCCGGTCCGCACTGAGCGGACTCGATCCCACCGGCATGGTGGGAGGACCCGGGCCTGTCCCTGGTGGGATCAGACCCTCGCGTCCACACAAGGGAGCTCCATGTACACAAGGCGCTCCGGGACGCAAGACGGGGTCAATTCTGGCACCGCCGATCGAGATCCTCCCGCAAGCGGAAGAGACCGGCCCGCTAGGCGGGCCCTATGTCGAGCGACGGCGTCGAACCTGGACACACTCCTCGACCGAGGGTCGGTCGAAGGGTGCGCATGCTGTTGAGTTTTCAAAGACCGTCGCACCTCTTTCGGAGGGGTGCTCCCTCCTATCGGCGCGCCGGGATCGGCACTCGACCCCGAGCGGACAGCTGAGTATAGCGCGCAGCCAGCCCAGCTGGAAGGCGCCAACCCGTCGCGACGAGCGGCTCCTCCTCGGCTCGAGATGGTAGCCGAACGGCCCCGTCGAGCGTCGGCGCGGGACCCGGGTCCCCGCCCCCTGGCGCGATTCCCGCCACCGGCGCGGGGGTAGCGCCTGAGTGTCGGCCCAAGCACCGGAGGGACGCGATGGCGTACAGGCTCACGCACCGAGAGGCGACGGATCAGGAGATCCGCCGGATAGCGGGCGAGCGGCTCGACCGGGCGATCGGCGAGCTCACCGAGGGGGTCAGGAGCGAGCCTGTCGAGGCCGTACACGCCGCGCGCAAGGCGCTGAAGCAGGAGCGGTCGCTGCTGCGGCTGGCACGGGGCGGGCTCAAGACCTCCGCGCGGCGGCGGGAGAACACGGCGTTTCGGGATGCCGGACGGCGCCTGTCGGCGGCCAGGGACGCCACAGTCATGGTGCAGGCGCTCGACCGTCTGGCCGAGCGCTACGCCGGCCAGCTGGCGGAGAGGAACTTCACGACTATCCGCGAGCACCTGGACCAAGCTGCCGAGGCTCCGCGGCGGTCGCTGACGGAGTCAGGGCTCACGGGCCGGGTCGCGGAGGGCCTGAAGGCGGCGCGCGCCCGGACACCACAGTGGCAGCTGCGCCGCGGCGGCTGGAAGACGATCGAGCCCGGGCTGCTCCGGAGCTACCGCAGGGGTCGCACGGCGTTCGCCAAGGCCCGGCAGGATCCCACGGTCGAGCGACTGCACGACTGGCGCAAACGGGCGAAGGACCACTGGTACCACCTCCGGCTGCTCCGGCCGATCGCGCCCGGGACGATGAAGGGCCAGGCCAGGGACGCCCACGTGCTCTCGGACCTGCTCGGCGACGATCACGATCTGGCTGTACTGCGCGCCAAGCTGCTGGCCGGACCCGAGCTGGCCGTCGACCTCGACGCCGTCATCGCACTCCTGGATCATCGGCGAGCCCAGCTCCAGGCGCGCGCGGTGCTCGTGGGAGAGCGGCTCTACGCCGAGAAGCCCAAAGCCTTCCGGCGCCGGATGCGCGCCTACTGGAAGGCGTGGCGAGCCGAGAACGAGACGGCGACCGCGGATCGCCCCGCCGAGCTCGCAGGGCTCACCCGCCGGCCGGTCGGCACATAGCCGCACCTAGGAGAGGACCTGGACCGTCACCGTGCGCCGGCGCGGCCGGTCGTCGAAGTCGATCAGCACCACCTGCTGCCAGGTCCCGAGCGCGAGCTGCCCGTCGACGAGGGGAATCGACTCGGACGGGCCGATCACCGCCGCCCGCAGGTGCGCATGAGCGTTGGTGTCCCCATTCCGGACGTTGTGCTCGTAGTCGCGCTCGGGCGGGATCAGGCGGTCGAGCAGCGCCTGGAGGTCGCTCACCCCGCCCGGCTCGTACTCCATCGTGGTGACGGCCACGGTGGAGCCGGTGGCGAACACGGAGACGAGGCCCCGCTCCACGCCCGATGTCCGGACCACGCTTGCGACGCCCGCGGTGATGTCGACGATGTGACCGTTGCCTGGCGTCTCCAACCGCAGCAGCCCGCCGTGGACGGGCACGCTAGGCCACCTGGACGCGGGCGAAGCGGCGTTTGCCGAGCTGGAGCACGCGGCCGTCCACATCCGACGCAGGGACGTCCAGCGAGCCGTTCGTCAGCCGTTCGCCGTCGACCCGAACCCCTCCCTGGGCGAGGTTGCGGCGGGCCTCGGAGGTCGAGACCCCGAACGCCGAGGAGAGCAGCGCGGGCAGGTGCACCGGATCCTCGCTCGCCGGCCATGTGACCACCGGGACGTCCTCCGGGGCCTCATGCCGTACGAACACCCGGTCGAAGTGCTGCTCAGCGCCGGCCGCTGCCTCCTCCCCGTGGTAGCGCGCCACGAGCGCCCGGGCCAGCGCCCGCTTGGCGTCCCGCGGTGTCAGCCCGTCTGGCGGCAAGCCGCCGAGGAGCAGCTCGTACCACGGCGAGATCGACGCGTCCGGTACCGACAGCGTCTTTCCGTAGATCTCCTCCGCGGGCTCGGTCACGCCGATGTAGTTGCCGAAGGACTTCGACATCTTGCGCTCGCCGTCGAGGCCCGTCAGCAGCGGCAGGGTCATCACGATCTGCTCGGGCTGACCGTAGGCCCGCTGGATGTCGCGACCGAGCAACAGGTTGAACTTCTGGTCGGTCCCTCCGAGCTCGACGTCGGCGTGCACCTCCACGGAGTCGTAGGCCTGGAGCAGGGGATAGAGCAGCTCCAGCACCGAGATCGGCTCCTGAGCGCCGAAGCGCTTGGCGAAGTCGTCCCGCTCCAGCATCTGCGCCACCGTGGCGCGGCGTAGCAGCCCGAACAGCTTCTCGACCGGCATGTCGAGCCACTCGCTGTTGAAGCGGACCTCGAGTCCGTCGTGACGAAGCACCTTCATCGCCTGGTCCTGGAAGGTCCGAGCGTTGGCGTCGATCTCGGCCGGGTCGAGCACCGGGCGCGTCGCCGAGCGTCCGCTGGGGTCCCCCACGCGCGCCGTGTAGTCGCCCACGATCAGGACCACCGTGTGACCGAGCTCCTGGAACTCCCGGAGCTTCTGGAGCACGACCGTGAAGCCGAGGTGGATGTCGGGCGCGGTGGGGTCGATTCCCAGCTTGACCCGCAGGGGCCGGCCGGCGGCGAGCCTAGCCTCGAGCGCCCCTTCCGGCAGGCAATCCACCGTGTTCCGGGTCAACCAGGCGGCATCCTGCGCCGGCTTGGAGCGCTCGGAATCCATCCGAGCCAATGCTAGACTCTCGCGCCGCGCGGGACCCTTTGTCCGATGCCGCCTGGATACGGTTCCGCTTAGAGCGTGGCCGGTGTACCAGCTCTCCCGCTGGCGCCGTCGAAGCACGCTGGATCGCATGAGCGACGTTGAGATCCCGATAAAGGGCGAGGACCCGGGGCCGCCGATCCCACTGGAGCCGCCGCGCAAGCGGCGGCGGGGCGGAAACGACGGCACTAGGCCGGCCAAGCCGCGCGTCCGGAAGCGCCGGGTCCTGGCGGTCCTGCTCGGCCTGGGCGTGCTGGCGGCAATCTCGACCATCTACGGCGTGCTGATGGCGGTCGCCTCCGACATCCCGCAGATCGAGAACCGCCAGCAGTACAAGCTGACGACGAACTCGTTCCTCTACGACGACCACTGGCGGCCGATCGGCGTGCTGGCGCCGCCGAACCAGCCGGTGATCGACGACTACGGGCAGATTTCGCCGTGGATGCGGCGCGCGATCGTCTCCGTCGAGGACAAGCGCTTCTGGTCGGATCCCGGTGTCGATTTGAAGGGCATCGCGCGCGCATTCGTCTCCGACGTCAGCGGCGGCCCGGTGCAGGGCGGCTCGACCATCTCGCAGCAGTTCGTCAAGAACGCGCTCTCCGAGGAGAACAACCGCACGGTGCTGGAGAAGCTCCGCGAGGCGGCGATCGCCTACCACCTCACCCGCAAGTGGAGGCCGCAGAAGATCCTGACGGAGTATCTGAACACGATCTACTTCGGCAACGGCGCGTACGGCGTGGAGTCGGCGGCGCGCGTGTACTTCGGCAAGGTCCACGGGTTCGATCCCGGGGCGACGGCTGCGTCCGGCGGGGCCTGCGGCGACAGCACGCCGACCGCCAAGCAGCCGAAGTGCGCGGAGCTGCTGACGCCGGCAGAGGCCGCGACGCTGGCCGGGATGGTCGCCAACCCAACGGCCTTCGACCCGCTCGCTCACCCCAGGGCGGCCACGGGACGGCGCAACCTAGTGCTCCGGGACATGTTTCAGCAGCACTACCTCACGCGCACCGAGTACGAGCGTGCCCGCAGCGCGCCACTGCCCACGGCCAACGACATCCAGCACCCGTCCGAACCCGCGGTCGCCCCGTACTTCACGAGCTGGCTGCGGCCGCAGCTCCTCGGAGCCGTGGAACGAGGAGGCGGCGTCTCGCCGAGCGTGGCGGAGTACCGCACCTTCTACGGCGGGCTCAAGATCCGCACCACGCTCGACCTGAAGCTCCAGCAGGCCGCCGAGCAGGCCATCTCGTCCGAGCTGCCCTCGGGCGTGGGCCTTCCGACGGCGTCACTCGTAGCGATCGACAACAAGACGGGCGAGGTCCGAGCGATGGTCGGTGGCGCGATCGTCAACGGACGCGAGGACTACACGCACTCCCAGTTCAACCTGGCGACTCAGGGCCTGCGGCAACCGGGTTCCTCGTTCAAGCCGTTCACGCTCGCGGTGGCACTCCAGCACGGTTACTCGCCCTATTCGGTCATCAACTCGGCCCCTCAGGACTTCATCGTGCCGAACAGTGGCGGTAAGGAGCACTTCGTCGTCCACAACTTCGGCAACGCCTACTCGGGTCCGATCTCGCTCGCGGCGCGCCACCGCCGTCTCGGACAACTCCGTGTTCGCGCAGGTGGGCATCAACGTCGGCACGCGTCGGATCGCCGACATGGCGCGCGCGATGGGGATCCGCACCCCGGTGTCGAGCAACTACGCGATGATCCTCGGCGGCCTCAAGATCGGGGTCAGCCCGCTCGACATGGCGCACGCGTACGAGACGTTCGCCACCGGTGGCAACCGCGTCTACAACCCCGCGCTCGGCGCTCCCGACCAGGGGCCGACGGGGATCGCCGAGATCCAGTGTCCCCCGCACGAGTGCCGTGCCGGGCTCGTCACCGACCATCCCGTTTACCACCGGGTGCTGCCAGCGAGCGTCGCCGGCACGGTCCACGACATGCTCACCGGAGTCGTCCAGAACGGCACGGGCATCCAAGCCGCGATCCAGGGGGTCGACGTCGTCGGCAAGACGGGGACGACGACCAACTACGCCGATGCCTGGTTCGTGGGCTGGACGCCGCAGATCACGGTCGCCGTCTGGGTCGGCTATCCGAACAAGCTCGTCTCGATGAACACCCTGTACAACGGCGGGCCGGTGGAGGGCGGGACCTACCCCGCCATCAT
The DNA here is from genome assembly GCA_963839105.1 of uncultured Solirubrobacterales bacterium. Lineage (GTDB taxonomy): Bacteria > Actinomycetota > Thermoleophilia > Solirubrobacterales > Solirubrobacteraceae > Palsa-465. The sequence goes on from CAWITQ010000004.1 coordinate 574,706, forward strand.
CTGGCACAACTTCGTAACGCAGGCGCTCCAGGTTCTCGCCACCGAATCGCCCCAGAGCCAGAACCAGTCGAGCAGCAGCTCGAGCAGCACGGCCACCACGGGATCGGGATCGAGCCTCACCTCGACCACGTCGGGGTCCTCCGGCTCCGGTAGCGGTGCCTCCAGCCTTCAGACGACGCCCGCCGCTCCCACCGGTGGGGGCACGACCGGTGGCGGCGGGGGTGGCGCGGGCACCGGCGGTGGCGGCGGGACCGGCGGGTGGCGGCGGAGGGGGCGGTGGCACCGGCGGCGGGACCGGCGGCGGTGGCGGCACCGGCGGTGGCGGCGGGACCGGCGGAGGCGGCGGTGGCGCCGGTGGCGGGACCGGCGGAGGCGGTGGCGGGACCGGTGGCGGGACCGGCGGAGGCGGTGGCGGGACCGGTGGCGGTGGCGGTGGTGGCACCGGCGGCGGTGGCACCGGCGGGACCGGCGGCGCCTCGCCCGGAACGGCTCACTAACGGGGCTCAGCGGCCGCGGGCCTCACGCCCGCGTACGCACGCTCCGCTTGACCACCCGACGCCCGTCTCGGACCGGACGCGACAGGAACCGGCTGCCGGCGGCGCAGAATCGCCATGGCAGCTCGACGGCCTTGGTGATCCCGATGCGCCGATCGGTGACCACCGACACCTGGCGCCACGCTGCCGGGCGACCCGAGATGACGACGGGTCCGGCACGGAGGTCGCCGCCGTTCTCCGACAGCTCCACTCCGAGCGCCTGCGTGAGCTTCCCCGGGCCCGAGCAAAGCGCCCCGAGCCGCTCGAGACCCCTGCGCTCGCGCATCGACTCCAGCCCGTCGATGGGCTCGAGCGCCCGGATAAGCACCGCCGCGCCCACCCCGGCCGGCTCGCAGACCGCGTTCAGACAGGCGTGGATGCCGTAGGAGCGGTATACGTACGCCCGCCCCGGAGGCCCGAACAGCACGCGAGTGCGGTCGGTGAGCCCCACGTAGGCATGGCAGGCGGGCTCGGACTCGTGGTAGGCCTCGGTCTCGACGATCACACCGGAGCAGCCCTCGTGCGTGAGCACGCAGCCCACGAGATCCCGTGCGACCTCGACCACCGGCCGCTCGTACCAGGAGGGCCTCACGAGCCGGACGCCAGCGCCTCACGCGCCCGCGCCAGCTGCTCGCGCACCCGCGCCAGGCTGGTCCCGCCCTCGGAGACCTTCGACTCGAGCCAGGCGCCATCGCGCAGCACGGCGTAGAACTCATCGTCTAGCAACGGCGACTGCTCCCCCAGCTGCTCCCGGGTCAGCTCTGACAGCCGCTTGCCCTCCGAGACCGCGACGCGCACGAGCCCGGCCACCACGCCATGCGCCTGGCGGAAGGGCATCCCGCGGCGCACGAGCAGATCGGCCACGTCGGTGGCGGCGAGGAACTCGTCCGAGGCGGCGTCGGACAGCCGCTCGCGCCGGAACGTAAGGCCCTCGAGCATCCCTCGCGCGGCTGCGAGCGACAGCTCGAGCGTGTCCGCCGCGTCGAACAGATGCTCCTTGTCCTCCTGCAAATCCTTGTTGTAGGTCAGGGGCAGGCCATGGAACACGCCGTAGAGCCCCACCAGGTGTGCGACCAGCCGCGGCGCCTTGGCCCGCAGCAGCTCAGCGGCGTCGGGGTTCTTCTTCTGCGGCATGATCGACGAGCCCGACGCCCACGCGTCGGTGACCTCGCAGAAGCCGAACTCCTCGCTCGACCACAGGACGATCTCGGCGCCCAGCCGCGAGAGGTGGGTGGCGCAGGTGGCCGCGGCGGCCAGGTAGTCGAGGACGAAGTCGCGGTTGGAGACGGCATCGATCGAGTTCGCGGCGACGTCGGCGAAACCGAGCTCGCGCGCCACCAGGGCGCGGTCGGTGGCGAAGTTGACCCCCGCCATCGCGCCCGCCCCCAGGGGAAGCGAGCCCGGTCGCCGCGACCACCGAGTACATCCGCTCTCGATCGCGGATCAGCATCCAGAAGTAGGCGAGCAGGTGGTGACTCAGGTACACCGGCTGAGCGCGCTGGAGATGCGTGTACCCCGGCATCGGCCAGTCGAGATGGGCCTCCGCCAGCCCGATCAGCGTCCGGCCCACCTCCTCGATCGCCTCGACCGCGCGGAAGGCGTGGGCGCGCACGAACATCGCCATGTCCGTCGCCACCTGATCGTTGCGCGACCGTGCCGTGTGGAGCTTGCCGCCCACGGCGCCGGCGATCTCGGTGACGCGGCGCTCGATCGCCATGTGGATGTCCTCGTCGCCGTCGGCGAACGGGAAGGTTCCGTCCCGCAGCTCGCCCCCCACCTGGTCGAGGGCGCCGAGCAGCTGGTCGCGCTCCTCGTCGGCAATGATGCCCTGGGCCGCGAGCATCGCGGCGTGGGCGCGCGACTGCTCGACGTCGTACGGGCCGAGGCGCCAGTCGAAGCCGATCGAGTCGTTGAGGGCGCGGAAGTCCGCGTGCTGGGGCTCGGCAAAGCGCGACATGGCCTCGCGCATACTACGAACGGCTATCCCGTGAAGGGTGCTCCGGGCGCTCCACCAGCCGGCCCGGACCCGCCTGATCCTCCCGATCCTCCCGGTCGTCCGGTGTCGACCACGGCCGGCAGCCCCACGTTGCCCGCCTGATCCACGGCGCGGATCGCCACGTAGCGCCCCGCGCCGGGGGGCACCCCGAACGACTGCCGGGTGCCGGCGGCGCCCGGCGCCGGCGCTCCCGTCAGAGCACGAGCCGAGGAGAAGCTCTCGGGCGTGATCGGCTGGTTCGAGGTGACGAGCTGATACCGCGCGGCGCGCCCGCACATGAGATCGCCGCCGGGCGCGAGGAAGCTGACGATCGAGCCCGAGCGTCGCACGGCCAGCGGGACGCCCGGGTCGACGGCATCGACGACGAAGTCGCCGGAGTTCCAGTTGTCGTGGTGAAAGCGCGGCGAGGAGCTGGGAGAGCAGGCGCGCGCCGGCGTCGAGTACACCGACAGCGTCCCGCTGCGGGTGATCGTGACCACGTCTTTGCGCGCCCCGGGCGAAGAGTCCAGAGTCCCGAACGACCCCAGCGAGGGTGTGGCGATGATCCAGTCGCCGGTCAGCTTCGGCCAGGCGGAGCTCGGCGGCCGTCCGCCCACGCCGTACGCGTAGAGGTCGAGGGACGCGGTCCCGCCGAGCACCTCCTGACCCGCCCCGGCGGTGATCGCGCCCACCACCGGACCGGTCAGGAACTGGAGGTCGTTGACTTCGCCCGGGAACCCGACCCGTTGCTGGCCGCTGGCGGTGTCCCACGAGGCGATGAAGTCCTGGCCGCCCTGGTAGTCGGGAACAGCCACGTCCAGCGTCCGGAGCAGCCCCGCCTCGGGCATGAAGTAATCGATGCGGCGACCGTCGAGCGTCCCGAACGCGCCGTATCCGACCGCCGAGAAGGCGGGATGGTCGTACTGCCCGTTGCCGGCGCTGAAGTCGGTCTCGAGCGAGTTGTCGCGGCCGGCCGGGTCCTTGCCGTAGCAGGAGCCGCCGTTCGGGTCGAAGACGTACGAGGGGCCGGCGTCGGGCGTCACCGCGATCTTCATCCCGTGCCCCCCGGAGGGACAGGTCAACGGCGCCACCACCGGCGACCCGTCCACCCCTTCGCCGACGTCCGGCAGCAGCCCGCGATCGATGATCCCGACCTTCTTCGGCCATCCGGGCTCGATCGCGCTCGAGTGGCACGCTCCGCCCGAGCATTTCATGCGACCCCCGGTCGCCCTGAGCGCGTAGACGCGGCCGTTTCCGAAGGGGAGCAGGCCCGTCGCGCCCAGTGCGCCGAGCGAGGCATTCGTCAGGCCGCCGGCGTTGATCGGGCCCTCGTCGCCCGTGTTCACCGCGTACTCCTCGTTGGTGCCTATGAAGATCTCCGGCCGCCCTGCGACCTGAGCGATCGCCGGCGTGTCGACGATCTTGCCCTGATCCTCGTCGATTCCCGGGTGCGCGGAGGCCCGCGTCCCGCTGAACGTCAGCCGGTTGGTCACGGGATCGACCGCGGTCAGCTTGTCGGGGTCGGCAACGAGCACCGGGAACCCGGGCAGGGCACTCCCCGCCGGGTGGCCCCGTCGAGGCTGCCACGCGTACACGTGGCGATCGTCGCCGGCGACGACGATGTCCAGGCCGCGCCCACGCGAGAGCCGTCCGAGCACCGGCGAGGACAGGAAGCCCCGCTCGGTCCGGTCGCGCGGTCCCGCCCGGACGGTATGGAATGGGCTCAGGGGCGCGCCCGAGAATGCGGGATTCGAGTGCTGCAGGAACACCATCCGACCCTGCGGGTCCCACGCGTACACGTTGCCGCAGTTGTCGTCGGCGACGACCTCGATGCGCCCGTCGTGGAAGAGGTCGCCGGCCGCGAGCGCACCGAGCACCGCACAGTAGTGACCGCTCCCAACGTTGCGGTACGCGCTCTCGCCCAGGTGCAGCGGCAGCCGCTGCGTGTGGACCGGCCAGCCCGGGAGCTCACCGCCACCGCCACGGAAGGCGTGGACCTCACCGTCGGAGGTGGCCAGGACGAGCTGGTTGCGATCGCTGCCGGCGAGGTCGACGAGCAGAGGGCTCGAGTCACCGTCGGTGCGCAGCTCGCGCGGGAAGCCCGTGAGCATGTCCCGGTCGCGATGGAGGTAGAGCTGGCGCCGGTCCTCGCCGGTCATGGCGGGGCGCGGCCCGGACGCCGCCTCCTTCACCACCAGCCGGACCGTGAAGGCGTAGGGCTGGATGTTCGGGCGCCCATTGGAGGTTTGCACGACTCCCCCGTTCTCGTTCCCGGAAAACGAGCGCTGCGTCGAGGGGAAGCGCGCGCCCAGCCCCGCCACACCGATCGTCCCCACCGTCCCGGAGAAGGCGCGCGTGTGCACCGTCACGCCGTCGCACCATCCCGCCCCCGCGGCGGCGAAATCCCCAGGCGGTGTGTCGCTCACCATCCCGTTGTTGGGGTTCGCGCCCGGCGCCGCCTGGAGCGAGCATGTGTAGGAGGCGCCGCGCGCGTTCACGTACCCGCCGACGGCGATCCCGGCGCCGGCCGGGCTCAGCTGCTGGAACCAGTCCGGCGAGGTGATGTCGGCCTCCGGCGGGATCGTGCCGCTCAGCGCCGCCGACACCGCCTTGTACGCGTTCAGGCGGCCGTATCCGTAGAACTCGTCAAACCCCCGCCGGGCGTGGTAGCGGCGCGTGTCCGGCGCGGGTCCGTCGACCCCGCCCTCCACCGCCGGAGAGAACAGCGTGTTGAGATTCGGGTCGGTGCACGTCGGCACGGCCACCGGGCTGCAGCTCGTCTCCGGCTGGGCCGCGAAGTTGACGTCGTCGGCCTGGCCTCCGGAGCCGGCGTCGGCAGGCGCGGTCCCGGTGCTCGCGGCGCCACCCGGCGCGGCGTCGCCGGCGATGTTCCCCGACGCCATCAGCTGGCGCACCTCGTTGGGCGTGATCGGGCAGGCAGAGCCGTCGACGCGCCGGCAGTCTCCGGCGGCCCGGAGCCGCCCGGAGGCAACCGCGTTCAGCGCGGCGCTATAGATCAGCCCCGCGACCCCGGCGCTCTTGCCGGCCGCCTCCGAGGAACAGGACGTGCTCGGCACCGACAGCGTCACGCGCGTGCCGAAGTTCGTGCAGCCGTTGAGCTGGAGGTAAGAGGGCGGGACGGAGGTGATCCCCGGCACGTACTTGGTGACCGAGTTGACCACGATCGTGTCCGGGAGCGAGCCCGGCTGGTTGTGGTGCTCGGCCGCCTCGTCGGCGGCGGAGGCGATCACCGCCGTCCCATGGTTGTAGGCGTACTCGATCGCCTGCCGCGCGAAGTAGGACTCATTCAGCGTCCCGAGCGCCTCCTGCACGACGTACGCGTTCTCATCGGTGGCGTAGAGCACCGCCTGCGCGAACCGGTTGGCGTCGGCGATGAACGACTCGCCCACGCGCAGCGGCATGACCATGCAGTCGGGGCAGGTCCCGAGCTCCTGGCTGGTGTTCGCCTCGCCGTTCGAGTCCTGCGCCTCGCCGGTGCCGTGGCCGTACTGCACGTCGTCGAACGGATCGTTGTTGTCGTCCACGAAGTTCCACCCGGCGATGTCGTTCGCGAAGCCGTTGTGGTCGTGGTCGCGGCCGTCGCTGAAGGCCAGGATCAGGTCCTCGGGCGTGAGCACGCCGGGCGGGCCGTGGCGCAGCGCGTGCCGTGGGCTGCCCCCGGAGACCACGGCCGCTACGCGGGAGTCGCAGGCATAGTCGACGACGTTGAACACCCCGTCGCCGTTGGCGTCGTAGCTCCCATGGGCGTTGTAGTCCCCGCCCCCGCCCGCTCGGTACGACGCGCAGTTGCCGCCCGGCACGAGCGACGCGCCGAGGTCATGTCTCGGCGCCGGCAGCTCGCCCCGGTTGAGCCACACCTTGTCGCGCAGGGCGACCATCGCTCCCGTGTTGTTCCACTCGATCCCCGAGTCGAGCACCGCGACCACCACATCCGGCCGGCCGAGGGTCTGCTCGAACGCGGTCCGGACCGGCGTCCCCGGCGGGATGCACGACGCTGTGGTCAGAGGAAAAACCGCGCTGGAGTCGACGATGCTCGCCCCCCTCACGCCGCACAGCTCCTCGGGCTTCGGGTTCACGAGCGTGTCGCTCTGAACGCTCTGCTCGGGCGTCGCCGCCAGCTTCCAGTCATCGCCGAAGTTGCTCGGCGCCTCCCCCGGCGGGAGCCTCCAGGTCAGCGGGTTGTGCGGGTCGCCGCCCGTCTTGGGCAGGTAGGGAAAGTCCGCGCGCGCCGCCGGGGCGATCGCGAGCGCGGTGAGCCCGACGAGCGCGAACAGGCGCAGGCGCATGACCACAGACCCTCCTCCCGGGAACGCGTTTGAGGCATCATCCCCGCCGCGTCCCCGGGATGCAAACCCTGACTATCCCTCCAGCTTGCCGGCCGGGCCGCCGAGCGCGTGGATCAGGGCCGAGAAGCTCTTTCCGGCGGGAGTGGCGACGCTGTGGGCGTCACTGTGCGCGCTCCACTGGTGCTTGGCGGCGGCATAGGTCACGGTGTTGAACCCCGCGCCCCAGCCGAGCTCGATCCCGGTAGACCAACCCGGGATGAGGGTGGCCACCGGCTGACCCGGTCCGACGATCTGGCCGACCCGCAGGCCGGGCACGGGCTTGACGCCTTCGGCGTAGAAGACGTAGCAGCCCGCGTCGGTGCCGTCGAGGAGGCGGTACTCGATGAACGCTCCCGGCCAACCCGACCCGGATGTGGCGAGGTAGTTGATCCTTGCGGCGCCGATCGCTCCGAGCGCGCCGGTGCCGGCGTAGTCGACGCCCTGGTCTATCCGCTCCGGCGTGACCTTGCTCGCCGCGAGCGGGTTGAAGTAGTTGCTCGAGCCGACGGCGGCCTGGCACTTGCGCGGGGCGCTCGCGGGCGCCCTGCCGGACAGGACCTTGCCGGAGATGGGGGCGACACCGCCGGAGGTGGGATACGTCGGGCCGCCCTGCTCAGGGCGGACGGGCTGGACCCGCGCGGCGACGCGCGCGGTCGGGGAGGAGGAGCCGCCGAGCGCCCCCGCGAGCACGGCGACGACCAAGGTGAGCACGAGCAGGGCCGCGGCCGCGGGGACCGCACGCCGGCGAGCCCCGCGGCGGGTCTCGTGGCGCTCCACCCGACGCGCCGGGGGCGCCGGGAGCTGGACGGGCGCACCCGCGCGCCGCGCCCGCGAGCGCTCGAGCGACTGAAGCCACAGCTCATCCCGCGCGAGGTCGCGGCTGCCGTCCAAAACGCCTCCTTCTCGATCCGACTCAGAAGCCTGCGGAGTTAGCTGTCGGGCTCGCGCCTGCGCGCTACGCCGTGCGATGACGGCGATTCGCCCCTGCGGCCGATCGGCCGCTCTGGGTCCCCCGCTCCCCGGCCACGGATGGCGCGGGGACTCGGCTCGTTATGTGTCGCGGCAAGCTATCACGAGCCGCAGCGGAATGTGACCCGCCCGCGTGAGCTCAGGCGACGGAGACGTGCGCGCCAAGCGCGCTGCGCAGCGCCTCAGCCACCTGCGCCACCTGGCCCTCGGTCATCTCCGGGAAGAACGGGAGCGCGATCGAGCGTGCGGCGACGTCCTCGCACACCGGATACTCGCCCTCCCGGTGGCCGAAGCGCTCGCGGTAGAAGCTCATCAGGTGGATGGCGGGGAAGTACGGCTTGCTGGGAATCCCCCGCGCCGCCAGAGCGCGCACGGTCTCGTCGCGATCGGCCCCGCGGGGGAGCTGCACCACGTATACGAACCACCCGCGGCGAGCCCGGCCGACGTCCGGACACGGCCGCGAGATCCCCTCGATCCCGGCCAGCGCCTCGCCGTACCACCCCGCGGCCCGCGCGCGCCCGGCCAGCAGCGAATCCAGCCGCTCCAGCTGCGCCACCCCCAGCGCGCACGCCATCTCCGCCAGCCGGTAGTTGAACCCGAGGCGGTCGTGGTCGAGCCAGTCCATGTTCGGCGCGCGGCCCTGGTTGCGCTCGGAGTCGAGCCGCTCCTTCAGCTCCGCATCCGCGACGGTGATCATCCCGCCCTCGCCGGTCACCAGCTGCTTGTTGGCATAGAAGGCGAACACCGCCGGGTGCCCGCGCGCGCCCACCGTCACTCCCTCGGCGTCCACGGCGCCCAGCGCCTCACAGGCGTCCTCGACGATCGGCAGGCCATGCCGCTCCAGCGCCGGGACGTCTGCCGGATACCCGAACACGTGGACCGGCAGGATCGCCGCGGTCCGATCCGACACCGCCGCCGCCGCGGCCTCCGGACTGAGGTTGAGCGTCACCGGGTCGATGTCGGCGAACACCGGACGGGCTCCCTCGAACAGGGCCACGTTGGCGCTCGCCACGAACGAGAAAGGGGTCGTGACGACCTCGTCGCCGTCGCCTACGCCGACCGCGCGCAGCGCGAGGTGCAGCCCCGCCGTGCCACTCGAGACCCCACAGCCGAACGGCGCTCCCACCCGTGCCGCGAACTCGCGCTCGAACCGCGGCAGCATCGGGCCCAGCGACAGGCGGCCGCTCCGAAGGACCTCCAATACGAGCTCCTCCTCGCGCGCGCCGATCACCGGCTGCGCCAGCGGGACCTGCTCGGTCACGATCCCGGCGCCGGCGCGGCCTGGCTGCGCGCGCTCCCGCGCGTCTGGGCCACCTGCATGCCGTACTCCAGCGAGTCGACCAGCGCCTCCCACGAGGCCTCGATGACGTTCTCGGAGACCCCGATCGACCCCCATACCGTCTCTCCATCCGAGGCATCGAGCAACACCCGGGTGACCGCGCCCGTCCCCTTGGCCTCGTCGAGGATCCGCACCTTGAAGTTGACCAGGTCGATGTCGCGCAGATGGGGGTGGATCTCGACCAGCGCGTCGCGGAGGGCGCGGTCGAGCGCGTTCACGGGGCCGTTGCCCTCGGCCGTCCGGACGTAGCGCTCGCCATCGACCCAGATTTTGATCGTCGCCTCGGTCTCGACCCGGCCGTCAGCGCGCTTCTCAACGATCGCCCGCCAGCTCTCGAGCCGGAACAGCGGCTCGTACTCACCCGTCTCCTTGCGCAGGAGGAGCTCGAACGACCCGTCCGCGGCCTCGTAGTGGTAGCCGCCGTGCTCCAGCTCCTTGACCCGCTCGACCACCCGCGCCGCCTCGGCGTCGTCCAGCGGGATGCCCGCCTCCAGCGCCCGCGCCTGAACCGTCCCGCGGCCCGAGAGCTCCGACACGAGCAGCTCGCGCTCGTTGCCCACCACGGCCGGGTCGACGTGCTCGAACGTCGAGGGGTCGACGTTGACCCCGGCTACGTGCATCCCGCCCTTGTGCGCGAACGCGTTGCGCCCCACGTAGGGCTGGTCGGGGTCGGGGGTGAAGTTCAGGAGCTCGTCGAGGAAATGCGCGGCCGGCGTGAGCGCCGCCAGCTGCGGGTCGCTCACGCACCGGTGGCCGAGCTTGAGCTGGAGGTTGGCGATGATTGTGACCAGGTTGGCGTTGCCGCACCGCTCGCCGTAGCCGTTCATCGTCCCCTGGACGTGGGTCGCTCCGGCCTCGACCCCGGCCAGCGAGCACGCAACGCCGCACCCGGCGTCGTCGTGGCAGTGGATCCCGATCCGCACGCCGCCGGCCCCCACTCCCCCCACGACGTCGGCCATCGCGCGCGCGACCGCGCCCGGGAGCGTCCCCCCGTTGGTATCGCAGCAGACAACGGTCTCCGCCCCGGCGTCGGCCGCGGCGCGCAGGCAGCGCAGGGCATAGCCCGGATCGTCGGCGTAGCCGTCGAAGAAGTGCTCGGCGTCGTAGACGACCCGCTTGCCGCACGCGACCAGGAAGGCAACCGAGTCCGAGATCATCCGCAGGTTCTCCTCGCGGTCGACCTTGACCACCTTCTCCAGATGGAGGCTCCAGGTCTTGCCCACGAGCGTGCACACCGGGGCGAAGCACTCGGCCAGAACCCGCAGCGCCGCATCCTCTGAGGCGGCGACCCCCCGCCGCCGCGTCATGCCGAACGCGGCCACTTCCGCGTGCGCGAAGCTCTCCCCCGCCAGCAGCGAGAAGAGCTCGAGCTCCTTGGGGTTCGAGCTCGGGAAGCCGGCCTCGATCAGGTCGATCCCGAGCTCGTCGAGCCGGTGCGCCACCCGCAGCTTCTCCTCGGCGGACAGCGACATGCCCTCGCCCTGCATGCCGTCGCGCAGCGTCGTGTCGTAGAGCTGGATCTTGGTCATCGCCTGCGGTTGGCGGCCGGAGCACGCACGGCTATGCGGTGCGCGAGGGCACCTTCACGATGTCGAGCCACTCGGCGTAACGCGGATCGCGACCGTGGAGGGCGTCGTCGAAGACGCGCTGGAGCTCGGCGGTGATCGGTCCCGGCTTGCCCGCGCCGATCGCATGGTCGTCGATCTCCCGCACGGGCACGAGCTCCGCTGCGGTGCCCGTCAGGAACACCTCGTCGGCCAGGTAGAGCTCCGCGCGCGCCAGGTTTCGCTCGACGACCTCGTACCCGAGGTCGCGAGCGATCTGGATGACCGACTTGCGGTTGATCCCGTCGAGGATGCCGGCCGTCTGCGGCGGCGTCAGGATGATCCCGTCGCGGACGGCGTAGATGTTCTCGCCCGAGCCCTCGCACACGAACCCGTGCGAGTCGAGCAGGATCGCCTCCTCGTAGCCGGCCTTCGAGGCTTCGATCTTGGCCAGCACGCTGTTCAGATACTGGCCGCTCGCCTTCGAGTGCGGGATCAGCGCGTCGTGCGGGATCCGGCGCCAGCTCGAGACCTTGGCGCGCACGCCTAGCTGCTTTCCCTCCTCGCCCAGATAGGCGCCCCACGGCCACACGGCGATCGCGACCTCGACCGGGGCGTCGAGCGGATACAGCCCCATCTGGCCGTAGCCGCGGAAGGCGATCGGGCGGATGTAGCACTCGCGCAGCTCGTTGGCGGCGATCAGCTCGTGGGTGGCCGAGCGCAGCTCCTCGAGCGTGTACGGGATCGGCATGTAGTAGAGCTCGGCCGACTTGAACAGCCGGTCGAGGTGGTCCTGATGGCGGAACACGCCCGGGCCGCGGTCGGTGGCATAGCAGCGGATCCCCTCGAACACGCCGGTGCCGTAGTGGAGCCCGTGCGTCAGTACGTGGACCTTTGCATCCTCCCAGGGGACCAGCTCTCCGTTGTGCCAGATCACCTCGGCTTGCTCCACGACTGCTCCTTACTGCAGGTGTTTTAGGACGGCCCGGGTGGCCTCGGCAGTGCCTGCACTACCCCCCAGGTCCGGCGTGCGCAGGCCCTCGGCCAGCGCCCGGTCGACCGCCGATTCTACCGCCGCCGCCTCGGCCTCCCGCTCGAATGCGTGCCGCAGCATCAGCGCCACCGACAGGAACATGGCCAGCGGGTTGGCGGCGCCCGTTCCCGCGATGTCGGGTGCGGACCCGTGAACGGGCTCGAACAGCCCGGGCTCGCCCGGATCCCCCAGCGATGCGCTCGGGAGCATCCCGATCGAGCCGGTGAGCATCGCCGCCTCGTCGCTGAGGATGTCGCCGAACATGTTCTCGGTCAGGATCACCTCGAAGTGGCGGGGCGCCGCGATCAGCCGCATCGCGGCGTTGTCGACCAGCAGGTGCTCGAGCTCGATGTTGATGAACTCGGCGTCGTGGACCTCGCGCACCACCTCCCGCCACAGGCGCGAGGTCTCGAGCACGTTGGCCTTGTCGACGCTGGTGACGCGGGAGCGCGCAGCGCGGAAGGCCACCCGGGCGATCCGCTCGATCTCCTCCCGGGTGTACACGCAGTCATCCGAGGCGCGGTCGGCGCTCCGCGTCTTCTCCCCGAAATAGATCCCGCCGGTGAGCTCGCGCACGACCAGCAGGTTCACCCGCTCAATCACCTCGAGCTTCAGCGGGCTGGCCTCGTACAGCGCCGGCACGGGCCGTACCGGGCGGAGGTTGGCGAACAGCCCGAGGCCCTTGCGCAGGCCGAGCAGACCCTGCTCGGGGCGGGGCTTCGACGGGTCGGTCGTGTCCCACTTCGGCCCGCCGACCGCCGCCAGCAGGACGGCGTCGGCACCGCGGCAGGCGGCCAGGGTCTCGTCCGTCAGCGCGGTCCCGTGCAAGTCGATCGAGGCGCCACCGAAGAGATGCTCCTCAAACTCGAACTCCGTCTCGCCCGTCACGGCACGCAGCAGCTCGAGCGCCGGAGCCATGATCTCGGGCCCGATCCCGTCGCCGGACAGCGTGACGATCTTGCTGGCCATGGCGCCGGACGCTACCGATCAGTCCGCGGCCGAGGTCTCGTGGGCGGCCGCAGCGGTGGCCACGTCGCGGGCGTAGGTGTGGCGCGAGCGGGCGAGGAACACGCCGGCGGCAGCCAGGGTCCCCAGCAGGATCAGGAAGGTGATCTCGAGCCCGCGAGCGGCGCTGGGCGAGACGATCCCCGTGTGCGTTCCCACCGGCGTCTGCGCCGGCACGATGCCGGCCACGAGCTGCGACAGGCCCCCGAACACAAGCGGAGAAGCCGCCTGGACGAGGGAGCGCGCCACCGTGCGCACGCTCTCGGCCCGCCCCCAGAGCCCTGGAGGCACGATGTCGAGTCGGGCGGCATCGAGCGGCGGGTTCGCCGCGGCCAGGAGTCCAGCGCCCGCCATGTCGAACCACACCGAAGGGAACACGTGCGTGCCCAGAAGGCCCGGAATCATCACGATGGCCGCCGCGACGAAGCAGATCGCCGGCACCCACACCCGCGCCTCGAGCATGCCGTTGCGCACCATCAGGTCCGTGATCCGGCCACTCAGCAGCGTGCCGATCAGCGCCCCGACCACGAGCATCGCGAGCACGAGCTCGGCTGTCGCCTGGCTGGCGTGGTAGTGGCCGCGCACGAACAGCGTGGCGAACGTCTGGAGCCCGGCGAAGTAGAAGTAGCCGAGCGAGGAGCCGATGATCAGCATCACGTTGCTCGGGATCCGCAGGACGTAGCGGACGGCCCGCCCCAGGGGCATCTGCGCCGGGTCCTCGGTCAGGATCAGCTCCGGGTCCGGCTCCACCCCCCGCGCCCGCACCGCCTCGTAGGCGGCCTCGGCGTCCTCGGCCGCGGCCGGCTCGTCCTCCGCCCCGGCCTGCCCCTCGCCGCCGCCCTGGGGCACCGGAGCCGGGACGACTTCGAGGCTCATCGCGCCGACGGCCAGGCGGCTCTGCCCGCCCCGGAGCGGCTCGGGCACCGTCCGCCACAGCGTCCGGGCCAGGAAGAAGCCCGGGATCGCCAGGAGGATGAACGCCGCCCGCCAGTCGATCAGGCTGGCCACGCTCCCGCTGACGATGAACCCGATCGCGGTCCCTACGGTCTCGCCGGCCAGGATGTAGGCCCACACCCGCCCGCGCTCGGCGGAGGGAAAGTAGTCGCCGGTCAACGAGGCGATCGCGGGGCCCGCGCTGGCGGTCACCGCGCCCAGCACCAGCCGCGTCAGCAGCAGGGTCGAGTAGCTGCTCGCGAACGCGCTCACGGCCGAGGCCAGGCTCCACAGGACGATGCTGATCGAGAGCACCGGGATCCGCCTGATGCGGTCGACGAGCATGCCCACCGGGATCGTGAAGATGGCCCCGACGAGCAGCGATATCGCGCTCAGCAGCCCGATCTTGGTGTTGCCGATGTGCAGCGCGTGCTCGAGCTGCGGCGCGATCGCCCCCACCGTCGCCGCGTCGGCCCCGTTCAGGGCAAGCACCGCCGCGAACAGCACCAGCACCCGCGCCCGAGCCGGGCCCCCGACACGCTTGACGAGCTCGCCCCGCAGGAGACGCCCCGTCCAGCGGAGCGAGCGGGCGAAGCCGTCCGCCGCGCGCCCGGCCGCGCTCTCGGCGGCCATCAGCGCGCCGCCGGGGTCACATCGCGCTCGGCGGCGGCGTCCTCCGCTCGCCACCCGCGCACGGTCTTGCGCAGCGCGATGTACCCGAAGATGCCCGGCAGCGTCGGGATCCAGAATGAGATCGCCCGGTAGGCGAGGGTCCCGATCAGCGCGCTCCCGGCAGGCACGCCAAAGGCGATGAACGCCGCGAACATGCCCCCCTCGACGCCGCCGACGCCGCCGGCCAGCGGGAGCAGGCTGCCGAGCGTCCCGAGGAAGTAGCACATGACCACGACGGCGCCGGGGACCGCGTAGCCGAAGGCACGGAATGACAGATCGAGCACGGCGATGTCGAAGCCCCAGTAGATGAGCGCGCCGAGCAGTCCGAAGCGCCGCTCCTTGATCAGCCCTTCGGCCGTGCGTACGCCGGACCCGAGCGCCGCCGGAGCGCTCGCGAACCTCGCCGCGATCCGGCCGACGCGGCCGGAGCGCTGGGAGAGCTGGCGCAGACGTCGCTCGAAATCCCGCGGCACCAGGCCCATGGCCGCGATCAGCACGATGCCGATCGCGCTCAGCGCGGCCGGGACCACGGTCAGCGCGAACGGTGCCTCGCCCGAGAACAGCCCCCAGCGCAGGCCGAACCCGCAGACCACCAGGGCACCGAGGTACACGGAGTACTGGATGACGTAGCTGGCGATCATCCGGCAGGCGATCACGCCGGCATCCATTCCGGCCCGCCGCAGCGACCAGATCGTCAGGGCCACTCCGCCGGCGCCGGCGGCCGCCAGCAGCCGGATGGCGGCGATCCCTGCGAGCGGGATCTCCAGGCTGGCTCGCCAGTTGATCCGGTCGTTGCCCCGGCCGAACACGGTGCCGAACAGGAGCGCGTAGCCGCCGATCGAGACCAGCTCGAACAGCATCGCGAGCGCCAGCAGCACCGGATCGCCGTGCTTGAGCTGCCCCCAGGTCCGCTTGAACCCGGCCAGCTTGGGGATGAAGAAGTACAGGCCGGCGAGCGTGACCAGCGTGAAGATCGTCCCGATGACGACCTTCCGGCGGCTGATGGGGCCGGCCGGCTCGTCGCCGTCGAGCATGTCGTCGGGGATCCGCGGTGCGTCCGGCGCCTGTTCTGGGGCCTGTGACATCTCACATGGAAGTTACCCGGGGCGCGCCCGGAAGCCCCAGCCGGGGACTCCACCGCCCCGGGGCCTCGCGACGAAGCCCCATCCGAGCGGCTATGGGCGCCGGGCCGTCATGTTCAGGCGCACGTAGTCGAGCACGAGAGGATCGCCGGCGCGGGCCAGAATCCGGTCGACGAACTCCTCGCGGAGCTCCTCGGGCAGCGGGTCCAGGTGACGGACCAGGCACACCGTCTGCACGAACGCCCGCGGGTCCGCGGGGGTCACCGACTTCGGCTCCAGCCAGCACGACGACGTCGCCGAAGCCCGCGCTGCGCAGTCGCTCGGCGGTCTCGATGTCGGTGGCGTAGTTCCAGGGACGCTTCCAGCCCTCGAAGTGCAGGGCGAACGGCTCCTCCCCCGCGACGTCATCGGCCAGCGTCCTGAACGCGTCGATGTTCCCCCGCCCGCCGCACTGCGCCACCAGCTGGCCGCCGGGGCTGAGCGCCCGGTGGAGCGCCGCGAACAACGCGTCGTGGTCGTGGATCCAGTGGAAGGTGGCGTTGGAGAAGGCCGCGTTCACGGGTTCCGGCAGGTCGAGCTCGACCAGGTCCTGGCAGAGGACGGTGGCACGCTCGCCGAGCGCCTCGCGGGCGTGCTCGACCATCGAGGGGGCCACGTCGACGGCGTACACGCGGCCGCGGGGCACGAGGTCGGCCAGCAGCGCCGTCACCCGGCCCGAGCCGCAGCCGGCGTCGAGCACGACCTCCCCGCCGGTGAGCTCGAGCCGCTCCAGCTGCTCGCGCGCCCACCCGAGCTGCGGATCGGAGACCCGGTCGTAGGTCGCCGCATCCCAATCCCGGCTCGGCATCAGAGCGCCGTGGTGACGGGACCCGGCCGCTCGCGCTCGGCGTTCGTAGGAGACGATCGCGGCTTGCACCCCCAGCGTCAGCGCCGATGTCGTCGAGGCCGTTCAGCAGGCGGTGCTTGGTCTCCGGGTTGATCTCGAAGCGGCGCGGTCCCCCCGGCCAGCGCACCTCTTGGGCCGATAGATCGACCTGCGCCTGCGCCCGCCTGCGCGATCGACGCGCACTCCTCCGGGCGTCAGCTCGACCGGGAGCAGCCCGATCTTCGTGCAGTTCGAGCGGAAGATGTCGGCGAAGCTCGGCGCGATGATCGCCTGAAAGCCGTAGTCCTCGAGCGCCCAGGGGGCGTGCTCGCGGCTCGAGCCGCAGCCGAAGTTCCGGCCCGCGACCAGGATCGGGTTGCGCGGGAGGCTCCAGTCCGGGCGCTTGGCCCAGTCGTAGAACAGGAACTCCCCGAAGCCCGTCCGCTCGACCCGCTTGAGGAACTGCTTGGGGATGATCTGGTCGGTGTCGACGTCGTCGCGGTTCAGAACCGACACTTGGCCGGTGATCGTCTCGATCGCTCTCATCGGCTCCACTCCCTGATGTCGACGAAATGGCCTTCGATCGCCGCCGCGGCGGCCATCTGAGGCGAGACGAGGTGCGAGCGCGCACCACGTCCCTGGCGTCCTTCGAAGTTGCGGTTCGACGTCGACGCCACCCGCTCGCCGGGCGCCGCTACGTCCGGGTTCATCCCCAGGCACATCGAGCACCCGGCCTCGCGCCAGTCGAACCCGGCGCGCCTGAAGACCTCGTCGAGGCCCTCCCGCTCGGCCTGCGCCTTCACCTGCTGCGAGCCGGGCACGACCATCGCGTACACGCCGTCGGCCACCTTCCGCCCGTCCGACCACCTCGGCGGCGGCCCGCAGGTCGCCGATGCGCGCGTTCGTGCACGAGCCGATGAACACGCGGTCGAGCTTGAGCTCCTGGATCGGCGTGCCCGGCTCGAGCCCCATGTACTCGAGCGCGTGCTCGTCCTGCTCGGAGTCGGGGTCGGGCACGGCGTCGGTGACCTGGACGACCATGCCGGGGGTGGTGCCCCAGGTGACCATCGGGCTGACCGCGGAGGCGTCCACGACCTCCTCCCGGTCGAACGCGGCCCCGTCGTCGGTCTTCAGCGACCGCCATTCGTCCGGGGTCTCAGAAGGCGCCGCCGGCCGGCCGATCATCCACTCGAACGTGGTCTCGTCGGGCGCGATCATGCCGGCCCTCCCGCCGCCCTCGATCGTCATGTTGCAGACCGTCATCCGGCCCTCCATCGAGAGCGCCTCGATCGCCGGCCCGGCGTACTCGACGACGTGGCCGACCGCGCCGTCCACGCCCATCTGCCCGATCGTGGCGAGGATCAGGTCCTTGGCGGTGACGCCGAACCCGAGCGAGCCGTCGTAGCGGATCCGCATCGAGCGCGGCTTTGACTGGACCAGGCACTGCGTGGCCAGCACGTGCTCGACCTCGCTCGTCCCGATCCCGAAGGCGAGCGCCCCGAAGGCGCCGTGCGTGGCCGTGTGCGAGTCGCCGCACACGATCGTCATGCCGGGCTGGGTGACCCCCAGCTCGGGGCCGATGATGTGCACGATCCCCTGGCGGTCGGAGCCGAGCGAGTAGACCGGGATCCCGAACTCCTCGCAGTTGCGCTCGAGCGTCTGCACCTGGACCCGGCTGAGCTCGTCGCGGATCCGCGCCGCCACCGGCGTGCCGTCGGTGGGCACGTTGTGGTCGGCGGTGGCCAGGGTTCGGTCGGGGCGGCGCACCTTGCGCCCGGCCAGGCGCAGTCCGTCGAACGCCTGCGGGCTCGTGACCTCGTGGACGAGGTGCAGGTCGATGTAGATGAGGCCGGGAGCGACCTCGTGGGCCTCCCAGATCTTCTCGAACAGCGTTTTCGGCATGGTCTAGCTCCTGCGCAGGCCGGCGCTCACCACCGCGAGCAGCACGGCCTGATCGGGTCCGGGGTTGTGGAAGTGGTGGGGAAGATCGGCGTCGAAGGTCACGCAGTCGCCGGCAGCGAGCTCATAGGGGGCGCCGTCGCAGTGCAGGACGACGCGCCCCGACTCGATCAGAGCCGTCTCGCGGCTGCCCGGCTCGTGCATCGGCGGATCGCCGTGGCCGCCCGTGACGGAGCCCGGCGGCGAGAGTGTGGCGCGAGAGCTCGGCGCGCTGGCCCGGCAGCGGCGGCGTGAGGATCTCGTAGCTGTGTCCGCGGCCCCGGCCGGGCCCCTTGCGCCGCTCGCCGCGGCGCACCACGCTGACCGCGCCGTCCTCGTCGAGGCGGAGCAGTTGCGAGAGCCGCAGCTCGAGGCCGGCGGCGATGCGCCCCGCCACCTGGAGCGTCGGGCTCGTCTCCCCGCGCTCGACCTGCGAGAGCATCGGCGCACTCACGCCAGAGCGCTCGGCCAGGTCACGCAAGGACAGATCCATGCCTTCGCGCAGCGCGCGGACGCGCGGCCCCAGCGCGCCATCGGTGGCGGTAGTCGTCATACGTCCGTATGTTATCGCATACGCCGCGCGCGTCGCTAGCCTGACGCGGATGATGCGCACCCGCCCCGATGTGCTCGTGCTCGGCGGCGGTGGCGTCCTCGGCGAGGCGTGGATGATGGGTCTCCTCGCCGGCGTCGAGGATGCCACCGGCTTCGACCTGCGCGAGTGTGAGCACTTCGTCGGAACGTCCGCCGGTTCGATCGTGGCTGCGCACCTGGTCGCCGGCCGGTCTCCCCGGCGCCCCGAAGGCGAGACGAGATCCGAGTTGGAGCGCGCCGCCCCCCGGCCGGCGGAGGGGCTGGCCGCGGCCGCGCTCGTCGCCGCGCGCCGGGCCGGGGCGGTGGCGCTGGCCGCGGGCGCGAGCTTCGCGCCGCTGGCCCTCGGCCTGGCGGCGCCCGGCGGTGCCGTGATGCGTGGCCTCATGTTGCGCCGACTCCCCCGCCCGCAGCAGACCCTCGACGGCCTGCTCCACCACGTCGAGCGCCTCGGGGCACGCTTCGACGGTCGCCTGCGCGTGGCCGCGGTCGACCGCGCCAGCGGCCGGCGGGTGGTGTTCGGCAGCCCCGGGGCACCGGACGCCAGCGTGGCCCAGGCGGTGGCCGCATCGTGCACGGTGCCGTGGCTGTTCGCGCCGTTCGAGATCGACGGCCGCGAGTACGTCGACGGAGGCGTCTGGAGCCCGACCAACCTCGACGCCGCCCCCGCCGGGCGCGACACCCACGTGCTCTGCCTCAACCCCACGGCGAGCCTGCCGGGATCCGCCGGAGCGCTCGCCGTCATCCGCCGGGTCTCGCGCTCGGCCGTGTCGGTGGAGGCGCTCGTCCTCCGACGCCGCGGCGTCGCCGTCCGGGTGGTGGGACCGGACGTGGAGAGCGCCGCCGCGATGGGGACGAACTTCATGCAGCGCGAGCCGCGCAGCCGCGTGCTCGCCGCCGCATACCGCCAGGGCCTCGAGCTAGGGAGCCGTGACGACTCCCTCGAGCTCTCGCGCCGCTGAGGCGATCTCGCGCCGGCGCACGGCGTTCGAGAGCGCGCGCACGTAGGCGCGCCCCGCCGCCTCGAGGATGTCGGTGGACACGCCCTGGCCGGCGCCGGTGACGCCGGCCACCTCGAGCACCACCGAGGTCTCGCCGAGAGCGTCCTGACCGCCCGTGACCGCGTCGACCCGGAACTCGCGCAGGCGCGCGTCGACGCCGGTGGCCGCGTTGATGGCGCGGAAGATCGCGTCGACGGGCCCGTCGCCGGTGAACGAGCCGGTGAGATCCACCCCGTCGGGCGAGAGCACGCCCACGGTGGCGTGCGGAGGCCGGCGCGAGGAGGCCTCGACGTCGAACCACTGGAACTGGTAGCCGGCGATCTCCTCGCGCAGCTCGTCGGTGACGAGCGCCTCGAGGTCCATCGCCGTCACCTGCTTCTTCTTGTCCGCGATCTCCTTGAAGCGCTTGAACGCGGTGTTCAGCGACTGCCCGGTGAGCTCGATGCCCAGCTCCGAGAGCGCCTGCTGCAGGGCGTGGCGGCCGGAGTGCTTGCCGAGGACGATCGAGTTCGCCTCGAGCCCGACGGTGGTGGCGTCCATGATCTCGTACGTCGTGCGCTCCTTGAGCACCCCGTCCTGGTGGATGCCCGACTCGTGCGCGAACGCGTTGCGCCCGACGATCGCCTTGTTCGGCTGGACGGCATACCCGGTCAGGCGCGAGACCAGGCGCGAGGCGCGCGAGATCTCACGGGTGACGATGCCGGTGCGCAGGCCGACGTCCGGCGCCCGCGTGTGGAGCAGCATCACGATCTCCTCGAGCGACGCGTTCCCGGCCCGCTCGCCGATGCCGTTGATCGCGCACTCGACCTGGCGTGCGCCGGCGAGCAGCCCCGCGAACGAGTTGGCTACGGCCAGTCCCAGGTCGTCGTGGCAGTGAACCGAGAGGACGACGCCGCGCAGCTCCGGCGACGAGCTCGTACAGGCGCGCCAGATATTCGGTGTACTCGTGGGGCATCGTGTAGCCGACGGTGTCGGGGATGTTGATCGTGGTCGCCCCCTCCTCGATCGCCACCGCGCACACCTCCGCGGTGAACTCCACGTCCGCCCGCGTGGCGTCCATGGGCGAGAACTCGACGTCGTCGACGTACTGCTTGGCGTGGGCGACCGCGGCGCGCGCCTGACCCAGCACGTCCTCGCGCGTGCGACTGGAGCTGGTGGCGGATGTGGATGTCCGAGGTGGAGATGAACGTGTGGATCCGCGGCCGCTCCGCATCCCTCACCGCGTTCCAGGCAGCGTCGATGTCGGCGACGTGGGTGCGCGCCAGGCCGGCGATGACCGGGCCTTCCACCGTCCGGGAGATCTCCTGCACCGCCTCGAAGTCGCCGGGCGAGGTGATCGGGAAGCCCGCCTCGATCACGTCCACGCCCAGGCGCGCGAGCTGCTGCGCGATCTCGAGCTTCTCCTGCGTGTTGAGCGAGATCCCAGGCGACTGCTCGCCGTCGCGCAACGTCGTGTCGAAGATCAGTACTCGGCTTGGGTCCTCAGCTGTGCTCATGTCGCTCCTCTCGAAACTCGCTTCTTCTCGGTCCTGGTCTCGCGGCTACATGCGGCCGCCGGCGCGCTATTCCCCCCGAAGGGGGAGGAGAAGAAGTCGAAGGTCGAGGCACGGCGCCATGCGCCCGACAGCGTACCAACCGTGCGCAAGCGCCATGATCTGCTGAGCATGAACCGGCGCTGGGATCACGACAAGACGCTGCCTCGTGGCGACGCACCGGGCACGCAGCGGCGGCCGGCCCGTGCGCCTCCAGAGCGGCCGCGCGTACCCGGCGACACCGGGCGTCGAACAGCCGCCTGCGTCTCGACCCGCCGACCGACGCATCTGATCGTCGTCAGGCCGCAGGCTTTCGCTGTTTCACCCCAGGCAGTGGATCGCGGTCACGGCCGAGGGACTCGAAGCGCGCGACGGCGACAGCGTCGTGGTGTTGCGCCGCCGCGAGATCCAGGCGCATCGCCCTCGCCGAGCGCGGTCACGTTCCTCGGTCGCCGGCGGGCGCGTGCTCGGCGCGGCGGCGCCCGTAGTACACGCGCTCGCAGATCGAGCGGGATCAGCGAACGCGCGTGGGCGTGCGGGTCGTCGAGCCTTAGAGCGAGACGGCCCGCCCGGCCTCGAAGCCCTCGGACGCCACGAGCTCGTCGATCACCTCGTGGGGCACCGCGGCGTCGGTGGTCATGGCCATGACGGCCAGGCCGTCGTCGCCACCGGCGCCGGCGGGCGGCTGATGTCCGACGGCGGCGGAGACGATGTTGATGCCGTGCCGCCGAAGCACGTGCCGACCCGGCCGATCATCCCCGGGACGTCGCGATAGCGGAGGATCGTGATGTGGTCCTCGAGCTGGACCGCGAACCGCTGGCCCCACACCTCGAGCAGGTGCGGGCGGTTGCGCCGGCCGATGAGCGTGCCCACCACGCGGACCGTGTGCTCGCCGCTCGTAAGCGTCACCCGGACCAGATCGGTGTAGTCCTGGGCCATCGAGCGCTTGGTCTCGGACGAGCTCGATTCCCCGCTCCTCGGCGATGGCGGGCGCGTTGACCTCGTTGACCTCCTCCTCGGTGTGCCCGTGGAGCACCCCGAGCAGCACCTGGATCGACGAGCAGGCGCGTGTCGCGCTCGGCGATGCCCCCGAGGAACTCGCTCTCGACGCGGTCGATCGAGGGGCCATCGGCCACGGCGCTGACGATCTTGCCGAGCGCGCGGCACAGCGATACGAACGGACCGAGCAGCTCCATGTCCTCGGACGGGATCGCGGGGACGTTGACGGCGCTCGTGACCACGCCGCCGGTGAGCGCCGCCACCACCTGCTCGGCCGCCTGGTATCCGGCGCGGTCGGTGGCCTCGGCGGTGGAGGCGCCGAGGTGCGGCGTGACGATCACGTTCTTGTAGCCGAACAACGGGTGGTCGGTGATCGGCTCGGTGCGGAACACGTCGAGGGCGGCGCCGCCGACCTTGCCGGAGTCGAGCGCCGCCTTCAGGTCGTCGTCCACGACCAGCGGCCCGCGCGCGACGTTGAGGATCCGCACGCCGTCCTTGCACTTGGCGAGCGCCTCCGCGTTCAGCCATCCCTCCGTCTCGGGGGTCTTCGGAAGGTGCAGCGTGATGAAGTCGGCGGCCGCGTACACGTCGTCGGGCGTCTGCGCCTGCTCGACGCCCAGCTCTCGATAGCGATCGGCGCCCACATACGGGTCATAACCGACCACGCGCATCCCGAACGAGAGCGCCCGGTGCGCGACCAGCTGCCCGATCCGCCCGAAGCCGAGGATCCCGAGCGTCTTCTCGCTCAGCTCGACGCCCGAGAACTTCGAGCGCTCCCACTTGCCGCCGGTCAGCGAGGCGTGCGCCTGGGGGACGTTGCGCGCCAGCGCCAGCAGCAGCGCCATCGTGTGCTCGGCGGCGGTGATCACGTTCGACTGCGGCGCGTTGGCGACGACGATGCCGCGCTTGGTCGCCGCCGGCACGTCGACGTTGTCGACCCCCACGCCGGCGCGACCCACCGCCCGCAGCCGGGTGGCGTGGCCGAGGAGCTCGGCGTCGAGCTTGGTCGCGGAGCGGATCAGGATGCCCTCGTATTCGCCGATCCGCTCGGCCAGCTCCTCGCGCGACCAGCCGTCCGCGACCTCGACCTCGAAGTGCTCGCGCAGCAGGTCGATCCCGGAGGCGCCGATGTTCTCGGCGACGAGCACGCGCGTAGTTGTCATCAGCTCGCTCCAGGACCCAATCGATGCACGCCGTCAGCGCGCGCACGTCGCTCGGATCGGTCGCCGGGTACATGGCGATCCGGAGCTGGTTTCGGCCCAGCTTGCGGTAAGGCTCGACGTCGACGATCCCGTTCGCTCGGAGCGTGCTCGCCAGCGCCGCGGCGTCGAGCGCCTCGTCGAAGTCGATCGTCCCGACCACCAGCGAGCGCTTGGCCGGGTCGGCCACGAACGGGGCGGCGTGCGCATGGGCGTCGGCCCACCCGTACAGGTGGCCGGAGGATTCGCGCGTGCGCGCCACCATCGCATCGAGGCCGCCCTGCTGAAGCATCCAGTCGAGCTGATCGGCGAGCAGGAACAGGGTGGCGATCGCCGGAGTGTTGTAGGTCTGGTCCTTGAGCGAGTTCTCGACCGCGATGGCCAGCGACAGCGACTCGGGAATCCAGCGTCCCCCGGGCGCTCGGTGCTGATGCGCTCGATCCGCTCGAGCGCCGCCGGGCTGAGCACAGCGAGCCACAGCCCGCCGTCGGAGGCGAAGCCCTTCTGCGGCGCGAAGTAGTACGAGTCCGTGTCGGAGATCTCGACGGGGAGCCCGGCGGCGGCGGAGGTGGCATCGATCAGGACGAGCGCGTCCCCGGGCGGGCGCGTCACCGCGACCATCACGCCGGTCGAGGTCTCGTTCTGGGCCCACGCAACGACGTCGGCGCTCGGGTCGCTCGCCGGCTCCGGCGCGTCGCCGGGATCGGAGGCGATCACGATCGGATCCTTGAGGAACGGCGCCTCCCGGGTGACCGCGGCGAACTTGGACGAGAACTCTCCGAAGGTGAGGTGGAGAGCGCGTTCGTGCACCAGGGAGCACGCGGCTGCGTCCCAGAACGCGGTCGCCCCGCCGTTGCCGAGCGCGACCTCATAGCCGTCGGGAACCGAGAACAGCTCGCGCACGCCTGCGCGTACCTGCCCCACCAGCTGCTTGACGGGCTTCTGGCGGTGCGACGTGCCCATCACCGAGGCGCCCGCCTGCGCCAGGTGCACGAGCTGCTCGGGCCGGATCCGCGAGGGGCCTGAGCCGAAGCGACCGTCAACCGGCTTGAGCTCGTCAGGGATCCTCAAGATCGTCTCAGCCATGGACTACCTCCAAGGTAGCGGAGCCTTCACTCCTGGAATTCGGTGTCTATCCAGTCCATCTGCGAGCGGAGCTCCTTGCCCACGACCTCCACCTGATGGCGCGACTGCTCCTCGCGCATCCGCTTGAAGTTCTCCTGGCCGGCGCGGTTCTCGGCGATCCACTCCCGGGCGAAGTCCCCGGACTGGATGTCGCTCAGGATCTTCTTCATCGCCTCCCGCGTGGCGTCGCTGATCACGCGCTGGCCACGCGTCAGGTCGCCGTACTCGGCCGTGTTGGAGATCGAGTAGCGCATGCCCGCGATCCCCTTCTCGTACATCAGGTCGACGATCAACTTGAGCTCGTGCAGGCACTCGAAGTAGGCGAGCCGCGGGTCGTAGCCCGCCTGCGTGAGCGTCTCGTACCCGGCGCGCACGAGCTCGGTGACGCCTCCGCACAGGACCGCCTGCTCGCCGAACAGATCGGTCTCGGTCTCGTCCTTGAATGACGTGTCGATCACGCCGCCGCGGGTGCAGCCGATCCCCTTCGCATACGCCAGCGCGAGCTGGAGCGCCTGCCCGCTCGGGTCCTGATGGACCGCGACGAGGCCGGGCACGCCCGAGCCCTCCAGGTACTGCCGGCGCACGAGGTGACCGGGTCCCTTGGGCGCCACCAGGGTGACGTCGACGTCGGGTGGCGGCACCACCTCGCCGTAGTGGATAGAGAACCCGTGGCCGAACATCAGCATGTTCCCGGGGGCGATCCCGTCCTTGACGCTGTTCTCCCAGACGTCGTGGTGGAGCTCGTCGGGGACGAGCATCATCACCACGTCGCCGGCGCTGGCCGCGTCGGCGGGGTCGAGCACCTCGAGGCCGTGCTCGCGCGCCTTGGCCACGCTGCTCGACTCCGCACGCAGCCCGACGACGACCTGCACGCCGGAATCCTTCAGGTTGAGCGAGTGGGCGTGGCCCTGCGAGCCGTAGCCGATGATGGCGACGGTCTTGCCGTCGAGCAGCGAGAGGTCAGCGTCGTCGTCGTAGAACATTGGCAGCAGGCTAGCGAGGCGGTACGGCTAGAGATTGTTGACGTGAATCCGGGCGTCCTTGCCCGGATTCCGAGAGACGATCTGCCGCCTTCCCTCCGGGGCGGGTCTCCTTCGGAGACGGCTACGCGAGACGCGGCTATCCCCCGCCGAACTTCTGGCGAAGCGCGAGGATGCTGTTGATGTACTGCTGGGTCGACGGGTACACGCCGTGGAGTGCGAACCGAGGGCAGGCCCTGGTAGTAGCCGGCCGCGGTCAGCGCGGGGTCTCCGCCCGTCGAGCTCAGCAGCGAGCGGAGCAGGAGCACGCCACCGCGGACGTTGTCCGTGGCCGACGCTGGGGCCAGCGCGGGCCCGGGGTTGAGCGAGTTCTGGATCCACTGCCACGTGCCCGGGAGGATCTGCATGATCCCGCGCGCGTCGGCGCTGGACACGAGGTCGTTGTTGAAGCCGCTCTCCTGCCAGGCGATGGCGTCGGCCAGCGACGGCGAGACGCCGTTGGTCGCCGCGACCTGTCCGATCTGCGAGGCGCTGAGGTGCTCGGGCGTCGGATACGGCGGGTCGGTGACGCTGCCCTGCGCGGCGTTGCCCACCGGCTGCGAGCTCGCCGCCGAGACGGTGCTCGGCGTGCCCGAGAGGTGGAGGGTCGCGCCCACGAGGAGCGGCTCGCTGACGTTGATGCCGTTGCTCGCGGCGAGGCTGTCGACGCTGACACCGGCGCGGGCGGCAATGGCCGAGAGCGTGTCGCCCGGCTGTACGACGTAGCCGCCGCCGCTCGACGTTGCGCTGGACGTGGACACGGGCACCGCCGTCGAGGCCGCGGACGTGCCCGCGGTCGCGGGCGTGCCGGCGAGCGCGAGCGCTCTCCCGGAGACGAGCACGCTGCTCGGATCGAGCCCGTTGGCCGCGGCCAGGCTGGCGACGCTGACGCCGGCGCGCGCGGCGATCGCCGAGAGCGTGTCGCCGGGCTGGACCACGTAGGACCCACCGCCGGTGCCGGTGGTCGATGTCGCCACCGGGGCGGCGACGCCACACCCGGGGTCGTCGGAGTCGCCGTCGCCGTCACAGGTGGCGCCGGTCGAGACCACGCCCGTGGCCACGGCGCCGCTGGATTGCTGGGGCGGGATCTGGATCGTCTGGCCTGTGACGAGCGCTGAGCCGGAGGACAGGCCGTTCGCCGCCGCCAGCTGAGAGACGCTCAGGCCATCGGCCGCCGCGATCGAGCTGAGCGACTCACCGGGCGTGATCACATGGCCGAAGTAAGCCGACGCGCTGGCAGGCGCGATCAGCATCGCCAGGATCGTTATGAAGAGGAATAGACGGACTCGCATGGGGCGCAGTGTTTCCCACGACCGCGTAGTGCGGAATGCCTGCAACCCTCTTTTCAGCATGCACGTTTACGTGCACCGGTTTGGAGTGCGTTCAGGCGCCGGCTGAGGCGACCAGGGAGCGGCCCGGCAGACGGAGCGCTCCGTCCTCGGCGGTATAGGGCTGGGCAAGCTCCGCCACCGTGCGCTCCAGCTCCGCCCGCTGGGTCTCATCGAGGCGCTCGTAGGCCTCGGCGAACGGGGCGGAGAGGTCGAGGGTCTCCCCCACGTACTCGCTCACGCCGGCGAACGCGCGCGTCAACTCGACGGCGTCGACGACTACCTCGGTGAAGCCCGCGTCCTCGAGCATCTCGCCCAGCCGTCCCGGGGCTGCCAGCGCGAACATCCCCGGCGCGTCGGCCGGCGGAGGCTCGGCGTGACCGAGGGTGACCAGCGCCCGCGTCGGGATCGTCGCCCACGGGTTGTCCTCGGGCGGCGCCCACACCGCCAGCGCCGCGCGGCCGCCCGGCGTGAGGACGCGGCGGATCTCGCGTAGAGCCGCCGCCGGATCGACCGTCAGCATCACGCCCCAGCGGCACACCACCGCGTCCACGCTGGCCGTCGGCAGGTCGATCCACTCGAGGTCGAGCTGCTTGAACTCGACGTTTCCGATGCCGAGCTCCTGAGCACGGGCCCGCGCCACCGCGAGCATCGCCTCGGCACCGTCGCTGGTGATCAGGGTGCCCCCGGGTGCGACCAGCTCCGCGGCGAGGAACCCGGTGTCCCCCGGGCCGGCGGCCAGGTCGAGCACGCGCTGTCCGGGCTGAAGACCGAGGTGCTCGATCATCCACGCCGACGCCGGCATCCCCCAGTCGCGCACGTTCGCGGCGCGCTTGCCCCACCCCTGCGCCGCGCGCTCCCACCGCTCGGCCATCTCCGCGCGCTGTGTCTCCGCGTCGGCCATGCTCACCCCTTCCGCTCGGACAGGCGGCGGGCGATCTCCTCGAACGCGCCCTCGATCTGCGAGCCCAGCCTTTGCTGGAAGATCGCCAGCACCGCCTCGGAGGCGATCGGGGCTAGCCGCTGGACCGCCTCCTCGATCTCCGGCCAACGCTCGGCCGGCATGTCCGCCTGCGCGAACGGCTTCCACACCTCGCCCAGGAACAGCTTCACGAATGACTCCGACACCGAGTCCGACAGGCGTTCGATGTCCTCGAGCACGGCGAGCGCGCTGTGGGGAGAGATCCCGCGCCGGATCACCTCCTCGGCGATCGCCAGCAGCGACGGGCTCGGCACCTCGTACTGCTCCTCGCCGACGGGGACGAGCACGCCGAGGCGGACCGCCGTCTCCAGGACCTCCGGCGCCTCCTCGGGGCTGACCCGGAAACGCCGGCCGAGCTCGCTGATCGACAGCGTCTCCGAGGGCTCGCTCGACGCCGCCGCCCCGCTCAACGCCTGCTTGAAGCGGAGCAGCCGCTCGGCCGTCCCCTGCGTGTCCTCGAGCAGCCGCTTGATCCCGCCCAGGTTGAAGCCGTCGTCCTGGAGCTGGCGGATCAGCCGCAGCTGCGAGAGGTGCTCGGGGCCGTAGTAGCCGACACGCTGGCGGACCTCGGGCGGGGCCAGCAGACCGCGGGCCTGGTGGGCGCGGATGTTGCGCACGGTCATCCCGGACTCGGCCGCGAGCTGCTCGATCGTCAGCTGGTTTTCCTCCTGCACCGAAGCCACGTCCGCGATCATAGTTCTCGCCGCAGCAGCTTCCCGGAGGCTGTGCGTGGGAGCTGCTCCGCGAACCGGATCTCCTTGGGGACCTTGAAGCGCGCGAGCCTCTGCGCGCAATGCGCCTGGAGCTCCTCGCCGGCGACGCCGTCACGGACGACGACGGTGGCGACGATGCGCTCCCCCCATTCGGGGTCCGGCCGCGCGTGCACGGCGGCATCCGCCACCGCCGGATGCTCGAGCAGCACGTCCTCGACCTCGGTCGGTGCCACGTTCTCGCCCCCGGTGATGATCGTGTCCGCTTTGCGTCCGGTGATCACGAGACGGCCGCGCTCGTCGAACCCGGCGAGGTCGCCGGTGTGCAGCCAGCCGTCGCTGTCGCCCGCGCTCGGGGAGACGATCGTGCCCCGCACGTGGAGCTCCCCGTCGCCCGCGGTCCGGAGCTCGACGCCCGGGAGCGGCCACCCGAAGGTGGCGATCTGAGAGCACGCCTCGGTCATCCCGTAGGTCGGCGCCACCGGGACACCCGCCTCCCCGGCGCGGGCGAGGAGTGCGGGCGCGATCGGCCCACCCCCGAGCAGCGCCCAGCGCAGCGCCGGCGGCCGGTCCAGACCAGCGTCGAGCAGGCGGGCCAGCATCGTCGGCACGAGCGAGACGAGGGTGATCCACCGGTGCGGGTCCATCAGCTCGTTCAGCACCGTCTCGGTGTCGAAGCGGCCGTGGAGCACCGCGGTGGTGGCGTAGATCGCGCTGCGGATGGGGATGGAGAGGCCGCCCACGTGTGTGAGCGGCATCGGGCACAGCCACCGCTCGTCCTGGTCGAGCCCGAGCGCCACCGCGGAGCCGAGGGCGCTGGCGAGGAAGTTCCCGTGCGTGAGCGGCACGGGCTTGGGCGCGGCCGTCGTGCCCGAGGTGTGCATGACGGCGGCCTCCGCCTCCGCTTCCGCGCTGCGCGCCCGCGCCCCCCTTCCTCCCCGGCCTGGCTGGCTGGCCAGCCAGGCTTGGGAGGAGCGGCTCGGTCACCATCATCTCCGCCCCGGCGCGCCGCTCTTCCTGCTCGGCCTCGCTCAGTCGCAGGTCGACCGGCACGATCGACGCACCCGCCACCAGGCACCCGTGGAGCGCCACCACGAAGTCGAGCCCCGGCGGGAGCGCCACCGCCACCCGGGTGCCGGGGGGCACGCCGAGGGCACCGGCGGCGCTCGCCGCGGCGTCCGCCAGCTCGGCATAGGTCAGGTTGCCGTCGGGCGTCTCGATCGCCACCCGGTCGGGGCGCCGGGCGGCGGCGCTCTGGACCCAGGGCTCCATGACGGAAACGGTAGTCTCGCCCGCGTGTCAGTGAATTGGGAGCCCGCCCACCCGGCCGCCGAGTATCAGGACATCCGCTACGAGATCGCCGCCGGCGAGGACGCCGGCATCGCCAAGATCACGATCAACCGCCCCGAGGTCCGCAACGCCTTCCGGCCCGAGACGGTGGTCGAGCTCTCCGACGCGTTCACCCGCGCCCGCGAGGACCTGTCGGTCGGCGTGGTGATCCTCACCGGCGAGGGTCCCGATGCTTTCTGCTCCGGTGGCGACCAGCGCGTGCGCGGCTCGCGCGGGGGCTATGTCACCGGCGCCGATCCGGGGTCTGCCGGCCGTCACGAGGCGGTCGGCCGCTTCGAGGTCACCGACCTGCACATCCAGATCCGCCGCATGCCCAAGCCGGTGGTGGCGATGGTCGCCGGGTACGCCGTCGGCGGTGGCCACGTGCTCCACGTCGTCTGCGACCTCACGATCGCCGCCGAGAACGCCCGCTTCGGTCAGACCGGCCCCAAGGTGGGCTCGTTCGACGGCGGGTTCGGCGCCACCGTCCTCTCCCGGCTGGTCGGCCCCAAGAAGGCCAAGGAGATCTGGTTCCTGTGCCGCCAGTACGACGCCCAGCAGGCGCTCGAGATGGGCCTCATCAACGCGGTCGTGCCGCTGGAGCGCCTCGAGGACGAGACCGTCCAGTGGTGCCGGGAGATGCTCGCGTTGTCGCCGTTCGCGCTGCGGCTCCTCAAGGCCAGCTTCAACGCCGACGAGGACGGCCTCTCCGGGATCCAGCAGCTCGCGCACGACGCGAACCTCCTCTTCTACATGAGCGAGGAGGCCCAGGAGGGGCGCAACGCCTACCTGGAGAAGCGCAAGCCGGACTTCTCGAAGTTCCCCCGCCGCGCGTGATGGCGGTGGCGAGCGCCCCGAGCGGGGTGCGCATCTGGCTGATGGCCTCCCGCCTGCGCACGCTGCCGGCGGCTGTGGCCCCCGTGCTCGTCGGCACGGCGCTGGCCGGCTTCCAGCACGTCTTCCACCCGCTGCGCTTCCTCGCCGCCCTGCTCGGCGCCGTGTTCATACAGGTCGGAACCAATCTCTCCAACGACTATTCCGACGCCCGCCGGGGGGCCGACGCCGAGGACCGCCTCGGGCCGGTGCGGGTCACGGCCGGCGGCCTCGTCCCGCCGCGCCGGGTGCTCGTCGCCACCTACGTGTCGTTCGGGATCGCGGTCCTGTTCGGCGTCTATCTGATCGTCGTCGCGGGGTGGCAGCTCCTGCTCGTCGGCGCCGCCTCGATCCTCGCCGGCGTCCTCTACACGGGCGGGCCGCGGCCCTACGGCTACGAGGGCCTCGGCGAGGTGTTCGTGTTCCTGTTCTTCGGCATCGTCGCCGTGGCCGGCTCCTACTTCGTCCAGGTCAAGCACCTGAGCTGGGAGGCGTTCGCGCTGGCGGTTCCGGTGGGCCTGATCGCCGCCGGGATCCTCGTCGTCAACAACGTCCGGGACATCGAGTCCGACCGCCGCGCCGGCAAGCGGACGCTGGCGGTACGCCTTGGCCGCCACCGCACCCGTGTGATGTTCGCCGCCGTCGTCTACCTGGCCTACCTGCTCGCGCCCGTGACCTGGATCTTCGGGCCGCTGAAGCCCTGGTTGCTCTTGTCCTGGCTGACTCTGCCGCTGGCGGCCGCGGTCATCCGGACTGTGCGCAACCACGCCGACGGGCCTTCGCTCAACGGGGCCCTGGCGCGGACAGGGCTGCTCCAGCTGATCTTCTGCGCGCTCCTCTCCGCCGGTCTCCTGCTGAGCCGTTGAACGTCCGCATCAGCTCGGCTCGCCTCCGGCTGCGCAGGCCGTTCGTGGCCGCCTGGGGTTCGGTGTCAGAGCGCGAGCTGGTGCTCCTCGAGCTCACCGACGCCGCAGGAGTTACCGGCCACGGCGAGGCCGCGCCGCTGCCCAGCTACGACGGGGTGACGGCGGACCAGGTCCGGGCGGCGCTCGAGGCTTGCCGTCCCGTGCTCGCGCGCGACGGGGCGCTCGCCGAGTGCGCGGAGATGACGGTCCTCCCCCAGGCGCTGGCCGCGATCGACCTCGCCCTCTGGGACCTCCGCGGGCGGCGCGCCGCGGCGCCCGTTTGGCAGCTGCTGGGCGCGTCCGCGCCACCGGAGGTGGAGGTCAACTACACGATCGGCGCCACCGACCGCGCCGGCGCGGCCCGCGAGGCCGCCACCGCCCGTGAAGGAGGCTTCGGGTGCGTCAAGGTCAAGGTGGGGGTCGGCGACGACGCCGGCCGGATCGCCGCCGTCCGCGCCGCCTCCGGCCCCGGCATGGCCATTCGGCTCGACGCCAACGGCGTGTGGAGCGCCGAGGAGGCCGAGGCGATGCTGGGCGTGCTGGCTCCCGCGGGAATCGAGCTGTGCGAGGAGCCGGTGGCGGACCTCGAGGAGCTGGCGCGCCTGCGCGCGCCCGTGCCGGTGGCGCTCGACGAGAGCGCCATGGACGCCCTCGAGCACCGCGTCGCCGATGCCGTCTGCCTCAAGATCGCCCGTTGCGGCGGGATCACCGGGGTGGTGGCGGCCGCCCGCCGTGCCCGCGCCACCGGCTACGACGTCTACCTGGCCTCGACGCTCGACGGTCCACTCGGGATCGCCGCCGCGCTCCACGCCGCGGCTGCTGTGGCGCCCGACCGCGCCTGCGGCCTGGCCACGCTCTCGATCTTCGACCTCCCCGACGACCCGCTCCCCGTCCGCCGCGGCGTCATGACCGCCCCCGCGGGGCCGGGGCTGGGTGTGAAACGTGAAACATAGGGACGTTTCGCACCCACCCCCCCGCCCCCCGCGCTCAGTCGAGTGCGATGAGGCGGGCGACTTCGGCCGGGTTCTCGAGGTGCACGGCGTGGCCCGCGCCGGCGACGATCGCAACCTCCGCGTGTGGCATCGACCCCGCCATCCGGAAAGCGGTCGCCTGAAAGCGCTCGTCGCGGCCGCCCACGATCAGCATCACCGGCATGCGCAGCTCGCCCAGGCGGTCCCACAGGGGCGGGAGCGCGCCCGTTCCCAGGCCTCGCAGCGCCTCCGCGAGGGCGGCAGGCTCGTTCCTCAGCCGATCGGTCCGGGCCGCCGCCACCACGTGGGGCGGCTGGTCGGCCAGCACCGGCGTGCGCGCCCACCGGTCCGCGAACCGCTCGATGTCCATCCCCTCGATCCCGTCCGCCAGCTGCTCGTCCACACGCCGGCGCGTGTCTCGCTCGCGCGGCGAGCCCAGCCCCGGGCTGGCGCTCACCAGCACCAGCCGCTTGACCCGGTCCTGGAGCGCGAGCGCGGCGTGAAGCGCGATCCGCCCGCCCATCGAGTACCCGACGAGCTCGAACTCCCCCGGCACGAGCGCATCGATGTCCGCGATCACCGCATCCAGTGACACCGGACGGGCCTCCCCCGCCGCGCCGTGGCCGCGGATGTCGGGCGTGAGCGCCCGGTAGCGTTCGCCGAGCGCCGCGACCACGTGATCCCAGCTCGCGCCGGTGTTCGTGAACCCGTGGAGAAAGACGATCGTCGGCGCCATCCCGCCCCCATCATGACGGCAATCGACACCTATCTGCTTCTGCGCGCGTTCTGCGACGAGCTCGCCCGCTGCGGGCTCGAGCACGCGGCGACCTGCCCCGGCTCGCGCAACACGCCGATCGTGCTCTCGCTCGCGCGGGAGCCGGAGATCCGCTGCTGGTCTCACCTCGACGAGCGCTGCGCCGGCTTCTTCGCCCTCGGCGCCGCCAAGGCGTCGGGCAAGCCGGTGGCGGTGACGTGCACGAGCGGGACCGCCGCGGCCAACCTCGTGCCGGCGGTGATCGAGGCGTACTGGGCACGGGTGCCGCTGATCGTCCTCACCGCCGACCGCCCGCCCGAGCTCCGCGAGGTCGGCGCCGGCCAGACGATCGACCAGGTCAAGCTCTACGGCGACGCCGTCAAGTGGTTCTTCGAGGTCGGCGTCCACGACGCCTCGCCCGAGCGCCTGGCCTGGATCCGGTCGCTGGCCTGCCGCGCCTACTGGACGGCGCTCGACGGCCGGGGCGGCCCCGTCCACCTGAACTTCCCGCTGCGCGAGCCCCTCGTGCTCGGCGATCAGCCCCTGCCCCCCGACCAGAGCGGCCGTCCCGACGGGCGGCCGCGCGTGCTGCGAAGCGCCGCCGAGCCGAGCCCTCCGGGGCTCCTGCCCGAGCTGCCGCCGCACGGAGTGCTCGTGGCCGGCGTAAGCGAGCACGACCCGCGCCTTCCGGCTGTGGCGGCCGAGTTCGCCGAGCGGGTCGGCTACCCGCTGCTCGCCGATCCCCTCTCGGGGGCGCGCCGCGGCCCGGCGGCGATCGCCCACTACGACGTGATCCTGCGCGACGCCCGGTTCCTCGCGGGATCGCGGCCGCAGCTGGTGATCCGGACCGGGGACCTCCCGACCTCGAAGCCGCTGCGCACCTGGCTCGCCGGCCTCGGCGACGTCGACCAGGTGGCGCTCGACCCGCCGGCCGGCTGGCAGGACCCCGCGGCAGTCCTATCGGGCATCGACCTCAGCGATCCCGCCCGCGTGCTCGAGACCTGGGGTCCGGAGACGGCCGCCGATCCTGACTGGCTCGCTCGGTGGCGCGGCGCCGACGACGCCGCCGCGGGCGCCATCGCCGGCGCGCTCGGTGGCGGGCTGTCCGAACCCGTGGTGGCGCGGAGCCTCGGCGAATGGCTGCCCGCGGAGGCCACGTTGTTCGTCGCCTCCTCGATGCCGATCCGCGACGTGGAGGAGTTCATGGCCGCGCGTGAGCTCGCTCCTCGCGTGTTGGCAAACCGCGGCGCCAACGGCATCGACGGCACGGTCTCGGCGGCGTTCGGCGCGGCCGCAGCCGCGGCCGGTGAGGGTCCCGTCGTCCTGCTCATCGGCGACGTCGCGCTCGCGCACGACGTCGGCGGTCTGATCGCAGCACGTCGCCTGGGCCTAGCGCTCACGATCGTGCTGCTCAACAACGACGGCGGCGGGATCTTCCACTTCCTGCCTGTGGCCGCCGAGGGTGGCGCATTCGAGGAGCACATCGCCACGCCGCACGGGCTCGAGTTCGCGCGCGCCGCCGCGCTCTACGGCTGCGACTACGAGCAGCCCGGGAGCGTGGAGCAGCTCCGCCTGTGCGTCGACGCCGCCCTGGCGAGCCCCACGACCACGATCATCGAGGTCAGGACCGACCGCGAGGAGAACCTGGCGCTCCACCGCCGGGTGGCGGAGGCGGTCGCGGCGGCTCTCTGAGAGGCTTGCAGCCATGTGCGACTTCCACACCGACCTTCCGCCGCTCGAGGCCGACGAGTACCGCCTCGACACGCCCAGGGTCCGCGACTTCATCGCCTCCGTCCGTGACCGGATCAGCCGCGCCGCCTCCCCCGCCGAGGCGACGGAGCTGATCAGCCCGTTATTCGAGGCGCTCCTCGCCGACCGCGAGTGGCTTCCGGCGGCCTACCAGGAGGCCGCGCCCGAGAGCGGCATGGGCGGCGGGATCGGGCAGTGGCTGGCGTTCCGGGCCGCCGACCGCTCGCTGTCGCTGTTCAGCCTCGTGGTTCCGCCAGGCGCGATGACTCCCGTCCACGACCATCTCGCCTGGGGGCTCGTCGGCGTCTACCGCGGCAACCAGGACGAGGAGTTCTACCGGCCGGGCGAAGGCCGGCTCGCCTCCCTGCGGCGGCGCCCGCTCGCCCCCGGCGACTTCTACCGCCTCCTCCCTCCGCGCGACGACGTCCACCGCGTGCGCACCACCTCCGCCGAGACCTCGGTATCGATCCACCTGCTCGCCAACGACACGGGCTGCGTCTGGCGCCACACCTACGACGAGCAGACCGGCGAGACGAGCCCGTTCCGCTCCGGCTACGTCAACGCTGAGTGCACATGACGGCGACGCTTCAGCACCACGCCATCGGCGTCAGCTGGACCGAGGGGGGCGGGATGACCCGCACCGCCCACGCGGTGGCCGACGACGGCCACGTATGGCTGATCGATCCCTACGAGGACGAAGCCGCGCTTGCCGCCGCCGCCGAGCTCGGGCGCCCCGCGGGCGTCATCCAGCTGCTCGACCGCCACAACCGCGACTGCGCGACGCTCGCGGCGCGCCTCGACGTCCCCCACCTGCGGCTCCCCGGGCGCGCTCCGGACACGCCCTTCGAGGTCGTGCCCGTGATCTCCCGGTGGGGCTGGCGCGAGGTGGCGCTGTGGTGGGCACAGGAGCGGGCGCTGATCGTGGCCGAGGCGGTCGGCACCGCTCCCGCGTTCGCCCTCGGGCGGCGGGCCGGCGTCCACCCCCTGCTCCGCCTGACCCCGCCGCGCGCCCAGCTCGGCCGGTTTCGCCCCACGATGCTGCTCGTCGGTCACGGCGCCGCGATCGAGACCGGTGGCGCCGCCGCGCTCGCCGAGGCGCTCGGACACTCGCGCGGGGATCTCCCGCGCCTGGTGACCGCGGTTCCCAAGCTCCTGCGAGGCGGGTGAGGCTTACGGGCGGGCGCGGAGCGAGAGGATCCGCGCCACCGACGCCTGGGCGCCGGCGCGGCTGAGGCGACCGCTCGCGATCGCCGCGGCGAGGGCGTCGCGCACCGAGCTCCCCAGCGCCGGGGTGTTCTCCGCCGGGTCCGTGGCCGAGCACAGGATGAGATCCACGCCCGCGCGGGCCGCGAGCACGCCGCGCGCCCCCAGGCCGCCGAACGCGCGAAGCGATCCGGCCGTGATCGCGTCGGTGATAGTGACGCCGCGGAAGCCCAGGCGCCCGCGCAGCTCGCCGCCGATCACGGCCGGCGAGATCCCCGCGGGACGGCCGGGGTCGAGCGCCGGGTAGAGCGCCCACGAGGCCATCACGAGGCGAACGCCCGCGGCGATCGCCCGGCGATACGGTGCCTCGTCGATCGTCCTCAGCCGCGACAGCGGCACGTCCAGCACGACGGGCTGAGCGTCGGTGTTCTGTTCGGCGCCGGCGGCGCCCAGCCCCGGGAAGTGCTTGGCCGTGGCCGCGACGTCGCCGGGCTGCTGGCCGGAGATGAACGCGCCACCGAGCTGCGCCACCCGGGAGGGGTTGTTCGAGTACGAGCGCTGATAGCGGTCGATGAAGTTCCCGGCACGGCGGTACACGTCGAGCACGGGAGCGAGGTTGACGTTCAGCCCGGCGCCGGCCAGGGTCCGCGCCGCGCCGGCGCCGGCGGCGCGGGCCAGCGCGGGGGCGCTAGCGCTCGCGCCGATCTGCTTCTCCGAGAGCGCCGGCGGCCCGGGCAGGCGGCGCACCTCGCCCCCTTCCTGATCGGTCATGAGCAACAGCGGCGAGCGCACCGGGCTGGCCTCGGCGGCGCGCTGCAGCTCGACCGCCACGCGCCGCAGCTGCGAAGCGCTCGAGACGTTGGGCGCGAAGAAGATGACCCCGGCCGCCTCGCCGGCGCGGATGGCGCGGAGCAGGCTCGCGGGCGGCCGGGTGCCGGCGTAGGCGTAGACGATCCGCTGGCCGGCGAGCTGGGCCGGGGTGAGCCGCTGTTCGAGCGTCCTCGGCTTATGCGGACGCGGCGCCGGCTCCGGCGCCGGCCGTGCGGGGTGTGCGCTCGGAGCCGAGACCGTCCGCGCTGCCGTGTGCGCCGGCGGGCGCGCGGCGCTCCCGCACCCGGCGGCCAGGAGCGCGATGACTACAAGCGTTTCTCGAACCAGTGGTGAGCGAACGGCTCGGCGTTGAACGGCGCCACCTCCACGTACCCGCTCGAACGGTACAGGCCGATCGCCTCGACCAGAGCTCGGTTGGTGTCCAGCCGGACGGCCGGCGCACCGGCGGAGCGTGCCCGCGCCTCCAGCTCCCCCAGCAGCCGCCGGCCGATTCCGAGTCCGCGGGCGCTCTCGCTCACCCACATCCGCTTTATCTCCGAGGCCGCGCCGGGGTGGTGCTTGACCGCGCCGCACCCGATCGGCTCGGCGCGGAGGTAGGCGATCAGCATCTCTCCCGCCGGCGGGCGCACCGCGTCGGGCTCCACCGGGATCGTCTGGCTCGGATCGAGGCCGGCCTCGGAGCGCCGATCGAGCTCGGCGAAGTAGCGGCCCAGGCAGGCGCCGGCGTCCGCCTCCCCTGGATCGACACGCCTCACCTCGACCATCGCCGCCGTAAGCAGCCGCTCCACCTCCTCCATCGCGTGGAGCAGCCGGCCTCTCTGGCCGGGGCCCAGCGGCGCGAGGAACGACTCAGCCAGCGCATCGCTGCGGCGATCGAGCACGGCCCACTCCGCGGCGCCGGCGACTGTCAGCCGGGCCGTGCGGACGCGCCTGTCCGCGGAGCTCGCCGCGACCTCGATCAGCCCGTCGTCCTCGAGTGCGCGCAGCAGCCGGCTGGCGTGGCCGGAGTCGAGCCCCAGGCGCGCCCTCAGCGATCGCACGTCGGCCCCCTCCCGACCGATCTCCCACAACAGCCGTGCCTCCGCCATCGGCCGGTCGCGGGAGAGGAAGCGGTCGCTCAGCGCGCCGATGCGCTGCGCGACGATCCGATTGAACCGTCGCACCTGCTCCAGCTCCGCCGTGCTCATTCTCTGACTTTAGTCAGAAATCGCCGCCGCGGCCAATGCCGGTACTTCCACGACATCGGCGCGTTCCGGCAGTTCCCCAACAACAACGGGTTCTTCCCGAGCACACCGGGCTACGACCAGGCAACCGGAATCGGATCGCCGATCATCACCGCCGGCGGTCGCTTCTAGCCGGCGAGAAGCGGGAGAAGCGCGCCCAGCTTGATCTCCGACTCCGCCAGCTCGCTGGCGGGGTCGGAGTCGCGCACGATCCCGCAACCGGCGTATAGCCGCGCCAGCGGCCCGCGCAGGAGCGCGCAGCGCAGCGCGACGCAGAACTCGCCGTCGCCGGCGGCATCGGTCCACCCCACCGCGCCGGCGTACCAGCCGCGGTCGAAGCCCTCGAGCGCGGGAATCAGGCGGGCCGCCACCGCCCCGGGCTCTCCGCCGACCGCCGGCGTCGGATGTAGTGCTCCCGCCAGCTCCACCGCTCCAGGGGCCTGCCTGAGCTGCGCCCGGATCGGGGTGCCCAGATGCTGGATATTGGCCACGCGGACGAGCGCCGGCTCGGGTGCCGCCGTCACCCATACCGACAGGGGGCGCAGCGCCCGCGCGATCCGCCGGACCACGATCGCGTTCTCCTCGCGGTCTTTCTCGCTCTGCAGCAGCTGCTCGCCCAGGTGGTCATCGACGGCGGGATCGGCGCTCCGGCGCGCGGAGCCGGCCAGCGCCACCGTGCTCGCCCGCTGACCCTCGCGACGGATGAGCAGCTCCGGACTGGCCGCGAGGAACGTCCCGTCCCCGCGCCCGACGGCGAACACGTAGCAGGCGGGAAACGCCTCGCGCAGCAGCCCGATGATCGCGGCCGGGTCGTGGTCGGCGGGGGCCCGCACCTCGACCTCCCGCGCGAGCACGATCTTCTCGAGCTCGCCACCGCGAATCCGCTGCACGGCGCGCGCCACCGCCTCCTCGAAGTGCGCCGGCGGCATCGGGCTGGTGACCTTGTACGCGCCGACGGGGTCGGGGTCCAGCAGCGGTAGCTGGGCTCCTGGCCGTAGTGTCGCGAGCCGGCGGTCCGCTCGGCCCAGCACGTCGGCGGCAGTGTCGTCGGGGGCCACGTCCACGTTGACGCTCAGCGCCACATGCGCCCCCCGGCGCGCGAGCGAGAGCTCCGGGACCACCAGCGAAGCCGGCGCGAACCCCTCCCATTCGGGCGCGGCGCTCCCCTCGGCCGCGAAGCTGAAGCCACCGAGCGCCGCCAACCCGGCACCCGCGGGACCGTCGGGCGGGTCGGCGTGCGCGGTCGCGCTCAGGGCCCGCCAGCGGCGGGCCACCTCGGCGAAGCGCTGCTCGCCGCTCGCCTCGAGCACCCGGACGGCGCCGAGTGCGGCGAGCGCCGAGCGGTCCCGGTCGGGCTGCTCGAGCACGAACCAGGGCTCGCCGGGACGGCGGGCCACCGCGGCGAGCGCCGCCGGGTCAGAGCTGGGGTCGACCTCGCAGGTGACGCTGACGAGCGACGAGGCCCCGGTGGCCCGAGCCCTTCGAAGCGCCGCCTCGACCCGCCGCTCGAGCCGCGCGGTGGCCCGAGCATCGAGCCACCGATCGGCCTGCGCGAGCGCGGTCACCGCGTCAGCTTACGTCTCGCTGCGTCCCCGGGAGATCGCGATCTCGCCCGTGCGCGCCATCTCGATCAGCCCGAACGGCCGTACCAGCCGCTCGAACGCGTCGACCTTGTCGCACGTCCCGGTGACCTCGACGACCAGCGAGCGCTTGGTCACGTCCACGACCTTGGCGCGGAAGATCTCGCAGATCTGCATGACCTCGGTGCGGCTGGCGCCGTCGGTGGCGATCTTGAACATCGCGAGCTCGCGGGCCAGCGTCTCCGCGGGTTCCAGATCGCGGATCTTGAGCACGTTGACGAGCTTGTGCAGCTGCTTGGTCACCTGATCGATGGGGTGCACCGCTCCGTCGAGGGTGAGCGTGATGCGGCTGATCCGCTCGTCGTCGGTCGGCCCGACCGCGAGCGTGTCGATGTTGAACCCGCGCCGCGCGAACAGCCCCGCGATCCGGGTCAGCACGCCGGGCTTGTTCTCGACGAGGATCGAAAGGATGTGCTTGCGCCCGGTGCGCAGACCGCTGACCGCCTCGAGCTGGTCGAGCGAGAGGACCTCTTTGGTTGCCGGTTCGCCCATGACCGTCAACCGACCATGTTCCGCGCCGGCTGCCCGGCGGGGATCATCGGGTACGTGTTCTCCTCGCGCGTCACGCGCACGTCGACGAGCACCGGGCCCTCGGTGGCGAGTGCCGCCCGCATGTCGTCAACCAGCGTCGCCTTGTCGGTCAGGCGTATTCCGGTCGCGCCGTAGGCCTCGGCGAGCTTGACGAAGTCAGGCCACTGACCCATCTCGACCTGGCTGTAGCGCTTGTCCCAGAACAGCTCCTGCCACTGGCGGACCATGCCCAGGTAGCCGTTGTTCATGATGAACACCTTGATCGCGATCCCCTCCTGGGAGCAGGTCGCGAGCTCCTGCATGTTCATCTGCACCGAGCCGTCCCCGGCCACGCAGATGACCGTCTTGTCCGGGCACCCGACCTTGGCTCCCATCGCCGCCGGAAGGCCGAAGCCCATCGTGCCCAGTCCGCCCGAGTTGATCCAGCGCCGCGGCTCGGCGAAGTGGAAGTACTGGGCGGTCCACATCTGGTGCTGGCCAACGTCGCTGGTCACGACCGCGTCGCCGCCGGTGGCCTCGTAGAGGGCCTGGATCATGTACTGCGGCTTGATCTCCGAGTCGGTCGAGTCCTGGTAGCCGAGCGGATGGCGCTCCTGCCAGGTCCGGATCCGCTGCCACCACTCCTCGAGGCGCGTGCTGTCGGGCGACAGCGCCCTGTACTCGGCGGTCAGCCGGGGAAGGATGTTCTTGGCGTCGCCGACGATCGGGATGTGAGCCGGGACGTTCTTCGAGATCTCGGCCGGATCGATGTCTATGTGGATGAACTTGGCCCGCGGCGCGAACTCCGAGAGCTTGCCCGTGATCCGGTCGTCGAACCGGGCGCCGATGGCCACGATCAGGTCCGCCTCGTCCATGGCGTAGTTGGCGGCGCGCGTCCCGTGCATCCCGAGCATGCCGAGCCACTGGTCGTGCGGGGCCGGGAACCCGCCCAGGCCCATGACCGTGCAGGTGACGGGGAAGCGATCCGAGGTGGCCAGCTCGACCAACTCGGCCGCGGCGTCCGCGCTGACCACCCCGCCCCCGGCGTAGATCACCGGGCGGCGCGAGTTGCACAGCGCCTTGGCGGCCAGGCGGATCTGCTTCTGGTTGCCGTCGGTAGTGGGCTGGTAGCCGGGGAGGTGGACGTCGGTCACCGGCTCGTACGGAATGTCAGCGCGCGAGAGATCCTGGGGAATGTCGACCACCACCGGCCCGGGGCGGCCCGTGCGCGCCACGTGGAACGCCTCGTGGATCGTGCGCGGGATCTCCAGCGGGTGCTGGATCATGAAGCTGTGCTTGACGATCGGCATGGTGATGCCGA
The DNA here is from genome assembly GCA_963839105.1 of uncultured Solirubrobacterales bacterium. Lineage (GTDB taxonomy): Bacteria > Actinomycetota > Thermoleophilia > Solirubrobacterales > Solirubrobacteraceae > Palsa-465. Next base: position 616,732 of record CAWITQ010000004.1, read on the forward strand.
TCGTGTCCGCCTCCTGGAACCCGTCGGTTCCGAGCAGCTCGGTGCGGACCTGCCCGGTGAGGAACACGACCGGGACCGAGTCCATCATCGCGTCGCAGATCGGCGTGACCAGGTTGGTGGCGCCGGGGCCGCTCGTGCCGAGCGAGACGCCGACCTTGCCCGTGGCCTTGGCGTAGCCCTCGGCGGCGTGGCCGCCGCCCGCCTCGTGGCGGACCAGGATGTGGCGGATCCCGGCGTCGTAGAAGGCGTCGTAGGTGGGAAGGTTGGCGCCGCCGGGGAGCCCGAATACGACGTCCACGCCCTCGGCCTTGAGGCATTCCATCAGGGCGTCGACTGCACGCATTAGCGCTCCTTCCAGGGGATTTGGGCGCGCGCGGCCGGTCCGCGCACGGCGGGAAATCGAGTGTAACAGCGGCTTTTAAGCCGGCCGGATGCGGTTTCCCGGCGGCCTTTCCGCGGCACTCAGCGCCGCGCAGCCGCCTCGGGGGCGATCGCCACCTCGGGAAAGTCGAGCTCGTAGCCGCAGCTTGTGCACACGGCGTCGTGGAGCTTCAGCACCCTCCCGCAGCCGGGGCACTGCCGGCGCAGCTCACGGTCCTCCCAGCGGTAGCAGACCGCGGTGAGCAGCCCGATGAACGGCACCAGGGCCGAGATCAGGAACCACAGGAAGAAGGAGCTCCCCTTGATCCTTCCTACGGCCCCTCCCGCGAGGCCGAAGAAGAACGCGATGATGACATAGGCCATCCCAGCCACCGCCCGGTACCCCTACCAGACGAGCTGCTTGATGGCCCAGAGGACCGCGACCACCACCGCTATCGCGAGGATGGTCACGAAAGCCGCGGTGACGATGCCGATCACCAGCTTGATGGCGATCACGGCGGCGAGGATCAGCACCAGCCCGGCGGCCGCCCGCCTGACCATCGGCGGGCGAGAGCGGGTGGGCTCCACTTGGTAGTTCATGACGTCAAGCGTACCGCCGCCCCCAACACCGCTCGTAAGGATTTGCGAAGGGGGCTCAGTCGTAGACGCGCTTCAGATGCTCGAAGCGGGCGTCCGAACCGACCGGCCGGCTTTCGAAGCGAAGCCGGGCCAGGCGGTAGCGGCGAACGTTGGGTGCCGCGGGCTCGTCGATGTCGGCGCGGCGATCGGCGACGAGGAGGACCTTGGAGGCTGTATGTGGACGGGTCATGAGCAGGATGATCGGCCCCGCGGCTTAACCGCACATTGGCCCTGGGTACAAAGTTCCTTACGGCCGATGCGGCCGTGCGGAGCGTCGCGCCACGTCGAGCGCCTCGCGCACCGGAGGAGCCAGGCGCCGGCGAAGTCGCCGGCACGCGCCCGAGAAGGCGACGTTGGCGACGGTGGCAAAGCCCGCCTCGTCCGTGCGCAGCGCGAGCAGGAGGTGGGCGATGCGGTCACCCGAGGGGAGCTCGGGGTCGGGCACGCGCACGCAGTAGCAGTAGACGCGCCTGCCGCCGGGGCGCACGAGCAGCGCCCCCGCCTCCCCCACCAGCCACACGCCGAGGCGACCGCGCTCCATGGCGAGGCCCGTGCGCCGCTGGAGCTCGCGCGCATCGTGGTCGAGCAGGTCGCCGAGCAGGCCCTGCGCCACCGCCTCGGCCTGCCCGTTCCCGCTCCGCCGGCGGCGAAGCACCCCGGCGCCGCGCGCAGCGTAGAGCTCCGGGAGGATCCACGCGTAGGCGGCCGCCACGATCCCGATCGGGAACAGGATCAGCTTGGTGGCGACGAGCAGCGCCGCCACCACGAGGAAGGGGATCGTCTGGACGAGGATCGAGATCGTCCACCGGCGCCCCCACACGCGCAGCACCCGGTCGTCGACGCGCCGGCGCCAGGGGACCCGCGCCAGCTCGGGCAGCGCCCCCGCGCTCACGCCGGCACTACCCGCCGGCGATCTGGCGGCGCAGGATCACCACCGGCGCGTCGAGCGGCAGCTCGCGCACTTGCTCGGCGTGCCCCTCGCCCTGAGAGACGACCGCGAAGTAACCCTGATCGAGCTGAGCGCGGAACGCCGCCACCGCCGCCTCCACGCTGACGGGATCCTCCGCCGTCCACTCCGCCAGCGTCGTGTGGCCGGTGTGGTCCATCCGAATCAGTCGGGACATCCTCAGCCTCCTGGTCGAGATCCTGCGGCAGATCGTACGCCGGTCACTGCAGCCGATCCAGGATCAGCCGTCTGACCTCGCCGCCGTCGGCCCGCCCCTTGGTCTCCCGCATGACGAACCCCACCAGCGGACCGATGGCCTTCATGTTCCCGGCGCGGACCTTCTCGGCGGCCCCGGGATCGGAGGCGAGCGCCCGGTCGACGACCTCGGCCAGGCCGTCGTCCTCGTCGCCGAGCGCACCCAGCCCCTCGCGCTCGACGATCGCCCTCGGATCGCCGCCCTCGGCGGCCAGCCGCGTGAGCACCTCGCGGGCGGCGTCCCGGCTGACCTCCTTGGCCTTCACCATCGTCGCCAGCGTGGCCAGGCTCTCGGGCGCGACCTTGCTCTCGGAGGGGTCGGCGTTCGGGCCGAGCCGCTCGACGAGCTGCGGAATCCAGTTGGAGAGCTCGACGGGATCCACCTCGTCGCCGTCGGAGGCCAGCGCCCGCTCGAAATAGTCGCCGAGCTCGGCTCGGAACGCGAACTCCTGCGCGCGCCCCGGGTTCAGGCCCAGCTCCCGCTCGAACCGCGCTGCCCGCTCGGAGGGCAGCTCCGCCGGGAGCTCGGCGCGCGCCGCGCTCAGCATCTCCTCGGTGGCGAGCAGCGGCACGAGGTCGGGCTCCGGGAAGTAGCGGTAGTCGTGCGCCTCCTCCTTGGAGCGCAGCGGCGTCAGCCGATCGGAGACCGGGTCATAGTGCATCGTCTCCTGGATCACGTCGTAGCCGTCGCCGATCAGCTTGACCTGGCGGCGGATCTCGGTTCGCAGGCCCCGCTCGAGGAAACGAAACGAGTTCATGTTCTTGAGCTCGGTCTTGGTCCCCAGCTCCTGCGTGCCCACCGGACGGACGGAGACGTTACCGTCGCAGCGCAGCGAGCCCTCCTCCATGTTGACGTCGGAGACGCCGAGCTGGCGCAACGTCGTCCGGAGCAGGTTGAGCCATTCGCGCGCCTGCTCGGGAGAGTGGATGTCGGGTTCGGTGACGATCTCGACCAGTGGCGTCCCGCCCCGGTTGAAGTCCACCGAGCTCCGGTCTGAGCCGTGGATCCGGCCGCTCTCGCCCAGGTGGGTGAGCTTGGCCGCGTCCTCCTCGAGGTGCACGCGGTGAATCCGGACGTCGCCGAGCCGGCCGCCCCGGCACAGGGGGACGTCGTACTGGGAGACCTGGTAGCCCTTGGGCAGGTCGGGATAGAAGTAGTTCTTGCGGTGAAACAGCGAGCGCTCGGCGATCTCGCAGCCGAGGGCGAGGCCGATCATGATCCCGAAGTGGATCGCGCGCGCGTTGACCACCGGCAGCGCACCCGGGAGGCCGAGGCAGGTTGGGCAGGTGTGGACGTTCGGCGGGTCCCCGAAGGACAGCTCGCACCCGCAGAACATCTTCGTCCGCGTCTTCAGCTGAACGTGGATCTCGAGACCGATGACGGGTTCGTAATCCGTCACCGGCGCGCCCTCCGACCGTCGAAGCCGATGGCCCGCTCGAGCGCGTAGGACGCGTCGAGCAGCCGGCTCTCGCTGAACGCCGGCCCCGCGAGCTGGAAGCCCACCGGCAGGCCATCGCTCAGGCCCGACGGGATCGAGATCGCGGGGATGCCGGCCAGCGACATGGGCACGGTGCAGAAGTCGTTCAGGTACATGGCCAGTGGGTCGTCGGTCTTGGCACCGAGCTCGAACGCCGTCCACGGGCTCGTCGGCGTGACCACGAAGTCGAAACGCTCGAACACGTCGCGGAAATCCTCGGAGATCTTCGTCCGCACCTTCTGCGCCGTCCCGTAGTAGGCGTCGTAGTAGCCGCTCGAGAGCGCGTAGGTTCCGAGCATGATCCGCCGCTTGACCTCGGGGCCGAAACCGGAGGCACGCGTGCGGGTGTACATGTCGGTCAGCTCGGCGGAGCCGTCCACGCGCAGGCCGTAGCGGACGCCGTCGAAGCGCGCCAGGTTGGCCGACGCCTCGGCCGGCGCGATCAGGTAGTAGGCCGAGAGCGCCTGCGGCGCGTGCGGCAGGTGGCAGGGCTCGACGGTGGCGCCGAGGGATTCGGCCAGCTTGAGCGTGGCCTCGAAGTTCTCCTGGACTCCCGGCTCCACTCCGCCCTCGGAGCCGGCGAGCTCCTCGGGAACGCCCAACCGGATGCCCTTCAGATCTTCGGCGCGAGGAAGGTCGATCTGCCCGGGGAACTCGAGCGAGGTCGAGTCGCGCCGGTCGTGCCCCACCATGTGCGCGAGCAGGAGCGCGGCGTCCGTCACGTCACGCGTCAGCGGCCCGGCCTGGTCGAGCGAGGAGGCGAACGCGATCATCCCGTAGCGCGAGCAGGCGCCGTAGGTCGGCTTCAGCCCGACGATCCCGCACAGCGCCGCCGGCTGGCGGATCGATCCTCCGGTGTCGGTGCCGATCGCCCAGGGCGCGATGCCGGCGGCCACCGCGGCGGCGCTCCCCCCGGAGGAGCCGCCGGGGACGCGGCCGCGGTCCCACGGGTTGAGCACCGGGCCGTAGCCCGAGTTCTCATTCGAGGAGCCCATCGCGAACTCGTCCTGATTCGTCTTGCCCAGGAGCGGCGCGCCCGCGGCGGCGAGCTTGGCGACGACGGTGGCGGTGTAGGGCGGCCGGTAGCCCTCGAGGATGCGCGATCCGGACTGACTCGGGATCCCCTCGGTGCAGAACAGGTCCTTGACCGCCAGCGGCACCCCGCCGAGCGGCCCGTCCGCGTGGTCGGGCGCATCGGACGCCACCCAGGTGAAGGCATTCAGCTCATCCTCGGCGGCGCGCGAGCGGTAGGCCTCGAACAGCTCCCGAGGGTCGAGGTCCCCGGCCCGCGCGCGATCGGCCGCCGCGGCGGCGGTCAGCTCGAGCAGGTCGCTCATCCAGCGCCCGGGCTGGGGACACCGAACCCGCCGTCTTGCGCAGGCTCCGGCGCCGATGCGAGCGCGACGTCGTGCGGAAGCGACGGCGTCGGTTCGTCGGCGCGCAGGACGTTGACCACATCGACGACGTGCGAGGTCGGCGGGACGTCGTGCAGGTCGAGCTCCGAGATCTTCTCGATGTGATCGAGCACCTTCGAGAGCTCGTTCGCCATCCGCTCGACCTCGTCGTCGCTCAGCTCCAGGCGGGCCAGGCGGGCCACGTGGAGGACTTGGGTGCGGTCGAGCATCGCGGCGTCGATTCTAGTGTGGAGCCAGGGCGTCTCCTGGGACCGACGCGGGCAGCAGCTCGCCGACGCGCAGCCTCGGCAGCCGGCGGTCCCTCAGCGTCCGGGGATCGCCGATGCGCCGCGGCTGACCTGGGCCGCGACCAGGACGAGCAGGACGGTCACGATCGCCGCGAACACGAACCCCCACCCGAGGTTGCCGGCGTGGAGCAGCAGCTTCAGGAGCAGGAAGATCGCGGCCGCCACCGCGAGGACGAGGCGCATCGTGCGCCCGTCGCGGATCGTCGGGATCTTCTTGTCGGGGAGGAACCGCTGCATGCCGAGGTCGACCAGCAGCCAGAGCAGGGCGAAAGCGGCCACGAGGCCGGCCCACCCGTACGGCGCCTGAATGGCCGGCCGACTCTCCGAGACAGTGAATCGTGCGCCGGTGATGGTGCCCGGCACGACCGAGTACCAGGGAAACGCGACCACCGCGATGAGCAGGAGCAGAGCCAGGCCCCCGACGATCCGGTCATCGCGTGTGACGCCGTGTTCCACGATCGGCGCCTACCCGTGAGGGGTCACGTCCACACGGCGAGCCCGGTGGGCCGTCGGCGCCGCGCCGGCGGCGCGCTCCTGACGGACCGCCTCATAGCCGCCGAGCGCGATCCCGAGCGCGCACAGGATCCCGACGTATGCCCCCAGCTTCTGGTCGACCACCTGATCGGACGACGGCAGGTCGATCAGCACGCGGTAGATCAGCAGCAGCGAGGTGACCGTGCCGAGCCCCATCACGATCAGGCTGGTGCTCGTCTTGGCGCCGTGCGAGCGCTGAGTCGCGTGCAGCAGCGGGGTGCCGACCGCGAACACGATCGTGACCGCCATCACCCAGCGCACCAGCGTCAGGCCCTGCCAGCCGTTCTCGGCCCAGGCCAGCGAGCGTGTGCGGCCGGGGATCCCATCCAAGCCGAACCACTCGAGCGCGAACATGACGAGCAGCAGGGCCACCGCGCTCGCGGCGCTGAGGAGCTCGCCGTGGCCTATCCGCCGCACGCCGCGAAGGCTAATGCGTTCACGCGGGCGCAGTCACGCGCCGCCCGCGCGGCCCCACCGGTCCGCCGCGACGATGCGGGCGAGGGGAGCGCGGATCGACGGCCACCCGCAGAGCGTCGAACGCCCGGGCGAAGTCGCGTCCCAGCGCGGCCAGGTCGGGCATGACGCCGGGATCGGCGTACAGGCCGACGTGCAGGCTGGCGCCGTAGCGCAGGACGCCGATCGAGAGGCCGTGGCCCTGGACCAGGGGGAGCGCCGGGTAGGCCGCCTGGACACGCCGGCCGAGCAGGTAGCGATGCTCCGCCGGGCCCGGGATGTTCATGACCACCGTGTTGAACGCCTCAGGCCGGCTCACGAGCCACGCCGTCACATCTCGGACCTGAACCGGCGCCAGCCGCGAGGCTCTGACCACCACGTCGAACGGCTCGGCGTGGGCGGCGCGCTCGTGCTCTCGCCTCTGGCGGGCGACCTCGTGCAATACGAGCAGCGGGTCGCGCTCCCCGACGGGCAGCTCGACGAGCACGCCCGATATTTGGTTCCCGAGCTCGCCGGCGCCCGCGCTGCGGGTGTCCACCGGGACGAGCACGCGCAGCCACGGGTGGCATTCGTCGGCGCGGCGGAAGTAGCGCCCGAGGGCGAGCGATGCGGTGGCGAGCACCACGTCATCCGTGGTCAGGCCGCGCCGGCGGGCGAGGTCCTGCGCGGCGGCGAGCGGAAGGCGTGTGAATGCGACGGCTCGCCGCGATCCGATCGCACGGTTGAGCGAGGTCCGCGGCGCCCGCGTTCCGAGCGCGGCGAGAGCTCCGCCCGCGCGCTTCAGCGCTAAGACGCCCTCGCCCATGGCGCCGGGATTCATCGCGCCGCGCAGCGCAAGCTCGCCGGCGCTCCGCGCCAGGCGGAGCCGCTCACGGGTGCTCGACGCCATCCGGTCCAGAAGGCCCGGCGCGGGCTCGGGCTCGAAGTGACGAGGGAGGACGCCGGGGCTCGCCGGCTCACGCTCGAGCAGGAGGGTGGCGAGCGCCGCCGCACCGAGCCCGTCGGCGAGCGCGTGGTGGACCTGGCCGACGATCGCGAACCGGTCACCGCGCAACCCGGTGATCAAATACAGGCGCCAGAGCGGACGGCTCCGGTCAAGCGGCGCGGACAGGAGCTCCCCCGCGAGCGCGCGCACCTCGGCCATGCCGCTCGCCGGCGCCACCGTCGCCGCAAGGACGTGACGGGCGACGTTGAAGGTGTCGTCGTCGACCCAGACCGGGTCGTGCAGGCGCAGCCGCGAGCAGACTGCGCGCCGGCGAAACCGAGGGAGCCGCTCGAGTCGGGCGCTGACGTGGCGCCGGAGCGCCGCCAGCGCCGGCGGCTCCCCCTCCAGGATCAGGGTCCAGCCCACGTGCATGTGCGCCTCGGGCGTTTCCAAGCGCAGGAAGCACTCGTCCAGCGCCGACAGGCTGTCCACGGTCATCTCTCTCTCCTCGTCGCAGGCGTCCAAGGCCTACGGGCAGCCATCCGTGCGCCCTCGCCGCCAAGTATGTCCAAATAGCTCGATCTCAGTCGATCCGGGTCAAGATTTGCCCGCAGCTACCGGCTTCATTGTGCGCAGAGCGAACCAGGCGCTTGCGCGCCGGCGCGGGATCGGCTTCAGCGCTTGGTGATGGGCGCCAGGTCCGCCACCAGCTTGCGCTCGGAGCGATCCTTGCTGAAGCGGATGACCACGATCCCGCCCGGCTCGAGACCCGTGACCACGCCCTCGCCGAACGTCGGGTGAACGACGTCGTCGCCCATCCCGAACGCGCTCGGAGCCGGGGCGTCGGGCTGGGTCCAGGAGCCGCTCGAGGCCCAGGACGTGGCTCGCGCGCGAACGCTCCCGAGGCCAGGCCGCTGGCCTGCCCGATCGGTGAGCTCGGCCGGGATCTCGGCCAGGAACCGGCTGGGGCCGCCGAAGTGGCGCGCGCCGAACACGTTGCGGGTACGCGCGTACGTCAGGTACAGGTCGCGCTCGGCGCGGGTGATCCCGACGTAGCAGAGCCGGCGCTCCTCCTCCAGACCGCCCTCGTCCAGCGCCCGGGAGTGTGGGAACACCCCCTCCTCGCAGCCGATGATGAACACGACCGGGTACTCGAGCCCCTTGGCGTTGTGCAGCGTCATCAGCGTCACCAGGCCCTCGCCGTCGCTGCGGTCGTCGGCGTCGGAGATGAGCGCGATCTGCTGGAGGAAGTCGCCGAGCCCCCGCCCGCCGGCGGAGTCCTCAGGCCCGGGAGAATCCGCGTCAGCGGATTCTCCCCCGAATCCGCGCCAGCGGATTCGGCCGCGTCGAACTCGACCGCAACGTTCACGAGCTCCTCGAGGTTCTCCAGGCGCCCCTGCGCCTCGATCGTCCGCTCGGCCTCGAGCGCCTCGAGGTAGCCGGTCTCGCTCAGGATCTCCTTCAGCACCGCCGCCACCGGTGCGTCGGACTCGGCGCGCTCGCGGAGCACATGCATCGTCGCCATGAAGCGCTTGAGGGCCTTGACGGCCGCCGCCCCCAGCCCCGGCACCTGCTCGGGCTCCGACGCGACGTCCCAGATCGGAGTCCCGAGCGTGTTGGCGAACGCCAGCACGCGCGAGAGCGACGTGGCCCCGATCCCGCGGCGCGGGGAGTTGACGATCCGCGTGAACGCGCCCACGTCCTGCGGGTTGAGCAGCACGGTGAGGTAGGCGATCGCATCCTTGATCTCCGCGCGCTCGTAGAACTTGGTGCCGCCGATGACCTGGTAGGGGACCTCCGCGCGCACGAGCGTGTCCTGAAGCACGCGCGACTGGGCGTTCGTCCGGTAGAAGACCGCGATCTCCGCCCGCGACGTCCCGCCGTCGAGCAGGCGCTCGATCTCGCCGGTCACGAACCGCGCCTCCGAGTGCTCGTCCTCGAGCTCCCGGATCTTGATCGGGTCGCCCTGTCCGATCTCGGTCCACAGCAGCTTCGACTTGCGCCCCCGGTTGTTGGCGATGACGGCGTTGGCGGCGTCGAGGATGGTCTGGGTCGAGCGGTAGTTCTGCTCGAGGCGCACGACCTCGGCGTCGCCGAAGTCATCCTCGAACTCCAAGATGTTCCTGATGTCCGCCCCGCGGAACTGGTAGATCGAGTTGTGAGTGACGATCCCCTCGGCGACGAAGTTGTGGGTGTGCTCGATGTTGAGGTCGTAGACGGGACGATCGAGGCTCACGCCCTCCACCGAGACGACCGTGTCGTAGCCGCCCTCCTCGTTGAACATCACCATGCCCGGCCGCACCGCTGAGGCCTCGGTGAACGGCAGTGAGTTTCCTGCCAGGCCGGCGGCGTTCGATCCGAGCCGGGCGGTCGGACGGACCACCACCCCGTCGAGGACCGCGCCGATTCGCTTCGTCAACGACTCGATCGTGCCCATGTCCTTGCACGCTGTCTCGAACCGCCAGCCCTCGGAACCCCGCCGTGCCGGCCGTACGCTCAGGCCTGCCTCCTCGAGCGCGCGCCGGCCGCCCTCGTCATAGCCGAACAGGGCAAGACGGTGCATCGGCGTGCGGCCACGCCGATCTCCGCACAACGCCACCGCCAGCCGCCGGCGCCGGACTCGGTCCTGCGTATACGTGCTGGCGAAGAAGTGCGGTCGGTCGAAGGAGAGGCCGTGTTCGGCCAGCAGGCAACGCCCCGCCGAGTCGGTGTCGAGCTCCTCGAACAGCCGGTCGAGGAGGTACTGGTCGGCGACGAGCGAGCGTCCCTGCCAGTTGGGGTACCGGCGGGCGGTGAACGGAACCGTGGGTAGCCCGTGGCGCGCCGCCAGGAGGGCTTCGTGGTACCTGGCCTCTGCTTCGGTCACGTGTGTGGAGACGACCCAGGCCGCGTCGGCATGCTCGCTCCGCGTGCGAAGGGCCACCCCGATGACTGGCTTGACCTGCCCGTTCGTGTAGGTGCTGGACGTACCCACCCTGAACCCGCGGTCGCGCCGCCACATCAGGTAGGTCGTGTACAGGTGGGGCGTGCGCCCGGGGAGGTAGCCCGCGAAGTGAACGTGCTCTGGTGTGCTCACGAGCCGCCGGCCGGACTCGGTGGTGATGGCGACGCCCTCCGCGCATTCGCCGCGATGCACCGAGAGCACTCGGGCCGGGCGAAAGTCGCCGCTGCCGTACCCGGAGCGAACGAGGTCGCCCACTTCGACTAGCTCGATCGGCTTGGTCGTCCCGTCTGCCATCGTCACCAGCGTTCCCTCGACCAGGCACTGGTCGGGGTCGCCGACCACTGCCAGGTTGCGGTGCTCTCCGGCGAGGAGCTGGAGCCACCGGTACTGCACGTGGTTGGTGTCCTGGTACTCGTCGACGAGGACGTGGCGGAACTCGGTGGCGTACCGCTCACGAACCTCGGGAAAGAGCTCGAGCACGTTGACGGCGCGGACGAGCAGGTCGTCGAAGTCCATCGCGTTCATGCGATGGAGCTCGCGCTCGTAGGAGCGGTACACGTCCGCCACCGTCTGCTCGAAGTAGGAGCCGACCATGTGGCCGTACGCGTCCGCGTCGCGCAGGCGGTTCTTGGCGTCGGAGATCTGCGTGTGTACGGCGGCCGGCGTGAAGCGCTTGGGATCGATGCCCAGCTCGTCGAGGCAGCGCTTGACCAGCCGGCGCGTGTCGGCCTGGTCGTAGATCGTGAACTGGCGCGTGTAGCCGAGCTTGTCGGCGTGGGCGCGGAGCATGCGGGCGCACGCGGCGTGGAAGGTCATCACCCACATCGCCCGGACACGGCGGCCGACCAGCAGTTCGACGCGGTCGCGCATCTCGGCGGCGGCCTTGTTGGTGAACGTGATAGCCAGGATCTCGTTCGCCTTGGCCGCGCCCGTGGCCACCAGGTAGGCGATCCGGTGGGTGAGCACGCGGGTCTTGCCCGAGCCGGCGCCGGCGATGATGAGCAGGGGGCCCTCGCCATGGGTCACGGCGTCGCGCTGGGGGCCGTTGAGGCCGGACAGCAGGGTGTCGAGCTCGGTATTGGTGTCCGTCATGGCGCCGATTTCAACGGTAGCGTCGGGCCGAGATGGAAGAGCTCAGAAGGGCATGCGCCACCGTCGCCTCGCGCGCGCGGTTCGTGCGCATCGAGCGGGACCGGATCGCCGCCTACGCCGGTGCGCTGCCGCGCGGCGTCTCCGCGGAGACGCCAGACAAGGGTTCGGCTGCGTTCTGGCTCACCCTCGACGCCGTCAACTTCGGCTCGGGCTGGTTCCCGACGCTGCGCAAGCCAACCGGCCGCTCCGGCTACCGGACGATCGAGGCCGGCATCCGCAAGCGCTTCGACACGCGCGGGCCATGGCCGGCCGCCGCGCTGGCCGGGATCGACGTGGCCGAGATCGCGGCGACGCTCGGGCAGGACCCGGCGCACGAGCTGATGGAGCTGTTCGCTCGGTCGCTGCGCCATCTCGGCGAGCATGTCGAAGCCGAGTGTGGTGGACGGTTCGAGGCGCTCGCGGACGGCGACTCGGCGGTGGCGCTGGCGCGGCGCCTCGGGACGTGGGAGTGCTTCGCGGACGTATCGAGCTACGACGGGCTGCCGGTGCCGTTTCTCAAGCGCGCGCAGATCGCGGCCGCAGACCTGGCTCGCGCCGGCGTGGCCCGCTTCGGCGACCTCGACGACCTGACGATGTTCGCCGACAACCTCGTCCCGCACGTGCTCAGGCTCGACGGCATCCTGACCTTCGACCCGGGCCTGGTCGCGCGCATCGAGCGCGAGGAGCTGATCGACCACGGCTCGCCCGAGGAGGTCGAGATCCGCGCCTGCGCGCTGCACGCGGTCGAGCTCATCGTCGCCGCGCGGACGGACACGCGCGCCGCCGACGTCGACCAGATGCTCTGGCTACGCGGACAGGCGCCGCGCTACAAGGCCGTGCCGCGCCACCGTTCCCGCTGCACGGCCTACTGAGCGCCGCTCAGTCCCCGAGGGCCTCGGCCCGCGTCCGCGCGATCGCCTCCGCCCCGGCGTCGCCCACCAGCTTCTCCGGGTGCATGGTCCAGCTCGTCGCCAGGTCGAGCGCCGGGAAGCGCCCCGTGGCGGTGAGCCGGGCGTCGAGAGAGATCACGGTCGTCTCGCCACCGAAGGGCTGTGTCGCGGTGGCGATCACGGTCAGCGACCCGCCGTCGACGATCCGCCGGGCCGCGGCCAGCGCCTTGCGCGCCGCGCTCGGCGCCAGACCGTCGAGCGTGTCGATGAGCACCACGGCGTGGCCGCCGCGGGCGGCCATCCGCCGGCCCTGGTCGACGATCCGCTCCACCGCCTGCGCCTGAGCGTCGGAGGAGCCGGCGAGCGTCACGGTGGCGGCGGGCTCGAGCGAGCTCCATTCGGAGACCTCCTCGGGCCGGACGCCGGCGAGCACCAGCAGCGGCGTCAGCTCGTCCTGGCCGGCCAAGCTGAGCGCCAGCCGGTGAAGCGCCTCGGTCTTTCCGGCCTGCGCCGCGCCGCTGATGACCACGCGCGAACCGCGTCCCAATGGGGTCAGGAACTCGATCGCCTTGATCGTGGGGTCCTCGGAGCCGAGCTTGAACCGCTCCTCGGGGAACGCCGTGGGCAGGTCGTCGAAGCGCGCGCTGTCGGCGACCTCGGACGCCGGCCGTCCATTGATCGTGTCGACCCGGACGAGCGAAGCAAACCGCTCCGAGCGCCGCGGCGCCCGCCGCGGCCCGGCGATCCGGTCGCCGGGGACGAGCTCGCAGCGCTTGACCTGCGCGGCCGAGATGTAGACATCGCCCTCCGAGGGCTCGGGCGGCTCAACGCGCATGAAGCCGGAGCCGTTGGGGAGCAGTTCGACCACGCCCTCGACGATCTCCTCGTGGCCACCCCGCGCTCCGTCGCCGTCACGCTCTTCCTCGCCGCCGCCGCGCTCGTCCTCGACGCGACCGCCACGGCCGCCACGACCACCACGACCGCGCGTTTCCTCCACGTCGGCGCTCTCGTCATCGCCGGTGGCCCGATCCTCATCGTCGCCTCCCGAACGACCACCTTCCTCGCGCCCGCCACGGCCTCGTCCACCGCGCCGGCCGCGCCGCCGGCGGGCAGCGGTGGCGCCGCTCTCCCCGGCGTGGATCTCCTCGGCGACGACACCGGTGAACTCGGCGGTGTTTGCCGGTTCCTGCTCCTCCTCGGCGGCCGAGTCGCCCTCGACCGTGCGTGGACGTGCATCTTCACCGCCCTGGCGCTCCAGGATCGCGGTGATCAGCTCGGGACGGCGAAGCCGGCGGTAGCCGTCGATCGAGAGCTCTGAGGCGATCGCGTGGAGATCGGCGAGCGGGCTTTCCTCTAGGGCGGAGCGGTCCAGGATGGACATGCGTGGCCTCCTTCTGGGATTGGATCGGTGGGCTCCGGTCGCGTTGTGCCAGCGACCGGCGATTCACTTTCAGTCGCCCAGCCTAGCGATCTGCCCTGTCGGCGCCGGCTCCCGGCGAAGCTCGTCGCCCAGCCGGAGGCCCGGATCCACCTCCTTCTCACCCCGCAGAACCGCGCGCACGGCGAGGAACTCGGCGACCTCGCGCACGTCGTGTACGCGCAGGACGTGGACGCCGGCGTCGACCCCGAACCCGACGGCGCCGAGCGTGCCCGCCAACCGCTCCCGCGGCGGCCGACCGGTGATCGCCCCGATGAAGTCCTTGCGCGACACCGCGAGCAGAATCGGCCGCCCGAGCAGATGGAACCGGTCCAGCGCGCGGAGCACCTCGACCGTCTGCGCCGGCGTCTTGCCCAGGTCCGGACCGGGGTCGAGCAACAACTGCTCCATCTCGACCCCGCGGTCGAGCGCCACCGCCATCCGCTCGCGCAGGAACGCCTCGACGTCCGCGACGATCCGGCCGTCGAGCGAGGGGTCGAGCAGCTTCTGCTTGGGAGCGGCCCGCGTGTGCGCGACCACCAGCGCCGCACCCGTCGCCGCGCACACGGCGGCGAGCTCGGGGTCGTGCAAGCCGCTGAAGTCGTTGACGATCGACGCGCCCGCCGCGATCGCCGCGCGCGCCACCGCCGGCTTCCACGTGTCGACAGACACCACCGCTCCCAGCGCGGCGACCCGCTCGATCAGCGGCACGACCCGCGCGGTCTCCTCCTCGGCCGGCACCGGCGGCCGATTGGTCACACCCGATTCGCCGCCGATGTCGATGATCTGCGCCCCCGCGGCCATCAGCTCTCGCGCCAGCGAGACCCGGGCCTCGAGCGTCGCGAACACGCCGCCGTCGGAGAACGAGTCCGGCGTGGCGTTGACCACCCCCATCAACCATGGCCGCTCGCCGAGCTCGAGGACCCCGCGGGCGGTCCGCAGCCTCACCGGACCGCCTCCAGCGCGATCCCCTCCATCTGTGCCTCATCGCGGAACCGCTGAACCTCCGCGGCGATCCGCGCCGCGTCCCAGCCGAGCTCCGTCCCTAGCGCGCGCGCCACCGCGACCGGCACGTCCTCGGAGCAGACCTCGTGCGCGGCCAGGATCCCGAGCCGCGTGCGCCGCAGGAGCACGTCGCCGAGCGACCGTGCCTGTTCACAACGCGCTGAGAACGGAGCTTCGGCGAGCAGGTCGGGCATTCCGGGCACGATCGGCCGGGCGAGCACCGGGTCCGACGCCGCCACCGCGAGCACGTTCTCGGCGGCGTGGCCGTAGCGCGACGCCAGCGCCTCGTAGGCGTGCTCGGGAACGCCGTCCACTCGCGGCAGCGAGGCGGGCTCCGCGGGCTCGCCGAGCGGGATTTCGTGGGTCCGGCAGGGCGCCTCGCGCCCATCACGCTCGACCAGCCGGTCCACGGCGAGCTTCGCCATGCGCCGCCACGTGGTCAGCTTGCCTCCGGTGATCGTGATCAGGCCGCTCGAGGTCTCATACAGCTCGGCCTTGCGCGAGATGTCGACCGATTTGCGCGTGTCGCCGGTGGAGATCAGCGGTCGCACGCCCGCGTACGCCCCCGTCAGGGAGCCCGGCGTCAGCGAGGTGCCGAAGAACCGGTTGACGGCGTCGAGCAGATATTCGATGTCCGCGGGCGAGGGACGGACGTGGTCGATGTCGCCGTCGTAGTTGTTGTCGGTGGTGCCGATCAGGCTCCGTCCGAGCCACGGCAGCGCGAAGATCGAGCGGCCCTCCCCCGCCGGCAGAATCGCCCCGGCGCGCAGCGGCAGATCCTCCTGGGAGAGCGTGAGATGCGTGCCCCGGCTCGGCGCGATGGTCGGGACCTCCGCCTCGGAGTGGAGCTCCTCGGGACGGATCCGATCGGCCCACACGCCGGTTGCGTTGACGACGTTGTCGGCGCGGACGACGAACTCCGAGCCCGTCTCGCCCTCGCGCACCCGCGCGCCCGCGGGATCGAGCTCGACGACCTCCACCCGGTTGGCGAGGATCGCGCCGAAGCGCTCGGCCTCGCCGAGGATCGTGAGCACGAGGCGCACGTCGTCGGTCTGGCAGTCGTAGAACAGGTAGCCGGAGGTGGGCTGCCGCGAAGCGAGCGCGGGCAGCAGCTCGACCACGGCCTCGCCGGCGATCACCCGGTGGCGCGAGGGGCTCCAGTCGCTCTCCCAGCCGTCGTCGGACCCGCGCCCGCGCGGCGCGACGCGCCGCCCGCCGCGCCGCCCGCGCAGCCGGGGCGTGGCCATCACGTCGTACATGTTCAGGCCGATGCCGACCAGCCGGTCGAGCCGGGCGCCCTCGAACGCCGGTACGACCATCGCCAGCGGCCGCACCACGTGCGGCGCCAGCTTGACCATGAGCTGGCGCTCGAGCAGCGCCTCGCGGACCAGACCCAGGTCGAAGTTCTGGAGATAGCGCAGGCCGCCGTGCACGAGCTTCGAGGAGCGGCTGCTCGTCCCCGACGCGAAGTCGGCCTTCTCCACCAGGGCGACGCTGTAGCCCCGCGATGCCGCATCGAGCGCCACGCCCGCCCCCGTCACCCCGCCTCCGATGACGAGGACGTCGAACTGCTCCGCTGCCAGCGTTTCGAGCGCGCGCTCCCGGACAAGCATCGCGCGACCCAGGTTATCTGGCGGCGCTAACGGGTCGCGCGAACGACGCCGGCATCGCCCCCGCCGCGGCGGACGGCCTCGGCCGCGGCCACCACTCGCCCGCGGCCCAGGAACTGCAGCGCGGACGCGGTCCCGATGGTGGACGCGATCTTGATGGCCGGATTCAGCGACGAGGTGTCGGTGACGGCGAAGGACTGCCCGAGCTGCTCGAGACCGTGCGTCGTCGGCAGCGCCAGGAACGACGGCTCGGCCTGGGTGGTCTTGGAGTTTCGCTGGGACGCGCGGGGCGCGTCGATCGCCGCCGGCAGGCTCATCCCGAAGTCGATCCGGTCGATCAGGATCTGCAGCACGGTGGTGATGATCGTCGCGCCGCCGGCGGCCCCGACCGCCATGAACGGGCGCCGGTTCCGGAGCACGATCGTGGGCGACATGCTCGAGCGGGGCCGTTTGCCGCCGGCCGGCAGGTTGGGGTCGGGGACGCCCGGTTGCACCGGGGCGAAGTCGAAGTCGGTGAGCTCGTTGTTGAGCAGGAAGCCACGGCCTGGAACGACGATCCCACTCCCGCCGAGCTGCTCGATCGTGTTCGTGTACGAGACGACGTCCCCGCGCGAGTCGGCGACCACGAAGTGGTTCGTGCTCGCCCCGTCGTTCGGCGCGCCCGCGTTACTAGGCTGCTTCGGCGTGCAACCGCCGGCGCCGGCAGAGGGGTTGCCCGGCGACACCGGGCTCGGCAGAGCGTGGCTCGGGTCGATCAGGCAGGCGCGCTGGCGCGCGAATGCCGTCGAGAGGAGCTGCGCCAGCGGCACGTTCACGTACGCCGGGTCTCCGATCCAGCGGTTGCGGTCCGCGTAGGCCAGTCGGGTGGACTCCAGGAAGTGGTGGAGCGCCTGAACTCGCGTCTCACGCGCGAGGTCGAAGTTGGAGAGGATGTTGAGCGACTCGCCGACGGTCGTCCCGCCGCTCGACGACGGGGCCATCGAATACACGTCGTATCCGCGGTAGCGGACATGGGTCGGGGCACGGAGCAGCGCCCGGTAGCGACGCAGGTCGCCCAGCGTCATGCGGCCTGGCCGCGGGGTGAGTGTCGAGCCCGGCGCCAGCGGCAGGTGCTGGACCGTGTGCACGACGTCCGCGCCGATCCTTCCGCCGTAGAACGCGCCGATACCGCGCCGGCCGATCAGAGAGTACGTCCGCGCCAGCGCCGGGTTGCGCATGACCGAGCCGACGCGGGGGAGCTGTCCGCCGGGTAGGAACATGGCGCGCGTGGAGCTGAAGTCGACGAACCGGAAGGCGTTCTCGCGGTCCTCCTCGCGCAGGGCTGCGCTCACCGGGAAGCCGCGCTGCGCCACCCGCTCGGCCGGCGCCAGATCGCGCGCGAGGCTGAAGCGCCCGAACCGGGAGAGCGCCTGCTGCCAGGTCATGAGCGTGCCCGGGACGCCGACCGACAGGCCGCTGGTCACCGCGACGGGGAAGGCGAGCGGCTTGCCCGTCTGGGGGTCGATGAACAGGTTCTGGTCGTCGGCCGTCGGCGCGGTCTCGCGGCCGTCGATCGTGTACACGCGGTGCGTGGCCGCGTCGTAGTAGACGAAGTAGCCGCCCCCGCCGATGCCGGCCACGAAGGGATCGGTGACGCCGAGGGTGGAGGCGACCGCCACCGCGGCGTCGGCCGCGGTCCCGCCCTCGCGCAGCACCTGGAGCCCGGCCCGGGTGGCCGCCGGAGTCTCCGATGCCACCGCGCCGTCGCTACCCGTCGCCACCGCCTGCTTCGCGGAGGCGGCGCCTGCCGGCAGGAGCAGCGTCAGCGCAAGCGCGATGTAGCGGCAGAGTCTCCTCACGGACACCTCTAGGGTGCCCGGCGGAGTCAGTGCCTACGCGTTCGAATCGGCGGAGTACGCCGGATCCGCCACGCCCTGCTGCTGGCGCTTCTCGACGACCTGCTTGATCCGCTCGATCGTGTCCTCGGACATCCGGCGGATCTCCCAGTGGGTCAGCTTGATGATGCGCATCGGCGAGGCGGCGATGACATCGGCGTTGCGCTGCCGACGCTCCAGCAGGCCGATCTCGCCGATCAGGTCCCCCTTGCCGAGCGTGGCCACCTTTTTGCCGTCCTGGATGACGTCCGCTGTGCCCTCCTCGATCGCAATCAGCTCGACCGAGTAGTCGCCCTGCTTCATCAGGATCTGACCCTCGGGGACGCTGGTCTCGCTGGCGAATGCCGCCAGTCGATGGGCTTCCTCGTCGGAGATGCTCGAGAAGATCGGGATTTCCTTCAGGCGTTTCTCGTCCATGGTTCCCTCAGATCGCGGTCGTGCAGTGGCGCGACTCTAACTACAGCGCCTGTACTTCGCTTGTGATCTCGCTCACGGATCGCTTGGCGTCACCGAAGAGAAGCGCTGTCTTGGGGTCGTAGAACAGCGGGTTGTCGATGCCGGCGAAGCCGGAGGCCATGCTCCGCTTGAGGACGATGATCGAGCCGGAGCGGTCGACCTCGAGGATCGGCATCCCGTAGATGGGCGATCCCGGCTCGTTCTTGGCCGCGGGGTTGGTGACGTCGTTGGCGCCGATGACCAGGGTCACGTCGGTCCGCGAGAACTCCGGATTGATCTCGTCCATCTCGCGCAGGAGGTCGTAGGGGACGTCGGCTTCGGCGAGCAGGACGTTCATGTGGCCGGGCATGCGTCCCGCGACGGGGTGGATAGCGAATTTCACCTCCACCCCCTTGTTCTCCAGCGCGCGTTCGAGTTCGCGGACGGCGTGCTGGGCCTGAGCGACGGCCATGCCGTAGCCCGGCGCGATCACGACCTGGCGGGCGTAGGAGA
This sequence comes from uncultured Solirubrobacterales bacterium, assembly GCA_963839105.1. Classification (GTDB taxonomy): domain Bacteria; phylum Actinomycetota; class Thermoleophilia; order Solirubrobacterales; family Solirubrobacteraceae; genus Palsa-465. The sequence continues at coordinate 635,843 of CAWITQ010000004.1, forward strand.
GCTGGATGGCGACGTCCTGGGGCTGAGGTGGAGCGCACGGTCCCGCCGCCGTCGGCGGCAGGCGCCCACCGGCGCGGCGACCGCGCCGCCGAACCCGCCGGCGATGATCGCCGGGACCGAGCGGTTCATCGCCTTGGCCATCAGGTTCGTCAGGATCGTTCCCGAGGCGCCGACGATCATCCCGGCCACGATCATCACCGGGTTCGACAAGGCGACGCCGGTCGCGGCGGCCGACAGGCCGGTGAACGCGTTCAGCAGCGAGATGACCACCGGCATGTCCGCCCCGCCGATGGGGAGCACGATGGTGTTCCCGAGGATCGCCGGGACGACGAGGATCCCGAGGATGAACAGCGCCTCGGAGTGGGTGCCGGCGCACAGGATGATCGCGCTGGCCAGCGCGATCAGCAACAGCGCGCCGTTCAGGATGGGCTGCAGACGCCCGGGCAGCTTGATCGGCCGGCCGGGCAGGATCTCCTGCAGCTTCAAAAACGCGATGTTCGACCCCCAGAACGAGATCGAGCCCACGATCGCGCCGAACAGCTCGAAGATCTCCGCGCGCAGCGGCCACATCGACCCGCCCTCCGCCGCGAACCCGTGGCGAAACTCCACCCACGCGATCAACGCCACCGCCCCGCCACCGACCCCGTTGAAGATCGCCACCATCTGCGGCATCGCCGTCATGTGAACCCTGAGCGCCGCTGGGATTCCGATCGCGGTCCCGATGAGCGAGCCCCAGAGCGATCAGCCAAATCGTGTTCTTGTCGTGAGAACTCGTGCTGGCGCAGCAACGTCGCGATCACCGCGATCGCCATTCCCACCGCCGCGATCTTGTTCCCCCGCACCGCTGTGCGCGGCCCCGTCAACCCCGTCATCCCGTAGATCAGCAGGATGAACGCCAGGATGTACGCCGCATCAATGAAATCCACCGACTGCAGAAACACCGTCGCCACCGCTCAGCCCACCTTGCCGTCCGACCCCGCCGCCTCATCAGTCTTCGGCGGTTCCTTCGCTTTGAACATCCCGAGCATCCGATCGGTCACCAAAAACCCGCCGATCACGTTGATCGTCCCGAACGCCACCGCGATCACCAACAACACCTTCTCCAACACCCCACTCGCATACGGCATCAATAACAACCCCCCCAACACCACGATCCCATGAATCGCGTTCGTCCCCGACATCAACGGCGTATGCAACGTGTTCGGAACCTTCGAGATCACCGTGTAGCCGACGAATCCGGCCAACACCAAGATCGCAATGTCAATCACCAACGAATCCACAGAGACTCCTCTCGAACTACGCCGGCGCGCCGGCAGCCTGCTTGGCGCCCTCGTGAACGATCTCCCCACCCCGCGTGATGCACGCCCCCGCGATCACCTCATCTTCGAAGTCGAGCTCGAGCTGCCCCTCCTTGATCATCAGCCCGAGCAACGACTCGATGTTGCGCGCATATAGCTGGGAGGCGTGCTCGGCCATCGTGCTGGGCACGTTGAGCGGCGCGATGATTTTGACGTCGTGGCGCATCACGGTCTCGCCGGGCTCGGTCAGCTCGACGTTGCCGCCGCTCTCGGCCGCCAGATCGACGATCACCGAGCCAGGCTTCATGCGGCGGATCGCGTCCTCGGTGACGAGGATCGGCGCGCGCCGTCCCGGGACCGCGGCGGTGGTTATCACCACGTCGACTTTGCCGATCGCCTCGGCCATCAGCTCCTGCTGGCGCGCCTGCTGCTCGGGCGTCAGCTCCTTGGCGTAGCCGCCGGCCCCCTCGAGGTCGCCGCCGAGGTCGAACTCGAGGAAATGCGCCCCCAACGACTCGACCTGCTCCTTGACCGCCGCGCGCACGTCGAAGCCCTGGACCACCGCGCCGAGCCGGCGGGCGGTCGCGATCGCCTGAAGGCCGGCCACGCCGGCGCCGAGCACGAGCACGGTCGCGGGGCGGATCGTGCCCGCGGCCGTCATCAGCATCGGGAAGAAGCGGCCGATCTCCGTCGACGCGATCAGCACCGCCTTGTAGCCGCCGATGTTCGCCTGCGAGCTCAGCGCGTCCATCGACTGAGCGCGGCTGATCCGAGGGATCGCCTCCATCGCGAACGCCGTGGTGCCGGAGCCGGCGATCGCCCGCACGCCGTCGCCGTTGGTCAGGGGCTGCAGAAAGCCGATCAGGACCCCGTCGGCCTTCAGCCGGCCGACCTCGTCCTGCGTGGGCGGCGCGACCTTGACCACCACGTCGCAGCCGTAGACCTCGGCCGGATCGTCGGCCATCTGCGCCCCCGCCTCCTCATACAGCGAGTCCGGAAGCAGGGCGCCGGCACCGGCGCCACGCTCGACGACGACCGTGTGCTCCTGGCTCACGAGCTTGCGTACGACCTCGGGAACGAGGGCCACTCGGCGCTCGCGTTCCACGGTCTCCTTGGGGACTCCGATCTTCACGGGGCGGGGAGGCTAGTCGATTTGCGCGCTTTTCAGCGGCGCGAGGAGGAGCGCGGTGGCGACGCCCGCATCGCCGGCGAGCGCCTGCAGCATCGCGTTGGCGGGCCCCGCTGAGGCCCGCCCCCGAGCCCCCCGCCGCCGCGAGTCGGCCCGCGCGCGGCCCGTCGCCGCGCCTCGATGAGCGGACGCCGGCGCGGAGGCGTGCGGCCTCGACGCGCGCTTCGGCGCCGCCGAGCTCAGGGGCGCGAGCGGCAGCGGCTTGCCGGCGAGCGCCATCGCGGCCTCCGCCGTGACCCACACCGGGGTCTGATCGAGCCCGCGGGCGTAACGGACGTGGCCGTCGGCCGCGATGAGCGAGCTCAGGAACTGGAGCGGGTTCGATCCCCGCGCGCGCTGAACGGAGCTCGGATCGACCCCGGCGGCGATCAGGCCCTGGACCGCCCAGGCCGTCGACTGGGCGTTCGAGTCGACCGCCCCCTGGGTCGGAAAGCCGCCGTCTCGGTTCTGGCGGCTCCGGATGTAGGCGACCGCGCGATCGGCGGAAGAGCCCCGGACGCCGGCCGCCGCCAGCGCCTCGAGCGCGGCCGCAGTGTCGTCGACGTCGCTGCCCCCGCCGGCGGTCGTGAAGCTGAAGCCGCCGTCGCGGTCCTGCTGGCGGAGCAACCAGCCCACCGTCGCGCCCGCCACCGGGGCGCCGGCCGCGCGCAGCGCCAGCACACCGAACGCGGTCAGGTTGACCTGCTGCGAGATCGCGCCGCTGCCACCGAAGGCGCGGTCGAGCGGGCCGAGCCACGGCGCCGCGCTCGCGCCCGAGGCGCGCACGGCCAGGATCGTCCGCTCGAGCGACCCGGGGTCCGAGCCGCCCGGGTTGCCGCTCAGGTAGGAGAGCAGGCTCGGCCCGCCGTGGCTCACGCTCGCCGGGTTGATGCCCTCGGCGGCGAGGCCGAGCGCGGCCCAGCCGGCGTAGAGCGGCGAGGAAGCCTGCCCCGGCGCTGGACCGAAGCCGCCGTCCGCGTTCTGAGCCGCCCGCAGGTAGGAGGCGGGAGTGGCGGCCCGCGCCGTTGGGGCCACGGCGAGCGTCGCCAGCACCACAGCGGCGAGCGCCACCGGCACGGCCGCCGCCCTCCAGATCACCTCCAGCCGCGCGGTGAATCGGGTCAGCGAGTGCGCCAGCGCCGGCCCGAACGCGAGCGCGAACACGAGGCACGCGCCCGCGTGGACCAGATCGAACCCGGTCCCACGCCCCACGTAGACGCCCAGCTGCACGAGGCTGTGGTCGCTGTAGGTGACCCAATCGCCGAAGTCCTGGAAGGCGGTGAAGGCGTACCCGACGACCGCGCAGACGATCGCCAGCGGCCAGCGCCCGAGCCGCCGCCGCCCGTACGCCGCGGCCAGTCCGGCGCCGATCAGGCCGGCGGCGCCCCACCCCGCCATCTGCCAGGGCGTCCACGGGCCCTGGCCGAAGAAGAAGTTCGACACCAGCCCGGTGAGGGCGCCGACGACGAACCCCGGAGGGCCCCCCAGGGCGTAGCCGGCGATGAGCACGATGTCGGTCGTGGGCTTGACGTTCGGGAGCGCCGCGAACGCGATCCGCCCGAGCGCCGCGAGCGCGGCGAGCGTCGCCACCAGCGCGACGACTCGAGCGTCCGGACGGGTGCGCTCGTACCAGGCGAAGCCGGCCGCGAGCGCGAGGGCGAGCAGCGTGAAGGCAGCGACCTGCCAGCTCATACCGAGCTCATCTCCGGTGCTTCGATCAGCGCCGCGCCCTGCTCGGGCGTGAGCGCGCCACCCGCGCCACCGAGGATCCGCGCGGTCTCGGTGGCGAAGTAGGTCCCCCCGGAGAGGACCTCGGACACGGGGCCGTCGGCGACCGGAGCGCCGTCGGCCAGCAGCACCACCCGCTCGGCGAACGCCGCCGCGAACTCGGGGTCGTGCGTGGCCACGAGCACGCCGGCGTCAAGCCCTCCCAGCAGCGCCGCAAGCTCCTGCTTGTGCGCTCGGTCCATCCCCCGGGTGGGCTCGTCGAGGCAGACGACCGCGGCCGGCTCGCCCGGCGCGGGATCGAGCACCACTGCGAGCGCGAGGCGCTGCTTCTCGCCCACGGATAGCTCGCGCGGGTGGCGCTCGCCGGCGCCGGCCAAGCCCACGAGAGCGAGCGCGGCCGTGGACGCCTCCTGCGCCACCGTGTCGTGGACCAGGTAGTCGGCCGGGTTCTGGAGCAGCAGGGCGACACGTCCGGAGGTCCTCACCCGGCCGCGTGTGGGCTTTGACAGTCCTGCGGCATGACGCAGGAGCGTCGACTTTCCGGCGCCGTTTCGCCCCATCAGCGCCACCCGCTCGCCGGCGGCCAGCCTCAGCGTGATGCCGCGCAGGATCGCGGGACCGTCGCGCAGCTCGTGCCATACGCGGTCGAACTCGAGCGCCGGCGCCGCGCCCGCGCTTGCGCCCCCACCCCGGCCTCCCCCCATCCCCCGCCTGGCTGGCTGGCCAGCAAGGCTCGGTAGGGCGGGGTCGGCGTGGGTGGCGCGGGCGGCGTCGGCGGCGCGGGCCTGGAGCCGGCCTGCCCGCAGCGCGGCGCGCGCCCGCTTCACCCCCGCCGCCGGCGGCAGCCCAACCGAGCCGAGCAGCCGCGCCCCCGGCGTCTGGAGCTCGGGCGCGGCGTCCGCCGCCCAGGCCAGGAACCGCTCCGGCGCGGAGTCGCAGACGATGTGGCCGTCCTTCAGCGCGATCACGCGGTCGGCCGCTGAGAGGCAGCGCTCCAGGCGATGCTCGGCCAGCAGGATCGCTGTGTCCGAGTCCTCATTCAGCCGGCGCAGCAGCGCGATCAGCTCGTCCCCGGCCACCGGGTCGAGCTGGGAGGTCGGCTCGTCGAGGACGACGAGCGCCGGCCGGCCCGCGAGCGCTGCCCCCAAGGCCACGCGCTGGAGCTCGCCGCCGGAGAGCTCGCCCGTCGAGCGGTCGAGGAGATGCGCGATCCCGAGGGCGAGCGCCGCCTCCTCCACCCCGCGCGCCACCGCGGACTCGGGCTCGCCGCGATTCTCGAGCGGGAACGACAGCTCCGCGCGCGGCGTACCCATCACCACCTGGGTCTCAGGGTCCTGAAACAGCGTCCCCACCGCGGAGGCGAGGGTCCCGGGACCATGCTCGCGGGTGTCCAGTCCGGCGACGATCACCCGCCCGCCGAACTCGCCACCGTGGAAGTGCGGGACGAGGCCGCTGATCGCCCGGAGCAGCGTCGATTTGCCCGATCCCGAAGCGCCGGCCAGGATCACGAGCTCGCCCGGACTCACCTCCAGGCTGACGCCCGTCAGCGCCGCCTTATGGGCTCCCGGATAGCGGTAGGTCAGCTCGTGGACGTCGACTACCGGTTCCACGTGCCCCTCCGGTCTGCGAACGGACCCAGCGCCACCGCGATCAGCGCGCCGCAACCGACGAACCCCCCGGGCGCAATCTCCGCGTGGAGGACGGGATAGGCCTCGAAGGGCACCAGGCCCCCGGCCCGCAGCGCCACCGCCCCGGCGAGGACCGCCACCGCGGAGGCCCCGAACGCGAGGTCGTGGCGCGAGTAGGGCCGGCGTCGACTGGGCGCCCGCCGCGCCGCCCCGTAGCCGCGGACCTCGAGCGCGGCGGCGACGTCGAGCGCGCGGTCGAGCACCCCCGAGGTGGTGGCGCGCATCAGTGCCAGGCGTGACGGGGGCGGGCCGGGCCTGCAGCGCTGCGCATCGGCCAGGCGCCGGGAGTCACGGAGGAGCACCGGAACCATCCTCGTCGCCAGCGTCGCCGTCAGCGCCGAGTGAAACGACACGCGGCGCAGCAGGCGCAGCACCTCGTCGGGATCGACGGCGGCGGTGTAGAGCGCGCCGGACAGGATCAGTACGAGCGCCTTCAGCGCCAGGATCCCGCCGAACGCCGTCGCCTCGAGCGTGATGTCGGTGTGGCCGAGCAGCGGGAGGTTCCCGAGCCGAGCGATGACCGTCAGGCCGTCCCGCGTGACGAGCGCGTTGACGAGCGCGATCGCCACCGCCAGCGGGAGCGCCCACAGCGCCGCCCGCCGCAGCTCCCTCCCGACTCCTGCTGCGAGCGCCGCGCCGGCCAGCGCAACCGCAAGGGCGGCCAGCGCGGCCGGGTTCGACAGGATCAGCGCCGCGCACGCGAACGCGAGGCAGTAGGCGCATCCGGCACCGGCGCGCGCCGCGTGCAGGGGGCTGGCGCGCCGGCGGTAGCTCAACTCGCTCCCCGGAGCGGAAGGGCGAAATCGCTGTTGCCCTCGACCGCGAGCGCGAAGTGGTCATGGAGCCGGATCGGCGTCAGCGCGGCCGCGGCGGCGGCCACGCCGGCAGAGTCGGTGCCGGTGATCACCCACGTCGGGCCCGCGGCCGTTTCGTTCGTGGCCGCGATCAGGCCGGTCCCGGCCCCGAGGGTGCGCACCACGTGGCCCTTGGGATCGAGCAGCGCGAGCGAATGGCCGGCGGCCGAGGTGAACCGTGCGTAGACGCCGCTCGAGCCGGGGCCGGCGTCGATCACCTGGGCCACCAGCGTTCCCCGCAGGGCCGACCACGGCCCGACGAGGATCGTGGCGATGTCGGTGCCGGTGGCCGCGCCGATCACCTGAGTGGAGACGCGGACCCCCGCGTGAGCAAGCTCGTCGCTGACCCGGGTGCAGGCGCGGGTGACGGTGGCGCCGCACTCGATCACGGCCGGATAGCGCTTGCCACCCTGTCCGTGGACGAACGGCTCCGGGAACGAGCCCACCACGGCGGGGATCGTGTCGGTGGCGCTCCAGTCGTGGAGGTCCCACCAGATCGTGTCGCCGCGGTGCACCGACGTGCTGGCCGCTCCCAGGGGCGCCTGGAGGCCGTTGACGTAGTAGAACCAGTCGAGGTGGGCCGAGGAGCCGGCGAGTCCGTTGATCGATTGGACGAACCCGCCGCCGTAGCGCGTGGTGACGCGGAACGAGCGCTCGAGCGTGCGCATCACGGTCTCCGATCCGGGCACCTTCGACCTGGTCACGGTCGCGAGCGGCTGGCTGCCGAAGGCGCGCGTGACCGTGACGGTCACGCGCGAGGTGCCGTGACCGGGGCCGAGCCCGCACCCGCCGAGGAGCAACCCCGCCGTGAGGGCGAGGACCGCGATGCGGGCCCGGCTGTGCGCCATCTCAGCTGACCCGGACCGACTCCGGTGCGGACCGGATGTCACCCGTGTGGCTGGCCTGGAGCGTGAGCGTCCCGGCCTTGCTCGGATCGACCGTGGCGATGCCCTGGCCGTTCGTCGTCGTAGTGACCCCGCGGCCACTCACGTGGGCGTGGGCCAGCGGAATGCGCTTGCCCTTGGCGCTGACGCGATACACGGTCACCTTGAAGGCCCTCCCCGCCGTGGCGCGCGACGGCGCGCTGAGCGCGAGCAGCGACCCCTTGAACGACAGCGGCACCGCCGCGAACAGGAGCTGCTCGCCGGGGCGGGGCTTGATCCCGCACAGGCCCTGCTGCGCGTAGCCGTCGCCGACCCAGATGCTCCAGTAGAGCTTCCCCGAGAACAGGTGGGTCTCGTTGAAGATCCTGGTGATCTCGATCCCCAGGCCACTCCCCGCGTACTTGCCGCCCCAGTGGTGGCGGGTTGCGACGTCGAGCGCGCCGGCGGCCGAGTTGGCCGAGCACTGGCCCTTGGGCGTTCCGCCCTTGGTGATCGAGCCGGTCTTGGGTGCGTGCACCTGCGTCGGTGCCAGAAGCGTCTTGTTGAGCCCCTCGACCCGGACGGTCACCGTCGGCGACTTGGCGGCGGCGAGAGCCGCGGCCGGGGACAGGGCGAGAGCGAGGGTCGCTCCGCCGAGGGCGAAGTTGAGTCTGCGAGGCATGAGGGCCACCCCTTTCCGCGAGGGCGTATCGGCTTGACGGTCGGAGGCTGGTCTCCTGGCTTACGGGCCTACCAGCCGCGCCTTCCCGGCTGACGTGCGTCAGCCAGTGGCTATCTCGTGCGGCTGGCGTCCCCGATCACAGTGGCGGGTCCGCGCCGGCTTCTCACCGGCTTCCCATGACCACCGACCTTGAACGGCTGGGATCGTACCGCGCGCTCACCCTTGTCGTAGGGCTGCCTCTCGCTGTCCGATCGCCCGCGCCACCGTTCCGACGGCTTCGAACGGGCGCTCCCTGGTCGCGGCTTCGGTGACGCGAAGGACCGTGATGCCCTTTTCGGTGAGCAGACAGGCGTCGCGTCGGCGGTCGCTCTCGAACCGCCTGCGGCTGCCATGAGTGCCGTACGCGTCGACCTCTAGCGCCAGGCGAAGCTCCGGCCAGCAGAAATCCAGCCGGTAGCCGAGCATGGGGACCTGGGTTTGCGGTTCGGGCAGGCCGGCGGCGCGGAGGAGTGTGAGCATCCGCTCCTCGGGTGGCGAGTCCGTCTTGCTGGACGTGGTGTGGGTGCCGCGCTACCCGCGCGAGCCGTGCCCGCCCAGGGTGGGTGCCCGCGCGCGCGAGCACGTCGTTCAATTGCGCCACCGTGACGATCCGACGCACGAACAGCGCCTTCGTCGAGCAGGAGCTCGACCTCGCGGTCGCTGAGGGTGGCCGCGACGTCGAGCGCGCGTGCGCGCCGGCGAGGTGACGGGGAGGCCTTCCCATAGGCGGATATCGGCCGGGGCGAGTCGTCGAGCAGCGGTGCACCACGACGCCCATCGGCGAAGGACCGCCACGATCGCCGGGGATGGTCACATGTACCGGTCGCGCCACCCCGGGCCGCAGCCGCCAGAAGGTCGCAGCGCTGTGATGACTCAGCAACGCACCTGAGCCGCACGCAAGCAGCGCGGCGGTTTCGGTGCCGAGCGGCAGATCCGCGGTGTGCGGCAGCCCATACACACCGCAATGGATCAGCTCCAGGCGGCCGTTGCGAACCCGCCGATGGATCGCGCTCGAGCTGATCCCGGCCGCCAGCAACTGCGCCCGCGCTACCCGAGCTCGCTGTTGCAGTGCGATCGCACGGATCTGGTCCTCGTTCGACACGCCGGGAGCGACAGTTATTCGCCGACCGTCGAGCAGAGTGACGGTCCGCGGCGGGAAACGCCCGATTTCCGAACTCTGCGCGCCGACCTCCGGCGCGCGCGGTGACGAATCGGCTAGAAAGTCTCGGTGGGCTCATCACACTTAAGAGCCTGGCGCGCCACCGATCCACCCCCCTAGACTCGGGCCATGACCGTCAACCTGACCCGCATCTACACCCGCCTGGGCGACGGTGGCGAGACCCACCTCGGGGACATGAGCCGCGTCGCCAAGACCCACCCGCGGATCGAGGCCTACGGGACGGTCGACGAGCTCAATGCCCACATCGGGTTGACCCTCACCCTCGACGACCTGCCCGAGCAGTACGCCGACTGGATGCGCCACGTCCAGAATGACCTGTTCGACGTCGGCGCCGACATCGCCGCCCCCGAGGACCCCGAGCGCGAGCGCCTCAGAGTCCTCCCGGAGCAGACAACCTGGCTCGAGCAGCGCTGCGACGAGGTCAACGCCACCCTCACCCCGCTCAAGTCGTTCGTGCTTCCCGGCGGCACCCCCGCCGCGGCCCATCTCCACGTGTGCCGGACGGTGTGCCGGCGCGCCGAGCGGCTCACCATCGCCGCGGGCGACGATGTCAACCCCGAGGTCGTCCGCTACCTCAACCGCCTCTCGGACCTGCTGTTCATCCTGAGCCGGGGCGCCAACGGTGGCGAAGAGCCGCTGTGGGAGCCCGGGCGCTACCGCTAACCAGCTGACCGGCGCACGGCCAGCATGACGCCGGTGGCCAGCGCCATCCCGAGCGCGCCGATCGCCGCCGCGCCCACCACGAACACCTTGTGGGCCTGCGCGTAATCGACGACCTCGTGCGGGCGGACGAGCACGATCAGGCACGCCAGCGCGGCGGTGGCGGCGAGCGTCACCGCGATCGGCGCCAGCGCCGCCCCGAGCGGTAGCGGCTCCGGCGCCACCTCGTCCAGTGTCCGCCGCCGGCGGCCCCGGTCGCTCACCAGCAGCGCGCCCACTCCGAGCAGCGTCCACGTGGCCGCCACCAGGAAGCCGCCGAGCACGTCGCTCGGGTAGTGCCAGCCGAGGGTCAGGAACGAGTAGCTGACCGCCACCGCGAATGCCGCCCCCAGCGCGGCCACCGTCGGTCGCCACCGACCGGGGGCCGCCAGCACGCACGTGAGCGCCAGCGACATCGCCGCGGTGGCGTGCCCGCTCGGCCAGGAGACCGAGCCGACCGGGTTGGCGCCGCCGTAGATGGCGTTCGGCCGTGGCGCCGCCAGCAGCGGCTTGAGCAGCTCGGTCGTGCAGCTCGCCCCGAGCAGGATCACCCCGATCGTCAACGCCAGGCGCCAGCGCCTGCGAACCAGCGCCACCGCCACCGGGATCGCCGCCAGCACGAAGAACGGCTTGGGGTCGCACAGCTGCGCGATGTGCGTGGCGACCCGTGGGATGGCGCCGCGCGCATGCAGGTCGTAGAAGCCGCTGAAGATCGACTGGTCGACCGACTTGAACGGTCCCACGTGGAACGCGAGCAGCCAGGTCAGAACGAGCAGGAGGACGCCGGCACCGGCGCCGATAAAAGCATTGCGCGCACGCAGCAGCACGCAGCCCAGGGTATTGGGCCCGTGCTAACGCCCGACTAAGAAGCGTGCTGCTCGACCGGCGCCTGCCGGCTGATGCGGATCTCCGGCGCCGTGCCCGTGCGGCCGATGTAGCGGTAGCGCTCGATGTCCTCGGGCGAGGCGACCTCGACGGTGACGCCCTCGGCCATCTCGTAGCGCGCCGCCTCGTAGAGCAGCTCCTGGTAGTCGGGCTCGCCCTTGGGACGCCCCTCGATGTCGAGGTCGTACTCGCCGCATCGGAGCGTCCAGCGCTGGCCGCGCGCCAGCTTGTCCGCGGTCAGCTTCGCCGGCACCGTGTCCGGCTCGTCCTTGGCGGCGCCGTCCACGCGCAGGCGGGCGTGCCCTGCCCACAGCGCCCGTTCGAGGCGCTCGAAGTTCCGCCCGTACGGAGCGAGCACGACCGACACCGGCCCGCGGGCATGCGTGCCGGCGCGGATCGCCTCGGCGACGGGTCCCACCAGGACGTAGTCGATGCGGTTGGCGTTCAGCCAGCGAACGACGGCGATCGCGTGGCGATCGAGATGCTCGAACCCCTTCGCGGGCTCGGTCGGTCGGCTGTCGATCCTTGGTACACGGCGTTTGAGCAGCATGGGAGTGCGTTTCGCCGGTCTCCAGCCGACTCCTTCCCTCAGGGGAGATGAATGCCGGATCGCGCTATACCGTTCGGCCATGAGCTTCGAGGGCACCGACGTCCGGCGGACGGCGCGAGCACGCGAACGCCGCCGGCGCCAGCAGCGCCGGCGCCTGGCCGCCGTCGGTGGGCTCATCGTCGTCCTGGCGGCGATCGCCGCCCTCGCGCTCGGCTCCACGGGCGGGCGCTCGGCGCCGGCCAAGGTCGCGCGGACGAAGGCGCCGGCCCACCACGCCGCCGGAACCCCGGCAAGCCACGGCTCGACCGTCACCGCCACCGCCACCGGCAAGCCCGGAAACGCCTCGGTCCCGGTGCTCATGTACCACGTGATCGCGCCGCCGCCACCCGGCGCGCCGTACCCGGGCTTGTACGTGGACCCCTCCGAATTCCAAGCGCAGATGAACGGGCTGAAGGCGGCGGGCTGGCATCCGGTGACGCTCGACCAGCTCCGCGCCTACTGGACGCGCGGCGTCGCGCTCGGACCCGGCAAGCCGGTCGTGCTCACGTTCGACAACGGCTACCGCTCGCAATACGTCAACGCCCTGCCAATCCTCCGTCAACTCGGCTGGGTGGCCGACGAGAACATCCAGCTCACCGGGCTGCCCGTGTCCCAGGGCGGGCTCACCGATGCGCAGGTGCGGGCGATGATCGCCGCCGGCTGGGAGCTCGACACCCAGGGCATCAGCCACGCCGACCTGGTGGCGATCAGCGCGTCGGAGCTCCACTACCAGGTGGCGGTGGCGCGGCAGATGCTCCGCAAGCGCTACGGCGTCGCCGTGAACTGGTTCTGCTACCCGTCGGGCCACTACAACGCGGCGGTGATCGACGCCGTCAAGTCGGCCGGATTCGTCGGCTCGACCACGGTGATCCCCGGTTGGGCCGGGCCCAGCAGCGATCCGTACCGGCTCCCGCGCCTGCGCGTGCTCCGCGGCACCAGCCCGAGCGCGCTGCTGGCCCAGATCGCCTCCGCGCGGAACGCCTCCACGCCACCGGCCTCGTACGGCACCTAAGCTCGGCAACATGCTCGGCAGACCCGCGGGTGGACGGTCCCGCGGCGGCCCCCCACACGGAGCCGCCGGGCTCGCGGTCATGGCCCTCGCGGTCGCCGCCGCCACCGCCGCCATCTATCCGCTGAAGCTCGTGGCGCCGGTGGTCTCGCTGAGCGTCGTCTATCTGCCCGCAGTGCTGCTCGTCTCGGCCTACTGGGGCCTCTGGCTCGGCCTGCTCAGCGCGCTCGCGAGCGCGGCGGCCTTCAACTTCTTCCACCTCCCTCCCACGGGCCGCTTCACGATCGCCGACAGCCGCAACTGGGTGGCGCTGGCGGCGTTCACCGTCGTCGCCGCCGTGGCGAGCTCGATGGCCGAGGTCGCGCGCAGCCGCGCGGTCGAGGCGGAGCGCAGACGCGGGGAGGCGGACCTCGCCGCGTCGCTGGCCAAGGAGCTGCTCGCCGGTGCCGAGACGCGGGAGGCGCTGGGCGCGAGCGCGCGCCGCATCGCCGAGGCTCTCGCCATGCCCTCGGCGGCGATCGAGCTGGGCGCGTCCGGTGGCGACGAGCGCCGCCGCGCGTTCGCACTGCGCGACGCGGCCGGCCTCCAGGTGGCCACGCTGCTCGTGCCGAGCCGTCTGGCCGATGACACGGTCGAGCGCCTGCGGACGCAGGTGGTTCCGGCACTCGGCGCGCTGGTCGCGATCGCCCTGCGCCGCGACGCGCTCCAGGCCGAGGCGGTGGAGACCGAGGCGCTCAGGCGCAGCGACGATGTGAAGACCGCGCTCCTGCGCGCGGTCTCCCACGACCTGCGCTCGCCGCTGACCGCGATCGTCGCCGCGGGCCACGCCCTCGGCGCCGACTCGCTCACGACGCAGGACCGCAGCGAGCTGAGCGACGCCGTGGTCGAGGAGGGGACGAGACTGGCCTCGCTGGTCGAGAAGCTGCTCGACCTGTCAAAGCTCCAGGCCGGGAAGGCCGAGCCGCGGCGCGACTGGGTCTCGGTCGAGGAGGTGCTCCTGTCCGCGCGCGAGCGCGCCGGCGAGGTTCAGCTCTCGATCGACGTCGACGTCCCCGAGGTGCGGGCCGACGCGGCCCAGCTCGAGCGGGCGTTCGCCAACCTGCTCGAGAACGCCCGGCGTTACTCGGGCGGCCGCCCCGTGTCCGTCCACGTCCGGCGGGTCGGGGACCGGGTGGTGGCGCGCGTGGTCGACCAGGGGCCGGGGATCGATCCCGCCGAGCGCGCGCGGATCTTCGAGCCGTTCTACCGCGGGAGGTCGGCCGGCGACGAGGCCTGGACGGGCTCCGGCCTGGGCCTCGCCATCGCCAAGGGCTTCGTCGAGGGCAACGGTGGGTCGATCGCGGTCGAGTCCCTCCCCGGTCAGGGAACGAGCTTCGTGGTCTCGCTGCCGATCGAGCCGGCGCGGGTGGCGCCGGTGCCGGCTTGAGGCGCCGCAACCGAGTGCACGACCATGTCGCGGTCGAACACGAACTCGCGTCGCCCGGGCGCCATCCCCAATCGCTCGGCGACGCGTACCGAACGCGTGTTGCCGGGCTCGATCAGCGCGATCACATGAGTGAGCTCGAGCGTCCTAAAAGCCCACCCCAGGTAGGCGCCGGCCGCTTCCGTGGCCAGCCCGCGGCCCCAGAGCTCGGGCGCCAGCACCCATCCCAGGTCCACCTCGTCCCAGTCGGGCCAGTAGCGCAGCCCGACTCGGCCGGCGAATCGTCCCGTCTCGCGCTCGATGACGGCGAGCAGCCCGTAGCCGCGCTGGTCACGCTGCCGTGCGTCCGCGCGCAACCGGGCGAGCGCCTCCTCCCGTCCGTATCGCCCGAAGAAGCGCACCACGTCGGGCGCGGCCTGGAGCTCGACGAAGGACGAGAGGTCCTCGAAGCCCATCGGTCGCAGCAGCAGTCGCTCGGTCTCGATCTGCACCCGGTGCAGTGTGACGGGCGGCGAGCGCGGTGAACGCCGTGCCGCGCGTGCTCGTCTGCGACGACGAGACCCAGATCCTCCGCGCGCTGCGCGTGATCCTGCGCGACGCCGGCTTCGAGGCGCTGCCCGCGAGCACGGCCGAGGAGGCGCTCGACGTAGCCGCCGTGCAGAGCCCGGAGGCGGCGATCGTCGATCTGGTGCTCCCCGACGGCGACGGGGTCGAGGTCTGCCGGCGCCTGCGCGAATGGAGTCAGATGCCCATCATCGTGCTCTCGGCCGTGGGCGACGAGGACGCCAAGGTGCGAGCGCTCGCCGCGGGCGCGGATGACTACGTGACCAAGCCGTTCGGACCGCGGGAGCTGGTGGCGCGCCTTCAGGCCAACCTCCGGCGCACCGCCCCCGGCCCGGAGGACTCCGTGATCAGCGCTGACGGTCTCGAGATCGACCTGGGCAGGCGAGTGGTGACAGTTCAGGGCGATGAGGTCCACCTGACGCCGACCGAGTTCGACCTGCTGCGCCAGCTCGCCCGCAACCGCGGCCGCCTGATGACCCACCGCGAGCTGCTGGCGGCGGTCTGGGGCGCGGGTTACGCCGAGGACACGGCGGTCCTGCGCGCGCACATCGCGAACCTCAGGCGGAAGATCGAGCCCGGTGGTGGGCCCAGGTATATCCGCACCGATCCAGGAGTCGGCTACCGCTTTTCGGCTTGAGGGCGGGCAGATCGGACGACGGAAGCGCCGGCTAACCGGGCACGTCGGCTCGCTCGCGAGGCGCGAGGGCCCCGCCACCCCGCGCCACCGCCCCGCCACCCCGCGCCACCGCCCCGTTCTCACCCGCCGGCGGCGTCTCGATCACGATCCGGCACGGACGGCGGGCGAGCAGGTAGCTGGCGGTCGGACCGAGAGAGCGCTCGGACGGTGGCGCGTGCGTGGTCGCCAGGTAGATGATCTCGGCCTTCGTCCGCTCGGCCTCCTCGACCAGCGCCGCGCCGGGGTTCCGGGTCCGGATCAGGCGCGTCTGCACCTTCAGCCCCGACTTCCGGCCCGACACGCGGGCGGCCTCGAGGACGCTGATCCCGAGCTGCTCCTCCTCCTCGAGGCCGGCGTCGAGCGAGAGCTGGTTGGGGACGCGCAGGACGTACACGGCCTCAACCAGCGCTCCCTCCCCCACTAGCTTCGCGGCCGTGCGCAGAGCCCGGGCGTCGACGTCGGTGCCGAAGATCGGGACGATCGCCGATCGGTACTCGAGCTCGACGAAGAACGCCGGACGCTCCCGATGGGCGATCCGGTACCCACTGGTCAGGTCCATCCCGGCGTGCCGGCGGTAGATCGCGTACCCGACCAGGCCGACCACCATCCAGCCCGTGCCCACGTAGCGGGCGTCGACGTGGAGGGCGAGCACCGAGATCCAGGCCGCGAACGTGCCGATCCCGCCGATCACCGCCGTGACCGGCAGCTGCGCGCCCCGCACCCGGATGTTCCACGGCATCCGGTACGGACGCTCGCGATCGGGCTCCTTGAAGCGCATCACGATCACCGCCGCGTGCGCGGTGGTGAACGACAGCATCGCCCCGAACGAGTACAGGTTGCCGAGGAAGTCGGTCTTGCCCGGGATCAGGAGGATGCCGGCGAACACCGAGAAGACGACGATCGTGAACCACGGCGTCCGGTAGCGGCGGTGCAGCCGGGCGAAGATGGACGGCAGCTGGCGGTGCTCAGCCAGCGACCACGACAAGCGAGAGATCCCGATCAGACCCGCATTCGTGGCGATGAACAGGATCGTCGCCGCGAGTATCCCGACGTAGTAGCGAAGGACGTGGGTCAGTCCCGTGCTCACCCCGAGGTGCTCGATGATCCCGAGCACTGGGTCGTTCTGGAACCCGCCCTGCGACGGGGGCAGACCCAGGAGGGTGTAGGCGCCGGAGCCGTGACCGAGGACCGGCAGCGCCGAGAGAGCCACCACGGTCATACCGGCATACACGCCGAGCACCGCGATCAGGATCAGGTTCACCGCCCTGGGGACGTCTCGGCCCGGGTCGCGCGCCTCCTCGGCCATGTTCGAGACGGTCTCGATCCCGGTGTAGGCGAGCATCGCCAGCGACAGGGCGAAGATCAGGTGGCTATAGCTGGGCACGGTGCCCAGGTGCACCTGGTGCACGAGCAGCGACGGGTTCAGGATGAACACCGCCCCGATCAGGATGATCAGGATCTGGGTGAGCAGATCCGCCACGGCGAGGAACAGGTTGAGCTTGGCCGACTCGCCGATGCCCCGGATGTTCAGCCACGCCAGCAGCGCCACCACGACCAGGCCGCCGATCACGTCCCCCGGCGGGTGCGTCAGCGCCGGCCAGAACGCTCCCAGGTAGTGGGGCACGAAGAAGGCCGAGATCGCGATCGTGAGGATGTAGTCGAGGCTGAGCGCCCACCCGGCGAAGAACGACACGAGCTCGTTGAAAGCGTGGCGGGCGAACGATGATGAGCCGCCCGCCTCGGGGAACATCGAGGCGCCCTCGGCGTAGGTCTTCGCGGTGAGCGCGAACAGGCCGCCGGCGAGCATGAACACGACCGGCGTCAGGCCCAGCGCATAGAACGCGACCAGTCCGAGCGCGTAGTAGATCGACGAGCCCACGTTGCCGTAGGCGGTCGCAAACAGGCCGCCCACGCCGACGGTGCGGCGAAGTCCATGGGTCTCGATACGGGCCATCCGGCGTCAATCGACGTTAGGCCCGACGGCGCTAAGAAGCCGCTAAATAACCCCCCGGCGGCGTAGAGAATGCGTTAACGCCCGGCGGGGTCTGCCAGCCGGAACCCGACGCCCGGCTCGGTCAGCAGGTACTGCGGCCTCGAGGGGTCGCGTTCGAGCTTGGCGCGGATGTGCGCCACGTGGACCCGGAGGTAGTGGGTGGCGTTGCTGTACTCCGGCCCCCACACCTCCCGCAGCAGCGTCCGGTGGGTGACGAGCCGCCCCTGGTTCTGGGCGAGCACCCGCACCAGGTCGAACTCGATCGGCGTCAGGTGCACCTCGTGGCCCGCCCGCCACACCCGCCGGTCGGCGACGTCGATCTCGAGCTCGCCGATCGTGAGCGTGCTGCTGGCGCCACCGTCGGCCGAGCGGCGCAGCACGGCCCGCAGGCGCGCCAGCAGCTCGTCGGCGCCGAACGGCTTGGTCACGTAGTCGTCGGCGCCGGCGTCGAGCGCCCGCACCTTCTCGCGCTCGTCGCCCACCGCGGAGAGCACCACGATCGGCAGGCGGCTCCAGCGGCGGACCTCGCGGCAGACGTCGACTCCCTGCCCGTCGGGGAGCACGAGATCGAGCACCACCGCATCGGGCGGCCGCGAGGCGAGCGCCGCGAGCGCCTGCGCCTTGGTCTCCGCGGCCTCGACCGCGTAGCCCGCGGTCCGAAGGATGATCTTCAGCCCCCGCACGATGTGCGGCTCGTCGTCGACGACGAGTATGCGCGCCCGCCCGCCCGCGCCGGTGCTCACTCCACCGCCACCGGCTGCGGCGCCAGCGGGAAGCTGACCACGAACGAGGTCCCCGCCCCCCGGTCCGACTGGAGCGCGATGCGCCCGCCGTTGGCCTCGACGAACCCGCGGCAGATCGCCAGCCCCAGCCCCGACCCGGCCGCGCCGGCCGCCGAGCCGCCGCTCGCCTCGCCGCCTCGGAAGAAGGGCTCGAACACGCGCGAGCGGTGGCGCCTGGGAATCCCCGGGCCGTGGTCGGTGACCCTGACCGTTACGCGCCCGGCGCCGGCCGAAGCCGCGATCTCGATCGGGGCCCCGGGCGGGGAGAACTTGGCCGCGTTCTCGATCAGGTTGGCGAACACCCGCTCCAGCTGCGCCGCGTCGGCCCGAATGAGCGGGAGCTCGGGCGGGAGCGAGAACTCGACGTTGTCGAGCCGCGCCGCGGCCGAGGTCACGACGTCGTGCAGATCGCACCAGTCCGGCTGCGGGGAGACCGCCCCGACCTCGATCCGCGAGAGGTCGAGCAGGTCGCCGACGAGCCGGGCCAAACGGGTGCCCTCGGCGTCGATGACGTCGATCAGCTCGGAGCGCTCGGACTCGGTGATGTCCGTCGTCCGGAGCGCGGCCGCGGCGGTGGTGATCGCGGTCAGCGGCGATCGCAGGTCGTGCGACATCGCGTGTAGGAGAGCGGTGCGGGCGACCTCGGTCCGCCGCGCCGCCTCCGTCTCGGCGGCGCGCTCGGCCACGACCTCGCGCTCGACGGCTACGTCGATCAGCCGCCCCAGCGGCTCGGCCACTCGCTCGATGTCGCCCTGCGGCCAGTCTCCGTCACGCGTGAGGTACAGCCACGCCCGGCGCGAGCGCGCCGGGAGGTGGAGCGCCATCTCCCCCGGGCCGGGCGAGGGCACCGGTTCGAGCACCACCCGGGCGCCGCGTGCGCCGGTGGCCTCGGCGATCCGCTTGCCGATGTTCTCGAGCTGGACCTGCACGTTCTCGCCGGCGAGCACGGCCGAGGCGGCCTGGGCGATCAGGCTCGCCTCGCGCTCGCGCGCGGCGGCGAGGCCGGCGCGGCTCTCGGCCTCGGCGGCCTTCTCCCGCCCCGTCGCCGCCAGCCGGCCCACGACCACGGCGGCGATCAGGAGCACCGTGAGCTCGACGACGTCCTGCGAGTGGGCGATCGAGAGCTGGTGGCGCGGGGTGATGAACAGGTAGTTGAGCGCGAGCGCGCTCAGCACGGCGGTGAGAAGCGCCGGCACCTGCCCGCGCCTGACCGCGATCACCAGCACCGCGAGCAGGTAGACGATTCCGAGTCCGGCCGCCGGGGCACTCGACTGGAGCGCCGCCACCACCCCGGTCGCCGCCGCCACCGCGGACACGACCTCGAGTGAGACGAGGAGCGCGCGTCGCCGGTCAAACCCCCGCATAACGCGGTTAAGGCTACGCCGCCACGGGGGTGCGGCGGGGCCGCGACGGCGAGGCCGTCTCCAGGATCACCCGTGTGGGTCGCTCGCGCAGCACGGTCTCGACCGCCCGGCCGAGGCCTCCAGAGCCCTGGGCCGAGATCGGCATCACGATCGCCGCCGCCTTCATCGCCCGGGCCTCGTCGACGATCCTGCGCCCGGTCTGCCCGGCGCGCACCTTCTCCCAGTGACCGGACACGCGCCGGCCCGCCTGGACCTTGGCCTGCTCGATCACCGACTGGGCCGCTGCCTCCTGCTCGGCCATCTGCGCGTCGATCGGAATGCTCGCCGGGACCGCGATCGTCACCATCACGTGGATCCCGCGCCGGCGCCGCGAGGCCATTCGCGCCGCGGTGGCCATCACCTCGGGCACGTAGCCGCTCTCGTCGAAGGCGACGAGCACCGATGCGTACTCGGCTTCGGTCTCGACCGCGGGCCGCGGGATGGCCACCTTCGTCGTCGTCACCAGGTCGAGCCCGTGGCGGTGGCGGTAGATCGGGTACACGATCATCCCCACGATGAGCCAGCCGATGCCCACGATCGCCACGCTGACGTGGAGGGCGGCGAGCACGCACAGTGAGGCGAACGTGGAGATCCCGCCCACGACGGCGAACAGCGGCACGTCGACGCCACGAACCCGCAGGTTTCCCGGCGGTCGGTATGGGCGCTTCGTGTCGGCGAGCGAGACGCGCATCCGCGCCACCGACAGGTGCGCGATCGTGAACGAGAGCATCGCCCCGAACGCGTACAGGTTGCCCAGGAACGCGGCCTGGCCCGGGATCAGGGTGAGAGCCGCGAGAGCGCTGAAGATCAGGATGCCGACCCAGGGTGTCCCGAACTTCGGATGGAGCTGGCGGAGCCGATCGGGAACCTGCCGGTGGATGCCCATCGAATAGGTCAGGCGCGAGACGCCGAGGAGGCCGGCGTTGGTGGCGATGAACAGGATCGTGGCCGCCAGCAGCCCCACGTAGATCTCGGCGGCGTGCTGGAGCGGCCCCAGGTGCAGGGCGCGGACGACGCCGAGCACCGGGTCGCCGGCGAAGCCTCCGTGCTTGTCGTCGACGCCGAGCAAGGTCACGTACGTGTTGCCGTGACGCACGACCGGAAGCGCCGACAGCGCGATCGCCGGGAGCAGTGCGTAGATCGCGAACACCGCGATCACGACGCGGTTGATCGCCCGCGGGACCGTGCGGCCCGGATCCTTGGCCTCCTCGGACATGTTCGAGATCGTCTCGATGCCCGTGTAGGCGAGCATGCAGAGCGGGATCGCGACCAGGAAGTCGCCCCACTTGGGAGCCACGCCGAGGTGCACGTTGTTGATCAGGGTGTGGGGCGAGAACACGAGGACCAGGCCCACGATCACGATCAGCACCTGGGTGCAGAAGTCGATCACGGCCAGGACGAGGTTCACTCCGACCGACTCCTCGACGCCACGGATGTTGATCGCCGCGAGCACGATGATGACCACGATGCCGCCGATCACGTCGCCGGGCGGATGCCCCAGACCGCTCCAGAACAGGCCCCCGATGTAGTGGGGGACGAAGAACGCCGAGGTGGCGACCGTGAGCATGTAGTTGAGCATCTGACCCCACGCGGCGAAGAAGGACCAGAACTCGTTGAAGGCATGGCGAGCGAAGCTCGAGGACCCTCCCGCCTCCGGGAACATCGCCGTCGCCTCGGCGTACGTCGAGGCGGTGAGGAAGAAGATGAAGCCCGAGATGATGAATACGAGCGGCGTCAGGCCGAGGGCCAGCGACGCCACCAGGCCGAGCGCGTAGTAGATGGAGGACCCGACGTTCCCGTACGCGCTCGAGGCGAGCGGGTAGACCCCGAGCACGCGCTGGAGGCCCTCTAGCCGCCGCTGTGCCATCAGTCGTGCGGCCGGCGCCGCGCGTCGGCGAGTCGGATGCGCCGGCGGACGACCGGCTTGCCGTTGCCGTCGGAGCTCTCAGCCGGCGCGGGCGCGGCGACGGGCTCGGGCTCCTCGGCGCTGGTCGCCGGCGCCTCGGTCCCCGGCGCCACCGCCCCGACCGACTCGGGCGCCTCCCCGGCGGCGGGCTCCTCGTGCCGGGTGGCGGGTGGCGCGGTCAGGATGACCCGGCAGGGCGCCCGGCGGATGACGTACTTGGTGATCTCCCCGAGATAGTTCTCGAGCGGGCCGCCGGCGCCCCCGAACAGGGATCCGCCCCGGACCTTCGAGGGCTCCTCGGCACCGAGAACGATCGCCTCGACGCCGCGCCGCCGGGCCTCGTGCACGATCGCCTCGCCCGCCCGCCGCGCCCGGACGATCGCGGTCGCAACCTCGACGCCCTCGTATTCCTCCCCGACGGCCTTGGCCCGGGCCAGCGCCTCCCGCGCCTGCTTGACCTGCGGGTCGGGCAGCGGCGCCTCGAGCGGGAGCGAGAGCGGGATCTCGAACACCCAGATGGCTTCGATCACGGCGCCCTCCTCGTCGAGGTCGTCGTGAGTCTCTCCCGCCAGCCGTCCGGCGGTCTGAACGATGTCGTCGTCGAGCTTGTTACCGAAGATCGGAACCAGGATGGAGCCGAAGTCGGGCTCGAGCGCCTCGTGGCGGAGCGCGCGGTCGGGGATCGTCACCCGCTTGAGCAGCGGCTTCTGCTCGACCTTGCGATACGTGACGTAGAGGACGAGGCCGGCGAGCAGCCAGGCGCCGCCGACCCATCGTGCGCCGGTGTGGTAGACGAGCAGCGCGATCCAGCCGGCGGCAGCCAGGAGCGCGCCCAGTACCGCCGGCAGCGGGAGCTGCGCCCCGCGGAAGCCGATCGACAGCGGGACCGCGTAGTCACGCTGACGCGCCGGCTCGCGGTAACGGAGCGCGATCACCGACACGTGCGCGATCGTGAACGCCAGCAGCGCGCCGAACGCGTAGATCCCGATCAGGAAGTCGAGCTTGGTCGGGAGCACGAGCGCTCCGGCCGCGATCGCCGCCGCGGCGATGATCACAAACGGCGTGCCCCAGCGGGGATGCAGGCGGCCGACGGCGCTCGGGATCTGGCGGTTGGTCGCCATCGAGTAGCCGACCCGGGAGACTCCGAGCATCGCCGACCCGGCCGCCGCCGTCAGTCCGAGGGCGCCGCCCACGGCCACCACGTACTTGAGGACGTCTGCGACCCAGTGCGGACGGAACGACTCGACCACCCCGAGCAGGGGCGCCTTCAAATGGCTCGTGCCGAGCGCCGTCATGCCGTGGTGCACGGGAAGCGCCCCCACGCCGACCAGGCTGATGCCGACGTAGATCAAGACCACGACGGCGGATCCGGGGCCGACCATCCGCCGCATCTGCCGGGGCGTCGAGCGGGCGTCGCCGGCGATGCTCGCGGCGGCCTCGAGGCCGGTGAAGGCAACCACCGCGATCGTCAGCGCGTAGGCGAGATCGGAGGCGCTGGGGGCAGTTCCGAGATGGATGCTCTGGGAGATGTGGGAGCCATCGAAGACGAGCACCAGCCCGAGCACGATCACCGCCGCCTGAGTCGCCAGATCCAGGAACGTGACCACCACCCGGCGGCGGACCCGGCGCGCGCTCACACCGGTGAAGTTGTCGACGGCGACGAAGGCGATGATCCCCAGAGCGACGGCGATCTCGAGCGCCCCATGGCCGAACGGAGCCCCAAACGCGGCCAGGTAGGCCGGGACGGTTAGCGCCGTGACCGCGATCAGGATCGTGTAGTCGAGCACGATCGCCCATCCGGCCACGAAGCTCACGAGCTCGTTGAACGCGTACCGCGCGAACACGGCCGAGCCTCCCCGCTCCGGGTGCAGCCCCGAACCCTCGGCATACGTCATGGCCGAGAGCTGGAAGAAGATCCCGGCGGCCAGGAATACCGCAGGGGTCAGCCCGTTGGCCCGGTGGGCCACGACGCCGAGCGCGAAGTAGACGGAGCTGATCGAGGTCGTGTAGACGACCGCGAACAGGGCGCGGTAGCTGAGAGGCCGCTCAGTCACTCACTCTTCGAGGGGCGACCCTACCCCCGCGACTGGAGGTATAGCCGTCCCGCTCCCGCCAGTATGAACAGCACCCCGAGCAGGACCCCCGTCGCGAGCCCCCCTCCCCCAGCGGCCAGGGTCCTGACGAGCAGGGCGACGCCGATCAGCATCATGACGATCGACATCACCCGGGTCGAGGACCGGTGGAGCTGGCGCTGCTTTGACATTCAAGACGTAGCGTAGACACTGGCCGCCCCCGCCGCGAGCGGCCTCTTCACAACATCTTCATGCCGGCCGCCCGGTTCTGCATGCGGCCTTCACCGCGGTGGCTCGAGGATGGTCGTCATGGACGTTCTCGCTGTACTTATCGCGGTGGCGATCTTCGCCGCGCTCCTCGCGCTGGTGCGCGGAATCGACCGGATATGAGCGCCGCCGACGTTTTCGGAGTCGTGGTCTCCGGCCTGGTCTGCCTGTACCTCCTGTACGCGCTGATCCGAGGCGAGCGGTTCTAGTGACGTTCCTCGGCTGGCTCACGATCTTCCTGTTCGCGGCCATCCTGACCGCGCTGGCGCTGCCGCTGAGCCGGTACCTCGCCGCCGTCTACGGAGGCGAGCGAACGGTCCTCGATCCGCTGTTCAGGACCCCCGAGCGCCTCCTCTACCGGGTCATGCGCGTCGATGCGGCGCGCGAGCAGGACTGGAAGGCGTACGCCGGGAGCCTGCTCGTCTTCTCCCTCGCCGGGTGGCTCCTGCTCTACGTGATCCT
The DNA here is from genome assembly GCA_963839105.1 of uncultured Solirubrobacterales bacterium. Taxonomy (GTDB): domain Bacteria; phylum Actinomycetota; class Thermoleophilia; order Solirubrobacterales; family Solirubrobacteraceae; genus Palsa-465. Next base: position 660,073 of record CAWITQ010000004.1, read on the forward strand.
GCGCACACAGACCCTGTGGGCCTGGACCGGGCTCAACCCGCAGCACTTCCACTCGGGCACGTGGGACGTCACCTTCAACACGACCTCGTCGTTCCTCACCAACACCGACTGGCAGTACTACGGCGGGGAGACCACGATGAGCTACTTCAGCCAGATGGCGGGGCTCACCGTGCAGAACTTCCTCTCGGCCGGCGTCGGGATCGCGGTGGCGGTGGCGGTGGTCCGCGGAATCGTCGGGCGCAGTGGCGCGGCGCTCGGAAACTTCTGGTTCGACCTGGTGCGCACCGTCCTGTGGGTGCTCACGCCGATCTCGTTCCTGCTCGCGATCGTGTTCGTGTTCGGGGGCGAGATCCAGAACTTCTCGCACTACCTGACCTTCAACGGGGCCGGCGGCATCCGGCAGACGATCGCGATGGGCCCGGTCGCCTCGCAGGAGGCGATCAAGCTGCTCGGCACCAACGGCGGCGGCTTCTTCAACACGAACTCGGCGCATCCCTTCGAGAACCCGACCGGGTTCACCAACCTCGCCGAGATGCTCGCTGTGCTGGTCATCCCGGCCGCGCTCATCCTCATGTACGGGCGGATGACCGGGAACCGCCGGCACGGCTACACGATCTACGGGACCGTGATGTTCATGTTCCTGTGCGCCGCCGTCGTGGCGTACGTGGCCGAGGCGCACGGGACTCCCGCCCAGCACGCCGCAGGGCTCCACACCGCCGCGATCCACGGGTCGGCGGGCGGCAACCTCGAGGGCAAGGAGCAGCGCTTCGGGATCGCCGGCTCGGCCCTGTTCGACGTGGTCACCACCGTCACCTCTTGCGGGGCCGTCAACAGCGCGCTGGAGTCCTTCACGGGCCTCGGCGGCGCCGTCCCCTTCGCCAACCTCTCCGCCAGCGAGGTGATCTTCGGCGGCGTCGGCACCGGCCTCTACTCGATCCTCCTCTACGTGTTGCTCGCCGTCTTCATCGGCGGGCTGATGGTCGGCCGCACGCCCGAGTACCTGGGCAAGAAGATCGAGGCGCGCGAGATCAAGCTGACCGCGCTCGGGTTGCTGTTCACCCCCCTCGCCGCGCTCTTCTCGACCGCACTGGCCACCGCGGGCCACGCCGGTCGCGCCTCGATCTCGGCGGCGGCGACCGGTCCGCAGGGATTCTCGGAGTCGTTCTACGCCTACCTGTCGCAGGCCAACAACAACGGCTCCGCCTTCGCCGGCTACACCGGCTACATCCAGCCGAACGCCGGCAACCTCGGCGCCCACGGCGTAAAGCTCGCCGACCTGCTCGGCGGCGGGACCATGATGCTCGCCCGCTACGCGCCGATCCTGTTCGCTCTGGCGGTCGCCGGCACGCTGGCCGGCAAGCGGATCAGCCCCGCCGGCCTGGGGACGATGCGCACCGACAACCTCACCTTCGCGGTGCTGCTGATCGGAGTGATCGTCCTCGTCGGCGCGCTGACCTTCTTCCCCGCCCTGCTCCTCGGCCCGCTCGTGCAGGGCCTGACCCACCACCTCTACTAGTGCGCTGTCCGACATGAGACGCGACATCGTCACCTCCGCGATCGGGATCCTCGTCCTCACCCTCCTCTGCGGGATCGTGTTCCCGCTGGCCGTCACCGGCGTCAGCCAGATCGCCTTCCCCGGCAACGCCAACGGCCAGAGGGTCTACTCGGGCGGCCGGCTCGTCGGCTCGAAGCTCATCGGCCAGAGCTTCGCCGGCAACCCCCGCTACTTCCAGTCCCGTCCGTCGGCGACCACGCCACCGAACAACGCCGCTGCCACCGCGTTCTCGAACCTGGGGCCGAACAGCGTCGCCACCGAGCGGGCGATCGCGGCCAACATCAGCGCCTACCTGAAGCTCGAGCGCCCCTACGACCCGGGCCTGAGCTCCGGCAGGGTTCCCGTGGACGCGGCCAGCACATCAGCCTCGGGGATCGATCCCGACATCTCGGTGGCCAACGCCGACATCCAGGCCCACCGCATCGCCGCCGTGCGGGGCCTGCCCACGCCCGCGGTGATGCGGCTGATCACGCTCTACACGAGCGGACGCGGCCTCGGGTTCAGCGGCGAGCCGGGAGTCAACGTGCTCGAGCTCAACCTGGCCCTCGATCGGACCTCACGGAGTGCCCGCTGATGGCGCTCGACCTCGCACCGCCGTCCGCGCCCGCCCCGAGCGCCCCCGAGCGCCGCGCCATCTCCCTGTTCCGGCGTGACATCGTCCGCCGCGCGCTCCTCGACAGCGTCCTCAAGCTCGATCCGCGCGTCCAGATCCGCAACCCGGTCATGTTCGTGGTCGAGATCGGCGCGCTGATCACGACCGTCACCTGGTTGACGCAGGCGCTCGGCGCCCGCCCGCTCGGCGGTGGCGACGAGCCCGCGTGGTACACGCTCACGATCTCGATCTGGCTGTGGCTGACGGTCGTCTTCGCGAACATGGCCGAGGCGTTCGCCGAGGGCCGTGGCCGCGCCCAGGCCGACACGCTGCGCACGATGCGTCAGGAGACGGTGGCGACGCTGAAGGACGGCACCATCCAGCGCGCCTCCGAGCTCGCCCGGGGCGACGTCGTCGTGGTCGAGGCCGGGGAGCTGATCCCGGGCGACGGGACGGTGATCGAGGGCATCGCGTCCGTGGACGAGTCCGCGATCACGGGCGAGTCGGCGCCCGTGATCCGCGAGTCCGGCGGCGATCGCAGCGCGGTCACCGGCGGCACGCGGGTGCTCTCGGACCGGATCGTGGTCGAGATCACCCAGGAGCCCGGCCGCTCGTTCCTCGACCGGATGATCTCGCTCGTCGAGGGCGCGGCGCGGCGCAAGACCCCGAACGAGATCGCGCTCAACATACTGCTCGCCGGCCTGGCCCTGATCTTCATGGTCGTGGTGGCGACGCTGCGGCCGTTCGCGCTGTTCGCGCATACGCCGATCTCCGAGACGACGCTGATCTCGCTCCTGGTGGCGCTGATCCCCACGACCATCGGCGCGCTGCTGTCGGCGATCGGGATCGCCGGGATGGATCGGCTGGTGCGCCGCAACGTCCTCGCGCTGTCGGGCCGCGCGGTCGAGGCCTCGGGCGACGTCGACGTGCTCCTGCTCGACAAGACGGGCACGATCACGATCGGGAACCGTCTCGCCTCGGAGTTCATCCCGATGCCGGGCGTGCCCGAAGCCGAGCTCGCCGAGGTCTCGCAGCTCGCGTCGCTCGCCGACGAGACCCCGGAGGGACGCTCGATCGTCGTGCTCGCCAAGCAGTACGGCATCCGCGAGCACGACATGGGCGAGCTTCACGCCGAGTTCGTTCCGTTCACCGCGCAGACGCGGATGAGCGGGGTCGACCTCAACGGCAATCAGCTGCGCAAGGGCGCCGGCGACGCCGTGATCGCGTTCGTGACCGACGAGGGCGGGCGGCCGCCGGCCGAGCTCCAGCCGTTGCTCGACCGCATCGGCCGTGAGGGCGGAACCCCGCTGGCGGTGGCGCGCGACTCGCAGGTGATGGGCGTGATCTACCTCAAGGACACGATCAAGGAGGGGATGCGCGAGCGCTTCGATCATCTCCGCGCCATGGGAATCCGCACGGTCATGATCACCGGCGACAACCGCCTGACCGCGGCCAAGATCGCCGAGGAGTCCGGCGTCGACGACTTCCTCGCCGAGGCCACCCCGGAAGCCAAGCTCGCGCTGATCAAGGAGCAGCAGGAGCAGGGCCGGATGGTGGCGATGACCGGCGACGGCACCAACGACGCCCCCGCGCTCGCGCAGGCCGACGTCGGCGTGGCCATGAACTCCGGTACCCAGGCCGCGCGCGAGGCCGGGAACATGGTGGACCTCGACTCCAACCCGACGAAGCTCATCGAGATCGTCGAGGTCGGCAAGCAGCTGTTGATCACGCGCGGGGCGCTCACCACCTTCTCGATCGCCAACGACGTCGCCAAGTACTTCGCGATCCTGCCCGCGATCTTCCTCTACACCTGGCCGACGTCGAAGGGCGGCGAAGGTCCGCTCCACGTGCTCAACGTCATGGGCCTCGGCTCGCAGCGCTCGGCCGTCATCTCGGCCATCGTCTTCAACGCGCTCGTGATCCCGCTGCTGATCCCGCTGGCGCTCAGAGGAGTCCGCTACCGCCCGATCGGCGCCGGCGCCCTGCTGCGACGCAACCTGTGGATCTACGGCCTCGGCGGCATCATCGCCCCGTTCATCGGTATCAAGCTGATCGACCTGATCGTGCACAACGCGCTCGGGGCATAGTGGTGGCGTGCGCGGGCACTACAAGATCTTCCTGGGCATGGCCGCCGGCGTCGGCAAGACCTACCAGATGCTCCGCGAGGGGCAGGCCGAGGCGGAGGCGGGGCGCGACGTGGTGATCGGCTACCTCGAGCCGCACGGGCGGGTGGAGACCGTAGCCCAGGCGGAGGGGCTCGAGCTGATCCCGCGCCGGCGGGTCCGCTACCGCGACACAGAGCTCGAGGAGATGGACCTTCCCGCCCTCCTGCGCCGCGCGCCCGAGCTGGCGCTGATCGACGAGCTCGCGCACACCAACGCGGCCGGGATCGAGCACGCCAAGCGCTACGAGGACATCGAGGACGTGCTGGACGCGGGCATCGACGTGTTCTCCACGGTCAACGTGCAGCACCTCGAGAGCCTCAACGACCAGGTCGCCGAGCTCACAGGCGTGCGCGTGCGCGAGACCGTTCCCGACTCGGCGCTGGGCGCCGCCGACGACATCGTCCTCGTCGACATCACGCCGCAGTCGCTGATCGAGCGGCTGACGGCGGGCAAGGTGTACCCGTCCGAGCGCATCCAGACGGCGCTCAACAACTTCTTCAAGGTCGAGAATCTGTCCGCGCTCCGAGAGGTGGCGCTCCGGCAGGTGGCCGAGGAGGTCGAGTCCAAGCGGATACCGACGACCGAGACCGGGCCACGTCGGCGCGAGGAGTCGCTCGTCCAGGCCACCATCCCCCAAGCCATCGGCGAGCGCCTGCTCGCGCTCGTCACGCCGGCCCCGAAGTCTCAACGAGTCGTACGCCGGGCCTGGCGCTCGGCCCAGCGCCTGGGCGGCGAGCTCGACCTGCTGTGGGTGGCCGAGCACGAGCCGAGCGCAGAGGAGCAGGAACAGATCGACGCGCTGCGCCGCCTGGCCAGCGTGCTGGGAGCGCACCTGCTGATCGAGCACGGCGACGACGTGGCGCTGACCGCACAGCGGGTGGCCCGCGAGCGGGGCACGACCTATGTCCTGATGGGCACGCCCAAGCCCCGCCCACCCTGGCGGCGGCTGACCCAGCCGGCCCTTCCGTTCCGGCTGATCGAGCTGCTGCCCGGCGTCGACCTGCGCATCGTGGCCGACCGGGCCCGGAGAGCACCGTGATCCCGCTGCTGATCGCACTCGTGGTCGTGCTCGCGATCGCTATGAGCGCGTACGGGGTCCGCCGCGTCAGCGGCGGCTCCGGCGCCCCCGCGCCGAGAACCCTCCCCGGGTCCCGGCGGCGCATCCTGTTTCCCTTCATCGCCGGCGTCCTGTCCAAGCCCGCCCTCGACGCGGCGCTGCGCCTCTCGCGCGCCGAGGGAGCGACGCTCGTGCCGGTGTTCCTGGCCCGCGTGCCCCTGACGCTGCCGCTCGAGACCGCGCTCCCGCGCCAGTCCGGGGTCTGCATCCCGCTCCAGGAGGCGATCGAGCAGGCGGCGGGCGAGGCCGGCGTTCCCGTCGACTCGCGGATCGAGCGCGGTCGAAGCTACCGCCACGCGCTGCGCCAGGCGATCGAGACCGAGCGCTTCGACCGGATCGTGGTCGCCGCCGCCGCCCACGGGCAGCCCGGCTTCGACGCCGATGACGTCGCCTGGCTGCTCGAGCACGCCCCGGGCGAGATCGTCGTCCTGCGCCCGCGGGACAGCGACGCGCTCAATCGTGAATATGAAACGGCAGGGTCGCGATGACCACGTCGGTGCGCGCCTTGAGCACCGCCCCGAGCAGCCTTCCCCGCTGGTTGTGGAGGATCTCGTGGCGGCGCTTGCGGGGCAGGATCTCCGGGATGAGCACGGTGATGGTGGCGTCCTCGTCCTCGATCGACTTCACGTAGCGCAGCACCGAGCGGATCAGCGAGCGGTGCGAGTCGAGCAGCACCTCGATCGGCACCCCGGATTCCCACTCGTCCCAGCCGCGCTTGATCTTGGCGCATTCCTCCTCGTCCCCGGCCACGGCCACCGCCACCACCGTCTCCCCGAGCGACAGCGCGGCGCTGAGCGCCCGCTCGGTGAGCAGGTTCACGGTCGAGGCGGGCACGATCACGACGCTCTGGCGCCGGCACGGGTGCGGCGGCGTCTTACCGAGGCGCAGCTCTTTCGCCACCTTGGCGTAGTAGGACTCGGTGTTGGCGAACAGGAGGATCAGGAGCGGGATTGCGATCGTCACCACCCACGCTCCCGCGAGGAACTTCGAGATCAGGAACACGAACACGGCGACGGTGGTCATCACCGCCCCCGTCCCGTTCAGGCCAGCGCGGATCTGCCACTTGGGGGGCCGCTCGCGCCGCCAGTGGCGGACCAGGCCGATCTGGCTGATCGTGAATCCCACGAACACCCCGATCGCGTAGAGCGGGATCAGACGCTGGGTGTCGGCGCCGACCGCGACCAGCAGCGCCGCCGCAGCCAGCGCCAGGGCGGCGATACCGATCCGGTAGACGGGCTTCTCGGCCCGGAGGTAGAACACGTGCGGCATGCGGTGATCGCGCGCCAGCAGGCTCATCAGCACCGGCAGCCCGCCGAAGCTGGTGTTCGCCGCGAGCCCCAGGACCGCGGTCACCGCCAGGTTCGACACGTAGAACGCCCACCCCGTCCCGAACGCTCCTGCCGTCACCTGGGAGAGCATCGTCACCCCGCCCCGGGGCTGGATGTCGTGGGCGTGGATCAGGAGCGCGATCCCCAGCAACAGCACCGCGAGCATCACGCCGAGTGAGATCTCGGTGCGCTCGGCGTGCTTTGCCCTCGGCTCCTTGAACGCCGGCGTGCCGTTGGCGATCGCCTCGATCCCGGTGACCGCCGAGCAGCCGGCCGCGAATGCCTTGAGCAGGAGCACGACCCCCAGCGCTTCGGTGACGGGGAAACGCTGCGCGGTCCCGATGTGCGCGCCCGGATGGAAGTCGACCGTCCCGAGCACCAGCATCGCGGCCATGCTGACGAGGAAGACGCCGGCGGGCAGCATCAGCAGCTTGGCCGACTCGGTGATCCCGAACATGTTGACCACGGTGAGAACTCCCAACGCGATCAGGCACACCAGCAGCAGGTGGTGCGAGAGGCTGGGGAAGACGCTCCCGAGGCTGGCCGCGCCGGCGGCGAGGCTGACCGCCACCGTGAGCACGTAGTCGACGACCAGGGAGGCCGCCGCCAGCAGACTCGGCCACTTTCCGAGGTTGCGCTTCGCCACCGCGTAGGCGCCCCCGCCGTCCGGATGCGCGGCGATCACCTGCGTATAGGAGATGACCAGCAGCACCAGCATCGCGGTGATCACGAGCGTCAGCGGCACGATGCTGTGCAGCGCGCCCACGCCCGCGGCCACGAGCACGAGCGCCATCGCCTCCGGGCCGTAGGCGACGCTCGAGAGCGCGTCGAGGCTGAGCGCGGCGAGGCCCCCGAGCACGCCGAGGTCGTGGCCCTCGTCGGCGTGCTTGCCCGCGCGGCGCCCGTTGGCTCCGCGCCACGCGCGCACGATCGGCCGCTTCACCGGCTTGCCCAGTACGGAGACGCCGGTCGGCTCAGACTTGGTGGTGCCGGTGGGTGTATCGCCCATCGCTTCAGAGGGCCGAGCCTCGAGGGCCACTCTGACAGGTCACCCGGGTGGGTGTGCCGGCGCACCCTCTCGGCGCGCCGGCACGGATATCACCCCGGGCTGAACTAGGCCAGGCCGTTGGCGGCCAGGAACTGGTGCGCCACCGTCGCCGGCGACTGCTGGTCGAGCTGCACTGCCGCGTTCATCTTGATGATGGCGGGCAGCGTCAGCAGCGAGCTGACCTTGTTGACCGTCTGCTCGAACGCCGGACCCTCGGCCTGCACCAGGCTCGCCTTGACCACCGGCGCGACGTTCTGGAAGCCGAAGAGCTTCTTGTTGTCATCCAACACGATGTACTTGCCGCTCTGAAGCTGCGGATCGGTGGTGAAGACCGTGCCGACCTTCACCTGCCCTGAGTCGATCGCCTTGTAGTTGAGCCCCTCAGCAAGCGGGACGAACTGGAGATCGTTCAGGCCGTAGACCTGCTTGAGGCCGACGAGGCCGAAATAGCGCGTGCGATTCTCGGCCGGCGCGCCATAGCTGACCTTCCCCAGCTTCTTGACGTCGGCGATGGTGTGGAGGCTGTTCTGCTGGGCGTAGGCCTTCTTCACCGCCAGGGCGTCCGCATCGTAGAACGGCGTCTGCTCCAGCAATATGAAGCCGTTCTTCTTGACGTACGCGTTGGCCTTGTTGAAGGTGTCCTGAGCACTGCTGGGCGGCTTGTTGTCGCCGGCGATGGTCGCCAGCAGGGTGCCCGTGTACTCGGGATACATCTGGATCTGGCCGCCCTTGAGCGCCTTCCAGATGATCTCGGTGCTGCCGATGTTGCCCTTCAGCGTCACGGTGTAGCCCTTGGCCTGGAGCGCCTGCTGATAGAGCGCGCCGAGCAGGTACTCCTCGTCGAAGTTCTTGTCGCCGAGCACGATCGGCGGCTTGCCCTTGCCGGGTCCGCTGGACGCGGTGCCCGAGGCCGAGGACGACGCCGAGCCGCTTCCGGAAGCGCTCGAGGAAGAGTTCGATTTCGAGCTGCCGCAGGCGGCCAGCGTCAGCGCCAGCGCGAGAGCCACGCCGACTGTCTTCAGGTGCGACGGTAACGTCATGTTTTCTCCTGTTATTGGATTTCGGTCCCGTGGTCACGGCGCGCCGGTGACGAGCGGCGCGAAGGTCGCGGGCGCGTCCTCCCCACGCGCCAGCTTGATCCCACGTGGGGTGAAGAGTGATTGCACTGAGGCCAGCAGCAATTCGATGACGAGCGCGAGCGCGGCGATCAGGTACGCAGCGCCGATAACGCCGGGTAGGCGGTAGCTGGCCTCGTTATTGATGATGTCGCCCAGCGTGCCGCTGTAACCGGTCAGCGAGGCGATGGTCGTAGTCGAGATCACGAACAGCGAGGCCGTCCGGATGCCGGCGAAGATGAGGGGCACGCCCATGGGGAGCTCCACCTGGCGCACGATCTGCCATTCGGTCAGGCCCATGCCGCGTGCGGCATCGACGGTCTCGCGGTCGACGCCGTCGATGGCCACGTAGGCGTTGGTGATCATCGGCGGGATGGCGAGCACGATCAGGGCGAGCTCGACGTTGTTGAGGCCGATCCCGAGCACCGCCACCCCGATGGCCAGCACGGCCAGGCTGGGCAGCGCGCGCCAGACGTTTCCGAGGTTGATGGCCAGGAACGAGAAGCGGTGGATGTGCCCGAGCCAAACCCCGATGGGAATCGCGATGACGACCGAGATGGCCATGCCGATCGCCGCCACCTTGAGTGTCTCCAGCGTGAGGTACACGAGCGTCGGCACTCCGGACACGCCCGGGAGCTGCCCGTTGTGACCGATGAAGTTGAAGGCGTCGATGAAGTTGTGCATCGCGTCGTCAGGCCCGGGTCCAGGGGGTGAGGATGCGCTGGACGCCCACGAGCAGGGCGTCGGCAATCAGCGCCAGCAGCACGGCGAGTACGCCGGCGGCGATGAGCTCGGTCTTGAACACGTTCTTGGCCACGGCATCGAGGATCGGGACCCCCAGTCCTTCGTTGTCGACCAGCGAGGCCACCGTGGCCAGCGATATGACCGTCACGGTGGCGATGCGCAGCCCGGCGATGATGGCCGGCAGCGCCAGCGGCAACTCGACGCGGAGCAGCGATGCGGTCGGCCCCATGCCCATCCCGGAGGCGGCCTCGCGGACTTCAGCGGGGACCTCGCGCAGCCCGGTCAGCGTATTGCGGAACAGGATCAGCAGCGTGTAGGAGATGAGCGCCACCTCCGCCGTCGTCCGGCTGAGCCCGAGTCCGGGGACGCCGCTGAGGATCTCGAACAGGGCGAGCGACGGGATCGTGTAGAGGATCGACGTGACGATGATGACCGGCCGCTCGAGCCAGCCGCGGCGATACGCGAAGAGCGCGAGCGCGGTCGAGAGGACAAAGCCGATGACCACCGCAATCAGCGTCAGGACGATGTGCTGGCGCAGGGCGGGCCACAGCAGGCTGTTCCAGTTCTGGCTGAGCCAGTGCGTGCAGAACAGGCCATTCCGTCGCTCGCAGCTGAATGATGAGCCGCCGCCGCCGAAGCTCGGGATGACGGGACCGCCGGCGGCAAGGACGATGCTCACTGCGCGGGCTCCCGCTCCGAGAGCTGGCCGTTGGCGAGCACGCCTCCGAGGAGCTCGAGCGTGACGGTCCCTGCCACGTCGCCGTTTTCGCCGACCACGGCGAGCGGCTGTCCGCCGTGGGCGATGAGCTGGGAGAGCGCGTCGCGGACGGTCGTGTTCAGGCTGAGCCCGTTCCGGGAGGCGTTGCCGTTCTTGGGCAGCAGGTCGACGTCGGCCAGCGTCGAGAGGCCGAGGCGCTTGAGCGCCCTGTCGGCGCCCACGAACTGGGCGACGAAGTCGTCGGCCGGGTGGGTGAGGATGCGCTCAGGCGTGTCGTACTGGGCGAGCACCCCGCCCTGGCGCAGGATGCAGATGCGATCGCCCATCTTGATCGCCTCGTCGATGTCGTGGGTGACGAACACGATCGTCTTGCGCACCCGCGCCTGGAGGCGCAGGAACTCATCCTGGAGCCGGGAGCGGTTGATCGGGTCGATCGCTCCGAAGGGCTCGTCCATGAGCATCAGGGGCGGGTCGGCGGCCAGGGCGCGCGCCACCCCGACGCGCTGGCGCTGGCCGCCGGAGAGCTGGGCGGGATACCGGGGCCCGATTTCCCCCGGATCCATGCCGATGAGCTCGAGCAGCTCGGACACCCGCGCCTGCGTCCGGCGCTTCTCCCAGCCGAGCAGCCGGGGCACGGTGGCGATGTTGTCGGCCACGCTCAGGTGTGGGAACAGGCCGATCTGCTGGATGACGTAGCCGATCTCACGCCGGAGCTCGGTCGGTTCACGCTGCAGGACGCTCGAGCCGCCGAGCAGGATGTCTCCGGATGTGAGCGCAATCATGCGGTTGATCAGGCGCATCGCGGTCGTCTTGCCGGAGCCGGAGGGGCCGACGAGGACGCAGACCTCACCTGCGCCGACCTGGAAGTTCAGCTCCTTGAGCGCCGGCTCACGCTGGCCCGGGTACTGCTTCGAGACGTCGCGGAACTCGAGCTCAGCCGCCTGCGGGAACGTCGACGTCCCCTCTGATTGGGCGTTGTCTGGTGTATTCACGCAATTCACCCCCCGGGGGAAGGGGGGCAATGCTACCGAGTTCGGAGGCGGCATCCCCCCGCCAGGTGGCACTCGCGCCTGGTTTGGGAGCCCTTGTCGTGGCTAATCTCGGTGCCGTGACCGACGGGGTGCAAGCTGGCGATCCGACCCGGCGGCGGCGCTTCCTCGTGCTCGCCGTGTGCTCGATGAGCCTCCTGATCGTCGGGCTCGACACCACGATCGTCAACGTGGCGCTCCCCTCCATCCGGCGCGATCTGCACGCGTCGGTATCGGGCCTTCAGTGGACGATCGACGCCTACACGCTGGTGCTGGCCAGCCTGCTCATGCTCTCGGGCTCGACCGCCGACCGGGTCGGGCGCCGGCGCACCTTCCAGGTCGGTCTCGTCGTGTTCTCGATCGGCTCGCTGCTGTGCACCCTCGCCCCCAGCCTCGGGTTCCTGGTCGGGGCCCGGGTGGTGCAGGCCATCGGCGGCTCGATGCTCAACCCGGTGGCGCTCTCCATCATCCGCAACGTGTTCGAGGACCCGCGCGAGCGCGCGTTCGCAATGGGCGTGTGGGGCGCCGTGTTCGGGATCAGCATGGCGCTCGGGCCCGTGATCGGGGGGATCCTCGTCGATGGGACGAGCTGGCGCGCCGTGTTCGTCGTCAACCTCCCCGTGGGCATCGCCGCGATCGCGCTCACGGCGATATTCGTCCCCGAGTCACGCGCCGAGCATCACCGCCGGATCGACCCGGTGGGACAGGTGCTGATCATCGCCGCGCTGGCCACACTCACCTACGCGATCATCCAGGGCCCCCGCGCCGGCTGGTCCTCGCCCGAGATCGTGATCCTGTTCGCGGTGGCGGTGGCGTGCTTCGTCGCGCTCGTCCCCTACGAGCTGCGCCGGCGCGAGCCGCTGCTCGAGATGCGCTTCTTTCGCAGCGCCCCGTTCTCGGGCGCCAACGCGATCGCCGTCTGCGCCTTCGCCGCGATCGGCGGGTTCCTGTTCCTGAACACCCTGTACCTCCAGGAGGTCCGCCACCTCTCGCCGCTCCACGCGGGCCTCTACCTGCTACCGATGGCGGCCATGATCTTCGTCGCCGCCCCGCTCTCGGGCCGGCTCGTCGGCGCCCGGGGCGCGCGCCCCTCGCTCGTCCTCGCCGGCGCGGCGGTGCTCACGGGCGCCCTGATGCTCACCCGCCTCACGGCGCACACGCCGACCCTCTACCTGCTGGGCGCCTATTTCGTGTTCGGCCTCGGCGCGGGCATGGTCAACCCGCCGATCAGCAACACCGCCGTGTCGGGCATGCCCTCCTCCCAGGCCGGCGTGGCCGCGGCGGTGGCCTCGACCAGCCGGCAGGTGGGGATGACGCTCGGCGTGGCCGTGATCGGTGCCATCGCCGGCGGCACCCTGAGCGGCTCGATCGGGAGCGGCTTCGCCGAGGCCACCCACCCCGGTTGGTGGGTGGTGGCGGTGCTTGGGACGGCCATCCTCGCCCTCGGCTTCCTCACAACCACGCCGTGGGCCGAGGACACGGCCGAGCGGTTCTCCGAGCCGGCGCTGGCGCGAGGCTAGCCGTCAGCCGCGGTGGCGCCCACGGCGCCGCGGCGCCTGCGCCGGCGTCCGTGCTCCGAGCGTCCCGATCAGCGACCGGTACGTGGCGAATGCCGGCTTGGCGCTGTAGTCGGCCCGCAGCAGCCCATCCGAGGAGAACGTGGCGCCGAGGAGCGTCGCCGGCGGGCTCGACGTGGAGTCGCGCAGGTTGAACCAGCGGTAGTCGGCGATCCCGTACGTGCCCGAGTAGTCGTGGACGGCCTGCACGAGCTCGCGGAGCGCGGCCGCCTGCTGGGCCTCGGACCGGCCGCCCGTGGGCACGCCGTTCTCGGTGAGCCAGATCGGGGTGCCGGCGCCGATCCCGGCCTTGCGGCGCCAGGCATTCGCGCACCACGCCCGGCGGCCTGCGCCAGCTCGGCCCGGTAGGTGTCGCCCGGGGGCCATGGCCGGCGGGTAGATCGAGCCCGGGATAGAAGTCGAGGCCGACGAAGCCGAGCGCCCGCCGGAATGCGCGCCCGCCATGCGAGCCGAGGTAGGAGAAGAACGCCGCGTCTCCGGAGGGCGAGAACCGGTAGGCGTAGGTGAAGCCGAAGCGGAGCTGGCGGAAGCGCCGCCGGCGCGCCTCGGCGCGGGCCGCCTCGATCCCCTGGATCAGCGCGTCCTCGGCGCCGCGCGTAGTACCCGTCGGAGGTGTTGGGCGAGAAGGTGACGTTGACCTCGTTGGTGATCGTCATCGAGACCACCCGCCGGTTGCGGCCGAACACGTCGACGACGTGGCGCACGTAGCGCACCCAGCCGCCGATGTTCCCGGCCTCGCCCGAGGCCGGGTGGTAGCGGACCTGGAGCTCGACCTCGAAGCCGGCGCCGCGTGTAGGCCTCGCCATCCGCTGGAAGGCCGCGATCCCGCCGCGCCGTCTGACCAGAACAGGCGGTTGAGGCGGAGCACGAGCACGCGCCCGGGCGGCCGCAGGGCCTTGACGGCGGCCAGGTCGCGGGCCGGATCGTCGGGCACGGTCGGGAGCTGCGCGCCGCCGGCGCTGCCGGCGAGCCCTGGATCGATCCCGAACCGGACCGGAGCGCGGCCCGCCCGCGCCGGCAGTCCGCCGTAGGACCCGGTGCAGTACGGATCGGAGGACGCGCCCGAGAGGATCGGGAGCGACAGGCCGCCTGGCAGCGACACGGCGGACGCGCCATCGGCGCCACCCGCGCCACCGGCGCCGGCGGCCAGGCACGCCAGCGCCGCCACCAGCCCAGCAGCCCGGGCTCGCCGACTCACGCCGCCGGGCTCAACCCGTCGAGCTCGCGGCTCGCCGCCAGCTCCGAGAGCGCCTTGCGCTCGAGCTTGCGCACCGCATCCTGGGAGATTCCCAGGCGCCGCCCGGTCTCACTCAAAGGCGCCGGGTCGGGGTTGCCGTTGAGGCCGTAGCGGAGCTTCACCACCTCGCGCTCGCGCTCGGGCAGGCGCTCGAGCGCCCGGCGCAGAGCATCCTCGCGAAGCAGGATGTCGACCTCCTCGTCCGGCCCGCGCTCGCCGCTGGGCAGCAGCGCGCCGAACGCCGTCTCCTCCTGGTCGCCCACCGGCCGGTCGAGGCTCGTGACCACGCGCGCCGCCGCCCGCGCCTCCTGGACCTCGTCCAGGGTCAGCTCGGCCGCCTGGGCGATCTCGTCGTCGGTCGGGTCGCGCCCGAGGTGGGCCGCGAGCTCCGACTGAGCACGGGCGATCTTGCGCTCCCGCTGGCCCAGGTGCACGGGGATCCGGATCGTCCGGGCGCGGTTGTCGAGCGCGCGCTGGATCGCCTGGCGGATCCAGAAGGTGGCGTAGGTCGAGAACTTGTAGCCCCGCCGCCAATCGAACTTCTCGGCGGCGCGGATCAGCCCGAAGATGCCCTCCTGGATCAGGTCGAGCAGCGGGAGCTCGTGGCCCTGGTACTTGCGGGCGTTGGAGATGACCAGCCGCAGGTTCGAGTTGATCAGCTGCTCCTTGGCCTCCAGCTCGCCGCGCTCAATCCGCTTGGCCAGCGACACCTCCTCGGCCCGCGTCAGCAGCGGATGCCGGCGTACCTCCTGGAGGAAGAGCGCCATCGCGTCGGTCGTCTGCTGGGCCAGATCTCCGTTGGAGTAGCTCGTCTGCTCCACGCCGGAGCGCCCGCAGTCGTCGCTGACCTCGATTCCGCGCGCCTCGAGCATCTCCTGAAGCGCCTGGGCGTCATCGTCGCTCAGCTCCGTCTGCTGGACGAGCTCGCTCAGGTCCGCGAGCGAGACGCATGACTCCCCCCGCGCCTCGGCCCGCGAGCTCAGCCCCTCGACCAGCTGAGGCAGAGATTCGGTCTGCGGCACGTTTTCCGGTTCACCAGCCATGATTGCCAGATACCCAGCCGGGGAGTATCCATGACGCGACGCTATGAACCCAACACCCCGACTTTCTGAGCGCTCGTTCGAGTCGCTCTACGCCCACGGCTTCGTCCGCGTCGCCGCCGCGGTGCCGGAGGTGCGGATCGCCGATCCGGCCTTTAACGCCGAGCGCACGATCGAGCTCGCGCGGCGGGCCGCCGAGGCCGGCGCCGCCCTGATCGTGTTCCCCGAGCTTGGCATCTCGGCCTACTCCAACGAGGACCTGTTCCGCCAGCAGGCCCTCCAGCACGCGGTCGTACAGGCGATCGAGGAGATCGTGCTCGCCACCGGCGACCTCTCGGCGATGATCGCGGTCGGGGCGCCGCTGGCCACCGAGGGCGCCCTGTTCAACACCGGCGTGGTCATCCACCGCGGCCGAGTCCTCGGCGTCATCCCCAAGAGCTTCCTCCCGCAGTACCGCGAGTACTACGAGAAGCGGCAGTTCCGGGCCGCACGCGACGCCGTGGGGACCGAGATCGACCTCCTCGGTCAGCGGGTTCCGTTTGGTCCCGACCTCCTGTTCGAGAGCCGGGATCTCTCCGGCTTCACCGTCCACGTCGAGATCTGCGAGGACCTGTGGACGCCGATCCCTCCCAGCTCCTACGGCGCGATGGCGGGCGCCACGATCATCGCCAACCTGTCTGCGAGCAACATCACCGTCGGCAAGGCCGACTTCCGGCGCCTGCTCACCCAGTCCCAATCGGCGCGGACGATGACCGGATACATCTTCACCGCCGCCGGCATGGGCGAGTCGACCACCGACCTGGCCTGGGACGGCCAGGCGATGATCTGCGAGAACG
The DNA here is from genome assembly GCA_963839105.1 of uncultured Solirubrobacterales bacterium. Taxonomy (GTDB): domain Bacteria; phylum Actinomycetota; class Thermoleophilia; order Solirubrobacterales; family Solirubrobacteraceae; genus Palsa-465. The sequence goes on from CAWITQ010000004.1 coordinate 676,173, forward strand.
GCAACCTCCTGACCGAGGCGGAGCGCTTCGCGATGGACGAGCAGGTGATCTTCGCCGACATCGACCTCGACCGGATCACCTGCGAACGCACGAGCATCACGAGCTACGGCGACTCGACCGGGGACTATCGCGACCGGCTGCGTCAGATGCGGCGCGTCGGCCTCGAGCTCGGTATCGGCGGCGTCAATGTGGGGCTCGAGCGCGAGGTGGAGCGCTTCCCGTTCGTGCCCGCCGACCCCGCGCGGCGCATGGAGCGCTGCGAGGAGGTCTACAACATCCAGGTCCGCGGCCTGGAGACGCGCCTGCGCGCCACCGGACTGGAGAAGGTGGTGATCGGCGTCTCCGGCGGCCTGGACTCGACGCACGCCCTGATCGTGTGCGCGCGGGCCATGGACCGTCTCGGCCTCCCCCGGTCCAACGTCCTCGCCTACACGCTCCCGGGCTTCGCCACCAGCAAGCTCACGCTGCGCAACTCACACGCCCTGATGAAGGCGCTCGATGTGAGCGCCGCCGAGATCGACATCCGCCCCTCGGCCAGCCAGATGCTCCAGGACCTGGAGCACCCGGCGGCGAACGGCGAGAAGGTCTACGACATCACCTACGAGAACGTCCAGGCCGGCGAGCGCACCTCGCACCTGTTCCGCCTGGCCAACTTCCACGGCGGCATCGTCATCGGCACGGGCGACCTCTCCGAGCTCGCATTGGGCTGGGCCACCTACGGCGTCGGCGATCAGATGTCGCACTACAGCGTCAACGCCTCGGTCCCCAAGACCCTGATCCAGTTCCTCCTGCGCTGGGCGATCGACACCGACCAGTTCAAGGAGGCCAGCGACACCCTCCAGTCGGTCCTCGACACCGAGATCTCGCCCGAGCTCGTGCCAGGCGAGGACGACGACGCTCCGGGGCAGGGGAGCGAGAGCAAGATCGGGCCCTACGAGCTCCAGGACTTCTTCCTCTACTACGTACTCCGTTACGGCTACTCGCCGAGCAAGGTCGCCTACCTGGCCCACCACGCCTGGCACGACCGGCAGAAGGGAACCTGGCCTGACCTGATCCCGTCCGAGAAGCGCAATGAGTACACGCTGCCGGACATCAAGCACTGGCTGGAGGTGTTCCTCGACCGCTTCTTCCGCACGAGCCAGTTCAAGCGCTCGGCGATTCCGAACGCGCCCAAGGTGGGCTCGGGCGGGTCCCTCTCGCCGCGCGGCGACTGGCGCGCGCCCAGCGACAGCACCGCGACCACCTGGCTCCAGGAGCTGCGCGAGGCGGTTCCGGACGCAATCGGAGCGCGGTCCGCTGGCTCCGACGAGCGATGAGCGCGGAGATCCGCGCCCTGCCTCAGTCGCCCGCTCCGTCCTCCACGTAGTCCGCCAGCCGTTCCTGCACCGAGCCGGCCATCTCGCGCGCCCGAGAACTCGTGGCCAGCCGGACCGCGGTCACGGCGCCGGCACCCAGGAGGACGGCCCGCCCCGCCGGCATGCCGCGCTTCTTCTTGTCCTTCTTCTTTTTGCCCGGCTTGGGCGCTGCGGACATGACGTCGTCTAGCGCCGCCTCCACGGCCGCCAGGATGACGCGACGAGTGTCGATCGCCATCGTCTAGTTCTGCCCTCTGGACCGGCTGCCCGAGCCGTTCGAGCTCCGGGCACGCCCGCGCGACCCGCTGCTCGAGGAGCCCTGGCTGCGCGAGCGCGACCCGCCGTTCGAGGAGCCACGGCTGCGCGAGCCCGAGCCGCCGCTCGAGGAGCCACGGCTGCGCGAGCCCGAGCCGCCGCTCGAGGAGCCACGGCTGCCCGAGCCCGAGCCCGAGCTCGAGCGCGACCGGCCGGACGATGAGCTCTCTGAGTCCTCCGTCTCGGGGGTCGGCTTCTTGGCGGTCGGTCCCTTGAACACGTCCTCGAACTTCGAGTACTCACGGTCCTTGTCGTAGCTCTCGTCGTGCTCCTCGACGACCTTGCCGTTCTCGATCACCCCGCGCCAAGCGCCCGTCTCGACCTCCTGGATCTCGATGAACGCCTTGAAGCGATGGAGATCCGCGCGCGCCGCCCGCTTCACGTGACGAAGCCCGCGCGCCGCCTTCTCGAGCATGCCGCCCGGCTCGACGTCGAGATCGAGCAGGACGCGGGTCAGCCGCGGCCCAATCTCGTGGAAGGTGACCACCCCGGTGTGGCTGAGGCCCTCCTCGACCTTCCACTTGACCCGCTCGTCCGGACGCTGGGTCTCGATCCGCGCCGAGAACTCCTTCTTCTTGCCCCAGATCTTGGTCGTGAAGTTCACCGCGCACTGGTCCTTCTGGGTGACGTCGGTGACGCGGTGCATGAAGCTCGGCCACAGCTCGTACTGCGTCCACTGGTTGTAGACGGTCTCCACCGGCGCGCCGATGTCGACGCTCTGCTGCACGGGCATGCGCCGGCCCTTCCCGACGCCCGGCACCGTGTCCTTGCTGCCCTTGGACCCACCGCCGTCGTCGTCGCTGCCGCCACCGAACGGGAGCGCGCTCTTGAGCGCGTCGGTGATGGCGCCGCCGGGACCGCCCCCATCGCTCAGGCCGCCGCCGAGCTTCTCGACGAAGTTGTCGAGACCGTCGGACCCGACCGACTTGACCGCCTTGCCGATGCCCTTCGCCGCGATCGGCGCGAGCGCCGCCACGCCGGCGCCGGCGGCGATTCCGCGCACCCCGGACAGGCCGCCCGACTTCTTGGCGTTGCGCAGACCCTTCGAGCCTTCCTGGGCCACGCGGTTCACGATCTCCTGTATGGAGTCTTGAAGGTCGTTAGCCATCCTCTCCCACCTCTCAATCGGTCGCTTCAAGTTCGTCCTACCCGGTCGCCGGGGGCGCAACCGCGTCGCCCCGATGGCCTACGCTACGGGCAGGAGATGTTGCAGCCGCCCTCACGTGGTGCGAGCACCCTGGCGGCACTCGCCGCCGGACTGACGGCATGCGGCGCCGCCAGCGCGGCCGGGAAGGGGGCCGGGGCCTCCGATCCGCCGGCGCGGCCGCCGGCGTGCGCGCTCACCACACCGAGGCAGATCGCGCCGAACCCCTGGCCGCAGGCGCGCACCGCCCTCGCGCCCGCCGGGGCCACCGCGGTTCGCCTCTGCCGCTATGCGGGCGTCAACGCCCACCCACAGCGCGCGCTCGCACGCGCGGCGCTGATCTCGAGCCGCTCGTCGGTGGCGGGGCTGGTAGTCGCTCTCGATCGCCTCCCGTCCGCGAGCGGAACGTTCGGCTGCGCGCTCGACGATGGCTCGCAGATCGTCGCCCTACTCGCCTATCCACACGGCCGCGCGCTCACGATCTCCGTCGGCCTGCGGGGCTGCCAGAGCGTCACCAACGGTGACCTGCGCCGCACGGCCGCGGGTGGCACCGGCCAGCCCGGGCCGGCGCTGGTGGTGGCGCTCGAGCGGCTCACGTCCTGAGCGCCGTTATCGTGCCCGAGCGGATGAGCGATCGGTCAAGTTCGGCCTACGGCGCCGCGGGCGTCGACTACCAGGCCCTCGACGCCGGCAAGCGCGATGCCCTGACGGCCGCGCTCGCGACCTCGTCCCTGCTCCGCGGGCACGGCGGTCGCGCCCTCGACGAGTCTCGCGGCGAGCCCGCGTTCGTGTTCGAGCTCGCGGGCCAGACGTTCGCCTTCGTGCTCGAGGGCCTCGGGACCAAGTCGATGATCGCCCGCCAGGTCGAGCGGGAACTCGGGGTCGGGCACTTCGACAACGTCGCCTACGACACCGTGGCCGCGATCGTCAACGACCTCTGCTGCGTGGGCGCACTGCCGTTGGTCGTCAACGCCTACTTCGCCACCGGGTCCTCGGACTGGTACGACGACCGCGAGCGGCGCGCGGCACTGCTCGAAGGGTGGCGCGCCGGATGCGTCGACGCGGGCGCCACCTGGGGCGGGGGCGAATCCCCGTCGCTGCCCGGCCTCGTCTCGGGCGATGACATCGAGCTCGCCGGGAGCGCGGTCGGCCTCGTGCCCGCGCCCGGCGCCATCCTCGGCGCCGACCTCGCGCCCGGGGACGAGATCGTGCTCGTCGCCTCGAGTGGCCTGCACGCCAACGGCGCCTCGCTGGCGCGCATGGTGGCGAGCGGGCTCGAGGACGGCTACGGCACGAGACTCCCGAGCGGCCGGTCCTTCGGTGAGGCGCTGCTGGACCGCAGCGTGATCTACACGGGCCTCGTGGCCGCGCTCCGGCACGCGGGCGTCGATGTCCACTACCTCAGCCACATCACCGGGCACGGGCTGCTCAAGCTGATGCGTCCCGCGCGTGAGCTCACGTACCGGATAACCGCGCTGCCCGAGGTCCCCGAGGTCCTGAGCTTCCTCGCGCAGCGGGTCGACATGGCCCCCGACGCCGCGTACTCGACGTTCAACATGGGGTCGGGCTTCGCCGTGTACTGCGCGCCCGGCGCGGGAGCGGACGTGGTGCGGCTGGCCGCGGGCATCGGCCTGGCGGCGAACGTCGCCGGCGTGGTGCAAGCAGGCGCGCGCCGCGTCATCCTCGAGCCGGTCGACGTCGTGTTCGAGAGCGGCGACCTGGACCTGGCGCCCCGCCGCGCCTAGCTCCGGCCTGACCGGCCCGCGCCTGGCTCCGACGCGACCCGGCCGCGCCTATGCCGGGCCCAGCCCCGCGCGCAGCGCCTTGCGGTCGACCTTGCCCACGGCGGTGAGCGGGATCGTCTCCACCAGGTGCACCTCCCGGGGGTACTTGTAGGCGCCGATGTGCTCGCGCGCCCAGTCGATCAGCTCCTGCGGCGTGCGCGTCCGCGCCCGCGGCAAGGGCCACGAAGGCGACGATCTCTTCGCCGTGGACCACGTCGGGCTTGCCCACCACCGCCGCCATCTGCACCGAGGGGTGCTCGGTCAGCACGTCCTCGACGTCCCGCGGATAGACGTTGAACCCCCCGCGGATGATCAGGTCCTTCTTGCGGTCGACGATATACAGGTAGCCGTCCTCGTCCAGGTAGCCGACGTCGCCGGTGTGCAGCCACCCGTCGCGGAGCGCCTCGGCGGTGGCCCCGGGGGCGCGCCAGTAGCCGCGCATGACGCCAGGCGAGCGGCAGCAGACCTCGCCCGCGTGTCCCGGCGAGAGCTCCGCCCCGTCCTCGTCGAGGATCCGCACCTCGCAGTCGGGCACGGGTACGCCGACCGAGCCGGACCGCTCCCGCCCCACGGGGCTACTCGAGACCAGCGCCGCCGTCTCGGTGAGACCGTACCCCTGTCTGACCGTCACCGACGGCACCCTCCGCGAGAACTCCTGCTCGACTTCGGCCGGCAGCGGCGCGCCGCCGGAGTTGACGTAGCGCAGGCTCGACGTGTCGTAGTCCTCGAGCGGCTCCCCCAGCAGCAGCTGGAGCATCGACGGGACGACCGCGGTCATCTGGAGGCGGTGCTCCTGGATCATCTCGAGGACCGTCGTCGGGTGAAACCAGCGCAGCAGCACGGCGACGCCCTGCTCGTCGGAGTGCATCGCGGTGATCGTCACCAGCAGCCCGAAGGCATGCGACAGCGGCAGCGAGGTCAGCATCCGGTTCACGCCGGCGACATGCCCCGACCGGTACGCGGAGCGGCCGGAGAAGCACAGGTTGGCGTGCGAGAGCATCACGCCCTTGGACTGTCCGGTCGTCCCGCCCGTGTAGAGAAGCGCCGCCAGGTCATCGTCCGCGCGCGGCACGATCGGGCCCGGTTCCGGTGCCTCCGCGGCAGAGAGCTCGAGGAACCCCTGGTCCTCGGCTCCCGTGGAGACCAGGAGGCGAACATGCTCGAGGCCGCGCGCCGCCTCGCGGATCTTCGGTGCAAACTCGGTGGTGGTGACGACGGCGCACGCCTCGGCGTCGGCGATCACGTGTCTGAGCTCCTCGTGCGAGAGCAGGAACGTGGCCGGAGTGACGGCGGCGCCCGCCCGCCACACCGCCTGGTATACGACCGGCACCTCCGGACAGTTGGCCATCGTCACCACGACGCGCTCGCCCGCTCGCACGCCCAGCGCTGTCAGCCCCGCGGCAAGCCGGCACGAGCGCTCGAACAGCTCGCGCGAGCCGTACCACCGGTCCTCGAACAGCAGCGCCGGATAATCGCCCCGGGTCTCGAACGACTGCTCGCTCAGCAGCCCCAGGGTGTGCGCGCCGGTCGCGGTCAAGGCCGGCACACGATACTCGCTGGCTCATACGTCTCATTGGCTCTCCCGAACCACCTCCTCCGCGGCTTTATCGGTGCGCAGTCCGAGGAAGCGCGGATGGCGCAGACGCCCGGCGCTCGTCCATTCCGTGAACGCCACCTGCGCCACCAGCGCCGGCTCGGTCCAGGTCACGCCGCGCTCGTGGATCGCTGAGGCGTCGTCGAACGCAGGAGTCTCGCGCCGCAGCTCGCGCAGGCGCGCGCCGAGATCGCGCAGCGTCTCCTGGTCGAAGCCGGTGCCGACCTTGCCCGCGTAGGAGAGCTTGCCGGCGTCGTAGTAGCCGACCAGCAGCGCCCCCAGCTCCACGCGCGCGCCGCGCGGCGAGGTGAACCCGCCGATCACCATCTCCTGACCCTGCTCGCACTTGAACTTCAGCCAGTCGCGCGAGCGGGCCGGCGAGTACGGACTGTCGGCCCGCTTGGCGATGACTCCCTCCCACCCCTTCCGGCATGCCTCCGCGTATATCGCCTCCCCCGCCTCGTTGCGGTGCGTCGTCAGCCGCACCGTCGCCGACGCGCGCACGAGCTGCCGGAGCAGCCGCTTGCGCGTGCGCAGCTCGAGCGCCCGGACGTCGCAGCCCTCGAGCCATGTCAGGTCGAACACGTAGTAGTAGACGGCGACCGGTCGGTGACCGCGCTGCGCCAGCCGTGCGAAGCTCGTCCTCGAGCCCTCGAACGCGACGATCTCGCCGTCGAGCGCGAACCGCTCACACGGCTCCTGCTCGAGCGCCGTCGCCACCTCCGGATAGCGGGAGTTCAGGGACCGCTCGTTGCGCGAGAGCAGGCGCACGCCCCCGGTGGAGCGAATCGCCACGCAGCGGATTCCGTCGAGCTTGCGCTCGAAGATCCAGCCCGGGTCGCTGAAGCGCTCTCGCGTCAGGACCGCCTTCATCACCTCCGCCCGCTGCGGCGCGGGCGCCGGCCTCAGCCGCGCGCGCTCCTGCGCGTTCAGCGAGTCGAGCGCACCGCCCACGCGCTCACGGCGTGTAGTCGTAGCTGTGGCAGGGCCTGCCGCCGCAGACGTTGACCACCGCCCCGTTCGGGGCCAGGAAGTCGGAGATCTGGAGCTGCGCCGCCGGCGTGTTGCGCGGATCGGAGTGCGGGTCGTTGTTGCGCGTCCCCTGGTCGGCGGGACGTTGCCGACCGGCGGTGGCTGTACCCGGCCCGGCCCGCTGTCCCAGATCTCGATCACCGAGCCGCCGAACGGATAGCGCGGGATCGCCGGGATCCCGTAGAACAGCTTCCGGTCGCGGGCGCGCGCGGGATCGAGCGCCGGCTCGTAGGCGCGCGCGCCGATCGTACGCGCCTCGGCCGCGCCCGCGTACATGCTGACCTGGAAGTCGCCATAGGCGTTCTGCATCAGGACGACGTGGGAGGGCGTCCCCGGGAGCGGGTGTGAGGTCATGTGCGCGGCGTAGCCCTCGGGATCACCGCGGACCCAGAGCTGGTCGATCACGTCGAGGATCACCGGGTACAGCGACGGGTCGCGGTAGCTCGACTCGAGGATCGCCTTGAACGGCGCAAAGTCGGTGCTCCGCTGCACGAGCAGGTTGCCGTAGTCGATGCCGGTCACTCCGAGCACGGCCCGCTGGAAGTCGGGCGCCACCGCTGTGGTCAGGCCGCCCTCGATCCCGCCCTGGCTGTTGCCGTCGTAGTAGAGGTGCGAGGTGTCGAGGACGCTGCGGCCGAGCAGCTGGAAGGCGGGGTTGGCCGCGAAGCCCTGCGGGCTGTGCATCAGCCGCCCGAGATAGAGCGTGTTCAGCACGCCCTGCTGGAGCCGGTCGACGACAGCCGGGAACAGGCTCAGGTTCGAGACCGCGGCGGCGTCGAAGCGGTGTCGGCCGAGGCGAGGCCCCACCAGTCGGTGGCGCACAGGGCGATGTTGTACTTCGTGGCGAGCGCCTCCTGGGGCCCGTTCGTCACCTCGTGCCGCGAGCCGAGCAGGCCGTGGCCGTAGAGCGAGATCCGCGCCGGGTGCGAACCGGTCGCCGTAGTGGGGATGACACACTCGAACTGCGCCGTCGCGACGTTGCCGCGGATCTGAGTGGGCAGCGCGCTGCCCTTGTGCGAGCTGTAGTGGAATCCCGTCGTGGCCGTGGGCCCGCAGGTGATCAGGTAGCACGGAACCCGGAAGGTGCCCTGGACATCGCGCAGCTAGGCGAGAGCACGGTCAGTGGCGGTCACGCTGTAGACCGGTGCCTGTCCCTGGAGCTTCCCGTCGGCCAGGTTGTGGTCCCCGAGCTGGGCGAACGCGTCGTTGCGAATCGACAGCAGCCGCTCGCTCAGGTTCTGCCTGGAGGCGACGGTGAAGTCCCACGCCTCGTAGAGGTTGCCCCGGGCGATCTTGGCCCGCCGGAGCGAGGCGAAGATCTTGGCGTAGCGACCGCGCTGTGAGCGCTCCGCCGGGCAGGGCGCGCCCGTCGCGCAGCTTCTCGAACCACGCGGGCGCCTTGAGGGTGCGCCCGGCCGCGTCGCGCAGGTTGCGCAGAGCGACCACGTAGGTGTGCCCCTCGGTGAGAGCCTTGGCGGGGAGGATCATAAGGTTGCGGGTCTGCGGGCTCGTGGCGTTGGCATCGAGCTGGGCGAAGATCAGCTGGCGGGCTCCTGTGCGCTCGTCGATCACCACGATCGGGGCGTTGCGCGCAAAGGCGTGGCTCAGGTTGAGCACGCCGACGGGGTGGGTGCGGGCGAACGCCCTGGGGTTGTCGAGCCCGGGAACGTGGACGATCATCGCGCTGCCGGGGCTGAAGCCGTCGTTGCGGTTGTACTCGGCGACGCTGATTCGCTGGCCGCTGCTGTTGACGGGCATCACCCGCGCCGGCAGGTTCAACCGCAGCCCGGTGGCGGTGGAGCGGTCGCGCACCGTGAACAGGTTGTTGGGGAACGGCAGCAGGCACGGCGTCTTGGCGAACGGCTGGCAGTCCGACGCGGGTCGAGTGCGCCCGGCAGCCCCCGCGGTCCCTGCGAGCAGCGCGGCGATCATCAACCCGGCGGCCACGAGCGCGCCGACGCGTGTCCGAGTAGCCATCCCTCTCCTCTCGACGGAAGACGACGGCCGGGAATATATGCGCTTACGTGGCCGGCGGGCGCGCCTGGCCGCTGTATTCGCCGTTCGGGAGCATGTTGGTGGCCATCGCCATGCGGTTGGTCAGGTTGTACATGGCCGCGATCTCCGCGACGTCCCAGGCCTCCTCCAGGCTCAGACCGGCGTCCAGCAGCGCCTGAAGATCCTCACGCGTGACCTCGCGCGGACGGAGCGTGAGCTTCTCGGCGTAGGCGCAGATCGTGGCCCGGCGAGCGTCCAGTCCGGCGCGCCTCCAGTCGTAGGAGATCCGCTCGCCGAGGATCGGATCTTCGAGCTCCTCCCGGAGCGCTGCGCCGTGGGCCACCAGGCAGTAGAGGCAGCCGTTGGCGGCACTGACCACGACGGCGATCAGCTCGCGGTCGGCGGCGCTCAGATGCTCCGTGGGCTCGTGGAGCTGGCGGAAGTGGGCAAACCACGCGCTCAGGCGCTCGGGCCTGTACGCGTAGACGCGGAAGACGTTGGGCACGAAACCCAGGCGCTCCCGTGCCTTCGCGAACAGCCCCCGCAAGCTTGACGGCAGGTCCTCCTCGCGCGGTACGGGGAACCAGGATCCGGTGTCGGTGCTCTCGGCGGTGCTGGACATGGCCGGATTGTCCCGCGCGAGGAGCGGGACAGCTCCGGCGGGTTCTCAGCCGCGGATGGCCGAGTGTGCCGCGTCGGCGACGCGGCGACCGAGCTCGCGCACCTGCTCGTCGGAGAGGTGACCGACCTCGAGGCCGGCCTGCTGCAGCTCGCGGCGGACGTTGACGGTCGCGCGGACGACGTCAACAGCGCGCCCGAGCTTGGTCAGGATGCCGTTGAGGACCGGGTCGTCGAGGGACGTGGTCCCGTCGGCGGCCGGCTTCAGCAGCCACGTCCGCAGCGCCTCGGCCTCGGTCAGCGGCAGCTCGAGCGTGATCCGGGCGTCGGCGTCGAGCTCGAAATGCCCGTTTTCCGTGATCTGTTCGGCGATGCTCATGGCTGGTCCCTCCAGGGACGGGTGCCCCCGCGCGCGGCCGGCGCGCGGGGATGGGTCTTGGTGGCGCGTTTATCGACCGGCGGGCGCGCTCGCTTGAGCGCTCTGAGAATTGCTCAGCGCCCGTCCGGATCAGGATCCCGCAAGCGCTCTAGCGAACCCCGGGGATCCGGCGCAGGATCCGCAACCCGAAGGTCATGAACTTGGTCCAGAAGCGCTGCCCCACCAGCGGCGGCGGCGCCAGCGGCATCAGCCGCTGCACGGAGATCGTCTGCGGCTCGGTGTACTTGAGGATTCCGTGTGACCCGTGACGACGCCCGAGCCCGAGTCCTTCATCCCACCCATCGGCGCATCGATCGAGCCCCAGGCCGCGATGTAGCCCTCGTTGATGTTGACCGTGCCGGCCTGCAGCCGCGACGCCAGGCGTCGGCCACGGGCCGTGTCGCGCGTCCACAGGCTGAAGTTCAGGCCGAAGCAGCTGTCGTTGGCACGCTCGACCGCCTCGTCTTCGGTGGCGAACGTGGAGACGGCCACGACGGGCCCGAAGGTCTCGTCGGCGAACAGCGACATCGCGTCGGCGACGTCGCCGAGCATCGTGGGCTCGTAGAAGTACGGTCCGATGTCCGGCCGGTGCTTGCCGCCGGTGAGGACCTTGGCGCCCTTGGAGATGGCGTCGTCTACGTGCTCGCGCACGGTCTCGAGCTGCTCCTCGCCGATCAGCGATCCCATGTCGTAGTCGTAGTTGAGACCCCCGCCGAGGCGCATCTTCTGGACGCGCGCCACCAGTTTCTCGATCACCTCGGAGGCGATCCGCTCGTGGACGTACAGGCGCTCGACCGAGATGCAGAGCTGCCCCGAGTTCGAGAACATCGCCCGCTCGGCGCCTTCGACGGTGCGCGCGATGTTGGCATCCTCGAGCACGATCATCGCGTTCTTGCCGCCCAGCTCCATCGAGCTCGGGATCAACCGCTCGGCGGCCTGGCTCGCCACCTTGCGCCCGACTCCGGTGCTCCCGGTGAACATGATGTAGTCGACGCGTTCGATCAGCTCGGGGCCGAGCTCGGAGCCCGACCCGGTCACGACCTGGAGGACCTCCGGAGGCAGGCCCGCCTCCTCGATCAGCTCGAGCGCCAGCAGCCCGCTGAACGGGGTCTTGGTGTCGACCTTCATGACCACCGCGTTTCCGGCGGCGAGGGCGGGAACGGCGTCGCTGATGCTGAGCGTCAACGGGTAGTTCCAGGGCGAGATGACGCCGACCACCCCCACCGGGTGGTGGTGCTCCCAGGTCGCGGTCAGGAACGGGAACGCCCCGCGCCGGCGCGTCGGTCGGAGGTAGTCCTCGGCGGTGCGCGCGTAGTAGCGGGCGACCAGCGCCGCGTCCATGATCTCCTCGTAGGCGTGCCGGCGCGCCTTCCCGGTCTCGAGCTGGATCACGTCGAGGAGGTCGTCCTGGCGATCGAGGACCAGGTCGTGGAAGCGGAGCAGTATCTGCCGTCGCGTCGCGTGGTCGGTCTGCTTCCACCTCGCCTGCGCCTCGCGGGCGCGCCGCACCGCGAACTCGACGTCGTCGCCCGTGCACTTCGGCACCGTGCCCAGGAGCTGTCCGGTGGCGGGCTTCTCCACCTCGATCACGTCGTTCTCACCAGCCGACGTGCTCACGCGCGCGGCGAGCGCTGCCAGGCGATGCGTGTCGATGCGCTTGGAGCCGGTCGGCGGCGGCGTCGGCTGGGCCTGCTTGGTCTCGGTGGCAATGCTCATGGGCGACTCCTCGGCCTAACGGAGAAACATGCATCGTAGAAGTCGAAGCTCGCCGGCAGGGAGGCCGGATTGGCGAGCTTCGGGCGCTGGAGCACCAGCGAGTAGCGGTCGAGCAACTGCGCCAGCACGGCCTTGCCGAGCAGGAGCACGAGCGCTCCGCCGGGGCAGTCCTGGGTCCCGTTGCTGAGATGGTTGAAGCGGTAGTCGCGTCCCCCGTCGGCCCATCGCTCGGGCTTGAGCCGGTCCGCGTCCTCAACGTGGTCGGGATCGCGGTGGTTGAACACGTTCAGGAGCATCACCTGGGTGCCTTCCTCGAGCGGCTCCCCCATCAGCGTCGTCTCCCGCGTGGTCTCGCGCGCCAGCAGCGGCGTCGTCGGCCACAGCCGCATCGCCTCCTGCAGGCAGCCCTCGAGGTAGCGCAGACCGTCCACCGCGGCGGGATCGCTGGGGTCGATGCCGCCCAGCTCCATGCGCACCCGCTGCTCGACCGCCTGATCGGAGACGATCGCCGCCAGCGCGCGGTAGGCGTTGGTCCCGAGCGTGTCGCGCATCGCGAACATCCAGTGCGGGATCTGCTGCGCCACCCGGGTGGTGTCGGTGTGGGGTGCGTCCGCGATCCTGGCCACGAGGCTGTCGGCGCCCGGCTCGCGCAGGTGGCGCTCGATCTTCGCGTACAGCTCGTAGTACGCGTCCTCGTGGCTGAGGCCGACCAGCCGGTTGGCCTGCCCCATCAGCTTCTCCAGCAGCCCCGTCAGCTCCTGGTCGTCGCGCGCGTGGTCGCCGAAGATCACGCGCAGCGTGATCCGGTCGAACAGCCGCTCCCACTCGTCCCACCGGAGGGTGCCGCCCAGCCCGAGTCGGTCGATCTCGTCGGCCACCACGGTGATGAAGTGCCCGGCGAGGGGATGCACGCGTTCGGGCGTGGCCAGCACGGCCTCGTGGAACGCCCGCCGGTCGCGCCACTCCTCACCGCGCGAGAGGGTGGCCGCGTCGGGCTGGAAGTGCGACATGCCCTTCGCCTTGGCCCCGGAGTCGCTCGCATACGCGTCGGCCGAGTGGTCGAGCACCTCCTTGATGGCGCCCTCGCCCCACAGAACGACGATGCGCCCACCCAGGAGCTTGATCCCCTGTCCGTCGTGCTTGCTGCGCGCGCCGGAGAGCACGGAGATCGTGCGCCGGTCGGCGTCGATCGCCGTGAGCAGCTTCATCGCCGAGCGGCGCGGGCTGAACAACCCCCGCACCAGCGCCGGCACGATGCCGGTGACGAGGATGCTCAGCGACTCGGGCAGCGAGGCCGCGGGAAGACCTCCCGCGGCCTGCGACCCATTGGTCGACGAGTGGGCGGCTGAAGGCTGCTGTGTCGCGGTCATGCGTTGATCGCAGCCAGAGCCTTCTTGACGCCCTCCACGCGGTTCTGAATGCCGCTCTGACGCGACCCGTCGGGCGACACTCGGTTCCACGGCAGGAACGCGTTTGGCAGCCCGTCAAGCGCCGGCTCGAGCTCCGGGTAGTGGCGCAGGAGCACGTCCTTGAGCTTGGTGTGGGTCACCCACCTGATCCCGGTCTCGGTGTAGACCTCGGGCCGGAAGTCCGTGGTGAAGAACCGGTCTGACTTCAGCCGGCGGGAGGCCATCAGGATGAAGACCCGGAAGGCGGTGTCCGAGAAGCCGAAGCCCGGAGGCAGCGGCTCGGCGTACATGCCGACCTGGAGGTCGACCTTGTCGATGTCGTTGTTGTAGACCCGCCGGCACTCCTCCGCCCACCGCGGGTTGTCGGTCAGCTCCTCGAAGGAGCGGATCCGCGGCATCCGCATCTCCTCGCGGAAGTCGTTGTAGCGGGGAACACCGCGCTCGCGGTCACGCAGTACGTCGAGCGTCGCCAGGTCCATCAGCTCGCCGTCGATCCGGGTGAAGCGCTGGAGCGCCCTCGGGTAGTTGTGCAGGCAGATCTGCCCGGGGTGCTCGATGCCCATCGAGTAGATCAGGTCCGCGACCTCGAAGTTGTCCATGAAGCCACGGGTGTGCTTGCCCTGGAGCTCCACGAACTCCCGCTGCTCGCGGAGCTCGCCGCTCTGAGCGTCGTACAGGTTCCAGTCGTCGCGCAGCAGTGGGTGCATGCGGTAGACCGAGATGAACTCCTCGGTGAGCTGGAAGCGCGCCCCCTGGTGCTCCTGCGGAGACCCCATGATGCCGCTGAAGATCTCGGAGTCTCCGAGGCGACCGAAACGGTCCTTGAGGTTCTGGCCGAAGATGCCCGACCAGTTCGCGTTCATGGCCAGCCACAGCGCTGGCGTGTTGACGATCCCCGGCGTCCACTCGACCGTGTGGATCTTCGCCATCAGCGCCGAGTTGATCAGCCAAGCGGTGTCGAACAGCCTCTGGTCATCCCAGCCCGGGTTCTCACGCTTGAGCACGTCGCAGATCGCGTTGTGCTCCTTGGTGAACAGCGCGTGCAGGCAGGAGAGCCCGAACCACCAGTTCTCGTTGAACCCGGTCATGTCGACACCGAGCTGGTTCGGGTCCTCGGGCAGGCGCCCGTTCGGCTCGATCTTCAGCTTGCCGTCTTTGAATGCACGCAGCTCGTCCTGGCGCTTCTTGCTCGAGCCATAGATCTGGGAGCCGTCCCACCAGTGCGTCTCGGTGTTGCCGAAGTCGATCCCGTTACCGTTCGACTCGTTGGCGCCCGATCCCGAGGAGTGAGCGGGGACCGAGACCGTGCGGCGCACCCGCATGGGGTGCTCGGGCCAATCGTCGTGATCCTCGACCGGCACATCCATGACCTCGTCCTCCTTGCCGCGGCCGTGGAAGAACCAGTTGTGGTTCTCGAACTGGATCCAGGCCATGGCGAGGACGTTGAGATTGACCGCCGGCTTGAACTCGTCGCGCGTCATCAGTTCGAGCGACACCTTCCGCGGGCTCGGGTCGAACAGGCGCGGCGGCTTCTCCGGCTTGATCCGCTTCGGATTGACGTTGCGGGTGAAGGCGGTGCCATTGGAGCCCATCTCGGGGTCCTCGAGGTCGTTCCACATGCCATCCGGCTGGCGCGCGGTCAGCACGTGGGGCGGCGGCTCCTCGAGGCCGTGGGTGCGGATCGGGGTGCCGGTGTCGAACAGGTTCAGGTCGCGCAGGTCGAGGCGCAGCGACAGCAGGTTGAGCGCCTTCAGGCCGACTGTCGGCAGCTCGTACCAGGCGCGCTTCTGGTTGATCCTGCTGAACACGGCATGCATGGCACGGCTAGACAGCGCTCTACTCACCGGGGCTCCTCCTTTGCTCTGGTCGCGGGAACCGCAAATCCGCGTTGTTGCTGAGTCGTTACCCGCCAGTAGCAAAACGCATGCGCGGACTTTGCGGACCCTTGAAGACCCCAGGCGTGGCATCCACGGGGTTGTCAACCCGCGCCCGATGGCCTATCAATTCCCTCGAATGCCCTGACCTACCGGAGGACGGAAGATGAAGACACTCGGGTCGGTGATCGTTGCCCTCATCATGCTCGCCGCCCAGGTGGCGCTCGCCGCGCTCGCCGTGATCGTGCCCGTGAAGGCGCTCCGGGCGCTCAGCGGGGGCTCACCCGCGGAGGCGATCCGGCACGGCTCTCAGTCCGCGCGGGATCGCATCCGCGGCTGATCGCCGCCCCGCGGGCGCGCTCCTCAGCGTCGAGGGTCGGCGGGCGTGGCCGGCCGGGTCGGATCCTGGGCGGCGTTCCACGCCGTCCCGGCGGAGCCTCCGGCGGAGACAGCACACGCACGTGGGAGGTTCGCCGCGAACGTTCCGGGGACGGATGGCGCTCAGCGGGCGACGCGACTTCGCCGGCCGCCCCGGCGGTAGGCCACAAACCTTCGGGGCAGCGGCTCGAGCAGGCGCTCGCGGTGGTGCTCCTCGTTGTGGTCGCGCAGCCGGCCCTCCAGCAGATCGCGGAGGGCGATCTCCCCTACGGCCGTCGCGCCGTCGCCGCGCTCCACGACGAGCGCCCGGTCGTGGCCGCTGACCGCAAACCGGTTCGCCACCTCGCGGAGGGTGTCCTCTGCGTACACGGCCGGCGCCGCTCGGACGGTGCCGGGCTCGGCCGACGGCGGTCGCATGACGTCGCGGACCAGCAACAGCTCGAGCGGGTCGACCGAGTACTCACGCGTGAGGTGCAGGCCACGCCGGGCGATCTTCTCGGTCAGCACCGAGCGCTTGAGGACGAGCGTGGAGATCGCATAGCTCGCGGTCGCGGCGATCAGCAGGGGCAGGATGAGGGGCCAGGCGTGGGTGAGCTCGAGCGGGAAGACGACGCCGGTGAGCGGCGAGCGCATCACGCCGCCGAGCACGGCGGCGAGCCCGACGAGGGCCCAGAATCCGGGCATCACCGACGGCAGGACGTGGGACTCGAGCGCACCCAGCGCCGCCCCGATCATGAACACCGGCGCCATCACCCCGCCTGAGGTGCCCGAGCCCAGCGAAAGGCTCCATATCGCGGTCTTCACGATCAGGATTCCCACGATCAGCGACATTCCGGCCCTGCCCGTGAGGAGCTGATCGATCACGTCGTAGCCGACGCCGAGCGCGTGGGGCTCGATCAGCCCACCCACGCCGATCACCAGCCCGGCGAGCGCCGGCCACCACATCCAGTGGATCGGCAGCCGCTGAAAGACGTCCTCGGACGCGTACACGAGCCCGGTCGCCACCACCGCCAGCAGGCCGCCGGTCACGCCGCTGAGGGCACACAGCACCTCGGTGGCCAGGTGGACGTGCACGTGCACGGCGGGCAGCGCGAAGATGGCGCCGGTGCCGAGCAGCGCGCCCCGGGCGATCGTGCTCGTCGCCACCGCGGCGACGACGGGGACGAAGCTCCGCGGGCGCCACTCGAACAGCAGCAGTTCGACCGCCAGCAGCACCGATGCCAGCGGGGCGTTGAAGGTCGCGGCCATCCCGCCGGCCGCCCCGGCCACGAGCAGGGTCTTGCGCTCGTCGGCGGAGAGCTGCAGGTACTGGGCGAGGATCGATCCCGCGGCGCCACCGGTCATGATGATCGGCCCCTCCGCGCCGAACGGGCCGCCCGTGCCGATGCTGATGGCCGCCGAGATCGGCTTGAGCAGCGCCACCCGCGGCTGGATCCGGCTCTCGCCCACGAGGATCGCCTCGATCGCCTCCGGCATGCCGTGGCCGCGAATCCTCTCCGAGCCGAACCGGGCCATCAGCCCGATGATCAGCCCGCCCGCCACCGGCGCCAGCAGCTCCACCAGGGGGTGGTGACCGGCGCTCCCCGGCGCCACGAGGTGGCTGTCCCAGCGCCGGTAGAAGACGAGGTTGGTGATCAGGCCGATCAGCCGCAGGAGCACGAAGGCCAGCCCGGCGCCGAGCAGCCCCACCGGTACCGCCCACGCCGTGATCTTCAGGACGCGGCGGTTGACGGTGAAGTCGCCGAGGTGCTCGGCGCGGGTGGGAGGGTTCGGTCCGTTCATATCGTATTACGATATCGTGGTACGATAGAAGTATCGGCTGAACCGACGGTCCCCAAACGCCATGCCCAGCACCCACGAGCTCACAGACGACGATTTCCAGCAGCTCCTCGACCTGCGCAGCAGCCTCCGGCGCTTCCTCCATTGGAGCGACAGCCAGGCACAGGCGGTGGGCCTCACCTCCGCGCACCATCAGCTCCTGCTGGCCGTCCGCGGTCATCCCGATCCGGAAGGCCCGAAGATCGGCGACGTGGCGCGCTACCTCGTCCTGCGCCACCACAGCGCCGTCGGGCTCATCGACCGCGCCGCGGCGGCGGGCCTGGTCGAGCGCTTCCCCGGGCCCGAGGGCCACGGCACCGTCCACGTGCGCCTGACCGCCGCCGGCGCCTCGCGCCTGCACGAGTTGACAGCCCTGCATCTGGAGGAGCTGCGCCGGCTGGCGCCGAGCATGGAGACGCTCTGGCGGGGTATCCGCAAGCGACGGTCCGAAGGCACGAAGGGCGGCACCCTGTGAGCACCGAGCGCGATTTCTCAGCCAGAGCATTCACACCCACCCGCCAGCGCGTGGTCCTCCTCGACGCCGACCCGGATCTCGCCGAGGGGATTCGCCCCGCAGAGCTGGACGTGGCGCGCCGGCGCGCAGTCGCGAACGTGATCGAGATCGATCCCCCCGCTTGGAACCCCGAGACGGTCGTGCAGGCGAGCGAGCCCGGCTGGCTCGGGCTCTTCCAGCTCGACGGCCTGATGCTCCGGCGCGTCCGGGTTGGCAAGCGCGCGGCCTGCGAGCTGTTCGGGCCCGGCGACGTCATCCGTCCGTGGGACGCCGACGGCGAGTACGACCCGCTTCCGATCTCGCTGGACTGGATCGTCCTGCGCCCCACCAGGCTGGCGGTGCTCGACACCGCTTTCGCGCTGCGCGTCGCCCGCTGGCCCGCGATCAGCGGGCGCGTGTGCGGTCGCATCGCCGAGCGGGCCCGGCACCTCGCCCTGACCCAGGCGATCACCCACCTTCCCCGGGCCCATCCACGGCTGCTCATGCTGTTCTGGATCCTGGCCGACCGCTGGGGCACGGTGAGCTCCGACGGCGTCCGGGTGACGCTGCCGCTGACGCACGAGACGCTCGCGATGCTCGTGGGCAGCCGCCGGCCGACCGTGACCATCGCGCTCCAGCGCCTGGCCCGGGCCGGGCTGCTCACGCGTGAGCGCAACAACCGCTGGCTCCTCACCCATCGGGCGGTCGAGCTCATGGCCCGGCCGGAGCTGCTGGGCGAGCTCGAGGGCGCGGCGGAGTCCGCGGGCGTCGCGGCGTAGGCGGCGGCCGTCGCGCGCCTAGCTTGTCAGCGCGCGAACTCGGGTTACTTCTTGCGCTCCACCGCCCGCTCGAGCTGGTCCTTGTTCATCTTCGACCGGCCCTCGATGCCGAGCCTCTTCGCCTCGTTGTAGAGCTGGTCGCGCGTGCGCCCCTTAGCCCTCGAGGTCCCGGAACGCTGGCCGCCGCGCCGGCTCGACGACATGTCATTCGTCGACGTGCGCGAGCGTGTACGCGACTCACCGGAGCGGGCCTTCTCCTTGTTGACGGTCCGGGCCGCGATCTCCTCCGCCCGGCTCTCGCTCGCGCCCTGCTCGCGCTGGCTCTCCTTGATGTGCTCGTACTGACGGGCGCGCTTGGTTCCCTTCTTGACACCACGCGGTGGCACGGCTCACCTCCCAACGATCGTGTGGCGGTCGGCTACCCGGCGCTCAGTGGGCTAAAACGGCTGCGGTCGCGGCCGCGCGCAAGCGCGCCGGGGACAACGGGTGGCGCCTCGGGATTGCGTTATTGGCGGGCGCCGGCGCGCGTGGGGAGGGGATCGCTCGGTCGCGGAACCGTCCCCTCCCCCAACTGCTTGAGCCTCCGCAGCGACTCCGAGTTGCGCGCCTTGATCAGGAAATGGCCCGGCACGCCGAGCGCCACCGCCCGCCACCGCTCGAGCGGGTCCTCGATCATGGTCACGCGTGTGCCGTTGCCCTCCGGCTGGAGGTGGAACGTGATGCGGGCGGCTCCCAGCGGGCCTCCGTTCGCCCGCAGCTCGAGCATCACCGGCGCGAGCGCGCTGAGCACGCTCGTGTGATCCTTGATGACGAACGGTGGGGCGCCGACGGAATGGTCGAAGGCCGCGTCCGGCTCCGGCCAGTCGCGATCCGCCCCGCGTATCTCCCGAGACCCGACCACCCAGTAGCCGTACGTGCGCGGGTCGCTGAGCAGCTCGAACACCTTCTGCGGCGAGGCGGCGATGAAGATCTCGTTCCTAGCCACGCGCCACCCCCTCGACCCGGCGCTTCAGGTCCTGGAGCGACTTGCCCATCACCGTCGGCCCGAGCATCTTGGTCACCGGTCCCGGGACGCGGAAGCCGGGGTCGATCGTGAGCTCGAACCGCACGTCGGTCCGGCCGTCCTTCTCGGTGAAGCGGTAGTCGCCGGCGAAGTTCTTGAAGTCGCCCTTCATGTACTCGCTGCCGATCCACGTCGGCTCGTCGTACATGTGGCGAACCTGGTAGCGGACGACCCGGAGCTTGGCGTCGATCGCGTACTCGACGAGGCTTCCGCGCCCGTCCTCGTCGCGCTCGAGGACCCGGCATTCGCACACGCGGCTCTGCCAGTCGGTCATCCGCTCGTAGTCGGTGAGCACGGCGAAGCAGTCCCCGGGCGTGGCTTCGATCTCGATGGTTCGGGTGTCGTGGTAGCCGGGCACGTCACCAACCGATCGCCTTGCGCGTGGCGCGGAGCGCGCGCCGGGTCGTGAACCGCGGCTGCCAGCCGAGCTGCTCGCAGGCCTTGCTCGTATCCAGGATCAGCGGCTCGCGGATCAGCTCCGGCCAGCCCACCGCCGGCGGCAGCGGCGGCAGGTGGGCCGTCACGCTCAGCGCGCCCGCCACCGCCGCACGTGGAATCGGCCACGGCCGGACCCCGAGCTGGCGCAGGGCCTCGCCACCGCTGACCACGCCCGGCCCCGCGAGGTTGTACGTCCCGGGAGGCCCGTCGCCGCGGACCGCGATCTCGAGCGCCTGGGCCACGTCGTCCTCGTGCACGAACTGGAGTGGCACCGGCGGTGCCGGCAACGCCGGGCGGAGCCTCGCGCCACCGGCGATCCGGGCGACCCGCCGTGCAAACTGGCGCGCGGGGACGGGAAGGCGGCGGCCGAGCTCGCCGGCCGTATGCGGGCCGATGATCCCGCACGGACGGAACACGAACAGGTCCGTGTCCGTGCCGTCGACGATGTCGTGGACCATGAGCTCGGCCTGCGTCTTGTGCCGGGCGTAGAACAGCCGGGCCGGCGCCTGCATCTCCGCGTCCTCGTCCAGCGGCTCGGACTGGGTCCCGCCCCGGCCGTATACGGCAGCCGAGGATGTATAGACGAAGCGCTTGGCTCCGGCGTCGACCGCCGCCCGGGCAACGTTGGCCGTGCCCGTCACGTTGGTCTCGAACAGGTCGCGCTCGCCGAGCAGGACGCCGTACAGCGAGAAGGCCAGGTGCACCACCGCGTCCGCGCCGGCGACCGCCTCCGCGACGGCGTCGGGATCGCGAACGTCAGCATGGTGGAAGGTGACCTTGGAGTGGCGCTCCATCTCCTCGGTCGGGCGCCTTCCGAGGGCCACGATCCGCTCGACGTCCTCTCCCTCGGCCAGTCTCTCCATGAGCGACGGCCCGATCGTGCCGCTCGCGCCGGTGATCGCGACCGTCAGCGTCGCGGGCGCGCCGTTGCGGGCGACGTCGCGTGAGTCGGTGGCAGGGAGCTCCACGGTGACAGCAGGTGCCCGGTCTGACGCCGGACAAACCGCCGCGGGCTCGCGCGTGCCCGATCTCGCACAGGACCGCAGGGCGGGACTGTGCTGTTGATCACGTGGCGAGCGGTGACCCGGCGGCGCGACTCAGCGAAGTGCGTGGCAGATCGTCCCGAGCACCGAGCAGCGCACGGCGGTCCCGAGTATCTCGCCGCCCGGCACCGGGCCCCAGTACCGGCTGTCGTCCGACACGCCCCGGTTGTCACCCATGACGTAGTAGTCGCCGGCCGGGACCTTGATCGCCTTCGGGAAGCTGCACCCCGGCGCGCCGGCGCACGCCGCGATGTACGGCTCGTCGAGGGCCCTCCCGTCGACGAGCGCACGGCCACCAACGATGGCAATGGTGTCACCCGGACCGGCGACAACGCGCTTGATGAACACCGCGCGCGATTCACCGAGGGCGGGCTCGCCGCACGGCTCAGCGTAGGCGGCGCCCTGCGTGGGCGAACCGCAGACAGGATCGAGCGCCCGTGCGCCCTCCGGCGGATGGAAGACCACGACGTCGCCGATCTTCGGCGTCCGGGCGTGAGGATCCACAGCGACGCGCTGTCCCACCTTCAAGGTCGGCATCATCGAGCCCGACGTGACCCGGAAGTAGCTCACGTTCGTGCGCACCCCGAGCCACAGCGAGGCGACGCCGAGGATCACCAGCGCGGCGACCCGCCGGCCGATGCGGCGCTTGATCGGCTGTCCGAGCGGGACAGGCGCCGTCTGCAGGTTGGGCGCGGGCACCGTCGTGTCCAGGTCGGCGGCGGACATCGAGGGTTCATCGGCCGCGGGCGGTGGCGCCTTGACTTCTCACCATCCCGCGGCCCGCCGGTGGGTGGCGCTGTCTTCGGCCGGGCCACCGTCGGCGGCCGCGACAGGACAGCTAGCTTGCGTCCGCGCCCTGCTGGAACACGTCCTCGGCGGACACGTCCCTGAGCTCGTCGGTCCCCGGATCGCGCACCCGTTCGTAGGTCTCCTCCGTCCGCTTGTCAGCGTCCGGCGTCTCGAGGTCGTCCGGGTCCTCGACGCGCTTCGAGGGGCCCGGCTCCTCGGGTACGAGCGTCGCGTAGCTCGCGTTGTCGCTCCACATCTCCTGATCGGCCGTGCCGATGCCGTAGTACATCCGCAACTCACGGTCACATTCGGCGGAGATGCAGTCGTCCTCGGGCTTCGGCGCACTGAGGATGTGCTGCTTGCTGTACTGAACAAGCACGTCCTCGTTCTCCTCCTTGATCCGGGCGAGGGGGACGACCGCGTATTGCTTGTTGAAGAGGGAGGTCTTGACCTCGATCTCGATCCACATCGGAAAGCCCTCGTCGGTCGCGAAGATCGCCTTGACCTCCCCCAGCGGGGACTGGTCCTGGTCGATCACCTTCCTCCCCGGCAAGCTGCTGACGTCTTCGATTGACTTGGTCATCCCTCTCCCTTCGCTGGGCGCGATCGCGGGCTCGCGCACAGCCCTACTGCATTCGACAGGGCCGATCCATATCACGGACCGGAGCTCGTGTGCGACTCAGGACGGCCGGGGGGCCGGCGCCACGGGCCGAGCACGCGCCCGTGAGCTTACGGTGGCGCGCGCCGGGGTGGCGCCGGCTTCGCCCCGTCCCGCCCCGCCGGCATGGTGAAATGCCCCCGGTCCCCGACACGCACCGCCCAACCCGCGGCCGCCACAAATCCCGATCGTGAGCGACTTCGCTGAAGCGGGCCCCGCCGCCCGACGGATCGCCTCGCTCTGCGAGGAGACCCTGCGCAGGAACTGGCGCGAGGGTGCCCGTGAGGCTGACGGCGCCAGGTTCGCCTACACGCGTCCGAGCCCCGGCCACTATCCCTTTCAGTGGTACTGGGACTCGTGCTTCGCGGCGATCGTGTGGCGCCGCTTCGATCCCGCCCGGCCTCGGGCCGAGCTCGAATCCCTGCTGACCGCGCAGCGGGAGGACGGGTTCATCGGCCACACCATCTTCTGGGACACCCCGTTGAACGAGCGGCAGCGATGGACCTACAACGTCCTCTCAGGCGCCGCGCCGATGACTGCCACCATTCAGCCGCCGATGCTGGCCTGGGCATGGCGAATCGCGGTCGGGGATCCCGCCACCGAGCCGAGGATCGTCCGCCACCACGAATGGCTCTCCCGGCACCGCGACCTCGACGGCGACGGCCTGCTCTGGATCGTCCAGCCCGACGAGTCCGGGCTCGATGCCTCGCCTCAGTTCGACGCGATCTGGGGTGGCCACGCCGACGGCCTGCCCGGGTTCGTCCTGCTCATTCGACGGAATCGCCGGCTCGGCTACGACCTGCGGCGCATCGCCGGTCACGGAGGGCCGGTGTGCTGCGAGGTGTTGACCAACGTGCTCCACGGCCTCTCGCTGCTGGCGCTCGGCCGCCCATCCTTGACCGGCACGATCGTCGAGCGCATGTACGACGAGCAGGTGGGGCTGTTCAGGCCGCTGGCCAGGCCGCGACCGGACACGGAGCCGGCGGAGACGTGGGCCGCGCTCTCGCCGCTGGCGTTGCCGGACCTGCCAGAGGCGATCGGCCGGCGTCTGGTCGAGGAGCATCTCCTCGATCCGGAGCGGTTCTGGCTTCCGGTGCCGCCACCGTCGGTCCCCGCGAATGATCCGGCGTTCTCGCGCCGGGAATCCACGCTCGGCATCAGGCGCTACTGGCGGGGCCCGACGTGGATCAACTCGGCGTGGCTCGTCTGGCTGGGCCTGGTCCGTCTCGGCTATGAGCGGCACGCCGACACGCTGCGCGACCAGCTGTCAGCTGCGGTTGACGCCGGCGGGCTGCGCGAGTACTACGACCCGTACACCGGTCGCGGCATGGGCGCGAGCGCGTTCGCATGGTCCTCGCTGATCATGGAGATGCTCGAGCCCGATCAACGCGCGATCCAGAGCTTCGTCATCCCGTAGCCCCTAGGCGTACCATCGGCCCGTGGGCCTGGCCACCCACACCGAGCTCGAGGAGCTGATCGCACAGATCGAGTGCGCGGCGGAGGCGGCCGAAATCGCGCTCGGCGCCTGCCGGCCCACGCCCGGCGGCGCCGACGACGCCTCGGTCCTCATCGAGGGCAGGGAGCTGCGCCGCCAGCTCGGCGCGCTACGCGCGCGCGTATCCAATGCCTTGGATGCCGGCGACGGCCCGCGAGCGGTCCGATCCGAGCTCGCCACGCTGCTGTTCTTCGCAAACACGCTCGAGGCCGATGCGGATACCTGGCGCGCCGGCTTCGAACACGCGCTCCGCGAGCACGAGGAGCGAGCGGCAGCCGCTCGCCGGAAGCAGGAACGGCTTGCCGCCGAGCGCCGAGAGCTGGCTCGCCGGCGCGATCACCTCGCGTCGGCGATCCGTGACACGGCCGCGCATCTCGCGCACCCGGAGGCGAGCGAGTGCCGGAACACCCTCCCCGTGTTCACCCTTTGCGCGGGTCTCACCGTGTGCTCGGTGTCGGTGTCATGGCCGAGGAGAAGGTTCCGATTCCCCAAGCACTGGCTCGTCACGCTGAACGAAGCTCACGATGACGTCGTGGTCAGGCGAACCTGACGACACGGCGACACGGCCGGCGATCCACATCGGTTGACGCCACCCATGCGGGGTACTGGTCGAAGTCGTGGGCCAGAGCGATGCCAGGTCGGTGGCGTGGACGAGCCGGCGCAGCGTCGAGCGATCACGTCGCACGGCCGCGGCCAGCCGACGGACCGTCCTAATGGCGCTCGGTGCGAATGCCGCGGTCACGGTGGCGAAGCTCGCGGGTGGCCTGCTGAGCGGGTCCGCGGCGATGTTCGCGGAGACCGCGCACTCGCTCGCCGATACGGCCAACCAGGTGTTCCTGCTCGTGTCGATCGCCCTCGCCGATCGCGACCCGACGCCGGAGCAGCCCTTCGGCTACGGCCGCATGCGCTTCCTTTGGACGTTCATGGCGGCGGTGGCGATGTTCATCGCCGGCGCGACCTTTGCCATCGGGTATGGCGTCTACCAGCTGGTCTCGGGCCCCGAGTCCAGCGGCTACACGGCGGCGTACGTCACCCTCGGCATCTCGCTCGTCGCCGAGGGCAGCTCGTGGCTGAGAGCGATGCGCCAGACGCGCGCCGAGGCACGCGACGCGGAGCTCCCCCTACTACGTTACGTGCGGGAGACCCGCGACCCGAACGTCAAGATGGTCCTGTTCGAGGACACAGCCGCCCTGGTCGGGATCGCGCTCGCGCTGGCCGGCATCCTCATCGGCCAGCTGACCAACTCGAGCATCTTCGATCCCGCCGCGTCGATCGCGATCGGGCTGCTCCTGGTCGGGGTCGCGGGATGGATGGCCCACGACACCTCCGAGCTGCTCGTCGGCGCCGCGGCCCGCCCCGCCGAGCGCGAGGCCCTCGAGCAAGCGCTCGAAGAGTTCGACGAGATCGAGAAGGTGATCGAGCTGCTGACGATGGTCCTCGGACCCAACTCGCTCATGGTGGCGGCCCGGATCGACTTCGCGGACGGGCTGGACGACGTCGATGTGGAGCAGGTCTCCGAAGCGATCGAGCGCCGCCTGCGGGAGGTCGTTCCCGATGTCACCGAGGTCTTCCTGGATGCCACCACCTCGCCGGTCGGCGGGAGGGCGCGCAAGCAGCCCGCTCAGCGACACGCGCCGTAGCGCCCGTCGCTCGAAGCCGGCCGCGCTACTCGCAGAACGCGATGAACGGGACGCCGATCAGCGTCACCTTGTGCGTCGTCGTATCGACTCCGAACTGAAGCCTGCCGCCGCCGCTCTTCGGGATCCGGACCAACGTGATGCCGAACGTGTGGTCGGTCGAGTGATCAACCTTTGCCTTCGGGAACGCGGACTTGATCCTGGCGATCGTCGCGCCGATGCCGACGCCGCGTGCCGTGGCCCCACCCCGGATGCTTATGTCGCTCACCTTGCGAGGGGTGCTCATGGTGAAATCGACGCCGCCCTTGAGCGGTCCGAGGAGAGCGGCCGAGCGAGCGTTCGGGCCTGCGAGCTGACAGCCCTTGCGGATCTTGCCGACGAGGTGCTGCGCGCGTAGCGCTGCATAGGCATCGCCGAGCCTGACCTTCCCCACGCCAGCGGGCGTGATCTTGGCCGTCGGGGGCACCGGGTGGGCGGCGAGTGCGCCGGCCGCGAAGGTGGAGGCGAAGACCGCGGCGACGAGTGCTACCGCGAACAGCTTTCGTGAGCTCATCGCGCGAGCGTATCGCGCCGCGCGTGACTACGCCTGGAAGGCGGCGAGACGCGTCTCGAATATTGGCAACCGCCCGCGGATGCCCGCGAGCTCCATGAGCACGGCCGCCGCCGTGCCCGCCGGAGCGACGATCGCCAACTCCCGATTCCTACGCCGCAGTTGCGTGTGGAGCTCGAGTAGCGCGCCGAGCCCGGTCGAATCGATGAAGCTCACTTCGGTGAGATCGACCACCACTCGATGAGCCTCACCTCGAGCCGCTTCAGAGAGCGCGTCTCGGAACCCGCCGATGCAGGCGAAATCGACCTCCCCCTTGGGAGCGATGACAGGTGGTTCAGACAACGAGCTCGCCCCTCTTCGATACCCCGCATTACGGCAATGACGCATGAGCCGCCACCGCGGGGGTCGGGCCGCCACCCGGCTGACGTCACGACGTGGTGTGAAAGAGTGCCCCCGGCATGGGAGCGCTCGGCGCCAGCGCGATGGACGGCGGAACGCCGCAACTGGTCCTCGGCCCGTTGCTCCGATTCGTCGGCGACACGAGTGCCACGGTGTGGATCGAGGCGGACCGCGCCTGCGAGGTCGACGTGCTGGGCCAACGTGAGCGCACGTTCCTGGTCGCCGGCCACCACTACGCGCTTCTCACGATCACCGGGCTCGAGCCCGGCACGAGCTACGAGTACACGGTCTCCCTCGACGGCGAGCAGCGCTGGCCGGATCTCACGAGCGCGTTTCCGGGCAGCCGCATCCAGACTCCGGATCCGAGCCGCGGCGTGAAGCTCGTGTTCGGCTCATGCCGCGTGGCCGCTCCCCACGAAGGCCCCTACGCGCTGCAACGAAACGAGCACCGGCTCGGCCTCGGAGTGGACGCGCTGGTCGCGCTCTCGCTGCGCCTGCGCAGTCAGGATCCAGCCGAGTGGCCGTCGCTGCTGCTGATGGTGGGCGATCAGGTGTACGCCGACCACGCGTCGCCACAGACGCGGGCGTTCATACGGTCGCGACGCTCGACGAGCGAGCCCCCCGGCGAAGAGGTGGCCGACTTCGAGGAGTACACCCAGCTCTACCGCGAGTCGTGGAGCGATCCCGATATCCGGTGGCTCCTGTCCACCCTGCCGACCGCGATGATCTTCGACGACCACGAGGTGATCGACGACTGGAACATCTCCGCGTCGTGGCAGCGGGACATGCGCGCGCGCCCGTGGTGGAACGAGCGGATCGCCGGCGCCTTCATGTCCTACTGGATCTATCAGCACCTCGGCAACCTCTCGCCCGAGGAGCTAGAGCGTGATGAGCTCTTTGCGCGCGTTCGCACGCTCGAGGACGCCCAACCGGCCCTGCGCGAGTTCGCATTGACCGCCGCCGGCCCGGCGACCGGCACCCGGTGGAGCTACCGCCGCGATCTCGGGCGCTCACGCCTCGTGGTCATCGATTCACGAGCGGGTCGGATGCTCGACGGTGAGCGGCGCGAGATGGTCGACGACGAGCAGTGGCGATGGGTCGACGGCGAGCTCCGGGGTGACGTCGACCACCTCCTCGTGGCGACCTCTCTCCCGTTCCTCCTGCCGCAATCGATCCACGACGTGGAAAGCTGGAACGAGGCGGTCTGCTCCGGTGCGTGGGGAGCCACGGCCGCCAGGCTGAGCGAGCGCCTTCGCCGCGCGATCGACCTCGAGCATTGGGCCGCTTTCCGCTCATCCTTCGATCGGCTGGCGCAGACGCTCCGCGATGTGGCGGCGGGCCGGCGGGGCGATGCGCCCGGTTCGATCGTGGTCCTCTCCGGAGACGTCCACTACAGCTATCTCGCGGAGGCTCAGTTCCCGCACGAGCGAGTTCGGAGCAGGGTCTACCAGGCCGTCTGCTCCCCGTTTCGGCACCCCCTCGATCCGCCGCTTCAGTTCGCCAGCCGCTTCGCGTTCACCCGCATCGCCAAGTGGATCGGATTCGTGCTCGCGCGCATGGTGCGGCTGCCGCCGGCTCAGATCTCGTGGCAGATGAAGGGGGGACCGCATTTCACCAACGACGTCGCGACGCTCGAGCTCGACGGGCGGGAGGCCCGGATCCGACTCGAGCACACGGCCGAGGAGCAGGTGCGGCTCGACTGCGTGACCGACGAATCGCTGACCTGAGCTCCCTGAGCGCTCCTGCACCGGGCATAGCTTTTCGGCTCACGGGTAGAGCGACGGGCGATGAGACCGTGGGCAGGCGTGCTGCTGGCGCTGGCGTTCGTCGCGCTCGGGTCCGGTGACGCCCTGGCGCAGGGCGGAGCGTATGCCCCGCTCAACCGTCCCGGGCCGCCGCTCTCGGTCCCGAGGGCCAGGCTGCAGGCGGCGCTGAGCTGCACTCCGGGTATCGCCGGTGACACGCGCAACCCCATCCTGCTCGTCCCCGGCACCAACCTCGACCCCGGCTCCAACTACTCGTGGAACTACGAGCGCGCGTTCGCGGCGTTGCGCTGGCCCTACTGCACGGTCACGCTCCCGTACCACACGATGGGCGACATCCAGATCGCCGGCGAATACGTCGTCCATGCGCTGCGAACGATGGCGGCAAGCTCTGGCCGGCAGGTTGACGTCCTCGGCTACAGCCAGGGCGGGATGCTCCCGAGGTGGGCGCTCAGGTTCTGGCCCGACACGCGCCGGATCGTCCAGACCTACGTCGCGCTCGATCCGTCCAACCACGGCACCCTCGACGCCGACGCCATCTGCCGGCAGCAGTGCGCGCCCGCGGACTGGCAACAGGCGTCGAGGTCCCACTTCACCGCCGCCCTCAACAGCTTCACGGAAACGTTCGCCGGCATCGACTACACCGTGATCTTCTCTCGCACGGACGAGATCGTCGTGCCCAATCTCGACGCGTCGGGAAGCTCGAGCCTGCATACGGGCGCCGGACGGATCGCCAACATCGCCGTGCAGGACGTCTGCCCCAGCGACACCTCCGAGCATCTGGCGATGGGCAGCTACGACGCCGTGGGCTACGCGCTGGCCGTCGATGCCTTCTCACACGAGACCCTCGCCGACCCCGCCCGGATCCCCCGGACGGTCTGCGCCGAACCGTTCCAGCCGGGTGTGAACCCCAGCACGTTCGCAGGCGATTATGCCGCGTATCTCTCTGCCATCGGGCAGGCACAGCAGCAGGCGCCCCAGGTGAGCGCCGAGCCGCCGCTGAAGTGCTACGTGTTCGCCTCCTGCCGTGCGACTCACAACAGCAAGCCGCCCGCTCGCAGGCGCCGCGCGCACCATCGGCCTCGGCGGCACCATCCGGGCGCCTCGAGACGGACGCCGGCCTTCACCGGCTAGACCCCGGCCGGCGCACCGTGTGAGTGGCACGCGCCGGCGCGGCGCGCCATGATGGGCAAGTGGGTGCCCGGCGAGTCCTCGCCGCCGTGGTCGCGCTGACGTTCTGGCTCAGCGCATGCGGCGGCGACCGTCACGCGAACAGCGCTTCCCGCGCCTCCCCCCGGGACCGGCTAATCGGCACGCACCCATGCCGCAACCAACCGGACTTCGCGTGCTCGATCCTCCGGGTGCCCCTCGATCACGCTGGACAGGCCCGCGGATCCCTGGCGTTGTCGGTCGGCGCGTCGACGGTCGGCGCGGCCCCGCGCGGCGTTCTGCTGTTTCTGACAGGGGGCCCTGGCCAGCCCGCGGTCCCGTTCTTGACGCGCGTCCAACGGCGGCTGCGCACGGCGCTGCGCGGATACCGGCTCGTGATGTTCGACCAGCGAGGCACCGGAGCGGGCGCGCTCGTGTGTCCTTCGCTCCAAGCCGCCGCGGGAGCGTCTGATCTCACCGTCGTCCCGGCCGTGGCGGTGTCCGCGTGCGCGCAGTCGCTCGGCGCAGCGCGGCGCTACTACTCGACGCCGGAGACCGTCGCGGACATCGAGGCGCTTCGAGTGGCGCTCGGCGTCAGGCGCTTGACACTCGACGGAGTGTCCTATGGCACTTACGTCGCCGAGCGCTATGCGCTCGCCCATCCGACCCACGTCGCCCGGTTGGTGCTCGACTCGGTCGTCCCTCACGCCGGGGTCGACCCGCTCTACCGCGCCTCCCTCGCCGCTGCCGCTCGGGTGCTGCGCTCGGTCTGCGCGTCCCAACACTGCCGGTGGGACCCGGCCGCCGATGTCGCCGCAGCCGTTACGCGCCTCCACGACGGTCCGGATCTACTCAACGCGCTCGTCGCCGACAGCGTCGTCGCGCCCGATTACCCCGGCGTGCTCGAAGACCTCCACGCGGCGCGCCTCGGCCACCCTCAGGCCCTCGAGCAGTTCACCACCGCGGTGCGCCACGACGAAGCGGCCCCGGCCGGCTTGCTCAGCCAGGGGTTGCACGAGAGCACGCTCTGTCTCGACTTGGCTTTTCCCTGGGACCCGATCGCGCCGAGCGCCCAGCGGGCGGCGACGGTCGCGGTCCTGGCAGCGGCGGTGCCGGGCTCCCAGTTTTATCCGTTCGATCGAGCCACTGCTACCGGCAACGGCCTGGTGCGCGGCTGCACCGCCTGGCCACCCACGCGCCCGCCGGCCGTCCCCGGCGGGACTCCGGCGGCACGGCTTCCGGCGGTCCCGGTCCTGCTCTTCGCCGGCGAGCGCGATCTCTCGACGCCGCTGGCCTGGGCGCGCGCCGAGGTCGCGACCGCACCGGACGGCCGGCTGCTCGCGGTAGCGGGCGCCGGGCACTCCGTGCAGCTCCGCGCCCGTGATCCGAGGGTTCGGGGCACACTTACGCGCTTTCTGGGCGGGAGCTGATCCGGTCGCCGTCGATCGGCCGCGAGCGGGATCCCACCGCTGCCACGCTCGCCCGTACTACCGCTAGCTCGCTGGTGCCTGTCGCGGCTCGAGGATCACCAGCGGAATCTCGCGCTGGGTTCGCTGCTGATAGCCCTCATAGCCCGAGTACACCTTGACGGCCTCTGGCCAAAGGCGCTCGCGCTCCTCGGGCGCCGCCACGCGTGCACGGACAGAGCGCCGCCGGGCGCCGACCTGCACGGTGGTGTCGGGGTTGGCGAGGAGGTTGTGGTACCACGAGGGGTGTCGTGGATGGCCACCCTTGGAGGCGACGATCACGAGATTGGGAAGATCCTCGACGTACACCAGCGGCGTAGTGCGCTTGCGCCCGCTCTTCGCCCCGACGTGGTCGAGCAACAGCATCGGGGGTCCCCCGGGGAAGCGGTGTCCGATGAGCCCGTGCGTCGCGCGATAGACCTGAGCGTGGTAGCCCATCAACGGGCGTAGCAGTGGCCAAGCGCGGTCAAGCAGGCTCATCAGCGGCGATCATAGGTGCCCGGCCTCCCTTCGCGCTTCGAACCTAGGCGCGCGTCGGTACGACGCGGATGCGGGCGCGGGCGGCGGAAGGCTCTCCGGGCCTTCGGGAACCTTTGGGGCCTCGCGAGAGTCTTTGAGCTGGACACGACCGAAGGGAGGGATGTCATGTGGATCTCCAAGCGCGCTCTCGTGGCGCTGCTCGTCGCCGGCGTCGGCGCGACATCGATGGTGCTTGCCGCCAATGCGCTGGGAACGCCCGGCAGCAAGCACGGCCACGGCCCGAGACATGCCGGGCGGCGGAGCGGTATGCCGCTGATCGACCGGTCGCTTGCGCCGTCGGAGCCCACCGATCCGACGTTCCACGGAGTGGCCCCGGGGAGCCTGCCGTGGGTGCTGCGATCCGGGAACGTGCGGATCAAGCGAGACGGCGGGCTCGATCTCAACGTCAGGGGACTTGTGATCCCGACGGCGCCGTTCACGGGCACGCCCGGACCCGTGACGACGATCAGCGCATCGCTGTACTGCGGCGCCGATTCCGACCCGACGCCCGCAGGAACGACTCAGCAGGTCCCGCTCTCACGTGAGGGCGACGCACGCATCCGCGACGCTTCATTCACCGTGCCCTCGACATGTCTGGCTCCGGTGATTCTCGTACACCCAAACGGGCTCGTGCACAGCTACATCGCAGTTGACGGCTGGCGCTTTCAGTGACGGCAGGGGCAGCTGACACTCCTGTGACGGCGTACTGAGGCTGGTGGCATTGCGAGCGCTCCGCTCGCTGTGCTTGGCGCTGCTGATCGCGTCAACCGCCGGCATGGTCTGTGCGCTCGCGGGGTGCGCGCCCAGCTCGGGCAGGGTCACGGCGGCCACGCACGTCCCGCTCCCCGGGCACGGACCGAGCACTCAGGAACCCCAGGCTGCATCGCCGTCCTCCGGGGCGACTCGGCACTTCGAGTACGTGCTCCCGGACGGCGCGATCTACGTGTACGACATCGACCATCGTCATCGGCTCGTCCAGCGGATTGCACTGTCAGGAGTTACGGGCGTTCGCGGGGTGGCGGCGAGTCCCCGCACGCACATGCTGTACATCAGCTACGGGGCGTTCGGGGGCCCTGGCACCACGGGACGGTTGCTTGCCTACAACCTCCTGACAGGCTCGGTCCTCTACAACCGCTCCTACTCACGGGGTATCGACAGCATGGCCATAGATCCAGCCGGTGCGCGGATCTACATGCCCGACGGCGAAGCCTCACGAGATGGCGTCTGGAGCGTGATCGCCGCGCGATCAGGAAACGTGATCGGAACGATCAACGCAGGCACCTCGCCGCACGAGACGATCGTCGGGCTGAGTGGCCGAAGGGTGTACCTCGGCGGACGGAACTGGCCCTACCTGGAGGTGGCGAGCACCGCCACCAATCGCTTGGTCAAGCGGGTCGGCCGGCTCAAGGCCGGCGTCAGGCCCCTCACGATCAACGGCCGGGAAACGATCGCCTATACGACGGCGACCGGGTTACTCGGCTTCCAGGTGAGCAGCATCGCCACCGGTCATGTCCTGTTCACGATCGGATTCGGCCCCAAGTTCCCGGCGAAGCCGGGGACCCTTCGCTTTTCGGCCCCGAGTCACGGGATCTCGCTCACTCCGAACGAACGGCAGCTGTGGGTGATCGACAGCCCGAACGGCTACGTGCACGTCTTCGATGTAAGCCGAGTGCCGAGGCACCGGCCTAAGCGAATCGCCGACATCAGGCTCGCTCACCCATTGACGGGCGACGGGTGGATTCAGGTCAGCCGCAGCGGATGCTCCGTCTACGTCGGGGACTCGGGAGACGTGCTCAGCGCGAAGAGCTTCCGGCCACTCGCCTACCTGCCCGCCCTGCGCGCCACCAAGCAGTCGCTCGAGATCGACTGGCGCAAGGGACTGCCGGTGGCGACGAGTACGCGCACCGGGCTCGGATACGTGACCCGCGGCCCCGACCCCCCGCCTCCGAACTGCAGCTGAGCACAACTCGCGGGGATAACGCTCGCATTGCGGTGGGCCCACTCACCGCCACCCGTTCGACCACGAGCAAATCGCACGTGTCCGTCTGGCGTCGCGCTTCAGGAGCGTAGAACGAACAGCCCGAAGCCGAGCGTGTCCGTCCCACCGGGCAGCGCGCGGCGGTTGCGGATCCCGCGGGCGTACGCAAGTGCGTCGGGAGACGCATGTTGCTCGGCGTTGGCAGCGAGCGTCTCTTCATAACGTGCCCAGTCGCGCTCGCTCGCGAAGGACTCGTGGACGATCTCGAACCCGGCGCTCCGAATCGCCGCGCGGAGACCATCGAGGTCAGGCAGCTCGTCGACGGAGGCGCCGCCCAGTGCGGCGAGGAAGTCCTCCGACGGCGGCCGCTGCCAGAACCCCTCGCCGTAAAGGACGACTGGACCCAGCGCGCGCAAGGCCTCGAGCGCTGCGGGGAAGCCGCCGAGCGCGTGCGACGATGCGACATTGATCACCGCGTCGAAGTGGCCCTCGGTCCTCGCGGCATCTCCGACTTCGAATCGCGCCGGCTTGCTTCGGCCTCTGTCTCTGGCCTCGGCGATCGCATCGGCATCCTGATCGATTCCGAGCCCGCGCGCTGAGGGGTGGAGCCGAAGCGTCCGAAGGAGCACCTCCCCGCTACCGCAGCCCGCGTCCAGGATCAGTGGCTGCGCCGGGAGGGGAAGGGCCGCGATGGCCTTGGAGACGGCCGTCTCGGACATCGGATGCGCGAACGCCAAGCCGGCGTGTGCGATACGAGAGGCGCTAGCCACCGGGGACAGGCTGGCACGTCGGCACACGTCCGGGCGCCGCGGGCGCCGTGCGGCTGCGGCTGCTTAGGGGCCGGTGCGCGTGGGTCGCCCGGGGCGCGCGTTCGAGGTGTCCGGCGGCGCCCCTCCGAGTGGCGCAGTCTCGCGGTGGCGCGCCCGAGCGGCGCAGATCTCGCGGTGGCACGCGGACGCAGCGCCGACGCCCTCGTGGTGTCAGTCACGGTCACGCGCCCCACAAACGAGAAAACCCCCGCCACCGCGGGGGTTCTGAAGTACCGCTCCCGGGATTCGAAGCCGGCCTCTGAGGAATGAGCTTGGCCTGATCCTCCTGCAACTCGACGGGTTCCGGGTTCGTGGTGAACTGCTCTCAGGGGGCCGATAACCGCCCTCTATCGGGGTCGACTGTCGCGCAACTGTGGCACAGCAAGCTTCCCGCGATCGTGGCCAAGCACTCGCCCGTGGACGCCAACCCGCGTCATCGCCTCGTCGGGTCGGGCAGTCGTTCGGCTGCTGGCTTCGTCAGATACCGGGTTGCTGACGCGAACGCCTTCGTCGACCACCAGCGCCGCTTGCCGCACCCGTTACTGCTTGCGCAGTACGAGTTGTCCGGTCCGGCAATGCTGGTTGGGCAGGACGAACTTCAGCACCGCCGTTTTGCCGGACCCGGTGAAGCTGCCAGTGATCCGCAACAGGCGGAATCCATGACCGCCGGTGCCGGAGAAAGTGCCGTCGGAGCGGATTCGTGCGAGCGGAATCCCGTAGGCGTACTTGCCCGACCCGAAGATCGCTTCCCCGCCCCCGCCCTGGCAGTCCCAGGTCGAGATCGCCTCGCCCTTTTTCACGAACCGCAGCGTTCGCGCATCGCTGCCGACACGGAACTTGAACACGCACTTCTCGTGAATGCTGGCGGCGCATTTCCCTGAATCGCCGATGTACAACGCGGCGTGGACGGGGTGTGCGCCGAGCGCGACAGCCGCCAATGCCGCCGAACCCACACACACAAGCGCAACCACCATCGCCGGTCGCCTAAACATGCCTCGCATCACACCCGCCTCAGTCAGATCATCGTCACTGTAAAGCTCGCTCCGGCCTTCCAGCTCAGCCCGCCTTGGTTGAATAGGCAGAGGAGCCGTTGCACGAGGAGCCGGGAAGAACCACGTTCATCGCGACCGTAACCTTGCCCGACTCCTTGCCCTCCTTGGCGAACTTGCCGGTAACCGTCATGTGCCCGTCGGTCGTGCCCGTTAGCGTATAGATCGGCAGCTTGGCAGCGAAGGTGCCGTTGCCCGAAACACTCGCCGAACCGCTTCTTATTGTCTCCCCCCCGCCCTGGCAGAAAATGAATGGGGCGAACTTGATCTTGAAGTTGCTCACCCTCTTGCCTGTCTTCGAGACCCTGAAGCTGATTGGGGTGCCGTAGCGCTTGATCGTCCCGCGATAGGTCTTGCCCTTCTCGGCCTTCGCTGCGGTGGCCGCCAAGGCGCTCCCAACGATCGTCAGGATGGCCACCACCGCCAGAGCCACCACGCAGACTCGTCGGACGCCGATGGGAAGGATTCTCATGGTGCCCCTTTCCTCGTGCTCACCCGGACCGCGGACACTACTCGCCTGTACCAATCCTTGCAATGACCCTCCCGTTACGTCAACTGGCCGAAAGTTTCGCGGCCTCGAAGCGGAACTTGGGGTAGGCGGTGCGCTGGTGGTACCCGACGGCCGACGCGAGTGGCTTGAGCGCGAGCTTGCCCGTGAACGGGCCGCTGCCGCTCAGAACGAGCTGGCGGAGTCTCGGGTCGACGAGGTGGTTGGGGAGTTCGATCCCGAGCGGATCGGCCGCACCGGGAGACGCGGCTGGTTGCGCGAAGCGCACCGCCAGCTCGAAGCGCAACGCTGGCAGGACCCGCAACCGATCCCGCGTTCTCGGGCGGAGCGTCTGCGGCTCGGCGCCCAGTTCCTGGAAGACGAGCTGGCCGCGGAATACCGCGGCAACAAGGCATATGAGGGCCTTCGCGAGCATCGCCGGCTGCACGACAAATGCAAGCTCGGCGGCCCGACCAAGCCCTACACGCCGCCCGAGGTCCCAGCGGGCGAGGTGAACCTGAGCGACCCGGACTCCCGGCGGATGAAAGGCAACCGCCGGTACATCCAGGGCTACAACGCGCAAGCCGTTGTCAACGAGCAGCAGATCGTGCTCGCTGCGGAGATCACGACCAACCCGACAGACTGGTCGCAGCTAGGACCGATGCTCGAGACCGCGATCAACGAGCTCCAGCAGGTCGGTGTCACCTACAAGCCGGATGTCGTCGTCGCTGACGCGCAGTACTGGAACGAGCAGCACATCGATCACGTCGTCGCTGAGCACGGGATCCCGGTGCTGATCCCGCCCGACTCGGGCAAACGTGTCGGGGAACGTCCCGGCTGGACCGGTGGCCGGTACTCATTCATGCGCCGCGTGCTCGCCACCGACCTAGGCAAAGAGATCTACAGCAAGCGACAAAAGTCGATCGAGCCGGTGTTCGGCCACACCAAGCACAACCGCAAGATCTACAGGTTCAACTATCGCGGCAGATCGTTAGTCAGAACCGAGTGGCGGCTGGCGATGCTCACCCACAACCTCACCAAGCTCCACCGCCACCAAGTAGCCCACGCCGGAGGCTAACGGAAGGCCGGCGGTCGGGTCCGACCCGACGGGCATCCCGTCCCACCGAACGTTCGAATGCGCGGTGTCGCTCGCGGCTTTGAGCGACAGCCACCGCGCGTTGCAGGTCGCTCAGGGCGCCGGAAGAGGTTCGCGCCGCGGCGCGAAAGGAGGTGTCCTCATCGACGGCCGACCGCTTTCTACATCGGCCCGGCCATGCAGGCGTCCGCCGACGAGTGATAATGGCTCGTGCCGCTCGTCCGAAGCGAGTCCCCTCAGGTGCTTCTCTCGACTCAGTCGCGTACGGGCCGAAATCCGCCGGTTGCGGAAGGCGGAACGTGTTCTTCGAGGAAGGCAAGCTCGTCGGCGACAACACGTTCGAACTCCTCGCCCACATAGATGTCGAAGTGCCCGACGGGGTAGCGACGGATTTCGCCGCGAGGAGCCTTGGCCGCATGGCGGAGTGTCGCTGAGGCGGGTGCAACGCTGTCGTCGTCGCAGACGCAAAAGAGGATGGGACAGCGAACCTTCCTCGCGAGTCGACCCGGGGCGTCGAGCGGAATCTCGACGGCGACGCGAGCTGGCACGTCGTTGCGGAAGTCCTCCTCACACAGACCGGACGCCTCCAACAACCGGAGGGAGCCCTCAAATACGTCCGGGGCATCCATCAGGGCGGTTTCGCCGGGGCGTGCGGCGACCTTGACGCGAACGGGCGGGCGACCCGTGGCGCGCGCGAGTTGGTCCTTCGCGAAGGCGGAGGCAAGCCGTGCCGTAGCTGCGAGTGAGATCTGGCGGGCGGACACAAGCCCATCGGTGAACGGGCACTGAGCAATCGCGGCAACGACGGCTCCATCGTCCGCAGCGGAGGCGATCGCGTGCCCTCCGCCGAACGACGTTCCCCAGAGGACGACACGGCTCGGATCAACTTTGTCCAACGAGCGAGCGAACTCAATTGCGGCCCGCCAGTCTGCGCGTTGTCGTTTGATGCTCAAGAGTTCTCGCGGCTCTCCCTCACTCTCGCCGAAATGCCGATAGTCGAAGACCAAGCAGGCGTAGCCCTTGGCCTGGAAGCGCTCGGCGAACGCCGAAAGGCGCAAGGTTTTGACGGCACCAAGGCCATGCGCCATGACGATGATGGGCGGTCTTGCGTTTGACGAGGTTCCGTCTGGCATGTAGAGCCAGCCGTGGCAGCGTGCGTCGCCGGACCGGAAATACAGCTCACTCCTCTCGAAGCGGGGTTCGTCAGGCATCGGTGCATCCTACGCATCGCGTCTTCAGAGCACCCACTTTCCATGCGACGTGGGCATGTCGGCCGGTGTCCGTGATGCGCTCGCTCCGGACGACCAGCAGGTGCACGACGTGGCGCTCCGGTGAGTGCCGCTCTCCGCGTGAGCAGGAACCGCGACCACCCCCGTGGCGACGCGAAAGCAGGGCCGAACCCGCCTGGCGGCTCGAGACGTGCAATTCGCGCCACGAGCGCAACCGCGCCCTTGGATCGCCGACTGAGCAGCCGAGGGCCATGCTCGCCGCGCATTCCGAGACTGGCGGCCCTGGCGCGAAGATACCTGCGCGACGGCGAAACTCACGTCTCTCGCCTCGCGCGTGGCCAGCCCTGCCTTTGGGTAGGCGCGAGCATCCTGGCGAGCGTCGCTGGCGTGGCTCCCTGCGTCCGACAGGAGTCGCGCCCGAACCGCCCCCTTCGCGGCAGCGGACGGCTCCTTTCGGGGCAAACCGGTCCCGCCGGTAGCGAGTGCCGGGGCGGCCGAAGCGATCGTGCCCGGAGATCGAGGCCGACGGTCGCTTTCCCGAGCGTCTCCCGCCCGGAGGCTTCAGACGTCGAGGCATCGAGATGTCGCGGTTGGCGCCGGAGCATCCCGTTAGCGGCGGGTTGTCGCTCGGCCAATTGCAGGCTTACAACCCGACGGTCAATCCGCTGGCTCTGACCCCGGGGAGCGCCTGAACCTGTGGCAGCATCCGCCCCAGCCCCACAAGCCCAAGCCGAAGCCGCGCGGGCCGATGTTCTCGGCCGTCCGGTCCGGCGGTCGTTCGGCTCGATCGCGGCCAGCCCGGGAATCGACATCACGACCCTGGAGCAACTCAACCCCGACACTGCCGCCCGCGAAGGTGAAGCCTGCGATCGGTTGCGGCTGCGGCACTGACGCACCTTACGCGGCGGGGACCACCGCGACCCGCGCGACCAGCGGCCGGCGCACCACGAGCGCGCAGACCACGGTCACCACGGCGGCGGCGACGGCAAACGCCCCGGTCGTCCCCGCCACCGAGACGAGTGGCCCGGCCAGCAGCGAGCCGACGACGATCCCGCCGATGGACACGGGCAGCGCGAGCCCGAAGGCGCGGCCGACCACGGCATCGTCGAGCAAGAGCGGCAGGGCGGTGTCTGAAAGAACCTCGCCCGCAATCAGGCCACCGCCGCCGAGCAGGGCGGCCACGAGCGCCTGAACCAGCGACAGTGCGGTGCCGGTGGCCAGCAGCGACGTTGCGACGAGCAGCAGGGCGATCGTCAGGGTCGTCCGCCAGCGCGACGGCTCGACCAGACGGCCGATGAGGGTCGCACCGATTACGCCGCCGACGCCATAGGCGGCGAGCAGGAGGCCGTAGGCGCCGCTGCCGGCACCGAAGCGGCGACTGACGAGGACGAACGTGACGGTCACCATTCCGTAGACCGCGCTGCAGAGCGTATCGGCGGCGATCAGGCGGATGGCGGCCGGCGCACCCCGCAGAGCACGCGCCCCGGCCAGGATGTCGGCGAGAACCGACGGGCGGTCGGGGCCGTCGTCGCGGGTCCCCGGGGCGGCGAACACCGCGTCCGAGCCGAGAGAAAGCATCGCCATCGCCGAGATGACGAACGTCACTCCGTTGAGCAGGATGGCAAGGGCTGGACTCGCTGCCACGAGGACCAGCGCGCCGAGCGCTGGACCGACGACGATCGCGCCCTGACTGACGGCGGCGCGCAGCGCGTTCGCTCTCGCCAACTGGTCGCCGGGCACCATCCGGGCGGTGGAGGCGACCACGCACGGAAGGTTCACCGTCGAGGCTGCGGTGGCCGCCGCGGCGAGCAACGGGGCGAGCGCGACGGGCAGCCCGGTCAGGGCGACCCCCGCGAGCAACACCATGATCGCGGCGCGCACGGCGTCCGAGGCGATCATCAGGATGCGCCGGTCGCAGCGGTCGGCGAGCATGCCACCGAGCGGGCCGAGCACGACGAGCGGTGCCACGCGAGCGGCGGTGGTCAGCGCCACCCAACTCGCCGCGTGGGTCCGGCCATAGACAAACGCCAGCAGCGCGACGTTGTAGAGCCAGTCACCGAGGGAGGAGACCGCGAGAGCGGCGATCAGGACACGGAACGGGCGGCCGCCGGGATACGGGCGGCGCCGGCGGACGGTGGTGCGTGAAATGAGCATGCCGCCAGCATGCGGATAAGCCCCCGCCCCACGCATCGGGCCCCCGGAGGATCTTGGCCGTCGTCTGTGGCTTAGATCGCGCGCCGGCCGGCTTAGAGCCTTACGCCCCGGTCACTGCCCCTGGTCGACCTCGGCCGGCACGGCGGCGACGAGGCCGCGACGGTGAGCCAGCGCGGCCGCCTGTACCCGGGTGGTGACGCCGAGCTTGGACAGGATGTTCGAGACATGGACGCTGGCGGTGGCCCGGGAGATGAACAGTTGCTGGGCGATCTGGTTGTTGGAGTCGCCGTCGGCGACCAGCCGGAGCACCTCGCGTTCGCGCGGGGTCAGCCCGAACGGATCGGCATCGGTCTCGGCCGCCGATTTGTCGGCGGACGCAGCCTCGGGTTCGCCCGCGGTCCCCTCGGGACGCAGCCGCGCTCGACGGATGAGTGCCTCGACCTCGGCCAGGAGCGGCGCCGCGCCCAGGCCGGCGGCGAGCGACTGGGCCTCGCTCGCGGAGACGGTGGCGGCAACGCTGTCGCCGGCAGCGACCATCGTCTCGGCCTGGCGCAGCAGCGTGTAGGCGACGACGAACGGCTGGTGCATTGCGCGCGCGGCGCTCACCGCCGCCTCCCATGCCGGCGCTTCGTCGACGCCGCGCAACCGAGCATGCTCCGCCTTCAGGAGCGCGAGATGCCCGTGGTCGCTCGGCGTCGCGGTCGGGAGCGCTTCGGCGTCTTGCAGCAGATCCTCGGCGCGTGATTGCACGTCCGCCGGCGCATTCGCGCCCTCGTCGCGGGCGCGGATGGCGCGCTCGGCCTCGACACGCATCGCGAGCGACATCACCGGCCAGCGATACCGGGGGTCCTGCTCCGGGGTGAGCGCCGTGAGCGCGCGGCCGAGAATCGCATGGGCAGTGGCCGTATCTCCCTCGCCGCGCGCGAGCTCCGCCTCGATCGCCGCGAGCGGCAAAGCCCACTGCGGCTCCGAGGTGTTGCGCAGGTGCTGGCGGATCTCGCGCACGTCGGCACGAGCCTCCGCTGCGCGCCCCGACAGCACGTGGAGCTCGCTTCGCACCATCAGGACGGTCGCAGCCCACGAACCCGCCGCTTCCCGCTCGGGCGCCAACGCCGCGAGCGCCTCGTCCCAGCGACCCGCACGGACCAGCGCCTCGGCTCGATTACCGCGCAGGAATGCGCCTAAAGTCCGCGCGCCCCCCGCGCGCTCGACATCCGCCATGCCCGCGTCGACCACCTCGATCGCCTGTTCGTAGCGACCGAGGGTGAGGAGGATGTCGCTGAGGTTGGTCGAGGCGCGCGCCGCGATCCACGGTAGGCCGGCCGCGACAGCACGCTCGGAGGCCTCCTGCATCCGAACCAGGCCGGCCTCCACCTCGCCACAGAACACCTGCGCGTAACCCGCGGTGATCTGTGCGTCGAGCAGCTCTGCCTCCGCATCCACCGCAGCCGCGCTGCTTATCGCGCGCTCGGCGATCGGCCCCGCGCGCTCCATCTGAGCGTCGAGGGCCAGCGCATTGGCCAGCTGTCCGAGGACGTAGGCGCTGGCGCGGCTCGGCAGCTCCGCGCGGGAGCAGTCCGGCCGCCTGCTCGAGGACCGCGATCCCTTCCGCGTCGCGGCCGAGTTTCCCCAGGATGCCGGCCCGCCGAGCGAGCAGCATCGCGCGCTCCTCGAGCGTCCCCGTATCACCGACTTCCTCGAGCGCCTGATCGACCAGCCCGAGCGCCCGTTCTCCCGCCCCGCCGCGGAAGGCGGCATCAGCCGCGGCATCGAGGAGCTCGGAGTGGGCGATACCGGCGCGCTCGGCAGCGTCCGGAACCTGGGGCCACAGCTCGAGCGCCACCTCGAAGTGTCGCTGCGCCGCCGAGGGCGCCACTGCGTCGGCGGCTTGTCCGGCACGCACGGACGCCACCAGCGCACGGGCCACGTCGTGCGCGGCAAGCCAGTGGATGAGCAAGCATCGCGATCCCATCAAGTCCCGCGGCGACCAGCTCAGGCCGGCTCTCCATCGCCTCGGCGTAGGCGCGATGGAGCTGCGCCCGCTCACCCGGCAGGAGATCCTCGTGGATCGCCGCGCGCGCCAGCGCGTGACGGAAGCCGTAGCCGCGGCCGGCCGGATCGACCACGAGCAGCTGATGCTCGATCGCCTCGCGCAGCGATGCGTACAGTTCGGCGTCGGGGAGCTCGGCGACGAGGCCGAGCAGCCGATCGGGCACCCAGCGACCTCCGCCCGAGGCGGCGCGGAGCACGTGCTGGGCAGAGGCGGACAGGCGCTCGGCCCGAGCCAGCAGGACATCACGCAACGACGGGGGCAGGTAATCGGGACCGAGGCCACCCTCCCGGACCGCGCCGAGGAGCTCTTCGACAAACAGCGGAATCCCCTCGGAGCGCTCGAACAGCAGGTCGGTGAGGTCGCCGTCGGGCCGCTCGCCCATGATCGCCGAGATCTGCGCGGCCACCTCGCCGGCGGACAGTCGCTCGAGCTCGATCCGCTCGACGCTGCGCTGCTGCTCCCAGCGCGCCGAGATCCGCCGGAACGGATGCGCGCGCGGAAGCTCGTCGGAGCGCACCGAGAACACGAGCAACAGTGTCCGCGCGGTAGGCGCGGCCACGAGCAGCGCGATCAGGTCGAGCGTGGCCCGGTCGGCCCACTGGGCATCCTCGACCAGCAGAACCAACGGCCGCTCGGCGGCCAGCCGGCCGACGACGCCAAGCAAGAGCTCCAGGATGCGCGACGGTTCCGAGTCGGTGGGTGCCTGCGCCGCGCGTCCGTCCGCCAGCTCGGGGACCAGGCGCCCGATCTCGGCTCTTGCCGGTCCCAGCAGCGAATCGAGTTCGTCAGCGGGAAGCTCCGCGGCCAGCGCCCGCAGCATGTCGACCAGGGGGGCGAGCGGGATCCCTCCGCCGTCAAGCTCGACGCACCCGCCCACCAGGGCTCGCGCTCCTGCGGCTCGCGCCCGGCTGATCAGTTCGCCGATAAGCCGCGACTTCCCGACACCGGCCTCCCCGCCCACGACCAGCGTCACCGGCTCTCCGGCCAGCGCCCGCTGGAGCGCTTGGTCCATGGCGGCTAGCTCAGTCTCGCGTCCCACGAGAACCGGGCTGACAATGCTCCCTGCCACGAGCTCAATCTTACGGTTCGAGCGCGCGACGGTCACTACGACAAATGACCCGACGTGTCTGGAACGCGCCGGGTCATTTTGCCTTTTAGACCTGCTCTGAATGGTTTCAGGCAACGCGCATGGGGGCCTCCGAGCTGATCATGATCTTCCTTTCGAGTCTTCCGCCGGCGGATCCGGCGGTCGCTGTGATGGGTACATCCTGC
The DNA here is from genome assembly GCA_963839105.1 of uncultured Solirubrobacterales bacterium. GTDB lineage: Bacteria > Actinomycetota > Thermoleophilia > Solirubrobacterales > Solirubrobacteraceae > Palsa-465. The sequence goes on from CAWITQ010000004.1 coordinate 719,991, forward strand.
GCCTAAGCCCCCGCGGCGCACATCGGGCGTCCGTAGGGTTTGGGGGCTCAAACTGGAGCGACCGGTGGCTTATGTGGTGAGCCGGCGGTTTTTGTCCGCGCGCCTGCTCACCATGTCTGGCCCGCGTCCGAGCCAGGCGATCGCCTTCACGAACGGGTCGCCCGCGCCCGCGTCGCTTCCCATCGTGGAGCAAACCAGCAGCGCGATCACCGTGGCTGCAACAGGCGTCAAGCGGCACCGCGTCAGCGATCACAGAATCCGGTCGGCGAGACCTACACCCGTGGTTGGAGGGGTCCTCTCGGTGACGGCGCCGGCAGTCTTGGAATGCGCGCCGGCGTCGGTGCGACGGGTCTCGGCCCCGACGGCCGGTTGCACGTACGCGAGTTCCGCGCGAGGCAGGGCAATCGCCTCGGGATGTGGATGTGCTCATGGCGATTTGCGAGATCGGCGACGCGCTGCTCGTCGAGACCGCGTCCTCGTTGTCGCGCAGGCATTGCGGCCGACGCTCGTGCCGCAGTGTGCGGGCGGGTCAGCTGGCGTGGCTGTCCGCCAGCTTCTCGGCCTCGTTTAGTCGAGCCTCGATGAGGTCGAGGCCGAGATGCCAGAAGCCTGAGTCTCTGAGGTCCAAGCCGATCATCTCGCCGAGGCTTTGTGGCTCGTGTGAGCCGCCGGCGGCGAGCATCTCGAGATAGCGGTTGACGAATGGCCTGCCGATCTCTTGGTAGCGCGCGTAGGCGGCGAGCGCCAGCAACTGCCCGAAGGCGTAGCCGTACACGTAGCCGGGTGTGTCGAAGAAGAAGTGCGGAACGGTCGACCAGCAGTGCTCGCTACCGGGAGTGGGCGCTACGGCGTCGCCGTAGTAGTCGCACATAGCCTGGGCATAGTGTGCGCCCAGCTTTTCGGGCGAGAGTTCCCCTTCGGCTCTGCGCGCGGAATGCGCGGCATCCTCGAAGCGGTTGAAGGCGATCTGCCAGTGCACGGGCAGCAATGCGTTATCGATGCTGCGACCGATGATCGCCAGTCTCTCGCGATCATTCTGGGCGCTTGAAAGCAGTCGCTCGATTAGCAGTGTCTCGCCGAAGGTCGACGCTGTCTCGGCGATAGTTATCGTCGGCATGACGTCAAAGGTTCCGCGAGGCGCGGCGAGAACAGCGTGAAGGCCGTGACCGAGCTCGTGGGCCATCGCCAACACATCACCGATCCGGCCGCGGTAGTTCAGCAACACGTATGGATGAACGCTGCAGGACCACTCGCAGAAGGCCCCGGGGAACTTTGTCGGGCGCGCCGGCGCGTCGATCCACCCCTCATCGAAGAAACGGGCGACGATCGCGCGCACCGTCGTTGACAACGAGCCGTAACTGCTGAGCACAAGCTCTCGCGCCTCGACATAGGAGTAGCGGCTCTCGAGGTCTCCGACCGGTGCAATCACGTCGTAATCGGCGAGCTGGTCCAACCCGAGCAGCCTCGCCTTCAGCCGATGCCAGCGGTGAGCGATGTCGTAGCGGCCGACCACCGCGTCGATTAGTGCCTGCACCGCCTCAGCGGAGATCTCGTTCTCACGGTTCTGCGCATCAAGCCAATGGCGGCGTCCTCGCAGCCGATCCAGTGTCGCGTGGCCCTGCAGCAGTGTGTTGTACACGAACGAGCGAGTTTCGAGACCCGGCTGCTGCGCCGCTACAAATCCCTCCATGAACCGCTTTCGCACCCCACGGTCGCGATCCTCGAGCATGCTCAGAAACGCACCGGCCCCGACCTGCTCACCGTCCACCTCACATTGCACTTCCGAGATCAGCTCGTTGGCCAGCCGGACCCACGCAAACCGGCTCGTCGCCGAGGTCTCGGACAGGACCCGCTCCTCGGCCACGCTGAGCTGCTCACTCGCGGCGTCATGCACCCGACGAAGATGGTGGGCGGCAAACTCGACCTCCGGACCCCCGTCCGCGAGCAGCCGCTCCACGGCGTCCCGCGATCCAGCACCCCACTCCAGCTCAAAGAACCGCAGCTCCTGCTCAATCTCGGAGCGGCGCTCCGCGACAAACCCATACAACGCGCCGGCATCCGCGTCCGAGAGATCTCGCTGATGCGAGAGCGACGCGTACAGAAACGCTCGCAGCATCGTCTCACGGATCCCCGACCACTCCTGCGCCGCGGCCGCAAACTCCGAACCGTCAAGCTTGACCACGCGCCCGCCGTACCGCGCGGCGAAATCAGCGGCGCGCCGCGCAGCGTCGTCAAGCAGCGCGCGCGCACCGTCCGCACCGCCACCGTCGACGAGCGGATCGAGATCCCACACCGCCGCCGCCAAACTGGCGTCACCGATCTCTCCCGAAGCCACCGTCACCCCGCAATCCTATTCCCGCGCAACCTGCTCTGCGACCGCTGCGAGTATTGGCCGTGACGCGGTCTCCTCTTTCGCGCGGCGAGCAGGGCTGGTGGAGCCAGCCGGTCGGCGCTGGTCGCGCTCGTGGCGACGAGCAGGTGTGTCTTGAGGCGAGAATCGACACCTGCATTCGTGTTCGCGTGTGGGCATCGGACCAGGGCACGGATTCGTGACCGTGTTTCCGACGGCTGCCAGCAGCAGCAGACAGGGCAGCCGATCATCCGATTGGGGTGATGCGCGGGTTCCTGGGTCGGCTCTAGGGTCGCGGTTGCGCTGAGCGGTGTAAGAGCCTGAGGCAGCCCGAACGAGTCCAGAGAGGAACGCGATGACGAGCGTTGTGACGCCGAAGGCGAGCTATCTAGAAGCCGAGCAGGAAGTCCAGGAGATTGCCGTCGAGGCCTACCACTACCTATATCCGCTGGTGATGATGGACACCACTCGGCGGCAGATGACGAACATCGAGGGGGGGCAGCGACCGGGGTTCGGTCCGATGAACGTCTTTAGCCACATGCGGGCGTTTCCGCCCGCGGAGTTCAAGGCCGTGCCGTGGCCCAACGCGGACACGCTGTACTCGCTTGCGTGGCTGGACCTGACTGAGGAGCCGGTGATTGTTTCCGTGCCGGACACCGGCGGGCGCTATTACCTGCTCCCGCTGCAGGACATGTGGACGGACGTGTTTGCCGTGCCGGGCAAACGCGCGAGCGGCACTGAGGCCGGGCATTTCGCCGTCGTTCCCGCGGGCTGGCAGGGCGACCTGCCAGCCGGGGTGAGCCGGATTGACGCTCCTACGCCACACGTCTGGATTGTGGGGCGCACACAGACCAACGGGCCGGAGGACTACCAGGCCGTGAACCAGGTGCAGGACGGCTACGCCATCACCCCGCTATCTCGCTGGGGACAGGAGGCGCAGGCGGTCTCAGTGGTGGCCGACCCGGCCGTGGACATGAAGACTCCGCCGGTCGAGCAGGTCAATCAGATGCTGCCCGCCGAGTTCTTCGAGCGGGCGGCTGAGTTGATGAAGCTGCACCCGCCCCACCTCACCGACTGGTCCATTGTTACGCGAATGCGGCGAGTCGGCATCGTGTCTGGTGAGAGCCTGGACATCGAGACCCTCGATGACTCGACCAGGCAGGCGCTCAGAGAAGGAGCCACCGCCGCCCGCCAGGCCATGCAGGCCAAGGTGCCCAAGCTGGCGCCGCTGGTCAACGGCTGGCAGGTGCCTGTCGAGACCATGGGCGTCTACGGCAACTACTACCTCAAGCGCGCGACCCTTGCCATGGTCGGACTTGGCTCTAACCCACCCGAAGACGCCGTCTACCCGCTCGCCTTCGCGGACGGCGACGGCCAGCCGCTCAACGGCGAGAACAAGTACGTGCTGCACTTCGACCGGCAGCAGCTTCCGCCGGTCGGCGCCTTCTGGTCGGTCACGCTCTACGACCGCGAGGGCTTCCAGGTCCCTAACCCGCTCAACCGTTTCGCGCTGGGCGACCGCGACCCGCTGCGCTACAACCCCGACGGCTCACTGGACCTTTTCGTCCAGAACGAGAACCCTGGAGAGCAGCACGAGGCGAATTGGCTGCCCGCGCCGCGCGGCCCGCTGGCCCTGTTCCTGCGTCTATACGAACCTAAAGCAGAGGTGCTGGACGGGCGGTGGGAGCCGCCCGGGGCACGTCGGGTGACTTGAGGCCCATTCGACGCGCGGCCATAAGGCGCGGATCGTCGTCGCAGCGATGCCTGTCGTCGAGCCGGGCGGCTCGTCACGCTCGCATGGCCGTCAACCAAGGCCGGTCCTCGGAGGATCTCTCAACCGTTTCGGATGATGCAGGCTGGTCTATGGGCTGTGAGGCTCAGCCTGTCAAGGGCTAATCGAAAGGATCGATCCCATAGTCACGGTCTACGCGGTGTCAACCTCTGGCTGGGCGGTTCTCGCCGTCGTCTTTCTCGCTATCTGGATAGCCATTGCGTTCTGGCCCGCTCGCGTTGCCCGTCGCAAGGGACACAGCTTCATCGGCTATTTCATCTTCAGCCTCTTCTTCTTCCCGCTCGCCTTGCTCACCGCCTACCTCGTCCACGACCGCCGCCTGCCGGCGTATTGAGGCAATGGCCGCGAACCTCGATTCATCCCGCTGCGAACGCATCTCCAGGGCCTCCTCGAACGGCCCGCGGCGGCATTTGCCGGGTCACGTGACTGACAGGCCTTTTGCCACGGGGGGTCCACGAGCCATCGGTCGCGGACTCGCCTTCGACTCAGAGAGCGCGACAGCAGAGCCCGTCCTGCGGCGGGTCCGACAGTCATGACTCGCGATCTGGCCGGAGCAGGCACCGACGCCAGCACCACAACCTACTCACGTGCTCGTCGCCACTGGAAGCGGTGCGGGCGCACACACACCCTTAGCCGGCGTTGGCGAAGCCTAACCCGGCATTCTGAAAGGACCGTGAATCGATGACGTTTCTCTGGATCATTCTCGCCGTCGTGTACGTAGCGTGCTGGATCTACTTCGGAATGAGTACGTTCCGCAAAGGGCATTACTGGATGTTCTGGATCGGTTTCTTCTTCCCGTTGCTGTGGATCATCGGCGCGTTGATCGGGCCGACCCCGCGCGCCGCCGGCACGGCGTAAGCGCGGGCGCACGAACTTCGGACGACGACACCTAAGAAGGGGTAAGCATGGGACTACTGCGACATCATGGCGACGCCCCAAGCGGGCGGCGTTTTCAGATGCAGGAGAAGCTCGTATCGATAGGCGATGACTCCTGGATCGAGGATGACCGAGGCGATCGCGTCTACAAAGTCGACGGCAAGGCGCTCCGGGTCAGGGACACCTTCATCCTCAAGGACCGCGACGGCAACGAGGTGGCAAAGATCCAGGAGAAGAAGCTCCGCGTGCGCGGCACCATGGAGATCGAGCGCGATGGCCACACCCTGGCCACCATCCACAAGGCGCTGGTCGGGATTCGTGACCGCTTTGATGTCGACATAGAGGACGGCGAGGACCTCAGCGCGCGCGGCAACGTGGTCGACCACGAATACGAGATCAAACGCGACGGCGACGTGATCGCGACTGTGTCGAAGAAGTGGCTCCGGGTCCGCGACACCTACGGCATCGAGGTCCGCGACGGCGAGGACGAACCGCTGCTCCTAGCGCTGACCGTCGCGATCGACAAGCTAAGCGAACGCTGAGATCTCCACGCCCGATGTCGAATGTGCCGGCCGATCGAGGCAACGCAGCAAGTCCCGCCGGCTACCCGGGTCGGGCTGCTTCCTCCCGCGGGACGAGAGTCCGGGCGATTTGCCTACCGCACGTTCGGGAGTCACCCCGTTTGGGTGATGCGACAGCGGCGCCTCGTTGAGAGGATCGGCCGTGACCTTGCCCGCAATTCGGAAGGACGGAAAATGAGCACCGTACCGTCGGATACCCCAGTGGTCGACACGCTGGTCGCTATGACTGCGGAGTCGCTCGCGCGCTGTGAGCTTGATCCCAACTCGCTGCTTGCTGCGCGAATCGCTGCCTTGGCCGCCGTCGATGCACCTGCGGCCTCGTATCTGATGCACGTCGGTAGCGCGGCGGATGCTGGCGTCACAGTTGACCAGGTCCAGAACATCCTGATCGCCATCGCGCCGGTTATCGGCACCCCGCGGACGCTATCGGCCGCCCTGAAGATCACTGAGGCGCTTGGGATCGTGCTGGTGGCGCTCGAGGAACTCGAGACCGAACAGCGACAATAGCCCGCGCATCCGCGATCTCTGGCCTGCACGGGACGCTAACAGGCCCGGCCACACGCAGCAGTAGCAGGACGCTGCTGCAGCCCATGGGGTAGGCAGTTTGGTGCTACTCACGTTTCGAAGGTGGGTGTCCGACGCGTCGGTGAGCACGTCCAAGGCCGCAGCCACCGGCCCGGAGGGAGGTGTACGCCGCACCTTGGTGGCGGGTCCCGCGGTCGCACAGGAAGCAGCGAGCTGTTGTGATCCTCTCGGCACTCAGCTAGCAATGGCAGCCACGCGGCGGGACGTATTTCCACCCGGACCGGCATCAGCACTATGTACCTCAACGACAGCGGCTTCAGCACGATGTACCTCAACGACAGCGGCAGCAGCTGCCTTGAGACGTCCACAGGGCAGCGGCGCGATCACCAGCCGGCGCACGCTGGTGCGCAGCGGCCAGCCCGGGTGGCGGCTGACGGGCTCACCGTTGACGCGGAAGGTGGGATCTGGGTGGCGTGGTGGGGCGACGGGGTCGTCAAGCGCTACGCGTCCGATGGATCTCTGCTCGCCAGTATTTGAGCTGCCGGTCGAGCGACCCACCTCGTGTGCCTTCGCTGGCCCCGAGCTGGAGACGTTGTTCGTTTTCAGTGCCCGCGAAGGCCTCGACGATAACGCCCTCGCGCGGCAACCCGACTGCGGACGAGTATTCGCGATCTCGGGAATAGGTCTATGCCGGGCTCCCGTGTCAGGCCTACCTCGGACGAATCCCGAAAGCCGCGCCCACTCCATGAGACACGACAGGCCGGCGCGATGAAGCACACGTCGGTCGACATCTACCTGGTCATCGACACCTTCCTGCTCTTGCTGATCGGGATCGGTCCGAAGATCGCGCTTGTGCCGTTTGTCGAGATCACCGGACCGCTCGACGTTGCGACGAAGGCACTGATCGTCCGCAAGATGCTGACCACCGCCACGGTGGTGGCACTGATCCTCCTCGGGCTCGGCGAGTTCCTATCCAGGCTTCTTCACTTCTCGACCGGGTCGCTATCGATCGCCGGAGGGATCATCCTCATCATCATCGCGATCACCATGGTCCTTGGAAGCACGGACGCCGGCGACAGCGCGGCCATCAAGGGACGCGATCCGATACGCATCGCCGTGTTCCCGCTCGCCATCCCATACCTGTTGAACCCCGCCGGCATCGTCGCACTGGTGACCCTCTCAGCCGAAGCGGACTCGGTAGCCGTGTTTGCGATGGTCCTCGGCGTCCTCGCCCTCGTGCTCGCCCTCGACGTGGGCGTATTCCGCCTGGCCAACCGGGCCAGCAACCATCTTGACGAAAGCCGGATGCTCGTCACCGAAAAGATCTTCGGCATCCTGCTGGCCGCACTCGCCGTCCAACTCGTGCTCGACGGCTTCGACAGTCTCGGCCTCATACATCTATCCGGTCATTGACCGGCACCCGGCCGAAAAAACGAGGCGCCTCAGGAGCAGCGCGAGCGTCTGATATCCGGGCCGCCCCGGCTGGCGACAGGGCCTGTGGATCATCGGCGCATTCCCGGCCCGAGTCCACGTGCCGCCGCTCACATGGCTTAGGCGCGATCCTGCGCACGCATGCCGCGCCTGATCCGCCTCTCGAGGTGCAGATCAGGTTGATCGTCGGCATCCAGCTCGCGCGGCCGCCAGGTCCAGACCTCCTACGGGCGGATACCAGGCCGACGCGCTAGCCCACGGGAGTGTTGAGTTGCCATCAAGCGACACTCTGCCGAGTTGCCCTCAACCGATGGCCCTGTGGGAGGATCGGGGCCGGATCATCTGATCGTGTCCTTCCAACTGATCCCGCTCGCCGTCTTATCAGCGATCACAAGCCCAACGGCGATGGCGGTCGTGTTGGTCCTCCTCAGACGGAGCCGCCCTGTCAGGCTGCTGAGCGCCTACGTGATCGGGAGCCTTGTCGCATCTGTACTGGTGGGGATCGGCGTCGTCACCGGACTGAGCGCAACGTCCTTAGGAGCGCGGCACAAGGGCGCGGCTATCTCGATCTTCGACATCAGCATTGGCGTCCTGATCCTGATCAGTGCGGCGTGGTTGCATTCCGAACGCTCGGCCGCCATGCGACAGCGAGCCGCCGATCGACTCGCCCAGCGCAAGGCACAGAAACACGCCCGCAGCGGCGACAAGCAAAGCTGGTCCTCTCAGATCCTGAGCAGCGGATCCGTAGGGCGTCTCGCAACACTCGGGGTCGTGATGCATCTCCCGGGGTTGCTGTACTTGGCCGCGCTCGGGTATATCGCGGCCCAGGACGTGAGCACCTCTCACCGGCTGCTCCTGATCGTTCTGTTCAACATCGTCATGTTGGCGCCGATCGAACTGCCGCTCGTCGGCTATCTCGTTGCTCCACAGAGAACCGAGGCAAAGGTGAGAAGCATGAACTCGTTCATCAACGAGCATCGCGCGAAGGGGCTGCTGCTTCTATCCGCTCTTGCCGGGGGCTACTTGATCGTCAGCGGAATCGTCGGGCTCGTGTGATCGTCCTCAACGAGTTCACGAACGCTCCGCCCCCCGCCCCAGACTACTTGCGCCACCGCGCGGGCGTGCGTCGGGACCCGCTTTCCTGCGACGACGCGTCTTCGCCATGCGCGCCCTTGAATGCCCCTTTGCGCGGGCAGGAGGGCTCACCCGCGCATAGACTTCGGGCATGGCCTCGGGACTCCATGAGCGAAGGAAGCGATGACGCGGCTAGTGGTTTGCTGTGACGGAACATGGAACACGCCTAAGGAGGCGCGCGGCCCGACGAACGTCTTCAAGCTCGCCAACAACTTGGCCCGGAGTAACGATCAGGCGATCTTCTACGAGCCGGGGGTTGGGACGCGGTGGGACGAGAAAGTCATCGGGGGCGCGTTCGGCTACGGGCTCTCGCGTAACATCCGGCGGAGCTACCGCTGGCTTTCCGAGGCGTACGAGCCGGGTGACGAGCTCTTCCTATTCGGCTTCAGCCGGGGTGCGTACACAGCCCGCAGCCTCGCCGGACTGATCCGTAACTGCGGAATCCTGCGCCGCGAGGAACTCGGCGAGCTCGATCGGGCGTGGGCCTTTTATCGCAGTCGGGACCCCGCGACGCACCCGCGCAGCGATGACTCGGCGGCGTTTCGCCGCAAGTACGCACACGGCGACCAGGACATCGAGTTCGTCGGGGTGTGGGACACGGTTGGCGCGCTCGGTATCCCCTTGCCTGGCGGGTTGGACCGGATCCTCCAGCGCGCTCACATTCGCCAGCCGTGGGCGTTTCATGACACCCAGCTGAGTAGCCGCGTGCGTCACGCGTATCACGCGCTCGCCATCGACGAGCAGCGCGGCCCGTTCCAGCCGACACTGTGGGCGAGCGATCCCGCGACCGGGCAGGCGCTCGAACAAGTTTGGTTCGCCGGCGTACACAGCGAGATCGGGGGCGGCGCCAGCGACACGGGGCTCTCTGACATCGCGTTGTTGTGGATGGTCGCTCGGGCTACCGCCTGCGGGCTGGAGCTTTCTCCCAATCGGCTTAGGGTCGGCGAGCAAGCGAGCCCGGGACATCCGGTCCGGCCGGAGTGGGACGCCCCGCTCGGCAACTCCCGTACGCGCTTTTACAAGTTGCTGCCTGGCTATCACCGGCTCGAGCGGCTGCCGGCAATTGAGCGCTGGGGACAGTCGATCGCTTCGAGCGCCAAGCGGCGACATCGCGACCCCGACCTGCGGTACGCGCCGCCCGGGCTCGATGCCTACTTGGCGGCGATGGGAGAGCCGACGGACGTGGTCGACGAGTCCTGACGCTCGTACACCCGCGGGACGACCCCCAAGCAGCCGCGCCTTGCTTGACCCGCCCGTCCGCGGCCATCCAGGCCTGCTTTGGCTCTGCAACAAGCATCAGCCGGGAGAAGCGAAGAGCCTCGGTGGTGCGCGGATAGGAATCCGCAGCGGTCTGCCGCCACGTTGTTCGGCGTTGCCGACGGCGGCGCCGACCTTGGCAGGTTTGCTGATATGCATGCTCAGCGGCACGGCATGGCACTGCGGGCCGTACAGGCTCTCTCGGTTCCCGTCATTCCCGACCCGCGAGCGCAAAGCTGGCGGACCCGCGCGAGCGCTCGGCGAATCCTCCTGAATGCTGGGCGCGTCTTCCTGTTCCGCGAACTCTCGCACTGGATCGTGGAGTTGCGCTCTCTTTCCGATCCCTAGCCCGCAAAGCGAACGTTTGCTGACTGGCCAAGAGCCACGCAGGACGCCGGGATCCGGTGCGTCAGGGGGAACGGCCGCGCGAACGATGTGCTCGATCTCGCTGCGCCCAACCGTGTATGAGCGCGCATTCTGCATGCGCCTGTTTTCCTTTGATTACGTCGACATCGTCGTCGGAGCAGATTCGCAGGGAACAGACCGGGCAGCGGGCATAATCACGCTGCAGGAAGGTCGGGATAGCTCCTCGCTGGCGCAGGGCTCGTCTCAGTCGTGCGGTTGGCGCTTTCGGAGGTGGTGTCGGCAGACGCGCCATCTTTGCTCGTGATCTTGAACCCGGTCTGCACCGTCGTCGCTGCGCTCTTGGGTCGGGATATGTAAGCCGTATGACAGACCTTGAACAGGATGTGCTTGTAACCGCTCGCCTGGTTACCGGGCTAGGAAGCGCTCGCGATGGTGGCGGCCGCCGCTGGTGTCCTGGGCGCGCTATTCCGGCGGGTCGGGATAGAGCCGCTTAGCTCAGGAGTCGCCGCCAAGGGCGGCGTCGAGGGTGGTGGCGGCGCTGATCAGGGCCAGATGGGTGAGGGCCTGGGGTAGGTTGCCGAGGAGGTTTCCGGTGGCGGGATCGATCTCCTCGGTGAGCAGCCCGACGTCGTTGACGTGTTTGACGAACTCGGTGAACCGCTGTTCGGCTTCGGGTGTGCGCCCGACGTGGACGAGCGCTTCGACTAGCCAGCACGAGCAGGCCAGGAATGCGCCCTCTTTGCCCTGCTGGCCGCTGTAGCGGTATAGCAGGGCGCTCCCGGCGTCAAGTTCGGCCACGATCGCGTTGATCGTGGTGTTCAGCCTTCGGTCCCCGGGCTCGGAAAATCGGAAACGCGCCGCGAGCAGGACGGCGGCGTCGAGCTCGTCGCTACCGGCGTAAAAGGTGTAGGACTGCTTGACCTCCGACCAGCAGTTCTCCTCGATCCAGGCGCGGATCCGCTCGCGCTCGGAGCGCCACCGGGGGAGGTGAGGGCTGCTGATCTGCTCGTTTTCGCTCAAGCGAACGGCTCGATCGAGCGCCATCCAGCAGCCAAGCTTCGAGCTGGTGTAGTGCTCCGGGGTACCCAGCTCCCACAGCCCCGCATCGGTCGACCTCCAGATGTCACAAACGTGGTCGGTGATGCCCGCGAGCATTGTCGCCGTCGATGAGGAGAGGATCCCACCGTGCGTCGTGTAGTGCCAGACGGCATCGAGGAGGTGGCCGTAGGCCCCCAGCTGCGTCTGGCTGGCGGCGCCATTGCCGATATTGACCGGCAGCGAATGCCGGTAGCCGGGAACGTTTTGCACCTCGGTCATCTCGCCCGAAACGGACTCGCCGCTGAGAGCGTAGAAGACGCGCAGCTCCGGAGCGTCGGGGCTGACTGCCTCGAGCAGCCAGGACACACCGGCGTGGAGTTCTTCACCCAGGCCTAGGCGGCTCATCGCGTCGAGCGCGAAGGAGGAGTCCCGGATCCAGGCGTAGCGGTAGTCATAGTTGCGTTCGCCACCGAGCTGCTCGGGTAGCGACGTGGTCGCGGCGGCGGCGATCGCGCCGGTCGCCTTCATGGTCAGAGCCTTGAGCGTCAGGGCACTGCGCAGCACGAGATCGTGCCACCGGCCGTCATAGATGGTTAGGCTCGACCAGTGCTGCCACGTCTCGACGGTCCGCTGGATGCGTTCGCGGATCTCGGCAGCACGGGGCACGTGCACCGGCTCGGCTTCGGTACCGACCACCGCCAATAGTGCGGATTGCCCAGCGGTCAGGAGCGCCTGCCCGGAGACCCTGTCGCTTTGCACCTCCGGCTCGCCCACGCCTTCAGTCACTACGGCGAGGTGATAGTCGCCGACGAGCAACACCGGAATCTCGCGCCTGACGCGCGCCCAGGGGCTCTTGCCGGACGACAGGCAGTGCCCGGGTCGTACTTCCCAGGCCAGCGGCACCTCTCCCGCGTCGACCTCGATGAGGCGTGCGAGCTCGGCCCACGGGAGCGTCCCGAGCGCACCGAAGGTGAGACCGTCGGTGACGCGGAGCGCCCCGGTAGCGGTGGTGAAGGTCGTCTCGAGCACCATCGTCCCGGGCACATAGCGTCGCGTGACTCGGTAGGGGATCGTTGGAGCGAGTGCGATCGATCCGCCGCGAGCAGGGTCGAGCAACGCTGCGCAGACGGGTGGGCTGTCCATTGTGGGGACGGCCAGCCAATCGACGGCGCCGTCGCCGGCTACCAGCGCAGCCGCTCGAAGATCGCCCAGGAGGGCGTAGCCCCCGAGCGGAGCGAACCCATCCACGCGGCGAATGACCGTCACGGACACGACCCTACCCGCGGAGGCGGCGATCGCCCGCGCATGTGTAAGCGCTCGCACCGCCGCGTTTTCAGCGCAGGCGCTCGGGTAGCGACACCCGACGAGTTACTCGGATCAGCTGAGGCATCACCGTAAGGAGCGTGAACGGAAATGGCATCACGAGGCGGACGCAAAGTTGCGGTGGTCACGGGCGGGACCGCGGGGGTGGGGCGGGCCACCGTGCAAGAGTTCGCCAAGCGCGGCTATGACGTCGCCGTGCTCGCTCGCGGCCAAGCCGGTCTTGACGGAGCGGTCGAGGACGTGCGGGGCGCGGGGGGTCAGGCGATCGGGATCGTGACCGATGTCGCCGACAACGAGGCTGTTGATGCGGCGGCGGATCGCGTGGAGCGCGAGCTGGGCGAGATCGACGTGTGGGTCAACGTCGCGTTCGTCGGCGCGCTTGCCTTCTTCTGGGATACGACCCCTGAGGAGTACCGCACGATGACCGACATCACTTACATGGGGCAGGTGAACGGCACCAGGGCCGCGCTGGCACGGATGCGACCGCGCAACCGCGGAGTGATCGTCAACGTCTGCTCCGCCATGTCCTACCGCTCAATTCCTCTTCAGTCCGCGTACTGCGGGGCCAAGCACGCCGTCAAGGGCTTCACCGAGTCGGTCATCACCGAGCTCATGCACGAGAAGAGCAAGGTCAAGGTGTGCATGATTCAGCTGCCCGGGCTGAACACGCCACAGTTCAACTGGAACCTCAACAAGATGCCCAAACACCCGATGCCGGTCGCACCGATCTTCCAGCCCGAGCTGCCGGCCAAGGGGATCGTGTTTCTCGCCGAGCATCCGCGGCGCAACATGTGGATCGGCATCTCCACCGCCTACACCATCCTCGGCGAGCGGATCGCGCCGAAGGTCGCCGACTTCTACCTGGCGCGTACCGGGGTCAGCGGCCAGCAGACCGACGAGAACCTCCCACGACTCGGGTCCAACGTCGGGGAGCCCCGTGACGACGAGGCCGATCAGGGCGCACACGGCCCATTCGACGACAAGGCGCACTCACGCGACCCCGTCACCTGGATCTCCATGCACCGCCGCGCCATCCTCTCGGGAATCGGCGCGACCACGCTGGCGAGCGCCGTCGCCGCTCGCAGGCAGCGGTGAGCACCGGCTGAGCCCGTCGGATGCGAGCAGGAACGAGATGAGCGAGCCACCATCGGCGCGGATCTTCCTGCGGCCACTCGGCTCTCCCTTGGCCCTTGGGATGTCCGGCCTCGCGATCGCGTCGCTGGTGCAAAGCGGCGTGGAGCTGCACTGGATCCCGCTCGATCAGACGTTCCAGGCCGGGCTGATCCTCATCGCGGTGCCGTTCGTGCTGCAACTGCTCGCCTGCATCTTCAGCTACATGGCTCGGGACGGCGCGACCGGCGCTACGGTCGGTGTGCTGGCCACCAGCTGGCTAGCCATCGGCCTGATCCACATCGCCGCGAAGCCCGGAGCCACGAGTGGGGCGTTGGGACTGCTGTTGGTCGCGGGGGGTGGAGTGCTTCTCGCGTCAGCATCAGCCATCGCTTCGACGAAACCGCTGCCGGGGGCGATCTTCGCCGCGGCGGCGCTGCGCTTCGCGATGGCGGGCGTCTACCAGCTCAGCACGGTCACGTTCTGGGAGCACGCCGCCGGACTGCTGGGCCTGCTCGTCACCGCCGTCGCCGCCTACGCGGGCCTGGCGTTCGAACTCGAAGGCCAACGCGAGCGGGCGGTGCTACCCACATTCCGCCGCGGACGAGCTGCAGCAGCAATACGCGACGGCGAAGGAAGCGACCCTCACCGTCTCATCACGGAACCGGGCGTGCGCGAAACCACATGATCGACACCGGCTAATCATGCACTCATCCACCGGGCAGAGCACGCCATCGTGCTGCAGCAGAAAGACCGGGTTCGAGCGATGACCGCTCACAACCGGTACTCCGTGATCCTGATCGGCGCGCGGGCCCTCGTGGGTGGCGCCCTGCTGGCGCGACCTCGTGGCCTGCTCGCTGCCGTCTCAGGTAAAGACGCCAATGAGTACGTGATTGTCTACGCGCGCGTCCTCGGAGCCCGCCACCTCGGCGAGGCGGCGATTCTATGGCGACGGACCACACCGACAGTCGTACGCGCCGGGGCCGTCGTGGACGCGATCCACGCCACCAGCGCGGTTGCACTCGTCAAGACCCGACACCACCCTCGCCTCGCGACACTCAACCTCGCCTCCGCCGGCACCTTTGCCCTTCTTGGTGTCGCACTGGCACGCGGTATCGATTGACGGCTGGCCTCCGACGTACGAAACGCGACGTCGTCGACGCCCGCGCATTTCAGATCAGACAGGTCGGTCGCAGTGTCGTCCACGCGCGACCGAACGTGAGCGCGCAGTGACGGCCCGGACGCGGTGACCCACAGCACCAGCTGTTGGCCCTCCGCCGATCAAGATCGCTCTCGTGAAGCGCGAGCGCCTCGCTGATCCGCAGCCCGACGCGCCAAAGCAGGACGATCAGCGCGCGAAGCCGGTGACCGTCGGGGCGGTCGCCGACAGCGCGCATGACGGCGACGATCTCCTCAACCGTCGGCGGATCGGCTGGGTACTCCTCGCCCTTGTTGCGTGGTGTACGGTGCAATTCGAGCCGAGTCGCCGGTATCACCGGGAAGAGCTGCCATCTATCGCAGGCGCGCTCGATGCCCGCGCTGAGCGGGCAGGCGCCGGCGGTTGGAGATGCTCGCGAGGGTGGGAAGCGGGCGGGCGCGTTGAGGTGATGTGAGCGGGACGGAACCGGTCAAACCGGGGCCGGGCGCATCAAATCGGTGCCGTCCCAGTCGTCTGCTGATTGGCGCACGAGGGCAAAGAAGCCGCGCAGCGCGTCGTTGTCGGCGTGCAATTCGAGGTCGTAGCCGAACGTCGCGTCTGCGTCGTGCAGGGTGGTGTCGAGCTCGCCGAGGCGTGATCTGAGGTATTCCGGCAGTCCGCGGGCTTCGAGTTCAGCGCGGATCGCGTCGACGTCGGCTTCCGGCACGACGTAGGCGACGTGCTGGAGACGGGGCCCACGGTTGCGGGTGAAGCGTCGGTCTGCGTGCCCGGGCGCGACTCGGGCGATATGCATCAGCTCGACCGGGACCCGGTTGCACATCCCGAAGGCGGCGCTGTGGAGGTACTCGGCCGGCTCGCCGCGGGAGGTGACGTCGGTGACCGGGACCTGCTCGATGTAGAAGAACGGCCCAGCTCCGAACTGCGCGTGCATGCGCCGGGCGGCAGCGTCGAGTTCGTCGACGACATACGCGTAGTGGTGGATCTCACGCAGGTTCAGAGGATTCGACATTTCGTTGACTCCTTGTCGGTTTGCCAGATGTGAGCGGCCGTCGATGTCCGGCGCGCGGGCCTTCAGCGGGGCGCGCCGTCGAGTCGCTCGGCGAGCTCGACGATCAGGCCCTCGGGTCCGCGGACGTAGCAGAGGAGATAGATGTTCTCGTAGTCGACGATCTCCCCGACCGTCTGCAAGACGATGGTGGTGGCCGTGGTGGCGCTGCCGCTGCCATTGATCGTATTGCTGCGAAAGCAGCGTGGCTCTTGCGGGAAACGGGATGAGCCAATGAGAAGACGCTCATTTTTCTGGATGCTTGTGACCTTCGGGCTTTTGCCGGGATTGTTTGCAGCGGCGCGAGGACAAGATCGGAAGACCACATATTACGCGGATGCCTATGCGGATCATTATGGCGTGCCGCGTCCGCTTGTTCACGCCATCATCGCACAGGAATCCGATCGAACCCTCTTGCACAGTCCAGGATGGATGCCGAGGGTCTCATGCAACTCTATGCCGGACACGGCCGAAATGTACGGGGTCCACAACCGATATGCCGTTTCGGAAAACCTCAGCGGTGGGATTCGGTATCTCGCGGATTTATTCAGCGAGTTTCATGGCGATATGCGGCTTGCCGTGGCGGCGTACTACTGCGGCCCCCGGCACATTCTTCAACGAGGTCTTTCGTACAGCAATCCCGATGTCGTGGCGTACGTTGAATCAGTTCGGAACCGATACCGCCGCGATCTTCTCAATCGCACTAGCCGGAGGATTTCTGCGCCGGCAGGAGAACGCTGACATGCATTCCAGTCGATTCATTATCTTGTCCACCATTGTGTTTGCAGCATCGGCGGGGCTTGCGTCAGCGCAGCAACCGACACCAGTCAGCACCGCAGTGCAACAAGTCGCACCCGGCCGTTATCGACCTGCCGATTTCGGGGAGCACGGTGACCGACATTCACCTGCGCCCGCTCTTTACCACCACGATCCGTCTGCCCGAAGCGGTCACGTCAGTCGCGGTGGGAGCGCCCTCCCTATTCAAGGTCGAACACTCAGCCGATGAACCGCGACTGGTCTTTATCAAACCAACCACCAATGACACTGCCACAAGCAATCTGGTTATCGCTCTTCGATCTGGCGAGGAGATCAGCATGCGACTGTTGTCGGAAGACGCCGGCGGCAACGTTCCAGTTGATTTCGTCGTGAATTACAAGCCAAGGCAGAGTTTTCTGATCGGCTCGACAGACGAAATTGGCGGGAACACCGCAACCGCTCCGGATCCTCCGGCGAAGCCGTCGGCCATCGATGAGGCCCTGAAACAGCAGGCGGATCTTGCAAGGCCGAACTGGGTGACAGGCCCGAGCAAGGACGCGAAAGATCAGAACCGACCGTCGCCCGGAAAGCCGATTCTTGGCGCCCTCGGCGAAGTTCGAGAACAAGGGCAGCGGATGTTGGTGGCTTATTCGGTGGTGAACACATCCGATGGCTGGATCGAAGTACTGCCGCCGCAGATCGAATTTAAAAGTCCCAATCTCGACGCAGGCAAAAAAGAAAAAGAAGAAGGATCAGATTTTGGCGGATGAGGTGCCCGTTTCCGACTATCGGTTGACCGCTCGCCGTCTCGCTCCCGGTGAACGGGCGGATGGCGCTGTCGAGTTTTCGCGGCCAAGCTTTAAGCAGAGTGCGGACCGTCTGGTCCTCGATCTGACCACGGCAAGCGCAGTGGATCATCCGCTCGTGATGCAGTTGCCGTTCGTCGCTCCCGGGCAGTGAGTACAAGTCAGCATTTAACGAGAAGAGGTGGATTATGAGTCAGACAGAGACTGCTTGGAAGAATGAAACGATCGAGAAGATGGAAGCCGCGGGAAATCCTGCCGAGGAGAAGGAAGCCTCATTGGGATCAGTATCCAGGCGGCCGTTTGTGCTTGAAAAGAGGCGTGGCCCAAGCAGCGGAAACCTGGCGCTGATGCTGATTGTCGTTGGGGCGATCGTTGTGCTTGGGATCGGGATGGTTGTGTTCCTTTCGACCAAGGGCACGGTCGGGAAGAAGCTGCTCGCAGAGTCCAACAAGCCAAATCTCGGCCAAACACAAGCGATCACTTCTGGTGGGGATCTTGTTCCGAACGACAAGGTCAAGCCCACTCCGAATGGCGCGCCGGAGGCTGGCTCTGTGGAGGCAGCCGACATCGAGCGAACGAAATCGCCGCACATTGCGCAGACGCTATCCCAGGGAAACTTGGCAGCAAAGTCATCTCGCACTCCTGGAAGTCTCGGCGAGGTCGGGAAATTTGAGGAGCCAGACACTGCTCCGAACGCGCAGGGTAAATGGACGCCTCCGCCGTACGGAAGTGAGAATTCCCAGAATCAACAAGCGGCCAAGAAGGCGGAGGATGCTCTGAGTACACCTTCTCTCGTGTTTACGGCACACGAGCAGTCCGTTATCCACGCCGCAAACACCAATGCTACGCCGGCAGTCGATAATCTCGGTCTTGCCCCTGGCTATCACGTGGCGGCGCGGATCGAATCAATGGCTACGACAGCAGTGCACGCCCTGTAGTCGCCGTGATCGAGTACAACTACGAGCGTGATGGACAAGTCATCATTCCAGCCGGAGCTCGCGCCGTGGGGAAGATTGCGCAGGCTGATCCGTCGGGTCTGGTGAACATCGCCTTCTCGTCGCTCGAATACCCGGATGGATCGACCGTCCCTATCGACGCTGTCGCCGCCGACATGAACCTCCAGGCCATCAAAGGCAAGGTGACCGGAAGGCAAAGAGGCAAGAGCATGCTGGTTCGTTCCCTGTCAGGGATCGGCGAGACGGCCGCGATGATCGTAGGAGCGCCCAGTGCGAACAGCGGTTTCAGCGAAGACGACCTGATGAGGATGCAGATCGCCAACAACATCGGGAATGCCGGGGACGAACAGATTATGAAGATGCTGACGCTGGAGCACATCGTTGTCAGTGTTTCCGCCGGCACGGAGATCTACGTCGTATTTGAGAAGTCCGCGGGAGCGAACATTCCGGACTCAAAGAAGACGATTGAAGTCCCGCACGAGCCGAG
>CAWITQ010000005.1:0-275662 GCA_963839105.1 uncultured Solirubrobacterales bacterium
GGAACGGGCTGCTGATCGGCGCGATCGTGACGCTGATCGGCGCGGGCCTCGCCTGGGTTCTCGTCGAGCGCCGCATCCGAACGGCGACCCCCGAGCCCGCCCTCCCCACCCCGGAGGAGCCTGCGCCCGAGCTCAGCGCCGTCTGACGGGCCGCCTCGGCCCCCTCCCCGGTACGATCACGGACCGGGAGAGGGCTCCGCAACCCGAACAACGGAAGGTGCTTCACCAGTGGCCGTCGATCTGAGCCAAGTCGCAAACGTCGAGACCGAGCCCGGCGAGCTGCCGGCGACCATGGCCGCCTGGGTCATTCGCGAGGAGCGCGAGGGCGAGCCCGTCGACGCCTTCCAGATCGAGGAGATCGAGGTGCCCGAGCCGGGCGCGTTCGAAGTGATCGTGCGCGTGATGGCCGCCGGGGTCAACTTCAACAACGTGTGGGCCGCCCTGGGAGAGCCGATCGGGGTGTGGCGCTACGGCGATCACCCACAGTGGGGCCACCACATCGGCGGCTCGGACGCCTCAGGGGTCGTGTGGAAGGTGGGTCCGGGCGTGACCAGGTGGAAGCCTGGCGACGAGGTCGTGATCCACTGCAACCAGGCCTCCTACGAGGACCCCGAGGTCCACGGTCTGGACCCGCTCGCCGCGCCCAGCCAGCAGATCTGGGGCTACGAGACCACCTGGGGCTCCTTCGCCCAGTTCTGCAAGGTCCAGGCCCAGCAGCTGCTGCACAAGCCCAAGCACCTCTCGTGGGAGGACTCCTGCGCCTATGGGCTGACCTACTTCACCGCCTACCGCATGCTGATCGACCGCTGCCAGCTCCAGCCCGGCCACCGCGTGCTGATCTGGGGCGCGGCCGGCGGGCTCGGCGTGTTCGCCACCCAGCTGTGTGCGCTGACCGGCGCCGACGCCGTCGGCGTGGTCTCGAGCGAGGAGAAGGGCGAGCTGGTCAAGCAGCTCGGCGCCACCGGCTACATCGACCGCTCGGAGTTCAGCGGGATGATGCGGCGCGGCGGCGAGAGCGCGGACGAGGAGCGGGTGCGCTTCAAGGAGTCGCGCCGGTTCTGCAAGGCGGTCGAGCGCATCCTCGGCGGCCCGCCCGACATCGTCTTCGAGCACGTGGGCAAGGCCACCTTCCCGACGAGCGTGCTGTGCGTCAAGCCGTTCGGCAAGGTCGTCATCTGCGGCGCGACCTCGGGATATCAGCTCGACTTCGACGTGCGCTACCTGTGGATGCGCCAGAAGGAGATCGTCGGCTCGCACTTCGCCAACGCCTGGGAGGCGACCAAGGCCAACGAGCTGATCGAGGAGTCGAAGGTCCGCCCGGTCCTATGGCAGACGATGGGCTTCGACAAGGTCGCCGAGGCCCACCAGCTGCTGCGCGACAACAAGCACCTGGGCAAGATCGCGATCCTTGTCGGCGCCACCGAAGAGGGCCAGGGCAAGACCGCGGAAGGCCCCGGAGCCATCCGCGCCGAAGTGGGAGCGTAGTCATGGCGGGCGTCGTCTGGATCAGCTGGTACGCAAGCCTGCTCCGGCAGGAGGGCTTTGCCCTGGAGGTGGCGCAGGCGGCTCCGATCGCGCTGCGCTACGGCGCCACCCAGTACGCGGTGCACCGCTCGCGCGACGATCACTACAAGATCACCCAGATGGCCTGGTTCGAGTCGAAGACCCAGTGGTACCGCTACTGGGAGGGGCCCGAGATGATCGAGTTCCGCCGGCGCAACTCGGGCCGGTACCAGATCCCGATCACCTACGGGTGGAACGACGAGCTCGCGGCCGGCGCACTCGGTCCCGAGGTGGGGCTGCACGAGGGCACGCCCGAGCCCGAGCCTGCCCCCACGGCAGCCGCGCCCTAGACCGGATCCCGCGCCGGCGCCGCTCGTAGGGCCAGCTCGAGCCAGAACCGCTCGTCCGGATCGTCGAGCGCGTCGCCGAAGAGCTCACGAAGCCGTCCCAGCCGGTAGCGCGCCGTCTGGGGGTGGATCCCCAGCCGCGCCGCCACCGGTCCGAGCCGCCCCTGCTCGGCGAGCCACGCCTGCAGGGTGTCGGTGAGACGTGCCCGGGACCCGGCCGGCAGGCGGCCGAGCGGGGCCAGGCGCGCGTCCGCCAGCTCGGCGGCGAGCCGCGGCTCCGAGCGCAGGAGCAGCTCGCCGGCGTGCTCGCGCGCCACGATCAGAGCCGGCGTGCCGTCCGCCAGCTCCAGCGCCGCCCGGGCCCGCGCGAAGCTCACCGCCGCCTCCTCCCAGCTCACGGTGATGCCGAGGCCCGCGAGCGCCCCGGCCTCCACCACCGCCCGCCTCAGGCCCGCCAGCCGGCCGGGACCGTCCGGGTCTGGGATGAGCGCACATCCGGTGTCGCCGAGCGTGTCCACGATCGCGTCCACCGGCAGTCGCCACATCGCGGCCTCCCGCCGCGGGCCGGTGATCGCCATCGCCGCAAGTGATCTGGGAAGCGGCCATCCGCGCCTCGGCCGCGGCCGCCGCCACCGTCTCCGCATCCGCGGGCGGCTCGCGAACGAGCACCCGGACCAGACGCCGGCGGCGCAGCTGTGCCTCGCCCGCCACCGCCGACTGCTCGAGGGCGTGTCCCTCGGCCGACTCGGCCGAGAGGACGTCGATGTAGGCGAAGATCGACTCCGCCAGCAGGTATAGCGTGTGCGGGGCGAGCCCCGCCTCCGTGCCCAGCTCGGCGAACTGGCGCCACGCCACCCTCGCGCCGGCGCGGTACGCGCTCAGCAGCGACTCGAGGCTCCGTCCGGCGCGCATCTCGCCGCGACCGAGCTCGCGGTAGACGTCGGGCCGGGTGACCGGGCGCGACCCCTCGATCTCGGCGAGGAAGTGGCGGAGCGCCTCCTCCACCCCGGCGCGGACGCCCTCGCCGAACGGCCCCTCGACCGGCCGCGAGTACGCCGGCACTGTCCGGACCCCGTCGATGATCGCGTCGGCGAGCTCCGGCAGGCGAGGGCGGAAGACCTGTGTGAGCTCCGACGGGAGCTGATGCCACGGCTGATCGCCCATCTGCTTGTACGTAAGCTACAAAGTCCGAACGCAAACTCGTGGCAACGGGAGGAGAATCTTGCGCACAGGCGGGTAAGCTCAGAGTAGTGAGCGCCGCCCCCATAACCTCGGTCCCGTTGCACGTTGCTCCTGAAACCTCGGAGGAGCCGCGTATGTCGCGGGCGCACAAGATCATCAACCTGATCGCGATCCCGCTGCCCTTCATCGGGCTCGTCGTCGCCGTGGCCCTGCTGTGGAACCGTGCCGTCGGGCCGCTCGAGCTCGGGCTGATGGCCGGGTTCTACGTGCTCACCTGCCTGGGGGTCACGCTCGGCTACCACCGCATGTTCACGCACCGCTCCTTCGAGTCCTCGCGGGCGTTCCGCGCGATCATCGCCGTACTCGGGTCGATGGCCGTCGAGGGATCGGTGATCAGGTGGGTTGCCGACCACCGCAAGCACCATGCGTTCACCGACCAGCACGGCGATCCCCATTCGCCGCACCTGAGCGGTCCCGGCTTCTGGGGCGGCGTCAAGGGCCTGTGGCATGCGCACATGGGGTGGTTGTTCGAGAGCGTCGGCACCGCCGACCGCGAGCGGTTCGCTCCGGATCTCATGAAGGACCATTCGCTGCGCTTGATCGACAGGCTGTTCCCCCTGTGGATCGCCCTTACCTTCGCGATCCCGTTCGCGCTCGGGTGGATCATCGGCGGAGGCATCGGCACCGCGCTGACGGCGCTGCTCTGGGGCGGGTTCGTCCGCGTGTTCCTGCTCCACCACGTGACCTGGTCGATCAACTCGATCTGCCACTTCTTCGGCCGCAAGCGGTTCGCGATCGAGGACGAGTCGCGCAACGTGTTCTGGCTGGCGCCGCTGTCGATGGGCGAAGCCTGGCACCACAACCACCACGCCTTTCCGACCTCGGCCTTCCACGGACTGAGGCTATGGGAGCGGCTGACCGATCCCACCGGGCTCGTGATCGCCGCACTCGAGAAGCTCGGCCTGGTGTGGAACGTGGTCCGGATCAGCCCCGAACGCCAGCGCGCCAAGGCACTGCGCGTCTAGGCTGCGGGCGCCGTCGCGCCCCTGGCTGTAGACGACTCCGGCTGCGCAGGCAGCACCGCGGCGTGGTGCGTGGTTCCCTCCGGGAGCGGCTCGAGCATCGTCGCCACGACATGGGCCAGACGCCGCGACTCCGCGGCGTTCCCCGACGTGCTCAGGCTGATCACGACCCGGCCGCGTACCGCGTCGTCGCACACCGCCGGGCCGAGCCGGTCGGGGCCGTAGCACTTGATCTGCCCCACGCGCAGGGCGGTGTCCGAGCCCAGCCCGAAGTCGATGATGCCAACCGGAAGCCGGCGATCCACGACGAAGACGTACACGATCGCGCGGCATCGCCCGCCGGCGTGGATCAGGTACCCGAATCCGGGATGTCGCTTGGGCTCGCCGAAGACGCACGATCCCCAGGGGCCAGCCGCAATCGCGCGACCGCTGAGCGCGTTCAGGTCGATCGAGCTGGTGAACGTTCGCGGCGAGCCTGCGCGCGCGCCGCAGCCCATGACCATCAGGCCCGCCGCGGCGAAGGCTGCGAGCCGCCGTGGGATTCCGGCCTACCCCTCCTCGAGTGGCGCCAGGGTGAGCCCGGCGCGGTCGAGCTGGAGCCAGTAGAGCTCGGCATCCTCGCGCGGGCCGCTCCACACGATCGCGCATCCGGAGTTGTGGATCCGGTCGGCGTATCGGTAGCCCTCGGCCAGTGTGACGCCGGGGATGACGTTGGCCAAGGTCTCGGCGACGTGATCGAACGTGTTGAAGTTGTCGTTCAGCACGACGACGCGCCATAGCCCGCCCAGCCCGCTGCCTGGCCCGGCCACGCGCGGCAGCTCAACCGTCTGCGACATCCGGTCGCTCAGGATACCGGCGCGCCGGGAGCCGGCGGGACTGAATCCGCCCGCTTGCGCCAGTAGCGCTCGAGCCCCAGGTAGAGCTGGTTCGGCGGGGCGGCCTGCTTGTAGGCCGGGATCAGGCTCGCGTCGACTCCTCGCTCGAGGTCCGCGCCGACGCCGGCCATGAACTCGTCGAGCTCCTGCTCCCGCGCCCGCTCGGCGTACTCGTCGAGGCGCCTGTCGAGCTCGCCGAGCTGCACCTCGACGTCGTCGCTCTCGCCGAAATGGGTCATGGCGAGGCGCTCGGGTGCCCACGCCCGGATCCGCTCGATCGACTCGTGCCAGGCCTCGACGTCGATGTCAGGCGGTGGCGTGGGCGGGATGGTCATCGGCGCCGGCGTTATCCGCACCCCGGCGGCGTCGCCGACGAACGCCGTCCCGCCGTGGCGGTAGGAGACGTGGTGCGAGGCGTGGCCGGGGGTGTAGGCGACCTCGAAGGCGCCGTCCAGCAGTCTCTCCCCACCCTGAAGCGTTCGGATGTTGCCCTCCGGAACCGGCACCATCTCGCCCCACAGGCGGTCCATGTCGTCGCCATAGAGGCGGCTGGCGCTCTTCATCAGCTTCTCTGGGTCGACCATGTGGGTCACGCCGCGCTCGTGGACGTAGACCTCGAGCTCGGGCCAGCGCTCGACGAGCGACCCGCTGGCCCCGGCGTGATCGAGATGGATATGGGTCAGGAGCAGCGCCCGCGGCGGCTGCTCGAGCGCACCGAGGAGCGTTTCCAGGCAGGAGGTGGGGCCCGGGTCGATGAGCACGCCGTCGACCTCCCAACACCCGATCACCCGGGGGACGCCCAGGTGCATGACGTCGATGACCCGCACGCGCTCTACCGCGCCTGATCACCAGGCTCGGAGGGGTGGGCGCCGGGCTCGGACGGCAGGTCGCCAGGCGGCGAGGGATGGGCTCCGGGCTCGGACGGTTCGGCCTCTGGCTGCGAGGGGTGGGCGCCGGGCTCGGGCAGCCGGATCGGCGGCATGACCATGGTCGCGTCGCGGTCGGGATCTTCCTCGTCATCGCCCGCGCGATGTTCCTCGAACGGTGCCGGCGCGGATCCAGGCGCGAGCCCCTCGGCCGCACGCTCATCCACCGGCTCCGCGGGCTCCTCGTCTGGGTGCTCCTCGTCCGCGGCCCGCGCCGCAGAAGCGGCCGCGGCGGCGGCGAAGACCTCAGCCACCTCCGGCGAGACCGACTCGGTCGACTCCGTCTCCTCGGCGGGGAAGCGCTGCGCGGCGGAGTCCGCCAGCGCCAGCAGTTGCCGGGCCAGGTCGCGCGCGTCCTCGACGATGCGCAGGCGCTCCTCCCAGATGCGGTCGGTCTCGAGGTCGAGCTCCTTGACGCGGTCGGCCGCCTCGGTGGAGATGTCCGTCGCCTCCCGGCGCGCCGCCTCCAGGCGATCCTCTGCCTCGCTCCGTGACTGAGTTGTGATCTGCGACGCGGTGTCGTGTGCGCGCTGGAGGATTCCCGCCACCTCCTCCCCCACCCGCTCGAGCGCCCGCCGGACCGCGGCCTCGGGCGAGCGCGTCGCCTGCAGCTCGGCAACGAGCTGGCTCGTCTTCTTCACGTAGGCGTCGACGGCGATCCGGTCGTAGCCGCGCAAGACGATCGGAAAGTCGACATCCGCCGCGACCGGCACCGCATCGTCGGGCAGGGTCGCGAGCGGCGCGGTGATCTCCTGCATGATGGCGTGCTCGGAGGAGGCTGAGCTTTGATCGGGCATGGCCTTGACCTTACCCAAGTCCCCTCGCGCGCCCAAGCCATCCCCGCTCATACAATCCCCGCCATGCCGGAGACTCCATCGCCCCGCCTTCCAGAGCGTGACCGCCCGTGGATGATGCGCACATACGCAGGCCATTCCGACGCCAAGCGCTCGAACGAGCTCTACCGGCGCAACCTGGCCAAGGGCCAGACGGGACTGTCGGTGGCGTTCGACCTGCCGACCCAGACCGGTTATGACCCGGACCACGAGCTCGCGCGGGGCGAGGTGGGTAAGGTGGGCGTGTCGATCGCCCACCGCGAGGACATGTCCACGCTGCTCGAGGA
Source organism: uncultured Solirubrobacterales bacterium (assembly GCA_963839105.1). Classification (GTDB taxonomy): domain Bacteria; phylum Actinomycetota; class Thermoleophilia; order Solirubrobacterales; family Solirubrobacteraceae; genus Palsa-465. The sequence goes on from CAWITQ010000005.1 coordinate 6,976, forward strand.
GATCCCCCTCGACCAGATGAACACCTCGATGACGATCAACGCCACCGCGGCCTGGCTGCTGGCGCTCTACATCGTCGCCGCGGAGGAACAGCAGGTCCCGCAGGAGAAGCTCCAGGGGACCACCCAGAACGACATCCTCAAGGAGTACCTGAGCCGCGGCACCTACGCCTTCCCGCCCGGCCCCAGCATGCGCCTGATCGCGGACACGATCGCCTACACGGTCGAGCACATCCCCAAGTGGAACCCGATCAACATCTGCTCCTATCACCTCCAGGAGGCCGGCGCGACGCCGGTGCAGGAGATCGCCTACGCGATGAGCAACGCGATCGCCGTCCTCGACGCCGTCCGGGAGCGGGTGCCGCACGAGCTGATGGGGAGCGTGTTCGCGCGGATCAGCTTCTTCGTGAACGCCGGCGTCCGCTTCATCGAGGAGCACGCCAAGCTGCGCGCGATGGCCCAGTTGTGGGATGAGCTCGGCCGCGAGCGCTACGGCGTCGAGGACGAGAAGCAGCGGCGCTTCCGCTACGGCGTGCAGGTCAACTCGCTCGGCCTGACTGAGGCTCAGCCGGAGAACAACGTCTACCGGATCGCGCTCGAGACGCTGGCCGTTACGCTCGGGCGGAGCGCGCGCGCCCGCGCCCTCCAGCTCCCGGCGTGGAATGAGGCCCTCGGCCTCCCCCGCCCCTGGGACCAGCAGTGGTCGCTGCGCCTCCAGCAGATCCTGGCCTACGAGACCGACCTGCTCGAGTACCCGGACATCTTCGAGGGCTCGAAGGTCATGGACGATCTCGTCGCCAACCTGGTGGCGGCCGGGCGTGCGGAGATGCAGCGCGTCGCCGAGCTCGGTGGCGCGGTCGACGCCGTCGACTACATGAAGGCCTCTCTCGTCGAGTCCCACCGCGAGCGGTGGCGGCGAATCGAGTCGCATGAGCTCACCGTCGTGGGCATGAACCGCTTCACCTCCACCGAGCCCTCGCCGCTCACGGCCGACGCCGACGGCGGCATCCTCGTGGTCGATCCACAGGTCGAGGCCGACCAGCGCGCGGCCCTCGAGCGCTGGCGCTCCCAGCGCGACCAGACGTCCGTCGACGCCGCGCTGCGCGAGCTTGCCCGAGTCGCCGCCGACCACGCCGAGAACATCATGCCCGCGACGATCGCCGCCGCGCGCGCGGGGGCCACCACCGGTGAGTGGGCGCAGACGCTGCGCGAGGTGTTCGGCGAGTACCGCGCCCCCACTGGCGTGGGCGAGGCGGCCGCGATCTCGAGTGAACAGGTCGCCGAGGTCCGCGACGAGGTGGAGCGCGTGAGCGAGGCACTCGGCCGCCGCATCAAGTTCCTCGTCGGCAAGCCCGGCCTCGACGGCCACTCGAACGGCGCCGAGCAGATCGCCGTCCGCGCGCGTGACGCCGGAATGGACGTCGTCTACGAGGGCATCCGCCTGACGCCGACGCAGATCGCCACCTCGGCGGCACAGGAGGGCGTGCACGTGATCGGGCTCTCGATCCTCTCGGGCTCGCACCGCGAGCTGATCCCGAGCGTCCTCGAGGCCCTCCAGGACGCCGGCGCCGGGGAGGTGCCGGTGGTCGTCGGCGGGATCATCCCCGAGGCGGACGCTGCCGCCCTGCGCGAGGCCGGCGTGGCCGCGGTTTACACGCCCAAGGACTGGGACCTCAACCAGATGATTCGCGACATCGTCGCGCTCGTGGCGGAGCGCGCCGGCGTCGACACCACCGTAGGCGCTTGACCGCCGACGGCGGCGAGCTCGGCCGACGCCTGCGCGAGCGCGATCTCACCGCGGCGCCCGCAGTCCTGAACCTGGTCGAGAGCCGCACCGACGAGGCCCGCGAACAGACCGGCGCCCTGCTCGCGGCGGTCTCGCCGGCCGCGCTCGGAGAGGAGCCGCCGGCGCACGTGGTCGGCGTGACCGGGCCGCCGGGGGTCGGGAAATCGAGCCTGCTCTCGCGGCTGATAGCCCACTGGCGGAGCGCGGGCCGCTCGGTGGCGATGCTCGCCGTCGACCCCACCTCTCGCCGCTCGGGCGGCGCGCTTCTTGGCGACCGCGCCCGGATCACCTTCGACCACTCCGATCCCGCGGTGTTCGTCCGCTCCACCGCCGCCGGCAACCGGCTCGGCGGGCTCGCGCCCGCCACCCGCGCCGCGGCCACTGCCCTCGCCGCCGCCTTCGACGTGGTCGTGATCGAGACCGTGGGAGTCGGTCAGTCAGAGACCGAGGTGGCCGACGTGGCCGACACGGTGGCGGTGGTCATCCAGCCCGGATCGGGCGACGTGCTCCAGTTCCTGAAGGCGGGGATCATGGAGATCCCGGACGTGCTCGTGGTCACCAAGGCGGACCTGCCGAAGCTCGCCGCTCGCGCGGTGGCGGACCTCACCGCCGCGCTGCGCTCGCTGGGCTCGAGCGCCACTGCGGTGATCCCCGTGTCCTCGATCGCGCCTCCCACCGGCGTCGTCGAGCTCGCCGACGCGCTCGACGCGCACCGCGCCACCATCGATCTCTCCGAGCGACGCCTGCGCGCCCGCAGGATGCACGCGCTCGAGGACTTCATCACCGAGCACGGGGAGCGCGGCCTGCGCGCGCTCGGCGGCCGCCGCCAGGCCGAGCGCTGGCTGGGCGAGCAGGATTCGCGCCTCGACGTCCCGGCGCTGGGTCGCGCGCTCGCCGAGCGCGCGGGCGCGCCACCACGATGAAGATCGTCCTGCCCGGCGAGCCGCTCCTCGACGGGCCGACCGCGCTCAGGCCCTGGCGCGACAGCGACCTCCCCGCCATCGTCGCCGCCTGCCAGGACCCCGAGATCTTGCGCTGGACCCCGATGCCCCAGCCCTACGGCGACGCCGACGCCCGGCGCTTCCTGCTCGCCCGCCACGACATGGTCGGCGCGGGCGCCGGCGCTCCCTTTGCGATCGTCAGCGTGGGCGACCGCGCCCGGCTGCTCGGCTCGGTCTCCCTGTTCGACGTCGCCTGGCCGCACCTCCGCGCGAAGGTCGGCTACTGGGTGGCCCGCGAAGCACGCGGCCAGGGACATGCCACCCGTGCCCTCCAGCTGATCTGCACCTGGGGGTTCCGCTCGCTCGGTCTCGAGCGGATCGAGTTGCGCGCCGCGGTCGGCAACCCGGCCTCGCACGCGGTGGCGGAGCGGGCCGGATTCACCCGTGAGGCCGTCCAGCGCGCCTACCTGCGGATCAAGGGCCGCCAACTGAACATGGTGGCGTTCGGGCTGCTCGCCGCCGATGCCGGGTGATGCCATTTTCCCCCGCCCACCGGGGGTAAATGGCTTCACCCGACGCGTTCACCGTGGGAGCGGCGAGTGCAGCGACGAGATCCGCCACCCGTCGGAGGTCTCGGTGAGCTGGAGGATGTCGAGCGAGGCCTGCTGGCCCTGCGCCACCGTGAGCGTGTACACGGAGGCGTTCTTGCCCTTGACGGTGATCGGCCCGATGCTCAGCGTCGGGTGCTGCACGCTCCCGAGCGCCAGCTCCATCGCCTGCTGGCACGGGATGTGGTTTCTCGTCAGGTGCGCCACCAGCGCGGGCGCCAGCACGTCGTGGCAGATGGTCCCGTAGTCCTTCCTGGCTGTCGCGGACGCGAACTGCTGGACCTTGGCGCGGACCTCCGACTTGGCGCTGGCCCCGCAGCCCGCCACCGCGCAGGCCGTCATGGCCATAGCAATCGCTCCGCCGAGGCGCATCCCGCGCACTGTAGCCTTGAGGATATGGAGCCCCTGCGCGACGGTCACGGACGACTGATCGGGGACGTGCGCGTGTCGGTCACCGACCGCTGCAACTTCCGCTGCCAGTACTGCATGCCTGCGGAGGGTCTGCCCTGGCTCGAGCGCGGCGCCGTCCTCACCTTCGAGGAGATCGCCCGCCTGATCCGGCTGCTGAGCGCGATGGGCGTGCACGACGTCCGCCTCACCGGTGGCGAGCCGCTCGTGCGCCGGGACTTCCCGCGCCTGGTGGAGATGCTGAGCGCGATCGACGATGTCGCCGAGGTCTCGGTGACGACCAACGGCTACCTCCTCGAGCGCGACGCCGCCAAGCTCGTGGCCGCGGGCGTCGGCCGCTTCAACGTCTCGATCGACTCGCTACAGCGCGACCGCTTCTTCGAGCTCACCCGCCGGGACGCCCTGCCGCAGGTTCTGCGCGGGCTCGAGGTGCTGGCGAGCTACCCCGAGGCTCATCCGATCAAAATCAACGCGGTGGCGATCCGCGGGTTCACCGAGCAGGAGGTGATCCCGTTCGCCGAGATGGCGCGACGCACCCCCTACGAGATCCGCTTCATTGAGTTCATGCCCCTCGACGGCGACCGTTCCTGGAACCGGGACCGCGTGCTCACCGGCGAGGAGATCCGCGCCGCGATCGACGCCGTGTACCCGCTCGCGCCGCTCGAGCGCGAGCGCCACGCCACCGCCCGCGTCTACCGCTTCGCCGACGGCGAGGGCCGGATCGGGTTCATCAACCCGGTGTCCGAGCCCTTCTGCGGCGACTGCAACCGGATCCGCCTGACCGCGGACGGCCGCTTGCGCACCTGTCTCTTCTCACTCAACGAAACCGACCTGCGGGGCCCGATGCGGGCCGGCGCAGACGACCGCGAGCTCGAGCTCATCATCCGCCGCGCGGTGTGGCGCAAGGAGCTGAAGCACCACGTGGGCGAGCCCGGGTTCATCCAACCCCTCCGGACCATGTCCGCCATCGGGGGGTAACGGGGGCCTCCAAAATTGATCCTGCTGTTGTTGTTCGCGGTCCTCGCCGGCGCCGGCACGGCGATCACGCCGTGTGTGCTGCCGGTACTGCCCGCGCTGCTGTCAGCCAGCGCGCTCGGCGGGCGCCGGCGTCCGCTCGGGATCGTGGTCGGGCTGGTGTGTACGTTCACGATCGCGATCGTGGCGCTCGCCCAGCTCGTCAAGGGGGTCGGCCTCGCGAGCGGTGCCGCGCGGACACTGGCGATCGTCGTGCTGCTCGTCTTCGGCTTGGCGCTGCTGATCCCGGGCGCGGCCGTCCGCATCCAGGCGCCGCTCTCGCGTCTGGGCCGCTTCGGCCCGAAAACGCGCGGGTCGGGCTTCTGGTCTGGCCTCGGGGTCGGAGCCGCGCTCGGCTTCGTGTGCGCGCCCTGCGCCGGGCCGATCCTGGCCGCGGTGACCTCGGTGAGCGCGTCGAGCGGCGCCTCGGCGCGCGTGGTGGCGGTGGCGATCGCCTACTCACTCGGCCTGGGAGCGGTGCTGCTCCTCTACGCTCTCGGCGGCCGCGCCGTCCTCGACCGTGTCCGGCGCGTCGCTCGCGGTCACATCGTGGAGCGCACGCTCGGCGCCGTACTGCTGGCCACCGCGGTCCTCATGATCTTCAACCTCGACATCCGCTTCGAGGAGTCGCTGGCCCGGAACGCGAGCCTCCCCGCATTCCTGGTCGATCCCACACGCGCGCTCGAGAACTCGGGCGCGGTCCAGAATCGCCTGGCCTCGCTGCGGCCGGAGTCCCGGTTCGCGGTCAAGCAGAACGAGGCGGCGAGCTCGCCTGTTCCCGACACCGCCGGCGTGGCCATTCCCGGCGTCAAGACGCCGTCGCTGCCGATGCTCGGGTTGGCGCCCGAGTTCGCGAACACACAGAAGTGGTTCAACACCCCGGGTGGGCGTCCGCTCACCCTTGCCGGCCAGCGCGGCCACGTGGTCCTCGTCGACTTCTGGACCTACACGTGCATCAACTGCATCCGCACGTTGCCGTTCCTGAAGGGCCTGTATGCCACCTACCACCCCTACGGCCTCGAGATCGTGGGCGTGGAGACGCCCGAGTTCACCTTCGAGCAGGAGGCCGGCAACGTGGCCGAGGCGGTCAGCTCCGACGGCTTGCGCTACCCGGTCGTTCAGGACAACCAGTACGGCACGTGGAACGCTTACCAGAACCAGTACTGGCCCGCCGAGTACCTCGTCGACGCCAACGGGCAGGTTCGCCACACCCAGTTCGGCGAGGGCGACTACAAGCAGTCGGAGGCCGCGGTGCGCGAGCTCCTCTACCAGTCCGGCGTCCACAACCTGCCGCCACCGATGAGCGCAAGCGCGATCGTGCCCTCCGGCAACCTCGGCACCCCCGAGACCTACCTGAACTCCGACCGCGCTCAGGGCTTCCAGCCGCCGCTGCGGCCCGGCGTGCACTCATACCCCGGCGTGAGCAACCCGGTGCTCAACGAGTTCGCCCTGCGCGGGACGTGGGACGTCACCAAGCAATCGGCCGCGCCCACGGCCGCCGGGGCGACGATCACCCTGCGCTACCAGGCCGCCCACGTCTACCTGGTGATGACCTCAGCCGGCAATGTTCCCCGCAAGGTCGGCGTCCTCCTGGACGGCCGGCCGGTCGGCCCCGGGGCCGCCGGCAGCGATGTCCACGGGCGCTGGGTCACGGTTCAGGGCCAGCGCCTCTACTCGATCGTCTCCCAGCCCGGTGACGCCCAGCACGACCTCACGGTCGAGGTGCCGCCGGGTGTGAGCGCCTACGACTTCACGTTCGGATAGCGGTCGAGCAGCGCCGCCGCCTGGAGCAGGTCCTCCGGGTAGTTCACGTTGAACAGGTCGTGCGGGTCGACCTCGACCGTGCGGGCGCCGATCTCGGCGATCACGTCCCGGACCGGCCGCTCCCCGGCCAGAGAGACGAGCTCGAGGGTGGCCGGCTGGTAGCAGCCCAATAGCGGCTGGGTCCGCCCGCCGCCCGACGCGATCACCGCCGGCGCGCCCTGAGGATCGGCGCCGGCGATCCGCTCAATCGTCTCCGCGCGGACGAACGGGAGGTCGGCCGCGCACACCAGCACCGGCCGTCCCTCGGCCAGACTGAGCGCGTGCATGATGCCGAGCAGCGGGTGCGTGGGCGATTCGGGCTCGACCCACACGGTCGTGCCGGGCAGGCTCGGCAGCTCCGTGCTCGGCTTGGCCACGATCACCACTTCGGGCAGCACTCGAGTCAGCGTGACGAGCGGATAGGAGATCAGCGGGCGGCCGTGGAGATGGACCGTGGCCTTGGACCCACCGATGCGTCGCCCGGCTCCGCCGGCCAGGATCGCCCCGATTGGCGGGCCACCGGAGGGCATCAGGAGCGCGTGCCCAACTTGCTCACGGCGCCATCGTAGAATCAACGTGATGGAGGGCTCAACGTCGGTACGTAGCTGGCTGCGGTGCTACCGCTGCTGGTCGCAGAACCTCGAGGTCCAGGTCCATTACGAGGGCATCCACCGGATCGATCCGGAAACCGGTGAACGCGGCGACGTCGTCGACGAGATGCAGGAGGCGGTCGTCCAGTGCCTCGAGTGCATGCACGACCAACCCCACCTCGGCTTTCACAACGGTCGCGTCGAGCCGATCGAGGACCGCTGGGAGCGGATGATCGCCGGCACCCCGTGGGTGGCCTCGTGCACGGTCACCGTCGACGCGGACGACGTGGAAACGTGCTCGGGGCCGGAGGCGGGCGATGCCCTCTCCTACGCCGCCTTCGGCGACCACGGGACCCGGGAGTTCTTCACCCACGTCCGCTTCCACAAGCACGACGACGACCGCATCGTCGTCCACCTCCTCGTCGAGCTCTACGCCCGCTCGGCCGAGGAGGCGACGGAGGTGCTCCAGGACGCGTCCCGTGGTCAGCTGGCGATCACGTCCCTGGCTGAGGAGTCTCGGCCGCCGGCCTCGACGGACGACGGGCAGCACTGACCCGGGCTGACTGCCGGCGTCGCGCCCAGCCCCACGCCTCGATCGCGATCAGCGCCAGCGCCACCGGCACCGTCGCCGGCAGCTCGTTCAGCACGAAGAACAGCAGGTCGAACAGGCAGGCGAAGGCGAGCGTGAGCAGCGCCCCCGCGCCCTGCCGGCGCGCCTCGCCCGCCAGCACGGCCCCGAGCACCCCCGCGACGAACAGGTCGCCGTAGCCGAGCGTCACCGAGCCGAAGAGCACGCTCTGAAGGCGCGGCAGCCCCGCCAGCGGGTGGGCCGCGATGAGCGCGTTGTTCGGCGCCTGGAGCAGGTCCGAGATCACGAGCCAGCTGTCGGCCGCCGCCATCAGCACGATCCCCGCCTTGAGCCACGCCTTGGGTGTGACGGCGGCGAGCAGGACCCCCAGCGTCACGCAACTGAGCGCCGAGAGCAGGGCCGCCGCCCCCTCCCCCACCAGCGTCTTGGGAATCGCCCAGGCGAGGACGAATAGCGGGATCGCCGCCAGCGCCGCCACCGGCCTCGACCCACGACCTGTCCAGCCGAGCGCCGCCGCCGCCAGCGGGGGTACTGCCACCAGCGCCAGGTACGTCAGCCCGGTGGCGGTGTCCGACACGTACCGGATCGCGAACACGACGACCACGATCGAGGCGATCGGCACCAGCGACCAGGCCCGGCCGCGGACGCGGCGCAGCAGCGGAACCTCGGGGGTGGGCCGCGGCGCCGCCACCACGGCCGCCTGGAGGATCAGGACCGCCGCGTCAGACGGGATAAACGGCAGCGACACGCCCTGCAGCGTACGAGCGCGCCTGAAGCACCGGATAAGAGCTCCGGCTAGGAGCCGACGAGGCGCTTCTCGAGCTCGTCCAGCTGCGCCGCCACCTGCTCCGGGAGATGGTCGCCAAAGCGCTGCAGGTGCTCGCGGGTCTGGGGCAGGGCTTCCTGCCAGCACTCGACGTCGACCTCGAGCAGCTTGGTCATCGTCTCGCGGTCGATGCCCAGCCCGTCGATCTCGATCCCGCCTTCGCCGATCGGCGGCACGAAGCCGATCGGCGTCTCGTCGGCCGCGGCCTTGCCCTCGCAGCGCCGGAAGATCCAGGCCAGAACGCGGGAGTTCTCGCCGAACCCGGGCCACATGAACTTGCCGTCATCGCCCTTGCGGAACCAGTTCACGTAGAACACCTTGGGCAGCTGGGCACCCTCGCGCCGGCCGATCTCGAGCCAGTGCCCGAAGTAGTCGCCCATGTTGTAGCCGCAGAACGGGAGCATGGCCATCGGGTCGAAACGGAGCTCGCCCACGTTCCCGGCCGCGGCCGCCGTCTTCTCGGAGGCCATGGTGGCGCCCAGAAACACCGCGTGCTCCCAGTCGCGCGCCTCGGCGACCAGCGGGACCACGGTGGCGCGCCGGCCGCCGAACAGCATGGCGTCGATGGGCACGCCGGTGGCGTCGTTCCACTCCGGCGCCACCGACGGGCACTGCTCGATCGAGACCGTGAAGCGAGCGTTGGGGTGCGCGGCCGGCTTCTCGGCCTCAGGCGTCCACTCGTTGCCGCGCCAGTCGACCAGATGCGCCGGCGGATCTTCGGTCATGCCCTCCCACCAGACGTCGCCGTCGTCGGTCTTGGCGCAGTTGGTGAACACGGCATCGCGCGAGAGCATCTTCAGCGCGTTCGGGTTGGTGTGCTCGCCCGTCCCCGGCGCCACGCCGAAGAAACCGGCCTCGGGGTTGACGGCGTAGAGGCGGCCGTCGGATCCGAACTTCATCCAGGCGATGTCGTCGCCGATCGTCTCGACCTTCCACCCCTCGAGCGTGGGGATCATCATCGACAGGTTGGTCTTGCCGCACGCGCTGGGGAAGGCACCGGCGACGTACTTCGACTCGCCCTCGGGAGAGGTCAGCTTCAGGATCAGCATGTGCTCGGCCATCCAGCCCTCGTCGCGCGCCATGACCGAGGCGATCCGGAGCGCGAAGCACTTCTTGCCCAGTAGAGCGTTCCCGCCGTAGCCCGAGCCGTAGGACCAGATCTCGCGCGTCTCGGGGAAGTGGACGATGTACTTGTTCTCGGCGTTGCAGGGCCAAGGCACGTCCTCGGACGGGCTCGAGATCGGCATTCCCACCGAGTGCAGGCACGGCACGAAGTCTCCGTCTTCACCCAGCGCGTCGAGCGCGCCCTGGCCCATCCGGGTCATGACCCGCATCGAGGCGGCGACGTAGGGCGAGTCGGTGAGCTGGACGCCGAGGAAGGAGATCGACGAGCCGATCGGGCCCATCGAGAAGGGCACCACGTACATCGTGCGGCCCCGCATCGAGCCGGTGAAGAGCTCGGTCAGAGTGGCCTTCATCTCCTCCGGATCGGACCAGTTGTTCGTCGGGCCGGCGTCCTCCTCGCGCTCGGAGCAGATGAACGTGCGGTCCTCAACGCGCGCCACGTCGGCGGGGTCCGACAGGACGAGGTAGGAGTTCGGCCGCTTCTCGTCGGCCAGCCGCTCGGCCGATCCGCAGTTGACCAGCTGCTGCATCATATGGTCGAACTCCTCGTCGGAGCCGTCGCACCAGTGAACGTCGTCCGGCTGCGTGAGCCCGGCGACCTCTTCTACCCACTCTCTGAGCCGGGCGTGATTGGTCGTCGCTTCGTTCTTCGGTGCAGTGTGGGCCATGAGTGCTCAGGTACTCCTTGTCGGTGGCATTGCAAGGCTACCCCGGAACGGGGGCGAACACCGTCCGGGTGTGTCCGTAGACGGACTCGCTTCTGCGTCCAAATAGCGTCCAAATCGCCCTAAAACGGCCTTCTTGCCGAGGGCGGAAGACTACTACTCGACGTTGGCCTCGGCGCGCTGGTGAGACCGGGTCTCGGCATCCCCCGGCTCCCGCCGCGGGACGAGCACCAGGCGCTTGAATTCGGCCACCAGGACGCCGTCCTGGTTGAGGACGCGGGTGTGGACCCGGACGGTGCCGCGGTCGGGCTTGGACTGCGACGGCCTCACCTCGAGCACCTCGGACTCGCAGAACAGCGTGTCTCCGTGGAACACCGGCGCGGGGTGCTTGAGCTCCTCCGTGGCGAGGTTGGCGATCGCCTTGCCGCTCACGTCGGAGACGCTCATGCCAAGGGCCAGGGAATACACGAGCGGGCCGACCACGACGTTGCGGCCCTGCTGGGACTGGCCGGCGTACACGTCGTTGATGTGGAGCGGGTGGTGGTTCATGGTGATCAGGCAGAACAGGTGGTCGTCGGCCTCGGTCACCGTCTTGGCCGGCCAGTGCTTGTACACGGCGCCCACCTCGAACTCCTCGAGGTAGCGACCGTAGGGGTGCGCGCCGCTGGCCTCGCGCGCAGCCTGGTCTGTTTCGACTTGGGGGGTCATGACACCCGATGATGTCAGGGAGGCCCGGGCGCATGCGGCCCGCCCCTGGGGCGCGCGCCCTCGCCCCCGGATACAGTCCTGACCCATGAGAAACCCCCGTGTCTTCGGCAATCCCCTGGCAATCGGCGCCCCCCAGCCACTGCTCGAGATCCCGTTCAAGCCCTCGAGGATGATCCACTTCCTCGACTTCTCCAACGAGAAGATGGTGGCCAAGGTGCCCGACATCGCGCCCACCGTGGACATCCTGCTGGGCAACCTCGAGGACGCGGTGCCCGTCGACCGCAAGCTCGCCGCCCGCGAGGGCCTGCTCAAGGTGGGCAAGGACATGGAGCTAGGCGAGACCCAGCTCTGGACGCGGGTCAACAGCCTCGAATCGCCCTGGGTGCTGGACGACATCACCACGCTCGTGACCGAGATCGGCCACAAGCTCGACGTGATGATGATCCCCAAGGTCGAGGGGGCGTGGGACATCCACTACGTCGACCGCCTGCTCGCCCAGCTCGAGGCCAAGGCCGGCCTCGACCGCCCGATCCTGATCCACGCGATCCTCGAGACGGGCCTCGGAGTCGTCAACCTCGAGGAGATCGCCACCGCCAGCCCGCGGATGCAGGGGATGAGCTTCGGCCCCGCCGACCTGGCCGCCTCGCGCCGGATGAAGACCACGCGCGTGGGCGGCGGGCACCCGGGCTACCGGGTGATCGAGGACCCGGATCCGCACACCCCGGACGCCCCGCGGCTGACGGCTCAGCAAGACCCCTGGCATTACTCGATCGCGCGCATGGTCGACGCGTGCACCTCCGCGGGGATCCTCCCCTTCTACGGGCCCTACGGGGACATCCGCGACGTCGAGGGGTGCGAGACCCAGTTCCGGGCGGCGTTCCTGCTCGGCTGCGTCGGCGCGTGGTCGCTGCATCCGGCCCAGATCGCGATCGCGAAGAAGGTGTTCAGCCCCGACCCCGACGAGGTCCTGTTCGCCAAGAAGGTGCTGGAGGCTATCCCCGACGGCCGTGGCGTCCACATGATCGACGGCAAGATGCAGGACGACGCCACGTGGAAGCAGTGCAAGGTGATGGTGACGCTGGCAGAGATGCTGGCCCACAAGGACCCGGAGCTCGCCGAGGCCTACGGCTTCGCGCCCGCCGCGGCGTAAGCGGGCCGCCCGCCCGTGCGAATCTCGGCCAAGGCTGACTACGCCGTGAGGGCCGCCGTCGAGCTGGCGGCGAGCACCAGCGACAAGCCCCTCAAGGCCGAGCGCATCGCCACCGCGCAGGACATCCCGCTCAACTTCCTCGAGAACATCCTCGGCGAGCTCCGCCACGCCGGCATCGTGCGCAGTCAGCGCGGCGCCGACGGCGGCTTTCGCCTGGCCAAGCCGGCCGAGCGGGTCACGATCGCCGACATCATCCGAGCCGTGGAGGGACCGTTGGCGAGCGTCCGCGGCGGCCCGCCGGAGGAGATCTCCTATCCCGGCAGCTCATCCGCGCTCCCCCGGGTGTGGATCGCCGTCCGCGCAAGCCTGCGCGGCGTGGTCGAGCACGTGACAGTGGCGGACGTGGCAGCGGGAAAGCTGCCGGCGAAGGTCGATCAGCTGGCCGAGGACCCGGAGGCCTGGGTCACGCGGTAGCCCGGGACGGCGCCGGGGCCGTAGGGCGGGTGGGAGCGGTGGGTGGGGTCCATTTCACGTAGACCGTGTCTCCGTCGGTCAGCTCGAGCGCGTCGGCCTGCGCCCGCGTGAGCTGGGCCCGCGCCGCCTCCCCACCCGGCAGGTCGAGCTCCACCCGGACCTCGAACCCGAGGTAGACGACGCGCTTGATCGTGGCCTCCATCGTCCCCTCCGCCGGGGTGAGCGAGACGGTCACGTCGTGCGGCCGGACGAGCCGGTCCTCGACGCGGCTCACCGGGCCCAGAAAGCCCATCACGAAGTCGCTGGCGGGAGCGTCGTAGACCTCGCGGGGCGCCCCCACCTGCTCGATCCGGCCCGCGTTCATCACCGCGATCCGGTCGGCCACCTCCATCGCCTCTTCCTGATCGTGGGTCACGAGCACCGTGGTCACGCCCTGCTCGTCGTGGAGGCGGCGCAGCCAGCGCCGGAGCTCCGCGCGCACGGTGGCGTCGAGCGCGCCGAAGGGTTCGTCGAGGAGCAGGACGCGCGGCTCCACGGCGAGCGCCCGGGCGAGCGCCATCCGCTGGCGCTGCCCGCCCGAGAGCTGATGCGGGCGCTGCTTGGACCACTTCGTCAGCCCCACGAGTGAGAGCAGCTCGTCGACCTTGGCGCTGATCTGCTCCTTGGGGCGCTTGCGGATGCGCAGGCCGAAGGCCACGTTCTCGTACACGCTCATGTGCGCGAACGGCGCGTAGTGCTGGAAGACGAACCCGATGCAGCGCTCCTGCGGCCGCGCGCGCGTGACGTCGTCGCCGGCGATGGCCACGCCTCCGGTGTCCGGTGTCTCGAGCCCGGCGATGATCCGCAGCAGGGTCGACTTCCCGGACCCGCTCGGCCCGAGGAGCGCGGTCAGCGAGCCCTCGGGAACCGTGAGCGACACGTCCTCGAGGGCGTGGAAGTCGCCGAAGTGCTTGGAGATGTTCTCGACGTCGATCCTCATGCCTTGGCTTCCTTCCGGGGTGAGATCAGGGTCATGACGAGGAGCACCACGAGGGAGATCACGGCCAGCTCGGTGGCGGCCGCGTAGGCGCCGGTGATGCTCTGCGCCCCGATGTCCGCGTCGCGCTGGTAGACGAGCAGGGGCAGGGTCAAGGTGTGGCCCGGCACATTCGAGGAGACGACCAGCACGGCGCCGATCTCGCCCAGAGCCCGGGCGGTGGTCAGGACGACGCCGTAGGCCACGCCCCAGCGGATCGAGGGCAGGGTGATCCGCCAGAACGTCTGCCATGCCGACGCGCCCAGCGTCGCCGCTGCCTGCTCCTGCTCGTCGCCGATCTCGCGCAGCACCGGCGCCACCTCCCTGACCACGAACGGGAGCGATACGAACACGGTGGCGATCGCCATCCCGGCCGGCTCGAAGATGATCCGGATCCCGTGATCGGCGAACCAGGTGCCGAACCATCCGGACTGGCCGTAGACGAGGATCAGCGCCAGGCCGACGATCACCGGGGAGACGACGAACGGCAGGTCGATGAGGGAGTCGAGGATCGCCCGGCCCCGGGCCTTGCCGCGCACGAGGACGAGCGCGCTGCCGATCCCGAAGATCGTGTTCAGGGGCACGGCGATGGCTGCGATCAGGAGCGACAGCGACAACGCGCTCACCGCCGCCGGGGTCGTCATCCAGCCCCAGGCCGCCCCGACACCGTGCTGGAAGGTTCGGAAGAAGACCACGCCCAGCGGCAGCAGCAACAGCACCGTCAGGTAGACGAGCGCGACCGCCCGCAGTGAGAGAGTGGAGCGGCGGCTAATGCTCAACCCGGCCTCCGAGGCGGCGGATGAGGAGCAGGATGACGAGCGATAGCACGAGCAGCACCACCGACAGAGCCGCCGCCGCCTGCTGCGCGTCCGACTCGATGTCGGCGAAGATCACGATGCTCGCGATCTGGACCTTGCCCACGATCAGCACCAGGGAGCCGATCTCCCCCACCGAGCGCGCGAACGAGAGCGCGGCGCCGGACAGGATCGATGGCCTGAGCGAGGGCAGCACGATTCGCCGGAACGTCGTCAGGTTGGAGGCGCCGAGCGACGAGGCGGCCTCCTCCACCTCCGGTTCGAGCTCGAGCAGCACCGGCTGGACCGAGCGGACCACGAACGGCAGGGTCACGAACAGCAAGGCCACGAGGACGGCCGCCCGCGTATAGACGAGGTGGATGCCGAACGGGCTGTCCGGCCCGTAGAGAGCGATCAAGGTCAGCCCGGCCACGATCGTGGGCAGGGCGAACGGCAGGTCGATGAGCGAGTTGATGATCCGCTTGCCGGGGAACTCGTCGCGCACGAGCACCCATGCCACGAGCGTGCCCATGACGGCTCCCACGGCGGCCACGATCAGCGACACGATCAGCGTCACCACCAGGGCCGTGACCGCGCCGCGGCTCGAGACCGCGTCCCAGAACGTGCCGAGGCCCCCGTTGAACGCGTTGACCACGACCGCGGCGAGCGGGATCAGCACGATCACGCTCATGTAGAGCGTGGCCACCCCGAGCCCGAGACTGCCGGCCGGCGCTCGGCGCCGCGCTACCGGGCGCGGCGCCGAAGCGGCGTAGGCGTCAGCTGGAGGCAGTGGGAACTCCCGCCGCCTGCTCGATCTTGGTGACCGAGCCGTTCTTGGCGTCGAAGAAGGTCTTCTTGACCTTCGTCCAGCCACCCAGGTAGCTGATCGAGAACAGCTGCGGCGGCGTCGGGAACTTCGACGTGAACTGCTTCGCCACCGAGGCCAGGACGGGGCGATAGCCCTGCTGGGCCCAGATCGTCTGTCCCGCGGCGCTCCACTGCCAATTCAGGAAGGCATCGGCCTGGGTCGCGTGGGAGGTCTTCGACGTGACCGCGATCGGCGTCTGGATCAGGAGCGTCTGATTGGGATAGACGATCTGGACCTTCTCGCCCGCCTTCTGCGCGGCCATGGCGTCACTCTCGTAGTCGAGCAGCACGTCGCCCTTGCCACTCGTGAACGTCTGGAGGGCGGCCTTCGCGCTCGAGTCCTGGACGCTCACGTTCTTGGTCAGCAGGGTGTTCAGGTAGGCGAGCGCCTGCGCCGGCGACCTGCCCTCCTTGAGCTGGGCGCCGTAGCCCGCGAGGATGTTCCACCTCGCGCTACCCGAGGTCGAGGGGTTCGGGGTGATCACGTCGACGCCCGGCTTGACGAGGTCGTCCCACCCGGTGATGTGCTTGGGATTGCCGTCGCGGACGACGAGGACCACGACCGAGTCGCTCGAGAAGCCCTTGTACGGGTTGGCGTTCCAGCTGCTCGAGACGATGTTGTCCTTGACCAGCCGGGTCATGTCGGGCGTGGTCGAGAACGCCACGATGTCGGCGGGCTGCCCGCTGTCGACCGCCCGGCTCTGGGCGCCGGAGGCGCCGAAGGACTGGGTGAAGGAGACGCCCTCGCCGGGCGAGGTCTTCTCGAACGCCGAGGTCAGCGCGGCGTAGGCCTTCTTCGGCGTCGAGTAGCCGACAAGTGCGAGCTGCGCGGAGCTCTTGCCGCCGGAGCTCGATCCGGATGACCCGCCGCTCCCTCCGGAGCCGCCGGTATCGGACGAGCCGCCGCACGCGGCGAGGACGCCGGCCGCGGCTATAGCGGCGAACACCAGCATGCCGCTCTTCCAGGGGTGGAGCCGGCGCGCGGCCCCGATTGCTGTTCTCATCAGCCCTCCTGTCAAACCAGTGACGTTTCGTGTGACCACGGACCGTGGGGCGCCCGCTCCCCGCCAATCCCAACTTTCTAGACTTACTTTATCGAAATTATCAGACTAGTGGGACATGGAAGAGCGTGACTCCGTGCGCTAGCGGGCTCCGCTACGCTGCGGCGCCGCTGATGCGCTTCTTCGAGTACGAATCGCGCGCGATCGTCGCCAAGGCCGGCATCCCGGTGACCAAGCACGGTTTCGCCAAGACGCCTGAAGAGGCGCGGCGGATCGCCGAGGAGATCGGCGGACCCGTGGTGATCAAGTCCCAGGTCCTCACCGGCGGGCGGATGAAGGCCGGCGGGGTCCAGTTCGCCGACACTCCCGAGGAGGCCGCGAAGCACGCACGCACGGTGCTCGGTCTGGAGATCAACGGCCACATGCCCCGCGGGGTGCTCGTTGACTCACGCGCCTCCGTCAAGCACGAGTACTACGCCGGCGTGGTCTGGGACGGGATCCGCAAGCAGCCGGTGATGCTGTTCTCGGACATGGGCGGGATCGACATCGAAGAGGTCGCCGAGACCCATCCCGACCATGTGGCGCGGCGGCACTTCTCCACTCTGCGGCCGCTCTCGGACTGGGAGGCCAAGCAGCTGATCGCCTCGATCGGCGTGACCGGCTCGGCGCTCACCCGCCTGACGCCGATCGTCGCCCGGCTGGCGCGCCTGTTCCTTCAGTACGACATGACGCTGGCCGAGATCAACCCGCTCGGCGCCACCGAGGACGGCAAGTTCATCGCCCTCGACGCGCACATGGACATGGAGAACGAGGCTCGCCCGCGCCAGAACGCGCTGCTGGCCGAGCTCGGCGTGGGCGGCGAGGAGACGCGTCAGGCGCGTGAGCCGACGCCGTTCGAGCTCGCCGGCGAGGAGGTAGACGCCCAGGACCACCGCGGCGTGGCCGGGAACGTGACCGAGTTCGACGGCAACCTCGGACTGGTGATCGGAGCCGGCGGCGGCTCGCTGACGCTGTTCGACGCCGTCCGCGCCCACGGCGGGCACCCCGCGAACTACTGCGAGATCGGCGGCAACCCGTCCGTGCGCAAGGCCTGCGGCCTGGCCAAGCTTGTCCTCCAGAAGCCCGGCGTCGACAAGATCGCAGTGATGATGTCGATCGTCTCGAACACGCGGGTGGACATCGTCGCCCGCGGGGTGATCAAGGCCTGCGTCGAGCTCGGCTACGACCCGGCCGAGAAGATCGCGTTCTTCCGGATCCCCGGCGCCTGGGAGGAGCAGGGCTTCAAGATCCTCGAGCGCTACGGAGTCGACTACGCAGACCGCAGCGTGTCGCTGCACGAGGCGGCGCGGCGGGCGGTCGAGAAGATCCAAGGGAACGTCGACGCCTCTGGCGCAGACACTCCCCGCTTCCGCCACACCACCGCCGAGATCGGCGCGGAGCGCGACGTCTGATGTCGATCTTGATCGACGAGAACACGACCTTCATCGTCCAGGGCATCACCGGCCGCGAGGCGGTGAACCTGACCCGCGAGTGCCTGGAGTACGGCGCGGGGGCCAAGATCGTCGGCGGCGTGACGCCGGGCCGGCTCGGGCGCGACGTGCACGGCGTGCCCGTGTTCGACACCGTGGCCCAGGCCGTCGAGCACCACGGCGGCCCGATCGACGGCTCCGTGGTGACGGTGCCGCCGGCGTTCACCAAGGACGCCGTGTTCGAGGCGATCGAGAACGGCGTCAAGCTCGTGGTGATCGTCACCGAGCGCATCCCCCGCCGGGACGTCGCGGAGATGGTCGAGCTTGGCAAGCAGCAGGGCGCGAGGATCATCGGCCCGAACTGCCTGGGGATCATCGTCCCCGACGTGATCAAGATGGGCGGCATCGGGGGCCCGGCCCGCGACGCGGCCAAGTCCTATTCGCCCGGTCCGGTGGGCGTGATCTCCCGCTCGGGCGGGATGACGACGGAGATGTCCTCGACGCTCACCGCCGCCGGCCTCGGTCAGTCGACCGCCGTCTCGATCGGCGGCGACGCGATCATCGGCTCCAGTTATGCCGAGCTCATGCCTCTGTTCGAGTCCGACGGCCAGACGCAGGCGATCGTCATCTACACAGAGCCGGGCGGCCGGATGGAGGCCGAGCTGGCGCGGTACATGACCGACACGGGGTCGACGATGCCGATCGTCGCCTTCATGGCCGGCCGCTTCATGGACGAGATGCCGGGGATGAGCTTCGGCCACGCGGGGACGATCGTCGAGGGCAAGGAGGACACGGCGTCCGAGAAGATCGCCCGCCTCGCCGAGGCCGGGATCGTTGTCGCCGAGGAGATCTCCCAGATCCCGGATCTGGTCAAGGAGCGGATCGGAGCGGTGGCGTGAGCTCGAGCGAGGCACTGTTCATCAACGTCGAGGTCGACGACGCCGCTGCGCGCGATCAGGAGCTCGCCGCCAAGCTCGCCGAGGTCTGCCCCGTCGACATCTTCGCCGCGGGCCCGAACGGGGTCGAGATCGTCGATGAGAACCTCGACGAGTGCGTCCTCTGCGAGCTGTGCATCAACGCCGCACCCGCCGGCGCGGTCCGGGTGATCAAGCTCTACGACGACGGCGCCGTGCTCGGCCGCGCTTGATCGAGCTCGTTGACCGCGCCGTCGATCCTCAGCCGCGCGTGAGACGCCGCCTTGCCGTCGTGGTGAGCGGCCGGTAGTTCTCGCCGGTCCGGGCCAGGTACCAGACCTGCGTCCCGTCCCCCGGCTCGGGAATCCCCTCCGCTTTGAGCGGACCGGTCATCGGACGGAACCAGGTGGTGACCGGAATGCGCTCGACCACTCGCACGACGGTCGGTCGCAGCCGCCGCGGCAACACGGCCAGAGCCGCCGCGACGTCCTCGGCGTTGGTCTCGCGCCCCTGGCGCAGGGTGATCGCCGCGACCGCCACGTCCTCCGCCCGCCCTGCCGCCGCCACGCCGTAGGCGACGGCGAGATCGACCGCGGGGAGCTCGCCGAGCGCGTCGCGGATCGGCGTCGTGTACACGGGGCCGTGCGCGGTGCGGACCACGTCGGCGAGCCCGTCCACGCGCCAGTAGTCGCCGTCGTCATCGCAGCGGAACAGGTCGCCCGTGAGAGCCCAGGCATCGTCGGGCGTGAACACGCCCCGCAGGGGCGCCGCCGTGAGCGGATCGTTGGGGCTGACCCGGACGAGCAGCATGCCGACCTCGTTCGTCTTCACCCGCCGCGCGAACCCAGCGGCGTCGACCGCGAGTCGCCGCTCCGCGATGTCGTATCCGGCGATGCGGACCTCGGCGCTGCCGGGCAGGGGACGTCCCATCGAGCCGGGCTTGGCGCTGCGCAGGTTGACGAGGATGGCTCCGGCCTCGGTCGAGGCGTAGAACTCGAGCACGCGCGCCGGCTTGAACCGCTGCTCCACCCGCCGCCACAACCCGCGCGGCATCCCGGACCCGATGAACAGGCGGACCGGATGGTGGCGCTCGCCGGGGTGGGCCGGGGCCTCGACCAGGTCGTGCAGCAGCGTCCACGTGTAGGAGGCGACGGTGACGCCGTAGCGCCGGGCCTCGTCCCAGAACGTGGAGGGATCGAACTGCGTGGCCAGAGCCAGCCGTGCGCCGCCGGCGATCGCCCCGCCGATGCTCATCATCAGACCGGAGGGGTGATAGAGCGGAGTCACGCTGTAGACCGTGTCCCGGTCGCCGAGGGCCGCGGACGAAGCGGTGCCGAGCGCTGACAGGACCCAGCGCCGGTTGGTGATCCGGTTCATCCGGGTGGAGACGCCCTCGCCCGTGAAGAGCACGAAGGCGGGATCGTTGGCGCGCCCGGGATTGGGCCGGTACCACCGTGGGAGCGCCACCGTGTCGGGATCGATCTGCTCCATGTCGGTGACGAGCGGGACGCTCAGCTCACGCGGGCCGCCCCCGCCTCCGAGCACGAACGTGTGCACGGTGCCGATCTCGGCGGCCAGAGGCGCGCGCTCAGGATCGGCGATCACCCGCTCGACCTGGCCGAGCTCGGCCTCGCGGGCCACGTCCCCGTCGGGACGCAGCATCACGGCCACCGCGCCCAGCCGGTTGATGGCCACCACGAGCGCGAGCGCGGTCGGGCGTGAGCCCATCAGCACGCCGACGTGCTCACCGCGGCGGACGCCGATCGAGATCAGGCCCCGCACGACGTTGTCGATCCGATCGCCCACGTCCTTGGCGCTGTAGGCGCGGTCCTCGAACAGGAAGAAGACCTCGTTCGGGTTGCGGCGCCGGCGCTCCTCGACGAGCAGGCCGAGAGAGATCCGGGTGCTCGGCTGAATCTGCTCCAGGCGGGCGAGACGGGGCAGCTGCGAGATGGCCTCGCGCGTGAGCTCGCGCATGCCGGTGACACTGCGCCTCGTGGTGCCGAGGAGGGAGCGGGCGATCCCGGTTCCGACCGCCCCCGCCAACTCGAGCCCGTACCCGACGCGGTTGCCGACGGCGGGTGTCAGCTCCAGCGACGTGTCCTCGTCGCGCACCTCGGTGACTTCCTTGGGAAGCTCGCCGCCGTCTTCGACCCATTGCGCCCACGCCGCCACCGTCGGCCAGGTCGTCGTGTTCGCCTTGCTCCCCACGACCAGGCCGAAGTGCCCGGCACGCAGCGCCAGCTCGTACACGCTGGCCCGCGGCGCCGCGAGCCGTACGGCGCGGACACCGGCAGCGGGGGCGATCTCGTCAACTGTGCCGACCACGGACAGGATCGGCGTGGCGATGTCGGCCAGCGTCACCAACCGGCCGTTGATCACGAACCCGCCCTCGAGCATCCGGTTATGGGCGACGAACTGGGTCATGAAGTCGAGCAGCGCAGGGCCGGGCCACGCCACCCAGCCGTCCGCCTCGAGAAAGCGGCGCTGTCCCTCGCGCTGGAGCAGCGCCTCGCGATCGTGGAGCTGGAGGAGGAACTGGACCTGGTTGCGCACCGACTTGACCGGGTCGAGCAGGCGAAAGCCGGTGCGGCTCATCCAGGCGGGCACGCCGGGGCCGCGGAAGACGCGCTCGGCCAGGATCCCGCCGAGCCCGGCGGCGAACTGCTCCGGGAGCCCGAAGGGGACGCCGGCGCGCGTGTCGACGGGGCTGCCGAACGTGATCACCGAGGCCAGTCCCTCGTTGCGTCGGTAGGCGGCGGTCTGGTAGCAGAACATGCCGCCCTGCGAATAGCCGGCGAGGTGCACGTCCCGGCCTGAGGCCTTGCGCACCTGATCGACCGCGTGCGAGACCGCGACAACGTGGTCGGCGAGCGTCCGCTCCAGGCCGCCTTCCTCGCGCTCGGGGGCTCCGAAGTCGACGACCCACGGATCGGCTCCGTGCTCGCGCAGGCCAGTGACGGCGCTCGTCCGGCGCGCCACGTCGTACACCTCTGCCGCCAGCATCAGCGGCGGCACGAGCAGCACCGCCGGACCCCCGGCCTGCTCCTCGGCGTAGTAGTGGCGGAGCTTGTAGACCCGCTCCTCGGCGGCCACCTCGTAGGGTGACGGCTCCTCGTCGGTGGCCAGGCCACCGAAGCGCGCCACCTCGAGCGCGTTCTGGGCGGCGGCGCCGATCCGGTTGACCGGAGCCGTGAGCGGGGCGGGGATCAGGGCCATCGTCGGCCACATTCTCTTTAATGGCCTGATCGCCGCACCGCCCCCGCGACCACGCCCCGGTATTGTCCAGGCGACGATGATCGGCCTCGATCTCCAGACCGTCGATGTCCAGGTCACCGATCGAGTCGCCTGGATCACCCTGAATCGTCCCAGCGCCCTGAACGCCTGGACCGCGGAGCTCGGCAGGGAGCTTGGCGCCGCGCTCGACCGCGTCGCCGAGGACCCCGACGTGCGCGCGATCGTGTTCACCGGGTCGGGGCGAGCCTTCTCATCCGGCGCCGACCTGAAGAACCGCGCCGAGAACGAGGAGGCCATGGATGTCCAGACGGCGCTGCGCAAGATCTACAACCCGGTGATCCTGAGGGTGCGGACGCTGCCCAAGCCGGTGATCGCCGCCGTCAACGGTCCCGCCGTCGGGATCGGATGCTCGCTGGCGCTGGCGTGTGACCTGCTCGTGGCCGCCGAGTCGGCGTACTTCCTGATGGCGTTCGTGAACATCGGCCTGACGCTCGACGGCGGCGCTTCGCACACGTTGCCGATTCGCGTTGGGCACGCGCGGGCATTCGAGATCGCCTATCTGGGCGAGCGCATCTCGGCGGCGCAGGCGCTCGAGTGGGGACTCGTCAACCAGGTGGTGCCGGACAGCGAGCTGCAGAGCGCGGTCGGCGAGCTGGGCGCGAGGCTGGCGGGCGGGCCGCCCGGGTCCTACGCCGCGATCAAGCGCTCGATCAACGCGCGCGTGTACGCCGAGTTCGACCAGGCCCTGGACCTCGAGGCCGAGCTCCAGCAGCAGCGCGCTGAGTCGCGCGACTTCGGCGAGGGCGTGATGGCCTTCCTCGAGAAGCGCAAGCCGCAGTTCACCGGTGACTGAGCCGCCGGACGACGCTTGAGCGCCGCTGTCACCATCCGCGACGCGCGGCCGGACGACGTCGAGCTCATCTTCGGCTGGGTCGTCGAGCTCGCCACCTACGAGCGCGCCGCCGACAAGGTGACCGGCACTGAGCCGTTGCTGCGCGAGGCGCTGTTCGGCGATCGGCCGAGTGCGGAGGCTGTGATCGCGGAGCTCGAAGGCGAGCCGGTGGGGTTCGCGCTCTACCACGGGACGTTCTCGACCTGGGAGGCGCGACCGGGGATCTGGCTCGAGGACCTGTACGTGCCCCCCGAGCACCGTCGCGCGGGCGTCGGCCTGGCGCTGCTCAGCCATCTGGCGCAGGTCACCGTGCACCGCGGCTGCGCGCGGCTCGAGTGGGCGGCGCTCGAGTGGAACACGCCTGCGCTCAACTTCTACGACAAGCTCGGCGCCACGAGGCTGCACGAGTGGCGGGTCCACCGGCTCGACGGCGCTGGGCTCGCGCAGGTCGCGGTGGCGCAAGACCGGCCGGCGTGAGCGAGCCGCCACCGCCCTCCCCCTCCCCCCGCTCCCTGCCGCCGGACTCGTCGCCACCGGTCCCGCTGCGGACGGTGGCGCTCGAGTGGACCAGGATCGGGGTCACCGGGTTCGGCGGGCCGCCCACGCACATCGCGCTCCTGCGCCGGCTCGTCGTCCAGCGCCGGCATTGGATCGAGGCGCGCGAGTTCGAGGACGCGATCGCCGCGTGCAATCTCCTTCCGGGCCCGGCCTCCACCCAGCTCGCCATCTTCTGCGCGCTTCGGCTGCGAGGCCCGGCCGGTGCCGTACTCGGCGGCCTCGGCTTCATCGTTCCCGCCGTCGTCGTGATCATCGCGCTCTCGGCGATCTTCCTCGGCCACGCGCCCCCGGCCTGGGTGCGCGGTGCCGGGGCCGGAGCCGGCGCCGCCGTGGCGGCCGTGGCCGTCCACGCCGGGCTGGGGCTGCTGGGCGTGAGCTGGCGGCGCGCCAGCGACGGGACCGGACGGCGGCTGCGCTGGGTGCTCTACGCAGTGCTCGGGGCGCTCGCCGGCGCGACCCTCGGGAGCTACCTGATCCTGGTCCTGCTCGGATGTGGCCTGGCCGAGCTGCTGGCGCGGCAGCGCTCGCAGCCGGACGTGCAGGTGAACGCCGCCGCTCTCGTCATCCCGCTGGTGGCGGCCGCCACCGCAGTGGGCGGGCTCGGCGCGGTGGCGTGGGTCGCATTCAAGGTCGGGGCCCTGTCCTACGGCGGCGGCTTCGTGATCGTGCCGCTCATGCAGCATGACGCCGTCCACACCTACCACTGGATGACCTCCACGCAGTTCCTGAACGCGGTGGCGCTCGGTCAGGTCACGCCGGGTCCGGTGGTGGCCACGGTGGCCGCCGTCGGCTATGGCGCCCATGGGATCGCCGGGGCCGTGCTGGGGGCGGTGATCGCCTTCCTGCCGTCGTTCGCGTTCGTGCTCGCCGGCGGGCGCCGCTTCGACCGGCTACGCCGCAGCCCCCGCGCTCAGGCGTTCCTCGCCGGCGCCGGCCCCGCCGCGATCGGGGCCATCATCGGAGCCGCCATCCCGCTCGCCGGCGCGCTACGGGAGACGTGGCAGTTCGTCCTCCTCGGCGCCGCCGCGGTGGCGCTCCTGCCGGCGCGGCGGAGCATCGTGGTGACGCTGGTGGGTTGCGGCGTGGCCGGCGCGGTTGTGGGGCTCGCGGGAGGGCCGCTGCCGCGGTGAGGAGCCTGCCGAGCCCAGACATAGAGAAGCTCCGCCGGGGCGGAGCTTCTCCGTAGCAGGCCTGTAAGCCGGATCCTGTCGAGAGCAGCCATCCATCTGTGCGGCCTACCCGGACCTTGGCGGGCCACCTGCGAACGGTCCTGCTTGGCCTAGCATCAGGTGGGGTTTACCTGGCCGCCGCGTCACCGCGACGCCGGTGCGCTCTTACCGCACCATTTCACCCTTACCGGCCTGGAGCTCTGCAGCGGCCCCAGGCTTAGGCGGTGTCATTTCTGTGGCACTTTCCCGCGGGTTTCCCCGGGTCGGCGTTACCGACCACCTTGCCCTGTGATGTCCGGACTTTCCTCGAAGGTCACTACACCTCCGCGGCTGCTCAGCCTGCATCCGCGAGCATAGCCGCGGCTCAGCTCAGCGTCGAGCCACACCCCTTGCACCGTCCGCCGATCGGCAGCGAATGAACGCCGTACGCGGGGTGCATCTCGGCCGAGCAGACGGGGCACTCGACGACGCGACGGGCGGCGAGCCCCTCCCACAGGCCGGCGACCAGGTCGTCCAGCCTGGGCCCGCCGCCACTCGCGCCTCGTTGCGACCCCGCGGAATCAGCCGCGCGGGGCTCGAGTCTCTCGACGCTTGCCGGCGGCCTCTCCGCAAGCGCACCGCCGCCCGCGTCGTTGAGCGCCTCAGGCCTAACCGCCGGCGCGCACGTCTCCAGATCGAACAGCGTCTCCATCCCACGCTGGGGAGGTGCCAAAGCGCTCACCGCCGCCTCCTCACTGCATGCTCCGCATCAGCCCGACGACCTTCCCGAGCACGCGAACGTCACGGCTGCGGATCGGCTCCATCGTGCTGTTCTCCGGCTGCAGGCGCACGTGATCCGGTTCCTGAAAAAAACGTTTCACGGTCGCCTCCTCCCCCACCAGCGCCACCACGATCTCCCCGTCGCTCGCCACTTCCTGCGGACGCACCACGACGATGTCGCCGTCCATGATCCCGATGTCCTTCATCGACTCGCCGCGCACCCGCAGCAGGTATTCGCCGTCGTCGCCGCCGGCGAGCGCCGGCGTCTGGATGTAGTCCTCGATGTTCTCCTCGGCCAGCACCGGCTGGCCCGCCGCGACGTGGCCGACCAGAGGAAGCCCGGGGTTCACGAACCCACGGACGCTCGCCGCGGCCCGATCCAGCAGCTCGATCGCCCGCGGCTTCGTGGGATCGCGGCGCAGCAGTCCGATGCGCTCGAGGTTGGCGAGATGAGCGTGAACCGTCGAGGAGGAGGCAAGGCCGACCGCCTTGCCGATGTCCCGGACCGTCGGCGGATAGCCGTACTTCGCCGAGTAGCGCTTGATGAAGTCGAAGATCTCCTGCTGGCGTTTGGTCAGATCCATCATCTGCTCCTTACTCGCCGTCCGGTCGGTCGTGACACGCTCGAACATGTGTTCGCAGGACTGTAGCGAGACCTCAGGACGGACTCAAGGCCCGAAGCGGCCCCGCGGCGCAACCGACGGGCCGGATCCCCGATGCGGGCGGAGTCCCCGGTCGCGGATATACTGGCCGCCACGCGCCTGTGGCGGAATTGGTAGACGCGCAAGGTTGAGGGCCTTGTGGACTGTATGGTCCGTGGAGGTTCGAGTCCTCTCGGGCGCACTGGCTAAAGCCCCGGAAAACGAGCGTTTCCGGGGCTCGTCCGGAGGGGACCTCGAGAGAAACCCCAAGCCCGTGTGGCAAGACTTTGGCAAGCGTCGGCAAGCAGGCTCGGCCGCCAAAGCGAGGAGAACCACGTCGCTCGACGCGCATACCCCGGCGCCTACGCGTACCCCGCGGCCGGCGGCCGCACGCTGTACAGCGACAGCAACGGCGCCAGCGCCAGAAGCGCGGCTTCACCAGCCCGAGCTCAGCCGCCACTCAGCCGCCAAGTTCCGCGCGCGGATGCAGGTCCGAGCCGAGCTACAGCATGCGTGCGACCTCTCGGCTGGAGAAGATCGTTCACGAGCTCCGGGCGGTGCCGTGACAACCGATATAGCGCGCCACCTCACCGCCACCCGTGGACTGGCCGACCAGGATCACATCGTTTAGGGCAAGAGCCTCGATCAGCTCGGCCCAGATCACCCGCATAGGTGTCCATCTCGTTGCCCGACCAAGGCTGACCCGAACGTCCGTGGAAGTTCGCCCCGCTGTTCGGACGCGGCAAGCCACTAGGCAAGCGACGGCACCGCAAGCCGCCACTGAAATAGTGAACGCCGATTTCGGCCGGCAGGATACACGCTGGCCGGTCTCCACCCGGTTCGCTCACCACCCGTTCCCGTACGGTCGTGACCGGTGTCCGTGCGCTCGAGATCAACCGTTCGGCGGGACCTGCTCGAACTCGACGGCGACGCGGCGTCGAGCCAGACACCGCGGACAGTAGCGTGGCAGGAGCGCCGGATTCTTCGGCGCGACCACGAGTTTGCACCGTGGACATCGTGCCGCGGTGCGAGTGCGAGCAGGCGCCGTTGTATGGAGTGCCTCAGCGGGAGTAGGCATGTGAGGCTTCGCCGGTCAGCAGATCTGTGGCCGGCGCGGCGCCACCTGTCGCTCGGGACTGTTCGGCCTCGTCTGCATCAGCGACGGCCCAGCCGAGCCGCTCCACGAGCTGCTCTCTGAAGTGGGCGCTTTCGAAGTCTGCGACGGCGATTCGCTCACGCAACACGACTGCGCCGTCTCCATCGGGCCCAGCCAGGGTTGAGGTTACGACGATCTGGGGCATGTCATTCCTCTCCTCACGCACCACGCGAGCAGCCACAATGCGGCCCGCTCGTCGTCATCGACCAGATTGGGATCGATGAGCTCACGCTCGATCTTCGCGAGCTCGTCACCCGCGCGTGAGCGGGCGATGATCTCCTCCCGCAGTGATGACAGCTGGAACTGCACGGACCCTCGCGGTGCTCGATAGGACGAACGCTTCCGAGCCACGAATGAGCGGCCACCCCTGTGACCACCGTCGCGTCCAGTCAGCCATCGCAGATCTCTCCACCGTCCCGCGACAGCGCAAAGTTCCGCGACCGACATCCTACCTCGCGAGCATTGAACGTCAAGCAACCTGGCGGATGCCGCGCTGGGCGAGTGGCGCTCGTAGCCCGATCTGCCCCCCTGCGGACCAGTGGAGGCAGGATCCTTCCAGTCGCGGGTTGGCAACGCCAACGGCAACGGCTACGGCGACCCTGCTCCGGGGGCTCGGGTGGGTGAACCCCGGGGGACCGGGTCGTCTATCGGGGTGGACGACTTCGACCGCGCCGAACCCTTCGAGTGGCCCGTCGACGAAGAAGATCTCCAGCGAGATGTCGGGCTCGATGTGGGCTTGGGAGAGGAACGCGAGCACCTTGCGGCTTGTCAGCTCCTCGATCGAGTCGGTGAAGCGTTTGGTCATCATGTGTTGGAAGTCGTGGCGTATCTCGACGATGCGATCGGGATCGCCCGAGTCCAGCATCGTCTTTTCCAGCGGGGTGAAGCCGGTGCCGCGCATCACGACGATGACCAGGTCGTCCAGCGCGTAGGTCTTTGCTTTCATCGGCCCGCGCCCGTAGTGCTCGCGCTGGATCTGGACGATGCGGTTGGAGATCGCCGCCAGCAAGTGCCCGCCGCTGAGCGGCGCTTCCGCGCCCGCTGCTGATGCTTGTGCTTCTTCCATTCCCCTGTCCGGACAGGCCCGCGAGACCTCGTCCGTCCGTCGGTCGTTGATGGTTGATCGGCGTGGCCTAGAAGCCGGGAGGCCCCTATGCCCTGCCAAAATTCAGAGCCTAGCGCGGCCGGCTGGCCTGTCAACCACCCGCGCCGGCGTCGTCTCCCCCGCGGTCGGGCTCGAGTACGAACACCTCGACAGCGGACTCGCCGAGCGTGCTCGAGCCGCTCAAAAAGGTACGGACCTTACGGCCGGTGAGCCTCTCGACCGCGGCGACCAGCTGGTCCTCCATCACGCGTTGCAAGATGTCACGACCGAGGCGCACGACATCGGCGCGGCCCGCGGCGACGATGTTCTGCTCGCCTCTGGTCGCACCGTTCTCGAGCAGACACACGACCACATCCCCAGCGATGAACGCGCGAGACTTCTCCGACCCCCTGCCGGTGAAGTCCGCCGTCAGCTTGCCGATCTCGTTCGCGATCGCGACGTTCAGCTGCCCAGATCGCACCTCGCGGGCCCGACCCGCGGCCCCTTCCATGATCAGCCTTCTTTCCGCGTCTCTCCAATGTGGGCAACCCAGCGCTGGGTGACGGAGACGAAAGAACGCCCGACGAAGGCTTGATGCACCAACCAGCGTAGCGCTCGCAGGGCGGTTTACAAGCGCTCCGGCCTGCATGGGTGGATTCGCTCGGGTGTGGCCGACGCAGTAATTGTTCTTCACGGTGATCACGATCGGCACTCGAGCACCGACAGTTCACCTGCCAGCGAGCAGGCGTTACCGCTGTGTCCCCGCAGGAACGCCCCACGGCAGGCCTCCGCCGGCGGTCAGATGGCCTCGAGTTCAGCGATGAGCCGGGTGACGCGGCGGGCGATCTCGTCGCGGGTGGCGCGGACTTCGTCGGTGGGCCGGCCTTTAGGGTCGGGCAGGTCCCAGTCGAGGTAGCGCTTGCCGGGTAGGTAGGGGCAGCTGTCGCCACAACCCATGGTGATCACGAGGTCGGCTTGTTCGGCGAGCTCGCGGGTGAGGAGTTGAGGTTTGCGATCGGTGAGGTCGATGTCGAGCTCGCGCATGACCTCGATGACCTCGGGGTGCACTCGCTCGCCGGGGGCGGTCCCGGCGCAGAGCGCGGTGTGCCGGCCGGCGGCTGCGCGCTCGAATAGGGCTTGGCTCATCTGCGAACGGCCTGCGTTGTGTAAGCAGACGAACAGGACGGTGCTCATCGGGCTCCCCGGTCTGGGATCGCGCCGGCGCGCGCGCCGCGGTGCTCGTCGTCGGGATGGGGGATGACGACGTCGCTCGCGTCGCCTGGCGTGACGTGCGGATAGAGCGCTCGGATCGCCAGCACGGCGAGGCATCCACCGGCCAGCTGGGCGAGCACGAATCCGGGCACGGAGGCGGGGGCGATCCCGGCAAACGTGTCGGAGAACATCCGCCCGACGGTGATCGCTGGATTGGCGAAGCTGGTGGAGCTGGTGAACCAGTACGCAGCGGCGATGTAGGCGGCGACCGCCGCGGGCGCCGAGGCGCTCCGTCGGGTCCGCGCGAGCGCGAAGATCACGAGCAGCAGACCGAGAGTCGCCACGATCTCGGCGAGCAGGTGCGCGGGGCTTGCTCGGTGATGGGTGGAGATGCTGACCGCTGGCTTGGCGAACATCGCGTTGGCGAGGATCGCGCCGAGGATGCAACCGGCGACCTGGGCGGGGAGATAGCCGAGCAAGTCGCGGCGGCGAAGCCCCCCGAACGCGGCGTCGACGGCGGAGACGACGGGGTTGAAGTGCCCTCCGGAGACGGGGCCGAACATCAGGATGATCGCGAACAGGCCGGTGGCGGTCGCGGCGGCGTTCTCGAACAGCTCGAGCCCGACGTCACGCGGGGAGAGCTGCTGGGCGGCGATCCCGGATCCGATCACCACGGCTGCCAGGAAGGCCGAGCCGAGGAGCTCGGCGAGCAGCCGGCGGGGAAGCGGCGGCGCGGTCATCACGAGCGGGACAGCTCTAAAGATTGACAGCTGTCACTTCAATCGGTATACCTGTATATAGATGGCTGTCGATCTGGAACTGACTCCGAAGACCAAACGGCCCGCGGGAGAGCGATGCTGCGAACCCGTCGTCTACCCGGACGTCGAGCGCGACGAGGCGGTACGGATGGCCGCCGTGGCCAAGGCACTCGGCGACCCAGTCCGCCTGCAGCTCGTCGATGTGTTGCGCAAGCACGCCGGCAAGGTGTGCGTGTGCGAGCTGGTGCCGCTGTTCGACCTCTCCCAGCCCACCGTCTCCCACCACCTCAAAGTTCTGCGCCAAGCCGGGATCGTCGGGCTCAGAACGCGAAGGACTGTGGGCCTACTACTACGTCATCCCCGACGCGCTCAAGGAGCTCTCCGCATGGCTGAGTTGACTGACGACTGTTGCGCCCCGGCCGCGCAGGCAAACTGCTGCGAACCGACCGACAAGCAAGCCTGCTGCGGCGAGCAGCACGGCCCTGGCTGCGGGTGCAGCGCCGGCAGGACCGCGGTGAGTGCAGGCGAATCTGTGGCTGACGTTCGCGAGTCCGTCCGCGAGCGCTACGCCGCCGCGGCCACCGCGCTCGCCACCGAACCCGCGGCCGGCTGCTGCAGCCCAGCCGACGAGGCCGGCCTGTTCGGCTCTTCCCTATACGCGGAAGGCGAAGGGAAGGAGCCTGCGGTGAGCGCGTCGCTGGGGTGCGGGGTGCCGACCGCAGTCGCCGACCTTCGCGAGGGTGAGGTGGTGCTCGACCTGGGCTCCGGCGCGGGTGCCGACGTCCTGATCTCGGCTCGACGGGTTGGACCGACAGGCCGGGCGATCGGGATCGACATGACCGATGAGATGCTCGAGCTCGCCCGCCGCAACGCCGCCGAGGCCGGGGTCGAGAACGTCGAGTTCCGAAAGGGATACCTCGAAGAGCTCCCCCTCGCCGACAACAGCGTCGACGTCGTCATCTCCAACTGCGTGATCAACCTCACCGGCGACAAGCCCAGAGTGCTCGCCGAGGCCGCCCGCGTCCTGAAGCCCGGCGGCCGGTTCGCGGTCTCCGATGTGATCGCCGACGCCGACATGGACGACGCCACACGAGCTGACATGGCCGCATGGACGGGCTGCATCGCCGGCGCGCTCACCGAAACCGAATTCAGAAGCGCGCTCGCCGGTGCCGGACTCGAGGATGTCGAGATCCGCGAGACCCACCGAGTGCACGCGCACGCCGCCGCCGCAATCATTCGCGCGGTCAGCCCCTCGGCGTAGAGAACGGCGCGGTGGCCGGAAGAGGATCATGTGGCCATGGGCGA
This sequence comes from uncultured Solirubrobacterales bacterium, assembly GCA_963839105.1. Lineage (GTDB taxonomy): Bacteria > Actinomycetota > Thermoleophilia > Solirubrobacterales > Solirubrobacteraceae > Palsa-465. The sequence goes on from CAWITQ010000005.1 coordinate 38,491, forward strand.
GGTCGATCCAGAGGAGCAGCTCGAGATAGCTACCGGCGTGTTCAAGCGACTCGGCGATTGCACCGGCTCGGAGATCGAGTCCGCGATACGTTTGATCGCTAGAAAGGGGATCGATCGCGCGTGGATCGCCGAGCAGGCGGCGGGCCCCGATCGGGGTGAGATGACAATCGCCCGCCGGTTCTTCGCCAACACGACGGACACCGAGCGAGATCTCATCGCCTACTGGCAGATGGTCAAGCTCGTTGAGGACGCGTACGCGCGCTACACGGAACAGGGGGATGCTTGATGACCCCCACGGACAGCGGGCGGACGAGCTGTACCACTACGGAAGCGGACCGGCCCCGCAGTCGCAACCAGTGGCCCCGGCTCCCCGCCTCGAGCGCTTCGCGCCGTCGGTGGCATTCGAGCCTGGGCTCAGGATGCTGGCCGCAGGGCCAGCTCAGTATCTGACAGTACTCCTATTCGAGCGCCTGTGTGAGCGGCCGCAAAATAAAACGTGACCGCGGGGACGAGCGCTTTGCCTCGGCTTCCATGCGACGCTGCGCTGATCAGCCGGCGTCCGGGCGCGGCGGTCCCGTCGACGCGCGAACGGCGAGCACCGGCGCCACGACCTCGCGGAGCGTGGCCTGGGGGCCATTCGCCTCGATCGCTTGGAGCAGGAAGCTCGTGGCGCGCTCGGCTGCCTGGTCGACGTCCCAGACCGTCGACGTGAGCGGTGGCGCGAGCAGCCGTGAGATCGGATGATCGCCGAACCCGGCGACGGCGACATCGCCGGGGATTGACAGCCCGTGTTCCGCGCACGCGGCGTACACGCCGTAGGCGATCGAGTCGGACATGCACAGCACCGCGGTCGGGCGGTCCGGGCTGTCGAGCAGCTCGACAGCGAGTGGTTGGGAGCCGTTGAGCGAATACGCGCAGGCGACGACGCGGCAGTCGAGCCCCAGTGCGGCAGCCGAGGCGGCGACCGCACGCTCGGCGGCGCGCTCCGGTGAGGTCTCCACTGCCCACGACAGGACGGTGATCCGGCGATGGCCGAGGCCACCGAGGTACTCGAGCGCCTGCTTCACGCCGAGCTCGTTGTCGAAGACGACCTCCCCGGCGGGGGCTACGCCCGGGAGCGCGTCTCCGATCGTGACCGTCGGCACCTGGCGCGCGATCGAGGTCCAGCCGCCACTGGCGGGCCCGATCGGGACGACCACCAGGCCATCGATGCGGTGATCGACGAGTCGCTGCGCGAGCTCGAGCTCGCGGGCCGGCTCGCCGTCGGCGTCGGCTACGAGTGCGCTCCGGGCGACGCCGTAGAGCTCGCGTTGGAGAGCCCGCACCATCTCCTGGGTCCAGAAGTCGGCCAGGCTGCCGACGAGCAGGCCGACCACCGCGGTGGCGCCGCCGGCGAGCGCCCGCGCGATCGGGTCGGCCTCGTAGCCGAGCTCCTCGGCTGCCGCGCGGACGCGCCGCTCCGTCTCGGCCGAGACCTGCAGTCCCCGCAGGGCGTAGCTGACGGCGGCGGGCGAGAGCCCCGTGTACTCGGCCAGCTCGCGGATCGTCGGGCGATGCCTGCCCACCGCGCGCAAGGCTACTCGGCTTGACACGTCGCGACGGGAGGGCTCATACTGGTGAACCGGTTCACTGAACCGGTTCACATCCACGATCCATCGGGAGTGCGCCCTGCGCGTTGACGTTCACCAGCACCTCTGGCCAGAGCCGCTGCTAAGGGCGCTGGCACAGCGCCGCGAGCCGCCGAGGCTCATGCGCAGCGCCCCCGGCTGGACGCTCCGGCTGCGCGGAGAAGCCGATGCGCCGCTGGTGCTGGAGGACCACGACCCCGACCGCCGCTCGGCGCTCCTCGACATCGATGGCGTGGACCGGGCGCTGGTCGCGCTCTCCTCGCCGCTCGGGATCGAGGGGCTTCCTGCCGCCGATGCCGAGGGGCTGCTCGCCGCGTACCACGAGGGCGTCGCGGAGCTGCCCGGGCAGTTCGGCGCGTGGGCGGCGATCGGACTCGCGCAGCCCGACCCCGCGGCGCTGTCGCGACTGCTCGGCGACCGGTTCGCAGGCGCGTGCGTTCCGGCGGGCGCGCTTGGCGACGCGGCCGGATACGAGCATCTCGGCGGGGTGCTGGAGACGCTGGCGCGCCATGAGGCGCCGTTGCTCATTCATCCCGGTCCGGCGGCCGCCGGCCCCCCGACGGGGCCACGCTGGTGGCCCGCGCTGACGGACTACGTGATGGAGATGCAGAAGGCTTGGTATGCGTTCGCCCTCTGGGGGCGGCCCGCACACCCGAGGCTGCGGGTGTGCTTCGCGATGCTGTCCGGCCTCGCGCCGCTTCAGCGCGAGCGGCTGGTCGCCCGCGGAGGCCGGGCGGAGAGGGATCCGGGGGTGTTTCTCGACACCTCGTCATATGGCCTGCGCGCCGTCGACGCGGTCGTCCGCGAGGTCGGCGTCGACCGCCTGGTTTACGGCAGCGACCGCCCGGTCATTGCTCCTGGCGAACTGGCGCTAGGGGACGCTGTGGACGTTGCCCTGCGTGAGCGTAACCCGGCTCGGCTCCTCGGCCACGCCGCCGTCGAGGCGATCGCCGCATGATGAGCCGCGATCTCGATCGCTCCGAGCTGCGTCATCTCGTGGCTCGCCTCGCCGCCGAACCGGAACGGTGGCGGTCGCTGGTGCGCTACGGCAGCGGGGAGCGCCATTTCGAGCAGCTATGGCGCGACGAGCACGTCGATGTATGGGTTATCTCGTGGGCGAACGGCAATGACACCGGCTTCCACGATCACGACGTGTCGCGCGGTGCGGTCGCGGTTGTGCAGGGCGAGGTGATCGAGGAGCGCCTCATGCTGGACGGTGCACCGCGGCGGCTGCGCCATCGCGCGGGAGAGACGTTCGACTTCGACGCCTCGCATGTGCACCGCATGCGCCAGCAGAGCGATGTGCCGGCGGTATCCATCCATGCCTATTCGCCGCCACTCTGGCGGATGGGCAGCTACAGCGTCGGGACCGACGGCACGCTCCGCCGTCAGTCGATCTCCTACGCGGAGGAGTTGCGCGCGGTCGAGGCCGCTACATGAGTCCAGTCCCTCGTCGACGGGTCCGCCCCGCGGCGTGATGGAGGCCCCGGGCGCGGCCCCCGGTAACCGCGCCCAGGATCCATCACCGCGTCAGCCGCTCATCTGCGGCCCGTATCCGGTGCCCGAGCCGCCCGGCGCCGGGGCGCCGGGGCCGTGGCCGCCGGCCTGCACGTTGAACGAGCGGTCGAGATGGACCTCGGTCGTCGTGCCGTTCTTCGCCACGTCGACCTCGTAGCCGCCGCCGGTGTAGTCGAACGTCACACCGGTGGCGGTCCCGCCACCGAGGGACTTCACGGCGGCGGCCTTCGCCTTATCGGCCGCGGCGCCCGTCACGGGCTTCTCGGTGTCCTCGTGCGCAGCGGTTCCGTGCGCGGGGAAGTTCGACGGCGCGATCGCGGGGGCCCCGCTCGAGCTCGAGGCCGCGGAGGTCATCGAGCTCGAGGTCGCGGCGTTCGCGATCGCTCCGCCTCCGACCGCCGCGGCTGCGACCGCGGCGCCCGTCATGACCATGGATCTGAGGTTGGGCATTGTTCCTCCTGTTTGGACATCAGGGACGAGCGCGAGATTGGACGGCGGCCGTGAGATTTCGAACAGGACGCCGTAGGAGCGGGCTAAGAACCGGGGGTCATGGGTCAGTCGTGGCCACCCCCCAATTTCGTCGCACGCATCAGCTCCGGCCATAGACTCGGGCCATGTGTCGGCTGTTCGCACTGCATGCGGGCCAACGTGACTAGCCGCCGAGTTCTGGCTGCTCGACGCGCCAACGTCGATCGCCCGACAGAGCGAGAGGAACGCCGACGGCTATGGCGCGATCTCCGTCGCGGGGCTCGGCGGAGAGATCCATCGGGCAGGTGATCACCAGCTCGCGTTTGCGCTGCAGTCGATCTCGAAGGTCTTCTCGTACGCCAAGCTCTCGAGGATCACGGTCGTGAGGCGGTGCTGCGGCGCGTCGGAGTGGAGCCGAGCGGCGACGCATACAACTCGATCACCTTCGACGAGCACAACCACCGTCCGTAGAACCCGATGTGCAACGCCGGGGCGCTGGCCACCAGTGCTCTGATCGACGGCGAGGACTCGGACGAGAAGCTCGAGCGGGTGCTCGCGCTCATCCGCGAGCTCGCGGGCAACGCGGAGCTGGCCGTCGACGAAGACGTCTTCGCGCGCGAAAGGGACACCGCGGACCGCAATCGCGCCACTGCCTACCTGATGCGCAGCGACGGAATGCTGACCGGCGACGTCGAGGCGGTCCTCGCCCTCTACTTGCGCCAGTGCGCGATCACGGTGGCGTGCGAGGACCTCGCGGCGATCGCCACCACGCTCGCGAACGCCGGCCGGAATCCCCTGACGGGTCGGGGCGTCCTTTCCCCGCTCGTCAACCGAGACGTCCTCAGGCGTGATGCTCACCTGCGGTATGTACGACTTCGCGGGCGAGTGGGCCTATCAGGTTGGCTTTCCGGCCAAGAGTGGAGTGAGCGGCGGCATCATCGCCGTCATTCCCGGCAGGCTGGGCATCGGCGTGTTCTCGCCCGGCCTCGATCGCTTCGGCAACAGCGTGCGAGGCGTCAGGGTGTGCCACGAGGTGTCTGAGCGCCTCGGGCTGCACGTCTTCGCCGGGCCCTCACAGCCGGCCCTGACCTGATCCGCGCGAGTGCCGCGCCGGATCGCGGACTACGCGGCGGCGGCAGCGAGCGGCGCGCGGTCGAGCAGCGTGTCGACGGCGAACTCGGCGGCACGCCGGGAAAACTCCTCGTGGTGGCGGAGCATGGCGTGCTTGGCCGCGTCGACGACCACGTAGCTGACGCGGGCGGATCGCATCCGCCGGGCGAGCGCCGCGGAGCGCGCGGGACTGGCGATTCGATCCTGGGACCCGTGGACGATCAGGATCGGCTTGCCCTTCACGCCTCGGGGGACGTCCGAATCGAGCACCCACGGCGCCAGCGCGACGGCGCTCACCACATCGGCCTCGCCCGCGGCGAGGAGGGCGGCGCGGCCGCCGAGCGAGTGGCCCACGAGGCAGATCGGGACACCGCCGCCCAGCCGGTCGCGCACCTGCGCGATCGCCCACCGCGCGTCCTGCACAGGGGTGTGACTCGTATCCCACCCACGCCGTGCGTTCAGCAGCCGGAAGACCGCCAGGCGCCCGCGACCGGCCCGGGCGATCCGGCGTGCGATCGGGATCATCCGCACCACGGATAGCTGGGCCGGACTCACTTGCATGCGATCGCGACGGCTCGCGCCACCGTGGAGGACGATGACGGCGCCCTCGGGGCGCGACGGAGCGGCCACGTCGATCAGACGCGGTTGGGGCTCGGTCACCCCCGGTCGTCCTCTGCATCCGGCATCCCGCGGCACTACCCACCTCTCCGGCGGTTTATCCGGCCTTTCGCACGGGAATTGCAGAAAATCCAAACAACCTGTAGAGGTGGACGATGACCGAGCGGTTCAAGAAGGGCGACAAGGTCGTCTGGAGCTCACACGGCACCGAGGACACACCCGGCGTCGTGGAGCGCGAGATCACCCGCGACACCGAACTGGCCGGCCGGACCGTCCGGGCCAGCGAGGACGAGCCGCAGTATCTGGTCCGCAGCGAGAAGGGCGGAGGCGAGGCCGTCCACAAGCCGAGCGCCCTGCGCCGGCGGTAGGACCCCCACCCCGCGCCGCCTCGCCGGCCCTAAGGGTCGCGCCGCTCGAGCGGGCGGACCGCCGGTCCCTCCAGCACCGCGCCGTCGACGTCGAAGCGCGAGCCGTGGCACGGGCAGTCCCACGAGCGCTCGGCGGCGTTGAAGCGGAGCAGGCAGCCGAGATGGGTGCATCGCAGGGACACGGCGTGGAGGGTTCCGTCGGGCTCCCGGTAGATGCCCATCTTGCCAAGGCCGTCCGGGACGACGCGCGCCTCTCCGCTCGGAGTGCGCTTGGCGGAGACCGTTTGCGGCGGCCGGATCCGATCGCCGACGAGATCGGCGGCGAACTTCGCGCCGAGCTTGGCCACCTCGTGGGACGAGGTGAGCGACAGGCGGTTGGGCGAGAACGTCTCCTCCCAAGCGTTGTCCCTCCCTCCGATCCGGTCGGCGAGGATCTTCGCCGCGAACGTCGCCGAGGAAAGGCCCCATTTCATGAAGCCGGCGCTCACCCAGAGCCGCGAGGAGCGGGGCCGGTAGGCGCCGATCATCGGCAGGTGGTCGTAGGGAATCGGGTCGTGCGCCGACCACCGGTGGGTGACGGCATCGATCTCCCAGTGCCGGCGGGCGAACTCCTCGAGCCGGGCAAAGCGCTCGGGCGTCGCCTTGCCCGATCCCGTCGGGTGGCCCTCTCCGCCGACGATGAGATGCTCGCCGTGCGAGCGCAGCGACCGGGTCGGCGACCCGGCGCTGATCGTCATCGTCTGCGGCGGCGTGCCCGTCGCGAGCCGCAGCGCGATGCAGTAGGAACGCTGAGCCTCCAGGCGAGCGAAGTACAGGCCGCGATCGAGCATCGGGTAATGGCTGGCGACGACGACGTGCTCTGCCCGGACCTCCCCGTCCGCGGTCGCGACCGAGCACGGCGACCCCTCGCTCACGCGTAATGCGCGCGAGTTCTCGAACACCATGGAGCCGCCGCCGTGGACCGCGGTTGCGAGCCCGCGAACGTAGCGCACGGGGTGCAGCTGAAGCTGGTTGTCGAGCACGACCGCTCCGTAGACCGGATGGGGCAGCTCGAGGGACTCGACGAGGTTCACCGGCAACCCGGCCTTGCTCGCCGCCTCGGTCTCACGCTCGATCTGGCCGCGCTCGGACTCCTCGGCGGCGTACGTCGCGGCCACACGACGCTCCAGATCGCATTCGATCTGCTCCTCGGCGACGATGGCTGCCAGCTGCTCAACGCCGGCGGCGCTCGCCTCGGCGTACTGGCGCACCTTCTCCTCGCCGTGCCGCGACTGGAGGGTCGAGTAGATCGTCGACTGCAGCGCGCTCACCTTCGCCGTGGTGCAGCCGGTCACGCCGGACGCTATGCCCGCCGCCTCGATCACCGCTACGCGGGCGCCGCCGCGCTTGAGCAGAAGGGCCGCGGTGAGGCCGGCGATGCCCCCGCCGATGACGGCGACATCGACATCGACCGTGCCGCTCAGCGATTCGTAGCCGCCGTCGCGGGCGACATCGAACCAGAGCGATTCGGCGGCGGATGTCGTCTGGGGCGTCACGGAGGCGTCGTCGCGAAGTCTCGCAGGCCAAGCCGGCGCGTGCCCGCGACGGGACCCGGGCCGCTACCTACGACCCGCCCATGTCCGCGCCGAGTCGCTCGCCGGCGCGCACGGGAAGCGCCAGCCGGTTCGCCGGCGGTGCGAGCGGGCACGTCCACCGCGGGTCGTACGAGCAGGACGGCTGGTATGCGAAGTTGAAGTCGAGCACGAGGCGCCCGCCATCGAGCCCGAGATCCGCGCCCTTGATGCTGTCGAGCAGATACCGCCCGGCGCCGTAGGTCTCGCGGCCGCTCGTGGCATCGGCGACCGGCGCGAACACGCCGCCCCCGTAGCCCTCGAGCCAGTAGAGATCGAGGGTGAGCTCAGTCTCGTGAACGCGGAAGCGGGCCACGGCCCAGCGACGCAGAACCATCCCCTGGCCCGTGCTCGTCGGGACTTCGAGCCGCTGCGGCTCCGCCGGCTCGACGTCCGCCAGGGTCCGCCAGGCGTCGTCATACGGGTACACGTACGGTCCACCGTACGTGGCCCGGTCCGACGCGGGAATCGGGGACTGAGCGTGCGTTCGGAACAGTTCGCCCCGCGTCGACTGCCACACCCGCCACGCCGCGCGCGGGTCGGGGTGACGTCGAATCTCGCGGTAGAGGTCGGCGATGCGCCGCCTCCAGTCGAGCAGTGCCAGCGTTCCGGGCACCGTATCTGCATCTGCGGAGCTGTGAGTCTGCGTGGTCAAGAACTAGGACATTAATCACCTCTCCGTCCTCTTGCCGGGGTTACCGTCTACACAGTGAAGTGGTCTTAGGGGGCCACGTATGAGGACCGGAGGTAGTCAAATGTCTTTACACGCCGTTTCCAGCACTCCGACGATCTCGGAGGGCGCGTCCGGGCCGGCCGTCAGGTGGCTGCAATACCTGCTCGTCCGGCGGACGCTCAGCGACAACCACCAGATCGACGGGCACTTCGGGCCGGTGACGAAGACCGCGGTCGAGCAGTTCCAGAGCGACGCGCATCTCGCGGTCGACGGAATAGTCGGACCGGCAACGTGGGGCGCCCTCGGCGGCGACGGGGCGGAGCCTCCCACCCTGTCGCCCGGATCGCACGGCCCCGTCGTCGAGAAGCTTCAGAACGCACTCAACGAGGGACGTGGGGACTTCGCGCCGAGCTCGAACCCCGTGCTCGCTCTCGATGGGGTCTACGGGGCGCACACCGCCACCGCCGTCAAGGGGGCACAGCAGCTCGACGGCATCGCGGCGGACGGTGTCGTCGGACTCCAGACGTGGGCTCTCTCGGTCCACGCCGCCGGTCAGGTTCTCGCGAGCCTGTGTGGCGTCCGCGGGCCTGGGACCCCGTAGCCGCAGACCGCCGCCGGGGCGGGCGGCACGACGTGACGCAGCGCCGGCCGACGCCGGCGCTGTGTCGCCAAGCCGCCGGTTCAGCCCGCCCAGGAGGCGCCCGAGGTTCTCGTCGGAGCCCGCGAACGCTAGGGAACGAGCACGACCTTGCCGACGTTCCGGCGCTCCGCGATGAACCGGTGCGCCTCTCCGGTCTCGTCGAAGCGGAAGGAGCGCGCGAGCACTGGGTGGATCACGCCGTTCTCGATCAGCTCTGTGAGTGGCTGCGACCAGCGGCCCGATCCGTGCTCATCCCAGAGCGTCAGGACGTTGAGGCCAAGCACCGTCTTCGAGGCCGACATCTGACGAACGATGCTGAACCAGGGCATCTGAACGGCGGTCTTGGCAGCGGCGACGAGGTTGCGCTCGGCACCCGACACGACTCCCGAGGCACCGAAGCAGACGAGCCGTCCGCCGGCGCGCAGCAGCTTGTAGCTCCGCCGGAAGCTGGCACCTCCGATCGCGTCCATCACCAGATCGAACTGCGGCACGCCGCGCTCCCAGCCGGCGGCCGTGTAGTCGACAGGGTGGTCGACGCCGAATCCGCGGATCGCCTCGTGCTTGCCGGGTGACGCGGTGCCCCACACCTCGGCGCCGGCGCGCTTGGCCAGCTGCGTCGCCGCGATGCCGACGCCGCCGCCCGCCGAGTGGATCAGCACTCGCTCCCCCGGCTGGACGTTACCGCCCCGGATGACCGCCTCCCAGGCCGTCGCGTAGTTGACGGGGATCGCCGCGCCCTCCTCGAAGGTCATGGCGTCAGGAAGGGGGAAGGCTCCGTCGGCGGCGCTCACCGCCCGCTCGGCGTAGCCACCGAACCGAACCGGCGCGGCCACCCGGTCGCCCACGGCGAACCCCTCGACGCCCGCCCCCACGGCGGCGACGGTGCCGGCAACCTCGTAGCCGATCACGCACGGTGGCTTGGGAGCGTCGGGATACAACCCCATGCGCGCCATCACGTCGGCGAAGTTGATCCCGGCCGCGCGCACCTCGATCAGGATCTGACCGTCGGCCGGCGCGGGATCCGGCCGCTCCTGAACCTGCAGGACCTCCGGCGGGCCATGGCGGGTGATCACCACCGAGCGCACTGGAGGCAAACGTACCTGACACGCGGTGGGCCCGCTCCGCGGTCGCGCGGCGGCGATGAGCTAACCGCTGAGCCCGACCGACCGCGGGCTCACAAGCGTTCCGCACAGCGCCGGGGCGGTCTGCTCCTGCGGCACGCTGCTGTCGACCTCGCTGCGATCGAGGACGTTGTCGTAGACGCCGTTGTGGTTGTAGTCGATGCCGTGGATGACGACGACGGCGTTGCCGTTGCGGATCGCGCTGGCGGTGGCCGAAGATACTTCGAGCGTGCGCTGGTAATGGATCGTGCCGCTCGACGGATAGCGCGAGAAGGCGACCATGCTGTTCGGACTGAAGTCGCCGAAGAGCGTGAGGGCGATCGCCATCGGGCCGTAGTACTTCAGGCCGTCGTTGGTGCTGATGGCGCGGTGTCCGTTGTAGAGCTTGGCGGCCGACGGAGGTGGGCAGATCCCCTCCCCGAAGGCGTGCACGTGCATCTGATGAGAACCGCGCGCCAGCAGACCGGTGGCGTCGAGTGTGATCGTCGCCGTGTTGCCGGTCAGCCGCACTGCCGCCGTGCCGCTGCCGCTCACGTGGTTGGCGGGAACTGGCCGGAGGATCGCCTCGAACAGCTCACGCGTTGGTGAGGACGAGCTCGCGGCGAGCACGCCTCCGGTGACCGCGGCGGCGAGGACCACCGCCAGCAGCGCGAGCGCCGGCCACCGGTGGCGCCTGATCCACCCGCGGGGGCCGCCGCTCCCGTCCCGGGCCGCCGTCGTGGTCGGCTCGGGCGCCGCTGCACTCGGAGCGCGGGTGGCGGAAGAGGCGGAGGCGCGCGCCCCCCAGTTACTCCCGCCGACGGCCCCGTCATCCCCGCCGATGGGCCCGGCCGAGCCGTCGACTGGACGCGCGTCGCCGACCGCCACCATCGAGGGCTCGCTCGTATACCGCGCGCCCTCGAGCGCCGCCGCCGCATCGCGGGCGAAATCGCCGGCCGAGAGGTAGCGATCGCTCGGGTGCTTCGCCATCGCGCGTTCCAGCACCGGGCCGAACTCCGGGTACTGATCGCACAGCGGGCTCGTGAGCGCCGGCGGCGGGTCGTGCACGTGGGCGAACAGCGTGGCCACCGAGCTGTCCCGCTCGTAGGGCACCTTGCCGGTCAGCATCCGGAAGAACACACATGCCAGCGCGTACACGTCCGTCCGCGCGTCCGTGCGCTCGCCCGTGACCTGCTCCGGCGCCATGTAGTCGCACGTCCCCACCACGTTGCCTTGCACGGTGAGCCCGGACAGCGTGTCGCTGCGCTTCGCCAGGCCGAAGTCGGTCAGGTACGCGTGCTCGGCACCGTCCCTGACGGCGACCAGCACGTTTGCCGGCTTGACGTCGCGATGAACGAGTCCGTTGGCGTGGGCGGCGTCGAGCGCAGAGGCGACCTGCGTGAGCAACTCGAGCGCGCGCGTCGGCGCGAGCGCGCCCTCCTTGGCGAGAACCTGGTGCAGGTCCGTGCCCTCCACGTAGTCCATGGCCAGGAACAGCTGGCCGTCCTGCTCGCCGGCATAGTGGATCCCGACGACGTGAGGATGGTGCAGCGACGCGGCGATCCGCATCTCGCGCTGGAAGCGGTGGCGGAACTGCTCATCCTCGGCCAGGGCCGGGGCGAGCAGCTTGAGCGCGTAGACGCGCCCCAGGGCGACGTTCGTGACCCGATAGACGACGCCCATGCCGCCCTGCCCGATCGGCTCCTCGATGCGGTAGCCGCCAAGCTCGGATCCCTGCTCCAATCGATGTCCCCCGATCTGCATTCTCGGACCCTTCCGACTAGACCTGGACAGTCGCTGGCCAGACGACGTTCCCCCACGCGAAGGGGCGAGGTTACCGGACTAAAGGTGACGCGGCGAGGCGCCGGAGCGGTCGTGCGCTGCCGGCGCCTCGCCGGGGGGCGATCAGCCGCGCGGCGTTCGGCGCGCGGGCCGCCGGAAGGCCAGGGCGTCGCTCGCGCCGTGCGGCGAGATGTCGTGGATGTAGCCGGCCACGACACCGTCGAAGATGAGCTGGCTGCTCGGGCGCCGGCGCGCCGGCGCGGTTGCGTGGTGCCAACGCGGCCGCGTTGGCGCCTTGCCGGGGCGGAGCTGGTGGAGGTGTCTCATGCTGCCTGCCGTTCGGTCTCGAGATTGTTGGAGGTCGTGTTCTCGCGGGGGTCCCGCGGAGAGCTCGCGAGCCGCAGCGCCGGGCGCGGGGCCCGGGGGCGCAGCAGGACGAACGCGAGCAGCACACCGGCGCAGAGCGTGCCCGCCCCGGCGAGGAACGCGAGGTGGTAGCCGCTGATCAGCGACGGGGCGAGGCTGTGGTGCGCGGCCAGCAGCGCCTTGGTGTGGTTCGCAGCGATGGTGCTCAGCACGGCCAGTCCGAGCGCGCCGCCGATCTGCTGCGAGACATTGGTTATGCCGGAGCCGAGGCCGGCGTCGGCGGCGGGCACGTCCGCCATCGCGATCGTCAGCAGCGGCATGAAGGCGTTGCCGATGCCCAGGCCGAGCGCGAGGTTGGCCACGAACACGGTCGGGAAGTACGCCGTCTGCGGCCCGACGGTACTGAAGAGCACAAGGCCGCCGGCGGCGCTCGCCATCCCGGCCATCAGAACCGGGAGCGGGCCGAAGCGCCTGACGAGCCGCCCGGTGACGCCGCGGGAGAGGATGGCGACCGTGATCGTCCATGGCAGGAACGCGGCCCCGGTCTGCAGCGCGCTGTAGTGGCGGATGTGCTCCAGGTAGAGGGTGGCGAGGAAGAAGGTCGAGTACATCGCCGTGACGAGCACGCCTCTGACCAGGCTGGCGTCGATCAGCCCGCGTAGACGGAGAATCCGCAGCGGCATGATCGGGTTGGCGATCCGCGCCTCGAGCGCCAGGAACGCCGCCATCAGCACTGCCGCCAGAGCCGCGTACACGACCACCTGACCCGACGTCCAGCCATGGGCCGTGGCCTTGACGATCGCGTAGATGGCGCTCATCAGCGAGCCGGTCACGAGCAGGGATCCGAGCCAGTCGATCCCGTGGTGTAGCCCCCGGCCGGCGTCGGCGGCGATCAGCGCCCGGCCGGCGAGCAGGGTGGCGACGCCGATCGGGAGGTTGACGAAGAAGACCCAGTGCCAGCTGAGGGCCTCGGTGAGAAGCCCGCCGGCGAGGAGACCGAGAGAGCCGCCGGCGACGGACACGAACACATACGCGCTCATCGCGCGGGCGCGGTCGGTGGCCTCGGGAAACTCGGTGACGATGATGGCGAGGATCACCGACGCCTGGCCGGCGGCGCCGACGCCCTGCAGGAACCGGGCGCCGATCAGGATGCCCTGACTCGGCGCGACTCCGCAGAGGAGCGACGCGGTGGTGAACAGGGTCAGGCCGGCGAGGAAGACGCGCTTGCGCCCGGCCAGATCGCCGAGCCGCCCCGCGAGGAGCAGGAGGCTGCCGAACGTGATCAGGAAGGCGTTCACGACCCACGTCAAGTCGGCCTGGCTGAAGTGGAGGTCGCGCTGGATGGCGGGGAGGGCGACGTTCACGATCGTGACGTCGAGCACGATCATCAGCTGCGCGAGGCAGACGACGGTCAGCGACAGCCAGCGGCGCTGGGCTGGCTCGGGAGAGGGGGTGAAAGCTAAGTGCATAAACGTCCCGACTTGTGGTTGTACGAATGTGGAGCTAAAATGGAGGCCACCTCCGAAATATCTGGAGGCTTCCTCCGGAAATATACGGAGGGTCCCTCCGCTTGTCAAGCAGAATTCCCGTGTCCACGACCGAATCCATCGAGCAAGTCCTCCGCACCCGCCCCATGCGCGCCGACGCGCGGCGCAACTACGAGAAGATCCTCGCGGCCGCCCGTGAGGCGTTTGCCGAGGGCGGAGAGTCGACGGCTCTGGAGGAGATCGCCCGCCGGGCGGGCGTGGGCATCGGCACGCTCTATCGGCACTTCCCGAACCGGCAGGCGCTCCTCGAGGCCCTGTACGTTGTCGAGGTCGATCGCGTCACGCGGACCGCTGACGAGCTCGATGGCGGTGACCCGTGGGAGGCCCTCAACGGCTGGTTCGAGCGCGTCGTCGCGTATCTCGGCACCAAGCGCGCCCTCGCCGCCGAGCTCATGAACTACCTGGACCAGGATGCGCCCCTCTTCCAGCAGTGTCGCGCGTCGCTCTACGCGGCGGGAGAGCCGCTGCTCAAGCACGCGCAGGAAGCGGGCGTCGTCCGAGCCGACGTCGAGTTCTCCGACGTCATGCACATGGTGATCGGGATCACCAAGATCCCGGCGAGCGGTCCCGGCCAGATCGAGCACATCCTGCGGATCGCGCTCGACGGTCTTCGCTACCGGCCCGAGACGTAGCCGACCAGCGCGCCGTCAGCACCGGCGCCCGGGGCCCACTCCGGGCTACGCGCCGTACTCCTCGTCGCTGACGTGCTCGCCCCACGTCACCGGGCTCCCCGACTCGTCCGCCTCCTGAATCGCGATGTGGGTCATCAGGCGATCCGGGGCGGCGCCGTGCCAGTGGTCCTCCCCCGGCTCGAAGTAGACGCGATCGCCGGGACGGATCTCCTCCACCGCGCCACCGCGTCGCTGGCAGCGCCCGATCCCCTCGGTTACGTAGATGGTCTGTCCGAACGGATGGGTGTGCCAGGCCGTGCGCGCGCCCGGGGTGAAGTGGACCAGCGCGGCAGCGGCGCGGGCGGGCGGGGACGGTGAAGCGACGGTGTCGATGAATACCGTGCCCGTGAACCAGTCGGCAGGACCACGGTTGGTTTCGAGTGAGCTGCGGGTGATCTGCATGTGGGTTCTCCGGGGTGAAGTGTGTTATTGCGCGTCTTGCCGAACCGTCGCGGCTCCCCCGAAGCTCAGGGGCGCACCATGACCTTGATCGACTCGCGATCGGCCATCGCGCGGTAACCGGCCGGGACGCCGTCGAGATCGACAGTGTGGTCGAACACCTTGCCTGGCTCGATCCTGCCATCGAGGATGTCGGGGAGCAGCTCCTCGATGTAGGCGCGCACGGGCGCCGGGCCCCCGCCCACGGTCACGTTGCCGAAGAACGCGGGAAGCGACGCCGGCATGCTCTCGCCCTGCGGGACACCCACGCGCCCGACGGCGCCGCCCGGCCGCGTGATCTCGACGGCCGTCTGTGTCGACTGATCCAGGCCGACGCACTCGAGCACCGAATGGGCGCCGAAGCCACCGGTCAGCTCTCGCACCGCCTCCACCGCTGCCTGGCCTCGCTCGGAGACGACGTCCGTCGCGCCGAACTCCTGCGCCAGCGCGATCCGGTCCGGGTGGCGACCGAGGATGATGATCTGCTCCGCGCCGAGCCGTTTGGCCGCGAGCACGCCGCACAGGCCGACCGCGCCGTCTCCGACCACGGCGACGCTCTTTCCCGGCGCCACCCTGGCGACAACGGCGGCGTGGTGTCCCGTTCCCATCACGTCCGACAGCGTGAGCAACGACGGCATGAGCGCATCGTCCTCGCCGACCGGGAGCGCGAACAGCGTGCCATCGGCGAAGGGAACGCGCAGCGCCTCGGCCTGGGCGCCGTTCATCCCGCCGTTGCCGAAGAACCCAACATGCACGCACGCGGTGTGTAGGCCCTCATGGCAGAAGGCGCAGGTGCCGTCGGAGAATGCGAACGGCATCACGACGAGGTCGCCGGACCTGATCGTGCGGACGTCGGGGCCAACCGACTCGACGACGCCGATCGCCTCGTGGCCCATCGATTGCCCGGTCTCGCTTGGCTCCATCGACGCGTAGGGCCATAGGTCGCTTCCGCATATGCACGCGCTCGTCACGCGGACGAGCGCGTCCGTCGGGTCGATCAGATCCGCGTCGGGAACGGTCTCGACGCGAACATCGCCCGCGCCGTGCATCACAGTCGCTCGCATCTTCTGCGTGCCTCCTTTTCCGGGTTCACCGATCTCGTTCATGCACTACGTAAGCACGCGCTCGCTTCGGCTGAGAGACCCTGCGAAAGGGGTACTGGCAGGGTCCCCCACTCCGCGGGAGGCGGGTTTAAGCTCCTGACATGGACGCGAGGAGCGAGATCCGCGAGTTTCTGAACTCCCGCCGCGCGAAGCTCACCCCTGAGCAGGCCGGGCTCGTTGCCTACGGCAGCCGCCGCGTTCCCGGGCTGCGACGCGAAGAGGTCGCGGTGCTCGCCGGCGTCAGCGTCCCGTACTACACCCGTCTCGAGCGCGGCGAGATGGGCGGCGTCTCCGAGAGCGTCCTCGAGGCGCTCGCGCATGCGCTTCAGCTCGACGACGCCGAGCGCGCCCACCTGTTCGACCTCGCTCGGGCCGTGCAGCCGATGGCCGCCCGCCGGCGGCGGCGCCCCGCCAAGCACGCCATCCGACCGAGCATCCATCAAATGCTGGCGGCGTTCACCGGCGCGCCGGCGTTCGTGCGCAACGGCCGCCTGGACATGCTCGCCGCGAATCCCCTCGGGCGCGCCCTGTACCGCGACGTGTTCGATGGCGCCGTCGCGCCTCCCAACAGCGCGCGCTACGTCTTCCTGGACTCCCGCGCCCGGGACTTCTACGTAGATTGGGACAAGGCGGCCAGCGATGTCGTAGCCGTGCTGCGCTCCGAGGCCGGGCGCGACCCGTATGACCGGTGCCTGTCGGACCTCGTCGGTGAGCTGTCGACCCAGAGCAACGAGTTCCGCATCCGCTGGGCCGCGCACAACGTCCGCCAGCACATCTCCGGGATAAAGCACTTCCGTCATCCGGTGGTCGGGGAGCTCAACCTGACCTACGACCGACTGGACCTGGTGGCCGATCCCGGCCTGACCATGTTCGCCTACACCGCGGAGCCCGGCTCGCGCGACGAGGAGACCCTCCGCCTACTCGGAAGCTGGGCGGCGACGGTCGAGCAGCCGGACGCGACACGCTCCACCTGAATGGGTCAAGCCGAGCTTCTGATCGGCGGGGTGCTCGTCGCCGTCGTCGGACTGAGCGCGCTCGCGCGCTATCTGTCGATGCCGTACCCGATCGCGCTCGTCCTCGGAGGCGCCGCGTTCGGCTTCATCCCGGGGGTGCCGGCCGTGAAGCTGAACCCGCAGGTCGTGCTCGTGGTGTTCCTGCCGCCGCTTCTCTACGGGGCCTCGATCTACACGAACTTCAACGAGCTGCGCGCCAACCTGCGCGCGCTCACGCTGAGCACGGTGGGCCTCGTGCTGGTCACGATGGTCGCGGTGGCGGCCGCAGCGCACGCGCTCGTGCCGGGCCTGCCGTGGGCGGCCGCGTTCGCGCTCGGGGCGATCGTGTCCCCGACCGATCCGCTGGCCGCGGCCACGATCATGCGCCGCCTCGAGGTACCGAGGCGGCTGATCAACGCCGTCGAGGGCGAGGGGTTGTTCAACGACGCGACCGCGCTCGTCGCCTACCGCGTCGCGGTGGCGGCGGCGGTCGGCGGCAGCTTCTCGCTCGGCCACGCCGGGCTGACGTTCCTGCTCGACGCGGCCGGCGGGGTTGCCATCGGCTTCGCGGTGGGGTGGATCGCGTCGTGGATCCGCGAGCGCACCACCGACGATCAGGTGAACGTCACGATCTCGCTGCTCTCCGGCTACGCGGCGTACGTTCCGGCCGAGGCCGCCGGCGTCTCCGCGGTCCTCGCAGCCGTCACGGCCGGCATCTACATGGGGATCCGCGGACCCCGGATCCTCCCCGTCCGCACGCGCCTGCAGGGCTACTTCGTGTGGGACATCGTCGACTTCATCGTCAACGCCACCCTGTTCGTGCTCATCGGGCTCCAGCTCAGGACGATCGTGACCACGCTGTCCGGATATACGGCGGTCACTCTGGCTGGATATGCGCTCGCGGTCAGCGGCGTGCTCATGGGGACGCGGCTTCTCTGGCTCTTCACCGTCCCCTACGTGATACGCGCGGTCGACCGGCGACCGGCGCAGCGTGCCCGCCGCGTCGGCGCGCGGTGGCGGATGGTCATCGCCTGGAGCGGCATGCGCGGCGCCGTCTCGCTCGCGGTCGCCCTCGCGCTACCGACCGCGACCCGCTCCGGCGCCGGCTTTCCCAAGCGTGACCTGATCGTCTTCCTGACGTTCGCGGTCATCTTCTTCACCCTCGTGGTCCAGGGCCTCTCTCTCCCCTCCCTGATCCGTCGCCTCGGGATCCGCGACCAGGACCCGGACGCAAACGAGGAGCTCCACGCCCGGCTGATCGCCACGAAGGCGGCCCTGGCACAGATCGATGCGCTGGCCGACGAGGAGTGGACGCGCGATGAGACCGTCGAGCGCATGCGGGCCATGTACGACTACCGGAAGCGGCGCCTCGCCGCCCAGGCAGGCAAGATCGAGGACGTCGGGTACGAGGACCGGTCGCTCGCCTACCAACAGATGGTGCAGCTCGTCCTGTGGGCCCAGCGCGACGCCCTCTTGCACATGCGTGACGACGGCCGGCTCTCGAACGAGGTGATGAACGTGGTGCTGCGCGAGCTCGACCTCGAGGAATCGCGGCTCGAGATCTCAGCATCGCCACCGTCCTCCTCCGCACCCGCGCAGGATCCGGCCGTGGGCTGAGAACCCGCTAGTGCAGCATGTCCACGGTCAGCGACGACGCGCTGCCCGGTGCGCGCCTCACCGTGTACACGCCGCCGGCGAGCTGCGGAAGCTGCTTGGGCAGCGGCGTGAGATGTGGCGTGTCCGTCGTCGACAGGGTGAGGCGGAGCCGGTTTCCCTTGGCGATCGTGGCAAGGGTGGGGAAGATCTGGATCTGGTACTCGGTCACCACTCCCGGCGTCACCGGGCGCGAGGATGCGCTCGTGTAGGGGTGGTACGGGAGCACCGTTACTCCGTTGGCTGTCCATGAGCGCTTGGCATCCACGGCTCGGAGGGAGCCGAGGAGCGCGCCCTCGGTCAGCGGATACGAGGACCCGCTCGGGGTGACATCTTCGAGCTCGGCGACAAGCTCGGTCTCGGGAGTCGTGGAGCTCGCATAGATGGTGGCGGTGACCGGGCCGGCGACGGTCGCGGCACGGGCGAGCGGCGCGGTCGTGTAGCTGACCGCCCAGGGGCCCGCCTGCGTCGTCTGATCGTCCGCGGCGCACGGCGCGAACAGACCGGCTGATCCTGCGGGAACCGAGATCCCCCCCATCGACCACTGATCGATGGGTCGCCCGCACGGCGATCCCGATGGGCTCCAGACGAGCGTGTCGCTCGTCGTCGCCGGCGCCGTCGCCGTCGTTGAGCCGGTGAGGACCTTGCCCAACCCGCCCAGCGTCGGCAGCGATCCGGGCAGCCCTCCGCCGCTCGCGCCTCCGTTCGACGGCGCCGAGCTCGTGAGGGTTCCGCCGGCGCCGAAGTACAGGCGCGCCGGCGTCGAGCGCGTGAACGGATAGGTCGATGTCTCGTCGAACTGACCGGTGCCGAGGTCGTAGTAATGCAACGGCGTGGCGGTTCGGGCCATGCCCGTGCGCTTGTGCTTGAGCCAGGTGTCGAACCACTCGAGCTCGAGCGGGTCGATGTTGACCGAAGAGCCGTTGAGGTGCTCCCACGGTCCGACGATCAGCTGATAGCGCCCGGTCGTGCGCTGGCCAGCGCGCATCGGGGCGGTGGTGCTTCGGCCCGCCCACGCATTCTGCAGCTCGGCGTAGTTGACCGGCTCGCCGTTCTGGAAGATGTCGAACTCCCCACCGATCAGGTAGGCGGGGATGTGGTTGGCGACGACCCGCGCGAGCACGTTCTGCGGGTTGCGCGCCTGCCAGTAGGAGCCGTCGTACGCCTCGTCGCCACCGCCGAGAATGTTCGCGGTGGTGGCCGCGTGATAGCTCGCCAGGCCGTTGGCGTGGTCGGCCTCGATGCCGGCGAGATCGGCGAGCAGGGTCGGGTCGCTGGCGGTGTCGCCAACGGGATTGACCGTGTTCGTGCCGCCCGTGAGGCCCAGGTAAGCCTCGCTGAACTCGAAGTCGAGCAGCCCGCCCATGAACGAGGTGTCCCGATAGAGGTCGTTGCCACTGACCACCGGGAAGGTCGCCTTGAGCGGCGAATGCTTGCCAACCGCGCCCGCGAGCAGCAGCTGGTCGATCCCCAGGTAGGAGGGGCCGTAGGTGCCGACTCGCCCGTCGGAGTGCGGAACGTGTGCGGCCCAGTTCAGCACCTTGATCGCATCCCGTTGCTGGATCGGGTCGAATATTCCCCAGCTCCCGTTCGAGTCGCCGGTGCCGCGAACATCCTCGACGACCTCGATGTAGCCGCGCTGCACGAGGTAGTTGTCAGCGCCACCGGTTGCGGAGCCGCCAGACGGTGAGGAGGCCGAACCGGGACTGCTCGAGCCGCCCTGGCCCTTGCCGTACGGCGTCATCGTCAGCAGAACCGGGAACGGTCCCTTCGCCGGCCGGCCCGAGGCCGTGGTCGGATAGATCTCGTTGACGCGGATGGTGGTGCCGCCGGCGCCCTTGACCTTGATGTCGTTGATCGAGGCGCTTCCGTAGATCGCCTTTCCCGGCTTCCAGTGGCTGCCCTTCGCCGCGCTCGCCGCGATCACGTCGGCCGGGAGCTGAGGATTGGCGCCGACCAGGCTCGGCGGCGCGGACTCGACCGCAGGCGCACCGGGCGGCGGCGGCGGTACGACGGCGGACGCCGGCGCGGACGCGCTCAGCGCGACACTAGCCACCCCGGTGCTCACCGTCGCGATCACCAGCATCCGCCTTACACCCGAGACCAGGTCACTCACTCGCCGCATGCCTCGCGCCTCCGCGCCGTGTCCTTCAAAGCCTTCCGCGGAGCGGGCTACCCGACACGGCAGTTACTTACTCTCGATACAGGTGCGACGGCGCGTCACATATCCGCAGGATCAGTGACAGCCCGCGGCGGACCAGCGACTCGACTAGCCGCCCGCGTCCCCGGTGGCCGGCCGCAGCTCCGCGCCTCGCATCGGCGCACCGGGGCACTGTAGGCGTCGATCGCGTCGAGCGTCTCCGCCTGGAGCAGCGCCCGGGTGAGGCTCTCGAGCTGCTCGCAGTGCTCGGTGATTGAGCATTGTGACGAACCCATGCGCTCGGATGCTCGGGGCGGGGCGCTCCCGTGCTGGCCGATGGGGACTGACTTTCGCCGCCGGCGCGCGTGTGGGGATGGAACGAGCAGAGCGCGCAATCGCTCACTTTGATCGGAGGCAGCAATGACGACGCACCTGGTTGCGGTGCAAGGCGGGATGGCAGGGCCAAGCGGCACGGTCAGCGCCGAGTTCGCGGCCGCGCTGCTCGGGACCACGCCCGCGACCTTGCGGTTGTGGGCTGAGCGATTCGGCCATCCCCTGCCGGTCGCCGGCGGCCGGACCCGCTACTCGTACGCAGCGGTGATCGCGCTGCGGAACGCCCTTACTCGCGAGCTGTCGATCGCAGCGGCGATCGCGTTCGTTACTGGTGATTCCGCGCGCGACTCATCCGGAGCCACACCGCGTTGACCGCCCTTGGCGCCCGGGTGTGACGGCTTTCGAAAACACTGAGATCAGTGACGGATGTCACAGATCCTGGTGACGACCGGCGGCCGCTCGAGCCGCTACCGTTCCGGCCGGATGGCGTCGATTCCTGCTCCCGAGCGCCCCCCGGTTGATCCAGCGACTGGCGGGCGTGACCGGCACATACGGGTGGTCCCGACCATCGAGCGCACCGAGGTCGCGCTCCACGGCCACCGCGTGAACTTCAACATCGCCGGCCAGGGGCCGGCGATGGTCCTCATCCACGGCGTAGCCGGTCGTGCCGGACAGTGGGACCAGACGGTCCAGCTCCTGGCCGAGCACTACACCGTGATCGCGCCCGACCTTCTCGGTCACGGAGACTCGGCCAAGCCCCGCGGGGACTACTCACTGGGCGCGCACGCCTCCGGCATCCGCGACCTGCTCGTCGCCCTCGACATCGAGCGCGCCAGCGTCGTCGGCCACTCGCTCGGCGGCGGGATCGCCATGCAGTTCGCCTACCAGTTCCCCGAGCGCTGCGAGCGCTTGGCGCTCGTCTCGAGCGGCGGCCTCGGCGAGGAGGTCCATCCTCTGCTTCGCGCGGCCACCCTTCCGGGCTCTGAGATCGTCCTGCCGCTGCTGGCGCACCCGCGACTGCTCGAGCTCGGCTCGATCGTCCCCCGCGCCCTCGGGCGACTCGGACTGCGGACGCGGATAGACATCGCCGAGATGGCGCGCGGCTACCAGTCGCTTTCAAACGCCGACGCCCGCAACGCGTTCATACACACCGTGCGAGCGGTGATCGACGCCCGCGGCCAGCGGATCAACGCCACCGACCGGCTGTACCTGGCCTCGAAGATGCCGTCTCTGATCGTGTGGGGCCGCCACGACCGGATCATCCCCGTCGAGCACGCGCAGCCCGCTCACGACGCGATGCCCGGCAGCCGGCTCGTGCTCTTCGACGAGGCGGGGCACTTCCCGCACCTGGACGACCCGCTGCGCTTCGCGCAAGAGCTCGAGTCGTTCATGGAGGAAACCGATCCGGCTCGGCTCGATACCGGCACGATGCGCGAGCTTGTCCTGGGCCTCGATCCCGAATCCGCCGCACTGCTCGAGCGCCTCAGGCGCGAGCACGTCGTGGCCTGACCGCGCGCACGCGTTCGGGCGTCAGCTCCGCGATGGAGCCGAGGACGTCGTCGGCGGCGGCGAGAGCCTCCTCGCTGGGCGGGAACTCACCGTTGGGCACCGCGAACACATCCATCCCCGCGGCGGAAGCGCTGAAGAGTCCATTGCTCGAGTCCTCGACCGCGGCACAGCGCGCGGGCTCGACCCCGATGCGGCGCGCGGCTTCGAGATAGACGTCCGGGGCCGGCTTCCCGCGCGCGACCTCCTCCGAGGAGACGATGGCGGCGAAGCACGACCGGAGCTCTGAGAGCTCGAGTACCAGCTCGATGATGGGCCGGTTCGCTGAGGAGGCGAGCCCGAGCGTCCACTCGGTGGAGAGCGCGACGACCACCTCCCGCGCGCCCGCGATCAGGGGCAGACGCTCGCGGTAGATGTCCGCCAGCCGCCTCACCACCTTCGAGGAGATCTCCTCCGGCGCCAGCCGCACTCCGAGCTCGTCGTGCATGTACGCCGACCACTCGGTCGAGCTCATCCCCATCATCGCGCGCTGCGCGTCGGCCGGCCAGCGACCGCCGTTCTCCTTCGCGATGTTCCGCCGCGCGTCGTCCCAGACGGCTTCGGAGTCGACGAGGACGCCGTCGAGGTCGAAGATGACGGCCGCGATCGCGCCGGGGCTGGGCATGGGGGTATGGTGGCGCAAATGTTCGGCAACGGCCGGAGCGTGATCCGAGGCGCGGGACGGACCGCGCTCGTGCCGGCTGGCGTCGTCGCGGTGCATCAACTCCGCTACCTGCTCGCCTTCGGCGGGCATGCCGGCGCCGTGCTCACGCGCGAAGGCCACTCGTACCTGCACTCGCTGGTGCCGTGGATCGTCGCTCTGATCGGCGTCGCCGCCGGCGCCTTCCTGTGGAGCCTCGGGCGCGCGCTCGCGGGCCAGACCTCGGCGAGGCGCTACACGCTTTCGCTCGGCGGGCTGTGGCTGAGCTGTACGGTCGCGCTGCTGGCGATCTACGTCGGCCAGGAGCTCCTCGAGGGGGTGCTCAGCACCGGGCACCCGGGCGGGCTCGCTGGGATCTTCGGGTACGGCGGCTGGTGGGCGCTTCCGGCGGCGGCGTGCGTCGGGCTCGTGCTCGCGAGCATGCTCCACGGAGCGCGGTGGGTCCTGCGCGAGGTCGCGCTGCGGCAGGCCTCATCACGTCCCCGGGTCCGACGTCCGGCGTTGCTGCCCCGGCCATGCGCCGTCGCGCTCTTCCCGCCCTCCCCACTCGCGGACGGCTGGTCGGGTCGCGGACCACCCCGGTAGGCGCAGCGCCCCCGCGGGCCCCCGGGGCCCACGTCCGGACCTACGACCGAATGGAGTGGGATTGAGAACCCGTAGACGCGTGCTCGCAGCCGCGGCCGGCTTCGCGTTGGCAGCCGCATTTCCCGCGGCGGCGTGGGCGCACGCACGCATCAGCCCGCCCGTCTCGCTGGCGGGGCAGCTTCAGCTCTACAGCCTCGCCGTGCCGACCGAGAAGAGCGGCCTGACGACGACGAAGGTCGTGCTCACCGTCCCGAGTGGCTTCGGCATCGATTCGTTCGCGCCACCGCCGCCCGGATGGCGCATGAGCGAGCAGCAGACGGGCAGCGGCGAGGAGGCCGTGATCACGAGGGTGACCTGGTCCGGAGGCCGGACCCCGACCGGGGAGGATTCGCTGTTCGAGTTCCTGGCGCAGCCGGCGGCATCCAGGACCTACACCTTTCAGGTCGAGCAGACCTACTCCGATGGGTCGATCGTGAACTGGTCGGGGCCGGAGTCCTCGGCTGCGCCGGCGCCGGCGATCGACGCCGTTACTTCCCTGCACGGGGGCGGCGGGACCTCGACCCTCACGATCGTCGCCCTCATCGTCGGCGTGCTCGGCCTCGTGGCCGGAGGGTTCGCGCTCGTCAGCCGCGCCGCGAGGGATCGCCCCCTGGCATGAGGCGCACGCGCGTCCTGGCGCTGTTGCTCGTCGCCGGCGTTGCCCTGGCGCTGCCCGCCGGCGCCTCCGCGCACGCGTACCTGATCAGGACGGCGCCCGCCGCCAGCGTCGTGCTCGACGCCCCGCCCGCCACCGTCCAGCTGAGCTACGACGAGGCGGTCGAGCCTCGCCTTGCGCTCATCTCGGTCACCGATGCCGAGGGCCGGCAACAGACCGCCGGCCCGGTGATGCGCTCGCCGGCGAACCCGCAGACGCTCGTGGTGGCGCTGCGACCACGGCTCCCCGAGGGCTGGTATCTCATCTACTGGCGCGCGATCTCGGTCGACGGCCACCCGGTGTCGGGCGCGTTCACGTATGCCATCGGTCCGAACCCGGGGCCGGCTCCGCAGTTCCGCGTCCCGACCCTATCCGCCACCGCGGTCACGCCGGGACTGCTGATCGCGCGGTGGGTGATGTTCCTGTCGACGATGGCGGCGATCGGCCTGCTCGCGCTCCGCCTGGTGGTCGCGCGCCCGATGTCGCGGCGGGTGACCGGGGTCGGCCTTCGCCCGCTGTCGATGGCATTCGTGGTGAGCTCGCTGGTGGCGCTGGTCGCGATCCCGGTGTACCTCGACCTCTCGAGCGCGAACGACTCCCTGCGCTCGGCGCTCGACCTCGGCGCGCTCGTGCCCCTCTACCGGGCCACCGCCTTCGGCCGGGCGCTGGTCGATCTCGAGCTCTGCTTCGCTCTGTTCTGCCTGGCCGGCTGTGTCGCCCTGTGGGTTGACCGGCCCGAGCGCGAGCGGCGCTCGATCGCCGAGCTCGCCGCCGGCTGCGGGTGCGTGCTCGCTGCCGGTGCCGTTCTCATCGTCCCGGGTGCAGCCGGACATGCGGCGCAGACCTCGCCGCGTGGCCTCACCCTCGCCCTCGACTGGCTCCACCTGGCCACGGCCTCGGTATGGCTCGGCGGCCTCGCGGGTCTGCTCGTCCTGCTCGCGACGCTGCCGGAGCGCGGGCGCGTCGCCGCCCTGGCGGTGGCGGTGCCGCGCTTCTCCACGGTGGCGCTCGTGTCCGTCGCGGTGCTTGCCGCGAGCGGGATCGGCGAGACGGTGGCGCACCTTCCCGCGGTGAACGCTCTGTCGGACACCGGATTCGGCAGGGCGATCCTGGTCAAGGCGGGGCTGCTCTGCGCAACGCTGGTGCTCGCCTTCGGCAACCTCCGGCGTGCGACGCCGCGGCTTCTCGCCGCCGGCGGGTCGCCGGGCGCGCCCCCCGAGCGGGGCGCCACCGCGGCCGGGCGCTCCGCGCGTGGCGCCACCGCGGCCGGGCGCTCCGCGCGTGGCGCCACCGCGGCCTCCCTCCTGCGCAAGCTGGTGACCGGAGAGGCCGTGATCGTCGTCGGCATCGTGTTCGTCGCCGCCCTCCTCTCGAGCCTGGCGCCGCCACCGCCGGCGTTCGCGCTCGAGGGCTCGGCGCTCGCCACCGTCGGGCCCGGGACGGTGGCGCGAACGGTGCGCAGCGAGGGCTACGAGCTCCAGGTGCTCGTCTCCCCCAACCGCGCCGCCGCCCCGGATGCGTTCGCGCTTCGGATCACGCGCGACGGGAGGCCCGTGCGCGGCGCTCAGGTGACCCTCGCCTTCAACCACCTCGAGATGCAGATGCCCCAGCAGGAGTATCAGCTCAGCGAGATTCGGCCCGGCGTGTACTCGCGCTCGGCGCCGGCGCTGGTAATGGTGGGCAAGTGGGGCCTGTCGTTCCAGGTCACCCCGCGCCACGGGCCGCCCTTCACCGCACTGATCGTCGACCAAGCCAACGGATGAGGAGTCCTCGTGTACCAGCGACGAGATGAGATGAGGGCGGGAACAACGTTCCTCTCGCGGCGCGTGGCGCGCCGAGACCGTCAAAGGTCCCGCTCAGCGGGAAGATCCTCGGCCTCGGCAACTTCGGCGCGCCGAGTGGCACTTTGTTCCCGCCTGGCGGTAGCCGCGCTCGCCGCCCCCCTCCTCCTCTCGGCCTGCGGTGGCTCGGGCGGCGGCGCCGGCGTCAGCGTCCCCCAGGTGGCGCCGGCGCGCCAGTTCACTCTCGCCGGCTTCCAGCCCGCCACCGCCGTCTCCCCCGGCCGGCCCACGACGATGTCGTTCACGGTCCAGCAGCCCTCGGGCAAGCCACTCACGCACTACCGCACCGGGTCCGGACCGCACACGGGCGTGCACCTGATCATCGTTCGTGACGACCTCGCGTACATCATTCACCAGCACCCGCCGGTCGGCGCCAACGGGGTGCTGCACCAGACCGTGACGTTCCCCGCGCCCGGGACCTACCGCGTGCTCGTCGACGTGTACCCGGACCTTCCCGGCGGACAGCCCAACTTCCAGCTGCTGCGCACCGTGAAGGTGTCCGGGACCTACCGGCCCAAGCCGCTGCCGCCGTACCACCCCAACCTGGTGATCGACGGCTACCACATCGACATGGAGCCGCATCGAGCGCTCCACGCCATCCAGGCGCAGTTCGTGGACGTGCGGGTCGACGGTCCCGGTGGCGGCAAGGTCACGTTCGTCCCCTGGTTCGGCGCCCTCGCCCACGCGATCTTCTTCCGCGAGGGCTCGCTCGACTACTTCCACAGCCACATCTGCTCGCCGAACGCCCCCAACTGCGGCTCGCTTCCCGGAGTGGCTTCAAGCCGCGTGAGCGGACAGTCCTCCGCGCCCGGAAAGCTGACGGTCGGCGTGCTGCTCCCCGAGGCCGGCACCTGGCGGCTCTTCCTGCAGATGAAGCTCGGAGGCAGGATCGTCACCGCGCCGTACACGTTGCAGGTGGCGCCGTGAGGTCGGGTATCCACCTGCGCCTCCTGGCCGCGTTCGTGGCCCTCGCCGCCGGCGTCGCGGCATTGGTCGTCGCGATTCTCCTCGTGCGGGACGTGCTCTCCTAGAGCCCGTGATCCGGCCACGGCCGGCCCGCGTACTGCCGGTGTCCCAAAACCGGCGGCTGGAACGTCTACATACCGATGAGACGACGCCGCCCCGAGGGTCTACACAGCATGCCCGTCCACGCAATCGAAGAGCGCCCGGTGCCCGCCGAGCTGGGCGCCGGCCACGTCCGCCGCCGGCTGCTCGTGCTCGCCGCGATCGCCACCGCCGTAACCGTCGTGATCGCACTCGGTCCCGGGCTGGGCGGCCTCCGCCACCGTCTCGATCGCGCCGCGCCCGGGTGGCTCGCCGCCGGCGTCGTCCTGGAGCTGCTCTCCGCGCTCGCCTACGTCGTCCTGTTCCGCGCCGTGTTCTGCCGGCGGATGCGCTGGCGGACGAGCTACCAGATCGGCATGGCCGAGCAGGCGGCCAACGCCCTGCTCCCAGCCAGCGGCGCCGGCGGCCTCGCCCTGGGGGCGTGGGCGCTCCGGCGCGGGGGTATGGACGCGCGGCACATCGCTCGCCGCACGGTGGCGTTCTTCCTGCTCACGAGCCTTGCCAACGTCGGCGCGGTGATCGTGTTCGCCGGCCTGTACGCCACGGGCGTCCTTCACCACGACCGCGACCCGGCGCTCACCTACGGCTTCGGCGCGGCGTCGCTCGCCGTCGTCCTCGCTGTGCTCGGCCTGCCAAGGCTGCTCGGGACAGGGCCGAGCGAAGCGGCACGCGCCGGCTCCGCGAACCGCCTGCGCGCGGCGACACAGCTGGTGCGTGGCTCGCTCGCCGACGGCGTCGGCGACTCGCTGCGGCTGCTCCGCGACCGCGGCGCCGGGGTGGTGCTCGCAGGATCGATCGGCACCATGGCCTTCGACATGGCGACGCTCGGCGTGTGCTTCCGCGCCTTCGGAGCGAAGCCGGCGCTCGGCGTGCTTGTGCTCGGCTACCTGATCGGTCAGCTCGGCGGCAATCTGCCGATCCCGGGCGGCATCGGTGGCGTCGACGGAGGGCTCATCGGAGTCTTCGCGCTCTACCACTCCCCGCTGGCCTCCACGGCCGCGGCCGTGCTCGCCTACCGGACGATCTCGCTATGGCTACCGCTCGCGCCCGGCGGCCTCGCCTTCCTCCAGCTCCGTCGGCGCTTCGCACGCGCCGGCAGCAGCGACGCGGTGGTGTGCCCGCCGCCCCGCCCGGGCTCCGCCCGAGCGCCCCGGGCCATCCTCGAGCCGGCGGCCTAAGCGGCGAGGACTTCGGGTTCGCGAGCTCCGCGCGCCCGCGCGAACTCGAGCGCCGGATCGTCGATCGGTGCGCGCACCACCGAGCGCCGATCCCGCGGGTAGTGCTGAACGCGCTGCCACGGATCGCCGGCGCGCTGACGCGGGAAGCGATCTATCGAGCGCAGGATGTAGCCCGATGCGAGCTCGGCGAAAGGAATCGTCGGCACGGGCTCATCGTCGTGGCGCGGCGTGCACGCGTCGTAGCCGTGCTCGTCCATGTAGTTCAGCAGCCGGCACACGTGCTGACAGGTCAAGTCTGCGCCCAGTGTCCACGACTGGTTGATGTAGCCGAAGGCGAAGGCGAGGTTGGGGACGCCGCTCAACAGCATCCCCCGATACACGAGCGTCTGCGGCAGGTCGACCGAACGCCCGTCGACGCTCAGTGGGATCTCGCCGAGCGGCACCATGCTGAGCCCGGTGGCGGTGACGATCACGTCGGCCTCGATCTCGCCGCCGGACGCCACCGTCACGCCTGTCTCGGTGAAGGTCTCGATGCGGTCGGTGACCACCGACACCCGACCCGCCTTGATCGCCTCGAACAGATCGTTGTCCGGGACGAGGCACATCCGCTGATCCCACGGGTCGTAGGTCGGGGTGAAGTGCTTGTCGATGTCGAAACCGGCGGGGAGCTGGCGCTCGGTCAGCTTGCGGATCAGCCGCTTCATCGTCGCCGGACGGCGGCGGCTGAGCCCGTAGATGGCAAGCGTCAGCCACACGTTCTTCCAGCGGACGATCCGGTATGCGAGCCGCGCCGGCAGCACTCGGCTGAGCACGCCCGCGACGGGGTCGAGCGCGGGGATCGAGATGATGTAGCTGGGCGAGCGCTGGAGCATGGTTACGTGCGCCGCCTGCTCCGCCATCGCGGGGACGAGGGTGACGGCGGTGGCGCCGCTGCCGATGACGAGTACGCGCTTGCCCGCATACTGCACGTCCTCGCGCCAGAACTGCGGGTGCACCACCTCTCCGCCGAAGTGCTCCACGCCCGGAAACTCGGGCGTATACCCCGCGTCGTAGCGGTAATAGCCGGTGCACGAGAACAGAAAGCCGCAGGTGATGTCGACTGTCTCGCCGGTATCGGCACGCTCGGCCTCCACGCGCCAGCGCGCCTGTTCGGAGGACCACTCGGCGCTCACCACCCGGTGGTGGTAACGGATCTGCTCCTCGACGCCATACTCGCTCGCGGTCTCGCGGATGTAGCGACGGATCGAGGCGCCGTCGACGATCGCCTGCGCCCCTCGCCAGGGCCGGAACGGGTACGCGAGCGTGAACATGTCAGAGTCCGAACGCACGCCGGGGAAGCGGAACAGGTCCCACGTCCCGCCTATAGCGCCCCGCGCCTCGAAGATCGCGAACGTCTTGCCCGGGCACTGCTCGCGCAGCCGGCAGGCGGCGCCGACACCAGAAAGGCCGGCTCCGATGATCAGCACGTCGACGTGCTCGACGGAAGATGTACTCATCGCCCCGACGCATCGTGACAGACCTCACCCCGCGGGTGCAAACGCGCCGCCCCACGGGTATGGGGCGGGCTCGATGGAGCGTCCCACCTCGTGATCGTTCTCCGGATCGTCCTCGCCCTGCTCGCCGGTGCGGGCGTGCTCACGGTGCTCGCCTCGGTCCTCCGCACGCTCGTGTTGCCGCGTGCGGTTCCGGCGCGCCTGGCCCGCGCCGCCTTCCTCAGCGTCCGCACGACGCTTCAGCTCCGTTTGGCCCTGAACCGCCGCTCGGACTACGACACGCGCGACCGCATCTTCGCGCTCCAGGCGCCGCTGGGTCTGTTCGCGCAGCTCTGTCTCTGGGTCGTGCTCATCTTCCTGTCCTTCTCGCTGCTGTTCTGGGCGCTCTCCTCGTCATCGCTCGCGCTCTCCCGGATCCCCCAGGCCTTCGAGGAGGCAGGCTCCTCGATGCTCACGCTCGGCTTCGACCGCCCCGATGGCCTCGGTCGGCAGCTGGTGGCCTTCGGCGCCGCGGGCGTCGGGCTCACGTTGCTGGCGCTCGTCATCACCTACCTCCCGAGCCTGTACAGCGCCTTCTCGCGCCGCGAAGCGACGATCACAAAGCTCGTGGTGCGAACCGGCATCCCCCCGTCCGGTCCCTCGGTCCTCAAGCGCAGCTGGAGCCTCGAGCGCTTCGAGCAGCTCGACGAGGTGTGGGAGTCGTGGGAGGACTGGTTCATCGAGCTCGGGGAGACGCACACGACGTTCCCTCAGCTCGCCTTCTTCCGCTCGCCGCACCCGCACAACCATTGGGTTCTGTCGGCGGAAGCCGTGCTCGACGGCGCCGCCCTGCTCTTGACTGTGTGCGACTTGCCGCGCCAATCGCGCGCCGAGCTGTGCGTGGACGCCGGCGTCAACGCCCTCGTCCAGATCGCGGAGTTCCTGGGCATCCCACATCATCCGCCCGAGCCGGACGCCGAGATCGAGCTTTCCGAGGAGCGCTTCGACGAGGCGCGACGGGAGCTGGCCGAGCTCGAGGTGCCGATCCGCGACGATCGCGACGCCGCGTGGCGCGATTTCCGCGACGTTCGTGCACGTTATGAGCCGCTGCTGAGCGTGCTCGGGGCCACGACCGACGCGCCACGCAGCGACTGGAGCTCGTGGTCGGATGAGACGCCGCGGCACAGCCCGCCGCTGCTGCGGATCATGAAGCCGACGGACATCGAGCCGCTCCGCGAGCGCATCCGCCCGCGCCGGCGACGTCGTTCACGGCGTTGAGGTGCCGCTGCGGCGCCGGGCGAGCTCCGGCGCCGGCGGGCTTCAGGTCTGCGGCGTGCTCCCGTCGTCCTTGATGCAGAGGACGGGCTTGGTCGCCTTGACTTTGGTGCGCCCGGCGGAATCGGACGCGTACGCTGTGAACGTCACGTGATCGGACATGGTCAGCGTCGGGGTGTTGAAGTCCGCCCTGTACCACGCCAGCTTCGCGTCGTGGCCAACCGCCTTCTTGCACGTGTTGCCCCTCAGGCACACGCTCACCTTGTTGCCGGCGCGCGGGCCCAGGTTCGTGTACACGATCACGCTCACCGTGCGCGTGGAGAGGTCGTTGCCGAAGTAGCCGGCCTCCTCCCCCTTGATCTTCGGCTTCGCAACGTGCCGCGCCGCCTTCTTCCCGTGCGAGGCGGCGGCGG
Source organism: uncultured Solirubrobacterales bacterium (assembly GCA_963839105.1). Lineage (GTDB taxonomy): Bacteria > Actinomycetota > Thermoleophilia > Solirubrobacterales > Solirubrobacteraceae > Palsa-465. Next base: position 69,978 of record CAWITQ010000005.1, read on the forward strand.
CGAGCGGCACCACGATCAGCGCGATCACAGCCAACGTGAGCGCGGCCAGGACGTATCGGCGCGCGGGGCGAGGCATCTGGGACAGCCTACTCCGCGTCAGCCCTTGTGGGCGACCAGGATCAGCCCGTAAACGACGACGGCGGCGACGAGGAGGACACCGACGGTGGCGAGTGCCGCGTACGCCGCTGCCGCGGTCCCGCGGCCTGCCCGGCGCATGTCGATCGATCGGACGGATCCGAGGATCACGATCGAGAAGACGAGCGCCACACTGATCCCGGCCGCCACCGAGGAATAGAGCATCTTGGCCAGCGCCCCGACGTTGACCGCAGCCGCGGTCATGGCGACGTGGGTGCCGGAGCCGCCTGCTGGAGACGCCGCGCGAAGGTTGCCGCCAGCAGGGCCAGCAACGCCACCGTGATCACGATCGGACCGGCCACGCCCGAGCCGAACACGGTCGTGAGGGCGTAGACGAGGCCCCCGAGCAGGCCCGCCGCGGGCAGCGTGAGAATCCAGGCGACGACGATGTTCCCCGCCACCCCCCACCTCACGGCGGACGCCCGCTTGGCCGCGCCCGCACCCATGATCCCACCGGAGATGACGTGCGTCGTAGAGAGCGGATAGCCGGCGCCCGAGGCCGCGAGGATGACGGCGGCCCCGGCCGCCTGGGCGGAGAATCCCTGCGCCGGATCCATGCTGATGATCCGGGTCCCCAGCGTCTTGATGATCCGCCAGCCGCCCGTGAACGTGCCGAGCGCGATCGCGCTCGCGGCCGCGATCACGACCCAGTCGGGAACCTGGAAGTGGTTGGCCGGGATCGTGCCGTGCGCGATCAGGGCGAGGGTGATGACGCCCATCGTCTTCTGGGCGTCGTTGGTGCCGTGCGAGAGCGCGAGCAGTCCGCCTGATACGACCTGGCCGAGCCGGAAGCCGCGGCTCACGGGCCCGGGCCGCAGGCGGCCGACGATCCGGTAGATGATCAGGATGGAGCCGCCGGCGACGATGAACGCGACGACGGGCGCCACGATCGCCGGCACGATCAGCGATCCCACCAGGCCCCCGCCGTTGACGGCCGAGAATCCATCGGCGGCGACGACGGATCCGACCAGGCCGCCGATAAGGGCGTGCGACGAGCTCGACGGCAGTCCGAAGTACCAGGTGGTCACGTTCCAGCCGATCGCCCCGATCAGCCCTGCGAATACGACCGTCATGGTCACGGCTTGAGTGTCGATGAACCCCTTGCCGACGGTCGCCGCGACCTTGAGCGAGATGAAGGCACCGACGAAGTTCAGGACGGAGGCAATCGCCACCGCCGGCCGGGGCCCGATCGCCCGCGTGGAGATGGAGGTGGCGACGACGTTGGCGGTGTCGTGGAAGCCGTTGGTGAAGTCGAACGCCAGCGCGGTCCCGACGACGATCACGAGGATGATGTCGCTGCTCAGTGTCCACCCCCGTGAGTACGGCCACACCGAGAGTCGTTACCGGTGGATGCTGCGCAAGGACGCAGGAGCCGACGCGGGGAAGTTTGCCGAAGGCAAACTCCCATGGGAATTCGCCTCCGGCGAATTTCCCCAGCAGCGCTGCGCGAGGCGACGAGGACGCCGCGCAGCGCCGCCGGGGACGGCTCGAATGGGGGCGTATTTGCGGGGGTGGGCACTAGGCGTTCTTGATGACGATGGCCTCGAGGATGTTCGCCGCCCGCTCGACCGAGTCGATCGCGTTCTCCAGACGCTCGAAGATGTCCTTCCAGCGGATCACCACCATCGGGTCGATCCCACGCTCGAACAGCGACGCGATCGCCGCTCGGACGATCCGGTCACCCTCGTTCTCGAGCCGGTTGACCTCGACCGTGTATTTGCTGATGTCCCGGTACTCGCGCACGAGCGGTATCGCCATCTCGATCTGGCGCGTCCCGTCAAGCAGCACATGCGCGAGTCCCTGCGCCTGGATCATCGGCGCCTCGATCCGGTACAGCCCGAGGTAGTCAGCGACCTCCTCGATGAAGTCGACGATGTCGTCGAGCGCGGAGGTCAGCCGCAGGACGTCGGCCCGGTCGATCGGGGCGACGAACGTCTGGTTCAGGCGCCTGATCAGCTCATGGGTGATCTGGTCCCCGTCCTGCTCACAGATCAGAATCTCCCGGGCGAGTCCGTGTGTCTCGGGGAAGCCGGCGAGCATCTCGTCGAGCAGCTCGGCGGCGCGGACGATGTTCGCCCCGGCGCGTTCGAACAGGTCGAAGATCTCCCGGTCGGTCCCGCGTAGTAGCTGTCCGATCGAAGGCATGGCGCTCAGGCGGTGGGGCAGACTACCCCGGGCCGCGGATGTGAACGATATGTGAAAGCCAAGGCGCGCCCACTGTACCCGGCCGCCCTGAGGGAAACGGCCTCGGGGCGGGTAGCCATCCGAGGAGACGGATGGAGCAACTCACCAGCCTCGATGCCCAGTTCCTGGCCATGGAGGACGCCGGCGGCTATGGCCACGCCGGGTTCTTCGTGATCTGCGACCCAGCGGCCGGGCGCGGCGGCTCGCCGACGCGGGAGGACGTGTGCCGCACGGTGGCCGAGCGGATCCATCTGGTGCCGCCCTATACCCGCAAGCTGGCGCAGGTCCCGTTTCGGCTGGACCACCCGTACTGGGTGCCTGACCCGGATTTCGACGTCGCCTTCCACGTTCGGGAGAGCAGCGTCGAACCGCCCGGAGACCCGCACACGGTGGCCGAGCACGTGGCCCGCATCATCGCCACCCCGCTCGACCGCGCGCGGCCGCTGTGGGAGCTTCACCTGATCCACGGCCTCGAGCGGGGCCGGATCGGGCTGCTCCACAAGTTCCACCACGCCCTCGCCGACGGGGTTTCGGGCGTCCAGATCATGGACGTGTTCGTGGACTCGAGCCCGGATGGCGACCAGGCCACACCTGGCGGCGGTCGCCACCGCGCCACCGAGGCGCCGGGCCGGCTGCACATGCTCACGCGCGCGGTGACCGCCGTCCCTCGCCAATCGGTGCGTGCGCTCCGATCGGTGCCCACCGCGCTGCCGAACCTGACGGATGTGCCGGGCGCCTCCGCCATCCCGGGGGTCACCGCGCTCCAGCGGCTGACCGCGCCCCTGACCAAGACGAGCCCCGCCACCGAGGACATCCAGGGTCCCCCGCCTCGCACGCGCTTCAACCGCAAGCTCTCCGACGAACGGCGCTTCGCCTACGGAACGGTGTCGCTGTCCACACTGAAGGCGGTCAAGGATCGCGCCGAGGTGACGTTCAACGACGTCGTGGTGGCGCTCTGCGCCGGCGCGCTGCGGCGGTGGCTGCTCGAGCTCGGCGAGCTCCCGGATGCCCCGCTGCGCGCGCTCGTGCCTGTGTCCGTGCGAGGGCCTGAGGATCGGCGCTCGTTCGGAAACCGGATCTCGGCGATCGTCGTGCCCCTGGCCACGAACGAGCCCGACCCGCGCCGGCGGCTCGAGCTCGCGCACCGCTCCCTCACCGCCGCCAAGCGCCGCCAGCGCGCCCTCCCGCCCGGCCTGCTCACCGACGCCGGCAACTTCATCCCCCCGCTGATCTTCACCCAGGCCTCGCGCATGACCGCCGAGGTCTCGGCCCGGCTGGCGCCTCCCGTGAACCTGATCGTGTCCAACATCCCGGGACCGTCGAAGCCGCTCTACTGGCACGGAGCGCGCGTCGAGTCCTACCACCCGTTCACGGTGATCATGGACGGCGTCGGGCTGAACATGACCGCGATGAGCTACCTCGACACGGTCGGGTTCGGGATGGTCAGCGGCAGCGACGACCTGTGGCCCGTGATGGAGGGGCTCGAGAGCGCGCTCGAGGAGCTGAGCTCGCTCTAGCCCTCCGCCCCGCGCCCCGCCCCCGCATCCGCGCTCCGCGCGCCGGCGCCACCGGGTCGCGCCGCCCCCTGGCGACTGACTACCCGCGGATAACGTTCCTTTCGCGAGCGACATTTCGCCGAGGTCGCCGTTTGCCGCGCTATTCGAGGACTTTGTCGACTTCGGCGAATCCGGCGCGCCGAGAGTCACGTTACCCGCGGTGGCGCGGGCGCCGGCTGACCCGGCCGCGGTGGCGCGGGTGCGGGCGCCCGCTGACCCGCCCGAACCCGCGCGACCCGGCCGCCCCGCCCGCGCCACCGCCCCACCGGTGGCGCCGGCCATTAAGCCGCCGCCCCGACCTCCCCCAGCTCCGCCTCCAGCCCCTCGAACCACCCGCGCGCCGCCGCCTGCCAGCGCTCGTGGCGATCGGCGAACAGCGCGTGCGCCCGCTCCCGCGGCCACCGCGCCGGCAGCAGCGCCGCCGGCAGGTCGGGATCGAGGAACGGGAACTTGCGCCAGGCGTGGACGAGCAGCGTCTGCTGGCGAAAACACCCCGCCGGGCTCGCCACCCTCACCCGCGCGAAGTCGTCGATGAACGTCCGGTACTGCAGGCGCACGTGATCGAGATCCCAGGCGGCGGCCACGAGCTGCCGGGGGTCGCCGATCTCGCCAAACCGAGCCACGAACGAGACCGCCTCGGCGGCCGGCTCCTCCCCGATCGCGCTTACGAGCTCCTGCTCGCGCTCAACGTGGGGCGTCAACCACACGCCGCCACCGAGCGACCCCAGGCCCGCCCACGCCAGGCGCGAGCGCAGCTGGTGGCGGACCGCGCGCTGCTCCTCGGGCACGCGCAGGACGACCACCAGCCAGCGGCGATCCCACTCCCACGACTGCGCGAAGGTGTAGATGCGCTCGGCGCCGGCGCGGAGGAGCGCCGCCGTCGAGTCGCTCAGCGACATGCGGGTTCGGCGGCCGTGACGCTCGCTCACGAGCCAGCCCTCCCGAGTGCTCCGGGCCAGCGCCTGGCGCGCCGCCTGCTGGCTGTAGCCGACGGCCACGAGCGCGCCGACGAGCGTCTCCTGCCACACGCTCCCCGAGCGCGGCAGGACGTACTCGCCGAGCACGGTCAACAGCAGCGACCGGGCCGCCGGCGCGCCGACGGATCTACGCCGGAGCTGCTCGTCCATCGAAGTCTTCGCGCACGGCCTCGAAGTGGGTGTTGCAGCTCCGGCACCGGTACTGGCTCGTGATCAGCTGCCCGCCCCACGGCGAGACCAGCTCGACGTCATGCGAGCCGCAGAAGGGACACGCGATGGCCTCGCCGCTCACCGCCGGTGCTCCTCGTCCCAGCCGCGCCAGTCGGTGGGATCGTTCAAATCCGCGCCGCATCCGAGATCCTCAAGCAGCGCCGAGAGCCAGTCGCGCACCCGCCCGCGCACAGCCGCCGGCCCCTCGCTCACCATCCCCTGCGCCACCGCGTCCCGATAGCCGGGATCCTGATCGGGCCCGGGCCAGCGCGCGGCATCGGCCCACATCTCATCGATCCGGGCGAGCAGGAGCGCCCGGTCGTCTCCCCCGGCGCGGCAGATCCGCCGCAGCCACGCCTCCGCATGCACCCTGTGGGCACCCTCCTCCTGGAGGATCTTGCGCGCCCGCTGGGCGAGGGGCTCGATCGTGCTGTTCCGCGCGGAGGCGACGAACGTGGTCAGGATCCCGTCGACGACCAGGTTGGCGGCGATGACCGAGGCCCAGTCGGGGAGCTCCGCCGAGATCGACCGCATGGGATGCCCTCCCTCCAACCCCTCGTCCTCGCGCGCCACGCCGAGCTTGGCCAGCACCGGATACGTCGAACGGCCGTGCCCGAGCTCATCCTGGGCCATCGCCGCGGCCGCCACCGCGGATTCGATCGTCGGCGCGCTCACAGCCCACTCCCCGTAGCGGCGCCCGAGCGCGCTCTTGTTGTCGGCGAGCGACCCGATCAGCGAGATCATCGTCGCGGTGGCGCCGTCGACCGCCTGCGGCGTCCCCGAGCTCATGCTCGGATCGCCTCCCGGATCTCCCGCCGGGGGACGAGGATCATGTGGATCCACGGCTGCTCGTCGTAGATCGCGCGGGCCGAAACCAGCGCCAGGTCCTCGTCGGATTCGGTCACGGTCCCGACGTGGTGAAGCGGCTCCTCGTAGGCCTTCCGCGCGAACACCTCCCACACCGTCTCGCCCGCCCGGCTCATACCGCGATGCCCAGTGCGCGCATCTTCGCGCGGGCGTCGGCGCGCAGCCGGTTCTTGGTCCACACCGGGTCCCACACGACCTCGATCTCGACCGAATCGACGTCCGGGTCACGGAGGAGCGCGTCGCGGATGTCCTCCTCGATGAAGTCCATCGCGGGGCACCCCATCGCGGTGAAGGTGATCTGCAGCGCGGCCGTGCGCTGCTCCGCCCGCCAACCGAGCGACACAATCAGCCCCATCCCGACGACCGACACCGGGATCTCGGGATCCTCGACGTGACGCAGCGCCTCCCACAGCCGCGCCTCGACCTGATCCGCGACGGTCACGCCGCCTTCCGCAAGGCCGTGGTCTGGTAGCCCCGCTGCAAGGTGCGCACGTAGTCGCGATTCATCGGACCCCGCGCACGCCACCGCCGAATCACGTCCTCCCACGAGGTCGGCCCCTCGTCGAGCAGCCACTCCCGCTTCTCCTCGTCGAAGCGGGCCGGGAACGGGCAGTCGATGACGTACCGGGCGAGCTCGGAGTCGAAGTGCGCCGGGACCGCGATGCCGATCTCGTCCATGAAGGGCACCACCTCGCCCATCCACGTTTGGCGCAGTTGGTCATTGGACTTGCCCTTGAAGCCGTAGTCGAGCTGCTCTGAGTGCTGCTTGCGATCGTCGGGGAGGCCGAACCACTCGAGCGTGAGGATGAACATCCAGTCGATCGCGCGCTGAACCTCGGCGGCGCCCTCAGGCTCGCGCGTGAGCTTCCGCAGCCAGGTACGCCCGTGGCGCAGGTGGAAGGTCTCCTCCTTGTCGACCTTGGCCAGCGCGCGCTTCCACGGCCCGAACGTGCTCGACTCGTACACGTCGCCCAGGAGCACGAACCCGGCCTGGTCGTAGAGCGCGTTCGCGCACACGAGCTCGACCCACGAGTTCAGCGGGACGTCGAACGCGTACGGGTACTTGAACTGCTCCGCCGGTCGCTCGTAGATCAGCTGGTCCATGTCGACGCCGAGGTCGCCGAGCAGCCGGTAGCCGATGTGCGCGTGCGCCAGCTCATCCTGGATGATCGACATCGCCGAGCCGAAGTTGTTGAGCGCCGGCGCATGCTGCGCGGCGCGGAGATACGCGGGCGCGCTGACGAACTCGGTGTCGGCCGAGACGGTGAGGATCCGCCGCATGCCCTCCAGGTACTTCGGCGACATGTGCTGCAAGCCCTCGACGAGCCGACCAGCGTCCAGATGTGCCCGGACCTGCTCTTCGGTCAAAGGGGCAAGCTCTTCAGCTGAGTTGACGGTAACGTGTGACACTTGACTTACGCTCGGCATCGTATAGTCTCCTCTGGATGACGTCAAGCCGCCGATGGCCACGCTGATCGAGCTCGACGGGATCTCGCCGACGATCGGCGAGGATGTGTTCCTGGCACCTACGGCGGTGCTCGTCGGAGACGTACGCGTCGGCGACCGCGCCAACATCTGGTTCGGCGCCGTGCTCCGCGGCGACTCGTCGCGCATCGAGATCGGCGAGGAGTCCTCGATTCAGGACAACGTCGTCATCCACTGCGCCAAGGACCTGCCCACGGTCGTGGGCGCGCGGGTGACCGTCGGCCACGGCGCGCTGCTCGAGGGCTGCGTGATCGAAGACGAGGCGCTCGTCGGGATGGGCGCGATCGTCCTTCAGCGCGCGCGGGTCGAGTCGGGCGCGATGCTCGCCGCCGGTGCCGTCCTTCCGGAACGCGCCACCGCTCGCGCGGGCGCGCTCAGCGTGGGCCTGCCGGCACGCGAGAAGAAGGAGCTGTCGGGATCGGCGCTCACCTGGACGCGCACGGCCGCGCACGAGTACCAGGAGTACAGGATTCGCTACACGAGAAACATCCGCGCTCACGCGAGCGCGTCCTGAGAGGAGACACGGTGCCCGAGATGCTGATCGGAGGTGAGTGGCGGGAGGCGAGCGCACACGAGCAGCTCGATGTCGTCAACCCCGCCACCGAGGAGACGGTGGACAGCGTGCCGGCCGGCTCGCCGGAGGACGTGGAGCTGGCGGTGGCGACGGCCAAGCGCGCCTTCCCCGAGTGGTCGCGGACCGACGTGGAGAAGCGGGCGGCCATCCTGGCCAAGGCGGCCGATCTCATCCACGAGAACGCCAAGGTGCTCGCCGCCAAGCTGACCTCCGAGCAGGGCAAGCCGATCGCCGAGGCGATGGGCGAGGTCAACCACCTGGCCCACGGCGTCCGCTACTACGCGGAGGCCGCGACCAAAGTCCGCGGGACCTATCAGGACCTCCCGAGCAGCCTGGGACGCTCCTACGGCCTCGTGATCCGCCGCCCGATGGGCGTGTGCGCGGCGATCACGCCCTACAACTTCCCGCTGACTCTGCTCGGCACCAAGGTCGCTCCCGCGCTCGCCTCGGGCAACACCGTGGTGGCCAAGCCGGCGGCGACCACCCCTCTGGCGACGCTCGAGGTGGCGCGCCTGTTCTCCGAGGCGGGCGTCCCCGACGGCGTGCTCAACGTGGTCACGGGGCGCGGCAGGGACATCGGCGACGCGCTGGTCGGCCACCCCGACGTCCGCCGCGTCGCCTTCACCGGCTCGACCGAGGTCGGCCGCCACGTCGCCAAACTGGCCGCGCCTGACCTCAAGCGCCTCTCGCTCGAGCTCGGAGGATCCGATCCCGTGATCATCTGCGCCGACGCGGACGTCGACGCCGCGGTCAAAGCCGTGATCATCGGGCGCTACTGGAACGCCGGGCAGGCATGCCTGGGCTGCAAGCGCGTGTTCGTCCACGACTCGGTGTACGACGCGTTCGTCTCAGCGCTCGTCGAGCGCGTCGGCCGCTACGAGCCCGGTGACGGGACGGTCAAGGCGGAGAAGCCGAAGCTCCGGATGGGCCCGATCCACACGAGAGCGGGGCGCGACGAGCTGCTCGAGCAGATCGAGGACGGCGTGTCCTCGGGCGGCGAGCTCCTGATCGGTGGCGGCACCCCCGGCAACGGCAACGGCAACGCCGGCAAGGGCTACTTCCTCGAGCCCGCGGTGATCGCCGAGCCCGCGGACACCTCGCGCCTGATGACCGAAGAGGTCTTCGGCCCCGTGCTCCCGGTGTTCCGCTTCAGCGACTTCGACGAGGCGATCAAGCGCGCCAACGACACCCCCTACGGCCTCGGGTCCTCGATCTGGACCTACGACGCGCGGCTGATCCACCGGGCCGCTCAGGAGATCGACGCCGGTATGACCTGGGTCAACCAGATCCACTACGGCTACGACGAGCTCCCCTTCGGCGGCGTCAAGGCCTCCGGGTTCGGCAAGGAGCACGGTCTCGAGGCGCTCGACTCCTACGTCGAGCTCAAGTCGGTGGTCGTGGGAGGGCTGGCGTGATGGCCGTCGAGTTCTCGAGCCACGGCCACGTGGGCACGATCACGATCGATAACCCACCGGCCAACTCCTACGACCTGACCGTGATGAGCGAGTTCGGCGCCGCCGTCGACGACGCGCTCGACTCCGGCGCGCGCTCCGTCATCGTCCGCAGCGCCTCGCCGAAGTTCTTCTCGTCCGGGGCCGACGTCAAGAAGTTCCTCGACGGCGACACGGCCACCAACATGGAGATGATCGCGGTCAGCCAGGCGGCCTTCCGCCGGATGGCCGGCGCGCGGGCGGTGTTCATCGCCCACATCGCCGGCCATGCCCTCGGGGGCGGCCTCGAGATCGCGCTCGCCTGTGACATCCGGCTCGCCACCGCCGGCCACTACAAGCTCGGGACGCCCGAGGTCACGCTCGGCCTGCTCCCCGGCAACGGCGGCACCCAGCGGCTCACCCGGCTCCTCGGCCCCTCGCGTGCCATGGACCTGCTGCTCACCGGCCGCACCTTCTCGCCGCAGGAGGCCCTCGAATGGGGCCTCGTGGCCGCCGTCTTCGACCCGGAGGACGCGGACGACCGCGTGCGCGCCTACGCCCTGCGCTTCGCCAACGGCGCGACGCTGGCCACGGCGGCGATCAAGCGCTGCGTGCACGAGGGCGGCCAGCTCCCGCTCTCCGAGGGCCTCGCCCTCGAAGGGGAGCTGATCCAGGCGCTCTTCAACTCCGAGGACGCCCGGGAGGGGATGCACGCCTTCGTCGAGAAGCGCGACCCGGAGTTCGCGGGCGCGTGACCACGGAGACCCTCGCAGCCCACGGAGACACTCGCATAACCGCCGAGACCCTCGCATGAGCACCGAGACCGCCACCACCTACGCCGGCGCGTTCATCGACGGGCGCGAGCACACCAACGCCGGCGACCCGCTCCCGGTGACCAATCCGGCGACGGGGCAGCCGTTCGCCGAGGTCCCGGCCGGCACCGAGCAGGATGTCGACGCCGCCGTCACCGCAGCCCGCCGCGCGTTCGCCGGCTGGTCGGAGCTTGCCGTCTCCAAGCGGGGCGAGATCCTCGGCAAGGCCGCCCGCCACGTCGAGGAGCACCTCGACGAGCTGATCCCGATCCTCACCCGCGAGCAGGGAAAGACCCTGCGTGACGCGCGCATCGAAATCACCAAGGCGATTGACACGCTGATGCACTACGCCGGTCTCTCGAAGGCGCTCCGCGGCGCCCACACCCCGAACCTCGACCCCGGCGTCGACGGCATCGTGCTGCGCCGCCCGCTCGGCGTGGTCGGCGCCATCGTGCCCTGGAACTTCCCGACGACGCTGCTGTGCAACAAGCTCGCGCCGGCGCTGGTGGCCGGCAACACGGTGGTGGCCAAGCCGGCCGGGACCACTCCGCTCACGACGCTGCGCTTCGCCGAGCTGCTGGCCGAGGGCGGCCTCCCGCCCGGCACCTTCAACGTCGTCACCGGGAGCGGCTCGCAAACAGGGACGGCGCTCGTCACCCACCCCGGCGTCCGGAAGATCGCCTTCACCGGGTCCACGCCGGTCGGCGAGCAGATCATGGCGCTGGCCGCGCGGGGAACCAAGCGGGTGACGCTCGAGCTCGGAGGCTCGGACCCGATGATCATCTGCGACGACGCGGACATCGACGCCGCTGCCAGCGCCGCCTCGATGGGCCGCTTCTACAACTGCGGCCAGGCCTGCCTGGCGATTAAGCGCGTATACGTGTTCGAGGCGGTGGCCGATCAGGTGATCGAGCAGGTCACGGCGAAAGCCAAGCGGCTGAAGGTCGGGCCGGGCGAGGCGCGCGGGTCGCAGATGGGCCCGCTCCACACGCGCCACCAGCGCGACGAGGTCGCAGGACAGGTCGAGCGCACGCTGGAACACGGCGGCACGCTCGCCACGGGAGGCGCACCGCCGGAGGACCCGGACCTCCAAGACGGCTTCTTCTATATGCCGACGGTGGTCGTCGACCCTCCTCACGACTCGGCGATGGCCACCGAGGAGGTGTTCGGCCCCGCCCTGCCGATCTGGCGCGTGAAGGACCTCGACGAGGCGATCGAGCGCGCCAACGCCTCGCAGTTCGGCCTCGGCTCGTCGGTGTGGACGCGAGATCTGGGGCGCGCCCGCCAGGCCGCCGAGCGGATCGAGGCCGGCTACACCTGGATCAACTCGCGGACCAAGGTCTACGACGAGCTTCCCTTCGGCGGCTGGAAGTCAAGCGGCTACGGCAAGGAGCACGGCGAGGAGGCCTTCGACTTCTACACCGAGACCAAGTCCGTGGTCGTCCGGAGCGGATGACGCGCTCGCCCTGGGACCTGAGCGATCTCCCGGCGCCTGAGATCCCACTCACGGACACGTTCGAGGGCTTCCTCGGTCTCGACTGGCTCGAGCTCACCCGGACCTCGGCGCGCGTGCGCTTCGAGGTCCGCCAGAACCTCAAGCAGCCGCTGGGCCTGCTCCACGGCGGGATCTACTCCGCGGTGGCGGAGACCGTGGCCTCGGTGGCCACGGCCGCCGCGGTCTGGCCCGAAGGCATGGGCGCATCGGGGCTCAGCAACTCCGCGAGCTTCCTGCGCCCGGTCACCGCCGGCACGGTCGACGTTTCGGCTCGGCTGCGCCATCACGACGACCGCGAGTGGTTCTGGAGCCACGAGTTCCGCGACGAGCAGAAGCGGCTCTGCTCGCTGGTCGACGTGACCATCGCGGTGCGCCCGCGGCCCTCGTGACGGCCGTCGATCTCGACGGCCGCGCGCTCGAGTTGCTCGACCTCCCGGGCGCCGATCCGGCGCTCGTGCTCCTACACGAAGGCCTGGGGTCGGTGGGGCTGTGGCGCGGCTTCCCAAACCGCCTGCACCAGGCGACCAACCGGCGGCTGATCGCCTTCTCACGCTTCGGCCATGGCCGCTCGGCCCCGCCGGCGAGACCGCGCACGCCGGCCTTCTTCCACGAGGAGGCACTCGAGGTCCTCCCCGCCCTTCTGGCCGAGCTCAGAGTCGAGCGACCGCTCCTCGTCGGGCACAGCGACGGGGGCTCGATCGCGCTCATCCACGCCGCGCACCACCCCGTCAGCGCGCTCGCGCTGCTCGCGCCCCACGTGTTCGTGGAGGAAGTCACCGTGCGCGAGATCGCCAACACCAGGGAGCAGTACCTCGGCGGTCGCCTGCGCGAGCGGATGGCCCACCACCACGATGACCCCGACGCTGCCTTCTGGGGCTGGTGTGACGTCTGGCTCGACCCGGAGTTCCGTGCCTGGAACCTCGAGCATGAGATCGAGGCTCTCACCGCTCCGACGCTCCTGATCCAGGGTTCCGGCGACCCCTACGGATCGCTCGAGCAGATCGACCGGATCGAGGCCCGCGTGCAGGGCCCGGTGCAGCGGCTGGTGCTTGCAGGCGGCCACAGCCCCCAGCTCGAGCACGAGCGCGAGGTCGTGGAGGCGATCGCCGGCTTCCTCAGCCGGATATAGCGGGCTGCGGCTCCTCTTCGCTGGCCCACTCGCGCAGCTTGAAGCGCTGCACCTTCCCGCTCAGCGTCCGCGGGAGCTCGTCGACGAAGTGCACCACGTGCGGGTACTCGTAGCGCCGCATCCGCTCCTTGCACCAGCCCTGGAGCTCCTCGGCGAGCGCCTCGTCCCCCCCCGCTCCCCGCACTCGACGTATGCCGCCAGCCGGCTCTCGTCCCGGATCCTGACCCCGATCACACCCACGCCCGCGACGCGGGGGTGCTCGGAGAGCACGTGCTCCATGTCGATCGGCGACACCCACAGACCGCCGACCTTGACCATGTCGTCGACCCGCCCGACGTACGCATAGGTTCCGTCTTCGCGCCGCTCGTAGCGGTCGCCGGTCGCGAACCAGTCGCCGAGCATCGAGCGCCTGGTCTTCTCGTGCTGATGCCAGTAGCACGCCGCGCACGAGTCACCACACACCTGCAGCTCCCCGGTGGCCGCCCCTTCCAGGACCGCGCCGTCCTCGTCGACGAGCCGGAGCTCGTAGCCGGGGACGGGCCAGCCGGTCGTTCCCTCGGCGATCTCACCCGGGCGGTTCGAGCAGTAGATGTGGAGCATCTCGGTGGAGCCGATCCCGTCGACGATGTCGACGCCGAACCGCTCGCGCCACCGGCGGATCGTGTGCGGCGAGAGGGCCTCCGAGGCCGACACGCAGAAGCGCACCGACTCGAACGCGCCGTCCGCCGAGGGGTCGCGTGAGAGCGGGCCGAACAGCGCCGGCACGGAGAAGAACACCGTCGGCCGGTGCGCACGCACGGTCTCGAGGATCCGGTCGGGCTTCGGCCGGCCGCTCATCAACACCGTCGTGGCCCCGAACCAGAACGGGAACGTGAGGCCATTGCCGAGGCCGTAGGCGTGGAACAGCTTGGTCGTCGAGAAGGTTATGTCGTCCTCGCGCAGGCCGAGGATCCCGCCGGCGTAGTGCTCGCACGTGACGCCGATGTCGTGGTGGAGGTGGACGACCCCCTTCGGCTTGCCCGTCGAGCCCGAGCTGTAGAGCCAGAACGCCATGTCGTCGCGGTGCGTGTCGGCGGCGTCGAACTCGTCGGACGCCGACTCGAGCGCCTGGTCGAGCTCGACCACGTCCTTCCCCTCGCCGCCGCGCGCCAGGTACCGCAGCCCGCGCCCCGAGAGCGCGCCCGACAGCCGCTCGAGGAGCGGAGCGTCGGTGATCACGACCTCCGCGTAGGAGTCGGCGACGTAGTGCCGGAAGTTCTCGTCCTTGTCGAGCGCGCTCACCGGCACGGGTACGGCGCCCAGGCGCATCGCCCCCAGGAACATGGTCGGGAACACCGTGGTGTCGTCGAGGACGAGGAGCACCCGCTGCTCGCGGCGCACCCCGAGCTCGCGCAGCGCGCCGGCGGCGCGGTTCACCCGTCGGCGCAGCTCGTCGTAGCTCAGCGTGGCGTCGTCCGCCACGACGGCCCGCTTCTCCCCACGGCCCCGCTCGACCTGGCGGTCGATGATGTCGCTCGCGTTCAGGCGCTCGCCGCTCTCCACGTCCCTCTCCTGCGGCGACACACTACTGCGTTCCGCGGGCGCTGGACCGCGTTCAGCGTCCCCAGCGGAACGTGACCGTGGCCTTGGCCGGGAGGGAGTACCTGAATGACCGCCCCTTCCAGGTGACGGCGAACCGGGTCGCGGTCTGAGAGTTGTTGTAGGCGACTAGCACGTGGCTGCCGTCCGGGTTCTGGAACGCGACGTCGTCCAGGCCAGGCGTCGCACCGTACTTCCCGGGCCCGCTCGAGAAGTAGCTGACGAAACTGTTCGAGCCGATCCGCACCGCCCCCGGCTGCACGAACGCGGCCACCTGTCCGAGCTGGAAGTACGCGAGCCGGAAGCTCACGCTCCGCTTGGCCTCGTCGATCGTGACCTCGCCGATACAGCCCGGGCAGCCGTAGTTGGGCGGCTGGACCGGGCCCCCGGCGGGATCCAGAGCCAGGTTCCACAGCGTGACCACGCTCGACCAGTTGCGCAGCGACCCGATCAGGACCTCGGGCACGGGGTAGGGCATGATCCCCTGCGAGCACTCGGTGAGGATCTGATCGTCGCTCGGGACCTGGTTGTGGAGGTTGCTCATCACCGTGGGCGGCCCGCCGTAGCAGTGCCAGGCGATGCCGTCGAGCGTGCCCGAAGCCTGGCTCGTCGCCACCGCGTTCGAGTAGTTGGTTCCCGCCCAGCCGACGTCGCCGCCGTATAGGCGCGGGCGCAGGTTGGCCGCCTGGAGCGAGGGCTCGAGGTTCTGGGTGATCCACTGTGCCTCGCCCGACGCCGGGAAGTTCATAGCGGGGAACGCGGCGCCCGAGTTGGGCTCGTTCTCGGGCGCGATCGCCGCGACCGGGACGCCCTCGGCGGCGTACGCCTGGAGGAACTTGACGAAGTAGTCGGCGAAGGGCTGGTAGGCGGAGGAGATGAGGGTCCCGGCCATGTTCCGGTCGTCATACGCGCCGTTGGCCTTCATCCACGGGGGCGCCGTCCAGGGGGTGGCCATCACCGTGGTCTGAGGGTTGACGGCGAGCATCTGCCGGAGCGCCGGGAGGATGTACGACCGGTCGTGGTCGATCGAGAACTGGGCGAGCTGCGGGTCGGTCTGGCCTGCCGGGACATCGTCGTAGGTGTAGGGCTGGCCGGTCCGGGTGAAGTCCGACCCGCCCATCGGGACGAGCGTGAAGTTCAGGTGCGCGCCGAGCGGCCCGAACAGGTCGTTCATCAGCGCCGCGCGGGTGGGCGGGGTCAGCTCGTCGTTGATCAGCCACGCCGAGCTGTCGGTCATGGCGCCACCGACGCCGGTGTAGCGCTGGTAGCGCTGGCTGTCGTCGACCTGGATCGCCGGCAGCCCGCCTGTCCCCGAGCCCGTGAAGCGGACGTTCGCAAGCCGCGCCATCCGCTCGGAGAAGTCCGCCGTGCTCTGGGTGACCGCGACGTCCGTCCCCGGGCCTATCGTGCGGCGCAGCGGCGCGATCGGCCCGTGCCACGCGGAGTCGTGCCACGACTCCCAGGTGGTGCCGTCGGGCCCCTGCCAGAACACGAACTGCCGCCCTCCGGGCGTGACGGCGAGCGCCGGCGCAGACGCGGCGCTCCAGCCGGTGTTGACGGGAGCGTGCCACCCCTTGGCGTACCAGGCCTCGTACACGCGGCCGTCCATCGCGGACCAGAACACGTACTGGCTGCCGTCGACGGGGTTCACGGTGACGCCGGGTCGCGAGGTGGCCTGGCCGAACTGGCCCCAGCCCTCCGACCGGGTGAGATCGGAAGGTCCGTGCCACGCGTGGGCAAATGGGGCGCCATACGACGCCTCCTCGAGGTCGCCGTTGGCCGCAGACCAGAACGCGTACTGCTGTCCGTTGCGCGTGACCGAGATCGTGGGCGCGCTGCGCACGGTCCAGGGCATCACCAGCGGGCCGTGCCACTTCTTGGTCCGCCAGGCCTCGTGCGCGCGGCCGTCCACACCCCGCCACATCAGGATCTGGTTTGCGTTGCGGGGGTCGAAGGCCAGGCTGACGGCCGAGAGCGTCCGCCCCTTGGTCCGCCAGCTGCCGGCCTTGGTCAGGTCCTTCGGTGGGTGCCAGCGCCCGTCGTTCCAGGACTCGAAAATGTGGTCTCCCTCGCCCCGCCAGACCAGGTAGAGCACCCCGTGAGGATCGACCGCTGCGCTCGGGGTGGAGGCCGTCGTCCACGGAGTCTTGACCGGGCCACTCCAGCCGCCGCGGTAACGGGCCTCGTAGATCCGGCCGTTGCTCCCGCGCCAGAACACGTACTGATGGCGGCCGCCGGCGTCGAGGGCGACGGTCAGGCCGCTGGTCGAGGTGGCCGGGGGGACGGCGACGCCGCCGCTCGCTGCGCCCGCCACCCCGCAGCAGGCCAGGATGCAAGCCAGCGACGCCAGCGCGACCGCGATGCGTCGAAACCAGCGCAACGATGTGCGTTCAAGCTCGTCGTCCACGGCGCCTCCACGCCCCGTTCCGCAGATGTCTCCGTCCGTGGCCGGCCGTGCCGGCGCAGGCGACGATAGCGCGGTCGCTTCAACCGGTGCGCGAGGAGCCCACCCGGCTCCTCGGGTACATCACCGGCTGAGGCCGGCCAGGAGCTGCCCCGCGGCGGCATCGAAACGGCGCAGGTCGCCGTACGGCCGCGCGACGAGCATCGCGCCCTCGAGCGTGCTGAGAATGCCCTGGGCCACGTCTTCGACGGAGCCGACGACGCTGAGCGTGCCCTCCTCGCTGCCCGCGGTCAACAGCTGCGCGAGCCACCGCTGGTTCTCGTCG
This sequence comes from uncultured Solirubrobacterales bacterium, assembly GCA_963839105.1. Taxonomy (GTDB): domain Bacteria; phylum Actinomycetota; class Thermoleophilia; order Solirubrobacterales; family Solirubrobacteraceae; genus Palsa-465. The sequence goes on from CAWITQ010000005.1 coordinate 87,139, forward strand.
AAGAAGTCGATGACCGCGAGTTGCATCGGCTCCGGCAGCGTCTGGTACTCGGCCGCCAGTACCCCGCACATGCACATGCGCTCACCCCGCAGCACGTCGGCGTAGAGGGCGGTGTAGGCCTCGAGCTTGGCGCGGGCGTCGGGCAGGTCCTCGTCGATCCGGTTCAGCGCCCCGGAGAAGCGCTCGTTGTAACGGGCGATCAGCGCCTGCCCGAGCTCGGCTTTGCCCGGAAAGTGGTAGTGGAGGCTCGCCTTCGTGATGCCGAGCTCGCCGGCGATATCCCCGTAGCTGAAGTTGTTGAAGCCGCGCGTCTGTACGAGACGCTCGGCGATGTCGAGGATGCGCTCCGCCGTGCCGGGCTCGCGCTTGGGACGGGTGGTGGCCATGGATCAGATTTTCGGCTCGGGGTCTTGACAGTTTACCTACCTGTAGGTAGGTTAGCGCGTGACGGCTTACCTACCAGTAGATAGGTATACCCGATCTCCAGTGCCGGCCGGGCGGCCGGCCGCCACCATTCCCCGTAGGAGGGGCCATGAGCACCACCACCCGCGAGGCCTTCGACCTCGACCTCTTCGCGCGCGCTGCCGAGGCGCGGGACGCTGCCACCCAGCTCTCGATGTACGGCCCGAGCGCCACCGTCACGATCTCCGACAAGCTCTCGCAGCCGGGCGCCCCGCGCGTCCTCTCCACGCACGACGAGATCGGGGCGTGGCTCGAGGACATCTACGCGCGCGACATGACCCACAGGGTCCAGCACCGCGTCAGCGATGCCACCGGTGCCGCCTTCACCGAGGCGTGCCGTTATCCCGACGGCACCAACGTCCTGTGCGCCACGGTGATCGCGCTCGAGGACGGCCAGATCTCCGACCAGACCGTGGTTCAGGTCTGGGACGACGCGTAGCCCAAGTAATCGCCCGGTCCGCCGGCGCCGGCGCAAGCGCGCCGGCGGACCGTGGAGGCCGATCAGGACTGCTTGACGGCGGAGATGTCGAGCGCCAGCTTGACCTTGTCGGCGACGAGCATGTTGCCGCTGCCCAGCGCCTGGTTGAACTTCATGTCGTAGTCGCCGCGCGAGAGCTCGCCGATGACCTCGAGGCCGACGCGCTCGTTGCCCCACGGATCGACGTCCGTTCCGTCGACCTCGGCGTGCAGGACGATCTCGTTGGTCACGCCGTGGATGGTCAGGCTGCCGGTGATCCGGAAGGTGTCCTCGTCCAGCTGCTCGATGCCGGTCGACTCGAACTTCAGCTCCGGGTGCTGCTCGGCGTCGAAGAAGTCGGCCGAGCGCAGGTGCCCGTCACGCTGGGGCTCGTTCGTGTCCACGGACGCGGCCTTGACCGTGCCGTAGGCCCTTGCGCTCGAGAGATCGTCGCCGATCTCGAGCGTTCCCTCGAACTCGGTGAACTCGCCACGCACGGTGGCGATTCCCATGTGCTTGACGGCGAAGCCGACCTTGGAGTGGGCCGGGTCGATGGTCCAGGTCCCGGTCGGAATGAGTGTTGCGGCGGTGGTGCTCATGCGGGGGCTCCCTTGTAGACGACTTAGTTGTGTCCACAAGCATAACAGATAGTTGCTTGCTCAACCATCCGCCCGGAGCCGCGCGCCCCCCTCCGCGCCTCCGGGGGCCCGTCCGCGCCACCGCCCCCAGTCTCAGCCGATGACCCGGACCCCGAGCAGCCGCAGGCCCGCGATGAGCTTGTTGCGCCCCCTGCGGTCGGTCGCCACGGTGGCGTTGAACTGCTCCTGCGACACGGGGTGGCCCGCGTGCGCCCGCTGGATCTCGTTGGCCAGCTGGGAGTAGGCGTTGGCGATCAGGGCGAGGCCCCTGGTGAGCGCGGCCTTTCCACGCCGTCCCTTGCCCGTCGAGGCACGCTCGCCCTTGATCCTGCGGTTCAAGGACCTGATGTCCCGAACCTCGTGGCGCAAGGCCCGGACCAGGGGCCGTGCCCGGTGGTTGCGCTTGTACGCCCTGAGCGCCCTGGTCGAGGCTGACTCGTCCCGATTCAGGCCGCGGTTGGCGGCGCGGAACGTGGACACGATGGAGGCGTTGCTCGCCTGGGCGATGCTGATCGGCCCGGCGAGGATCCCACAGGCGATGGCGGCGACGACCATCCAACTGCGAACTGATCTGAACATGACGCTCCTCTCCGATGCGACCGACCGCGGCGGGCCGGAGCCTAGCCCACGAGGTCGCGGGCTAAACCCGGTTACTCGGAGATCAGCTTGAAGAACATGCTCCCCTCGCCGGTCGCCTTCTCCTCCTGATAGAGGAAGCACAGGTCGCTCTCGTCGAACTTGCGAAACCACTCGTCCCACGAGATGTGCTCGAGCGACTCCTCGCCGGCGCCTTCGGGAAAGTCGATCCTGAGCACGCCGGGGTCGTCGTCCTCCTCGGTCCCCCGCACGGTGGCGGGGACGCCCGCGCGGTCCTCGGCCCACTTCCGGATGGTCTCGTGATCGGTCGTCCTCTTGGTCTCGGCGCTCATGACATCCTCTTGGGCCTCGCTTCGCTCGGCATCCGTGGGGCCGGGAGGCCCCATCCGGACACCGCCCGGCGCTAGCGCTGCAGCACGGCGCGGACCGACTGCTTGATCGACTTGGTCGAGGCCAGCACGGCCGTCGGCTCGTAGCCGCAGTGCGCCATGCAGTTGTCGCACCGCGGATCGCGCCCGCGTCCGTACGCGTCCCAGTCGGTGGTCTCGATCAGCTCCTTGTAGGTGCTCGGCGTAGCCGTCGGCCATCAGGTAGCAGGGCCGCTGCCAGCCGAACAGCGAGTAGCTGGGGATCCCCCACGCCGTGCACTCGAAGTCGACCTTGCCCTCGAGGAAGTCGAGGAACAGCGGCGAGTGGTTGAGCCGCCAGCGCTTGCGCCGCCCGTCGGCGAACGCCTCGCTGAACAGCTCGCGCGTCTGGCGCACGCCGAGGAAGTGCTCCTGGTCGGGGGCCTTCTCGTAGGCGTAGGCCGGCGAGATCATCATCTGGTCGACCTCGAGCTCGTCGTTGAGGAAGTCGAGCACCTGGCGCACCGTGCTTCGGCGAGTCGTGGGTGAAGAACGTGGTGTTCGTCGTCACGCGGAACCCGCGCGCCTTGGCGGCCCGGATCGCCGCCACCGCCTTGTCGAACACGCCGTCGCGGCAGACCGACGCGTCGTGGCGCTCGCGCAGGCCGTCGATGTGCACCGCCCAGGCGAAGTACGGCGAGGGCTTGAAGCGGTCGAGCTTCTTCTCCATCAGCAGCGCGTTCGTGCACAGGTAGACGAACTTCTTGCGCGCGATCAGCTGGCGCACGATCTCGTCGATCTCGGGATGGATCAGCGGCTCGCCGCCGGCGATCGAGACCATCGGCGCGCCGCACTCCTCGATCGCGCCCACCGCCTGCTCGACCGGCATCCGCCGGCGCAGCATGTGCTCGGGGTGCTGGATCTTTCCGCAGCCGGCGCACTCGAGGTTGCACTGGAACAGCGGCTCGAGCTCGACGAGCAGCGGGAACTTGTCGCGGCGGCGCAGCTTCTGCTCCATCAGGTAGGCGCCCATACGAGCGGACTGCCTCAGCGGAACGGGCATCAGCCAGTCCTCGCTTGACCTCGGGGGGCAGCTTGAAATGGACATCTTCGGTGGCGACCACGCCGCTCGGAGACGGTGGCGCCGCCCAGGCCGTCGAGGGCGCTGACGACGCCCTCGACCAGCGACTCGGGCGCCGAGGCGCCGGCGGTCAGGCCGACGCGCCGGGCGCCGAGCAGCGCCTCGGGCGGGATGTCGGCCGCGTCCTCGACGAGCAGCGCCGGGCAGCCCGCGCGCTCGGCCACCTCGACGAGGCGGCGCGAGTTGGACGAGTTGCCCGACCCCACGACCAGGATCACGTCGCAATCGCGCGCCAGCGCGCGCACGGCCTCCTGGCGGTTCTGCGTCGCGTAGCAGATGTCGCTGGAGCGCGGGCCCGACCGCGGCCGGGAACCGTTCGCGCAGCGCGTCCACGCACCTCGGCCGTCTCGTCGACGGCGAGCGTGGTCTGGGTCAGGTAGGCGACGCGCTCGGGGTCGCGCGACCGTCAGGCCCGGCCACCTCGGCCGGGCTCTGCGATCACCTGCATCCGCTCGGGCGCCTCGCCGAAGGTCCCGTCGACCTCCTCGTGGCCCTCGTGGCCGACCAGCACGATGTCGAATCCCGAGGACGCGAACCGGCGCGCCTCGGCGTGGACCTTGGCCACGAGCGGGCAGGTGGCGTCGATCACGTCGAGCCCTCGCGCGTCCGCCGCGGCCCGCACCGCCGGCGACACGCCGTGCGCCGAGAAGATCACGGTCGAGCCGGGCGGCACCTCGTCGACCTCGTCGACGAACACCGCGCCGCGCTCCTCCAGGTCGGCGACGACGTGGGCGTTGTGGACGATCTGCTTGCGCACGTAGACGGGCGCGCCGCGGTCCTCGAGCACGCGCTCGACGATCTCCACCGCGCGCTCGACGCCGGCGCACGACGCGCGGGGCGCGGCGAGCACGACCTCGCGCTCGCCGAGCGCGCGCGCCCACTCCTCGACGAGCGCGCACGCTCGGCGCAGCGCCCGGTAGGCGATGGCCGCGCCCGCCACCGTCCGCAGCGGGCGCAGCAGCTCATGGCGCTGGGTGTCGACGCACGACGCGCAGCGTGACCAGCGGACGCGCGCGCGCCGCGGGCGCCAGCCACGCCGACTCCATGTCGACGGCGAGCGCGCCGGTGCGGTGCAAGCGCCCGCCGGCGCTCGCCGAGTACGAGCCGCTGGCTCGAGGCGATCGGGCCGACGTGCACCCGCAGGCCGCCGCGCCGCAGCACGCCCGCGAGGATCGAGGGGTCGTCGCACGTCGGTCGTCCCGGTCGGCCCGCGCAACTCGCTCGCGAGCACGACGTCGCCCGGCTCGAGCGACGGGTCGAGCCGCCGCAGAAGCCGGCGATCAGGACCGCCCGACCGCCGGCATCGCTCGCCAGTGCCGCCGACCGCGCTGCCCGCCGCGGGCCCATCCCGATCTGGTGGACGGTCGCCCACGGTGCGCCCGAGCGCACCGCCCGCGCCTCCAGCGACAGCGGGGCGAGCACGATGATCTCGCCCGTCGCGACCGGTTCGATCGACGTCGCGGCGCTCATGCCGTCCTCCCCGCCAGCTGCGGTGGCGCGGTGCCGTTCGCCTGCGCGGCCGCCGCCGGCTGCGGGCGCAGCGCCTCGCGCGCGGCGACGTGGCCGCTGCGCACGGCGCCCTCCATCGTCGCCGGCCAGCCCGTGTCGGTCCACGCTCCGGCCAGCACGAGCCCGGCGAGATCGGTGCGCGCGCCCGGGCCGCAGCGCCCGCGCGCCGGGAGCGGCCCGGAACGTCGCGGAGTGCTCGCGCGTGACGAAGAAGCCCTCGACGGTGGCCTCGCGAGCGGCGGGCAGCAGCTCGGCCAGCGCCGGCAGGTAGCGGCCGCGGAGGTCCTCGGCGGTGGCCGACAGCTCGTCGTCGGCGGCGGACAGCGACACGGCCAGGTACTGGCCGGAGGCGAGGCCGGCGCCCTCGGTGCGGTCGAACACCCACTGCACCGGCGTGTGCACACCGGCGGCGAACGGCACGTCGAGCACTCGGCGGTCGTAGTGGACGTGGAGGTTGACGATCGGCGAGCGGCCGAGCCCGGTGAAGCTGCGCGGGTCGACCCGCGCCTCACGCGGCAGCAGCCGCGCCGCGCGATCGACCGGGACGGCCACGATCACCAGCGTCGGTCTCGAGCGTGGGCGAGCCGTTGAACTCGATGCAGAAGCCGGCCTGGCGCGTGATGATCGCGGTGGCGCCGCGGCGCATCCGGACGTCGACGCCTGCGCGCGTCAGCGCGCGTCGCGCGGCGACGTCGTGGATCTCCGACAGCGGCACGCGAGCGTGCCCGATGTCACCGGCCGCCGCGCTCTGGAGCAGTCCGAGCTGGAACACCTGCGCCGCCTGCGCCAGCGAGGCGTCGTCGACGCGCAGGTTCAGGGTCGGCTTGGCGATCAGGCTCCAGATCGTCTCCAGGGCGGCGGCGCCCTGCCCGTGCTCACGCAGCCAGTCGCCGAACGAACGGCGGTCGTTCGCGGGGTCGTCGACGTCGACGGCGCCCAGCTTCTGCATCGCCCGCGCCGCGGCAGACGCGCTCGCGGCATGCTCAGGTACGGGTAGCGCATCAGCGACGCCCGCCAGGTGCAGCGGCGCCGGCAATCCCGAGCGGCGCAGCCAGGCGCGCCGGCCACCGGGGGCGAGCACCGGGATCTCGAGCCGCGGCTGGAGCGCGACGAGATCGTCGGCCTCGAGCTCGGAGACCAGCGCGCGGTACTCGGTGCAGCAGCGCAGGAACACGTGCTGGCCGTTGTCGGCGCGGATCCCGTCGCGGGTGAACGAGTACGCGGCGCCGCCGAGCCGCCCGCGCGACTCGAGCAGGGTCACGCGCGCACCGGCCCGCGCGCAGTCGAGGGCCGCCGTGATGCCGGCCAGCCCGCCGCCGACGACGGTCACGCGCGGGCCGCTCACCGCGCCGCTCCGATCGACCGCGACGACGTGGCCAGGCTGCGCGCCGCGACCCACGCCTTCTCCCACGCCGGCAGCGAGATCCGCCGGCGCAGGACCTCAGCCGGGTCGCGCGCGATGCGCTCGAGGATCGTGCGGTAGATGCCGGTCATCGCCAGCACGCAGGACGCGCTGCGGGCGTCGAGCGCGCTCGGTCAGCTGCAGGCCCCGGTCGAACCACTCGCCGGCGCGGTCGGCCTCGTAGCGGATCATCGCGGCGTCGGGAAGCTCGGCGCAGCCGAACCGGCGCAGGTCCTCGGCCGGGAGGTACATCCGTCCGCGCTCGCGAGTCCTCGCGCACGTCGCGCAGGATGTTCGTCAGCTGCATGGCCACGCCGAGGTCGTCGGCGAGCGCCGCGCCGCCGTTGGTGTTCGCGCCCTCGGCGAAGATCGCCAGGCACAGCCGGCCGATCGTGCCCGCCACGCGCCGGCAGTAGCCCGACGAGCTCGTCGAAGGTCTCGTAGCGCGTCCCGAGCACGTCGAGCTCGACCCCTTCGATCAGCAGCTCGAGCGCGTCGAGCGGGAGCTCGTAGCGGCGCCGGCGCGTCGGCGAGCGCCACGACCACGGGGTCGTCGCTGACCACCTCATCCGATCCCAGCGCGGCCACGTTGGCGCGCTCGGCGGCGAGCGCCGCCAGCTGCGCCTCCCTGCCCAGCACCGCTCTCGTCGCCGATGTCGTCGACCCGGCGCGCGAACGCGTAGACGGCGCTCATGGCGTGGCGCTTGGAGCGCGGAAGCAGGCGGATCCCGTAGTAGAAGTTCGCCGCCTCGTGGCGGGTGATCTGCTCGCAGCGGCGGTAGGCCTCCTCGACGTCGAGCACGGCCACGCTCACCGCCCCATCACCGCCCGGGCAAGACCGCGCGGCGAACCCGCGCTCGCGACCCTCGAGGACGTCCAGCGCCGCGCGGCCGCCGGCCACGAATCCCGCCACCGCGAGGCGCGGACGCCAGCTGAGCGTGCGCGCCAGCGGCGCGCCGGCGCTCAGCAGCGAGCGGGCGCGTGCCGCCTCGAACGAGATCAGAGCGCGGCGTGCGGCTGTGGGCTCCCCGGTCAGGTCTCGATCATCGCACCCGAACCGGACCAGATCCTCGCGCGGCATGTAGACGCGGCCGCGGGCGTGGTCCTCGGCGATGTCCTGAAGGTGCTCGACGATCTGCAAGGCGGTGCAGATCCTGTCAGAGAGGGCCACGCGCTCCGGGGTGGCGGCGCCGAATACGCCCAGGACGAGCTCGCCCACCGGGTTCGCCGACAGGCGGCAGTAATCGAGCAGCTCGTCGAACGTCTCGTAGCGCGCCTTCACCTGGTCGAGCGCGGTTGGCCTCGATCAGCCGGCGAAACGGTCCGTCGGGCAGGCGCGCACGCGTCGGATCGTCCCGGCCAGCGTGGCCATCACCGGGTGCCTCGGCGCTGCGCCCGCGTAGATCCGATCGAGCTCGGACTCGATCTCGTCGAGCAGCGCGCTCGCGGTCTCCCGCCACCTCGTCGCCGACGTCGTCGACGAGCCGCGCGAACCCGTAGATCGCCATCAGGTGGCGCTGGCGCTCGCGCCCGAGGACGAAGCTGGCGACGGGGAAGTTCTCGGCGGGCGCCTGCGCCAGCACCTCTTCGCGGGTGGGCAGCGCCGCGCGCCACCGCGCTCATCGCGCGCACCGCGCCAGCGCCATGACCGGGAACACGAGCCGGTAGAGGTGGTAGTTGATGTAGAAGTCACCGGGGAACCCGGTGCCCGTGTACTGCGGCTCGTCCCACGTTCCGTCCGCGCGCTGACTGCGCACGAGCCACTCGACGCCGCGGCCGAGCGGCATCCGAAGCACGCTCGCCGGCGGCATCGCAGCGCCAGCAGCGCCCACGCCGTCTGCGACGCGGTGCTCGCGCCGCGCCCGGCCCACGACGCGTTCGTCGTAGGAGCGGCAGTCCTCGCCCCAGCCGCCGTCCTCGTTCTGCACGTCCTCGAGCCATCGCACCGCCCGCCGGATCGGCTGCGCGGTCCGGCGGACACCCCGGCGGCGATCGAGCGCGGGAACCACCGCGCCGGTGCCGTACACGTAGTTGACGCCCCAGCGCCCGAACCAGGAGCCGTCGGCCTCCTGGGCGTCGAGCAGCCAGCTGCACGCCGCGCCGCGTGCGCGGTCCTCGGCTCCGCGGCCCAGCTCGGCCAGGACCTCGACGGCGTGCGCGGTGACGTCGGCGCTCGGCGGATCGATCACCTCGCCGAAGTCGCAGAAGGGCAGGTCGCGAACCAGCGCGCGGCAGTTGTCGACGTCGAACGCCGCCCAGCCGCCGTCGGAGCTCTGCATCCCCTCGAGCCAGCGCACCCCCCGCTCGACCGCACCGGCATCGCTGCCACGGCCGACCTTGTGCAGCGCCAGCAGCACCTCGGCGGTGTCGTCGACGTCCGGGTAGTTGACGTTGGCGAATTCGAACGCCCAGCCCGCCGGGCTCGAGCTCTGGGTACGCGGACGGACCAGTCGCCGCGCTGCCGGATCTCCTCGCCGAGCAGCCAGTCGGCGCCGCGCGCCACCGCGTCGTGGTCGTCGGGCACGCCCGCGTCGCGCAGCGCGATCAGCGCCAGCGCCGTGTCCCACACCGGCGACTGACATGCCTCGAGCCGGCGCACTCCCGGCTCGGAGATGGTGAATCCCTCGAGCCCCTCGAGCCCCCGCTGCATCACGGGGTGATCGAGCGGATAGCCGCGCAGGTGCAGAGCGAGCAGCGAGTACACCCACGGCGGCTGGATCCCGCCCCAGCCCGCCGTCGGCCTCCTGGCGCTCGAGCGATCCACCGCTCGGCGCGCGCCAGCGCCGCCTCCCGGAGCGCTCGCACGGGCCGGCGGCCGTACAGGTGCAGCAGGCGGTCGAGCGCCACGAGCCCGCGGCCGGTCAGCGAGCCGCCGTCGGGCGGCGACCACGGCTCGGCCCCGTGCAGCTCCTCGAGCCCGAACGGGAGCGGGCGCTGCGGGCGGTACGGGAGGACCACGGCGAGGGCCACGACCGTCTGGCGCGCCCAGCACGCGAAGTCGTAGACGTTCAGCGGGAACCACGAGGGCAGGAAGATCATCTCCGGCGGCAGCGCCGGGCACCTGCTCCCATGGCCAGGCGCCGAACATCGCCAGCCAGATGTGGGTGAAGACGCGCGCCTTCTCGAGCCCGCCGCGCGGCGCGCACGAACTCGGCGGCGGCGCGCATGTGCGGCTCGCCCGGATCGTCACCGGCCAGCCGCAGCGCGACGTATGCCTCGATCGTCGTCGACAGGTCGCGCGGGCCCGCCCCAGAAGTTGCTCCAGGTCCCGTCCGCCCGCTGCTGCGAGCGGATCCACGCCGCCGAGCGCTCAGTCGCCTCAGCCTCGCGGATGCCGAGGAACTGCCGCAGCAGCATGTCCTCGGCGTCCATCGTCACGTTCGTCTCGAGCTCGCCCTTCCACCAGCCCGCCGGGTCCTGGAGGGACAGCAGGTGCTCGCAGGCACGCGCCAGCGCGCCCTCCACGCGGGTTTCGAACTGCAGCGACGTTGCGCCCACAGCCGTGGTAGTAGCTCGCCGCACATGAGAGGAAGCTGAGAGCCGGGTCTCGCAGCCGCTAGCTGCTAGCTCGCCGGGAGCGAGAGCCACACGTCGGCGCCACCGCGCTCGCGGTTCGCGGCATGGGCGTGACCCCCGTGCGCCTCGGCGATCACCTGCACGATCGACAGGCCGAGTCCGGCGCCGGCCCCCGTGCGGGCCGGATCGGCGCGGGAGAAGCGTTCGAACGCGCGCGGGAGGAATCCGGGGGCGAAGCCGCTTCCCTCGTCGAGCACGTGCAGCTCGACGCTGCCGTTGCTGCGCCCGGCGCGGAGCACGACCGGTCCCCGAGCCATGGCGGAGCGCGTTCGACACCATGTTCGTCAGCGCCTGCTCGAGCCGCGCGCGGTCGGCCTCGACCCGCAGCCGGGACGAGCCCTCCCAGCGGACGGCTCGCCCGTGCGAGCCCGCGGCGGAGGCGAAGCGGGCCGCCACCGAGTCGAGCACCTCCCCCACCTCGAGCCGCTGGCGCTCGAGCGGCAGCCGCCCCTGCTCCGCGCGCGCGATCACCAGCAGATCGTCGGCGAGCTTCGACAGCCGGTCGACCTCCTCGGCGGCGGAGCGAACGCGGGCGTGGAGCTCGCCGTCCGAGCCGTCCGAGCTCGAGCGCCAGCTCGAGCTCGAGCTTGAGGATCGCCAGGGGCGTGCGCAGCTCGTGGCCGGCGTCGGCGACGAGCGCGCGCTCGCGCGCGAGCGTGTCCTCGAGCCGGCTGAGCATCGCGTTGACGGTGTCGCCGAGGCGGTGCAGCTCGTCGTTGGCCTCGGGCAGCGGAAGCCGCTCGCCGCGCGGCGCGCCCGAGATCCGCGCGGCCTGCGCGCGCATCTTCTCCACCGGCGCCAGCGCGCGGGCCGCGAGCACGTAGCCGGCTACGCAGGTGAGGATCAGGAGCACCGGGCCGCCGATGAACAGCAGGTCGCTGAGCGTGGTCAGGGCGCCGTTGCGCTCGGCGAGCGAGGAGCCGACGATGAGCACCGCCCGCGGGCGGGTGTCGACGGGCCGGGCCAGGACGCGGGCGCGCCCGCCGACGTCGAGCAGCAACGAGCCCTGAGCCGCCCGCCGGATCTGCTCCAGCTTGAGCAGCGGCGCGGTCGCGCCCGGCGTGACGTCGCGCACGCGCCCCGTCGCGGGGTCGACGATCTGCGCGAACGCGCCGCCGGTCTCGGGCAGCTGCGGGAAGCTGCGCGCGCCCGCTGACCAGGGTCGCCAGGTCGGCGGCGCGCGTGCGCAGCGAGCGGTCGATGTTCTGATCGAGGCTCGTCGCCGAACACCTCGTGCAGGAGCAGCGCGAGGGCGCCGAACAGGATCACCATGACCACCGCGAAGCTCAGCGCGAGCCGCACGCGGAAGGGGACGCGGCGCAGCGTGACGGTCATGCCCGCAGCCGGTAACCCGACCCGCGCACGGTCTCGATCGCGTCGCGGTCGAGCTTGTCGCGCAGGTAGCCGACGTACACCTCGATCACGTTCGAGCGGTTCTCGTAGCTGTCGTCCCACACGTGCTCGAGCAGCTCGAACCGGCGTCAGGACCTCTCCCGGCCGGCGCATGAACAGCTCGAGCATCGCGAATTCCCGCGCGGTCAGCGATAGCTCCTCGTCCCCGCGCCACACGCGCCGCGCCGCCGGGATCGAACCGCAGCTCTCCCGCGGTGAGCAGGGTGGGGCGCCGGGGCGACCCGCGCCGGACCAGCGCGCGCATCCGGGCCAGCAGCTCCTCGAACGAGAACGGCTTGGCCAGGTAGTCGTCGGCGCCGCTGTCGAGCCCACGGACGCGATCCTCGACGTCGTCGAGCGCGGTCAGCATCAGCGTCGGCGACCACACCTCGTGATCTCGCAGCCGCCGGCACACCTCGAACCCGTCGTAGCCCGGCAGCATCACGTCGAGCAGGATCACGTCGTAGTCGGTGGTGGTGGCGCGCATCACCGCCTCCTCGCCGGTGCCGGCGAGGTCGACGCCCATGCCCCGCCGGCGCAGGCCCTGGCGCAGCAGCGACGCGAGCTTCGCCTCGTCCTCGACTACGAGCACACGCACGCCATTAGCTTTGCACGCGCGATGATGAAAGTCTCACCCGCAGACCGCCCGTCACGCGGTATTCCATTCCCGTGGAGGTGACCGAGGCCAACAAGCGGCTGACCGCCGCCACCGGGGTGCTGCTGGTGCTGGTGCTGGCCGCCGTCGGCGTGACCATCATCAACCTGAGGCTCCTGATCTGGCCGCACCTGTTCATCGGCCTGCTCGTGATCGGGCCGGTGGCGCTGAAACTCGCCAGCACCGGCTACCGCTTCGTCCGCTACTACACGCGGCGACCCAGCGTACGTGCGGAAGGGACCTCCCCCCTCGCTCATGCGCGTGATCGCGCCGTTCCTCGTGGCCACGACGGTGATCGTGCTCGCGAGCGGGGTGGCGCTCCTCGCCGGCGGCACCTCCGCCCGGGACACGTTCTTCCCGATCCACAAGATCAGCTTCATCGTCTGGCTGGGGTTCGTCGGGCTGCACATCCTCGGCCATCTCCCCAGCCTCCCACGGGCTCTGCGCGGCGACTACGCCACGCGCGCGGGGATGCCGGGTCACGTCTCCGGCCGCGGAGCTCGGGCGATCACGCTCGCCGGCGCGCTGGCCGCGGGGCTCGTGCTGGCGATCGTCCTGATCCCGGACTTCGCCGCGTGGACCAGCTCGCACGCCTGGCTCCATCACCATCACCACGGCGGGTGAGGACTAAGGGCCGGCGCGCTCGACCGCGAGCACCGCGGTGTCGTCGACCTGCGGGCCGTCGGCGAACTCGCTCACGGCCCGCTCGATCCGCCGCACCGCGTCCTCGGCGCTGCTCGCGCCTCGAAGCGTGTCCGCGAGCCGCTCCTCGCCGAAGCGCTCGGTCGCGCCCACGGTGTCGATCACGCCGTCGGTGTAGAGCACGAGCAGGTCGCCCGGCGCGAGCGCGACGGGCGCGACCTCCCATCCGTCCTCGTAGATCCCGAGGAAGGGCGCGGACACGCCCACCGCACGCGGCTCGCCCGCGCGGACGTGGTAGGCGGGGGGATGGCCGGCCAGCACCACATCGGCCTGCGCGCGCCCGTCGACGTCTCGCAGCAGCGCGCAGCACGCCGTGACCAGCGATAGGCGCGGGCGCTCCCTCAGCGCCTCGTTCAGCTGCACGAGCGCGGCCACCGGGATCCGCCAGCAGCTTGCCGGCCGTGCGCAGCGTGTAGCGCGAGAGCGACGTGAGCGCGGCGGCCTCGGTGCCCCTTCCCGGCGACGTCGCCGACGAGGACCATCCAGCCTCCTGGAACCGCGAACGCGTCGTAGAAGTCGCCCCCCACGTCGTTCTGCTCGCCCGGCTGCGCGGTACAGGCTGGCCAGCCGGATCCCGGGGATCTGGGGAAGCTCGGGTGGGAGCAGGCTCTGCTGGAGGGTGGTCGCGATCCGCGAGCGCTCGGTGTAGAGGCGCGCGTTCTCGACGGCGGTCGCCGCACGCCGCCCCAGCTCCTCGGCGAGCTCCAGGTCGGCGCGATCGAAGCGGCGGCCGGATTCGGCCATCACGAGCGTCATCGCCCCGATCGGGGGGCGCCCGGCGGCGGCCAGCGGCACGATGATGACCGATCGCATCTCCAGCTCGCGCACGAGCTCGAGCTGCTCGGGCGACAGGGCAGCCGCGGTCAGGAGCTCCTCGGTGATCTCCTCCGCCAGCTGCGGCTCGCCGGTCCGGATCACCTCCGCGGCTCCGGTCGGGTCGCTCAGCCGCGCCGGGTAGCGCTCTCCGAACTCGCGCGCCAGCGCCACCTTGGCCGGATCGGCGTGGGCCACGGCTACCGGGTCGAGCATGTCGCCATGCCCGCGCACCGACACCCCGCACCAGTCCGCCAGTTCGGGCACCGCGAGCTGGGCCACCTTCTGAAGCGTCTGCTCGTAATCGAGCGAGGCCGAAAGCTCCCGTCCCGCCTCCGCCAGCAGCCGCTGCGCGAGCTCCGCCCGCTTGACGTCGGTGACCTCCTCGATCACGTTGACGACCATCGAGAGCGCGCCGCCGGAGTCGAACACGGGCGTGGCCTTGTGCAGGAGCCAGCGCTCCTGGCCGGTCGAGTGGACGACGTTGCGCACGAGCAGCGGCGCCGGGTGCTCGCCGAGCTTGGCCTGGGTGGCCGGAAGGTCCTCGAGCGCGAGCCTGCGTCCCTGCTCGTCGAACGCGTCGTAGAGCGCCATCAGGTCGCTCCGGTCAGCGGCGCTGAGCGCCTCCAGCGACTGCAGGCCGAGCAGGTTCACCGCCGCAGGGTTGGCGAACACGAGCTCGTCGTCTGCGTCCCTGACGATGATCGCCTCGGCGAGGTTGGCCAACGTGGCGGCGAGGCGCTGCTCGAGTCCGCTGACCGCCGCCGAGAGCCCCGCGTTGTCGAGCGCGAGCGCGATCCGGCCGGCCAGAACCTCGGCGAACCGCAGATCTTCCTCGTCGTAGGTGCGGCCCGAGGAGCCGACGCCGCATACGAGCGCGCCCACGATCTGGCCTCGCGCGCGCAGCGGGAGGTAGATCACCGAGCGCAGCTCGAGCGCGCGCAGCAGGTCGAGGTTCTCCGTTCCGGCGGCGACCGAGCGCATCGTCTCGTCGCCCCAGCGCGCTACAAGCTGGCTCTCGCCGGTCGCGATCGCGCGGGCCACGCCGGCCGACCGGTTGGCCGAGCGTTGCTCGCCCAGCAGCGCCAGCTCCAGCTCGGTCCGTCGCGGCCCCCGGACCCGGGCGCCCAGCCGCTCGATCTTCTCGCGCCCCGAGACGGCGTCGAGCGTGGCCACGTCGGCGAACGCCGGCACGACGATCTCGAGCAGCCGCTCCACGGTCTCGCCCGAGCGAAAGCGACCCGTCGGCCACCTCGGCGGCCGCCGCCAGCAGCTCGAACCCGTCAGCCTGAGGATCCGGGATCAGTCTGTCGCTCACTCGCCGTCGAGGCAGGGCACCGCTGAAAGCTACCTTGCTCACGCAGCTCTCGTGCGCGCCTTCGCCTGCCTTGCGCGGGACGGGTTACGCTTTGCCCACATGGAACCTGTTCCCGAGGTTCGTGAGTTGCTGGCGGGGCGCGTGGGCGAGGAGCTGGCGCTCAACGACCGCTACCTGAACCCACAGATGGGACGGATCCTGCGCACGCTGGGCTTCGATCGCTCGTGGGTTCGGGGGGAGGGCGCGTATCTGGTGGACTCCGACGGAGAGCGCTACCTCGACCTGCTCTCCGGCTACGGAGTGTTCGCGCTCGGGCGCAACCATCCCGACGTGATCGCGGCGATCCAGGACGTGCTCGCGGCGTCAACGGGGAACCTGCCACAGCTCGGGGTGACCCTGCTGAACGGCGTGCTGGCGGAGCAGCTGGTGGCGCGAGCACCGTCCAGCGTGGCTGCGATGGTGCCCGGCCAACACCGGGACCGAGGCAGTCGAGGCGGCGATCAAGATCTCGCGCGCGGCCACCGGCCGCCCGCGCGTGCTCTACGCCGAGCACGCCTTCCACGGGCTCACGCTCGGATCGCTTTCCCTGAACGGCAACGAGGAGTTCCGCGCCGGGTTCGGGCCGCTGCTCCCGGGGTGCGATCCCGTTCCGTTCGGGGATGAGGCGTCGCTGGACCGCGAGCTCACCCGCGGCGACGTCGCGGCGTTCATCGTCGAGCCGGTTCAGGGCAAGGGCGTGAACGTCCCGGCGCCGGGCTACCTCGCCACCGCCCAGCGGCTGTGCCGCCAGGCCGGGACCCTGTTCGTCTGCGACGAGGTTCAGACGGGGCTCGGACGCACGGGCCGGTTCCTCGCGGTCGAGCACTGGGGCCTCGAGCCCGATCTGATCTGCCTGGCCAAGGCGCTCTCGGGCGGCTTCGTGCCGATCGGCGCGGTGCTCGTGTCCCGCGCCGTGTTCGACCGCGTGTTCGACGGAATGGAGCGAGCCGTTCGTCACGGCTCGACCTTCGGCGGTGGCGACCTGGCGGCGGCGGCCGCGCTCGCCACCCTGCGGGTGATGGACCGCGACGGCCTCGTGGCCCACGCCGAGCGAATGGGCGACCTGCTGCTCGAGCTCACCCGGCCGCTGGTCGAGCGCCACGAGGTCGTGCGCGATGTGCGCGGCCTGGGGCTGATGTGGGCGATCGAGTTCGGACCGCCCGCCCGCGGGCCGAGCCGATCGGTCTTCCACGCCGTCGAGCGCGTGCAGCCGGGGCTGTTCGCGCAGCTCGTGACCGTCCCGCTCTTCCACGAGCACCGGATCCTCTGTCAGGTGGCCGGCCACCGCATGAACGTGGTCAAGGCGCTCCCGCCACTGCTGATCGACGAGCAGGACGTCCGTCGCTTCGCGGCCGCGGTCGCCGAGGTGGTCGCCGAGGCCGAGCGCCTCCCCCGCGCGATGGCCCGGTTCGGGCTCCAGATGGCCCGCGGTACGGCCCGCTCCCGCCGGGCTCGACCCCGGGCCCGGGCCGGCGCCGGCGCCGGCGGCTGAGCGCGCCCCGCCGGCTGCTTACGCCGCCGCCACGCGGGTAATTTGCCCCGCATGGCCGCCGAGGACGTGGTGATCGTCCCCTACCGGGACGGTCCGTACCTGGTTCGGGGCCCCCTGGTCCTCCGTGACCAGGACGGTCAGAGGATCGAGCTCTCACGCCGCACCGTGGCCCTGTGCCGGTGTGGGAAGTCGCGGATGCGGCCGTTCTGCGACGGCACCCACCGCCTGGTCCAGTTCCGCGCGCCCTCGGAGCCCGAGCGACCGTGGGACGAGGACGCCGCCCCCGCACCCGAGGACGCCGGCCACGGGCGTCCGATGGCGCCGCGCGCCGGTGGGAGCGCCGCGGCCCAGGCCGGCCTGCGGCGGGCCCGGCGCCGCGTTTCGGCGCTCCTGGAAGGCCCCGATGGCGACCGGGGCCGCGCCGCGCTGCCCTTGATCGATGGGGCGAGCCGGCTCCTCGACGCGGGCGCGCCGGCCGGCGTGGCCGCCCTACACCTTGTGAGGGGCGCGTTCGACGCGCTCGCCGACGCCGCCGACCTGCGCGAGCCGGGCCTGGCCGCGGCCGCCGCGGAGCTGGCCGCGGTTGCGGTGGCACTCGAGCCGCGGGAGAACGGGTCATGTCCGTACTAGGCGTTCCCGCCACCGGGCGCCGGCTGGCGCTCCCCGAGCCGCGTGGCCCGTGGAGCGAGTCGCTGCTGGGCGTGCTTCGGGGCATCGAGGACGCGATCGCGCCCGAGCTGCCGGTGAGCGCCGATCCGCTCGCCGACGACGACCTCCAGCTCGCCCTGTACCTGGCTTACGAGCTCCACTACGCCGGGCTCGACGGCGTCGAGGACCGGATGGAGTGGAACCTCGACGTGCTCGCGCTGCGGGCCGAGGCCGAGCGCGCGTTCGAGGCCGCGCTGGGCGAGCTCGTGCCGGCTCAGGCGCAGCCGCTGGAGTGCGTCGGCGAGGAGCTCCAGCGCCTCGTGGCCGAGGATTCCGGGCCGCCGCTGTCGCGCTACGTCGAGACACAGGCGACGGTCGTGCAGCTGCTCGAGCACGTCGTCCACCGCTCCGCCTACCAGCTCAAGGAGGCCGACCCGCACGCCTGGGCGATCCCCCGCCTGACCGGAACCCCGAAGGCGGCCCTGCTCGAGATCGAGTTCGACGAGTTCGGCGCCGGCCGCGCCGACCGCATGCACGCGGTCCTGTTCGCCAACACCATGCGAGGGCTCGGACTCGACGACCGCTACGGCGCCTACCTCGACTGGCTGCCCGGCATCACCCTCGCCACCGTGAACCTGATGTCGTGGTTCGGACTGCACCGGCGGTGGCGCGGGGCGTTGACCGGCCACCTGGCCGTGTTCGAGATGACCTCGTCGATCCCGAACCGCCGCTACGGCAACGGCATCCGGCGGCTCGGCTTCGGCCCCGACGTCACCGGGTTCTACGACGAGCACGTCGAGGCCGACGCCGTCCACGAGTCGATCGCCGCGTGGGACCTGGCCGATGCCCTGGCGCGCGAGGAGCCCGACCTCGCCGGCGACATCGTGTTCGGGGCGCGGGCGCTGCTGGCGCTCGAGGCCCGGTGGGCCGAGCACCTGCTCGGCGCCTGGCAGGCCGGGCGCACGTCGCTGCGCCGGCCGCTCGGCTAGCTGGCGGCGCCGGAGGGCCGCCGCTCGCTCCGACCCGCCCCCAGCCGAGGCTGGCTGCGGGACGCCACCCTGCCTCCGCCCCCAGCCGAGGCTGGCTGAGATACCGGTGATATGGACCGGTTTCTCAGCCAGCCTCCGTTTATCGGCGCCACCGCGGGGCAACGGCGCCCCATGCTCGAGCGGGATGTCGCCCCAGGGATCCACCGGATCGAGGAGGCCCACACGAACTGGTACCTCGTGCAGGACGGCGCCCGCGTGACGATCGTCGACACCGGCCTGCCGCGCTCGTGGGGATCGCTCCAGTCGGCGCTCCGGGAGCTGGGCTGCACCCCCAAGGACGTCGAAGCCGTCGTCCTCACCCACGCCCACTTCGACCACATGGGCTTCGCCCGCCGCGCCCAGCGTGAGCTCGGCGTCCCGCTGTGGGCGCACGAGGAGGAGACGAGCGTGGTGGCGCATCCGTGGCGCTACGACCACGAGCGCAGCCGTCTCCCCTACTTCCGCCACCCGGAGTTCGTGAAGATCTTCACCGAGATGTCGGTGATGGGCGCCGCCTGGGTCAAGGGCACAGATTCGGTGCAGACCTTCCAGGCCGGCGCCGCGCTCGACGTGCCCGGCCGCCCCCAGGTCATCTTCACCCCGGGCCACACCCATGGGCACTCCTCGCTGCTGTTCGCCGACCGCGGCGCGGTGATCGTCGGCGACGCGTTCGTGATGCTCGATCCCTACACCGGACGCCAGGGGCCGTGTGTGGTCGCCGGCGCCGCCACCGCCGACAGCCGCAAGGCGCTGGCGTCGCTCGGCGCGCTCGCGGGCGCCGACGCGACGGTGGCGCTGACCGGCCACGGGCCGCCCTGGACCGGGAGCCTGGACGAGGCCGTGCAGCGGGCCCGGGCCGCCGGCGCCGCGTAGCCGGCGCGTCCGCGGGCCGAACAGAGGTCGGCTTCGTCTCTCCTGCGCCCCCGGTTTCGAGGGCCGGCTAAATCGGCTGCTGGAGTGCGCGCACGAGTGAGCGCTCAGCCGCTCGCGTCCGCGTGAGCTTCGTGCTCGCGAGGCCGATCTGCTCGACGACGCCGCCGCGCACCTGGAGAAGCACGCTGGTGGCGCCCGCCGGCACCAAGTACCAGCGGTCGGGGCCGGCGCTCAGGGCCTTACCCAGCTTGAGCCGCTGCGCCGCGTCAGCCAGCCCCGCCCCGGGCCTGATGCCGTGGATCGAGTAGGCGGCGTTGCCGGTCACGATCCACCTCACGCGGGCCCGCGCCGTGCGGGACCCCCCGTAGCCGACCTCGATCCCGAGCGGGGTCAGACAGAAGACGTCCCGGCTCGCGCTCGCCCGGTCGCGGCTGCGCGCGTAGGCGCGGCGTGCCTGGGACCGCGTCATGCCGAGGCCGACGAGGCCGATCGACGTGCCACTCGTGCCACCGGTGGCGGCGGGGCAGCCGCTCACCACCGGGACGGGGATGGTGACGCTCGCGCTCACGGCTGGGGGCCGGGCCGAGGAGGCGGTGGTGGCGACGGTGACCACGCACGTGAGCGTGGTGCCCTCGTCGAGCGTCTGGACTCGGTACTGGCTCCAGTACGCGCCGGCGATCGGGCTCCCGTTCCGCGCCCACAGATAGCTCGGGTGCGCGGCCGCGCTCGCCGGGCAGCTCAGGAGCCCGCCCGCCCGGGCCGTGCCGGAGATCTGGGCGTGCGGCGGGCTCGGCGCCGGCGTCGACGGCGGCCGCGGGACGCTGGCCGGCGACGAGACGCTCAGCACGGCGTCGGCCGCGTTGGAACCGTGGAACGCATCACCGCCGTAGCCGGCGGTCATCCAGACGGTGCCGGCGGTGCGCGGCGTGTAGGCGACCGCGCAGCGTGCCGTCCCCACTCCCGCCGGCGCCAGCGTGCACGCGTCGCCCCCGGGGAACGTGCCGTACGCGCTGCCGGCGAACGTCACCGTCCCCGCGGGAGTCGCGGGAGCGCCGGCGGAGATATCCGCGACGGTGGCGGTACACACGGTGCTCGTGCCGGTCGTGAGCGACGAGGGCGCACACGCGGCGCTCACCGCCGTTGACCGGCTCGTGACCGACCAGGTGAAGGAGACGCTGCGCGAGGCGCCGGCGCCGTCGCTGACGGTGACGGTCGGCGCTCGAGGAGCCGGTGGCGCTCGCCACCCCCGTGATCAGCCCGCTCGCCGGATCGATCGCGAGCCCGGCGGGGAGGCCGGTCGCGGAGTAGCTCAGGGTCTCCCCGGGACTCGAGTCCGACGCGGCGATCTGGAGGCTGACGGCGCCACCGACGACGGTGAGCTGCGGGCCCGGGTTGGTGACCGACACGGTGCTCCCGCCGCTGCCCGCGTGGCTGCAGAGATCGGCGGGGAGCGTGGAGCCATTCGGGGTCCCGAGGCCGGACGCCATATCGAAGCCCGTGCCCGCCGCGAACGCCCCCTGGCTCTGACCCGTGTAGTCGTTGTTGCCCGTGGTGATGTCGCTGAAGTCGCCCGAGTAGTTCGAAGCGGCCGCCGCGTAGAGCGCCGGGTTGGCGAAGCCGACCGAGGAGCCCTGACACGCGCTCGAGGCGTTCACGAGGGCCATGAACGCGGCCCACAGCGGAGCCGCCGCGCTCGTGCCGCCGATCCCGGACCAGCCGCCGTTGAAGTAGATGAGATAGCCGGTGTAAGGATCCGCGTCGGCGGAGACGTCGGGGACCTCCCGGCAGTAGGTGCCGGAGCCGGCGCCGCACTGCGAGCCCGACGAGCCGCCGTTGATCACGCCCAGGGCCGGGGGCGCGCCCGACTGGTAGGAGGGCATGGGCCACACGGTCGAGATCCCACCGCCTCCCGCGCCGCCGCCGTTGGCGCTCTCGTTCCACACGCTCTCGCTCGCCGGGGGGCCGACGGTCGACAGGCTGGTTCCCCCGACGCCGGTCACGTAGGGCTGGCTCGCAGGATCGTCGACCGCCGCCGTGCCGCTGCCGCAGTCCTCGGAGCCCGAGTCACCTGCGGCGGCAAAGACCGACTGCCCCTGGGCCGCCGCCTCCTGAAAGAGGGTGTTCTCCGCCTGCGCGGTGGCCGTGCCCTGCACGTCGGGCTCGCACAGGCCCCACGAGGTCGAGATCACCTGCGCGCGATCCTGGCTGACGATCGCGGCGTACGTGTCGTACGCGCCGGCGCCGGTGTTCGGGCCCTGGTAGACGAGCACGTTCGCCTGCGGCGCCAGGCCGATCACGTTCTCGATGTCGAGCGCTGCCTCGCCCTGGCCGGTTCCGTTGCCGGCGCCACCGTCGACATGCACGTAGCTCACCGAGGCGCTCGTGCCGTAGCACGACTGGTAGGCGGCGATGTCGCTCGAGGAGTTCGGCTCGAGCTCGAACAGCGCGATCGTCTGCCCCGCTCCCTGGTCGCCCGCTCCGTACAGGCTCGAGAGCTGGTACGCCGAGGCGAGCTGGTCGGCGGTGTAGGCCAGGTGCGTCCGCGCGGCCGTGATCGCGGGCGCGCATGGCTGGGGCCCGCCGGTGAGCACCTTGGGGGCGGGAGCCGCTGCGGCCCGCGGCGCCACGCCGGCCCGGGGACGCTCGATCGCCTGCGCGGTCGGCACCGAGATCGAATCGAGCCCGACGACGCCCTGGACGTCGGCGGCGACCGAGGAATCGAACCGCGGCGCCTGCGCGTTGGCGAACGCAGTGCGCCCGGAGGGCAGGGCCACCTGCTGGAAGGACAGCGCGAACGCCTGGCTGACGGTGGCGGCGCTGCCGGTCACCGGAATCGAGAGGCCGTTCGCCGAGACGGCTCCGGGGTTCAGACCGTGGGCGCGAAGGGAGGCGCGGACGTCGGCGATCTGCGCCGCGCTCGGCCCGAACTGCCGGCGGAACTGGCCCACGGTCAGGTAGCGGTGATAGAGGCCCGAGCCCGGGACGGACACCGCCGCGGCGTAGGCGGCGAGCCCGGCCGGGTCGCGCGGCTTCAGGGCGACGTTCAGCTCGATGCCGGTGGAGCTGGGGAGCGCGCCGAGGACGCGTGAGTGGGCCGGGTGGCGCGGCGGCCTGCCGACCCTGACCTCGGAGGGCCGCACGGCCGCGGCCGCGGAGGCCACGCCGGCGAGCACGGCAAGCGCTGCGAGCAGGCCGAGGAGTCCACCCCGCCCTGCGTAGCCGCCGATTGCCCCGCCCAAGCGCACAGGAACCCATCGGCACCCCGCGCAGAAACTAAAGCCCGTCAGTCAGCCGTGCTACTCCGGACCCACTTCAGGATCGCCCGCGAGTGCGTGAGGACCGTCCCGTCGGGCAGCTTCAGGGTCGGCAGCTTCGTCGTCGCCGGTGGCGGCGCGCAGCTCCTCGCGCGAGCCCTTGCGCAGGAAGGGGATCGGGACTGCCCTGAGCCGCGATCACCTTCTCGTAGCCGATGCCGGCCGCCTGCATCGCCTCCTGCACCCGCCGGCACGGGTGCATCTTGGGCCCGCCCATCGTCGCCATGGCAGACGTACAGGATCGGCTGCTCAGCCATCGGCCGAGGGCTTCTCCGCGTGGCCGCCGAAGCCCTTGCGCATCGCCGAGAGAACGCGGTTGGTGAAGTCGTCGAGATTGCGCGAGGCGAACCGCGAGTAGAGCGCGGTCGTCAGGACCGGCGCGGGCACGCCCTCGTCGATGGCCGCGATCGAGGTCCACCGGCCCTCGCCCGAGTCCGAGACGCCGCCCGGAGAACTCGTCGAGCTTCGGCGACTCGAGCAGCGCCTCGAGCGGTCAGGTCGAGCAGCCACGAGGCGATCACGCTCCCCCGCCGCCACACCTCGGCGACCTCGCCGGTGTCGATGTCGTACTGGTAGAACTCGGGGTGCTCCATCGGCGCAGTCTCGGCATCGCCCTCCTGCACCTCGCGGCCGATGTTGGCGCTGTGCAGGATGTTCAGGCCCTCGGCGTAGGCGGCCATGATCCCGTACTCGATGCCGTTGTGGACCATCTTCACGAAGTGCCCGGCGCCGTTGGACCCGCAGTGCAGGAAGCCTGTCTCGGACGGGCTCGGCGTGCCCGAGCGGCCGGGCGTCCGCTCGGCGGCCTCGACGCCGGGCGCGATCGACCCGAACAGCGGATAGAGCCGCTCGACCACGTCCTGCTCGCCACCGATCATCAGGCAGAAGCCGCGCTCGAGGCCCCACACGCCGCCGCTCGTGCCGACGTCGACGTGGTGGATCCCCTTTGGTCGAGAGCTCCTGGGCATGGCGGATGTCGTCGTGGTAGTGCGAGTTGCCGCCGTCGATGATCACGTCGCCGTCCTCGAGCACCTCGGCGAGCGAGCGGATCGTCTTCGCGGTGATGTCCCCGGCGGGCACCATCACCCACACCGTCCGCGGCTTCTCGAGCTTCGAGACGAACTCCTCGAGCGAGGTGGCGCCGTCGATCCCCTCACTGCGCAGAGCCTCGACGGCATCGGCGTTCACGTCGTAGCCGACGCACCGGTGGCCGTCGCGGGTCAGGCGCCGCACGAGCCCGGCGCCCATCCGCCCCAATCCGACCATCCCCAGCTGCATCGGTGTGTCCGTCGCCATGCTCGTTTTCCTCTCGTGTCGGGTGTGAGCCGGCCAACCGTATCCGGATCGGACTCCTCAGCGCATGGCCCGGTAGCGGCGGATGAGGGCGTTGGTCGAGCTGTCGTGCTGGAGATCGGGCTCGCCGTCGCTCTCGAGCTCGGGGATGATCCGCGCCGCGAGGGCCTTGCCGAGCTCGACTCCCCACTGATCGAAGGAGTCGAGCTCCCAGATAACGCCCTGGGTGAACACGCTGTGCTCGTAGAGCGCGATCAGGGCGCCCAGGACCCTCGGCGTCAGCACCTCGGCCAGGATCACGTTCGTCGGCCGGTTGCCCTCCATCACCCGGTGCGGCGCCACCGCCTCGGGTGTCCCCTCGGCCAGCACCTCCTCCTCGGTGCGCCCGAAGGCGAGCGCCTCGGCCTGAGCGAAGACGTTGGACATCAGCAGGTCGTGGTGGTCGCGCAGGGGGTTGAGCGTCTTGGCGAAGCCGATCAGGTCGACCGGGATCAGCCTCGTGCCCTGGTGGATCAGCTGGTAGAAGCTGTGCTGACCGTTGGTCCCGGGCTCGCCCCAGTAGACGGCGCCGGTCTCGTAGTCGACGTGGCGCCCGTCGAGCGTCACGTGCTTGCCGTTGGACTCCATCGTCAGCTGCTGGAGGTAGGCGGGAAAGCGCTTCAGGTACTGCTCGTAGGGCATCACGCCGTAGGTCTGGGCGCCGAAGAAGTCGGCGTACCAGACGGCGAGCATCCCCATGAGCGCGGGCAGGTTGCGCTCGAACGGCGTGGTCAGGAAGTGCTCGTCGAGCTCGTGGAAGCCCGCCAGCATCTCGTGGAAGTGCTCGGGACCCACCGCGAGCATCGTCGAGAGGCCGATCGCCGAGTCCATCGAGTAGCGCCCGCCGACCCACTCCCAGAAGCCGAACATGTTCTCGGTGTCGATCCCGAACTCGCTCACCTTCTCGGCGTTGGTGGAGACGGCGACGAAGTGCTTGGCGATCGCGCTCTCGTCGCCCCCGAACGCGCTCAGCGCCCACTCCCGCGCCGAGCGGGCGTTGGTCATCGTCTCGAGCGTGGTGAACGTCTTCGAGGAGACGATCACGAGCGTCTCCTCGGCATCGAGGTCGCGCGTGGCCTCGACGAAGTCAGTGGAGTCGACGTTGGACACGAAGCGGAAGGTCATATCGCGCTTGCTGTAGTGGCGCAGCGCCTCGTAGGCCATCACCGGGCCCAGGTCGGAGCCGCCGATGCCGATGTTCACGACGTTGCGGATCGGGCGGCCCGGTGTGGCCGCGCCACTCACCCGAGCGCACCCGCTCGGAGAACGCGCTCATCCGGTCGAGCACCTCGTGCACCTGCTTGACCACGTCCTCGCCGTCGACGATCAGCGAGCGGTCTCGGGGCATCCTCAGCGCCACGTGGAGCACCGAGCGGTTCTCCGAGACGTTGATCCGCTCGCCCCGGAACATCGCCTCGGTCCGCTCGGGCAGCCCCGACTGCTCGGCCAGCTGCCCCGAGCAGGCCGAGCGTCTCCGCCGTGATCCGGTTCTTCGAGTAGTCGAAAAACAGCCCCGCACCCTCGGCCACGAGCCGCTCGCCGCGCGTCTGGTCCTCGGCGAAGAGCTCGCGCAGATGGCGCCGGCGCACCTCCTCGTAGTGCCGCTCGAGCGCCGCCCACGCGGGCCGTTCCTTCAGGGGCGGGGCGCTGGGCAGGACGGGCGTGCTCATCGGACCTCCAGGGCTTCGGTTCAGGGTCGTGCGGCAATCCGGCGCGGCCGCCGTTGACGCCAGCCTATCCGGGCTCAATCGTTGGGTTCCAGACGCCGATTAAGCGATATGTCCATGCCCGACCTCCTGCGCGTTCACTTTCAGCGGCGACGCGGGCTGCTCCGTTTCCTGCGGCACGGTCGCCAGCTGCTGATCGACACGCACAGGCTGGCTCGGATCGGCTACTACGAGTGGCTGCCCGACCGGGATCGCGCGATCTGCAGCGACGAGCTGTGCCGCATCCTCGGCCAACCGCTCGGGCTTCTCGCCGACTCGCGAGGAGTGGATGGCCCTGATCCACCCCGACGATCGCGATGAATGCCGTCGTCAGCTCGGCGGCCGTTCAGGCCGGAGGCGAGTCCGCCGGCACCTACCGGATCGTCCGGCCGGACGGCGAGGTGCGCCACGTCTCGTGCCGGCGCATCGCCACCGCCACTCCTGACGGCAAGCCCAGGACGCTGTTCGGCTCGATCCAGGACGTGACCGAGCGCAGGCGCGCCGAGGAGGCCCGGCGCGACGCGCCAGAGCTGTTCGAGAAGGCGTTCTCGCACGCGCCGATCGGGATGACGCTCGTCGCCCTCGACGGCCGTTGGCTGAAGGTCAACCGCGCGATGTGCGAGATCGTCGGCTGGCCCGAGGAGGCGCTGCTCGGCCTGACCTTCCGTGACATCACCCATCCCGATGATCTGCCCGGTCAGGTCGAACGGCTCCGCCAGCTCGTCGCCGGCGAGATCTCGAGCTTCCAGACCGACAAGCGCTACATCGGCCGTGACGGGCGCGAGATCTGGGCCAACCTGTCGGTGTCGCTCGTCCGCGATCGTGCCGGCAACCCCTGCCATTACATCGGCCAGGTGCAGGACATCTCCGATCGAAAGCGTTACGAGCTGGCGCTGCGCGAAGAGCGCCTGGCCCTCTACGAGGCCCAGCGGCTCGCCCAGATCGGCTCGTGGTCGTGGAACATCCGCGCCGGGACAGCTTACTGGTCAGCGGAGATGTGCCGCTGTTCGAACGCGATCCGAAGCCGGGCCCCGCCAGCTTCGAGGGCCTGCTCGAGAAAGTTCACCCCGAGGACCGGGAGCCGTCCGCGACGAATACGCCAAGGTCTTCCAGGGCGAGAACGTGGAGCTCGACTTCCGGATCGTGCGCGCGGACGGCTCGACGCGCACGCTGCGCGGGATCGGCAGCGAGGAGAGCGACGGCCCGGCACTATGTCGGCACGGTCCAGGACGTGACCGATTTGCGCCGAGCCGAGATCGAGGCGCGCCGGGAGCGGGACTACGCCGCGGCGATCACGAGCTCGATGCGAGACGGCTTCATGCTCACGCGCGAAGGGAAGCATCCTCCAGGTCAACCAGGCGTTTTGCGAGCTGACCGGGTTCGAGTCGCGATGAGCTGCATCGGCGCCGAGCACGCCGTACCCGTTCTGGCCGCCGGACGGCGTCGAGGAGATCGAGCCGGCCGCCGAGCGCTGATTCGCGAGCGGCGAGGCACAGCGAGTTCGAGGCGCACCTACACCGCAAGGACGGCTCGCGCTTCCCGGCTCGATCAACGTCATGTCCGCCGAGTCCCAGGACGGCAAGCGCTCGGCTAGGTCAGCACGGTTCGGGACATCTCCGAGCGCAAGCTCCACGAGGAGGAGCTCAAGCGTCTGGCCACTCAGGACCCGCTGACCGGCCTGGCCAACCACCGCGTCTTCCACGAGCGCCTCCACGCCGAGCTCGCGCGGGCCCGCCGCCAGGACCTGCGGCTGTCGGTGGCGGTCCTCGACCTCGATCACTTCAAGCAGGTCAACGACCTCCACGGCCATCCGGTCGGCGACGAGGTGCTCCGCGAGGCGGGGCAGCGGTTGTCCGCCGTCGTCCGCGAGGGCGAGGTGCTTGCGCGCGTGGGCGGGGAGGAGTTCGCCTGGATCCTGACCGGGCTCGGTGAGGAGGGCGCGTTCGCCGCCATCGAGCGCGCGCGGCGCGTCATCGGCGACACGCCGTTCCCGCACGCCGGAACGGTCACGATGTCGGCCGGGGTGGCCGAGCTCGAGCCCCTCGAGGTCGCCGGCGACCTCTACACCCGGGCCGACCAGGCGCTCTATCGCGCCAAGCAGAACGGGCGAAACCAGACCATCCGCCACTCCGAGCCGGACGGCACTGGCGCTGAGCGTCGCCTAGAGGTCCTTACGCCGCGCGCGCGTGCGGGACCAGGCGGAGCCGGTCGGGCAGCAGCGGGAAGGATCGCGCGCTTCACGTACTCGGCGCCGCCCGCCACCACCGCCTTGCGCACGAACGCCGGCGGCACCGCCGAGAACCCGTACTGGCGGCGGATCGAGTCTGGGAGGAGCGCGATCGTGATGAAGTTGACCGTCTCGAGCAGAGGGCGGGCGCCCCACGGGACGGGCGGCTCGAGGACGATCTCGCGCGCGCGACGGCGCGCCCAGTCGGTGACGTACAGGCGGTCCCCCGTCAGCATGGTCCGCCGGTACGCATCCAGGTCGTCGAGCGTGTCCGGCATCTCCGCGTCACGCAGGCCGAACAGGCGGCCGATCACCTTGTAGTCCTCCCAGTACTCCGCCTCCGCCGAGCGCGACAAGCGATCCCACGTACTTGCGGTAGACGACGAGCGCCGAGTCCACCAGCGTGAACAGCACCCACATCAGGAGCTCAGGGTCATCGGCGCGATACGGCGTGCCGGCGGGGTAGGGGCCCACCGCTGTGGGCAGCCGGCCCCGCACGCGGCGGTGCATGGCCCGCACCCGAGCGGTCACCTCGTCCGCTTCGTAGCGAGCTCCGAAGCCGATGGTTCGCAGCACCATGGCGGTCCGCGCCAGGCGCTCGTAAGGCTCCTCGAGCGCGCTCGAGTGCGCCAGCAGCCCGGTGACAGCCACGGGATGCGCTGCCTGCATCAGCAGGGCGCGCGGGCCCGACAGCGCGATCGCACGCTCGCGATGGATGCGCCGGAGCATCGAGCGGTCGTCGAAGTAGCCGTTCATCTAAGAGCGCCAGTGCTCCGTGCGAGCCCGGCCGCCGCCGCGGCGGCGCCAGAGGCGCCCAGCAACCGCCGGAACCAGTTGGCGCCGTCGACTATCTCCTCGTAGGACCACACGGCCAGCGCCACCTCGGAGGCCACGGCAGCAGCTCGCGATGTCTGGCCGCTCGTGGCGCGGGCCAGCACGGCGGCGGACGCGGCGGCGATCAGCGGGGGGTTCGGGAACTGGAAGATCGGGCGGGGCATCGACTCGAGGTTACGCTCGCGCTCCGGGCGCTCGGCGCGCCAGCTCGTCGTGGGCGACGTCTCCGGCCCGCGCCGGGCGGGCGGCGTGCTCTGCGCTGCCACCCGGCGGAGCACCTCCGGGTGGCCGCCGTTCTCGAGCGACACCTCGACGAGGGTTCGCATGCGCGTGCGCGTGCTCTCGAGGAACGCCGCGCGCTCGCGCCCCCGCAGCAGGTGGAAGCCGATCCGGATGATCGGGTTGCGGATCGGGGCCGGCCTCGAGAGCGCATGGACGCGGAACTCCACCTCCCCGGTGTCGAGCCACTTCCACACCTCCCAGTCCATCTGGCCCATCTCCACGTGGCCCTCGAGGGTCCGGTAGTTCCAGCCCCACACGTGCGCCTGGCGGCCGCCGACGTCCTGCCCGCGCTCGTAGACCTCGCCGACGCGGACGCCGACGTACAGACGCAGGAAGCGAAGCGCCTGGAGCTCGAGCAGCATGTCGCGCTCGGCGAGCGGGCGGCTAGGGTCGTAGTAGGCGCGGACGATCGACGGGTCGGCGAATTCGTAGCCGGACATCAGCCGCCGGGCGGTCTCCCAGCTCCCGTTCGGCTCGCGGCATACCGGGCGATTCGGAGACGAGGCGCTGGCAGATGTCAGTCTGCCGCCACTCCGGTCCTGGATGCTCAAGCGCGCGGAGGTCGAAATTCAGCGAACGGTGGGCGAGGTCGGCGAGGCGGCGCCTGATGGCCGGAGGGCCGAGGAGAGGCTCACCGCTCATGATGCCTCCAGCTCGAATCGCTCGGTCTCGATCGTCACACCGCCGCGCATCCGCCCCTTGGCCAGGCCGACCACCCCCTCGAGGAACGAGATCCACATGTGCGCCTGCACCTCCTTGGACATGCGCAGCGTGTGGTAGAGGACGTGCGTCACCCGAGTGCTGCTGCGCGCCCACGACTCGATCTCGAACGTCAGCTCTCCGCCCTCGCCCTCCCGTGCCCGGAACCAGATCTGTCCCGCCTCGAGGTGCCCGGTGAGCGTGGCCAGCCGGAACGAATCGCGATTGACCTCGACGACCCGTACCGGGCCGTCCCACGGGCCGGGCATGCGGACGACGAACTCATCGCCGACGGCGAGCGCACTCCGCTCGCCACACACCTTCTGAAAGCGCGCGAAACGTCGGCGCTGGCCGGTTCGGATTGCTCTGAACCTCCGCCATGAGCTCGTGCGCGCGCAGCTTCGGATTCGCGATCCGCGTCCGGTAGCGGCGGTGGAACAGAGGACCGTAGCCGTCCTCGTGCCCCTGCACGTCCTCGCGGCTGACGCCCTCGGGTAGCGCGAGCGGCGGCTCCGGAACGTTCACGTCGGCGCGCTCGCTGCGATGCAGCGGCGTGGAGCGCCACATGTAGTCCCAGGCTGTGAGACTCACGCCCACCGGCCAGGTCGCCGCGGTCAGCCATCGTCGGGTCACACTTGGACGTCTCGGCACTATGCTCTAAACATACCCGGGGATTTACTTGTACAACCTGTTCAAGTGTCCGCTACCATGCAGCGATGTTGACTGACTACCTCTATCGCGCGGGACTACGCGCGTGGCACATGCAATTGCTCTCGATGGGCGCCATCTCGCTCTGTATCGGGTTGTGGATCCGCGCCAAAACCGTCGACCAGGACGAGCGCGGCAACGCTGAGCGCCGCGCGCTGTTCGTCGGCTTGTGGCCGCCCACGATCTGGCTCATCGGGGACTCCCTGCGGCGAGGCTGAACTCCGCCGGCCGGCGGCGGCGCCGCGCGGGCCGCCCGCGGCGCTCAGGCGGAGTTCTGCGGCAGGTAGGACAGCGTCCGGTTGGCGACAGCCGCAGCCAGCCGCAGCTGCTCGCGCGCCGGCGGAGCGGCCTGACCCGAGAGCCGGGCGGCCAGACCATCGACGAGCTCCGGCGCTGCTGCCGCCGCGATCGCCAGGCAGACCCGCGCCGACTCCCGCACGACCTCGGGCTCGACGCTCCAGATCGACTCGAACCAACGGCCCCCGCGTTCCCCCGGGGCGGACGCCGGAGGCTCCCATCCCGCCAGACAGGCGGCGTGGCCCTCGGCGTCGCACACGATCGCCCACTCCCGCATCAGAGGATGGCCGCGCGCCACCGGCACCTCCGCTGGACCGTCATCGGGCACGCGCAGGCGGTCGAAGTCGGCAAACACGATCGCCGCGTCAGCGCCGCGGGCCAGCTCGCGCCAGCGAGCTTCGCTCGCCCGGTAGAAGCGCTCACGCTGGAAGGATGCGAACAGAACCGGGCGCTCGGCGCGGGACAGGCTCTCGTCCTCGAGCGCGTGCGACATCGCGAGCATCAGTGGCTTCGCCAGCGTGCGGGGCTCCAGGTCCGGACGCCGCTGACGCAGCATCGCGTACACCGACGGCGTCGGGCTCTCCCCGTACCGGCTCGCGCGCTCGATCGCTGCCGCCAGCGACATGCCCGCCGCACGCTCGGCCGCGACCCGCCGGATGAGCTCGATATCCCGCGCGCTGTAGCGGCGGTGGCCGCTCGGGAGCCGCTCTGGAATCGGAAAGCCGTGGCGGTGCTCCCACATCCGGAGCGTCCCCTCGGCCACGCCCGTGCGCTCGACCACGTCGCGGATGCTGAAGCCCTGGAGTCCGTCGGCCATTAACAGATCGTATAGCTTTTACTGAACATGCCCGCAGGGTACGAGCGGACCATGCCGCCGAGACCCCGCATGACCGATGTGATCGATACCGCGCTCGACCGCAGCATCCTGCTCGGCTACGGCCATCCCGGCCTCACCATCCGCCGCCGCCTCCCCGGCTGGCCGCCGGACCCTCCCCGCATGGACGGCAAGGTGGTGCTGGTCACCGGCGCGGCGTCGGGCATCGGCCTCGCGGCCGCCCGCGGCTTCGCCGAGCTCGGCGCCACCGTGGCTGCGGTGGCCCGCAGCCAGGATCGGGCGCAGGACGTGGTCCGCGACGTCCGCGAGGCCGTCCCCACCGCCGATGTGCACCCCTGGGCCTGCGACGTGAGCAGCCTCGGCGAGCTGCGCCGCTTCGCCGCCCGCTTCGCGCAGGACGAGGCGCGTCTCGACGTGCTCGTCAACAACGCCGGCGTGATGCCGGACGAGCGCAAGCATTCGGCCGAAGGTCACGAGCTGATGTTCGCCACCCACGTGCTCGCTCCATTTGCCCTCACCTCGCTGCTCTCGGAGATGTTGAAGCGCAGCGCTCCCGCGCGGGTGATCAACGTGAGCTCCGGCGGGATGTACGGCCAGGCGCTCCCGAGCCAGGACTTCGAGTCCGAGGGCGACAGCTACGGGCCGAAGAAGCTCTACGCGCGGACCAAGCGCGAGCAGGTGGTGATCACCGAGCAGTGGGCGGAGCGCCTCGACGGCACCGGAGTCGTGGTCCACGCGATGCACCCCGGCTGGGTCGACACCAAGGGCGTGCAGCGACTGGCTGCCGGTGTTCCGCCGCCTCACCGGGCCCATCATCCGCACCCCCGAGCAGGGCGCCGACACGATCGTGTGGCTCGGTGGCGCCACCGAGCCGCTCGAGAGCACCGGCCGCTTCTGGCACGACCGGCGCGCGCGCCCGACTCACTACCCCCTCGGCCCCGGCGAAGAGGACCCGCAGGACCGCCGCCGGCTCTGGGACGCGTGCGAGTCGGTGCTCGGCGCCGGCTGAACGCTTCAGGCGCGCGGCTTCGCCGACCGTCGCCACCGCGGCCGCGGTGGCGGCCGTGGCGGCGGGCGCGGTACGCCGGCCCGCGACCGGACGCCGGGGCTTGGCCAGAACGAGCTGGACGTCACAGATCCGGCGCTCGGCGAAGCCGGCCTCGCAGTAGGCGAGGTAGAGGGTCCACAGCCGCTGGAAGCGCTCGTCGTAGCCGCGGCCGGCGAGCTCGTCGAGCGGCGCCCGCGAAGTTGCGGTGCCAGCGCCGCAGCGTCTCGACGTAATGCGCCGTCAGGTCCTCGAGGTCGATCGCCTGCATATCCGTGCGCCGCGCGACATTGCGGGCGATGACCTCGAGGGAGGGCAGGCAGCCCCCGGGGAAGATGTAGGTGTTGATGAACGAGCGCGACGCCTTCTCGGCCTCGTAGGCGCGGTCATCGATCGTGATCGCCTGGAGCAGCATCGCGCCGTGGGGCTCGAGCAGCTCCGAGCACTTGGCCAGGAACGTGCCGAAGTGCTGCCAGCCGACGGCCTCGATCATCTCGATCGAGACGAGCTTGTCGTAGCGGCCTCGAAGGTCGCGGTAGTCGTCGAGCAGGATCGTGACCCGGTCGGCCAGCCCCGCAGCGCCGCACCTGCTCGCGCGCGTAGTCGTACTGCTCGCGCGAGAGCGTCGTCGTCGTCACGCGGCAGCCGCGAGTGGCGCGCGGCGTGGACGGCGAAGCCTCCCCAGCCGGTGCCGATCTCGAGCACGTGGTCGTCCGGGCCCGAGGTCGAGCTTCTCGCAGACCCGCTCGAGCTTCGCCAGCTGGGCTTCCTCGAGCGACATGCCCGGCCCGCTCGAACACGCCGCACGAGTAGCTCATCGTCTCGATCGAGCATCAGCGAGAACAGCTCGTTGCCGAGGTCGTAGTGCGCGGCGATGTCGCGGCGGCGGCGCCGGCGCGTGCTGCGGCGGACGAGGGCGCGCAGGCGCAGAACGGGGCGCGCGCAGCGGCGCCGAACCGGGTCCGGAGGCGGTCGAGCGCCGCCGCATTGCGCGCCGCCAGCCTGATCAGCGCCACGAGGTCGGGCGAGTCCCAATAGCCCCGGGCGTAGCTCTCGGCCAGCCCCCGGCTGCCGCGCAGGAGCATCGGCCACGTGCGCGGGGAGCGGATCACCATCGTGGCGGCCGGCGCTCCCGTTCCGAACGCGCGCCGCCGTCCATCCTCGACCACGATCAGGCTCCCGGCTCCGATCCGTCCCAGCAGCAGTGCGACGACGGCGCCGGCTCATGCCGCGCCCGCCTGCGGCCGGCGATGGATGGGGAAGCCGGCGAGCCCCAGGCCGAGCGCGTGGAGGTAGATCAGGGCGAGCACCCGGATCGTGGCCAGCGGATAGCGCGCGCTCATGCGTGCCGCCGAGGCCCGGGTGAGCTCCCGGCGCTGCAGGCCGAGCGTGGCGTCGAACACGGTGGCGCCGCCCGGTGGCTCTCCACGTGGACGGACAGCGGTCTCGCCCGGGGCGGTGGCGCGGGCGAGGTAGCGGTGGTCCATCGCCATGAACGGCGACACGTGGAGCGCCTTGTCGAAGCCGGCCTCGACGCGCCCGCCCTCGGCCGGGAGCACGTAGGCGTGGCGCTCGCCCCACGGGCGTGTTGGTGACCTCCGCCACCACGGCCTCCAGGCTCGTGGCCGACTCGGTCGAAGCAGTAGTAGAAGCTCACCGGGTTGAAGCAGTGTCCGAACGAGCGCAGCTGGGTGAGCAGGCGAATCGGCCCGCCGGGCCGTGACGCCGGTCGTCGGCGGCGACGCGCTCGCGCACCGCCTCGTCGAGCGGCATGCGCCGGCGTCGCCGAGGTAATCGCGACGGCGGAAGCGAAGCACTCCAGGCCGGCGCGCCACCAGGCGCCCGCCGAGCAGCTCGGGGATCTCGTCGAGGTCGAGGTAGGCGAGAGCCAGCCGGTGGCGAGAACTCGCGCTCTACCGCCGGCGTCGAAGCGGCGGTGGCGGATCGTGCCCTCGTACAGGCAGCTGGCGCTCACAGGCGACGCTCCGAAATCGCGCGGCGACGCGCAGCGCCGCTGCGCACGCCGTCCTCGTGGAACCCCCAGCCCCAGTAGGCGCCGCAGAAGTGCGTGCGGTTCTGGCCGCTGATCTCGGCGTGGCGCTGCTGAGCGGCGACCGCGGCCGGGGTGTAGACGGGATGCGCGTAGGACATGGTCCGGATGACCGTCTCCGGGATCGATCTCGGCGGTGCGGTTGAGCGTCACGCAGAACTCGCGCTCGGCGCGGAGCGACTGCAGGCGGTTCATGTGGTAGGTCACCGTCGTGCGGCCCACCGGGTCGGGCTGCAGGTGGTAGTTCCAGCTCGCCCACGCCCGCCGCCGGCGCGGCAGCATCCGCGTGTCGGTGTGGAGCACGGCCTCGTTGGCCTGGTAGGCGAAGGCGCCCAGCACCTCCCGCTCGCGGCTCGGTGGCGTCGGTGAGCAGCCGCGAGCGCCTGATCGGAGTGGGTCGCGATCACGACCTGGTCGAAGCGCTCGGCCTCGCCGCCGCGCGGCTTGACGAGGACGTGGTCGCGCGCGCGCGTGACCGACTCGACCGGCGCCCGCAGTCGCAGCCGCGCGCCCAGCGGCGCGGTCAGCTTCTCGACGTACCGCGCCGCGCCGCCGGCGATCGTCCGCCACTGCGGCCGGTCCGCGGAACCCGAGCATCCCGTGGTTGTCGAAGAACTCGGCCAGGAACCGCGCCGGGAAGCTCCACATCTGGCGGGGGTCGGCCGACCACACCGCGGATACCTGGGGCACGATCAGCCGCTCGATGAACGCGCGCGAGAAGCGCTGCTCCTCGAGCCAGTGCCCGAGCGAGAGCCCCGGGCGCCGCGCCGTGGACGAGCTCGCGAGCGGCGCGGTTGAACCGGCCAGGTCGAGGACCATGCGATGGAACCAGGGCGTGACCAGGTGGGCGCGCTTGGCGAACAGCCCGTTGGCCGAGCCGCCGCTGTACTCGAAGTCGCCGATCCCGTCGCTGACGCCGAACGTCATCGTCGACGGCTGGCTGGCGACGCCGAGGCGGGCCAGGAGGCGCTCGAAGTTCGGGTAATTGCGGTCGTTGAAGACCACGAACCCGGTGTCGACGTGGTGCGTCTCGTTCGGGGTGTCGACCCGGATCGTGTTGGCGTGCCCGCCGGCGTACGGCGCCGCCTCGAAGAGCGGTGAGGTCGTGCTGCCCTGCAGCAGGTGGGCGACGGTGAGCCCCGAGATCCCAGCGCCGACGACGGCAATTCTCATGTTCGACTCCATACGGGTAGTTCGAGCCGGCGCCAGGCCGGATCACCGTGGAGCATAACAGCTTGTTTAGCTAGCTTTGAACGGCTTGTTAGGTATACGGCCGCGCGGGCGTTGCCGCGGCGGTGGCGGTACCCTGCGCGTGCGGCCGGACGCCTAGTTCTTGCTCCTGGCCCGAGGTCGACGGCCGCTCGCGCGGCGCGTCCTCGTCCGCCTGCCCCGTTGCGGCGGCGCTCTCGAGCTGGGCCAGCGCGGTCGACGTCGATCGCCGGGCCGCGACCGTCGGCCTTCGAAAACGAAGAACTCGAGCGTGATGTCGGGATCGAACAGCACCTGGCTTTGATAGTTGATGACCTTGCGGCCGGTCAGATCCTGGACCATCCCCGTGAGGCTTCTCGGTCATCTCGTCCTGGAAGAGCTGGCGGAACGCGCGGACCTGGTCCGGGATGCCCGAACTCCAGCATCGTCTTCTCCGCCGTGGTCAGACCCTCGCGCATGACCACCAACAGGAAGGTCATCGAACATGTACGACTTCGCCTTGGTCGGGCCTTTGCCGAAGAATTCCTTCTGCATGCGCACCATGGCGTTCGAGACCTGGAGGAGCAGGTTCTGACCCTGATCGGGGTCGCGCTGGCGATTTTCCTTCGTGGTGGCCATCACCTGAAGGTTAACCGCAGGGGCGCACGTGAATGGGCATTCGTCAGACTGACGCGCGTGAACGACGGATCCCGGCCTCAGCTTCGTCCGCGGCCTGCCGCTGACCCGGGCGGCGATCGAGTTCGCGCGGGCGCGCCACGGCGCAGCGGCGCCGGAGGGCGACAGCGCGTCGTTCCTGCTGCACCCGCTCGAGGTCGCCTCCCTGCTCGCCCGGTCGCGCTATCCCGACCACGTGGTCGCCGCCGCGTGTCCTGCATGACGTGCTCGAGGACACCGACGCCGCGGCATCGGAGCTCGAGGAGCGACTTCGGCGCCGACGTCGCCGAGCTGGTCGAGCTCGTCAGCGACGACCCCTCCATCGACGACGAGGAGGCGCGCAAGGACGACGTGCGCGAGCGGGTCCGGCGCGCCGGCGGCTTCGCCCCCGTCGTCTACGGCGCCGACAAGGTGAGCAAGGTGCGGGAGCTCCGGATGCAGCTCGCCACCGGCCTCGCCCCGCGAGCAGGCCGAGGTCAAGCTGCGCCGTCACCGCCGCTCGCTCGAGATGCTCGAGCGGCCGGATCCCGCGACAGCCGGATCGTCGAGCTGCTGCGCTTCGAGCTCGAGGCGCTGGAGCGCCTCCCGCCGCAGGTCTAGACGGCCGCCCGCTACGGTGCGCGCGTGGCCACCGAGCAGACCGCGCCTCTCGAGCCCGGGCGAACCTCCCACCGCGAGCGCCTGATCGCGGCGATGGCGAGCTCGATCGAGGGCAGCGGGTACCGCGAGACCACGGTGGCGGACGTGGTCCGGATCGCGCGCACGTCCCGGCGGACGTTCTACGAGCACTTCGAGGACCGGGAGGCGTGCTTCCTGGCCCTGTTCGACGCCGTCAACGACCAGATGATGGAGCAGGTGGCCGCCGCGGTCCGGCCCGGAGCGATCGCTCGAGGAGCAGGTCGACAGCGCGCTCGACGCCTACATCGACGGCGTCACCGCCCAGCCGGCGCTCTATCGCAGCTTCGTCCACGAGCTCCCCTCCCTCGGTCGCCCCGGCGCGGACCGGATGACGGGCGTCACCGAGCGCTTCGCCGGGTTGCTCGTCGCGCTCGTGGACTCCGCGCGCCGCCAGCAGCCGGAGATCGCCCGCGCCGCTCACGCTGGACACGGCGATCATGATCGTCGGCGGCCTGCGCGAGCTCGCGGTGATCTACCTCCAGCGCGAGCGGGACCTGAACGAGCTCCGGAGCACCGCCGGCGCGACGATCAAGGCGATCCTGGCCGGCGCGCTGCTCTGAGGGCGCGCCGCGGGGCCGGACGCGCGCCCGCCTTTCTCGAGCCCGGTGCCGCGGAGGCAGCTAGGGTCGGAAACGACCTTCCGCCTTCCATCACGGTGCGTCGGTGAGTGGTGAAAGCGTCGCTCCCAGATACGCACAGAGCGCGGGCCGAGGGCAGATATCCGCACGATCGTCGCGAGAGCGGTACCCCGGTCGCCCCGCGTTTAGCGAGCCCACCGGTGGTATGTCTCGTACCAGACGGTACAGCAGCGTACCGCCGGCTCTTGGAGGTCCATGGAACGAGACGAGCACTACGAGATCGCGATCATCGGCGCCGGATTCTCGGGCCTGGGGATGGCGATGGAGCTGCGGAGCGCGGGTCAGGAGGACTTCGTCGTGCTCGAGCGCGCCGAGGACCTCGGCGGCACCTGGCGCGACAACACCTATCCCGGGTGCGCCTGCGACATCCCGAGCGTCCTCTACTCCTGGACCAAGGAGCAGAACCCGGACTGGAGCACCGCCTTCGCCGGCCAGCCCGAGATCTGGGACTACATGCGCGACGTCGTCTCGCGCCATGGCCTCGAGCCGCCATCTGCGCTACGGCCAGGAGGTCCTTGTCGGTGCGCTGGCTGGATGAGCCCGCTCGCTGGGAGATCGAGACCACGTCCGCGACGCTGACCGCCGACGTCGTCGTCTCGGCGGCCGGCGCTCTGGCCGACCCCTCGATCCCGGACCTCCCCGGGCTCGACTAGTTCCGCGGCACGATGTTCCACTCCGCGCGCTGGAACCACGACCACGACCTCCGCGGCCGTGAGGTGGCGGTGATCGGAACCGGCGCCTCGGCGATCCAGTTCGTGCCCGAGATCCAGCCCGAGGTCGGTCGCCTCACCGTGTTCCAGCGCACGCCGCCGTGGGTCACGCCGCGCTCGAATCCGGACATGCCGGGCCGGTGGCGAGCGCGCTTCGAACAGCCACCCCCGGCTGCTCTCGCTCGCCCGGCGCATCGTCTTCTCGCTCCAGGAGTCGCTCCACATCGGCTTCAAGCACCCGCGGCTGATGAAGGTGCTCGAACGCCAGGCGCTGCGCCACCTCGAGCGCCAGGTCCCCGACCCCGAGCTGCGCGCCAAGCTGAGACCCGACTACCGCCTCGGGTGCAAGCGGATCCTCGGCTCCGACACCTGGTATCCGGCGCTGTGCGCCGAGAACGCGGAGGTCGTGACCTGCGGCATCGACGCGGTGACCCCGGACGGGATCCGCGACACCGACGGCGTCGTGCACCGCGCCGACACGATCATCTTCGGCACCGGGTTCCAGGTCACCGACCCGCCGATCAGCCACCGCGTTCACGGACCAGACGGCCGCACCCTCGCCGAGGCCTGGCAGGGCAGCCCGAAGGCGCATCTCGGCATGTCGGTGGCGGGCTTTCCCGAACCTGTTCTTCCTGCTCGGGCCGAACACGGGCCTCGGCCACAATTCGGTGCTGTTGATGATCGAGGCCCAGGTCGAGTACCTGATGGAGGCGCTCGAGTGGCGTCGGCAGACCGGCCTGTCTGCGATCGAGCCCCGGGCCGAGGCGCAGGAGCGCTTCCTGGCCGAGGTCGACCGTGGCACCAAGGGCAGCGTGTGGACCGCCGGCGGCTGCCTCAGCTGGTACCTCGACTCCACCGGACGCAACTCCGCGCTGTGGCCGGGCAGCGTTCGCGCCTATCAGCGGCGACTGGCGGAGTTCGACGCCGGCGACTACCGCGTCCACGTGCCGCGCCCGGCGCCCGCGTCGCCGCGAGCGCGCCCGCGGTGGCGGCCTGATGCCGCGCCGCGCTCCGGTCGCCGTCGATGGACGGACCGCGTTCATCTCGGGCGCCGGGTCCGGGATCGGCCGCGCGGTGGCCCAGCGCCTGTCCGCCCACGGCTGTCCGCTGGCGATCGTCGACGTCGACGAGGCTGGCCTGGCGGAAACCGCGGCGTCGCTGCGCCGGCCCGGTTCTGACGCGCACGCTCGATGTCCGCGACCGCGACGCTCAGGCGAAGTTCGCTCAGGAGGTCGCCGAGTGGGTGCCGGCGCCGCTCGGGATGGTGTTCAACAACGCCGGCGTCGCCACCTCGCAGCCCATCGCAGGCTCGGTCATCGAGGACGACGACTGGGTGCTCGACATCAACCTCGGTGGCGTCGTGAACGGCACTCGGGCGTTCCTGCCCGATCCTCCTGGCCAGGGCTCAGGGGTGATCGTCGAACACCTCGAGCGTGTTCGGCCTGATCGGAGTGCCGACGCAGAGCGCCTACTGCGCCTCGAAGTTCGCCGTCCGGGGCTTCACCGAGTCGCTGCCGGGCGGAGTTGCGCGGCACCGGCGTGCACGCGGTCAGCGTGCATCCGGGCGGGATCAGGACCAACATCGCTCGCAACGCCCGCTATCACGCCGATCCGCGAGCCACGCTGCGCACGCACGCCCAGGCCGCTCAGGACTTCGACACGATCGCTCGGACCACGCCCGAGAAGGCGGCCGAGATCATCCACCTCGGCGTGAAGTCCGGGAAGAGCCGAGTGCTGGTGGGCCGCGACGCCTACGTCCTGGACGCCCTGGTTCGCCTCGCCCCGACTCGCTACGCCGACGTCGTGGCCGGATTCATCGCCCTCGAGCGAGCGCCGGCGCGCCTGAGCGTCAGCGTTTTCCGACCTAATGCTTGGGTAAAGTCGCGCCGGCCGGGTAAAGTGCCGGCCATGTCGAGCTCGATGCTCTCCGGATCCCGATCTGGCGGGAGGGCCTGGTGGCCTTCGAGCGCGCCGCGCTGATGCGCAGCGAGGTGTGGCGCGGCGAGGGCGTTCCGCCGGGCGACGGCACCCCCGTGATGCTCGTTCCGGGCTTCCTCGCCGGCGACATGTCATTGGGGCTGATGGCGGGGTGGCTCAAGCGCACCGGCCACCGTCCCTGCCGCGCCGGCATCCGCGCCAACGTCGACTGCGCGGCGCGGGCCGTGGAGCGCCTCGAGGTCGAGCTCGAGCGCCATGCCGAGCGCCACGGCCGCAAGGTCACGATCATCGGCCACAGCCGCGGGGGCACGATGGCGCGCGTGCTCGCGGTGCGCCGGCCGGACCTGCTGGAGGGCGTCATCTGCCTCGGATCCCCGTTGCAGGACCAGCTCGCCGTCCACCCGCTCGTCCACGCCCAGGTCAGGGCGGTGGCGCTGCTCGGCTCTCTCGGGGCGCGCGGTCTCTTCTCCTACCGGTGCAGCTCGAGCTGCTGCGCGCTCGTGGGGGAGCAGCTCGCCGCCCCGTTCCCGGAAGGCGTCCGCTTCGCGTCCGTCTACTCGCGCAGCGACGGCGTCGTCGACTGGCACGCCTGTCTTGACCCGGCGGCGCGCCACATCGAGGTCCACTCGACCCACGTCGGGATGGCGGTCAACGCCGCCGTCTACTACGTGCTCTCGCGGCTGCTGGCGCCCTCCGCCTCTGCCGTCCCGCTGGCCGGCTCCGGCGCCGGGCTTGCCGCCGCCTGACTCCCGCGCCGCTTCGGCCGCGCCGGCGCGCCGTCGCCCGCCGCGGACCGGGCCGCCTTCACCAGCTCGGCCATCCCGGTCTCGATCCCGTCGCACAGAACCCGGATGTCGGGCGCGCTGTCGTAGTCGCCGGTGACCCCGAACTTGAGCGCGCCGTCATAGGAGAAGATCGCTGTCCCGATCCGCACCTGGTTGGCGATCGGCACGTACGGGACGGCCTCGAGCATCCGGCGGCCGGCCAGGAACAGCGGCTGTTGCGGACCTGGGACGTTGGTGGTCACGGTCGTGAGGCTCCGCTGCGGCATCCGGACGGCGAGCCGCGTCCCCAGCGCCAACAGCATCGACGGCGCGAACCCCGACAGCGACGTGAGCGCGTCGCCCGCCACCGCCTGCTTGGAGCGCTTCAGGCCGTCCATCTGCGCGCTCACCGACCTGAGGCGCTCGACCGGATCCTCGAGCCCCGCCGGCAGCTCGGCGAACATCGCGGAGACCCGGTTGTTGTAGGTGCCCTTCTCGGTCGGCCGTCGCACTGACACCGGCACGAGCGTCCGGATCCGGGTCCGCGCCGGGTCCTCGGCGCGCGCGAGGAGCAACTGGCGGAAGCCGTGCGAGATCGCCGTCGAGCACCACGTCGTTGACCGTCCCGCCGAGCGAGCCGCGCACGATCTTGACGTCGCTCAGGCTCGCGTGCGCCCAGTCCCACCGCCGGTGCGGGCCGATCGGGCCGATCAGCGAGGTCCGCGGGCCCGGTCGGAGCAGTCCGCGCATCGCCGCCGTGCCGCGAAGCGCGCCCCAAGCCTGCTCCGCCACCTGGCTCGGCCCACGCACGACCTGCGACAGCGCCGACACCGCGCCCACCGGAGAGACCAGGCGACGCGCCAGCGGCTGGGCGATCAGTTCGCTCGCCGAGGGCTCGGGGTCGGGCGTCCAGCGAGGGGACGGGGCGCGGATCGGGTCGCGCTCGGAGTCGAGCAGCACCGCGAGCAGGTCGGTGGCGGAGACGCCGTCGACCATGCAGTGGTGGGTCTTGGAGACAAGGGCCCAGCGGCCGTCCCCCAGGCCCTCCGCCGCCCACAGCTCCCACAGCGGCTTGGTCCGGTCGAGCTGCTGGGACATGACCCGGCCGACCAGCGTCCGCAGCTCGTCCTCGCCTCCGGGAGACGCGAGCGCGGTTCGGCGGACGTGGTAGTCGATATTGAAGTGGGGGTCGTCGATCCACACCGGAGGACCCGCGTGCAGCGGCGGGTAGCGGATCTTCTGCCGGTAGCGCGGGACGAGGTGGAGCTTCGACGACACCGCCGCGCAGATGTCGGCCTTCGAGGGCGGCGGGCCCTCGAAGATCCCGGC
The DNA here is from genome assembly GCA_963839105.1 of uncultured Solirubrobacterales bacterium. Lineage (GTDB taxonomy): Bacteria > Actinomycetota > Thermoleophilia > Solirubrobacterales > Solirubrobacteraceae > Palsa-465. The sequence continues at coordinate 129,477 of CAWITQ010000005.1, forward strand.
CGAGCCGATGTGCATGTGGTTGACGTCGTTCTCGATGTCCAGGAACGACGCGTCGAGTGGACTGAGCGGATCCATCGAAACCCTCCCTCTCTCTACAGCTGCAGCGCTTTCACCTCGAGGTACTCGTCGAGCCCGAACGGGCCGAGCTCACGGCCGTACCCCGACTGCTTGTAGCCCCCGAACGGAGCCAGCGGGTTGAACGCGGCGCCGTTGATCTCGATCTGGCCGGTGCGGATCCTCCGGGCGACCCGCTTGGCCCGCTCCTCGTCGGCCGACCACACGCCGCCGGCGAGGCCGTAGACGGTGTCATTGGCGATCCGCACGGCGTCGTCCTCGTCCTCGTAGGGCATGATCACGAGCACGGGGCCGAAGATCTCCTCCTGGGCGATCGTCATCTCGGGCGTGACGTCGGAGAAGACCGTCGGCTGCACGTACCAGCCGCGATCGAGCCCGGGCGGCGGCTCGGGGCCGCCCGTGACGAGCTTGGCCCCCTCCTCGATGCCCTTGGAGATGTAGTCGCGCACGCGCCCGCGCTGCACCTCGGAGACGACGGGGCCGAGGGGCGTGGACTCGTCGCACGGGTCGCCGGGCGTGAAGTGCTCCGCCACCGCGGCGGCGATCGCCTCCGCTTCAGCCAGCCGCTCCCGGGGCACCAGCATGCGCGTCAAGGCGCTGCAAGTCTGGCCCGAGTTGAGGTAGCACTTGGTCATCCCGTCGGTCACCGCCTCCTGGAGCGGCGCGTCGTCGAGAATCACGTTCGGCGACTTGCCGCCGAGCTCGAGCGCCACGCGCTTGATCGACTGCGCCGCCAGCTCGGCGACCCGGCGGCCCGCACGGGTGGAGCCGGTGAACGAGATCATGTCGACGCCGGCGTGCGCGGCGAGCGCCTCCCCCACGACCGGGCCGTAGCCGCTGACCAGGTTGAACACGCCGGCGCGGGAGCCCGAGCTCGTCGAAGATCGACGCCAGCAGGAACGCGTTCAGCGGCGTCACCTCGGAGGGCTTGAGCACGACCGTGCAACCGGCGGCGAGCGCCGGCGCCACCTTGGCGCAGATCTGGTGCAGGGGGTAGTTCCACGGGGTGATCGCGCCGACGACGCCCACCGGCTCGCGGACGATCAGCGAGTTGCCGATCTCCTGCTCCCACTGGACCTGCGCCGCCAGCTGGGGCATCGCGGTGAAGGTCATCGTCGGAAGACCCGCCTGAATCGCCACCGCCTGGCGGATCGGCATCCCGACCTCCTGGGAGACCACCGTCGCGATCTCCATCTGGCGCTCCGCGAGCGTGGCGGCGATCCGCTCGAGCCACTGCACGCGCTCGGGGACCGACGTCTGCGACCACGTCTCGAACGCCGCCCGGGCCGCCGCCACCGCCCGGTTCACATCCTCCGGCGTTCCCTCCGGGATGCTGCCGATGACCTCTTCGGTGGCGGGGTTGATCACCGAGATCGTCCCGCCTGGGTCCGCCGGCGAAACCCACTCGCCTCCGATGTAGAGCGTGTCGTGGACGGTCGCTGGTTGCGTGGTGGTTGCCATGTGGACTCCTCAGGCGCTCGCGGTGGTCGTCTCGGCGGTGGCGGGCGCGGCGGCGGCGACCGCCTCCGCGTTGCGGTGGGCCAGCGCCATGATCGTGATCATCGGGTTCGTGCCCGAGGAGGTCGGGAAGGCGCTGCCATCGCCGATCCACACCCCCTTGACGTCGTGCAGCTCGCCCCAGGGGCCGGCGACGCTCGTCTTTGGATCGGTGCCCATCCGGCAGGTCCCCATCTGGTGCGCCGAGAACAGCGTCCAGCCTCCGCCCCGCAGCGGGATCTGCCGGACCCGCGCGCTGAATGCGTTCAGGTCATCGCCCCAGCGCCACGTGGGCGCGCCGGCGGCCACGCCCGTGATCTGGGTGGCCCCGGCCGCCTCGTGGAGCCGGAGCTGGGCCTCGATTCCCTTGTCCATGCTGCGCAGGTCGACCTCGTCGGTCATTGCGTAGGTCGGGACCGCCATCCCGTTGCGGTCGATCGTCACCCGGCCGTGGCCCCGGTCGCGCACGAGGGAGATGAGCGTCGAGCCGTGGCGGAAGTGGGCCATGATCCGCTTGTGCTCGGGGGCGGTGGTGAACGGCAGCGAGGAGCCGGCGATCGCCGTCGTGTACTGCGCGCCTTCGATCAGGAAGCCCCAGCCGTCCTCGATGTTCTCGAACTCGTGCACGAGGCCCGCGTGCGGCGCCCCCTTCCAGTTCTCCATGTCCTCGGGGTAGTAGCCGAACGAGGCCGTGCACGGGTGTAGGCGAAGGTGCTCGCCGGCCGCGGGCCCGCCGATCCCCGAGCGGAGCAGCAGCGCCGGGGATTCGAGCGCACCCGCCGCCACTACGACCTGCGGCGCGCGCACGGTGACCCTGGCGGCCCGTCCGGACGCCGGGTCGACCCACGTCGCCTCGACCCCGGCCGCCCGTCCGTGCTCCACCAGCACCCGCTCGGCCGTGCACCGCGGCACGAGCACGGCTCCGCGCGCGTAGGCGTCGTGCAGGTAGGTCTTGAGCGTCGACTGCTTGGCGCCCGAGGGATCGCCGAACCCGAGGTATCCGGCGGTCTCGAACTTGTAGTGCTGCTCGTCGACGTTGCGGTTGGCCAGCGAGAAGCTCCAGCCGAGTTGCTCCGCGCCGGCCTTCATCCGCTGGTGCGCCGCGTTCAGCTCCGAGCAGCGGTCGTTGACGCTGAGCCGCTCCCACACCGCGTCCAGATGGCGGTCGAAGTCCGAGCCCGCCACGCCTTCCAGCCCGTACTCGCGCTCCCACTGCTCGCGCACCCACGGCGTCGTCCGCAGCGAGTTGGTCCAGTTGATCACCGTGCCGCCACCGAGGCACGAGCCGGCCTGGAGCGAGACGTTGAGCTCAGCGGTGGGGTTCGGGCCGCCCCGCCAGTAGAGGTTCTGGTAGGCCGGGATCTCGAGGCCGAGGAAGTCGGCGTCGTCGAAGTAGCCGCCGGCCTCGAGGACAACCACCTTGAGGCCGCGTTCGGCGAGGCATCCAGCCATCACTCCCCCGCCCGCGCCCGAGCCGACGATGCAGACGTCGGCCTCGAGCGTGGTGTCGCCGTCGGGCACGAACGGCTCGATCGAGCGGGGCGCCGTCGATGGCGGGCCGGGCGGGCCCGGATAGCCGAACGTCTTCCAGTTGGGGTTCTGGCCCCGCTCGTCGGGCAGCCCGTAGTACAGGAACAGGACGAGGCTCGTGAGCGCGTGCACGCCCGCCGCGGGCTGAGGCCCGGTCAGGGCGACGTTGCGGAGGATCTGCTCCTGCGAGCGCTGTGACGAGCGCGTGAACCCCTGGTCGTCGAGCGCGTCCAGGAGCTGGAACAGACCGTCCCGCTGCTCCGCCGGCATCGTCGCCAGCACCCCGTCGAGCGCCGGCGCCACACCGACGTCGCTCGCCTTCCGCGCGAAGAACCCGTCCGGGTCCGGGTCGCTCGCCACCGTCGGCACGATCGCGTCGCACAGCGCGGCCAGGACCGCACCGCGGGTCTCGTTGATCTCGCTCAAGCCTCTCCCTCCGTCGATGGGGCGCCAAAGACGGCGCCCCACCAGTATTACCCCCCGCGCGCCGGCCTGCTCAGCGAGTCGAGCGCCACCGGCTCCCGGCGGGGTCCCACCGGCCACCGGCGGGGCGCCACCGGCGGGGCGCCACCGGCGCCCCCTGCCGGGGCGGCACCGCGGACAACGTGGCCCTCGGCGCGACCGATCCGCCGAAGTCGACGAACGCCGCGCTATGCGCGGACAACCGCGCTCTCGAGGGATCCGCCGCGTCGAAGGGAACGTAATCCGCGGGGGGACGGGCGCGCCGCCCCGCACAACCGGGCAACCCTCTGCGCGCGCCCGCGCCCCGAATAGACTCCGGGCCATCGAGGCGCCGGACCTAATGCTCCACGGGCGCGCGGGCACGCCTGCCGCGACGGCTCCGCCCGGTGATGACTGACCGCCACCCCGTCCTCGACACCCTCGCCCGCCGCGCACGGGCGAGCGCTCCGACGGCGCCCGACTGGCGCTGGCGCTCGAGGGCGGAGGTATGCGCGGCGTCGTCTCCGCCGGAATGGCCGCGGCGATCGAGCGCCTGGGCCTCACCCCTGCTTCGACCTCGTCGTGGGCACCTCGGCGGGCGCGCTCAACGGCGCCGCGCTCCTCGCCGGCGTCGCCGACGCGTGCGCCGCCGCCTACCACTCCGCGTTCGCCACCCGCCGCTTCATCAACCCCTACCGCCTGCTGATCGGCCGCGCCGCGGTTGACGTCGCCTTCACGCTCGACCATGCCGACCCGGACGGCCTCGACGCCGGCCGTCACGAGCGCACGGCGGCGAGCGAGATCCCGCTCCACTGCGTTGCCGTCGACGTCGACAGCGCCTCGGTGGCGGTGCTCTCGGAGCTTCACTCGGTGCAGGAGCTACGCGGAGGGCTGCTCGCTTCGAGCCGGATGCCGTGGGTGGGCGGCGCACCCGTCTCCTTCCGCGGCCGGCGCTTCCTCGACGGCGGCCTGGCCGAGTCGATCCCCTACCGGACGGCGACCCGGCTGGGCGCCACCCACGTGCTCGCGCTGCAGACGCGGCCGTGGGCGGTCCCGCTCGATCCCGCGTCCGGGCTGACCGACCGCATCATCTCGAGCCGGCTGCGCAAGCTGAACCCGGCACTTCTCGAGCTCTACCGCAGGCGCCCGGAGAACTACGAGTCCTCGGTGGCGCAGCTGGCCCAGGCCACCCGATCGCCGGACGGCGAAGGCCCCTTCATGTTCGGGCTGCGGCTGCCCGAGGGCACCACGCCGGTGAGCCGCCTCGAACGCGACGCCGGCACCCTCCGCGCCGCTGAGCGAATCGCGCGGGAGCACGCCGAGCACGTCCTCGGCGCGGTCACGGCCTAGCCGCCACCGCCGCGCGAGCCCGCGCCGCGCGCACGGCGGCGGATAGCGTGGCCACGTCGTAGGCGCCGTAGTGGCGGCGGTCGTTGATGAAGAACGTCGGTGTCCCGGAGACGCCGCTGGCATCGGCCGACTCGACGTCCTCGGCGATCCGGCCGGTCGCCTTGCGCTTTCGCAGGTGCTCGCGGAAGCGCTCGCCGTCGAGGCCGAGCTGCTCCGCGTAGGCGAACAGGTCGCGCAGCGTGAGCGCGTCCTGGTGGGAGAGCAGCGTGTCGTACATCTCCCAGAAGCGGCCCTGGGCGGCCGCCGCCTCGCTGGCCTCGGCGGCGAGCTGGGCATGCGGGTGGACGTCGTTCAGAGGCAGATGGCGCCACACGTACTGCAGATCGCCGAAGTCGGCGAGCAGCTCACGCACGATGCGCTCGGCCTGTCCGCAGTAGGGACACTCGAAGTCGCCGTACTCGACGACCGTGACGGGCGCGTCGTCGGGGCCGCGGTGGTGATCGCGGTCGAGGTCGACCGGGACCGCCAGGTCGACCAGGCCCTCGGAGCTCCCCAGGACTGCTCGCAGCCGCAGGCGCCTCGGCAGGAGCGCGGTGGCGCGGAAGATCGCGGCGGTCAGAACGGACGCCCCCACCGCAGCGGTCAGCACCCCCAGCTTTGCCTCCTGGAGCTCAGTCCCCTGGAATGCCAGGGTGGCGATCAGGAGCGACACGGTGAAGCCGATCCCGGCGATTGCCCCTCCCCCCAACACGGACGCCCACCCCACCGGCGGCTTGATCCGCCCGCGGCTGAGACGAGCGACGAGGTAGGTGGCCCCGCTCACGCCGATCGGCTTGCCGATGACGTAGCCGGCGATCACCCCCAGCGTGATCGGCGAGCCGTAGGCGTGCCCGAGAAAGCTGCCGTTGATCGCGATGCCCGCATTCGCGAGCGCGAACACGGGCACGATCACGTAGCTCGTGACCGGGTGGTAGATCTGCTGGAGGCGCTCGTTCGGAGAGATCGCGGTGCGCACGCCCTCGCGCGCGGACTGGGCGAGCTCCGAGGTGGGCTGCTCGCGGAACAGCCGGAACAGGTCGGTGGCGCGCTCCAGGTCCGCCCGCGAGGCGGGGTAGGCAATCGAGATCAGCCCCGCCGCCAGGCCGACCACCACCGGGTCGACACCCGATTTGACGAGCGCGAACCACGCCGGCACAGCGAAGCGAGAGGTAGACGATGCCGTTGCGGACACGGCGCAAGCGGAAGGCGATGACCACTCCGAACAGCGCCACCGCGATCAGCAACGGGACGACATGGATCGCCCCCGTGTAGGCGACCACGATCACGACCAGCGCGACCAGGTCGTCCGCGACCGCCACCGTGAGGATGAACGTCCGCAGGCTCTGGGGAATGCGTCTCCCCACCAGCGTGAGCATCCCGAGCGCGAACGCGGTATCGGTGGACATCGCCGTCCCCCAGCCGTGGGCGGAGGAGCGCCCGGCGTTGATCGCGAGGTAGATCGCGATCGGGACGACCATCCCGCCGACGCCGGCGGCCATCGGCAGCATGAGGCGCCGTCGGTCCCGGAGCTCGCCGAGATCGAATTCGCGGCGCGCCTCGAGCCCGACGACGAGGAAGAAGAACGTCATCAGGCCCTCGTTGACCCACTGCCGGAGGTCCATCGAGATGCCCGAGCCGCCCAGCTTGACTCGTCAGCAGCGTGTTCCAGACGCGGTTGTAGGAGGAGCCGGAGACGTTGGCCCAGATGAGCGCGGCGATCGTCGCGGCCAGCAGCACCGCGGCGCTGCCGTTCTCCGTGCGCAGGAAGTCACGTAGCGGCGCTTCGAGGTTGCGCGCCCACGCGGTGCGCGCAACGAACGAGTCGGCTCGAGGCGCCGACTCCGCGCTCACCGCGGGCGCCGGAGCAGGGTCACGCCCCGGGCTGGGCCATCAGCTCGTCGACGTAGCACCAGCGCCAGGCCTCGCCTGGCATGACCGAGCGCATGACCGGATGGCCCGTGGCTTGGTTGTGGGCGGTGGCGTGCCGGCCCTCGGAGCTGTCGCAGCAGCCGATGTGCCCGCATGTCTCGCACATCCGAAGCGCCACCCATTGCTGGCCGGACGGCCAGGCATTCCTCACAGCCGGCGACATCGGCCGGCGCGTCCGTGATCTCACTGCTTTGCATGTGGGTGCAGGTGGACATGGCCGTAGCCTACCCAAGCCGGCGACCCGCGCGAGGGGGCTGCGCGACATGCACAGCCCCCGTGGCGCGTAGGACTCAGTTGGCGCTCGTCGACGCCGCCGTTGTGGTGGTGGCGCCGGAGCCGCTGCTCGCGCTCGAGCCGGAGCCGGAGCCCGCGCTGGAGCCGGAGCCGCTGGCCCCGTTCGAGTCGGCACCGCTGGTGGCGCCCGAGGCCGCGCTGCCGGTGGCGCCCGAGGCGGAGCCGCCGGCCCCGTTCGAGTCGGCACCGCTCGTGGCGCCCGAGGCGGAGCTCGGCGCGCCTGCGGCGGTGCCGGTGTCGGCCCCGCCCGCCGCGGAACCGGTGCTCGCCGAGACCGCCGGCTGGCTCTGGGCCTGCGAATCGCCGGACAAGCTCGCGCTCTGGGTGCTCGTCGTCTCCTGGCTCTGGGCCGCCGCGCCGCTCGCCGAGCCCGACCCCGAGGCCGAGGCCGAGGCCGGCGCGGCATCCGACTGCGACGGCGCCGGAGCACTCGCCTGAGGCGCTGGGGCCGCCGGCGCGCTCGGCGCCTGACTCTCCACCGCCGCCGACGCACCCGAGCCCGTGCCGGCCGAACCGACCGTCACGGTCGTCGCCTGCGAAGACGGCGCGCTCGGCGTGCTGCTCGGCGTCGTGCTCCCGCTCGCCGAACCCGATCCGGCCGAATCCGAGCCCGCCACCGAGCCGGCCGAGCCGGCGGCCACGGTCGTCGCCGGCGCGCTGTCGGCCGCCGCGGTCGGCGTGGCCGAGTTCGAGTCCGCAGAGGACGCAGCCGCCGCTGCGCTCGGAGCGCTCGAACCCGCGGCCACGGTCACGGCCGGCCCGTTCGCCTCGGCAGCCGGCGACGGTGCCGGCGCCTGCGCGGGCACCGAGGCCGGCGCGGGCGCAGAAGCCCCTTCCGACGCGACCGCGCTCGCCGGCGCCGCCGCCGGCCGCGCGGTGCTCGTCGCCGAGCTGCCGGAGGACGCGCGGGCGCTGGAGCGCCGTCGTCGTCGACTGTCTGCCGGGTCGTCATCTCCGTCTGGACGCCCGTCGAGCTCCACGCGCGGCCCTGCGGATGGTCGCTGAGGATCTTGTTGATCACCGAGAGCATCTTCGAGCCGGCGCCCATGCCGCCGGGCGGGTAGAACCCGATCTCCAGGTGCGGCCCGGTGGAGATGCCGACGATCCCGTAGCCGACCTCGCTGATCTTCTGACCGGCTTGGACGTGGTCGCCGACGTGGACGAGGTTGCTGCCGGCGTGGCCGTAGTAGACCTCGAGACCCGCGAGCGGACCCGAGGTGATCTTCAGCACCGGGGCGTTCGGGCCGAAGCCGTTGATCCCCTCGGAGATGATGACGCCGCTGCCCATGGCGTACAGCGGCGTGCCGCCCGGTGCCGAGTAGTCGACGCCCTGGTCGACGTAGCCGTTGACCATGTACTGGCGCGGCAGCGGAAGCGCCACGCCGTCGGTGACGACGTAGGTGACCGACTGGGATGTCGGCGCCGGAGGCGTCACGACCGAGACCGGCGCGGACGCCGGCGCCGGGGCCTGAGCCGGCGCGCTCGAGGTGTCCGGCGTTGGCGCGGCGTTCGTGCCCGGGGAGGCGGGTGGCGACGCGAGACCAGCGATGCCCCGCCACCTGCCGGCGCAGACGTCGTTGCAGTCGCCCCGGACCCAGCCGCGGCGGTCGAATCAGGGCTCACAGCCGGCGCGGTGTCGGCTTTCACCAGCTCCGCGTGCATCGGGCTCACACGCGCCGTGGTGGCCGAGGCGGCGTGGGCGGCCGGCGCCGGCTGCCGGGGTCGACTCGCCCGTGGCGCCGGATCCGCTCAGCCCCAGCACGGGGGCTTGGAACAGCAGTGACCACATCCGGACATCGACGCGCTCCGGTGAGCGCGAGTCCGTTGCGGTGCTGGTAGTCCCAGACCGCCTCGCGGGTGAGCGGCCCGTAGACGCCGTCGACCGAAAGGTGGGCGAGCGGCAGCAGCTGGTTCAGCCGGGTCTGCACCGCCGCGACGAGCGGGCCGGTGCTGCCGACGCGGAGCACGACGTGGGAAGGGAGGGAGCCGGGACCGACCGACTCGGGCGCGGGCGTACCGGTGTCGGCGGTGGCGGCGGCGGTCGTCTGGGGAAGCACGGGCGCGGCGACCATCGCCGCACTCACGGCCAGTGAGGCGCTCTTGCGCCGGCGGCGCGACTTCCGGCCGATGATGTCGAGGCGCCGGCGTTGGCGCGAGCGGGTCAGCGAGCGCTCCCAGAGGTCGGGCGAGCCAAGATCGCGTGCGGACGCTGCGCTCCCCGTGGCTGCGCGTGCAGTGGACACTCGTGCTCCTTTCGGTTATTCCGCCTCCGAGGTGAGCTGACGGGCTCGCGTGAACCGATCACGCTACGCCGCGCTCTGGCGGCGATTCGCCCCAGCGGCCGTGGCCGCAGTGGGTCCCCCGGTCTCCGGCGCCGTGGCGCAGGAGATTCGGCGTTGAATGTCTTGGCGGGCAAGGTAGCGCAACGCCCGGCGGAGCGCGCCGCGCCCTCAGGGGACGCAGTGCCCGGCGAGCCGCTGCGGCCCCGCCACGACGGGGGCGGCGCCGCCCCTCAGACGCTGATCACGTTGTCCGGATCGGGCCGCAGCTCCGGCGGCGCCTGGCTGTAGTCGCCGAACGGACCGTCGCGCTCGGCCACCACCGCCCGCACCCCCTCGCGCTCCGCGCTGCGCGATGAACTCGAGCGCCTCCGGCGTGTTGCGCATCAGCCCGTCGAGGATCGGCCCGAGGGTCTGGGTCGAGGCCAGCCCCATGTTCTCGTACGCGTGGTTGACGACGAGCTTCATCGCGGCCAGCTGCGAGGCGGGAATCCGGGCCAGCTCAGCCGCCATCCGCGCCACCGTCGCCTCGAGCTCGCTGAACGGAACCGCCTGGTTGATCAGCTCCACCGCTGCCGCCTCACGGCCGCTCAGCGGCCGACCGGTCAGAGCGTGGTACTTGGCTCGGGCCAGCCCCAGCCGGTAGATCCACAGGCCGGATAGATAGGCGCCCCACATCCGGCTGTAGGGCGTGCCGATGACGGCGTCTTCGCTGGCGATCACCAGGTCCGCGCACAACGCGAAGTCGCTGCCCCCACCCACGCACCAGCCGTGGACCTGGGCGATCACCGGCTTGCTCGTTCGCCAGATGCTCATCAGCTTCTGGGTGGGCGAGAGCTGCGGCGTCGTCGCCATCGCGAAGTCCTTGCCCGGGTCCCAGGCGCCGCCCGTCGAGATCGCCTCGTCCCAGTGGTGAAAGCCGCCGGCGAAGTCGTAGCCCGCGCAGAAGGCCCGGCCCGCGCCCCCGAGCACGATCACCTTGACCTCGCTGTCGCGCGTCGCCACCGCCACCGCGTCCTGCACCTCGTCGGGCATCGGCGGCACGATCGTGTTCAGCGCGTCCGGCCGGTTCAGCGTGATGGTGGCGATCGCGCCCGTCGGTGGCGTAGACGATCGTGCTGTAGTCGCTCACGATCCGGAGATTTCGACGCGCCGCCGGCTTTTACTTCTCACACCGCCGGCGTGAGCGCGTCGAGGAAGGGCCGGCGCCCGAGCGCGTAGAGCACGCAGTCGCTCCGCGCCACCACGGTGGCGGTGCGGTGGATGTCGTGCAGCAGGGCGATCTCGCCGAAGCCCGTGCCCGGTCCGAGCATGCGGATCGCCTCGCCCGCGGTCGACACCTCGAGCTCGCCGTGGGCGATCAGGAAGAAGTGATCGCCGGTGTCGCCTTCGCGGATCACCCGGCGGCCCTCGGGAATGCGGATCGGCTCGAGCTCTCGAGCCAGGCCCTCGAGCACCTGGGGCGGGAGTGCGGCGAACAAACCGCAGCCGCTGACGAGCACGAGCTTGTTGCGGCTCACCCCCCGCTGATCGAGCGAGCGCAGCCAGGGCAGCGCGATCAGCGCCGCCGCCCCGACCACCGCGGCCACGCCGGCCAGCGCAGCCCGCGCCCCACCCAAGGCCACGAGCGCCGGGACGAGCAGCGACCCGGTGGCCAGCCCCACGTCGGCCAGCCCCTCGAGCACGCCGAACAACCGCGCCAGCAGGTGAGCGGCGGTGACACGCGCAAGCAGGGACCGGCCCGCCGCGTCGAGCACCGCCCGCGCTACGCCGGCCACGACCAGAAGCGCATACGCCGTGCCGGTGGTCGTCCACACCGCCAGCGCCGCGAACGCCCCGGCCCAGGTCACGGCCGAGCCGATCAACGGCCGCCCGAGCGAGCGACTGCCGATCAGGGTGAGCGCGCCCAGGCCGCCCAGGATTCCGCCGGCACCGAACGCAGCCGTGAGGTACCCGGCTGCGGGCGCGCCCAGCCCGAGTACCCCGATGGCGAGCACCACCGACAGGACATCGAGCGCCCCGATGGCCACGTACTGCACGCCGACGACCGCGAGCAGTGCGCGCGTCTCGGGCTCCGCGCGGAGCGCAGCCACTCCGGCCATCGCGTTTCCCGCGTTTCCGAGATCGGGAGACTCGGTGAGCCCGATGTCGCGCCGCCGCGCCGGAGGCCTCAGCACCGCCACCAGCACCGCCCCCGCTGCGACCACCCCGGCGTAGACGGCGAAGGCGAGTCCGGGGCCGTTCACCGAGATCAGCACGCCGGCGAGCGCCGGGCCGACAAGCGCGCTCGTTCCCTCGATCCAGCTCGACAGTGCGGTGCCCGCGGTCAGCTCCTCGGGCGTCTCCACGAGCTGCGCCAGCGCCGCCGCCTGCGCCGGCCGGGTGACGCTGACTCCCGAGGCGGCCGCGGCGGCCAGGACATAAGCGAGCAGCGAGGGGCCGCCCGTCAGCAGCACGGCGGCGGTCCCGGCCATCGCGCTGGCCTGCCAAACGTATCCGAGCTGGAGCGCGAACAGGCCACCGCGGGCGTCGGCCACGGCCGCGGCGGGCGGGCCGATCAGCGCCGCCGGTACTAGCTGCGCGACCGCCACCACGCCCGCCGTCGGTCGCGCCGCCCTGGCGGTAGGCGTAGACCAGCATGGCGGTCCAGACGCCGTACTCGGCCGCGCCGAATCCGGCGAACGCGACTCCTATGTGGCGCAGGCTCCGATTCCCCAAGACCCGCGACAGCACGGCGGCACGGGCACCCATTTCGCGCGATCCTAACCCGCCCGGAGGTGCCGGATGCAGAGATGCTGTTGCGGAACAATCCCCGGATCCCCGCCACCGAACCAGGAGGACGCCATGCCGGACCATGTGTACAAGTCGATCGAGATCACCGGAAGCTCGACCAAGGACGTGACCGACGCGATCCGCCGGGCCGTCGACAAGGCCTCTGAGACCGTCCGCAACATCGACTGGGTCGAGGTCGTCTCGATCCGCGGCCACGTCGAGGACGGGTCGCTCGAGTACCTGCAGGTGACGACCAAGATCGGGTTCCGGCTCGATTAGCCCGGGAACGTGAGCCGGATCTACGGAGGGGTCGAGACGGGCGGCACGTGGTGCGTGTGCGCACTCGGGACGGCCTCGGGCGACATCCGCGAGTGCGTCGAATTCCCGACCACCGCACCGGAGGCGACGATCGACCGGATCGCCTCCTTCTTCGAAGCTCATCCCGCCCCGGACGCGATCGGCATCGGATCCTTCGGGCCGGTCGATGCCGACCCCGGCTCCTCGACGTGGGGTCAGGTGACGACGACGCCCAAGCCTGGGTGGCAGCGGACCCCGCTGGCCACCGCGATCCGCGATCGCCTCGGGGTTCCCGTGGCGTTCGATACCGACGTCGCGGCGGCCGCGCTCGCCGAGCACGCGTGGGGCGCCGGGCGCAACCGCTCGAGCCTCTGCTACCTGACCGTAGGCACGGGGATCGGTGCCGGCCTGTTGATCGACGGGCGGCCCGTCCGAGGCCTCGTGCACCCGGAGGCGGGCCACATCTTCGTCCCCCGCGACCGCGCCCGTGATCCGTTCGCCGGCGTCTGCCCGGTCCACGGCGACTGCTGGGAGGGCCTCGCCTCGGGCAAGGCCATCGCCGAGCGGTGGGGTGTCGTGGGCGCCGAACTGCCCGCCGAGCACGAGGCGTGGTCGCTCGAGGCGGACTACCTGGCCTTCGGCATCCTCGCCATCGTCCTCGTCGCCTCGCCGCACCGCGTGATCGTCGGCGGCGGGGTCATGCAGCAGCCGGCGCTACTGCCGATGGTGCGCACCCGCCTGCGCGAGCTGGTCGGCGGCTACCTCGACACGCCGTGCCTTGGCGCCGGCATCGACGACTACCTGGTCGCGCCCGAGCTCGGTGACCGCGCCGGCGTACTCGGCGCGATCGCGCTCGCTAGCCGGTTGACCCGGTAGTCGTGGTCGTCTGGGAGCTCGGCGTGGTGGTCGTCGACGAGGGGGTCGTCGTGGTGGAAGCGCCCGACGAGCCCGACGCGCCAGACGAGCCTGACGAGGACGACGATCCCGAAGACGAGCTCGTCCCGCTCGGGGATGACCCCGACGAGCCCGCACTGCCGCCCGAGCCAGTCGACGAGGAGCTGCCCTGAGAAGAGGAGCCCGCGGGCGTGGTGGTGGCGGGCGTGGTCGTGGTCCCCGTGGGCTTGGGCGGATTGGCCTCGATCCCGCTGCCCGCCAGCTGGTTCTCGATCTGCTGCTGGACGGTTGCCACCTGCGCCGCCACCGCGCTGGGCGTGCCGCCGGCACCCAGCGTCGGCAGGGCACTCAGCTGCTGCAGGGTCGCCGTCAGCTTCGCCAGGAGCTCCTTCGATGGCAGCGACTTCAGCGTGACCACGATCTGGTCGGCGACCGCTGTCGTCGTGCACGCGGGGCAGTTGTAGTTCAGAGCACCGGCGGCGTTGATCGGCACGATCGTGTTGCTCTGACCCACGACCAGCACCACCTGGAAGGAGACGGCGACGGTCGTGCACGCGTTGCAGTGCGCGATCGCGAACGCGCTGTTGGTGTTGGTGACCGGAGCGCCCCCGGTGACGGTGACCAGCGCGTACGCCACGTCGTAGGTCACCCCGCCGTTGGTCGTGTTCTTGGCCAGCGCCTGCGTTCCGCCCGGCCCCGGCGCGGCGGGCAGCTTGAACGGGAACGCCGTGGCGTCGACCGGCGATCCCGAGCTGTCGGCGCCCGGCGCGGGCGTCGTGGTCGTGCTCGAGGGCGCGCCCGGCGTGCTCGACGGAGCGCCCGTCGTCGTCGTGGTCCCGCCCGATGACGGCGGCGAGAAGGTCCCACCGGCGGCGTTCTTGGGGTTCGGCGTCGAGGTGCTGATGACCGCGACCGCCGGCTTGCCCTTCTTCCCGGGGACGATGAACACCGCCGGATGGGCCTTGGTGGCTCCCCCGACCGGGATCATCGCCACCGCCAGGTGGCGGCCGGGCGTGAGCGACACCTCGACCGGCCCGGGGGTGGGCGTGGGTCGAGCCACCGCGGCCGGCGCCGACACGAGCTGCACCATCCCGCCGATCGTCCCGTTCTGAGTGGCGCGGACGGGCTGGTACTGGCCCGCCGGCCACCATGCCCACACGGCGGCCGCGGCCACGCCCGCTCCCGCCACCAGCACCAGGGCCCGGCGGAGCGGATCGTTCCCGCTCCAGTCGCGCGCCTTGCCGATCACCGTCCGCAGGATCTTCTGGGTGACGAGCAGGCTCCCCGCCACCGGCAGGATGAGCGCCACGAGGCTGATAATCGACGCGAGCAGCGCGAGGATGTGCCCGTGCCCGGCCTGGTGGGGGATGTTCAGGATGATGTGCCGGCCGCTCTCCCAGGCGCTCGTGGCCAGCCGCGGGAGCACGATGATCGCGCTCAGCGACAGCGCGAGCAGGACGGGAACTACGACAAGGACCCAGATGGTGACGAAGGCCCGCGCCCAGCCGGTGAGCGCCGAGGGCTCGCGCCGCCCGCCCGGGAGAAGGCGGCGAAGCGTGGGGCCCATGTGGGCGTAAAGATCCGGGACGCCGGTGGCGTCGGACAGGATGTGGTAGCCGTCGGCGCGGATCACCGGCGAGAGCTGCTTGACCATCTGGAGCACCTGGAGCGCGACGAGCAGCAGCAGCGCGTCGGCCCGCACCACCAGCCACACGCCCATCGTGACCACCGCGAGCATCGCGTTGAAGTACAGCCCCGCGAGATCTGCCCGGAGTCGGTCGCGGCGCGGTAGCCGGTAGGCGTCGGTGACGTCGGTGTAGAAAGCCGGCCACACCAGATACAGGCCGACCCCCATGCCGCCGGGGGTGGCGCCTCCGTAGCGGGCGGCGGCGGCGTGCCCGAGCTCGTGAAAACCGGCCGAGATCACGGCGAGCGCGAATACGAGCAGGAACAGCCCGGGATGCTTGAACGCCTGCGACGTGGCTGACGCCACCCCCTTGTGAATAAGGACGAACCAGAAGACACCGCCGAAGCACAGGATGACCGGCCACATCACCCAGGGCCGGAACAACGCGCCGAAGGGCGTCGTCAGCCGCTTTGTCCACTTCGGGTCGGTGACCAGCACCTTCCAACGCAGCGCCAGCAGCGGGTTCTGGCGCGGAGGCGCCTGATGCTCGGTCCCCGCCAGCAGTCCCTGCGCCGCCAGCTTCTCCGCCAGCTTGACCACGTGCTCGGGCTGCACGCGGCGCCCCAGCTGCTCGGAGAGCGCCTCGGCGAGCGCCGAGACGTCGCGCTCGCCGTCGACGCACTCGAGCAGCCCGTACATGAGCTGCCCGAGCTGGACCATCTGCCCGTCGGCGCGGCGCACCAGCGCCGCGCCGTCACGGTATCCGCAGCCGTGGACCGCGCCGAGCAGCTCCACGCCATCGGCACGGTTGAGGGGCGCGCCCTCAACCGGCCGGGCGGGAGGCTCAGCTGTTGCGGTCATCCACGAGCCTGGTTACTTCTGGTTGACGGTGGCGTCCTGGGTGGCGGTCGCGTCAGCGGTGACGTGATCGAGGTTCTGCTGGATGTTCACGTCCTGCGGGGCGAGCGCCTCGGCGGTCGCGCCCTGCGAGCCGACGTTCGCGCCGACCGCGGCATCGATCGGAGCCGCCACGTTGGCGTTCGCGGCGACCGCGCCGTCGACCGGCGCGGCGAGGTTGGCCGCGGCGTGGATGTTGACGTTCGCATCCAGGAGGCTGCCGCCGTTCAGCAGCGAGTCGACGCCACCGGTGGCGCCACCCACGGCGCCGCCAAGCGCGCCGCCGAGGCCGCTGGTGGCGCCACCGACGGCGTTACCGACGCCGCCCGCAGCTTCACCGACGGTGTTGCCGACGCTTCCGGCGGTCTCGCCGACGGCATTGCCGACGCTCCCGGCCGTCCCGCCGACCGCGTTGCCGACGCTCCCGGCCGTCCCGCCGACCGCGTGGCCGGCGCCGTCGACCGCGCCACCGACCGCACCGCCAACCGCGCCACCGGCTGCACCGACCGCACCGCCAACCGCGCCACCGGCCGCACCGGCGGTCCCACCGACCGCGTGACCGGCAGCACCGGCGGTCTCACCGACCGCGTTACCGGCAGCACCAACCGTCTCGCCGACGGCATTGCCGGCGCCGGTTGCAGCCTCGGTGCCGGCAGGCACAGCCCCAGCCGTGGCGGGCTCGGCCGGTGCCGGCGTGCCGCCGCTCTCGGCCGGCGCAGCGGTACCGCCGCTCTCGGCCGGCGTCGCCGCTGCGGACCCCGCCGCTGCCGGCACGGCCGGAGTAGCCGCGTGTGACGCGCCCGCATCGGTACCGCCCGCGGCGCCGACAGGCGCCGCCGCGCCGGTGGAACCGGTGCCGGTGGCGTTCTGGGTGACGCCCGCGTGCTGCGGGGCATCCGCGGTGGCGCTGCCGCTGTCGGTCTGAGAGATCGTGCCGTGCTGCTGGGCCAGGCCGACGGCCTGGGCGTCAGGACTGAGGACGTTCGCGGTGGCGGCAGCCTCGATCGGGGCTGCGACGTTCAAGTTCGCGGCTGCGGCCAGGTCGACCGGCGCAGCGAGGTCGAGTCCGAGGTCAACGTTCGCGTTGACGTCGAGCAACGAAAGCACTTCCTTGTTCGGGAGAGATACGGCGCCCTCGGCCTCGATCTCATCCATCGACACGCTGTTGCGGTCGTCCATCACAGCCTCCTTGTGATCAGAATCTGGCCCTCCGGGCTTATTCCCCCACCGCCTGGTCCGACAAACTCCGCGGATCCTGCGCGGTGAGCCTCTGATCCAGTGGTTCCCTCCGCCATGCCCGTCAAATCCCCCGACGGCGCCCAGTCGGCGCCTAAATGGCGATTTGCAGGGAGAACTTCACCGATTGCCGCACTCGGACGTCATCCTCGGTTGACGACGGTGCCCCGCCTCGGCTACTCGCCGGCCTCGCCTTCGAGCGCTGGACTCGCGCCGTCGCTCGAGAGGACGTTGGCCGCGACCTCCGCGTTCACCGGTATCGCGACGTTCGCGCTGGGGGGCGAGGCGGTGTCCTCCGGCGCCTCGGGCGCCGCCGATCGGTCCAGCTCCTCACCGCTGCTGTGCTCCTGCATCGTTTACCTCCTGTTCACCGACCTCGACGGTCTGCCGACGACCACGGGTGCTCTGAACCACCCGCACCCGATGGCTCGTCTCGGCACTGACGGCCGCGCCGGGCACGCCGCAGTTCACGACGATCGCCGCGTTCACCTCGGCTGCCACATCCAGGCCGTCACGCCGCACGCGAACCTGCTTGTGCCACTGCATATTCCAGGAAGTGCCCAGCCCTCTCACCGTCAAACGGTGCGGTAGTGACGGGGCCCCACGATTTGCGAGCGTTTGCAGGCAGAAGGCATCATGCGAGGACCTTCCGCTGTCACAAGCGCTTGACGGCCGAACGCGATTGCCGGCGCACCGTTCGGGTAGAGCGCGGGCATGGCAGCTTCCCCGGCGACGATCGAGCAGCTCGCACATGACGTAGTCGAGATCCGCAACCCCGAGACCGCGCTGCGGGCGCTCACGGCGCTGCGCCAGGAGCTCGAGACGATGGAGCCGTCGCTGGTTCAGCGGGCGCTCAGCGTCGGATCGTCGTGGAGCCAGATCGCGCGGGCGCTGGGCATCTCCAAGCAGGCGGCTCATCACAAGTACCGCCACCTGGCCGACCGGGCGCTGACCGACGCGACGAGCGGGACGAAGATCCTGGTCACGGGCGAGGCGCGGCAGAGCATTCAGTTCGCGCGCCAGGAGGCCAAGCGACTCGGACACCCGGAGATCGGCACGGAGCACATCCTGCTCGGGATCCTGCGCTGCAACCGCAGCCACGCCGTCAAGGCGCTCACCGCTCTCGGCGTCACCCACCGTATGGCCGTCGAGTGCCTGCGCACGACGCTCCCGGGCCTGCCCCCCGACGCGCAGCAGGCGGCCGATCAGAACAGAGATGGGGTCAGCGCGCACGCCCGGCGGATCATGGAGGGCTCGCTGCGCGAGGCGCTCAACCGCGGCGACGGATACATCGGTGTCGAGCACCTGTTGCTCGCGCTCCTCACCGACTCGCGCAACGGCGCCGTGCAGACGCTCGAGTTGCTGAACGCGACGCCGACCCGCATCAAGACCCAGCTGGAGCATGAGTGGCGGGCGATCTCGGCGTCGGCCGAGGCGCACGTCGCCGGCGGCGCCGATGAGGGAGCCACGCGCGCCCCGGGCGATCCCGCGCCCACGAGCGACGCGGCGACCCGCGTTCACGACGCACCGGTCTCGGCTCGGCGCAACCCGCGAGGTGCTCCCTCGCGCCGGCGCCCGCCGATCAAGCCGCCGGCCGCCGCGTGACGCCGGCGGCCCGGTGCGAGTAGCTTGCAGTAGGGCGACCCGCCCCTGACCGTCGCCGCCCGCTCGATGGCACTCGCAGCAACCCGCCTTCTGGACAACTACATCGGCGGGGAGTGGATGCCCGCGCGCGACCCGACCGAGGTGCTCGACGTCACCAACCCCGCCACCGGTCGGACCCACCATCTTCGACGGCGTCAGCGCGGAGATGGACATCGCCCGGGAGGAGGTGTTCGGCCCGGTGCTCAGCGTGATCAGCGCCCCCACGCTCGACCAGGCGATCGAGATCGTCAACTCGAGCCGATTCGGCAACGGCACCTCGATCTTCACCGAGTCCGGGGGCTCGGTCCGCCGTTTCCGCCACGAGGTACAGGCCGGCATGATCGGGGTCAACATCGGCGTGGCCGCGCCGGTTGCCTTCTTCCCGTTCAGCGGCTGGAAGGACTCGTTCCTCGGCGACCTCCACGCCCACGGCCCCGATGCGGTCGAGTTCTACACGCGCAAGAAGACCGTGACCAGCCGCTGGTTCTCGAGCGGCCAGGGCAGCGGGACGTACTTCGTCGAGCGGTAGGCGCCAGGCGGGCGCCCCGGCGCCGGGCTCACGCCGGCTGGCGGACCCGGGCGCGGAAGCCGACGGCCGCCACCGCGGCCAGCATCGTCGCCGCGCACGCCAGAACGAACGGCCCGCTCACCCCGGCCGAGCCGGCGAGCGCACCGCCCAGCGCCGAGCCGGCGGCGAGGCCCCCGACCAGCGCTGCCGACACCCAGGTGAACGCCTCCGTCTCGGAGCCGGGGAGCGCCGCCCGGCCCACCAGGGCGTACTGACACGAGAACACGGGCGCGATCGTCACTCCCGACAGGAGGCTGCAAACGACGCCGGCGGCGATCGAGCGCGCGGCGATCAGCGGTGCGGTGCAGAGGACCGCGAGCATGAGCAGCATCCGGTAGCGGCTCGCCAGCGGGCTGCGCCACACGCGCGCGCCGTACCAGAGCCCGCCGGCCATGCTGCCGAGGCTCCACAGCGCCAGCAGCAGACCCGAGGCCGGGCGCGAGCCGGCATGCAGCGCCAGCGCGGGCAGCCCCACCTCGACCGCACCCAGCCCCGCCCCGCTCAGGGCCACCGGCCCGAGCAGCGCTCGGAGCTCCGGGCTCGCGAGCGCCGGGCGGCGCTCGATCCCGACCTCGGGGGCTCCGGAGCCGCGTACCAGCGACGAGCGCACGAACAGGGTCGTGCCGGTGAGACATACGCCCCCGAGCGCCACCACGGCCACGCGGGGCGACGTGAGGGCGATCAGGACCGCCACCGTCAGCGGCCCGGTTATCCAGATCAGCTCCTGGAGCACCGCTTCGAACGCATACGCGGTCTCGCGCGCCGCGGCGTCGTCGTAGACCTCGCGCAGGAGCACGCGCACCACGGGTGCGATCGGCGGGAGCAGCGCCCCGGACGCCGCCGACAGGACGATCAGCGGCGCCACGCCGGCGCCCGCGATCGAGGCGGCGGTCAGCGCCGCGTACACGCAGGCCTGGGCGAGGGCGAGCGGCAGGAGCACCCGGGCGCGTCCCGAGCGGTCGACGAGCCGTCCCATCAGCGGGGCGCAGGCGGCGGTGGCGAAGGCGAACGCGCCCACGGCCGCGCCGGCGGCGGCGTAGGAGTGGGTGGCGTCGCGAACCAGGAGCAGGATCGCGAGCGAAGACATCCCCTGCGGCAGGCGCGCGGCCAGGGCGCCGGCGAACAGTCGGGACGCACCCGGTGCGGACAGGATGGAGCGGTACTTCTCGAGCACGAATCCGAGGCTACATCGCGCCCGGAGCCTCAGCTCTCGGACAGGCGCCGGAGCAGCTCGACGGCGTTCTCGAGCGTGTCGAGGTCACCGGGCGAGAGCTCTTCGGCGATCGCGCGCGCCAGCCAGCCCTCGCGCGCCGCCCGGTCCGCCAGCAGAGTCGCGCGGCCCTCTTCGGTCAGCTCGACGAGCGCGCGGCGGCGGTCGTCGGGATCCGGGCGGCGGGTGACGTACCCGTCGGCCTCGAGATCGCTCACCGTCTGGGCCATCGACTGGGGTCGCACGCGCTCGGACAGCGCGAGGTCGCTCACGCTCCGCGGCCCCTCCCGGTCCAGGCGCCCCAGGACGGCGCCGTGCGAGAGCGGGAAGCGGTGCTCGGCGCGCAGGCGGCGCATCAGCTGGCCGAGGACCACGCGCAGGTCGCTGGCCACGTGAGCCGGGTCGGTCCTGGTCGGCATTACCCCGCGAAACTATACAGGCAAACTGCACAGTTTGCCTGTACAATTGTCCGTGGATGAACGACCGCTACAAGTGGATCGCCCTCTCGAACGCGACGCTCGCGGTCCTGTTCACCACGCTGGATGCGTCGATCACGCTGATCGCGATGCCCGACATCTTCCGGGGTATCAGGCTCGACCCCCTTGTACCCGGGAACAGCTTCTACCTGCTGTGGATGATCCTCGGTTACCTGGTGGTGACCAGCGTGCTCGTGGTCAGCCTCGGCCGCCTCGGGGATATGTACGGGCGGGTGCGGATCTACAACTTCGGCTTCGTGATCTACACGGTGGCGTCGCTGCTGCTCACGATCGACTGGATGACGGGCAAGGCCGGCGCCACCTACCTGATCGTGTTCCGGATCTTCCAGGGGCTCGGAGGAGCCTGCCTGCTGGCCAACTCGGCGGCGATCATCACCGACGCCTTCCCGGCCAACCAGCGAGGGATGGCGCTCGGGATCAACAACATCGTCGGCGTCAGCGGGATGTTCGTCGGGCTCGTGCTCGGGGGCGTCCTGGCCCCGATCAACTGGCGCCTGGTGTTCCTGATCAGCGTGCCCGTCGGCGTGTTCGGCACGGTGTGGGCCTACATGAAGCTGCGCGAGGTCCCGCGCGGCGGCAAGCGGAAGATCGACTGGCCGGGCAACATCACCTTCGCGCTGGGCCTGATCCTGATCATGGTCGCGATCACCTACGGGATCCGTCCGTCGGGCGGCTCGAGCACCGGCTGGGGCAGCGCCAAGGTGCTCGGGCTGATCGCCGCCGGCGTGGTCTCGCTGGTGGCGTTCCTGTTCGTCGAGAGCCGGGTCGAGCAGCCGATGTTCCGCCTGCCGCTGTTCCGGATCCGGGCCTTCACCTTCGGCACCCTCTCGACCTTCCTCTCGGCGGTGGCGCGCGGGGGCCTGATGTTCATCCTGATCATCTGGCTCCAGGGGATCTGGCTGCCCGAGCACGGCTACAGCTTCACCGACACCCCGCTGTGGGCCGGCATCTACATGCTCCCGATGACGATCGGCATGCTCTGCGCCGGGCCGACCTCGGGCTATCTCTCGGACCGCTTCGGCGCGCGCGGCTTCGCCACCGGAGGCATGATCGGCGCCGCGGGGAGCTTCGTGCTCCTGTGGGTGCTGCCCACCAACTTCGCCTATCCCGTGTTCGCGGTGATCCTCGCGCTCATGGGCATCTCGATGGGGATGTTCGCCTCGCCCAACCGCGCGGCGGTCATGAACAGCCTGCCCCCGGACGACCGCGGCGTCGGTGGCGCCATGAACCAGACCTTCCAGAACTCGGCCCAGGTCATCTCGATCGGGATCTTCTTCACGTTGATGATCCTGGGGCTCGCCAGCAGCCTGCCCGCGGCGCTGACGAGCGGCCTCGAGGCGCACGGCGTCCCGGCGGCGACGGCGGCGCACGTCGCCCACCTCCCACCGGTGTCGGTCCTGTTCGCGGCCTTCCTCGGCTACAACCCGATCCAGCACCTGCTCGGCGCGCATACGCTGGCCGCCGTCAGCGCCCACAGCCGCGCGCAGCTCACGGGCCCGAGCTTCTTTCCCCACCTGATCTCGGCGCCGTTTCGCTCCGGCCTGCACGCGGCGTTCGCGTTCGCGATCGTGGCCTGCCTCGTCGCCGCCGCCGCCTCGCTGATGCGCGGCGGGCGCTACTACGACGCGGACGAGACGAGCCCGGACGAGACCCGGGCCACGACCGCGCGGGCTCGCCGCCGCGCTCACCACCCCACCCGACGCGAGGAGCAACATGCAAGTTGAGTGGTACGGCCAGTCGGCCTTCAGGTTGAGCGCCGACGGGACCACGGTCTTCATCGACCCCTTCGGCGACATGAGCCCGGCCGCCGAACGGGGCATGCAGTTCGATTACCCGGCGATCGAGGGCGTCGAGGCCGACCTCTTGCTCGTCACCCACGAGCACCTGGACCACAACGGAGTGGAGGCGATCGGCGGCTCGCCGAAGATCCTGCGCTCGACCGCCGGGCGGTTGGAGTCGCCGGCCGGAGAGGTGGTGGCGATCGCTTCAGAGCACGACGGCGCCGCCGGCACCGAGCGCGGGCCCAACACCATCTTCGTGTTCGAGCTCGGTGGGGTCCGCGTCGCCCACTTCGGCGACTTCGGCCAGGCCGAGCTCCGCGAGGCCCAGGAGCGCGCCATCGGACACGTCGACCTGCTGATCCTCCCCGTCGGTGGCGGCCCGACGATCGGCGCCGAGCAGGCCTCGCAGATCGTCGAGCGCCTGTCGCCGCGCTGGATCGTCCCCATGCACTACCGGACGCCGCGGATCAGCTTCCTCGAGACCGCCGACGCCTTCCTCGATCGGATGGCCCACGTGGCGAGGCTCGATGCGCCGATGTTCGACACCGACACGCTCGGCGACGAATCGCCCCTCACAGTGGTCCCGGCCACTCCCTGATCGATCGATTTGTCCCGCATAGCGGGGCATATCGATCACGACCCGCGGCGGACGACCTTCTCCACCACCAGGCTGACCCGCCGCACCGTCTCGGCCCACGCCCGCCGGCCCGGCACCCGCACCGGCTCCCGCGCCACCGACGGAACGGCGCGGACCGCCTCACCCTCGCGGGCCAGCGCGGCGACCACGGCATCGTCATGCGCAGACTCCCGGCCGGCGTAGACCCAGGCGAAGCGGAACATCAGCCCGCCGGCGAGGTAAAGGACGCTCGCGGCGTCGTGTGTGCCCCGGCCGAACCTCCGCGCCACGACGCGTGAGACCAGGCCGAGCGTGACCGCCGCCTTGGCGCCACGGAACAGCGGGGCCGCCGCGCCCGTGCTGAGCGCGGCGCCGGCCTCCCCGACCCTCCGCTCGTTGACGGCAGACATGGCCAGCTCGGCGCCGATCGCCACCGTTTCCACGGTTCCGAGCGCACGCCGGGTCGGATGACCGTCGGGGAGCCCGCCGGCGACGAGCACGAGCCGGACAGCGGCGGCGCCGGTGGCGGTCGCGGTGGTGACGAAGATCGGGCCGAGGAACAGCCGGCTGCGAGCCCACAGCGGCACCGCGGTCGAGGCGAGCAGGACGCCGGTGTAGGAGCCGAGGTAGCCGCCGAGGAGCGCGGTGGCGCCACCGAACACCCGCGCCACCCGCGCGCGCCGCAGCAGGTCGGCTCCCACCCCGCCGGCGAGCGTCCCGCTGAACGCCATCAGGCACCACGCGCCCAGGTTCATCGGCGAGCGCGGCTTGAAGATCCGAAGCATGTTGAGGAACCGCTCGGGCCGCCCCAGGTCGGCGATCAGGAGCACCGGCGCCGGCGCCACCGCCCCCAGCGCCACGCGCCGCGCCACCACCGCCGAATCAGGGTCGCCGGCAAGATCGCAGGCCAGCGCGACGAAGCTCGCCCCCGAGGCGACACCGCCGACCCAGAAGTACAGCGGCACCTCCCACGTCCACACCGGCGCCTTGATGAACGGCCCGTGCAGGTCCGCCGGAGCCTCGCCGCCGCGCATCCGCCGGTTGGCCGCCGCCACCTCCCCCGGCGCCACCGACTCCGCCGCGTACCGGGTGTCGCGGGACTTGAACAGATACGACCAGCGCGTTCCGGCGTAGCCCTCGCCGGCGAGCGCGACGCCGGCGCCCTCGCGGGCGCGCCGCCACGATGCCGGGCCGCCGCGCCGGCCGACGGCCGGCGACATGTCGCGCGGCTGGGGCTCGGACCACTCCTCCTCGCGCGCGGCGGCCTGCTCCGGCGGTTCCTCGGAGGGCAACAGCCGCGGCGGGGTCCCGTCATCCCCCAGCCGGCCCTCCCACCGCGTCACTTCCGCTCCCCCCGGGCCGCTGCCACGAACGCCGCCGCCACCCCGGCGGCGGCGAGCAGACCGGCGCCCACCGCGGCGAGGGTCGCCGGGACCACCGACTCCTGGATCGGCGAGTCGGCGTGGGCGGGCAGGCCGTAGCGCTCCGGCGGCTCGGTCAGGAGGAAGAACGCCCCCAGTCCGCCGGCGATCTCCTCCCCGGGCTCGTCCCCGGCTCCATACAGGTACGCGCCGGATACGCCGCGTTCATGCAACGCGCCCACACGTCGCGAGGCCAAGTCGACGAGCTCGTCGTAGGGGCCGAACTGGATCGAGTCGGTCGGGCAGGCCTTGGCGCACGCCGGCTCGAGCCCATCCTCGAGCCGGTCGTAGCAGAGCGTGCACTTGCCGGCGCGGCCGTCGATGTGGTCCTTGTCGACGACGCCGAACGGGCACGCCGGGACGCAGTAGCCGCAGCCGTTGCACACGTCGGGCTGGAGCACGACAGTCTCGTGCTCGGTGCGGATCAGCGCACCGGTGGGGCAGGCGTCGAGGCAACCGGCGTTCGTGCAGTGCTTGCACACGTCGGACATGAACACCCAGTCGCCCATCCGCCGGACCGCGCCCGCGACGTCGACGCCGCCGTTCTGAGCGGCCGCGACCAGATCGACGGGCTCGGACTGCGACGCGGGGAGCGACGGCACCGACCCACCACCTCCGTCGCGCAGCGCCGCCTCGGCCTCCTCCCGCAGCACCGGTGAGGGCTCGAACAGCTCGACGAAGCGCACGTGGCGCCACGTGGTGGCGGCCAGCTCACCGGTGTGGTCGTAGGAGACCCCGGCCCCGGTGCGCGAGCCGTCCGCCGGCAGGTCGTTCCACTGCTTGCACGCCACCTCGCACGCCTTGCAGCCGATGCACACCGTCGTGTCGGTGAAGAACCCCATCCGCCGGGGGGCCTCGCCGGAGCGCACGACGGCAATCTCCGTCGCGCTCACTCCGTTGCCTCCTTCGCGCTCGGGACCATCACTCCGTCGCCTCCTTGGGGTTCTCCGCAATCGGATCGTCGGTGTTGGCTCCGATCCGGATCTCGCGTCCCAGCGCGCCGGCGAGCCGCGCCGTGGTCGTCGAGGAGCGCCGGCCGGCGCGGACGTCGCACGTGAACGCCTTCGACTCCTGGATCGAGACGTTCGGGTCGCCGGAGATCACTCCGAGGTCGTTGGTGCTGTCACCCACGTCGTTGCCGCCGTATCCCCAGTGGTACGGCAGCCCGACCTGGTGGATGATCCGCCCCTCGACCCGCAGCGGCCGGATCCGCTCGGTCACGTTCGCCCGGGCCTCGATCTCGCCGCGCGCGGTGGTGATCGTCATCCAGCCGCCGTCCTCGATGCCGCGGTCGGCGGCCAGCGCCGGGTCGATCTCGGCGAACATCTCGGGCTGGAGCTCGTCGAGCCACGGCAGGTTCCGGCTCATCGCGCCCGCCGTGTGGTGCTCGGTCAATCGGTAGCTCGTGGCCACCAGCGGATACCGGGAGTCGCCGACATCGTGCATCGGGTTCTCCGGCCGCTTCCACCGGATCGCCGACGGATTCGCCGCCAGCTTCGGGTAGAGGAGGTTCGCGACCGGCGACTCGATCGGCTCGTAGTGCGTGGGCAGCGGCCCGTCGAGGAGGCCGCTTGGCGAGTACAGCCACGCCCGCCCGTCGGCCATCATGATGAACGGGTCGGTGCCCGAGATCGCGTCCATCCCCTTCGGCTCCTCGGCGTCGGACTCGAAGTCCGGGCGCTTGTCGGCCGGGAAGTCGGGGATGTCGTAGCCCGTCCACTTGCCCTGCTCCTCGTCCCACCAGACGTACTTCTTGCGCTCCGACCACGGCTTGCCGTCGGGGTCCGCGCTGGCCCGGTTGTAGAGGAGCCGGCGGTTGGCCGGCCACGCCCACGCCCACTCCGGGGAGACCGTGCCCCCCTCCGCCGTCACATCTCCCGGGTTGCGCCGCCGGGTCTGGTTGACGCCGTCGGCGTACATGCCGCAGTAGATCCATACGCCGCATGCCGTCGACCCGTCATTTGCCATCTCCGTGAACGCGTTCAGCGGCCGCCCGCTCGCCACCTCGTAGCCGTTCATCTCCTTGAGCACCGCTGCGCCGTCGGGCTCGCGCAGTGGCCCGCTCTCGCCGTAATCCCACTTCAGGTTCACGATCGGCCAGTCGCGCTCCTCAGTGGAGCCCGCGTAGTGCTCGCGCACGCGCCGAGCCAGGTGGTGCATGAACCACAGCTCCGAGCGCGCGTCACCGGGCGGGTCGAGCGCCTTGTCGCGGAACTGGACGAGGCGCTGCGTGTTGGTGAACGTCCCCTCCTTCTCGATGTGCGACGCGGCCGGCATCAGGAACACCTCGGTCTGGATGTCCTCGGTCCGGAGCTCGCCGGAGCGCACCTCCGGAGAATCCCGCCAGAACGTCGCCGTTTCGATCTCCGCCAGGTCGCGCACCACCAGCCACTTGAGCTTCGACAGCGCCCGGCGCTGCAACCCCGAATGCTGCGAGCCGACGGCCGGGTTCTGGCCCATCACGAACATCCCGTCGACGCCACCGTCGAGCATCCGCATCGTCGTCGAGAAGTGCGAGTGGTTGCCGGTGAGCTTCGGCAGCCGACCGAACCCGTAGTCGTTCTCGGCAACCGCGGCGTCTCCGAACCACGCCTTCAGCAGCGAGATGATGTAGCGGTCGAAGAAGCACCACCAGCCGCGGTCCGACCCGCCCCCCTCGATGTACTCCTCGAGCGACAGGTGCTCCTCGCGGGCGCGTGGCATGTTCAGGTACCCCGGGAGCAGGTCGTACAGGGTCGGGACGTCGGTCGAGCCCTGGATCGAGGCGTGGCCGCGCAGCGCCATGATCCCGCTCCCGGGGCGGCCCATGTTCCCCATCAGCAGCTGCAGGATCGAGGCGGTCCGGATCATCTGCACGCCGGCGGTGTGCTGCGTCCATCCGACGGCGTAGCAGAAGGCGCTCGTGCGCTCACGGCCCGAGTTCGAGATCAGCGCGTCGGCGACCTCCATGAACGACGCCACCGGCACGCCGCAGATCCGCTCCACCATCTCGGGCGTGTAGCGGCTGAAGTGGCGGCGGAGGATCTGGAACACGCACCGCGGGTGCTGGAGCGTGTCGTCGCGCTTGACCCGGCCGGCGAGCATGCCGGCGCCGGTGCGCTCGTTGAAGGACTGGGTCGAGTGCTCGCGCACCCCGGCCGCGGCGGCCATCTCGCCACCCTCGTACGCCCACGAGGTCCGCTCGTACATCCCCGTTTCCTCGTCGAACCCGGAGAACAGCCCGCCCAGGTCCTCGGTGTCCTGGAACTTCTCGCTCACGAGCGTCGAGGCGTTGGTGTAGTTCACCACGTAGTCGCGGAAGTAGGACTCGGTTTCGATCACGTGCCGGATCAGGCCGCCGAGGAAGGCGATGTCGGTCCCGGCGCGGATCGGGACGTGCAGGTCAGCGAGCTGGCTCGTGCGTGAGAAGTGCGGGTCGATGTGGATCACCCGCGCCCCTCGCTCCTTGGCCTTGACCACCCACCGGAACCCGACCGGGTGCGCCTCGGCCATGTTCGAGCCCTCGATGATGATGCAGTCGGAGTTCTGCAGGTCCTGCAGGAAGTTGGTGGCGCCGCCGCGCCCGAGCGAGGTCCCCAGACCGGGGACCGTCGAGCTGTGTCATATGCGCGCCTGGTTCTCGATCTGGATCGCCCCCATCGCCGTGAACAGCTTCTTGATGAGGTAGTTCTCCTCGTTGTCCAGCGTCGCTCCGCCGAGGTGCGCGAACCCGAGCGTCCGGTCCACCCGCCAGCCGTGGCGATCGACGTCCTGCCAGCCGGCTTCGCGCGCGGCGATCACCCGCTCGGCGACCATGTCCATCGCGCGCTCGAGCTCGAGCTCCTCCCACTCGCTCGCCCCCGGCGCCCGGTAGAGCACCTTCGTCAGCCGACCCGGCTGCTGCACGAGCTGGCGCGAGGCCGAGCCCTTCGGGCACAGCGTCCCCTGGTTGATCGGGGAGCGGGGGTTGCCCTCG
This sequence comes from uncultured Solirubrobacterales bacterium, assembly GCA_963839105.1. GTDB lineage: Bacteria > Actinomycetota > Thermoleophilia > Solirubrobacterales > Solirubrobacteraceae > Palsa-465. Next base: position 158,326 of record CAWITQ010000005.1, read on the forward strand.
ATGTCGATCAGCTCGCCGTCGCGCGTGTAGACGAGCTGCCCGCAGCCGACGGCGCAGTAGGGGCAGACCGACTCCGTCACCTTCATGCCCGCGATTCGCGCGCCTGCGCCCAGCGTCTGCGCGGAGACGGCGCTCTCCCCCATCCCCCAGTCCATGATGCGCCCGAGCACCGGCAGCCGGCGCACTGCCTCGAACGAACGCGGACGTGAACCGGGCATCCGTTCCCGATCCTACCCGGGCGCCGCCCCCGAGGCGCGGGATCCCATCGCGGGCACCTGCTCCAGCCCCTCCTCGCTGACCAGGCTGACCAGGCTGATCAGCCGCTCCCGGCGGTTTCGCGCCAGGAACGTCCACATCCACCGCGTCACCGCGCCGAACCGGTTCCCCCACCCGACGAGGTACACGAGATGGATGAATGCCCAGACCACGAACGCCGGGAACCCACCGATCCGCACCTTGCCGAACAGGTCCGCGACGGCCCGGGTGCGGCCGATCGTCGCCATCATCCCCTTGTCCCGGTACTTGAACGGGCCCGGCGCGGACCTGCCCGCCAGACGCGCTCGGATCACCGAAGCCACGTACTTGCCCTCCTGGATGGCCGGCTGGGCGACGCCGGGGACGCCCGGAATGGCGATCATGTCGCCGATCGCGAACACCTCGGTATGGCCGCGCAGCGTCAAATCCGGCTCCACGCTCACCCGTCCGGCCCCGTCGACGGTGGCGCCCGCGGCCCGGCCGACGGCCGCGGCCAGCGGCGAGGCCTTCACACCGGCCGCCCAGATCACCGTGCGCGCGTCGATCCGCCGCGAGCGCCCGTCCGGGCCTTTCACCGTCACCCCGCCGGGGTCGACGTCGACGACGGGCGCGCTCAGCTCGACCTCGACGTCGAGGTCCCGCAGGTCGCGCTCGGCCCGCGCCTGGAGGCGCGGCGCGAACCCGTTCAGCGCCTTGTCGCTCGCGTCGAGGAGCACGATCCGGGCCATGGCGGGATCGATCGTCCGGTATTCGCCGCGGAGCACGCGGTGCGCCAGGGTCGTGATCTGGCCGGCCAGCTCGACGCCCGTCGGCCCGGCGCCGACGATCGCGAACGTCATCCACCGCATCCGCTCCCGCGGGTCCCGCTCCTGCTCGGCGAGCTCGAACGCGCCGAGGATGCGGCTGCGCAGGCGACCCGCGTCGTCGAGCGACTTCATCCCGGGCGCCACCGCCGACCACTCCTCGTGCCCGAAGTAGGAGTGCGTCGACCCTGTGGCCAGAACCAGGGTGTCGTACGGGATCCGGGTCTCCTCGACCGCCATCGTCTTGACGAAGCGCCGCTCGAGGTTGACCTCCTCGACCTCGCCGAGGAGCACGCGCACGTTCTCCTGCCCACGGAACAGGCTGCGAAGCGCCGGGGCGATCTGGCCCGGCGAGAGGACGCCCGTCGCGACCTGGTAGAGCAGCGGCTGGAACAGGTGGTGATTGGTGCGATCGATCAGCGTGATCTGCACGTCGGCATGCTCGAGCGCCCGGGCGACGCGCACGCCGCCGAAGCCACCGCCCACGATGACCACGCGGTGCGGCCGGGGGTCGGCGCCGTCGGGGCTCACAGCGGGCGGCACGGACACAGGCCGCGGGCTACCCGCCGAGAGCCGGGTCAACCGTCGGCGATCGTCGCCTGCGCCGCTGCGATCCGCGCGATCGGCACCCGGAAGGGCGAGCAGGAGACGTAGTCGAGGCCGGCCCGGTGGAAGAAGGCGATCGAATCGGGGTCGCCACCGTGCTCGCCGCAGATCCCGAGCTTCAGGCCGGGATGGGCCTCGCGCCCGACCCATGCCGCCAGGCGCACGAGCCAGCCGACGCCGGGCGAGTCGATCGTCTCGAACGGCGAGCGGTCGACGATCTTCTGCTCGATGTAGGTGGGGATGAACTTCGACTCGACGTCGTCGCGCGAGAACCCGATCGCCGTCTGGGTCAGGTCGTTGGTGCCGAACGAGAAGAAGTCGGCGTGGCGGGCGATCCGGTCGGCCACGAAGCAGGCGCGCGGAAGCTCGATCATCGTCCCGACCGTGTAGTCCTCGCCCTGGCGCAGGTCGTGCTCCGTCGCCCACGCGCACGACGAGGTCGCGCATGATCTCGAGCTCGTGCTCGTAGGCCACGAGCGGGATCATGATCTCGGGGTGCGGGGGCTCGTCGATCTCCTTGGCGGCGCGCATGATCGCGTGCACCTGCATCTCGTAGATCTCGGGATAGAGGATCCCCAGCCGGCAGCCGCGGGTGCCCGAGCATCGGGTTGCCCTCGTGGATCTCCTCGACCCGGTCGAGCAGCGCCTCGAGCTCCTCGAGCTCGGAGGACTCCTCGAGCCGCGCCCGCTCGACCTGGGCCCGCAGGTCCGGAAGGTTGGGGAGGAACTCGTGCAGCGGCGGGTCGAGCAGCCGGATCGTCACCGGCAGGCCGCGCATCGCCTCGAAGATCCCGACGAAGTCCTGCTGCTGAAGCGGCAGGAGCTCGCCCAGCGCCTCGCGGCGGCCCGTCGCTTCCCGAGGCCATGATCATCGCCCGCATCTTGGGCTGGCGGTCCTCGGCCATGAACATGTGCTCGGTGCGGCACAGGCCGATGCCCTGCGCGCCCAGCTCGCGCGCGCGGCGCGGCATCGCTCGGGGTGTCGGCGTTGGCGCGCACGCCCAGCCGGCGGATCTCGTCGGCCCAGGCCAGCACCTGCTGGAAGCACTCGTCGATCTCCGGCTGGATCAGCGTCGCGCCGGCTCGACCACCGCGCCCTCGCTGCCGTCGACGCCGATCTCGTCGCCGGCCTTGAACACGCGCCCGTCGATCCGCAGCTCGCCCGCCTCGACATCGATCGACCACGCCCGCGCCGGTGACCGCCGGCACGCCCATCCCCCGCGCCACCAGCGCCGCGTGGGAGGCCTTGCCGCCCTCCGAGGTGAGGACGCCCCGCGCGGCGTGGAAGCCGGCGACGTCCTCGGCCTCGGTGAACGGCCGGACCAGGATCACGTCGCGGCCCGACGGCCGCCGTCTCCACCGCCTGCGGGGCGCTGAACACGATCGCTCCCCTGGCCGCGCCCGGAGAGGCGGCGACGCCGCGGGCCAGCACCTCGTAGCCCTCGCCGTGGTCGAAGGTCGGGTGAAGCAGCGCGTCGAGCGCGGCCGCGTCGATCGTGGCCAGCGCCTGCTCGCGGCTCAGCAGCCCCTCCTCGACGGCGTCCACGGCGAAGCGAACCGCGGCCTGCGCCGGGCGCTTGGCGTTGCGGGTCTGGAGCATGTACAGATGCCCCTCCTCGACCGTGAACTCGGTGTCCTGCATGTCCTTGTAGTGGGCCTCGAGGCGGCGCAGGATGTCCATCAGCTGCTCGTGGGCCTCGGGCATCACCTCCCGCAGCTCGGCGATGTCGCGCGGCGTGCGCACGCCGGAGACCACGTCCTCGCCCTGGGCGTTGACCAGGAAGTCGCCGGAGGGCTCGGGCGCGCCCGGTGACCTCGTCGCGGCTGAACGCCACCCCGGTGGCGGACGTCTCGCCCTTGTTGCCGAACACCATCTGCTGGACGTTGACCGCCGTGCCCCAGTCGTCGGGGATGCGGTTGATGCGCCGGTAGGAGCGCGCGCGCTCGCCGGTCCAGGAGTCGAACACGGCCCGGATCGCCTGGTGCAGCTGCTCCTGCGGATCCTGGGGGAACTCGTAGAAGCCCTTGAACTCCTCCACGAGCTCCTTCAGCGCCTCGACCGGGAGCTCGGCGTCGGTCTCCACCCTCGCCTCACGCTTGGCACGAGCGATCGCGTCCTCGAAGCGCTCGCCCTTCACGCCGTGGACGACGTTGCCGAACATCTGGACCAGCCGCCGGTAGGAGTCCCAGGCGAAGCGCTCGTTCTCGGTGGCGCCCGCCAGCCCCTCCACCGCCGTAGTCGTCAGCCCGACGTTGAGGATCGTGTCGAGCATGCCCGGCATCGACTCCCGTGCGCCGCTGCGCACGGACACGAGCAGCGGGTCCTCGTCGTCGCCGAACTGCTTGCCGGCCGTCTCCTCGAGGCGGCTCGAGCGCGTCCGCCACCTGCTCGTCGAGGCCATCGGGCTCGTCGGCCCTCGCGCATGTAGGCGACGCAGGCCTCGGTGGTGATCGTGAAGCCCGCCGGCACCTGCTCGGCGCCGAGCACCCGCGTCATCTCGGCGACGTTCGCGCCCTTGCCGCCGAGCAGCTCGCGCATGTCCTTCGAGCCCTCGGCGAAGTCGTAGACCCACTTCACCGCGCCGACTCTATATACGCCGCTGGAGATACGCTAATGAGTTGTGAGCGGGTACAAACCGAGCGAGACGCAGGCACGAAGCCCAGACGGGCCGGCCCCGTGGTCCCTTCGGCATGGACCACGGAACCGGCACCGGCTGTGCGCTCATCAGCGCCCCCGTACAGCCCCCGGTGAAGGCCCCAGCCCTACGAAGGATCCCTAAGAGCGATCTTAGGGTAACCGGAAGCGCCGACTCGTGCAAGCAGAATCACTGAAAACCGGTCAGGCGCCTCCGTCCGCCGCCCCGCAGATCGCCCGGCTGCTGTTGGTGGAGGACGACCTCAAGCTCGCGAGCTCACTCGCGCGGGGCTTCGAGCGCGAGGGCTACGCGGTCGATCTCGCGCACACCGGCGACGACGCGCTCGCCTGCGCGGACGCGCGGGAATATGCGGCGATCGTGCTCGACCTGCTCCTCCCGGGCCTCGATGGGCGAGACGTGTGCCGGGCGCTCCGCGAGCGCGACCGCTGGGTCCCGGTCCTGATGCTGACGGCGCTCGGCGAGGTGCAGGACCGGATCGTGGGGCTCGACAGCGGCGCCGACGACTACCTCGTGAAGCCGTTCGACTTCGGCGAGCTCCTCGCTCGCGTCCGAGCCCTGATCCGCCGGGGCCCGAGCGAGCGGCCCACCCCGCTACAGGTGGGTGGCCTCAGAGCCGACCCCATCACCCGGGCCGTCGACTGGGAGGGGCACTCGACGACGCTGACGCCGCGAGAGTTCGAGCTGCTGGCGTTCATGCTGCGACGGCCGGCCCAGCCCGTCTCCCGCCAGCAGCTTCTCGACCACGTCTGGGGCGAGGGCTACGCCGGCTCACCGAACGTCGTCGACGTATACGTCGGCTACCTGCGCCGCAAGCTGGAGGATCCGCCGGCGCCCCAGCAGATCCGCACCGTGCGTGGGGTGGGGTTCTCGCTGGAGCCGCGATGACGCTCCCGATCCGCGCGCGCCTGACCGCCTGGTACGCGCTGTTCCTCGCCCTGACGATCGCCGGGCTCGGCGCGTTCCTGGTGATCGAGCTCCGCAACGACCTGCGGATCGACCATCGACCGCCAGGTTCGGACGAGTTCGGGGGCGATCGCCCAGAACTACGAGGTCGACGGCCTCACCGGCTTTCGGCAGACGAGCGCGGCCGCGCTCCGGCGCAGCGGCTCCGCCGCCCAGGTCCTGAGCGCGGGCGGCGCGGTGATCGCCGGGTACGGCGAGGTCGGCCACACGCCGATGATCTCCCAGGACCGCGCGGACCTGGCCCTCGCCGATCGCCTGAACCTGCTCGACGTCCGCCTCGGCCAGGCCCAGGAGCGCTTCCGGTTGCTCGCCACCCCGGTCGTGGCGCGCGGCGGCCCGCAGCTCGTCGTCGTCGCGGTCCCGCTCCAGGGGGTCGACGAGGCCGTGGACCGGATCCTCAACCTGCTCCTGATCGCTGGACCCGTGGCCATGGCGGTCGCCGGCCTCGGCGCCTGGGCGCTTCTGCGGCGCGCTCTGGACCCCGTCGAGCGGATGCGCCGCAAGGCCGAGGAGATCGGCTACGAGCAGCTGCACGAACGGCTGACGGTGCCGAAGGTCAGGGACGAGATCGGCCAGCTCGCCACCACCCTCAACGCGATGCTCGACCGCCTCGAGGCCGGCGTGCTCGCCAACCGGCAGCTGATCGCCGACGCCTCCCACGAGCTGCGGACGCCGCTCGCCGCCATGCGCGTTGAGCTCGACGTGAGCCTGCGCGACCGCCGCCGCACCGACGCCGAGCGCGAGGTGCTCGAGAGCGTGCGCGAGGATGTCGACCGCATGAGCCGCACCATCGACAACCTGATCACGCTGGCCCGCGCCGACGAGGGGCGCCTGGATCTCGTGAGCGGCGAGGTCGATCTCGACCAGGCGCTCGACGAGGCCGTCCGGCCGCTGCGCCCGCTGGCCGAGGCGAAGGGCGTGCTCCTGCGCACCGCGGGGGAGCCGTGTCGCAGCCGAGGCGACGAGCACCGCCTCCAACACGCGCTCGCGAACCTGATCGAGAACGCGATCAAGTTCACCCCGCCGGGCGGCGAGGTGACGGTGTCGAGCTGGCGGCGCGGCGGCGAGGTCGGCGTGACCGTCAGCGACACCGGCCCCGGCATCCCCGCCACCGCGCGCGACCGCGTGTTCGACCGCTTCTACCGCGTGGACCGCTCACGCTCGCGCGAGTCCGGGGGCAGCGGCCTCGGCCTGGCCATCTGCCGCGAGATCGCCACCGCCCACGGCGGACGGGTGTGGGTCGATAGCGAGGAGGGACGGGGCAGCGCGTTCTCGCTGGCCCTCCCCGCGGAGCGCCGGGGAGCTCAGCGACCCGGTAGGTGGTAGATCAGAAGCGTCCCCTGTGACGAGTGCGAGTGGTAGGAGCCAACCGGCAGGATGATGCGGCCGCCGGCGACGATCGGGCTGTTCCAGTGGCCCGACTGCGCCGCTAGCGAGGCCAGCCTCCGCCCGGTGGCGGGCGCGTACACGTTGAGCGCACCGCCGTTCTCGTCGAACGCGTAAAGGAGGCCGCCGGCCACCACCGGGCTCGTGCCCGAGGTCCCGTTGCGCCAGCGCACGTGCAGCCGGCGACCCTGAAGCACGTACGCGGTCGTCCCCGAGTCATCGGCGACGAACACGTACGTGGTGCCCTGATGGCCCCAGACGGCGGGCGCCGTGAAGACCTCGCCCGAGCCGGGACCGGGGATGTCCTGAAGCTCGCCCCCGGTCCGCCGGCTCGCGCCGCCTGTGGTCCCATTGAGCCGGTTCAGGTCGAGCAGGCTGATCACGCCGGCCTTGCCCCCCTGTACGGCGAGCCGGCCCGGCAGCAGCGCCGGCGCCGTGCTCCCGAGATCGGTGTCGCTGCCGTTCAGCTGCGACTGGTCGCGGGGCGTCCAGTTGTGCAGGAGCCGGCCGGCGTCCGCGCTCAGCTCGAGGACGCTGTCACCCCAGTTCGTGGAGCCGTTGAACGGCGCGTTCCCGGTGGCGAGGAGGATCCGGCCGCTGCCGGGCTCGATCACCGCCCCGGCCCGCGCCCATATCGCGGAGTCGCTGGCCCCGCAGGAGCTGGGAGCGATGAGGGAGTGCCGGTTCGAGCACAGGGTGTTGAACACGTGCGCGATCGCCCCGCTGCCGCGGTCGATCGTGACCACGTGGCCCTGGTACGGCGGCGCGTCCCCGATGTAGCCGCCGGTCGCCGCGACGACCCACCTGCCGCTTATGTTGAGCGGGGAGTCCATCTTCTCGCGAGAGGGGAGCCGGGTGATCCGGACCGGCCAGTGGCCGCTGCGGACCTCGCGACCGGTGGCGAGCGAGAGCTTGTGGACGAGGCCATCGGGGCTCGCGGCGTACACGTAGCGGCGACCCGGGTCGGCGACGGGCGACGTGGTCGTGACCTGGGAGCTGCCCTGATAGGCGCCGACGGCGCCGGGCGTGAAGCGCCACAGGTGCTGACCGGTGCCGGGGTCGATCGCGATCGTCCGGCCGTACGTGGTCGTGACCACGACGACGTCGCGCCGGCGCCCGGCGACCGTCACGCCATGTAGCTCGATCGGCGCCGAGTCCGCGGTGCCGTCCAGGTGGACGGTCCGGACGGAGAGGCGCCGGAGGTTGGCGGCGGTGATCCCTGTGCTCGCGGGGCCGACGCCGTGGCGCGCGGAGTCGTAGTCGAAGGTCGGCCAGTCCGACTCGGGAGCCGGGCTCGTCTTCACGTGCTTGGCGGCGGTGCGCGCCGGCGACGCCGGCTGCGCCGGGCTGCCGCCGTGGGTCCCGCAGCCGGCGATGAGGCCGCCCGCGAGGAGAGCCCCGGACGCGGCCCTCGCCGTCACGAGATTTCGCGCCCATTTCAGGGTCAGGTCCATGCAATGAAGATACCCAGCGCCGCGCCTGGGATAAGAACCTCGGGCGCGGGGGTACGGTCTCGGAAGGTTCCGATGCTGCGCCTTCCGATCGCCCGATCGCTGCGCCTGGCGCTGCTCGGCCTGACGCTGATACTGGCCGCGCTGGCGGCCGTGGGCGTCGCGAGCCTGTACGAGGCGCGCCAGCGCTATGAGGACGTGCTGCAACGCAGCACGCAGCTCGCCGTGGCCTCCGCCAACCTGTCGACGGCGGCGATCGCCCGGCAGGAGGTCCTGAACGGCGCGCGGGGGCCAACGGCAGTGAGCCTGCGGCGGCAGGCGAGCGCCACCTACGCCTCCTTTGCCGCGATCGCGACGTCGCTCTCGCGCGGCGACGCGATCAGCGCGAAGCTCGTCCGCCGGCAGGTCGCGGCCGGCGGCGCCCTCGGTGAACAGTCGCGCGTGGCGGCCGCCGTACAGGAACGCCAGGTGGCGCGCCAGGCGGAGGCCCGCCGCGGGGCGCGATCCGATTCGCGCCGGGCGATCGTGCTCGTCGCGGCGGCGGGCGCGCTCGCGCTGATCGCGGCGCTCGCGCTCGCGGGCCTGAACCTGCGCTCGGCCCGGCCCCTCGAGGAGGAGCCCCGTCGCCTCCACGAGACGATCGAGAGCCTCGGGGACGCCGTGATCGTGACGCTCCCCGGCAGCCCCGTCATCAGCGCCGCGAACCCGCGTGCCGGCGAGCTGCTGCCGGAGCTCGCGGTCGGGACTCGCGTCGACGCCAATGGCAGTCCGCTGCCACCGCTCGAAGAGGCGCTCCGCGACGAGACGATCGTCGAACACAACGGGCGGACCCTGGCGATCACCGCCGCGAGGCTCGGCGCGTCCGGCGATGGCGTCGTGTGGACAGCTCACGACATGACTGCGCGCGCCGAGCTCGAGCGGGCCAAGAGCGATTTCGTCGCCACGGCATCGCACGAGCTGCGCAGCCCGCTGACATCGATCAAGGGGTTCGTCGAGCTGCTGAAGGGATCGGCGGAGAACATGACCGAGCGCCAGCTCGAGTTCGTCGACATCATCCTGAAGTCGACGGACCGCCTCGTCGACCTGGTCAACGACCTCCTGGACGTGGCGCGCATCGAGGCCAAGCACGTCGAGATCAACCGCCGCCCGATCGACGTCGGCGAGGCGGTGCGCGAGGTCACCGACCTGATGACGCCGCGCATCGCCGAGAAGCGCCAGCAGCTCGGGGTGTACATCGCGCCCGCGCTCCCGCTCGCGGTCGCGGACTCCGCGCGCATCCGGCAGATCGTGGCCAACCTGCTGACGAACGCACACCTGTACACCCCCGCCGGCGGGAAGATCCACGTCGGCGTCGAGCCCGACCGGGCCTGGGTCCAGATCGTCGTCGAGGACTCCGGCGTCGGGATGACCGAGGACCAGCAGGCGCGTGTATTCGAACGCTTCTTCCGCGGGCGCAGCGAGAGCACTCCGGGAACCGGCCTCGGCCTCTCGATCGTCAAGTCGCTCGTCGACCTGCACCACGGCGAGATCGAGCTCGACACCGAGCCCGGCCGGGGCACGCGCTTCACGGTGCGGCTTCCGATGGCGGTGCCCGACATCGACCAGAGCGCGCTGCTCGAGTCGATGCGCGGCCGCTCGGTGCTCGTGGTCGACGACGAGCGGGAGATCGCCGAGCTCATCGCCGGTCAGCTCGCCCCTCTCGAGATCAAGGCCACGATCGCCTCGGGCGGCGAGGAGGCGCTGGAGCTCCTGCGGCGCGAGCGCTACGACGCGATCACGCTCGACATCCTGATGCCGGAGATGAACGGGTTCGAGGTCCTGCGCACCATTCGCGCCGATCCCGCACTACGCGACATCCCGATCGTGTTCGTGTCCGTGTTCTCCGGCCGCCAGGAGCTCGCCGGCGAGTGGATCGTCCCCAAGCCGATCGACGCTGACGAGCTGCGCGACGTCTTGGGGGCGGCGCTGAGAGCCGGCCGCTCACGCGTGCTGGTGGTGGCGCGCGAGGAGCTCCAGCCGGTGCTCGAGCCGGCGCTCGACGAGCTCGGCATCGAGTACCAGTGGGAGACGACGGGCGCGGCCGCGGCGCGCGTGTGCGGCGAGCGGCGCTTCGAGGTGGCGCTACTCGACGTCGGCATCCGCAACCCGGTGGCGGCACTGCAAGCGCTCGACCTGCGAGGGCGCCGCCTGCGGCGCGCGGTCATCATGTTCACGGACGGCAGCGCGCCCACGCCGCCCGGCGTCGAGAAAATGGGGATGGAGGTCGTGCCCGTCGACCAGGCCGCGATGGCCCTGCTCGGCGCGCTGCACGGCGAGCACCAGCCCGAACCCTCTCAGGCGGCCACGGGGTAGGCTGGAGCAGTGGCGGTCGATGGGAGAACGGAGTTGATCCGTGAGATCGAGCGGCTTCGGGAGGAGCTCGCGACGTGCGATCAGGAGGCGGCGGATCGCGAGCGCCAGCTCCAGTTCTACGCCAAGGACCTCCGCGAGACGTTCAAGCAGGAACGGGCGCGCGCCCAGGAGCTGCACCAGTCCTACATGGCCACGGTGCGCGCGCTCTCCAATGCGGTCGAGGCGCGCGATGCCTACACCGGCAAGCACGCCGAACGCGTCACCGCCTACGGCCTGGAGGTGGCGCGCGTGATCGGCGGTCCGTTGCTGGGCACGCCACAGCTCGAGTTCGGCTTTCTCCTGCACGACGTCGGCAAGGTGGCGATCCCGGATGCGATCCTCTACAAGCCCGACAAGCTGAGCGACAAGGAACGTGCGCTGATGGCTCAGCACCCCGTGATCGGCGCCCAGATCGTGCGCGGGATCGACTTCCTTGCGCAGGCGGCGGAGGTCGTGCGCTACCACCACGAGCGGTGGGACGGCACGGGTTACCCTGACGGCCTCGCCGGCGAGGACATCCCGCTCGCTGCACGCGTGTTCGCGGTCGCCGACGTGCTCGACGCGCTCACCACCGACCGCCCGTACCGGCCGGCCTCGCCGCTCGGCGTCGCGCGCGAGATGATCAGCGACGACTCGGGGACGCACTTCGATCCGGCCGTGATCGAAGCGTTCAACTCGATCGACGACGAGACGTTCCTGCGAATCGGAGCCGAGATCCAATGAGCCTGATGCAGGGCGGCGGACCCACGCGCACCGTGCTGATCGTCGACGACGACCAGTTCATCCGCCGGCTGATCGCGACCACGCTCGAGGATGTGGCCGAGTTCGAGCTCCACGAGGCGCAGGACGGCCTTGAGGCGATCGAGGTGGCCCGTCGCGAGCGCCCGACGCTCGTCTTCCTCGACGTCGACATGCCGCGGCTGAACGGGATCGAGACGTGCCGGCGCCTGCGCACCGACGGCGCCACGAGCGAGAGCACGATCGTGATCCTCACCGCCGCGCACGGTGACAGCGTCGAGCACGACGCCGAGGAGGCCGGCGCCGACCTGTTCCTGACCAAGCCGTTCAGTCCGCTCGACCTCCTCAACCTGGTCGACCGGCTGAGCGGCCAACCCCCGCACTAGAGGCGCTCGCCCGGCTCACCGACGCTCCGGTGCTCCGGTGCCGACCGCACGGCGGCGTGAACGGTGGCGGGCAGGGATGCCCGCCACGTAGGCCCCACGGACGCCGCGCGCGCCAGCGCGCGGCCCATCTAAGCGATCTTGATCAGCACGATCGTGTTGATCACGAACACGATCGCGAAGCCGATCGTCCAGCGGTTCAGGTTTCGCTCGACGAGCGACCCGCCACCGAACGGACCCGCGCCCGAGCCGACGCCGAAGGCGCCCGACAGACCCGCATCCTTCCCCGAGTGCATGAGGATCAGGAAGATCAGCACGATGCACACAAAGACCTGGAGAACGCCGAGAACGGTGCTCATAACTCGTGCGATGGTAGCTGCTCGACGCGGTCGAGCTCGTGCATGATCTCGATCGCCTCGGCGCGCAGCTCGCGATCCATCTCGGCGTAGTCGACGTCCGACAGCTTGCCCGTGCGGTGGTCGAGGTCGGCGTCGCGGATCTCGCGATACTTGGCGGCGCGCGCCGCCTCGAGCTCGGCCAGCTCCTCCCCCTCGTGCGCCTGCGCGCGCCACCGGGCGCCGCAGCGGCGCCGAGACGAACATCACCAGCAGCGTCAGGACGGCGAGAACGATCACGAAGCCCATCGGATCACACCGGCTCGCGGACGGGGACGGGCGGAGGTGGCAGTGGCGCCGCGGGCCGCTCGCGCGGAACCGCCACGCGGCGGCGCGCCATCGCCGGAATCGGCCACAGCGCGATCAACCCGCCGGCGGCGATGATCAGCGCGCCCAGCCAGATCCACATGACCAGCGGCGAGACGATGACCAGGAAGTCGATCGACCACGGGTGCGAGACGTAGCGCGCGGCGATCTCGGTGATCGCCTGGTTGCGCTCCTGCCACAGCGGCGCCAGTTGCCGCTGCGCCTGCGCCGGCGTCATTTGGTGGGTGGCGAACGTGCCCATCGCCTGCATGAGCGCGCCCTGGAAGACGCTTGTCGCCCTGGTTGATCAGCGGCTGAAGCGGCGTCAGGTCGGGATTGGCAACCGTCCAGATGTCGCGCGTCAGGCTCGGTCTTCAGTCCCGACGTCGCTGTCGGCGTTCCCGCCGAAGAACCGCCCGATCAGCCCGAACGACGGAGTCCTGCGAGGGGTAGAAGCCGCGCGCGGTGCGCAACGTGGTGACGTGCTTGCCGCCCTTGGAGACGTCGAGCACGGCACCGAAGCTGATCCGCTGCGGGCTCACCGCCGCGGTCGGCTTGACGTAGCTGACGCGGTAGCCGTCGACGTTCACATGCTGGCCGGGACGCAGCGCGACGTCGCTCGAATGCTGGAAGGAGGAGGATGCCGCCACGCCGATGAGCAGCACGGCCAGCCCGAGGTGGACGATGTATCCGCCGTAGCGCCGGCGGTTGCGCCGGATCGAGCGAACGCGAACGCGACCGGCACCGACAGGCCCGCCGCGGCCCGCCGCGCCGCCACCCCGCGGACCAGCTCCTGCGCCACCGAGGCTCACCACGAACGCGCCGAGCACGAACATGATCAGCGCGAACGGCTTGGCCGACGCGCCGCTGGCGCACGAGCAGGATCACGAGCGTCGCCACGCCCACCAGCACCGGAAGGGTGAAGTTGCGCCGCAGGTTGGCCACGGTCACGCGGCGCCAGGCGATGAGCGGCCCGATCCCCGAGAGCAGCACCAGGATCAGGGCCAGCGGGACGATGAACGGGCGGAACGCCGGCGGACCCACCGAGACCTTGGTCCCGGTCACCGCCTCGGAGATCAGCGGGAAGAACGTGATCCAGAAGACGACGCACACCATCGCCACCAGCACGAGGTTCTGGAACAGGAACACGGCCTCGCGGGAGAGCAGCGAGCTGAGGTGCGCCTCCGTGCTCAGCTGCTCGCGGCGCCACACGATCAGTCCCACGGCGCCGAGGACCATGAACGCCAGCAGCGCCACGAACGGCACGCCCAGCGTCGAGCCGCCGAAGGCGTGGATCGAGCTGAGGATGCCGGAGCGGACCAGGAACGTCCCCAGGATCGAGAGGAACGCCGGCGCCCAGCACCAGCGAGGCGTTCCACACCTTCAGCATGCCTCGCTTTTCCTGGATCATGATCGAGTGGATGAACGCGGTGATGCACAGCCATGGCATCAGTGCCGCGTTCTCGACCGGATCCCAGGACCAGTAGCCGCCCCAGCCGAGCTCGGTGTAGGACCAGCGGGCGCCGAGGAGGATGCCGATGCCGAGGAACAGCCAGGCGGCGAGCGCGAACCGCCGCGTCACCGCGATCCACTCCGATCCCAGCCGCCCGGTGATCAGCGCGCCCACGGCGAAGGCGAACGGGATCGTGAGCAGCGTATAGCCGGAATACAGCATCGGCGGGTGGATCATCATGCTGGGGTGCAGGAGCAGCGGGTCGAGCCCGGAGCCTTCGGTCGGCGGCCGCCCCGTGGTCGAGAACGGGTTGGCGTAGAAGATCGCCAGCGAGGTGAAGAACGCGCCGAACGCGAGCAGCACCGCGGTCGCGTAGGGCGCGATGTCGCGCACGCGCTTGCGCGTCAGGAACAGGACCAGGCTCGACCACAGCGAGAGCAGCCACACCCACAGGAGCAGCGACCCCTCCTGAGAGGCCCACGGCGCGGCCATCTTGTAGAACAGGGGCGTGGTCGTCGAGGAGTGCGCGGCGACGACGTTGTAGGAGAAGTCGCTGCGCAGGAAGGCGCTCTCGAGGATCACGAACGCGGCGGTGGCGAGCCCGGCGAGCGCGTAGACGGCCCGCCGCCCGGACTGGACCCACTCGCGCCGCCCCGTGCGGGCGCCGTAGATCGAGGCGCCGAAGCCGTAGGCGGCGTCGAGCAGCGCGAGGATCAGAAGGGCACGTCCGATGAGAGCCACTGCTAAGCCGCCTTGGCCGCGTACTTCGAGGGGCACTTGGTGGTCAGCGAGTTCTGCTGGCCGATGAAGCTGCCGCCCTGGTCCTGGACGGTCACGAGCACGGCCCGGCCCTCGGCGAACGGATCGGGCACGATCCCGCTGTAGCTGACGGGCACGGACTCCTCGAGCTTCGGGTCACGGATCCGGAACAGCAGCCTGGTGCCCTGATGGCGCACCGATCCGCTGACGACCGTCCCGGCGAGCACGTAGGAGGCGCCGGGGTGGGCCTGCTGGATCAGCTGGCCGGCGGTGACCTCGGGCTGACCGGCGCTGAAGCTGGTGTAGACCAGCGCAGCCGCCAGCAGCAGCGCGGCGGTCAGGGCAACAGTGAGGCGGATGGCACGCTTGCGGCTTGGATCCATGCCTGGGTCCATTCTCCCACAGGAGCCCGACTGGGCCGGGGCCGCCCTCCCGGCCCGCCGGACCCGTACTTAAGCGTCGTGTTAGCCGCGGAGGACTTTCCGGCCGAAGGGTGAAACCAATCGGGGGTCCGGCCGTTTACTACAAGGACGTGTTGGTTTCCACGAGAACAAGACAGGGCGGTGGCTCCGTGAGGCGGGGCTGGCGCGGCGAGCGGAGGGCCGAGACGGGTGCGCGAGAGTCGCACACGCCAGTGAGGCCTCCGAGCGGCCCGCCTCCGCAGGACCGCGCCCTCTACAGCTGCGCTTGCGGGTTCGTGTTCGACGCGCCCGTCTCCACCTCGGTGCGCTGCGAGCACTGCGGCAGCACCCAGGCCTGGTAGGGGCCCAGGGGGTTCAGTAGCCTCGGCCGGCGTGTCCGGTCCAGCTGACGCCTACCCGCTTCCCGCCGGCTGCGCGATCCGCTCGGTGGCGATGGCGGTGCCGGAACGCCGGGTTGCCAACGCCGAGATCGCCGCGCGCCTGGGCATCGACGAGGGCTGGATCGCCAAGCGCACCGGGACCGCCGTCCGGCCGTGGGCGGCGCCCGGGGAGCGGATGAGCGACCTCGCGGCGCGCGCCGGCACCGAGGCGCTCGCCCGAGCCGGGTTCCCGGCCGCCGAGCTCGACCTGGTGCTCGTGGCCACCTCAACCGCCGACGAGATCACGCCCAACGCCGCGCCGCTGGTCGCCGGCCTGATCGGCGCCGAGCGCGCCGGCGCGCTTGACGTCGGCGCCGCCTGCACCGGATGGATCGGCGCGATGGCCATGGCGTGCGGCCAGATCGAGTCCGGGCGTGCCCGCGCGGCCCTCGTCGTCGGCGCCGACTTCCTCTCCCGCTTCCTCGACTTCTCCGACCGCGACACCACCGTCGTGTTCGCCGACGGAGCGGGCGCAGCGCTCGTGTGCGCGACCGACGATGCCCGGTCGCGAATCGGGCCGATCGTGCTGCGCGCGGATCACGCGTTCGCGGATCTGATCCAGCTCAGCCGGGGAGAGCGCATTCAGATGCGCGGACCGGATGTGTTCCGGGTGGCGATCGCGCGACTCTCCGAGGTGACCGGCCAGGCGCTGGCACGCGCCGGGCTCGGCATCGACGACGTCGACCTGTTCGTCTACCACCAGGCCAACTCGCGCATCATCCGCGCCGTCGGCGCGCGGCTCGGGCTGGCACCCGAGCGCGTCGTCGATTACGTCGACCGCTTCGCGAACTCGTCGACGGCGACGTTGCCGATCGCGCTCGCGGAGGCTCAGGCGGAGGGACGGCTGCGTGCCGGCGACCGCGTGCTCCTGGCCGCGTTCGGCGGCGGACTCACGTGGGGCGCGACGGTCGTCGAGTGGTCCGCACGCGCGAGTGACACCGGGGCGGAACCGGCCGGGCGTATGAGCGCGCCGTTGACGGCGCTCGACGCTCGAGCGGATCCACCCCGCTGACAGCGGCTTACTTCAGGGCGTTGCGAGCAGCGCACGTCCAAGCCGTCGTGATGTCACGGATGTACTTCGCCTGCGTGGTCGCGAGGTGCGAGACCCAATCGATGTCGCTCTTGCCGGGACCACGCTCGAGCGTTGACGCAATTGCCTTCAGCGCTCGCTCGTAGCTGGTGAGCGTCGTCTCCCCGGCCTCGCGGCTTGCCTCGATGATGCGCTCGTTGAGCTTGCGCACGCGCGCGGCGACCTGCTCGACACGGGCGTCCGCCGCACCGGTCGCCGACCTCGCCTGCGATGCGGCGCTGCCTGCGGCGCGCTTGCGCCGCGACGCCGTTCCGCCCGAGCGCGAGCCGCTCGACTTCGTCCCGCTCGAGCGCGCGCCGCTCGCACTTCGTCCCGCTCGACTTCGTCCCGCTCGACTTCGTCCCGCTCGACTTCGTCCCGCTCGAACGTGCACTACTCGAGCGCGCGTTGGTGCGCGAACCCGAGGAGCGGCCGCCGCGCTGGACGAACCGCTGGACGAGCCGCCAGAGGAGCGCCGAGATCCTGCGCCTCCCGACGACGAGCCCGACCTCGAACCTCCACTTCTAGCCTGGGGCACTTCTCCTCCTTTGCCTGGACAGCAGTCGGATGTGGACACTACCTGCGCTCGCGCACGCGTGGGTCGCTTCAGAGAAACGCCGGGGTGCTAGTTTTCGCATTGCGGCGGGTGCTCTGAGGGGTGCGCGGCGAGTGTTGCTTGGCGAGTCAGTACAGACCGCCGTGCAGCGTACGAGAATTCAACCCGTATAGGGCTTCTTCTAATAGGCGTGCAGAACAACTTTCAAATCGAAACGCGACGCGACGGTACTGCGGCGGTCATAGCAATCACCGGCGAGCTCGACCTCGCCTCGAGTCCGGCGCTGCGGGATGAGCTCGAACACGCCGTCGCGGACGGCGTCGAGTTGGTCATCCTCGATCTCCGTGAGCTCGTGTTCATGGACTCCACCGGCCTCAGCGTCGTGGTCAGGGCGCACCAGAGCGCAGTTGAGTCAGGACACCGCTTCGCCGTCGTGCGCGGCGGCAAGCAGGTGCAGCGCCTGTTGATGCTGACGGGCGTGGGTGACCGCCTCACCGTGATCGACGATCCCGAGGAGTTGCTCGACGCCGACTCCGCCGGAGCCGGTCGCTAGCTCCGTCTAAGGCGTCTCGGCGAGAAAGCGCACAGCCGCGTCGTGCGTCTCACGCGGGCGCTCGAGCTGCGGCACGTGCCCGCACTCGAGCTCCAGGTGCACCGCGTGCGGCAACGTCTCGCGCACGTGACGCGCAAAGCCGAACGGCACAACGGGATCGCGTCGGCCCCAGACGAACAGTGAGGGCACGCTCAGCTCGCGCAGCCGGGTCCAGAAGCCGTCCGGACCGTTCGGCTCTTCGAGATAGATGTTCCTCGCCGCGGCGTAGAAGGCGGAGCGACCGCGCGGTGTCAGGTACGCACGGAGAAATTCGTCGATCCCAGCCGCCGTCCACTCGTTGTCGGACCCGGGGATGACCCCGCGCACGATCCGCTCGACGATCTTGCGCGGCGCGGGCTGGATGACGCCGAGCTGCGTCGGCACCAGCTTCAGGTACGGCGCCCACGGCCGAGACCGCAGCCAAGCCAGCGACGGCGCGAGCAACACGAGTGCTCGCGCGCGCTCCGGCGAGCGCAGTCCGACCTCGATCGCGACTCGGCCGCCCATGCTGTTGCCGATGAGGTCGGCGCGTTCCAGGTCGAGCGCGTCGAGCAGCGCGGTGACGGCCCGTGCGAAGTACGGCGCGTCGTACGCGGCGAGCAGCGGCTTGGCCGAGTCGCCGAAGCCGGGCAGATCGATCGCGATCGCCCGGCGCCCCGCCTGTGCGAGCGCGCCCAACGTGGGCAGCATCGAGGCCTTGGTCGCACCCAGGCCATGCAGGAGGACCGCCGGCTCTCCCGTCCCGGCCTCCATCGTGGACAGCGTCCCGGCAGCGGTTCTCACGCGTGCGATGCGCAACCGCCCACGTCCGGTGTTCGGCGCCGTCGCGGCGAGGAAGCCGACGCCGAGATGGAGGTCGCGCCGCAGCCGCAGCCTTCCGGCGCGGAACGCGCTCATGCCGTCGCCGACGCTCTCGGCGATACGACCCCACGTCTCCGCGTCCGCGCGCAGGATCGCATCCGGCTCGGAGGCGTCGGCGTCGACCACGCGCGCCGAGTGATTCTCGATCACCACGTCGCACGGCTGCGCGGCCGCTCCCTCGAAGCGAAGCCGCGCCCGCCGGCGGCCGATGTCGAAGACCGACGTGTCGAAGCGCGCCGCCAACCGCTCGACCGCGGGCCGCAGCTCTTCGGAGCTCTTCGGTGCTTCCTGTACCGGTGTCACTTGGTCACATTCTCCTCCAGGTAGGCGAGCGACGCCTCGTACGCTGCGTCGATCTGCCGCTCCACTCCGCGGACGAGACGCCGGAACCCAAGCTGCCCGGAGATGTCGTTGTACGCGGGCGCGGCGGACCCTCCGGTGGGCAGCACGTGGAGCTCCACCCCATCGGGAAGTGAGCGGAGGTCGTGCGCGAAGCGATGGCGCCGCGCGACCTCGAACGCCACCAGGCCCACCTCCCACGGACGGCGCGGAGGCTTCAGCGGACGCTCCAGGCGGCCCACCTGGAGTACGTAGATGGTGCTCGCGCCGAGCGTCACGGCGCGGTTGACCGGGATCGAATTGACGATCCCCCCGTCGATGAAGTGCTCACCGTCGATTGCGATCGGCGGCAGGATCCCCGGTACCGCGCACGAGGCGAGCAGCACTTCCACCAGCGGGCCCTCGGTGAACCACTGCTCGGCCGCTCGCTCGATCGAGGCCGCCACGCATTGGAACGGCACGGTCAGCTGTTCGATTCGCGTGACCGGAAGAAGCTCGTGCAGGCGACCCCGCACCGCGTCTGGTGACTCGAGGTGCGTCCCACTGCGCGCCAGCGTCCCCACGCGGCGCAGGAGCGTGCCGGGCGAGATCTCGGCGAGCGCCGGATCGGACCAGAGCTCGATCAGCCTCTCGATTCCAGCTCGGGTCGGATCGGCCGCGAAGAACGCTCCGTTGACCGCCCCGATCGAGGTGCCGAGGATCAGGTCCGGAGCCACCTCGCGTTCGGCCAGCGCCCGCAGCATTCCCACCTCGTGCGCTCCGAGCACGCCGCCGCCACCGAGCACGAAAGCGATGTCCGGACGAGGTTCCACGAGCGCTTGCTACCCCCTTAGTCGCAGTCGCCCTCCGCCCGCGACGGCACGTCGAGACAAAATCGCGCCGGCCGCCCTGCCTGGGACCGGGGTGGCAGAAACGGCCAGCGCTTAGCCAAGGCGTACCCCGGTCTTCGCTCGCAGAAACGCCCACCGGCATCTGCGGAGGCGCTCCTGAACGGCCGCTGCCGGGACGTTTTACCCCCTTTTTGCAGGGCTAACAGAGCCGGGGTCCAGTTTTCCTCACTCGGCCGTCGAGGTGATCGAGCAGCTCCGGTTCGGCAGGGACCTCGAACGTCTCCTCGAGGCGCAACAGGAGATAGACCACGGTGATGAAGCGCGCGTCGAGGTCCTGGCGCAGCATCGATTCGTTCAGGAAGAGCAGTGGCTCGCCCGGGTCGTCGGTCTCCGGCGAGCTCGCATCCCGGCACGGTCGACAGGGCGTTTGGCAGGAGACTGCGCTGGAGGATCGCCGCCGTGCGTTCACTTCGAGCCGCACTCGATCGCGTGACAGCGCCAGCCGGCCCAGGAATGCTCCCAGCAGCACCGTCAGCAGCGTGAGGTGCGACGAGGACGGCGATCGCCTCCGCGACTGCGCATGTCGCGAGACATGTTGGCGTATCGGGCAAGCCGGCTTGCGAGGAGCGGAACTACCGCTTCGGCTCGAGCGTGCGAGCGTAGGCGACGCCGCGCGCGACCCATCGCTCGAGATCGCGCTCGCTCTTCACTCCCTCGGGCTCGACGCGCAGCCAGCCGTCCATCGCGCGGCCGCGCATCACGAACGGCTGCGCGTGCGAGTCGGCCACGAGTGCCTCGGTCTCGGCGGGATCGACCCGCAGCAGCAGGCCGCCCTGACCACTCGCGCTGACCGCCATGTTGCCGCCGATCAGGAACGCCAGCCCGCCGAACATCTTCTTCTCGCTCACGCCGGCCTCGCTCGCGACCAGATCGCGAATCCTGGCTGCCAGCTCCTCGTCGTAGGCCATGCGCTCCGTTACCTCGGGTTCAGTCGCTGAGGAATTCGACCAGCAGGCGGTTCACATCGTCGGGCGCGTCGAGCTGCATCCAGTGGCCCGGGCCGTTGAGGCGCTCGTAGCGCCACGGGCCGGCGACGGAGGACTCCGACTCGACCATCTGCGCCTCGGTCAGCGCCATGTCTCCAGAGCTCCACACGCCCATTGTGGGGGCCTGGATCGGCGCCAGCTCCGGCACCGGGCGGATGTATGAAGCCGGGGGCATGTTCGCGCGGTAGTAGTTGAGACCGGGAGTGAGCGAGCCGTTGCGCTCCAGGTCGTCGATCACATGGTCGAGGTCGGGATGGCTCGACCACGCGCGGAAGTTCGCCCAGTCGTCGGCGCGCAGCCATTCCTCGGCGATCCCGGTGAACTGGAACAGGAGCATGTACCAGGACTTCTGTCGCTGCTCGAACCCCGCGGCCCGCACCGCGGCCGGATGCCCCACGGACAGAACGACCAGGCGCTCCACGTGCTCGGGTGCGCGCGCCGCGAGCACCCAGGCGATGGCCGCTCCCCAGTCGTGCCCGACCACGCGCGCGCTCTGCGCGCCGGCCGCGCTCATCACCGCCAGCACGTCTCCTACGAGCAGCCGCATCGCGTAGTCCTCGGGCTCGGGCGGCTTGTCGGAGCGGCCGTAACCACGCAGGTCGGGAACGATCACCTTGAACCCGGCGGCGCTCAGGGCCGGCACCTGGTGGCGCCACAGGCGGCCCGAGTCGGGAAATCCGTGGAGCAGCACCACGGGCGGACCGTCGCCCGTGACCTCGTACTCGATCCCGACCCCGTCTACCTCGGCGCGCATGGGCCGGTCATTCTTGCGCGGAGCGCGCGCTCATGCTCCGCGCCACCGCGCCGAGCGGAGCGAGCGCTCATGCTCCGCGCCACCGCGCCGATTAACCGTTTGGAGTGCGAACCTCGACTCGGAGCGATTCCCGATGACACTGACCGCCGTCGGCGCGGCGCAGACCTACGCGCGGGCGATCGGCGTCACCGCGGAGCCGCGCGAGAACGAGGTTGAGCGCCGACGCACCTCCGAGCGCGAGTCCGACGCCGCCGGCGCGCCACGCGGCGGCGAGGAGACCGCAGCTTCGGGCACGATCTCGGTGGATGACGTGACCAGCACCCGCGCGAAGACGAACCTGATCGCGCTCGCCGGGAGCCTCGGCGTCGAGCCCGACGCGCTGCTCGCCCATGTCAGCTCCGGCCAGGACATCAGGTCGTTGCTCTCGGGCGGCGCGGAGGCCAGGTACGGCACGTCGATCACGCCCGGCGGCGGGATCGCCATCGACCAGTACGTCTAGCCGGATGGAGGCCAGGGAGCGGGCACCCGCTCCCATGGATACTCGCGCCAGTCGGCGTACGCCTCGTCGGGCTCATCGGTCTCGACGGTCACGGATGCGCCGTAGCGCGCCGCCAGCTCGTTGACCACGTAGTGCGCCTCGTCCCGGCGGCGCGAGCCGATCATCAACACCGCGCACGGTCCATCGCCGGCGCCCACGAACGCGTGCGCCACCCCGGCGGGGCAGTGGAAGTAGTCCCACTGGCGCAGGCGCCGCTCCTCGCCGTCGACGATCGCGATGCACTCGCCATACAACACGAGGAAGTCCTCTTGCACGGGCTCTGAGTGGTACCTGGTGCTCGGTTGCCCCGGCTCCATGACGCGAACGTTGACGCCGATGTCCGGCCACCGCGCGTCCGCCGGCTCGACGCGGATCTGCGTCGCCCTCCTCGGATGCCTCCAGGCCGGCGCGTCGGCGAGGTTGACGATCAGCGGCGCGTCCACCGCGCGTCAGCTGATCGTGTCGACGGTGAGCGTGCGCGTCCCCTTGGGGGTCTGCAGCTCGACGACATCTCCGACCTTGCGCCCCATCAGAGCCTGCGCGATCGGTGACGCCACCGAAAGCGACCCGTTGGAAGGGCTCGCGTCGTTCGGCGAGACGATCCGGAACGTCTGCTGGCGGTTGGTGGCGCGATCGGTGTAGGAGACGGTCGATCCGTGCTGCACCGAGTCACCGGAGACCGCCGCCTCCACGACCGTGGCGTTCCTGACCTGGTCGCGCAGCTTGAGGATCCGCGTCTCGAGATGCGCCTGATCCTCCTTGGCGGCGTGATATTCCGCGTTCTCCTTCAGATCGCCCCACTCGCGGGCGGTCTTGATCCGGGCGGCGATCGCGCGGCGGCCTTCGGTCTCGAGCTGGCCCAGCTCCTGGCGGACGCTGTCGAGCTCCTCGGCTGTCATGGTGATCTCTGGCACCGGGGCGAGTGTAGAGACCGACCGGTCCGCGTCTCGGCCGCGGATCGCGCTCAGCCGGTCTCCTGGAGGATCAGCGCACTGGTCGGTGCCATCCCCGCCGATTGGGCTCCGGCGAGGCCCGAGCCCGTGTACCTGCCGCCACCGAGCCAGAACTCGGGGATGCGGTGGTCGGTCGGATTGACAAGGACGATCCCCTTCGCAAACGCGCGCTCGTAGACGCCGTTGGCCAGCACCGCGTACGGGCCGGCGGGCGCTCCGAGTGCCCGCGCCGCGTCGTACTCCGGGAACCAGTACTCGTCGGTGGTGGCCGCGTTGCTCGCCGAGTACGAGGCGTGGCCGCTGCCGGCGAGGAGCATCGCCGCCAGCCCGAACGTGTTCGCGTCCTCGTTCGTGCTGTAGGAGTGCACGAACTCGTACTTGCCGTTGGCCATCGCCCATTTCAACTCGGTGAACTTGGCGGGCCAGAAGGGGACCTGCTCGTTCAGGCCGCGGCCGCCGTCCGTCCACGCCTCCTCCTCGACTCCGTCGAGGTGGCCGACCCACTGCTCCCACATCCCGCTGTCCTCGACGCCGCTGACGTTCCCGAACGTGAGGAGCCCCTGCGCGCGCAGTGCTGGGGCGAGGTAGGCGAGCGCCGAGTTCATCGCGCCCTCCCAGGCACCGCGCGTCGGGTACCCCTGGATCGAGATGCCCGGGTCGACGTCGCGTCCGAGCTTGCCGTCGACGAGGTCGAAGAACACGCCGTCGAAGCCGTACTTCTTGGCCAGGGCCGCTGCGTTGCTCGCGCACTGCGCCTGGTAGCCCCGGTTGCCGACGTCGAGCGCGTACAGGTCGGTGCGGCCGCGCCCGCGCACCAGGTGGCCGTTCTGGTCGCGCAGGAACCACGAGGGATGGTTGGCGATGTCGTCACCGTAAGCGGTGCAGCCGGTGACTGTTTGCATGTACGAGTAGTCGTCGCTGTTGGTAAACCAGATGGCCTGGTAGAGGAGGAACTTGAGGTTCGGGTTGATCGCCTTCAACCGCGGGATCTCCGCGTACTCGTTGCCGGAGAGCACCATGAACTGGTACCGGTCGGCCTCGTTCTGCGTCGACCATGACGAGCGGTACAGGTACGTCTCACGGTTGAACTGCGCCACCGATGGACCGGCGCGGCCCGCCGCCGGCGGGCCGAACGCGCCCACATCGGCGCCCGCCGTGTGCGCGATCACCGCCCGCTGGTTGCGCACGACGATCCTCTTGCGGACGAGGACCGAGTGGCTGCCGCCGTAGAGCACCCGCAGCAGCAGGACGTGCGTCCCGTTGCGCAGCCGCCGCGTATTGATGATCAGCGAGCGGTGGTGCCGCGCCGTCCCGCGCCATAGGCGGCGGTTTCCCACGGTCAGCACGATCTCGCGCGCCGTGCGCGAGATGCCCTTCACCGAGAAGATCACGGCTCCGGACACGGGCGCGCGATATGGCCACACGATCGTCGGGCGCGGCGCGCGGGCCGCCGCCACCGTCGAGCCGGTGGGCGCGGCGAGCGTCAGCGTGAGCGCGAGGGCGACGAGCAGAGCCGGCGTCATCGCTCGCGGCAGGCGACGGCGGCCATGCTCACATCTTCTCTCCGGGCACCGCGAGGCGGTCATCGACCGACCCCGGGCGCTCCGCCGCGCAGCTCGCGCGGCCGACTGCAAATTGCGTACCAACGAATTCCTGCCTGTTCCACGCTGAAGGTCAGGTATTGGCCTTCCCGGCTGTGGACCACCGGCGGCGGCAGGTGTCTAATGGTGAAACTTACGAATGCGTACGGACGAGAAAGCTGCGGAGCACGGTGATGAATGTGCCGGTGTGGACGCTGAACATAGGCCTTGATCAGCTCTTCACCCTGTCAGCAAGCAATGGCTAGCTTTCCGGAGGCGGACGCGCGTGGCCGACGCTCCCGTCGGTGTCACCGGCAGCCGCGGCCGACGTCCCCGGCGCTTACCCGCGGCCGCGGGTTAGACTCGCGACCGTGCTCCCGACGGCGCACCTGCTGGCGTTTCTTGTCACCGTCTACGTGCTGATCCTGGTCCCGGGTCCGAGCGTGCTGTTCGTCGTCAGCCGCGGCGTCGCGCTCGGCCGGCGCGCCGCGCTCGCCACCGTGCTCGGCAACACCAGCGGCCTCCTCTTCCAGCTCATCCTGGTGGTGGCGGGACTCGGGTCGCTGCTCGCGACCTCGGACGCGGTGTTCACGGCGCTCAAGCTGATCGGCGCCGCCTACCTGGTGCTCCTCGGCGTGCGCAGCATCCGCCACCGCCGCGAGCTCGCCGGCGCCCTCTCCCCGGGCGCGGACGCGAATACCGTGGCGCCGCGGCGGATCGGGAAGATACTCCGGGAGGGCTTCATCGTCGGCGCCACCAACCCCAAGGGGCTCGTGATCTTCACCGCGGTGCTGCCGAACTTCATCGAGCGCTCCCGCGGCCACGAGACGCTGCAGCTGGCCACGCTCGGGTTGATCTGCGCGGTGATCGCGGTCATCTCGGACTCCAGTTGGGCGGTCGCGTCCGGAACCGCGCGCGCCTGGCTCGGGCGGACGCCCGCGCGCCTCGAGCGGCTGAGCGCGGGCGGTGGCGTGACGATGATCGGGCTCGGGATTGCCCTGGCGTTGACCGGCCGGCGGCAGTAGCCGCGCTGGGGCTCGGTGTCGGAGTCGGCGTCCAGGCGGGCGCGGGGCGGGCGTAGACGGCGCCGGCGGATGCGGGATGGCTGCGGGCGGCCGCGGGCGTTCCCAACTCGCCACCATGCCCTTTTTGCGCCGACGTGGCGGCCAGGGTGCGGAAACCGCACTCTTCCCGCCGAGGAACGTCGCATCATCGAGTTGATTGGCGCGTAAGGGGCGCCACACCGGCGCTCCCGCCGGCCCCAGCGCACGCCACCGCCACCGCCCGCTCCCGCCGGCCCCCAAGCACGCGCCACCGCACAACCGTGATCCAGACCCCGCTCCGCGGGTAGACCTGAGCGGGATGGACGCGAGGCCGGCCGCCGACTCAAGCTCTCAGCTCGTGCGCTGGATGGGCGTGCTCGACGCGAACACCGCCGGGAACGTCCACGGCGGCACCGTGATGAAGATGTGCGACGAGGCCGCGGCGCTGGCGGCGATCAAGCACTGTCGCCAGCGCGTCGTCACAGCGGCGATGGACCGGATGGCCTTCCTGTATCCGATTCGCGTCGGCGATCTGGTCACACTCAGCGCCACCGTCAACGCCGCGTGGCGGACGTCGATGGAGGTCGGCGTGCGGGTGGAGGCCGAGAATCCGCGCACCGGGGAGCAGCGCCACACGAACACGGCGTACCTGACGATGGTGGCGCTCGACGACGACGGCAACCCCGCGGCCGTCCCGGGGCTGCTCACGCAGACGCAGGACGAGCAGCGCCGCTGCCACGAGGCGGAGCTGCGGCGGGCCAACCGGCTCGCCGAGCGTGAGGAGATCCTCGCTCACCGAGACCGCGCGCGCTGACGCCGGCCACCGCCGAGCTGACCAGCGCCGGCCAGCCGAGCCCCCGCAGGACCCGGGCACCGAGAGCCCCCGCGGACCGGGAGCACCGAGCCCCCCGACGCGGCTACGGCACGGCGGGCAACCCGAGCGTTCGCCGCAGGAACGCGTGCTCGGCCTCGAGCGCCACTTCCGTCACCGCCATCGGCAGGTTGAGGAATCCGTGCGGCGCCTCGGACCAGACCCGCAGCTCGGTGGCGCCGCCCGCCAGCCGCCACCGCGCCTCCATGAACAGCGAATCGTCGAGCAGCGGGTCGGCGGTGCCGATCGTGAAGATCGCCGGCGGCATTCCGGTCAGGTCGGCGTAGAGCGGCGATATGTCCGGATCACGGCGCCGCTCCTGCGCGACGCCCGGCAGGAACTGCTCGGCGAACCACACGATGATCGGAGTCGAGAGGACGAGGTTGCGCTCCCCCCACAGCCGCTGGCTCGGGGTCATCGACAGGTCGAACGCGCCGTACTGGAGCACCGCGGCATCGAAGGCGCCGATGACTCCGTGGCGGTCGCGCAGCCGCAGCAGCGTGGCCGCCGCAAGATGCCCGCCGGCCGAGTCGCCGCCGATCGCCATCGGCCCGTCGACCTCGACCGCTTCGCGCCCCGCATCGCTCACCAGCCAGAGCGCCGCCGCCTCGCAGTCGTCAGGCCCGGCCGGGTACGGGTTCTCGGGCGCCAGCCGGTAGCTCACGCTGAGCACCGCCAGTCCGGTCTCCCGCGCCAGTCTCTGCAGGCGCAGGTCCTGCATGTCGCTCTCCCCGAGTGCCCACCCGCCACCGTGGATGTGCAGGAAGGCCCCGGCCGCCGTTCCCTCAGGCGCGATCACCCGGATCCCGATCGGCCCACCCGGACCGTCGATCTCGAGCATCCGCGCCTCGGGCACGAACACGGGCTTGGGCCAGATGCCGCGGCCCTCCCGGCGCGCGCTTCGGCTCTCCTCCACCGGGACCTGGTCGACCCGCGGCACGCCGGCAAGCTGCCGCTCGAGCTCGGCGTTGAAGGCGCGCGTCTCGGCGAGGAGCTGTTCTGGGTCGCGCGCGGCCATCGATCGATGATCCTATGCCCAAGATCGATCGCGATGACACCGGTGGCGCCCGGTGCCCGGGGCACGCGCCGAGCAGGGCTCGTCGAACGATCTCAGGCGGCGCGGGCGGCCGGCTGGGCGACCGCACCGAAGGCGCGCGCGATCACCTGCTCGCCGTCCTCCCCTGCTCGCCACGCCGCGGCGCCGAGCAGGACCTCCGCCGGCCCCTCCGCGAGCTCGGCCGCCAGCGAGCGGGAGATCTCCTCAGCGGCGCACTCGTCAGCTCCGGAGACGAGCACGGCGAACCGGCGCCCGCTCGGCCGGAACCCGTGTCCCCGCCAGCGCGCCGCGAGCCGCTGGATCCCGCCGGCAACGAACTGGAGAGCTTCGTCACCCGCCGCGAAGCCATGCTCGCGGTTGACCTCCGCTAGGTTGATCAGCTCGGCAACGACGATCGCGAACGGCCGGTCCTGCAGCGCGGCCCGATGCGCTTCGGCGCGAGCCGACTCGTGGAAGTGTCGGTGCGAATACAGCAGGGTCAGCGAGTCGGTGACGGCGAACGCTCGGGCGCCGAGCACGAAGTCGCCATTCGCCCGGTGGACGCTGAGCACGGGGTCGGGCTCCGGCGCCCCCGTGTCGGCCTCCAGCGCCTCGGGCGGCCGGCGCCGCACCTCCTCCACGAACAGCCGCACGACCTCTGGATCGAACTGCCCGCCGGCGCACCGCTCGAGCTCGGCGCACGCCTCCTCGGCGGTGCGGGCGGCGCTATAGGGCCGGTCGCTCGTCATCGCGCTGAACGTGTCGGCGACCGAGATGATGCGAGCCTCGAGCGGGATCATCTCGCCGCTCAGCTGCCCTGGATAGCCCCGACCGTCGAAGCGCTCGTGATGGTGGAGCACCGCCGGCGCGATGCTCTGCAGCGCCGGGACCTGCCGGACGAGCTGATAGCCGATCCGCGGGTGGAGCTTCATCACGTTGAACTCCTCGTCGGTGAGGCGCGCGGGCTTCAGCAGGATGCGTTCGGAGATGCCGAGCTTGCCCACGTCGTGCAGCAGCGAGGCGAAGATCAGCTCCTCGCGGCGGCGCGGCTCGAACTGCAGGCGGTCCGCCACCGCCATCACGTACTCCGACACGGCGTCGGAGTGCCCGCGGAGCTCGGGATCCTTCAGCTCGATCGCGTCCGCAAGCACGCGGATCGTCGAGAGGTAGGCGCTGCGCAGGTCGCCGTGCAGCCGCGCGTTCTGGAGCACGGCCCCGGCGTGGTCGCCGACCGCAAGCAGGACGTCATCGTCGAGGTGGTCGAACCCGCCGTCCCGGTTCGCGCACACGATTACGCCCGCGAAGCCCTCGGTCAAATACACGGGGATCGCGAGCAGGTTCTGAACCTCCTCGTCGGCCGCGGTTCGCCGCGCGGACTCGATCTGTGCGCCACCATCCTCGCGAATCGTCGTATCGCGCTCGATCACCTCGCTCGCGAACCGCTGGGCCAGCGCGCTGTCCTGCGGATCGTTGTCGAACCCGAGGGCGCAGACCACCCGGAGCTTTCCGCTCGTCGTCTCGCGATCGGAGAGCAGGATCCCCTTGTCAGCCTCCGTGAGCTGCATGGTCAGCTCCAGCACCATCTCGCGGACGTCGTGTCGGCCGAGCACGCCACGCTCGTGCTGCATCCGCGCCACTTGCGCCCGGAGCTTCTGATTCCAATCCCGCGTGTCATCCCGCGAGGCGGTCATCCGCTCGCGCGCGGCCCGCTCCTCGTCGCGCTCTCGGGCCAGGCGATCGCGCTCTTCTTCGGTGGCGTGCAGGCGACGGCGTGCGTCCTCCGCAGCCTCGTGGGCCGCGCGCTCCGACGTCACAAGGCGAGAGAGCCTCGACAGCCACCGGTCCGCAAGCGCCCAGCCGATCACCATGAGGGTGGCGGCGACGAGCGCGACGATCAGCCACGGTTCAGGGTGGTAGACCGAGACCGACTGCCGGTGGCCCTGAAGAAGGTCTGCTCCCCCAAGGACGAGGACGAGCAGGTAAACGATCGAGCCGAGCAACGCGACGGCCAAGGCCGCCAGCAGTGCGCGTCGGTAGAGGTTGTGGCGCCCGTTCATCAGACCATCCTGGTCGGGGTGCGCGCCCGCGCCACGCTCGCGATCACCGCACCGTCTTACGGTTATTTGCGAATACCTACCCTTCCCTGCGCTGGGGTTAACCCCACGTATTGAGCACGACGTCGCGGCTCGCCGACCGCCTCCTCCGTCTGGGCGAGATCTTGCAGCGGTCAAATCCGCCGGCGGCCGGGCCGAGGCATCAAGGGCGTGTCCGTCGTCCGTTGCCGCCTTCCCCGCCGTGCTGTGCCCGCCCGCCTGCCCGCAGCCCAGCTGCCGAGTCTGGCCGCGGTGGCCACCCGCCTGCCCGCAGCCCCGCTGCCGAGCCTGCGGCCCGCAGCCCTGCTCGCGACCCTGCTCGCGACCCTGGCGATCCTGGCGAGCGCCCCCGCCACCGCCACCGCCACCGCCTCACCTTTCAGCCGGGCCCTGCGCCCGGGCGCCCGCGGCGGTGACGTCAGCACCCTCCAGCGCTGGCTGACCGCCGTGGGGATTCCGACGTCCGCCGACGGCGCCTTCGGCTCCGGGACACAGCGCTCAGCCGCTCGCTTCCAGACCGCCGCGCACCTGGGCCCGGTGACTGGGGAGGTCGGGCTCATCACCGCGACCACGCTCCAGTCCTGGGTTTCCAACCACTGGACGATTGCTCATCCCCCCGCCGCCGCGATGCCGCGAACGCTCCGGACCGGGGCCCATGGCAGCGACGTCGCCGCGCTTCAGCGCTGGCTGACGGCGGTCGGGATCCCGACGCCGGCGGATGGGGCGTTCGGCCCGCAGACAGCGCAATCGGTGGCGCGGTTCCAGAGCTCGGCGGGCCTGAGCCCGGTCACCGGCGTGGCCGGGATCGTGACCGAGACCACCCTCGGCGCGTGGGCGCACGTGGGTAGAACCGCGCCCACGAGCGCGGCTTCCCCCTCCGGCGTGACCCGGTCTTCGGGCGCCCCCTCGGGCTGGGTGTTCCCCCTGCGCCCGATCAGCCGCGTTCTCTCCCCCTCCCACTGGACCCTCGACCAGGGGGTCGACATGGGAACCGTCGGCAACGCGTGCGGCGCCAACGCCGTCGAGGTGGCGGTCGCGTCCGGCACGATCGTGTCCGAGGGGATCGTCGGCTTCGGCCCCTACGCTCCGATCCTCAAGGTCGACTCCGGCCCGTACGCCGGTCGTTACGTCTACTACGGCCACGCCGCGCCGGCGCTCGTTGCCGTCGGCGCCCACGTGAGCGCGGGTCAGCCGATCGCCGAGGTGGGCTGCGGGCAGGTGGGCCTCTCGAGCGGGCCGCACCTCGAGATCGGCATCAGCGCCTCCGGTGGCCCACCCTGCTGCGTGCGGATCGGGCAGACGTCGCACGAGATGTACGACATCGTCACCGCGCTCTACGCCCAAGGCCGCTAACCGCCCCCCGCACGCGCCGCGCCTGGCCCCGCACCCGCCGCGGGCCCGAAGTCGTACGCTCCGTGACGCCGATGATTCTCATCGCCTACGACGGATCCGTGGACGCCAAGGCCGCCATCACCCGCGCCGGGGAGCTTTTCAGCGGCGAGGCCGCCACCGTCCTCACCATCTGGGAGCCGTTCGAGGGTGTGATCGCGCGTACCGGCGCCGGATTCAGTGGCGCCGCCGGACTGGTCGACTACGTCGAGATCGACCGCGGCTACCAGAGCGCCGCCCAGGAGCGCTCCGAGGAGGGCGCCGGGCTGGCACGGAGCGCCGGCCTCGATGCTCGCCCGAGCATCAGCCGGCGTGAAGGCACGATCGCCGAGGCGATCCTGACCGAGGCCGACCGCACCGAGGCCCGCGCCGTGGTCGTGGGCACACGCGGGCTGACCGGCATCAAGTCTGCGCTGCTCGGCAGCGTCTCGCACGCCGTGCTCCAGCGGGCCGATCGGCCAGTGCTCGTCGTGCCTTCGCCGGCGGTGGCGGGCGAGCGCAGCGAGAACCTGCGCCGGCACCTGTGAAGGTCGACTCCGGCGGATACTCGTCCTCCACCGGGGACGCCGCCGTGGCGGCCGTGGCGGCCGAGCGCGCGGAGTACGACGGGTGGTGGTCGGTGGAGACGCAGGTCGACCCGTTCATCGCCTGCGCGGTCGCCGCCGAGCGCACCGAGCGCGTCCAGATCGGCACCGGGATCGCGGTGGCGCTGGCCCGGAACCCGATGACGGTGGCACTCCAGGCAAACGACCTCCAGGCGCTCTCGGGCGGGCGCTTCATGCTCGGCCTCGGCTCGCAGGTCAAGGCGCACATCACGAAGCGCTACTCGATGCCGTGGTCCAAGCCGGCGGCGCGCATGCGCGAGTTCGTCCTTGCCACCCGCGCGATATGGAACGCCTGGGCCACCGGCGAGCCGCTGAAGTTCCGGGGCGAGTTCTACACCCACACGCTGATGACGCCGTTCTTCAGTCCCGGCCCGAACGCGCATGGCAACCCGCCGATCGTGCTCGGCGGCGTCGGGCCGCTGATGACCGAGGCCGCCGGCGAGGTCGCCGACGGGCTCCTCTGTCACGTGTTCTCGACCGAGCGCTACCTGCGGGAGGTGACGCTGCCGGCGCTCGAGCGCGGCCGCGCCAAGGCGGGGAAGACGCTCGAGGGCTTCGAGATCAGCGGTCCGGCGCTGATCGTGGCCCGCGACGACCCCGCCGAGCTCGCCGCCGCCCTCGAGGGCGCCCGACAGCAGATCGCCTTCTACGGCTCGACGCCCGCCTACCGCCAGGTCCTCGACCTCCACGGCTGGGGCGAGCTCCACGAGCGGCTGAACGCGATGGCGGCTCGCGGGGAGTGGGAGCGAATGGCGGCGGCCGTCGACGACGAGGTGCTCCACTCTTTCGCGATCGTGGGCACGCCGGAGGAGGCGGTCGCCGAGTGCCGGCGCCGTTACGGCGACGTCATCACCCGCATCACCTTCCCGATCCCCGAGGGCGCCGAGCCGGACCGCTGGCGCGCCCTGTTCGCCGAGCTCCGGCGCCCCTAGACCTCGACCACGAGCTCGGGGTCGAACTCCCCCACCGGCTCATGCGGATAGCCCCGCGGGTTGCTCACCACCCGTGTCCCCCGGACCTCGACGTCCGCCCACCGGTGGGTGTGACCGAAGATCCACAGGGCAACGCGATCGCCACGCATCAAGCCGGTCAGATCGCTCACGAAGGCGCCCGCCAATGCCCGCCACAACGGTGAGGACGGACGGGTGCGGATCAGCGGCGCGTGGTGGGTAATGACCACGGTTGCGCCGTCGAACGGCTGGGCGAGCTGCTCCTCCAGCCACCGCCGGCTCTCCAGATGCGCCTCCCGGGTGTCCATCGCCGCCAGCCTCCGCGAGCCACCGTCGAACAGGATCTGCGAGTAGTCGTTGACGGCCCGCTGGGAGATCCGCATCGAGACCTCCCGGCGCTCGGCGCCGTCGAAGTCGAAGTCGCTCCACAGCGTGCACCCCAGGAACCGCACGCCGCCAAGCACCACCTCATCGTTCTCGAGCACGCGCAGCGACGATCCCGCCGCCGCGTCCCGCAGCTCGTCGATCAGGCTCGGCCAGGCGTGTCCGTAGAACTCGTGGTTGCCGGCGACGTAGAGCACCGGCCGCTCGTCCGCCCAGCCACGTGCCCACTCGACCCCGCGCGTCCCCCCGTGCACGTCCCCGGCGAGGACGACCACATCCGCCTCCACCCCGGGCGGGGTGAACGGCTGCTGCTCCAGGTGCAGATCGCTGAGCACATGCAGTCGCACCCCGGCGCTCAGAGCTCGCCGTCCCAGTAGTCGACGGGCTCCAGGCGCGCGACGATCCCCAGGCCGCGCAGGGCGACCTTGCCCGAATCGGGATACCAGATGGTGTCGCCAGGCTCCCGCGTCCCGAACGCGAGCAGGACGAGGCCGTCGTCACCGGCGATGTACTGGTGGGCGACGCCGGTCCCGGCGGGCCGCGCCACCACGTGCCCCGCCCGCACCGACAGCCGCTCCTCGCCCAGCCGCAGCGTCCCTGCGCCGTCGAGCACGACGAAGATCTCCTCCTCGCCGCTGTGGCAGTGAAACGGCGCCCCACGCGCCCCGGGCGCGATCTTGATGTGCTTGATCCCGCTGAGCACGGACCCGGCCCCGGTCCCCAGGTCTCGCCGCTCGCTGCACACCGAGCCGTGACGCATCGGCCTCGCCTCGACCTCCCCCGTCGCCACGATCGTCGGCGGCCGCTCGGCCTCCGGCTCGGGGATCTCCAGCGGCCCCGCCTCCGCCTCCAGGCGGAATGGGCTCGGTCCGTCGCTCGGGAGCCAGCGCGGCCCCATCCACCACGCTCCCGCCCGCGGTAACCACGTCATCTTGGTGTCGCTCCCGCTCGCGAACGCCAGCACGTCGAGCCCACCCTCACCGGCCACCATCGTGTGCGGCTCGCCGCCCGCCCGATACACGGCACAGTCGCCCGTGCTCACGGGGTACGCGCGGCCGGCCTGCCAGCTCACCCCGCTCCCGCCGAGCACGTAGAAGATCTCCTCCTCGTCGGCGTGCACGTGCACCGGCATGACCCGCTCGTGCGGGCCCATCCGGTACCGGCTCAGTCCCGCTCGGGCGCAGCCGGCGGCCGCGCCGAGACGCTGGCGCTCACCCTGGAGCGGCCCCCGATCGGTGCGGCTCCACTCGACCTCGTCCCAGTGCGCCAGCAACCGCGTCCGGCCTCAGCCACGCGCGAGGCAGTTCACGCTCTTCGGCCAGCCGGGCGGCAACGTGTAGTAGCCGTGGCCGGTGTCACAGCGCGTATCGGTGACGACGTGACCCCGGTAGCGGTAGCGAAGCGTCAACGTCCTGAAGCGCCCGTTCACCGGCTTGCTCGCGGTGACGGTAACCGGCTGGCGGTGGAACGCGCTATCGGCGCAGCTGGGGGTGCAGGTCTTGGCCCACAGCGTCCCCACGCCGGTGGCGCGGACCTGGTTCCAGGTCTTCCAATGCAGGAAGCCCGGGCGCTTGCCGACGGCGTGCGCGCCGCGCGGAAGCCGGCCGACGATCCCGGTGCTGTCGCCCGTGAAGTCGATCCTGTGCGGCCTGACCTCGTAACGCGGGGACCAGCCGGTGGCCAGCTTCGGGAGCCCGCCCGCTCCGAGCGCGGTCGCGCCCAGCGCGAGGACCGCCACCACGGAGACACCGATCGCGAGCGCGGCCCTACGCATGCGCCGGCATTCTGCCAAGGGACGGCTCCGGCTGCTCTACGTGCTCGGCCCAGAGCGAGAACGACATCAGGCCCCAGAGCTGGCGGCTGTGGTCTTGGCGCCGGGCCACGTGCTCGTCCAGGAGCGCCGTGACGAACTCCGGCTCGAAGTAGCCCTGGGCCCGGGTCCGCTCCGGCGACAGCACGTCGCGGGCGAACGGCTGAAGCTCCCCGCGCAGCCACGCCGCTGCCGGGATCGAGAAACCCCGCTTGCGGGCGTGGAGGATCCCGCGCGGGATGAGCGGCGCCGCGGCCCGCCGGAGCAGCCGCTTCTTGGCCGTTCCCAGCACCTTGAGCCGCGTGGGGAGCGACATCGCCAGCTCGGCGACGACCGGATCCAGGTAGGGAACGCGCGCCTCCAGGCCGTGCACCATGCTCATCCGGTCGGTCTTGACGAGCAGGTCATCGGCCAGGTAGATCCCGAGGTCGACGTCCTGCAGGCGCGCCAGGAGCGGAGCTCCCGCGGTCTCGGCGAACCGTTCGCGCCAGGGATCCAGCGGATCCGCGGCGGCCTCGCGCCACTGCGCGCCCAGCAGCGCGGTGCGCTGGTTCCCCGAGAAGATCTCCTTCCACCCGTGGTGGCGCTCGAGCGGCGGGAGGGCTGCCGCTCGGGTGAAGCGGCGCGCGCGGTAGTCGAGGCTCACGCGCGCGTCGGAGCTCGGCAGCCGATCGACGAGCGGCGCCAGCCGAGCGGCCGCCGGACCCACCCGCAGCGCCAACTGGTCGGCGACGTAGGTCTCATAGCCGCCGAACAGCTCATCGCCGCCCTCTCCGCAGAGCACGACCTTCACGTGCTCGGCGGCGAGCTGGGAGACCAGGTAGGTCGGGACCGCGGATGAGTCCGCGAACGGCTCGTCGAACGCCGCCACCAGCCGCGGCAGCAGGTCCTCGATCCGGGGCGAGACGACGAGCTCGTGGTGATCGGTGCCGTACCGCTGCGCCACCTGCCGCGCGAGGTCGAGCTCGTTGAACGACCGCTCCTGGAAGCCGATCGAGAACGTCGAGACCCGCTCGGAGGACTCACGCGCCGCGAGCGCGGTGAGCACGGAAGAGTCGACGCCGCCGGAGAGGAGCACGCCAACGGGCACATCGGCCAGCAGGTGCGCCTGCACCGAGTCGCGCAGCCGCTCCCGGAGCTCGTCGGCCAGCGCCCCCGTCGGCTGGCGGCGCACCGCGTCCTCCACCGCCGGCGCAGGACGCGCGTAGCGCCACGTCCGCACCCCGTCGGCCGAGCACTCCAGCATGTGCCCGGGCGGGAGCTTGCGCGCAGCCGCGAAGATGCTCATCGGCGCCGGGATCGAGTTGAAGGCCAGGAACGAGTGGAGCGCCTCGCGATCCAGCTCTCGCGGGAACGACGGATCGCGAAGCAGCGCCTTGAGCTCGGAGGCGAACGTGATCCGCCCGTCGGAGACCGAGTAGTACAGCGGCTTGATCCCGAAGCGGTCCCGCGCCAGCAGCAGTCGCCGATCGCGCCGGTCCCACAGCGCGAACGCGAACATCCCGCGCAGCCGCTCGACGAAGCCCGCTCCCCACCGCAGGTACCCCTGCAGCAGCACCTCCGTATCGCACTCGGTCCGGAACCGCGTCCCCGAGCGCTCGAGCTCGGCGCGGAGCCGGAGGTGGTTGAAGATCTCCCCGTTCTGGACCACGGACACGTTGCCGTCGTCGCTCACCATCGGCTGGTCCCCGTGGGCGAGGTCGATGATCGCCAGGCGCCGAGCCGCCAGCCCCGCCGGACCGTCGACGTGCGCTCCGCCACCGTCGGGTCCACGATGCACGAGCGTCGCGTTCATCCGCTCGAGCAGCGCCGCATCGGCCGGCCGGCCGCGCGTGAAGTCGTAGCTACCGCAGATCCCGCACATCTCGGATGCCTACGGGAGGCGGTTGATCGCCGCGCGGCGGTTCGCCGGGCGCACCACGATCAGCCACACCGTCGTCCAGATCACCGACAGGTACAGCCCCACCGACCGGTCGGCGATGTACTCCATGTCGTGGGCGAGCTTCTCGGCCCAGGTCATCTCGCGCGTGAGTCGAAGCTGCGCGAGGCCGGTAACGCCCGGGCGCACGACCAGCCGCTGCCAGTACTGGGGGATCCCGGCGCACAGCTCGGCGAAGAACGTCGGGCGGATCGGCCGCGGCCCCACCAGGCTCATGTCGCCCCGGAGCACGTTCAGGAGCTGGGGGAGCTCGTCGAGCTTGGACGCGCGCAGGATCCGCCCGAGCGGCGTCACCTCGTCCTGCGTGAGCTGCGTGAGCTCGGGCCCGAGGAACGGCCCGAGCCGCGCCTCCGCATCCGGCGCGAGGGTGCGGAATTTGAGCATATGGAACAGGTGCCCACCGCGCCCGACCCGCCAGCCGCGGTAGAGGACCGGCCCGCGCGGGGAGGTGAGCTTCACCAGCACCGCGATCAGCAGCGACAGCGGCGCGCTGACGAGTGCCGCGGCGCCGGCGATCGCGACGTCGAGAGCGCGCAGCAGATGGTCGACCGGGCGGGGCTCGAACGCATGCGCCATCGAGGCGTACTGCTCGACGAGCGCGTCATGGTGCTCGAGCACCGGAGACACGGTGGCCGCCACCGGCCGCCGTCGCTTGACCCGCGCGCTCACCGTGGCACCGCCGAGAGGATCATGTCGACGATCAGCCCCGGGTCGCGCCGCGGCCAGTCGAGCGTGTTCGTGCGCTTTTGCAGCTCGAGCGCGCGCGGATCGGTGAGCGGCCGCAGCCGCCCGCTCTTGATCAGCGACTCATCCACGCCACCGAGCCGGCCGCCGTAGGTCGTGTATACGGGCACGCCCAGCGCCACCGCCTCGCGGTTCATGCTCCCGCCGGCGGAGACCACGACGTCGGAGGCGGCGATCAGGCTCTGCGCGTCGACAGCGTGCTCGGCCGTGATCACCGAGGGGAGGCCGAGCGCCTTGACGTGCCGGCGCTGGGCCTCGGTCCGGGGCAGGACCACCGCCTGCACGTCGTCGCGGTTGCCTAGGTGGGAGAGCACGCGCGGGAACAGCGGGTTCGACTTCCGGTGATAGAGCGACACGTCGGGCGGCGGGCGCACGACCACGACGACTCGGCTGGCGTCGACCGACAGCTTGTCGAGGATCGTGGGGTCCGGCTCGAAGTCCGCAAGGTAGTACTCCTCCTTCAGCCCCGGATACTGAAGCAGCTTGTCGCCGGTGACGCCGAAACGCCGCAGCCGCGCCGGCGGGATCGCGTCCGGGACGATCACCCTCCGCGCGAGCCTGCAGCCGATGTTGTGCTGCTGGATCGCGAACTCGTAGTCGAACATGTTCACCGCCGGGATGCGCGCCCGGTTGGCGGCCAGCGCCAGGTCGTTTGAACCGTGGCCCACGGCGAGGTCGAAGGAGCCGTGCCGGGCCCAGCGGTAGAGCTTCCAGGTTCGCTGGGCGAGCGCCGCCACCTTCCGCGAGCGCGACGCGCCGGCGTGACGGCCCACGGTCAGGTGCGGCAGGCCCATCATGTCGAGCAGCTCGAGCGTCTGCGAGTAGTCGCGCGCGGTGATCTCGATCTCGTGGCCCTGGTCGCGCAGACGCCCGATCACGGGACGGAACACCACCGGATGGGCCGAGGCTGTCATGTCGAACCAGATCCGCATCCGGAGAAGCGCGAGCGTAACAGGGGGCCCGGCCTTCGGCCGGTCGTCCAGCTGGACGACGCGCGGCCGGCGCGGTCGTGGCGAGGCCGGATGCCGAGCGCGCCGCAGCCGCGCGGGCCGGTTGCGCGGGACATCCATGTCCCGCGCCTGCATAGGCCCAGCACCTGGGGGTACCTCTACCCTCATGGGCGATTCCAACTTCCGTCGCGAGCTCGGCCAGCAACTGCGTGTGGACTCGATCCGCACCAGCGCCGCCGCCGGCTCGGGCCACCCCACCTCCTCGATGTCCGCCGCCGACCTGATGGCGGTGCTGCTCGACGGCTATCTCAAGCTCGACTACGGCAATCCGGACGACCCCCGGCGCGACCACCTGATCTTCTCCAAGGGCCACGCCTCGCCGCTCTACTACTCGATGCTCAAGGCCGCAGGCGCGATCAACGACGAGGAGCTTCTCACCTTCCGCCGCTTCGGCAGCCGGCTCGAGGGCCACCCCACGCCCCGCATCCCTCCGACCGACGTGGCCACCGGCTCGCTCGGCCAGGGCCTGCCGATCGCCGTCGGCGTGGCCATCGCCGCCCGCGACCTCGATCGCCTGCCCTACCGCGTCTGGGCTCTGTGCGGGGATTCCGAGATGGCCGAGGGGTCGATCTGGGAGGCGATTCAGCACGCGAGCTGGGCGAAGCTCGACAACCTGACCGTGATCGTCGACGTGAACCGCCTCGGTCAGACGCGGGAGACCATGCTCGGCTGGGACATGGACGGCTACCGCGCCCGCGTCACCGCCTTCGGTGCCCACGCGATCGTGATCGACGGCCACGATGTCGACGCCATCGACGCCGCCTATCAGGAGGCGCTCGAGACCACCGGCAAGCCGACGGTGATCCTCGCCCAGACGAAGAAGGGCAAGGGGGTCAAGGCGGTCGAGGACCAGCCCGGCAGGCACGGCAAGCCCCTCGACGATCCCGACGAGGCGATCCAGGAGCTGGGCGGCGAGCGGGATCTGCACGTCGACGTCGCCCAGCCCGACGCGAGCGGCGAGCCCCACAAGTTCGAGACCGAGGGCGGCGAGCTGCCGAGCTGGGACCTCGGCGAGGAGGTCGCGACCCGGCAGGCCTACGGCGAGGCGCTTCGGGCGCTTGGGGCGATGCGCGGCGACGTCGTCGCCCTCGACGGCGAGGTCTCGAACTCGACCCACTCCGAGCTGTTCGCCAAGGACCACCCGGACCGCTACTTCGAGATGTTCATCGCCGAGCAGCAGATGCTGGCGGCGGCGGTCGGGTTCCAGGTTCGCGGGTGGAATCCGTTCGCCTCGACGTTCGCGGCCTTCTTCTCCCGGGCGTACGACTTCGTACGCATGGCGGCGATCTCGCGGGCCAACCTGCGGCTGTCCGGCTCGCACGCCGGCGTCTCGATCGGCGAGGACGGCCCCTCGCAGATGGCGCTCGAGGATTTCGCCTCATTGCGTGCGGTGCACAACAGCACCGTGCTGCACCCCTCCGACGCGAACCAGACGGCGCGCCTCGTCGCCGAGATGGCCGACCGGCCCGGGATCTCCTACCTGCGCACGCTGCGCCCGAAGACCCCGGTTCGCACCCCGCCTGAGGAGGAGGTGCGGATCGGCGGCAGCCGCATCGTGCGGAGCTCCGACGAGGACGACATCACGATCGTCGCCTGCGGGATCACCGTAGGCGAGGCCGAGCAGGCCGCCGACGAGCTCGAGTCAGACGGCGTCCGAGCCCGCATCGTCGACTGCTACTCGATCAAGCCGATCGACGCCGACACGCTCCAGCGGGCGGCGCGCGAGACGAGCGCGATCGTCACCGTCGAGGATCATTGGCCTGAGGGCGGCCTCGGCGAGGCGGTGCTCAGCGCGATCGCCGACGAGGGCGGGGAGCCGCCGCTGATCAAGCTCGCGGTGCGCGACATGCCCGTCTCGGGCGAGGCCGCCGAGCTGATGCATGCCGCCGGAATCGACGCCGCCGCGATCGTCGAGGCGGCGCGAAAGGTCGCCCCGGTCCGCGGCTAGAACCGATCGGCGAGCCACTCGGCCAGGCCGCGGATCCCCACCTTCGCGCAGGCCACGCGCTGGCGGATCGCCCCGTTTCGCTCGATCGAGGCACGCGTGTGGGCGAGGAGCTCTCCGCTCCCCAGCCGCCGCGCCGCCGGCTCGACCTCGTCGACGAGCGCTCGCAGGCGCTCGCGGGTGTCCTGCCGCTCGCCTGTCGCGAGGTCGGCCAGGGTCCCTTCCACCCCGTGGCGGAGCGCCGAGAAGCGGTTCTCGCCGATGCGCCACGTGGGCGCTACGGGGAGGATCTCGCCGGCGTCGTGACGCTCGGCGAGCGTGGCCACCAGCGCCTGCGCGAACGCGATCACGCCCGCCGCTTCCTCGACCGTCGTCTGTGCGTCGGGCACCCTCAGCTCGAGCGTGCCGTGCACCGGGTGAGGCCGGAGCTCCCACCACCACCGCGACGCATCGGGTAGCCACGCGAGCCCGTCCGCGAACTGCTCCCAGCTCGTGAGCGCCGGTGGAACGCCCTGCCGTGGGAGCAGCACGCAGATCCCCGGCCTGACCGTGGCCAGGCCGCTGTCGCGGCCCTCGTAGAAGGGCGCGTTCGCCGCCAGCGCGGTGAGCTCCGGGAGGTATGAGCGGAGCGCGTTGTAGACGGCGAGGCTTCGGTCGGCGCCGCCGACGGCGACGTGGATCTGGAGGCTGGCCACGAGCTGCCGGCGCGCCACCGACCCGTACTCGCGCGCGATCTCGTCGTAGCGTCCGCCACGGTTGAGCGTCCCGAGCGACGACGCCCACGGGTGCACGGCGGCCACGGCCGAGCGCGCCAAGCCCGCCCCGGCGGCGGCCAGGTCCCGGCGCGCCGCGGCCAGCTCCGCCACCGCCCCCGGCACGGACGCCGCCGGTGCGGTGACGATCTCGAGCTGGGTGGCCGGCAGCTCGAGCTTGAAGCGCGGGTCGCCGTCGAGCCGCGCGCGCACGTCCGGCGCCACCGGCGCGAGGTCGAACGTCTCCGGGTCGAGGAGCATCGTCTCCTCCTCGACGCCCACGGTGAATCCACCGACGGCGTCAAAGCGCCGTCGCAACGCCCCAGCGTCAGGCGCCGCCACGCCGTCCCGAGATGACGACGGTCTCCTCCTGCTCGGGCGTCTCGACGCCACGCTCGCGCAGGAGAGCCGCGGCGGAGCGCCCCACGGGGCCATACGGGCCGCGGTGGCGGAGCAGCACCTCGGTCTGCAGGCCGGCGGCCTCGAGCGCCTCGAGGCTCTCGCGCTCGCCGATCATGGTGTTGTGGACCATCACGAGCCGGCCACCCGGGCGCAGATGCGCGGGGCCCTCCCGGCACAGGCGCTCCACCAGAAGCCGGCCATCGCGCCCTCCCTCCCACGCCCGCGCCAGCCCCCGCTCCGGCAGCGCCTCGCCGCCGGGGTAGTACGGCGGGTTGGCCACGATCAGGTCGAAGTCCTCGACGGCGACGGGGGCGAACATGTCGCCGCGCAGGGTCCGGACCGGCAGGCGATTTCGTCTGGCGTTGATGCGCACGGTCAGCAGCGCTCGGCGCGAGAGGTCGATCGCGGTCACCGTCCGCGCTCCCGACGCGGCGGCCGCGAGCGCCAGCGCCCCGCTCCCCGTGAACACGTCGAGCACGTCGGCGCCCGTCGCCAGGCCTTGCTCGGCGACGAGCTGAGCGAGCATGCGGGCGTCGCTGTGCGGACGCCACACCCCGGGGAGCGCTCGGACCTTGAGCGCTCCGGAAAGGGATGCGGGCGCTGTTGCGGGTCCGGGAGCGGTGGTTGCCGTGGACACGGGGGCCACGTACCCGCCGCCGCTCAGAGACAACCAAGTGCTTAGTGTCACTAAGGCGGCTTGGGGTCGCTGCCGATCAACAAAGCAGAGCGTGGCCTGTCGTCATCGCGCCGCGCCGTCCGTGTTCCCAAACCCCTGGGGCGAATGCTTTCACTACATCGCAAGAACAACGTGCTGCGCGTGCTCGCCTGCGCCGCGGCTCTGATCTCCATCGTGCTCATTCCGGCAGCGAGCGCCAACGCGCAGGCCGCCTACCAGAACCCCTTCGCCGGGGAGAGCTACTACACAGGCCGCACCGACATGGGCGTCGACCTGTGCCTCGAGAAGGGCGAGCCGATCCGCGCCATCGGCGACGGTGTCGTCGTCGGCATCATGCATGACTGGTACGCGGGCCAGCCGTACCTCTGGTACCAGCTGACGGGTGGTCCCTACGCCGGACGCTACGTCTACATAGCCGAGCAGATCTGGCACCTCGCGCACGTCGGCCAGGTGCTTCACGCGGGCGACGTGGTGGCGCGCTACGCCCCCAAGGGCAGTTGCATCGAGACCGGCTGGAGCGCCTCCAGCGGCTGGACGCTCGCCCAGTCGACGACCGGATACAAGGAGGGGCAGCGGACAGTCGCCGGGGTGGCGTTCGCCCGCTTCCTGCAGTCGCTCGGCGTGCAGGGCCCGTTTGAGCTCGTCCCGAGCGCCACCGACGCCCGGGCCAAGAAGCACAAGAAGCACAGGAAGCACACGGTCAAGGCCGCGCACTAACGGGACCGGGTGGGCGGCGGCGACGCCGCCCACCTGCCCGCGCCTGTCACACTCGCCGCGTGACCCGACGCGGTTGGATCGCCTTCGCTCTGCTGTCGGCGATCTGGGGCGTCCCCTACATGTTCATCCGGATCGCGGTGCGGGGTGGGATGCCACCGCTGGTGCTGGCGTGGACACGCGTAGCCCTCGCCGCGGTCATCCTGCTGCTCCTGGCGCGGCGTGCCGGCACCCTGAGCACGCTCCGCGGGAAGCTCCGAGCGATCGTCGCCCTCGCCATCGCTGAGATCGCGGTCCCGTTCTCGCTCATCGCCACCGGCGAGCGCTCGATCTCGTCCTCGCTCGCGGCGATCGTGATCGCCACTGTGCCCCTGATCGTGGCCGTGCTGGCGATGCGCTTCGATCCCACCGAGCGCCCGACCGCGCGGCGTGCCCTGGGCCTGCTCGTAGGGTTCGCGGGCGTCGTGGCCCTGGTCGGCATCGACGTCGCCGGGAGCACGCGCGCGCTGCTCGGAACAGCGGCGATCCTCGGAGCGGCCGTCGGCTACGCCACCGGCCCGATGATCATCAAGCACCGCCTGGCGGGGCTCGACGGCCGCGCGACGATGGGCGCGAGCCTGGCCGTCGCAGCGCTCCTGCTCAGCCCCCTGGCTGCCCTCACCTGGCCGGCCAAGGTGCCGTCGACCGGCGCACTCCTCTCCACCGCCGTCCTCGGGGTGGTGTGCACCGCGGTCGCGCTCGCCGTCCTCTCGGTGCTCGTGGCCGAGGCCGGACCCGGCCGCGCCACCGTGATCACCTATGTGAATCCCGTGGTCGCCGTGGCGCTGGGGGTGGCGCTGCTCGGCGAGCAGCCCGGCGCCGGCGCGGTCGCCGGGCTGGTTCTGATCCTCGGCGGCTCATGGCTCGCCACCGGCTCCCGGCTGCCGTCGAGAGGGCGCCGGCGCGCGGAGATCGACCCCCAACCGACTCCGGTCACGCCCCCGCCGGCTTGACGGGCGAGGGTCAGGCTGCGGCCGAGTGGGCCGCGCCCGTCAGGTAGCCGCGTTCGTCGACGTCCAGGTAGTCGGCCAGGCGCGCGCCCAGCGCCATGATCGTCAACGAGGGGTTCACCGACAGCGTGCGCGGGATCACGGAGCTGTCTCCCAGGAACAGGCGCCGCACCTCGTGCGACTCGCCGTGGACGTTCACGACCGAGCGCTCGGGATCGCTGCCCATCCGGCAGCCGCCCTGCACGTGCGTGCTCAGCACGTCGGTCTGGAACACGCGCTTGGCGCCTGCGGCCAGCAGGACCTCCCGCGCGAACGCCAGCGAGCTGTCGATGCGCTCGCGCTCGGTCTCGCTCCAGCTGTACGAGAAGCGGTCGTTGCCGGCCTCGTCGACCCATGCCGTGCCGTGGTTCTCGTCATTGACCATGGTCAGCAGGCCCGTGAAGTACCGGTAGCGCGCCACCGTCTGCACGAGCTCCTCGCCCCACATCGGAAGGCCCCGCTCGTCGCACAGAGCGGTGGCAAAGCCGATCGGATCCTGCACCGTGGAGGCCTCGACGACGTAGCCCCCGTCCGCGTCGTGGCGGAACTTCATGCAGTGGGCGCTGATCGGATACACCATGTGCGCGTCCTGCACCTCGTCGAACAGCCCCTCCACGAGGCGCGCCGGATGGAAGCCGAGATGCCGGCCGACGTGTGAGCCGCGCAGGCCGGAGCGGATCAGCAGCCCCGGCGTCGCGAGGGCGCCGCAGGCGACCACGACGACGTCGCCCGTGACGACGTGCCCGGCGCCATCCGGTCCCACGTACTCGACGCCCCGCGCCTCTCCGTCCTCGATGACCACTCGGCGCACGTCGCAGTCGGCCCGCAGCTCCAGGCGGCCGTCGACCCATGGGCGGTGGATGTAGGCGTTGAGCGTCGACTTGCCGGCGTTTGTCGGGCAGCCCTGGAGGCAGGAGCCACATCGCATGCAGTTCTCGTCGGTGTACGAGATGACCGGCTCGAGCTCGGC
The DNA here is from genome assembly GCA_963839105.1 of uncultured Solirubrobacterales bacterium. Classification (GTDB taxonomy): domain Bacteria; phylum Actinomycetota; class Thermoleophilia; order Solirubrobacterales; family Solirubrobacteraceae; genus Palsa-465. The sequence goes on from CAWITQ010000005.1 coordinate 203,192, forward strand.
GCCGAGCGCGTGGAAGCCGGGGACCACCGTGTGGACGCACCGCTGCCAGTCGCTGCGCTCGCGCACGCCGAGGTGCTCCTCGACGCGATCAAGGTACGGCCGCAGCTCGCTCTCGGCGAACGGCGCGCCGGCCTCTTCCCACTTGGCGTAGTCCGCGTCGTCGGGGCGGAGCGCCACCTTGGTGTTGATGGCGGTCGTGCCACCCACACAGCGCCCGCGGAACACGATCAGCGGCGGCCCGGGAGCGCCCTCAGGCTCCGCGAACACCGGCGGCCACCACAGTTCGTGCGAGGCCCGCGCCTCCCACCGCATGTAGTCGGCGGCGGTCTTGTGCGGCCCCGCCTCGAGGAGCAGCACCCGCCGCCCGCGATCGGCGAGCTCGGCCGCCACCACGCCACCGCCCGCGCCCGAGCCGACGACCACCACCTCGTAGTGAACGCTCATCCGCCCACGCCCAGGTAGGACCAGTCCTTGCTCAGCCGCGCGGCCATCGGCGGGCGGAAGTCGATCTCCTGCCAGGCACCGGGGCCCGGCGCGCCCGGAGCCACGAAGTCGCTGTAGTAGGCCTCGCAGGCGAGTGCGCGCACGGCCATGAACTCGGGCGTGAGCGCGTGCTCGGCCAGCGTGCCGGCTCGCGCCGGCTCCTCCAGGGCGTCGACGGCGGCGAGCATCTGCGTCCGTTGCTCGGTCGGCATGCGCGCCAGAAGCGCGTCGATGTACACCTCGGGGCCGACGCGGCCGGAGCCGGGAACGATCAGCTCGCACAGCGTGCGCACGACGCCGGCCCGGTGCTCGTCGAGGACCATGGCCGCTCGTATACGCCTTCACCGCCGGGAACGCAAGCCCGGCTGCGTCCGCCAGCAACGGTGGCTGCGTCCGCCGGCAACGGTGGCGGCGTTCACCTGCCACGGGGCCCGCGCCACCCTTGACTTGGATTTGATATGTGATCTACGATCGCAGCGGGAGGAGCCGGGTCAGGATCGGAGGGAGAGATGGAGGGCAACAACCGCGTCGACACGGGCAACGCTACGAGCGGCCCACGCGAGCCCGGGTACCGGCGCCGCGAGGTCATTACCGCGGGCGCCAAGGTCGCCACCGGCGCAGCACTGCTGCCGATGCTCGGGGCCGACCCTGCGTTCGCGAAAACCAGGAGCAAGCTTGGCCTCGTCGGGACCGACCACGTCGGACTGACCGTCCCCGACATCGACGAGGCGGTCGCCTGGTTCAAGGACGTGATGGGCGCCACCGCTCCCCTCTCCTTCGGCCCCATCAGCGACCCGAAGGGCACGCTGATGCACGACCTCCTCGACGTCGACCGCCACGCGGTGATCGACAAGATCACGGTCCTGCGCATCGGCCACAGCGCCAACATCGAGCTGTTCCAGTACCGCACGCCCCACCAGAGCCACACCTTCGCCAAGAACTCCGACTGGTCGGGTCACCACGTGGCCTTCTACGTCCGGGACATCGACGCCGCGGTCAAGTACATGGAGCGCAGGGGCGCCAAGAAGTTCCTTGGCCCGTTCCCGGTGAGCGCCGGGCCGGCCGCGGGACAGACGATCAACTACTTCAAGACCCCGTTCGGCACCTACATCGAGTTCATCAGCTATCCCCACGGAGAGGCTTACCAGAAGACCGGGGTCAAGCCGCTCTGGTCGCCGAAGGTCAACGGGCTGGGCTCGGTGGTCACCAAGGTGCCAGGCCTGCTCGGCATCGACCACATCGGCATCACCGTTCCCGACGTGGTCGCGGCGGCGAAATGGTTCGAGGAGGTCCTCGGCTTCCGCAACCCACTCACCTTCGGCCCCATCAGCGACCCCAAGGGGACGCTGATGCACGACCTGGTCGACGTCGACCGCCACGCGGTGATCGACCAGATCCGGATGGTCAGCGGCGGCAGCGGCCCCAACGTCGAGCTGTTCAAGTACGAGGCGCCCAATCAGAGCCACCGCTTCCCCAAGAACTCCGACTACGCCGGCCACCACATCGCGTTCTATGTCCGCGACATCAGCAAGGCCGTCAAGTACATGGAGTCAAAAGGAGTGAAGAAGCTCCTGGGCCCCTTCCCGATCACGAGCGGACCCGCCGCCGGGCAGACGATCAACTACTTCAAGACTCCGTTCGGCACCTTTGTCGAGTTGATCAGCTACCCGCACGGGATGGCCTACGAGCGCACCGCGAAGATCCGGCTGTGGGACCCGCGCCACAACCATCCGCCGCACTAGGGGCTGCGCGGTCGAACAACTGACCGTGCGCTCGGCGACCAGCTAGAGCCAATCGCGCCACATAGACTCCGCGCGTGCAAGACGCTGAACGCGCCGTCCTCATGCGGCTGCTGATCTCATGCCCGGACAAGCCGGGGATCGTGAGCGCTGTGTCGCGGTTCCTGTTCGAGGCGGGCGCCAACATCGTGCGCTCGGACCAGTACTCCACCGATCCCGAGGGCGGTGCGTTCTTCCTGCGCATGGAGTTCGCGGTGGACGAGCGCAAGCTCGGCCGGATCTACGAGCAGTTCGGCCTTGAGGTCGCCGAGCCGTTCGACATGACCTGGCGCATCTGGAACGCGCTCAAGCCCAAGCGCGTCGTGGTCATGGTCTCCCGCTACGACCACTGCATGCTCGAGCTGCTGTGGCGCTGGCGGCGCGGCGAGCTCGGAGCGGAGATCGTGCTCGTTACCTCGAATCACCCCGACCTGCAAGATGAGGCGGAGTTCTTCGGCGTCGCCTACGAGCACGTTCCCGTCGATCCCGACGACAAGGCCGCGGCGGAGGCGAGGCTGCTCGAGCTCGTGCGCGGGCATTGCGACCTTGTGGTCCTCGCCCGCTACATGCAGATCTTCTCGAGCGACTTCCTCGAGCGCGTGGGCGTGCCGATGATCAACATCCACCACTCTTTCCTGCCGGCGTTCGCCGGGCGCGCGCCCTACACGCGCGCCAAGGAGCGCGGGGTGAAGCTGATCGGCGCCACCGCCCACTATGTCTCCGAGGAGCTCGACGCCGGCCCGATCATCGAGCAGGACGTCATCCGCGTGAGTCATCGCGACGACGTCGCGATGCTCACCCGTCTCGGCGCCGACATCGAACGCACCGTGTTGGCGCGCGCGGTCACCTGGCACTGTGAGGACCGCATCCTGCGCAGCGGTAACGGCACCGTGGTGTTCTGAGGGCGCTTGGGATGAAACGCTGAATAATTCAGCGTTTCATCCCAACCGGTCGCGCGCGCGCCACCGCACCGCCCGCTCCCGCCACCGCCCTACCGCACGCCGGTCGTCCGCCACCCCTCCGCGTACTCCATCCGCGCCGTCACCGAGAACGGCACCGGACTCACGATCGCCCGCACGGCGAGCGGCTGGTGCGGCTCGACGGTCAGCTTGCGTGTCCCGCCGTCGGGCTCCCCCCACACGACCTGGACCTCATCGCCCTCCGCGACGCTCGGGTCGACGGTGGCGAGTGACAGAGCCCGCTTCTCGTTGGCGCTGTAGCCGGTGAACATCGACACGCCGACGACGTTGCCGTCGCCGTCGAGCACGGAGTCGTAACCGGCGGCGCCGTAGTTGGCGATCGGCAGGTCGAAGAACTGGTAACTCTCGCCCTCGACGTCGAACTGCGAGGCCATGATCTTCACCATGTCCTCGGCAGCCCAGGCGAGCGTCACCTTCTTGCGCTGCGCCTCGGGGTCGATCTGCTCGAGCGCCTCACGGCCGATGAAGTCGTGGTCGAACTTGACCATGTGGCCGTAGCCGAGCTCCCACGGGTTGAGGTAATAGTCCTCGATGTCCCCGGAGACGAAGCTGCCGTAGAGCGACGCGCCCGCCTCATACCCCCCGGCCGGCAGCCACTCGCGGTAAGCCCGGAGCTCCTCGCCGGTGTAGATGGCGGGCAGCGGCGAGGGGATCCAACCTGACTCGAGCGTGTTGGACGCGTACGCCCGCGCGCCGCACGGCTCGAGGCCGAACTCCTGGCCCGCCTCGAGGATCGTCTCGCGCACCTGGTCGTAGCCCTCGTACGGACCCCACAGCTCGAGCCCCGGCTCGCCGGCCATGCCGTGGCGCAGCGTGCGCACCCGCTGGCCGCCGAGCGTCATCTCCGCCATCCGGAAGAACTTCACCGGCTCAAGCGCACCGCCGTTCAGCTTCTCGATCACCTGCCACGCGTTCGGGCCCTGGATCTGGAAGCGCCAGAACTTGCGCGTCACCGCCTTGCCGAACGTGCGCCCCGGCGGACGCTGGTCGTACTCGAAGTCGACCTTGTAGTCACCGGTCTCGCAGTGGTACTGAAGCCAGTTCGCGACCGGGTTGCGCCCGACCCACACGAACTCCTCGTCATCCAGGTGGAACAGGATGCCATCGCCGATGACATGCCCGGCCGGCGTGCAGGGCACGAACTGCTTGGCCATGTTCACCGGGAAGTTGGCCACGCTGTTGATGCCGACGTGCTCGATCAGACTGAGCGCGTCCGGGCCCTTGAAGTAGAAGTTGACCATGTGGTGCGACTGGTCGAACAGCACTGCCGTCTCGCGCCACGCCTTCTGCTCGCGACGCCAGTTGCTGAACTCGTACGGCACCACCGGGTAGATGTAGGCCCCCACCTGCGAGTTGCGCAGCAACTCGACGGTGCTCGGTGCGTTGTCGAGTATCTCCTGCAGATTACGCGCCGTCATTTTGCCTCCTTAACGGGAATGTGCTTCTCGCGCTCCCAGTTCCAGGTGTCGATGAGCGCGTTCAGCGTGTAGTAGTGAAACCCGGCCACATTCAGGTCCGGCTCGTCCATGCAGGGGACGAGCGCCTCGATCAGCTTGTCCGCCGTCGACGTCGGGCGGCGCAGCAGCGCGCGCAGACCGCGCTGCTTGCGCACGTACGCCACCGAGGGACCGACGCCGATGCGCATCGACACCTCGACCAGCCGCTTGCGGTCGACGGCGCCGGGCACTCCGATGATCACCGGAAGCGTCACGCCCTGCTCGCGCGTGTCCCGGAGCCAGCGCAGCAGCGCGTCCGGGTCGAAGCACATCTGCGTGACCATGTAGTCGGCGTGCGCGCTCTTCTCGGCGAGCACCCGTGCGAGCGCGTCGGGATCGATCTGGGGATGGCCCTCGGGATACGCCGCGATCCCGACCTTCCCGAAGCGCTCCCTGACCATCGGCAGCAACTCGCCGGCCGACGAATACGCCCCCGCCGGCTCCGGGTTGTCCCCGCCGATCACGAACACCTCATCGACCCCCGCCCCTTCCACCCGCGTGAGCAACTCGTCCAGATGCGCCTCGTCGCGCACCGCTCGCGCCGCCAGATGCGGAATCACGACATGCCGAAGCTCGCACAGCCGAACCGCGAAGTCGACCGTCTGGTCGGCGCCGTGGCGCGGTGAGCTCGTAACCGTCAGCCGCGCCGGCTCGGGCAGCTCGGCGGCCTCCCGTGCGGCCCGCTCGAACGGCAGCACCTCGAACTGAACCACCTCTCAGGCCACTCCCGCCGCCGTCCGCGAGGCGCCGGCCGACCGCACCAGGTCGGCGGCGCGCTCGGCGACCATGATCGTGGGCGCATTGGTGTTGCCACGGGTGATCGTCGGCAGCACCGAGGCGTCGACCACGCGCAGTCCCTCGAAGCCGTACACGCGCAGCTCGGGATCGACGACCGATCCCATCGCGCACGTCGACGTGGGGTGGTACACGCTCTGGCCGACCCGCTGGGCGAACGCCAGCAGGTCCTCGTCGGAGTCCGAATCCGGGATGCTGAACGGCGCCCGCGCCACCGCCCGAAGCGGCGGCTGCGCCGCGATGTCGAGCGCCATGCGCATCCCGATCACCATGCTCTCCCGGTCCTCGGGCGTGGTCAGGAAGTTGCAGAGCACGCGCGGCTTGGAGTCAGGCAGCGGCGTTCGCAGCATCACCCGGCCGCGGCTCGTGGGCTGAATCGCTACCGGCCCGAAGCAGTAGCCGTGATCGGCGGGCGCGGTCAGGCCCTCGTCGAAGAACAGCGACGGCGCGAAGTGGAACTCAACGTCAGGTGCCTCGACGCCGGGGCGGGCCCGGAAGAAGCCGCCCGCCTCCGGGATGTTCGAGCTAAGTGGGCCGCGGCCCTCGCCCTCCAGCAACGCGATGTTCTCCGGGTTCACGGCCAGGAACAGCGACGGCTCGTCGGTCAGGTAGTTGAGCTGGGCCATGCAGTGGTCCTGCAGGCCCACCCCCACCGGCAGCGCTTCGAGCACCGGGATGCCGAGCGGCGTCAGCTGGTCCTCGGGGCCGATTCCCGACAGCATCAGCAGCACCGGGGATTGGTAGGCGCCGGCCGAGACGATCACCTCGCGCTCGGCGCGCAGCTCCTCCACCCGTCCGTCGCGGGCGATCTCCACCCCCACCGCGCGGCGACGCTCGAACAGGATCCGCACCGCCAGCGCTCGCGGAATCACATCCAGCCCACCACCGGCCCCCGGGCCCCGCAGATACGCGTCCGCGGTGCTGCACCGCAACCCCTCGCGCTGGGTGAGCTGGAAGCGCCCCACGCCCTCCTGGCGCGCACCGTTGAAGTCCGGGTTGTGCTCGTGCCCGGCGAGCCGAGCGGCTTCGAGCATCGTGTCGACCAGCGGGTGCATCGAGCGGCTCTCCGCCACCCGCATCGGCCCGCCGACCCCGTGGAAGCGCTCCTCGCCGCGCTCGTTGTCCTCGGAGCGCTTGAAGTACGGGAGCACGTCGTCGTAGCGCCACCCGTCGATGCCCCAGCCGTCGTAGTCGAGACGGTTGCCGCGGATATAGATCATCGCGTTGATCGAGCTGCAACCGCCGAGCATGCGCCCGCGCGGCAGGTAGAGCCGCCGGCCGCCCAGCCCCGGCTCGGGCTCCCCCAGAAGGTCCCAGTCGTGCGAGGACTTGAACAGCGCAGGGAACGCGGCCGGAATGTGGATCTCGGGCTGCGTGTCCTCGCCACCCGCTTCGAGCAGCGCCACCCGCACGTCGGGATCCTCGCTCAGCCGGGCCGCGATCACGCAGCCCGCCGAGCCCGCTCCCACCACCACGTAGTCGTAGGCGCCCTCACTCACCTTCGATCACCACCTTCATCACCTCGCCGCCGTTGTCCATCGCAAAGCGCAGCGCCTCGGGCGCTCGCGTGAGCGGGAAGCGGTGGCTGATCAGGCGCGCCAGCGCCTCGACGTTGCGCTCGACCGCCGCCACCGCCTCCGCGAAGTCCCCGGCCCCGCAGCAGCTCACGCCGAGGAGGTCGAGCTCCTTCTCGGTGAGGCTCCCGATCCGCAGCGGCACCTCGGCCGTCGACATACCCACCTGGACCGCCCGCCCAGCGGAGGCGACCATGTCGACCATCGCCCGGACCGCATCCGGGGCTCCGGTGGCGTCGATCGCCACCGGCGGCCCGAACGGGCCCGCCCACTCCTGCGCCCGCGCCACCGTCTCCTCCAGCGAGCGCCACACGAGCACCTCTGCCCCGAGCGCCCGACTCAGCTCGAGGCGCGACTCCACCATGTCGACGATGAGCACCTCGGCTCCGCGCTCGAGCGCCAGCAGGCACAGGCTCTGCCCGATCGGTCCCGCGCCGAGCACGACGACGCGCTCGCCCGCCACGAGCCGAGCGCGCGCCAGCGCCCGGACGGCGATCGAGACGGGCTCGGCCATCGCCGCCACCGCCGCATCGTCGGCCTCGATCGGGAACACCTGCTCCTGCGGCAGCGCCACCAGCTCCTGTAGGCCGCCATCGGCATGGATCCCGATCAGCTCGAAGCGATCGCACGTGTTCGGGCGCCCGACGCTGCACGGGTAGCACTCCCCGCAGGCGCGCAGCGGCCACACGGCCACTCGTCGCCCCACCTCGACCTCTCTCCGGCACCCGTCCCCCGCGGCTACGACGATCCCCGCCACCTCGTGTCCCTGCACGCGCGGAAACTGCGATCCGCCCGCCGCGTCGGAGAGCTCACCGGCGAAGAAGTGGTAGTCGGAACCACAGATCCCGACTGCCTCGGGCCGCACGAGCACCTCACCCGGGCCCGGGTCATCGGGTTCCGGGCGTTGGGTCACGGTCATCGCGCCCACGCGTTCGGTGACTGCCGCCAGCACCCCCGGCCGCCTACACGGGCGTCCTCACGTTGATCTCCACGCGCAGCCCGTTGGGGTCCTCGAAGAAGAGCTGGCGCAGGCCCGCCGCCGGCACGCGATTCGGCACGGCGCGGACGCCGCCATCCGCGAGCCTGCGCCGGATCGCCTCGTAGTCGTCGGCGTTGAAGGCGATGTGATCGACCGACCCGGTTCCGGGCGGCTGGCGCGAGATGGCGAGCCCGAGCGACGCCGCGTGGCTGAGGTAGCCGTCGCGGTCGGCGACGTGCAGGCAGGGCGTGTCGCCCGCGTACAGCCAGTAGCCGTGAAACTCGAGCGCCGGACGCGATCCGACTCTCAGCCCGACGACGCGGCAGTAGAACTCGCGGGTCGCCTCGACGTCGTCGCTGAGGACGAGCACGTGCTCCATCTCGCTGACCGTCATGCGGGCTTGCGCTCGCTCGCCGTCGCCTGCGCGACCCCGTTGCGCGTCGGCATCGCGCGCAGCAGGTACGCCGACTGGAGCAGCTCGGGCTTCTCCCGGAGCTCCTGGGCCCGGCCGTCGTAGCGGATCTGGCCGCCCTCCATCACGTACGCCCGCTCGGCCAAGCCGAGAGCCACGGTGGCGAACTGCTCGATCAACAGGATTCCGATCCCGGTCTCCGCGAGCGAGCGGATCGTCGGGATCAGCCGCTGGACGACGACCGGCGCCAGGCCGAGGGAGAGCTCGTCGATGATCATGAAGCGCGGCTTCGACACGAGCGCCTGCGCGAGGACGACCATCTGCTGCTCGCCGCCGGACAGCGACCGCGCCACCGCGCCCAGCCGCTTGCCGAGCTCGGGGAAGAGCTCGAGCGCGTGCTCGCGCCCCGCGCGCGCGTCCTCGCGCGAGAGCGCGTAGGTGGCAACGCGCAGGTTGTCCTCCACGGTGAGCTCGGGCAGCAGGCGACGCCCCTCCGGGACAACCGCCAGGCCGGCCTGCCGGATCTTCTCGGGGCGACGCCCGGCGAGATCGCGGTCGTTCATGGTCACCGCGCCGCCGAGCGGCTTGAGCACGCCGGCCACCGCCAGCACCAGGCTCGACTTGCCCGCGCCGTTGGGGCCGAGCAGGGCGGTCACCGACCCGGCGGCGACCTCGATCGAGACATCGCGCGCAACAGTCCGCCCCCCGCGGGCGACCGACAGCCCCTTCAGGTGGAGGACGTCGCCGCTCAAGTCACCTCCTCGGTTCCCAGATAGGCGCGCATCACCCGCTCGTCGCGGAGCACCTCAGCCGTCGGGCCGGAGGCGAGCAGCTTTCCGAAGTCCAGGACCGCCGTGGTGGCACAGCAACCGGACACGAGGCTCATGTCGTGGTCGACGAGGATCGTCAGAGCGCCGATCTCCTCCGGGATGCGACGGATGACATCCCCGAGGTGCTCCGTCTCCTGGTCGGGGAGCCCGGCGGCGGGCTCGTCGAGGAGGACGACCTGGGGCCGGCCGACGATCGCTCGCGCCACCTCGACCAGTCGCCGGTCACGTGCCCCGAGGGAGCCGACGCGCACGCCGGGATCCACGTCCAGGCCCACGAACCCGATCGCGCCGATCACGTCGGTTCGGCGCGAGGAGCCGGGGAGCTTCGAGTGCTCGTGGATCATCGCGACGTTGTCGTACACCGACAGCTGCTCGATCGCCTGCTCGGTCTGGAAGGTGCGGCGCACCCCCCACCGGGCGCGGCGGAAGTGCGGCATCTTCAGGAGGTTCTCGCCGAACGCCTGAATCGTCCCCGCCGCCGGCCGGACGAAGCCGCTGAGGACGTTGAAGAACGTCGTCTTGCCCGCGCCGTTGGGACCGATCAGCCCGCACGTGCCCTCCTCGAAACGGACGTTCATCCCGTCGAGCGGCGTGACCCCGCCGAACCTCACGGTCAGATCGGAGACCTCGATCATCTCTCGCCCTCGGGGCGTGGACCGCGGCGCGTCAGGCCGCGCAGCTTGCGCCCGAGCCGAGCCAGATCCCTGGGCACCTGATCGACCAGGCCGGCGGGCGCAGTGGTGAGAACCTGGAGCACGCCGATCCCGAACAGGATCGTGAGCCAGTCCGGGGAGATCCCCCAGTCGTTGAGCAGCGCCTGCAGGAACTTGAGCAGGAAGGCGGCGACGATCGCGCCCCACATGCTGTAGGCGCCGCCCATCAGCACCACCGCGAGCAGCGTGATCGAGTCAGCGGTGCTGAACGTCAGCGAGTTCAGGTAGCGGAAGCTGCCCGCCACCAGACCACCGGCGACGCCGGTCACGAACGACGCGAGCGCGAACGCCCACAGCTTGTAGAGCGTGGTGTTGATGCCGGCGGCCAGCGCCGCCGACTCGCTCTGACGGATCGCCGCCCACGCGCGTCCGGGCTTACCGCGGATGTGCAAGCAGCACGAGCACGAACATCACGACGGCGACGATCACCGAGTAGCGGAAGAAGGCGGCATCGGTGGAGGCGATGCTCGGCCGCCGGATCGCCGGGATGTGGACGCTCGAGCCGTTGTAGCCGGTGAAGCCGTGGCCGCCGTTGGGGAAGTTGATGTTGGCGAGCGCGACGGTGATCGCCCCGGCGAGCATCAGCGTGATCAGCGCCAGGTAGAGGCCGCTCGTGCGAAGCGCCGGCAGGCCGACCACCGTGCCGAGGACCATCGTGATCAGGCCCGCCGCCAGCAGCACGACCGGGAATGGCAACGATGTTGCGAACAGCAGGCGTGCGGAGACCCACGCGCCCATGGCCAGGACCGCGCCCTGGCCGAGTGACACCATGCCGACACGCCCGACCAGCAAGCCGAGGCCGAGCGTGACGATCGAGTAGATGGCCACCTGCGTGAACGCGTCGACGTAGTAGAGGCTGAAGATCGACGGGATCACCAGCAGCGCGAACACCAGCAGCGCCACGATCACGAGCGGCCGTACGAGCAGACGCGGGTTGCGCCGTGCGCGGGCGAGATCGGCGACGACGGCGTGCCCCGGGGGCACCGCTGCGGCCGGATCGGCGGGCGCGTCCTCGGCGGTCTTCACGCGCGTCGACTCCATCGCCTCACATGCCCTGGCGCCCGACCGAGATCACGCGCCGCCGGTTGAGCACGAGCAGTGCGATCGCCGCGAGCACGAACGGCGTCATGTCTCGATAACCCGAGAGCTTCTGCACCGGCGTCAGCTCCGCGGTGACGATGCCGATGACGAGCGCGGCGAAGAACGTGATCAGGATCGAGCGCAGGCGTGCGATCAGCGTCGCCGCCAGCGCGGAGATGACCAGGAAGGTGAGGCTGGTCGCGTCGAGCGCGACCAGATCGGCGAGCAGGACGCCGGCGAGTCCGGCCAGCACGCCGCAGCCGAACCAGGCCGCGGCCTCGACGCGGCGGACGCGGACGCCGAGCGTCGCCGTGATCTCCCGGTCGTTGGCCATCGCCCGCATGGCCGTGCCCGTCTTGGTGTAGCGCAGAAACGCCCCGGTGGCGAGGGTGATCACCAGTCCCAGCGCAAGCGCGATCACCTCGGTGTACGTGACCGCGATCTGCCCGACCTGGAACGTGTTGTTGTCGGTCGGGATCGTGAGCGTCCGCGAAGCGCCTCCGCTCGAGGGCCACAGCAGATCCATCGCTCCCGAGCAGCACGAGCAGGAACCCGAGCGTGGCGGTCGCCTTGACCAGCGGATCGCGCCCGGCGAGCGCCGGGCCGAACACCATCCCGTACGCCAGCGTCACCACCCCCCCGAACAGCAGGCTGATCAACGACGCCGGCCAGAAGCCCATTCCGGCGTGGTTGATCAGCTGCCAGTCGAGCAGAGCCCCCATCGCCCCAACGGCGCCGAACGCAAGGTTCAGGACGCCGGTGGAGCGATACAGGACGACCATGCCCACCCCCGACAACGCGTACACGCCGCCGAGCGACAGTCCCGTGATCAGGAACTGCTCGAGATCAGTGGTGCTCGGCATGGGTCCCGGAGGCCCTGCTCGCTCGTTGCTCTCCTCTCTCCTATGACGTCGGCGGGTTCGTCGAGGGGCGCTGCCCGCCGCCTTGCGATACGCCGCGATCTGCGGGTCAGCCGCGGAGATCGGCGTGCAGCCTTGAGCCGTGACCATCCTCCCGTTGTCGGGCGTCGTCGTGAAGTCAGAGTTGTTGGGGATGTGCAACGGGTAATCCCCGTACACCCACGGCTGGCAGTGCAGCTCGTTCTTCTGGTCCTTGATGGCCTTGAACGCGTCGTTGACGCTCTTGATCGTGTACGGCCCCTTGACCGTCTCCGAGCGCGTCGGCGGAGAACTTGCCCGAGCAGGAAGCCCATCTCGCTGAACGAGCCGAGACCGCCCGCCACGCTCGACCCGTACTTGGACAGGATCGCCTTGTAGAGCTGCATCTCCGGGCCGTTGTGATCGTCGGGAGACGTCAGCTCGGCGTTGACGTACAGCTTGTGGTTCCACTTCGGACCCAGCGCCTTGGCGAGGAAGTCGGTGTTGCACGGCGTCGAGCAACCCCAGCCCTTGACGCGGTCCTCGAGGCCGAGCTTCTGGGCGGCCTGGAGGATCACCAGTGCCTCCGGCGGGGTGAAGTTGAGCACCACCCAGCCGTTCGAGCCGGCCTTGTTGACCAGGTCGAGCGCCACCGAGTTGGCGTCGTTGATCGGGACGTTCTCGGTGAGCTCGGTGATCGGAACCCCGGCCGCCTTCGCGAGCGCTGCCGGACCCGCCGCGATGTAGCCCGTCCCCGGGACGTTCGACTGGACGAACACCATCTTCGACGGCTTCTGGGCGAGCCCGTACTGCACCGCACCGTCCGAGCTGTAGCGCGGGCCCATGTTGACCGCAGCGCTGTTCGGAGTCGACCAGCACTCGGGGGCGATTCCCGCGCCCATCTCATAGATCCCGAGCTGCTTCCAGTAGGGCGCGTCGATCGTGCACTCGAGCAGGTCGAACACTCCGACGATTCCCACGACGTGATCGGTCTGGATGAGCTGCTTGGCCGCCGCCGCGACCTGCGCGGGCTGAGTCTGGTCGTACTGGACGTACAGCTTCAGCGGATGGCCGTTCACTCCGCCGTTGGCGTTCACGCACGCGAAGTACGCGTTGATCATGTTCGGGCCGTCGCTGAAGTCGGTGCCCGGCTGCTTGGTGTCGATCGTGCCGATTCGGATCGGCGTCCCCGTGGCCGCGGTCCCGGGCTTGGTCCCGCACTTCGAGGTGTCAACCGACGTGGCGGAGCTGCTTCCGCCGCCGGAGCTCGAATTTGCCGATCCACCGCCGCCTCCGGGGGGCGCGCTGGTGGTCGAGTTGCTGCTCCCGCACCCCGCCAGGATGATCAACCCGAGCACGAACGCGACGGGGATCGCCAGGCGACGCCAAGCACACACCGAACGGTGGAACATCCTCATCCTCTCCTCTCGATGAACGGTCGCCCCACCTCGTGGGCGAGGCGATGGCCGATACTAATTCGCGCGTAGGTTGCATGCAAGAGACGATTAACGAACCGCCAAAGAAGGCGTTGCGCGCCCTCCCTCGGTGCCCTTGCATGCAACATGGTCTGGGAACTACATTTCGACGCAGGCGGCCAAGCCGGTGGCGAAAGACACGAACCGCACCCAGATCATGCGCGCCCAGCTCCGGCTGCGCGAGCTCATTCTGAATGGGCAGTTCGTCCCCGGCGAGCGTCTGTCCGAGCTGCCGCTGGTGGAACGGATCGGCGTCTCGCGCACGCCGCTCCGGCTGGCGCTGGCGGCGCTCGAGCACGAGGGCCTGCTTCGCGGGCGCCCCGGCGGCGGCTACGTCGTGCGCGAGTTCACGCGCGCCGACATCCGCGACGCCATCGAGCTGCGCGGCGTGCTCGAGGGCACCGCGGCGCGCTTTGCCGCCGAGCGGGGAGCCTCCCGTCGCGACCTGCGAGCGCTCCGGTCCATCAACGACTCGGTCGAGCCGCTCGTCCGCCTGGCCGACTACGCGTCCTTCGAGCGCTACGTGACGCTCAACGAGGTCTTCCACACCAAGCTGCTGAAGATGGCCGGCAGCCCCCTGCTCGAGCGGACGCTCGACGGTGTGCTCTCGCTTGCCCTTCGCCAGCCCGAGCGCGCTTCTCCTCCAGCAAGCCCAGCTGCCCGAGTCGCGCGAGATCCTCGTCGTCGCCCATCGCCAGCACGCGGGCATGGTCGAGGCCATCGAGCGCCGCGAGGGCGCGCGGGCCGACAGCATCGCGCGCGAGCACGCTCGCCTCTCGCTGACCAACCTCGAGATCGTGCTCAGCCACCGCGGCCTGATCGACCAGGTTCCGGGTGCGTCCCTGCTGGCGCTCGCGGCCGGCAGCGACGGCGACTGAGCTCACCCTGCCGCGACTCCCCGGCGCGCGTAGCGCACGCTCGCCGGCTTGTCCCACTCGATCGCGTTCAGCGCCGCCTCGTGGATCTGCTCCGCCCCCGCCCGGTAGGCGTCCTCGAGCGGCGGGCTGACCGGCACCGGCGTGAACGGCGCCCCCACCCGCTGGATCGGCGCCTCGAGGCACTCGAACGCCGCCTCCTGCATCGCGGCGGCGATCTCGGCGCCGGCGCCCGCGGTTCTCACCGCCTCGTGTGCGACCACGGCCCGTCCCGTCCGTCGCACCGACTCCGCGATCGTCGTCAGGTCGAGCGGCACGAGCGTCCGCGGATCGATCACCTCGGCTTCGATCCCGTCGTCCGAGAGCCACTCGGCGGCCCGCACCGCCTCGGCGACCATGCGCGAGGTAGCGACAATCGTGACATCGCTCCCCTCGCGGACCGTCCGCGCACTACCGAGCGCCACCGGCTCGAGCCGGTCGGCCACCTCCTCGCGCCGGAAGTAGAGCGCCTTGTTCTCGACGAACACCACCGGACCCGGATCGGCGATCGCGCTCGCCAGCAGCCCGGCGGCGTCCGCGGCGGAGCTCGGGATCGCCACCTTCAGCCCAGGGATGTGCGCCACCCACGCCTCGAGGCTCTGCGAGTGCTGCGCGCCCGCGCGCTCGCCGGCGCCACCCTGGGTCCGAAGCACGAGCGGGACGGTGAGCTGCCCTCCGGACATGAAGTGCGCTTTGGCGGCCGCATTGACGAGCTGATCGAGCGCGAGCGTGAGGAAGTCGATGAACATGATCTCGACCACCGGGCGCAGCCCGGCCTGAGCGGCGCCGACCGCCACCCCGCAGACCGCGCCCTCGCTGATCGGCGTGTTGCGCACGCGCTCGCGTCCGAACTCCTCGGCCAGGCCGGCCGTCGCCGTGTACGGGCCGCCCTCGGCGACATCCTCGCCCGAGCACGATCACGCTCTCGTCCTCTCGCATCGCCAGCCTCAGGGCGTCGTTGATCGCCGCCACGTACGTGGTCTCGCTCACGCGTACACCAGCTCGCCCGCCAGCGCCGGGTCGGGGAACGGGCTGGCGCGCGCGAACGCGACCGCCGCCTCGACCGCCGCGGCCGCCTCCTCCGCCATCCGCTCCGCATCACGCGTCCCCAGCCATCCCTCGCCGAGCGCCCGCTCCCGCAGCCGCGCCACCGGGTCGAGCCGGGCCCACTCCACGCTCCTGCACCGGATCGCGATATCGCTCGGCGTCACCTTCGTAATGGCCGCGGCGGCGATGCGTGAGGCACTCGAGCAGCATCGGCCCTCGCCCCTCGCGCGCCTCCAGCGAGGAACCGCGCGAACGCCTCCCATACCGCGACGCGCGTCGCCGCCGTCGACGGTCTCCCGCTCGAACCCGTAAGGCGCCACCGCGTCGCTCACCCGTTCGATCACCGTATGCGCCGAGCGCGGCGTGAACTCGGCGAAGCCGTTGTTCTCGCACACGAAGATCAGCGGCAGCGCCCAAAGGGCAGCCAGGTTGACGGTCTCGGTGAAGTGGCCGGCCTGGGCCGCGCCGTCGCCGAAGAACACCACCGCCACGTGGTCGGATCCGCGCAGGCGCGCCGGCGAGCGCATGCCCCAGCGCCAGCGGGAGGTTGCCGCCGACGACGCCGGTGGCGCCCATGAACCCGCACTCGCGCCAGACCAGGTGCATCGAGCCGCCGAGGCCCCGGCAGCAGCCGTCGGCGCGGCCCATGAGCTCGGCCATGACCCGCTCCGGCGGCACCCCCTTGGCGATCGCGTGCCCGTGGGCGCGGTGGCCGGAGTAGACCGCGTCGTCATCGCGCAGCTGACGGCAACACTGCGGCGGCCACACCCTCGCCGCCGATGCTCAGGTGGATCAGGCCATGGACCTGCAGCGTGCGCTTGAGCGCCGCCACCCGCTCCTCGAAGGCGCGGATCCGGCACATCGTCGCCAGCAGGTCGACCGCGACCTCCCCATCGAACCCCACGGAGACGGGCACTACGCGGCGACCGGGGCCTCGACCGAGCACCTGGCGCACGGCGTCCTGGATCTTCTCCTCGTTCGGGAGCAGCGAACTGCTCCATCGGCTCGCTGTAGGCGATCGTGGCCTCGAGCGCGGTGACATGCTTGATCGGCGCCTTCAGCGAGGAGAACGCGTGCGCGGCGATCTCGCCCGCGATCACGTTCGAGAAGGCGGCGTGCGGCGTCGCCTGATCGACCAGAACGACGTGTCCGGTCTTCTCCACCGAGGCGAGGATCGTCGCCGTGTCCAGCGGGTTGAGCGTGCGCGGATCGATCACCTCCGCCTGGACACCCTCGGCCGCGAGCGCCTCCGCGGCGGCGAGCGCCCGGCCGACCGTCCAGCCCGTGGCGACGATCGTCACGTCGCCGCCCTTCGCGCCGGACCGCGGCCTCGCCGAAGGGGACGACGTACTCGCCCTCGGGCACGTCGCCGTGCTCGAGCACCAGCAGGTAGTGCATCAGGTAGCACACCGGGTTCTCGTCGCGGATCGCGGACGCCATCAAGCCCTTGGCGTCGGCCGGCGTCGCCGGCAGCGCCACCTTGAGCCCCGGGATCCCCACGAACATGTTGTAGATCGAGCCGGTGTGCTGGCCCGCCCAGCCGGCGGCGAACCCGTAGCCCGCCTTGAACACGACCGGCACCTTGACCCGGCCGCCACTCATGTAGCGAAGGCGCGGCGCCTCGTTGACGACCTGGTTCATGGCCACGAGCATGAACTCGGCCATCAGCAGCTCCACCACCGGCCGGTAGCCGCCGAGCGCGAGACCGACCGCCATTCCGATCTCGGCCGTCTCGGAGATCGGCGACACGCGCACGCGGTCGCGCCCGTACGCCTGCACGAACTTGTGGTCGTCACTCGGCGCGACGTCCTGGCCGTAGAAGACGACCGTCTCGTCGCGGGCCATCTCGAGGAAGATCGCCTCCTCCACCGCCGCGATGTAGGGGATCTCTCGTGGCATCGTGCTCTCCTCCGCTACGCGTAGACGTGGTTCAGGGCGGCTTCGGGCTCCGGGAAGGGATCGTCGAGCGCGAAGCGCACCGCCGCGTCCATCTCCTGGCCGACCTCGTCGGCGATCTGATCGGCGCGCTCGGGATCGAGGGTCCCCTGCTCCACGAGACGCGCCCGGAACCGCGGCACCGGGTCTCCGCGGAGCGCCGCCTCGTACTCCTCGCGGTTGCCGAACACGGTGATCGCCTCATGCTCGGCGAAGTGCAGCGGCACCCCGGGCGGCGCGATGATGTTGCCGTGGGCTGACAGGCGGTAGACCTTCGACTCGATCAGCGTCGGGCCCTCGCCGCCCCGGGCGCGCGCGGCGGCGGCGCCGACGACCTCGTACACGGCCAGGGGATCGCCGCCGTCGACCGTGACCCCGGGCATGCTGTGGGCCTTGGCCTTGACCGACAGCGGCTCGCCTGCGGCCGCGTTCGCGTCCTCCTGCTCGACCCGGGTCGCGACGTTGTAGCTGTTGTTCTCCATCACGTAGACGACCGGCAGCTTCCACAGCGAGGCGAGGTTGAGCGACTCGTGGAAGGCGCCCTGCTTGGAGGCGCCGTCGCCGAAGAAGCAGAGGACGATCTGGCCCTGCTTTCGCAGTTGCGCCGCGAAGGCCAGGCCGGTCGCCTGGGGGATGCCCTGGCCGACGATGCCCGAGGTGCCCATGAATCCCCGGTCGGGATCGACGAGGTGCATCGAGCCGCCGTAGCCGCCGCACAGCCCGTGCCTGCGGCCGTAGATCTCGGCCATGATCGCGTTCGGATCCGTGCCGAGGGCGATCGGATATCCGTGACAGCGGTACGTCGCCATGAGCTGGTCGCCGTCCTTCAGCGTGGCCAGCGCGCCGACGATCGACGCCTCCGCGCCGTCGGCGAGGTGGGTGTGGCCGCGGATCACGCCGGGATGCTCCTCGAAGGTCCGCTTGACCCGCTCCTCGAACTCGCGGATCCGCAAGCATCTGCGTGTACATCGAGATCAGCCGATCACCGTCGAGCTCTGACGTGGCCAAGCGCTCCTCCTCTCGGGTCATGCGACGCCGGCGCGCAGCTGCGCCATCGTCGTCTCGTAGGCGCGGTCGAACTCCTGCTCGATCGGCAGGCTCCGCAGCTCCGCGGACAGGACCTCGACGCCCCACGGGCCGGCGTACCCGATCTCGCGGCACACCTCGACGTAGCCGGGGATGTCGAATTCGCCCTCTCCGGGCAGCCGCCGGTGGTTGACGACCTCGTCGATCGGGTCGGGCATGTTCGCGAACTGGCCGTCCGAGAGCTCGATCCAGGTCAGGTACTGGAGGGGGACGCTCGGCGCAGATCCTCGGGCGCGATCCCGAGCTTCGCCATGTGCCAGGTGTCGATGGCGAGCCCGCCGTTGGCCGCGCCGGCGCCGACGACGAGCGCGATCGCCGTGTCCAGCGTGTGCACGTTGACGTCGAACGGCATGAACTCGTAGACGACCTTGGCCTCGGTGTGCTCCGCCGCGTCCTCGCACAGCGCCGCGAACGCCTCGGTGATCTCCTCGAGCTCCCCCGGCGTTCCCGGGATGTTCCCGACCTTGATGTGGTGGGCGCCGAACGTCGCCGCCGTGTCGAACAGGAGCCGTCGCCTGCATGTCCGACTCGCGGCGCCGCGCGTCATCCGCCGGCAGCCAGAAGTCCTGGAGGAACTCGACCTGGAGGTACTTCAGCCCCGCGTCGTCGAAGATCGCCTTCATCTCCTCGAGCGTCCCGGACTCGAGCTGGTGCTCGATGTCGGCGTGCCACAGCCCCAGTCCGCTGAAGCCGACGCGCGCGGCGTGGGCGCAGCGATCACGCCATTCGAACGTGCTCCACTCCCGCCCGACGTGGACCTCCGCCGGGCCACACACGGTCCAGTACAGAGCGAGCAGCTCAGGTTCGTTCATGGCGCCGCTCGCGACGCTACCGGCGCCTCCGCGCCCGGACAGGCCATCGGACGCTCGCCTTCTTGTCGATCAGCGCCGCCCGCTCACGCCCGGTGCGCGGACACCCAGGCGACGGACCCGGCATCGACAGGCAGCGCGACGCCGGTCACGAACGACGCCTCCTGGGAGCACAGCCACACCACCGCCGCCGCGACCTCCGCCGGTTCGCCGAACCGCGTCATCGCCTGGGGTGCAAGGATCTCCTGCTGGCGCTCGGGCGGCTGCGCCGACATCAACGGCGTCATGATCGCCCCCGGGCACACCGCGTTGACCCGAATCCCGTGATCCGCATACTCGACCGCCGCGTTCTTCGTCAGCCCGAGGATGCCGTGCTTGCTCGCGGTGTAGGCGCTCAGCATCGTCACCGCGCGCAACCCGGCGTTGGAGGAGGTGTTGACGATCGCGCCGCCGCGCGGGCTCGGGGTTGACGAGCATCTGCCGGATCTGGTGCTTCATGCCGAGAAAGGTGCCGCGCAGGTTGACCGCGATCACGCGGTCGAAGTCCTCGTCAGAGGTCTCGTGGAGCAGCCGGTGGACTCCGATGCCGGCGTTGTTGTGCGCGAAATCGAGCCGGCCGAAGCGCGCGACCGCGTGGCGTACGAGCGCCGCGTTGTCATCCCCACGCGAGACATCACAGGCGAAGAACTCGGCCTCGCCGCCGGCGCGCCGGATCAGCTCCACGGTCTCCTCTCCTCCGGCCCGCGCCTGCTCCAGGTCGGCGACGAGGACCGACGCTCCCTCGGCGGCGAAGCGGAGCGCGCAGGCGCGGCCGATTCCGCTCGCCGCGCCTGTTACGAGCCCAGCCTTGCCGTTCATCAAGCCCGACATCGAGGACTGAGCTGTGAATGATCCGCCACCGCCCTTTACGACGAGCTGACGGCGGATCGACGCGGGCGCTCCGGCTCGAGGAGCTCGTCGAGCGGCGGGGCGGGCCGGTCTCCGTGGCAATGCCCACGCGCGAGCAGATGGAGGCCGAGCGAGCCCGCCCGCTCGCCGAGAAGCGGGGCCTCGAGCTCGGCCAGGGCGAGTTCCTCGGCGAGGTCCTGGGCGATCGCGCGGCCGGCCGGCATCTGCTGGAGTCGATGCTCCGGCCCGGCGCCGAGGCGCGCGAGCGCGTCGAGGAGCTGCGCGAGCGGGGCGATCGTCGACCTCGGGGCGGCCCGCGTCACCCGGTACGGGCAAGGCGGGCGTGCTCGAGCTCCGCAACCCGAGGCATCTCAACGCCGAGGACGGCACCACGCTCGGCGCGACCGAGGTCGGCCGTAGATCTGATCCTGCTCGACCCCGAGATCGAGGTCGGGGTCATCCGCGGGGGCGTGATCGAGGGGGGCCGCTACGCCGGGACGGCGCGTGTTCGGCGCCGGCATCAACCTGACCCATCTCTACGAGGGCCGCATCGACTTCCTCTTCTACCTGATCCGCGACCTCGGCTACGTCAACAAGATCTTCCGCGGGATCCTGAACGACGACGGGACGACCACCGAGAAGCTGTGGATCGCCGCGCGTCGAGCGGTACGCCATCGGTGGCGCATGCCAGCTACTGCACGTGGTCGACCACGTGATCGCGGAGCGCGGCGCGCGCCTCTACCTGCCCGCGCGGCGCGAGGGCATCATCCCCGGCGCTTCGAACCTTCGTCTCCCGCGGTTCGTCGGCGACCGCGCCGCCCGCCAGGCGATCCTCTCGGGCCGGGAGTGGACGGCCGGGGACGCGGACGCGATGCTGATCTGCGACGAGGTGATCGAGCCCGGAGCGATGGACGACGCGCTCGAGGCGCGCATCGAGGCACTGACCAGCTCCGGCCTGGTCAACGCCGCCGCCAACCGCGCGGCGCTGCGCTCGGGCCAGGAGCCGCTCGACCTGTTCCGCCAGTACATGGCCACCTACGCGATCGAGCAGGCGCGCTGCCACCTCAGCCCGGCGCTCGTCGCCAACCTCGAGCGCCACTGGAATGCACGCCGGCGCTGACTCGGTCCGCGATCCTGCCGAGACGCTGCCCGTCGCCGAGCTGCGCGCGCTCCAGCTCGAGCGGCTGCGCGCCACCGTCGATCGCGTGCTCCAGTGCCCAACCGGTGGGAGCGCAGCGGCTGCGCTCGGCGGGCATCTCCTCCGGGGCCGAGATCCAGCAGCTCGAGGATCTCCGAGGCGTCCCGTTCGCGACGAAGGCCGACCTGCGCGAGCACTACCCGTTCGGTCTGCTGGCGGTGCCCCGGGAGCGGCTTGTCCGCGTCCACGCCTCGAGCGGGACGCACGGAAAGCCAACTGTCGTCGGGTACACCGCCGCGGACCTCGAGACCTGGACCGAGCTGATGGCGCGATGCATGGCGATGGCCGGGGTACGCCCGGGGATGGTGGTGCACAACGCCAACGGCTACGGGCTGTTCACGGGCGGCCTCGGATTTCATCAGGGGGCGGAGCGAATCGGCGCCACCGTCGTTCCGGTGTCAGGCGGGCGCACGGCGCGCCAGGCGATGCTCCTCGTGGACCTCGGCGCGCAGGTCCTGGTGTCGACGCCGTCCTACGCGCTCGTCGATCGCGCAGGCGCTGGAGGAGAGTGGGGTCGCGGCCGGCGAAACCGGCGCTCGAGATCGGCCTGTTCGGCGGCGAGCCGTGGACGGAGGAGCTGCGCCGCCAGATCGAGCGAGCGCTGGGCCTGGCCGCGATGAACTTCTACGGGCTCTCGGAGATGTGCGGTCCGGGCGTCGCGGCCGAATGCCCTGAGCGCCACGGCCTGCACGTCCAGGAGGATCACTTCCTCGCCGAGGTCGTGGATCCCGGCGACGGCCATCCGCTCACGCCGGGGGAGGACGGCGAGCTCGTGTTCACGACGCTGACCAAGGAGGCGATGCCGCTGATCCGCTACCGGACCGGCGATCTGGGGCGGATCGTCGCCGATCCGTGCGCGTGCGGGCGCACCGCGGTGCGCCTTCAGGGGCTGCGCGGACGGCTCGACGACATGCTGATCGTGCGCGGGGTGAACCTCTATCCCTCCCAGGTCGAGCACCTGCTCCTCGGGGTCGACGGGGTCGCGCCGCACTACCGGCTGGTCGTGGAGCGCCCCGGTCCGATGGACGAACTCACGCTCGAGTGCGAACCCGAACCCGCTGGCGAGCACGACCGTCCCACGCTGGCGGTCCGCATCGGCGAGGTGCTACGGGAGCAGACCGGCCTGCGAATCAGCGTGCAGGTGCTCGATCCCGGCACCATTCCGCGGAGCGAGGGCAAGGCCGTCCGGGTGGTGGACAGGCGCGGCTGACTGCGGCGCGCGCGCGTCGCGGCGCACCTCGCTCGGGGTCACGCCGAAGGCCCGCTTGAACAGACGCGAGAAGTGCGCGGCGTCGGAGAAGCCCCAGCGAAACGCTATCTCGGTGACCGAGCCGCCGTCCGGCTGCTGTAGGTCCTCGACGCACCGCGCGAGGCGCTCGCGGCGGACCAGGCCGGCGACCGACTCCTCGGCGTCCTCGAACAGCGCGTGGAGCGCACGAACCGACATCGAGTACGCGCGCGCAATCGTCGCCGGCCCGAGCGAGCCATCCTGGAGATGGGTACGCACGTAGCGTCGGATCTCGGCGCGCATCGCGGCCCGGGTGGTGGAGCGGCTGGCCGGCAGGCTCGGCTCCACCGCGCCTCGCAGGAGCTCGAGCGCAGCCGTCGCCGCGGCGGCGCGGGCCGCCGGGTCGAGCTGGGGGATCTCCGCCGCGAGCGCGTTCATGAAGCGCACCAGCAGGCGCGCCGGCCCGCTGCGGTCGAGCGGCGGGAACGCGTCCTGCTCGGCCAGCCGCGGGCACATCGCCAGCACCCGCTCGCGCGGGAACAGCAGCGTGCGCTTGCAGAAGGGTTCGATGATCTCGACCTCGGTCGGCTGCAGCCCATCCCACAGGACGACGTCGCCCGCGTTCAGTGCCAGCTCGCGTCCGCCCTCTCGCACGAGCTCCACGCCCTTGCCGACGAACTGGAAGCCGACGACGCTCTCCTGGCGGCGCTGATCGCCGCTCGACTCGATCTCCGCGCTGCTGCGATGGCCGAGGAACGGAGCCGCGACGCAGTCGAGGAGCGTCAGCTCGCCGCACCGGCGCCGGGTGACGCCGGCCCGGAAGTCGGCGGGCGTCCGCGTCGTCGCCCGCACGTCGAAGGCCAGGTGAGTGCTCGCGAGGATCTCCGACCACGCGTCGAGCCGCCGCGCAGTGCCGCCGCCGGTCACCCGCCAGCGCTCAGTGTCATTCGCCCTAACGGCTATCTGGGAACGACCCACGGTTTGCCTCTCCTCACCCCGGTCCCTCGCCCTGCAGGGCCTATGGTAATCCCCGCCGATCGGCCCCGGCAACCCTCTAGGGTGAGGTATGTTCGTCGTCAGGGGGCCCAGGCGAAGGAGGATCAAATGGCGGACAGGTTCGATGTGGTCGTGGTCGGAGCACGGTGCGCAGGGTCCCCGCTGGCGACCCTGCTGGCGCGCCAGGGCCTGAGAGTCGCGCTGGTCGAGCGCGCGGCGTTTCCCAAGGACACGCTGTCTACGCACATCTTCCAGGCCCCCGCGATCAACTTCCTTCGCCGGCTCGGAGTCCTCGACCGCGTCCTCGCCACCGGCGCACCCCCCTACACGAAGGTCGATCTCCGCCAGGAGGAGTTTCAGACGGTCATCGAGACAGCTCAGCGGCCCGGCGACAGTGGCTCGATCATGTCGGTGCGGCGGTTCGTGCTCGATCCCATCCTGCTCGACGCCGCGGCCGAGGCGGGCGCCGAGGTGATGGCGTCGACGCGGGTGACCGGGCTCGTGCGCAACGGGGACCGCGTTGCCGGCATCCGAGCCGTGCAGGGCGATCAGGAGCGAACGCTTCACGCCCGCCTCGTTGTCGGCGCCGACGGCCGCAACTCGACCGTTGGAGAACTGGCCGGTGCGCGCAAGTACAACGTCGTTCCGAACCAGCGCTTCGGCTACTGGGCGTTCTTTTCGGGTGCCGAACCCGGGCCGGCGCTCGTCTACCACCGCTGGGACGGGCGGTTCGTGATCGCGACGCCCGCGGACGGCGGTCTCTACCAGGTGGTCCTGCTTCCCGACATGCGCTTCCTGCCCGAGTTCCGGTCCGACCGCGAGGCCGCGTTCATGGCCCATGCACGGGCGAGCGCCCCGGTCGCCGGTGCGCTCGCGGGCGCGGAGCGCGAGGGCAAGATTCTCGGGATGCTGAAGTTCGAGTCCTTCTGGCGGGAAGCGACCGGTCCGGGTTGGGTCCTGGTCGGCGACGCCGGGTACTTCAAGGATCCCGCGCCGGGTCAAGGCATCACCGACGCCTTCCGCCAGGCGGAGGCGTTGGCGCCGGTCCTCACCGGGGCGATTCATGCTTCCGAGGCCGAGCTCGACGCCGCGCTGAGGGCCTGGGGGCGGTGGCGCGACCGCGACGGCGCCGAGCACTACTGGCTGGCCGCGGACTTCGGCGCAGCCGGTCGAGCGCCGGCGATCGTCGTGGAGCTGACTCGGCTCCTTGACCGCCAGGGTCGTGCCCCCGCCCTCGGCGACATATTCCAGCATCGCGCGGTCCCGTCCGCCGTGTTCACCCCGCCGCGCCTCCTCAAGGCCGCGGCCTCGGCGTTGCGCCGGCCGGAGAACGACCGCGCCCACATCCTCCGGGAGCTCCGGGAGCTGATCGCCACCGACACCCGCCGGCGCCGGCTGGCCCGCAAGCCCGAGTTCGTGCCGCTGGAGGCGCATGGCGACGCCGGCGAGACCGAGGTGCCCGAGGAGGTGGCGGCGTGAGCGACCTGGAGAGCACGATCGCCACCGTCTCCGGCGTCGCGTCGCCCGTGCTCGTGGCGGGCGATCGCTCAGCCCGCGAGGCGGTGGTGTTCGTGCACGGGAATCCTGGGCCGAAGGAAGACTGGGAGGACCTGCTGGCGCGGGTTGCGCCGTTCGCCCGCGCGGTCGCGCCCGACATGCCCGGGTACGGTGCCGCGGACAAGCCGCCGCAGTTCGACTACACCGTCGAGGGGTACGCGCGCCATCTGGCCGGCATCCTCGATCAGCTGGGGATCGACCGGGCGCACCTCGTCCTGCACGACTTCAGCGGCCCGTGGGGGCTGACCTGGGCGGTGGAGCATCCGGAAGCGTTCGCCAGCGTAACCCTGATCAACACCGGCGTGCTGCTCGATTACCGCTGGCACCGACTCGCCCGGATCTGGCGGACCCCGGCGGTCGGCGAGGCGTTCAT
This sequence comes from uncultured Solirubrobacterales bacterium, assembly GCA_963839105.1. Taxonomy (GTDB): domain Bacteria; phylum Actinomycetota; class Thermoleophilia; order Solirubrobacterales; family Solirubrobacteraceae; genus Palsa-465. The sequence goes on from CAWITQ010000005.1 coordinate 228,696, forward strand.
GGCTTCGACGACGAAGCCCGCCTTTCGGATCCTGCTCACCCGCGACAATCCGCGCCTGCCTCCGCCGGCCGGGGATCGCCTGTACGCGGCCATGCGCCCCTGGGCCACCAAGCGGGCGGTGCTGAAGCTCTACCGAGCCACCCCGGCCTCCGCAATGGGCGCCTTGAGCGGGCCGCTCCGCGCCCTCGACCGGCCGGCGCTCGTGGTGTGGGGCACCGGCGACGCCTACATCCCGTGGAAGCAGGCGGAGCGCCAGCGCGAGTCCTTTCCCTCGGCCACGGTGGAGCTCCTCGAGGGCCTCGGCCACTGGCCGTTCCACGAGGATCCGGCGCGGGTGGCCGAGCACGTGATCCCGTTCCTGCGCCGGCAGGTCGGCTCCCGCCAACAGGCATCGGTCGAGTAACCGCGTTGCGGCGCGGGTAGGGACCGCCCATCAGGAACCCGCTCGCCATACCCACCGCAGCCGTCGACGCGCTCGCCTCGATGGGTGAGCTCGCAACGCGGCTCCCACGTGTTCTCACCGAGATCGACGGCCGCGTCAGCCGGCTGATCGACGACATCTCGGCCATGCGCGCGGCCGTGGAGCCGCTCGACATGCGCATGCAACAGCTCGAAGGCGAGATGCGCGGGATGCACAAGTCGCTGAAGGACGGCATGCAGGCGACGGAGGACGGGATGAAGGAGACCGCGCGCCTCCAGGATGTCACCAACCAGGGAATCGGCGACCTCGTCGAGAACACGGAGCCACTCTCGGGCGATATCAATAGGGTCGAGGGCAACACCTCGCCGCTGCCCGACCGGATCGGGACCCTGGAGCAGCTCATGGCGAGCATGCTCCAGGAGCTGAAGGCGCTGCGCGAGTCACTCGAGCCGGTGTCGGCCGCGGCCGAGCCCGTGGCGCGGCTGCGCGAGCGGCTGCCCGGCGGCAACTGACCGCGCCTACGCGGATTTGACGATCCCGACGACGTGCCCCTCCGGGTCGGCGAAGTGCGCGATCGTGGGGCCGCCGGGCACCTCCATGGGCTCGTTGACGGTACTGCCGCCGAGCGACTTGATCTTCTCGAGCGCAGCCGCCGGATCGTCGACCTCGACGTAGAACATCACATGCCCGGAGCCGCCGTCCGGCGCGGCGCCGACGCCGCCGGGAATGCCGCCCTGCGACCCCGTGTCGACCATGTAGTACGAACCCTCCATCACATCCTGAAGCTGCCATCCGAACGCCTCGCCATAGAACTTGCTGAGCGTCCCAGCGTCCTTGCCGACCACCTCGAAATGCACAACCGGACTCGCCATCTGCGCTCCTCTCTCAGTCGGTAGCTCGAACGCTAGACGAAGCGCGCAGGGGGTGCACAAAAACGTAAACCGATCAGGCGACGATCACTTCCGCGTCCGGTTCGTCCGCGTACAGCCTGGCCACGTCCGCGGCGCGCCGCTCGAGGCACGCCCGCTGGTTGATGTAGCCCTTGTCGGTGATCTCGCCGGCGTCGAGGCTCGGCGGTTCGCGCAGCAGCAACAGGCGCTCGATCCGCGCCGCCGATCCCGCGCCGGCGTTGAGCTCGGCCAGCGCGCGCGCCAGGTGCTCGCGCAGGCGCGGATCCGACAGCTCCACCGCCTCCCCGCTCCCGAACCGCCTTCCCGCCTCGGCCTGGTTGACCCACGCCAACGCGGAGGCGTACTCGCAGTCCTGACCGCAGATGACGGCGTCGCTCAGCAGGCCGGCGACGCTCAGCAGCGCCAGCCTGAGACCACCGGCCCTCACCCAGGTGCCGGTGAAGAGCTTGAAGTCCTCGGAGATGCGCCCGTCGAACAGCAGCCCCCGATTCGGGTCGCGCTCGTCGACGAGCTTGACCGCGTCGCCGGATCGGTAGTACCCCTCCTCGTCGAATGCCTCCCGGGTTAGCTCCGCGGCGCGGAAGTAACCGGGCGTCACGTTGGGCCCGCGTACCCGTATCTCGAGCTTGCCGGAGACCGGCGCGAGCTTGACTTGAACCCCCGGGAGCGGCACGCCGATGCACCCGGTGGGAGCATCGAGGTAGTGCATGCTCGTGGCGCCGGGCGCGGTCTCGGTCGTGCCCCAGCTCGAGGTCAGCGGCACGTCGTGGTGGGCGTGGCGCTTGGCAAGATCGCGCAGGCGAGCGGCCAGCGTCTCGGGGAGAGCAGCCGCGGCGTAGAACATGAACCTCAGCCGGCTGAAGAAGCGCTCGGCCAGACCGGCGTCGCTCTCGAGAGCCGGCGCCAGCAGGGCGTAGCCGGCGGGCACGTTGAAGTACAGCGTCGGAGGCCGGTCGCGCAGCGCCGCGAGCGTGCGCCCGAACAGCGGCGGCGCCGGCTTGCCGTCGTCGATGTAGATCGTCCCGCCGTTGAACAGGACGAGGTTGAGGTTGTGGTTGGCCCCGAAGGTGTGGCTCCACGGCAGCCAGTCGACCAGCAGCGGCGGCTCCTCGGCCACGAACGGCCAGATCGCGCGGAGCATCGACTGGTTCGAGCACAGCATGCGGTGCGTGTTGATCACGCCCTTGGGCACTCCGGTCGAGCCGGAGGTGAACAGGAGCTTCGCCACCGCGTCGGGCTCCGGCTCCGGAAGCTCCCGCGGCGCCGTGCTCAGCAACGCCTCGAGTCCGAGCGCGTCCGGCCGCTCGCCCCGCGCGATCAGCACCTGCGCCACCAACGCACTCAGCGCATCGAGGGCTGGACCGAACTGTCGCGCATCGTCGGCGAACACCAGCCCGGGCTCGGTCAGCTGAGCGATCGTCTTGATCCGCGCGTGGTCGACGCTCATCAGCGAGTAGGCCACGCTGATCGGCATCACCGGCACCCCCGCGAAGTAGGCGCCCAGGCTCACGAGCAGGTGCTCGAGCGAATTGCCCGACAGGATCATCACCGGTTTGTCCGGCCCCAGGCCGAGGTCGAGCAGCGCGCCGGCGAGGGCGGCGGCCTTCTCGGCCGCCTCGCCGTAGCTGAGCGGGACCCACTCGCCCGCTTCGTCGCGCTGCGCCGCGAGCGGGCGATCGGGGTGGGCGGCCGCTCGCCTTCGAAGGACGGCGGGAAGCGATGGTTCCCATTCCGCCAGGGGCCGGCGCGAGCGGAGGATGAGCGTCCCATCCTCGCGTCGCTCGAGCTCGACGTCCGGCGGCGTGAAGGTCTTGTGGGCAACGAGTGGGGTCATGGCTCTGCCCTTCCTCTCATGGGCGGTCGATCAGCGTCGAGAGCACGATCAGCGTCCGCGTGCGCACGATGTTGGGATCCCGGCGCAGGCTCTCGACGAGCCGCTCGAGGTGGTCGATGCTGTCGACGCGGACGCGAATCAGCGCGTCGGGCTCGCCGGAGACGGTGAACGCGGACACGATCTCCTCGACCTTGCCCAGGGAGCGGCCCACGTCGGCCGGCGAGGTGCGATCGGCGCAGTAGATCTCGATCAGCGACTCGATCGCATCCCCGAGCGCCCGCCAGTTCACGCGCGCCCCGTAGCCGACGATCACCCCGTCGCTCTCGAGGCGGTCGACGCGCCGCTTGACCGCTGTCGCCGACAGCCCGACGTCCGTCCCTATCTCCGCGAAGGTGCTCTTCGCGCTCTGTTGCAGCAACGCAACGATCTTGCGATCGATGGCGTCAAGAGGGCGACTGAGCTGCACGTGGATACCGATCGACTGCGTCTGCGTTGCGCCGACCCTATCACTGCGCAACATTTGGCACATGACCGCCACCGCCTCCTCGCCCCACGAAGTCTCCACCGGAGCGCTGCTCGAACTCGACGGCACCGGACTCACGATCAGCGATGCCCTGGACGTCTCGCGGCGTGGTCGCACGGTCCAGCTGGCCGAGCACGCCGCCGAGTCCGTCCGCGCCAGCCGTGCCCTCAAGGAGGACCTGATCGCCCGCGAGATCCCGATCTACGGGGTGACCACCGGGTTCGGCGACAGCGCGCACCGCCAGATCTCTCCTGCGAAGACGGGCAAGCTTCAGCAGAACATCCTCCGCTTCATGGGCTGCGGCACCGGGCCGATCGCTCCACCCGAGGTCGCACGCGTGACCATGCTGCTGCGAGCGAACTGCCTCTCGAAGGGCAACTCCGGGGTGCGGGTGGAGCTGATCGAGCGTGTGCTCGACCTCCTCAACAACGACGTCGTGCCTTTCATCCCCGAGCGCGGCTCGTGCGGCGCCAGCGGCGACCTCGCCCCGCTGTCCTACGTCGGCCGGGCGCTCGCCGGCGACGGCCGCGTCGCCTATGACGGGCGTCGAGCGGGACGCCGCCGCTGTGCTGGCCGAGCTGGGCCTCGAGCCCTTCCTGCTCGAGTCCAAGGAGGGTCTGGCGCTCACCAACGGGACGTCCTTCATGAGCGCGTTCGCGTGCCTGGCGGTCGGCGCCGCGAAGGAGCTCGCGGACCTTGCGGATCTCATGACCGCGATGGCCTCAGAGGCGCTGCTCGGCAACCGCGGCCACTTCAACGCCTTCCTGTTCGACGACGCCAAGCCGCACCCGGGAATGGTCACGAGCGCGCGCCACATCCGCGAGCTGCTGGCCGACTCGAACCTGGCCGCCGACAGCGACGAGCTGTTCGCCGGCGGCATGGACGGCGCTGACTTCCTGGAGCTCGAGCGCCACGTGCAGGACCGCTACTCGATCCGGTGCACGCCCCACATCGTCGGCGCGCTCCGCGACGTCCTGGATTGGGTCGAGCAGTGGCTGACGATCGAGATCAACTCCTCCGATGACAACCCGCTGTTCAACGTCTCCGGGGGGCGCGTCGAGAGCGGCGGCAACTTCTACGGCGGCCACGTGGGCCAGGCGATGGACTCGCTGAAGGTCGCGCTCGCGAACCTGTGCGATCTCATCGATCGCCAGATCGCGCACGTCGTCGACGAGAAGTTCAACCGCGGGCTGACCGCAAACCTGATCGCACGCTTCGAGCCGACGCATCCCGAGGCGGGGCTGCACCACGGGTTCAAGGGTCTCCAGCTGTGCGCGTCGGCGATGACGGCCGAGGCGATGCACCTGTGTCATCCGACGACGATCTACTCACGCTCGACCGAGGCCCACAACCAGGACAAGGTCTCGATGGGCACGATCGCCGCCCGCGACGCCCGTTCGATCGTCGAGCTGGCGCAGAACATCGCCGCCATTCACATGCTCGCGTGCTGCCAGGCGCTGGAGCTACGCGGAGTCGACCGCTGCAGCCCGCGCACGCGCGAGGCGGTCGAGATCCTGCGCGAGCGGGTCCCGTTCCTCGATCGTGACCGTTACGTCGACGTGGACATCGCCACGACCGCGGAGATGATCCGCGAGGGCGCTTTTTCAGGCCTCGTCGCCTGAACCGACCGCGGGGTGACCGAGCCGCTCCATCACGCGGTCGAAGACCTCGTGGGGCTGGGCGCCCGGTACGAGCAGCCGCTGATCGATCAGCCACGCCGGGACGCCGCCGGCGCCCATCTCGAGCGCCGCCCTCGTGTCTGCCTGGACCCGCTCGAAGTAACGCTCTTCGGCTAGCGCGTCGATGACGTCCGCGGCCTCGAGGCCGACCGCCGCGCCCTCCTCGACGAGCACCTGCTCATCCCCGATGTCACGGCCGCGCGCCCAGTAGGCATCGAACAGCCGCGCGTGCAGAGCCTCGAAGGCGCCTCGTTCCCGTGCATATTCCGAGAGCATCAGCGCGCGGCGCGAGTTGGGGACCTTGTCGAGCGTCTCGGCTCGTGGCAATCCCGCGGCCGCGAACATTGCCCGCTGGTGCTCGGCGAGTCCGGAGCCGTAGCGTCTTTCGAGCTCCGCGTAGGGGATGCCCTCCGGCGGATACTCAGGGTGCAGATCAAACGACCGCCACTCGATCCGCGCGCCGAACCGGCGCTCGAGCCACGCCGCCCGTTCCAGGCCGACGTAGCAGAAGGGTCATATGTAGTCGCTCCACACCTCGATCCGCGGAGCGCCCTCGACTGACTCGGCCATGCGTGGGACTGTAGACACTCGGCTGCCATCCCCGGACTCAAGGAGCGCGTGACGAAATCGCGCCTTGTGACTCGCGGCGTCGGCGCGGGTAGTCCCCGCTCCAGAAAGAGGAGGTTCCGTGCCGCTCGCCCGCCGCTCACTCTCGAAGATCGCGTGTCGCCTGGCCGTGCTGGCCGCGGCTGCCGTGACGCTGACCTGCGCCGGAGCCCCGGCCGCAGCCGCCGCCACCCCACCCGCCACCGACCCGTTCTACTCCTACGGCAGCTCGCTCGCGAACGTCGCGCCCGGAACGGTGCTCCGCACCCGCCAGGTCCAGATCAGCTTCGGCGGCTCGCCTCAGGCCTATCCGGCGACGCAGATCCTATACCGGACCACCAACCAGCTCGGCGCGCCCACCGCTACGGTCGCGACGCTCATCCGGCCCGCCGGCGCCGGCGTCGTGCCGACCAAGCTGCTCTCCTACCAGACCTTCTACGACGGTCTGGCGACCACGTGCCGCCCGTCTTACACGCTCCGGGGTGGCGATCCCGGCAACACGACGGCAAACGCCGACGAGACGCTGATGCTCGACTACGTCCAGCAGGGATACACGGTGGTCACATCCGACTACGAGGGGCCGACCGATGACTACGGCGCCGGCCGGGAGTCGGGGTATGGAACGCTTGACGCCATCCGCGCCGCCGAGCACTACCTCGGTCTCACCGCCGGTACGACGCCCGTGGGACTGGTCGGGTACTCCGGCGGCTCGATCGCCAGCGACTGGGCCGGCGAGCTCCAGTCCTCCTATGCGCCGGGGCTTCACCTGATCGGCATCGCCGAGGGCGGCGTCCCGGCGGATTACGTGCACACGCTGGCCTACATCGACGGGAGCGCCGATTGGGCGGGCGCCATCCCCGCAGTCACGATCGGGCTGGCGCGTGCCTACAAGCTCGACATGGCCAGGTACTTCACGCCGCAGGCGCTCGGGATCTTCAAGCACGTGGAGCAGGGCTGCCTTAACCCGACCGCCTATCCCGGTCTCAAGTTCGCAAGTCTGCTCAAGCCCCGGTACCGCGACTGGAAGAAGGTCCCGTCGTTCATCCGCATCTTCAACGACGGAATCATGGGACGGGCGGGCACGCCGCGGGTGCCGCTGCTCCTCGGCGTCGGCAACGCCGATGGCACCGGCGACGGGGTCATGATCGTCAAGGACGTTCAGGAGCTTTCACACACCTACTGCACGCGCGGACTGACGGTGCAGTTCCACGTATACGGCAACTCCAACCACGACGAGGCGGCACCACAGTTCGAGGCACAGGCGGTTCAGTTCCTGCAGCAGCTCTACGGCGGTCAACCGGTCGCCAGCGAGTGCAGCTCGATCCCAGCCGGCAACCCGCTCACGCCGTTGCCGCCACCTTCGGGGAGCCGGCACGCCTCGGCACCGCGCGTGCTCGTGCGCTCGGTCAAGGTCAGTCACCGGCGGCACGGCCTTCTCGTCGTGCTCGCCACCAACCACGGCACGGTGCGCGGCATCACGGTCGAGCTGAAGCGCGGTAACAAGGTGTTGCTTAAGAAGCGCTTGGCCCGGCTCGGTACGGGTGCGCGGCGCCTCGTCTTGAGGATCAACGGCCGGATCCCGGCGGCGGGACGCTACAAGCTTGTGATACTCGAGGGCCGAGCCACCGTGGTCCGCCGCGGCATCTCGATCGGCGCCCACCGGCGCTGAGCTTCGAGAGAGCCGGGTCGCCCGGGTGCCCTGCGACGGGATCAAGCCGGAAACCTTCCTACTCCGGGGGCGCAGTCGGCACAGGCGCGAGACCCTCGTCGCGAAGAGCCGGCGTGGACGCGATCAACTGCGTCAGCCTCTTGGGGGCGAGCAGCCGGGCCGGCGAGGGATCGGCAGCCGCCTCGGCGGCGATTCTGTCGAGGTCGAGGCTGCTGCTCGCGCCCACGAGCACGGTGTTACCGCCTCGGCCGACGAGGCCCCAGGTCAGCGGATACGCGCCGAGGAGCCCGGCACCGATCGCGCGCACCGCCGGTCCGGCGCGGCTGTCGACGACATTGACGAGCGCCAGCGGCGCCACGCGCGCCACGTCGCGCAATGCCTCCTCGGTGACCAGCCGCGGCGGCACGGCGGCGCCCACGAAAGCGTCGAGCACGATGGCGTCCCAGCTCGCGTCCCGCTGACGGGAGACGACGGCGCGTCCTTCCGCGTGCCGCACTCGCAGCCCGGGAGCGCGGCGCAGGCCGAGGTGCTCGCGCGCAATCGCCAGCACGTCAGCGTCCACCTCACACACCTCCTGTCGACCGCCCGGATCAATCGCCGCGAGCGCGCGTGGCAACGCACAGGCACCGCCTCCGAGGTGCAGGACCCGCCGCGCTCGCACGGCCCTGAGGACAAGCCGCATCCACCGCAGGTAGTCGAACTCGAGATGGCAGACGTCGGCCAGATCCACGTAGGACGCCTCCATATCCCCCTGCCGGAGCAGCCGGCCGGACGCCCTGTGCGCGTCACGCTCGACGATCAGATTGCCCCTGCGCGCGACGATCGTTGGGCCTGAGCGCCGGCGGCCCATTGTCAATCCGCGCCGAGCACTCGGGCTTCCAACCATTCGTTTCGGAACGCACCGCGCGGATCGAGCCGTGCGAGCAGCGCGCCGAAGTCGTCGACGCGCTCGTACAGCGAGCGAATTCTGTCGGCGCGCGCCATGAACAACTTGCCCCAGTGAGGTCGCGCCCGGACGGGGGCAAGCGCTTCCTCGAGGGTTACCAATGCCGACTCCACCGCTTGCTGATCGGGCTCCCAGGTGAAGTGAAAGGCGACGGTGTCCTGGCCGTACTGGGGGCTCATCCACAACGTGTCGGCGGGGACGGTCCGGATCTCGCTCACCTGGATCAGGTGCCGGAACGGCGCTGCGACGCGCAGAATCGCCTCGATTGCAGCGCCCGCATCCCACCGCGCGACGATGTACTCGGTTTGGATCTCGGCGCCGCTGCTCGGTCTGAACCCCATCCGGAAATGAGGCAATCGCTCCGACCACGCCCCCGGGACGCCCAGTTGCGCAGTGCAGTGGACGGGATCGAGGCCGATGATCACATGTCTGTCCTCAGGCGCGGCCGCCGCACCGAACAGCGCCTCGGGAGCCGGCGGCGCGCCCGCCTGCACGCGGCTTTTCACCCATACCTGCTCGACGGCGTCGCCCCACCTCGAGAACACGCTGACGCTGTAACCGCTCGCGGCGATCTCATCGAGGTGCTCCAGCAAGGTTTCCCAGCGCATCCCCTCGAACACGTTCTGGCGAACCTCGTAGGCGGGCTCCACATCGAGACCGATGCGTGTCATCACACCCGCAGCCCCCAGACTCACGACGATGCCGTCGAAGTCCGGATCTCCCCGCGTCACACGCACGATGCTCCCGTCCGAGGTGACGAGCTCGAGCCATGCCACCGCCGTCGCCAGGTTGCCGTTGCGATCGCCGGATCCGTGTGTCGCCGTGGCGACAGCGCCGGCCACTGAGATGTGAGGCAGGGAAGCCAGGTTCGCCAGCGCAAGTCCCTCTCGGGCAAGGTCCTCGGCGAGCTCCCCGTAACGGACCCCGCCTGTGACCGAGACGGTCATAGACTCCCGGTCGACCAGCGTCTCGCGCGGCATGTTCTCGAGGCTCACGAGCTCGTCGGAGTCCACTATGTCGGTGAACGAGTGGCGCGAGCCAAGCACCCTCAACCTGGGCAGCGCGGCGACCGTGTCCTGCAGTTGCTCGGTCGTGCCCGGCGCATGTATGGCGCGCGCTCGGTACACGTAGTTGCCTGACCAGTTGGTCTCTGCCACGCGCCGCACGGTAGCCGACTGCGCGCGCTACGCGTCACCTGGCCCGGTCAGCTCACGGCTGCTCGTCGGCCACGCACCACTAACATTTAGCCCGCTCTGCATGCTTCCGATAAAGGTCGTCCGGCAAGTTCAGGCGAGACAGGGTTATCGCCTGCGGGCGCGAAGTAACATTGCTATTCGGAACAGCATCCGCGGCTGCTCCCTACGATCACTAACCGAGCGTGCAACGGCGACGCTCGAGCGGGACCGGCAGTGCAAACACGTGGCTCATCGCCGCATCCTTATCAAGCTTTAACACGAGAGGTGAGATCGTGCCCGATTTTGTCGACAGCGCTCTGAAGGACATCGACGAGCGTCTCCGCATGCTCAAGGACGAGGCGTCGCGCCTCGAGGCCGCCCGCGCGGCGCTGACCGGCGGGACGCGCCAGCGTCGGCGCGCCGGCGCCGCCGCCGGCGGCGCCCATGCCTCGCGAACGCGTGGCCGTTCGGCCACCCGACGCAGCGGCCGCTCCGCTGAGCCGCGCTCGGCTTCCGGGGGTAACACGCGTGCCGAGCAGGCACTCGAGCTCGTGCGCAGTAAGCCGGGAATCACCATCCCCGAGATTGCTCGCGCAATGAAGATCCAGCCGAACTACCTGTACCGCGTGCTGCCCGGACTCGCCTCCGTCGGCCAGATAAAGCGCGAGGGCCAGGGCTGGCACCCGGCCACGGCATCCACGTCGACCCGGCCCGGCGCAAAGGCCAGCCGGCAGCGCGCGGCCCGGTCCGCTGCCAGGACTTCCACTACCGGCAGCAGAAGCCGCCGCCGCGCCACACGATCGGCGACGACCAACGGCCGAACCGCCCACGGTGCCACCAAGGCCTCCGTGCTCGCCGCTCTCGCCGGCGGCGAGGCGATGACCGCGAGCCAGGTCGCCACCAAGGCCGGCCTCGCACGTCCCACGGTCTCGACGACGTTGTCCAAGCTGGCCAAGAGCGGCGAGGTCCAGAAGGCCGACCGCGGCTACCGGCTGGGCGCGACGGCGTAACCCCGCTCAGTAGGGGCGGCCGCAGCGGAAGGTCTAGGAGTCGGGCGCTTCGTACCAGGCAACGATCGTGGCGCGCGCGAGCGTGTGCGAGAACAGGTTGAACCCGAGGAAGGCGGGACTGGCGTCCTTGTCGATGCCCAGCGATTCGACGTCGACCGCGTGGACCACGTAGTAGTAGTGGTGGCGACCATGCCCGGGCGGCGGGGCAGCACCCACGTGCTGTCTGACCCCGGCGTCGTTGCGCAGCGGGAAGGCGCCCCCGGGCAGGCCGCTGCCCTCCTCGTCGCCGGCACCGCGCGGGAGCTCCGTCGCCGTGGCCGGAATGTCCACCACGGCCCAGTGCCAGAAGCCGGAGGCGGTTGGCGCCTCGGGGTCGTAGCAGGTCACGGCGAAGCTCTTGGTCTCCTCGGGGAACCCGCTCCACGCCAGCTGCGGCGAGACGTCCTCGCCGCCGGCGCCGAACAATCCACTCAGCTGGGGTTGCTGGAGCTCCTCCCCGTCGCGCACGTCCGCGCTCGTGAGCTCGAACGACGGCACCTGGGGCAGTTGGTCATAAGGGTTGTAATCGGCCACGGTCACACTCGCTTTCTGACTGCCGAGGGTCGACGCAAATGCGTGGGCGATCTTAACCTGCGGGCATGTGCGTCAGCAGGCTGGTCCGCCAGGCGCCAGCCGCCACAGTGTCGATCCGTCCGAGGCGGCCTCACTCTCGGCGAGCCCGGCGGCCTCGAGCCCCACGAGCTCGGCACGGAACGCCTCATACGGGATGAGCCCGACCTGGACCAGGGTGCGGTAACCCACCCGGCCGTAGAGGTCGGATGTGCTCGTCGGCTCCTCGGTCAGAGCCGCGAGGACGACGGACGACCGAGACACGACCTCTGACCCTACTCCGCCGACTCGGCACCCCGTGACCTCCATCCGTCGATCATGGTCCGCGCCGTCTCGACGTCGGGGTGAAGCGGACGGTCGGCGAGGTCGGGGTCGAGCTGCGCCGCCGCGGCTTCGAACAGGCTGCGGGTGCCGGCGCCCGAGGGTTGGTGGCGCGCGAGGCGCAGCGCCCTCACCGCGACGACGAGCTCGGTGGCGATCAGCACCTCCAGCGCTCGCAGCGTCTCGTGCGCGCGTCGCGCGGCGATCGGTGCCAGGCTCGAGTGTGATTCCACGCCGCGTGAGACGGCGACGGTCTGGGCGGCGACCGGCGTCACCAGCGAGCGGACCTCGGCGGCGGCGGCGTGGGCTGTGTACTCGAGCACCAGGGCCCCCGACTCCGGGCCGGGCTCCCTGGCGAGGAACGGCGGAAGCCCCGTCAGGCTCGAGTCGAGCAGCGTGCTGACGCGCGCCGCGATCAGCGCCGCCGACTGGGCGAGCGCCGTGCGCAGGTGATCGATCGCTCCCGCCAGCGGCGCGGCGTGCGGGTTGCCGTTCGGCAGCGCCAACCCGCTCTCGGGCACGATCAGCGCGTTCTCGCCCGCCAGGTTCAACTCGTGCTCGACTGTCTCCTCGAGCGCGCTCAGCGCCTCGTGGACCGCGCCGTCGACCTGCGGGAGCGCCCGGAAGGGATACGGATCCTGAACGCCCATCGGACCACGATCGCGCACGCGCGGCTGCACTCCCGCCAGCAGCTCCCGCATCCTCGCGGCCACGGCCGACTGTCCGGGACGGTGCCGCGCAGAGTGGATCCTCTCGTCGAGCACGATCGGGTCGGCGCCGGCGGCCTCGAACGACAGTGCGGCCACCGACAGCCAGGCATCGAACATTCGATGGACGTCGACCACGAGCAACGCCGCGTGGCCGACGGTCACGGCATTGCTGCTCATGAAGGCCAGGCCGTCGCGCGGGCCGAGCCTCGCCGGTCGGATCTCCGCCGCGGCGAGCGCCTGCGCGGCGTCGAGGAGCCGATCACGCCGCCAAACCTGACCCTCGCCGAGGAGCGCCAGGCCGATGTCCGCCAGGGCGGTGAGGTCACCGGTGCCCAGCGAGCCGAGCTCGCGCGTGAAGGGGGCGAGACCGGCGTTGAGCAACGCCACGAGCGTGGTGAGCAGCTCGTCGGCGACGCCCGCGCCTCCGGCTCCGAACTGGTTCGCGCGTACCGCCATCGCCGCCCGCACCAGATCGACCGGCACGACGCGCCCCGCCCCGCAGGCGTGGCTGCGCAACAGCCGCAGCGAGTAGGCCGCTGGATCGTCGTGGATCGGGTACTCACGCAGGGAGCCAACGCCGGTGCTCACCCCGTAGATCGGCTCACCCCGCTCGAGCACGGCCGCAAGCGTGATCCGCGCCGCTTCGTTGCGGCGCATGGCCTCCTCCGCGAGCTCCACCGGCGCGCCGCCGCGCGCCACGCGGGCCACAGCCGGCGCGGTCAGCGTGGCACCGTCGAGGAGGACGACGTCGCGACTCATGTCGCCATGACTCTACGTCTGCGCGGGGCTCATCCTGTGAACCTCGGCGGCCTCGGCGGCCTCGGCGAGGTTCCGGAGCGCCCCCTCGGCGTGAACGGCCGCGTGCCGCAGCGGAAGTAGAAGGGCAGCACCGCGAGCGGTGCCGCGACCGTTCGCTCCTGCGGGCCGCGGACGGTACCACGCGGGCTCTGCCAGCACCCGGGTGGGAAGTACACCTGGCGAGTGCGTGCGCCCTGACTCACCACCGGCGCGACCAGGACATCGGGTCCGAGCAGCCACTCCTGGTCCTGCCGCGCCGCGGTGGGGTCACCCGGATACGCGAGGTAGAGCGGCTCGGTCGGCGGCGCACCACCGCGCTCGGCGCGTGCCCACAGCCGCCGGATGAGGGGCACCGCCCGGAGGTGCAGCTTCGACAACGCTTCGTAGGTAGCCACCGTCTGCGCGTCGTACGTCCAGGGCGCGTGCACGCCGGTGCTCACCGAGCCGTGCAGGCGGAACACCGGGGTCAGCGCCGCCCATTCGGCCCAGCGCAGGAACAGCTCCTTCGAGGTCGCCTGGAAAGGGCCGATGTCGAAGTAGCCGCCGATGTCGGTGCCGAACCCGTAGGCGCCGCCGACGGCCCGGTTCAGCATGTCCGGAGTCTGCGAGGGCAGCCCGGAGGCGACGCTCCAATCGGTGGTCTCGTCACCCGGGAAGTTGGCGTTCTCATAGGCGGGTGTCCCCGGGTCCCCGGTGTAGCCGCTGCGCGTGAAGAAGAAGAACGAGCGCCCGCGATGGGCATGTGCGTAGGCGTCGACGGCGGCGCGCGTCGCCGCCTGGTAGAGCACCGGATAGCGGTTGTGCATCGCCGCGCCCGTCTCGCCGTCCGCGAAGCGCATTCCCGGCTGAACCTGCTCGCCGAAGTCGAGCATGAACCCATCGGCGCCCATGCCCAGGGCCGCGTCGATGCGTCCGGCCCACCAGTGCCGCGCAGCCGGGTTCGTGAAGTCGATCAGCGCCCCGGGAGCGTTGAAGTTGCTCACGAACACGTACGGCGCACCGGCGGCGGTTCTCGCCACGTAGCCGTTGTCGACGGCGACGTTGAACTGCGCCGGATCGTCGGTACCGGTGCGGTCCTCGCCGACGAAGGCGCGGAAGTACACGAGCGCCTTTATTCCGCGGGCGTGCAGCCGCGCGATCACGCTGCGCACGAACGACAGCGGCGCGAGCTGCCAGCCCTCGATCCGGTATGCCCGTACGGGCAGGTGGTAGCGGGCGATGTTCGCGAGGTCCGAGGTGACCTGGGCCTCATAGGTTGCCGCCGACTCGCTGGGATAGGCGACCTCCCGGTCGAACATCGGCCCCAGCCCCCAGCTCGCCGGGACGCGCTGGCGGCCGGTGATCCGGGTCAGCGTGGCCGCCGCCGAGCTCATGCCGCCGGGCGTGACGAGATAATCGATGGCGGGAGCGGCCACCTCGGTCTCCCACGCATCCGGCCGGTCGGAATCGAGTCGCCAGCTCGAGAGCTCGCTGCGGTCGAGCAGGAAGCCGTATCGCCGGTTGGATACGAACGACGACTGCACGTAGTAGGCCGCCTGGGGACCGTCCGGGAACAGGTACGGGCTGTCGGGACTCCCGAGCGAGCCCTCGCTCACGTTCTCCTGATCTATCCAGTTGTAGAAATCCTGACCGTGCTGGTCGAGGCTGTTGTGACGCCCGCCGAACCCGTGGAAGGCCTCGGCCGGCGAGGACGTGAACGAGTCGCTCATGGCGGCCACGCCCGCGGCGTTGCTCGGCCGCGCCGAGACCCGCACCGCCCCCGCGCCGTCAGGCGTGACGGTGACGATCAGCCGCCGGCCCGTGGGGTCGTCGGTCGAGAGGGTCAGACGCACTCCCGAGCCGGACCGCGCGGCGGAGATCACGTCGCGCGCCGCGTACTCCACGCCGGTCCGCTCGACCGACGCGAGATCGCCCTCCCACTGACCGGCGGGCTCGACCGTGGGGCGCTCGACTCCGACCAGGAACGACAGCGGCGCGTACCGCGCCGCGCCACCGACCGCCCCGCTCGTCGCCGGCGCCGTCAACTGGGCGAGCGGCGTTTGGGGAAGCGGCGGGAGCGGTGGGATCGTGGGGAGCACCGGCGTCGGGACCGAGCCCGCCGGTGGGGCAAACTCGCTCAGGACCGCGTGCCCGGCCCCGTCCTCGAACGTCATCCGGAATGGTGCGCGCGAGATCACGACCCGGAAGCCGGCGCCGGTGAGCTGTATCCGGGGCCCGATGAGGACTCCGGCGCGCGCGTTCGTTGCCACCCCGCCCCCCAGGACGAGAACGGCCGCGATGAGCTTCGCGCTTCGGATCCGAGCCACCACCGCTGGTCTCCTCCTCGACGGTAACGGGCGTGAGACTACAGACGAAACGCCTGTGCTCCGCCCGGGACTACCTCGTCATGGTCGGGCCGGCTAGCCACGACGGGCCCCGACGATGAGCGCCCCTGCTCCGGCGCCGCGCATCCAGCACGACCGGCGTGCGCCTATGGCCCCCGCGGTCGCCTCGCAATCCGTCATGATCCTCAACAGAGGAGCACTCGAACATGGTCGATACTCAACCCGCCGCCGGCTACGCGCTCGACAGCGCCTGGCATGCCGAGCGCGCACGGCTTGACAGCCTTACGCGCCTCTACGACCCCGGCACGCTCGAGCTCTGCCAGACGATCGGGGTCAGCGACGGCTGGCGGTGTCTCGACGCCGGCGCCGGCACCGGCACCCTAGCCGAGGCGCTGGCCACGCTCGTCCTGCCCACGGGAAGCGTCACCGCGCTTGACATCGACACTCGCTTCATCGACCCCCTCGCCACCTTCGGCCGCACGTTGCCACGCAGGCTCGACGCCGCCGGGCTGACGGATATCGGCACCCGCGCGCAGGCCATCCAGGTTCGCGCCGATCCCGACGAAGGGCTCCCACAGTGGGAGCTGCTCGCCGACCAGCTCGCCCCTGCCCTGCTCGCAGGCGACCTCGTCACCGAGGACGACCTTGCCGCCTTCCACGATCTCTGGCACGACGGCCGGTCGATCTGCTTCTCGCCCCTCATGATCAGCTGCTGGGGAAGGCGACCGTAACGCGGGGCCATCAGGTCGGCGAGCTCGTGGGCCCCCGGAGCCGCACCGCAGTCCCCGCCTACCCGCCCATGCCCGAGCGCCCGCTTCAAACCGAGCGGCTCACCCTCCGTCCCGCCACCACCGACGATGCCGAGGTGACCTGGAGATACCGCCGGCTCCCGTCGGTGAACCAGTGGATCACCGGCTCCCCCGCCGACCTCGACGGCTACCGCAGGCACTTCTCGGAGCCCGCGCGCCTCGCGGCCACCGTGATCGTCACCCTCGGCCATGCCGTCGCGGCTCCGGTCATCGGCGACCTCATGCTCCGGCGCGAGGATGCTTGGGCTCAGCTGGACGTCGCCGAGCAGGCCCGCAACACGCAGGCCGAGCTCGGCTGGGTCATCGATCCGGCCCACACCGGCCACGGCTACGCCACCGAGGGCGTGCGCGAGCTCCTCCGCTACTGCTTCCAGGACCTGGGCGTGCGGCGGGTCACCGCGAACTGCTTTCTCGATAACGACACGTCCTGGCGACTCATGGAGCGCGTCGGCATGCGCCGCGAGGTCCACGCGGTCCGCGAGTCGCTGCACCGCTCCGGCCGATGGCTCGACACGGTCGGCTACGCCATCCTCGAAGAGGAGTGGCGGCCGGCCTGATCGAACGCCGCGCGCTCCCTCAGCGCAGCTGCTGGATGCGGACCAGGTTGCCCGCGGGATCGCGGAAGGCGCAGTCCCGAATCCCGTACGGCTGATCGATCGGTTCCTGAACGACCTCTGCGTCGCCGGCCTGCAGGCGTTCGAAGGTGGCGTCGAGGTCAGAGGTGGCGAGGTTGACGCTCGCGTAGGTGCCCTTCGCCATCATCTCGGCGATGGTACGTCGCTCGTCGTCCGTGATGCCGGGAGTGGCCTCGGGCGGATAGAGCACGATCGAGGTGTCGGATTGCCCCGGAGGGCCGATCGTGATCCAGTGCATCCCGCCGTACTTGACGTCGTTGCGGACCTCGAAGCCCAGGGTGTCGCGGTAGAAGGCCAGAGAGGCGTCGGGGTCGTTGTGGGGAAGCATGCTCGAGTGAATCGTGATTTTCATGCCCGGACCCTACCCGCGGCCGGCTGCGTGCGCTTCTCGATTCCTGACCGGTCTCGTCACCTGCTTCGCGACGCACGGAGGCATGCCGGCTGTCGCCCCCGCCTCCCGCTCCCGATAGCTGCTCGGCGGCATTCCGACCAGCTCTGTGAAGCGGGTGCTGAACGTGCCCAGCGACGAGCAGCCGACCTCGAAGCACACCTCCGTCACGCTGAGGTCGCCACGGCGAAGCAGCGCCATCGCGCGCTCGATGCGCCGTGTCATCAGGTAGCTGTACGGCGACTCACCGTACGCCAGCCGGAACTGGCGGCTGAGGTGACCGGCCGACATGTGAGCACCGCGAGCGAGCGCCTCGACGTCCAGCGGCTGCGCGTACTCCCGGTCGATCCGATCGCGAACGCGGCGCAGCAGCGCCAGGTCCCGGAGCTGCTGCGCGCTGAGGTGTGTGCTGCTCATCGGCAAGATCCTGACACGCCGGAGGGGGATCCGCGAGAGCGTGGGGCGATCGAAGCACATGGAAGGATCGGTTACCTGTCGTCCGCGAGCACCCCGCCGCTCATCACCGCCCGCGTCCCGGGCTCACGCCGTCTCCCACGTGAACCCGTCCGGGTCGGTGAACGCCCCGGCATCGCCGCCGATCACGATCCGGTGTGATCCCGTGCCCTCGGCGGGGACGCCCGCGTCCTTGGCCAGGGCGCGGCGCTTGTAGAGCGCCAGCTTGATGGGTCCTGTGTCGAACTCGACATACGCGCGGGCAAAGCTCTTCTTCACCGTGAGGCCGCGCTCGGTGTAGAAGCGCTTGCTCGCGACGATGTCCTCGGCTCCGATCAGAAGCACGATCTCATCGACCTGCCGAGAGGCGGGACCGGAGTTCTTCTTCGCCGAGGTCGCGACCTTCCAGATCGTCCCGTCCGGGGCCTGAACCACGCCGCCGTAGCCCCACATCGACTTCTTGGCCGGCTTGAGGGGCGTCGCGCCCGCGTCGAGGGCGGTGCGAAGGAGCTCGTCGACCGTGGCCGGCTGCGAGACGACGAGCGACAGCGTGAACGCGCGAAAGCCGGTGCTCGGAGCGTCCGAGCCACGGACGCTCAACCGGGGGCCCAAGTCGAAGGCGTCGGCGTAGAACCGGTCGGCTCCGATGGGATCGGGGGCTTCGACCGTGACGCGGTCGACCGATGTCGTTTCATGCGATCGAGCGACAGTGGCTGAATCGATGGCGGTCATGGCAACTCCTTTGATCGATGAGGTTCGGTAGCGGGGTGAGTCAACGCTCAGGGTCCTGAACCAGGCCGAGCACGTTGCCATCGGAGTCGGTGAACGTCGCGACGAGGCGACCACCACCGACGTCGCGCGGGCTCTCCTTCACGGTGGCACCCGCAGCGCTCACTTCGGCGAGCTTCGCCTCGATGTCCGAGACCTGCCAGTAGGCCACTGGAGACTTCATATCCGGCCCTCCGCCCTGCGGCACCAGCCCGATGTGCTGGCCGGCGACATCGAATCCGACGTAGTAGGGGGAGTCGGCTTGGGGCGCTTGGCCGAGCAGTGCGGCGTAGGTCGCCTTGGCCTTCTCCAGGTTCGACACGGGATGCAGCACGATCTTGATTCCCTGCGTGGACGATCCGGTCATGGTCACTCCTGAGGTTGGTGTGGTGAGGTCCATGACGGTCACCGTAGTTGCGCCTTGGTGATCGCGCTTCTCGATTCCTGACCGGTTTGGCCGGCCGCCGTTCTCGGCCGGTCAGCCGCCGATGGACGCGGCCAGGTTCGAGATCGCGATGGGGATTGCGGGCTCGGCGATCCCGCCGTAGCCGAGCACGAGCGCGGGCCCGAGTGAGCGCGCCACGGCACAAGTGCTGTGCAGGCCGTCGACGGCGAGATCCCTCCGTGCCGCCGACTCCACCACCCCTCGCTCGTCCACGTGTCGCGGTAACCAGAGCATCAGGTGAAGGCCCGCCGCGCCACCACTCATCCGAATCGCCGGAATAGACTTGGTCAGGCAGCTCAGCAGCGTCGCGCGGCGGGCACGGTACGTGGCACGCGTCTTTCGCAGATGACGGTCGAGCTCGCCGGACTCGACGAGCGTCGCGAACGCCGCTTGATCGATGACATCCGGTTGCGCGTAAGACACCGCGTGCTCCGCCGCGACGAGCTTCGCCAGGCGGCGCGGCACGAGCAGCCATCCCAGTCGCAGTGCCGGAGCCAGCACCTTGCTTGCCGTACCGACATAGGCCACCCGGTCGGCGGCGATGCTCCGGAGCGGTGGCAGGGGCCTGGCGCCGAAGCGGTACTCCGCGTCGTAGTCGTCCTCGACGATCAGGCCTCCGGTGTCCTGCGCCCACTTGATCAGCTCGAGCCGCCGCGTCGGGTGCATGAGCACGCCGGTCGGATACTGATGTGCCGGAGACACCACCACGGCCTGCGCATCGGTCCGGTATAGATCGGCGACCGAAAGTCCTCGTCCGTCGACGCGCACCGGCCTGGGTTGCAGCCCGGCCTGGGCGATCGTCGCGGGAACCCGCTCCCACGCGGGGTCTTCATGAGCCACGCTGTGCACGCCCGCCTCGGTGAGCGCGTTCCACAGCAACGCGAGGGCGTGACTGGCTCCGCACGTGATGAACGTGTGCTCGGCGTCGGCCACGATCGCCCGGGCTCGGCCGAGGTACGCGGTCAGAACCTCACGTAGACGCCGTTGCCCCTGTGTCGGCCCGTAGAGCAGCGCCGCGTCCGGAAGCTCCCGAATCGCTGCCGTGCTCGCGCTCGCCCACGCCCTGCGTGGAAACAGCGATGGATCCGGAAGGCCTGCTCTCAGGTCGAACCGTCTGCGACTCGTGGCGGGGCGACGTCGGCTGCTCGCCGCCGGGGCGACACCCGCGGCAACCCGCGTCCCACCGCTCCCGCGTGTGACCAGGTAACCCTCGGCGGTTAGCTGGGCGTAGGCCTCGACCACGACGCCACGAGAGACGCCGAGCTCGCCCGCCAGGAGCCGCGTCGGCGGCAGCCGGATTCCGGGCCGCAGGCGGCCGGCGACGATGCCGTCACGGAGCTGCTTCTCGATCTGAGCGCGCAACGGCTTGCCGGCGTCGATGACGATGTGTAGATCCACGGCTTGATTGGACTGCGGGTTGGTCTCGCGCCCGGATGGTCCCGGCACAGGAAAGCTACGCGACGCGTTGTGCCGCTGTGCATATGATCCGCCGCGTGACGCAGCCATTCGTCCCGGATGACTTCGTTGTCCCGCAGGCCCTCGTGGGTCCCGGCTTCCGCCTGGAGCCACTTGGCCCCCAGCACAACGAGTCCGACCACCGCGCCTGGACGTCGAGCATCGAGCACATCCGCTCCACCCCGGGCTATGCGGATGGTCGCTGGCCGCCTGTCGAGGGGAAGTCGCTCGCAGAGAACCTGAGGGACCTCCAGCGCCACGCGGACGATTTCGAGCGCCGCGCGGGCTTCACCTACACCGTCCTCGACGACGCCGAGGAGGTCATCGGATGCGTGTACATCTATCCAACGCCGAGCGGCGCGCGGGTCGCGCAGGTGCAGTCGTGGGTCAGCGCAGGCTCCGCGGAACTCGATCCGGTGCTGCACGATGCCGTCGCGCATTGGCTCGCCACCGAGTGGCCGTTCACCGAGGTCCGCTATCGCGGCCGAGCGGCTTAGCTTCTCGCAGTCCGCGCTCGAGCGGCGGCCTACTGCATCGCGGCCCACGCGATGAGCGAGTTGCCATCCTCGCCACGTCTGGCGACAGCCGCGGACGCCGGCGCTGCCGCCGGCCTCCTTGACGCCTTCAATCGCGAGTTCGCCACCCCCTCCCCCGGTCCGCTGGTGCTCGAGCAGCGACTCGAGCGACTTCTCACCAAGAGCACGATGATCGTCGTGCTCACGGGCGACCCCCCGATAGCGATCGCAGTCCTGACCCTGCGGCCCAGCCTCTGGTATGACGGCCCGGTCGCCGTGCTCGACGAGCTCTACGTCGCACCCACCGAGCGCGGACGGGGACTGGGCTCCGAGCTGCTTGCGGCCGCCGAGTCCTCGGTCCGGGCGCGTGGCGGGGAGCTGATGGAGATAAACGTCGACGCGCCGGACGCCGATGCGCGCCGCTTCTACGAGCGGCATGGCTACAGCAACACGGAAGCGGGCCAACCGCTGCTCTACTACTACCGGGAGCTGGGCGCGTCCTGACCTGAGCCCGCGGCAATCGCCCTACAGGTCGATCTCGTACACGATGAAGCCTCGGTGCTCGGCCACCTTGTCGTAGAGCTTTCGCGCCCGGGAGTTGCGAAGGTGCGTCTGCCAGTACACACTGCTGCAGTCACGCGCACGGGCCCAGGCCGTCACGTAGGCGATGAGCTTTCGTGCCACACCCTGGCCGCGGGCTTCCGGCGTGGTGAAGAGATCCTGGAGGTAGCACACGTCGTTCGCGTGAGTGTGCGGGTGGAGGAGGAAGTGGGCGAAACCGCACATGGTCTCGTCGATCCATGCGGCCCGTGCGTGCACCCTCGTGTCCTCGAGAAGGGCATCCCATGTGCGGCCGTAGGCGGCGGAATCGAGACTCAAGCCGTAGAAGTCGATGTAAGCGCGGAACATCCGCTCCCACGCTCGACGATCCTCCGCCTCCAGCTGTCTGATCTCGATCACCGCGGCTCGGTGGACGGCCATGCTTCGCGAGTGTCGCGCAAGCCCACGGGATCTGGCAGGACCAAGGGACGGGGAATGTACGGGACCAGGACCCAGGTGCGCGCGCGTCCGCGCCGGCGCGGCATGACCGGACGCGTCACGCGTCTGGTCGAGCGCACTCTCCAACCTCGGTCGGGCACATGAGTCAGTCCCAGGGTGGATGGCGAGCCGGCGGCGCGGCGCTACCTTCACTCGATGACCGGCGAGCCGGCAGCCGCGAGGGCAACGCGCAACGAGGTGCGCCGCCTCGTGCCCGTCTTCTCGCTCGCGGTCGCGGTCATCGCTGCGAGCACGGATTCGTCCTCTGCTCTCGACCTCTTGCTGTTGGCGATCCCGGTCGCCGCTTTCTCGATATGGGGTTACCGGCAGGGGGTGCCCCTTGTCGTGGTCGCGGTCGCGGTGCTCGTCCCCGTGGTCGCCGTGCAGCGCTCAGGGGCGCACGAGCCCGTGATGTTCGCGGTCTCGATACTGGCGTTCGTGGTCGCGTGCTGGTCGACCTCGCTCGCGCTCGCGGCGGCGCTCGGCCTGCTCACGCTCGCGGCGCCCGTGGTTGTGGCGGTGATCGAGACCCGCGGTCACATCGGCGTCGGCATCTGGATCCTCGGCATCGCCTTCCCATGGGTCATCGGGAGGGCGGTCATGCGCCAGAACAGGCTCGCGGCGCAGCTCGAGGCCACGAGACGCGAGCTGGCGCAGCAGGTCATGCTCGAGGAGCGCCGGCGGATAGCTCGGGACGTGCACGACTTTGTCGGGCATGGCCTCGCGGCAATGATGCTTCAGGTGACGAGTGCTCGTCACGTGCTCCGCCGCGACCCCGCGGCCGCCGAGGAAGCGCTGCAATCCGCCGAGGATGTGGGCCGGCGCAGCATGAGCGAGCTGCGCAGGACGCTCGCACTACTGCGCAGCGATGACGATGCCGGCGTGCCGGCGCCGGTTCCGACGGCGGTGGAGGTCCCGGACCTGGTCGACCAAGCCCGAGCCGCCGGCCTCGCCGTGACGCTCAGGATACGGGGCGACCTGGCGTCGATCGACCCGGGCGTGGGCCTCGCCCTGTACCGCATTACGCAGGAGGCGCTCGCGAACGCGGCGCGCCATGCGCCGCGGGCACAGACCGCATTGGGAATCGAGCTCACAGAGGAGGACGTGACGCTGGTCGCCGAGACCACGGGGCCCGTCCTCCACCCGCCCGAAGGCGCCGCGCATCAGGGCGGCTACGGGCTGATCGGGATGCGCGAGCGGGCGGCCGCGCTGGGAGGCGAGCTCACGGCCGGACCGACTGCGCAGGGCTGGCAGGTCAGCTGCCACCTGCCGTTGCCGGACCGCGTTGATCCGTCACACCGCGTGGACGAGCTCGGCACGGCGAGGTGAAAGCGAGGCTTGAGCGCATGATTCGCGTTGCGCTGGTCGACGATCAGGCAATTGTGCGGGCCGGAGTGGCGCGCATCCTCTCGCCCGCGGACGGGTTCGAGGTGATCGCCGAGTGCGCCAATGGTCGCGAGGCGGTCGACCACCTCCCGGCGCTGGAACCGGACGTCGTGCTGATGGACATCCGAATGCCGGTGCTCGACGGGATCGCGGCGACGAGCGCGCTGCTCGAGGCAGCCCCGGCCGTCGCCGTGCTGGTGCTGACGACATTCGGTGAGGATGAGGTGTTGTGGGGTGCGCTGGAAGCGGGCGCCGCGGGGTTCGTGCTCAAGGACGCCGCCGCGGACGATCTGATCGCGGCGGTGCGGGCAGTCGCTGGAGGCGCGGCATGGTTCGATCCGGTTGTGGCGCCGCGGATCCTCGAGCACTATCGGCGCCGCGTCGCACCGGCCGAGCGTCAGGGGGCTCGGCTGGAGCTGCTCTCCGAGCGTGAACGCGAGGTGCTCCGGCTGATGGCCCGTGGTGCAACGAATGCCGAGATCGCCGGAACCCTGTACGTGGCCGAGGCCACGGTGAAGACGCACATCGGCAGCATCTTCGGCAAGCTCGGCGTCCGCGACCGGCCCGCCGCGATCGTGTTCGCCTATGACCACGGGGTGGTCGCACCCGGCGGAGCCCACCCGTAGAGCGGGCGTCTCTCCTACCCCGGTCGGACCGCAATCAGGGCCCGTGGCCCGATGTGCAACCGGCGCGTGGCCCCTAGCGTTGCCGGCATGCAGAACTCAGCCATCGAGGTCTCGGACCTCCACAAGACATATGAAGATGAGCCGGTCCTTTCCGGCTTGTCGTTCTCGGTCGGCGTCGGGGAGATCTTCGGGATCACCGGGCGCAACGGGGCCGGCAAGACCACCACCGTCGAGATCCTCCAGGGCTTGCGCAGCCGCGATTCCGGCCAGGTTCAGGTCCTGGGCTTTGATCCCGGGCGCGAGCGCAAGCGGCTGCGCTCGCTCATGGGCGCGCAGCTGCAGACTTCGGCTCTGCCCGAGCGGCTTCGTGTCGGTGAGGCGCTCAGGCTGTTCGCCCGGCTGGCCGGCGCTCGCGTCGACTGGCGGGGGCTCGCCGACGCCTGGCGGCTGCAGCCGGTCATGGGTACGGCGTTCGGCAACCTCTCCGGCGGCCAGCGCCAGCGGCTGTTCCTGGCCCTGGCGATGATCAACCAGCCGCGCCTCGTGTTCCTGGACGAGCTCACCCAGGGCCTGGACCCAGTCGCCCGACGGGAGACGTGGCAGCTGATTGAGCAGGCCCGTCAGCAGGGCACCACGGTCGTTCTCGTCACCCACGACATGGAGGAAGCCGAGCGACTGTGCGATCGCGTCGCGGTCCTCCATGGAGGTCGCCTGCTCACCTGCGGACGACCGGTCGAGCTCGCTACCGCCTCGGGGACGGTTCGCGTGCGCTTCTCTGCTCCGACCGCGGTCGGGCTCGAGGGACTCGCGCGGGTTCCAGGCGTCGCCGAGATCGGCTACGACGGCGCGACTGCAGATGTCACGGTCGATCCGCTGGCGGTCGTGCAGGTCGCCAGCGAGCTCGCGAGCCGTGACATCGCTCCGTCGGACTTCACGGTCATCCGCCCCTCGCTCGAGGAAGCCGTCATAGCGCTGATGAATGGAGATCGTCGATGACCTCGTTTGCCGCACTCATCCCCACCGAGCTGCGCCTGCTCGCCCGCGACTGGACCGTGCTCGTGTTCGCGTTCGTCTTCCCCCCGCTGGTGATGCTGATTCTCGCGAGCGTGTTCGGGACCCAGGCCACCGTCGGCTTCTTCTGGCAAAACCCCCAGCACTACTACGTCGCGGCATCGCTCGGCGTTCCCGTGATCGCGCTTGCACTCGTGGGACTTCCGGTGACCCTCGCCTCCTACCGGGAGACGGGGGTACTGCGCCGCTTGGAAGCGTTCGGGGTCACAGCCGCACAGGTCATAGTCACCCAAGCGATTGTCACCGCCGTACTTGTTGCTATCGGCATCGCCGCGGTCCTCGCCGTCGCGGCTGTGACTTACGGCGTCCCGCACATCGTGCATCCGCTGGCGGTCATCGGCGGTGTGGCAGCCGGAACGGCAACGCTCGTGCTCATCGGCGTCGCCGTGGGCCTCGCCGTCCCGAGCGCGCGTGCAGCCCAGGCGATCGGCCTGCTGGCCTTCTTTCCGCTCTACCTGCTCGGAGGTGGTGGACCACCGAAGGGAGCAATGACCGGAGTCATGCACTCGATCAGCAACGCGCTCCCCTCGGCGATCCCCGCGATCGTCGACCCGTGGCTCGGCATCGCCGGCCTCGGCACCCAGCTCGCGGTCTTCGGCGGCTGGTCGGCCGCCGCGATCGTCGCGATCTACTGGCTCACGCGCCGCACATGAGGGTGTGACGCCGCGCGCTCGTCAGCCGGGTCGGCAGCTGATGGCGCTACGAGTTGGGGAGGACCTGCACCTTCAGCCCCTCACCCGCTCGCATCGCCGCGAGGGCGTCCTCGAACTCGTCCAGGGGGAAGGTGTGGGTGAGGAGCGGCTCGGTGCTTATCGCCCCGGCACGAACGAGCTCGATCGCGGGCGCGAACGTGTAGAGCACCGCCATCGAGCCGACCAGGGTGATCTCGTCGTTGTAGATCCGGAATGGCGAGACCTGCACGCGCGCTTCCTCGGGTACGACCCCGAAGACCATCAACTTGCCGCCCCGCCGGACCATGTCGAGGCCCTGCTGGACCACCTCGGGCACGCCGGTGGCATCGACGACGCAGTCGAAGCCGTCACCGTCATCGGTGGTGAGCGCGGCGACGTCCGTCTCGACCGCCGCGGCGCCGAGCGATCGCGCCAGCTCGAGGCGGCTCTCGTTGCGGTCGACGACGGTCACGTTGGCCGCGCCGTGGTGCTGGAGGAGCTGCAGGAGCAGGAGTCCCATGGTCCCGGCGCCTGTGATGAGGACGGAGTCGCCGGTGCCGGGGTCGAGGCGGCGAACGCCGTGGACCGCGCAGGCGAGGGGCTCCACGAGTGCGCCGGCGCGGAGCGACGTCCCCTCGGGAAGCTCGTACGCGTTCCGCGCGGGCGCCTTGACCAGTTCGGCGAAGGCGCCGTCGACGGTGTCGCCGATGGCGCCCCAGTTCCGGCACAGGTTGCCGCGCTGGATGCGGCAGAAGTCGCAGTGCCCGCAGAAGAGCGAGGGGTCGACGGCAACCTGCATGCCCTCGGCCACATCCTCGACCGCGGACCCGACTGCCACCACCTCGCCGGCGAACTCGTGCCCGGGCACGATCGGATAGGGCGTGGGCGGGAACTCGCCCTCGGCGATGTGCACGTCGGTGCCGCACATCCCGCATGCGCCCACGCGGACGACGATCTCATCGGGACCCGGCTCCGGATCCGGGCGCTCCTGCACCCTCAGCTCGCCGGGACGTTCCCACACCGCAGCGCGCATGATCAGCTCGGTCGGATCGAGTGGCGGTTGACGTTTAGCCCGTCCACGTGCGAGAACTGCATACCCCTAACCCCGGAGCGGGAATCGAGGGGTCGGAAATCAGCCGCAGGCTGTCGGTGCCGGTGGCGTTCGCCGGCGACGATTACCCGGCGCATCCGCTGAACGCGGGCGGGCGCGACTCAACCGGCTATGTGGGCTCGTAGGTACCGAAGCTCCACTGGTTGCCCTCGAGGTCGCGCACCCCGAAGTCGCGCGAACCATACGGCTGGTCGGTCAACTTCATCGTCACCTCGGCCCCGGCCGACTCCGCGCGGGCGTACAGCGCGTCCGGGTCGGCGCAGGTCGCATACACCCAGCCGTTGCCGACGCGATCGCCGTAGTGGTCGTCGCGCGCGGTGCCGAACATGATCAGGTCGCCGCCCCAGCGCATCTCGGCGTGGGCGATGTTTCCGCTGTCGTCCTCGTGCAGGGCGACAGGCTCGAAGCCGAAGGCGTCCTGCAGCCACTGGTAGGCGGCCCTGGCGTCTCTGTAGCGGAGCAATGGGTAGAGCTTCATGGACCCAGCGTCTCAGGCCGCGGCCAGCCCGTCTTGAACAAATGGGAACTCGGTCGGCGTGCAACCGACCAGCTCCCGGAAGTCCCGGTTGAAGTGCGCCTGATCGGAGTAGCCGCTCTGGTAGGCGACGTCGGCCAATGGATCCCCTGCGCGCACGCGTCGCGCGGCATGTTCGACCCGGATGAGGCGGGCCAACGCCTTGGGTGGCAGCCCGACCGCCTCGCGACAGCGCGCGGCGAGGTGCCGCCGGCTCCATCCGACCTCTTTGGCGAGGACCTCGACCGCGACCGCGCCCCGGGTGGCTCGCAGTCGGTCGATCGCATACACGATCTCGGGCGGTGTCGAGTCCGCCTCCGAGAGACGGGCGTTGAGCAGGCGCTGTGCGACCGCGTGGCGCTCCGTCGCGTCCG
The DNA here is from genome assembly GCA_963839105.1 of uncultured Solirubrobacterales bacterium. Taxonomy (GTDB): domain Bacteria; phylum Actinomycetota; class Thermoleophilia; order Solirubrobacterales; family Solirubrobacteraceae; genus Palsa-465. The sequence continues at coordinate 256,491 of CAWITQ010000005.1, forward strand.
CGGCGAGCGCCAAACGCTCACTCAGCTCGGCCGCAAAAGGTCCCAATACGTCCTCCAGCGCGACCAGCCGGTTCGCCAGCTCACTCGCCGGGACTCCGAGCAGTCGCCGCGATGCCAGCAGATCCAGGTAGAGCTGGTAGCCCGCCTGCTCGCCGTAGTGGCCGGTGACCGTGGGCCGATCCCACACTCCCGCGACGAACGAGCCGCACCGACGACCGTCGATCTCCATCTCCGGACCCAGGCTGACGATCATCACCACCCCGACCATCGGGCTCTCGATCCGACGTAGCGGCGCCGAACGCTCGTGGAAGTCCGCAGCGCGGTGGACGACGGCCTGGAGCGCCGGTGCCGGCTGGAACTCCTCGATCCTCAGGCCCACGCCGGCAGCATAGAGCCGTATCGTGGGTCCTACGGGGGGCGACGGCACAGAACATGGCACCGGGTCGCTCGCTCGGTCTGGGTGGGGTCGACCCAGGTCAGCTTTCCTGTGAGAACACGGGCATCACCTCGGCGGCGAAGCGCTGCATGCTCTGCCGGGTGGCCTCCCCGCCGCTGATCAGCACATACCTAACGCCGATCGCTTGTAGTGCTCGCAGCCCCGCGATGATTTCCTCGGGCTGGCCGAAGAGGGCATGGGCCTCGGTCGCGCCCGCCTTGTCCGCGTAGGCCAAGATGTGTGAGCGCGTGGTCCCGCTCGGGCCGCGCGAGCGTTCGATCATGCGCTCATGGATGCTTGCCTGCTGGGCGAGCGCCGCGCTTGCATCGCCTGCGTCACTTGCCACGTAGAGATTGCGCGCGACGGCCACGTCCATTGGATCAAAGGCACGTCCGCGAGCCTCGCACTCCGCCTTGAACAGGGCGATCCGCTCACCGATCGCCTCGGTGGAGGCGAACTGGTCGAGCAACAGGTTGGCGCCGAGCGCCGCAACATTGCGAACCGACTCGCGCTTACCTGCGGCGATCCACACCGGCGGATGCGGCTTCTGCGCGGTGGGCGGCTCCACCACGATCTGGTGATAGCGCCAGAAACGACCCTCGTGCGAGAACGGCTCATCGGAGCGCCACGCCTTCAGGATCACCGCCAGGGACTCCTCGAAGCGCGCCTCGGCCTCCTCCGCCGGCACGCAGAAGCCGGCGAACTCCGAATGCCGGTACCCCCTTCCCACGCCGAAGTCGAGCCGACCGGCAGAGAGAAGATCGAGCGTCGCCGCGCGCTCGGCCAGCAGCACCGGGTCATGCCAAGGCAGCACGAGCACCGCGGTCCCCACCCGGATCGACGTCGTGCGTGCGGCCACCCAGCACAGGAGATCGAGGGGAGCCGAAACCTGCCCGGACCCGGAGAAGTGATGCTCGACCAGGAACGTGGAATAGAACCCGAGACGTTCGGCTTCGACGCTGGTCTCGATGTACTCACGAAAGCCGCGGCCCGGGTCGCCGACCGGGGTGCGCGGCGCCTGGGCGCCGCCGAACAAGCCAAAGCGCATGGCTTGGGAGCTTCTACCGGTCCTGGCTTCGCTCGCGGTCTCGTGTGGTCTTGAGGAGGCGGTGAAGTCGGGACGGTGCGGCGGCTCAGACCTTTGTCCGCCACGGCACGGTCCGAGAAGATACGACGACCTCCTGGAGCTCGATCCGCAGGCCGGCGCCGAAGCTACCCAGCGCACCTCCAACGTCAGCGCCTGTGTCAGCCCGTAGAGGGACGCGCGCTAAGAGTGCCTCGACCACGATCTGGACGTTAGCGAGGTGGGCTGCCGCGACGCAGCGTCGAGTTAGGAAGGTTCACGGGTCCGAGTCGCCTGAACCGGTCCGAACTGCTTTCGCGTAGCACTCCCCCGGCGGGGCTCCCCGCTCATCGGGGAACAGCGTGAAGCTCGGATCAGTTTGACTCGCGTGCCGACCGTCAACCCCGGTTTCCGAGCTCGAGCAGATCAGGAGTTCGCGACGCCGGCCGAGCTGAGGGACCCGCGGTGGCGAGCGATCTGCGCGAGCGCGCTGACTGGCGCCCGAGCGTCGTCCTCGCGAACGGCCAGCGCGACCGTGAAGGGCGCAACGTCCGTGATCGGAATCGCGACGAGGCCGTGGAGCTCCATGCTGCGTGCGACGAAGTCGGGACTTACCGTGATGACATCACCGCGCGCGACCAGTGGGATGCATTCCTCTGGCGTAATCGGCGTCTCCTCGGTTAGCGGCGGCCTTCCGCCGCGTTCGCGGCTCAGCCAGTTGTAGTCGAACCATTCGTCCGGGATGTCGGGATGACCACCGGGCTGGCGCTCACCTTTGATGTCCTCGAAGGTGAGGGCATGGCGCTTCGCGAGCCGGTGTCCACGGGACATCATCACCATGCGCGGCGCAGCATGGATCTGGATGACGACCGCTCCCGGAAGCTCGCGGGCGGGTGCGATAACTTCGGCGTCGATCCGGCCGGCGAGTAGCTCCCGCACCTGCGTGGCGAAGTTCAGCTCGCGAAGAGTCAGACGGATATCGGGGTGTTGGTTGCGGAACGCTTCGATCAAGCCGCGGGCGGGCACGAGCCCGACCGGCAGGAAACCAAGGACGAGCTCCCCCTTGTCGGCCCGCGCCCACGACGTGGCGATCGCCTCGGCCTCGTCGGCGGCTCGGATGGCGGCCTGCGCTTTGTCCAGGAACCTCTGCCCGCCCGGGTCACGCTTACGCCACGCGCATGCCGCTCAAACAAGACGAGTCCGAGCTGGCGCTCGAGCTGAGCAATCGCTTGCGAAAGCGCCGGCTGTGCCATGTGCAGACGCTCGGCGGCGCGTGATAGCTGGCCCTCCTCCGCGACGGCGACGAAGTATCGGAGCTGGCGTAGCTCGAGGCTCAGGTGAGCCCCCGCTCTTCTGCCACGCGCTCCGCAGCGGCGAACAGCGACCGGACGGCGGCGCGGTCGTCGCCCCGCCGGCGCGCGACGGCGAGCTCAACCGGCTCGACATCGACTAGCGGTATTAGCGCCAGGCCGGGGACGGCGTCGAGCTGTTCGGCGGTGAACGCGGGCCCGACCACGATCCCTCGCGCCGATGTGATCGCCTGAACTGCCTCATCGGCTGTTCGCGCGATGTCGGCGCTGAGCTCCGGACGCCGGCCTCGGCGCGCGGTGAGCAGCAAGACATCCGCCCACCACTCGGGCATGTCGGGATGGGGACCCACGAAGCGCTCCTCCGCGATCTGCTCGAACCGGAGCTCCGACGCGTCTGCGAGCGGATGAGAGCACGCCGCGAAGACGAGAAGAGCTCCTCTCGGTTGATCACCTCAACCTCGAGATCCACGGCCTCCGGGGGCGGGGGGCAGACCATCTCGGCGTCGATACGGCCTGCACGGAGCTCGACAAGCAACTCGGTGTAGTCGAGCTGGCGGACGCGCGCCGTGAGGTCGGGGTCCGAACGCCTCAGCTCCGCGAGCAACCGGGTTGTCCTGGGCAGCAGCGTGAACGGCAGACCCAGCTCGATCACCTCGCGACGCGGCTTCGACCAGCCACGCGCGACGGCCTCGGCCCGCTCGAAGGCGCCAATTGCTTCCCGCGCCTGAACGAGGAAGGCTTCGCCTGCGGGTGTCAACACGATCCCGCGCGCATGCCGTTCGAGCAACGTGACCTCGAGCTGGCGCTCCAGCTGTGCGATCGCTGGGAGAGAGCGGGTTGCGCCATGTGCAAACGCTGCGCCGCGCGCGTCAGCTGCCCCTCCTCCGCCACGGCGGTGAAATAGCGGAACTGGCGGAGATCAAGCGCCACGTGCCACTCCGGAGCTCTGCAGCCCCCGCGCTACCTCGGCCAGCGTGTCGACGAGTGGATTACGCGATTGCCGCCAGATGAGAGCGAGCACGGCCGGGTCCGCATCCATGAGCGGTACCGCGGTGATGCCCACATCCTTGCACGGAGCGGCGACCGCCGATCGCGTCACGCTGATGGCCTGGCCGCTGGCCACGATCGCGACGGTCTCTTCCGGCGTGACGGTCGGAGCCGGCGCGGTTCGTGGAGGCCCTCCGCGATAGCGATCGAGGGTCCAGAAGCCGATCCAGTCCGGCGAGGCCGAGGCGTCGAAGGCACAGAAACGTCTCGTCGCGCACGTCTGCCACACGCAGTTCAGACGCCGCGGCGAGCCGATGGTGCGCCGCCATGACCACGTCCAGCGAGTACTCGCCGAGCGGCTGCACCTCGATGCCCGGCGCCTCGGGTGGGACGAACGTCAACGCGGCGTCCACGCCATCCAGTCAGGCATGAGGATCATGCGTCGGGAAGCCCAGCGCACCATCGGATGACGACGTCTGGCCGCACGCTCTCGAGCGCGGCGGCCACGTCGCGACCGAGAAAGGCGGCGTGAGGCTGAGGAAGCCCAGCGTGAGGCGCCCGGTCGGACCGCGCGCCCACGAGGCCGCGAGCCCCTCGGCGCGGTCCGCTGCGGCGATCGCCGAGCGCGCCTTCTCCAGGAACGCGGACCGCGCAGGTGTGAGCGAGATCCCGCGCGCGCGGCGTCCGAGCAGCCGCACCCCACCCTGCAGGTCGAGCTGCGCCATCGCCTGCGACAGCGCTGGCTGAGCCATCGACAGCCGAGGCGCTGCGCGGTGAGCCGCCCCTCCTCGGCCACGGCCGCGGAGTACCGCATTCGCCGGAGCTCGAGCGCCATCAGCCTCGTGTGCCCGTCGTGGCGAGGATCTGCACGAAATATGGAATCGGCAGGATCACTGCGGTACACCAAACCGAGCGTCACGCGGCGCTCGCCAAAACGGGATCACGACCAGCCCCGGCAGGTTCTTCAGCACCGCGGTCACATGTGACGCCGGAGCGACGGTGATAGCGCGGCCAGACGCAACCACGGAGGCGGTCTCCATGCGGACTACGCACCTGGTCGGTCGTGGTGCGGCCTGGGACGCCACCCCGAGCGGCGTCGAGGCGCCAGAAACCGACCCACTCCGGGTCCACATCCGGATGAGTTCCCGCGAACGGCTCCTCCAGTACGTCCGTAACCTCGAGTACGGCGCGCCCGGCCAAACGGGCTCGGCGCTCAAGACCGCCACCAGAGCATCCTCGCGCTCGGGTGAACGCAGAACCCGGGTCGGGCAAGCGGCTCCCAACACAGGGCGACGTCGACGTCGCGCAACCAGCTTTCGCCGGCGCGGCCTGGAAACGGCAGCTCGCGGAAGCGAAGCTCGGCGGTGGGATTGGCCGCAACGAAGGCCTCGATCAGCTCAGCTGCCTCCATCATCGGCGGTAGCCCGACGAAACCCGTCTCGATTGTTCCCCCTTCGGAGCGGCGAAGTGACGCAATCGCCGTGTCGGCGGCGGCGGCTGCTGCCACGACTGAGCGGGCCTTCTCGAGGAATAACTCCCCAGCCCGGGTGAGCGCGACGCCGCGCCCGTGACGCTCCAACAGCTTGAGTCCTACGTGCCCCTCCAGCTGGGCTATCGCCTGAGACAACGCCGGCTGCGCGATGTGAAGCCTCGTCGCAGCGCGGGTCACCTGACCCTCTTCAGCCACCGCGACGAAGTACCGGTAGTGCCGAAGTTCGAGCATCACGAGATCCCACGGTGAGTCCCGCCGCCGGCGGCCGGCGGCGTCGAGTCCGCCTGCGCCGCGGGCGCAGCGCGGCCTCCATCAGAAGACGCTGTGGACGCGGCATACCTTCCCGGTCGGCACTCGCTGATCCATACGCAGCGCGTATGCCGTCCGCCTGGAAACCTATTGGACGGCGCGGCCCGCGGAGATACGCTTGGACACCGCCGTGGTCCGGCAGGCACGACACCTGATCGCGCTGTGCGCGGCATGCTCCGCTCTGGCGCTTCTCCTGAGCGCGACGTCTGCCCTGGCTGCGCCAAATGCCGTTACGGCGCCGGTCCTCACCGTGCGCGTCCCCTGGGGCCGCATCGGCTACCGCGTGCTCGGACACGGGCGGCCGCTGGTGCTGTTGACCGGATACTCGGACACCATCGACGGTTGGGCGCCGCGGTTCCTCGATGTTCTCGCCCGGCACCATCGCGTCTTCGCGGTGGACAACGAGGGCGTCGGGGAGACCACGCTCCGGCCCGGCGGCATGAGCATCGGCCGGATGGCCGGCGATACCGCCGATTTCATCTCCGCGCTCAAGCTGCGGCGACCAGATGTCCTGGGGTGGTCGATGGGCGGCGATATCGCCCCAGCCCTCGCCGTGCGCCACCGGGATCGCTCCGGCGGCTCATCCTAGCGGCGACGCTGCCGGGAGACGGAACCGCCGTTCCGTCCTCGGGACGACGCAAGAGTCCGCCGTTTGCCAACTTCTTCCCGCCGGACCAGGATCGGGCGAGAGTGGCGTTCATCGCTGACATCCATCGCTATCCCGGCTTCTATATGGCGCCTGCTTCCGTCGCTCAGCTACAGGCAACGGCCAGCCGCGACTGGATCGACGGCTCCGACTCCGTCGGGCATCTGGTGCGTCATATCCACCTTCCCGTCCTGATCGGCGATGGCGCTGAGGACCATCTCGCCCCAACAGTCAACAGCCGCGCGTTGGCGAAGTACATCCCGCACGCGCAGCTTCACGTCTATCCCGACGCGGCGCACGGGTTCTGGTTCCAAGACGCCCACGACTGGGTCCGGCGCATCGACCGCTTCTACGCTGACCGCGCGAGGTATCGACGGTGCGTATGGCTCGCAGCCAAATACGTATTTGACTTCACTCACCCGCCGCTAGACGATCTACAGGAATTAGGGCGCAGCGGGGTGGCCGTGGGGACAGGCCCAGCGCTCTGAACAACTTCGGCACCTCATGAAAGGACCAACGGGCCTATGGCTTCTGCGCGCCTGCGAATAGTGCGTCGATCACCCACGTCAGGGAAGGCCGCCAGTCGGCGTCCGCGTGACCGCGGTGGCGGCCGCGGTTGGCGTGAGCGCCATGTCGGCGCCGGCGCTCGCCGCCAGCACCGGAAGCGTCCAGGCGACGGTGAATATCGCGCCGCAGCGGTCAAGTCGGTGACGCTCAGCACGACACCTTGACGTTCGCCGGTTGCGTCACCCGCCGTCGCCCACGGTCGGGAACGCAGCTCGGGTTTCCGAACGGGCGGTGCTCAGCTGGCCGGTCACGGTAACCGAAGGGGCGGCGCCGACGGTCGTGGCCCTCGGCGTCAGGCTCATTCCGTCCCGCAGATGGCGGCACGCCGTGGACGCTGGAGGATCAGTCGGCAACGCCGGGCCCGGACCAGTTCCTCGAGGGCGTGGTACCAGTTCCCCCGACTACCGGCGGTGCATGGACTCGCGGTGCTGCTCGGGACGTAGGTAAGGACCCGGTCCTAAATCCAGCTAACGTCGCGACGGCTGGCCAATCGGCGTCAGAGACCTTCGGTCTGTGTAAGGCCCCTCCGCCTCGACTGACCCGAGCCCCCAGTTCACCCAGACCCTGACGTGGACCGCCACTTGAACAAGCGCTACTCCGGTGAGTCGTTCCTCGCCGGCGCCGCCGCGGCCGTCGCTACCGTCGCCGCCCCGGCGCTCGCGGCATCGGGCACGGCGACGTCGACGTTGACGTTGACCACCGCGCCGCACATCCTGTCGGTAACGGTCGGACCGGCGACCGTCGCCTTCGGGGGATGTACCGGTGGCAACACGACCTCGCCGGGGGTGATGGGATTTCCGAACGCCCAGTGTCAGACGCCGAGCTCCGGGGTTCAGGCTATGAGCGTGACTGACCAGGGCCAACCGGAGCGGATCCTGGTCCAGGGAGACGACTTCGTGCCCCTCGATCCGTCTTCGAAGCCGCTGGCGGCGGGCGATGGGCGCTGTGTAAGTCCGATGACCGGGTGGCGCCGCCATGCACGAACCACGGGGCGCCGGGTCAGGACCAGTATCGGCTGGGACGCGCAGCTCGGTCGGCGAGGACCGTCGCTATCGGCGGCGCCGCAATGCGACACGGCTCTCGCCGAGGCGGCTGCACGCTCCAGCCGGGGCAGCAGGCGCACGAGTCGTTCATCATGCTCGGCCCCGCGTCGGCAAGCAACCCGTCCAACCGTTACACGACGACAGTGACGTGGACGGCGGTGGCGCCGTGAGCCGGGGCATCGGAACCCTCGTACTCGCCGGCGCGCTTCTCGCGCTCGCCTGTCCGGGCGCGGGAGCGAGTATCGGCGCCGGCGTGGGCGCGGCACCGTTGATCGTACGGGGGGACGCGCATCCCGGCGACAGCTATAGGGCGCCGGACCTCTACGTGGTGAACACCGGGAGTAAGCGGTCGGCGTACACCATCAGGGTGAAGCGCATGGTGCCGGGACCCCGCGCTTGATCCCGGCCGGATGGGTCAGCCTCGGCAAGGCGCGCTTCGAGCTTCCGCCGCGCGGCGTGCGTCTCGTCCCGGTGCGGGTGACGATCCCCTCGGGCGCGCCTGCGGGCTCGTACATGACGAACCTCGTGGCGACGACGGTCGAACGTGGTCACACGGACGGGGCGGCGCTCGGCGCGGCGGCTGCGGCGCGGCTCGTGGTTCACGTCGCATCGACATCGAGCATCCCATGGCTTGACCTCGGTATCGTCGCGGGGGTGATCGTGTTCGGCCTCGTGGCGTGGCTGATCGCACGGTCCGGATTGCGTTTGAGGATCGAGCGGGAACGGCGGGGCGCGATGAGGACCCCGAGAACGTAACGTCCGTCCGTTCCGCAGGGTCCGCCCGCCCTGGGCTGCTTCGCGCTGCAGTCGGCGCTGGCGCCGCTGCTGGCCTCTCACTCGCGCGCCGGGACGGTGGGCGCGGCCTCGGTGACCGCCACCGTCAACACGCTGCCCCAGATCATCTCGGTGACGGTGAGCACCGACCAGCTCACGTAAGGCAACTGCACAGGTGGTAACTCGACCACGGTGACGCTGGGCTTCCCGAACGGGCGCTGCACCGCCGGGCCGATAACCGTCCAGAACGGCGGCGTGACCGCGTTCATCGACGTGTTCGGCACCGGCGCCACCCCGCGGACGGCGGCACGCCGTGGACGCTCTGCGACGGCCTTCAGATCGATTGTACCGGCATCGATGTCTCGACCCCGGGCCAGAACGAATTCCTCGAGTCGACCTCGAACGTGAACGACCCACCGCGCAGGAGTTCCCGATCCCGGCGCAGGTCGCTGGTTGCGACTTCGCGATCGGCTGCCGTCTACCCCTGGCTTCAGCGCCACCGAGCTCCTGCACATCACCGGTCCCGCCGCCACGACCGATCCAAGCCCGCGTTTCACCTCGACGATCACGTGGACCGCGGCGCAGTTCGGCCTATAGGCCGTCTCATCGCTGTTCGATGGTGCGCTTGAGCCGCTCGAGCTGGCTGACCTCGTTGTTCATGGTCTTCTGCACCATGGGTGCCATGAGGCGCTTGAGCCCCTTCACGTCGGCTTCGAGTTCGAAGTGCACGCGCGTCCCGTTCTCGACACCGGTGAGGACGTAGCGTCCGGTGGGGCGGACGGGACCGGTGAGCGTCTGGAAGGCGATGAGCTCGCCAGGGACAAGGTCGGTGATCTCGATGTCGGCGGGGATCCGTCTCCCGCCTGGGCCCTTGACGCCCTGTGCGTAGCGCGCACCTACGCCGCTGCCCGAGACGCGCTCAAGGTCGAGAACGCCCGTCCGCCACTGCAGGTCGTTCTCCCGGTCGGCGAGGTAAGCGAATACGTCCTCGCGTGGGCGCTCGATGACGATCTCGCTACTGGCGCTCGGCATCTACCGTCTCCTTTGGTCGCAGGAATGCGCGGAGCTTGGAAAGGCCGCTCCGCCAGCCTTCGTCGTACATCTCCACCGGGCCCGGACCCGCGAAGTTGTCGTGCACCAGCACAACCTCCGTGCGGGTACCGTGTTCGCGGAACTCGACAGTCACCAGCGACTCCCGTGTATCCGGCACCCCTTCCACCCAGCGCCACGTGTAGACCAGCCGCTGTGGGGGTGTCACCTCGCGGAACTCGCCGACGAGTCGCATCGATCCCGGTTCCAGAAGTAGCTCGTATCGACCGCCCGGCCTGAGATCGATCTCTGCGGCCACGGTCTCGAAGAGCCCCGGCCCCCACCACTTCTTGAGCCGCTCCGGCTCCGTCCACGCCGCGAACACCACCTCGCGCGGGGCGTCGAAGACGTCCACCACTCGGACACTTGCGCGGGCGTTGCTCATGGCCCCGGCGTGCGCTCGGCGCGCAGGTAGCGGTGCAGCCCGTCGAATCGCTCGCGCCAGAACTCGCCGTAGTGCTGCAGCCACTCGGCCACGGCGTCGAGCTGCTCGGGAACCAGTGCGAAGTAACGCACGCGCCCGTCCTTCTCGTGCTCAACGAGTCCGGCGTGCTCGAGCACCGCGAGCTGCTTGACAATCGCCGGCATCGTCACATCGAACGGCTCCGCGAGCTCGGTCATCGACGCCGGGCCGACGGCCAGGCGCTCCGCGATCGCCCGGCGTGTCGGATCCGCGAGCGCGGCGAAGACGGCATCAAGGCTGCGTTGCTTATACTTCACCGATTGGTGAAGTATAAGGCTGAAACGGCGGTCGGTCCACTACCGCGTTCATCGGGGCTTCTTTGCCGGCGACCCGCGTCCGACGCCGAATCGCTCGGGCTCGTCCGGACGTCAGCCGACCAGCAGCACGAGCTTGCCGCGGACGTGGCCGGCTTGGCTGATCTCGTGGGCTTCGCCGATCGCCTCGAGCGGGAAAGTGCGCGCTACGGGGAGGGAGAACCTTCCGGACTCGATGAGCGGGGCGACATCCCTGAGGGCGTGGACCGCGCGCACCGTGCCCATTCCGCCGCTGAAACGAGCGCCCGTGTGCCTGGCGCCGGCGTAGTCGGCGATCGTGACCACGTTCTCGGGGCCGTCGGCCAACTCCACGAGCGCCGGCAGCGCCCCTCCGCCGGCGGCGTCCAGCGCGGCAGTCACCCCGCGGGGTGACAGCTCGCGCACCCGCTCAGCGAGCCCGTCGCCGTAAGTCGTCGGATCCGCACCCAGACAGCGGAGGTACTCGTGATTGTTCGGGCTGGCCGTCCCTATCACGCGGGCGCCTCGTACCCGCGCTAGCTGAACCGCGGCGCAACCGACCGCGCCGGCAGCTCCGTTCACGAGCAGGATGGTGTCATCGCGCACCCCGAGCAGGTCCAGTGTTCGTGTCGCCGTCTCGACGGCCACGGGCAGCGCGGCAGCACCCGCGAAGTCCAGCGAAGCTGGGATCGGAGCGTGGTCGGCCACAAGCGCCAGCTCGGCGGCGCCGCCACCGCCGGCGGCGAATCCGAACACGCGATCCCCAGGCGTCACGCCTTCGACCCCAACGCCGACCTCGTCGACCACGCCGGCGACCTCTCTGCCCGTGGACTGAGGCAGCTCCCCGCCCATCATCCCGCTGCGCACCTTCCAGTCGATCGGGTTCACGCCGACAGCACGGACCGCGACCCGCACCTGGCCGGATTCAGGGTTGGGACGCGGAACGTCGACAAGCTCGAGCACATCGGGGCCGCCGAACCGGCTGTACCGGACCGCCTTCATGTTCGCTCCAATCTCGCCGCTGCCACGACATAGTCTTGCGAGCCCGACGCGCCGACCAGCGGAAGGCCCGTGTTTCCAGGGATTCGTCGCACCGCAATGACCGGTAACCGACGTCGGGCAAACTACATGTCGTGAGCTCCACGAGATCACGCACCTGATCCACGAATTCGGTCTCATCGCCGTGTTCCTGGGGGCAGGGCTGCAGGCCATGGGGTTTCCCGTACCCGGCGGGACGGTACTCGTGATCGCAGGGATAGACGCATCGACTAAGCATGGTCTCCCTCTGGGAGGGGTCATCGCTGCGGGAGCGCTGGGTGCGCTCCTTGGTGGAACCGCCGGCTTTGCGCTCGGCCGTTGGCGGGGTGAACCCGTGCTCTTCCGTGTCGGCCGACTGCTCCGTCAGGAGCCGGAGCGCGTCCGCGAGCTTCGTGGCGAGTTCCAGCGACACGCCGTCGCGCCCCTGTTCATCGCACGCTTCGTCACGGGCTTACGGAACGCTGCCGGACTCGTGGCGGGCGCAAGCGGGGTGCCGTTCGGACGATTCCTGTCGGTGAGCGCGGTGGCAGCCCTGGCGTGGTCTGCGCTGATCACGCTCGAGTACTACTTTGCCGGCCACGCCATCCTCGGGGCGCCGACCTGGTTGCAGATCGTGCTGATCGTCGTCGGTTTGGTGGCAACGATCGCTTCGTTTCGCGTCCTGCGACTCGGGAACGGCGTTCGAGCACGTCGTCCTGCCGAGGCAACAAAGGCCTCGGATTAGCCGCCTTTGGTCCGGGTCCGGGTGCGGGACGTCCGCAGCGCCGAGTGGTTGTTGATCGGCCGTCCGCGACTGTGATCGAATAGCCCGGTGCCGTCGTTCGAGGATCTGTTCGAGCTGTGGGACGGCGAGTCGGTCGTGATCCGGCGCGACCGCGAGGTGGATGCGTGGATCTTCGTCTGCATACATTCGACCCGCCGCGGTCCGGCGGGCGGAGGTACGCGGATGAAGATCTATGGGAGCGCCGCCGAGGGATTGGAAGATGCGATGCGCCTGTCTGCGGCAATGTCGCGCAAGCTGGCCGTCGCGCGGCTTCCGTTCGGCGGTGGCAAGGCGGTCATCGCGGTGCCGGAGATTCCGTCAGGCTCGCGTCGTCGCGCCCTCTTCCTGCGCTACGGCGAGCTCGTCGCGTCGCTCGGCGGCACCTATAGGACAAGCTCGGACATGAACACCGACGAGTCGGACATGGACGTGATCTGGGAGCGGACCGAGTACGTGTTTGGGCGGTCGGTCGCCGCTGGTGGCGCCGGCAACCCGGCCCGGCCCACAGCCCGCGGGGTCTGGCACGGCATCCGGGCCAGCCTGGCGCACACGTTCGGTTCAGAGGAACTTGAAGGGCGCAGCATCCTCATCCAAGGTGCGGGTGGTGTCGGCTCTCAGCTTGCCGACTACCTGGCTGAGGCGGGAGCCCACGTGCTTCTCGCCGACGTCGATCCCGGTCGAGCGCAGACCGTGGCCGCACGCACGGGCGGAGCGCTGGTCGACCCGGATCGGATCTTCGAGACCCACGCCGACGTATACGCCCCGTGCGCTGTCGGCAGCGTCTTGAATATCGACACGGCCGCGCGGCTTTCCTGCGCCGTGGTCGCCGGTTCCGCGAACAATCAGCTCGCGGCGCCGGAGGCAGCCGATGTCCTACACGCGCGCGGCGTCCTCTACGCACCGGACTACGTGATCAACGCCGGCGGCGCGATCGGCGTCGCCGGCGTAGAGCAGCTCGGCTGGAACGAGACCGAGGTCGAGCGGGCTCTTGCGCAAATCGGCGAAACCCTGGGGGACGTATACACGCGCAGCGAAGCGCAAGGAATCTCAACCGCCGCTGCCGCCGAGGCGATCGCCGAAGAGCGCCTCCGCGGCCCCGACTCGTGCACCTCGACGTAACGCGCACCACCCGCGGCGTCCTTTGAGGAAGAACGGGCGGCGTCGCGTGCAGCTGAAGTCGCCACACTCTGGTGAAGATCGCCGGACATCCGTCCAGGACGGCTTACGAGCGCGGTAACGGTCGTCGATAACCGCCCCGTCGACAAAGGCAAACCCGCCGCGAGGCGGGGATGCAAAGCCAGGGGTCTCTCGCAGACGGCCCAGCCGCCGACCTCCTACATCGAATTTTGGACAAGGAGGTCCTTTGCCGTACGTAATCACGTGGCCGTGCAGGCGATGGATGGCCGTCCCGGCCGCCTGCCTGGCCCTCCTAGTCACCGCGGCGCCTGCCGCTGCAGCCGGTCCCGCCGGGCACGCTCGGCCGGACGGCCACGCAGTCATCCCGCCACGAGGCGGGTTTCCCGCGCCTCCCCGGCCCCGTCGGCGTCGACGTGCCCGATGGGTGAACTCTCCTAGCCGTTCCTCCAGTTCGGCGACTCCGCCTACTACACACCCGTGCACGGCGGCTCATTCAACGGTCCGCTGGACGACTGGACGCTGAACACCGCATCGGTCACGCCCGGAGGCGATCCGTGGAACGTGACCGACGCGCCCGCGCCGGACCGGCGCATGATTCAGGTCGGGGCCGACGGGGAGGCGGTCTCTCCCACCTTCTGCCTGAGCAACATGTTCCCGACCTGGCGGTTCTTCCTCCAGAGCGTCGGCACCTCGCCCGCCTCGGCGCTCAACGTGTGGGTGCAGTGGACGGACGCGCAGGGAAGCACCGGCAAGTCCCGGTGACCGCCCTGTGCCGGGTCGTCCTACGGCTCCTGGTCGCCCAGCCCTGTGCTCGTTGCGGGCTCGGGTCTGGCCGATGGCGCCACCGTGAATGCCCAGCTGGTGTTCAACGCCAAGCCGGGCGACGCCTGGAACGTCGACGACGTCTACGTCGATCCTTACGCCCGGTAGCCGTCTGCGGGGCTGCGCCTGATCGGCGTGGCCCCGCGGCGTCTCCGGCCGGCAAGCAAATCGATCGCGCCAAAGCCGCGCTCCCGGTCCGCCGGCAGGCCAGCCCACCGGCGCCACCAGTTGGACGCCTCGAGCCTCGATTCCGGCTCGAAGCCACGGCCCGATGCGCCTCTGCTAACGGCTGGCCGCTCCGATTCGGACGACAAGAGACGCTGACGCGCCCCCGAGGGGTACGCAGACCGGTCGAGCGGCAGAGCGCGGGGCCGGGAGCTACCCCAACGACCGCGCGCTGACCCGCCTCGCCGGGATGCTCCTGATCGAGCAGTTATTTAGTCCAACGCGGCCCACCTCTTAGACCTGCCATCCGCCAAGTCCTCCTCGTCCTATCGGTGAGGAGCAAGCTCGCTCGAAACAACGAGTTGATCAGGCTCAACGTCGCCTGAGCAGCCACGACGTCACCGAGGGCTGGGAGCTGCACCACGAACAAGACTTGACTCGGAGGGGAAGCGTTTGAGCCCTCATGGTCTGGGAAAGTGACGCAGAACCAGCGCCACACACAACACAGGCCCTCAGCCGTATCTCCGACCACGGCTAGACGGTGAGACGATCCGAGGAGGAGCGCCGGCCGCCGCACGCGCAACCAACCTATATGCCGAATCGACGGCGATGAGGTGCCGCGACACGCTGGACTGTCGCCAATTGCTAGACACCGGCGGCGTCACGCGGTTCGGGCGCGTAAAGAGCGTTTACGCCCTGTCACCGATCGACTAGATATAAATCTTTCGAGGAGGAAGTTGATGCCTCATATCAGTAAACGACGTCGGAGTGAGATAGTCGACGCCATCAACGCCGCGTTGGAGATCGTCGACGACGTTGCACAGGACGGAGATGGAGAGCTCGTCCGGGCCGTAGTCGCCGGCTTCGCACTCAGGCAGATCTTCGAAGGCGAATACGAAGACGACCGCGACGAAGATGACGACCAGGCTCCCGAGGAGGACGAAGCAGAGCAAGACGGCGAGGAGAGCCCCGAGACGGAGGGCGAGGAGGACTTCGAGGAAGAGCTTGAGCCGGAAGGCGAGAGGGACTTCGAGGACGAGGAGGAGGACTTCGAGAGGGACCTAGAGGACGAGGAGGAGGACCTCGAGGAGCCCGAGGGGGACCTCGAGGAGGAGCCCGGCGACCTCGAGGAAGAGCCCGACGAAGAGCCGGCGCCGCCGCAGCGTAGTCGCGGGCGCAGCCGGAGCAGCAAGAGCAGCGGCGGTGGCTCCAGCAGTCGCAAGAGCAGCGGCAGTCGCAAGAACAGCGGCGGTGGCTCCAGCAGTCGCAAGAGCAGCGGCAGTGCCAAGAGCAGCGGCGGTCGCAAGAGCAGCGGCGGTAGCTCCAGCGCTCGCAAGAGCGGCGGCAGTCGCAAGAGCAGCGGCAGTACTGGCGGCAGTCGCAAGAGCAGCAGCAGCTCTCGCAAGAGCAGCGGCGGTGGCGGCGGCGCTCGCAAGAGCAGCGGCGGTAGCTCCAGCGCTCGCAAGAGCAGCGGCAGCTCTCGCAAGGGCAGCGGCGGTGGCGGCAGTCGCAAGAGCAGCGGTGGTCGCGCCAGCAGGGGGCGCTGATCACGCGGCTGCTCGTTGACCTTGCCGGGATGATCGCGTTCGCCGACGGCTGCGGGTGGTCGGCCCGACGGTATTGTCGGGTTCTCGGCTAGCCACTGATGAAGGACGGTCCTGATGCTCACACGCGAGACGGTCACGTTCCGGGACGCCAACGGGTGGAGCTGGGAGTTTGACCTGACGTTCATGCTGTCCAACTACCGGTGCATCTGGGGACGCGGATGCCCGGATACCAGGCTTGAACGCACCGCGCGCGGCTGCTGCGCGGACGGCGTGGAGATCTACCAGGGTGATGGCGACAAGCCCGGCCGCGATGATCTCAAGAAGATCCGCGGGCGCGTCAGGCAGATGAACGACGAGGACTGGCAGAACCGCCGGGTCGCGCAGGGGCTCGACGGCCGCGACCCTTGGGGCAAGGCGCGGTTCAAGCGCGATAGCGTCCACACGCGCCTGTACCGCGGCGCGTGCATCTTCCACAACCGCACCGACCATCCCGGCGGCGCTGGCTGTGCGTTTCACGTCGCGGCGCTGCGCCGGGGCGAGAACCCGCTGGACTGGAAGCCGCAGATCTGCTGGCAGGTCCCGCTGTACTTCGCGAGCGACGAGGACACCGAGACCACCACCGTGCGTGCCTCCCGGACAGTCGATTGGGGCGCAGACGGGATCCTTGACTGGTGGTGCACCGAGCATCCGGAGGCGTTCAGCGCCGATCAACCGGTGTACGTGACGATGGAGGCGGAACTCCGCCGCGTGTGCGGCGACGATGTCTACGACGAGCTCGCCGCTTACTGCCAGACGCGCCAGAGGGGCGAGCCACGCAACCTCACATTGCTCCCGATGCTCCCCTAGCGCGCGCGTGTCCGTCAGGATCTGCGTCCTCCTAACAGCGATCCCTGGTCGCGAGGTCCTGCTCGCCCAATACGAGGATCGCGTCCTCGGTCTACTTCCCGACCATGGGGCGCGAATCGACGCACGCGTACGGGCTCTCGATGGGCCCCTCACCGAGATCCAGCTCCTGGAGTTCCCCTCCGAGCAGGCGTTGGTCGATTTTCAGAACGACCCGCGTCGAACAGATCTGGCTGAGATCCGGAACGCGGTGATCGCGTCCGCGACCGTGATCCGAGTTGAGTCCGCGGCGACCGCCTGACTTGCAGCACGATCGGGCGATCACCACAGTCACCGACCGCTACGGACGTTCGGATGAGCGTGATCACGCTTCACCGTTGAGCTATGCGGCCGGCACCCGGCGATCTGGTGGCCGCGATTTAGGGCGAGCCCGACCGCGTTATTGCCCAGCCTCCCTGACGTGCCGGCGACGAAGGCTCACAGTCCCACGACTGGCTCAGGTCCCGGAAGGACCGGAATCAGCGGACCGTCGACGCCGTTGTGGCGCCCGTCGTCATAGAGGACGTGTGACGCCTTGAAGCCCTTGACGATCAGGTAGATGCCCAGTGACAGCTCCCAAACCGCCTCCGGGAGCGTCAGGATGAACGACGCCCCGGAACTCTGGTCGTAGGCGCCGAACAACACGAGAAGCGCTGTGACCAGGGCGAGAGAACCGCCGGCAATGCCGAACTGAGCGAAGCGCCGCGGCACAAGCCCCGAGCGCAACATCAGGTAGCCGAGGATGAGCCCATTGCCGATGGCCGCGCAGAACGCCGGACCGAGCAAAAACGTCGCGTCATGGACCGCGACCAGCGACCGGCCGCTGAGGACGAGCGACGCGTGGTCGGTCCCGGCTGCGCCGGCGAGGTCCTTGCGCAGCGTCACCACCGCGAGCAGGCTCACGATGCCGACCGCGATCATGCAGGACTCGACGACGCGTACGGTGACATAGCCCAGCGCAAGGCTTTCGCTCTGGCGCCGGAGGACTGGGTACAGGGTCACCGCCATGCCGATGCCGGCAATGAGCGTGAGGATCTCGAACAATGCCCCGACGTACACGCTCGCGTCGCCTCCGGCGCCGATGACGAAGCTCGTGTGGTGGAGCACGTGGTCATAGAGCGGCAGCGCCGGGATGGAGACGAAGGTGATGACCATGAAGATGCCAGCGATCCGCGCGACCCTCCTCGACGGCGGATCCCCGGGTCGATCAAGTGGCGCGCGGAGCGCCTGCTCCGGCGGTACGGAAAGCGTCATTACCGGCTCCTTCGGTGGGAGTCGCGGACCGCTGAGGGTCGACTGCCGAAGGCCGGCCAGGAGTGGGAGCCGCAAGGGCTACCCCGCCACGCTTCGGGCGAGGGTCTAGCGGACCATACACCCTGAGAGCCGGGATCACCAAAGCCATCGCCAGCTCGGGACGACTTTGGGCGCACGTAGTTAACGGCGGCACTCAAGCTGCCGGGTCGACCACGGCAGACGCCGGCGGTGCGCGCTCGGCTCTGATCACGACCGCAACAGCGCCGAGGATGATCACTCCGCCGACGGCCGTAACCGCGGTGATGCGCTCGCCAAGCAGCAACGCTCCGAGTAGAACCGCGACGGCCGGGTTGACATACGCGTACGTTGACACTTGCGAGATCGGTGCATGCCGCAGCAGCCAAACGTACGCGGTGAAGGCGAGGATCGACCCGAAAAGCGCCAGGTACGCGATCGCCTCGAGCGACCCCGCCGATGCGTGCGAGGTTACGCGGCCCCAGTCCTCCCCGACCAGCGGCCCGAGCAGCCCAGCACGCCGCCGCCGATCAGCATCTCAAGCGCCGTGCCGGTCGCTGCGTCAGCCGGCATCGGCAGCCGCGGGGACACCCAGGATCCGAGCGCCCACGAAAGCGACGCGCCGAGCACGATCAGCACGTGCCAGACATTGACGCCCTGCCCCTGGCCGCCCCGGATGACCAGCAGCGCGACCCCGACGAACCCGACGCCTAGACCCGCGAGCGTCGCGGCGGCGGGCCGCTCGCCAGCCAGATAGCGGAACAGAAGCAGCCAGAGAGGGACTGACGCGACGACCAAGCCGCGAGCCCGGCCGGCACCTCTCGCTCGGCAAACGAGACGAAGCCGTTCCCGCCGGTCAAGAGCAGCACCCCGACTAGAGCCACCGAGCCTAGCTCGCGCGCGCTGACAGCCGGCAACTGCCGACGCAACAGCGTCAGCAAGACGTACATCAGGAGACCCGCAGCGACGTAACGGATGCCGGCCCCGATTAGCGGCGGCACCGTCCTGTCCATGATCCGGATCCCGACGTACGTCGATCCCCAGGCGACGTACACGACGCCGAGCGCGAGCCAGACGCGGCTGACCTGGCGTCGACCT
>CAWITQ010000006.1:0-757930 GCA_963839105.1 uncultured Solirubrobacterales bacterium
CGAGCCCATGCTGCCGCCGCAGCTCTCGAACGGGGCGTGCTCGCTCAAGCAGGATCACGACCGCCGAGCGGTCACCGTCGAGCTGCGCTTCGACGCGTCGCTGCAGCCGGGCGAGCCGCGCTTCCAGCGCACGCTGATCCGCTCGGATGCACGACTCGACTACACGGAGGCCCACGAGATCCTGGAAGGGGCGCCGACCACGCGCAGCCCCGAGGTCGTCGAGACGCTGCGCAGGGCCGAGCGCGTCTCGGCGGAGCTGCGCCGGCGGCGCCTCGCCCGCGGCGCCCTCGCGATCGAGTCGCACGAGCTCACGTTCGAGCTGGAGCACGATCGCGTCGTCGGCGCCAGGCGCGACGAGGAGCCCCGCGCGCACTCGCTCGTCGAGGAGCTGATGATCCTCGCGAACGAGCAGGTGGCGGAGTTGCTCGCGCGTCGGCGACTGCCGGCGCTCTTCCGCGTGCACCGTGCGCCGGCTGCCGAGGCGATCGAGGCGCTGGTCAAGCGCTTCGCCGATCTCGGCGTGCCGACGGCTCCGTTGCCGAAGCACCTGTCGGACACGGACGCGCCCGCCTGGGTGAGCGCGCAGGCTCGTCTGCTCGGCCGCCACATCCGCCGTCATGGCGGTCTCGGCGAGGCCTATTGGTCGTTGCTGCTGCGCTCGCTCGACCAGGCGCGCTACCTGCCCGAGAACCTCGGGCACACGGGCCTCGCCTCGAGCGCGTACTGCCATTTCACCTCCCCGATCCGCCGCTATCCCGACCTGGTCTGCCACCGCAGCCTGCTCGCGGCGATCGGGCAGGACGAGCAGATGCCGGCGGGGGGCGACGTGCTCGACGAGCTCGCCGAGCATGCCTCGTCCGCCGAGCGCAGCGCTGCGGAGATCGAGCGGCGTGCCGACGGCATCTGCGCCGCGAGCCTGCTCGTGCACGTCCTCTCGGACGACCGCGAGCGGCCGCACGAGGGCGAGATCACGGGACTGATCGGTGCCGGGCTGTTCGTGCGCTTCTCCGACGTCTACGAGGGCTTCCTGCCGAGCCGCCGGCTCGACGCGGGCGACCGCTTCGACCCGAACGAGCTCGGCACTGCGCTCGTGGGTCGCGGGAACGGCATGCGCTTCCGCCTCGGCGATCCGATCGAGGTCGTGGTGCGCGAGATCGACGCCCCGCGCGGCCGGGTCACGCTCGACATCCCGGGCCGCGATCCGCGTGACGAACGCCAGCGCCCGCGCCCGGCGGCAGGGCAGCGGCGCGGCGGCCGCCCGCCGAGCCGCCGGCCGCGCGGGCGGCGGTAGTACCCTGGGCCGATGCCAGCGGGCGAGCATACGGTGGTCTCCAACCGCCGGGCACGGCACGAGTTCGAGATCCTCGAGCGGATCGAGGCCGGCCTCGTCCTGATGGGCACCGAGGTCAAGTCGCTGCGTGACGGCAAGGTCGTGCTGCGCGACGCCTACGCGACGGAGCGCGACGGCGAGCTGTGGCTCGTCAACGCCACCATCGAGCCGTACGCGCAGGGCAATCGCGAGAACCACGAGCCGACGCGCGAGCGCAAGCTGCTCGTGCGCAGGATCGAGCTCGACCGCCTCGCGTCGCGTGTCGCCGAGAAGGGCCTCACGCTCGTGCCGCTGCGCATCTACTTCAAGGACGGCCGCGCGAAGGTCGAGATCGCGCTCGCCAGGGGCAAGGAAGGCCGAGACAAGCGCGACTCGCTGGCGGAGCGGGACTCTCGTCGCGAGATCGAGCGCGAGCTGAAGACGCGCTTCCGCGGCTGATATCCTGAGCAGGTACTCGTACGGGGGCGACCTGGCTTCGACACGGTCGACCTCGACGAGGAAGGAAGCAAGCCGAGGATTCCGGTTGGCCTCGTAAATCACCCGGAACAATCAATACATGCGAATCACGATACTGATCTCGCACTCGCTGCCTAGTTTCTAACTAGACCAGCGACGGCCCCTTCGGAGCCCCCGACGAAGGGATAGCCTCATCAGGGGGCTCTGTTCCGCGGCGGAGCGTGCTCGCCGATCCGCGGGAGACCACAAAGGAGCGCTGGCCCGGCCCCACTAGCCTGTGCAGTGGAGCCGGGTGAGACCGAGCACAGGCTGAGCTTGGAGAAACCTTCCCGTCGCGGCCGTGGACGTGGGTTCGATTCCCACCGCCTCCACCTCGGGCTCCTCAGGAACGCGTTCCAGAAGAGGAGCAAGAACGAAGACGACGACCCGTAGGCACCACCTACCGGGTCGTCGTCATGTCTCTGCCTGCAGCGACAGACGACCAGGCTGGGGGGCGGTGTCCTCACGAGCCCGGTCTTCGATCTGGTACTTCGTGCTGGCGCCCGACCGGCGAATCGTCCAGGTCTCCTCTGCCGCCTTCGGGCGACTGGCGTTCGGGTGATAGCTCCGCTGCCGGTGCATGATGCTGGCATGCATCGGTATCGAGTCCTTGGCGCGGGCGCCTGTCTCGTGGTCGCACTCAGCGGCGGCGCGACCGCGATCGCCCGTTCGAACGGCCCGGGCGCCGACGTTGTTCCGGGCCGCGTCGCGGCGTTCGATCTCGTGACCGGTGCCCTTCGCTTCGGTGTCGCCGTGCCGACCGCCTCCGCGCACGTGCACGCGATCGGAAGCGGCGTCGTGATCGTCAGCGGCGCGAACTCCTGCCGAAGCGTCTCGAGGGGATTGCTCGTCGCGTTCTCGCTGACGGGCGGCGCGCGCCGCTGGACGATCCCCTACCGCGACGCGTGCGTGGACTACAGCGAAGCAGCGCCGACTGCTGGCGGCACCGTCGCGCTACAGGTGAAGCGCGGCATCGCCGCCATCGACGCACGAACTGGCGCGACACGGTGGACGATCCCGACGCTCAACACCCCCGCGCAGTCCACATCGGCTGCCGTCACGACGGCTGACACCACGAAGGGCATCGTCTTCCTCGACCCGCGAAGCGGCCGCGTCCGCGCGCGCGCGACGGCTCGGCGAAACCCGTTCGCATGGCTGCTCACGGCGCAGATCGGCGTGTTCGTGACGCAGGGTGGCTCCGCCGTCGGTGGAGTGCCCACGCGGCTGACGGCAATCGACACCCACACGGGACGCAGGCTCTGGCAGCGCTCGGTCGGTCTGACCGAAGGTACTTCCGGGCCACGCGGCGCAGACGGAGTCGTGCTGTTCACCCGCCCGCTCGATGCGAACACGTCGGAGATCGACGCGTTCGATGTCAGGAATGGCGCGTCCCTGTGGCAACGCCGCTCCACAGCGCCCTTCGGCGACGTCGTCAGCGCGGCCGGCGCCGGCGTTGCCGCGTTCGACGAGGCGAGCGACCTCGTCGCCCTCGACCTGCGCACCGGAGCGGAGCGATGGCGCGCCGGCGGCGCGGCGGGCGCGTTGAACGCCGGCAGCGGAACCGTGATCTCGGTCGGAAGCGAGATCCGGGCTTTCGATGCGGAAACCGGCACGCTCCGCTGGCACGCGTCGCTGCCAGCATCCAGCACGACCTGGTATGCGAACACCACGATCGGTGCGGGGGTCGTCACCATCGCGTCGATCTCGCCCTCCTTCAAGCAGAGCATCGGCTAGCCGCAGCTGCAGGTCCGGCGACTGCGCCGCCGGGCGGCTGGACGATCATGGCCGTGCACGAGTCGCAGAAGAGCTGGGAGGACTTCGGTGACGACGTGCTGCTGCCGAAGATGCAGGTGGGCATCCCGGGAGGGTTCGCCACGCCTCCCCAGGAGACGCCCGTCGACCTCTCCACCGTGTTGCCGTAGGCTCCGGGCCGCCGCGGCCGGCGGCGAATCGATCTCAACTCCGAGCGGCCACGTGTCGATCCGCTCTCGAATGGCCCTCACGGATGCAGGATCGGGGATGGACCCGCTCGCCGACCCCGTGCTCGAGCTCGGTTGCACGTCGTGCGGATGGCCGACCCCGGCGGACGACGATGGCTGGGTGCGTACCCCGGACGGCCGAGTGCTCTGCGAGCTGTGCCGCCACGACGCGGCGGAAGGCGGCGGCGCGGGGGGCGAGGGGATCATCGTGCACTGCCCGAGCTGCGGGCAGGTCCAGGATCGCGCCACGCTGGAGGAGCGTGTGCACGTTGCGGGTGTGGGTGACGTCTGTCGGGCGTGCGCGGAACGGCGCCGACGCACACGCCGATGTCTCGAGTGCGCGCGGGAGGTGCGTGAGAGCGACTGCTCCTGTTTCTTCGGCGAGGCGTGGTGGTGCAACGAGTGCATCCGCAGCAACGTCCTCGAATGCGCGTCGTGCCGTCGCACGGCGACGCTCTCGGAGGCGATCGACAGCTGCTGGCAGCACCGGCTACCCGTGACCAGCGCCGCCTTCGGCAAGCACGGGGCCGTCTACTGTCCCGCGTGTGCCGTCCGCGTCTCCCGGGACCACGAGCTCGCCGCCATCTGCTCCCTCTGCGGCGATCCGCACGATCCGGTGACGAGCGTCTGTGGCAGTGCGTGCAACGTCTGCACGAACCACGGGAAGTTCTGAGCGCCCGCTGCGCGTCAGAGGAGCTGAGCCAGCGCCGCGGCCAGCGGGCGCAGCACGGAGGGGTGACCGGCGGGGCCAGGTAGACGATCGCCAGGTCGACGCCGAGCTCGTGCAGGCGGTGCGACTCGTCGGCGACATGCTCCGATCGTCGTGCTCGGCGGGGTCGAACCAGATGTGGCTCGAGATCGTGATCTCGCGTCGGGTCGCGGCCGATCTGCGTGGCAGTGCGCGTGCAACAGCTCGAGCTTGTGCGGGAAGCTCTCCGCTGACGACGGCGCGCCGACGCGTCCCACTGCTGCGCGTAGCGCGCGACGGCGGGCAGGATGCGCTTCTCGCCGACCCCGCCGATCACGATCGGCGGGTGCGGCCGCTGCAGCGGGCTCGGCTCGCAGCGTGCGCTCGCTCAGCTGGTAGTAGCTGGCCGTCGAAGTCGGTGAGTCTCCTGCGAGAGCATGCTGATGATGCACCTCGCACGCCTCGTCGAAGCGGTCGAGCCGCTCGCGCAGCGCTGCCGAGCTCGATGCCGTAGGCATCCGACTCCTGCTCGTTCCAGCCGGCGCCGATGCCGAGCTCGAGCCGGCCGCCCGAGATGATGTCGGTCGTCGCGACCATGTTCGCGAGCACGGCGGGATGGCGGTAGTGGATGCCCGTCACGAGCAGTCCCGAGCCGCAGGCGGGTCGTCGCCTGCGCGAGCGCTGCGAGCATCGTCCAGCCCTCCAGGCACGGGCCGCGTCAGGTCGGCGCGCCCGCTGCGGCGAGCCGATCGGATAGAAGTGGTCGAAGAGCCAGCCGGACTCGAACAGCTCGATGGCGTCGGCCTCCCTCCAGACGGCGAGGATCTCGGCCCAGGTGCTGTACTGGTTGGCGGTCTTGAAGGCGAATCGCATGCGACGGACTCCAGCTCGGCGGTGCAGACGCGCGACCGGTGCCGGCAGTCTGAACTAGCGTTGCCTGCATGATCGATCCCCGCTGACCCGCTGCTGGTCGAGCTGCTCGAGCGCGCGACCGGCGGAGGCGCTCGCCGGGGCCGCACGCGAGAGCGACCTGTTCTGGTCGACGGTGGCCGCGGCGGTCTCGGCGGTGCCGGTCGACGAGGTGCTCGCGCTCGGCGATCACGTTCTGCCGCTCGGATGCCGAGGCGCTGCGAGCGACAGGTGCGGGGATGCTCGCCGAGCTGCGCAACCTCGGCGAGGAGTGGAGCGCCGAGGCGCTCGCCATGCTCGCGTCGCTGCTCGAGCGGGAGACGTCCTCGACGTGATCCGGATCGCGCTGCACGGCGTCGGTCTGACGCGGCTCGCGGACGGCCTTCCGCTCGTCCTGCGCTTCGCCGCACACGCGGATGCGGGCGTGCGCCTGGACGCGACGCATGCGCTCTACTCGTGCGCCGGCGAACCGCCGTCGCGCGCGGCGATCGACGGGCTGGTCGCGCTCTCGGCGGATGCCGATGAGCGCGTGCGCGACTGGGCGACGTTCGGTCTCGGCACGCGAGCTCGCCGTCGATGACGCGAGCTGCGGCGCGCGCTCGTCGATCGCCTGAGCGATCCGTTCCTCGACGTGCGCGAGGAGGCGGCCGTCGGGCTCGCCCGCCGCGGCGACGACGCGCGCCTTCGAGCCCGTGCGCGCGCTGCTCGAGGCCGACGAGGTCTCCTCGCTCACCGTCGAGGCGGCCGGCTACCTCGCCGACGAGCGTCTGCTGCGCCCGCTGCTCGAGCTCGGGGAGTGGTGGGAGGACGATGCCGACCTGCTGCGCGCGGCGATCGCACCGCTGCGACCCGGTCGCCCGGGCGCGCTTCGAGGAGCGCGCGCGCACGCCGTCATCGCTCGCGTCGCAGCGCGACTTCGCCGAGCGGATCCCAGGTGGACTGCTCGAGCGATCTGACGGCGGAACGATCGTCACGCCGGAGCTCGCGAGCCACGCTCGGCGCTGTCTGGCGCGATGCCGCTGGCGTGCGGCGCGACGCGAGCTGGGTCGTCGAGCGGCTCTTCGCCCGGCGCCGATGTCGAAGGCGATCCCGAGTCGAGCCGCGACGGCGGTCCTCGCCGAGCTCGCCGCGCTCAGCGCAGTCGAGGCGCCCCGGTCTCGCGGTGCGAGACCGGGGCGCCGAGCACCGCGCGTTACTTCTTCTTGGGCGCGCCGCTCGAGACGGTGATGTTGATCTTGGTGCCGTTCAGCACGGTCGCGCCCGAGCGCGACGTCTGCGCCTTGACCCTGAACTTCTTGAACTTCGTGGACGGCTCCTTGCGCTCGCTTCCGAGCTGGCATCCCGCCTTGCGGAACGCGTCACGCGCCTGCGCGATCGTCATGTTGAGCGCGCGCGGCACCACACAGGGCGTCGCCAGGGTCGGCTGCACGCGCTGCGGCCGACGCCAGCACCTCGGCGGCGGACGCGCCCCAGGCGTAGGCGAGGCCCATCGTCAGGGCGCCGCTCGACGGGACGGTGCGATCCTCCTGCACCCATAGCGATGTCGTGCTCTTGAAGGCCATCGCCTGCGGGCGCGAGCTGCACGATCGCCGCACCGAGGTCGTGCCGCGTGTTGCCGTCGGCAGCCGACGCGTACTTCACGTAGTAGGTGAACGGCGATGTCGGGGACGGAGGCACCAGGTAGTTCGGCGAGTACAGCGTGAACGTCGACGAGAGCCACGGGAAGTTGAAGGCGGCGCCGCCGGTGGAGGCGTTCTCGTAGACGGCGTTGACCCTGTGCGCCTTCCCGTCGGTGCTCGTCCAGGAGTCGATGATCGACGCGAGCCGGCCGTTGCCGTTCTGGGTGATCGAGCGGTCGAGCCGGACGCCCGCCGGCACGAAGCTCGTGCAGGTCGCGGGGTTCACGGGCCACGTGGTCTGGTCCGGGGCACACTTGACGATGACCTCGGACTCGCGGATCGTCTGGTTGCCGGTGGCCGGGTCGGTGCTCACGGCGACCGTCAGGGGCTGCAGTCCGGCGAGCGACGAGCTGCCCGGGAAGAGCGTCGCGGCGGCCGAGCGTCGGCATACGAGTTGACGCCGTCGACCTGCAGCGCCGAGCGGGCGCCGATGGTGTTGGCGAGCCGCGCCGCGCAGGTGAAGACGTCGTCGGACGTCGTGTAGCCCGACGAGAAGGTCGCCGACGCCCTGCAGTCCGCAGCTGCCTGCCGAGGAGTAGATGCCACGGCCGTTGATCTGGGGCGCGCGCAGGCGATAGTCGATCACTGCACCGGCCTTGTCGGTGATCAGGCGGAGGTCGCCGATCAGGAGCCGGGGACCCGCGAAGTGCGGGCTCGCCGAGTGGTGGTTGGCCGGGACGGCCCGCAGGACGCACGACTGGCCGGCGAGCTTGGCCATCGCCGCTGCAGAGATGGTCGTCCCGAACGTACCGGCCGCGTTCGGCGTGACGTTCGCCTTCAGCAGCAGACCGACGTACCGTCGCAGCGGATGTCGACCCTGGCGGTCTTGCCGTTCGACTCGCCGCCGACCGCGAGGCTCGCAGCGCCCGTCGGCGGCGTAGGTGATGAACGCCGGGTCGGCCGGCGTGGTGATGCGCGTCTCGCTGGGCGCGGCGAGCGCAGGTCCTGCGAGGGCGCCCAGGGCGCCGATCGCGAGGAGCGCGGAAGAGGGATTCGGGTTCGCATGACCCGTTCTATCCGCTATCGCACGCCGCGAAGCGGCCAAGTGCCAATGCGTACCGAACCCGTACGGAACGTTTACGGGTGCGCCGGCCCACGGTGATCACCCTTTCGGTTGATCGCACCGGTCGCGCCGCCATCGCTAGCGTGCACTCGAGGCTCGCGCGGCGAGCACTGCATAAGCTACTTTGAAACGTGTGGCTATGCGCGCGATGGAGGCCTTGTCATGCGGTGCCCACGTCTGTATCAGCGATACGCACTACACTAGGGGGTTTTACCAAGCGGCCGTTTCCTATTGCAATCCTTACTGCTCAGATTCGATTTCGCGCGGCATCGACAGCGCGTTGGAGAAATAGGGACGGCCAATTATTCCGATTGCTTTGGCAATACTCGGCGGAAAACACTGCTGCCCAAACCTTGGAAGCATACAAGTTTGCGTTGAACTGATGTCCTCGCCGCAAAAGCTCATTAGCAATACGTTTTGTGCCTGGCTCGGTTGGTCTTGCTGAGAACCCCCGCGATCGTGTCGTGGTCGGTGATTGTCACGAAGTCCATACCGCGACGCTTGGCCAGCTCGTACACCTCTTCGGGCGGGGTGGCGCACTCCGGCAGCCGGAGGGACTGTTGGACCCCGAGTCTCGACAGCTCGGATGCCGTCGAGTGCGCATGCATGTCGGCGCGACTTGATTCGTTCATGGCTGCAAAGGATCGCCCTGTAAAGCACGGGGATCCGTAAACAACCTGAATCCGGACAGTGACCATTCGGTGAACGTGTGGTCCGCCGGACGCCTCTGCCGTTCCCGGTGCGCCCCGAGGCGCCGGTGTGGCGCGCCGGGGCGCTGGGGAGGAGATGTAGCCGGCCGCCCGGACCAGACGACCGACTGCGTCACCCGCGAGGCCGCTTGTGCCGACGCCTTCGCCCGGTGACGGACGAGGGCTCTACCTTCGACAGCGGACGGGTTTTGTCGCTGGTGGGTGGCACACGGTAGCGTCGTGCTTCGCGTCGCTTGCGGCCCGTTTGTCGCGCCGGCGTGACCATCTCGTGAACTGACTCGCCGGTTCCGGCCCCCAGTCGCCGGGTACCAGAGGATTGATCGGAACACCACGCCGCGCGACGGCTGACGCAGACGATCCATCGGCGATTACAAGACATGTGAGGCTGGCATGAAGAAGGTTCTCGAGCTCCTGCTGTGCATCGTTCATCCCGTTGCCGTTGTCCTCATCTGGATCAATCTCGCCCTCCGCGGCGATATGGGCCTGATCGCCAAGCTCACCTGGGCGATCGCATCGATCGTCCCGTTCGTCCCGTTCGTCTACGTGCTGACCGGGAACGACTTCATCTAGACCCTGGCTCGACCACTGCGGGCGTCTCGAACATGACGTCCTCGCCCTCGGTGGCGAACAGGTGCAGCCCGAGGTGCTCTGATACCTCCTGGCAGACCCTCACGCCGCGGACGCTGTTGCCGAAGCGGTCGAGGCCGGGCGAGTAGACCCCGATCCCCAGCTTGCCCGGAATCACCGCGATGATCCCGCCGCTGACGCAGCTCTTGGCAGGTACGCCCACCTGGAAGGCCCACTCGCCGGCGAAGTCGTACATACCGCACGTGTACATGACGCTCAGCACGTCCCGGTTGACCCGTTGTGACAGGACCCGCTCGCCGGTGAGCGGGTTCGCGGCGCCGTTGGCGAGCGTGGCGGCCATCACGGCGAGGTCGGAGCACGTGACGGTGATCGCGCACTGCTTGAGATAGAGAGCAAGGATCTCCTCGACATCGCCGCTCAGCATCCCCTGACTACGCATCAGGTAAGCGGTGGCGCGGTTACGGTCCGCCGTCTCCATCTCCCGTTCGAACACGCTGACATCGACGGACAGCTCGTGGTTGCCCGACATTCGGCGGACCAGGTCGAGGATCCGGTCCAGCTGATCCTGCGTGTTCGCGCCGCGCACCAGGGCGCTCGTGGCCAGGGCGCCGGCGTTGATCATCGGGTTGTGCGGGCGGCAGCTTCGCTCGTCGAAGCGGATCGAGTTGAAGGCGTCGCCACTCGGCTCCACGCCCACCCGTCGCATGACCGCATCGCGGCCCCAGTCCTGGAGCGCGAGGGCATAGGAGAACACCTTCGAGATCGAGTGGATCGGAAACGCGTACTCGTAGTCACCCACCTGATACAGCGCACCGTCGAGCGCGGCGAGGGAGATCGCGAATCGCTCGCGCTCCTCGCCCGCCAGCTCACGGGCGTAGTAGCCGCGGCCCGATTCGTAGTAGTGCTCGACGCCCACGTCGCCGCCCGTGGACTGCCGCCGGTACATGTCGACAAGCCGCTGGCTTGCCTGCGGAGTGATCGCGGGTATGGACACGGGAGGCCGATCGTAACGGAGCGCACGCGCGCCTGGAGGTGGTTTCAGCTGCTGATGTGGCTGCTCCAGCGAACCGCATCCTCGTGGCATCGGCCCGATGAGTTCGA
This sequence comes from uncultured Solirubrobacterales bacterium, assembly GCA_963839105.1. Taxonomy (GTDB): domain Bacteria; phylum Actinomycetota; class Thermoleophilia; order Solirubrobacterales; family Solirubrobacteraceae; genus Palsa-465. Next base: position 10,543 of record CAWITQ010000006.1, read on the forward strand.
GTGCGGCCACCGGTCTCTGCTGAAACGAGAAGAAGGAGGCTGGTGATGGGCAAACTGGTGGTCACCGAGTTCGTCTCGATCGATGGCGTATTCGAGGATCCGGGCGGAGCCGAAAACTACGAGCACGGCGGCTGGACATTCGAGTACACACGCGGCGAGGACGGCGACAAGTTCAAGATGGACGAGCTGATGGAAGCGGACGTCCAGCTGCTCGGCCGCCGGACCTACGAGGGCTTTGCGGAGGCATGGCCTTCCCGCGAGGGTCCGTTCGCCGACAAGATCAACCACGGCCCGAAGTACGTGGTCTCGAACACGCTCACCGATCCGGAGTGGCAGAACACGACTGTGATCTCGGGCGATGCCGCTGAAGGGGTGTCGAGGTTGAAGGCCGAGACCGACGGAACGATCCTCGTCGCCGGTAGCGGCACGCTCGTGCACGCGCTGCTCGCGGCGGATCTGGTGGATGAGCTCCGACTGATGGTCTTCCCGACGATCCTCGGTCGCGGCCGCCGCCTGTTCCCCGACGGCATCGGCAGGTTGAAGCTGAAGCTCGCCGAGAGCCGGACGGTCGGCCCCGATGGCGTGCAGGTCGTCGTCTACACCCGCGGCGAATAGGAACCGCGAGTGCGCGCAACTCCCGGCTAGGCTCTCAGGCGACGACTCATCGCGCGGATCGCGGAGAAAGGAGTGGCATGGAGATCTCATGCGCATTTCCCACCACGTTGGACTCGGCCGAGCACATCGCGCTCGCGGAGGAGCTCGGCTACGAGCGGGCGTGGCTGTACGACACCCCGCAGCAGAGTCCCGACGTGTGGATGATCCTCGCACTGGCGGCAGAGCGCACGGCGCGCATCGGTCTCGGCCCGGGCGTCCTCGTCCCGACGCTGCGCCATCCGATGGTCAACGCGGCGGCGACGGCGGCGCTGGCTGAGCTTGCCCCCGATCGCGTCGCCGTGGCCTTCGGAACGGGCTTCACGGGTCGCCGCGCGATGGGTTACGGGGCGGTCCGGTGGGCCTACATGGAGCGCTACATACGTGCCTATCGCGGTCTGCTCCGGGGCGAGACGATCGAGTGGGAAGGAGCGCGGATGCGCATGCTGCACCCGCCCGGTCACGCGGCGCCGCGCCCGGTCGACGTGCCGATCATCATCGGCGCGCTGGGGCCCAAGGGCGCGGGAGTCGCGCGTGAGCTCGCGGACGGCCTGTTCGTGACTTTGAGCGTTCCCGAGTTCGCGACCGAGTTCTCCAGTGTCTCGTACCTGTTCTGGGGAACGGTGCTCGACGAGGGCGAGGAGGTCTCCTCGGAGCGGGTGCGAGCGGCGGGCGGCCCCGGCTTGGCACTCGCCTACCACGGCGCCTACGAGTTCGGCTCGCCGCTCGAGGAGCTCCCCGGCGGAGCCGAGTGGATAGCCGCCATCGAGCGCGCTGCACCTGAGGAGCGGCACCTGGTCGTGCACGATCAGCACTGCGTCGGGCTCAACGAGGCCGATCTCGCCGCCTGGGAGGCCGGCGGCTACGCGATGCTCGAGCAGGCGACGGTCAGCGGCACCGCCGATCAGCTGCACGAGCGACTCGGGGGTCTCACCGAGCAGGGGGTGACGGCGCTCGTCTACCAGCCCTGCGGGCCCGACATCCGCCGCGAGCTGGAAGCGTTCATGACCACGGCGAAGTCCGCGTTCGCGGCGGGAGGCGCGGCATGACCCAGCTGACGCCGTTCGTCGAAGGCGGGGCTTACTTCGAATGCCCGCGCTGGCACGAGGGCCGGTGGTGGGCTTCTGACTTCTACCGCCACGGCGTGTTCACCTACGACACCGAGGGACAGGAGAAGCAGGTCGTCGAGGTGCCAGGCCAGCCCTCGGGGCTGGGCTGGCTGCCCGATGGAGACCTGCTCGTCGTCTCGATGAAGGACCACCGTCTACTGCGCCTCGGCCACGACGGCGCGCTTCACCTCCACTGCGACGTCACCGAGCTGACCACGGGCCACCTCAACGACATGGTCCTCGACCGACACGGCCGCGCGTACGTTGGCAACTTCGGCTTCGATCTGATGGGCGGCGGCCGTCCGGCCTCCGCCGCGCTAGTGCGCGTGGACCCCGACGGTCAAGCCTTCGTGGCCGCCGAAGACCTGTGGTTTCCCAACGGGTCGGTGATCACCGACGACGGCACGCTCATCGTCGCGGAGACGATGGGAGCTCGCTTCACCGCCTTCACGACCCGGCCCGACGGCACCCTCGCCGACCGACGCGTGTGGGCGCAGATCGAGCCTACGCCCGAGCCGGCCGACACGGACACGATGTTCGCGGCCATCACCTTCGCCCCGGACGGCTGCGCGCTGGACGCGGAGGGACACGTGTGGGCGGCGAACGCTCTCGGCGGACCGCTGAGCCGCATCGCCCCGGGAGGGCAGGTGGTTGAGGAGCTGGAGCTGCCGGAGGGCCTGACCTCGTTCGCGTGCGGGCTGGGCGGCGAGGACGGCCGCACCCTCATGGTCTGCGCGGCACCCGACTTCTACGAGCAGGCACGCTCCGCCGCTCGCGAGGGCGTGCTGCTGCGCACGACCGTGAGCGTTCCCCACGGCGGCCTCCCCTAGCCGGACCCGCGCCGCACGCGGGCGAGGTCGCCGATGCGGCTCTCGAGGAAGCGCTGCTCGGGCCCCGGCTGGGTCAGCTCGAGGGCGCGCGCGTACGCAGCGCCTGCTTCCTCGTCACGGCCGAGCCTCCGGAGCAGGTCGGCGCGCGTGGAGTGGTAGTAGCGGTAACCGTCGAGGTCGAGACCGTCGAGCAGGCGCAGTGCCGCCAGTGGTCCCTCGAGCTCGGCGACGGCGACAGCTCGGTTCATCGCCACGACAGGTGAGCTCGTGAGCTGCTCGAGCCGCTCATACAGCAGTGCGATCTCGTCCCAGTCGCGCGGCTCCCCGAGATGGAGATCGGCGATCGCCGCCTGGATGGCGTACGGCCCTCTCCCGTGGAGGGCGAGCGCCCGCGCAAGGAGCGCTCGACCCTCCTCGGTCTGGTGCTGATCCCACAGCGAGCGGTCCTGATCGTCGAGCAGGACGAGCTCGCCGCCTCGAAACCGGGCGGCCGTGCGCGCGTTACCCAGAAGCATGAGCGCGAGCAGGCCGTGCGCTTCGGCTTCGTCGGGCATCAGGTCGACCACGGAGCGGCCGAGGCCGATCGCCTCCGCCGAGAGGTCGATGCGGCCGTCGCCCCAGCCTTCGTTGAAGATCAGGTAGATCACCGCGAGCACGGCATCGAGCCGCTCGGGCAGCAGGTGGTCCGGCGGTACGGCGAACGGTATCCCGGCGTCGCGGATCTTGTGCTTGGCCCGCGTCAGGCGCTTGCTCATCGTCTCGAACGGGACGAGGAACGCGCGGGCGATCTCCTCGGTCGAGAGGCCGCCGAGCGTGCGCAGCGTGAGGCCGACCTGAGCGTCGAGCGCGAGCGCCGGGTGGCAGCAGGTGAAGATCAGCTCGAGCCGCTCGTCGGGGAATGTCGCGCTCTCGTTCATCGTCTCCTCCGATACGTCTCGCAGCTCCCGCCCAAGCTGCTCGGTCTTTGCCGCCAGGGTGCGCTCGCGCCGGATGCGGTCGATCGCGCGGTTGCGAGCCGTCGCGATCAGCCAGCCCGGGGGGTTGGCGGGGGTCCCGAGGCGAGGCCAGCGGTCGGCGGCGATCGCGAACGCCTCCTGGGCGGCGTCCTCGGCCAGCTCGATGTCCCCGAGAAAGCCGACGAGCGAGGCGAGCACGCGCCCCCAGTCCTCGCGGAAGACTTGTTCAAGCACGGGCGAGCGGCTCCTCGAGCACCGGTCGAACCTCGATCGCGACCGCCGCGCGCAGCTCCTGCAGCTCGCCGGCTATGGCGAGGGCTCCGTCGAGGTTTTCGGCTTCGACCACGATGAAGCCGCCGAGATAGTCCTTGCTGTCCAGGAACGGCCCGTCCGTCAGCAGCATCCGGTCCGGCCCGTGGCGCACGGTCGTCGCCGACTCGACGTTCTGGAGCCGTAGCAAGCCGGTCACGTTCGCTCGCTTGAGAACCTCGGCAACCGCGGCGTCGCCGCGGCGCCGCTGCTCGTCGGTGATGCGATCGCGAACGTCGGTGTTGCCGTAGATCAAGAGCGCGTATTTCAAGGCATCTCCTTACCTGCGTGGATGGTCTCGCGTTGTAGACGAACAACGCCGCCGTGGACAGACACCTTGGCGATTTCCGCGCAGGCCTGTCCGTCCCGTGCCCGTCCGATCGTCACCCAGGCAGAACCGGCCTGAGCGCCGGCCACGACGAGAGGAGCACTGATGACACGAACACCGACAACTCGCCGCCTCGGCTGGGTCGTCGCACTGACCTCGACCGCCTACTTCATGGTCGTCCTCGACGCGCTGGTCGTCGTGACCGCGCTCCCGCGCATGCAGCGGGACCTGCACGTCGGGCTGTCTTCGCTGGCATGGACGGTGAACGCGTACGGCATCGCTTTCGCCGCCGGGATCATCACCGCCGCGGCGCTCGGCGACCGCTTCGGGCGCCGCCTCGTATTCAACAGCGGCCTGGCTCTGTTCACGCTCGGATCGGCGGCGTGCGCGCTCGCTCCCGGCGTGACCGATCTGATCGTCGCCCGCACGGTGCAGGGGCTCGGCGCCTCCGTGGTGCTGCCGCTCAGCCTCACGATCCTGACCACCGCGTTCCCGCCCGAGAAGCGCGGCATGATCGTCGGCGTCTACGGTGGGCTCGCCGGTCTCGCCGTCGCCCTCGGCCCGATCGTCGGCGGCGCGATCACGGAAGCCGTCGATTGGCACTGGATCTTCTGGATCAACGTCCCGATCGGGCTCGCGGCGGCGCTCCTCGGCACGCGGCTGCTGCCGGAGAGCCGCGGCGCGCCCGAGCGGCTCGACCTCGGCGGCGTCTCGCTCGTGACCGCCGGCGCCCTGGCACTCGTGTGGGCTCTGACCCGGGCCAACGATGCGGGCTGGGCGAGCGCCGAGGTCATCTCCAGCCTCGCCGCCGGATGCCTGCTGCTCGCCACGTTCGTCTGGTGGGAGCGTCGGGCGACGGCCCCGATGGTGCCGCTGCGGCTGTTCGCCAGCCGCGAGTTCGCGCTCGGCAACCTCACCACCTATCTCCTGCACGGCGCCACCTTCGCCACCGCCTTCTTCGTGACGCAGGAATTCCAGCTCGCGCGGGGCTACTCCCCACTCGGGACCGGCCTGCGCCTGCTGCCCTTCTTCGCCACCCCGATGGTGGTCGCGCCGCTCGCCGGCGCCCTCTCGGACCGGATCGGACGCCGCCCGATCATGGTCACCGGCCTCGCGCTGCAGGCGCTCGGCTTCGTCTGGGTCGCCGCACGCGGCTCGCTCGCCACCAGCTGGATCGAGCTCGTCATCGCCCTCCTCATCGCCGGCATCGGCCTCTCGATGGCCCTCCCAACCGTCCCCACGACGGTTCTGGACGCCGTAGCCCCCGAGGAGATGGGCAAGGCCGCTGGGATCAACTACATGGCGCAGCGTTTCGGCACAGTGTTCGCGCTCGCCATCGCGAGCGCGGTCTTCGCCGCCCACGGGCACCTCGGCAGCCCCGCAGGCGTGGACGCCGGCTTCCGGCCGGCGCTTTGGACCTGCGCCGGCTTCGCCGTCCTGGCCGCATTGAGCGCCACCGCGATCACCTCTCGGCGCCGCTCGCGGGTGGCCGCGGCCGAGCTCGCAGACGTGCCTGCGGCCGCCTGACCACGGCCCCCGGACACGCACAGGCAAAGGAAGAACACCATGTCGATCCAACGGGCGCGGAAAACGCCCCCTACTCGCCGAGCACTCGCACAGACCGCCCTCGTCGGCGAGAAAGGCGCGGAAAGCGCCCCCTACTCGCCGAGCACTCGCACGAAGCGCCCTGGTCGGCGAGAAAGGCGCGCCCCAGCCGCTGGGCCTCACCCTGCGGGATGGGTGTCGATCGCCGACGGTGGCTGCTTGCCCGGCGCCATCAGGGGTACCAAACCGCGATGAGCCGCCGTGGATCTCTGCTCGACGCCGGACCGGTGCCCGGGGTGCCGACGGGACTCATCGACCCCGTGCCCGCCCAGTACGGGCGATGAGCGCGGCGGGCCGCCGCGATCGGCGCGTCGTGGTCGTCGGCGCCGGGTCCAACGGCCTGGTGAGCGCGATCCATCTCGCCCGCGCGGGGCTACAGGTCACCGTGCTGGAGCATGCCCCTCGGCCCGGTGGAGCCTCGTCGAGCCTGGCGGCCACGCTTGACGGCTTCGTCCACGACCACTGCGCCGGCTTCAACCCGATGACCGTGGCCTCGCCGGCCATACGTGAGCTTCGATCTGGAGGACGAGGGCCTGCGCTGGGTGAACCCCGAAACGGTGATGGCGCACCCGTTCGACGACGGGACCGCGCTGGCGTTGCATCGGGACCTGGAGGCGACCGCCGCGTCGCTCGATGCGGTCGAGGCCGGTGCCGGCGCGGCCTGGCGAGCGACCGGTCGAGAGATACGGCCCGCTGGCGCAGACCCTCGTCGAGGCGATCGTGCGTCCGCTGCCGCCGGTGCGGCCCGGGCTGGCGCTCGCGGGGGCGCTACGACGCGATCTCTTGCTCCTGGCGCGCCGGATGCTCGGCTCGATCGAGGCTCTCGGTCTCGACGTGTTCGACGGGGCCACGACGCCCGACGGCGTGGATGTCGGGTTCGGCCCAGCACGCCGGGCTGTCACCGTCGGTCGCCGGGAGCGGCGCCTTCGGGTTCCTTCTCCAGCTGCTCGGCCACTCGCACGGCTGGCCGTTTCCCGCCGGGCGGCCAGGGCGAGCTGACACGCGCGCTCATGGCGATCGCGCAGCGCGAGCAGGTCGAGGTTCGCTGCGGCGCCCACGTCGAGCGCGTACTGGTCCGCGGCGGCCGCGTCGCCGGCGTGAGCTTGCGCGGCGGCGAGGAGATCGCGGCCCGGGACGTGGTGACAACGGTAAGCGCGCGTCCGCTGGTGGAGATGCTGCCGCCGGAGGCTCTACCCGACCGGCTGATGCGGCGGATGCGCATCTGGCGCTACGCGCCGGCGGCGTTCAAGCTCGACTACGCGCTCAGCGGCCCGGTCCCCTGGTCGGCGCCGGAAGCCGGCGCCGCGCCGCGGTCGTGCACGTCGCCGGTGAGCTCGACGAGCTGGTCGGGGCCGCGCAGGCCGGCGAACGCGGTGAGGTCCCCGCTCATCCAGCGCTCGTCGTGGGCCAGCACACGCTCTACGACGGCTCCCGCGCTCCGGACGGCGCGCACACGCTCTATTGCTACACGCACGTGCCGGCGAAGAATGCCTCGACGACGACGAGCTGGCGGCGCGGGTCGAGGCCCAGCTCGAGCGCTTTGCGCCGGGTTTCTCCTCACTGGTGCTGAGCTCGAGCGTTGCGCAACGCCCGCCAGACCGAGGCCGAGAACCCGAGCCTCGTGGGCGGCGACCTGACCGGCGGCTCGATGGAGCTCGACCAGCAGCTCCTGTTCCGGCCCGCGCCCGAGCTGTGCCGTTACCGCACCCCGCTGCCCGGCCTGTACGTCGCCGGCGCGTCGGTCCACCCCGGCGGCGCGGTCCACGGCATGAGCGGTCGGGGCGCGGCGCGCGCGCTCGTGAGCGATCGCCGGCTGCGGCCCTGGCGTGCGTGACGCTTCAGCGCCGTGCTCGCTCGACGGCGTCGCCGATGAGCCAGAGCATCGGCGGCCAGAGCCCGACGAACAGCGCGCGCCGCTCAGCGTTGCCCCGCGAGGTCTGGTCGACTGTCTTGGCGCGGACCCACAGACCGAGGCACAGCGCGACGCTCATCAGCGACGTGACGTGGAGATGCCACCCCTTCATGCCAAGGCGTTTCAGCCTGAGCCCCGATCATTGACGCGCTCGTACCCCCCGATCCGCCGGCGCGAACCGCCGCGCGCCTGGACGCGCCCGAGCGGTTACTCAACCCGACCCCTGGGTAGCGGGTTGCGGTGCCGATCCAGGTGCCGATAACCAGGCGGGCCGCCACGGCCGCGACCTGGCCGCTCGCCCTGGCGTGGACGACGTTCCACTACATCGTGGCGGATCCTCCCGTCTATCGCGAAGAGGAGGAGGGATCGCTTGACGAAGACCTTCCGCCGCCGCTTCCCGACGACGTTCCGCACGACGAGATCCAGCGGCCACCGATGGGTACGGGCCGCTGTTCCATCGCAAGTACTCCTGCCAGATCATCGACACGTCGATGACGCCGGAGGCGCTGATGGAGTGGCTGTCGGCGGATCCCGAACCGCGTCGCCCCGTGGCAGCTCGCCCGCTTCCGGAAGACGCGCGGCGAAGAGGGCAGGATGGCCCTCGGCGACGAGTTCCTCGTGCACATGCCGGGACCGTGGGACGGACCCGTACGGGCGATCGACGTCCGCCCCGACCGCTTCCGCTTCGCCACGCTCGACGGCCATCTCGAGGCGGGCCAGATCGAGTGGCGGGCCTGGTACGAGGACACGCTCAACTTCGCGGTCGAGTCGTGGTCGCGCGGGGGTGACCGCTGGTCGGCGTTTGTCCACGATCGATTGAGGATGGCCAAGGAGGTCCAGCTCTACATGTGGACGTCGGTGGTCGAGCGGGCGCCGCGGCTGGCGGGCGGGCGGCTGCTCGACGGGGTGCAGGTCCGAACCCGTCGCGTTCGCCGGACGCCTTCGAGGCAGGCTGATCGCGACGTGGCGACCGTGAGCAGCGCGCGCGGCAGCGGACCGGCCACCGCGAGTGGGCGATCACCGGCGGCGCGTCAACTTGCTCACGAGCAGCTCGACTGAGCGCTCGAGGTCGTCGATCGTCGCCTGCTCCACGGAGCGGATTCCGAGCTTGCGGTTCACCCACGCGTTGATCTCGCGGTGAGAGGCTCCGTCGCGACGGGTGAGCTCGGCGACCAGCCGGTGGCGCTCGTCCCGCAGCCTCGCTCGGTGCTCGAACGCCGGTGCGCGGTGCGGGTCGGGCGGCGGCTCGTCGTCCGGGGCTGAATCGGGCACGACGAACGGACTGGGACGCGGAGGGGGCGCCGCGGGTGCCCCGAAGAGGGTCATCTGCGGGGCGACATCCGCGCTCAGCGGCTCGAACGCGGGCGCCTCGCCACGCTCGCTCTGCAGCCGGTCCGCCCGGTCGAACTCACCCGCCGGCTCATCCCCTGGTGCGCGTAGCGCGGCACGAATCTCCTGCTGGACGGTCGCCGCGTGCTCGCGCAGGACGGGGTCCGAGGGGATGTAGAGCCAGCTCGGCTCAGCGGGACGGCGCGGGATCGTGCGCACGAAGCGACCGACGATCTGACGGAACACGAGCGGGGTCTTGGCGGCTGTGGCGTAGACGCCGACGCGCAGGCGGGGGATATCGACGCCTTCCGAGACCATGTTCACCGCGACGAGCCACGGGTCACGGACGTTCGTGAAGGCGGCAAGCTTTTCGGCGGCTCGCGGCTCGGTGTGCAGGACGACGGTCGCACGCTGTCCGGTGACCTCACGGAGCAGCCCGGCGATCCGCCGAGCGTGCGTCGAGTCCGCGGCGATGACCAGTCCGCCCGCGTCGGTATGGCCGTCGCTGCGCAGCGCCCGGAGCTTGGTGTCCGCCTCGCGCAGGATCCGGGGGAGCCCATCGGGCAGCTCGGTCGAGATTGCGGTCCGGTAGCGACGGCTCGCCTCGCGCGGGGTCAGGACCGTGTCGAAGCTCGACTCGATCACGTCGTCGCCGCTTCGCCACGACAGCGTCCCGTCGTAGGCGACGAAGCAGACCGGCCGGCAGATCCCGTCCGCGACGGCATCGGCATAGGTGTAGGACATGTCGGGCTGGGCGAGGCCGCCGCGGTCGTAGTGGACGCCGGGAATCGGAGTTGCGTCGGAGCGAAAGGGGGTCCCCGACAACAACAGCCAGCGCGCGCAACCGCCGAATGACCTCGCGAACGCCTCCCCCCACGCGAGCTCCTCACCCAGATGGTGCGCCTCATCCGCGATCACGAGCGTCCGCGCGCCCGCGGCTCGCGCCCAGGCGCCCGGCGTCTTGGCGATCCGCGCGTACGTGACGGCCACCCCGTCGAAGCCGCGTGGCGGACGGCACGACGACGCGTCGGGAGCGAGCTCGACGCCCAGTCGGCTCGCGGCCCGGGCCCACTGCCGCGTCAGCGGGGCCGTCGGACAGGCGACAACGACCGATCCGATCGTTCCGCTGCTCAGCTGGCGCCGCGCGAGCTCCAACGCCGGCCGTGTCTTCCCCGCTCCGGGCGCCGCGGAGAGCAGGAACGAGCCCCGTTCCCACCGCTCCATCGCCCCCAGCGCACGGGTCTGCCACAGCCGCAGCGGCGGCGTCGTCTGCGAGGGGGGCCTGGACACGGGGCGGACATGGTGACCAGCGCCCCGGACGCACCCGGCGCGTCCAGCGCCGGCGCCCCCGGACCCGCCCGGCCCGTCCGGGCGCCGGTGCGGCGCCGCCGCCGCGCCCGCCGTTAGCCTGCCCTCGAGACGATGCGATTCGCCATCTCCATCCCCCAATACGCGCGCGAGAGCCGCTTCGACGAGGGCGCCTACAGGGCGCATCTGAGCCGCGCGGAGGAGCTGGGTGTGTTCGAGAGCGTCTGGGCACAGGAGCAGGTGATCGGTGCGGCTGGGAGCCTCGCGCCGCTCCAGACGCTGACCTATGCCGCGGCGTGCACCCGGCAGTTGCGGCTGGGGTGCGCTGTATTCGTGCTCCCGCTGCACAACCCCCTGCACCTGGCCAAGGCGATCAGCTCGCTGGACTGCCTCAGCCACGGCCGGGCTGAGGTGGGCATCGTCACCGGCGGTCGCGGGCGTCCGTTCGAGGCCTTCGGCGTCGACCCGGACAAGCCCGTGGCCCGCTTCAACGAGGCGCTGGCGCTGATGAAGGCGTGCTGGACGGAGAGCGAGATCAACTTCGATGGCCGCTACTGGAAGCTCCAGGGCGCCACGATGGAGCCCAAGCCGGTGCAGCAGCCCTATCCGCCGGTGTGGTTCGGAGGCAGTGCGCCCGCTGGGATGCGGCGCGCGGTTCGGCACGGCGACGGATTCATGGGTGCCGGCTCCCAGACGGTCTCCCAGTTCACCGAGCAGGTGAAGGTGGTGAGGGAGGAGCTGACGGCGCAGGGCCGTGACCCCGCCACGTTCCGGATCGGCAAGCGCGTGTACATCCACGTGGATGACGACGCGGCGCGCGGGCGGCAGCTGCTCGAGGACGCCCTCACTCGGCACTACGGTCGCGGTGGCTGGTCCAAGCACATCCTCGCGGGGGCCCCCGAAGAGTGCGTCGCCGGAATCCGGGCGGTGGCGGATGCCGGCGCCGAACTGATCCTGCTCAACCCCCTCATCGACGACGCGGGGCAGCTCGAGCGGCTCGCGGGCGAAGTGATCCCAGCACTCAGCTGATCCTGAACCTCGCGCAGGGCGGCGATGAGTTTTCGCCCGCGCGTGGGTCTACGGCCGTATGACACCTACTACATGCCACATGTCGATCTCGCTCGACGGCTTCGTCGCCGGCCCCGATCAAAGCCGCGAGAACCCGCTCGGGGTTGGCGGCAGGGAGCTCCACCGCTGGCATCTCGACGAGCCCCTCCACGATGTCGACGCCCGGGTGCGCGACGAGCTGATGAGACCCCGCGGGGCGTACGTCATGGGCCGCAACATGTTCGGCCCGATCCGCGGGGACTGGGACGAGGATTGGCGCGGTTGGTGGGGCGAGGAGCCGCCCTATCACGCCCCCGTGTTCGTCCTCACCCACTTCCCGCACGATCCGATCGAGATGGAGGGTGGGACGACGTTCCACTTCATCACGGACGGGTTCGAGGTTGCCTTCGACCGCGCGCGGGCGGTGGCAGGAGACCTCGGCGTCGACATCGCCGGCGGAGCCTCGGCTGTGAGGCAGGCCTTCGCCGCGGGTGCGATCAACGAGCTGACGCTCGACATCGCGCCGGTCGTGCTCGGCGCCGGTGAGAGCCCGTTCGCCGGGCTGCAGGGTCTCGGTCTCGAGCCGGTCGAGGTGCTCCACTCGCCGCTGGCGACGCACGTTCGCTACCGCGTCGGCGGCTGACCCTCCGCCGCCCCTGCGGCGCCGCCTTCGGAGGCGGCGTCACGTTCCTTGCACGTCGCGTGTCGAAGGGAAAGATCCGCGACACGACGACTGGAGGGCCTCGATGCAACCCCGAATGAGCAACCCCGCAATGACCGTCCCCGGCGCGATGGAGGCGCTACAGAGGCTCGGGACCGCCGCGCGCAGCGCTTTGCCGGCCAGCACCCTCTACCTCATCGAGGCGCGCGCCAGCCAGATCAACGGCTGCAGCGTCTGCCTCGACATGCACTCGCGCGAACTGAAAGCGACGGGGGAGTCCGACGAGCGCATCTTCATGCTCGGAGCCTGGCGGGAGTCTCCGTACTACAGCGATGCCGAGCGCGCGGCGCTCGCACTGACCGAGGCCGTGACGCGGCTTGCCGATCGCTCGGATGCCATTCCCGACGAGGTTTGGGAGGACGCCGCGCGCCACTACGACGAGGCGCAGCTGGCGGGTCTGGTGGTGGGGATCGCCGCGATCAACGCGTGGAATCGCATCAACGCCGCCACGCGCCAGATCACCGGTGACTGGGTCGACCAATTCATCAGCCGGCCCGAGCCCGCAAACCGGGCCGCCTGAGCCGCGCGGCTAGCCCGTGTGCAGCGCGGGCGCCGCTTCGTGGCTGCTCCGCCGCCGGCTGCCTCGCCGACGAGGACAGTGAAATGCATCACACTTCGGTTGAGCGCATTCGGGTGGGGTGAAACAAATACGCGTGTCAGCTCCGCGGTACCTGAACGCCTCACCGCCCCCCGTGTCCTCCTCGGCATGAGCTCCAACCCGACGGGCCTCGCCCCGCGTCTCTTCAGCGAGGTCTCGGCCCTCCGTCGCACGCCCGCGGGCGCGTTCGATGTCGAGATCGATCCCAACTGGACGATCGCGGGCAAGCCCAACGGTGGCTATCTCCTGGCCATGCTCGGCCGGGCCGCGACCGAAGCGGGCCCGCACGAGGACGTGCTGGCGGCCGGCGCGCACTACCTGCGGGCACCTGACCCGGGACCGGCGGTCGTCGAGGCGACGTTGTTGCGCGCGGGCCGCTCGGCCAGCCACATCAGCGCCCGGCTGATCCAGGACGGCAACCTCTGCGTGGAGGCTCTGATCACGACTGCGAAGCTCGACCTCGATGGCGAGCCCTACTGGCAGGCGGGTCTCCCCCAGTCCGACGGCCCCGCCTACGAGGAGTGCGAGCGCCTGGTGCCGCGGTTACCCCACGGCGCCCCGGTGCCGATCATGGAGCAGATCGAGATCCGGCTTGATCATGACTCCACGGGGTTCACCCGGAACGCGCCGTCAGGCCGCGGCGAGCTCCGAGGGTGGCTGTCGCTGCCCCGGAGCGAGCCCTTCGATCCCGTCTCGCTCCTGTTCGCGGTCGATGCCTTCCCCCCGGCTACCTTCGACGTCGAGATGTCGGGCTGGGTTCCGACGTTCGAGCTGACGGCGTACGTGCGCGCGCTGCCGTCACCCGGGCCGGTGCGCGTGCTGCAGCGCGCGCACCTGATCGACGGACAGCGGGTGGACGAGGCGTGCTTCGTCTGGGACGGGCGGGGGCGCCTCGTTGCCCAGGCCACCCAGCTCGCGGGGATCAGGCTGGGCTGAGCGCGGGCCCGCCGGCGCCGCTACTCCCACTCAGCCGCCGCGGCGATCTTGCGCACGGTGGCGTCGAGGGCCCCCGCCGCCAGCAGCGCGTCGGTGGCGCTCGCCACGAGCCGGCCCATCAGTCCGCCTGCGCTCGATACGGCGATCCACGCGGTCAGCTCGCCGGATCCGTCCTCGCGCGCGACGACGCCGTACTCGACCTCGATCTCGACGGGGCCGCTCGCGCGCAGGCGCAGCTGCCCGTCCGAGGCCTTGAAGACCTCGAGGTCGAAGCTCATCCGGCGGCCCGCCAGCTGACCCGCGATGTGCATGACGTCGCCCGTGCGCAACCGGCCGCCTTCATCGTCCTCGAGCGTGAACTCGATCGGCGACCACGTCCGGGCCTCCTCGGGGTTGGTGAGCAGCTCCAGAACGCGTACGGGATCCCCGGCGAAGGTTGTCCGTGAGGTCCAGTTCCCCATGGGCCTCGGACACTGTAACCGCCGCCGGAGCTGTCCGGTGAGGCTCGTCGCCGACCTAGCTAGAGGTCGGTCATCGGCGGGTCGGCGTCGTCGTAGATGCGCGCTGCGGCGAGCCTCCCGCTCTCGCCCCGCACGTAGACGGCGACCCCCGCCTCCGGCGCCAGCTCGGTCGTGCCCCAGTGCACGACGTTGTACTCGAGCGCGCAGGCACGGCCGTCGTCGATGATCCCGCAGTGCTCGAGCGGGATGCCGCCCCCGTTCGAGAACAACCGCCCGTAGAAGGCGCGCAGACCGGCGCTGCCCGCGTGGAGGTAGCGGCCGCCCGCGGGCTCGCGAGCGTAGCCGTCGGGCTCGAAGGCGGCGAGGACGGCGTTGACGTCACCGTCCGCCAACGCGCGCTGATACTCGCCCACGATGTCTGGCAGTGGCGCGCCGGTCGCGGGCTGCAGCAGGGGCGGCCGGTGCAGGTGGCGGCCGCTCAGCGGCCAGCTGCTGAAGTACAGCCGCAGCTCGCGGACGTGCCCGTCCGGCTCGCGGTCGGCGACGATCGCGAGCGGGAGATCCACCCGGCCGTCCTCGCCGTCGAGATGGAGCACGCCCTCCTCGAAGCCGTGCCCCTCAATGTGGACATGCTCGACCTCATCGAAGGAGAAGTTGCCAACGGTGAGCCAGCTCCTCATCTCCTCGGCGAACGCCGTGAACGCGGTTGCGCCCCGCACGCGCCCACGGACGGGGTGATGCAACTCGGGCTCGCCCGCGAACGACCGGATGAGCGCATCGACCTCGCCGGTCATCACCCCGTCGAGGAACGGCACCGTGACCAGCTCGCGCTGGAGCTGGTCTTGCAGGTGTTGCAGCGCCGGTGCCGAGAACAGCTCGGGGATCCACGGCATAGGCGCCAACCCTACCTTCCGTCACCGGGAGGCTCTGGGTCGCCACTCACCATCGTCCGGGGGAGCGGGCGGCGTAGGCTCCGACGATGCTCGCCATCGCCGCCCAGCAACTGCCAGGGGTGCTCCACAGCCTCGAGCCGACGCTCAACCACTATGGCTATCTGGCGGTGGTGGGGCTGGTGTTGCTCGAGGACTTCGGCGTGCCGGTCCCGGGCGAGACGGTCCTGATCCTGGCAGCGGTGTACGCGGGCACAGGACGGCTCAACCTCGTGCTCGTGGCACTGCTCGCGTTCTGTGGCGCGGTCGTGGGCGACAACATCGGGTTCGCCATCGGCCACTTCGGCGGCCGGCAGCTCGTGGAGCGCTACGGCCGCTACATCTTCCTCACCCCCGAACGCCTGGAGAAGGCGACCGCCTTCTTCGAGCGCCACGGCGGCAAGATCATCGTCGTGGCCAGGTTCATCGAGGGCCTTCGCCAGGCCAACGGCATCATCGCCGGGACCACCGGGATGCACTGGGCCCGGTTCCTCCTCTTCAACGCGATCGGCGCCGCCCTGTGGGTCGCCGTCTGGACCAGTGTCGGCTACTTCTCCGGAAGTCACATCAACACGATCTACAACACCGCCATCCGTTATGACACCTACCTCGCGATCGTTGTCGGCGTTCTCGTACTGGCGTTCATCGCGCGGCGAGTGCTGCGCCGGCGTCGAGACCGGGAGCGAGAGCGCGTCGCCGCTGAGGGGCGGGAGGCTCCTTGAGACGCGCCCCCATCTGACGCCTCGCAAACTTCGGGAACCGTTATGCGGCGAGGTCGGGTCATACCTCCAGTGCACGCGTCCGCCGCCCGGCTCAGCTTCCTGCGAGATCACCGATGGGCGCCGCGCCAGATGTCGGCGTACTTGGACGGTGAGCTCCCGGTACGCCGGCGCCGGCGCTTGGAGCACCACCTGGCTGACTGTCGCGAGTGCCGCCGGGTGATCGCGGGCCTCACCAAGGTGGTCGATGCCCTCCGCTTGCTCGGTCGATCCTCGGACGAGCGCGACGCGCTGCGCATCGCGTCATCGGTGCGGGTGCGGCTCGGCGAGCCGCCGGCCACGTGAGTGAATCGTTTGCGGCGCGCAAAGGGTCCAATCAGGCATGAACGACAACACCAACACCAAGAACCAGGCCCCGCGCCCCGTCGAGAAGAGCGACCAGGAGTGGCGCGCGGAGCTCAGCCCCGCTCAGTACGAGGTACTCCGCCGTAAGGGGACCGAGCGCCCCTTCACCGGGCAATACGTGCACGAGAAGCGCGACGGGACCTACCTCTGCGCCGCATGCGGCGCCGAGCTGTTCTCCTCCGATACGAAGTTCGAGTCCGGGACCGGCTGGCCAAGCTTCACCGAGCCGGCCAATCGGGCCAACGTCGAGCTCGAGGACGACTACAGCCACGGCATGCACCGGATCGAGGTCACCTGCGCCACGTGTGGCGGCCATCTCGGTCACGTGTTCCCGGACGGCCCGGGCAGTACCGGCGAGCGCTACTGCATCAATTCGTGCTCGCTGGAGCTCCAGGAGCGCTGAGCGCACAGGAGGGCGCTGCCCCTTACGGTGGCGCCCTCCGGCGAGGCGGTATAACCGCCCCTTGGCCTCCGAGCGCGAGCTGATCCGCAGGGCACGCGCGGGTGACGAGGACGCCTTCACGGAGCTGGTCACGGCGCACGCGGATCGGGTCTACGGCGCGCTGCGGCGC
Organism: uncultured Solirubrobacterales bacterium; assembly: GCA_963839105.1. Lineage (GTDB taxonomy): Bacteria > Actinomycetota > Thermoleophilia > Solirubrobacterales > Solirubrobacteraceae > Palsa-465. The sequence goes on from CAWITQ010000006.1 coordinate 27,268, forward strand.
TTCGGGCTCGACGCGAACGAGGCCGACGAAGTCGCCCAGGAGGTGTTCCTGCGCGCATGGCGGGGCCTCTCGCGCTTCGAAGAGCGCGCGCAACTCTCGACCTGGCTTTACCGGATCGCGTTCAACGAGGCCAGGCGGCGGCTGGCGCGGCGTCCGCCCCCGGCGGCACAGCCCGACCCCGAGGGTGAGGATCAGATCGCTGTTGTGCCCGAGTCCGCACGGCTCGGCCCGGAGGCCCAGACCCTGGATAGGGAGTTCGACCGGGCGCTGGAGAAGGCGCTCGCCCAATTGCCCGCGGACTGGCGTGAGGCCGTGGTCCTGCGGGACATCGAGGGCCTATCCACTGAGGAGGCCGCTGAGATCGCCGGCGCGCGGGAGGCGGCGTTCAAGAGCCGCCTGCATCGCGGCCGGATGCGGCTGCGCGCCCTCCTCGAGCCGTACCTGAGGCTCGAGGAGGGCTGAGCGCGGTAGCCCGTGCTAACGGAGCGTCGTCGCACAGGCCGCGCCGCCGTGCTTCTCGAAGTAGCGCTGGTGGTAGCCCTCGGCCTCATAGAACTCCGGCGCCGGAACGATCTCCGTCACGATCGGCCGGGGCAGCCCGTCCTGGCGCTCGTCCCGTGAGGCGATCGCGAGCCTCTCCTCGGCGGGGTCGTGGAAGAAGATCGCCGAGCGGTACTGGCTGCCGAAGTCCCAGCCCTGCCGGTTTCGGGTGGTCGGGTCGTGAATCGACCAGAACACGTTCAGCAGCTCCTCATAGCTGACGCGGGCCGGATCGAACCAGACCTCGACCGCCTCGGCATGGCCGGTGGTGTCCGAGCACACCTGCTCGTAGGTCGGGTGGCCGGTACGTCCGCCGGTATATCCGACCCTCGTGCGGACCACGCCCTCGACCTCGCGGAACGATGCCTCGACGCCCCAGAAGCAGCCGGCGGCGAACGTCGCTCGCTCGAGGCCCTCGGTCGCGCCGCCGCCGTTTCCCCGTTCCCGACCCGCCTCCGCGCGGAAGCCGTCTGTGAAGTTCGTCAAATCCTGTCCTTTCCGTTCTCGGTTCACGTCGAGTTGGACCCTGACGGGTGCCGAAACGGTTCAGCTCACGCTCGCCTCGAGGCCGGTGCCGCGCGCGGGAGATTCCGGCAAGATTTGGGTCTGTGCTCCGCCGCCTCGCACCTCGCAGCCCTTCGGCGCTCCTGGTGCTGCGCGTCGTTGCGGGCACCGTGTTCGTCATCTTCGGGCTGGGCAAGTTCGTCAACCATGCCTCCGAGCTCTCCTCGTTCAGGTCCTACGGCTTGCCCGCGCCGGAGCTGTTCGTCCTCGTCATCGGCGTCATCGAGCTGATCGGTGGCCTGCTCCTGCTCGCCGGGCTCTACGTCAGGCCGGTCGCCCTCGTCCTCGCCGCCGACATGGTCGGTGCGATCGTCGTGTCGGGGATCGCCAAGGGCGAGCTGATCAGCCTGACCCTCGCCCCGGCGGAGCTGGTGGCGATGCTGGTGTTGGCGTGGTCGGGACCGGGTGCCCACGTCGTGGGGCGCAGGCGACCCCCGCAGGTGGATGGAGAGCTCAGCCGTCCGCTTCGGCCGCCTCCGCGAGGCGGAGGGCGCCGAGCCCCGAGGGGGTGATCACCGCGGGCCGGATCGCCCGGGTTCGCCGGGTCGAGAGCCACGCGATCACCGCGCCCAGTCCGGGCACCCATATCGAGATCGCGTGGTAGACGAGCACGGCGCCCACCGACGCCGGGGCCGGCAGCCCGTAGAGGACCAGCGCCCCGGCCAAGCCTGAGTCGAGAACCCCGAGCCCGGCCGGCATTGGGACCATCGTGGCCAGGTAGCCGATGCAGTAGGCGATCAACACGGCCAGGAAGCCCAAGCGGTGCCCGGTCGCGGCGCAGGCCGCCCAGAGCGCGGCCATGTCGAGGCAGAAGAAGCCGGCCGCGCCGAGCAGCCGCCAGTCGGGGTTCCTGACCGCCGCCCAGGCCCCATCCACCCCGGCGGCCACCCCGCGGATCGCCCGCGGCGCCCGTTCTCCCAAGCGCCGGCTCACCAGCGCGATGGTGCCCGCGGCTGACAGGACGACGACGGAGACGATCACCGGGATCCCGTCGTGGCTCAGGTCGAGCGGCCCGTCGGGAACGCCGGCCATCAACAGCAGGCCCGCCACTCCATTCAAGACGAAGCCGAACGCGGTGAGCAGGCACAGGAGTGCGGCGCAGCGCGTCAGCAGCTGCCGCGTGCCGACGCCCCGGCGGTGCAGCAGCAACCCGGTGGCGGCGGCCGAGGAGATGTTCCCGCCGGGCAGCACCGCCCCGGCCCCCATCGCCAGCCACGCCACCCGCCGCCCGTCCGCGCGCGGCGGCTCAGGAAAGAAGTGGCGGAAGACGACCACGTAGCTGAGGCACGATCCGAGCTCCAGCGCAACGGCGCCGAGCAACCAGGCGACGTTCATGTGGGTGAGCTGCTCGAGCACCTTTCCCGGCGGCGCCACCCAGACGATCACGCCCACCGAGATCGCGCCGACGATGATCGTCCCCAGCCCGCGCCAGGCGCGCGACAGCTTCCTCCGTCTCGGTGCCGCGCGGGCACTGTCGTACGCCATCTCCAGTAGATCTTCCCGCTTCGCCGTCGCGGGGAACGCCAGTGGCCAGTGTCCCGTTTGGTTGGTTCGTTGGCACCAAGAGGTGCCACTGGGGGATGCCTGGCGAGGACGCAGAATCCGACGTGTACTGGAGGTACACGAGGATTCGAGGACAAAGCCAGGCGCCGCCAGGGGCGCCTCGACTGCAAACGAACTGGCCAAACGGGGCACTAGCCGCCGGGAGAGCGCACGAGGCGAGGCACGAGCTCACGGTCGTTGAAGATGTCGATCGAGACCGCGCGATCGTCGATGACCGTGAAGGCGAGGATCGCGAACGGCGTGTCGCCGTCGAAGGCGACCGCGCCGGCGGCACCGTTGATCAGCGCCGGGCGCACGAACGGCGCGAACCGGCGCCAGTGCACGGCCGCCCTGGCCACGCGTTCTGCGCCGCGCCGCTCGGAGATGCCCGCCCGCCCGTGGGTTCGAACCACGATGTCGGGATCGAGGACGGCCACCAGCGCGTCGATGTCGCCCTCTCGAGCGGCCGCGAAGTACGCGTCGACCACAACCCTCTGACGCGCCAGGTCGGGATCCGGGGCGGGCGCGGCGCCTCGTATCCGGCGCCGGGCGCGGCTGGCGAGCTGGCGAGCGGCCTCGGGTGAGCGTTCGAGGAGGACGGCGATCTCCTCGAACGGCGTCGCGAACATGTCATGGAGCACGTACGCGAGGCGCTCGGCCGGCGTCAGCGAGTCGATCACGACCTGGAGCGCGATCCCGACCGCGTCAGCGAGCAGCGCCTCCTGCTCGGGATCATCGCGCGCGTCCGTCGAGATGATCGGCTCCGGCACGAACGCATCGAGCGGCTCCTCGGCGCGAGCGCGCCTGCGGCGCAGGATGTTGAGGCAGATCCGGGCCACCACCGTCGTCAGCCACGCCTCCAGGTTGTCGATCCCGCCGGCGTCGGTGCGCTGCAGACGCAGCCACGCCTCTTGCACCGCGTCGTCGGCCTCGCTCATCGAGCCCACGATCCGGTAGGCGACCGCTCGCAGCCGCGGGCGTTCGCGATCGAATCGGTTGGCCAGTTCGAGCTGCTGCACGGTCGCACCGCGTCTCTGGTCGGGAGTCATGCGAAGTAGACCCCGCCGGCTCCACGCATGTGACAGGAGCGCACGGGGCTCGCGGCGTCCCCTCTGACCCTAAAGGTCTCGGCTCGTCCCGCCGAGATATTTGAGTAGCTAATCTTTCGGTACCGAACCTTTTCTTTCTGGGACTCCGTCATGCGCGAATCGTCATCAGCCCCCTCCCCGCGGATCGAGCCCCACGTGCTGCGCGTGGCGGTCGTGATCATCCTCGGCGCGATCATGTCCGTGCTCGACACGACGATCGTCAACGTCGCCCTCCACGGCCTGTCGCTCGACCTGCATGCGTCTTTGGGCGCCATTCAATGGGTCATCACCGGCTACCTGCTCTCGCTCGCGGCCGTGATCCCGATCACGGGCTGGGCCGTGCGCCGCTTCAGCGCCCGCCGCCTGTATCTGATCGCGCTCGTGGTCTTCACCGCCGGCTCCGGGCTGTGCGCGCTCGCCACCAGCAACGGCGAGCTGGTCGCCTTCCGCGTGATCCAGGGGGTCGGTGGCGGCATGCTCACGCCAATCGGCCAGATGATGCTGGTCAAGGCCGCCGGACCGAAGAACATGTCGAAGGTGATGAGCCTGATCGGCGTCCCGATCGTGCTCGCGCCGGTGCTCGGGCCGACACTCGGCGGGCTTCTGCTCCAGTCGGTTGGCTGGCAGTGGATCTTCATGATCAACGTTCCGATCGGCGCGGTCGCGCTGGTGCTCGCGCTGAAGCTCCTCCCCCGCGACGCCGCGGGCAGCAGCGAGGCCGGGCGCCTCGACTTCATCGGCCTGGTGCTCGCGGCCGTCGGAGTCGTCGGCCTCACCTACGGCCTCTCGGAGAGCGAGTCGGCGGGCAGCCTGACCTCGTCGCACGTTCTCCTTCCGGTGCTCGGCGGGATCGTCCTGCTGGCCCTGTTCACGCTTCGCAGCCGGCGCGTGCGTCGGCCGCTCCTCGACCTCGGCCTGTTCGCGAGCCCCGCGTTCCGGGCCGCGGCCCTGACCACGTTCTGCCTGGGCGCCGCGCTGTTCGGCGCGATGATCCTGATGCCCCTTTACTTCCAGACCGTCCGCGGCGAGGATGCGATCTCGACCGGTCTGCTCCTCATCCCCCAAGGTGTCGGCGGGGCGATCGGCATGGCCCTCTCGGGACGGCTCACCCAGCGCATCGGCGCGGGACGGACCTCGCTGCTCGGTGGCGCGATCCTCGTCGCCGGGACGATCCCGTTCGTCCAGGTGACGGACACAACCTCGTTCGTCCTGATCGGCGCCGCGATGATCGTCCGCGGCACCGGCGTGGGCCTGTCGATCATGCCGGCGATGACGGCCGCCTTCTCGGTCCTGACCAAGGACCAGGTCAACGACGCCACGCCCCAGCTGACGGTGCTTCAGCGCGTCGGCGGCTCGCTCGGGACCGCCATCATCGCGGTCGTGCTCGAAGGCCAGACGCGGCACGTTCACAGCGCGGCCGCTGCCGCCGCCGGGTTCGGCCACACGTACTGGTGGGTGATGGCGGTGGGGGTCCTCGCGCTGGCGCCGACGTTCGTGCTGGCGCGGATCGAGCGCCGCACGCGCACGACCGACGCACTCGCCGCGCGCGTGCGCCGGGTCGAGCCGCTGCCCGAGGCGGCGTGATCGCCGAATCGGGTGGCTAAGCTGCCAGCGCGTCGACGCGGCTCATGGGTCGCTTGCCCCAGCGGGTGCGGGTGGCGAAGTCGAGCAGGCGCTCGATGTACGCCGACAGCGGGGATGCGCTGATGCCCAGCGGGTCGAGCCGGCGGCGCGCGCCGGCATCGTCGAACTCGGTGCGCACCGCGAAGTACGGGAAGTAGACGGCGCCCTGGAGCAGCGCGTTGCCCTGGCGGCTCGACAGCGTGCTCGCGTAGTCGGCGAATGCGGCCGGCTCGAGCACGCGCGGCGGAGGGCGCCCGAAGTAGCGGCCGGCGAGCTCGGCGATCTCGCCGACGTTCGATGCCAGGGGCCCGGCGGTGAGGTGGTAGGTCTCGCCGATACCCCCAGGGCTCTCACATAGCGCGTGGACCGCGTCGGCGACGTAGTCGACGGAGACGACGTCGACCGGCGCCGAGGGAAGGGCAGGAACGGCCGGGTACAGGCCGCGCGCAAACGCCCGTAGCGGCCAGTAGAGCACGTTGAAGGCCGACGTCCAGCCGCTCCGACGATCGCCGACTACGATGCTGGGTCGTAGGATCGTGGCCGGAAGGTGGGCCCTCTCGCGGACGAGCAGCTCGGCCTCGAACTTCGACTGCTCGTAGGCGTTGCGGAACTCCTGCTCGACATCGTGATCGCATTCGCGAAAGAGGCCGCAGTGGGTCCCCGACACGTACGCCGTGGAGACGTGGGCGTAGCGAGTCAGCCGACCGCGCGAGCGCGCGAGCTCGGCCAGCTCGAGGACGCGCCGCGTCCCCTCCACGTTGATCGCGCGAGCTTCTCCCAACGGCAGCGAGAACGACACCGATGCCGCAGCGTGGACGATCTGATCGACGCTCTCGGCGAGCTGGTCTCGTCGCCGGGCGGACAGGCCGAGGCCGGGCGCGGTGAGATCGGCGGCAACCGCCAGCACCCGCCGGCGGTACCTCCCGGCGCGCGCGCCGAACAGGCTGCGCAGGGTGAGCTCTATGCGCTCAGCCGCCACGGCGTCGTCGGCGGCCCGCACGGGGGCGATGATACGGCGGTCGCCCCGTTCCAGATAGCGCTCCAGCAGCTCCATTCCGACGAACCCGGTGGCGCCGGTGAGGAGCACAGTCACGGCGCCGAGTCTGGAGGCGCCGACCGCTGCAGCCAACGATGCGGTATGGATTACCCCCCAGGTGGGGGCGGGTACAAGGTCCGCTCAGCACTCGACCGCGAGGAGTAGGCATGGAATATCGACAGTTGGGTCGTTCGGGTTTGCGTGTCTCGTCCCTCACTCTCGGGACGATGACCTTCGGTGGGCGTGGGCAGTTCCGCAGCGTGGGGGAGACGGACGTCGAGGGTGCCCGCCGGCAGATCGACATGGCGCTCGACGCGGGCGTGAACCTGATCGACACCGCCGACATCTATTCCGCGGGCGCCTCCGAGGAGATCGTGGGACAGGTGCTCCAGGGGCGGCGTGACCGCGCGCTGCTCGCCACCAAGGCGCGTTTCCCGATGGGCGAGGGTCCGAACGACGCGGGACTGTCGCGCCAGCACCTGATCGAAGCGTGCGAGGCGAGCCTGCGGCGGCTCGGGACCGATCACATCGATCTCTACCAGGTGCACGAGTGGGACGGCCAGACACCGCTCGAGGAGACGCTGGCGGCACTCGAGCATCTGATCCAGACCGGCAAGGTCCGCTATGTCGGCTGTTCGAACTTCGGCGGCTGGCAGGTGATGAAGGCGCTGGGCACCGCCGACCGGACCGGCCTGCCCCGATTCGTCAGCCAGCAGGTGTATCTGTCGCTCCAGGAGCGCTCCGCGGAATACGAGATCGTCCCCTCGGCAATCGATCAGGGGCTCGGGCTCCTGATCTGGAGCCCACTCGCGGGTGGGCTCCTTTCGGGCAAGTACCGGCGCGGCCAGCAGCCGCCCGAGGGCTCGCGCCACGCGAGCGAATGGGACGAGCCGCCCGTCTACGACGAGGGCAAGCTGTACGACACGATCGAGGTCCTGGTCGAGATCGCCGAAGGCCACGACGTTTCCCCGGCGCAGGTGGCGCTGTCGTGGCTGCTCACGCGCCCGGCCGTCACCACCGTGATCATCGGGGCTCGCACCGACGAGCAGCTGGCCGACAACCTGGCCGCCGCCGAGCTCGAGCTCTCCGCCGAGGAGATCGGGCGGCTCGAAGAGGTCAGCCGGCCGCCGCTGCTCTACCCCTACTGGCACCAGCGCAAGACCGCGGCCGACCGCCTCTCCCCCGCCGATCTCTCGCTGATCGGTCCCTACCAATGACCCGGCTCGGGCGCACCGACCTCGACGTGTTCGCACTCTGCCTGGGCGGCAACGTGTTCGGCTGGACCGCCGACGAGGATCAGTCACACGCGATTCTCGACGCCTACCTCGCCGCCGGCGGCAACTTCATCGACACGGCGAACTCCTACCTGGTCGAGCATGGTCGCTCGGAGACGGTTATCGGCCGCTGGCTCGCGGACCGAGGCAATCGCGACCAGGTCGTGCTCGCCACCAAGGTCGGCGGGGGACGCGACGACGCCCTGCGCAACCTGCGCCCCGAGACGATCGAGAGTGAGGCGCGCGCCTCGCTCGAGCGCCTCCAGACCGATCGCATCGACCTCTACTACGCGCACTTCGACGACGAGCAGACGCCGCTCGAGGACACGCTGCGCGCGTTCGACGGCCTGGTGAAGGCCGGGCTCGTACGGCACATCGCGGCCTCCAACTACTCGCCCGAGCGGCTGCGCGCCGCACTCGAGCTCCAGCGCGAGCACGGACTGGCCGAGTTCACCGTCCTCCAGCCTCATTACAACCTCGTCGAGCGCGAGTTCGAGCGCACGCTGCTGCCGGTGGCCGAGAGCTGGGAGCTCGCCGTGCTTCCCTACTTCGGGCTTGCCAAGGGCTTCCTGACCGGCAAGTACCGACCGGGCGGCGAGGAGATCGACTCGCCGCGAGCCGAAGCCGCCCGCCAGTATCTCGACAAGGGAGGGGCCGAGGTGCTCGACGCGCTCGACGAGGTGGCGGCGGCGCACGACGTGACCGTGGCGTCGGTCGCGCTCGCGTGGCTGCTGGCGCAGCCGAGCGTGGTGGCGCCGATCGCCAGCGCTCGCACGACCGCGCAGCTGGAGCAGATCCTCCCCGCGGCCAGTCTGGAGCTGAGCGGCGAGGAGCTCGAGCGCCTCTCCGCGGCCGTGCCCGCCGGCTGAGCGAGCCCTGGAACGCGCGTCGAGGATCGACCGCGCCCTGTCAAGAATCGCCTGCCGGTGGCCGAATATCGTAGATATGTCGGCCGCCGTCCGTGCGCCTCAATCGACCTTGCGCCTGTTCGCCGTGTACGCCGCGACCGCGCTCCTCGCCGTGACCGCGCTCGGCGTCGTCCTGGCGTTGACGTTCCGCGCCGAGGCCAACCGGCGCGGGCTGGCCCAGGCACGCTCCGAGGCGGTCCTCGTGGCCCGGACCGCGGTCGAGCCGCTGCTGGACGGGCCGGTGGGCGCGGGACTCGACTCGCCCGAGCGGATCGCCCTGCACCGGCTGACCGCGACGATCGTCGCTCAGCACGACGTGCTGAGGCTGCGACTCCGGGACCTCAGCGGGCACGTCAGGTTCTCCGACGACGGCACCGGGTTCGGTGGGACACCGGACGACGACGCGCTCGACGCGGCCCACGGGAAGCTCGTCGCCCGCCTCACGCACCTGAACGCCGACAGCGCGGCCGGGGGCGACGACTCGCGGCTCGGCGTGGCGTCCGTCGAGGTTTATCTCCCGCTCGTCGGCGGTGCTCCGGCTCAGCGCCTCGGCGTGCTCGAGCTCTACCTGCCCTACGCCCCGATCAGCCGGGACGTGGCCTCGGGGCTCCACATGCTGTACCTCGTCCTCGCCGTCGGGCTCGCGGCCCTCTATCTGGCGCTGTTCGCGATCACCGCATCGGTGAGCCGAGGCCTGCGCCGGGAGGCCTCGCTGAACGCTTTCCTCGCGCAGCACGACACGCTCACCGAGCTCCCCAACCGGATCCTGTTCCAGCGCCGTGCCGCGGCGGCCGTGCAGGCGGCGTGCCGCGGCCGCGGCGACGTGACCCTCGCGATCATCGACCTCGACCGCTTCAAGGACGTCAACGACACGCTCGGCCACCACAACGGCGACCGGCTGCTGACCGAGCTCGCCCGCCGGCTGTCGGCGAACATGCGGCCGGGCGACACCGTCGCGCGCCTCGGTGGCGACGAGTTCGGCCTCATCATCCGCGACGTAACTGACCCGGTTCCCGTGCTCCAGCGCCTGCGCGAGGTCATCGACCGCGAGGTCGAGCTGAGCGGGCTGCCGCTCTCGGTGCAGGCCAGCGTCGGGTACGCGACGTGCCCCGATGACGGAACCGACCTCGACGATCTGCTCCAGCACGCCGATGTCGCCATGTACACCGGCAAGGCACGCCACGCGGGCGTGATGCGCTACGACCCGGCACACGATCACTACGACGCCGCCACCCTGGGGCGCGTCAGCCAGCTGCGCCGAGCCATCGACGACGGCCAGCTTCTCCTGCACTATCAGCCACAGGCGACGCTCGCCGACGGGGCGGTGCACGCGGTCGAGGCGCTCGTGCGCTGGCAGCACCCGAGCGAGGGTCTCCTGTATCCCGGCAGCTTCCTCCCGCTGGCCGAGCAGACCGACGTGATCGACAAGCTCACCGACTGGGTGCTCCGGACCGCGCTGACGGAGATCCGCGACCTCGACGGCGCGGGCGAGCCGATCGCGGTCGCGGTCAACGTCTCCGCGCGCAGCGTCGGCCGTCCCGGTTTCGCCGAAGAGGTGATCGGGGTCCTCGAGGAGCTCGACATGCCCGCCGAGCGTCTGATCGTCGAGGTGACCGAGACGGCGCTGCTGATCGACCCCGAGCGGGCGGCGGCGGTGCTCGCTCGGCTCGCCGACGCCGGCGTCAAGGTCAGCCTCGACGACTTCGGACGGGGGCACACGTCACTCGGCTATCTCTCCGCCCTCCCCCTCCACGAGCTGAAGATCGACCGGAGCTTCGTTGGCGACATGCTCGAGAACGCTGCGCACGCCGCGATCGTCCGCTCGATCATCGACCTCGGGCACAACCTTGATCTCCGGGTGGTCGGCGAAGGGGTGGAGACGGATCCGACGCTGGCCAGCCTGGGCGAGTCGGGCTGCGATATCGCCCAGGGCTTCCTGCTTGCTCGGCCGATGCCGGTCGACGCCCTACAGTCCTGGATCTCCCGCGCGCCGGTTAGGGTAGCCTAATTAGGGACCCCTAACCCGCGAGGTGATCGTTGGGATTCGCTGAGACCGTCCTGCTCGGCGCCATAGCCGGCCTCACCATCTACCTGGGCCTGCCCGCGGCTCGAATCACGGGCATCGACGTGCGCCTGCGCGTGGGGCTCGCCATGCTGTCAGTCGGGATCCTCGCGTTCATCTTCATGGACGTGTCCGGGCACGCCGAGCAGATCGTCTCGCAGGCACTCGACGCCTTCAAGAACGGCCACGCCAGCTTCCCGCATGTGCTCGGGCTGTTCGCGCTGCTCGCGGCCGGGTTCTTCGCCGGCACGGCCGGGATCTCGTTCGTCGAGCGCGTCGTGCCCTCTCGCCGCCCGCCGGCGCCGATCGCGGGCGGCAGCGTCAGCCAGGCCTTCAGCGGCGTGGAGCTCGAGGCCCGGGAGCTCGAAGCGCGCCGGCGGGCGCTCCGGACGGGGATGACGATCGCGGCGGCGATCGGCCTCCACAACTTCGCCGAGGGGCTGGCGATCGGCGTGTCGGCCCGGTCGGGGGCGATCGCCCTCGCCACCGTGCTCGTGATCGGGTTCGCCCTGCACAACGCGACCGAGGGGTTCGGCATCGTCGGGCCCCTGGGCGGCCTGATGCCGTCGTGGCGCTGGCTCGGGCTCGCCGGCCTCGTCGGCGGCGGGCCGACGTTCCTCGGCACGCTCGTGGGCTACCAGGTCCATTCCAACCCTTTGGAGCTCTGCTTCTACGCCCTCGCCGGCGGCGCGATCCTCTATGTCATCGGCGAGATCTGGACCGGAGTGCGCCGGCACGGGCACCGGACGCTCGGGTTGAACATGCTCGCGGCCGGATTCCTGATCGGCGTCGCGACCGACCTGATCGTGTCCTACGCCGGCGGCTAGCCCCGCGGCGCTCCGAGGGTCTCCTCAGCCCTCGGGCCAGAAGTCCGCGACGATCTCACCGTCCTTCTCGACGTGGGGCCCGAAGACCAGGATCTCGAGTCCGTCGTCGCCGGCCTCCAGGCCCCTGGTCACACCCGGGCTCACCCGCAGGACGTCGAGGGGTTCGAGATCGACGAGCTCGTCGTCGAGCTTGACCCGCCCTGAGCCGCGCAAGACGACGTATAGCTCCTCGGCTTCGCGGTGGCGATGGGCGAACGCCTCGCGGCGGCCGGGCTTGACGATCAGGTAGTTGAAGCCGGTTTGCTCGGCTCCCAGCTCATGGCGCCCGAAGCGCGCCTCCTGGTTCTCCGAGAGGCCGTGCTTCGCGGCCGAGTCTTCCAGGTCTTTGAGGTTCTTCTTCGCGTAGCTCACGGTGGCGATCCTACCCAGCGCCACCGACCGACCGGGCCGTCGACGCCGGCCTGCGCGCCCGCGCCGCGGGACGGACCGGTCCTGCTGAGGTCGGCCCGATCCACGCTAGAATCTCAGTCGTACAGACTTAGATCTTTGTCAGATCGGAAAGACTGAGAAACGTGGAATTCGAGAATCAGAATCATATTGAACGGCTCTGCGACGTCTGCGGCGACCGCCCGGCCGTGGTCGACGTGATGTTCGTCGCGGGCGGCGAGCGCCGCCACGGCGGGCTCTGCGAGCAGTGCGCGCGCGAAGCCATGGCCCAGCAGCAGAGCGGCCCCGGCGGCGGCCTGCTGAGCGGCCCGTTCGCGGCGCCGGCCGGCAGCGGGATGGCGCCCGGACCCGGTGCGCCGGCCGTTCGACAGCGCCGCGGCACGCAGCCTCGGTCCTCGACGCCGGCGCTCGACAAGTTCGGCCGTGACCTCACGGCCGAGGCACGAGCGGGCGGCGTCGACCCGGTGATCGGGCGCGAGCCCGAGATCGCCCAGGTCGTTGAGGCCCTCAGCCGGCGGCGCAAGAACAACGCGGCTCTGATCGGCGAGGCGGGTGTGGGCAAGACCGCGATCGCCGAGGGCCTGGCCCTGCGGATCGCGAACGGTGACGTGCCCGAGCCCCTACGGGGGGTGCGGGTCGTCGCGCTCGACCTCTCCGGCATGGTCGCCGGGACACAGTACCGCGGCGCATTCGAGCAGCGGCTGAAGGCGCTGCTGGAGGAGGTGGCCGGCTCCAACGGACAGGTCATCCTGTTCGTGGACGAGCTCCACACGGTCCTCGGCGCGGGTGCCGCGGAAGGCGCGATGGACGCCGCGAACATGCTCAAGCCGATGCTCGCCCGCGGCGAGCTCCGCATGATCGGGGCGACCACGCTGGCGGAGTACCGGAAGATCGAGCGGGACGCGGCGCTGGCGCGTCGCTTCTCCGCCGTGATGGTCGAGGAGCCGTCGGTGCCTGACACGGTCGCGATCCTCCATGGACTGCGCTCGCAGTACGAGGAGCACCACGCGGTGCGCATCGCCGACGAGGCACTCGAGGCGGCGGCCCGCCTGTCCGATCGCTACATCAGCGAGCAGCGGCTGCCCGACAAGGCCCTCGACCTGGTCGACCAGGCCGCCGCGCGGCTCAGGCTGCGTGGCTTCGGGACCGATGCGCACCAGCTGCGCAGCGAGTTCGAGCGCCTGCAGGCCGAGAAGCAGGCCGCCATCGACACTGAGGCGTACGAGCAGGCCGCGACGATCAAGCATCGGATCGACGACATCGAGCTCAGGCTGACCGACGACGCCGGGCAAGCAGCCGCCGTGGTCGGCGAGCAGGAGATCGCCGACGTCGTCGCCGCCCGTACCGGGATCCCCGTCGGGCAGCTCGTGGCCGGCGAGGCGCAGCAGCTCGAGACCCTCGAGCAGGACCTCCACCAGCGCGTGGTCGGTCAGGAGGCGGCGGTTCACGCCGTCACCGACACCATCCGCCACGCGCGGGCCGGACTGGCCGAGCCCGACCGGCCGCTGGGCAGCTTCCTGTTCATGGGCCCGACCGGGGTCGGAAAGACCGAGCTCGCCAAGGCCCTGACGGAGCGGCTGTTCGCGACCGAGAAGGCGCTCGTCCGCATCGACATGTCGGAGTTCCGCGAGCCCCACACGGTGGCGCGGCTGATCGGCTCACCCCCCGGCTACGTCGGCTACGGCGACGGTGGTCAGCTCACCGAGCCCGTCCGGCGGCGGCCCTACTCGGTGATCCTCCTCGACGAGATCGAGAAGGCACACCCGGAGGTGTGGAACGTGCTCCTCCAGGTGCTTGACGACGGACGGCTGACCGATGGCGAGGGCCGCACGGTCGACTTCACCAACACCGTGGTCGTGATGACCTCGAACCTCGGAGCCGGACAGGCCAAGCGCGCGATCGGGTTCACCGGTGGCGCGGCCGAGCCGGCCGGTCAGCGGATGCTCGAGGCGGCAAAGCACGCGTTCCTCCCCGAGTTCCTGAACCGGATCGACGAGATCGTCGTGTTCGAGCCGCTCACCGAGGGCCAGGTGCAGGAGATCGGGCGGATCCTGTGCGCGCAGATCGCCGAGCGGGTGCGCACCGAGCGCGGCATCGAGCTGGAGGTCGACCCGGAGCTCGTGGCCCGGCTGGCGCGCGAGGGTTTCGATCCCGAGTTCGGGGCGCGGCCGCTGAAGCGCCACCTGCGCCGGACGCTCGAGAAGGAGCTCACCCGCGCCATCCTCGACGGGCGGTTGAGCGACGGGACCCACGTCCGCGCCACCGAGGACGGCGAGCACATCGTCCTCGAGTGCAGCGAGCCGGCGACCGTCTGATCGAGTCGCGAAGTGCAAGGGGCATCCGCCGGGTCGGCGGGTGCCCCTTTCTCCGTCCGGCGGTAGTACGCTCCACTTTCTCGTACGGCTCTGGGAGGGGTAGGTATGACTGCTCGATCGGTGGCAGGGCGACGGCTGTGGGCCGTCCTGGTGGGCGCACTCTTGCTGCTGGTCGGCGGATCGAGCGCCGCGAGCAGCGCGCCGGCGACGCGGGTGGCACGCCCCGCCGCGGCCGCCCCGATCTCGTTCTCGCACGCGGTCGTGGTCGATCACCAGCGTCCCGGGTTCGAGCCCGACGTGAAGGTGGACGGAAACGGTGCGATCTACACGAGCGTCCCGTTCGGATTCTCGACGACGCAGAGCTTTGTGTGGTCCTCACGTGATCGCGGCAACTCCTACCAGTTCGTGCCCGGAAACGTGGGCCCGGGCAAGCCGACCACGTGCGCCGGCGGCGGCGACACCGACCTGTTCGTCGATCCCGGAAACGCCCTCTACTTCTCCGACCTCCAGGGGCTCACCAACATCTCCAACAGCGTGAGCACCGATGGCGGCGCCACCTGGTCGACCAACTGCGCCGGCGCGCCCAACGCCCCCGACGATCGGATGTGGTTCGCCGGCACCGGCTCGCTCGCCGGCGGCAACCTCAACCTGTACCAGGACTACGACGCCGTCAACAGCTCGGCATCGGGCGGAAACCAGCTCGTCGAGACGATCTCGCACAACGGTACGACGTTCACCCCGGTGATCAACACGAGCCCCGACGCCAGCTGCGTCGGAGCCGGAGTGCTCAACTGCGTGACCGGCAACGAGGGAATCTCCGGTAACCAGGTCACCGATCCGGCCACCGGCAACGTGTACATCGCCCACACCACCGTCAACGGAAACAGCGCCGGCGGCTCGCCGGGCGTGCAGGTCTCCGAGGGCAAGATCACCGTGGGGCCGCCCACGACCGCCACCTGGACGGAGAGCCCGAACCTCGACGCTGCCCTGTGCCCGGACCCCTCGTGCGTCGACTCGAACGGCAACCCCGAAGAGCTCGCCGGCGAGAACTTCGCGTCAGATCGCCCGCGACTCGGCCGGCTATCTGTACGTCACGTTCACGGCCGGCCCGCTCGACCACGCCAACAGCTCGGATCCGAACTTCGGGGCGCTGACCGCCCCGGAGCAGATCTACGTCGTCCATTCGCTGCAGCCCGCCGGCGCGAACCCGGCCAGCCTCACGTGGTCCGCACCCCAGAAGATCACCGGCTCCGGCGCCAGCGCCGGCACCAACACGTTCCCCTGGATCGTCGCCGGCAGCGGCGGACGCGTGGACGTCGCGTGGTACCACACCAATGAGCTCAGCGAGAAGGGAACCTGCGCCAGCGGGTCGGGCACGTGCACGGTCTACGGAGCCGGCAGCTTCCACAACGCCGAGTGGTCGGTGCAGATGGGACAGAGCCTGGACGCCAACGCGTCGAGCCCCGCGTACACGACCGCGAACGTGAGCGAGAGCTACGTCAAGCACGGGCAGATCTGCACCAACGGCATCGGCTGCGCCACCGGTGGCGACCGGAGCCTCGGTGACTTCCTCCAGGTCACGATCGACAACCAGGGCGCCGCGCTCGTCTCCTACGTGTTCGACACCTCCGCCGACACCTCAGCCGGCGAGGACGCGGGACCCGAGGTGATCAGCCGCCAGATCGAAGGGCCCAGCCTGCTGGCCTCGGCCGCCTCGGTGAGCCAGAACGGCGGGCCGGGAGTGCCGATGGGCTCGGCCGGCGACCAGACCGGCGACGCCAACTATTCGGCCAACGGCACCCGCGTGGCCGCACCGGCCAACCTCGACCTGACCGGCGCCTCGCTTGCCAACGGCACGGCCGGCGACCTCGTCGCGACGATTCACGTGCGGAGCCTCAGCAGCCTTGCGGTCCCGAGCTCGGCGGGCGGCTCCGACGCCAGCTGGATGATGCGCTGGACCGTCGTCCAGCCCGGAACCACCGGCAACGGCCATATCTACTACGCCGGCATGGACAACAACCAGGGCGCAGGCGGCGCGGGGCAGCCGACGTTCTTCGACGGCGACACCGCGGGGATTCCACCGGCGAGCGCCGCGGAGCACACGAAGTACCTGAGCTATCCGCAGACGCATCGCATCAGCGGGTCCTACAGCGCCTCCACGGGCACGATCACCCTGCACATCCCGCGCGGAGACGTGGGCAATCCGGTCGACGGCACGCCGCTGTACAGCGTGAGCGCCTTCACGGCCACCTCGACCTCGCCGCAGTCCTCGAGCACGCTGTTCAACCTGATCGACGGAGCGACGCCGTTCGATCTGATCGTCGGGCCGCCCGGGTTCGTGGGATCGGCACCGAAGCTGGCCGGCAGCGGCACCAGCGCCGCGAGCCTGCTCGGCTGCCCGGCGGCGACGGGGAGCCTCACGAAGCGGGCGGTCGGGCCGGTGAGCCTCGGACTCGCACGAACGAAGGCCCACAGGCGCTTCCGGTTCTCGACGGGCGGCCGGCGCTACTGGGACTACTTCTGCCTCTCCCCCGTGGGCATCCGCGCGGGCTACCCGTCTTCCGCCCTGGTGCGCCTGCTTCCGCGCAAGCAGCGCCGCGGCGCCACCGGACACGTCGTCTTCATCCTGTCCTTCAACCACCGCTACGCCGTGCATGGGGTCCGTCCCGGGACGAAGTTCACGAAGAAGCTGAGCCGCCGGCTCCACCTCGGCCGCGGGGTCAAGCTCGGACCCGCCACCTGGTATCTCGTCGGCAACGGCCCGAGCACGGGCCTGATCGAGGTCCACCGAGGGTTCGTCCAGGGCGTCGGGTTGGCGGATCGCCGCTTCACGACGTCCCGGCGAACGGCGGTGCGCTTCCTGAACGCCTTCCGCTGAACGAAGCGATGACTGACGTCAGCCCGGTCCCGGAGCACCTCCACACGGTGACCCCGCGCCTCGTGGTGCCCGACGGCGCGGCAGCGATCGACTTCTACGCCAGGGCCTTCGGTGCCCAAGAGCTCAGCGAGCGCTTCACCGACCCCGACGGGCGTGTGATCCACGCCGAGATCCAGATCGGCGACTCGGTGGTGATGATCACCGAGGAGAGCGAGGCGCGAGAGGGCGAGAGCGTGAGCGCGATTATGGCCACCTACTGGACTGACGTCGACGCGGTCTGGGAGCAGGCGCTCTCCGCCGGCGCCGAGGTCATGTTCCCGCTCGACGACCAGTTCTACGGCGAGCGGGGCGGGCGCCTGCGCGACCCCTTCGGCCAGCAGTGGATGCTGAGCAGCCGGACCGAGGAGCTGAGCGCGGACGAGCTCGAGCGGCGCGCCGCTCGGTACTTCAGCTCAGAGTGAGGCTCGTGGTCGATATGTCCCGGTAGGCGGGACATATCGACCAATCAGGTCGGCGCCACCGTACGAGCGGGGCGGCGGGGGCGGAGGGTGCGGGCGATCAGCAGTACCGCCGCCGGCGCCGCCGTCAGCCCGATCAGGGCCACGAACCACAACCGGCCGGCGTCGGTCCCCTCGGTGAACGTGTGGATCAGGCCGCCGACCCACACGAGCGCGGTGAAGCGGTGAAGCACCTTCCACCGCGCGATCCCGATCCGGCGCCGGGCGTAATACGACAACCCGAGGGCGATCAGCCCCCACCCGGCCACGATGCCGATCGAGGTGGGCAGCGCCTGATATGACCACGCGAACGGCACGGTCACGTCGAGCAGACTCGGGTGCAGGTACCGGTCGCCGATCAAGGCCACCGCGTGCAGAACGATCGCGACCATCGTCGCCAGCGAGATCACCTCGTGGATGGCCCGGCGCTCGGAGCCGCCGCCCTTGATCAGCCTGCCGCCCATCACCAGACCGATGCCCACGGCGGCACTCGCGAGCAGCATCGCCGTGATGCCCGCGGCGCGGCTGGTGATCCAGAAGAGATGGGGCGCCGGATCGGTCATGCCGCACCCCGCTCGGTCAACTGCCGGTCTGCGGCAATCACCTCATGCCGGCCGTCGTCATGGACGATCACGCCGCCGTGGCGCAGCCACGCGCGCGCCCCGCCGGGCCCGCTGAGGAGTGCCGCCTTCGCCCTCGCCTCAGCCTCGAGCCCGCGCGGAGCGAGCGCCGTGACCTGAACGATCCCCGTGAACGCGGGGCAACCGGTGGAGGGGTCGAGCAGGTGATGGGCCGGCCGGCCCACGCTGTCGATCCAGCTGCGGCGGCCGATCCCGCTGGTGGCGGCGGCGCCCCGCCGGCACTCGAACACGTGCAGGATCGAGTCGTCGAGCGGGCTGGCCACTCGCACCGGACGGACGAGACCCCTGCGGCCGCCGAACCTGACGTCGCCGCCGGCGTCGATGGCGAAGCTCTCGTGAGCGCTCAGGAGTCCCGCCAGCCAGTCGCCGAAGAGGCCTTTGGCGATGCCGCCGCTGTCGAGCTTCACACCGGGCGGGCGCCGCACGGTCTGTCCGGAGACGTCGACGTCGACCTGGCGCCAGCGCGCGTCGGAGCAGGCGCGCGCGACGCGCCGCACCGGCGCCGGCGACAGCCGATCGCTGAGCGGCACGGCCGCGAAAGCGTGCTCGCCCCCGTAGCCCGCGTGCTCGATCTCCTCGACCAGAGTCGGGTCGACGAGCCCGTTCGTGAACGCCGCGCTCTCGAGCGCCGCCTCGACGAACCGTGCCATCGGCCTGCTCACGCGCACGGTGGCGCGGGGGCTGCGGTTGAGGCGAGACAGCTCGCTGTCGCGATCGAATCTCGAGAACCGCGCGTGCCACTGCAGCATGGTTTGCCGCGTCCGGCGCGCGGCGTCGGCGGACGAGCCCGCCGGGCCGGCACCGGAGACTACGACGTTGCAGGTCGAGCCGAAGCACGCGAAGGTCTCGGTCGACTCGGCCACGGGGGCGGTGGCGCGGACGTGGCGCCTGAGCCGGCTCTCGGGAATGGTGAGGGTGCGCGCGCGGGTCATGACTGGCTCGTGGTGATCGCGCTGGTCGTGCCGGTCCCGGAGCTGGCCGTCCCGGACCCTGAGCTCTTCGTCCCCGACCCGGAGCTCGTCGTCGCCGACCCGGAGCTCGGCGTGGAGCTCGTGGTCGCCGATCCGGAGCTCGGCATGGAGCTTGTCGTCGCCGACCCGGAGCTCGACCCGCTCGAGGCTTTCGACGCCACCGCGGTCTTCTGCGACAGCGCGGGGTCGCTGCCCGACACGAGCTGGACGAAGATCACCGCCCAGAGGAGGGCGAACATCACGAGCGCTGTCGCGATCACGCGCTTGCGGATCCGCGTCACCTCCCGCCGGCGGGCGCGAAGCCGGTCGCCGGCGAGCGCGCGGGGTTCGGCGGGCGCGCGCCGGCGCGGTGGCGCGGCGGCTGGGGAGTAGTCCTGGAGCATCGGCACCTCGATCTGTGGCTGGTTCATGCGGTGCGTGCAGAATCGGCGACCGACCTCGGTCCGGCGTGAGAACCGGCTAAGCGCTACGTATGAAGGTGACCGTTACCAAGCAGGTAATCGCCTTACCAACGAGGTAATCGACGGACCGCCTCGGCGAGGGGATCGTGTGCCGCATGAGCACACGACAACTCTCCCAATCCCGTTGGCTGCCTCTCCCCATCGTCCTGGCCGGGACGTTCATGGTGGTTCTTGACTTCTTCATCGTGAACGTGGCCCTGCCCTCGATGCAGTCGGACCTCCACGCCGGCGAGAGCTCGATCGAATGGGTGATCGCGGGCTACTCGCTGACTTCGGCGATCTTCGTCATCACCGCGGGTCGCCTCGGGGACCGGCTCGGGCGCAGGCGCATGTTCTCGCTCGGCCTGGCCCTGTTCACGCTCGCCTCCGGCGGCTGCGGCGTCGCCGCGACGCCCACGCAGCTCGTGATCGGGCGTCTCGTTCAGGGAATCGCCGCCGCGCTCCTCATGCCCAACGTGCTGTCGATCCTCGGCGTCCTCTACACCGGCACCGACCGCGTGCGGGCGCTCAGCATCTACGGCAGCGTGATGGGACTCGCAGCCGTCGGCGGCCAGCTGATCGGTGGCGCGCTGATCGCGGCCAACCCGGCCGGACTCGGCTGGCGGAGCTGCTTTCTCATCAACCTGCCCGTCGGGGTCGCGGCGCTTCTTCTGGCGCCGCGGCTCGTGCCGGAATCGCGCCAGCAGGTCCCGGCGCGGCTCGACGGCACCGGCACGGCCCTCGCCACCGCGGCACTCACGGCGATCGTGCTGCCGCTCGTCGACGGCCGCCAGCACGGATGGCCGGCGTGGACGTGGATCTCGATCGCGGCTGCGGTCGCGCTCCTCGCCCTGTTCGCGCTGCAGCAGCGACGGCTGGAGCGGCGAGGCGGCACCCCGCTGCTCGACGTCCACCTGTTCCGGCAGCGCTCGTTCAGCGCGGGGCTGCTCACGCAGCTCTGCTTCTGGGCAGGTCAGGCGTCGTTCTTCGTCGTGCTGGCGCTCTACCTCCAGAACGGCCGCGGCCTGCATCCGCTCGCCGCGGGGCTGGTGTTCACCATCCTGGCTGTGGCGTACGTGGTGGCTTCGAGCGTTGCTCCTGGCCTCACCGTCCGGTACGGCCGCGGCATCGTCGCCGCCGGCGCGCTGACGCTGGCGAGCGGTCATGCGTTGCTGCTCGCCGCCGTGTCCGAGATCGGCGTGAGCGGCTCGCTCGGGGCGCTCGCGCCCGGCTTGGTGCTCGTCGGCGCCGGCATGGGCCTCGTCCTGGCCCCGCTCGCGGGGATCATCCTCCAGACGCTCGAGCCGGACCGCGCCGGCGCGGCCTCCGGGATGCTGACCACGATGCAGAACGTCGGCAACACGCTCGGCGTGGCCATCACCGGCGTGATCTTCTTCGGCGCCCTGCACGCGGGCTACGCGAAGGCGTTCGAGCTTTCCGTGACTCAGCTGGCGATCCTGCTCCTGGCGGTGGCCGCGATGACGCGGCTCCTGCCGGGCCGGGCTATTCGGGCGCGACGTCGCGCAGCAGTCGCAGCGCCGTCCGAGCGTTAGCCGGATAGAAGGCCTCGATGGCAAGCTCAGACACGGTGATGTCGGCGGCGGTCCCGAACGTGGAGAGCGTGCTGAAGAAGGCGAGCTCGCCGCCGTCGGCATCTCGGAGCCTGAGCGGAAGCAGGATGTCAGCGGGCTGCACGTCGGCGTGCTCGCCGGCCGCGTCAACCCCCGGATAGCGCGCGAGCTCATCGTGGAGCGCCATCAGCGACGAATCGCCGGTGAGCTGCGCCTCGCGGCGCAGGCGCCTGAGCAGATGGCCGCTCCACTCCGCGAGGTTGAGCGTTCGAGGAGCCATCCCCCCGGGTGGAGCGCCACCCTCATCGCGTTTGCGGGCGCCACGAGCAGCTCCGGGTCGACCCCCTTGAGCAGCAGGTCGAGGGCGTCGTTGGCCGTCACCAGGTTGTGGTGGCGGTCGACCACCAGCGCCGGATACGGCTCGTGGGCGCGGAGGAAGCGCTCGAGCGCCTCGCGCACCGTCGCCATCTCCGGCGAATCCAGCGAGCGCTCGGCGTACACCGGTGCGTATCCCGCGGCCAGGAGCAGCGCGTTGCGCTCTCGCAACGGCACCTCGAGCTCCTCGGCGAGGCGGACCAGCATCTCGCGGCTGGGGCGGGCACGGCCGGTCTCGAGGAAGCTGAGGTGGCGCGCGGATACGACTGCGTTGAGTGCCAGCTCGAGCTGGCTGAGGTTGCGGCGCCGGCGCCACGAGCGCAGGAGCTCGCCGACCGGGATGGAAGCCGTCGCCGCCATCCCGCCGAGGCTACAACCCGGCCGGAGCCGAGACCATTACCCCGCAGGTAAGCGCGCGGGTAGCTCAGCGGCCGGCGCCGGATCACGCGCGGGCCGCCCGAGCGCCCCGCGGAGCGCCGGCCCGACGTAGCGGCGCAGATGCCACAGCAGCAGGCCGCTCCACCAGACGCTGGAGACGAGGTGAGCGTAGGCGGCGAACGACGCGCTGCTCGGGACGACCAGCAGCTGGATCCCAGTGATCAGAAGCGGCACGAACAGCACGCCGAGCGTGACCGAGACGAGCACCGTCAGCCGCTTCAGGGTCAGTCCGCGGCGGATGCGCGCGCGCCGGACGCTCGCGACCTTGTAGACCACGAGCACGAGCGCGAGCAGCGACACGCCGACGTGGACCCAGACGAGGCTGCCGGCGGCCCGGCCGCCGCCGAGGTTCACGCCGTAGAGGATCGCGCCCGTCCCGAGCGCCGCGATCAGCGGCCCGAGCGCCGCCAGCGCTCGACGCGCCACGGGGGCGGACACGCTCGCAGCCGCCGGCAGCCGTCGGCGGCGGCGTCACAGATGCCTCCACGACGGCGGAGCCGGCGGCTTCCGGTAGGCGGTCCAGAAGAACGCGACCACGCCCGCCACGACGAACGCGATGTGCGGCCAGTGGCTCTCCAGAAACCTCGTCAACGCAGGCGCCCCGTGCCGGCGTCAGGGGCGCGTCAGCCGGTAGGCGTCGCGCAGGGAGATTCCCATGAGCACCGCCGCCCAGGAAGATCAGGCCGTGCTGGGTGAAGTGGATGGTGGGATGCGTGTCCGCCAGGTGATCGACGAACGGCAGGATCAGCACGATCTCGAGCACCGCGGCGAAGAGCACCAGAGCGAGCGCGCGGGTCCTGCGGGTCTGAAGCGTCTCGGCCATCATCATCCCTCCTGGATCCATGCACGGGCGGCGGCGCGCACGCCCGCGGTGAAGGACTTGCCGACGCGGCGGCGCCGAGCGCCGGGGATGACCACTGGCTGGACCGGGAGCGGCGCGGGCGTCACGGCTACGACCGGGCTCGGCTCGGCGGCCGGCGGGGTCTGCTCCGGCGTGCTCCCGTTCATGAAGTGGCGGACCACGACGTCGGCCGGCTCCGGGCGCGAGAACAGGAAGCCCTGGGCGGTGTCGCACCCGGCCGACTGGAGGTTGACCAGCTGCTCCCGGGTCTCGACGCCCTCGGCCGTCACGGCGAGGCTGAGCGCATGGCCCAGTTCGATCACCGCGTTCACGATCGCGCGGTCCTCGCCGTTCTCGGGGAGACCGCGGACGAACGAGCGGTCGATCTTGACGCAGTCGACGGGCAGTCGCCGCAGGTACTCGAGCGACGAGTAGCCGGTGCCGAAGTCATCGATCGCGATCTTCACGCCCAGCTGCTTGAGCTTGGTCAGCGTGAGGATGGAAGCCTCGGGATCCTCGATCAGCAGGCTCTCGGTGACCTCGAGGCAAAGCCGGGCGGGATTCAGCCCCGTCTCCGTCAGGACGCCCGACACCGTCTCCGGGAGATGCTCCTCGGCAAGCTGGCGCGCCGACACGTTCACGCGCATGGTCAGCGGATCGGTGCACGGATGGGTCCGCTCCCACTCGACCGCGCGGCGGCAGGCCTCGCGCAGAACCCAGGTCCCGATCGGGATGATCAGACCCGTCTCCTCGGCGAGCGAGATGAACTCGCCGGGGCCGAGCAGGCCGCGCTCCGGATGCTCCCAGCGGACGAGCGCCTCGACGCCCGTCATCCGGTCGCCCGAGATCGACATCTCCGGCTGGAAGAAGACACGGAACTCCTCGCGCTCGAGCGCCTTGCGCATGTCACGCTCGATTTCCATACGCGCCACCGCGCGCTCGCGCGTGAGCTCGTCGAAGAGCACGACCCGGCCGCCACCGGCGGCCTTGGCGCGGTACATCGCCGCGTCGGCGTCGCGGATCAGATCCTCCGGGTCGTGCAACGCGTCGGAGCTCAGGGCGATGCCGACGCTCGCCCCCGCCATCGCCTCGCCGTGCTCGATCTGGAACGGCAGGCTGAACGACTTGAGGACGCGCTCGGCAACGGCCAGCGCATCCTGGTCGTCGAGGATGTCCTCGCACAGGATCACGAACTCGTCGCCTCCGAAGCGGGCGAGCGTCTCGTAGCGGCGAAGTGTGTGCCCGATCCGCTCGGCGACCGCGGTCAAGAGCGCGTCGCCGGCGCCGTGGCCGAGGCTGTCGTTGATGACCTTGAAGCGGTCGAGGTCGAGGAACAGCACCGCCACGGCCCGGCCCGGCGTACGAGCGGCGCGGTCGAGCGCCAGCTTCAGGTTGTTCAGATACAGCACTCGGCTGGGCAGATCGGTGAGCGGGTCCCGCAGCAGCTGGTTCTCGTTCGTGCGCCAGGCGACGATGTGCGCGACGCTCGCTGCCAGCACGAACCCGCCATGGATCAGCGCCCACTCCCAGGGGTTCTTGATCGCCTCGGTGTTGTCGCCGTAGACCGATTTCGGCGAGATGACCCCGCCGAGCCCGTGATGGACGACGACGTAGCCGATCGCGACCAGGAACGGGGTCCAGTCCTGGTAGAGCGTGAGCACCCCGATCATCACGAAGAAGTGGAAGTGGGCCTCGGTGACCCCGTTCCAGAACTGCACGAGTACGGCTGAGCATGTGATCAGGCCGAACGAGGCGGCGATCACGCGCGCCTTCATGCTGAAGCGCTCCAGGCTCGCCCCGAGCCCGCTCAATGCGATCAGGCCGACTGAGCCGATGACAACCGACGGACTGTGGTGCATGAGCAGGCCGAACACGAGCAGGACCGGCACGTGAGCCCAGAGCAGGATCACGATCCCGCGGTGGCGGCGGAGCAGGACATGCTCGGGCAGCAGTTGTCCCTGCGGAAGCGCGTGCTTGAGCGCGAGCCAGCGATCGCCGAGCCACGCGAACGGGCCGCGACGGG
This sequence comes from uncultured Solirubrobacterales bacterium, assembly GCA_963839105.1. GTDB lineage: Bacteria > Actinomycetota > Thermoleophilia > Solirubrobacterales > Solirubrobacteraceae > Palsa-465. The sequence goes on from CAWITQ010000006.1 coordinate 52,169, forward strand.
CCGCGCGCTCGGGCTGCGCCGCCCAACTACCGGGCAGGCCGTGCGTGGCCTCCTCGGTCAGGGCGCTCATTACACAGCTCTCCGAACCGCGCGAAGCGAAGGTGCCTCCGCCGCAGGATGCGGATCGCGGGCACCGGGACGGCGCAGGGGGCACCGGTCTTGTGGACGAAGCGCCAGCGCGCCTCGTGATAGCTGCGGTTGGCGCCGAAGAAGCACTCGTGCGACTTGGCGAGCTCCTCGGTCCGGTAGGTGCTGAGCGGCTTGATCTGCTCGTCGCGGGCGCGGCGGCGGCGCTTCTCCTCGAGCCAGTGGCCCATGTCGGGGTGACGGGCCAGGCGCTCGGCGAGGCCGCGCACGTGCTTGCGGAACTCGGCCGCGGTCTCGCCGAAGGCGGCGTCGAGCAGCCCGATCTCGACCGCGCGGCGCGTGCCGATCGGATTGAAGGGAGCCCCGGTGAGCTCGGCGGTGAGCTCATGGCCGACCCGGCGCGGAAGCAGGTAAGTCCAGTACTCGGACCCGTACAGGCCACCCATGTGCTGGTAGTAGGGGTTGAGCACGACGTCCTCGCGCGCCACCACGTGGTCAGCCGCGACGGCGAACGGAACGCCGCCGGCGGCGGCGTCGCCTGACAGGGCCGAGATCACGAGGTGCGAGTCCGTCTCGACGATCTCGCGCACGACGTCGTCGATCGCGTGCAGGTTGTACCAGGACTCCTCGCCCGGATCCTCGGCCGCCTCGATCACGTTGAGGTGGATGCCGTTCGAGAAGAAGTCGGCGCCGCCGGCGAGCACGATCACCTTGGTCTGGCTGCGGTTGCGGGCGTAGAGGTAGGCCTCGCGGAGGCGGCGGCACTGCTCGGTGCTCATCGCGCCGTTGTAGAAGTTGAAGTTCAGGTAGCCGACGCCGCCGCGCTCCTCGTAGGAGATCTCGCGGTAGGTGTGGCCGGCAGGGATCGGCGCGTGGAGCGGGACCGGTACCTCCGGGGCGTCGAACTCGCAGCCCGCGAGCTCCAGTGCCCGCGTCGCCGGCAGCTTGAAGGGCGCCCGCGCGTTCTGGTCGCGCTGCTTGAGGTGGGTGATCCACACGGCGCCGTCGATCGTGGCCCGGCAGATCGCGTCGTTGCGGGTGGCGATGATCTCGCCCGGGCGCCCGCGCAGCACGCGCTCGGGATGCCCGCCGAACAGGAAGAACTCGACGCCGGCAATCGTGTCCAGCACGCCGGGGTGCCCTTCGGCGGAGTAGATCTTGCGCAGGACGGCCGCGGTCGAGTCGGCGCGCCAATCGATCTCCCGGTCAGGCTGCTTGATCAGCGGCCGCAGGCGACCGACGACGGAGGGGTCCTCGTAGTTGAGCGGCTCCGGCGAGAATGACTCATCAGCGGCGTTCGTCACGGCCTCGACGAGCATCTCCACCGCGACGCGGCGGACCTCGTGGCGGTACACGCTGCTCTTGCCGACGTGCCGCATGGGGAAGTTGCGGGTGGCCCAGATGTCGCCGGCGTCCGCCTCGGCGTCGGCCTGAAGGACGGTGGCGCCCCACTCGGCCATGTTCAGCTCGATCGCCCAGTCGAGCGAGGAGGGGCCGCGGTCACCGCGGGGTCCGGGGTGCACGACGAGGCAGCGATGGTTCTGCCACACCGACTCGGGGATGAACTTCTTGAGCATCGGGCAGACGATCAGCTCGGGCTGCTCGCGCTCGACGGCGGCCTCCATCGCCTCGCTCGAATCGACGACGGCCACCGTGACCTCGTGGCCCATCTCGGTCAGCGCGATGTACGCGCGCTGGCTCAGGCTGTTGTGCGCGGAGGTGAGGAACAGGATGCGCTGGGCACGGTCGGCGACGCGGACGGGGACTTCCCCGCGCATGCGGCCACCGCTGCGGCGCAGCACATCCTCAAGATGACGAGACCCTGACATCGTGACCCTGAATCGGCCAAAAATATGCAGGGCTGGAGCGCCGATGGACGGATGGCGGACACAATTTGCGCTTAATCGTGATTTCGAAGAGGCGCGCGGCGCGTTTATGTGAAGTCGACGAAAAAAGGGGACGGCGGCACCGCAGCGTGCCGCCGTCCGAGACCGTCACCGAGAGCGAGCAGGCCGGCCCAGAGCGACCCGAGCGGCGGCTCCGATGAGCGGCGCGCTCGGTTCTCGCCGGGGTTAGCGCCGCCGCCTCGCGGCTTCTTACCTGTGCCTATTCGGCTGCGAGCGCGAGCAGCGCCTCGTGCTCCTCGCGGCAGGCCGGGCAGCCGTCGAGGTGTGCGCGCAGACCGGGGATCTCGGCGTCGGCGTCCGCGCCTGCCAGCTCCAGCTCGACGTACTCGTCGAGCAGGTCGAAGCACTGATCACAGCCGACCTCGTAGCCGGAGGGCCCGAGCAGGCGCTCGAGCGTGCGCCTCTGTGTGTCCTCGTCGTCCTTCACGCCTTCTCCTCCACGTCATAGCCGGCGTCGGCGAGCTCCTTGCGCAGCTTGCGGCGCGCGTCGTGCAGCGTCTTGTAAAGGCTGCCGCGCGTCGCGCCGAGGCGCTCGGCGAGCACGTCGATCGGAATCTCGTTGAGCGCCAGGGCCACGAACACGTCGCGCTGGTGCGGGGTGAGCGCGGTGTGGATGGCAGTGCGCAGCGCGGCCAGAGTCTCGGTTCCCTCGAGCGCGGCCTGCGCCGAGGGCTGCCTGTCGGCGACATCGGGCCAGATCTCGGCGTCCACGACGACCTCGCGGCCCTGCCACGCGCGGCGACGCGCCTTGACCCCGGCCTCGAGCAGGGCGAACTTGTACGCCCACGTGGTGAAGCGGCTGGCGCCGCGGAAGTCGTCGAGCTTGGCCAGCACCGCGATCACGGCGTCGTTCGCCGCCTGTGTGGCCAGATCGTCGAGCTCCTCGGGCCGCACGTGGCCGAGCCCGGCGCGACGACGGCGGAGCTCGAAGCGCGCTGCGCGGAGCATCAGCGCGTGCAGGTCGCCCACCGCCTGCTCGCGCTCAGGACCACCGCTCCGGAGCGCCTGGACCCAGCCCTCGGAGGTGCGCGTGGAGGCTTCGGTTACCCGCCACAGCGAACCGGACATCGGGCGCCGATGATAACCACGGTGCCGGCTCGGCCGCGCCCCCTCCGCCTCGAGAACCGGTGCGTCCAGAACGCTCATCACCAGGGTTGGCGTCCCGGGCGGCGCAATGCTTACCTCGGTACGCTCGCGTTCGTGCCCTCGCTCCTGGACACCCTGGGCCTCGAGCTTCCCGTGCTCCAGGCGGGGATGGGCGGCGGGATCGACGGGCACGAGCTCGCGGCCGCCGTGTCCGAGGCGGGAGGGCTGGGCACGATCGGCACGCTCGACCCGGAGAACCTGCGCAAGGAGCTCGCCCGGGCCCGCCGGCTGACCGGCAAGCCGCTCGCGGTCAACCTCCTGCTGCCGTTCGCGCGGGACGCGCACTGGGCGGTGGCGCAGGAGGCGGATGTGGTCATCACCTTCTGGGAGAGCCGGCGCGCCGGACACGGGGTGTCTGGCTGCACCAATGCGGCGGCGTGCCCGAGGCCAAGGCGGCGCGCGCCGCCGGAGCCGACGCGATCATCGCCCAGGGCGTGGAGGCGGGTGGTCACGTGCGCGGCCACGAGCGCACGCTCGACCTCCTGGAGCAGATGCGGCGTGCGCTTCCGAGCTGCCCTCTGATCGTGGCCGGCGGGATCGCCGGTGCCGAGGACGCGCGGCGCGCTCTCGACGCCGGCGCGAGCGCCGTGGCGGCAGGGACCCGGTTCCTGCTCAGCCATGAGTCCCGGGCGCACCCGGAGTACAAACGCCGTCTGCTGAGCGCGCAGGAGACAGTCCTCACGGACCTCTTCGGCCTCGGCTGGCCCGCCCAGCACCGGGTGATCGCCAACGCCGCGACCCGGCGATGGCTGGGCCCGGACGGCCGGGCGCCCGGAGCCGTGCGGCTGGCCCACCGCCTGGCGGCGCCCGGCATCAGGCGGCTCCCGCTCAGCTTCGGCAGCCGCCTGTCCGGGGCGCAGAACGTCCGCCTTCCCTTGTTCGGCCCCTCGGCGCCCATCGCCACCTCCGAGGCCAAGATGGTCGAGGTGGCGCCGCTCTACGCGGGCGAGACGGTGGCGCGGATCGACGCGCTCCGGCCCGCCGGCGAGCTGGTGCGGGAGCTTGCGGGCTAATGGCCGCCCGCGGCGGCCTCCTCGGGCTCGCCGACCAGCGACGCCAGCGGGCGCTCCGGGTCAGCCAGCGCGGCGGCGTCCACGGGCTTGCGTGACCGGATCAGCGCCTGGACGTGCTGGTTCACGTCCCATACGTTGACGTTCATGCCGGCGACGACCTGACCGGCGCGCAGCCACAGGGCCACGAACTCGCTCGAGGCGACATCGCCGCGGATGACGAGTTGCTCGGTGCCGTCGGTGTAGCCGGAGTACTCCATCCCCACGTCGTACTGGTCGGAGAAGAAGTACGGGATCCGGTCGTAGACAACGTCTTCGCCCAGCATCGCGCGTGCGGCGGCCGGCCCCTGGTTGAGCGCGTTGGCCCAATGCTCGACGCGCAGGCGCCGGACGTAGAACGGGTGTAGCGCACTGGCGACGTCACCGGCGGCGAATACATTCGGGTCGCTCGTGCGCAGCGAGGCGTCCACGGCAATCCCGTCGTCGATCTCCAGTCCCGCGTCACGCGCCAGTTCGACGCGGGGCACGACGCCGATCCCCACGACGGCGAAGTCGCAGTCGATGGCGGCTCCGGAGCTGGTGTGGACGCGCGTCACGCCGTCGTGGCGCTCGAAGCGCTCCACCCCCTCCCCCAGCCGCAACTCGACGCCGTGGCGCGCGTGCACGTCGCGGTAGAACGACGCCACCTCCTCGCCGAGGATGCGGGCGCCGGGGAGCGCCACCGGATCGATCAGCGTCACCTGCACGCCGCGCTGACGCGCCGATGCGGCGAACTCGCTCCCGATCCAGCCCCCGCCGACCGCCACCGCGTGCGCCCCCTCGCGCAGGCGCTCGCGCAGGACGTCGGCGTCGGCGAGGGTGCGCAGGTAGTGGACGCCCTCGAGCTCGGCTCCGGGCACCGCCGGCCGTCTCGGCTCCGCGCCCGTGGCCAGCAGGAGCTTGTCGTAGCCGATCTCGCGCCCGTCGGCGAGCGACAGCCGCCGCTCTGCGAGGCTGAGCGCGCTCACCGTCGTCCCCGTCTCCAGCTCGATCCCATGCTCCTCGTAGAAGCCGTCCGGATGCACGCGCGCGGCGGAGCGCTCCGCCTCCCCCCGCAGGTAGTCCTTGGTCAGCGGCGGCCGCTCGTAGGGCGGCTCGGTCTCTGACCCGATCAGCAGCACGCGGCCGTCGAAGCCTCGCGCTCGGAGCTCCTGCGCGGCTTTGGCGCCCGCCAGGCTCGCGCCGACGATCGCGAACGTCATCTTGCTCATGTCAACCCCCTCGGTTCGAAGTCACGCACCGTTGGCGCGCGCTCCGGGGCGGTTCTTACCTCCGCGCTAGCCGGAGGTGAGCGTGAAGTGCGAGACGAGGGTCTCGAGCTGCTCGGCGGTGCGGTGCAGCTCCCCGGCGGACGCGGCGATCTGCTGCGCCGAGGCGCTCGTCTCCTGCGTCGTGGCCGAGACCTCCTCAGCCGACGAGGACGAGTGCTCGGCCACGGCCAGGACCTGATCGATGCTCTCCTGCACGCGCTGAGAGGCGGCGGCGATCTCCGTGACGGCCGTGCTGATTCGCTCCACCCGCTCGCTGATGTTCTCGACGCCCCCATCGATGCGCGTGAACGCCTCGCGGGCGCGCTCGACCGTGTCGACGCCGAGCTCGGCGCGCCGGGATCCGTCGGCCACCACCTCCACGGCGCGAGCGGTCCCCGTCTGGATCTGGGAGATGAGCGCGCTGATCGAGGCCGCCGCGGTCTGCGACTCCTCCGCCAGCTTGCGGACCTCCTCAGCCACGACGGCGAATCCGCGGCCCTGCTCTCCGGCGCGGGCGGCTTCGATCGCGGCGTTCAGCGCGAGCAGGTTCGTCTGCTCGGCGATGGCCGTGATCGTGTCGACGATGCCGCCGATCTGATTGCTCATGCCGCCGAGCTCCTCGATCGTCTCGGAGATCTCGGTGCTCGAAGCCTGCACGGCGCGCATCGCCTCGGTCGCGGCGGTGACCGCGTCGGCGCCGGAGCGGGCGAGCTCGCGCGTCTGACGGGCGGCGTTGGCGGTCTCGGTCACGTCCGCGGCCGAAGCCTGGGTGCTCGCGGTCACCTCCTGGGTCAACTCACGGGCCTGGCCGAGCGACTGCACCTGGGTCTCGGCGCCCTCCGCGACGGAGCTGATCGCGCCGGCGATCTCGGTGACGGCGAGTCCGGCCTGCTCGCCGGTCCGCGCGACCTGCTCTGAGGCCACCCCCACGGTATGCGAGCTGCTGGAGATCTCGCTCACGACCGTGGCGATCCGAGTGCGCATCTCGGCGAAGGCGTGCCCGAGGGCGTCGCGCTCGGACTTGGGCCGTACCTCGACCGCGAGGTTGCCGCGAGCGATTTCGCGGGCGGCCGCGGCCATCGTCCTCAGGTAGGCCACGTTGTCGCCGAACGCCCGGGCCATACGCCCGATCTCGTCGCGCGACTCGACCTGCACGGACACGTCGGCATCGCCCTCGGCGAGGCGCTCGGCGGCACGCGTCACCTCGGCCAGGGGGCGCTTGATCGAGCGCAGAACCAGGACCGTCGCGGCGATGCCGAGCAGAGCGCCGACGGCCGCGATCACGAGCAGCAGGGTGATCGAGCCGCTCACGGTCGTGCCCACGGACGCGGTGATGGCCGCCGCCCGAGTTGTGATCTGCTGCCCCATGCGGTCGAAGTCGGCCTGGGTCTGGTTGGAGATTTTGACGTTGCCGACGGTCATGAGCTGGACGGCGCGGCGGGCCTCGAAGGCGTACGAGGCGGCGAGGACCTGGTCGGTGAAGCCGTTGTAGCTGTGGACGTCGGCCAGCGTGCTCCGCGCCGCCGCGCGGATACCGGCCGTCGGCGCGTTCGCGGCCAGGTCCTTGAGGCTGCTGACGGCTTGCTGGTAGCCCTGGACGGCCTGATTGCCGGTGGTGTGCATCAGCGGCAACTGGCTGCGGTCTTGCAGCGCGGACAGAGCGGCCAGCATGTTCGACTGGTCGTCGTCGGTGAGCCAGCCCTCGTAGGCGTCACGCTCGGCCCGGAATACGTTGAACGTCGACTGCGAGGTGTGTGACTTCGATCGGGCGGAGGTCAGGCCGATGGCGGCGACGACGATGCAGATCACCGCGACGGCGCCCAGGAGGGCGGCCATGCCGGCCAGCTTGGCGGTGATGCCGATGCGGCTGAAGGCCGCGAGACGCGGCGAATCCGTGTGGCTGCTCATTCCCCCTTTGTCGGTCGGCGCCGCGGGGCGCTTGAGCCCGCGCGCTCGCTCAGGCCGCGGGAGCCAGCGACCGGCGCAGCGCGTCGAGGTCACGCGCGCCGAACACGACCCGGTTGCGCGTTGCGACATACACCAGGTCGAGGTTGACGCCGGACTTGGCGATCTTCCGCGTCAGGTCGGCGAGCACCCCCGGGACGTCCTGGACGTCGACCACGACGACCTCGCGCTCGCGGGTCACGGCGATGTGCGAGATGGCCAGCATGTGCCGGGCCGCCTCCGCGTGCGGAACGAGGATGTGCAGCTCGACTCGCTCGCCCGCGGCCATGCAGGTCGCGGCGGCGATGTTGACGCCGGCGTCGCTGATCGCTGCGGCCACCTCCGCGAGCGCGCCCGGCGAGTTCTCGATGTCGATGGTCAGGTCGAAGGCCATCGGGGCGGGCGCCAGCCTACAGGCGACGCCGGTCGCCGCGGCACTCAAATCACCTGAAGCGCCAGCCACAGTCCGAGCGTCGACACGACGAGCGCCGCCGGGACCGTCGCCACTCCGAGGCGCAGAAACTCGCCGGCGGCGATCGACTCTCCGTGCGCGGCGACCACACGGCGCCACAGCAACGTGGCCAGCGAGCCGACGTAGGTCAGGTTCGGTCCCACGCCCACGCCGATCAGCATCGCCAGCACCGCGCCCGGCCCGCTCGCCGCGACCACCGGCAGGATGATTAAGGTGGCGGGCAGGTTGTTGACCAGGTTCGCGAGCAGCGCGCTCAGTCCGGCGACGGCGAGCAGCGCGAGAAGGCCGGCCCCGTGCGGGAGCAGGGAGGCCATCGCCGAGGACAGGCCGTGCCGGCCGGCGCCCTGAACCACCACCGCGAGCGCAAGTACGAACAGGAGAAACGGCGGCTCGGCCGCGCGCAGCAGCGCGAGCGGCCCAGGGCGCACGCGCACGACCATCGCCCCCGCGGCCGCCGCGGCGATCCACCCGGGAGCGATGCCGACGAGCGAGCTCAGCCCGAAGCCGACAAGCGCGAGTACGAGCACGGCGCACGCAAAGCGGGGCAGGCGCGTGGCGCCGGCAGACCCACCGGCGCGCCGCTCGCCCCCGGCGGCGCCGGCACCGCCACCGGCGCGACGCTCACCGCCCGCGGCGCCGCCCGCAAGATCGCCCGCGAAGGCCCGGGTCAGGACGAGCCACTCCACGGCGAGCGCGGCCAGCCATGGCAGCGCCATCAGCGCTCCGAACCGCGCGAACGACAACCCCGCCGCCTGGAACGCCAGCAGGTTCGTGAGGTTCGAGACCGGCAGCAGCAACGAGGCGCTGTTGGCGAGGTGAGCGCACGCGTACGCGTGCGGACGGACGCTCGCGCGCAGCCGGCCCGCGGTCGCGAGCACGACGGGGGTCAGCAGGACGACGGTGGCGTCGAGGCTGAGGACCGCGGTCGTGCCCGCGGCGACGAGGAACACCATCGCGAACAGCCGGCGCGGGGCACCGCGGGCCCGCACGGCCATGATCGCGCCCAGGGCGTCGAACAGGCCCGCCCGCCGGCACCCGTCGCCGAGCACGAGCAGCGCCGCGAGGAAGCCGATCGTGGGGCCGAAGCGCGCCGCGGTGTGCCTGACGTCGCCGAAGCTCACGACGCCGAGCGCCAGCAGCAGCGCTGCTCCCGTCGTGGCCACCACCCAATCGCGCGCCCAGCGCGTCCGGGCGGTCGCCGCACCAAGGCTCGCGGCGAGCACGAGCAGCGCCGCCAGCTCGCTCACTTCGAGGCCGCAGCTGCCTCAGCGGTCGCGCGCAGTAGCTCGCGCAGAACCGCGTCGAGCCCCGCGATCTCGAAGCAGCGGCGCTGCATGCCGGCGCCCCCGCCGCGCCGCAGGAGATCGGGGAGCCGCGCGATCTCGGCCTCGCACCCCAGCTCGGTCGCATGATCGGCGGCGCACGCCAGGGCGTCCTCGAGCAGGTCGGGCACGGCTCTGAGGGTTCCGTCGGCGCTCGGGAGCTCGGCCTCGACGCCGAAGCGGGCGGCCCGGAAGATCCCCTCTTCGAGCACCTCGGGCGGAGGATCGGCCGTATCGGCCGATCCGGCCGCGTGTCTGGCCAGGCAGTGCACGAGCGCCACCAGCGCCCCGGTGTCGGCGAGCGAGGCCTGCGCGTCGAGCGCCCTGATCTCCACCGTTCCCAGGCGCGGGTGCGGACGGAGCTTCCACCAGAACCACGTGTAGTCGGGTACGTCGGCGGCGCGCGCGAGGACGCGGGTCATCTCGCGGAAGTCCTCGAACGAGGCCATCGCCCGCGGCACCCCGGACCGGGGCCAGCCGCGCAGCGTCACCTCCCGGGCCGAGGCCAGGATCGTGTCGCGCCCGTGGCGAAACGGCGAGTTCGCCGCCAGCGCCTGGAGCAGCGGGAGGTGCCTGCGCAGGCCGTTGAAGACGCGGATGGCCGTCTCGGCATCCGGCATGCCGACGTGCACATGCAGCCCGGCCACGGGCGTGGCCGCGGCGTCGCCGAGCAGGTGGCGAATGCGCTCGTAGCGCTCCTTGTCGGTGATCTCGGCGTCGTCCTCCTCGGCCGAGGGATGGGTTCCGGCGCCGAGCAGGCCGCCGCCGGTGGCGAGGACCGCGCGGCGCAGCTCCGCCAGGGCGCCGACCGCCTCCGAGGCGCGGCGGCAGACACCGGTGATCAGCTCGACCTGGCAGGCGTGGAGCTCCCTCTCCACTCGCCCCGCGCCGAGCTCCCCGAGGCGCTCGAGCACCGCGGCCGAGGTGTTCGTCTGGCGGCCCGTGACGGGATCGACCAGGAACAGCTCCTCCTCCACGCCGAGCGAGAACGGCCGCTCGGAGCCGAACCCGTCGCCGGCCTCGGACGGCGAGCCCGCACTCACCGCGCCCTCGCTCCGCTCAGCGATACAGGGCGGCGCCGCCCTCGGCGAGGAGCACCCACGCGCCGGCGGCCGCGGCCGGCCACACGTGGTACTCCGACGCGTAGGCGAGGTTGGTCACGGTGCGATCGGCTTGGAGCGGCGCGCTCCCCGGCGTCACGGCCGAGATCGCGTTCAGCGACTGGGTCAGCGCCGAGGTCGATTGGCCGAGCGTCCTCTGAGCCAGCATGAGCGCGTCGGGCGCGCGGGAACCGAGGTAGGGCTTGAATCCCGTGAATGGGGTGCACCTTCCCGCCCACGCGGGGCTTGGCGTGGTGGTGGTTGGGAGCGGACTTCGCCGCCGCCAGCGGCACGGCACCCGCGATCGCGATGCACGCACCAGTGTGACGCGCTTGAGCAGACTGAAGTTCGGCATGGCCTCCGCGCGATGAGGCTAGGCGCCGAGGCGGACAGGTCCTGGGAGCTGATCAGCATAGGTTTCCCGCGGCAAGCCTCCCTACTCAGACACGATCCGGCCCCAGTCGAGGGCGAAGGTCATCGCACCCACGCTCGTCACGGCGAAGAGACTTCCACGGCGCCGTTACTGTCCCCGCGGTGGCTACGGCGGGCAAGCGGGCGGACATGATCGTGCACGGCGCGGCGCCGCTCAACGCCGAGTCGCCTCCGGCCACGCTCGCGCGGCGCGACGTGACGCCACTGTCGACGTTCTACGTCCGCAACCACGGCGGGATCCCGGAGCTCGACGAGACGGTCTGGCGGCTGCGGGTGGACGGCCTGGCCGAGCGGCCGCTCGAGCTGTCCCTCGACGAGCTTCGGACGGGCTTTACCGAGCGCGAGCTCCTGGCCACGCTCCAGTGCGCCGGCAACCGTCGCGCCGGGCTGATGGCGGTCCGCGCGATCCCGGGAGAGGCGCCGTGGGGGCCGGGAGCGATCGGGACGGCGTGGTGGCGCGGGGTGCGGCTGGCCGACGTCCTGAGCGCCGCCGGGCTGCGAGCCGAGGCGGGCCATGTGGCGCTGCTCGGCGCCGACACCTCGTCCGAGGTCGATCCGCCTGAGCATTTCGGCGCGTCGATCCCGGTGCACAAGGCGTCCGCGCCGGAGGTGCTGCTGGCCTGGGAGATGAACGGTGAGCCGCTCACGCCGGTGCACGGCGCGCCCCTGCGCGCGGTGGTCCCCGGGTATATCGGCGCGCGCAGCGTCAAGTGGCTTCAGCGCGTCGTCGCGATGGCCGAGCCGTCGGCCAACCACTTCCAGGCCCGTGCCTACCGCCTGTTCCCGGCGCAGGACGACCCCGCCGCCGCCGCGCCAGGAAGCGGGATCGCCCTGGCTTCGGTCCCGCTCAACGCCGACATCCTCGAGCCCGCCGACGGAGCGACGGTGCCGGCCGGCCCGCTCGCTGTGCACGGCTATGCCTTTGCCGGCGACGACCGGCGGATCGAGCGCGTGGACGTGTCGGCCGATGGGGGCGCTTCGTGGAGCCAGGCCGAGCTGCTGGCCGACCTCGGTCCCTGGGCATGGCGGAGGTGGCAGGCCACGGTCGAGCTCGCGCCGGGACGCGCGCAGGTGCTGGCCCGGGCCTGGGACAGCGCCGGCAGCACGCAGCCCGAGGACGCCGCGCATCTGTGGAACCCGAAGGGCTACGTGAACAGCTCGTGGGCGCGGATCGCGCTCACCGTGTCGGGCTAGAGTGCGCTCGCGGTGCGCACGGCATCGCGGATCGCCGCCGCGGTCAGGCTGCCGGCCAGCGAGCCGATCACGGTGAGTGCCCAGGACGCCTCCGGCCCCGGCGCCGGCGGGTTCTCGGCCCCCGATGCGATGCAGAAGACGACGTCGCCGTCGACGGGCGTGAACGCGGGGTCGACGGCGCGGGCGATCCCGCCTCCTGCGATGCGGGCCACGATCCCGCACCCACGCTTGTCGAGCGAGGCGTCGGTGCAGACGCAGGCGAGCGTGGTGTTGGCGGCGCCGCGGAGGGCCACGTACGGTGGCTCGCCGATCTGCTGGATCGCGTCCGTCGTGCGCACGAGCGCGCCCCGCTCGTCGCTCGGAGCCCCCAGAAGCGCGCCGTCCTCGTCGATCACGTCGCCGAACGCGTTCGCCACCGCGATCACCGCCACCGTGTCGCCGGTAGGGAGCCTCGCGGCGGCGTAGCCGACCCCGCCCGGCGCCGCCCGCTCGCGCCCGAACAGCTTGCCCACGGCCGCGCCCGTGCCCGCGCCGACGCGGCCACGCTCAGGCACGCCCGCGGCGGCGTGCTCGCAGGCCTGGAACCCCTGGTCTGGCCCGGGACGGACGTCGGCGCGCTCCTCCACGAGGTCGAACACGACCGCGGCGGGGACGAGCGGGACGACGCCGCCTGGCGTCGGCCGGCCGATTCCCCGCTGCTCGAGCCAGCGCATGACGCCGTCGGCCGCCGCCAGGCCGTAGGCGCTGCCCCCGGTGAGGAGCACGGCCGAGGGTCCCTCGGCGTTGGCCAGCGTGGTGAGGCCCTCGAGCTCGCGCGTGCCGGTGCCCCCGCCACGGACGTCGACGCCGCCCCGGCTCCCGGGCGGCGCGAGCACCACCGTGCACCCGGTCCGCGCGTCGGCGTCCGTCCAGTGCCCGAAGGCGAAGCCGTCGGGAGGCGGGGGTGGCGCGCTCACCGCGCGTAGGTCTGGATGTCCTGGTCGAGCGTGCCCTGGGCGACGTACTGCCCCGTGTGGACGTAGGCGACCTTCCCCGCGCGATCGATGAAGATGGTCGTGGGCAGGCCGGCCACGGACGCCAGTGGGCTCAGGCCGGGGATCGTGGACTGGTAGCTCGGATAGGAGACCGCGTGGCCGGAGAGGAACGTGCGGGCGTCAGCGGCCCCGTCGCCGGTGTCGGCGCCCAGGAACGCGACCCCGCGCCCGTAGCGCGCCGCGGCGGAGGCGAGCAGCCCGAACTCCTGCCGGCACGGCCCACACCAGGACGCCCACGCATTCACCACGATCGGATACCCACGCAGGGCGTGGACCCGGGCCAGGAGCTGGGGCCCGAGGAGCTTCCCGGCCTGGTCGTGGAGGGCCGCCAGCGGCGGCGGCGAGCCGGCGAGCGCGCGCTGAGCGGCGGCGGCGCCGGGGGCGCCTGACGGCGCCCGCGCCAGTGCGGCCTTGATCCGCTTGGCCAGCGCGCTCTTGCTGAGCCACCCCGAGGTGGAGACGTCGTAGTACCAGAGGACCCGCCCGGAGGCGGAGACGAGCACGAGCCAGGGCTGGTCCTGCACCCCGTAGCCGTCGGCCACGCGGCCGCTGCGGTCGAGGGCCACCGGGAAGGAGAGGCGGTGGGGCAGGCGGGTCAGGAACGCGGACACCGCGCCGGCTGATGGCTCGACGCTGGTCTCGTCGACCGCGGTCAGCTTCGGCAGCGCCGGGTCCGCGGAATAGACGTCGAGCGCCCCGAGCTGCTCGGCGAGGTCCGTGACCTCCTTGTCCCACGTCGCGAAGAACAACAGTAGCCGGGGCTTGCCGGCCGGCCCGAGATTCACCGTTCCGCCGCCGGCGCGCGGGAGCGCCGCGCGCTGGCTCGGCGCGATCCCGGGGACCGGGCGGTAGGAGACGGTGGTATTGACGCGTGGGCGGCCCGGCAGCAGGCTCGCCGTCTCCTGGGCCAGCAGCTGCCCGAGCTGGGGCACGGTCGCGTAGGACATCTGGGTGAGGTAGACGCGGCGCAGCCGTCCCCGAGGGTCGATCACGAACAGCGCGGGCGTGTGGTCGATCTGGCCGGACTGGATCTGAACCTCGATGTTGTAGTCGCGCCACACGCGCCTCAGCGCGGGCGGCGAGCCGGTCAGGAACCGCCAGGAGTGCACGAGCCCGTGCGTCTCGGTGTAGGAGCGGACGTTGCTGACCGCGGTGGCGTCCGGGTTCGCGTCCACTCCGAGGAGCTGGACCTGGGAGCCGGCGCGACCGAGCATGGCCTTGGCGTCGAGCATCGCCGTAGTGGTCAGCGGGCACACGGTCGTGCACTCGGAGTCGTTGAAGGCCAGGATCACGACCTTGCCGCGATAGCTGTGCAGCGACACGGACCGGCCGAGCTCGTCGCTCAGGGTGAAGTCGGGCGCGGGCCGGGAAAGCGGCGTGCCGGGATCGAGGTTCGGGTTGGAGGCAAGCGCCGTCGGCGTGTTCGCCGACGGCCGGGTGACGAGCGCTCCCACGAGCACCGCGGCGAGCACGACGAGCACCACCAGCGCCAGCCGCATCCGTCGCAGTGAGCGTGCCGTGGTCACGGAGGCCCGTCACCGTAGCGCGCCGCGAGCGCCCTGATCTCGGAGGGCGCCCGGCCGAGACGGCGGGCGAGCGCCAGCTGGCGCCGCGGGCCGCCGTTGCGGAGCTCACGCACGACGGTGAGGCGCTCCCCCGGCGTCAGGCCGTTGCGCGCCGGTGCGGGATGGTGCGGCGAGCGCTCGCGCGTCTCACGCAGGCCGATCCGCCTCAGCCGCTGCGTGATCGCCTCCGGGGAGCGTTCGAGGAGACCTGCGAGCGTCGCCGGGTTGAGCCCCGCGTGGAGCCGCAGCTGCTCGTCCTCGGCGTGGGTCCAGCGCCGGCCGGTCTGGTGCGAGCGCTGCGAGCGCGGCAGCTCCAGGCCGAGCTTGCGGGCGCGGGCGCGGAGCGCATCCGGCGTCCGGGAGAGGACCTGCGCCGCCCGTTCGAGCTCGACGCCTTCGAGGATCAGGGTGCGCAAGCTGCGATCGTCCCGCGCGGTCCAGGCCCGGCCGTAGGTGGCGAGACCGAGCTTGGCGGCGCGGGCGGCGACCGCGGCCGCGCTTCGGCCCGGGAGCTCGGTGGCGATCTCACGGCAGGTGAGCCCGCGCGCGTAGCCGTCACGCACGGCGGCGTCCTCGTAGTCGTGCCAGCGCCGGCGGGGCGACGGGCGATGTACGCCGAGCGTCTGGGCGCGCAGCCGAACCGAGCCCGCCGAGCGGCCAAACTCCTCGGCCAGCCGCTGCACGTCCCCGCCGGCTCGCCAGCACGTCCGGATGGCCTCATCCTCGATGGAGCCGTATGGCCGGGGGGTCAGCATGCTGCCGAGCAACGCCCGGCGCCGGCGGCGCACCTGCTCGGCGTCCCGGCCGAGACGAGCGGCGAGGGTGGCGGCGGGGACCCCGGCCGCGGCCGACGCGCGCACGAGGGCATCCTCGCGCTCGGTCCACGGGCGCGAGCGGGGGCGCGGTGGCAGGCCCAGCGCGCGGCGGCGCTCGGACACGGCGTCCTCGGAGCGCTCGAGCTGGCGCGCGAGCGCGCGGATCGGCACCCCGCGCGGGTAAAGGTCGGACAGGATGCGGTCCTCTTCTTCGGACCAGCGGCGGGCCATCTCGGTCGGCATCTCCTTTGGGCAGCACTACGTGGAGAGGCGACCGTGACCTCGCCGGCGTCGAGCATGAACGCCGGTGGCGGGACGTTAGCACCGGCGTGCGCTCGGCACGCGAACTCTGCCGTACGCTGGGCATATGAACGATGCACGCGCGGCTGAGCTCGAGGCCAGGCTCGGCGCGCTCCGAGCCGGGTTCTGGCTGGGCTGGCTGTCGATCGCCGCCGTGGTGGCGGCGCTCGCGCTCGGCATGCGCACACGCCATCCGGGGGCGCTGATCGCACTCACCGGGGCCGCCTCGGCGGCCAACGCAGCGGTCACCCTCGTCCCCTGGCGCCGGTGGCTGGCCGCGGCGCGCGGCCGGCTGCTGCTCGACCTGTGGTCGGCCGGCCTGATCGCGTTCGCGTGCACGCTCGTGGTGATCGCGGGGGCGCAGGCCGACTTCGACCTTCTCCTGTTCCTGGTGGCGCCGTTCCTCGCCACCGTGCACCGGTCGTGGCGGCGGATCCTCTGGCTGGCCGTGGCCGCCGCCAGCTACCCGGTCGTGATGGCGCTGGCGCCGGCCCCCATCGGCGCCGCCGAGGTGGCCATGCGCCTCGCGCTGCTGGTCGCCGCCACCGCCCTGGCCTCGGCCCTGGCATGGATGGTCGGCCGCGAGGCGAGCGCCCGGGCGCGCGCGAGCGAGCGGGCCGAGCTCGAGCACGCCCTCCTGGCCGAGTCTCACCACCGGGTCAAGAACAGCCTCCAGACCGTCGCCGACATCCTCATGCTCGGGCGCCCGGACGGCGAGGGCGCCGAGAAGTTCGACGAGACCGCGGCTCGAATCCGATCGATCGCCGCGGTCCACCGCCTGCTTGCCGAGCGGGGCGGCGAGGCCGTGAGCGCACCGGAGCTCCTGGCGGCGGTCGCGGGCGCGGCCGCGGTCGACGCCCGGCTCGAGATCGAGCCCCACCAGCTGGCGCCCGCGTGCGCCCAGCAGCTCGGGATCGTCGCCAACGAGCTGATCTCGAATGCCGCCCAGCACGGGCGGCCTCCGATCCAGGTGCAGCTGCGCGGCCACGGCCCCACCGTGCTCGAGGTGTCCGACGCCGGCGAGGGGCCGAACGGTCATGAGGAGCGCCTGGGGCTCCAGCTCGTGCGCCAGATCGTGGAGCGGGGACTGATGGGGACCTTCACCTTGTCGGCCGGCGGCGCGGCGGGAACCTGCGCGCGCGTCCGCTTCGACGCCGACCGATGCGCATCCTGATCGCCGAGGACGAGCCGATCATCGCGCTGGCGCTCGCCGAGCGCCTGCGCCGGCTCGGCCACGACCCGATCGGCCCCGTCCGCGACGGGATCGAGGCCGTGGAGGCGGCTCGCGTGCACCGCCCCGACGTCTACCTGTTCGACATCGACATGCCGCGCCTCGACGGGCTGGGCGCCGCCCAGGCACTCGCCGACGAGGGCCTGCGCCGGCCGGTCGTCGTCCTGACGGGCGTGGAGGATCCAGGGCTGGTCGACCGCTCCGTGTCGAGCGGGGTCTCGGCGTACCTGACCAAGCCGATCGACGACCGCCAGCTCGACGCCGCCATCCGGCTCGCCGCCGCCCGGCACAGTGAGCTGCTCGAGCTCGAGGCCGAGGTGCAGCGCGCCCGTCAGTCGCTGGCCGAGCGCAAGCTGGTCGACCGCGCCAAGGGGCTGCTGATGGACGCCCTGCAGCTCTCCGAGGAGGAGGCGTTCGTCCGGCTCCAGCGCGCCGCGCGCAACCGCAACGCGCGCCTGGCCGAGGTGGCGCAGGAAGTGATCGACCAGCGCGACGTGCTGCGCGGGGGTGGGGCGTGACGAGCAGCGGTTATGGTCGCGGGCGATGGCTCTCGAGCTGATCGAGTTTCCGGCGGACGATCCCGAGCGCGCGCGGCGCTTCTGGACGGGGCTGCTCGGTGCCGAGCTCGAGCCGCGGCGCGAGGGCGAGGGCGAGGGCGAGGGTTGGCAGAGCCGTTCCGCCGGCCCGGCGGTGGGCGTTCACGAGCGGGGGCGCGGGCCCGGCGACACGTTCTCGCTGCCCTACTTCGCGGTCCCCGATGTGGAGCAGGCGCTCGAGCGCGTGCGTGAGCTCGGCGGCACGGTGATTCACCCGGGCCGGTCATGGGCGATCTGCAAGGACTCCGAGGGCAGTCCTTTCGGCCTGGCGCGCCGTGCTGACGGTGCTTGACCACGTGCAGCTACCGGGGGTTCGGCGCTTCTACTCGCACGACCCGTGGGGGAACTGAATCGGGCTGGTCGAGGCATCGGCCTGAGTACGATGGGCCGGCGGCCGCATGATGTACACAAGGAGAAGAGCATGAAACGTCTCTGCACATTGGCGGGTCTCGTCGCGTGCGTAACCGCGGCGCTCGCGCTGCTGAGCGGGCCCGCGGCGGCCGCGAAGAAGCCGGCGAAGCACCTGAAGCCGGCTGTCAAGAACCTGCCTGTGGTTCCGGGTAGCCAGTACCTGGCCCTCGGCGACTCGGTCACGTTCGGCTACATGGAGCCCGGGGTCGTTCCGCCGCCGAACTACCACGACGCGTCGAGCTTCCATGGCTACCCCGAGCAGATGGGCGCGGCGCTGCGCCTGCGGGTCGCGAACGCAGCGTGCACCGGCGAGACGTCCTCGAGCCTGATCGACGTGAGCGCCCCCAGCAACGGGTGTGAGAACAACCCGTCGCACTCGAGCAGCAACTATCGCTCGCGCTACCCCCTGCACGTGAGCTACAAGGGCTCCCAGCTGGCCTACGCGCTCTCGTACCTGAAGAGCCACCACGACGTGCGGCTCGTGTCGCTGATGATCGGCGCCAACGACTTCTTCGTATGCCAGGAGTCGACGGCCGACCACTGCGCCAGCCCGTCGGAGATGAACGCGACCAGGGCCAGGGTGACCAAGAACATCCACACGATCCTGTCGAGCATCCGCAACAAGGCCCACTACCGGGGCCAGATCGTGATCGTCAACTACTACTCCCTCAACTACGCGCTGGCTCCGATCAACGCCCAGTCGCAGCTCCTGAACACGGTCCAGGACTCGGCGGCCAGGCCGTTCGGCGTACGGATCGCCGACGGATACGGCGAGTTCAAGGCCGCGGCCGCGCACTCCGGCGGCGGCGACAGCTGTAAGGCCGGCCTGCTGACGCAGCTGTCCTCAGGTGGGTGCGGGATCCATCCCAGCTACTCGGGCCAGTCCCTGCTGGCGGAGGCGGTGGAGAAGGCGATCAAGCTCGCCTGAAGTCCGCGGAGGTTGGCTGAGAAACCGGTCCATATCTCACGTTTCTCAGCCAGCCCTCTGTACACCGAAGCACCCGGCGATGCCGCGCTCGACGTCGCCCTCTCGCACGCGCTCGTGCGGGCGGCGGCGTCGGCGGAAGCCGCGGGCGAGACGGCCTTGCGGGTGTGGACCCCGCCGCCGGCCGTCTCCTTCGGGCGGCTCGACCTGCTCTCGCCGGGCATCGAGCCCGCCGCCGCGGTGGCGCGGGACCAGGGTCTCGAGCCGGTGCGGCGGCTCGCCGGCGGGCGCGCGGCGGCGATCGGACCGGGGACGGCGTGCATCGGCTTTTCGGCTCCGGTCGAGAGCGTCGCCTCGGGAATGCAGGAGCGCTACGAGATGCTGGCGGGGATCGTGCTCGACGCGCTCGGGCGGCTCGGGATCGAGGCGCGCACCGGCGAGCTCGCCGGCGAGTGGTGCGCCGGCGCCTGGAGCGTGCTCGCCGGCGAGGGCAAGGTGGGCGGGTTGGCGCAGCGCGTGATCCGCGGTGGCGCCTGGGCGGAGGCGGTGGTCGTCGTGAGCGGAGCGCCGGAGCTGCGGACGGCGCTTGACCGCGTCCACCGCGCGCTCGGCCTCGACTGGCGCCCCGAGACGCTGGTGGGGCTCGAGGGCGTCACCGTCGAGCAGGTCCGCGGCGCGCTGGCGGAGGCGTCAGGCGGGGCGCCGAGCGAGGTGCCGGCGGAGCTGTGGCGGGCGGCCGCGGCCCTGCGCGCCGAGCACGCGATGTGAGGGCCCCGAGCACGCGGTTACTCCCCGCGCAGCCAGGGCCCGGCGCCACCGAGGCGCTGAGGAGTGATCCGCGTGATCCAGCCCGGTGGCGGGTCGGGGTCGGGCGGGAAGCCCGAGTCGGGGCCGATGTAGACGCGCGCCAGGCGCCGCAGGAGCTCGGCCGCGCCACCCTCCTCGATCCGGGCGGTGCCGTACACGACGAGGTACTCGCGCAGGCCGATCGGGTGCAGGCCGAGGCCCTCGATCGAGAGCGCGACCCGCGGGTCACGCTCCATGTTGCGCAGCTTGCGAAAGCGGCGGAGGCTGGCGATCAGGATCTCGTCGTCCTCGAGCGCCACCCAGGCGAGCGTCACGTGCGGGCTGCCGTCCGGGTTCACGGTCACCAGGTGCGCGGGGCGATCGGACTCGATCACGGCGCGAGCCGATTGCGTGAGAACCGACATCGTCGGTCGCGACCCTAACGCGAAGTGGCTACCCGCAGGGAGGAACACTTAAGATCCGGCGCGTGGACCTGTGCCTGATGATCGAGGGGCAAGAGGGCGTGGAGTGGGAGCAGTGGGTCGCGCTCGTTCAGGCGTGCGAGGAGCACGGGATCCCCGCGCTGTTTCGCTCCGATCACTACATGAACCTCGACGGAGAGCATCCCGAGCGCGGCTCGCTCGACGCCTGGGGCACCCTGTGCGCGCTGGCCGCGATCACCGAGACGCTGCGGCTCGGGACGCTCGTCTCCCCCGCGACCTTCCGGCACCCGGCCAACCTGGCCAAGCTCGTGGCCACCGCCGATCAGATCTCCGGCGGCCGCGTCGAGCTCGGCCTCGGCGCCGGCTGGCACGAGCGCGAGCACCGTGCCTACGGGTTCCCGTTCCCGCCCACGCGCGAGCGGATGGACATCCTCGAGGAGCAGCTCGAGGTGGTGATGCGGAGCTGGGGATCCGAGGAGGCGTCGTTCGGCGGCGAGCATTACCGCCTCGAGGACCTCGACGCCCAGCCTAAGCCGGTGCAGCGCCCGCGCCCGCCGCTGATCATGGGCGGCAACGCCGGCCCGCGGAGCGCTCGGCTCGCCGCCCGCTTCGCCGACGAGTACAACACGCCGTTCCCGACGCTTGAGGACGTACGCGAGCGGCGCGCTCGCATCGAAGAGGCCTGCGCGCGGGCGGAACGCGACCCGATCCCGTTCTCGGTGATGACCTGCGTGATCGTCGGCTCCGGGTCAGGCGAGGTGCGCGACCGGTTGAGGCGGGTGGCCGAGAAGACGGGGGTCGACGCCGACGCGGTGCCGGAGTCGTGGGTGGTGGGCACGGTCGAGGAGGCGACCGAGCGGTTCGGGCAGCTGGCGCAGGCCGGCGTCAGCCGGGTGATGTGCCAGCACCTGCTGCACGAGGACGCCGGCGCGGTGGCGCTGCTGGCCAAAGTGGCGCGGGCGCTTTGAGCCGTCGCTGTCGCGCGGGCGCTCTGAGCCGCGCTTCCTAGACGACCTGCCCGAAGTCCTCGTGCCCCGCCGGGCTCGCCGCGAACTTTCGCAGTGCCTCCTTGCCGCCACCGACGAGCGGGTCGCCGTGGGCGAACAGGAGGTGGTCGAAGTCCCGGGTGAGCAGGCCGCGGAAGGAGTCCTTGAGCCCCTCCTTGACCTGGTCGGGCCGCTCGCCGATGAGCCCGTCGGGGACGAAGCCGAGCGCGCCGCCGTAGCGGATCAGTCCGTCGGCGAACGCGATCGCCCCCTCCCCCACCGCGATGTGCAGCGCCCCCTCGTCGTCTGAGAGCTTGCCGATGTGGATGGCGGTGACGCCGGGCGCCACCTCGTCGTGGTGGCCGAAGACCTCGACCTCGAGCGTCCCGCCGAGTCGCTCCGCCCCCTCGCGTGAGACCCGGATCGGGATGCCGAACTCCTCGGCGAAGCGGGCAGCGTCACGGTGGTGGTGCCCGCTCGTGAGCACTACCTGCTGGGGCTTGCCGGGGAGCGCGTCGAGTCCCTCCTCCGGGATCTTGGGATCGATCACGATCCCCGCCGGCTGCACGTAGTACGAGCTCACATTCGTGCGTATCGGCTCGTGAAACACGCTCCAGTGAAAGACGCCGGGAAACAGCTCTCGCATGCCCGGGCCCTACCCCCATGTTTGCGCTTCGTCACCGCGGTGATACTGAGGCGATGGCTCAGACACCAGACAACAACACTCCCGCGCGCGGTCAGGACGACCGCCGCAGCGACACCGATCCGGCTCAGAACCCCGCCCCGCGGAGCCCGGCACCCGACGAGGACGCCGTCCGCAAGGGTCAGGAGAACCTGGAGCGCGTCACGACGAAGTGATGCGGCTGGACACGACCACGCCGGCGTCCAGTGGCACGGTGACGGTGGCGTAGCCGGAGTCCGGAGCGCTCATGTGCGCGCAGTAGCGCTCGAGGTTCGGGTCGTCCGGGCTCAGGTCGGCGAGCACGAGCGACCCCGGGATCAACCGGGGCTCCATCAGGTCGAGCACGGCCAGGTACAGGTCGTTCCAGCCGTCGAGGAACAGCAGCTCGACCGGCTCTGCGACGTCTCGCAGGGTCTCGAGGGCATCGCCGGCGCGCACGTCGACGAGGTCCTCGAGCCCCGCCTTCCGAAGGTGGGAGCAAGTGCGCTCGGCCTTGTCGGGTTCAAGTTCGGTGGTGACCAGTCGCCCCGCGCCACCGAGGTCCCGCAACGCGGCGGCCAGGTAGATGGTCGAGATCCCGATCGAGGCGCCGAACTCCACGGCCAGGCGAGGGCGGCGGGCGAGCACGAAGGCGTAGAGCAGCTCGCCCACCTCGCGCTTGATCGCCAGCGGCGCGCCCGCATAGAGCGCGGCCCGCTCGGGGCCGTAGATCTTGCCGCCGAGCTCGGCTTCGCGAGCGCGGACACGCGCCACAGCCGGCGGGTCCTCGTCCGTGCTCTCCTCGTGCAGCCGCGCCAGCGTCCGCGCCACCGCTCTGCTTCGAAGCGCCCCTACGACTGCTCTTTCCGCCGCGCCTCGCGCTCGGCCTTGCGTTCGGCGCGTTGCTCCTCGCGCACGCGCCGCTGCGCATTCGAGCGGCGCGCGGCCAGCCCGCGCGGCGCCACCGTGAACGGGCCGGCGAAGCCGCTCAGCACGCGCTCGACGTCGGACGAGCCGCATGCCGGGCACGGCGCGGTCTCGCCCGGGCGGGCGAACTCCTCGAAGCGCTCGTCGCAGTCCCGGCAGCGGAAGTCGTAGAGCGGCACGCGATCACGATACGCCGGGACGCCGGTCAGCCCAGGGCCGCGCGGCCTCGATCTGCCCGGCCAGCGCGTACAGGACGTCCTCGGCGCCGTGGCGGCCGACGAGCTGGACGCTGAGCGGCAGCCCGTCGTCGCCGATTCCCGCCGGCACGGTCACCGCGGGCTGGCCCGTGAGGTTGAACACCGTTGTGAACGGCGTCATCCGGGAGGCGCGATCGACCGCGAGCGGCGCGACGCGCCCGTAGCCGCCCTCCGCGTCGATCGCGGTGGTGGCGAGACCGGGCGTGACGAGCACGTCGACCTCGTCCCAGAGCGCGGTGATCCGCGCCGTGGTCGCCTCGCGCCGGTCGAGTAACCGCGCCTTCCGGCGGGGCGGGACGAGCCTCCGGCCGGCGGCGGCCATCTGCCGGGTCGAGGCCTCGAGCTTGTCCGGCTCCGGCACCTCGAGCGTGTCCTCGTAGATCCCGCGCAGCCACATCTGGAGGAACTCGAGCGCGACCAGCCCGTACGGCGGGTCGCGCTCGACGACGTCGTGGCCGAGCTCGGCCAGGAGCTCGCGCGTGCGCTCCCAGGCCCCGCGCTGGTCGGCCGAGAGCTTGGCGATCAATGGCGGCGGGACCTTCGACGATGCTGCGATCCGCAGCCGAGCAGGCGGCCGCTTCGCGGCTTCGAGGAAGTCGACGCCGTGCACGATGCCGAGCATCAGCGCGCTGTCGCCGACCGTCCGCGCGAGCCCGCCGAACGTGCTCAGGCCGAGCCAGCCGTCGCGCCCGGGCTGGTCTGACGCCCGTCCCCGCGTCGGCTTCATGCCCACGAGCCCGCAGCACGCGGCCGGGATCCGGATCGAACCGCCGCCGTCGGACGCGGTGGCGATCGGCACCATTCCGGACGCGACCGCCGCCGCCGAGCCGCCCGACGAGCCGCCGGGCGTGCGCGTCACGTCCCAGGGGTTGCGGGTGATCCCGCCGGCATCGCTCGCCGTCCACGGGAAGATGAGGAGCTCGGGCGTTCTCGTGATCCCGATCGGGACCGCCCCCGCTGCGCGCAGGCGCCGGACGATCTCGCCGTCGGCGGCCGCCGGTGGGCCGAAGCTCTTCGCTCCCTTCGTCGCGACCTGTCCGGCGAGCGCCACGTCATCCTTGATCGCCACCGGCACGCCGGCCAGCGGTCCCGTCAGGTCCACCTCGTCGGCCTCGGCCAGCGCCTGCTCGGCGAGCGTGACGCGGAACGCGTTCAACGCCGGGTCGAGCGCCTCTATCCGGCGCAGGCAGAGCTCGACGAGCTCGCGGGGATGAACCTGGCCCGAGCGCACCAGCTCGGCCATGGCTCGGGGTCCGTTGAAGATGGATTCGGCGTCGGCGGTGGCGGTCATGGCGCGGAACTCTCGCACCGTGCAGCGCCGCCTGCAAACCGGCGCGCGCCGTTGGCGGATGCCCAGGGGCCGAGGGTATAGTCGAAATCACGAGGCAAGCGATGAGCGATCAACCTCAGACCCTCAGCTCCAATGGCGCTTCGGCCGACATCGACGCGGCTGAGACCGGCGAGTGGATCGAGGCGGTCGACGCGGTTGTGGCCCACGACGGGCCCGAGCGCGCGCGGGAGATCCTGACCCGCGTCGTAGAACGTGCGCAGCACGCCGGGACCGGGCCGATCGCGACGCTGAACACGCCGTACGTCAACACGATCCCGGCCGAGCGCGAGGCCAAGCTGCCGGGCGACCCGGCGATGGAGCGGCGGCTGCGTTCGATCATCCGCTGGAACGCGATCGCGATGGTGGTCCGCGCCAACAAGCAGTCCTCGGAGATCGGCGGCCACATCGCGAGCTACCAGTCGCTGGCCACGCTGTATGAGGTCGGCTACAACCACTTCTGGCACGCGCCCTCCGACGAGCACGCCGGCGACCTCGTCTACTTCCAGGGACACTCCTCGCCCGGCAACTACGCGCGGGCGTTCCTCGAGGGAAGGCTGACGCGCGAGCAGCTCGACAACTTCCGCCAGGAGGTGGACGGCGGCGGCCTCTCCTCCTACCCGCACCCGTGGCTGATGCCGGAGTTCTGGCAGTTCCCGACGGTGTCGCTGGGGATCGGCGGGATCACTTCCGCCTATCAGGCCAGGTTCATGAAGTACCTGGACGCGCGCAACGTCGCCGACACCTCACGGCGGAAGGTGTGGGCGTTCCTGGGCGACGGGGAGATGGACGAGCCCGAGAGCATGGGCGCGATCGGCTTCGCTGGCCGCGAGCACCTCGACAACTTGATCTGGGTGGTCAACTGCAACCTCCAGCGGCTCGACGGCCCGGTGCGGGGCAACGGCAAGATCATCCAGGAGCTCGAGTCCGACTTCCGCGGCGCCGGTTGGAACGTGATCAAGGTGGTGTGGGGCTCGCGGTGGGATCCGCTCCTGGCCCAGGACTCGGACGGCCGGCTCGTGCGCGTGATGGAGGAGTGCGTCGACGGCGACTACCAGACGTTCAAGTCGCGCGACGGCGCGTACGTGCGCGAGCACTTCTTCGGGCGCGATCCCGTCCTGCGCGATCGGGTGCAGGACATGAGCGACGAGGACATCTGGCTCCTGAACCGCGGCGGCCACGACCAGCAGAAGGTCTACGCCGCCTACCACGAGGCGATCCGGCACACGGGCCAGCCGACGGTGATCCTGGCCAAGACGATCAAGGGCTACGGGATGGGCGTCTCGGGCGAGGGCCAGATGATCACCCACCAGGCCAAGAAGATGACCGAGGCGGCACTGCTCGCCTTCCGCGACCGCTTCGAGCTCCCGCTGACCGACGATCAGGTCAAGGCCGCCGAGTACTACAAGCCGCCTGAGGACTCCCCCGAGATGGAGTACATGCGCGAGTGCCGCGAGGCCCTCGGGGGTTCGCTCCCGGTGCGGCGGCGCAAGGCCGAGGCGCTCGAGGTGCCGGATCTCGAGGCGTTCAAAGGCCAGCTCGAGGGCACCGGCGAGCGCGAGGTCTCGACCACGATGTCATTCGTGCGCGTGCTCGCGGCGCTGCTGCGCGACAAGAAGATCGCCTCCCACATCGTTCCCATCGTCCCCGACGAGTCGCGCACGTTCGGGATGGAGGGGATGTTCCGCCAGGTCGGGATCTACTCCCCGGTGGGCCAGCTCTACCAGCCCCAGGACTCGGAGCAGCTGATGTTCTACAAGGAGGACCAGCACGGCCAGATCCTCGAGGAGGGGATCACCGAGGCGGGCTCGATGTCCTCCTTCATCGCCGCCGGCACCTCCTACAGCGCCCACGGCGTCCAGATGGTGCCGTTCTACATCTACTACTCGATGTTCGGCTACCAGCGCGTCGGCGATCTCGTCTGGGCCGCCGGCGACAGCCGCACCCGCGGCTTCATGCTCGGCGGCACGGCCGGACGCACGACGCTCAACGGCGAGGGGCTCCAGCACGAGGACGGCCACTCGCACCTGCTGTTCTCGGTGGTCCCCAACTGCCGCGCCTACGACCCCGCGTTCGGCTACGAGCTGGCGGTGATCGTCCAGGACGGCCTGCGGCGGATGGTGGCCGAGCAGGAGGACGCCTTCTACTACATCACCCTGATGAACGAGAACTACCACCACCCGGCGATGCCCGAGGGAGCGCAGGAGGGGATCCTGCGTGGGATGTACCGGCTGCGGCCGGGGTCCGGGGAGGACCGCCCCCGGGTGCAGCTGCTCGGCTCGGGGACGATCCTCAACGAGGTGCTGGCCGCCGCGGAGCTGCTAGAGGAGGAGCACGGGGTGACGGCGGATGTGTGGAGCGTGACCTCGTTCAGCGAGCTGCGCCGCGACGGGATCGAGGTCGAGCGCTGGAACATGCTGCATCCGGTGGAGGAGCCGCGGCGGGCGTACGTGACCGAGCAGCTCTCCGAGCGCGAGGGGCCGGTCGTCGCGTCCACCGACTACCTGCGCGCGGTGGCTGACCAGATCCGCCAGTGGGTGCCCGGGAGCTACCGGGTGCTGGGCACGGACGGATACGGGCGCAGCGACTACCGGAGCGCCCTCAGGCGCTTCTTCGAGGTCGATCGCCACTACGTGGCGGTGGCGGCGCTCAAGGAGCTGGCCGACGCCGGAGAGATCGAGCCGGAGCGCGTGCAGAAGGCGATCGAGCGCTACGAGATCGATCCGCAGGCGCCGATGCCCACGACGGTATGAGCGCCACCGAGGCGGTCCCCGTCGAGGTTCCCGACATCGGGGACTTCACCGACGTCCCGGTCATCGAGATCCTGGTCTCACCCGGAGACGAGGTGGCGGCCGACGACCCGCTGCTCACGCTCGAGTCCGACAAGGCCACGATGGACGTGCCGGCTCCGTTCGCGGGGAAGGTCCGCGAGGTGCTGGTCGAGGTCGGCGACAAGGTCTCGCAGGGCACCAAGCTGCTCGAGATGGAGACCGACGACGGTGGCGCGCCGACCGGCACCGAGGCCTCCGCGGCCGCCTCCGAGGGCGCTCGCGACGAGGGTGAGGCCCCGGACTCGATCGGGAGCGCCGCCGAGGCCGAGGCGCAGGATGCCCCCGAGGCGGATGCCGAGACGGCCGCGACGCCGGAGCGCGACGAGTCGCCGCCGGCCGCGACCGGCAACGGTGGCGGGCCGGTCTACGCCAGCCCCTCCGTGCGCCGGATCGCCCGCGAGCTCAGCATCGACCTCTCGAAGGTGAAGGGCACGGGTCGCAAGGGCCGGATCACCAAGGAGGACGTGGAGAAGTTCGCCGAGAGCGGTCCGTCGGAGGCGCCGTCCGCGTCACCGGGCACGGCGTCGCCCGGCATCGAGGGCCTGGCCCCGTGGCCGCAGATCGACTTCGAGAAGTTCGGGCCCGTGGAGCGGGTGGATCGCTCGCGAATCCAGCGGATCTCGGCCCCGAACCTGGCGCGCAACTGGGTGATGATCCCCCACGTCACGCACAACGACGAGGCCGACATCACGGACCTCGAGGCGTGGCGCAAGCAGCTGAACTCCGAGCAGTCCGACGTCAAGGTGACGATGGTCGCCTTCCTGATCAAGGCTTCCGTGGCCGCGCTCAAGGAGTTCCCCAACTTCAACTCCTCGCTCGACGGCGACCAGCTGGTGCGCAAGCGCTATTACAACATCGGGTTCGCGGCGGACACCCCGGGCGGCCTGGTGGTGCCGGTGATCAAGGGAGCTGATCAGAAGGGGCTCTTGGAGATCGCCGGCGAGCTCGCCGAACTGTCAGGGAAGGCGCGCGGCGGGAAGCTTGGGCCGGCGGACATGCAGGGCTCGACCTTCACGATCTCCTCGCTCGGCGGCATCGGGGGCACCAGCTTCACCCCGATCGTCAACGCGCCCGAGGTGGCGATCCTTGGCGCCACCCGCTCGGCGATGAAACCTGTCTGGAACGGCAGCGAGTTCATCCCGCGATTGATGCTGCCGCTCTCGCTCTCCTACGACCATCGCGTGATCGACGGGGCCGCCGCGGCGCGCTTCGTCGTCCATCTGGTGAAGGTGCTCTCGGACCTCCGGCGGGCGCTCCTGTGAGCTCCGATCCCACCGAGGTCCGCGTCCCCGACATCGGGGACTTCACCGACGTTCCCGTCATCGAGATCCATGTCTCGGCGGGCGACGAGGTGGCGGTCGAGGATCCGCTGGTCACGCTCGAGTCCGACAAGGCGACGATGGACGTTCCGGCGCCGCAGGCGGGCACGGTCAAGCAGCTGAGCGTGAAGATCGGCGACCGCGTGTCCGAGGGCAGCGTGCTGCTCATGCTCGAGTCCGACGGAGCCGGGCCGTCGCAGGAGCGCGGCCCTTCGGTGGAGCGCGAGTCCGCGCCACCGCCGGCCGACGACGAGGACTCGGGCGACCACGATGCCCAGGTGGTGGTCATCGGGTCGGGGCCGGGCGGCTACACCGCCGCCTTCCGCGCGGCCGACCTGGGGCTGAAGACGATCCTGATCGAGCGCTACGAGCGCCTCGGCGGCGTGTGCCTGAACGTCGGCTGCATCCCTTCAAAGGCGCTGCTGCACGCGGCGCGGGTGATCGCCGAGGCGGCGGAGATGGCCGAGCACGGGATCGACTTCGGGGGCAAGCCGAAGATCGACACCGACGCGCTGCGCTCCTGGAAGGAGTCGGTCGTGGGCAAGCTCACCGGCGGCCTCGGCGGTCTCGCCAAGCAGCGCAAGGTCGAGGTCGTCCAGGGCGTGGCCGAGCTCACCGGACCGCACACCGTCTCCGTCGGCGACCGGACGATCTCTTTCGATCACTGCATCATCGCCGCCGGTTCGCAGGCGGCGTCGATTCCGGGGCTGCCCGACGATCCTCGGGTGATCGACTCGACGGGCGCGCTCGAGATCTCGGAGATCCCGAGGCGGCTCCTGGTCATCGGCGGCGGGATCATCGGCCTGGAGATGGCGACCGTCTACGACGCGCTCGGCGCGAAGGTCACCGTCGTCGAGCTCCTCGACCAGCTCATTCCCGGGGCCGACCCCGATCTGGTCAAGCCGCTGCACGACCGGATCAAGAAGCGCTACGAGCGGATCCACCTCGGGATGCGCGTGGTCTCGGTCGAAGCGGCGGAGAGCGGGCTCGAGGTCGAGCTCTCGAGCGGCGACACGGAGTCCTTCGACCGCGTTCTCGTGGCCGTCGGGCGCAAGCCGAACGGTGGCGCCATCGGCGCCGACGCCGCCGGCGTGGAGGTCGACGACGCCGGGTTCATCCCCGTCGACAAGCAGATGCGCACGAACGTCCCCTGGATCTACGCCATCGGGGACGTCGTGCCGGGCCCCATGCTCGCCCACAAGGCGACGCACGAGGGGAAGGTCGCGGCCGAGGTGATCGCCGGTCACGACGTCGAGTTCGACGCCCGGACGGTCCCGTCGGTCGCCTACACCGACCCCGAGGTGGCGTGGATGGGGCTGACCGAGACCGCCGCCAAGGAGGAGGGCATCGAGTTCGAGAAGGCCGTGTTCCCGTGGGCGGCCTCGGGCCGGGCGCTATCGCTCGGGCGCAGCGACGGGATGACCAAGATCCTGTTCGAGCCGGGCAGCCGGCGGGTGCTCGGCGCCGGGATCACGGGGGTGAACGCCGGCGAGCTGATCGCCGAGACGGTGCTGGCCCTCGAGATGGGCGCCAACACCGAGGACATCGCCCTCACCATCCACCCCCACCCCACGCTCAGCGAGACGGTGGCGTTCGGGGCGGAGATGGCCGAGGGGTCGATCACGGACCTGATGCCGCCGAGGCGCGCCCGCCACTGAGGGGCGGTTGGGATAAAACCCCGAAATAGTCGGGGTTTCATCCCATGCTCTCGTCCTAGCGGCGCCGGAACAGGCGGAGCGCCACCAGCGCTAGCGCCCCGGCGGTGGCGGCACCGCGCCACCAGGCCGCGCTCGGCCGCGGCACGCCGCTGGACCCGCCCCGCGGCGCCGGCATCGCGAACTCCTCCGCCGCCAGCACGTCGTGCGGCTCCGCGATCCCCGACGGGTCGTCAGGCAGCACTACCGGGTCGTGGTGCAGCGACGGATCGGGCGCCGGCACGGCGAACTCGTCGGCCGCGAGGATGTCGTGCGCGGGCTCCTGGGTGGAGGTGGGGTCCTCGGACATGCGCCCAATGTTCCCAGATGCGCCCGGGCGCCCACGCTCCCAGATGCGCCGGCGTCGGTGGGGGCCCCGGCGCCCTTCGGATAATCTTAGTCTTGGGCACTTAGATAGGCCCGCACGAGGACTCGTGTGGGTTGCTACCATACTTACAAATCGTAAGCTCCTATGGAAAGTGAATACTTGATGAGCCGCCTTCTCCTGGTCCCGATGGACGACACCGTCGTCTTTCCAGGTATGTCGCTCACCCTCGCGGTTGACGCCGGCGAGGAGGAGCGGGTGCTGCTCGTGCCACGCCACGGGCAGGACTTCGCCGCCGTCGGCACCGTCGCCGAGGTGGCAAATCGCGTCCGCCTTCCCGGCGGCGCACGCGCCGTCGCCCTCCAGGGCCTTCATCGTGGCGTCGCCGGCGCCGCTCAGACGATGCCCGACGGCCGGCTTTACGTCGAGGTCGACGAGCAGCCCGACCCGGTGCCCGTCGACGGACGGACGCGCAACCTCGAGCGCGAGTACCGCGCCGTCGTCGAGGAGATCCTCGAGCTGCGCGGCGATGACGGACGCATCCAAGCGTTCGTCCGCGCCATCACCGAGCCCGGAACGCTGGCCGACACCTCCGGCTACAGCCCGGATCTGAACTACGAGCAGAAGGTCAAGCTGCTCCAGACGCTCGACGTGACCGAGCGCCTCGAGCTCGCGCTCGGCTACCAGCGCGAGCGGCTGGCCGAGCTCCAGGTCCGCAAGCGCATCCGCGACGACGTCGAGTCCGGCGCCGAGAAGCAGCAGCGCGACTACTTCCTGCGCAAGCAGATGGAGTCGATCCGCAAGGAGCTCGGCGAGGACGACGCGTCCGTGGTCGAGGAGTACCGCACCAAGATCGAAGAGGCGGGCATGCCCGACGACGTGCGCGAGCAGGCCGAGAAGGAGCTCGGGCGCCTGGAGAAGATGGGCGAGCAGTCCGCCGAGTCCACCGTCATCCGCACCTACCTCGACTGGCTGATCGCGGTGCCGTGGAGCAAGCACTCCGACGAGCGCCTCGAGCCCGAGCACGCGCGGGAGGTGCTCGACGCCGACCACGCCGGACTCGAGGACGTCAAGGACCGGATCGTCGAGTACATCGCGGTCAAGAAGCTCCGCGTCGAGCGGGGAATCAACGAGGACAAGCGCTCCGGCGCGATCCTCACCCTGATCGGCCCGCCCGGCACCGGCAAGACGAGCATCGGCGAGTCGATCGCCCGCGCCACCGGCCGCGAGTTCGTTCGCATGTCGCTGGGCGGCGTGCGTGACGAGGCCGAGATCCGCGGCCACCGCCGTACCTACATCGGCGCCCTCCCGGGCCGCCTGGTTCGCGCGCTGCGCGACGCCGGGACGATGAATCCGGTGATCATGCTCGACGAGGTCGACAAGGTCGGCGCCGACTGGCGCGGGGACCCCAGCGCGGCTCTGCTCGAGGTCCTCGACCCGGCGCAGAACCACTCGTTCCGCGACCACTACCTCGACGTCGAGCTCGACCTGAGCGGCGTGATGTTCATCGCCACCGCGAACGTGGCCGACACGATCCCCGGCCCGCTGCTCGATCGGATGGAGGTGATCCGCTTCGACGGATACACCACCTCCGAGAAGACGGCGATCGCGCGGGGCTACCTGTGGCCGCGCCAGCTCGAGCGCAACGGGCTGCATGCCGAGGAGGTCGAGATCTCCGACGAGATCCTGCGCACCATCGCCACCGAGTACACCCGCGAGGCCGGCGTCCGCCAGCTCGAGCGTGAGCTGGGGACCGTGCTGCGCAAGACGGCGACGAAGATCGCCTCCGGCTCGGCGGACGCCCCCGTCACGATCGACCTGGACGCTGTGCGCGATGCCCTCGGGCGCCAACGCCACTTCCAGGAGTCGGCGATCCGCACGGCGGTGCCGGGCGTGGCGACCGGACTCGCCGTCACCGGCACCGGTGGCGACGTCCTGTTCGTCGAGGCCACGGCGATGCCGGGCAAGCCGGGCCTGACCCTGACCGGACAGCTCGGGGACGTGATGAAGGAGTCGGCGCAGATCGCCCTCTCCTACGTCCGCGGGCACGCCGCGGAGCTGGAGGTCGAGCCGAGCGCGTTCGAGGATCGCGCGTTCCACGTCCACGTCCCCGCCGGCGCGATCCCGAAGGACGGCCCGAGTGCCGGCGTCACAATGGTGACCGCGCTGACCTCGCTGCTCAGCGGCCGGCCGGTGCGCCACACCGTCGGGATGACCGGCGAGGTGACCCTCCAGGGGCGCGTGCTGCCGATCGGCGGCGTCAAGCAGAAGGTGCTCGCGGCTCACGCCGCCGGCCTCACCGACGTGGTGCTGCCGGAGCGCAACCGCGGCGATCTGGACGACGTTCCCGCCGAGGTGCGCGAGGCGATGAAGTTCCACTTCGCGATGACCGTCGATGAAGTCTTGAGCGTGGCGCTCGAGCCCGCTCCCCTTCGGTCTGCTGCATAGACACGAAGTTGTCCCGGCGAGCCGAGACGGGCTCGCCGGGACGCCCTTCGCACCGGGGCGGCATGAGTCTGCAGACGAGGGGTAGCGTGTAGATCATGACCACGATCACTTCCTCCGAAGAGCAACGCGTCATCGACCAGGTCCCCAAGCAGCTGTTCATCGGCGGGGAGTGGCGAGACGGATCGAAGGGCACGCTGGGCGTCGAGGATCCCGCTACCGGCGAGTCGCTGTGCGAGGTCGCCGACGCCTCCGAGGACGACGCCAAGGCCGCGCTCACCGCGGCCGCCGAGGCGGGCGCCGAGTGGGCGCAGCAGGCGCCGCGCGAGCGCGGCGAGATCCTGCGCCGCGCGTTCGAGGCGATCAGCGAGCGCACCGACGAGCTGGCGCTGCTGATGACGCTCGAGATGGGCAAGACGATCGCCGAGTCGAAGGCCGAGATCACCTACGGCGCCGAGTTCTTCCGCTGGTTCGCCGAGGAGGCGGTCCGGATCGACGGCCGCTACGCGGTGACGCCCAACGGCCAGGGCCGGCTGCTCACGATGAAGCAGCCCGTGGGCCCGTGCCTGCTGATCACGCCGTGGAACTTCCCGCTGGCGATGGGCACGCGCAAGATCGGCCCGGCGATCGCGGCCGGCTGCACGATGGTCGTCAAGCCGGCGCAGCAGACCCCGCTGTCGATGCTGATGCTGGCCAAGATCCTGGAGGAGGCCGGACTGCCGGAGGGTGTCCTCAACCTGATCACCGCCTCTTCCTCGGGCGAGACCATGGGTCCGCTCATCGCGGACCCGCGGCTGCGCAAGATGTCCTTCACGGGCTCGACCGAGGTCGGCCGCAAGCTGATGGAACAGGCATCGCAGAACCTCCTGCGCCTCTCGATGGAGCTCGGAGGCAACGCCCCGTTCATCGTGTTCGACGATGCCGACGTCGACGCGGCCGTCGAGGGCGCCGTGATCGCCAAGATGCGCAACGTCGGCGAGGCCTGCACCGCCGCCAACCGCTTCCATGTCGCCGGCTCGGTGGCCGACCAGTTCGCCGAGAAGCTGGCCGAGAAGCTGGGATCGATGAAGGTCGGGCGCGGCACCGAGGACGGGGTCGAGGTCGGGCCGCTGATCGACGACAACCAGCGCACCAAGGTCGCCGAGCTCGTCGAGGACGCCGTCGGCCGCGGAGCCAAGGCCGTCGTCGGCGGCCACACTCGCGACGGCGCCGGCTACTTCTACGACCCCACGGTGCTCGCCGACGTGCCCGACGACGCCCGCCTGCTCAAGGAGGAGATCTTCGGCCCGGTGGCGCCGGTCAAGGGCTTCGACGACGAGGACGAGGCGATCGCCGCCGCCAACGACACCGAGTTCGGCCTCGTCGCCTACGTCTACACGAGCAACCTCAAGCGCGCCCTGCGCGTCGTCGAGCGCCTCGAGACGGGGATGGTCGGGCTCAACCAGGGCATGGTCTCCAACGCCGCCGCTCCCTTCGGCGGGATCAAGGAGTCCGGGTTCGGCCGCGAGGGCGGCACCGAGGGGATCGAGGAGTACCTCGAGACGAAGTACGTGGCCGTAAACCTTTGAGCGCGCCGGTCACGCGCGCCCGCGCGGCCCTGGTGGCGGCGGCGGGCGTGGCGATCCTGCTCGGCGCGTGCGGCTCGAGCCGCTCGTCGGATGTCAATCTCGCGCGACGCATCCTCTCGCGCGATCTCGTGCTCGTCCGGCGCTCGCTTCCCGGCGCGACGGCGCGCAACGGCAGCGCCCGAACCGCGCTCAGCTGCTCGAGTGCCCTGACCGCGTTCGCCCATGCGGCCCGCGCCCGGTCGCCCACGATCTCCTACCGCCACGAGCTGCAGCTGCGAGCCGCGACCTACGTGTTCGCAAACAACGGCGACGCAACCCGCGCCCTCGACTCCTACGTGTCGGGGTCGGCGCAGACCTGCATCGCGAGCAGTACCGCCGCGTCGCTGCAGCGAAGCGGCTACACGACCACGGCGCCGCACACGAGCGTCGCTCCGGTGCACGGCATCGGGCAGGCCGCGGTCGGAGCCGAGGTCACGATCCCGGCGAGCCTCCGCGGGCGGCCGTTCACGTTCCGCCTCGACTCGACGCTCGTGCGTGCGGGACGTGTGGTCAGCCTGCTCGACACGTTCGCCGGGAGGTCGTCGGCCGCCTACAACCGCCGGCTCGCGAGCGCGTTCGCGAGGAACGCCGCCGAGCTGCAGTGAGTGTCAGTTGCAGCTGATGCCGATCTGGTGCAGCAACCAGCTTCCGCCCGAGCCCGGCACCAGCTGCACCGTTCCGGAGCAATGCTGGGTGCCGTCGGTGCGGACCGAGGTGGTCTGCACGGCCACGGTGGCGCCGCTGGCGGATTGACTGACTGTGCGCGCCGAGTTGAAGGTGATCGACCGGGTCGCCGACATCGTCGCCTGCAAGCCGCGGTAGCCGCCGAGCTGGCTCTGGAAGGCGGGATCGGCCAGCGCCCAGGCCGAGCCGTAGTCATGTCCGGCCGCGAGCGTGTAGAAGCGCTCCACGGCGGAGGCCGGGCCTCCGGCCCCGCCCGCGCCGGCGCCGCTGGTGGCCGGCGGAGCGGCAGACGCTGCACCCGCTCCGCTCGTCGCGGTGGAGTGCCCACCGGAGCTCCCGGCGGTCGCGCCCGAGCTCGCAGTGCTCGACTTGTGGGTCGGGGTGCTCGGAGTGCGGCTTGGAGTGCTCGCGGCAGGGGTCGACCTACCGGCCGTCCGGTGCGGCGAGCCCGAGCCGCCGCTCGAGGCGATCGCGGCGACGGCAGCGGCCGCGATCACCAGCGGGATGATCGCGGCGGCAAGGATGAGGCGCCGGCGACGCGGGTCGGTGGCGGACGGCGCGGGCGGCCGCGCGCCCGAGTCACGAGGGGTCCGGGGAGCGGGCTTCGGCTTCCGGGGCGCGACGGTGCCGGCTCCGGCCGGCTTGGCGCCGGCGCCAGCAGCGGCGGCGGCGGCACCGGCAGCCGCAGCGGCCGCGGGTGCCTCGGCGCGCTTTGCCGCGGCGGGTGCCTCGGCACGCTTCGGCGCGGCGGGCGCCTCGGCGCGCTTTGGCGCGGCGGGCGCCTCGGCGCGCTTTGGCGCGGCGGGTGCCTCGGCACGCTTGGCGGCGGGTGCGGCCCCATCGGGCGCCGGGGCGCCCACCGGCGGCACGGGCACCGGCACCGGCGCCGGCTTCGCCCTGGCGCGCGGCTTGCGCTCGGGTGGGGTGATCGCCTCGGTGGCCTCCGGCGCGAGCGCCTGGCGCAGCCGCGCCATGAGCTCGCCGGCGCTCCCGGGCCGGTCCTTGGGGTTGCGCGCCATCCCGAGCTTGAGCAGCTTGGCGGCGGGCGCCGGGGCATCGGGCCAGGCGTCGCGCAGGTCGGGTTCCGGCCCGGTGGCGATGGCATGGGCCAGGGCCAGCGGGTTTGGCTCGGTCCGGGCCTTCCGCCCCGACAGCGCCTCGTACGCCACCGCAGCGAGTGCGTACACGTCAACCGTCGACGTGGCCTGCTCGCCACCGAGCTGCTCCGGCGCCATGTAGCTGAAGGTGCCGACCACGCCGCCTGCGGTGGTGATCGCGGTCCGGTCGGGAGAGGAGGCGACGCCGAGGTCGGCCAGCTTCACCGAGCCGTCCTTGCCGAGGAGGATGTTGGCGGGCTTCACGTCGCGGTGGACGATTCCCTGGGCGTGGATCGCGTCCAGAGCCGCCGCCACGCCCTCCAGGATCCGCAGGGCGTTCTGCGCGTCCAGCCGGCCCTCACGCCTCACCGCATCGCGGAGCGTCTCCCCCTCGACGTACTCCATCACGATCACCTGCTCGCCCCCGTCTTCGGTGACGATGTCGTAGATGGGGACGAGGTTCTGGTGGCTGAGGGAGGCGCCGATCAGGGCTTCGCGGCGCAGGCGGGATCCGCCCTGCGCGTCCTCCATGGGATGCAGCCGCTTGAGGGCGACCCGGCGGCCGAGGAGCGTGTCCTCGGCCAGCACGACGGTCGACATGCCTCCTGAGCCCAGCATGGAGATGCGCCGATAGCGCTCGAGTTCAGTGGCGGTGGACACCCTTACCGCCTACCCGCCACGCACCGGAAATCCACCCTGCTGGGAGCCGCGAGTACGGGCTACGACACGCTGCGCGGCGCCCGGTAGTCGGGGTCGTCGACGACGACGTGGCGCCGGCGATCGGCCCACAGGGTCATCGAGAGCAGCGAGATCAGCATTCCGACGATCCCGACGACGATCAGGATGATCCCCACGGTGTGGATGTTGAATCCCTTGGTGGTGACGGTCACCGCGAATCGAAGAATCGCGCCAACCGCGATCAGGAACAGCGAAGTGCCGAGTGCCATGAAAGCTCCAGTCGTTGGATAACAGCCAGGTCTTCGGCTTCCCGGTACGCGCGGCGCCGAAACGAGCCCTAGACGAACCTCCGACCCGAAAAAGGCGTGCACCGGGCCGATAACGGTGCGCTCACGGGCCCGTATGTGAGCAGACTCCCTCACCGTCGCAGCCCCCGGTCCCGCCCCTGTACCCTGGGTGCGAGCACATGGCCTACGTCGAGGAGAGCCCGCGCACGAGGGGGTCGATCAACGAGCACGCGTCCGCTCTTGCGCACGAGTGGCGCCGGCTGACGCGGCTGGCGACGGCGGTCGCCCTGCTCACGAGCCCCGCCTTCTTCCTGATCCTGTACGAGTCCGACCATCTCGGGATCGTCCTGTCGCTGCTGATCACATTGGCGGCCGTGATCATCTTCCGCGGCGTGATCGAGGTGGTCGTCCGCAAGCTGATCCCGTGGCCGAGCCTCTACGACGCCGACGAGGGCCTCAAGCAGGACGACCTCGTGGCTCGCCGCCGCTACTGGTACTGGCGCGGGAAGCTCCGCCGGATCCCGATCATCGTCCTGTTCCTCCTCCTGCTGCTGGCCTTCTGCCAGCTTCTGTTCGCGTTCGCCGGGGTGAGCAGCTCGTTCTTCAACCCGTTCGCCGGGTTGCGTCAGATCTTCCCGCCGGACACGCTGCCCCAGCTGGCGCTGGTGTTCGTCCAGCTCCCGCTGCTGCTGTTCATCAACGTGTTCATCCTGTTCGGGCCGTTCCTGTTCATGGCCGTGCGCGGGATCCGCAGCTACGAGCCCGGCGATGCGAGCTGGGGGGTCAGGATCGCCGACGTCCGCGGCCAGGCGGAGGCCAAGGAGGAGATCACGCGAGTGATCACGCTCTGGCAGTCGGGCGAGGAGTTCGAGAAGGCCGGCGGCAAGCGCGAGCGCGGTCTGCTGTTCCTGGGCGCGCCCGGGACCGGCAAGACGATGATCTCCAAGGCGATCGCCACCAACTTCAACTGCCCGTTCGTGACGATCCCGGGCTCGGGCTTCGCGCAGATGTTCATGGGGATGGACGCCCTCGTGGTTCAGTTCCTCGCCCACAAGGCGCGCAAGCTGGCGCGCAAGTGGGGCGGCCAGTGCATCGTCTTCATCGACGAGATCGACGCCGTGGGCATGCGGCGCCAGGCGCTCCAGGGCGGCTTCGGGATGACCGAGCCCCAGTCGATCCACGACCTCTGCTTCTTCGGTCCCCAGGGCTCGCTCACGCCGAGCGGCGACGTGATCCAGGAGTCGCGGGCGTGGCGCGAGATGCTGTTCGCCAACCGGGCGGCCACGCCGGCCGCCCCGTATGGGCCGTTCCTGAGCGGCGTGCGCGGCAAGCTCGAGCGGATCATCCCCGGGATGATGGGCGGCTACCAGGGCCAGGCGCTCAACCAGCTGCTCGTGGTCATGGACGGCATCGACGAGCCTCCCGCGGTGCGCAAGTTCCTGACCAACCGCATCAACACGTTCCTCGACGCGATTTTCATCGTGCCCCGCAAGGTCAGGAAGATCTCCCTGCGCATGGCGCCACCGCGCGTGCGACCCGAGCAGATCTACTTCATCGGCGCCTGCAACGTCCCGATCGAGGTCCTCGACCCCGCCCTGACCCGGCCGGGCCGGATGGGCCGGCACATCTGGTTCCGGACGCCGACCAAGGACGACCGGCTCGACATCTTCGACCTCTACCTGAACAAGGTCGACCACGAGCCGAATCTCGACACGCCGCACCGCCGCGACGAGCTCGCGCGGATCACCAGCGGCTACTCGCCCGCGATGATCGAGCAGTGCTGCTCGATGGCGTTGACGATCGCGCACTCCGAGGGCCGGCGCGAGTTCGGCTGGCGCGACATCGTCGAGGCGATGACCACGGTCGAGACCGGCACCGCGCAGAACATCGAGTACATCCAGGAGGAGACGCGTGCGGTGGCCATCCACGAGGCCGGCCACGCCGCCGCCGGACACGTGTTCCTGGAGGAGGAGTTCCTCTCGACCCGGCTCTCGATCCGCAAGCGCGGCGGCTCGCTCGGCCACTACCAGAGCATGGAGAAGGACGAGCGCTTCTCGCACTTCCGCAGCCACGTGATGGGCACGCTGATCATGACGCTCGGCGCGATGGCGGCCGAGCACGTCTTCTACGGCGAGAACTCCCAGGGCGTGGGCGGCGACGTCGGGAGCGCCACGATGACCGCGGCTGCGATGGTCGGCTACTGGGCGATGGGCCCGGACCCGGTGCACATCGGCGGCAGCATCGAGGCCGACGAGGATGTCGAGCAGGTGTTCAGGCGTCTCGAGCGGATCGGCAACGCGATCATGAACCGCGCCACCGGCAGCGCCTTCACCGGCGATCCCGTCGCCTCGATCCTCGGAGACCGCGACAAGCGCCGGGCCGCGGCGCAGATCCTCGGCCAGGCCTACGTCACCGCCTACGCGTTGATCGCGAGCAACCGGGAGCAGGTGGAACGCATCGCCGACACCCTGATCGAGCGCAAGGAGATGCACGGTGACGAGGTCGTCGACCTCCTCAACGCCGTCGGCCTCCAACGCCCCGAAGTCGACCTGATGGACGATCGGACATGGCCGAAGGTGTGAACGGCCCTCAGCAGAACCTGGTCCAGGCGAGCGACGAGCACGCTGCCGGGCGCGCGCTCCCCGCCGGGGGGCGCTCGAGCTCCTCGCGCCGGGCGGTGCGCCGGCTGACGCCCCACTCCCACAAGTTCCTGGCAGTCAGCGCGATGCTGATCGGGATCGCCATCGGGGCGATCATCGTCGCTGTCGTCGTCGCGGCCACGGCCCGGCAGGCGGGACCCACGGCCGCCTGGTCGGCATGGTCTCCGCTCGACAACGGCCTCGCGGGCGAGCGAGAGATCGCCAACGAGGTGTCGCCCTTCTACCGGGCCACGCCCGGCACTCAGCTCGTGGTCGTGACGGTGGCCAACATCACCGGCCCCACCTCGGCCGGCTCCGGCAGCTCCAGCGAGATCGCGCTGCGCGATCCGAGCACCGGCGCCCTGTCGGCCGTCGGTGGCAACACGGCGGTCTACAACCTGTGCGGCCTCAGCAGCGGCTGCTCGATCGCGGGCTCGGCCTCGTCCTCGCGCTTCCTGCTCCTGCGCCGCGAGGCGCTCGAGCTCGCCCTCTACACGTTCAAGTACATCTCCGGCGTCAAGAACGTCGTGGCGATCCTCCCCCCGAGCCACGCGAGCGTCCAGACGTGCACCGGCATCTGCTCGCAGCCCAACCCGCCGAAGACGACCAAGACCGAGAACCTGGCGGTCGTCTTTCCTCGCGACAGCCTTCAGCGCTTCCTCCAGCAACCGCTGCGCGACACGCTTCCGGAGGCGTTGCCGCCGAGCGTCACCGAGATGGACAAGGCGCCCGAGGCCGAGCTCGTCAGCGTGATCACCGGGACGGCGCTGTTCGGGCAGCAGCGCGTTCAGTCTCAGGACGGGAGCAACGTGCTCGTCCTCAGCCCTCAGCCGGCGCAGTGAGGGAAACCGCTGGCGCGGTTCCCTGAAGAGTTCGCCTGGCGGCAAAGGGAAATCGCTACCGCGATTCCCTTGAGAGTTTGCCTGGCGGCAAACTCTGCTCGTAGCCGGGGCAGCTCGTCACGGGCAGGCGCGGGTAGCGCGGGAAGCGCTCCGGCTCGGTCTTCGACCGGCGGCAGAGGGAGAACACGGACCCGCGTGTGTTCCGCACCACCTGTTGATGGCGGCAGGAATCGCACAACCCTGCCGGCGGGGCGCTCAAGGCCGCGTGAGCTCCTCGAGCACGAGCACGAACGAGCGGTAATCGCGCCCGGTGACATCCTGAAGCGCCGCCTCGCAGGTCCGGTTGCTCGACACGCACGCGTCGAGCCGGCGACCGTCGAGGTCCCGCACCGTGTCGCGCAGCGCTGACGCCGGCAGCTCGGGATGGATCCAGCCGCGGTCGCCGGCCATCCCGCAGCAGCTGGTGAAGGGCGGCATCACGACCTCCTCGGCGAGACGCTCGGCGATCGCGGTGAGCTTCGGCCCGAGCCCGAGGTGGCCGGCCGAGCAGTTGGGGTGGACGGTGATCGTGGCGAGCTTGCGGGGCAGCTCGAGGCGGGGAAGCAGGTGGTCGTGCACCCACTCGACCGAGTCGAGCACGGTCACGTCCGCCTCGCGCAGGGCGTGCGTGCACGACGAGGCGTCGATGATCACCGGCAGCGCACCGTCGCCGCTCCAGTCGCGGATCGACGCGGCGGTGCGCTCGGCCATGAGCGCGTTGCCCTCCTCGAAGCCCTTGCTGCTCCACGGCAGCCCGCAGCAGTGCCCGCGGACCCCGTCGGGAATCCACACCGGGAGACCCGCGCGCTGCGAGACGGCGACCAGCGCCTCGGGCAGTGTGGGATGCGCGGCGGCGGCACGCGCGTTTCCGAAGATCCGGTTCACGCACGCCGGGAGGTACACGGCGTTGGCGCCCTCGCGCAGGGTGAAGGGCAGCCGCGAGGGCGCGGCCGACGGAATGCTCGGGCGCCAGGCTTGCACGGCGCGGCCGCCGGCGCGCAGCGCTCCGCGCGTCGCCCGCTCGACGGTGGCGAACTGCTCGGCCGCCAAGCGCGCGGCGCGCTCCGTTCGCTCGCCGTGCTCGCGCCGGCGCACGAGCTTGATGAG
The DNA here is from genome assembly GCA_963839105.1 of uncultured Solirubrobacterales bacterium. Taxonomy (GTDB): domain Bacteria; phylum Actinomycetota; class Thermoleophilia; order Solirubrobacterales; family Solirubrobacteraceae; genus Palsa-465. Next base: position 93,930 of record CAWITQ010000006.1, read on the forward strand.
CTCCCCGGTGTCGATCCCCACGGGGCAGGCAAGCGCGCACGTCCCGTCGGCGGCGCAGGTCTCGACCGCGTCGTACTCGTATTGCTCGGCCAGCGCGCGGCGGACCGGGGAGCCGGCCGGCTGGCGGACCATCTCGCGCCTGATCACGATCCGCTGGCGCGGCGTGGTGGTGACGTTGCGCGACGGGCAGACCGGCTCACACGCGCCGCACTCGATGCACTTGGTCGCCACCTCCTCGATCTCGGGGGTCGACTTCAGGTGACGCAGGTGGGCCCCGGGATCGCGGTTCAGCACGATTCCCGGCCCCAGGATCCCAACCGGGTCGGCGAGCCGCTTGACCCGCCACATCAGCTCCGCCGCCTGGCTTCCCCACTCGCGCTCGACGAACGGGGCCATGTTGAGACCCGTGCCGTGCTCGGCCTTCAGCGAGCCGTCGTACTTGTCGACGATCAGCGCGACCAGGTCGGCGATGAACGCCTCGTAGCGGTCGCGGTCCTCCTCGCGCTCGAAGTTCGGCGTGAGCGTGAAGTGGAGGTTGCCCGCCGAGGCGTGCCCGGCCACCCCCCACAGGAAGCCGTGCTTACGCAGCAGCTCCGGGATGTCCTTGGCGGCCTCCGCCACCCGCGCCGGCGGCACGCACACGTCCTCCATGATCAGCGAGGCGCCGTCGGGACGCATCGCCGCCATCAGCCCGTGCAGCCCCTCGCGGACGTGCCAGAACATCCGCGTCTCCACGGCGTCGCGGGTGAACCGTGGCGGCTCGATCGTCTCGCGCTCGTCGAGCAGGGCCAGCGCCTCGCGCTCGTGACCGTCGAGCTCCCCGGGGTCGTCGCTGCGGAATTCGGCGAGGATCGCGGCCGCCTCGGGCGGCAGCTCCTTCCACGCCTCCGGCACACCGGGCATGTTGTATGCCGCCGCGATCAGGGTCGGCGCCACCAGCAGCTCGGTCGCGCTCGTGCCGCTCTGCACCAGCGGGCCGACGGCGGCCGCGGCTTCGTCGACCGACGAGAACAGGAGCATGCCCGTGAGCGTGTGGCGCGGATGAGGCACCGTCTCGAACTCCGCCTCGGCAACGAACGCCAGCGTGCCCTCCGAGCCGATGATGAGACGCCGGAAGATCTCGAGCGGCGTGTCGGCGTCGAGAAACGCGCACAGGCGGTAACCGGTCGTGTTCTTGATCTCGAACTTGCGCGCGACCCGCGCCGCGAGCTCGGGATCCGCCCGGAGCTCGTCTCGGATCTGCTCGAGGCCGGCGGCCAGCTCCGGCGCCGCCTCGGCAAACCGCTGCTCGGCACCGGGGGCGGCGGTGTCGATGACCGCCCCGTTCGCGAGCACGAAGGTCATCGAGCGGATCGTGCGGTAGGAGTCGGCAACCACGCCGCAGCGCATCCCGCCCGAGTTGTTGGCGATCACCCCGCCGACGCAGGCGATGTCGGTCGAAGCCGGATCGGGCCCGAGCCGGCGCCCGTGGCGCGCCAGACGCCGGTTGACGTGGCCCAGCACCATTCCCGGCTGGACGCGGACACGGCGGCCGTCGTCCTCGACCTGCGCCTGCTGCCAGTGGCGGCGGACGTCGACGAGCACCGAGTCGGTCTGGCTCTGGCCGTTGAGCGAGGTTCCCCCCGCGCGGAAGACCAGCGGCGTGCGGCTGCGCCGCGCGAAGTCGAGCAGGCGGACGATGTCGCCGACGTCGCGGGCCATCACCACCGCCTTGGGGATCAGGCGGTAGGGGCTGGCGTCCGAGGCGTACTTGACCAGGTCAAGCGCCCGGGTCAGCACCCGCTCCTCGCCGAGCGCGCCGATCAGTCCGCTTCGCAGCGGCTCGGGCGTTCCCGCGGCCACCCACTCGGGGGCCCGGTCCTCCGCTGCGCCCGTGGCGGGAGGCGCCAGACGCTCGGGCTCACGGGCGAGGACGGTCACGTAGGCGTTATAGCTCCGCCAGGACCTCGCGTGCGGCACGCTCGCCCGAGCGCACGGCGCCGTCCATGTAACCGTTCCAGTAATCCGAGGTCTCGGTGCCGGCCCAGTGGATCGGGCCCACGGGCGCTTTCAGGTGCGGCCCGTAGGTGGTGAGCGTCCCGAGGGCGGGAATGCCCACGGGGCAGCCCTGGGTCCAGAGCTCGGCGGCCCACGACGTCTCCAGGAACTCGATCGGGTGGTGCGCCTCCGGTCCCCAGTAGTGGGCGAACTGGCGCAGGACAGCGGCACGCCGAGACGGCCGGCTCATGGTCGCGTACTTGCGCGCGTTGTCGCCGCCGACGAACCCGAAGACGACGCCGGGTCGGCCCGACGGCGGCGAGTCGTCGAACGTCTGGCTGACGGGACCGCCCGTATCGAAGGCCTGTCCGTTGTAGCCGTGGTGGCGCCAGAACGGCGTCTTGTACACCGCCGCGACCTTCGTCAGCGTCCCCTGGGGGTAGCGCTGCGTGAGGTGGTCGCGCCCGGCCGGCAGTCCCGGCTCATAGCGAATCCGCGCCGTCAGGACCGGAGCCATGGCGACGATCACGCGTTTCGCTTTGACCGTGAGCCGGTCGGAGTGCACCGTGACGCCGCCCCTCCCGTGGTCAATTCGGTGCACGGGCGCGTTCAGGTGCACGAGATGTCCGAGCCGATGCGCCACCCGCAGGCCGATCAGCTGCGAGCCGCCCACGAATCGGGACTGCTGGGCGCCTCCGTCGGTGGAGAAGTTGCGCTCGAAGCTTCCCGGGTGGGTCGGGTCGCCCGAGGAGGCGGTGTAGAAGAGCGTGAACAGGAGCGACAGTTCCCGGGGTTCGGCGCCGAAGATGGGCCGGGTTGCCGCGGGCACGATCGATGCGAACTGCGGGCTCGGGTGGAGGGATTCGACCCAGCTGTGGAACGTCTGGGCGTCCCAACTGCGCGCGTTCGCGGCGCGCCAGGGCGCCTCAACGGGCACGGACTTCGACATCTCGTCGAGCGCCGTCACGAGCTTGATCAGGTCGGGGGCGATGCGCGGATCGCTGATCGGGGCCGGCGAGAACGGGCTCGAGCCGCTGAACGTCCGGCGACCGTCGCTCGAGACGAACACGACGTTGCCCCTGTTGTAGGTGCGGAAGGTGCCGACACCCACCGAGCGGGCCATCGCCAGGACCCGATCCTGGGTCGGGCCGGCGAAGGTGCCGCCCCGTTCGGAGACCTTCCCGCCGCCCAGGTCGTGGTTCCACACGCGCCCGCCCACGCGATCGCGCGCCTCGAGCACCATGACCGAGTGACCGGAGCGGTGGATGTCGCGCGCCGCAGCCAGCCCGGCGAAGCCGGCCCCGACCACGGCGACGTCGACGCTCGTGCGCCGCGCGCGCGCCGCCGTGCGGGCGCCGGCGGCAGCGGGAAGCGCGGCCGCGGCCCCCGCCGCCAGAGCGCCGCCGACGAACCCGCGACGCGTGACCTCTTGTCGTTCCAGGGTGCTCAAAGACCCGCCAGGACCTCGGTGGCGGCGCGCTCTCCGGACCGCACCGCTCCGTCCATGTAACCGTTCCAGTAGTCCGAGGTTTCGGTGCCGGCCCAGTGGATCCGGCCCACGGGAGCCCGCAGGTGCGGTCCATAGGTGCTCAGCGTGCCGAGCGACGGGATCCCGACCGGGCACCCACGGGTCCACATCTCCGTGGACCAGTTGGTGTCGAAGTAGCCACGGGCCTTGTGCGCCGCCGCGCCGAGCGCCGCCGACTGGGAGCTGAACCAGCTCACGATCTGCTGGAGCACGGCGTTCTGGCGTGCAGCGGGCGACATCACGTTGAAGCTCCGGGCGTTGTCACCGCCGACGAACCCGAAGATGACGCCCGGGGATCCATCGGGCGGCGAGTCGTCGAACGAGGCGCTGATCGGACCGCTGGTGTCGAGGACCTGGCCCGTGAGCCCCGCGTCACGCCAGAACGGCCGGTCGTAGACGGCGGCCACCTTGGTCAGTGTGCCCTGGGGATAGCGCTGGGTGAGCTGGTCGCGCGGGGCCGGCAGCCCCGGCTGGTAGTGGATGCGCCCGGCAAGGACCGGCGGGACGGCCACGATCACGCGCTTGGCCGTCACCGTGTGGCCATCGGCGTGCACCGTCACTGCGCTCTTGCCCGAGACGATCTGGCGCACCGGCGCGTTCAGCAGAACTCGCTTGGGCCCGAGGTGCTGGGCGACGCGGTTCGGGACCAGCTGCGAGCCGCCGACGAGCCGGGTCTGCTGGCCGCCACCCCGCGTGTTGAAGTTGCGCTCGAACGTCCCCGGGTTCTGCGGGTTGCCCGACGAGGCGATGTAGAAGAGCACGAACAGGAGCGAGAGCTCCCGCGGCTCGGCCCCGAAGATCGGCCGCGTGGCCGTGGGCACGAGCGCCTTGAACCGCGGGTTCGAGCTCTGGCTGTCGACGTAGGCCTGGAGCGTCGTTCCGTCCCAGGCCGCGGCGCTCTTCGCGTTCCAGGGCGCACTCACCGGCACCGTCCTCGACTTCGTGTCCATATCGGAGACGACGTTGTTGAGGTCGGCGAGGATCGTCGGATCCGGGGGCGCGGTGCCGGTCGGGCCGGTGTCGCTGTAGGTCATCGGTCGGATCAGGCCGCCCGGGTTGTCGACGTTGTTGATGTACAGGTCGTTGCCGTTGTCGTAGGTCGGGAACGTCCCGACGTTCATCTTGCTGGCGAGCGCGGCGATCCGGTCCTGCGTCGGGCCGATGAACGTGCCGCCGCGCTCGGAGACCTTCCCGCCGCCGAGGTCGTGGTTCCAGACCCGTCCGCCCACGCGGTTGCGTGCCTCGAGCAGCCGCACCGAGTGGCCCTTGCCGGCGACGTCGTAGGCGGCGGTGAGCCCCGCCAGGCCCCCGCCGACGACGGCCACGTCGACCTTGTGCACCTGGTGCTTGTGCCGCTTCTTGTGGTGCTTTGGCTTGTGCCCATGCTTCTTCTTGGCTGCCTCGGCCGACGCGGGCACCGCCAGCGCGGCCCCGGCCGTGAGCGCGCCGCCGACGAAGCGCCGGCGGGTGGTCTTCTCGTGATCCTGCTGCTGTGTGTCGTCGTTCATCGGGCGCCTCCTCTGCCTAGGTCCCTTGAGTGGGTGCGGCGGCCGCGAGCTCATCGGCCGCCGCCAGGTCGAAATCTCCGTAGTCCGAGCCGAGCCCCTGCGCCACCAGCGCCGCCACCGCGCAGCCGAGCCGGGCCGCTTCGGGGCGGCTTCGCCCGAGCGAGAGCCCCCGCAGGAACCCGGCGGAGAACGCATCGCCGCATCCGGTGGTGTCGACGACGTCGACCCGGTGGGCGGGGACGGCGGTGGCGGCGCCGTCCTCGACCACGAGCGCCCCGTCGGCTCCCCTGGTCGCCGCGACGCAGCCGATTCCACGACTCAGCAGGGCCCGGCAGCCCTGCTCGAGGTCCTGCTCGCCGGTCAGCGAGAGCACCTGCTCCTCGTTGGGGAGCAGGTAGTCGAGATGGGCGAACGCGGGCGCGATCCAGTCGAGGATCGCCCCTGCCTGCTCGCCGGGCGCGAGGATGTCGGCCGAGGTCACGGTTCCGTGCTCGCGGGCGAAGGACAGGATCTTCGCCGCCTCCTCGCCGCCCATGAACTCGGGCGCGCCCATGTGGAGGTGGTCGGCCTGTTCGATCGCATCCCAGGGGGCGTCCGCCGAGGAGTAGGTGGCGTTCGCGCCGACGACGTGGAAGGCCGGCCGCGATCCGTCCGGGCGAATCGGGAGCACGCTCGCCGAGGTCTGCACGTCGTCTCGCCTGAGCAACAGCGATGCGTCGACGCCGAAGCGCCCGAGGAGCCGGGTCATGACGTCGGCGAGCTCATCCTGGCCGATCGCCCCCGCGCTGCGCACGCTCGCGCCGAGCTTGGCCAGCGTCACCGCCGTGCCGCCGGCCGGGCCCGCCGGCGTGATCCTGATCTCCTCGACCAGCTGGCCGCCCTGTCCCTTCGGGATCTCCTCCACCGGGCGGACGAGCACGTCGACGACGTGGACGCCGAGCGTGATGACGTTCATCGATCCCTCGCTTGAGTCGATCCGTAGCCGCGCTGGGTCACCGTCTCGACGAACTCCTGCTGCTGGCGGGCGTCGAGGGCGCCGGGGACGCCGATCGCGGCGGCGCGCCAGTAGAGGGTGCATCCCCACTCGAGCAGGCTCGACTGGGCGACCGCGGCGTCGAGGTTGGGCCCGTAGGCGATCGCGCCGTGGTTTGCCATCAGAGCGGCCGAGCGCCCCTCCAGCGCGGCGACCGTCTTGTCGGCCAGCTCAGGCGTGCCGAAGGTCGCATAGGAGGCGATGCGGACCGGGCCCCCGAGCGCCAGCAGCTGGTAGTGCACGACCGGCAGCTCATCCTCGAGCACGCAGGCCACAGCGGTGCTGAACGGAGCGTGCGTGTGCACGACCGCGCCGGCGTCGTAGCGGTGGTAGATGCCGAGGTGGAGACCGAGCTCGGAGGTGGGGAGCAGCTCGCCGTCGAGCTGCTCTCCGTCGAGATCGACGAGCACGACCTGCTCCGCGCTCAGCGTCGCGAAGTCGCCGCCCGTCGGGGTCACCGCCACCGCATCCTCGATGCGCTCGGAGATGTTGCCCGCCGTCCCGTGGACCAGTCCCTCGGCCGCGAGGCTCCGCGCGGCGGCGGCGATGCGCTCGCGCGCCTCCTCAACCGGTGTGCCTGCCACTGGCGCGATGCTAACTTGAGGGATCGTTCACTTTCAAGCGGGAACCGATCGGTGACAGGCAAACCCCGGAAACCGGACGACAAGCTCCGGAACGCACCCACCCAGGCACGCAGCCGGGAGCGCCTGCGCCGCGTGCTCGACTCCGCCGACGAGCTGCTCGCGAGCGAGGGCGCCGAGGCGTTCACGACCACCCGCGTCGCCGAAGTGGCAGAGGTTCCGATCGGCTCGGTCTACCGGTTCTTTCCCGACAAGGAGGCGATCGTCGAGGCGCTGGCGATTCGCTACTGGAGTGACTTCGAGGACCTCGTGGCCGGCGCTGCCGAGGTCGACGAGCTGGAGTCGCTTCCGGATGCCGGGTCGTTCGTGATCGACACGCTGGCGGCGGGCTTCCGCGCTCGCCCCGGCTTCATCGCCCTCTGGTACGGCGGGCTGCGGACCGAGACGGTCCGGGACGCCACCCGGCCCACGCGTGAGGCGATCGCGCACTCGATCGAGTCGATCCTCGCCCGGCACTGGCCGGCGGCGCCGCGGGCAGCGCGCGCCACCGCTGCGCGGATGGTCGTCCTCGCCGGTGACGGGCTCTTGCGCGAGGCCTTTCGCCGGGACCACCACGGTGACCGCGCCCTGCTCGAGGAGAGCAAGCTGATGCTCCACTCCTATCTGGTGGCGCGGCTCGGGGATCCGGCCTGATGGCGCGGCTCTGGCTGCGGGCCGTCGGACTGGCCTGCGCGATCGCGGCCGCCGCCCCCGGAGCCGCGATGGCCGCCCGCGGGGACGTGTCGGTGCTGGCGCTCGTCCCCAGCCCCTACTTCCCCGCGCTCCCCCACGTCATCGGCTCGGACGTCTACGAGGGAACCTACGACAACCCGAGCGGGGACAGCTCCCCGTCGAAGGTGTTCGAGTTCAGCCCGACGGGCGCGCTGCTGCGCTCGTGGACGGTGCAGGGGCAGAACCTGTCCCAGCCCCACGGCGTTCAGGTGGCGGCGAACGACGCGGCCGGACGTCTGCTCCTGCTCGACAAGACCAGCGGCCGGATCATCCGCCTGGACCCGCGCACGGGCGGCCAGACGTTGTACTCGCGGGTACCGGATCTGCCGTTGTGCGGTCCCGGGCAGGCCCCCACCCCGTCAGCGCCATGCTCGCCCGCGCGCGTCGACCAGGCGCCCATGCCCGACTACGCGGCGTGGGGCCCGGACGGGAGCCTGTACGTCACCGACTACCAGCAGGCGGTGATCTGGCGCATCCCGCCCGGCGGAGGCACGGCGGGCGTGTGGCTCGCGGACCAGCGCCTCGACGGCGGCCCGTTCGGCACCGCCTGCATAACCCTGCTGCCCGACCACCGCACGTTGCTCTTCGACCAGGCATCCAACAACGGCACCGGGGTCGCGAACCCGACCACGGGCAAGCTCTACACGGTGGCGATCGAGCCGGGCGGTGGCCCGGGCGCGCTCCACCAGCTGTGGGAGAGCGGTCCCGCCGATGCGCCCGACGGGTGCGCGCTCACGCGCTCCGGCAACATCTACCTGGCTCTGGTGGGCGTCTCCAATCAGGTCGTCGAGCTGTCGCCCACCGGTCATGAAATTGCTCGCTTCGGGCAGCAGTTCACCGGCGCCAACAACTCTCCGGTCCCGTTCGACTCGCCCTCCGGCGTCGCCTTCCTCGGGACCCAGCTGATCGTCGCCAACCAGTCTTACTTCGCCGACAACCACGCCAACCAGGCGCTGCTGGCGCTCCAGACCGGGGAGCAGGGTCAGCCGGTGTACGTCCCGGCGAACGCGGGAGTGAAGCCGGCCGCGCACAAGAAGAAGCCGGCCAAGAAGCGGCGGCCCGTCAAGCACAACCGCCACCGGCACCACCGCGCGCCGGCGAGGCGAACGGCGCCGGCGTTCACGGGCTGAGCGTCGCTGCCCAGAGTTCCCGTTTGACCCCAAGCGCCTCCGGGCCCTTGGGATGAAGTCCTGAACTATTCAGAGTTTCACCCCAACCGCCGCGCAATCCGCCGGCCGGAGGACGTCGGCGACGTCGCACTACACTAAATGAAGTAGATGGGGACGTTCACACGCCTTCTGGGATTCCTGCGCCCGTACCGGCCCGCCGTGGTCTGGTCGTTCCTGCTCGCCTTCGGCGCGATGGTCATGACCGTGCTGATCCCGTACCTGACCGGCCGCGCGATCGACACCGTCCGCCTGCACCACCGCCACGCGCTCGTCAACTGGGCGATCGCGATCGGCGTCGCCGGCCTCGGACGCCTGGTGCTGAGCGCCGCGCGCCGGCTGGTCGCGGGCCGGGTCTCGCTGGGGGTGGAGCGGGACCTTCGCAACATGCTCTACGAGCACCTCCAACGCCTCGAGCTCGGCTTCTTCGATCGCCAGCAGACAGGTCAGCTCATGTCCCGCGCCACCGTCGATCTCCAGTCGGTCCGCTTCTTCCTCGGCTACGGGCTGATCTTCATCGCGCAGTCCCTGCTCACGATCGGTCTCGCCGCGGTGGCGATGTTCGGCCTCCAGCCGGGGCTGGCGGCGCTGTCGCTGGCTCCGGTGCCGTTCGTGGTCCTGATCGCGCAGCGGTACGGCCGCCGCTCTCGCCCGGCGATCCAGGAGGCACAACAGCGGATCGCCGAGCTCACCGCCGAGGCGGAGGAGAACGTCTCGGGGGTGCGCGTGGTCAAGGCGTTCGCGCAGGAGCAGCGCCAGCTCGAGCGCTTCGAGCATTCGGTCCAGCGCGTCTTCGACCAGCAGCTGTACGCGACGCGGCTCCAGGCCCGCTACACGCCGATGATCAGCTTCCTGCCCAACCTCGGGCTGGCCCTGATCCTGCTCATCGGCGGGCGCGAGGTCATCCACGGGAGCCTCACCATCGGGCAGTTCACCGCCTTCTACGCCTACCTGCTGATGTTGATCTCGCCGATGCGGACACTCGGCTACATGCTGAGCGCGGCGCAGCGCGCCACCGCCTCGGGCGCCCGGATCTTCCAGATCCTCGACCGGGCGCCGCAGATCGAGGCGCCGGAGGGCGCCCGGCGCTTCCCGATGGGGCGGGACGCATCTCCCTGCGCGACGTGAGCCTGACCTTCGAGGGCTCGCCGCGCCCGGCGCTGCGCGACATCGACCTCGAGATCGGCGCCGGGCGGACGGTGGCGCTCGTGGGCGCGATGGGCTCGGGCAAGACTGCGCTCGTGTCGCTGCTCTCGCGCCTCTACGAGGTGAGTGACGGATCGGTGGCGATCGATGGCGTCGACGTGCGCACCGTCGACCTCGGGAGCCTCCGCCATGCGGTCGCGCTCGTCACCGACGACCCGTTCCTGTTCTCGGCGAGCGTGCACGACAACATCGCCTACGGCCGCGCCGAGGCGACGCGCGAGGAGGTCGAGCACGCGGCGCGCCTGGCCCAGGCCGACTCCTTCATCCGCGAGCTCCCGCAGGGCTACGAGACGCTCGTGGGCGAGCGGGGGCTGACGCTGTCGGGTGGGCAGCGCCAGCGGATCGCGATCGCCCGGGCGATCGTCGCCGACCCGCGCATCCTCGTCCTCGACGACGCCACCTCGTCCGTCGACGCCTCCACCGAGCAGCAGATCAAGCTCGCCCTGCGCGAGGTGATGGCCGGGCGCACCACGATCGTGATCGCCCACCGCCTGTCGACGATCGCGCTCGCCGACGAGATCGTCGTGCTCGAGGACGGGCGGATCGCGGCGCACGGGAGCCACGACGAGCTGCTCGAGTCCTCTCCGCTGTACCGCGAGATCGTCGAGAAGGGCATGCCCGACCAGGTGTTCATGACGCGCAAGGCAGTCGGGGCGGTGGGCCTGTGAGCGCTCGCCGCCGCCGCCACTCGCTCGGCCGCGCCCGCAAGCTCCGCGGGCTCCTCGAGCTGCTCTCGCCCTACCGCTGGCGCGTGGCGGCGATGATCTTCGCGCTCGTGAGCGCGACGGCGGCCGCCCTGGCCCCGGCGCCGCTGGCCAAGCTCGCCATCGACGACGGCATCCGCCGCCACGACGTCGGAGCGCTCGACCTGATCGTCGGCGTATTCCTGCTCTCGGCGATTGTCTACTCAGTCGCTTCCTACGCCCAGACCTATCTCGTCGGCTGGGTCGGCCAGCGCACGCTCCAGGATCTCCGCGTCCGCCTCTTCACCCACCTCCAGCGGCTGTCGATCGGGTTTTACTCGCGCAACCGCGCGGGCGTGATCATCTCGCGGATCACCAACGACGTCGAGGCCCTCGACCAGCTCGTCGAGGACGGCATGGCCACGCTGTTCCAGTCGGGGCTGACGCTGATCGGCGTCGTCGTGATCCTGGTCGTGCTCGACCCGCACCTGGCACTGCTCACCTTCCTCGCCCTGCCCGTGCTGTTCGTAGGCGGCGTCGCCTTCCGGATCGCCTCCGCCGGGGCCTACCGGGCCACGCGCGAGAAGATCGCCACCATCACCGGCTACCTCCAGGAGACGCTTTCCGGGATCCGCGTGGTGCGCGTGTTCGGCCAGGAACGGCGCCACGTCGGGCGCTTCCACGAGCTCAACGAGGACAACCGGGCCGTGAACATGACCACGGTCAACCTGAACGCCGCCTACTTCCCCGCGGTCGAGTTCCTCTCCGCGCTGGTCACGGTCGAGATCCTGGTCGTCGGCGGGATCGAGGCCATCAACGGGCACGCCTCGACCGGAGTCGTGTTCGCCTTCATCGCCGCGCTCAACAACTTCTTCGATCCGATCCAGCAGCTCTCGCAGCTCTACACGACCTACCAGTCGGGAATGGCCGCGCTCGACAAGATCTTCGAGCTGCTCGACGAGGCGCCCGAGCTGGTGGACTCGCCCGGCGCCATCGAGCTGCCGCGCGTCCGGGGCGAGCTCCGCTTCGACGGCGTCTCCTTCCAGTACGGCAGCGGTGAGGACGCGGCCTGGGCGCTGCGCGATGTCGACATCGCGATCCCGCCGGGACAGACGGTGGCGCTCGTCGGCGCAACCGGGGCCGGCAAGTCGACCTTCGCCAAGCTGGTGGCGCGGTTCTACGACCCGACCGACGGCGCGGTGCGTATCGACGGCCACGACCTCCGCGAGGTCACGGCGCATTCGCTGCGCTCGCAGATGGGCATCGTCCCCCAGGAGGCCTTCCTGTTCAGCGGCACGGTGCGCGAGAACATCGCCTTCGGCCGCCCGAGCGCCACCGCCGAGGAGATCGCCTCGGCGGCCCGGGCCGTCGGCGCCGAGGGGTTCATCGGAGAGCTCGAGCACGGATACGACACGCAGGTCGGAGAGCGTGGCGTCCAGCTCTCGGCGGGACAGCGACAGCTGCTCGCCTTCGCCCGCGCGCTCGTCGCCGATCCGCGGATCCTCGTGCTCGACGAGGCGACGTCGAACGTCGACGTGCACACCGAGAGCCTGATCGAGCACGGGTTGCGCCGGCTGGTGGCCGGCCGCACGGCGATCGTGATCGCGCACCGCCTGTCGACGATCCGCCACGCCGGCCGGATCGTCGTGCTCGAGCACGGGCAGATCGCGGAGCAGGGCACGCACGACGAGCTGCTCGAGGCGCAGGGCCGCTACTGGCAGCTCTACCGTGACTGGGCCGAGCAGGCCAGCGCCGCGTGAGCGGCATCTCGGTCTGCCGGCTCTCGATCGCGCCGGTCAAGGGGACGCGGCTGCGGACGGTCGACCGGACCTGGCTCGACCGCGACGGCGTGCGAGAGAACCGTCGCTTCTACATCGTCGACGAGCGCGGCCGGATGGTCAACGCCAAGGTGATCGGCGAGCTGCAGACGGTTCTCGCCAACTACTCCGACACCGACCGGCGCCTGACGCTGTCCTTCCCGGATCGTCCGGAGGTGGCCGGCGAGGTCCGGCTCGGCGATGAGCTCTCGACGCGGTTCTTCTCGCGCCCGAAGGCCGCTCGCGCGCTCGACGGTCCGTGGTCAGAGGCGCTCAGCGAACACGTGGGCCGGCCGCTCAGGGTGGTGGAGCCCGTCTCGGGCAGCGGCGTCGATCGGGGTTCGCAGGGCGCTGCTTCGCTCATCTCGCGGGCGTCCCTCGACCGCCTGGCCGCCGAGGCCGGCGAGGACCAGCTCGATCCGCGCCGGTTTCGCATGCTGATCGAGATCGACGGCGTGGACGCGCACGCCGAGGACGCCTGGGTCGGGCGGCGCATGCGCATCGGCGGCGCGCGAATCGCCTGGGGCGGGCACGTCGGGCGCTGCCTGATCACCAGCCGCGACCCGGACAGCGGTGAGATCGACCTGCCGACGCTCGACGTCCTGGGCGGCTACCGCGGCGCCGTCGAATCGACCGAGCCTCTCCCCTTCGGGATCCATGGCCGCGTGCTCGAGCCCGGCGAGGTGGCGCTCGGCGACACGGTCGAGCTCGAGGGATAGGCTTCCGGGGATGGCCGAAGCCACCGCCACCGAGCGCGTCCGAATCGAGGTGGCCGACCACGTCGCGCTCGTCACGCTGGCGCGGCCCGAGAAGCACAACGCGCTCGACCTGGCCATGTTCGACGGGATCACGGCGGCGGCGGAGCGCGTGCGCTCCGAGCCGGGGGTGCGTGCCGTCGTGCTCCATGGTGAGGGGCCGAGCTTCTGCTCGGGACTCGATCTGGCGAGCGTCATGTCCGAGGGCCTCGACGGGCTGATTGAGCGCGTCCGCGGCGACGGTGAAACCCCGAACTGGGCCCAGCGTCCCGCGTATGAGTGGATCCGGCTGCCCGTCCCGGTGATCGCCGCGATCCACGGCAACTGCCTCGGAGGCGGACTTCAGATCGCCCTCGCCGCCGACGTCCGCTTCGCCGCCCCCGGCGCTCGCCTTTCTGTGATGGAGACCAAGTGGGGGCTCGTCCCCGACATGTCGATCACCCGGACGCTCCCACGCCTCGTCGGGATCGATGTCGCCAAGGAGCTCACCTACACCGCCCGCGTCCTCAGCGGCGAGGAGGCGCACGCGCTCGGGCTGGTCACGCACCTCTCCGAGGACCCGCTGGGCGACGCCCGCGCGCTGGCCGCCGAGATCGCCGGCCGCTCGCCGGACGCGGTTCGCGCCGCCAAGCGCCTGTTCGACGAGTCGTGGACGGGCGGGCCCGAGCAGACGCTCGCCCTCGAGGCCGAGCTCCAGGTGGGGCTGATCGGCTCTCCCAATCAGCTCGAGGCCGCGCGCGCGGGCATGATGAAGCAACCGCCCGACTTCACAGATCCCAGCTGAGCGCGCCTCCCGGCCCGGAAGTCGGGGCGGAAGCTCGCCGACCCGAGCTGACTCGGTCGGATGTCCAGAAGGGGTACGGGCCTCGGCGGAGTATCCGATACGAGAAAGGTGCTCTCCTTCGATCGACACCGCCCCACGCTCACCGTCCTGTGCATCGAGCACGACCTGGCCTGCGCCTCGCTGATCGAGCACGCCGTCAGCGCGCGGGCTGAAGTCGAGCTGCTGGTCGCCACCGACGGCGTTCGCGGGACCGAGCTGGCTCGCGAGCGCCACCCGGACCTGGTCGTCGCCGATCTCGACGTCGCCGGCATCGGTGGCGAGGAGGTCCTCGCCCGGCTCCAGGCCGACCCGTGCACTCGTTCGCTGCCGGTGATCATGAGCGGTCAGGCATCCGCCGCCGCCGGCAGCCGCCTGATCGGGCGAGGGGCGCAGAGCTACCTGCCCAAGCCGCTCGACCTCGCCGAGCTCGCCCGCGCCATCGACCACGGCGTGCACATCCCGCAGGCCGCGTAGCCGCTTCCCGACTTGCAAGCGCTCGCCGGGACGGAGATGCTTGCGCCCGGGGCGCCAGCGAACGAGAGGAGCAGGCGGTGGCCGGGAAGGTGTTGATCAACCTCGCGACGGGGCTCGAGGACCCCGAGCGCGTGACGGTGGCGTTCCTGGTGGCAGGCGCCGCGGCTCAGCGCGGCGACACCGCCGCCATATGGCTCACCAAGGAGGCGGTGCGGCTCGCGCTGCCCGGCCACGCCGAGGCGGTCGCCTGCGACGGCTGCCCGCCACTGGCGCGGCTGTTCACGCAGTTCGCGCAGGCGGGCGGCGAGTTGCTCGTCTGCCCGATCTGCTGGAACGCCCGCAAGCTCGACGAGGCGAACCTCGCGCCGAACGCGCGCCTGGCCGGCGCGACCCCAATGCTCGACTGGATTGGAGAGGACCATGCAGCCATCTTCAGCTACTGACGCCCCCTCTCTGGGCCGCTCCTTCGCCGCTGGATGAGGGTGCTCTGCTCGGGGTTCCGGCCACGCTGAGTCCCGCCGGAGGCCGCTGGGCCGCGGGCTATACTCGCGGGCGTTCTGCGGGGTGGAGTAATCGGCAACTCGCCAGGTTCTGGCCCTGGAATTCAAGGTTCGAGTCCTTGCCCCGCAGCTCCCGCGGCCGCCACCGGCCCGCGCCCGTGACCATCAGGTAGCCGCCCCCCTGCCCCACTCGGCGCGCCAGCTAAGGTCCATCGGGTGCGTTTGCTCGGCGTTCCCCTCGAGACTCCGCAGGTCGTCGTCAACCGCGTCGTCAGCGACCTCGCCGCCACCGCTCGCCTGGCGCGCTCGGCGCCCGCGCGCCTCGACCGCATGCTCGAGCTGGGCGAGGAGATGGTGGCGATCGCCCGTACCGTGCTCGCCATCGCCGAGCGGCTCGAGGGGCGGGCCGACGACTTGATCGCGCTCGGGGAGCGCCTCGACAGCCGGGTGGACGAGCTGCTCCAGCTTGGTGCGAACGTCCAGGAGCTGGGGGGCCGGATGGACGAGCGCGGCGCCGAGCTCGCCGATCGCGCCGACCGCGTCACCGAGACCGGCACGGAGCTGATCGCGGTGCTCCCGGCGCTCGAGCGAGCGATCGAGATGGCGACGCCGCTCGAGGGCGCGATCGATCGCTTCGGGCGCCTCGTCGACCGCCTGCCTGGCGGCACCGCCCGCCGGCGCGCCGAGCAGGCGGCCGTGGCCGAGCAGGCGGCCGTGGCCGAGCAGGCGACGGTGGCCGAGGAGGCCGCTGCGCGCGCCGAGACGAGCTAGACCGACGCGAGGTCGCTCGAGAGGTCGCGGAGCTGGTCGACCCGGCCGGCGAGGTCGGAGCCGATCAGGCGGCGCGCGTGCTCCAGGTCGTCCGAGCGCCCCACCGACAGGGCGCCGGCCAGCCGACCCTGCTGTAGGTACCAGACGCTGAACTCGCCCGCGTCGAACGAGCCGCGTACGACCTCCTCGTCCCACTCGAACGCGGGCCCGACGTACTCGAGCGACGCCCAGTCCGAGAGGTCGGAGAAGAAGTACGGCACCACGTCGTGCGGCTGCTCCCGCCCCACCATGTTGAGCGCCACCGTCCTGCCGTGGTTGAAGGCGACGTCCCAGTGCTCGATGCGCATGCGCCGGCCGCCGTGCACGACGCTCTCGTACTCGGCCATGTCGCCGGCGGCGAAGATCCCCGGCGTGGCGGTCTCCAGGCGA
Source organism: uncultured Solirubrobacterales bacterium (assembly GCA_963839105.1). Lineage (GTDB taxonomy): Bacteria > Actinomycetota > Thermoleophilia > Solirubrobacterales > Solirubrobacteraceae > Palsa-465. Next base: position 109,952 of record CAWITQ010000006.1, read on the forward strand.
CTGTCGACGACGACGCCGCCGCCGGGGCCGATCTCCAGGCCGGCGCGGCGGGCCAGCATCACGTCCGGCATTGCCCCGGCGCCCACCACGACCGCGTCGGCGCTGAGCTCGCGCCCGGACTTGGTGAGCACGGCCGTGACCCGCCCGTCGCGACCCTCGAAGCGCTCGAGCTCGTCGCTGCCGTGGAACTCGATCCCATGCTCCTCGAGCCGGTGGGCGAACCAGCGACCGGCCTGCTCGCCGAACCCGCGGCTGAGCGGCACCGGCTCGAGCATCACCATCGTGCACGAGCTTCCGAGCTCGGTCAGCGCCGCCGCCACCTCGCTGGCGATGTAGGAGCCGCCGATCAGCACCACCTGCTTGCCGGCGGCGTCCCGCCGAATCGCATCGCTGTTGCCGAGCGTGCGCAGGTAGTGGATCCCCTCGAGCTCGGCGCCGGGCACCTGGAGGCGGCGGACGCCGGCGCCGGTGGCGATCAGCGCCTTCTCGAAGCTCACCTCGTCCTTGTTGGAGAGCCGGACCCGCCGCGTCTCGACGTCCAGCGAGACCGCGGAGACGCGCGTGAGCGCCTCGATCCGCTGCTCCCCGTACCACTGCGCCGGCCGGAACAGCGCATCCTCGCGCGACGCCTTGCCCTGCAGGTAGTCCTTGGAGCACGGCGGCCGGTTGTAGGGCAGATCGGGCTCCCGGCCGATCAGCAGGATGTCGCCGTCGGCGCCGGACTCGCGCAGCCACCGGGCGCAGTTCCCGGCGGCCAGCCCACCCCCGATCAGCGCGTAGGCGACGTGGCGTGGCGCCATCAGGAGCCGGGCGTGGTCTCGACGTCGCCGGTCACGCCGCGCGTGCCGGTCACGCCCTGGGCGACGCGCCGTTGGGCGCGAACTGCGGCGTGATCTCCGACTCCAGGCCGGGATCGAGGATCAGCAGCACCTGGTCGCCGGCTTCGATCACCGACTCCGCCTTGGGGACGAAGCCGGTGCCGCCGCGGAGCACGGAGATGATCAGCGAGCCGTCCGGGAGCGTCACGTCCTGCACACGGCTGCCGGCCGCGGTCGAGCCCACGCCGACCTCGACCTCGATGATCTCGAGGTGCTCCTCCTCGAGCGCGAGCAGCTGTACGAGCCCGTACTCGGGGACCTCGTGCTCGATCAGGCGGAGGATCAGGTCGGTGGCCGAGACCGCGGGCTGGACGCCGAGGAGGCGGAAGTGCTGAAGGTTGCGCGGGTTGTTGACCCGGGCGACGATGCGCTGGACGCCGTACTTCTCCTTGGCGACCTGGCAGATAAGGATGTTGTCCTCGTCGTCGCCGGTGACGGCGATCACCAGGTCGGCGCGCGGGATGCCGGCGCGCTCGAGCACCCACAGCTCCGTGGCGTCGCCGTACTGAACGGCGTGCTCGAGCTCCTCCTCGACCACGCGGAAGCGCGCGTGATCGGACTCGATCAGCGTGACCTCGCGCTCCTTGGCAATCAGCTCGCGCGCGAGGTTCCAACCCACCTTGCCGGCGCCGGCGATGATCACGTACATGGGCCAGGCCTCCTCACGCGAGCGCGACCTCGGTGGCCTGATCGATGGCCACTTGGGTTGGGCAGATCGTCAACAGGCCCTGCTCGGCGTACCAGCCGGCGCGGCCCGGATCGGCCACGCGCACGACCACGCGTGGGACCTTGAACCGCCGCTGAGCGATCTGGGCGATCACGAGGTTCGTGTTGTCGCCGCGTGTCGCCGCCAGGAACACGTCGGCCTCCTCGATCCCGGCCTCGATCATGGCGTCGATCTCGAGAGCGGTCCCGACCGTGAACCGGCCCCCGGCGTCCTCCCAGGTCGTCGACTGGTCCTTGTCGAGCCGTTCGTGCGAAAGCGGATCGCTGTCGAGCACCGAAACCTCGTGCCCGGCGTCGAGCGCCCGCTTGGCGACCGCGGACCCCACGCGTCCGGATCCGACGATCAGAATGAACATGGCTGGACTCTAGCTGGCGCTGACTGATGCCATCTGTGCCCGGTCAGCGGGAACAGATGGCATCAACCGCCACGCGACTTGGCTCAGGTGATGATCGGGATGATCAGGAGGGCGACGATGTTCGCCACCTTGATCATCGGGTTGATCGCAGGTCCGGCGGTGTCCTTGTATGGGTCGCCGACGGTGTCTCCGGTGACCGCCGCGGCGTGGGCCTCCGAGCCCTTCCCGCCGAAGGCGCCGTCCTCGATCAGCTTCTTGGCGTTGTCCCAGGCGCCACCGCCCGAGGTCATCGAGATCGCCACGAACAGGCCGACCACGATCACGCCGATCAGCAGGCCCCCGAGCGCCTCCACGCTGATCAGGCCGACGATCAGCGGGATGAGGATCGGGATCAGCGCCGGCAGGATCATCTCGCGCTGCGCCGCGCGAGTCACGAGCGCCACCGCCGCTCCGTATTCGGGCTGGTCGGTGCCCTCCATGATCCCCGGCTTCTCACGGAACTGACGGCGGACCTCCTCGACCACCGCGCCGCCGGCGCGGCCCACGGCCTCCATCGAGAGGGCGGCGAAGAGGTAGACCATCAGGCCGCCGAGGAGCAGGCCGATCAGTACCGGCGGATTGCCGATCTGGAAGCTGAACTTGCCGCCCACCTCGCGCGAGAAGCCGTCGAACAGCACCAGCGCGGCCAGCGCGGCGGAACCGATCGCGTAACCCTTGGTCACGGCCTTGGTCGTGTTGCCGACCGCGTCGAGCGGGTCGGTCACGTTGCGCACCTCTTCGGGTAGGTTCGCCATCTCGGCGATGCCGCCGGCGTTGTCGGTGATCGGGCCGAAGGCGTCGAGGGCGACGATCAGGCCGGTCAGCGACAGCTGCGCCATGACGGCCACGGCGATGCCGTAGATCCCCACCGTCCCGCCGCCACCGAGCTTCCAGGCGCCGAGGATGCCGAGCGCGAGGACGATCGCCGGCGGCCGCCGTGGCCTGATAGCCCTGGGCCAGACCCTGGATGATGTTCGTCGCGTGACCGGTCTGGGAGGCGCGAGCGGTGCTCTTGACGGGCGAGAACCGAGTCGAGGTGTAGTAGTCGGTGATCACGAACAGGCAGGCCGTGACCCCGATGCCGATCAGCGCGCACAGGTAGAACTTCCACCAGTGCGGCGCCGACCGCGCCGCCGATGTAGGTGAGCTTGCGCATCATCCAGTAGGTGACCGGGATGAAGGCGAGCGCGGCCAGCAGTCCTGAGACGATCAGCCCCTGGTAAAGGGCGCGCTCGACGTTCCCCACGCGCGACTTGACGGCGAAGGTGCCGATGATCGAGGCCAGGATCGAGACGGCGCCGAGGACCAGCGGGTAGGTGGCGACCGCCGAGGTCTGGTCGAAGAGCAGGACGCCGAGCAGCATGACCGCGACCGCGGTCACGGCGTAGGTCTCGAACAGGTCGGCGGCCATGCCGGCGCAGTCACCGACGTTGTCTCCCACGTTGTCGGCGATCACCGCCGGGTTGCGGGGATCGTCCTCGGGGATCCCCGCCTCGATCTTGCCCACCAGGTCCGCGCCGACGTCGGCGGCCTTGGTGAAGATGCCGCCGCCCAGCCGGGCGAACACCGAGATGAGCGAGCCGCCGAAGCCAAGGCCGATCAGCGCGTCGACCGCGTGCCGGGTGCTCTCGCCGGCGATCCAGGTGAGCACGCCGTAGTAGCCCGCCACGCCCAGCAGCGCCAGGCCGACGACGAGCATGCCCGTGACCGCGCCACCGCGGAAGGCGACGTCGAGCGCCCGAGCAATGCCCGTGCGGGCGGACTCGGCCACGCGGGCGTTGGCGCGCACCGACACGTTCATGCCGATGTATCCCGCCGACGCGGATAGCGCGGCGCCGATCAGGAAGCCGATCGCCACCCGGATGTTCTGGAGCGGGATGAGCAGGATGAACACGAGCACCCCGACGCCCGCGATGGTCGTGTACTGGCGGTTCAGGTACGCGCGCGCGCCTTCCTGCACGGCCGCGGAGATCGTGCGCATCGCCTCGTTTCCGGGCGAGAGAGCGAGCAGCACGCGCGAGGTCAGAACGCCATACACACGGCGGCAGCAGCACAGACGAGCGCGATGACGACGCCGTGGTGCGTCAGGAAGCTAGACAAGGAAGTCCTCCGGAGAGAGGCTGATTCGTGAGAAGGCGCGCGGGTGAGCGCAGCCGATAACTGAAAAAGGCCGCCGCCCGGCACTGCGAGCGGAGGCCCGGATTAGACGGCGCGGGAGTCTAGCAGCGGTGGGGTCGCGGCGCTGCTCCGGATTACTGACTACTGGCCGGGGATCCAGAGACGGCCGCTGCGCTGGGCCGGACCAGGCTCGCCCGGCTTCGCCGGCTCGTCTGCCGGCGGTGGCCCGCGCCGGGAGCGTCGCCGGGTGGCCCAGCGCTTTGGCTGCCCGTGGCTCTGCCACCGCCCGCACCCGCACCCGCGCCGCGCACCCGCGCCGGGGCCGCCGGCCGGAGCCTCAGAACCGGGCTGAGCCCCGCCACCGCCGCCGATCTTCACATACGCCATCTGGAGCTGCGAGAGCGCCGCCCGGATCTGGCCGCCTGCTCCGGCACCGCCTGCTCGAGCACCGGCATCAGCGCCCGGATCGACTCGATCGCCATCCGCACCTGCGTCGGGATCGCGCTCGTCTTCGGTGTCCGGGGCGAGGCCGGTGCGCATCATCCCGACGTTGATCATGGCCACGACGTGCTCGATCAGCACGTGCTCGACGCGCAGTCGCTTGAGCTCGGCCTCGTAGGCCCGCGGAGCTCCTCCTCCGACGGCGCGCCCGCGCCGCCTCCCCGGATCGGGATCGGCACCGTGCTCATGCGCTCACCTCCGCATCGTGTGACCTCCACCGTGCTCGGAGCATACGTCTCGCGCGTCTCGGCCACCGTCGCCGCGTAACACCTCGGACATCGTCATGCCGGCGTCGAGCATCCGCAGCTGCCGCTGAGCGCCGTTGAGGGCCGGAAACTCGATATCGAGCCCGAGCTCGTCGCGCACCGGGGCGGTCCAGGCGAGCAGCCGCTCGAGCGCCTCGGCGCCGGGATACACCTCGCGCCGTTCGAGATCGATCAGCTCGCCGTCGACGCCGAAGCGGATCGCGCGCCAGAAGTTCTCCTCGATCAGCCGGCGCGGCGGGTCCTCGAACGGAACCCCTTCGTCGACATCGCGGGCGGCCTGGGCGACGCAGGCGACGATCAGCGCCGCCAGCGCCTCGGATTCGCCACCGCGTCGTCTGCGCCTCGCAGATCCTGACCTCGACCGTCCCGAACGAGAAGTGGGGCCGGATCGACCACCACACCTGGGTGTACTCGACGATCGATTGGGTGCGAGCCGAGAAACTCGATGTAGTCGACGTACGTCGCCCAGTCGCCGTAGGCGTCGGGGATCCCGCATCGCGGAAAGCTCTTCGTGAAGATCTGGGTCCGGGCGCTGTGAAGGCCGGACACACGGCCGTCGAGAAACGGGGAGTTGGCCGAGATCGCGAGCAGGATCGGCAGCACCGGACGAAGCCGATCGCATACGCAGGACCGCGCGGTCGGCGCCGCGAACCCCGACGTGCACGTGCAGTGCGAACGTGTTGTTGCGCCAGGCGACGTACTTCAGTCCCTCCTCGACACGGCGGTAGTGATCGGTGGGGATGATCTGCTGCTCGCGGTAGTCAGACCATGGGTGGGTCCCCGTCGAGCCGAGCGCGATGCCCTGCTCGGCGGCGAGGGCGAACAACCGCTGGCGCGCGCAGCGCTGCGCGGAGACAGCGGCGGCGAAGTCCTCGCCCCGCCCCGAGCGGATCTCGATCTCGGAGGCGATGAGCTCTCCCGACACCGAGGGGGCGAGCACCCGATCGGCGTCGGCGGCCCGGCGCAGCTCGTCGTAGCGGGAGACCAGCCCGAGCTCGGTCGGGTCGAGCAGCGCGAACTCCTCCTCCACGCCGACGGTGAAGTCGGTCGATGCGTCGAAGGCCGCCCGCGCGGTTTCCAGGTCGAGGACCACGTCCCGAGCTCGGTTCAGGTCAGATAGAAGTACAGGGCGTAGAGCAGATCGACGGCCGGACTCGAGGTGTGCACGGTCACCTCGGGTGGGACCTGAAGCAGAGCGTCAGAGTAGTTGAAGATGATCTTGACGCCCGCATCGGCCAGGTCGTCGGCCAGCGGCTGCGCGGCGATCGCCGGCACCGCGAGCACGGCGACGACGATGTCCTCCTCCTCCACGACCCGCGCAGCTCGGACATCGGGCGGACCGCCAGCGTCCCGATCTGCGCGCCGACCTTCTGCGGGTCGGCGTCGAACACCGCCACCACCCGGAAGCCGTGGTCGGCGAAGATGTCCGAGGTGGCGATCGCGGTGCCGAGATGGCCCGCGCCGAACAGCGCGATGTTGTGCTGTCCTGAGGTCCGCAGGATCTTGCGGATCTGAGTGACCAGCGACTCGACGTTGTAGCCGACGCCGCGTTTACCGAACTTCCCGAAACCTGACAGGTCACGCCGGATCTGGGTCGAGTTCACGTGGGTGTAGTCGGCGAGCTCCTGCGAGGAGATCGTCTCCTTGCCCATCTTGCGCGCCTGGGTGAGAACCTGGAGGTAACGGGACAATCGCGCCGCCACACCGAGCGACAGCTTGTCCCCCGGCTTCTCCATGCCCGGCCCAGGAATCTCGCTGTCGCCGACGGTGTAACTCATCTCGGTCTCACCATAGTGAGGCGACGTTCCAGCTCAGCCTCATCGACAAACAGCTCGAACTCCTCCACTCCGTCGATCGTAACGACTGGGATGCGCTCTAGATAGGCGCGAAGCAGCGCCATGTCTCCATCAATACTGCGCTCTTCAAAGACGAAGTCACACCGTTGACGCACTCGCTCGAGCACGTCGCGCGCGTCATCGCACAGGCAGCACCCCTCGCGGCCGTAGAGAACGACGGTTCTCATCGCGCCGCCAGCGCTCGCTCTCCGCTCGCGTACACGTCGAGCGAGAGGTACTCCGGATACCGGATCGCCGGGACGAAGCGTGCGGCGCTGGCGATCATCGCGGCGTTGTCGGTGCACAGCGCGACCGGGGGCACGTCGAGCGCCACTCCGAGCCCGCCGAGTCGCTCGCGCAACGGGCCGTTGGCCGCCACCCCGCCGCCCACGGCCAGGCGATCGAGTCCCGTGTCCGCCAGGGCCCGCTCAGCGCGGAGCGCCAGCGCCTCGACGATCGCCCGCTGATACGACGCCGCGAGGTCGGCGCGGCGTCGCTCCGCCTCGGCCTCGCCGAGATCGCGCACGCGGTACAGGAGCGCCGTCTTCAGCCCGGCGAACGAGAAGTCGAGCCCCCGCACGCGGCTGCCCGTGGGGAAGGCGAACGCTTCGGGATCGCCGTCGCGTGCCAGCCGCTCGAGCGCGGGGCCGCCGGGATAGCCGAGGCCGAGCAGCCGTGCCCCCTTGTCAAACGCCTCGCCGGCGGCGTCGTCGAGCGTCTGGCCGAGCACCTCGTAGGCGGGGCCGTGGTCGCTCACGCGCGCGAGCAGCGTGTGGCCGCCACTGGCGATCAGGCTGAGGAACGGAGGCTCGAACGGCTCCGGCTCGAGGAAGCTGGCCGCGACGTGCCCGTGGAGGTGATCCACGGCGGCGAGCGGCAGCGAGAACGCGGCCGCGATCCCCTTCGCCGTCGAGAGCCCAACGAGGAGCGCGGCCACCAGCCCGGGTCCCGCGGTCACGGCGACGAGGTCGAGGTCGCTGAGCGAGGTCCCGGCGCGCGCCAGCGCGTCGTCGACGACGTCGCCGACCAGCTCCAGATGGTGGCGGGAGGCGATCTCCGGCACGACTCCGCCGTAGCGGTCGTGCACGCCCTGTGAGGAGATCACGTTGGCGCGGATCTCGCCCTCCCACGTGACGACGGCCGCGCACGTGTCGTCGCAGCTGGTCTCGATCGCGAGGATCACGTGGTGTGACTCGGAGCCGAGGCCGTCTGCGCCGTCCGCCACATGATCACCGCGTCCTCACCGGTGTCCTGGTAGTAGCGGCGTCGCGTTCCCGAGGCGCGGAACCCGAACCGCTCGTAGAGCGCGATGGCGACGTCGTTGGATGGCCGGACCTCGAGCGTGTACGACTCCTCCGGGCCGGCGCGTTCGAGCATCTGCTCGAGCAGCGCGGTCGCGAGGCCGCGCCGTCGCAGAGCCGGATCGACAGCGATGTTCATCAGGTGCCATACGTCGGCGTAGCGCGCGCAGATCAGATACCCCGCCACGCGTTCGGCTCGGCCGCGTCCGCCGCTCGCCTCGTCCTCGCCACCGGCGACGAACGCGGCGAGGCAGACCCCGGAGGGCTTGGAGAGCTCGAGCACGAACATCGCCAGCGACCACGGCGTGGGGAACGCGCGGCGCTCGATCGCGATCACCTGCGGCAGGTGTGAGTAGCCGAGCGGCCGGACGGTGACGGAGTTGGTGCTCATTGCATCTCAGCGTTGCGACGGGCGATCTCGGCGTCCGGAAGGCGCATGTAGCTCGGAAGAACCTGTTCTGGCGCCTCGGCTGGCAGATTCCGCGCGAGCTCGCAGTGGTTGGTGGCCGTCACCCTGTGAAGCTCCGAGTCGTCCTCCGGAACCAGCGCCCCCGAGCGCTCGAGAACCTCTCTGAATGCTAGCGCCCCATCCCCGATCGCCAGGATGGGCAGCGGCAGGCCGCCGGCGAGCTCCGCGAGGGTGGCGGGCGCAGTCACACGCGCGCGCAGGAGGGTCCCGTCGGCGCCGCCCAGCTGCTCGGGGCTCCAGCCGGCCGCGAACACCTCGCGCCGGCGAGCGTCGATGACGGCGAGCACGCTCCCCGGCGGCGTGGTGAGCCCGCGGGCGTTCAGCGCGAGCGAATGCAGCGTGGGGACGCCGACGAGCGGGATCCCTCTCGCCCGCGCCACGGCCCGCGCCGTCGCGATCCCGATCCGCAGCCCCGTGAAGGTGCCGGGGCCGACACCGACGGCGATCCGGTCGAGGTCCGCCCAGCCGATTCCCGCCTGTTCGAGCAGCGCCACCGCGAGCGGCATCAATCTGGTGGCGTGGCCGGGCCGGTGTCCGGGCTCAGGGTCGTCCCGCGCCTCCAGGCTGGCACCGGCCTCGCACAGCGGGTCGCCGCCTCCCACCCCGCACAACGCCACCGTCGTCGCGGGCGTGGCCGTGTCGAAGGCGAGGATCCTCATGTCTCGATCTCGACCCGCCGCCGGTCCGCGCCGTCGTGCTCGATCCGCACCCGCGCGGCGATCCGCGCGAACCGCGCCAGCGCGGGCTGTGCGTCCCGCGGCCATTCGACGAACGCGATCGTCTCCGGACCCAGGTAGTCGGCGAGAAGCTCCGGGTCCTCCTCGTCCAGGTCCGCGAGCCGGTACAGGTCGAGGTGCGAGACGGGCACCGATGCCGGGTAGCGCTGTCCGATCGTGAAGGTGGGACTCGTCACCACCGCCCGCACTCCGAGGGCGCGGGCCGCCCCGCGGACGAACGTGGTCTTGCCGGCGCCGAGCTCGCCCTCGACGAGGACGACGTCGCCCGGGCTCAGGCCGGCGGCGAGGCCGGCACCGAGCGCCTCCGTCTGCTCGGGACTGTTCGTCTCGTGGCGCCGCTGCATGCCACCGTCTGAGGGTAGAGATGCACCATCGTGCGACGCGTTCGGTACCGTCATCGGCGATGACTGCACCTCGGCCGGACAAGCAGGGGCCGACCGGGCGCCTGGGCGCGCTCCGGCAGCGTTACGAACCTCAAATGGCCAACCTGCGCGGGTCCGAGACGGCCAAGGCGGCGGGTCTGGCCGGCGCGATGGTCGTCAACAACGTGATCGCGCTCGGATCGACGATCGTGTTCGCGCGGCTCCTCAGCGACTACGGCTCGCTCGCCGCGCTCGTCAGCTACTTCCTGATCCTGGCGGTCGCCGGCTACGCCATGCAGGTCGCGACCGCGCGCGAGGCCGTCCTTGGCCATCTCGGCGTCGGCGCCGGCCTGTCTGCCACCGTGCGCAACTGGACCAAGGTGCTCCTCGTGTTCACCGCCGCGATGACGGTCATCTCCGTCCTGGTCCGCCACCCGATCGCCCAGGCGGTGGGCGTCAAGCAGGAGTGGGCGGCCGCCCTTGGCATTCCCGCCGGATGCCTGTACCTGCTGCTGTGCATCATGCGCGGCGTCCTCCAGGGCCTCGGCGACTACAAGGCGGTGGGCATCAGCCTGATCGGCGAGCAGGCGGCGCGCCTGGTGATCGGCGGCGTGCTGGCCGCGGTCGGTCTCGGCGTCACCGGCGCCTACCTCGGCACGCCGCTGTCCTTCGTCGTGATGATGATCTACTGCGCGGTGCCGCTCCGCCGCCATCTCGGACGAGCCAAGCCGGGCGATCCCCCCGCCCTCGGCCTCGGCGCCCACGTGTTCCGGGCCTGGGCGCCGATCGCCGCCCTGGCCGTGATCGCGGTGCTTCAGAACATCGACGTCATCGCCGCCAAGCACCGCTTCTCGAGCCCGGTGGCGAGCTCCTACAGCGCCACCGCCGTGGCCGCGAAGGTCCTGATCTGGGTGGCGATGGGAGCCGGGTTCTACCTCGTTCCCGAAGTCTCCCGCCGCCGCGCCGCAGGTGAGGACACACGGCCGGTCCTGGCCAAGGCACTCGCCATCATCGCGGTCGCTGCCATTCCCTGCCTGCTCATCTACGGCGTCGCCCCGCGCCTTCTCATCCGGGTGGCGTTCGGGCCCAAGCGGCTGGGCGCCGCCGATTCGCTCTTCATCCTCGGGTTGGCGTTCACCGTCCTGGCTGCGACGTACCTGGCGGTCCAGTACCTGCTCGCGCGCAAGCGGACGTGGTTCCTGGTCGCGCTCGGGCTGGTGGCCGTCGCCGAGCCAATCTTCCTGCTGAACGCGTCGCGCAAGCCCGCCGGGTTCGCCGCGGTGGTGCTGGCCGTGCAGGCCGTCGGAGCGCTGTTCGCCTTCGCCATGGCACTGCGGCGCGAGAAGCCACCGCCACACCCCGAGCCGGATCCCACTCCCGGGGAGCGGGAGCTGGTGCCGGCCACCTCGGTCTAGAGCGCCACCGCAGTAGGGTCGCCTCGGCTGGTCCACCAACCGAGGGAGATGGGATGGCGGTCACGAAGATCATCGAGCTGGTCGGCAGCTCGCGTGAAAGCTCGGATGATGCGGTCAAATCCGCGCTCGCCGAGGCCCGCGCGACGCTTCGCAACATCCGCGCACTCGACGTCGTGTCGGTCGGGCTGAGGGGCGAGAACCTCGACGAGTGGCGCGCCCACGTGCGCGTCTCGTTCCTGATCGAGCGCGTCGCCGAGGGCTAGAACAGGCCCAGTTGGGCCGCCGGCTCGATCTCGAGCAGGATCGGCGGCTCGTCGGGCTCCGGCACCACGTCGAGCTCCTCGAGCTCGGGCATGGCCTCCGGTGGCGCCGGAGGCTGGTCGGGCGGACCCTGCGCCAGCAGATCGGGGATGCGGTGAAAGTCGGCCCGCAGGGTCTCCAGCATCGACGGCGTGTACAGCGCCGCCGCCGGGTGGTAGAGCGGGTACAGCCGCACTGCACGCGTGCCGATGATCCGCACCTCGTCACGCCCGTGCAGGCGCGAGATCCCCATGGTGTCCTCTCGCAGCAGCTTCGTCGAGAAGTTGCCAAGCGTGCAGATCACGGTCGGCTCGATCAGCGCCACCTGTCGCCGCAGATAGTCCTGGCACGCGGCGATCTCGTTCGGGTGGGGATCGCGATTGTTCGGGGGGCGGCACTTCAGGACGTTGCACACGAACGCGTCATCCGCGCGCGTCAGCCCGATCTCACCGAGCAGCTTGTCGAGCAGCTTTCCAGCCTGCCCTACGAACGGCAGCCCCAACCGGTCCTCGTTGGCCCCCGGCGCCTCGCCCACGAACATCAGGTCGGCGTCGGCGTTGCCGGCGCCGAAGACGACGGTGGTCCGGGTGGTGTGGAGGGGGCAGCGGACGCACCCGCGGGCCTCCTCGTAGACGACCTTCAAGGCCTCGCGGCGCTCTGCGGCAGTCTTCACGCGGCGATGGTAACCCGCGCCGGAGACGGTCCGGGGCTGTGTTTCCGCAATCAGCGGAAACGTGGCTCACGCCGGGGCGCCGCAAGCCCGAGCCGCGCGCCGAGCTGCGCCCCTCGCCACCGCGGCCAACGTCGCCCTCGGCGAGCGCGCAACGCCGAAGTCGTCGTTTTCCGCGCTGAGCGCGGGAAAGTGCGACCTCGACGGAATCAGATCGTCGAGAGGAACGTTTGCCGCGGTGGAGCGGGGACCAACTGGATCATCGAATCGGCGTGCGCGGGGCGTGGTGCGGCCTGTTGCCACCGTCGACCCGGGGGCGCCCCACCAACCCGCGGCGCCCCACCCCCACCCGGGTGTGACAGACGCCACACAGCGAGTTTCGGGCGTTTAGGGTGGGTATCCTCCCGGGTGAGGCCGTCACCGTAACGCGGGACGGACCTCAGAGCCAAAACCGCACTACACCGCCACCGACCGGTATCTCCGATGCGAGAACTGGAACGGGATCTCCCCCCCTCACGACACCCCTGCGTGCATTCGCCTGGCCATCGTCGGCCAGGGACGGCTCGGGACGGCACTGGCCGAGGCGCTCGCCCACGGGAAGTACGAGATCACCGGTCCGCTCGGACGCGGCGCCGACGGCGCCGACGCCGACCTCGTGCTCCTGTGCGTCCCCGACCGTGAGATCGAGAGTGCCGCCGAGCTGATCGCCCCCGGCCGCGTCGTCGGCCACTGCTCCGGGGTGACCCCGCTCGGCGCGCTCGCCCCCCACGAGCGCTTCTCGCTGCACCCGTTGATGACGGTGCCGGACGCCCGCGCCCCGGCGCCGTTCGCCGACGCCGGCGCGGCGATCGCCGCAAGCACCCCACGCGCGCTCGCGCTCGCCGCCGAGCTGGCGGGCGCCCTCGGCATGCACCCGGTGGAGATCGCCGACTCCGACCGGGCGGCCTACCACGCCGCCGCCTCGATCGCCTCGAACTTCCTCGTCACCCTGGAGGCGGCCGCCGAGCGACTGGCCCGGACCGCCGGCGTCGAACGCGATCTGCTCGTCCCGCTGGTCCGGGCCACGGTCGACAACTGGGCCGAGCTCGGGCCGATGCGGGCGCTCACCGGGCCGGTCGCCCGCGGCGACGACGCCACGGTGGCGCTCCAGCGCGGAGCGCTCGCCGAACGCGCACCTGACCTCGTCCCGCTGTTCGACGCGCTCGCGGACGCGACCCGGGCGCTGGCACGCGAGCCGGAGCCGGCATGAACGTCGTTCGCACCATCGCCGAGCTGCGGGCGGCCCTGGCGCAGGCGCGCCGGGACGGTCAGGCGATCGGCCTCGTCCCGACCATGGGGGCGTTCCACGAAGGTCACCTGTCGCTGATGCGCCGCGCGCGCGCCGAGTGCGACGTGACCGTCGTCTCGCTGTTCGTCAACCCCGCGCAGTTCAACGAGTCGGCCGACCTCGAGCGCTACCCCCGCGACGAGCGCCGGGATGCGGATCTCGCCGAAGCCGAGGGCATCGACTACCTGTTCGCGCCACCGGTCGAGGAGGTCTACCCGCCCGGGTTCACGACGACGATCTCCGTCCGCGGGCATCACCGAGCCGCTGGAGGGCGCGTTTCGCGGCACGGACCACTTCGACGCCGTCGCCACCGTGGTCACGAAGCTCTTCAACATGGTGGCGCCCGACGTCGCCTACTTCGGCCAGAAGGACGCCCAGCAGGCGCTCGTCATCAAGCAGCTCGTGCGCGATCTCGACATCCCGGTGCGGATCGAGGTCTGCCCGATCGCTCGGGAGGCCGACGGCCTGGCCATGTCCAGCCGCAACGCCCTGCTCTCACCCGCGGACCGCGCGCGCGCCGCCGCCCTGCACCGCGCTCTGCACACGATTCAAGCCGCCGTCAGCGGCGGCGAGCATGACCCCTCGGTCGCGCGCGAGAGCGCGCTGGCCGAGCTGAGCCACGCGGGGATCGAGCCCGAGTACCTCGAGCTCGTCGACCCCGAGACGCTGGCGCCGGTGGCCCGCATCGATGGCGAGGCCCTTGCCCTCGTCGCCGCCCGCGTCGGCGCCACACGACTCATCGACAACCACACGATCAGAGACGGGAGTCCCTGAACCCATGCATCGGACGATGCTCAAATCGAAGATCCATCGGGCCACGGTGACCGACTGCGACCTGCACTACGTGGGGTCGATCACCGTCGACCCCGAGCTGCTCGAAGCCGCCGACATCCGCGAGTTCGAGCAGGTCGCCGTGGTCGACGTCGACAACGGCGCCCGCTTCGAGACCTACACGATCGCGGGGACGCCCGGCGCCGGCGAGATGAAGCTGAACGGCGCCGCCGCCCGCCTCGTGCACCGGGGAGACACGATCATCGTGATCTCCTACGGCATCTACGACCCCGAGGACCTGGACCACTACGCGCCGCGCGTCGTCCACGTCGATCGGAGCAACCAGATCATCACCGTCGACTCGCAGGTCGACACCCTGCTGACGACGCCCGCCTAGAGAGGACTGTTCCCATGTCCGCAACCCCACGCACCCCGGTTCCCTCGAGCCTCCACGAGCCGCTGCCGATGACCCTCCCGCGGCTGGCCGAGAAAAAGCGCCTCGGCGAGCCGATCGTGATGGTCACCGCCTACGACTACCCCTCCGCCCAGGTGGCGCAGGAGGCCGGCGTCGACGTCGTCCTCGTGGGCGACTCGGGCGCGATGACCGTGCTCGGATACCCGAGCACCGTTCCCGTCTCGACCGACGAGATGCTGATGCTGGCGGCGGCGGCGCGCCGCGGCCTGCGCACGCCGCTGCTCGTCGGCGACCTGCCCTTCGGCTCCTACGAGGCCTCGGACGAGCAGGCGATCGCCACCGCGCAGCGGTTCATCAAGGAGGCCGGCTGCGACGCCGTCAAGCTCGAGCGCGGCGGCACCAGCGTGCAGCGCGCCCGGGCGATCGTGGGCGCGGGCATCCCCGTGATGGGCCACGTGGGGCTCACGCCGCAGACGGCCACGGCACTGGGCGGCTACAAGGCCCAGGGACGGACCGCCGAAAGAGCGGTGAACGTCGCCCGGGACGCCCTCGCCCTGGAAGAGGCCGGATGCTTCTCGATCGTGTTCGAGGCGATCCCGGCCGCGGTCTCGGAGGTCGTGGTCGCGAAGCTTCAGATCCCGGTCATCGGGATCGGCGCCGGACCCGCCACCGACGGACAGGTGCTGGTCTTCCACGACCTGCTCGGGATCTACGACGGCCACGCACCGCGCTTCGCCAAGCGCTACGGAGAGATAAAGGCGCAGATGGTCGCCGGGGTGGCCGAGTACGCGTCCGAGGTACGCCGCCGCGCGTTCCCGGCGCCGGAGCACACCTACTCGATCGACGACGCCGAGCTCGATCGTTTCCGCAAGACGCTCGAAACGCCGTCGTCGAGCCAACCCGTCTGACGGGCGCGACCAATACCATGGGGCGATGCCCCGCGTCACCCAGGTATTCGCATCGCGCGACCGGGTGTACTTCGAGCTGTTCGAGGAAGCCGGACGCAACGTCCTGAAGGCGGCCGAGCTGCTCGACCGGCTCCTGTCCGACTACCCGGAGAACAAGGAGCTGGCCGCCGAGATCCTCGACCTCGAGCACGAGGGCGACCGGATCGTCCACGACATCGTCCACCGCCTCAACCAGACGTTCGTCACCCCGATCGACCGGGAGGACATCCTCGCGCTCGCCTCGGCCCTCGACGACATCGTCGACTACACCGAGGAGGTGGCGGACTACCTGGGGCTGTACCGGATCGAGGCCCCGATGGAGCAGGCCATCCGCCTCGCCCACGTGCTCAAGGATGCCTCTCGCCAGATCGCGGAGGCGATCCCCCGCCTGCGCGCGTTCCGGGACATCTCGCACTACACGGTCGAGATCAACCGCCTGGAGAACGAGGGCGACCGGATCGTTCGCGAGGCCGTCGCGTCGCTGTTCGACGGCGGCATCGACCCCATGGTCGTGATCCGCTGGAAGGACGTGTTCGAGCGCTTGGAGGCGGCGATCGACGCCACCGAGCGGGTCGCGAACATCATGGAAGGGATCGTTATTAAGAACTCGTAGGCACGGGCGTATCGGTATTGGCAACACCCAGGCGGTGTTGTAGCTTGCGCGCGTGGAGCCGAGGGAGCAGTCCACGGACGGTGGGTTGTCGGTGCGCGCGGTCAGCGTCTCCTTCGCCGGGATCAAAGCTCTCGAGGACGTATCCCTCGACGCCAACCAGGGCGAGGTGCTCGGTGTCATCGGTCCCAACGGCGCCGGCAAGACGACGCTGTTCAACGTCATCTGCGGCTTCGTCAGACCGCAGGCCGGAACGCTCAGCTGGCGGGGCACGTCGCTCGGCGGGATCCACCCCGATCGCCTGTCCACGCTCGGGATCGCACGCACGCTCCAGGGCGTGGGCCTGTTCCGGCAGCTGACCGTGCTCGAGAACGTCATGCTCGGCGCGCAGCGCTTCCGGCGCGCCTGGATGGCCGGGGCCATGCTGGCATCACCCGGCGGCGATCGCGACGAGCGCCAGCTCGATGACCGCGCGCGCCGGGCGCTCGCGCGAGTCGACTGTGAGGACGTGGCCGACCGGCTGCCGCCGACGCTGCCCTACGCGATCCAGAAGCGTGTCGCCCTTGCCCGGGCTCTCGCCTGCGAGCCGGAGCTCCTCCTGCTCGACGAGCCCGCCGGCGGACTCGGCGCCGGCGACCTGTCGGATCTGGCCAAATTGATCGACTCGCTCGGGAGCTCGATCGCGGTGATGCTCGTCGACCACCACATGGACCTCGTCACGTCGGTGTGCGATCGCGTGGTCGTACTCGACTTCGGGCGCGTGATCGCCGACGGCCCGGCGCCTGAGGTCCGCAAGGACCCGCGGGTCCTCGAGGCCTACCTCGGGCGCGAGGCCGAGGCGGCCGCGATCGAGGAGACACATGCTTGAGGTCGATGGCCTGACCACCGACTACGGGCCGGTCCGCGCCGTCAACGGCGTGTCGTTCGAGGTCGAGAAGGGCTCGGTGACAGCCGTCCTCGGGGCCAACGGCGCCGGCAAGACGACGCTGCTGCGCACGATCACCGGCCTGGTCGGACCCTCGTCCGGCAGCATCGTCTTCGACGGACGGGAGATCACCGGCCGCCCGGTGGAGGAGATCGTCCGCCGTGGCGTGTCGCTGGTTCCCGAGGGACGGGGGGTGATCGCCGAGCTGACGGTGGCCGAGAACCTTCGCCTGGGCGGCCTCTGGCGTGGCCGCGAGGCGGCACCGCTGTCGGAGATCTACGAGCTGTTCCCGCGCCTGAGCGAGCGCAGCTCCCAGCGCGCCTCGAGCCTGTCCGGCGGCGAGCGTCAGATGCTCTCGATAGGCCGGGCGCTGGTCGGCCGACCTCGCGCGCTGCTGCTCGACGAGCCCTCGCTCGGGCTCGCTCCGCTGCTCGTGGCCCAGATCATGTCGATGATCCGAAAGCTCGCCGACACGCTCGGGCTCGCGGTGCTGCTCGTAGAGCAGAACGCGCGCAGCGCGCTCTCGATCGCCAACCGCGGCATCGTGCTCGGCCTCGGCTCGGTCGTGGCCGACCAGGCTCCTGAGCAGCTCGTGGCCGACGAGCGGCTGCGCCACGCCTACCTGGGGTTCTGAGCGTTGACCAAGTTCATCAACCTCACGCTCAGCGGCATCTCGGACGGTGCGGTCGACGCCGCGGTGGCGCTCGCGCTCGTGCTCATCTGGCGCGCCACCCGGATCGTGAACTTCGCCCAGGGCGCGATGCTGATGATCACCACGTTCATCGGCTCTGCGGTGATCGGCTCCACCAACTCCTACTGGGCCGGCTTCTTCGTCGCGCTGTTCGCGGGCCTGCTCATGGGCGCGCTCGTGGAGCGCACCGTGGTCCGGCCGGTCGAGAACGCGCCGCCGCTCAACGCCGTGATCGTGACGCTCGGCCTGTACACGGTGCTGGTCGCGGTGGCGGGGATGATCTGGGGCAACACGCCCCGCTCCTATCCGGCCGCGTTCTCGCTGCGCGGCTACCGGGTCGGCCACACCAACCTGGCCTTCGCCCCCAACGACACGTTCATCGTGCTCGTGGTCATCGCCGTGGCCGTGGGCCTCGGCCTCCTCTTCCGCGGCACGTCGCTCGGGCTCCGCATGCGCGCATCCGCGTTCGAGCCCGAGGTGGCGCGGCTGCTCGGAGTCCGGGTGGGGACGATGCTGACGCTCGGCTGGGCGCTGGCCGCCATGGCGGGCGCGCTGGCCGGCGTGCTCGTGGCGCCGTCCACGTTCGTGGGACCGAACAACTTCGACCCGATCCTCATCAACGGCTTCGTCGCCGCGATCCTCGGCGGCCTCGACAGCCCGCCGGGGGCGGTGGTCGGCGGGGTGATCCTGGGCGTCGCGCTCTCCTACGTCGCGGGCTACGCCGGCTCGGCGCTGGTGCCGCTCGCCGCGCTGGCGATCCTCGTGCTCGTGCTGCTCGTCCGGCCGAACGGGCTGTTCTCGCCTACTGCGGAGCGGCGCGTATGAGGGTGCCCGGCGTCCTGCAGCGAAGCACTCTGCTGCGCTCGCTGCTGCTCGTCGCCGTGGCCGGGCTGATCCTCCTGCTGATCACCGAGGTGTTCAGCGCGTACAACAACCTGTTGCTCGCCGACGGCGCCTACTACTTCGCCGCGCTCGCAGGGCTCACCGTGCTCGCCGGCCTGAGCGGGCAGATCTCGCTCGGGCACGGAGCGCTGATGGCGGTCGGCGCGTACACGGTGGCGCTCCTGATCGGCAAGGAGGGCTGGGCGGTAGCGCCGGCGCTGGCCGCCGGCACCGCAGCCGCCGCGGTCATCGGAATCCCGGTCGGGGCCGCGGCGAGCCGGTTGCGCGGGCCCTACCTGGCCGGTGCCACGCTCGCGTTCGCGGTCGGGCTCCCCGCGCTGGCCGACAAGTTCCCTCACCTGCTCGGCGGAGAGAACGGACTCGTGATCAACCCACCCACGCCGCCGGGCTGGCTCGGAACCAATTTCCCGCTCGAGCGCTGGGAGGCGTGGATCGCCTGCATCTGCGCGCTGATCGTGCTCTTCGTCCTCTACAACCTGACCCACAGCGGCGTCGGGCGGGCGTGGCGAGCCGTCCGCGACGACGAGATCGCCGCCTCGCTGAGCGGCCTGCGCACGGGCCGGACCCAGACGCGCGCCTTCATCGTCAGCGCGGCCTGCGCCGGTCTCGGCGGTGGCGTGCTCTCGCTCGTGCTCCAGCTGGCCGCGCCCGGCGCCTTCCAGCTCTCGCTCTCGCTCTCCCTCCTCGCCGGGGTGGTGATCGGCGGCCTGGGATCGCTCATGGGGGCGATCTGGGGCGCAGCGATCCTGGTCCTGCTGCCCCTGGGCGCCAACCGCATCGGGCACGCCTTCTCGTTCTCGGGCAACGTGTCGACGAACCTCCCCCTGGCGCTGTACGGCGCGGTGCTGATCATCATCATGCTGGTCTGGCCGTCCGGGCTCCAGGGCGCGCTGCGCGCAATCGGGGGCTGGTTGTGGCGGCGCGTGGGAAAGCAGCGCGATCCGGCGCCTACCGCGGCCGCCGAGGACCCGGCCGTCCCGGCCGACAAGTCGCAGGTGGCGTCATGACGCCTTCGAGCGCCGGCGCGCCGGGCGGTGCGGGATGCCGAGGAGCGCGGCCTGGACCTCACGCAGGCGCTCGTACTCGCCGCGGATGCCGATCGCGGCGTCGTTGTACAGGAACGCCTCGCACAGGCGCACCAGAGCGTAGGCCAGCGTCTCGGTGTCGGCCGGCGCCTCGTAGCGCCCCGCGGCGACCTCGGCATCGAGCAGTGCCTTCACACTCGCGACCGCCCGCGGCTGGACGACTCCGCCGCTCGAGGTCAGCAGCCGCATGGCGCCGCCGTGTTCCTGTTCGAGCAGCGTGCGCAGGGCGCGGGAGCGAGTCAGGGTGCGGTTGATGCGGTCGAGCACCTCGATCAGCCCCTGGGCGCCGCGGCGGCGCACTTGCCGGCGGGTTTTGGCGATGAGCGCCTCGAGCGCCTCGGCGATCACGAGGCCGAGCACGACCTCGCGCGAGCCGAACCAGCGGTATATCGTCGCGCGGCCCAGCCCGAGCCGAGCCGCCACCACGGTGAGGTCGACGCGCTCACCCCGAAGGTACTGGTCGCGTACCAGACGCAGCACGTCCTCGCGCGAGGCCGTGGCCGGGCGTCCCCGCCGTGCGGGGACCGGCCGCGTTCCCTCACCGCTTGCGACGGTCATCACAAGAGCCTAGTATTTGAAACACAAGAGGGAGGATGTATCAAATGGGGAGATCACCGGGGCGTCGGCGGGGGGCATGCCCCCGACTGTTCAAACGCACACAACAACCTGGAGGTTCATCCAAATGAGGCTTCGCGGCAATCTTCTGCTGCGTTACGTCGCGCTCGCGGTCATCGCCGCGGTCACCATCGCCGCTTGCGGCTCGTCCGGATCCAGCAGCGGCGGCTCCGGCGGGAGCAGCGGAGGTGGCAGCTCGTCTGCACCTGGCGTCACATCGAAGAGCATCACGTTCGCCACGCACCAGCCGCTGACGGGCCCTGCGGCCCCCGGCTACAGCGAGATCGCTCCTGCGTCGGAGGCGTACTTCAAGTACGTCAACGCCCATGGGGGCGTGTTCGGGCGCAGCATCAACCTGACCATCAAGGACGACGGCTACAACCCGACGAACACCGTCAATGTCGTCCATCAGGAGGTCCTCCAGAGCAAGGTGTTCGGCATCTTCGAGGGCCTCGGCACGCCTACCCACACCAAGGTCGTCGGCTTCCTGAACGCCGAGAAGGTGCCGGACCTGTTCGTGGCCTCGGGTTGTCCGTGCTGGGACAACGGCTCGACCCAGCCGTACACGTTCGGGTGGCAGCCGAACTACACGATCGAGGGCAAGATCCTCGGGCAGTACCTCAAGCAGCATTTCCCGGGCCAGAAGGTCGCCGTCCTCTATCAGGACGACGACTTCGGCCAGGGCGGCCTCGCCGGCATCCAGGCCGAGGTCCCGGCCAGTGACATCGTGTCCAAGCAGGCCTACCAGTCAGGGACGACGTCGCTGACCTCGCAAGTCACGGCCATCGCTTCATCCAAGGCGAAGATCATGGTCGACTTCACGGTGCCGATCTACACCGCGATCGCCCAGCTGACCGCGTTCAAGGTCGGCTACAAGCCCCAGCTCGTCGTGTCCAACGTCGGCATCGACCCGACCACGGTCGGCGCGCTGCTGAAGTCGATCTCCAAGGGCGCGGCTTCGGGCACGGCGCTCATCGAGGGCGCGCTCAGCGACAGCTACCTACCGTCGCCTACCGATACCTCGAACCCCTGGATCCAGCTGTTCATGAAGGTCCACGCCCAATACGACGCGGGCGCGCCGTTCGACGGCAACGTCCTGTACGGGATGGCCAACGCCTACACGCTCGTCCAGGCGCTGCAGTCCGCGGGCAAGAACCTGACCCGACAGAGCGTGGTCAACGCCATCCAGAACAATGGCGCCAGCTGGACGGGCCCGGGCATCGTCCCGTACCGCTACTCGAAGACCGTCCACGGCGGCTTCGCCGGCGTGAAGATGGCCCGCCTCCAGGGCGGCAAGGTCGTCGAGTTCGGTGGCGCCATGACCACCGATCCGTCGGCGAGCAGCCCGATCAAGCCGTACACCGGCTCGCAGCCCGCGCCGCCGGCCAGCGGGATCCCCGGCAGCTAAGACCAGGGCCTCCCGACTAGCGCATCCGGGGCCGGGCGTGGCACGGCCCCGGATGTAGCCCCTTCGCCGGGCCGGGCGTGGGACGGCCCGGATGTAGCGCCTTCGCGGGCGCCGGACATGGAAGTCCGGCGCAACCGGCCCCCCCTTATTCGTATTCGATCTGCCGCAGCACCCGCGCCGGAGCACCGGCAGCGATCGAGAACGGCGGGATGCTCTCGGTGACCACCGAGTTGGCCCCGATCACGCAGCGCTCGCCGATGATCACGCCCGTGGTGATGACCACCCCCGCGCCGCACCACACGTTGTCGCCGATCCGCGTCGGCCCCTTGGTGGTGAAGCCCTGCCAGGTGACCGGCAGGTTGGGATCGTCGAAGCGGTGCGAGCCGTCGCTGATGAAGCAGCCGTTGGCGAACATGCAGTGGTCGCCGATCTCGACCAGGTTCATGGACGCCACCATGACCCCGAGGTTGAGGAACGTCCCCGAGCCGATCCGGATCCGGGCCTCACCCGGCGCTGTCAGCCATACCCCCGGCTCGAGCAGCGTGTTGGCGCCGATCTCGAGCCGGCCCTCACGCAGAGCGCTGAGCACGTTGCCGTGCACCGGCCAGCGGACGAACGCCTGGCGGCGCATGAACTCGTAGTGGATCCGCGCGCGGTTCCAGGGCAGTGAGTTCGCCTGGTACCACAGCCACTTCTGCGCCCATAGGCGCCACGCTGCCGCGTCAGCTTGCAGTGGCGGTGGCCTTGCGGCGCGGTCTGGGGCGGCGGGCCGGTGCGGTGCGGCGGGCCTTCGGCGCGGGCAGCATCTCGGCCAGGAAGCGCCCGGTGTACGAGCTCGGCTCCTGGGCGACCTGCTCAGGCGTGCCGGTGGCGATCAGCCGTCCCCCCTCTTCGCCGCCCTCCGGGCCCAGGTCGATGAGCCGGTCGGAGACCTTGATCACGTCGAGGTTGTGCTCGATGACCACGATCGTGTTGCCGGCATCGACCAGACGCTGGAGGACCTCGAGGAGCCGCTGCGTGTCGGCGAAGTGAAGGCCGGTGGTGGGCTCGTCGAGGATGTAGAGGGTCCGCCCCGTGGCCACCTTGCACAGCTCGGCCGCGAGCTTCACCCGCTGGGCCTCGCCGCCCGACAGCGTGGTCGCGGGCTGGCCGAGGCGCATGTAGCCGAGGCCGACGTCGTTGAGGGTCTCCACCCGCCGGCGGATCTTGGGGATGTGGGCGAAGAAATCGAGAGCCTCCTCGATCGGCATCTCGAGCACATCGGCGATCGTCTTGCCCTTGAAGCGGACCTCGAGCGTCTCCCGGTTGTAGCGCTTGCCATGGCACTGCTCGCACGGGACGTACACGTCGGGCAGGAAGTGCATCTCGATCTTGATCTGGCCGTCGCCGCGGCACACCTCGCAGCGCCCGCCCTTGACGTTGAAGCTGAACCGGCCGGGCTTGTAGCCGCGGGCGCGCGCCTCCTGGGTCTTGGAGAAGAGCTCGCGGATCTGGTCGAAGAGGCCGATGTAGGTGGCGGGGTTCGACCGTGGCGTGCGGCCGATCGGCGACTGGTCGACCGAGATGATCTTGTCGAGCTGCTCGAGCCCGGTCATCCGCTTGTGGGAGCCGGCGCGCTGGCGCGTCTTGTGCAGCCGGTTGCCGACGGCCTTGTAAAGCACCTCGTTGACGAGCGTCGACTTACCCGACCCGGACACCCCGGTCACGCAGCAGAGGACGCCGAGCGGAACGTCGACGTCGATCTTCTGAAGGTTGTGCTCCGAGGCGCCCTTGATCGTGACGTAGCCGCTCGGCGTGCGGCGCTTCTTCGGCACCTCGATCCGGCGCGTGCCGGCGAGGAACTGGCCGGTCAGCGAGTCCGGGATCTTCTCCACCTCGGCCGCGGTGCCCTGGGCCACCACGTGGCCGCCGTGCTCGCCGGCGGCCGGGCCCATGTCGACCAGGTGGTCGGCGGCGCGCATCGTCCCCTCGTCGTGCTCGACCACGAGCACGGTGTTCCCGAGGTCACGGAGGCGCTCGAGCGTGGCGATCAGCTTCTCGTTGTCGCGCTGGTGCAGGCCGATCGAGGGCTCGTCGAGGATGTAGAGCACGCCGACGAGCGAGGAGCCGATCTGCGTGGCCAGCCGGATTCGCTGCGCCTCGCCACCGGAGAGCGTCGCGGCGGCGCGATCCATCGACAGGTAGCCGACGCCGACGTTGTCGAGGAACTGGAGACGCTCCTCGATCTCGCGCAGGACCAGGCGCGAGATCCGGTAGTCGTGCTCTGAGAGGTCGAGGGCCTTGATCCAGTCGAGCGCGCGCCGGGCGGACAGGGCGGTGAAGTGGTGGATCGGCGTGTCGTGGATGAGGACCGCCCGTGACTCCGGCTTGAGCCGGGCGCCCTTGCACTCCGGGCACGGCCGGAGCGTCATGTACTCCTCGATCTTCTCGCGCGCGACGTCGGACTCGGTCTCGCGATAGCGGCGCTCGAGGTTGGGGACGATGCCCTCGAAGTTGGTCGAGTACGAGCGCCGGCGGCCGAAGCGGTTGCGGTAGGAGACCTGGATGCGGTCGCCGTTGGTGCCGTACAGGAAGAAGTCCTGCTCCTCGTCGGAGAGGTCCTCCCACGCCGTCTCGAGGTCGACGTCGTAGCGCTCGGAGATCGACTGGATGAGCTGCTCGTAGTAGTCGGAGGCGCTCGCCGCCCAGGGCGCGATCGCCCCCTCGCCGAGTGACAGGGTCGGGTCGGGGACCACGAGCTCGGGATCGATCTCCATCTGCGAGCCGAGGCCGGTGCAACGAGGACAGGCGCCGTGGGGCGAGTTGAAGGAGAAGATGCGCGGCTCGAGCTCCACCAGGCTCGGCCCGTGAACGGGGCAGGCGAACTTCTCCGAGTAGGTCTGGATGTCGCCGGAGTCGACGAGCTCGATCTCGACGAGCCCGTCGGCCAGCGCCACGGCGGTCTCGATCGAGTCGGCGAGGCGCTTTCGCAGCTCCCCCTTCATCACCAGCCGGTCGACCACCACAGCGATGTCGTGCTTGTACTTCTTGTCGAGCACGATCGGCTCGTCGAGGCGCTTGAGCTCGCCGTCGACCTTGACCCGGCTGAAGCCCTCGCCGCGGAGCTCCTCGAGCTGCTTGCCGTACTCGCCCTTGCGGCCCCGGACGATCGGGGCGAGGACCATGAAGCGCGTGCTCTCCGGGAGCTCCATCACCTGGTCGATGATCTGCTCGGCCGACTGGCCGCTGATCGGCCGGCCGCAGACGTGGCAGTGGGGGTGGCCGATCCGCGCCCACAGAAGGCGCAGGTAGTCGTAGATCTCGGTGACCGTCCCGACCGTCGAGCGCGGGTTGCGCGAGGTCGTCTTCTGGTCGATCGAGATCGCCGGCGAGAGGCCCTCGATCGAGTCGACGTCCGGCTTGTCCATCTGCCCCAGGAACTGCCGGGCGTAGGCGGACAGCGACTCCACGTAGCGCCGCTGCCCCTCGGCGTAGATCGTGTCGAAGGCGAGCGAGGACTTACCGGACCCCGAGAGGCCCGTGATCACGGTGAGCGACCCGCGCGGGATCGCCACCGTTATGTCCTTGAGGTTGTGCTCCCGCGCGCCCGAGACGATCAGCTGATCCACTACCCGTGAGGATAGAGGACCGAACAGACGTTCGCGTGGCGCGGAGCGCGCTAAGAGCGGATTTCCTACGCCTCGAACGACGAGTAGACGTCGTCGACGAGCCCACGCAGGTCCGAGAGCCTGAAGTTCTCGGCCAGGTAGCGCTCGGTCTCCTCGCGCGATCGGCGGTCCATCGCCATGTTCAGGGCGACGAGGCGGGCGCTCTCGGCGTCCTCGCTCGCGCCGGCTTCGCCCGTGCCGGCCTCGCCCGCCACCGGTGTTGCCTCGCCGAGCGCGTCGCCGTGGGGACGGGCCCCCGGGTCGGGTTCGAGCTCGACGCCGTTGTTGCCCGACGGGTGGGCCGGCGCCGGCGCCGGAGCGAGCGGGGTGGCCGAGGCGGGCGAAGCCGGCTCCGGGGCGTGTTCAGGGGCGAACTCGGGTGCCGGGGTGTCGGCCTGAGGTTCCGGGGTCGCGGCGGGCGCCGCCGGAACGGGGACCTCGCGCTGCACGGCGGACGCTGCAGCGGGCTCGGGCTCGAACCGCGGCCTTGGAGCCACCGCGTCCTTGACCTCATCCAGGTTGCGCTCGAGCAGCTGGAGGTCGGCACCCAGCCGGTTGGAGCCGGTGCGCAGCGACTCGAACAGGGCGTTCAGCTCGCTCTGCATGGAGTCGAGCCGCTCGAGCATGGTGGAGGTCGACTCGGAGACGTTGCCCACGTACTCGCGCGCCTGCGTGGTGGCCTGCTCGCGCGTCGACTGGGCCTCGCCGCTGGCCTCGGCCCGGATGTCGCGCGCCTCCTCCTCGGCCTGGCGCTGGATCTCGGCCGCGCTCGTCTCGGCGGCCTCGACGATCGAGCGGACCTGCTCGCTGGCGGCGGCGGCGAGGGAGTCCGAGCGCCGGCGCGAGGAGCGCTTGAACTCGTCGAGCTCGTCGGCGAGCGCGGCGAGGTGGGCGTCGACGGCGTCCGGGTCGTAGCCCCGGCGGCCGATGGGGAAGTCCTTGCGCTCGATTCTCTGTCGGTCTAGGGCCACTGCGGCTACCTCCGTATCAGGGGCGGGCGCTCGCCAGCCTACCGGACGCCCCGGCCGCTCACGGCGCGGGCCGGCCTGGTGCCCGGCGCTCAGCGCGTCGGCGCGTAGCCCTCGGCAATCGCCTGATCGAGCGCGCGCCGCAGGTCCCGGATCTCGTCGCGGAGCTTGGCCGCGT
Source organism: uncultured Solirubrobacterales bacterium (assembly GCA_963839105.1). Lineage (GTDB taxonomy): Bacteria > Actinomycetota > Thermoleophilia > Solirubrobacterales > Solirubrobacteraceae > Palsa-465. The sequence goes on from CAWITQ010000006.1 coordinate 136,415, forward strand.
ACTCGAATCTGAGCTCCTCGGCCGCGGCCAGCATCTCCTCCTCGAGCTCGACGATCGTCTTCTCGATCTGCTCGGGCGGCATCGAGTCCGTCTGGCGCCGGCGCCGCCGGGAGCGCGGGACCTTCGACTCGGCCTGGAGGAACTCGGCGATGTCGGAGATCCCCTTGACGATCGTCTCCGGGGTGATCCCGTGCTCCTCGTTGTATGCCCGCTGGATCGCCCGCCGGCGGTCGGTCTCGTCGAGCGCCGCGCGCATGGCCGCGGTCTCCTTGTCGGCGTACATGAGGACCTTGCCCTCGACGTTCCGCGCAGCCCGCCCGATCGTCTGGATCAGCGACGTCTCCCCGCGCAGGAAGCCCTCCTTGTCGGCGTCGAGGATCGCCACGAGTGAGACCTCGGGCAGATCGAGGCCCTCTCGGAGGAGGTTGACTCCGACGAGGATGTCGAACTCGCCCAGCCGGAGCTCGCGGATGATCTGGATCCGCTCCAGCGTGTCGATCTCCGAGTGGAGGTAGCGGACCCGGAAGCCCATCTCGAGCAGGTAGTCGGTCAGGTCCTCGGCCATCTTCTTGGTCAGGGTGGTGACGAGCGTCCGCTCGTCGCGATCGACGCGGCCCCGGATCTCGTTCATCAGGTCGTCGATCTGGTTGCGGGTCTCGCGCACCTCCACATCGGGGTCGACGATCCCGGTCGGGCGCACGATCTGCTCGACGATCCGCGGCGAATGGCTGCGCTCGTACTCGCCGGGGGTGGCGGACACGAACACGAGCTGGGGCGTGATCGACAGGAACTCCTGGAAGGTCTGCGGGCGGTTGTCCATCGCGCTGGGCAGGCGGAAGCCGAAGTCGACCAGGGTCTGCTTGCGCGAGCGATCGCCCTCGTACATGCCGCCGACCTGCGGGATCGTCTGGTGAGACTCGTCGACGAAGCAGACGAAGTCCTCCGGGAAGTAGTCGAGCAGGCAGTAGGGACGCGACCCGGGCGCGCGGCCGTCGAGGATCCGCGAGTAGTTCTCGATGCCCGAGCAGAAGCCCAGCTCGCGCAGCATCTCCATGTCGTACTGGGTGCGCTGGCGCAGGCGATGGGACTCGAGCAGCTTCCCCGCGGCCTCGAGCTCGGCGCAGCGCGCGTTCAGCTCACGGCCGATCTCCGCCACCGCGTCCTCGATCATCCCTTCGCGCACGTTGTAGTGCGACGCCGGCCAGATGCCCACGTGCTCGAGGTCGTCCTCGATCAGCTCGCCCGTGAGCGGGTCGAAGTGCTGGAGGTGCTCGACCTCGTCGCCGAAGAGGACGATCCGGTATGCGGTCTCAGCGTAGGCGGGGAAGATCTCGAGGGTCTCGCCGCGCACGCGGAAGGTCCCGCGCGAGAGCGCGGTGTCGTTGCGCGTGTACTGGATCGAGACCAGCTTGCGCAGCAGGGCGTCGCGGTCGATGAACTCGCCTTTGCGCAGCGTCTGGAGGTTCTCGTCGTAGGTCTGCGGCGAGCCCAGGCCGTAGATGCAGGACACGCTGGCCACGATCACCACGTCCCGGCGCGCGAACAGCGCCGCCGTGGCCGAGTGGCGCAGCCGGTCGATCTCCTGGTTGATCGCCGAGTCCTTCTCGATGTAAAGGTCCTTGCTCGGGACGTAGGCCTCGGGCTGGTAGTAGTCGTAGTAGGAGACGAAGTACTCGACCGAGTTGCGCGGGAAGTAGGTGCGGAACTCGTTGCAGAGCTGGGCCGCCAGGGTCTTGTTGTGGGCGATGATGAGCGCCGGCTTCTGTACCGCCTCGATCGTCGCGGCCATCGACATCGTCTTGCCGGTGCCGGTGGCGCCGAGCAGCGTCATGTAGCGCTCGCCGGCGTTGATCCCCTCGGCCAGCGACGCGACAGCGGCCGGCTGGTCGGCGGTCGGCGTGTAGGCGGCGTCGAGTTCGAACTTGGGCATCGGCGGGACCTTTTAGCGTAGCGGCGGCGGCGGACGGAACGCGACGTGCGTAGCCTTGCGCGCGCCTGGATTGCCGCGGCCCCGTCGCGCCGATGCCCGCAACTTCGGTTGATCCCGCACGTTACCCCCAGGGGGCGACGCGCCAGAGCACGGCGCGCCCAGACAATGCGACAGGAGGAAGTGTTTTGTTCAAACGAGGACTCTTAGCCGGGGTCGCGGTATTCGCGATGGCCGGCTCCACGGCCGGCGCCGCCGCCGCGAAGACGCTGTACGTCTCGAGTAAGCACGGCAACAATGCGAACCCGTGCACGGCCAGCGCGCCGTGCAAGGAGATTCAGCACACGGTCAGCAAGGCCCGCTCGGGCGACACGGTCATCGTCGAGAAGGGCACGTATCGGCAGTTCATCTCGATCAAGAATCGGGTGCGGATCATCGGCGTCGGCGGACCGGTCGAAGACCTCCGCGGCCGCGACAACGGCTTCAACATCACGGGCAAGAAGGCCTCCGGCACCGTGATCAGCGGCTTCATCATCGAGCACGCGACGTTCGAGGGGATCCTGGCTCAGGCGACCTCACACATCACGATCTCGAACAACATCGTCAAGAACAACGATCAGGGCATCCACGCCAAGCAGCCGACCGGTGAGTGCCAACCGAACGGCGGCGGCCCGGGTGACTGCGGCGAGGGGATCCACCTGATCGGCGTCACGGGCTCGACGGTCACGCAGAACACCGTTTTCGGCAACCTCGGCGGGATCCTGCTGAGTGACGAGGCCGGCCCGACCGCGCACAACGTGATCTCGCGCAACAACGTCCACGGAAACGTGTCCGATTGCGGCATCACCGTCGTGGCCCACAAGCCCGACCTCGGCGCGAATGGACAGCCGAATCAGAAGGTGGGAGGCGTCTTCGCCAACCTGATCACCAACAACCTCGTGGTCGGGAACGGCACCAAGGGTGAAGGCGGGGGCATCCTGCTCGCCGCCGGCGCGCCCGGTGGCGCCGTCTACAACAACGTGATCAAGAACAACACGGCCACCGGCAACGGCCTGGCCGGCATCACGATCCACAGCCACGACTTCGCGCCGGCGCCTGCCGCCGACCTGAACGGCAATCGGATCATCGGCAACAAGCTGAACCACAACGGCGTGGCCGACAAGACAGAGGCGGAGTTTGGCGGCGCCGACTTCGCCAAGGGCGCCACGGTCGGGATCCTGGTCGGCAGCGCGAAGGTGAAGCTGCAGGGCATCGTGATCACCGGCAACACGATCAGCAACAGCCACTTCGGCATCTACACCAAGAACGATGCGAACAAGGTGAGCGCAAAGAAGAATGCCTTCCACAACGTGAAGGTGAAGGTCAAGCAGGTCTGACCCGACCGGCAACCGGTAGATGGTCCGAGGGCGTCGCTTCGGCGGCGCCCTCGGCGTTTACCGGTACGGCGCCCTCGGCGTTTACCGGTACGGCGCCCTCGGCGTTTACCGGTACGGCGCCCGCAGCTGGCCGTCCTTGGCGCTACTCGTAACCGAGCTGCGACGCGTACTTCTGGCGGTACTCGCCCTGGGCGTGGAGCACCTTGCCCACGTAGTCGCGCGTCTCCGGGAACGGGATGTCGGCGATGTTGAGGGCGTCCCCGTGGGCGCGGGCAGCAGCGGACCAGCGGTCGACGTTGGCGATGCCGCCGTTGTAGGCGGCGAGCGCCAGCACCTTGTTGCCGCCGTAGTGGTCGAGGAGATAGCGCAGGTAATAGGAGCCGTACGCGATGTTGACCTCAGGCGTGTTGAGGTCGGACGTGGTGAACGTGGTCGCGTGCGAGCGATGCGCGAGGTAGGAGGCGGTCGCCGGCATGATCTGCATCGGTCCGAGCGCGCCGGCCGACGAGGAGCGCGGCTGGAACTTGGTCTCGGCGTAGATGACGGCGGCGATCAGGGCCGGGTCGAGGTGCTTCTCGGCCGCCTGCTGGCGGATCGTGCCCGAGTAGTTGAGCGGGAGGGTCAGGTCGTTGACCGCCTTTTTCGCCAGCGGCAAGGCCAGGATCACGCCACCGACAGCCACCGCGAGCACGACGAATGCGGCCAGCCGGCGCCGGCGGGCGGCGCGGCGGCGACGCGCTTCGCCGCCCCGACGGGCGGACTCTCGGCGTGTGGCAACGCCCGTACTCACGGCTGCAGCATCTCAAGGATCGAAGACAACTTCGACTCCAGCTCCTCCACCGACCCCTCGTTGGCCACCGTATAGGTCGCACGCTGCGCCTTTTCGTCCTGGGAGAGGTGGCGGGCGGAGCGCTCCTCGAGCGCCTGATGCCCGCGCGCGCCCGCGCGTGAAGCCCGAACCTCCTCGTCGGCCACCACGACGATCGTGGCGTCGAAGGCGCCGTCCATCCCGGACTCGAACAGCAGCGGCACCTCGACCACGGCGGCCCGCGGCGGCTCGGCGGCGTGCTCCAGCGAGGAGCGCCACTGGCTCATGCGCCCCCCCACCCGCGGCCAGAGCAGACCCTCGAGCCACTTGCGGTCCTCCTCGGTGGCGAAGGCGCGCGAGGCCAGCGCTCCCCGGTCGACCCTTCCGTCGTCGACGACGGTGGAGCCGAACCGCTGCACGACCGCGTCCCGCACGCCCGGATCGTCGTAGAGCTCATGCACCACCCGGTCGCTCGAGAGCACGGCGGCCCCGAGGCGCTCGAGCGCCTCGAGCGCCGTCGACTTGCCCGCCGCGATACCACCAGTCAGCCCAATGAACGGGACCACGAACGGTCGTGCCGGACGGTGACCCTTGGTTCAGGCCGTGGGGGTGTCCGACGAGGCGGACTCGTCGTCGCTCGCGGCGCTGACCTCGGTGGCGCCGGTGGCGTCCTCGGCGGGCGCCGTCTCGTCGCCGGCCTCGGGAGCCGCCTGGGCGGCCGCGTCGGTCTCGGGCTCGGGAGCCGCCGGGGCGACCGCGTCGGCCTCGGCAGCCGCCGGGGCGACCGCGTCGGCCTCGGGAGCCGCCGGGGCGAGAGCGTCGGCCTCGGGAGCCGCCTGGGCGAGAGCGTCGGCCTCGGCGAACGGATCGGCGTCGGGGCCGGCCTCGGGCTCGGCGGCAGCCTCGGGCGCGCCATCCGAGGCGCCGGCGCCCGGGGGCGCGAACACGTCCTCGGACAGGCCGAGCTCGGGCACGTCGTCGAGGTCGGAGCCGTCGCCCTCGGCGGGCGGCGTGATCGGCCGGACCGGCAGGACCTGGCCCTCGACCCGCTTGACCGACAGCGACAGCCGGCGGCGCTCGGAGTCGATCTCGAGGATCTTCACGCGGACCGGATCGCCCGGCTGGATGATCTCCCGCGGGTTTTCGACGTGGTGCTGGGCGAGCTCGGAGATGTGGACGAGCCCCTCGACGCCGTCGAGGATCTCGACGAAGGCACCGAACGTGACCACCTTGGTCACCGTGCCCTCGAGCTCGTCGCCGATGTTGTAGGTGTCGACGACCCGCTGCCACGGATCCTCCTGGGTCTGCTTGAGGCCCAGGGAGATGCGCTGGCGGTCGCGGTCGATGTCGAGCACCTTGACCATGACCCTGTCGCCGATGTTCAGGATCTCCGACGGGTGATTCACATGCGACCAGGAAAGCTCGGAGATGTGGATCAGGCCGTCGATGCCCTCGAGGTCGACGAACGCGCCGAAGTCGACGATGTTGGAGATCGTGCCCTCGACGACCTGGCCGGGCTGGAGCCGGTCGAGGATGCGCTCGCGGTCTTCCTTGCGCTGCTCCTCCAGTACCGCCCGCCGGGACAGGACGACGTTGTTGCGGCTGCGGTTGAGCTCGATGACCTTGCACTCGATCGTCTGGCTCATGTACTCGTCGAGGTTGGGCACCCGGCGAATGTCCACGAGCGAGGCGGGCAGGAAGCCACGGACGCCGAGGTCGATGATCAGGCCGCCCTTGACGACCTCGATCACGGTGCCGTGGACGGGCTCGCCGGACTCTGCGGCGGCCTCGATGCGGCGCCAGGCCTTCTCGAAGCGAGCGCGCTTCTTGGACAGGATCAGGCGGCCGTCCTGATCCTCCTTGGTGAGGACGAGGGCGTCGACCTCCTCGCCGAGCGACACCTCGTCGCTGGGATCCACCGACTTGCGGATCGAAAGCTCGTTGGACGGGATGACGCCCTCGGACTTGTAGCCGATGTCGACGAGGACCTCGTCGTTGTCGATGCGGACGACGTGGCCGGTGACGACATCGCCCTCCTGGAAGGGGTGGAGCGTCGCGTCGTAATTGGGAACGATGCGGCCGTCGATTTCAAGGAGGAGGCCACCTGAGCCCTCAACTACCTTGGCGCCCGGCAGGTCAGGGGGTGCGGACAGAGTCGTGGTCGAAGACATACCTCACGCTCAGGATAGCCACATGGCACGCCAAGGGTGCGCCCGTATCATCAAACGCCAATGCCGCGGAGAGCCACCAAGCGCGGGGATGAGCGCACCCCGCTCGACCGCGACTGCGACGTCCTGATCTGCGGCGCGAGCTTCGCCGGCCTCGCGGTGGCGCGGGAGCTTGCCGGAAGCGGCGCCGACGTGGTCGTGATCGACCGCTACGAGATCGGCGAGCGACAGACCTCGGCGTGCGGAATCCCGACCGGATGGCTGACCGCGCTCGACCTGCAGGAATCCTTGCGCCAGACCTTCGACGAGCTCGTCATCCACACTCCGCACACGACCGTCCGCTACGGCCTGCCGTGGACGTTCTCGACCTTCGACTACCGGACGCTGTGCGAGGCGCTGGCCGCGCAAGGCGGGTCGTTCGAGTTCGAGACCGCCAAAGTGGATGGCCGTACGGGCGAGACGGTCCATACCGACCGGGGCGACATCCGGGCGCCGCTGATCGTCGACGCGCTCGGCTGGCGGCGCGTGCTCGGCGCCGGCGAGAACATCCAGCCGCCCGACGCGCTCCTGTCCCGGGGCCTCGAGGTCCACCCGCACGCCACCGGCGAGGACATGGAGATCTGGATCGACCGCTCCTACGTCCCGGCCGGCTACGGCTGGAGCTTTCCCGCCGACGGCGAACTGCGGATCGGCGTCGGCTCCTTCGACCCCCGGTTCCACGTCAAGGAGCCGACGGTCAAGCTCGCCACCGATCTCGAGCAGCCCTCGGTCCGCTATCAGGGCAACTGGATCCCCCACGCCCTGCGCGAAGCCACCGAGGCGCCGATCTTCTTCGCCGGCGACTCCGCCGGGCACTGCCTCCCGCTCACCGCCGAGGGAATCCGCACCGCTCTCTACTTCGGGCTCGCGTGCGGGCGGGAGCTACGCGCGGTCCTCGAGGGCAGGCAGGATCGAAACGCCGCGCTCGCCTGCTACCACGCGTTCTCCGCGAGCCACGCCATGCCCTTCCGCTGGATGCTCCGCGTCCAGCGCCTCATCCCGCGGGTGGCGCCCCGCCTGCTCGCCGGGTCGCTGCGCGCGATGCAGGCCCAGCGCTTCATCGACTGGTCCTTCGGCCACTACCTGAACGTGGCCCACCCGGACTTCGTGGGTCAGGCGCCGGCGCCGGCGCTCACGCCGGCGTGATCGATTTCGGGTCTATAGCGCCCAGAATCGATCACGACACCCGCACCACCCGCGCCCCGAACCCCCAGTTCCCCCAGCTGTCGGTGACGCGCACGAGCACTCGGTAGCGCCCGGACCGCCGCCACGCGTGGGACACCCGCGCCCCTCGCCCGCCGAACGACCACAGCCAAGCCACCGCCCGCCGCCCCGTCGCCGACGTGTGCGCCACGAACGTCGCCCGCCCGTCCGTCCGGACACGCCGCGGACCGCCTACAGACACGCGGTCCCCCGGCGCCCGTGCCACACACGCACGCGTCGCATTGCTCCACATGGACTGGAGAAAGTAGTGGCCGCCGGCGATCACCTGGTTCCACCCCCCGCGCGCGCCACCGCCCAGCACCGGCCCGGACTCCTCGAGGCACAGGTCGGCGATCTCCTCCCCGTCGGTCGTGCTCCAGCCACCGCCGAACGGATCGGTCACCACCTCGGTCTCCTCGTGGGCGATCGTGGACAGGACCGGGTCAGCGGTGCTGTGGTTCGGGCGGGGGTTGTCGGACTGGCAGTGGCCGGAGATCGCGTTGTACGGGATCACCGCGTACGGGATCCCGTCTGATGTTGCCAGGTGATAGCCGCAGTAGCCGTTGTTCGAGCCCCCGAGCGCGCAGCTCGACGAGCTCGAGTCCAGGCAGTTGCCGAAGCCGTTCGGCAACACGAGCAGGTAGATGTCCCCGGCCCGGCGGGGGAGCCGGTCGGCGGCGACGACGTGCCTGATCTCGGCCTGGAGCTGGTCGTCGGTCAGGCACACGCTCCACGCGGGCGCCGTCCGCGGCTCGTGGCAGCCGTTGCCCGGGAGCGGATCCGCATCGACGACCGCGCCGGCGAACGAGGACGCATACGCCGCCGGGCCACCCCGGTCGCGGTACTGGCCGGTCAGCCCGAACACATTGGTCGAGCTGTGGCTCGACGCGGCGACGTTCGCGAGGAACCGCTCGATCACCGCGGCGTAGCCGGAGTCGAACGACATCGACGGGGGCTGCCAGAAGATCACGTGACTGCGCGTCGAGTGGAGCACCGCGCCCATATGCCAGCTGACGCGGGGAGGCGCGGCGCGCACGACCCTCGCCGCCCCGGGCGCCCCCGCCGACACCCCGGTCGCCACATCCCGCTCGACCACGGGGCGCGCCCCCGCCACTGGGGCAGCCGACAGCACCAGGGCCGCGACGAGCACAACCACCCTCATTTCGCCGCCAGCCAGTCCGGCCCCACGCCGGCCTCGACCGCCAGCGGCGGATCCATCTCGAACGCCGCCGCCATCTCCTGCACCGCGAGCTCGCGCACCTCGGGCGCCTCCGCCACCGGGCCCTCGAACAGCAGCTCGTCGTGGATCTGCAGGATCATCCGGGTCGCCAGGCCGGCATCGCGCAGGGCCGCGTCACACCGGACCATCGCCACCTTCATGATGTCGGCCGCGGTGCCCTGGATCACCATGTTGACCGCGAACCGCTCGCCCTGCTTGCGCAGGTCCCAGCGCCGGGCGCGCAGCTCGGGCACCTGGCGGCGGCGCCCGAACAGAGTCGAGACGTACCCATGCTCGGTCCCCTGCTCGATCGTCTCCTCGATCCACCGCGCCACCGCCGGGAACCCGGACATGTAGCGCTGGATGAACTCGTCGGCCTCCTCCTGGGGGATGTCGAGCCGGTCGGCCATCCCCCACGCCGACAGTCCGTACACGATGCCGTAGTTGATCATCTTCGCCTTCGAGCGCATGCCGGGGTCGATCTGCTCCGGTGTCACCCCAAACACGCGACACGCCGTGGCGGTGTGCACATCCTCCCCCGCGACGAAGATCTCCTTCAAAGCGTCCTCACCCGCGATGTGGGCCAGCAGCCGCAGCTCGACCTGCGAATAGTCCGCGGAGACGAGCAGGTGACCGGGCTCGGCCACGAAGCAGGCCCGGATCTCCCGTCCCAGCGCCGTCCGGATCGGGATGTTCTGCAAATTCGGGTTGTTCGACGACAGCCGCCCCGTCGTGGCCGCGGTCTGGTTGAACGTGGTGTGGATCCGCCCGTCGCCGGCGATCAGCGCCGGCAGTGCGTCGAGGTAGGTCTTGGCGAGCTGGTTGAGCTCGCGCCACCGTTCGATCTTCTCGATCACGGGGTGCTCGTGGCGGATCGCCTGCAGTACCCGCGCGTCGGTCGAGTAGCCGGTCTTGCCCCGGCGCTTGCGCGACAGGCCGAGCGTCCCGAACAGCACCTCCTCGAGCTGCTTCGGCGACCCCAAGACAAACTCGACCCCGGACAGCTCGTAGATCTCGCGCTCCAGCGCGTCCGCCTCGTCGGTGACCCGCGCCGAGATCTCCCGCAGCCGAGCCGTGTCGAGCTTCAGACCCACCTTCTCCATGTCGCGCAGCACGCGCACCAGCGGCAGCTCGACCTCCTCGAGCAGCCAGGTCAGACCCCTCGACCGGATCTGCTCTCGCTGCCAGTCCGCGAGAGCGTGCACGAGCAGCGCGTCGATCGCCGCTTCGCTCTCGATCCCCGCCGTCGCAAAGCCCCGGTCGGCGGCGAGCTCCCGCACCGGGTACGCCCGCGCCGCCGGCTCCAGCAGGTATGCCGCGACCTCGGTGTCGTGCGCGAGGCGCGCCGGCACCTCCCCCAGCGACTTCGCGTCGTGGGCGACCACCGGTCGATTGCCCACGGCCTGCACCAGGTCCTCGGGCCGGCCGCCGCTCCCGCTCAGGACCTCGGAGCCACCGCCCGGATACACCGCCCACGTCCAGGCGCCGTCGGCCGCGAACAGCGCCCCGTCGGGTGTCGCCGGCGCGCGTGCCGTGATCGCGACCTCGACCTCGGGCAGGCGTCGCACCGCGTCGAGGTTCGCGGTGCGCACGCGCGCAGTCAGCTCCTGCTCGCCGACCGGCGCCGGCGCGGCCGCGTCGGCTGATCCGAGTGCCTCCTCGAGCCGGCGCAGCGGCTCGCGAAGCTCGTAGAGGCGGAAGACCTCGCGCAGGCGGGAGCGATCCGGCTCCCGGGCCACGAACTCCGCCACATCCAAATCCAGGGAGATGTCGCGCTTGGCGGTGGCCAGCTCCTTGGACACCCGGGCGTCGTCGGCGTGCTCGGTCAGGTTCTGCTTGCGCTTGGCCCCTGACACCTCGTCCACCCGCGCCAGGACCTCCTCGAGCGACCCGAACCGCTGGAGCAGCTCGGCCGCGGTCTTGTCGCCGATCCCGGGGACGCCGGGGATGTTGTCGCTGGTGTCGCCCTTGAGCCCGATGAAGTCGGGGACGAGCTCGGGCGGGATCCCGTAGCGGTCGATCACGCCCTGGCGGTCGTACACGCGGGTATCGGTGATCCCCCGCGAGGTGGTCATGATCCGCACGCCGTCGTCCACGAGCTGGTAGGCGTCGCGATCGCCGGTGACGACCATCACCGGGATCCCGTCCGCGCGGGCGCGCTCGACGATCGACGCGATCACGTCGTCGGCCTCATAGCTCGGCACTGACAGGTTCTGGTAGCCGAAGGCATCGACGAGCGGCTCGAACGCCGGCCACTGTTCCTTGAGCAGATCCGGCCGCGTGCTCCGCTGCGCCTTGTACTCCGAATACACCTCCTTGCGCCCGCTCGAGCCGGCGTCCCACACGACCACGGTCGCCTTCGGCCCGTAGTCGGTGAGGATCTTCACGAGCATCGACGCGAACCCGAAGATCGCGTTCGTCGGCACCCCCGTCGAGGTCGCGATCGACTCGGGCAGCGCGAAGAAGGCACGGTAGGCCAGGCTGTTGCCGTCGATCAGGAAAAGCTCGTCGGGCATCGTTATGTCAGGCTATCTGGACCGATGCCGCCCACACCGAGTGCCCAGTTCAGCCTCACGCTCCGCGTGCAGATCAGCCACCAGCCCGGCATGCTCGGCAAGGTCGCCACCGCAATCGGCACCGCGGGCGGCACGATCGGAGCGATCGACCTCGTCCGGATTGAGGGACCGAACACGATCCGCGACATCACCGTCGAGACCGGCGCCGCCAGCGACTGGCCGCGGCTGACCGAGGCCATCAACGCCGTCGACGGCGCGGTCGTGCTCGAGGCCATCGACCGCACGTTCATGATGCACGCGGGAGGCAAGATCGAGGTCCGCTCGAAGAGCCCGCTCGCCACCCGCGAGGACCTCTCGATGGCCTACACGCCCGGCGTCGCCCGCGTGTCCCGCGCGATCGAGCGGGATCCCGACCTCGCCTTCGAGTACACGATCAAGCGCGGCACCGTGGCCGTGGTCTCCGACGGGACCGCCGTTCTCGGCCTCGGCGACATCGGTCCCCGCGCCGCCATGCCCGTGATGGAGGGCAAGGCGATGCTGTTCAAGGAGTTCGCGGGGGTCGACGCGTTCCCCATCTGCCTCGACACCAAGGACCCGAATGAGATCGTGGCCGTGGTCAAGGCGATCGCGCCCGGGTTTGGCGGGATCAACCTTGAGGACATCTCCGCGCCGCGCTGCTTCGAGATCGAGGACCGGCTCAAGGCCGAGCTCGACATCCCCGTCTTCCACGACGACCAGCACGGCACCGCCGTCGTCGTCCTCGCGGCGCTCCTGAACGCGGCCGCGCTCACCCAGCGGCGGGTCGAGGACACGCGCGTGGTCATCGTCGGCCTCGGTGCCGCCGGGGTGGCGGTGGCGCGGATCCTCCTCGGCGCCGGCGTGCGCCAGATCATCTGCTGTGACTCCCGGGGCGCTGTCCACACCGACCGCGCCGACTACCTCGACGGGAGCATGCCGCCGGTCAAGCGGACGATCGCCGAGGCGACCAACCCCGAGCGCAGGCCGGGCGGCCCCGTCGACGTGCTCGAGGGCGCGGACCTGCTGATCGGGCTCTCGGGCGCGCGCACGATCCCCGCCGAGGCCCTGGCGCGCATGAACCCCGACCCGATGGTGTTCGTGATGGCCAACCCGGATCCCGAGATCGCGCCCGAGGAGGCCGCCCGCTACGCCCGCGTCCTCGCCACCGGGCGCTCGGACTACCCGAACCAGATCAACAACGTGCTCTGCTTCCCCGGGATCTTCCGCGGCGCCCTCGACGTCCGCGCCAGCCAGATCACCGAGCCGATGAAGATGGCCGCCGCCCGCGCCATCGCCGGCATCATCGGCCCCGACGAACTGCGCGAGGACTACATCGTCCCCTCGGTGTTCAACCGCCAGGTCGTGAGCGCGGTGGCGGCGGCGGTGGCTGCCGTCGAGGACCGCGAGCCGGCCCTGGTCTGATCTGGGGCTCGGGCTTCGGCCGGTCGTCCCTGGGGCCGGGCGAATCCGGCTCAACGCCAAGCGCGTGTCGTCGCCAGTCAAGCCGGATTCGCTTAAAGGGATTCGGCTCCACTGGTCGTAGGAGACCGAGCCATCCGGAGCCGAATTCCCCGGTTGCGCCCGGGATCCATCCCGGGCGCCGTCCGAGCCGATCGCCACACTGCCCGCCGTGCCGAGCGACGCCTTCTGGGCCTGCATCCCGGCGATGCTGCTGGCCGCCGCCGCGATCCCCCGCCAACGAGGGGCCCTGGTCGCCTCCGCGGTGATCCTCGCGGCCGCGGCCGCCCCGACGTTTGCGGCCTCGGGGCGCCACCCGCCGGTGGCGCTCGCGATCCTGGTGCCCGCGGCCAGCGTGTCGATCCTGATCGCGACGCGCGAGCGGCTCCGGCGCGAGCGCGACTCGCTCCGCGCCACCGCCCTTCGCGACCCGCTCACCGGCGTGGCCAACCGGCGTTCGTTGCTCGAGCGCGTCGATTACGAGATCGCCCGCCACACCCGCTCCGGGCACAGCTTCTGCGTGCTGATGCTCGACCTCGACGGCTTCAAGGCCCTCAACGACCGCTTCGGCCACGCCGCCGGCGACGACCTCCTGCGCGACGTCTCCGCCGCCCTGAACCGGGCCATGCGCGACCAGGACACGGTGGCGCGGCTCGGTGGCGACGAGTTCTGCGTGCTCGCGCCGGAGACCGACGCCCCCGAGCGCCTGGTCAACCGCGCGATGGCCGCGGTGGCGCGCGTCACCGCAGGAGTCGAGGTCCTCGGGGCCAGCGCCGGCGCGGCCGTGTTCCCCAACGACGGCGCCACCATCGAGGCGCTGCTCGAGGTCGCCGACCAGCGCCTGTTCGAGCTCAAGCGCGCCCGCCGCCGGACCCGGGTGGAGCGCCAAGCCGCCTAGGGTCCGCGCGTAGGTGCGGGCCCTCAGCTGACGGGCGGGGTCAGCGTCTTGTCGAACCGTGGCTCGCCGCCCGGACCGACTCGATACAGGCCGTAGGACCGGAGCGTCGTGTCGCCGTTGCTATCGAACCCGTAGGTGCCAAGCACGGAGTCCCGGCTTCGGATCGCGAACAGCGCCTTCAGCACCGCCAGCTTGTCGTTGCCCGCCGGGCCGAGCCTGGCGATCGTGTCCAGCCCGAGTTTCATCGCCTCGTAGCCGTAGATCGCGTACGGGTTCGGGTTCGGGTCCCCGTACTTGGCCTTGTAGTCGCGCAGGAACCGGTGCCCTCCAGGGTAGGAGCCGATGCTCAGGACGGGCATCGTGCACTCGATGCGCGCGGCGATCGAGGCCGGGACGTCGGCCGTCCAGGCGCCGACGCACATCTGGTCCGGACCGAACAGCTTCACCTTCGGCAGCACGGAGTTGACCGCTTCCGTGACCGCGACCGCCGACGGCGAGGCGGTGGCGGCGAAGAAGACGCAGTCGGCGCCCTGCGACTTGACCCCCGTGGCGTACCCGTGGAGGTTCCCGGCGCTCGTGTCCAGCGAGCTGCTGCTGGCGATGGTGACGCCGTAGGCGCCCTTGTCGGCCTCGAGCAACGCCGCGAACTCGGCGCCGTAGGCGTCGCCGGAGCTGCTGACGGCGACCTTCCGGCACCCCGCGCCCTTCATCGCCTCGAGATCCGCGGCGGCCTGGACGGAGTCGCTCGGGACGAGCCTCAGGTAGCTGCGCACGCCGCTCGGGCTCGCCGGCGCCTGCGAGCTGCTACCCGGCGCGGTCGTCGTCAGCCCCGTGTAGGTGTTGGCGGGGCTCATCTGCGGCACCTTCGCCTGGTTGAGGATCGGGATCGAGACCTCGCTGGCGACGGAGCTGAACTCGCCCACGTAGTAGACGGCCTTCGGATCCTCCGCCACCAGCCGCGCGTTCGTGCCGGTGGCGCTCGCGTCCCAGGCCTGCTCGCCCGCGGTCGCATCGTCCCTCGACAGGTAGTTGACCGTCCACATACCCGCGCGTCCGCCGGTCTGGGAGAGCGCGAGCTCGATGCCCTTCACGATCGCCTGTCCCTGGTTGGCCAGCGGTCCCTGAAGCGGCAGGCTCGAGTAGATGTCGACGGTCCGGCTGTGGACGGCCCCCGGCGTGGTGGCGGTGCGCGCGGTGCTCGTCGTGCCGCTCCCCCCGCAGCCGACGACCGCGGCCGCTGTTCCGGCCACCAGGCATCCCCTGACCGCCTTCCCGACAGAGCGCATACGCCTCCTGAAAGCTTCCAACCCGAGTCTCCGGTCCCCGGAGCGAGTGAGCGTAGTGGCGGCCTCAGATACCCACAAGCCGCCGGCGAGTACCCGAGCCGGACCCTAACGCAACTTCAACGACCCGCCGCCTCACGTCTGGATCGTGCGCAGGAACTGCAGCCGCCCGTCGCTGACGCCGTAGGCGCCGAAGGTCCGCAGCGTCGTGTCGCCGTCGCTGTCGATGCTGTAGATGCCGAGCACGCTCAGGCGATCGCGGGTGGAGAAGAGCGCGCGCAGCACAGCGGTGCGGTCGACCCGCTTCGTCCCGGCGTCGGTGGCGCGGGAGATCGCGTCGAGCATCAGGCTCATCGCCTCGTACCCGAAGATGGCCGACGGCGCCGGCGGGCCGAACCGGCGCCGGTAGGCGGCGAGGAAGGCGCGACCCGCCGGCGGGTAGTCGCGGGCATCGAGCGCCGCCGCCGTCAGGTTCACCCGGCCGTCGAGCGAGCGCGGGATCCCGCCGCGCGCCGGATCGACGTAGCTGGGCTCCGCCATCTGCGCGGTGCCGAACAGGAGCGCCTTGGGCAGCGCCGCCGCCACCTGCTCGGTGAGAAGGACGGCGTGGCTCTCGACCGCGCCGCTGATCAGGACGCAGTCGGGCATGGTCAGCGCCACCGCCTGGGCCAGCGCGGTGTAGTCGGTGGCGCGCGGATCGAACGTCTGCACCCCGGCCACCCGCAGATGGGCCGACGGCGCCGTGAGCTGGAACGCCGTCGCGGCGTCGGAGCCGTCGACCTCGCCGTCGTCGAGCACGTAGGTGGAGGTGCAGCCGAGGCTCTGCTGCAGGCGTATCTGAGCCGCAGCCTGAACCGAATCATTGGGGATCACCCGCGCGAACGTCCGCACCATCGTCGGGTAGTACTTCTGCGGCTCCCCCGGGGAGGCCCCCGGCGCGCCCGAGGTCAGCCCCACGGCCGTGCTCGTCGCGCTCAGCTGCGGGATGCCCGCGCGGTTGAGTACCGGGATCGAGACCGCGCTCGCCCCCGAATCGTCCTCGCCCAGGTAGCCGATGGCGCGCGGGTCGGCCGCCGCCGCGCGGGCGTTGAGCGTGGTCTGCCCAGGATCCCAGCTCCCGCGGTTGATGGTCGTGTCGTCGAGCGAGACCAGCGCGATCCGGTAGCGGCCGATCCGGCCGTGGATCCGGCTCAGCGCCAGCCGCTCCCCGTTGACGATCGCCTTCCCCTGGGCGGCCGAGGGGCCGTGGAGGGGCACGCTCGAGTAGATCCTCAACGTCGTGCCGTCGATACGGTCACTCGTGGTGCTGTGCGACGAGCGTCCGCACCCGGTCGATCCGAACAGCGCCGCCCCGAGCAACACGGCAAGCGCGATCGCATCGCGGTTCATGTGCCGTGTCCGCGGCGGCCGCTCACCCCTGGGCGGCTAGAGCTTTGAACGGGATCAGCCGCCCGCGCTGGACCCGGCTGGCCGCGAACGCATCGAGGCTGGTGTCGCCATTTGCATTGATCGAGTACGTGCCGAGCACCGAGTCGCGGTTCTTGAGCGCGAAGTAGTCACGGACGACCGTGCTGCGATTGTTCGCCGCCGAGCCGGCCTCCCGCAGAACCGCGAGGACCGAGGCCATGGCCTCGTAGCCGAAGATGGCCTGCGGCGCCGGCGCGTGCCCGTATGCGGACTGGAAGTCGGACCGGAACTTCTGGCCTGCCGCGGGGAGGTCCTTGTAGAAGCCGGGCTGCGTGACGTAGAGCGCGCGCTGCGCCGCCGGCGTCAGGGACGACGCGAAGCTCTGCTGAGCGAGTGCCGAGGGCGCGAACAGCTTGGCCTTCGGGTTCCCCGCCACCGCCTGGTCGAACGCGCTCGTCGCCTGGCTCGACGCGCTTCCGGCGAACAGGACGCCGTCCGCGCCCGACGCGGACGACGTGACCGAGATCCCCGAACCGGCGTTGCCCCGCACCGCGAGCGCCAGCGCCTTTCCGTAGTCGCTGCCGTCGGTCGGGATCGCGAGCTGATGGACGCCGAGCGACTGCATCAGCGACACCAGCGCCCGGGCCTCGAGCGCGGTGGTCGGCACAACCCGCGCGAACGTCCGGTGGTAGGTCTTCAGCGACTCGTAGTAGAGGTTCGGCGAGCCGGGCACCGCGGCCGTGGATTGCGTCGCGGCCACGGCGGTGTCGGTGGGGCTGACCTGGAGCAGGTCCTGGGCATTGGTGATCCCGATCGAATCGGCTGATGCGCCCGGCGGTATCTCGCCCAGGTAGGCGATCGCCGAGGTGTCCTGGATCGCGCTCCGGGCGTTGTCGGATATCTCCTTGCCCTGCACGGGCACGAGCCGGACCGTCGCCTGGCCGAGGCGGCTGCCCGTCAGCTTGAGGGCGAGCTGCTCGGCGTCGAACACATCCCGGCTCTCCGCGGTGGCCGTCCCGGCCGGGGGCAGCGCGGCATAGATGGTCAGGTTCTGGCCCGCGACGGTGACGGTGGAGCTGGCGGCCGCGGCGCATCCGCCCAGGCCGATGGAAAGTGCGAGGCAGGCACCGACCCGGAGCCTCCGGCCCCGCGCGAGCAGGCTCGTGCGCATCGGCGGCGGCTAATCCCGCCGGCCAGGCAGGAACGGCAGAAGGTTCCGGACGGCGATCGCGAACACGACCACGCCGACCACCAGCAGCATGCCGTCGAAGCCACTCGAGCCGATCGCCCAGAGCACGATCCACGCGCAGAGCGCCGCGGTGGCAGAGAGAACTAGGCCCATTGCCCGGGATGCTAGCCCAGCCGTCAGCTGCGAAGCGCCCCGGCGAGCTCCTCGAGCACCTCCGCCGCCGCCGCGACTGGATCGTCACCCTCGGCGGCCGCCCGTACGAGCCTCGTGCCGACGATCACGCCGTCCGCCCCGGCGTCGACCGCGGCCGCCGCCTGCCGGCCGTTCCCGATCCCGAATCCGACCGCCACCGGGACGGTGGTGGAAGCCTTCGCCCGGGCCACGATCTCGGCCAGCCCGCCGTCGAGGTGGGCCCGCTCGCCCGTGGTCCCGGTGACCGACACGGTGTAGACGAAGCCCCGGGCGCGGGATCCGATCGCCACCATCCGGTCCTCGGGCGTCGTGGGCGCGACCAGAGGGACGAGGGCCAGCCCGCGCTCGTCGCACGCCCGGAGCACATCGCCGGACTCGTCGAGGGGGAGGTCGGGGACGATCAGCCCGGATATCCCGGCCGCGAGCAGCATGTCGGCGAAGCGCTCGAGCCCCCGGGCGTAGATCGGGTTGGCGTAGCACATGAGGATGACCGGGACGCGGTCGGCGACCTCGCGCGCGATCTCGAGCACGTCCGGGAGGGTCGTGTGCGCGCGCAGCGCCGCGGTCCCTGCTGCGTGGATCACCGGGCCGTCCGCGAGCGGGTCCGAGAACGGGACGCCCAGCTCGATCAGGTCCGCGCCACCGTCGACGTAGGCCGCGGCGATCCGGCGGGAGGTCTCGGGATCCGGGAAGCCGCCCATCATGTACGGCATCAGCGCCGCTCGGCGGCCGTCGGCGCGCGCGGCCGCGAACGCCTCGGCGATGCGCTCAGCCCCGGTCAAGCTCGCTCGGGGCGGCCGCGGTCCCCGTCCTCGAGCCGGCTCAGGGCCTCCGCCAGGTCCTTGTCCCCGCGGCCCGACAGGCAGATCAGGTCGAGCTCGCTGGGGCCGTTCTTCAGCGCCCAGGCGAGGGCGTGTGAGCTTTCGAGCGCGGGGATGATGCCCTCGAGCCGGCAGGTGCGGGCGAATGCTTCGAGCGCCTCGGCGTCGGTGATCCCCGTGTACCGCGCGCGCCCGGAGTCGCGCAGCCAGGCGTGCTCGGGGCCGGTGCCGGGGTAGTCGAGGCCGGCCGAGATGGAGTGCGCCTCCAGGATCTGGCCGTCCTCGTCCTGCATGACGGCGCTGTACGCACCGTGGAGGACTCCGGGGATGCCGGCCGCGGTCAGCGGCGCGCCGTGGCGCCCGCTCTCGAGGCCCTCGCCGGCGGCCTCGACTCCGATGAGCTCGACGTTCTGGTCATCCACGAACGGAACGAAGATGCCGATCGAATTCGACCCGCCGCCCACGCACGCGATCACGCGCTGCGGCAGGCGACCGGTTCGCTCCTGGATCTGGGCGCGCGCCTCGTCGCCGATCACCCGCTGCAGGTCTCGCACCAGCGCCGGGTACGGCGCCGGCCCGACGCACGAGCCGATGATGTAGTGCGTGGTTCTCGCGTTCGCGACCCAGTCGCGGATGGCGGCCGACACCGCCTCCTTGAGGGTCTTCGCGCCCGCGTCGACGGGCTCCACGCGCGCGCCGAGCAGGCCCATCCGCTCGACGTTCGGCTTCTGGCGGCGCATGTCCTCGGTGCCCATGTACACGATGCACTCGAGGTCGAGCAGGGCGCAGGCGGTGGCGGTGGCGACGCCGTGCTGGCCGGCGCCGGTCTCCGCGATGATCCGCCGCTTGCCCATCCGCATCGCCAGCAGCGCCTGGCCGATCGCGTTGTTGATCTTGTGCGCGCCGGTGTGGTTGAGGTCCTCGCGCTTGAGGTAGATCGTGCTCCCGGCGGCCTCGGACAGGCGCTTGGCGTGGTAGAGGGGCGATGGGCGCCCGACGTAGTCGTTGAGGAGGTTGCTCAGCTCGCGCTCGAACGCGGGGTCATCGCGGGCCTCGACCCACGCCGCCTCGAGCTCGGCCAGCGCCGGCATCAGGGTCTCCGGGACGTACTGGCCCCCGTAGGGGCCGAAGCGGTGCTCGACCGCACTCACCCGACCGCCACCGCCCCGACTCCCCGGACCGCCGCCGCGAACGCCTCGAGCTTCCCGGGATCCTTGCGCCCCGGACTCGACTCGACGCCGCTCGCCACGTCGACGGCGAACGGGTTGATGGTCGCAATCGCCTGGGCGACGTTGTCGGGGTTCAGGCCCCCGGAGAGGACAATCGGCGTTGCGCCGCGGTGGGCACGGGCGATCTCCCAGGAGAACGTCTCGCCGGTTCCGCCGGGTGTCCCCGAGACGTAGCTGTCAAGCAGGTGGTAGTCGGTATGAAACGACCCGAGCGCCTGGATGTCGGCGCCGCTGCGCACCCGCGCGGCCTTGATCACCTTGCAGCCGGTGCGCCGCGCTGCCTCGGAGCAGAAGGCGGGCCCCTCGTCGCCGTGGAGCTGGAGCATCGTCAGGCCGACCGCGTCGGCGGTCTGCGCCACGTGATCGAGCGTGGCGTTGACGAACACGCCGGCGATCTCGACGCGCCGGTGCAGTGTCGCCGCGATCTCGGTCGCGTTGTCGAGCTCGCACCGGCGCGGCGAGTGCGGCCAGAAGATCAGGCCGATCGCCCAGGCGCCGGCCTGGACCGCCAGCTGCGCGTCCGAGAGCCGGGTGAGACCGCAGAACTTGATCTTGGTCACAGTCACATCGTAGGGACGCGGGTGGTGAGCACCCGGCAGGCCGCCTCGATGTCCGGCGCCCGCATCAGCGCCTCCCCCACGAGCACCGCATCCACGCCGGCGTCCGCGAGCTCATCGAGCTGCGCGCGGCTCGTGAACCCCGATTCCGCCACCGTGGTCACACCCTCCCCCACAAGCGGAGCGAGCGCGAACGTGGTCTGGATGTCGACCTCGAGCGTGGTGAGGTCGCGGTTGTTGATGCCGACGATCTCGGCGCCCGCTGAGAGCGCCACGCCCAGCTCCCGCGCGTCGTGGACCTCGACCAGGGCCGCCAGCCCGAGCTCCCGCGCCCGGTGGTGCAAATTCGTCAGGTCCTGCGCTTCGAGCGCCGCCACGATCAGGAGGACGGCGTCTGCGCCCGCCGCCACCGCCTCGACGAGCTGGTACGGGTCGACGACGAAGTCCTTGCGCAGGATCGGCAGCGACGCGGTGGCGCGCGCGGCTCTGAGATCGTCAAGCGACCCGCCGAAGTTGTCGGTCTCGGTGAGGATCGAGAGCGCACTGGCGCCACCGCGCTCATAGGCCCCGACCACGTCGGTCAGGTCGAGATCGTCGCGGATGACGCCGGCGGACGGGGAGCGGCGCTTGTGCTCGGCGATCAGCGAGAGGCTTTCGCCGGTGGCGAGGGCAACCGCGAACGGGCGGAAGTCACGGGCCGCGGCCCGGGCCGCCACCGCGCGCTCCAGCTCGGCCTCCGGCACGGCCTGCCTCCGCGCCCTACCTGCGCGCGCGTCGAGGCGATGATCGGGTCGAGCCGGTTCATCCCCGGGACGTCCTCTCGGCGTCCGCGAGACGATTGCCGCTCAGCGGGCAAACGGCGCCTCGGCGCGTCGAAAGAGAACATGTTGTCCGCCTCACGGCGCCAGCTCCCGCGTCCGCGCCACGAACCGATCCAAAGCCGCGCTCGCCGCACCACCGTCGATCGCCCGCTCCGCCGCCCTCACTCCCTCCGCGAGCGTCGCGGCGCCACCGCCCGCGTAGATCGCCGCGCCCGCGTTCAGCACCGCCAGATCACGCGGGGGGCCCGGCTCGCCCGCGAGGATCCGCCGGGCGATCTCCGCGTTCTCCGCTGGGTCGCCGCCGGGAATGTCGTCCGCGCCGCATGGCCGCAACCCCACGTCCTCGGGCGACACCGTGTACTCCACGATGTCGGTCCCGGCCACCTCCACCACCCGCGTCGGGGCGCAGATGCTGAGCTCGTCGAGGCCGTCCTCGCTCGAGACGAGCAGCGCGTGGCGCGTCCCCAGCAGCGCCAGCGCCCCCGCCATCGTCTCGAGGTACGCACCGTCGGAGACGCCGATCAGCTGCCGCGAAGCGCCGGCCGGGTTGGTCAGGGGCCCGAGGAAGTTGAAGATCGTCCGCACCGCGAGCTGCCGGCGCACGGGCACCACGTAGCGGGTGGCCTGGTGGTGCGCCGGCGCGAACATGAACCCGAAGCCGACCTCCTCGATGCACCGCGCCACCGCCGCCGCCGGCAGATCAATACGCGCGCCGAGCGCCTCAAGCAGGTCCGCCGAGCCCGACAGGCCGGTGGCGGAGCGGTTGCCGTGCTTGGCCACCGTGCACCCTGCCCCGGCGGCGATCAGCGCCGCTGTCGTGGAGACGTTGAAAGTGCGCCGGCCGCCCCCAGTCCCGGCCGTGTCGAGCAGGTCGTCTCCCGCAACCGTCACCGGTGTCGCGAACGAGCGCATCGTCCGCGCCAGGCCCGCCAGCTCCTCGACGGTCTCCCCCTTGGTGCGCAGCGCGATCAGGAGGCCGGCGATCTGAATCTCCGTCGCCCTCCCGGCCATGATCTCGGCGAGCACGGCGCTCGCGTCGTCGAAGCTCAGGTCCCGGCCGCTGGCAACGGCGTCGATCGAGCGCGTCAGCAGGTCGGTCATCGAGCGCCGGCCAGGAAGTTGCCGAGCAGCTCGCGCCCTCGCTCGGTCAGGACCGACTCGGGGTGAAACTGAACGCCCTCGGCGGGCAGCTCCCGGTGGCGCACCGCCATCACCACCTCTCCGCCGAACGCCGAGCGTTCGAGGCAGTCCGGCAGCTCGGGATCGGCCACGAGCGAGTGGTAGCGCCCGACCTCGAGCGGCTCCGGCAACCCGCGGAAGATCGTCCTGCCGTCGTGCTCGATCCCGGTCGTCTTGCCGTGAATCGGCTCGTGCCTGACCACGCGTCCCCCCCACGCCTGGACGAGCGCCTGGTGGCCGAGGCACACCCCCAGCGTGGGAACGCCGGCGGCGGGAAAGCGCCGCACCGCTTCCAGCGAGATCCCCGCCTCGTTCGGCGTGCAGGGGCCCGGCGAGACGATCAACCGGTCGTAGCCGCGCACGAGCAGCGACTCCACGGTGGCGTGGTCGTTGCGCACGACCTCGATCTCCGCACCCAGCTCCCCCAGGTATTGGACGAGGTTGTAGGTGAAGCTGTCGTAGTTGTCGAGAACCAGGACCCTCACGGGCCGCGAACGGTAACGGGCGAATGCGCCGGCGACTCGCGCCGGCCCGGAACGGTGGCGCGGGCCTGTGTCGGCCAGCGACCGCGCTAAGGCCAGTCCGGCTGCGCCACCGCGAGCCGGATCGCCTCGAGCACGGCCCGTGCCTTGGCCTCCGACTCCCGGAACTCGTAGTCGGGCTGGGCGTCGGCGACGGTCCCGCCGCCGGCCTGGATGTGCGCGACCCCGTCCTTGACCACGACGGTCCGGATGTGGATGCAGGTGTCGAGGTCGCCGGCGTAGCTCAGGTATCCGATGGCGCCACCGTAGCCGCCCCGCTTGACCGGCTCGAGCTCGTCGATGATCTGCATGGCGCGGACCTTGGGCGCGCCCGACAGCGTCCCGGCGGGAAGCACTGCGCGCAGCGCGTCGAGCGCGCCGACGCTCTGCCGTAGCCGGCCGCGCACGCTCGAGACGATGTGCATGACGTGGCTGTAGTTCTCGACGGCCATGAAGTCCTCGACCTCAACCGAGCCGTACTCGCACACGCGCCCCAGGTCGTTGCGCCCGAGGTCGACCAGCATCACGTGCTCCGCGCGCTCCTTGGCATCCGCGAGCAGATCCTCCGCGATCTGCCGGTCCTCCTCCGCGGTGGCGCCGCGCCGGCGGGTCCCGGCGATCGGCCGGGTGGCCACGGTGCGGCCGGCGACGGTGATCAGGGGCTCGGGGCTCGCGCCGGCGACCTCGAAGTCCCCGAAGTCGAGGAAGTACATGTACGGGCTGGGGTTGACCGCACGCAGGCCCCGGTAGATCGAGAACGCCTCCACCGGCACCGGCGCCGACCAGCGCTGCGAGGGGACGACCTGGTACGCGTCTCCGGCGCGGATGTACTCGATGATGCGCGCGACATTGGCCTCGAACTGCTCGCGCGTCATGTTCGACCGGAACTCCGGCGCGGCGCGCCCCTGCACCGGCGGACGCGCCGGGCGCGGCACCGGGCCCGCCAGACGCCACCGCACTTCGGCGATCGTCTCGAGCGCCCGAGCGTAGGACGCCTCGAGATCGTCCTCGGTGTAGACGTTCGCGAGCACCGTGACCGTGTGCTTGAGGTGGTCGAACACGACGAGGGCATCGGTCAGCATCAGCGCCAGATCGGGCGCCCCGATCGGGTCGGGCCCGGGCTGACCGAGCGGCTCGACCGTCCGCACCAGGTCGTAGGCGAATACGCCGACGGCGCCGCCGGCGAACGGCGGCAGGTCGGGGAGCGGCGCCGGGTGCAAGCGCCCGACCTCCTCCCGCGCCAGCTCATAGGGATCGCCGGGATCGCCCAGCGACCACCGCAGGACCTTGCGGGGCCGGTAGCCGATGAACGAGTAGCGGCCGACGCGGCCCTGTTCGGCCGATTCGAGCAGGAACGCCGGACCCTCGTCGCGCAGCTTCAGGAACGCGGAAACGGGCGTCTGACAATCGTCGATGAACGTCTCGCGGACCGGGATCAGGTTGTGCTCGCGCGCGAGCGCGCGGACTTCCTCGAGCGGCGGGACCGCCGCGGCTTCAGCGCTGACGGCGGCCATCGAGCACCACCTCGGCGTCGGCCAGCGACAGGCCGCGACCGCGCAGCAGCACCGCCAGGTGGTAGATCACGTCGGCGGCTTCCTCGGCCACGCGATCGTCGCCTTCCTCCCGCGCAGCACGGGCCACCTCCTCGGCCTCCTCCTCGACCTTCTCGCCGGCGCTCCCGGGTCGCGCCAGCAGGCTCGCGGTGTACGACCCGTCCGGACGGTCCGCCGCGCGCGACGCGATCGTCCGCTCCAGCGCGGGGAGCACCTCGTGCGGCGCCGCGGGCTCGAGCTCGCCGCGGTGAAAGCAGGTGCGCTCGCCCGTATGGCACGCCGGTCCCGCCGGTTCGACGAGCGCGAGCAGGGCATCCCCGTCGCAGTCGTAGCGGATCGCCCTGACGCTCAGCGTGTTCCCCGAGGTCGCGCCCTTGTGCCACAGCTCCTGGCGGGAGCGGCTGAAGAAGTGGACCTCGCCGGTTTGCCGCGTCAGCCGGAGCGACTCGGCGTTCATGTACGCGAGCGTCAGGACCTCGCCGGTGCGCCAGTCCTGGACGATGCACGGGACCAGCCCGCGCTCGTCGTAGGCGATCTCGCTGTCCTCCACCGGGGCGATTCTAGGCCGAGCGCCTCAGCAGCTCGTCCACGTCAGCCGCCGTGGGCAGCGACGGCTGCGCACCCGGGCGCGACGCTGCCACGGCCCCCGCCGCGCACGCGCGCACCAGGGCATCTCCCCGGTCGAGACCCTGGAGCAACGCCACCACGAGCGCGGCGCAGAACGCGTCCCCCGCCGCAGTTCCGTCCACCGCCTCGACCTTCGGCGGCCGTGCCCGGGCCACCTCCTCCCCACGTTCGAGCAGAACCGCCCCCTCGGCCCCCGAGGTGAGCGCCACCAGGCCGTCATAGGAGCCAACGGTCTCGTACTCGTACTGGTTCACGACCAGCAGATCCGGCTCGAACTCGAGCGGACCGCGCGCCGGCGCGGCGTTCAGACAGAAGAACCGTGCCTCGCGCGAGGCCGCCGCCACCACCTCAGCCGGGATCTCGAGCTGGCACATGACTGCGTCGGCGTCGCCGACGTCGACCCGCTCGGGCGTGAGACGCCGGTTCGCTCCCGGCGCGACCACGATCACGGTCTCGCCGCCGGCATCGACGAGGACGATGGCCACCCCGGTCTCTCCGTCGTCGCGGGCTACGCCGCTGATGTCCAGTCCCTCATCTTCGAGCGAGCGCAGCACGAGGTCGTCCTGGCCGACGCAGCCGATGAACCTGACCTCCGCGCCGAGGCGAGCGGCGGCGACGGCCTGATTCGCGCCCTTGCCGCCGGGGTGGCGCTCGAACACCGCGTCGGTGAGCGTCTCCCCCGGGCGGGGAAGACGCTCACAGCGGGCTACGAGGTCGGTGTTCGCTGAGCCGACGACCGTGATCCGAGGCGCATCCGGCACGCGCTGATCCTACGCGGCCTCCTCCAGGTAGGCAGGCTCGGCCTCCGTCTGGGCCGCTGCCTCCGGCTCGGCGACCGCGTGGAGGTTCGAGGCCGGCCGGAGCAGGAGCACGCCGATGACGATCGCGGCGAGCAACAGCGCCGCTGCCACCGTGAATGCGAGGTGATAGCCGTTGGTCAGCGCCACCGCACTCGGAACTCCATGCACGCGCAGCGTGTCGCTCCGGGTGGTCGAGAGCGTGGCCAGCACCGCCAGCCCGAGCGCGCCACCGACCTGCTGCGTGGTGTTCACGAGGCCCGACGCGAGCCCTGAATCCTCCGGCGTGGCCGCGGACATGGCGAGCGTCATCAACGACGGGAACACCAATCCGGCTCCGACGCCGAGCAGCACCATCACCGGCAGCAGATCCTGGGCATAGCCCGCGTCGATCGGGGCTCGCCGGAACATCACGAGCGCCGCGGCGACGAGGACCAGCCCGGCGAGAAGCACGGGCTTGCCCCCGAAGCGCATCGTCAGGCGCGCCGCCAGGCGCAGCGAGAGCGCGGCTATGCCCACCGCCACCGGCAGGAAGGCGAGGCCGACCTCGATCGCGTCGTAGTGGAGCACGCGCTGGAGGTAGAGCGCGCCCAGGAAGAACATCCCGAACATCCCGGCGACCATCAGCACCTGCATGAGGTTCGCGATCGTGACCGTCCGGGAGCTGAACACTCGCAGCGGGATGAGCGGGTTCGCGGCGAGCGCCTGGCGAACCACGAACCCGGCGAGGAGCGCGAGCGCCACGCCGCCGAATCCGAGCGTGTGGGCCGAGCCCCAGCCGTAGTTGCCGGCCTCGACGATCGTGTACACGGCGAGCATCAGCGACGCGACGAGGAGCAGTGCGCCCGGCGCATCCGCACCGCGTCGCAGGCCGACCCCGGAGTCCGACGGCAGCAGGCGGACCGCGAACGCACCAGTGGCGATGCCGATCGGGAGGTTGACGAAGAAGATCCAGTGCCAGTTGAGCGCCTGGGTGAGGACGCCACCGGCGAGGAGGCCGATCGCCCCGCCGGCGGCGGCGACGAAGCTGTAGACGCCGATCGCCTTCGCCTGCTCACCCGGCGTGCGGAACATCGTGACGATGATCCCCAGGATCACCGCCGAGGTCATCGCGCCGCCCACGCCCTGGACGAACCTCGCGCCGATCAGCAGCGCCTGGCTGTCGGCCAGCCCGCAGACCATGGAAGCGGTCGTGAACACGGTGAGGCCGGCCAGGAAGATGCGGCGGCGGCCGATCAGATCGCCCAGCCGGCCGACGAGCAGCAGCAGGCCGCCGAACGCGATCAGGTACGCGTTGACCACCCACGCCAGCGAAGACTGCGAGAAGTGGAGGTTGCTCTGGATCGTGGGCAGCGCGACGTTCACGATCGTCTGGTCGAGGATGATCATCAGGAAGCCGGCGCACAGGACCACGAGGGCGATCCAGCGGCGGCGGTCGGTGGCGAGGGGGTCCAGATCGGGACCCTGTATCTGGCTCATCAGCTTCGACTCCTCAGTAATCGGACCGTTCGAGATAGCACCGTAGCAGAACGTTTTGTAGTAGACGATCTGCCACGGATTTCACCCGCAGTGTCCGGTAAGGCTCCGGGCGCCTACATCGGGAGTTCGGTGTCGGCGCAGTCGCCGACGGCCTTAGTCAGCCAGGTCCTCGAACCCCGGGGCAGCGGACGGGTTCAGCCGCGCCGGCGCACCGGGTGCGCGCACGGCACCGGCTCGGCCAGGCGCCCGCAGGCCAGCGTCCCGAGCACGCGGAGGAACGCATCTCGATCCTCGGGCGCCAGCTCACTGAGCACGTCGCTCCGTACCTGGTCGAGCACTCGGTCGGCCTCGCGGACCTTCCGCTTCCCGGCGGCGGTGACGACGATCACCCGCGCGCGACGGTCGTTGCTCGAGGGACGCCGCTCCGCCAGACCGGCCGCCTCGAGCTCGTCGATGGTGACGACCATCGTGGTCTTGTCGAGCCCGACGGTCCGCGCGATCTCGCCCTGGGTGTGCTCACCGGTCAGTGCTGTCACCAGCACGCTGTGGGCGCGAGGCGAGATCCCCAGGTCCTCGAGCGCCGCGGTCAGCTCGGTGTTCAATCCATGGCTGGCGCGGGAGAGCAACCAGCACAGGTCCGAGGTGAGCGAAGTCGGGGCATCGATAGCCACGCTCACAAGGATAGTCCGCGTCGCAGATGATCTCGCGGCGGACTACTCGATGCCGAGGCGGTCGAGAATCCGCTCGTCGGCACGCCAGTGGCGCCGCACCCGAACCCGCAGCTCGAGGTGCACGCGCGTCCCGACCTCGCGCTCGATCGCCCGGCGTGCGGCGGTGCCGATCGCCTTCACCATCTGACCGCCGGCGCCGATCAGGATCCCCTTCTGGGACTCGGTCTCGACGAGCGCCACCGCCTCGATCCGCACCAGATCCTCGCGGTGCTCGATCGCCTCGACCTCCACCTCGACGGCGTGCGGGACCTCCTCGCGCGTGCGCGCCAGCACCTGCTCGCGGACCAGCTCGGCCAGGCGCACGGACTCGGTCTGATCGGAGTGCTGCGTGGGCTCGAAGTAGAACGGCCCCTCGGGTAGCCGCCTCACCAGCTCCTCGACCAGCAACCCCACGCCGGCCCCGGTCCGCGCCGAGACCGGGAAGATCTCCTCGGCCAGATCGAGATCGGCGCCCGACTGGAGCGTGGCGGCGATTTGGTCTCGCCCGGCGCGGTCGATCTTGTTGGCGGCGATCACCACCGGCACCGGCGCGCCTGCCAGTAGGCGCGCGATGAACCGGTCCCCCGGACCTATGCCCTGCTCGGCGTTGACCACGAACAGGCACGCGTCGGCGTCCTCGAGCTCGCGCTCGACGCGGCGCTGCATCCGCTCGGTGAGCGCGTCGCGCGGGCGCTGAACGCCCGGGAGGTCGACGAGCACGAGCTGCCAGTCGGGGCCGGTGGCGACGCCGCGGATTGCTCGCCGCGTCGTCTGCGGCTTGTCCGAGACGATCGCGACCTTCGCCCCCACGATCGCATTGGCGAGCGTCGACTTGCCCACATTGGGCCGGCCGGCGATCGCCACGAAGCCCGAGCGCGTGCTCATTGGATCCAGCGCATCAGCTCGGCCTGGAGCGCCAGCATCTCCCCGTCGTCGGTCTCGTGATCCATGCCCGTCAGGTGGAGCGCACCGTGCACGACCGCCTCGCGGACGTTGACGGTGTGCTGCGGGCAGATCACGATGTCGCCGAGCTCGCGCGGGCCCATCGGAGGCCCGTCCTCGTCGATTCCGAACGACAGGACATCGGTGGGTTCGTCGACCCGGCGGTGCTCACGGTTCAGATCGCGGATCCGCTCCTCGTCGACGAAGTCGACGGCGATGTGGCCCTCATCGATCGCGGCGGACGAGAGCGCCAGCGCGCACAGCTCCTGCACCTCGGCCGCGGTCGGCCCGCCGGGGGCGAGCGCGTCGAGGCCGATCACCTCGATGTCGAGGCTCACGCGCGCTTACGCGGCCGCAGCTCGGGGGTCATCCGCTGCCCGTGGTCGTTGTAGGCCGCGACGATCCGCCGCACGAGCTTGTGCCGCACCACGTCCTCCTCGCCGAAGCGCACGAACTCGATCCCCTCGATGCCGGACAGGATGTCGGCCACCACCACCAGCCCCGACTCCTGCTCCCGCGGCAGGTCGATCTGGGTGATGTCGCCGGTCACCACCACCTTCGAGTTGAAGCCGAGGCGGGTGAGGAACATCTTCATCTGCTCGGGGCTCGTGTTTTGAGCCTCGTCGAGGATGATGAAACTGTCGTTAATGGTTCTTCCCCGCATGAAAGCCAGCGGCGCCACCTCGATCACCCCGCGCTCCAGATGCTGCGAGACGCGCTCGGGCTCGAGCATGTCGTGGAGCGCGTCGAACAGGGGCCGCAGGTAGGGATCGACCTTGGCCATCAGGTCGCCGGGAAGGAAGCCCAACCGCTCGCCGGCCTCGACGGCGGGGCGAGTGAGGATGATGCGGTTGACCTCGCGCCGGCTCAGCGCCGCCGCGGCCAACGCCACCGCGAGGAAGGTCTTGCCCGTGCCGGCGGGACCGATCCCGAACGTGATCGTGTTGCCCCGGATCGAGTCCACGTAGCGCTTCTGGTTGACGGTCTTGGGCGCGACCTTCGTGGCGCGGTGGCGCCACACGACGTCCTCGAGGATGTTCGCCGGCGACTCGTTCTGATCGAGCGCGTGGGTGACCGCCTCGATCGTCCCGGGCGCAATCTCGTGCCCCTGCGCGATCAGCTCGGAGAGCTCGCGCACGACCGCGGCGGCGGAGTCGACGGCATCGGCGTCACCGTCGAGGGTGAGCACGTTGCCGCGCAGATACACCTCGCAGTTCAGGTGGCCCTCGAGCGCGCGTAGCACCGCGTCCTCGCTACCGGCAAGCTCGGTGGCGACCGCGTTGTCGAGCTCGATCTGCCTACGCACCCAGACTCAGTGCCTCGCGTACGCGTGCAGAGGTGCGCTTGCCGTCGGCGCGCCCGCCGGACTTGGCCATGACCGCCTTCATCACCTGGCCCATGTCCTTCTGGCTGGTGGCGCCGGTCTCGGCGATCGCCGCGGCGACCAGCGCGTCGAGCTCCTCATCGCCGAGCTCGGCGGGCAGGTAGGTCTCGATCAGCTTGGCCTCGGACTCCTCCTGATCGGCGAGCTCGGGGCGACCGCCGTCCCGGAACTGCGCGGCGGCCTCGAGGCGGCGCTTTCGCTCGCGCCGGAGCACCGCCAGCTCGTCGTCATGGCCGTCCTTGACCGCCTTCTGGAGCTCGGACAGCACCAACCGCAGCGCGCCCACGCGCGACTTCTGCCCCGCCTTCATCGCGGTGGTCATATCGGTGCGAACCTGATCGATTACGGCCACAGATTCAGGATAGCCCTGCGGCCTCCGAAACCTCACAGGCAATCCCGTCGGCGTGCAGCTCCCGACACACCACGTTCACAAGCCGCCCCCGCGCCGCCGCGCCGGCAGGGAGATAGCACCGCGTGTAGTCGGCGGTGTACCCCGAGCACCGTGCCTCGGCCACCTTGTCGACGAGGACCCGCTCCCCGGCGCCGAGCTTCCGTGACCGGCGCAGGCGCGAGCGAGCCTCCGAGCGACCTCGCATCGTCTGCGAGCGGCGCTTCTTCTCCGCCGGCGGCACCCGATCCCCGAGCCGCTCGGCCTCGGTGCCGGGTCGCGGCGAGTACGAGAACGTGTGCACGCGCGTGATCGCCGCCGCGTCGATGACCGAGAGCGTGCGTTCGAACGCGGCCTCGTCCTCGGTCGGGAAGCCGACGATCACATCCGTGGTCAGGTTCACGCCCGGCACCTGCTCGCGCAGCGCGCTCACGTGCTCCAGGTACTGCGCGGCGCTGTAGTGGCGCCCCATCGCGCGGAGCACGCCGTCGTCGCCGGATTGGAGCGGGATGTGCAGGTGCGGGCAGACCTTCGGCTCGCGCGCCAGCGCCCGCACGAGCGACTCGCGAACGTGGATCACCTCCACGCTGGAGAGCCGCACGCGCTCGACGCCGGGAACGCGCGCGATCTCGCACATCAGGTCGCCGAGCTCCATCCCGCTGACCGGATCGCGGTAGTCGCCGACGCTGATTCCCGTCATCACCATCTCGGGCTGGCCCTGCTCCACGCGCCGGCGGGCCTCTTCGAGCACCGCGCGCGCCGGACGTGAGCGAGCGCCGCCACGCACGGTGGGGATGATGCAGTAGGCGCAGTGGCTGTCACAGCCATCCTGGACCTTGATGAAGCCGCGCGTCCGGGATGGCTCGGGCGCACGGCGCGCGAGGAGGTCGTGTTCCAGGTCGGCGCACGCACCGACCGCCCCCGCAATCGCACCGGCGACGTCGTCGGCGGTCCCCACGAATGACCGAACCCGCGAGTCGATCTCCGCAAACTGACCCGCCCGCAGGTTGACGGCGCATCCGGAGACGTACACCTCATGCGCGCTCTTCAGCGACCGTCGCACCGACTGGCGTGACTTCCCCTCCGCCTCGCTGGTGATGCAGCACGTGTTGATCACGTGCAGCTCGGCCTCGTCCTCCGGAGCCTCACGGTGGCCGGCGGCCAGGAGCGCGTCGCGGGCGAGCATGGCATCGGCCTGCGACACCTTGCAGCCGAGGAACTTGACCGCGAACGACGCCACGCGCGGACGGTAGCGCGCCGGGTGTCAGGCGGGCGGCCCCGGCGCACCCCCGGGACCGCCCGCTAGCTCACATCTCCGCCCGAGGTCACGACCGGCCGACTCGATACCCCTGCGGCGCCGCCGGTCCGGCTGGTGTCCTCGGACCGGAATAGGGCATGACTCCAACCCGCGGCTTGGGCCGTGGCACGACGACGTCGAGGAGCAGGCCACCGAGCGTCACTCCGATCGCAAACGGGCCCTGCAAGTGCTTCACCTCCTTGAGGTTCAGTGGTTCGCCAACGCGAGGTGAAGGATCGCCGCTCGGCCGCGAGCCGCCATCGGCCGCGTGGCCAGAATTCCGCGCCCCTGGGTTGTCCAGGCGATCAGGCGGGCCGCGCCCGTGCGCTCACCGCGCGGCCAGAAGCACCGCGGCCCACTCGCCGTCGCTGGGTCGCGCCCGCTCGGCGAGCCCTAGCCCCGCGAACGCGCCCACCACGCGGTCCACCTCCTCCACCAGGAGGCCGCTGGCGATGACCCGCCCGGGCCGCTGCGGAGCCTCCGCCAGACGCGACGTCCACGCCAGCAGCAGTGGAGCCAGCAGGTTGGCGGCGACCGTGGGTGCGCTCGCCGGCGGGTCGCTCCGGAGGTCATGCCGCCCCACCTCCACCGCCACAGCGTTGACCACCGCGTTCGCGGACGCCGCCTCGAGGCACGCCGGGTCGTTGTCCACCGCCACCACCGGCCCCCAGCCGAGCCGCGCCGCCGCGATCGCCAGCACTCCCGACCCGCATCCCAGATCGAGGAACGGCCCACCCGGCTCCATCGAGAGCATCAGCTCCAGGCACAGCCGCGTCGTCGCGTGCGCCCCCGTCCCGAACGCCCGCCCCGGGTCGATCACCAATTCGATCGAACTGGTGCCCGGAGCCTCCCAGGGCGGCCGCACCGACAGACGCTCCGACACCACCACCGGCCGGTGGAACTCCCGCCACCGCTGCTCCCAGTCGTCGGGTACCTCCGAGGTGCTCACCTCGACCAGGGCCTCGCCCGCCGCGGCGCGCAGGTCGGGGAGCGCCGGCAGCTCGCCCGGTGCTCCGTACACGGCGTACTCCACCACGCCGTCTCCCACCGACACCTCCTCCACCCCGCTCGGGGCGAGCTCGATCAGCTCCGCGAGCACGAGCTCCGCCTGCTCGCGCGCCACGCGGATCGCGAGCCTGACCATCCCGGCCGGTGGGGCCGCGTCAGCCGCCGAAGGCGCGCTTGAGCTTCCCGAACACGCCCGGCTCCGTGCGGAGGTTGTGGTCGCTCATCGAGTCCGCCAGCTGCTCGAAGAGCTCGCGCTGGTCGCGGCTCAGGTGCCGCGGGACGACGACGTTGACGACGACTCGCAGATCGCCGGTGCGCCGGCCGCGCAGCGCCGGCATCCCCGCGCCCCGGATCATCAGCGTCTCATGGGGCTGGGTACCGGCGGGAATCTCCAGCTCGACGGGATCCTCGAGCGTCGGCACCTCGACCGTGGTGCCGATCGCCGCGAGCGGCGCGGATACGTCGACCACCGTGACGAGGTCGTCGCCGTCGCGGACGAAGCGCGAGTCCTCACGCACGTGGACGAGCACGTACAGGTCGCCCGCCGGCCCGCCGCGCTCGCCGGCGTGCCCCCGGCCGGAGAGGCGGATGCGCTGGCCGTCGGAGATCCCGGCCGGCACCTCCACCGACACCTTGGGGCGCTCGACCTTCCGGCCGCGGCCGCGGCATACCTTGCACGGGTTGCGGGCCACCTTGCCGTCGCCGTGGCAGACGTCGCAGGTCGTCGCGCGGACGACCTGGCCGAA
This sequence comes from uncultured Solirubrobacterales bacterium, assembly GCA_963839105.1. GTDB lineage: Bacteria > Actinomycetota > Thermoleophilia > Solirubrobacterales > Solirubrobacteraceae > Palsa-465. Next base: position 170,175 of record CAWITQ010000006.1, read on the forward strand.
CGGCGTGCGCGAGACGGCGCGGAGCTGACCCGTCCCCTGGCATCGCTGGCAGGTCTCGATCGGCGTTCCCGGCTCGGCTCCGTTGCCGTGGCAGTGCTCGCACATCTCGACCGCCTCGTAGGAAACCTCGATCGTCGTCCCGCTCGCCGCCTCGGCCAGGGTGATCTCGGCACTCACCGCGATGTCGCCGCCCTGGATGGCGCCACCACGGCGGGCGCCGCCGCCGAACGCGCCACCGAAGCCGCCGCCGCCGAAGAACGCCTCGAAGATGTCGGCCACCGAGCCAAAGGTGTCGAAGTTCGGCGCGTAGCCGCCGCCGCGGAGGCCCTCGTGCCCGTAGCGGTCATACGTGGCGCGCCGCTCGGGATCGGACAGGACCTCGTACGCCTCCGCCGCCTGCTTGAACTTCTCCTCGGCCTCGGGGTCGTCGCGATTGCGGTCGGGGTGAAGCTCGAGCGCGAGCTTCCGGAAGGCCTTCTTGATCGTGTTCTCGTCGGCGTCGCGGGAGACGCCGAGGACCTCGTAGTAATCGCGGGTGGCGCTCATCGTTCGTCGTAGACGTCGGCGATGAAGTTCGAGAGCTGAGCGGCGGCCTGGCGCACCGAGCGGATGGCGCGAGCGTAGTCCATGCGCAACGGCCCGATCACGGACACGGTGCCGAGGCTCCGCTGGGGCAGGCCGTAGCCGGAGGCCACGAGCGCCAGCGAGCGGAGCGCCGGGGCGGTGTTCTCGGCCCCGATCCGGACGAACACGTCACGCCTGGACAAGGCGACGCGCAACACCTCGAGCAGGGTGACGCGGCGCTCGAGCATGTCCATGAGCGAGTTGAGCTCGGAGACGTCGCCGAGGCGCTCCGCGCTCAGGAGCCGCCCGGTGCCCTCGACGTACAGGCTCACCTGGCCGCTCTCCTCGAGGTCGGTGAACACGGGCGCGAGCGCGTCCAGGAACTCCGACTCGGTGGCCGACAGCGAGGGGTCGCGCAGGCGCTGATGGAGCATGCGCGCGCCGAGACCGAGGCCCACGAGCCGTTCGTTCAGGTAGCTGCCGGCCCAGTCGGCCAGGCCCGGATCGACCGGACGGGGGAAGGTGAAGAGTCGCTTGGTGACTCCTCCGGTCGAGGTGATCACGACCACCATCAGCACCTGCGGCTGGAGCACCAGCACCTCCACCCGGCGGATCGTCGACGTGTCAATCGATGGCGCGGTGACGACCGCGAGCAGGTCGGTGACCTGCGAGAGCGTCTCCGTCGTCACCCGCATCGCCTCGTCGAGCTCACGGCGCACCAGGGACAGCGACAGAGCCGGATGGGCGACGGGATCGCTCTCCTCGCTCGGCAGCAGGCGATCCACGAAGTACCGGTAGCCGGCCTCGGTCGGGATCCGGCCCGCCGAGGTGTGAGGGTGCGCGAGCAATCCCAGCTCTTCGAGGCACGCGAGCTCGTTGCGGATCGTCGAGGGGCCCCACTGCACCTCGGCTGCCAAGACCTTGGAACCGATGGGGGCGCCACCGTCGAGGTACTCCTCGACGACCTTGCGCAGCACGAGCTCCTGACGTTCGGTCAGCACGGGGGAGATTGTAGGTCGGGCTCTCCGCGCCTCGGAGGCCCTACTCGACCGACAGCTCGGCCACGGCGTTGCGGATGATCCGGTGCCCAGACTGAACCGCCTCGGAGTCGACCGTGGCCACCCCGTCCTCGACCTCGCGCACGGTTCCGGTGACCACGATCTCCTCGCTCATCCGGCCCATCCCGCGGAATTGGACCGACAGGCTCCGCAGCTTCTCTGGCCCCCCGGCAGCCTCGGTGTGAGCGCGCGCCACCTGCGCCATCGTCCACAGCCCGTGAAGGATTCGGCCCGGCAGCCCGACCTGCTTGGCGAACTCCTCGTCGATGTGAATCGGGTTGAAGTCGCCCGAGGCGCCGGCGTAGCGCACGGTCACGTACGGGTCGGGCGTGACCTTGAGCTCGATCTGCTCGCCAGGCTTCACGACCCACCCCGCAGTTCTGCGCCAGCAGAACTGCCCAGGGAATCGGCTTGAGCCGATTCCCCCCGGACGATGTTCGTCCACACGCCGGTGCACACGGTCTCGCCACGCTGGTTCTCGGACACCGACTCGAAGATGTAGAAGCCCATGCCGCCCCGCTCGGAGATGTCCTTGACCGTCGTCGTGGTCGTTACCTCGTCTCCGGCCACCACCACCGGGCCCCACCGGAACTCCTGGCCGCCGTGGACCATCATCGCGAAGTTCATACCCACCTCGGGATCGAACAGCGCCGGGACCACCGACCTGCTCGCGAACACCACCACGAACATCGGCGGCGCCACCACGTCGGCGTACCCGGCCGCCCGCGCCGCCTCGACGTCCAGGTGCAGGGGGTTGGTCTCGCCCACCGCCGAGGCGTACTCGCGGATCTTCTCGCGCCCGACCGCGTATGTGGTCGGCTCGTAGGACTTGCCGATTGCATCCGTGTTCACCGCCATCAGATGATCACCGGCACCGTACCGCCATCGACCGACCAGGCGGCACCGAGGACGTTCGAGGCCTGCTCGGAGCAGAGGAAGGTGATCACGGCCGCGATCTCCTCCTCGGTCCCGAGCCGGCCGAGTGGGGTTCGCTTCGCGGTCGCCTCGAGCACCTCCTCGCGGGAGATTCCCTGTGCCTCGGCGTTCTGGTCGGCGAGGCCGCCGGGGCTCAGCCAGAGCTCGCCACCGACCGGGCCGGGCGCCACCGCGTTGACCAGGACGCCGCGCGCGCCGTACCTGTCCGCGAACGCCCGCGACAGCGACAGCTCGGCCGCCTTGGTCACCGAGTACGCCGCGTTCGTGCTCGACGGGCGCTTGCCCGAGGATGAGCAGACGTTGACGATCCGCCCCCACCCGCGCTCGGCCATGGCCGGCGCGGCGGCGCGCATCAGGCGCATGGGCGCCATCACGTGGAGCTCCCACTGCTCCTGCCACTCGTCGTCGGTGAGCTCCTCGAGCGGGCGGACGGCGCTGGTGCCGGCGTTGTTGACCAGCGCGTCGATGCGACCGTTACAGGCGTCAAGGACGCGCTCGCCGGCGTCGGGCGCGGTGACGTCGAGGACGAGCGTTTCGGCGCGTCCGCCGGCCGCGCGCGCCGTTTCCTTCAGCCCCTCCTCACGACGCCCGACCAGCAGCAGCGCCGCGCCCTCGGCGGCGAGCGCTACCGCGGTGGCGCGGCCGATCCCGCGCGAGGCGCCGGTGATGACGCACACGCGATCGCGAAGGCCCAGATCCATGGGCGGGGATTCTCACGGATCGAGAACCGGAGGGCCTGCTAGCGGCGCATCGCGCTGAGAACCCAGGCGCGAGACGTATAAGGCGCATCTAGCGGGGCTCACCCCGAGGTTCCATGAGCGTAGGTTGTCACGCACCGGGAACCGGGGCGCCCGTGGGCAGGCCCCGACGGCGGTACTCCGCATAGCGCTCACGCCAGGAGTCGTCCGCCACCGGCGGCCCATCGCTCAGCTCCCGCTCCAACCCGTCGAGGCAGTGGTGCCAGCCGGCGGCGTCGCGCGCCGCCTTGTCCTCGGCGTCGAGCACGACGGTGAAGCGCAGGAGGCACGCGTCGGACTCAGCCGGCTCGAGCTCGAAGCGGAGGTGGTCGGCGCCCCAGTAGAAGGCGACGAGGCGCGGCGGGTCGTAGTCGGTCACGCGCCCGCTCATCGTGGTGGGCGCGTCGAGCGGCATGTCCTCGAAGCGGAAGGTCAGCTCCCCGCCGGCGCGGAGCTCGCCCTCGACCGTGCTCGGGAACCAGTGCGCGAGCTCGCCCGGATCCGTTACCGCGCGCCACACCCTCGCCACTGGGTGGGCCAGCCGGCGCTCAAAGCTCAGCGTGCGGTTCTCGTAGGTCGCGTGCATCGTCAGTCCTCCTCGGTGGTGTTCAGGCGCCGCTCCAGGGCGTCGAGGCTGCCCTCCCACATCCGCCGGTAGGGAGCGAGCCACGCATCGAGCTCGGCTAGCGGCGCGGCCTGGAGCACGTACACGCGCCGCTGGGCGTCGACGCGCGCGCTGACCAGCCCGGCCTCGCGGAGCACGCGCAGGTGCTTTGAGGTTCCGGGCTGGCTCATGCCGGTCAGCGCCACGAGCTCGCCGACCGGGCGCGGTCGCTGGCTCAGCAGCTCGACCACAGTCCGGCGATGGGGATCGGCGAGGGCGGTCCAGACGGTCATGCTCAGGGCCCGAAGTATAACGAACGGGTTATATAACCGCAAGGTATTGACGAGCGCCCCGAACCTCTTGTCCCGGGCCCACCCGCGCGCTAGCCTCCTCTACGTGGGCAGAAGGTCGACTCTCAGGGCATCGGACGAGGATCGCGACCAGGTCGCAGAGCGCCTGCGCCAGGCCACCACCGAGGGTCGCCTGCTGGCTGAGGAGCTCGATCAGAGGCTTGGCGCCGTCCTCCGCGCGCGCACCTATGGCGAGCTCGACGCGCTCGTCGCCGACCTGCCCTCCGGCCGCCAGACTCCGGCCCGTACCCGCTCGCGCCCGCTGGCCCGCGTGCGCACCCTGCCGGCGCCGGCGCTGGTCGTGCTCGTCCCCATGGCCATGGCCATCGCCGTGGCCGCGGTCGTCGTGGTCGCGACCATGTTCATGTTCTGGGCGCTGATCGTCACGATCGCCTGGCTGGCCTTCGGCCACCGCCGGCCCTACTACCCGGCGATGCGCCACTACCGGCGCACCATGCGCCACGCCTACGGGCGCCGGCTCCCCTAGCGGGCCCCACTCGCCTTAGCGGGCCCCGCTCTTCTCGCCCAGCTCGAGCACGGCGAGGAACGCCTCCTGGGGCACCTCGATGCGGCCCACCTGCTTCATCCGCTGCTTGCCCTTCTTCTGCTGCTCGAGCAGTTTGCGCTTACGCGAGATGTCGCCGCCGTAGCACTTGGCGATCACGTCCTTGCGGTAGGCCTTGATCGTCTCGCGCGCCACGATCCGTGACCCGATCGCCGCCTGGATCGGAACGTCGTACTGCTGGCGCGGGATCTTCTCCCGCAGCTTCTCGGTCAGCGTCCGCCCGGCCTCGTAGGCCTTGCTCTTGTGCACGAGCATCGACAGGGCGTCGATGGGGTCGCCCGCGAGGAGGATGTCGAGTTTGACCAGGTCCGACGGGCGCAGCCCGATGATCTCGTAGTCCAGGGACGCATATCCGCGCGTGCGCGATTTGAGCTGATCGAAGAAGTCCAGCACGATCTCCGCCAGCGGCAGGTCGTAGGTCATCTGCAGGCGCTCGGAAGACAGATAGTGCATGCCCGCGTGCTCGCCCCGGCGATCCTGGCAGAGCTCCATGATCACCCCCACGTACTCCTTCGGGGTCAGGATCGACGCGCGGATGTACGGCTCGCGGACCTCCTGCACTTTGCTCGGGTCGGGCATGTCGTTGGGGCTGTGCACGGGGATCGTCTCGCCGTCGGTGAGCGTGACCTCGTACTCCACGCTCGGCATCGTCGTCAGCAGCTCGAGGTCGTACTCGCGCTCGAGCCGCTCGCGCACGATGTCCATGTGGAGCAGGCCGAGGAACCCGCAGCGGAACCCGAACCCGAGCGCGTCGCTCGTCTCCGGCTCCCAGCTCAGCGCCGCGTCGTTCAGCGTCAGCTTCTCGAGCGCGTCGCGGAGGTCCGGGTAGTCGTCCGAGTCGATCGGGAAGAGGCCGCAGAACACCATCGGCTTGACCTCGCGGTAGCCGGGCAGCGGCTCGGACGCCAGGTTGCGCGCCGAGGTGAGCGTGTCGCCCACCCGCAGCTTGGTCACGTCCTTGATCCCGGTGATCAGGAACCCGACCTCCCCGGGGCCCAGCGCCTTCGCCGAGGTCATCTGGGGCGTGAAGAAGCCGATGTCGTCGATGTCGGCCTCGGTGCCCGCCTGCATGGCGCGGATCGCCTCGCCCTTGGTGAACGTCCCGTCGACGACACGGATGTATGCGATCACGCCCCGGTACTGGTCGAACTCCGAGTCGAAGATGAGCGCCCGGGGCGCCGCCTCGGGATCCCCGCTCGGCGGCGGCACCCGCGCGATCAGCTCGTCGAGCACATCGGTCACACCCTCGCCGGTCTTGGCGCTGATCCGCCGCACGCTGTCCGCCGGCTCGCCCAGGAGCTCGGCCACCTCGGAGGCCACCCGCTCGGGCTCGGCGCCCGGCAGGTCGACCTTGTTCAGGCACGGGATCAGCTCCAGCCCCGCGTCGATCGCCAGGTACGTGTTCGCCACCGTCTGGGCCTCGACGCCCTGGCTGGCGTCGACCACCAGCAGCGCCCCCTCGCACGCGGCCAGCGAACGCGACACCTCGTAGGTGAAGTCCACGTGGCCCGGCGTGTCGATCAGGTGCAGCTGGTAGGTCTGACCGTCGCCCGCTTCGTAGAACACCCGAACCGCCTGCGCCTTGATCGTGATCCCGCGCTCGCGCTCGAGCTCCATCGAGTCGAGCACCTGGGCGCGCATCGACCGCGGGTCGACGGTGTGGGTGAGCTCGAGGATCCGGTCGGCCAGCGTCGACTTCCCATGGTCGATGTGGGCGATGATCGAGAAGTTGCGGATGTGGGCCTGGTCCGCCATCGATACCTAGGTTAGTTGGGGCCCGGCCTTCGGCCGGTCATCCCTGGGGCCGGTTCCGCGCCCGGCATGCATGCTCGAAAGCCGAGGTCGCCCACCACTCACGCGCATGCATGCCGCAGCGTCACATGCGGCGCGGGCCCCGCTCAGTCCGTCGCCTCGCGCAGCTTCGGGAGCAGCCCCAGCTCTTGGAGCGCCGGCTTCCCCGCCGCCCCGATCGTCAGCAGCCCCCCGAAGATCGCCACCGCGTCGATCGACTTGCGCCCTTCCTTGCTCCAGTAGTCGTCCTTGAGGTCGAGCCACAGCGCAAACTCGTCGAGCGTCAGCGCGGAGGCGACCCCGTAGGCCGCGGCGGTCGCCCGCGAGCGCCACCGCGGTTGCGGGTCCACCCCCCACCGGTGGGTCCACGCGAACCCGATCCCGAGCAGCCCGAAGATCCCGAACGTCGAGTGGTGGAGGTGCGTTCCGCCGGCGCTGAGGTTCTGAAACGGCCCGACGCCGGCCTTGATCGCGTGGGTGATCCCCCGCGCCGTCGCGAACGACGTGGTGAAGCCCAGGGCGCTGAGGAGCGCCCGCTCACGGTGGACGTCCTCGAAGTGGCGCCTGTAGATATCGGCGAGGTCGGTCATCGCCCACGCAAGCGGCCGACGATCAGCTCTTCGATCTGGCGCGCCTCAGGGATGCGCATCATGAGCACCATTTTCGCGTACAGCACGCACCCGACGAGCAATGGCACGCCCACAGCCACGACCTCGGCTGGGAACGAACGGCCGAGGAGGTGGTCGAGCCCGGCCCAGATCGCCCACGCCACCGCCGCCATGACCGCCGTCGCCACCAGGATCCGCGCGGTGATCATCGCCGTCTGGTCGAGCTCGAGCCGGCCGTTGAGACCCTGCCGCAGCCGGTGGATCTGGAGCACCGTCATCACCAGGTTCGCCGCGCCGGTCCCGATCACCAGTCCGGCGATCCCGAGCGGCTTGTACAGGGCGATGCTGACGATCGCGTCGACGACCATGTTCATCGCCGCCAGCTTGGTCGGGATCCATGGCCGCTGGACGGCGAAGAACGCCCGCGTCAGCAGCAGGTTGACGCCGGCGAACGGCAGGCTGAAGGCAAACCAGAAGAGCGCCACCGACACGAGGTGCGTGGAGTGCGGCGTGAACGTTCCGCGCTGGTAGACGAGCCGCACGATCGGAGTGGCGAGTACCGCCATCAGCGCCGCTGACGGGATCAGCATCAGGTTGATCTGGCGCATCCCGTTGCCGATCGAGCGACGCATGCCGGCGGGATCGCGCGCCGCCGCCATGCGGCTGAGCGTCGGGAACAGCACCGTGGCCACGGCGACGCTGAAGATGCCCTGAGGCAGCATGTAGAGCCGGAAGGCGTTGTTGATCGCGGCGGGCGCCTGACTCGAGACCAGCGACCCGAAGCCCGCGTTGATGAAGATGTCGAGGTTGATGATCCCGATGCTGATCGTCACCGGCAGGAACAGGACCATCACCTGCCGCACGCGCGGATCGCGCCAGTCGACGTGGAACGCGACCTTGAACTCGACGCGCCGGAGCGCCCACGCCACCATCAGGAACTGGACCACGGTCGCCGCCAGCCACGCGATCGCGTACGCGTACACCTGGTTCTCGCCGTGGAACCGCGGCTTGAGGGCCACCAGCAGCACCAGGATGACCAGGTTCCAGATCGCGGGCGCGATCGCCGGAATCGAGAACTCGTCGTAGGACTGGAGGATGCCCACGAGCAGCCCGGTGAGGCTGAGCAGCAGCACGACCGGGAAGAGCACGCGCGAGAGGCCGGCCGTGAGCGCGCTCGGGATGTGCGCTCCCGTGAACAGCGGCACGACGAAGCTCGCCACGCCGAGCCACAGCAGCGTCAGCGCGCCGAGCACGACGAGGATCACCCAGAACAGCGTCGAGGCGACCTGGAACGCCTCGCGCTTGCGCCCCTTCTGGATGAGATCGGTGAACACCGGCACGAACGCCGCCGACAGCGCCGCCTGCGAGAACAGGTTGCTGAACAGGTTCGGGACCTGCGAGGCGAGGGTGAACGACGACATCGCCGCCGTGGTTCCGAAGTACGCCGCCCCGACGACCTCGCGACCGAGCCCCGCGATGCGCGACAGCGCTGTGGCCACCGCGAAGATCGCGGTGTTGACGGCGATTCGGCGGCGCGGCCGCGGAGAAGAGCCCTGCGCAGCGATGGTCTCGGATGACACCGGTTGGCTATAGTACGGACGGCCGCGGCCCGTCCTCCGCGGCCTTTGCTCTGTTATGGCAAACATCCACTCACAGAAGAAGCGGATCGAGCGCGCCGCGCGCGAGCGGCTCGAGAATCGCCGCTACACGTCGCGCATCAAGACCTTCTTCCGCCGGCTCGAGGCCGCCGCCGCGGCCGGCGACGACGCCACCGCGGACGCCGAGCACCGGGCGCTCGTGCAGGCGATCGACAAGGCCGTCAAGGGCGGTGCGATCCACCGCAACAACGGCGCGCGCAAGAAGTCGCGGGCCGCGCGGGTCCGCCGCGGCGCGCCAGAGTCCTAGCGCGCAACTTTACGGCCGCCACCCCGCCCTGAGTGCGTTTTTCACGCGGGCCGGGTAGCTTGTCCGGTCGATGGCGAGCGTCGCCCGGTCGTCCGGGACCGATACAGACCGCATCTTCTTCGAGCTCGATCAGTTCGAGGCGGCGGGCGAGGACCGACTCGAGGTCCGAGGCCGCTGGTTCGGCGTGCGCGGGCGCAGGTTCGTGCGCCCGACGCTGGAGCTGCGCGCCGACGGCGCGCCCCGCCGCGCCCTCGCGGACCTGGAGCACAAGCCGTGGTTCGCCGAGGACGGGGAGCCGTGGGAGGCGTCGTTCCCATGCGGCGTACCGGGCGCCGAGGTGCGCGGCGCCGAGCTCGCGGTGGCGCCGGACATCGCGGTGGCGCTCCCGGCGCCGGGCGGGCGCCGGCGCGACCCCACCCGCATCCCCGCGCAGGGCGAGCGCCGGCCGGGTACGCGCCGCGGCCGCACGGTACGCGGCGAGCCCCGCCGCGACGATCTCACGATCGCCCGCCAGGAGATCGATCGGCTCAAGGCCGAGCTCGAGGCGAGCAACGCCGCCCGCCTCGAGGCGCACGGCCTCCGAGATCACGTGCACGCGCAGCTCGACGAGCTCGCGGCCGAACGCGACCACCTCGCCGCGGAGCGCGACCGCGCGGTGGCGCAGCGCGACGAGCTTCGGCGTGCGCTGGCGCGCGAGGAGGCCGCGCGCGACGAGGCACGCGCCGCGCACGCTCATGCCGAAGCCGCGCGCGAGGATGCGCAGGCCACCTACTCCCGTCTCGCCGAGGCGCGCGACCAGGCGCTGAACGACCGCTCCGCGGCGCTCGCCGAGCGCGCCGAGATGGCCCGGCAGCTCGCGAGCGCAGGACGCGCCCGCGAGGAGGCGATCCGCCTGCGCGAGCAGGCTGTCGAGGCACGCGAGCGCCTTCAGTCAGCGCTCGAGGACCAGCGCCGGGCGATGCGCGACCTCCAGTCCGAGCGCGAGGCGGAGATCGCCACTCGCGGGGCGGCGATGGTGATGCGGGGCGCCGCAGCGCGCCGCTCCCGTCAACGCCGACTGGACCACGCGCGGGATCGCGATCGCCGTGCTGGTGATCGCGGTGCTCGCTGCGCTGCTGATCGTCCACGCGCTCTAACCGGCGACGCTCTGGATCGTGCGCAGTGCCGCGGTGTCCTCGCTCGCGCCACCGCTGCCCCCACCGCGCGAGGCGAGCTCGAGATCGGCGATCTGCTCGAGCGCGGCGCGCAGCCTCGTCACCCCGCCCTTCTGGGCGTCCGCGATCAGGCGATCCGCGGCGCGCGCCGGCATGCGCAGCCCGCGCTTGATCTGCGCCACCGGCTCGCCCGCGTCGACCGCCACCGCGATGTCGTGCGCGGTCCGGATCCGGCCCGCCATCCAGTAGAGCAGGCCGGGAACACGCTCGCCCTGCGCGCGCAGCGCCAGGTAGATGCTCGTCGCCGCCTGCGCGTCGCCGGCCACGAGGGCGTCGGCCAGCGACCACGCCCGGCGCTCGGCCGAGGGCGCGCTCAGTGCCTCGATCTCGGCCACGTCGAGCTGGCGCGCACCCGAGAGGGCGAGCTTCTCGAGCTCGCGCATGAGGCGCTGCTGGCGATCGCCGACATGGCGGATGAGCGCCCGCGCCGCGTCCGGCTCGAGCGTCACGCCGAGCTCGCGCGCCCGCGCGATCACCCACTTGGGCAGCTCCCACGGCTTCACCGTCCCCTCGGCGCTGACGTCGCCTCCCGCCCCCAGCACGACCTCGTGCAGGCGCGCAGGCGCCTTGGCGCGCCCATCCTCGCGGCCGAAGAACGCCACCGTCGTGTCCGGCGGAGGCGCCTTCAGCGCCGCCTCCAGCGGGTCGAGATCCTTGTCGCGCCACCGCTCGACCCCGTCGACGACGATGAACCGCCGGCCGAGCGCGAACGTCATCGCGTTGAGCGCCGCCGCTACCAACTCGGGGGTCGCCGCTTCGCCCTCGAACAGCTCGAGCCCCTGCGCGCCGCTCTCGGCCTCGGCCAGCGCGCGCAGGCGCGCCCGGCGCTCGGCGATGCGGCCGTGGTCGTCGCCGTGGATCAGGTAGGCGGGCTTGAACGCGGGCACGGAGAACTCGAGTCTAGGAGTGGCGCTGGACGGCGGCGAGTGCGTCCTCGACGGACTCGACGACTTCGACCCCGTCGATCGACCACGTCCCCAGGCCGATCACCGGCACCCCGGTCTTGAGCGCCAGCGCCACCTCCGACAGCGTGCCGTACGCGCCGCCCACGGCGACCACGACGTCGGCCGCGCGCACCACGAGGCCGTTGCGGAGCTCGCCTAGGCCTGTGGGTATCGCCACCCGGACCCACTCGTTGGCCGCCGCTCGGTCCGCGCCGGGGAGGATCCCGACGGTGAGGCCGCCGGCCTGCGCCGCACCCCGGCAGGCCGCCGCCATCACCCCACCGAGTCCCCCGCAGACCACGACCGCGCCGGCCTGCGCCACCCCGCGCCCGAGCGCCTCCGCGTCGCGCTCCTGAGCCGGCGAGGCCTCCCCCGGCCCCACGACCGCGACGTACGCCACCGACGAGCTAACGGACGACGACGTTGACCAGCTTGTCGGGAACGACCACGACCTTGGCGACCTCGCGCCCGTCGAGGTGGTTGCGCACGCCGCGGGTCTCCAGGCACAGGCGCTCGAGCTCCTCCCGGGGCGCCCCCGTCGGCGCGTCGACGCGGTCGCGGACCTTGCCGTTGACCTGGCACACGAGCTCGAACGTGTCCGCCTGGAGCATGTCGGGCTCGGCGTCGGGCCACGGCTCCTCCCACACCCGCCGCCCGGTGAGCAGCTCGTAGACCTCCGCCCCCAGGTGCGGTGCGAACGGGAACACCAGCGACGCCGCGGTGGCGGTGGCGAACCGGCGCGCCGCCGGGTCGGCGTCGGCGTAGCGGTAGGTGTCGTTGATGAGCTCGATGATCGCCGAGAGCGCGGTGTTGAAGGCAAAGCGCCCGGTCATGTCCGAGGTCACCTTGTCGATCGCCCAATGGGCCTTGCGGATCAGCGCCAGCGCATCGCCGTCGGCATAGGGCGGCTGGTCCGCGCCCGCGTCCGTGTCGGCCAGCTCGTCGGCGAGCCGCCACAGCCGCGAGAGCAGCCTCCGGTGCACGCCCTCGATCCCGGTCTCGGCCCAGGCCGCGTCCTGGTCGGGCGGGCCCATGAACAGCACGTAGCAGCGCGCGGCGTCGGCCCCGTAGCGCTCGACGATCTCGCTCGGCGCCACCACGTTGCCCTTCGAGCTCGACATCTTGTTGCCGTCGGGACCCAGGATCATCCCCTGCGTGAAGAGAGCCTGAAACGGCTCCTCGACGTCGAGCAGGTCCATGTCGGACAGCGCCTTGACGAAGAAGCGCGCGTACATCAGGTGCAGGATCGCGTGCTCGACGCCGCCGATGTACTGATCCACGGGCATCCAGTAATCGGCGATCCGCTGCTCCCAAGCGGCCGCGTCGTTGCCCGCGTCGCAGTAGCGGATGAAGTACCAGCTCGAGTCGACGAAGGTGTCCATCGTGTCGGTCTCTCGCCGGGCGTGCCCACCGCACGACGGGCAGCGCACGTGCACCCAGTCCTCGGCCGTCGCCAGCGGAGAGCGGCCCTTGGGCTGGTAGTCCTCGATGTCGGGAAGCTCGACGGGGAGCTGGTCCTCGGGGACCGGGACCATCCCGCAGCGCTCGCAGTAGATGACGGGGATCGGGCAGCCCCAGTAGCGCTGGCGCGAGACCAGCCAGTCGCGGAGCTTGTAGCTGACCGACGCGAAGCCCCTGCCCTCGCGATCCAGCCAGTCCACGATCGCCTGGTAGCCCTCGACGGCGTTCATGCCTGTGAAGTCGCCCGAGTTGACGAGCCGCTCGTTCGCGGTGTGGGAGATGAACGCCTCGCCCTCCGGCGCCGGCTCGTCGGGGTCCTCCACCACCGGCACGATCGGGAGGTCGAAGGTCCGCGCGAACTCGTAGTCGCGCTGGTCGTGCGCGGGCACGCCCATCACGGCCCCCGTCCCGTACTCCATCAGCACGTAGTCGGCAACGTACATGGGGATCTGCTCGCCGTTGACCGGGTTGGTCACCGTGCGCCCGAGGGGCACGCCCGTCTTCGGCTTGTCCGCCGCACCGCGCTCCTCGAAGGATTCGGTCAGCGACCGGTTCACGTACGCACGCACCTCGTCCTCGTGGTCGGTGCCCTGGGACAGGCGCAGCACGTCGGGATGCTCCGGGGCCATCACGAAGAAGGTGGCGCCGAACAGCGTGTCGGGCCGCGTCGTGAACACCGAGTAATCGATGTCCAGCTGCTCGCAGCGGAACACGACCTCGGCCCCGACGCTGCGGCCGATCCAGTTGCGCTGCATGATCTTCACGTGCTCGGGCCAGTCGATCCGGTCGAGGTCGTCGAGCAGCCGGTCGGCGTAGTCGGTGATGCGGAAGAACCACTGCTCGAGCTGGCGGAGCTCGACCTCGGCGCCGCAGCGCTCGCAGCGCCCGTCGATCACCTGCTCGTTGGCGAGCACGGTGGCGTCGTTCGGGCACCACTTGACCGCCGCCTCCTTGCGGTAGGCGAGGTCGCGCTCGAGGAGCTTCAGGAAGATCCACTGCGTCCAGCGGTAGTAGCGGGGCTCGTGGGTGCCGAACTCACGGCTCCAGTCGATCGAGATGCCCCAGCGATGAAACCAGTGGCGGTAGGCGGCGATCGAGCGATCGGTGGCCTCGCGGGGGTGCACGCCGGTCTTGATCGCGTTGTTCTCGGCCGGTAGCCCGAACGCGTCGTAGCCCATCGGGTGCAGCACCCGCCGGCCGATCCGGCGGTGGAAGTGGGCGATCGCGTCCCCGAGTGCGTAATTCTTGAGATGCCCGATGTGCGGCTCGCCGCTCGGGTAGGGGAGCATCTCGAGCACGTAGGACGCGTCAGGGCCGTACGGGTCGACCTCGTTCGAGACCTCCCACGTGCGCTCGCGCTGCCACACCTCCTGCCACTTGGGCTCGATCGTCTTGGGGTCGTAGCGGCGCTCGGACATGTCCGGGTTGCAGGTTACTTACCATCGTCGCGTGAGCGAGAACCCCCGGCGGCCACCTTCGAGCACTGCTGCGGCAGCCGCCGACCGAGTGGCCGCCATCGTCGCCGCCGCCGAGCAGACGGCGGCGCGGCTGCGCGCCGAGGCCGAGGAGCAGGTGCGCGACCGGATCGCCGAGGGCTCGCGCGCCGCCGACTACCGCGTCGCCGCCGCCGAGGAGGAGGCGCTCACGATCGTCGCCAAGGCCGAGGAGGCGGCGGCGCAGGTCGTCAAGGAGGCCGAGGAGCGGTCGCGCTCACTCATGGAGGACGCGCGCGCCACCGCCGAGGGCGTCCGCTCCGAAGGGCTCGAGATCGTCTCCAACCTGCGCGAGATGGGCAACTCGCTCCGCTCCAACGCCCAGCGACTGCTCGAGGACGTGCAGCGGATCCACTCCCGGATGCTGGCCGACGTCGAGCAGAAGGAGGCGGCTCTCGGGATCGCGCCCGCCGCGGGCCGGCGCCGCGAGCGCCCCGCGCCACCGGACGACGGCGACGCGCTCGACGTCCCGGAGTTCATACCACCGGGATGACACCTGTTAGCCTTCGTCGGCAACCCCCGGGGCTATAGCTCAGCTGGGAGAGCGCTTGCATGGCATGCAAGAGGTCGCCGGTTCGAGCCCGGCTAGCTCCACTTCGTGAACCCTGGCTATACGCCGGGGTTCAGTCTGTTCTGGGCCTTAGCCGCCTCGAGCGCTGCCGGCGGATCGAGCGATCCGTCGCCTTGAACCAGCGCCAGCGCCCGATCGGCGAGCTCGGCGGCCTCGACCCCGCCCAGCGTCTCGTCCCGCAGCGCCAGCGCCAGCAGCACCTCTCGCAGCAGCTCGGGGTTGGCCAGATCCGGCGGCTGGCCGGCCGGAGGCAGCGACTGCACGCCCGCCAGCAGCCGGGCGGCGCTCATCCCGCCACCGAACAGGCGCCCCGGCTGCTTCTCCGGGATCGTGGCCATGACCCCGCCCGTCGCGGGATTGATCACGTTGACCTTGCTGCGCAGCCCGGAGCGCTCGAGGCCCAGCCGGTAGCCCGACAGCCGCAGGTAGCCGAGCTGCGCCGCGAGCTGGACGAACGCCCCGGCCTCGGCCTCGTCGCGCAGGCGCGACTGGTGCAGCGAGATCTGGGTCCCGGCGTCCGGGAGCGAGGGGTCGGGCTCGGGCGCCACGAGCAGGAAGACCTGCGACCCGAGCCGGCCGGCGCCCACCCCGGCGACGTCCGCCAGCAGCTGGTAGCCACCGAGCCCGAGAGCGCCGACGATGCCCGCCGGCAGCGGGTTCGCAGCCAGATGCCCCTGGGCGAACATCAGTTGTCGAGCAGGCCGCCGACGATCCCGCCGAGCAGGTCGCCGCCCTTGCGCTGCGAGTTGCCGCCTGCGCCCTTCCTGCACGTTGGCATGGAAGTAGGCGCTCTGCAGCCCCACCCTCCCCGGGCCGGTGAAGCGGTTGAACACGAGGTTGCCTGCGCCGCCGCCGAGGAACCCGGTCTTGAACCCGTACACCTCCTGGGTCATCTGAACGGCGTGATCGCGGTACACCCAACCGCCGGGCTCGATGTCGATCGACTCCCCCGCGTCGAGGACCTTCTCGAACAGGTTTCCGTAGCCGTGGACCCAGACGACGCCCTCGTGGTCGCCGGCGAAGAACTCGTCGACGAAGAAGCCGCCACCGTAGAGCATGTTCGCGAAGCCCTTGATCCGGCTGTAGTCGTACTGGACGCTCCCGGTGGCCGCGAGGAACTGGTGCTCGCGCACGACGATGCCCTGCCCGCCCTGGAGGTGCAGCGCGGCGATGTGCCCCGGCGCGTCGCGGCTGAATGCGATCTCCCCCGGCGACTGCGCCTCCAGCAGCAGCAGCGGCATACCCCCGAACACGCGGCGCTTGAGCCCCTTCTTCAGCGGGTGCAGCCCGATCTGGAGCTGCGGGTACTTCCACAGCAGGACGTGGTGCTCGAAGTACACGGGGACGGTGCCCTCGAGCGCCATGTGGAGGACCGGTACGAGCTCGCCCTCGAGGCGGTATCTGAGCCCGGGCGCGGTCCCCTCGGTTATCTGCGTGGGCAGGATCTGTGGCGCGGCGGGCATGTTGCTCCTCCTCGGTCGCTCTCGGGGCACCCCGCCCCGGCGGTCTGCTGCGGACCGTATCGCGCGCGGGGAACCCTGTCATCTCGGCGCCGCGCGCGATAATCGCCACCGTGCCGAAGGTCTACGTCACCGGCCACCGCAACCCGGACACCGACTCGATCGCCTCCGCCATCGGCTACGCCGAGCTCAAGGGGCGCCTCGACACGCGCAACGAGTACGTCCCGGTCCGCCTGGGCGACTCAATACCCAGACGCGCTGGCTGCTCGAGCGCAGCGGCGCCGCCGAGCCGAGCTTCCTGCCCCACGTGATGCTCCGGGCGTGCGACGTGATGAAGCAGCGCTTCCCGGTCACCACCGAGGATCAGCCGATCCGCGAGGCCGGCCTGGAGATGGCGCGCGCGCAGCTCGAGGTCGTGCCCGTGGTCGACGAGCACGGGGCGCTGGCAGGCGTGGTCACCGAGCGCGCTCTGGCGCGCCGCTACATCCGTGAGTCGCGCCAGACCTCGACCCTCGAGGACGCGCCCACCCACGTCGCGGGCGATCGCCGCCGTCCTCGAGGGCGAGGTCCTGATCGGCGAGGACGCCGAGCTCGCCGGCCGGGTGTGGGTCCACTCGATGGACGTGAGCTCTCCGAGCGGCATCTCCGACGGCGACATCGCCGTGATCGGCAACCGCGACGACGCCCAGCGCCTTGCCCTCGACCTGGGCGCGGCGCTGCTCGTGCTCTCCAACGGCTCGAGGCCCTCCGATGAGATCCTCGAGCTGGCGCGCGAGCGTGGCACGGCGCGATGATCGTCTCCCCGCTCGATACCTACGTCTCGGCCCGGATGATCACGCTGGCCGCGCCGTGCCGGGCGATTCATGGAGCGCGAGCCGCTGACGGTGACGACCGAGGACCTCGTGGCCGACGTCTCTGAGCAGATCAAGGAGAGCCACTACGGCGCGAGCGTGGTGATCGACGCCCAGCGGCGCCCGGTCGGGCTCGTGACCCGCTCGGACCTCGTCTCTCCGGCGCGCCGGCGCGTGCTGCTCGTCGACCACGCCGAGTCCGGCCAGGCGGTGCTCGGCGTCGAGCAGGCCGAGATCCTCGAGATCCTCGACCACCACCACATCGGCTCGATCGAGACCCGGATTCCCGGTGACCGCGACCTTCGATCCCGTCGGCTCCACTGCCACGCTCGTCGTCGAGCGCTTCCGGCAGAACGGGATGGAGCCGAGCCGCTCGACCGCGCTCATGCTGCTCGGCGCGATCCTCTCGGACACGATCATCCTGAATTCCCCCACCACGACCGAGCGCGACCACGCGGTCGATCGACTACCTCGAGCGCGTGCTGGCCGTGAACGCGCGCGAGCTCGGGCGCGAGATGTTCGAGTCGACCACCGACGTCTCCGAGGTCGGCACCGACGAGATCATCACCCGCGACGCCAAGGAGTACGAGGTCCAGGGCGGCCAGACGATCTGCATCGCCCAGGTCGAGGTGATCGGCAGCGGCCTGCTCGAGCGCAAGGACGAGCTGCTCGACGGCGCTCCGGCGCGCGCGGGAGGCGCGCGGCTTCCACGTCTATGCGCTGATGGTCACCGACGTGCTCACCAAGGGCACCCAGCTGCTCGTGGCCGGTGACGTGCACGCGGTGGCGCGGGCGTTCGGCCAGCAGCCCAGGGACAGCGTGATCGACGCTGCCCGGGGTGATGAGCCGCAAGAAGGAAGTGGCGCCGAAGCTGCTGCGACCTCTGAGCGCGCCACTTGCACTCTAAGCCGCGCTGGGGGCGAACGTCCTCGCCGGCGCCTCGCCCCATAGCTGCTCGAGCCGGTAGAACTCGCGCGCCTCCGGCGTGAACACGTGGACGACGACGTCGAGGTAGTCCATCAGGATCCAGCGGGCGCCCGGCAGCCCCTCCACGCGCCGCGGGCAGGATGCCGTGCTCGGACTTCATCCCCGCGTGGACGGCGTCGTGGATGGCCTTGGTCTGCCGCTCGCTGCGGCCGCTGCAGACCAGGAAGTAGTCGGTGTAGCCGATGATGCCCTTGAGATCGAGTGCGACGATGTCGAGCGCTTTGCGGTCCGCGGCGAAGCCGGCGACGGCGTATGCGATCTCTTCTGGAGTCATCAACTGTCGGCTTACCCCCTGGTAGAGCGAGTGCTGCTGGATATAGGTATCGACTGAGTCTGGCACGAGGTATCTGATCGACTGCCCGCGCGCGCACGCGCTCGCGGATCATCGTCGAGGACAGCCCGATCGGAGGCATCGGGAAGAACTGCGCCCGCTCTCCCGCGCGGACGCTCTCCAGCGCATCCTCGATCGACGAGCGCTGCGTCCCCCGCCGCTCGGCCACCACCGCCGTGGCCAGCTCCAGCACTCGCTCGACGCGGTGCCAGTGCGGCAGGCCGGCGGCGATGTCACCACCGAGGATCAGGAACAGCTCGCTTTCCGGCGTGGCCGTACGTAGCTCCTCAAGCGTATCCACCGTATAGGACGGGCCCTCGCGGCGGACCTCGATCTCGGAGACCTCGAAGCGGCTCTCGTCGCCGCCGGACGGCCAGCTCGCACAGCTCGAGCCGGTGCTGGATGCCCGGCTCTTCCTCGATTGGCCTTGTGCGGCGGAATGCCGGTGGGGATGAACATGACCCGGTCGAGCCCGAGCTGAAGGTACGCCTCCTGCGCGCACACGAGGTGTCCGAGATGTGGCGGGTTGAACGTCCCGCCGAGGATTCCGAGTCGCACCAACTCAGGGGCGGATGTGGCCTGCGCCCTCGATCAGGTACTTGAACGTGCACAGCTCGCGCATGCCGATCGGGCCGCGGGCGTGCAGCTTCTGCGTCGAGTTGCCGATCTCGGCGCCCATGCCGAACTCGCCGCCGTCGGTGAAGCGCGTGGAGGCGTTGACGTACACGCAGGCGGCGTCGACCCCCTGCTGGAAGGCTCGCGCCGACGTCGGTGTCGCGCGTGACGATCGCCTCCGAGTGGCCGCTGCCGTGGGCATTGATGTGCTCGATCGCCTCGGCGGTCGAGTCGACGACGCCGATCGCGATCTCCAGGTCGAGATACTCGGTGTCCCAGTCCTCGTCGGTGGCCTCGCCGATCGGCAGCTCCGGAGCGGCGGCGCGGGCGCGCGCGTCGCCGTGCAGCACGACCCCGGCCTGGTTCAGCGCGCGGGCGACCGCCGGTATGAAGCGATCGGCGACGTCGCGCGTGGACGAGCAGCTTCTCGGCGGCGTTGCACACCGACGGCTTCTGGAGCTTGGCGTTCAGCACGATCGCCTCGGCGGCCTCGAGATCGGCGCTCGGCGTCCACGTACACGTGGCAGTTGCCCGACGCGGCGAAGATCACGGGAACCGTGGCCACGCCCTTCAGGGCGGCCTTCAGCCCGTCGCCACCGCGCGGGATGATGAGGTCGACGACGCCGGTCTGGGTGGCCAGCTCGGCGAGCTCCTCGCGCGCCCCGCCGGCGACCAGCGAGATCGCGTCCTCGGGCATTCCGGCTGCGGTAGCGGCCTGCGCGGCGATGCTCGCCAGCGTCACGTTGGAGTGCGCGGCGTAGCTCGAGCCCCGGAGCACGATCGCGTTGCCCGACTTCAGGCACAGCGCCGCGGCATCGATGGTCACGTTCGGCCGGGCCTCGTAGACCACGGCGATCACGCCGAGCGGCACCCGGACCTTCCGCACGTCGAGCCCGTTGGCCAGCCGCGACCCTTCGACCACCTCGCCGACGGGGTCGGGCAGGGCGGCGATCATGCGCACGCCCGCCGCCATCTCGGCGACGCGGCGCGTGCTCAGGGCCAGGCGATCGATGAGGGCGGGCGAGAGTCCGGCCTCGCGAGCGGCTGGCATGTCGCGCGCGTTGGCCTCGAGGATCTCCTCGGTGCGCTCGATGAGCGCCGCGGCGATCTCCTCGAGCGCCGCGTTCTTGGCGTTGGAGGACAGCGTGGCCAGCGAGCGAGAAGCCCGCTGGGCCCGCGCGCAGACCTCGGCTACGGAGATCCCAGTGGTGGTGGCCATCGGGACAGCTTAGTTCAGCACGAAGTAGTCCCGGTGGACCGCTTCCTCGGTGGCGCGCGGGACGACGCTGCGGGCGTCGGCGGACTTCAGACCCTGCACCTTGCGCAGCTCGTCGGCCGAGTAGTTGCAGATGCCCTTGCCCACCGTCTGGCCGTCGTGCGCCACCTCGACCGCGTCGCCGGCCTCGAAGCTCCCGGCGACGTCGATGATGCCCACGGGCAGGAGGCTCGTCCCTCCCTCGCGCAGGGCGCGCGCCGCGCCCGCGTCGACGAGGATGCGCCCGCGCGTTGGCTTGGCGTACTTGAGCCACAGCTTGAAGCTCGAGTAGCGGCCCTCGCGGGCGGCGAAGCGCGTGCCGACCGCGTCTCCGCGCGCGGCGGCCAGGATCGTCCCCGGCGCGAGGCCACCGGCCACGACCGTGGGAATGCCGGCGGCGGTGGCCATCTCCGCGGCCACGACCTTCGAGCGCATCCCGCCCGAGCCGAGCGGCGAGGTGGCATGGCCGATGTCGAGTCCCCGGAGCTCGTCGAACTCGGCGACCTCGGGCACGAGCGTGGCGCCGGGCTCGGTGCGGGGGTCGGCGGTGTAGACCCCTTCGGCGTCGGTCAGGAGCACCAGCAGCTCCGCGCCGAGCAGAATCGCCACCTGGGCGGCGAGGAAGTCGTTGTTGCCGAACGAGATCTCGTCCGTGGTCGTCGTGTCGTTCTCGTTGATCACCGGGACCACCCGCCAGTCGATCAGCTTGCGCAGCGTCTGCCGGGCGTTCAGGTAGTGCGTGCGCGCGCTGATGTCGAAGAACGTGAGCAGCACCTGCGCCGTGGGCACGTCCCGCGCCGAGAGCAGCTCGTCGTAGACCTGGTAGAGCCTCCCCTGCCCCACCGCGCTCGCCGCCTGGAGCTCGTCCATGGCTCGCGGGCGCAGCGGGATCGACATCACCCCCATCCCGCGCGCGATCGCGCCGCTCGTGACCACGATCACCGACGTGCCGGCGCGATGGAGCTCCGCGATCTGGTCGCAGATCCGGCCAGGTTCTCGCGGCGGACCTCGCCCGCGTCGTCGGCCACGATGCTCGAGCCGAGCTTCACCACCAGGATGGCCATGGTGGAGAGAGGTTAGGCGCGATCAGCGCCGGAGTCGCTGCCCGGCCCCGCGCCGGCTCAGCCCGTGAACGACGGCGCGCTGGCGTGACGCCGACGCGTCGGCTTGCGCGTGTGGGGCTTGTGCTTCTTCGGCTTGCGCTTGGCCGCCGTGCACCACGGATTCGCCGGCACCCCCGCGCACGGGTTGGGCATCGTCGCCAGGTTCGACGGCAGCGGGTGCATGATCACCTTGCCGCCCGAGCGAGGGTAGTTGTCGGTCGGCAGGCACCCGCTGCCCGACGGCAGCAGCGTGGCGAAGAATTGCGAGTCGCAGGCGACCTCGGCCAGGAACACCGCGTTGGGGTCGGGCGGAACGGTTGGATGACCGCTGCTGCACGGCTTCAGCTGCTCGAGACCCGGCGGCGAGCTCGTGACCGTGCCGCTGGTGTCGGTGTTGGCGCTGAAGCAGTTCGATGGCGCGGCGGTGGTGGTCAGCTCGGCGAAGTCGCCGTTGCTCGGGTTCCCGAAGAACCCGTTGTGGGTGAACGTGTTCCCGATCAGCGTGTTGCCCCAGTCGTCGTAGATGCAGGCGTTGCTCGGGCCGCTGATGCCGCCGTTGCACGGGGCGTTGACGTCCGCCGGCGGGGTCTCGGTATCGGGGTAGGGCACGAAGATCGCTCCCCACGCGCCGTTGTTGACGAACCGGTTGTTCATGACCGTGTCGTTGCGCCCGCCGGAGATCGAGATGCCCGGTCCCGACCGGTCCCGCCGAGGCGACCCCGGCGCCCGGGACGTAGGGGTTGTTGTTGTCGTGCACGTAGTTGTTCATGAACACCCAGCATGAATGCGTGTGCGTGATCGGGCTCGTGGCCGCCGCCCGGGCACGCGCCGTCCTGCGGGGACGGCGCATCGTCGTTGTTCTGGCTGTTGGTGTCGAAGCCGTCCTGGTTGTTGTCGAACTCGGAGTTCTCGACGACGAGGCTGCCGCCGGCGTTCGTGCCCGAGTATCCGAGCGAGCTGAACTCCGACCAGGCGTGGTTCATCACCTGGTTGCAGACCTGCTGGCACGCGCCGATGTAGTAGCCCGAGTCGTTGAAGTTGCTCGCGTACGTGGTGTCCCACGTGCCGCCGCTCCAGTTGCTCGAGAAGATCCCGTAGCCCGCCGCCGTCGTCTCGTCCTTGAAGAAGGTGCTGGTGGCGGTCAGATAGGAGCCGTAGAACCCGTGGCCGCCGATCTTCCCGCTGCCGTCGCCGCCGTTCCACCAGATCTCGTTGCCGGCGTGGCCCGAGCCGTTGAGGAAGTTGCACGCGGTCAGGTTCTGGACCCACACGTTGTCGGCCTTCCACACCACCACTCCGTTCAGCCCCATCGGGCCGTCCTTGGAGGCGGGTCCGAGGTTCTGCGCCGACTCGCTCGAGCTGCACCGGGGCGATCCCGGCTTGGTGCCGTCGACGATCACCGTGTTGCGGTTCATGCCCCGCAGGCGGAGGTTCTTCTTGGTGATCAGCACACCCGCCGGCGTGTCCTCGGCGCCTGCCGGCGCGTGGCTCGAGGTGGTCTTGTAGTCACCGGGGCCGACCAGGATCCAGTCGCCGGGCTTGGCCGCGTTGACCGCGGCCTGGATCGTCTTGTACTGGCCGCGGATGCCGTGGTAGGTGCCGACGCGCAGCACACGGGCGTTGGCGTTCGCCGCGCCGGCGGCGACGATGAAAACGGCGAGCACGAGCCTGCGAAGCATCCAGCCCTCCTCCTCCTCGGGGGCCGCGATCCTACTACTCCGGATCGAGGTCGAACGCGACACCCGCGATCTCGACCTCGTCCCCGGGCTCGAACCCGGCCGCCTCGAGCGCCGTGATCACCCCGATGCCGCGAAGCCGCCGCTCGAGGTGCGCCAGCGCGTCCTCGTTGCCGAGGTCGTAGCGCGCCACCAGCCGCTCGATGCCCTTCCCGGTGACGCGGAAGCCCTCCTCGGTCCGCTCGACCGCTGTACGCCCGATCGGCCGCCGGCCGGAACACCTGGTGCTCTGCCATCGGCGCTCGCGTCGTCGCTCGGCGGCGCGGGCTGCTCGAGCGGGACGCGCCGCGCCAGCTCGACCGTCAGCTCGTCGAGCCCGATCCGCGCCACCGACGAGGTGACGAGCACCGGGATCTTCGAGCCGGCTCGCCCACTCTGCGCGCGCGCGCTCGCGCGTCTCCGGGTCCACCAGGTCCGCCTTCGACAGCGCCAGGATCCGCGGCAGCGCCGCCAGCCGGGGGTCGTGGAGCTCCAGCTCGCGCTCGACGGTGGCGTGGTTCTCCTGCGGATCGCTGCCGTCCAGCGGCGCGAGGTCGAGGACGTGCACGAGCAGGCGCGTGCGCTCGACGTGGGCCAGGAACTCGTGACCGAGGCCGGCGCCGCCGCTGGCCCCCTCGATCAGCCCCGGGATGTCGGCGATCACGAGCTGGCGCTCCTCGGTCTCGAGCGTGCCCAGGACCGGATCGAGCGTCGTGAACGGGTAGTCGGCGACCTTGGGGTGGGCCCGGGTCAGGCGCGAGAGCAGCGAGGACTTGCCGGCGTTGGGAAGTCCGACCAGGCCTACGTCGGCGAGGAGGCGGAGCCGGAGCGTCACCCACGACTCCTCGCCTTTGAGGCCTCGCTCCGCAAACCGCGGCGTCTGGTGGGTCGGGCCCGCGAAGCGCTTGTTGCCCCGCCCCCCGGAGCCGCCCCGGGCGATGAGCGCGCGCTGTCCGGGGCGGGTCAGGTCGTGCGTCGTCCCGTCGGCGTCGACGGTGGCGGTGGTGCCGGGCGGGACCGTGATCTCGAGCGTCTCGCCGTCGCGCCCGTGCTTGAGCGCGCCCTGGCCGTGGCCCCCGCGCTGGGCCTTGAAGTGCGCGCGCCGGCGGAAGCTCTCGAGGTCCCGGAGCGAGTCGTCGCACACGAGCACGACGTCGCCACCGCGGCCTCCGTCGCCACCGTTGGGGCCGCCCTTGGGCACGTGCGCCTCTCGCCGGAAGCTCAGGCAGCCGTCGCCGCCGCCGCCGGCCTGGACGTGAATGCGCGCTCGATCCTGCATTGAGATCATCCTGACATGGACCGACGTCATGCTGATCACGGGCGCCTCGAGCGGAATCGGCGCCGCCACCGCCCGCGCCGCCGCCGGTGCCGGGTGGCGCGTCGTCCTCGCCGCCCGCTCGCTGGACCGCCTGGAGGAGCTCGCCGCCGAGCTCCCGACGCGCCTCGCCGTCCAGTGCGACGTGACCGAGTGGGAGCAGCAGGAGGCGATGGTCGCCGCCGCCCTGGAGCGCTACGGCCGCATCGACTGCGCCTTCGCCAACGCCGGCTTCGGCGCCGCCCGCGGCTTCCTCGAGGAGTCGCCCGAGCACTGGCGCTCGATGGTCCTGACCAACGTCTACGGGGCGGCGCTGACCGTCCGCGCCACGCTGCCTTCATTGAAGGAGTCCCGGGGCCACCTCGTGCTCACCGGCTCGGTGGCGGGCCGGCGCGCGCTGCCCGGCTCTCTGTACTCCGCCACCAAGTGGGCGGTGACCGCGATGGGCGAGTCCGCGCGCCAGGAGCTGAACGACACCGGCGTGCGGGTGACCGTGGTCGAGCCCGGGATGGTCGACACGCCGTTCTTCTCGCGCGGGGCCGGTCCCGATGCCCTGAAGGCCGAGGACGTCGCCCGGGCCGTGATGTACGCCCTCGAGCAGCCGCCGCACGTCGACGTCAACGAGATCCTGATCCGGCCGACCGCGCAGCCGAGCTGACGTCGACGATCACCAGGTCGGCCTCGTGGGCGACCTGGGTCCACGTGTAGCGGATCAGCGTCAGGCCGGCCCGGCGCGCATGGAGCTCACGCCGCCGATCGCGCTCCATCTGCGCCGGCGTGTGGTGGCCCTCGTAGCCGTCGAGCTCGACCGCGAGCCCCAGCACCGGCCACACCATGTCGATCCTCATCAGGCTCACGGGCGCGTTGACCTCGGGTAGCGGAAGACCGGCCCGCTCGCATAGCCTGAGGAACCGCCGCTCGGTGTCGCTGCGAGTGAGGGCGAGCTTCGGCTGGTGGCGGGCGAGGGCGCGGCGCAGCCGCTTGCCCCCGGGACGCCCGGGCGCGCACGCCGCCAGCACCTGCTCCACGTCCAGCAGCCGCCGGTACTCGGCCTCCGCGAGCGCCTGACGGACGTCGCGCGCCCTCGAGGCGTAGTCCACGAGCGTCCGCGCCACCGTGGTGATCGGGAACCGGCGGTGGACGGTGGCGTCGATGCGGCGCGGGTGGTGGACGACGACCCCCTCTGTCGTCCGCGCCCGCGTGGGCGTGCTGACGTGGATCACCGGCGGTTCGCTGTCGATGAGCCGCCACCACCAGGCCGCGGTGGCGTGGCTGAGCACCGTGCCCTCGCCGGCGTGCAGGATCGCCGCCACCATCCGCCCCTCGACCGGCACCGACGGATGCCCGTACGCGTAGACGCCCCAATGAATGACGTGCAGCTTGCCGCCGGCACGCCACCGCTCGATCGCCGCGACGGTGAAGCCGCAGTCGATCAGCTGTCGCCACCCGATCACCCCCCACTGCTCGCCCGCCACAGCTGATGCCATCTTTAGCTCGCTCGAGCGGTCAAAGATGGCTTCACCCGACGCATGCACGGAGGATTTCGCCGTGCGTGTGACGAAACAAGACACGATGTCGCTAATAACCGGCTCAAGAAGTTCCTGCTCCGGGGCAACGTCGTCGACCTGGCCGTCGCGGTCGTCGTCGGCACGGCGTTCACCGCCGTGGTCAAGGCGCTCGT
Organism: uncultured Solirubrobacterales bacterium; assembly: GCA_963839105.1. Lineage (GTDB taxonomy): Bacteria > Actinomycetota > Thermoleophilia > Solirubrobacterales > Solirubrobacteraceae > Palsa-465. The sequence continues at coordinate 196,289 of CAWITQ010000006.1, forward strand.
CGCGGACATCCTCACGCCGATCATCGCCCTGATCTTCGGCAAGCCGAACTTCGAGGGCCTGTCGTTCACGATCAACGGCAGCCACTTCCTCTACGGCGACTTCATCAACTCCCTGATCACGTTCCTGGGCGTGGCGGCCGCGGTCTTCTTCTTCGTGGTGGCGCCGATCGACCAAGCTGATGGAGCGTCGCGCCCAGGAGGACCCGGACACCAAGGAGTGCCCGGAGTGCACGAGCGCCATCCCGCTCAAGGCGAAGCGCTGTCCCCTCTGCACCTCGGAGCTCGCGACCGTTTAGGGGCCGGCGTGCCGCCGGCGTCCGTGGGGCCGGTTACGCCGGCATCCATGCCGGCGTTGGCCAAGTCTCTGCCTAGGCCGCGCCGTCGCCGGGCGGCTGCACCGAGATGACCCGCCCGCGCCGGCCACGGTTGAACGCCACCGTCCCCGCCGACCGCGCGTAGATCGTGTCGTCCTTGCCGATGCCGACGCCGTCGCCGGGCTTGAAGCGCGTGCCGCGCTGGCGGACGATGATCTCGCCACCGGTGACGGTCTGGCCGGCGAACACCTTGACGCCGAGCCGCTTGGCGTTCGAGTCGCGCCCGTTGCGCGAGGACCCGAGTCCTTTCTTATGAGCCACGCTTCACCTCCGTCACTTCGATCCGGGTCAGATTCTGGCGGTGGCCGGTGCGGCGCTTGTAGCCGCGCTTGGGCTTGAACTTGACCACCCGGAGCTTCGGGCCGCGCTCATGGCCGACGATCCGGGCCGACACGGTCACGCCGGACAGGCCGTCGCCGTCCACCACGTCGGAGCCATCGACGACCAGCAGGGGCGTGAGCTCCACGGTGGCGCCGTCCTCCTCGGGCAGGCGCTCGACCAGGAGCGACTGCCCCTGCTGAGACCCGGTACTGCTTTCCGCCTGTCTTGACGATCGCGTACATGCCTACTCCGAACTAGATGCCGACCCGGCCCTGGCGCCGGAACGGCGCCGTCCGCCTCTGCGGCCGCGGCGCCGAGACCCTGATTCTAGGCCATCGCCCGAGGAGTCCCCGTCCGCGGCCGCCGGCGCGTCGACGAGCGAGGCCGTGGCCTCGGTCCGGCCGGCGTCCTCGATCCGGACGAGGTGCTTCTCGCCGACGAACCGCCCGCCACCGCGGACCGAGATTATGTAGCCGTCGATCTTGGCCACCGCGTCGCCCGGCGAGTACATGTGCGGCTCGATGATCTCGACGTGGACCTCCTCGCCGGCGCTGAAGGGGACGGCGCGCTCCACGACCTGCTCGCGCGTGCCTTCGAGGACCACGGAGAAGTGGTCGAGGGGCAGCCCCTCGGAGCCTTCGAACACGAACACCTTGCCGGTCTCGGCCTCGATCGCCTGCAGCACCCGCGCCTCGTCGCGGACGAACTCGGCGCTGACCCGCGGGTTCATCTGAATCAGGAGCGCCTCGGCCTTGGTCTCCTTGGCGAGGTCGCGCATCCGACGCTCGAACTCGATCGCGATCGTCTCCTCGGACTTGATCACGCCCTCGCCGTCGCAGGTCGGGCAGGGGCGGGTCATGATCTCGCGCACGCCGTCGGTGACGTTCTGGCGGGTCATCTCGACCAGCCCCAGCGGGGAGATCTCGACCACGAACGTCTTGGTCCGGTCCTCGTCCAGAGCCTTGCGCAGCAGCTTCAGCACCGCGTCGCGGTTGCGCGCACGCGCCATGTCGATGAAGTCGATGACGATGATCCCGCCGATGTCCCGCAGTCGCAGCTGGCGCACGACCTCGTCGGCGGCCTCGAGGTTCGTCTTGGTGATCGTGTCCTCGAGGCGCGCCCCCTTGCCGCGCCCGATGAACGACCCCGAGTTGACGTCGATCACCGTCAGCGCCTCGGCGTAGTCGATCATCAGGTAGCCGCCGCTCGGCAGATCGACGCGCCGCTGCAGCGTCGAGTCGAGCACCTCCTCGACCCCGAAGGCCTCGAACAGCGGCTCGGAGTCCTCCCACAGCTCGACGTGCTCGACGAGCTCGGGCGCGGTCCGGGAGAAGAACGAGAGCAGGCGGTGGTGCTGCTTGGGATCGTCGACGATCGCCCGCTCGAAGGCCGAGGAGTAGATGTCGCGCACCACGCGGACCGACAGGTCGGCCTCCTGGAAGACGAGCGCCGGCGCCGGAGACTCCTCGACGCGCTTCTGCAGGACCTCGCCCAACTTGAACAGGTACAGGAGCTCGCGCTCGAGATCGGGGCGCTTGGCGCCCTGGGCGGCGGTGCGGATGATCGCGCCCGCGCCCTTCAGATCGAGCTTCGCGGCCTCCTTGCGCAGCCGCTCGCGCTCGGAGTCATCGAGCCGGCGGGAGACCCCGATCCCCTCGCCGAAGGGCGCGTAGACCATGTAGCGGCCGGCGATCGTCAGGTCCATCGACAGCCGGGCGCCCTTGCTCTTGAGCGGGTCCTTGACGACCTGGACGACGATCTCCTGCCCGGGCTTGAGCATGTCGGTGATCTGGCGCGACTCGCGCCCGCCGCCCCGCCCCCGCCGCGGCGCCTCGACGCCCGGGAGCACGATCTCGTCGACGTGGAGAAAGCCGTTCTTCTCGAGGCCGATGTCGACGAACGCGGCCTCCAGCCCGGCGAGGACGTTGTCCACCCGGCCCTTGTAGATGTTGCCGACGATCGAGCGGGCGCCGCGTCGCTCCAGATAGAGCTCGGCGACCTTGAAGCCCGATCCCGTCCGGGATCCCCCTCCCTTACGGCGCCGCCGCGAGGAGGAGCTGCTGCTCCCCTTGCCGCCGACGCTGCCGGATCCTTCGAGTAGCGCCACCCGGGTCTCCCCCCGGTCGACGCTCACCAGTACTAGCTTCTTCAATGAGGTTCATTCCTTTGTAAAAGTCGGCCGCGCGCACCAGGGGTGCGGGGCTGTTGTGCGTCGCCGCGCGCACCAGCGGTGCGGGACGACTGGAGCTCGCCCGGCGCACCAGCGGTGCGGGGCGATGGCGGCTCGCCGCGCGGCGAGCCCGCGCCGGCTGCGCACGTGATGGCGCCGGCGTCACTGCAGTAAGGCCCGGCCCTTCCCCGCCGAGGTCATCCGTGCCTGGATGTAGATCGACTGCAGGAGGCCTATCGACATGAATGTGATGATCACCGACGATCCGCCGTAGCTCATCAGCGGTAACGGCACCCCGGTGATGGGCATGATCCCGATGGTCATGCCCGCGTTCACGAAGACCTGGAACATCAGCATCGCCAGCGTGCCGCCGGCTATGAGCGTCCCGTACAGGTTCTTGGCCATCGTGAGAATGCGTACGCAGCGCCATATCAGCAGCGCGTACAGGGACAGCACGAGGGCTGCGCCGGCGAACCCGTAGGTCTCGCCGACCACGGCGAAGATGAAGTCGGTCTGGTTCTCGGGCAGGAAATGCAGGTTGGTCTGGCTCGCACCGTTCACTCCCCGTCCCGTCTTCCCGCCTGAGCCGATCGCGATCAGCGATTCCGTGATGTTGTAGGTCTGGTTGCCCGGATCGTGCGAAGGGTGCAGGAACCCGGTCAGTCGCTCCACCTGGTAGGGCTTGAGGACGTGCACCCCGAGCGCCGGCGCCCCGGCCAGGACGATCGCCACCGAGGCCACGAACATCGCGAACAGCGCCGTGAGCTGCTTCCACGAGGTCCCGGCCACGAACAGGATCGTGAACCCGACGACCACGTACACCAGGCCGGTGCCCAGGTCGGGCTGCGGGATCACGATCATGGCCGGCACCAGTGCCAGCAGCATGATCCGCGCTGTGGTCCTTCGCTCGTGCAACCGGCGCGAGCGATCGACCATGAACGCGCTCAATGAGACTATGAGCAGGATCTTTCCGAACTCTGATGACTGTAGCTGGAGGAACGGAAGCGGAATCCAGCGCCGCGAGCCGCGGATCGTCGGCATCGCGAACACGGCCAGGTTGAGGAGGATCATCACCCCGTAGAAGCCGAGCTTGTACTCGCGCAGTCGCGAGTAGTCGATCCGGGCCAGGATCAGCGCCAGCAACAGCCCGAGGCCCGCGTAAATCCCCTGGCGCTCGACGTAGTAGAGCGGGTTCCCCGCGACCGTCCCTCGCGTCGCGCCCTTGAGCGTGACGAGCGAGCACGCGATCAGCCCGAGAGCCGCCAGCAGGAGCAGGGGATCGAGCAGCAGCAGCGGATGCGGGCGGCTCGGCGCCTGCTCCTCGACGGTGGCGCGCAGGGGAACGCGTGAGGGGATCACGCTCATAGCGTCTTCGAGCTCCCCACCACGTACTGGCCCGCGTTGCCGAAGAACCACTGCGAGAGGATCTGGCGCGCCACCGGCGCCGCCGCGGTCGCCCCGAATCCGCCCTGCTCGACCCAGACCACGACCACGATGGGCTTGCGCGTGGCCGAGCTCGGCACGAAGCAGGCATACCAGGAATAGTCCTGCTGGCCGTTGTACTGCGCGGTACCGGTCTTGCCGTACACCGGCTCGGGGAAGCTCGAGAACACGTCGGCCGAGGTGCCGCCCGGCTGGGAGGCGGCGGCGCGCAGGCCGGAGCGGATCGCGCCCAGGTAGTCGGAGTTGATGCTCACGCGGCGCGCCGGGGGTGGGTCGATCTGCTGGCGCAGGGTCCCGTCGGGATCCTGTACGTCGAGGCCGATGTGGGGACGGACGACCGTCCCGCCGTTGGCGATCGCCGAGTACACGGTGGCGAGCTGGAGCGGCGTGGCCTGGACGTCACCCTGCCCGACCGCCAGGTTGATGTTGTCGCCGATCGACCACGGGCGGCCGTCGGCGATCCCGCAGCTCGGGGTGTGGCGCTTGTGCTCGCACTCGACCTCGAGCTTGTTGATCTTGGCCCGCCACTCCGGCGAGGGCAGGTTGCCGGAGACCTCTCCGCCGAGGTCGATCCCGGTCTTGCGCCCGATCCCGAGCGCCCGCGCCCAGTGCTGGAGCGCGCCACCGGTCGGGTGCGTGGCCGGCTCGGCGTTCGTCAGCGCGCCGAGGTTGTAGAAGAAGTCGTCGGAGGACACCCGGATCGCGCCCGTCATGTCGAGCACGCCATCCACCGCGTTGCCGGCGTTGTGGCGGCACTGCCCCGAGACGCAGAACTGCCCCGTGTCGTCGTAGGTGTCGCCCGGGCTCCACACGCCGCTCTCCATCGCGGCGGTGGCGGTGATCGGCTTGAACGTCGAACCGGTCGGGCCCGCGCTCTGGATCGCCCGGTTGATCAGCGGGTAGTTCGACGCGCTGTTGTTGAGCTGCTTGTAGACCGAAGCGGGAATCGGCCCGGTGAAGATGTTCGGGTCGAAGGTGGGCAGCGACCCCATCGCGTACACCTGGCCGTTCTGCGGGTTCATGGCCACGAACGCGCCACCGGTCGACGGGTAGTTGGAGGCGATCGACTGCTGGAGCGCCTTCTGTCCCACCCGCTGCAGGTTCAAGTCGAGCGAGAGCTTGAGCGAGTAGCCCGAGACCGGCGGCGTCTGGGCCAGATCGCCCTTGAAGTGCCCGAGGGCGTCCACCTCGACGCGGTCGGCGCCGTCCCGACCGCGCAGATACTGGTCGTAGTAGTACTCGAGGCCGGACTGCCCGACGATCGCGCTTCGCGGTGCGCCCCGGAAGTGGATCTGCTTGAGCTCACCCGGGTTGATCGGCCCGACCGTCCCGAACAGCTGCGCCGCCACTCCCTTGTACGGGTACTTGCGCAGCCACACCTGCTCGACCGACACCCCCGGGAACGCGTCCTGGCGCTCCTGGACGTAGTACTGGATGTACTTGGAGACGTTCTCCTTGATCGTCACCGTCGAGTACGGGAGCGTCGCGTACTGGCGTGCCACCAGACAGGCGATCTGCGAGATGTGGGCCACTCCGGCGCCGGGGATCTGGCACTTCGTGCGCGCCTTCGACATGCCGAGGATGTCCGCGAGGCGGTCGTACATAGCCGCGTCCGCCGCCGGCGGATGGTCGAGCAGCGCCGTCGTCATCGGCACCGGCAGATCCGGTGGCGAGATCACGACGGCCGGCACCGGCGTCGAGCTCACCATCACGGTGCCGTTGCGGTCCACGATCTGCCCCCGCGGTGAGGGGATGTCGAGGTTGCGGACGCGGTTGACGCTCGCCTGCGCCAGATACTGGTTGCCCGAGAGCACCTGCAGGAACCAGAGGCGAAAAAAGATGATCGCGAACAGCGCCAGCGCGAACATCCCGATCATCGCCACGCGCAGCGCCAGCTGTGGTGTCAGCGGCGGGCGCTGGTCCTGCGGGACGAACTGCAGGCGCTTGTCCTCGGGCAGCCGGTTCATCGGGGGGGTCGGGGTCGGAGTCTCATCGCGGGAGGAGGCTCACCGCGAGGTGGAGCGCGGGATCGCCCCGAGCCGGTCGGAGGGACGCTGGAGCGGGCTGAGCCCGCCGGTCGTGTACGCGCGCCGGCGCCGGCGGCGCGGGTCCTGAGGCAGCGCGGGCAGGATGATCCGCCGCACCAGCGCGTACACCGGCAGCGCGAGCAGGGTGTTGACGAGCATCGAGATGAAGATGTTCTGGAGCAGCAGCAGGCTCACCGGCGCGTTCACTCCGAGCAAGAACTGGATCAGCGCCATCCCGATCCCCGCGAACAGCGTCGCCGCGGCTCCGAGCGCCAGCGGGACCAGGCCATGCGCCGGATCACGGAGCTCACGCAGCCGTCCGGCCCAGTAGCCGATCGCGATGTAGAGCAGCGAGGTCACCCCGAGCGTCTGGACCAGCATCAGGTCGACGAACAGGCCGGTGCCGAAGCCCATCAGCGCGCCGGACAGCGAGCCTGCCAGCAGACCGACCGACATCACCACGAGCGGCGTCACGTCGGCGCTCGTCCCGAACAGCGAGATCTGCGAGATCGCCGCCTCTTGCACGACCACGGTGACCAGGGCCAGCGCGATCAGCCTGAGCGGAAGGCGCAGTTTCGGGTTCACGGCAGCGAGGCCCGCTGGGTTCCCGCGTGGGGATCGGTCAGGATCTGGACGACGCTCAGGTGGCGCAGGTCGACGGCCGGGTTGACCTGCACCTGCTGGTTCGAGAGCAGCTCATCCTGGCTGGCGTTGGACACCGTGCCGATCGGAATCCCCGCGGGGTAGAGCGACTCGAGCTGGTTGTACTTGAAGCCGGCGGTCACCACCTGCTGGCCGCTCTGGATCGGCGCCGTCGAGGGCAGGTTCTGGAGCAGCAGCTGGTTCGGGTTGCCGACGGCCGGGACCAGGATCCCGGTATCGGCCGAGGAGTCCTGGACCTGCGCGGCCACGGCCATCGAGTGGTCGGTGATCTCGGTGACGACCGAGATCGTCGGCGCCACCGTAGAGATCTTGCCCACGAGGCCGCCGTCGCCGATCACCGGATCGCCCACGTGCACGCCGTCGTCGGAGCCCTTGTCGATCTCGATCGTCGCGTACCACAGGGTCGGGTCGCGGCCGATCACGTTCCCCGCCACCGGCTTGTACTTGTCGAGGCCGAGGCTGTTCTGAAGCCCCACCTCCTTGGTCAGCTGGCGGTTCTGGGCCACCGCGCTCTGCGCCACCGCCAGCTCGGCCCGGTAGGTCTGGACCTCCTTCTGCAGCTGGTCGCGCTGGGACTTGGCGTGGAAGGTGTCCGAGAACCAGCCGGCGATGTTGCGCACCGGCCCCAGCGCCTTGCTCGCGCCCTCCTGGACCGGGGAGAAGACCTCGACGATCCCGCGCTGGATCGTGTGCAGCGGGCTGCTCGGCGACTCGCCGAAGTAGACCGTGAGGAGAATCAGGGAAACCGCGACGAGCAACCCGAGGATCGCGCGACGCCGCCGAACTTGCTTGTCAACATGCACAGGAAAGCAGTGGGAAAGAGCTCCGGCCGGCGCTGAACGCTAGTACCGGCGCCGCCGATTGCGTGAATTCTTGCTCGAACGTGTGATGGCCTCGAATTCCTCCAAGGACCTCCCCGAGCCCACTGCCACGCAGGTCAGCGGTGACTCGGCCAGGTGCGCGGGCATCTGCGTCTCGTGACGCAGGCGCTCTTCGAGCCCCTGGAGCAGCGACCCACCTCCCGCCAGCATGATGCCACGATCCATGATGTCGGAGGCGAGCTCGGGTGGGGTGCGGTCGAGCGTCTCCTTGACCGCGTCCATGATCTGCGACACCGGCTCCTCGAGCGCGCCGCGGATCTCCTCGCTGGTGAGCACCACCGTCTTGGGCAGTCCGGAGACCATGTCGCGGCCGCGGATCTCGGCCTGGACCTCCTCGCCCATCGGGTAGGCCGATCCGATCTCGAGCTTGACCTCCTCGGCCGTCTGCTGGCCGATGAGCAGCTTGTACTCGCGCTTGACGTAGTTGATGATCGCCTCGTCGAGCTCGTCGCCGCCGACGCGGATCGACTGGGAGACGACGATCCCGCCGAGCGAGATCACCGCCACCTCGCTGGTGCCGCCGCCGATGTCGACGACCATCGAGCCGGTCGGCTCGCCGACGGGGAGCCCGGCGCCGATCGCGGCGGCCATCGGCTCCTCGATCAGGTAGGCCTGACGGGCGCCGGCCGACAGGCAGGCCTCCTCGACGGCGCGCTTCTCCACCCCGGTCACGCCCGAGGGCACGCACACGACCACGCGGGGGTGCGCCCACCGGTTCTGGTGGACCTTCTGGATGAAGTGCCGGAGCATCTCCTCGGTGACCTCGAAGTCGGCGATGACGCCGTCCTTGAGGGGCCGGATGGCCTGGATCGTGCCCGGCGTGCGGCCCAGCATCCGCTTGGCCTCGATCCCCACCGCGTGCACCTCGCCGGTGCGCGAATCGACCGCCACCACGCTCGGCTCAGACAGCACGATTCCGCGCCCGCGGACGTACACGAGCGTATTGGCGGTCCCCAGATCTACCGCCATGTCGCGGCCACCGAAGCCGGTCAGGTACGTGAAAAAGCCCATAGATAGGAGTGGACGTGGGGACGGGGCTGCGAGATGCCAGCCCTGGTGGGGCCACCAACCACGTCCGGGGCTGAGTGTATCGAGAAGATCGCGACCGTCCGGTCCCGCATGGACCGAAAGGCGCTGGAAAATGGTAAGTGCAACTTAAGTTCCAGGCGGCCACCCCGGGCGCGCCCTCAGCGGCCCGGCAGCAGCCCCGGCAACAGCTCGAGCAGCGTCGCCACCGGGAGCCCGACCACGTTCCAGTAGTCGCCCTCGATGGCCGCCACCAGCGCCGCGCCGCGCCCCTGGATGGCGTATCCGCCGGCCCGCCCGCGCCACTCGCCCGCGGCCAGATACCAGTCGAGCAGCGGCTCCCCGACGGTCCGGAAATCGACCAGCGTCGTCGCCGCGGCGGTCCGCGCCCGGCCCCCGTCGATGACGCACACGCCGCTGGTCACCACGTGCCGGCGTCCGGAGAGCACGCGCAGCGTTTCACGCGCCTGCGCTTCGTCAGCCGGCTTGCCGTAGATCCGCGAGCCGACGCTGACGATCGTGTCCACGCCGAGCACCGGCCGGTCGTCGCGCGCCACCGCGGCGGCCTTGCGGTACGCGTTCTCGAGCGCCACCTCGTTGGGTGGCCCCTCCTCGAGCTCCTCCACGCCCGAGACGACGACGTCGAACTGCACCCCCAGCTGCTCCAGGATCGCCCGGCGCTGGGGCGAGCCGGAGGCAAGGACCAGGGGACCGGTCACGGAGGTGACGTGGACTGCGGCTTCCATGCCGCACTCCCGAGAGCGCGATGATCCGCCGCCATCCGGCGGCGGGTCAGCCGAGGTCGGGGAAGAACAGCGCGACTTCCCGCTCGCCCGACTCGGGCGCGTCTGACCCGTGGACCATGTTCTGCCCGACCGAGATGGCCAGATCGCCGCGGATCGACCCCGGGCTCGCCTCGAGCGGGTTGGTGGCACCGATCACCTGGCGGGCGGCCTTCACCACCGTCTCACCCTCGAGCACCATGGCCACGAGCGGCCCCGAGGTGATGAAGCTGACCAGCTCCTCGAAGAACGGCTTGCCCTCGTGCTCGGCGTAGTGCTGCTGGGCCAGCTCTCGGGTCATCGTCATCAGCTTCAGCGCCACCAGCCTCAGGCCCTTGCGCTCGAACCGGGCGATGATCTCGCCGGTCAGGTTGCGCTCGAAGGCATCGGGCTTGACAAGGATGAGCGTTCGCTCCATGGCTCCTCCGGGTTCTGTCTCGGGGGTCAGGTGGCGGACGGGCCGCCGCGCTCGGCCGGAGTCTCGAAGCGGCCGCCGCGCTCGGCCGGAGTCTCGAAGCGGCCGCCGCGCTCGGCCGGAGCGTCGAAGCTGCTCCGCTCCACGAGCCCGGTCGTGCCCGCCACCGGACCGTCGGCGGCGGCGGCTGCGCTGTCACGCCGCCGGCGGGGCCGGCGCGAGGAGGCCTGGATGCCGCCCACCTCGGCCTCGCAGTACGGGCACACCCGCCACACGGGGTCGAGCGGCTTGCCGCAGTTCTGGCACGGGTCCTTGAGCTTGCGCATGCAGTTGGGGCAGCGCAGGAAGTCCTTCTCCACCTCGTAGTCGCAGTGCGGGCACAGGTGGTAGCCGAGCTCGGCCAGCCGGGCCTCGGCGGCCTGCATCTCGAGCTCGCGCTCGCGCACGTCGCTGAGGTACTCGGGCGGGCGGACGATCATGTAGACGACCGTTCCGATGAACGGGAACACGAACGACGTTGCAGTGGCCACGCCTACAAGCAGCGGATCGCCGATGCGGCGACGCCCGTCAGCGTAGGTCCAGTACAGCAACGCCAGCCAAATCACCACCAGGAACAAGATCACGATCTTGACCGCGAGGTTGAGCCCGGTGTTGTGGATGCCGAAGACGGCGAATGCGGTCATGGTTTTAGGAAGGCCAGTGTAGTGGTCGAGGCGGTCAGACGGTCACACTGGCGGTGTCCCTGGGGTCGTTTGGTCTCAAAGGAACACCCGACCCAACAAGTAGCCCAAGCCGAAGAAGACGAGGATCACGACCGCCACGATCAGCGCGACGAGGCCGATAATAGTGAGAAAGTGGGGCTGCTCGTCGGGTTCGTTCACAGGATCGAGGCGCGGCCTTCGCTCTCCGGGCGCACCAGATCGGCGATGAGATAGATCGATCCGGTGGCCAGGACCACGCCCCCGGGGCCGGCGAGCTCCTGGGCTCGGCGCACGGCGGCGCGAGGGTCGCGGACGATCTCGGCGGGCGGGCCGTCGAGCTGATCGGCCAGCGACCGGATCGTCGGGGGCGGTAGCGCACGCGGGTTGTGGCTCGTGGTGACGACGAGCTGATCGGCGCACGGCAACAGCGCGGACAGCATGCCGGCGGCGTCCTTGTCGTCCAGGATCGACACGACAGCGACCAGCCGGTCGTGGCCGGCGCGGAGCTCGGGCAGCGACTCGGCGAGCGCGGCCATCCCCTCGGGATTGTGGGCCCCGTCGAGCAGGGTTAGGGGCGAATCCTCCACCACCTGGAGGCGCCCGGGCACGCGGATCTCGCGCGCCGCCTCCGCCACGGCGTCGGCGTCGAGCTCGCCGAGGTAGGCGTCGGCCGCGGCCTTGGCCAGCGCGAAGTTCCGGCGCTGGAACGCTCCGAGGGCACCCACCGGCACGCCGGGGTCGATGCCGGCGTGGACGATCCGCGCGTCGCGCTCCGCCGCCACCTCCTCGGCACGAGCGAGCGCGTCGGGATGCAGGCCGGCGCCGAGCACGAGGGTCGCCCCGGGCTGGACGACGTCGAGCTTCTCGCGGGCGATGGCCGAGATCGTCGGGCCGAGCCAGCGCGTGTGCTCGAGCCCGACGCTGGTCAGGACCTGCACGCGCGAGGGGATCACGTTGGTGGCGTCGTAGCGTCCGCCGAGACCGGCCTCGATCACCGCCACCTCGACGTTCTGGCGGGCGAGCTCGCTGTAGGCGGCGGCGGTCAGAGCCTCGAACTGGGTGACGTGGTCGTCGACGTCGACACGCCGGTTGACGAGCTCGGCCGCGCGCCTCGCCCGCTGCACGGCGGCGGCGAATGCCTCGGCGCTCAGGTCCTCGTCGTCGATCCGGATGCGCTCGCCGAAGGACACCAGGTGCGGGGACAGATAGGCCCCGGCGCGGAGCCCGTGCCGGCGCAGGATCGCCGCGATCATCCGCGTGGTCGAGGACTTGCCGTTGGTCCCCACGACGTGGATCGACCCGAAGCTCCGCTCCGGGTGGCCGAGCGCCGTCATCAGCCGCCGCATCCGGTCGAGGCCGAAGCGCATCCCGAACAGCTCGAGCGAGAGCAGGTACTGCTCGGCTTCCCGCTCGGCCTCATCGAGAATCGCCGCCAGGCGATCTCGCAAGCGGATCGCGAAGGATCCCCACTCAGCGCCTCCAGCTCCGCGCGCAGGCGCGCCAGCTTGTCTCGCTCGGCCTGGACCACGTGCTCCGGGGCCTTGGCCACGAACCCGTCGTTGCCCAGCCTGCGCTCGGCGCGCTCGATCTCCGACTCGAGCTTGGCCCGCTGCGCCGCGCGCTTGCGCTCGGCGGCCTCCAGGTCGACGTGCTCGCTCCCCAGGATCTCGACCGTCCCCCCGGGACGGGCACGGTGGCGACGGGCTTGGCGCCGTCGCCGTTGAACGAAAGGCGAGACATCCGGGCGACGTGTTCGGCGGTCTCCTCGTAGCCCTCGGCGGCCAGGCGGGCGGGCACGGTGACGCTCGGCTTGACCCCGGCCACGTCGCGCCACGCCCGGAGCGCGGTCACGGCCTCGATCACCCGCGCCACCGACGCCTCCGCGTCCTCGTCCAGGGCCGCGCGCTGCGAGGCGATGCCTGCCGCCAGCAGCCCCTCGGCGCCCGGCACGTAGGCGTAGATCTCCTCGGTGACGAACGGGATCATCGGGTGGGCGAGCGCGAGCGTCTCGCTCAGCACGTAGAGCAGCGTCGCCGAGAGGTCGGCGTCGCCGGCGCGCAGGCGCGGCTTGACGAGCTCGAGGTACCAGTCGCACAGCTCGCCGTAGACGAAGTCGTAGAGCCCCAGGGCGGCGTGCGAGAAGTCGTAGCTCTCGATCCGCCCGTTGATCTCGGCTGCGCGCCCGCTCGAGGCGCGAGAGGATCCAGCGGTCCTCGACGGCGACCGGCTTCGCCTCCGCCCTGGCATCCGGCGTGACGCCGAGCAGGATCAGCCGCGCCGCGTTCCAGAGCTTGTTGGTCAGCTGCAGGCCCTGCGCGATCTTGTCCTCCGAGAAGCGGACGTCCTGGGCCGAGGACATCGCGTACAGGCCCCAGCGCACGGCGTCGGCGCCGTAGGCCGGGAAGTCCCCGCCCTCCGGGAAGGCCGGGGGCCGCGGCCCGCCCTCGATCAGGCCGAGCGGATCGACTCCCGTGCCGAGCGACTTCGACATGCGCCGCCCGTCCGGGGCCTGGATGATCGAGTGCACGTAGACGTCCGAGAACGGGATCCGGCCCTGGAACTCGATCCCCATCATGATCATCCGCGCGACCCAGAGGAAGATGATGTCGCGGGCCGTGACGCAGCGCGTCGGTGGGATAGAACGCCCGCAGGTCCGGCGTGTCCTCGGGCCAGCCGAGCGCGGCGAAAGGGAACAGGCCCGAGCTGAACCAGGTGTCGAGGACGTCGGGGTCGCGCTCCCAGCCCTCGCCCTCGGGCGGCTCGGTCCCCACGTGCTCCTTGCCGTCGCGGTACCAGACGGGGATCTGGTGGCCCCACCACAGCTGGCGCGAGATGCACCAGGGCCGGATGTTCTCCATCCAGTTGAGGTAGACGCGCGTGTAGCTCTCGGGCCAGAAGCGGACCTCACCGCGCTTGACCACGTCGATCGCCGGCCCCACCAGCTCGTCCATGCGCATGAACCACTGGAGCGAGATCAGCGGCTCGATCCGCTCGCCCGAGCGCTGCGAATACGGGACCTCGTGCATGTAGTCCTCGGTACGCGCGATCAGCCCCTGCTCGCGCAGCTCGGCCACGACGGCTTCGCGGCATTCGAGCGTCGTCATGCCCACGAACCGGTCGGGCGCGGGAGCGATCATGCGGCCGTCCTCGCCGATGACGCTGATCTCGGCCAGGCCGTGGCGGTGGCCGATGTCGAAGTCGTTGGGATCGTGGCCCGGGCGTGATCTTGAGCGCGCCGGTGCCGAACTCGGGCTTGACGTACTCGTCGGCGATGATCTTCAGCCTGCGGCCGACCAGCGGCAGGACCGCCTTCTCGCCCACGAGCCGGCGGTAGCGATCGTCGCCGGGGTGGACGGCGATGGCGGTGTCGGCCAGCATCGTCTCCGGGCGCACGGTGGCCACGGTGATCGCCCCCGAGCCCGAGTCGAGCGGGTAGTCGACGTAGTAGAGGGTGTCCTGGACCTCGCGGTCCTCGACCTCGAGGTCGGAGATCGCCGACCCCATCCCCGGGTCCCAGTTGACCATGTAGCGGTCGCGGTAGATGTAGCCCTTCCGTGGAGGGCGACGAACACCTCCTGGACCGCCCGGGCGTAGCGGTCGTCGAGCGTGAAGCGCTCGTCGTCGTAGTCGAGCGAGGCGCCCAGGCGCTTGAGCTGTCCGATGATCTGGCCGCCGAACTCGTCGCGCCAGCGCCACACACGCTCCACGAAGGCCTCGCGGCCGAGCTCCTCGCTTGCTCGATGCCCTCGTCCTTCGCGAGCGCGCGCTCGACCTGGATCTGGGTCCCGATCCCGGCATGGTCGGTGCCGAGGATCCACTTCGCTCGCCGGCCGCGCATCCGGTGGTAGCGGATCAGGCAGTCCTGCACCGAGTTGTTGAGCGCGTGGCCCATGTGGAGCACGCCGGTGACGTTGGGGAGCGGGATCGCGATCGAGTAGTTCTCGCTCGGATCGCCCTCGGGCTCGGGGTGGAAGATGCCCGACTCGAGCCACCGCTCGACGATCCGCGGCTCCACCTCGGAGGGGTCGTAGCGGGTCTTCGCCTCCAGGTCGGACATCGGAGGCTGAGTCTAGGAGGCCGGCTTGGTTTACAGCGGTCCGCGCGGCGGGTATATGCCGGCGTCAGACACTGCCTGGGAGGATCAGGAGCCGCCCGGGCAGCACAGGGCCCCCGACCTGACGGGGGCCCTTTTTATGGCCTGAGCGCGCCGGTGTTGATCCCCACGAGCTCCCACTCGACGACGGTGCAGCCGCGGGCGCCGGAGAGGACCAGCGGGTCCTGGCGGGCCAGCTCGAGCGCCTCCTCCCGGCTGTCGGTGGCGAGCACGTAGGCGCCGACGACGCCCTGCGCCGGCTCGGCGAAGCCGCCGCCGAGGAGGATCAGGTTGCGGGCGATGAGCTCCTCGATGAACCGCTCGTGCTCGCCCTCCGGCGGCTCCACGGTGGCGCCGGCGTCGGTCAGGAGAACCAGGAAGTAGCGCATCCGCCCCAGGATGGCAGGCCGGGAACAACGTTCGGCACTCGGCGAGTCGAATGCATCGAAACGAGGAGTCCCGCCCAGCGGGAACAAGTCGGCTCGGCGACGCGGGCGCGCCAGAGGAACGACTTCCCGCCGGGCGGCTCCGGCGCCGCCGCGCGCGCACGGAGAGCCGCGCGCGACCGGGGAATTGGCGCGGACGGCTCGGGCCGGCACGAGATCCGCCGGCGCAAGGCGAATCCGGCTCGACCTGCGATGACGAGGCTTCGGCCGCGAGCCGGATTCGCCCGGCCCCACGGACGACGGCGCCGCCAGCGCGGCCCCAAAAGAGGCTAGGCCGCCTCTTCCTCCGGGGCGGCGACGGTGACGAGCGTCGGCGACACGCCCTTCTGGATCGTGTCGCGCGTCACCACGCACTTGCGGACGTCGCGGCGGGAGGGGAGCTCGAACTGAACCTCGAGCAGGACCTCCTCGATGATCGAGCGCAGACCCCGGGCGCCGGTCTCGCGCTCCAGGGCCTTGTCCGCCACCGAGGTCAGCGCCTCGTCGGCGAACACGAGCTCGATCCCGTCGAACTGGAAGAAGCGCTGGAACTGCTTGACGAGCGCGTTGCGCGGCTCGGTCAGGATCTGCATGAGCTCGTCGCGCGAGAGCTGATGGATGGCGCTCATCACGGGCAGGCGGCCGATGAACTCCGGGATCAGGCCGTACTGGATCAGGTCCTCGGGCAGGCAGTGCTCGAAGATCTCGCCCGTGTCGCGCTCCTCCTTGGACTGGATCGAGGAGCCGAAGCCGATGCCCTGGTGGCCGATCCGCCGCTCGATCACCTTGTCGAGGTTGGCGAACGCGCCACCGCAGATGAAGAGCACGTTGGTGGTGTCGATCGAGAGGAACTCCTGGTGGGGGTGCTTGCGGCCCCCCTGGGGCGGCACCGACGCCGTGGTCCCCTCCAGGATCTTCAGCAAAGCCTGCTGGACGCCCTCGCCGGAGACGTCGCGCGTGATCGACGGGTTGTCCGCCTTGCGCGCGATCTTGTCCACCTCGTCGATGTAGATGATCCCCGTCTCGGCCTTCTTGACGTCGTAGTCGGCGGCCTGGATCAGCTTCAGGAGGATGTTCTCGACGTCCTCGCCGACATAGCCGGCCTCGGTCAGGGCGGTGGCGTCGGCGATCGCGAACGGGACGTTCAGGATCTTGGCCAGCGTCTGGGCCAGCAGCGTCTTGCCGCACCCGGTCGGCCCGAGCAGGAGGATGTTCGACTTCTGCAGCTCGATGTCCTGGTCATCGGACTGCATCATCTGGACGCGCTTGTAGTGGTTGTAGACGGCGACCGAGAGCGTGCGCTTGGCCTGCTCCTGGCCCACCACGTACTCGTTGAGAACGTCGTAGATCTCCCGCGGCTTGGGGAGATTCTCGATGTCGAAGCTCGGCGGAGCGGTCAGCTCCTCGTCGATGATCTCGTTGCAGAGATCGATGCACTCATCGCAGATGTAGACCCCGGGCCCCGCGATCAGCTTCTTGACCTGCCGCTGGGACTTGCCGCAGAAACTGCAGAGAAGCTGTTCGTTGGAGTCGGTGGGACGTGCCATCTGATGCCCTCTCCCAGGATTCGCCTCGCCCTAAGCCTAGAGGCTCAGTGCTGAGAGATCACCCGGTCGATGATTCCGTAATCCTTGGCCTCTTCAGAGCTCATGAAGTAGTCACGTTCGGTATCGCTGCGAACTTTCTCAAGATCCTTCCCCGTATGGTGGGCAATGATCTCATCGAGCCGCCTTCTTACATCGATTATTTCCTTGGCGTGGATCTCGATATCAGTGGCCTGGCCCTGGAAGCTCGAAGACACCTGATGGATCAGGATCTTGGCGTTGGGGAGGGCCATCCGCTTGCCCGCGGCGCCGCCGGCGAGCAGCAGCGCCCCCATCGACATGGCGATGCCGACGCAGATCGTCTGCACGTCGGGCTTGATGAACTGCATCGTGTCGTAGATGGCCAGCCCCGCGTAGACAGATCCGCCGGGGGAGTTGATGTAGATCGAGATGTCCTTGTCGGGGTCTTCTGACTCCAGGTGCAGGAGCTGGGCCACGATCAGGTTGGCGATCTGGTCGTCCACCGGGGTCCCGAGGAAGATGATCCGCTCGTTCAGCAGCCGGCTGTAGATGTCGAACGCCCGCTCCCCCCGGGAGGTTTGCTCGACGACCATCGGTACGAGTGGGCTCATCGTCCTCGTTTCTTTCGCTTCCTCGGCGGGATTCCTGCCGAATGTAGCAACCCCTCAGGGGCGCCCACGCACCCTACTGGCCAGGCGTCCAGAGCTGTCCAGACTGCTCGCCCGACGGCTCGGCGCCCTCGATTTCCGCGGGCTCCTTCCCGGGTGTCCACAGCTTCTTGCGCGCCTTCGCCTGCTCGACGGTGATCGGCTTGGCCTCGCGCACCAGAAGCTGGAGCGCTTGGCGGCCGGCGACCTCGTTTCGCACCGGCTCGAGCCCACCGCCGGTGCGGAGCTGGTCGAGCAGCTCCTCGGCCGGGCGGCCCTCACGTTCGGCCGTCGGCGCAAGCGCCTCGATGACGTCCTCGTCGCTCGGCTCGATGCTCTCGGCCTCGACGATCGCGGCGAGCAGGGCCTCGCGCCGGAGCAGCTCGGCGGCCTCGGGCTCGGCCTCGTGGGCAAGCGTCTCCTCGTCGCGATCGGTGATCTGCAGGTAGGCCTCCTTGGAGATCCCGCGGCGCGCGAGCGAGCGGAAGGTGTCCTCGAGCAGCTCGTGTGCGCGCGCGTGAACCAGCTCCTCGGGGACGTCGATCTCGGCCTCGCCGATCGCGGCTTCCAGCACCGCCGCCTCGAACTCGTGCTCGATCGAGTGGCTCTCCTCCTCGGTGAGCTGGCGGCGGATGTCCTCGCGCAGCTCGTCCATCGTGTCGAAGCCGCCGGCGTCGGCGGCGAAGTCGTCGTCGAGCTCCGGGAGGCGCTTGGCCTTGACCTCGTGCACGGTGACGTCGAACTGGGCCTGCTGGCCGCTCAGGCCGCCGGGATAGCCCTCGGGGAAGGTGACCTCGACCACCCGCTCGGAGCCCGCCTCGGCTCCGGTCAGCTGCTCCTCGAAGCCGGGGACGAGCCGGCCGGCGCCGAGCTCGAGCAGCTGGTCGCGCCCGGTGCCTCCGTCGAACGCCTCACCGTCGACGCGACCCACGTAGTCGACGACGAGGTGGTCGCCCTCGGCGGCCGGGCGCTCGACGGTCTCGAGCGTGGCGAACCGGTCGCGCAGCTGCTCGATCCGCTCGTCGATCGCGGAGTCCTCGACCTGGGGCTCGCGCCGGCCGACCTCGAGGCCCTTGTACTCGCCGAGCTTGGCGCGCGGGCGCACGCCGATCTCGATGCTGAAGGAGAGCGGCTCGCCCTGGCCGGGGAGCTCGCCGACCTGGAGCTTGGGTCGCCCCACGGGCGTGATCCCGGCGCCGTCGATCGCGTCGATGTACCAGTTCGGGATCGAGTCCTCGACCGCCTGGTCGAGCACCGCGGCGCGGCCGAGCCGACGGATGACCACGGGGGGCGGGACCTTGCCCTTGCGAAAGCCGGGGATCCGCATCTGGCGCCCGAGCTGGCGGGCGGTCTCCTGGACGCGCCGCTCGACCTCCTCGGCCGCGACCTCGGCATCCACGCGCACGCGCGAATCCGGCAGCTCGGTGATGTTGGTCTTGACGGTGCTCATCGCTGCTGCACGATAGCTTGACGCGATGCTCTCGCGGGTTGGCGGCCGGCTGGTGGTGAGCCCGTTGGCGTTCCTGGCCACCGGGCTCGTCGACTTCACCCTGTTCGGGGTGATGTACGTGCGGTGGCGCCGCTCCAGACGAGCGCAGCCTCCGGAGGAGGCCCGCCCCCGGAGGGAAGGCGGAATTTAGTCTCTCGGGACTCGGGCATGGATGCCAGAGTCCACGTGACTATTCATTGCCGTTCTGTCATCCGGCCATCGTGGCCGACCCGCCCCGCATGGCCCCGTCGAGCGAGGCGCCCCGGATCAGGCTGCGGACTTCACGCAGGGCCACGGGGAGCGTCGTCGTGTCGTAGCTGCGCGACGCGCGCACGTCGGCGACCATGCTGAGCGCGCGCTCGATCGACTGCTCGTTGCGCTCGTGCCACTTGTCGATCGCCTCCTGGGCATCGGAGGTGCGGCCCGCCACCTGGAGCACCTCCTGGGTCAGCAACCGGTGCAGCGACAAGAGCTCGTCGCGCAGGGAGGCTCGCGCCAGCGCCTGCCAGCGGTTGGCGCGCGGGAGCTCGATGATCCGGTCGCGCAGCCAGTTGAGGTCGAGCTGCGCGCCGATCAGGAAGTACACCTGCATCACCATCTCCTGCTTGCGATGGCTGGATTTCGCGGCCTCGACGATGTCGAACACGGTCTGCAGGTAGGGCATCGCCGCGGCGCGGGCCGCCAGGTCCTTCGGCACACCCGCAGACTTCAGCTCCTGCAGGCGCTGGTCGTAGCTCTCGCGGTCGACGCCCTGGAGGACGTCGGGCATGGCGCCGGCCAGCTCCTTGGCTCCGGTCTGGAAGTAGCGGATCGTGACCGCGATGTCGACCTCGTCCGGATAGGCGCGCACGAGCCAGCGCGTCGAGCGCTCGACCAGCCGCCGCCCGTCGATCAGCATGTCGACCTGGACGTTCGCGTCCACCTGGTTGTCGAGGCCCTCGACCGCCGCCCAGAACGAGCGCATGTCGTGCACCTCGCGCGCCACCGCGTAGCCGCGGGCGAGTGCCGCCGGTTGCACTCCGGTCTCCTCGCCCAGCCGGAACGCGAACGTGGTGCCGGCGCGGTCCACGAGCTGGTTGGCGAACACGGTCGCGATGATCTCGCGCCTCAGCCGGTGCTCGCGCATCTGCTCGCCGTAGCGTTCGGGCAGCGGCGCCGGGAAGTAGCGCTCGAGGTC
Organism: uncultured Solirubrobacterales bacterium; assembly: GCA_963839105.1. Lineage (GTDB taxonomy): Bacteria > Actinomycetota > Thermoleophilia > Solirubrobacterales > Solirubrobacteraceae > Palsa-465. Next base: position 216,488 of record CAWITQ010000006.1, read on the forward strand.
GTGGCGCAGGTATTCGTCCTCGGGGAGGTCGGAGTCGAGCAGCTGGGTGTAGAAGCGGATCTTGCAGTAGGCCATGACCACGGCGAGCTCGGGTGCCAGCAGCCCCTGGTGGTTGGACTTGCGGTCGGCGATCTCGTCGTCGTCAGGAAGGAACTCGATCTCGCGCTTCAGTCCGGCCACCGACTCGAGGTGGCGGATCAGGCGTCCGTGGACGTCGACCATCGGCGCCGCCTGGGCGAGCGCCAGGCTCATCGCCTGCGTCTGGGTGTAGCTCCCGTACAGGACCTGCCGGGACACCGCGTCGGTCATCTCGGTCAGCAGCTCGTTGCGCTGCTTCTCGGTGAGGTCGCCGCTCGTGACGAGCCCGTCGAGGAGGATCTTGATGTTGACCTCGTGGTCTGAGCAGTTGACGCCGCCGACGTTGTCGATGGCGTCGGTGTTGATCCGGCCGCCCTCGCACTTCGGCCCGCCCTCGCGCGCGTACTCGATCCGCCCGAGCTGGGTGAAGCCGAGGTTGCCGCCCTCGCCGACCACGCGGGCGCGCAGATCCTTGCCGTCGACGCGGATGGCGTCGTTGGCCTTGTCGCCGGCGTCGCTGTGGGACTCGCTCGAGGCCTTGACGTAGGTGCCGATGCCGCCGTTCCACACGAGATCGACGGGCGCCCTCAGGATCTCGCGCATGAGGTCAGTGGGCGAGAGCTTGTCCTTCTCGATGCCGAGCGCCGCGCGGGCCTGCTTGGAGATCGTGATCGACTTGGCGGTCCGCTCGTAGATGCCGCCGCCCTCGGAGATCTTCGACTCGTCGTAGTCGCTCCAGGCGGAGCGGCCCTTGTCGAACATCCGCTTGCGCTCTTTGAAGCTGGCCTCGGGGTCAGGGTCGGGATCGATGAACACGTGCATGTGGTTGAAGGCCGCGAGCAGCTTGATGTGCTTGGAGAGCAGCATCCCGTTGCCGAACACGTCGCCGGACATGTCGCCGACCCCGACGACCGTGAAGTCGGTGTCCTGGATGTTGGTGCCGAGCTCGCGGAAGTGGCGCTTGACCGACTCCCAGGCGCCGCGGGCGGTGATCCCCATCGCCTTGTGGTCGTAGCCCTTGGAGCCGCCGGAGGCGAACGCGTCACCGAGCCAGAACCCGTAGTCCTCCGAGACGCCGTTGGCGATGTCGGAGAAGCTCGCCGTGCCCTTGTCGGCGGCTACGACCAGATAGGGGTCGTCCTCGTCGTAGCGGACCACGCGCTCGGGCGGCTTGACCTTGTCGGCGACGATGTTGTCGGTGATGTCGAGCAGCCCGGAGAGGAACGTCTTGTAACACGCGATGGCCTCGTCCTGGAGCTCGTCGCGGTCCTTCGGCGGCCGCTTGACGACGAAGCCTCCCTTGGAGCCGACGGGAACGATCATGGCGTTCTTGACCATCTGGGCCTTCATCAGGCCGAGGATCTCGGTGCGGAAGTCCTCGGGGCGGTCGGACCATCTGAGCCCGCCGCGCGCCACCTTGCCGCCGCGCAGGTGGACTCCCTCGACCCGCGGCGAGTAGACGAAGATCTCGAACTGAGGACGCGGCAGGGGCAGCGTCGGGATCTGCTGCGGATCGAGCTTGAAGGACAGGAACGTCCGCAGCTTGCCGTCGTCGTCGGTGCGGTAGTAGTTGGTGCGCAGCATCGCGCACATGACGCTCAGGAACGCGCGCAGGATCCGGTCCTCGTCGAGGCTCGAGACCTCCTCGATGGCGTCGTCGATCTGCTCGCGGATCTTCTCGACCTCGGTCTCGCGGTCGGACTGGTCCGGGTCGAAGCGCGCCTTGAACAGGTCGACGAGCTGGCGCGCGATGTCCGGGTGCGCGATCAGCGTCCGCTCCATGTACGCGTCCGAGAACGCGATCCCCGCCTGTCGCAGGTACTTGGCGGTGGCGCGGATGATCGTGACCTCGCGCCCCGTGACCTCGGCTTTGAGGACGAGCGCGTTCAGGCCGTCGTCCTCGAGCTCGCCGTGCCACACGCCGAGGAAGGCTTCGCGCATCGGGCCGCGCACCTGCTCGAGGTCCTCGGCGTCGCCTCTGAGCCCGAAGGCGTATATCCACACCGGGTCGCGATCGGCCGGCTTGATCTCGTACGGGCGCTCGTCCGCCACCCGCGTGCCCATGTGCTCGAAGCGCGGCAGGACGTCGGACAGGAGCACGCCGCCGGAGCTGAACAACTTGACCCGGATCAGGCCCTCGGGCCCCTCGAGCGGGCGGTACAGGCTGACGATCGGCTCCTTGCCGGACGCCAGCTCCTCCATGCGCTCGATGTCGCCGACCGCGTACCGGGCCAGGCAGTCGGAGCGGTAGCCGGGCGGGAACGCGCGCTCGTAGCGCTTGAACAGCTTCGTCCCCTGCTCCTCGCCGTACTTCTCGAGCAGGGCGTCCTTGAGGTCGTCGGTCCAGGCCCGCGTCGCCGCGATGAGCTTGGCCTCCATCTCCGCGAGGTCGAAGTGCTCGGGTGGGCCGTCGCCGCAGCGGATGATGTAGTGCACGCGCACGAGCAGCGACTCGGTGAGCTGGAGCGACCAGTCGACCTGGGTGCCGCCCACCGCCTTGCACAGGATGCTCCCCACCTTGAGGCGGTTCTCGGTGTTGAAGCGATCGCGCGGGATGCACACGTGACACTCGATGAAGCGCTCGAGCGGATCGCGCCACACGAACAGGCGCAGGCGCTGGCGCTCGCCGAGGCCGAGGATCCCCATGGCGACGTCGAACAGGTCGTCGGCCTCCATCTGGAACAGCGAGTCGCGCGGGTAGGACTCGAGGATGTCCATCAGCGCCTTGGAGTCGTGGCTGGGCCGCGGGAAGCCGGCGCGTTCCAGGACCGCCTCGACCTTCTCCCTGAGCAGCGGGATGTCGAGCGGGCTCGCCTTGTAGGCGGCTGTCGTGTACAGGCCGAGGAAGCGGTTCTCGCCGATGACCTCGCCGTTGTCGTCGAACTTCTTGACGCCGATGTAGTCGAGGTAGGCGGGGCGGTGGACGGTGGCGCGCGAGTTCGCCTTGGTCAGCAGCAGCACGCGCGGCGCCTTGCCGAGCGCGAGGCCCTTGTCGCCGAGCTTCGTCCGAGGCTGGTCGGGGTCGCGGCGCAGGATCCCGAGGCCGGTGTCGGGCTGGTACTCGAGGACCGCCTCGCTCTTGTGCTCGTTCAGGCAGTACTCGCGGTAGCCGAGGAAGGTGAAGTTGTCCTCGGCCAGCCAGTCGAGGAACTCGCGCGCCTCCTTGACCTCGGTCTCGTCCACTCCGGGCGGCGGGTACGCGGTCAGCTCGGCGGCGAGCTGCCGGCAGCGGTCCTTCATCGCCTGCCAGTCCTCGACCGCGGCGCGCACTTCGATGAGGACCTTCTCGATGCGGCCGCGGAGGTCCTTGAGGAGCTTCGTGTCGTGCTCGCGGGCGACCTCGGCGTGGAGGATCGACTCGGTGGTGACCGATTCGTCGTCGGTGTCCTTTCCCGGTTCGAGGATGTCGACGACGCGGCCCTTGCCATCGCGCTTGACCCGCATCACCGGGTGGATGACGAGGTCGATCCCGTAGCCCTGGCGGCCGAGCTCCATCGTCACCGAGTCGACGATGAACGGCATGTCGTCGGAGACGATCTCGATCACCGTGTGCTGCGACTGCCACCCGTGGTGCTCGAACTCCGGGTTGTAGACGCGCACCTTGGACTCGCCCTCGGAGCGCTGCTGCATCAGGTTCCAGTGCGCCACCGCGGCGCCGTAGAGATCGAGCGGGCTGCGCTCGGCGAGGTCGACGGCCGGCACCCAGTGGTAGTACTGGCGCACGAACGTCTCGCACGCCGCCGCCTGGCCGTCGGTGATGCGGTCGCGGACGCGCTCGCAGACGGCGTCGATCAGCTCAGCCTCGACCTCTGCAGCCTTAACCGCCATCAGCATCGCCCTCCTGTGACATCGCGAGCCTAACCTGCCCGCGCCTCGTTCGCCAGTATCCACGAACGGGGCGCAGGGGTGGTTGCGCGGTTGGGGCCCGGCCTGCGGCCGGGCGTCCGTGGGGCCGGTGGCGCCGGCATCCATGCCGGCGCCCGCGCCGCGCAACGCCCCGCGCCGCGCAACGCCCCTCCCCGGGACCTTGGTTCCACTCGGCGCGCGCCACCCGCCGAGGCCGAGCTTCTTCCCGCCTGGCGGGAACTTCCTCGGCTTCGGCGCCCCCGGCCGCGACGAACGGAACGTTCTTCCCGCCCGCCGGGCCCCCTTCCCTCCGTGCCGCGCCACCGGTATCGTCTGAACGCCAACGTTCATTTGACCGGGAGGTCGAGGGTGGAGAGTGCAGCTGCGACGGACGCCGGTGACGGGCTCACCGCGAAATCCGACGCGATCCCGCGCCGTAACCCGGGTGTGCTGACCCTCGCCGACTGCTGGCGTGCGTTCATGCGACAGCCGTCGCCGCCGGTGCTCGGTGGCGCCATTGTGGCCGCGATCGTCCTGCGGGCCGTGCTCGGCAGCTTCGACTGGCGCGATCTGGTCGTCGCGGCCGGGGTGATCGCGCTCACGCCACCGATCGAGTGGCTGATCCACGTCTTCCTGCTCCATGCCAAGCCGATCCGGGTCGGGCCGCTGCGCCACGACCTCCTCGCCGCGCGTGAGCACCGCGCCCATCACATGGCGCCGGCCGTGCTCGACGGCGTGCTGATCCCGGTCTACGCGGTGTGGATCTTCCTGGCCATGATCGCGGCGACGGTGGCGCTGGTGTCGTTCCCGATCCACTGGGTGCTCGGTGGCGATCAGGTCGCCCACGCCGCCACCGGCCTGCTCGGCAGCTACCTCATCCTCGGGGCCTACGAATGGTCGCACTACCTGATCCACACGCCGTACCGGCCCCGCAGCCGCTACTACCGGACGATCTGGCGCGGCCACCGCCTCCACCACTTCAAGAACGAGCACTACTGGTTCGGCGTCACCTCGACCGTCGCCGACCACCTGCTGCGGACGGCGCCGGACCAGCGCGCCGTGCCCAAGTCGGACACCGCGCGCACGCTGGGCATGGACATTCCGTAGCCGCTCGGCGGTTGCGCCGCCGCCGCCTCTCATGCGAACATACGTTCGTATGAACGATGCCGGCACCGCCTACGCCCGCTTCCGGCGCGCGCTCGAGACCGGGAACGAGATGCTCGTCATCGCCGCCGCCCGCGAGCTGCCCCAGATCGCGCTCGACGATGCCCTTCGCATCTGCCTGGTTCTCCGCGCCGGCGATCCGCTCCGCTATGAACGTGCGGCGGTGAGGTGGTTGGGCCGGTTCGCGCTCGAGGCGCGTGACGTCACGATGTGCGACCTCCGCGCCGCCGCCGAAGCGCTCGACGTTCTCCCCCGCAGCGCCACCGACGCGATGGAGCGCCTTCAGCGCCTGTGCGTCGAGAAGGGCGTGGGATGACGGCGCCTACCGTGCAGCGATACCCGTCGCCGCTCGGAGGATCTCGTCCGGCGCGGCGTTATCGGCGGCGTCGGAGGCCAGGTGGCGCCAGACGATCTCCCCACCCGGCGCGATCACCGCCGCCGCTCCGAGCTGCGCGGGGTGACCGATCGTTCGGCTCTGGACGGCGCGATTCTTCAGCGTGTTGATGGCACCCTTGGCCACGACGGTCGGCCCGAGCAGGTCGGTGACGCCACCGACCTTGGCGCCGATCGCCTTGTAGCTGACGCGCTTCTCGTCGGCCAGCACCGGCAGCTCGATCCCCTGACGCCGGCGGAACTGCGCGGCATCGCGCGGGGTCGCCTGTCCGACCAACACCAATCCGACGCCGGCGGCCGCGAATCCGGAGCGAGCGCGATCCAACTGGACCGCGTGTGACTTGCAGAACGTTCAGCCGTAGTGCCGGAGCCACACCAGCGCCACCGGGCCGTCGGCCCAGAGGTCGCGAAGGCGCACGGTGGCGCCGTCGTGGTCCGGGAGTGTGATGTCGGCGAGCGTGGCGGCAGCCATCCCCACTGAGCCTACGCGATCCCGGGCTACCGCTGCACGGCGCCATCCCAAGCGACCGCCGCACACGGCCCGATCCCGGGCGACCGCCACACGGCGCCGATCCCGGGCGACCGCCACCCGCGCGCAATCCCGTTAGGTTGCGAACCGTGCTCCCCGAATGGCCCGACGCCACCGTCACCGTCCTCGCCACCGCCGGCGAGACGCCCCACGCGATTCCCGTCTCGGCCGCGGTCCGCGCCGGGCCCCGCCGCGCCATCCTCGGGCTGGCGGCGACCCGCGGCTCGCTCGAGCGGCTGCGCGCCAACCCCGGCGTCGCCCTGCTCATCATCTGCGAGGGCACCGCGGTCACGGCGCACGGTCAGGCCCACGTCCTCGACGAGGAGTTGACGGACGGCATGGTGGCGGTGGCGATCGACGTTGAGCGCGTCCAGGACCACAACCGCCCGACGTTCGAGATCCAGACAGGCGTCGCCTGGCGCTGGAGCGACGAGGACGCCGAATCGCGCGACGCGGACGTCCGCAGAGCGCTGAGAGCGCTGGTCGAGCGAACGCCGGGCTAGCCTCGACAGCGTGCTCTCGACGCTGATCGAACTCGTCGGCGCCCCGGCGCTGGCCGGCGTGGCCACGCTCACCGCGCGACGCTGGGGACCGGGCGTGGGCGGAGTCATCAGCGCCTTCCCGGCGATCGTCGGGCCCGTGCTCCTGATCGCCGCGCTGACGCGCGGCCCCGCCTTCGCCGCCCGCACGGCTGACGGCACGCTGCTCGGGCTGGTCGCGCTGAGCGCCTTCGTCGTCGCCTACGGGCGGGGCACGCGACGCTGGCGCTGGCCGGGAAGCCTCGCCGCCGGCTGGGTGGGCGCCGCGCTGGCGGCGCTTGTCGCCGGCCTCATCGCCGGTGGCGACCGTCCGCCCGCCGGCCTGCTCGCGGCCGTCGCCTCCCTGGCGCTGGCCTATCTGGCGCTCCCGTCCGCGTCGACGGGTCCCGCCGCCCCGGCGCCGGCGGTGCCACTCGCCCACGACGTGCTCACGCGCATGCTCCTGACCGCGGCGCTGGTGATCGCGCTTGCCGCCGCCGGGGCGGCGCTCGGGCCGCTCGTGGGCGGGATGCTCACCGCGCTCCCGGTCCTGGCCTCGCTCCTGGCCGTGTTCACCCATCGGCAGGCGGGCGGACCCGCCGCCACCTCGCTGCTCCGCGGCTCGGTGGCGGGGATGGCCGGCTTCGTGGCCTTTGTCGAGGTGATCGCCATCCTGATCGTCCCCGCGGGAGCCGGCATCGCCTTCGCCGCCGCCACCACGGCCGCGATTCTCGTTCAGGCGCTGACCGTGCGCTCGTCGCTCAGGCCCGCGCGGGCTGCATTGCCCGCGCCACCCGGCTGACCGGCTCGCGCCCGAGCTGGTCGCTGATCCACCACGCCACCGCCACCAACGCGTTCAGGTCGACGCCGGTCTCGAGGCCGAGCCCGTTCAGCATGTACACCAGATCCTCGGTGGCGAGGTTGCCGGTGGCGCTCCCCGCGAACGGGCAGCCGCCGAGCCCCGCAACCGCGCCGTCCACGGTCCGGACGCCGAGTTCGAGCGACGCGAGCACGTTCGCAAGCGCCTGCCCGTAGGTGTCGTGGAAGTGCACGGCTAGCGCGTCGATCGGCATCTCGACCGTGAGCGCCTCGAGCAGCCGGCGCACGTGCGCCGGCGTCCCCACCCCGATGGTGTCCCCGAGCGACAGCTCGTCGACCCCGAGCTCGAACATCCGTAGCGCCGCGTCCAGCACCTGCTTCGGCGCCACCTCCCCCTCCCACGGGTCGCCGAAGACCATCGACAGGTAGCCGCGGACGCGCAGGCCGGCGGATCGGGCGGCGTCGACCACGGGCGCGAACATCGCGAACGACTCGGCCACGCTGCGGTTGAGGTTCCTCTGGGCGAACGTCTCGGTAGCCGAGCCGAAGATCGCCACCTCCTCCGCCCCGGCCTCGATCGCGCGCTTCAGCCCGGCCAGGTTAGGCACGAGCACGGGGTAGCGCACACCCGGCCGGCGAGTCAAGCCGGCCATCACCTCGGCGGCGTCCGCGAGCTGGGGGACCCACTTCGGCGATACGAAGCTCGTGGCCTCCACCGCCGGCAGCCCTGCGTCGGCCAAGCGGTCGACCAGCTCGATCTTGGCCGCGGCGGGCACCGTCGCCGCCTCGTTCTGGAGCCCATCGCGCGGGCCCACCTCGTAAACCGTGACCTCGTCAGCCATCCTCGCTCACCCGCGCCAGGAGCTGCCTTGCGCTGACCTGCTCACCCTCTTCGACCGGGAGCTCCTCGACCGTCCCGGCGAAGGGAGCTGTGAGTGCCAGCTCCATCTTCATCGCCTCGAGGATCAGCAGCACCTGACCGTGCTCCACCGTCTCCCCCGCGGCGGCCGACACGCGCAGCACGGTGCCCGGCATCGGCGCCAGCAGAGCCCCGTCGCTGATCGCCTGCGCTCGGTCCGCGCGACCGAGCGGCTCACGGAACTCGAACAGCGCGCCCTCGTGCACGACGTGCACCGCGTCGGGCCGGAGCTCGACGTGAAACTCGTGTCGCACCTCGTCGATCTCGAGCAGCAGCCGCTCGGGCTCCCGGTGCAGCGCCCGCACGCCGACCTCACGCTCGCCGTCGCTGATGACGCCGCCGGCACGATCCACCGCGAGCACGATCCGCTCGGAGCCCCATTCGAACTCGACTCTGACTGCCGCCGGGGGTCCACCCATCCGCCAAGCATCCACGACCCCGAACGGGTCGGCGGGATCGACCGTCGCGCCGGATGCGCGCGCCCACGCCGCGCCGAACACCGCCGGACGCACCTCGGCGGACGCGTACGCGCCCGGATTGCGGTCGAGCCACGCGGTGTCCACCTCCGCCCGCGCAAATTCCCCGGAGCCGACGAGCGCGCGCAGGAAGCCGAGGTTCGTCGTGAGACCGAAGATCGCGGAGTCGTCGAGCGCGGACAGGAGCGCTTGCCGGGCGGCCTCACGCGTCGGCCCGCGCGAGATCACCTTCGCCAGCATCGGGTCATACGTGGTGCCGACCGGCACGCCCGCCTCCAGCGCGGACTCCACCCGCGCATGGGAGGACCAGTGCACGCGCGTCGGGGTGCCCGCGGCGGGAAGGAACCCGGCCGCGGGATCCTCCGCGTACACCCGCACCTCGATCGCGTGGCCCGCGGCGCGGACCTCCTCCTGCCCGAACGGAAGCGGTTCGCCGGCGGCGACCCGCAGCTGCAGCGCGACGAGGTCAAGGCCGGTGATCTCCTCGGTCACCGGATGCTCGACCTGGAGGCGCGTGTTCATCTCGAGGAAGTAGAAGTCGTCTCCCGCCACCAGGAACTCGACGGTGCCCGCGTTCGTGTAGCCGACCTCCCGGGCCAGCCGGGTCGCGGCATCACCGAGACGTTCGCGGAGCGCGGCGTCGATCGTCGGCGCCGGCGCCTCCTCGACGACCTTCTGGTGGCGCCGCTGCACCGAGCAGTCGCGCTCGAACAGGTGGACGACCGTGCCGTGCTCGTCGCCGAGCACCTGCACCTCGACGTGGCGCGCATCCTCCAGCAGCCGTTCGAGCAGCAGCGAGTCGTCGGCGAACGCCGACTTCGCCTCGCGCGCGGCGGCCTCGAGCGCGGCCGGTAGGTCATCGACGGATGTGACGACGCGCATCCCCTTGCCCCCACCCCCGGCCGCCGCCTTGACCATGAGCGGGAACCCGACCTCCTCGCGCGCGCGCTCGAGCACGTCGTCGCCGCGCTCCACGGCAAACCCCGGCACCACGGGCACGTCGGCCGCCACCGCGACCTGCCGCGCCTCGTTCTTGCTGCCCATGCGCTCGATCACTTCCGGCGAGGGGCCGACGAACACCAGTCCCGCCTCGCGGCACGCACGCGCGAAACCGGCGTTCTCAGACAGGAACCCGTACCCGGGATGAACCGCGTCCGCGCCTGCCCGCGACGCCGCGTCCAGCAGTCGCGGGACCGAGAGGTAGGACTCCGACGCGCGGGCGGGCCCGATGTGCACGGCGGTGTCGGCGGCCGCGACGTGCGGCGCCCGGGCGTCGGCATCGGAGTACACCGCCACCGTCTGCAGCCCCGCCCCCCGCGCCGCTCTGATCACGCGCAGAGCGATCTCGCCGCGATTGGCTATCAGCAACGTCCCGAACGAGCTCACATCCGGAAGACCCCGTAGGTCACCGGCTCGACCGGCGCGCCCGCGGCGGCGGCGAGGCCGAGCGCGACCACCCGGCGCGTGTCGACGGGGTCGATCACGCCGTCATCCCACAGGCGGGCCGTCGAGTAGTAGGGCGACCCCTGGTGCTCGTACTGAGCGCGGATCGGCTCCTTGAACGCGTCCTCGTCCTCGCCCGACCAGGTTTCGCCGCGGGCCTCGATTCCGTCGCGCCTCACCGTGGCCAGCACGGTGGCGGCCTGCTCGCCCCCCATCACCGAGATGCGCGCCCCCGGCCACATCCACAGGAAGCGCGGGTCGTAGGCGCGCCCGCACATGCCGTAGTTGCCGGCGCCGAAAGAGCCGCCGACGATCACCGTCAGCTTGGGCACGGTCGAGCACGAGACTGCGGTGACCAGCTTCGCGCCGTCCTTGGCGATGCCGCCGGCCTCGTACTCGCGCCCGACCATGAACCCGGCGATGTTCTGGAGGAAGAGCAGGGGAATCCGGCGCTGGTTGCAGAGCTCGATGAAATGCGCTCCCTTGAGCGCCGACTCGGAGAACAGAATCCCGTTGTTGGCGACGATCCCGACCGGATAGCCCCAGATGTGCGCGAAGGCGCACACCAGCGTCTCGCCGTACAGAGCCTTGAACTCACGCAGCCGGGAGCCGTCGACGATCCGGCGGATCACCTCGCGGATGTCATACGGGGTGCGCAGGTCCGCGGGCACGATGTCGTAGAGCTCGTCCGGATTCTCGACCGGCTCCTGCGGCTCGGCCCGTTCGTACGGCGCGGGCCTCCGCCGGTCGAGCGTGCGCACGATCGAGCGCAGGATGGCGAGCGCGTCCCGGTCATCGGCGGCCAGGTGATCGACGACCCCCGACTGGCGCGCGTGGACCTCGCCCCCACCCAGCTCCTCAGCGGAGACGACCTCGCCGGTGGCCGCCTTCACCAGCGGCGGGCCTCCCAGGAAGATCGTCCCCTGGCCGCGCACGATCACTGTCTCGTCGGCCATCGCGGGCACGTACGCGCCCCCCGCCGTGCACGATCCCATCACCGCGGCCAGCTGCGGGATGCCCGCCGCCGACATCGTGGCCTGGTTGAAGAAGATCCGGCCGAAGTGCTCGCGGTCGGGAAACACCTCGTCCTGCTTGGGAAGGAACGCCCCGCCCGAGTCGACCAGGTAGATGCACGGCAGACGATTCGCGGCCGCGATCGCCTGCGCGCGCAGATGCTTCTTGACGGTCATCGGGTAGTAGGTCCCGCCCTTGACGGTGGCGTCGTTGGCCACGATCACGCACTCCGTGCCCTCCACCCGGCCGATGCCCGTGACGATCCCGGCGGCGGGCACGTCATCGTCATAGAGCTCCCACGCCGCCAGGGGAGAGAGCTCGAGGAACGGCGACCCTGGGTCGAGCAGCAGGTCGATCCGGTGGCGGACGAGCAGCTTCCCGCGGTCGAGATGGCGCCGGCGCGCCTTCTCGTCGCCGCCCTCCCTGACCCGTGCCAGACGCTCCCGGAGCTCTGCCGAGAGCGCTCTCAGGCTGGGCGCGGTGCCCTCGGCGGCCGTGGCCGGCGGCGAGCTCACGCGAGCGGCCAGGATGGGGTCGGGCTCGGTTCCACCGGCTCGATTGTTAGCACTGCTGCGGACACACGCGCCCGCGGAGCGGATTCGGGGTTAGCGCTCACGCCGGCCGGGGTATCGCCTAGCGGACGGGGTGGCTTTCGATGGAAGGGCTCGCGGTGGCAACCGAAGGAACAGAGACGGCGATCGAGCGCGCTCAGCACGCCGTCCAGTTCTACGAGCACGACGACCAGCTGACCGAGGTCGCCGGCCGATACTTCGCCGATGGCCTGGCCGGTGGCGCCTCCGCGATCGTGATCGCCACCGAGCCCCACCGCCGCGCCCTCGAAGGCGAGCTCGAGGCAGCGGGCCTCGACCTGGCTGCGCTCCGCGGCAGCGGCAAGCTCCTGATGCTCGACGCCGCCGACACCCTGGCCGCGTTCACCCTCCGCGACGGGCGTCTCGACCGTCAAGCCTTCCACCGGGTGATCGGCGCGACCGTGAGAACGGCGGCGAGGACCGGCGATCCCGTGCTGGCCTTCGGCGAGATGGTCGCGCTCCTGTGGGAAGCCGGCGACGTCGGCGGCGCGATCGAGCTCGAGACGCTGTGGAACGAACTCCGCGAGCAGGTCGACTTCTCGCTCCTCTGCGCCTACCGCGGCGCCTCGGCCTCAGATCCCCGCCGCCGGGACGCTCTCCGCACCGTCTGCCAGCTGCACTCGGCGGTCCTCGACGCGCCGGCGCCCGCCCTCGATGTCGTTTCGGCGCGTTTCGACCCGGTGCTCACGGCGCCGGCCGCCGCGCGCCGCGTGCTCATCGACGCGGTGCGCGGCCGCCACCCACACCCCGACCAGCTCCTCGATGCGCAGCTGGTGGTCAGCGAGCTTGCCACCAATGCCGTCCGCCATGCCCGCACGGAGTTCTGGGTCACGGTTCGAGGCGAGGCGGCCGGCGTCACGGTCTCCGTTCGCGACCGCAGCGTCGCGCAGCCGATCGTCCGCGAACCCGGTCCGCAGGCGCTGTCGGGACGCGGCCTGCGCCTCGTCGGCGAGATCGCCGAGGCGTGGGGCATCGAGTGGACCGCCGCGGACAAGACGGTCTGGGCGCGCCTTCCCCTCTGATCACGCCCGGTTGACCATGGCTGGCGAGCCGCCGCGCCGGCTGTTCGTGCTCGTCGCCGGGCCCCCGGCCGTCGGCAAGAGCAGGCTCGCGACCCCGCTCGCGGCCGAGCTCGGACTCGCGGTGATCGCCCGCGACGCGATAAAGGAGGCCCTGATGGAAGCGCTCGGGCGACCGAGCAGCGTGGAGGAGAGCCGGACGCTGGGGCGCTCGGCGGTGCTGGCGATGCTCGCGGTCGCCGGCTCCAGTCCGGGCGCCGTGCTCGACAGCACCTTCTACGACTACACCATCCCACTCATCCGGGCCCTCCCGGGAGCGCTCGTCGAGGTGCGGTGCGTGGCCCCGCGCGAGGTGGCCGAGGCGCGATACATCGCACGGACCGGAACGCGCGACCCGGGCTACTTCGACGCCCACCGTCCATTCGCCGAGCTGTGGGACGCTCATCTCGCGCCGCTCGGAGTCGGACCGGTACTGGAAGTCGATACGAGCCGGGACGTCGACGTCAGAGCACTCGCGGCGCAGGTCCGGGCGCGCGCCGGTCTCTGATCACCCTCAGCGGCCCAGCACCTGGTCGAGAAACGCCACCGCCCGCGGATAGGCGTCCAAGCGGTTGACGAGCCGGGCGAGGCCGTGTCCCTCGTCCTCGTAGATCGCGAGCTCACAGCGGACGCCGCGGCGCTGCAGGTTCGCCACGAGCTGCTCGGCCTCGCTCACGGGAACCCGCGGATCGTTGCGTCCGTGAATTACGAACAGCGGGGCGCGAATCTCGTCGGCACGCCGAAGCGGCGAGGCCGCCGCCAGGAAGTCGCGGTCATGCTCGAGCGAGCCGTACTCGCGCTCGCGATGGGCGCGGCGATAGGCGGAGGTGTTCTCGAGGAACGTGACGAGGTCCGAGATGCCCACGATGTCGACGCCCGCCGCCCACAGCTCGGGCTGGAAGGCGAGCCCGGCGAGGACCATGTAGCCGCCGTAGGACCCGCCGAACAGTGCGGCGCGCCCGGGGTCGCAGCCGAGCTCGCCGAGGGCGCCGTGCACAGCCGCGAGATCGCGGACCGAGTCGAGTCGCTTCGTCGTGTCGTCGAGCGCCGCGTAGCGCTTTCCGTAGCCGGTGGACCCGCGGACGTTCGGGACGACCACGGCGTAGCCGCCGGCGACCAGGCCCTGGATAACCGGATTGAAGGTCAGCATCGCCTGGGCCTCGGGGCCGCCGTGCACGACCACCACGACGGGCGGAGGCTCCGCGCCGGCGTCCGGGCGGAAGATGAACATCGGGATCCGCTCGCCGTCGAAGCTGCGCGTCTCCGTGACCTCGGCGCTCGCCAGACGCTCGGGCTCGAGCGCGGCGGGACTGGCGGTCAGGCGCCGGCTCGCGCCCGCGCCGGTGTCGAAGGCGAAGACGTCACCGGCCAGCCGCGGCGTGGTGAGGGTGTAGTAGAGGCGCGAGCCGTCAGCCGACAGCATCGGCGGCGCTATCGCGTGCGAGGCGACGACGCCCGGCTCGGGCAGCGTGATCTCGAGACCGGAGCCCTCGCCGGTCGCTCCATGCAGCCGGAGGGAGCTCGCGCCGCCGCGGTTCTCGATCACAGCCACCGCCCGTCCGTCTGCGCTCGCGACCACGTCGGCATCGAAGCCCTCGCTCGACAGCGGCTCGCCGCGCTCGCCCGCGAGCTCGTAGCGGATGACCCTGGCGAAGTCCTGGCCGACGTTCGAGGAGACATAGAACGCGTCGGGTCCAACCCACGCCGGCGCGCCCACCTGTGCCGGCTCGTCGGGGTGTTCGTGCACGACCCGGGCATCCCCGGTCGCCACCTCCACGAGCACCAGGTCGGTGTCGAGCGGCCGTCCGCCCGGCCTCAGCACGGACACGAAGCGATCATCGGGCGAGAATCCCGACGCGGGCTGGCACCACGCCCCGGGCGCGTACAGGCAGCGGTGCTCGCCAGCGGCGAGGTCGTAGAGCCACAGGTCGAAGTCAACGCCGTTGCCGCGGTTGGAGACGTAGGCGAGCGAGGCGCCGTCACGGGAGACGCCGGCGAAGTGATGGCCGAAGCGCGCGTCGTCCGTGAGCGCCTCCAAGCGGTCGAAGCTCGCGGCGGGCGCTTGCGCGGCCGCTTCCAGGTCGAGCATGTAGAGCTGGTGACGCTCGTTCCCGCCCTCGTCCATCTCCAGCACCGCGCGGCGCGCGCCTGGGACGTAGTGAGCACCAGACACGGGCTCGGGCATTCGCGTCAGCTCGATCAGCTCGCCGGCGCGGAGCTCGTGGAGCTGCATCGTTCCGCTTAGGTCGCTGCGGACCAGCAGCCGCTCCTCGGAGCCGGATCCGAGGTCGACGTCGGCGAGCACGGACGTGCGCGTCTGCAGCAGAGCCGAGAACGCATCGGGGGCGGCGCGGTCGGACACAGCCGACATTGTGCCCGGCCGGCGTCACCTCGCCGGGGGCGGCGCATGCGCGCCGCCACCGCCGGGTAGGCGACCCACCAGATCCACCCCGAACGGAGGAGCGAATGCCACAGGCCAAGGCCGACCGGTCGGCAGCAGCGAAGAAGGGCGCCGCAACCCGCGCGCGCAACAAGCAGAAGGCGCAGTCAGAGACGGCGGGCAAGAAGTCCGCCGCCACCCGTCAGGGAAACGCCGCGACGCAGGCGGCCGGTCAGGCCAAGCGCGCTGCCGGCGGCATCGTCGGCGCCGGGAAGTCCGCTGCCCGCGCGGCCGGGCAGGCCGCCAAGCAGGCCGGCAAGTCCGCGTCGACGCGTGCGCGCGCGTCCTCGGACAGCCGCAAGAAGTAGGCCAACATCGGTCCGGCGCGAGCGAGGGATCCCGGCAAGGGCCGGCCCCGCTCGCGCCAGGGTCCGAAGCTCGGTGATCGATTACAGGGCGTTGGCGCAGTCGTCGGTGGCGGGCCGCTTGCCCTTGGGTCGGATGCGGCGATAGAGCCAGAGGAAGAGCGGAAACTCAACCCACTGCAGTGCCGCCCACGTGAGCGCCTTGCGGCGAGGGAGACCGCGGGCGGTTGCATCGCGAAGCACCCAGCCGGTCGAGAAGGCTGCGGCCGAGATCAACACGATGGCGATGATGGTTCCAATCACCGAGCTGCTCATCGCGTCGGCCTCCGGCCCAGCGCAAAGTAGGCCGCAGGGCCGACGAAGTTCTGCGTGGCGAGAAGACGCCAGAGCAGCTTCGGCCCGCGGATGCTCTCAGCAGGCAGGCGATGGATGTCGCGCTGGGTGAACGCGATCAACACCGCTTCCGCGAGCAGCCCCAGCCAGAGCACGCGCCGCGCCGCCGGCGCGAGGCCTCGGTACCAACTCGCGACCTTGGTCGTCCTGTCGCGCACCGGCTTCATCGCGACGCCTCCGGGCGGCGGACGCCTACGCGCCGAGCGCGCCTCTTGGCGGAGCCAACCGGCTGGCCGAGCCGGGCCATGTCGGCAACCTCGGTGACTATGTCCTCGAGCACCGACGTCTGCAGCGAGTAGATGATGTTGCCGCCACGGCGCTCGGAGCTGACCAGGCTCGCCCCCTCGAGCACCTTCAGGTGCCGCGACACCGACGGCCACGAGATCGCGAACTGCGCGGCCAGCTCGCCCGCGGCCATCTCGCCGTCCCGCAGCAACCGCAGGATTTCGCGCCGCGTCGGATCGCCCAGCGCTCGGTAGGCGTTTGCCATCGACACCGTGCTTCGCAATTTAGCACATACGCTAAATAGCAAACACGTGTGCTCGGGCGCCGACGCTCCTGCGGTCCGCCCCAGTGACGGTCCCGGACGCGGCTTCGGGCGGGCCTACACCCAATCGGCGGGAACGTCGGCGACCTTCTCCACCACGATCGCGACGTAGTGCAGCGGCTCACCGCTCGTGGAGAGACGGTGAACGTATTTGCGCTCACCCATCGGCCGGGCCACCGACTCGCGGAGCATGCGCCCGATGAGCTTCTGGAAGCCGGATTGGTCGTCCTCGTTCAGGAACCGGTCACGCAGCGTGAACACCACCAGTCCACCCGGCTCGACGTAGTTGAACGCGTTCGCGAAGGCCAACGGCGGGATGTCGCCGAACCCGAGCGCGGCGACACTGGTCAGACAGTTGAGCTTGCCGGCCGTGAGGACGCGGTCGGTTTCGGCGTCCGGGTCACACAGGTCGGCGACGAGGTACGCGTCATAGAGCCCTGGACGGTCGCGCTCTGCGGCGTCACGAGCCTCCTCGAGGATGTCGACACCCACGAGGTGGCTGGCACCGAGCTTCTGAAGTTCCTCGGCCACCAAGCCGCTGCCGGCGCCGAGGTCGAACACGCGCAGCTCGCCCGCTTCCCGGCCGGTCCGAGCGAGCACGTCGCCCAGCAGCCCACACACCGTGGTGGGAGATTTGCAGCGCAGCTCCTCGTGGAAGAGCCGCTCGTACAGCCCGGGGATCTCGTAGATCTCCCCATAGTCATGGAAACGAACCCGCCTGGGAGGAGCTCCGTCCACAGAGACCCAACACCACTCCGCGTCCTGGTCTCGCTGCTCGCCAGCATGCTGCGGGATCGAGATCGACAGCTTGCTGGTTATGCCGGACGTCAACACTTCATACCTCCCTGCTCGGTGACTGAAGCAGCGCGGCATGCTATTGATCGCGCCGCGATGGCGAGTCCGTTATCCCCTGTGGATAACGGACTACTCCGTTACGGCAAGCGCTGCCCACGTGTGGGCGCGGCCGTGCCGCCTGCGCAAGGGTCCCTACCCCGCGGCGCGCGTACGAATCAGGCCGGCGCGTCGGCTCCGACGAGGCCGCTCTGATACGCCGGCACGACGGCTTGGACGCGATCGCGGAGGCCGAGCTTCTGGAGGATGTGCGTCACGTGCGTCTTGACCGTGGTCTCGCTGATGTACAGCTCCTGGCCGATCTCCGGGGAAGGCGGGTGAGCTGCCTGATGACTTGTTTCGTCACAGCGGGCCCCGGCCGTCATCGCTCACCTCGATGCGCAACTGATCGTGGGCGTACTCGAGCGCGACCTCGGCTCGCGTCGCGTGAGCGTGCTTGAGCGCGTTGGTCAGTCCTTCTTGGACTATGCGATACGCCGAAATGTCTATTCCGCGCGGAAGCGCGACGCGCTCGCCGTCGACACGCAGCTCTACGGGCAGTCCGGCGCGTCCGACCTCCTGCAGCAGCGCGTCGAGGCGGTCGAGCCCCGGTTGAGGCCCAAGCTGCAGATCCTCACCTTCGTCGTGCATCGCGTCCAGTAGGTGACGCATCTCGGCCAGCGCCGCGCGCCCCGCCTGCTCGACGCTGCGGAGCGCTTCGCGGTCCTCGGAAAGCCCGCCGCCAAGCCTATGCCTGACGGCTCCGACCTGGAGCACCATCACGCTGACGGCGTGCGCGACGATGTCGTGCAACTCACGCGCGATCCGAGCCCGCTCCTCTGGGGATCGGCCTGGCGATCGCCGCCACCGCGCTGCTCCCGCTCAGTCACGCCCTGAACGGTGGTCTCCCCTACGTGCCGCCCTTGCCGTTCGCGGCGATCATCGGCACCTCGGCGCTCCTGGCGCTGGTTGCGTCGGCGCTGCCGACGCGCCACGTGCTCCGTGCGCCGCCGATCGAGGCAATCGGAGTGCGAGAGTAGGCCTGCGCCTGGGCCACGCTGCGGCTGGGCGTCAGCCCGCTCCCTGGCGTTCGCGCGGTGGCGGACGAAGCGCGAGCTGCGCATGGGCGCGGACCGCCGCCGCGACTCGCTCGAGCAGGGATGAACGGAGCCGCCATTGCTGCCAGTACAGGCGGACGTCGATCCCGCCATGAGGATCGAAGTCGACGAAGTCGCCCGCGCTGCCGGCTTGCAGGTCGGGCACCATGCCCCATCCGAGTCCGAGCCGCACCGCCTGGACGAAGGCCGTCGAGCCCGGGACGTAGTGACGGGGCGGTGCCAGGCGACGGCGCGAGCGCCGGCGCAGGTACCGGTCCTGCAACTGGTCCGTGCGGTCGAACGTGACCACGGGCGCGCGGGCCAGGGCCTCGACCGTCACGCCTGTGGGAAACCAGCGCGTGGCGAACGCGGGTGAGGCACGCGGCCGGTACCGCATCCGGCCGAGCGGCTGCGCCGCGCAACCCGGCACGGGATCGCCGGAGGCCGTGACCGCGGCGATCACTGTGCCGTCCCGCAGTAGCTCCGCCGTGCGCGTCTCATCCGCTCGGCGCAGGTCGAACGCGAGCGGTGGGTCGACCGCAGCCAGTGCAGGCAGCAGCCAGGTGGCCAGGCTGTCGGCGTTCACGGCCATCGCGATCACCGGCCGCTCGCTATCGCTCTCTTCGCCCAGCTCGCGGGCCGCCTCGGCGGTGACGGTCTCGATCTGCCGCGCCGCCCTGAGCAGGGTCTCGCCCGGCGCAGTCGGGCGTACGGGGCGGGCGCGGATGAGGAGCACGCGTCCGACGCTGGTTTCGAGCGCCTTGATTCGCTGGCTGATCGCCGACGGCGTGACGTGGAGCCGTCGTGCGGCCGCGTCGAAGCTCCCCTCGGCCACGGCGGCCGCCAGCGCTTGGAGTTGATCGAGATCGAGCTGCATTAGCAGAGCTAAGGCTTCCTAAGAAGCATTAGTTTGACGCAAGGCGACGCGCAGAATGAACTTTGCGGCATGAGCACCGCCTCCGCGTTCACCTCGGGCCTCCTCTTGAGCCTCTCGCTGATCGTGGCCATCGGCGCCCAGAACGCGTACATCCTGCGTCAGGGCGCGCTGCGCGAACACGTTGGCACTGTCGTGCTCATCTGCGCAGCTTCCGATGTGGTGCTGATCGCCGCCGGCGTGGCGGGCGTGAGCGCCGTCGTCGGCAGCCGCCACGGAGTGTTGGCCGTCGCGCGCACCGCCGGCGCAACGCTTCTGTTCGCCTACGGGGCGCTTGCCGCTGCTCGCGCGCTCGCCCGCAGGGGGGACTCGATGGGTCCCGCCGATGCCGGCGGCCCGCGCCGTAGGGTCGTCGCAGCCACGCTGAGCTTCACGTGGCTCAACCCTGCCGTGTACCTGGACACGCTCGTCCTCCTCGGCTCTGTCGCGAACGCCCACCCCGGCTCGCGCTGGTGGTTTGCCGTCGGAGCCGCCGCCGCCAGCGTGGCCTGGTTCGTCGGGCTGGGGTTTGCGGCCCGCCTGCTCACCCCGCTGCTCCGCTACCGGCATGCTCCGCGGCTCCTCGATGCATTCGTCGCGCTGGTGATGACGATCACCGCGGTGCGGACGCTGCCCACCTGAGGCGCGCAAGAACGGTGAGCGTAGGATTGACTCCACGTCGATGCTGATCGACACCCATCAGCCACCTCCTCCGCCCCCACCCTCTCAGCGCCGAACATGGCCGATCACGGTGCTACGGCTCTCGTGGCGGCTGCTCGCGGCGCTCGGGCTCGTGTTGCTGTCAGGTGCCTTCCCGCCGGCCGAGGCATACGCCCTGCTCATCGCGGCGTGCGTGCTCATCGGGCGAGGACTCTCGGTCATCGTGCAGAACACGCCGGGGCTGAAGGACTACCACCAGTAGCACGGCGGTGGGGGCCGATGACTTCCGGCCGGCGAAGCGGTCTATACCGGCATGACGACAACGCAGATATTCGACACCGCTCAGGCCGCGATCGCCTACGACGTCCGTGGCCCGCTACCGACCGGGGACGGGCAGCCACCGCTGATGATGATCGGCCAACCCATGACCGCCAGCGGCTTCTCCGCTCTGGCGTCGCTCTTCCCCGAGCGCACCGTGGTCACCTACGACCCGCGTGGGCTTGGCCGCAGCGCGCGAACCGACGGCCGGGTTGACAACTCGCCGACCGTCCAGGCGGAGGACGTGCACGCGATCATCGCGTCGCTCGAAGCCGGGCCGGTGGAGATGTTCGCGAGCAGTGGCGGCGCGGTGACCGCGTTCGCCCTCGTCGCCGCACACCCCGATGACGTGATCACCTTGGTGGCCCACGAGCCTCCGCTCATCACCGTGCTCCCCGACGCCGCGGCGGCCGCGCGCGCCCTAGCCGTCGTTCGCGACGCCTACGAGGCAAATGGCTGGGGCGCCGGCATGGCGGCCTTCGTCGCGATGACATCGTGGCGTGGCGAGTTCACCGACGAGTACTTCGTCCAGCCCGCGGCCGACCCCGCCATGTTCGGGATGCCGACCGAGGACGATGGCGGCCGCGAGGACCCGCTGCTCTCCGACCGATCCGAGGCCATCGTCATGTATCGCCTCGACCTCGAGGCGCTCGGCGCAGGGCCCACGCGCATCGTCGTCGCCGTGGGCGAGGAGTCCGAGGGCACCTTCACCGGGCGCGCGGCCGATGCCAGCGCCGAGCTCCTCGGCCAGCGGCCGACGGTGTTCCCGAGCCACCACGGCGGATTCGTCGGCGGCGAGGGCCCGTACGCCGGACAACCCGAGGCCTTCGCAACCAGGCTGCGCGCCGTCCTCGACGCCGGCCGGGCGTGAACGCCCAGGAGATCATCTGGAACGCGCTGCGGGGTGCGCTGGTCACGCGGGCGCTCGGGCTCGTCGCGGACCACCGGGTGGCGACCGCGCTGTCGGCCGGGCCACGCAGCAGCGCGGAGCTGGCGCACGAGCGCGGGGTCGACCCCGACGTGATGCAGCGGCTGCTGCGCGCGCTGGCCAGTGACGGCATCTTCGAGGAGACCGAGCCCGGCGTATTCCGCAACACGCTTGCCTCGGAGCTGCTCGCGCGGGATGGCTGGGACGACTTCGCGCACCTCTTCGGGGGCGTCTGGTTGCAGGCGGTAGCGGATCTCGACGCGAGCGGAGATCCGTCGTTTCCGCGCGTGCACGGCGAGGAGTTCTGGGCGCGTCTGGCGCGCGTTCGGGACGAGCGCGCCGCGTTCGACCGTGCGATGGCGCAGGGCTGGGAGAGCCGCATCGACCGGCTCGAGAGCGTTGCCTGGCGCGGTGACGAGCTTGTCGTCGACGTTGGCGGCGGCAACGGCGCGCTGTTGGCAGCGCTGTTGGAACGCCGCCCGGGTATGCGCGGCGTCGTGTTCGACCTTCCCGAGACGGTACGTGACGAGCAAACGCTCGGCGAGCGCTGCACGTTCGTGGAGGGCAGCTTCTTCGAGTCGGTGCCCGAGGGTGACGCCCATCTGCTCTCGACGATCCTGCACGACTGGGATGACGTCTCGGCACAGCGGATTCTCGAGACGATCCGCGCGAGCGCAGGTGAGCGGCTTGTCGTGCTCGACAGCGTCATCGAGCCCGGTAACGCGCCCGACGGCGCCAAGTGGCTCGACCTGCTGATGCTCACCCTCACCGGGGGCCGGGAGCGGACAGCCGCGCAGTGGGAGGCGCTGTTGGCGAACGAGGGCTGGCACGTGACGCGCGTGGGCGCCGGGATCATCGAGGCTCGGCCGGCGTGACGCGCGTTGGCGGTCGCCGGTTAGTAATCGGTCTTGAAGGCGAAGTAGGAGCCGCGGATGGTTCCGGCGAGCCTTGACTTCTGCCTGGCGAACTTGAACCGCGACGCGAGCTCTTCGGGGACCTCCATGCCTTCGGAGAGCTTGAACCCGACCGCCCGCTTCCCGGAGTCGTCGATCGTGTACATCACGTTGATCGAGAGGCCGCTGTCGTAGAAGACGAAGGCCATGCGGATGTTCTCGATCTGAAACGCCGTGGCCTCGAGCGGCCGGGCGGAGATCACGATGTCGCGTTCGTCCTTGAGGATCCGGTGCACCCAGTCGATGGTCGCCTTCGCCTCGCTCGCCGGCTCCACCGTGAAGACGTGGTCGTACTTGTTCTTGAAGTAGCGGGCCTCGTTCGCCCGCAGGCCGGCGAGCGCGGCCGCGACCGGCGAAGCCTCCAGGCCGACCGTCGAGACATCGTTGAAATCCACGGCGTAGGTCATGACGCACTCTCCTTCAGTTGTCGCTCTTACCGCCCTCGACCCAGATCCGGGCTGTGATGTGACATGGATCAGATCGAGGATGGCGCCAGATTCAAGCGCGAAGCCGGGAGCTCGGGGTACGCCGAGAGGTCTGGCGCGGCGGACGGCGTCGAGGCAGGGTTGCCAGTGGTCAGACCGCGTGCTAACGATCTCCCGCTACGAGCCGAGAAGGACGAGCTCATTGCCACGATGACCAGCGCGACGCACCGCCTGACCCGAGACCACGTGATCTGGGACTGGCCCGTCACCGAGCTGCCAGACCGCTGGGTGCCGCACGCGACGGCCGACACCTATGAAGAAGCGCTCGCTCTTGTCTCCGAGGAAGCGAGCAAGCTGCTCGTCGACCAATGGGGCTTCACGATCGAGGACGCGTTCATATTTCTCTCCGTGGCCTGCGACGCCGGCGTGGCCCAGGCCTGCAAGCCCGCGCCGGGCGGGTTCGGTGCGATCGCCCGCTTCTCGATCCCGAGGATCTCGGCTACGCCGTCAGCGTTCGCGCCCCGGAGGTAGAGCATCCCCCGCCGAGCAGAGCGCCCGGCGACCGCACTGGGCCGGGGAACCGCCGCGCCAGGCGCTCGCTGAACGAGGCAGCCTGGCGCGGGACGATCTCTTGGCGCGCCCGCGGCTGAGCGCTACGCCGGAACCGCGGCCTGCTCCAGGAAAGCCGCGGCCTTGTCGGCTGACACGAGCCAGTCGTAGTAGTCGGCTGGATTGTTGAACCCCTCGATGAACCGCTTCCTGGCCGCTTGGACCTCGTTTCCGGCCAGCAGCACGCGGAGGACGTGATCGGGCATACCGCGAAGCAGCAGGTTGTTCCAGCCGGTCACGTACTTCATGATCGAGTTCCAGAAGTCGTCGAACGTCTGCTGCATGAACTCGCGGTCGTACGGGGCGTCGCCGTGGGCGCGGATCGCCGATAGATACATGTCGGCGGCCTTGGCCGCGCTGTTGGCGCCCGGAGCTGTAAGCGGGTCGTTGACGACCAGCGCGTCACCGATTCCAAGCACGTACTTGCCGGACGGCAGTTGGCCTACCGGCTCGCGGACAACCGGGGTGACGCCTCCAAACAGGAACGCGGTGTCGTCCATTGGTTCGGCATCGCGGCAGCGCTCGTACATCCGTGGCACGAACTCTTGCTGCAGACGCTTGGAGAGAGCGAGGTGCTTCTCCACCGTGTCGGCGCCCTCCCAACAGTCCCACGGCCCTCCTGGCACCAGTTGGAATACAAAGAGGTGGCCAGGCCCGCTCGGGGTGAGCGTTGGCACCACGATGTTCTCGCCGACACCCGGGACGACGTTGAAGCAAACGGCGTCCCAGTCGGGACGAGGTGCCACGCCGGTGACGGCGGCGATCGCCACGAGCTTCTGCGGCTTCTCGAACGGGGACAGCTCGGGAACCCGGCGGAACAGATTTGACATCTCGCCGCGGCCGGCTGCGATGATCACCAGGTCGTACTCGTCGCAGTAGCGCTCGAGGTCGGCGATGCCCGCCCGGGCGATCTCGAGGTGCCCGCCACGCTCTTCGAACAGCTCCATCCAGGCCGGCATCTTGACCCGCTGGTCAACCGACATCGCCCCCACGTCGAGGCGCTCCGCCCAGTCAACGAGCGGGTTCCCGCCTTCGGGATTCGCAACCGTGATCGCCATGCCCTCGGCCTGCGGGCATTCGTGCTCCCACAGGTCGATTCCCAGCGCACGCTCGGTCGCGAGCGCCCTGCCGAACATGCATTGCCCGGACGTCAGATGCCCGTTTCGGAGGTCCTCCGGCGTGCGGTTGGAGATCACGGTCACGTCGTGGCCGTCACCGAGCAAGCCGATCGCGAGTTGCAGCCCGGACTGGCCGGCGCCGACTATTAGAAAATTAGGCAATTGCCCCACCACCCCATTCGTCGTTCGGTCCGTCAGTTATGACGGACGCTTTGCGACACACTATTTCAGGGGGAAAGGCGCGGATGTGAGATTTGTCGCGGGGGCCTCAACATCCTCACGACGCGCCCAAGCGTTGTGTTGGAGTTCGTTCGCGTCGGGCGGAAGCCAGTCCAGCCCCCCGGTCAGCTGCGGGACATCGCTTAGCTCTCCGCGGATGTGTCGCGGGCGAGTGTCAACGCGACCTCGCGATAGACCATGCGATTGAACGCCAGACCGACGTGACTGCCGGCTACCTCGACGCAGCGCGCGTAGGCGACGCGGCACGCGCGCCAGCGCACGACGCCGTCGGCACGCGAGTAGATCGACGTGAGAGGCACCTGACCAGGGAACTCGGCGCCGTAGTCGCGGGCGAAGGCACAGCTACAGGTTGCCGTGAAACACCCGCTACGCGCGAGTTCGTCGTTCGTGAGCGCGATGACCCGGCGCACCGTGGCGACAGCCACCTGGGTCGGCACGCTGATGTCGAACGGGGTATCGAGGCCGGCGCCGAGCGAGATGACCGAGGCGACGAGCTCCGGACGGCGCACCGCAAGGGCCTTGGCGAAGTGCGCCCCTCGGCTATGGCCGATCAACGCCACCCGCCGGCCAGAGCGCTCGGCGACCCGCTCGAGCCGCTGCTCGAGCTCGTTGACGGATCGGTTTGAGCAGTCGATGTTCGCGACGAGGCTCGCCCGGTGGGGCCGGTAGCCAATCCGCGAAAGCCAGTCGCGTAGGACCGCCAGCGACGTGTCCCCGGCCAGGAAGCCCGGGATGGCGATCACCGGCGCGCCGTCACCTCGCGGGATCCCCCGGCCGTAATACACCGGATCGACCATCAGGCGGCTGAGCTCGAGTTGCCAGCGCAGCTCGCCGAGATGATTTCCCCACCAGCGGTCCGGCGGGGCCGGGGCCGGTGGCTCCTGAGGGTCGAAGGCCGCCGATTCGATCGGGCTCGTCAGGTCAAGGCGCCGGTCCTCCATGACCAGACGATTCTGGCAGCTGACGCGGCGCGCTCGGCCCAGCGAGATCCCGGCCCTCCCGCGTAGCGGCGTGCGTCGGGGGTAGCCACCAATCACGGAGAGAACCTTGAGGGAGGTCATTTGATGAATCTCGCGACCCTGCTTACGGGAACCGCGGAGCGCCGAGGCGATCGGACAGCGATCAAGCTCGACGACCTGGAGCTCAGCTACGAGCGTGTGAATGAGCTCAGTGCGCGCGTGGCGGCGCTGTTGAAGGACCGTGGCGTTGGTGCCGGCGACCGCGTCGGGATCATGCTGCCGAACGTGCCGCAGTTCGCCATGGCCTACTACGGGGTGCTCCGGGCCGGCGGCGTCGTGGTACCGATGAATCCGCTTCTCAAGGGCCGCGAGGTGAACTTCTACCTCAGCGACCCGGAGGCCAAGGTGCTGCTCGCCTGGCACGATTTCGAGGGCCCCGCGCAGCAAGGCGCCGAGGAGGCCGGCGTGGAGGCGATCATCGTCGAGCCCGGAGGGTTCGAGGAGCTCCTGGCCGACGTGGAGCCGGCGTTCGAAGTCGTCGAGCGAGACGAGCGCGACACGGCCGTGATCCTGTACACGTCGGGAACGACCGGTACGCCCAAGGGGGCCGAGCTCACCCACCAGAACCTGCTGCGCAACGCCGAGGTCACGACCGGGATCAGCGACGTGCACGAGGGCGATGTGCTGCTCGGCGCGCTGCCGCTGTTCCACGCCTTCGGCCAGACCTGCAGTCTCAACACGGCGATGCTCAACGGTGCCGTGCTGTCGATGATCCCGCGATTTGACCCGGGCAGGGCGCTCGAGATCATCGAGCGCGACGCGGTGACCATCTTCCAGGGCGTCCCGACCATGTTCGTGGCCATGCTGCACCATCCCGATCGCGAGGGTTTCGACGTGTCCTCGCTGCGCGTGTGCGTATCCGGCGGCTCGGCGATGCCCGTTGAGGTGATGCGCGGCTTCGAGGAGCAGTTCGGCTGCAAGGTGCTCGAGGGATACGGCCTGTCCGAGACCTCACCGGTCGCCTCGTTCAACCACCCCGACCGCGAGCGCAAGCCGGGAACGATCGGCCAGCCCGTCGAGGGGGTCGAGATGAAAGTGGTCGACGACGACGACAAGGATGTCGAGCAGGGCGAGATCGGCGAGATCGTGATCAGGGGACACAACGTGATGAAGGGCTACTGGCGCAAGCCCGACGCCACCGAGGAGGCCATCCGCGACGGCTGGTTCCACTCCGGGGACATGGGCAGGGTCGACGAAGAGGGCTACTTCTCCATCGTCGACCGCAAGAAGGAGCTCATCATCCGCGGCGGCTACAACGTCTACCCGCGCGAGATCGAGGAGGTGCTGTACGAGCACCCCGCCGTCCAGGAGGCCGCTGTGGTCGGCGTGCCGGACGAGAAGATGGGCGAGGAAGTCGGTGCCGCCGTCGTGCTCAAGCAGGGTGAGGAGGTCGGCGAGGACGAGCTGCGGAGCTATCTGAAGGATCAGCTCGCCGCCTACAAGTACCCGCGCAAGGTTTGGTTCCTCGAGGAGCTCCCGAAGGGCCCGACCGGCAAGATCCTCAAACGGGAGATCGAGGTCCCGCAAGCTCTCAAGACCTCCTGAGATGGCCACCGAGACGAGGCGCGGGCAATCCCGGAGCGGCAACGGGAGCTCCAGCGCCGAGCCGCAGGACGCGCCTGCCGAGGCGCGTGCGCAGGCCGCGCCGCTCGACATGCTGCTCACGGAGGCCGCGGTCGGACCGACGCAGCGCTGGAATCCGGGGATGGCAAGCGTCAAGGCCGCCGCGAAGCTGGCGCTGCGGCCGCGCACCGTGGCCCGCCGCGGCGCAGCTCTGGCCGCGGAGCTGGCGAAGATCGCCGTGGGCCGCTCGGAGGTCGGACCCGCGAAGAGCGACAGACGATTCAAGGACCAGGCCTGGTCTGAGAATCCGGCGTTCCGCCGGCTGGGCCAGAGCTACCTCGCCGCGGGCTCGGCGCTTGACGGGCTGCTGTGCGATGTCGAGCTCGACTGGTCTGAGGAGCGGCGGGTCCGCTTCGCCGCCGAGAACGTGATCGATGCAGTCGCCCCGACGAACTTCCCCCTCACCAACCCTGCCGTTCTGAAGGCGGTCGTGGACACGGGAGGACGCAACTTCGTCGCGGGCCTTCGGCACTTCGCCTCCGACATGGCGAGCCGGCCGCGCATTCCCTCGATGGTCGACCGCTCGTCGTTCAAGGTCGGCGAGAATCTCGCGGTCACTCCGGGCGCCGTGGTGGCGCGGACGGACGTGTTCGAGCTGCTCCAGTACGAGCCGCAGACGGACACAGTGCGCGCGCGCCCTCTGCTCGTGGTTCCGCCGATGATCAACAAGTACTACGTCACCGACCTCGGCCCCGATCGGAGCATGATCGAATACCTGGTCAAGGGCGGTCAGCAGGTGTTCGCGATCTCGTGGCGCAACCCCGACGAGCATCAGGCGGAGTGGAACCTCGACACCTATGTCGCAGCGGTCCTCGAGGCGATCGATGCGGCGGGGGAGATCGCCGGCGGCGAGCAGGTTCATGCACTTGGGCTGTGCGCAGGCGGGATCACCCTCTCGACCGCGGCGGCTCATCTGGCGGCACGGAACGAGCTCGACCGGCTGGCGGGGTTGACGCTCGCGGTGTGTGTCCTCGACAACGCCCGCGCCGGCACAACCAGCGCGTTCCTGGACCGGCGGGCCGCCTCGCTGGCGGTCGCGGAGTCGGCTCGCCGTGGCTACCTCGACGGGCGGTCGCTGGCGGGCGTGTTCGCGTGGCTCAGGCCAAACGACCTCATCTGGAACTACTGGGTGAACAACTACCTGCTCGGCAAGGACCCACCCGCCTTCGACATCCTCTACTGGAACGCCGACACCACGAACCTCCCCGCGGGGCTCCACCGTGACTTCGTTCAGCTCTCGCTCGAGAACTCACTCGTACATCCGGGTGCGCTGAAGGCGCTGGGCACCGAGATCGACCTCTCGCGAATCACCGTCGACACGTACCTGGTGGCGGGGATCTCAGACCACATCACCCCGTGGCAGAACTGCTACCGGAGCACGCAGCTGCTGGGCTCGGAACCGCGCTTCGTGCTCTCCACCAGTGGCCACATTGCAGCGATGGTCAACCCGCCTGGCAACGAGCGCGCGAGCTACCAGACCGCCGAGAGCAACCCCGAGTCAGCCGACGAGTGGCTCGAGAACGCGGCCAAGCGCAGGGGGACGTGGTGGGCCGACTGGCTCGCGTGGCTGGGCGAGCGCTCTGGCGCGGATCGGCCCGCGCCGCGAGGACTGGGCGGCGCGGGCCACGCCGCGCTCGGCCCGGCGCCGGGCGAGTACGTGCTCGCCACGCAGTAGGAAGCTGGCTCGCCGATGCCCTACGCGCTCAGGCGGCCGCGCCTCTGGTACGAGCGGCGGGGCACCGGCGAGCCGCTGCTGCTGATCACCGGGTTTGCCATCAGCGCCGCGGTGTTCGATCCGGTGCGTCCGCTCTATGAGCGCCACTTCGACTGCGTGGCCTACGACAACCGCGGGGCCGGCCGCTCCGGCCGGTCGCCGTGGCCGGCCTCGATCCCCCAGTTCGCCGGCGACGCCGTGCGGTTGCTCGATGCGCTCGGCCTCGATAGCGCGCACGTGTACGGCGCATCGATGGGCGGGATGATCGCCCAGGAGCTGGCGATCCGTTTCCCAGAGCGCGTTCGCGGCCTCGTGCTCGCCGGCACGACGCCCGGTGGCCCGCGCGCCGCCCGACCGGCGGTCGGCGAGCTGGCCGCGCTCCTCGGCCACGCGACCGGCGCGCTGCGCGAGCCCGGCCGCCCGTGGCTGGGCACGATGCTGTTCTCTGAGGCGTTTCGCCGCGAGCAGCCAGAGCGCGTGCGGGAGCTGCTCGCATATTTCGCCCTCCACCGCGCTTCCGCCTGGGGACTGAACGCGCACTGGTGGGCAACCGTGTACCACGACACCGTCTCCCGGCTGCCGCGCATCCAGGCCCCGACGCTGGTCATGCACGGCGAGCACGACGCGATGTCGCCGGTCGCCAACGCCCGGATGCTGGCGGAGCGGATTCCCGACGCCGAGTTTGCCATCGTTCCCGGGGCCGGCCACGCGTTTGCCCTGGAGCGCCCCGAGGAATCGCTCTCCCTGCTGCTCGACTGGCTGCGACGCCGGAGCCCGATCGTCGCCGGAGCCGCGCCCGTGGGCCCGGCAGCTCGCGCCGAGCCCGTCACTCGAGTGCTCGGCCTGCCCATCGGGGCGTTGCGCACCGGCGCCAGCCTGCTTGCGCTCAGGCACAACCTCCGGACTCGACCCGAAACCGACGAGGCGAGTAAGGAAGTTGCGACAGACCGGCGCGCAGCGTGAACCGCTACGTCCTCGCATCCTGAAAGGACACCCGATGTCAACCCAGGCCCTCCCCTATGCCCATCTCGGCGACGCGCTCGCGACCGACTACTTCCACGTGCGCGAGCAGTTCACCGAGGAGCAGTGGGAGCACTTCATCGCGATGCGCCGCTTCGTCGACCACGAGGTGCTGCCGAGCATCAACGAGTACTGGGAGGCGGCGGAGTTGCCGTGGCCGCTCATCCGCCGCCTCGCCGAGCTTGACGTAGTCGGGGAGGACATCCAAGGCCACGGTTGTCCCGGGCTCAGCCCGCTCGCCCGCGGGCTGGTGCAGATGGAGATCCACCGCGGTGACGGCAGTCTCGGGACCTTTCTCGGCGTTCAGTCCGGCCTCGCGATGAAGACGATCGACCTGCTCGGATCCCCCGAGCAGAAGGAGCGCTGGCTGCCCGCGATGGCGCGGCTGGAAGCGATTGGCGCGTTCGCGCTCACCGAGCCGATGCACGGGTCGGACTCGGTGGCGCTGCACACGAGCGCCCGGCGGGACGGCGAAGACTGGATCCTCGACGGTGCCAAGCGCTGGATCGGCAACGGGTCGATCGCCGACGTGGTCGCCGTGTGGGCGCGCTCGGAAGAGGATGGTCAGGTGAAGGGGTTCCTCGTCGAGACGGACACCCCCGCCTTCGAGGCGGCCACGATGGAGGGCAAGGGCGCCTCGCGAGCGATCTGGCAGGCCGACATCCGACTCGACGGGGTGCAGGTGCCGGAGTCGGCGCGGCTGCCCGGCGCGCGCAGCTTCAAGGACACCGCGCGCGTGCTCATCACCACGCGGACGACCTGCGCGTGGGCCGCTCTCGGCCATGCCGTCGCCGCGTATGACACCGCGCTCACCTACAGCAAGCAGCGCGAGCAGTTCGGCAAGCCCCTGTGCTCGTTCCAGATCGTCCAGGACAAGCTGGTCCACATGCTGGCCGAGGTGACCGGCATGCAGCTCTACTGCATGCAGCTCGCCCGCCTCGAAGAGGCCGGCCGGCTTACCGACACGATCGCCGGGCTCGCCAAGCTCAATAACACCCGCAAGGCCCGCCAGGTGATCGCCGAGGCACGCGACCTGCTCGGCGGCAACGGCGTCCTGCTCGAAAACCACGTGATCCGCCACATGGGCGACATCGAGGTCATCCACACCTACGAGGGGACCGAGACGATGCAGACTCTGATCGTGGGACGCGACATCACCGGGGTCGGCGCCTTCGCGTGACACACGAGGCGGCGCCGCACACGCGGCGCCCAACCGACTCAGTCAGTGCGTGCATCAGTCGGCGCGGTGGGCGCGAGAGTGCGGTAGTGCTCGCGCCAGATCAACCGGTGGATCGGGATCCAGCGCGGGACGTGACGGTCTCGCGCTTTAGCCGCCGTGTCGTGATGAGCCGATGGTGCAAGACGAGCCTGGGGCTATCGTCGATGCGATGCGGCTATCGCCCTCCAAGGGCACCGGTCCGGCGCCCGGCGGCGGTGACCCGGGTCCTCAGCGGGAGAGGTCTCACGACCAGTCCCAGCCGGAGAGCGTCACCGGCCAGCTCGCGCAGTGGCTGAGCCACGACGGCGAGAAGACCCTGGGCAGCCTGATCGAGCTGTTCGGGCAGAAGAGCTTCGCGATCCTCTTCGTGTTCCTTCTCGGGGTCCCAGCGCTTCCACTCCCCACGGGCGGAGCAACACACGTATTCGAGGTTATTGCCGTGATCCTCGCCCTCCAGCTGGTGGCTGACCGCGGCGAGATCTGGCTGCCTCGGCGCTGGCGAGAGCTTCAGCTCGCCGGTGAGAAGCAGCAGCGGTTCATAGCCACCCTGATGAAGATGATCGGCCGTCTCGAGCGGATCTCCCGGCCCCGTCTCCGCTTCCTCTTCAATCGTCGGCTGAGCAACATCGTCTTCGGGCTCCTGGTGATCGGCGGATCGGCTGGCGCGTTCCTCGCGCCACCGTTCTCCGGGCTCGACACGCTGCCGGCGCTCGGCGTCGTTCTGCTCTCGCTCGGTGTGCTGCTCGAGGACATCCTCGTCGTCGTCGCTGCCCTGCTCCTCGGCACCGCCGGAGTCATTCTCGAGATCGTCCTCGGCACCGCGGCGATCCACGGCCTGGGGAGCCTCCTGTAGGACTACGCGCTCCGCGCCACCGACCTAAATGATCTCTCGGTCAGTCAGGCGGTCGCCGGGTACTCGCGGTCATCTGCCTGCTTTGAGATGCCGCCATACGGCCGTTCGACCTTCCGGCGTCCTCGAGCGCCTCGCGCTCGAGCCGGGCTTCGACCTCGGCTACCGGCTCCAGGTAGAAGATCTCGAGAACGGCTTCTGGCGAGGTGATCGATTCGCTCGCATAGGTGAGCCGCGTCTGGCGGACCGTGTTGGCTGGCCGCGGTCGATCAGGGTCCGCTCGACCGTGAGATACACGTCGCGCAGCTCGACCAACAGCAGGTCGTCATTGACCTGATACGTGCGTACCTTCGTTGCGCCGCGCCCAAAATAGCGTCGATGCAGTCCGACGATCGCGTTTGAGAGGGCGGCGAGTTGCCCGCCGTCCAGTCGGGCTCGCGCGGGTCCGGACGCGTTTGGCGTCACTCCGGCCAAGCCCGGATGAGGTATCCACCGTCCCGAGCCTGGCTGGCTCGTCGAGTCCGTGCGACACAAATTGAACGGGCGCTCGGTCAGGCGCAGCCCTCTGCCGGCGGGAGACCTATTCGGGCTCGGTGACCTCGACGGCGCCGAATCCGGGGAGGGCCCCGTCGGCGAAGAACATCTCGACGGTGATGTCCGGCTCGACGTGGGCTTGGGACAGGAAGGGCCACGACTCGGCGGCCGGTCAGTTCCTTGGTCGTCCGCTGTGGT
This sequence comes from uncultured Solirubrobacterales bacterium, assembly GCA_963839105.1. Taxonomy (GTDB): domain Bacteria; phylum Actinomycetota; class Thermoleophilia; order Solirubrobacterales; family Solirubrobacteraceae; genus Palsa-465. The sequence continues at coordinate 249,289 of CAWITQ010000006.1, forward strand.
GACCTAATGGCTTGGCCGCTGCGAAGCCGTGCCCAGCCCGAGCGCGCCGCCCGATAGGCGCTGCTCGAAGCTGCCCATGCCGCCTCCGTCTCCGGTCTCCTCGGTGGGAAGAATCCACGCGGGCTGAGAGAGCGGAAGAGCACCCGAGCGAAGCTGTAAAGCCGGATACCGCCGCCGCGGGGCGACGGGCCTCGACGCGCTTCTCAACGCAAATGCTTTTGCCTCGCCCGACACGGGTATGCTTCCCATTGCTGCTCGCGACGATGGTCATGGACCGCGACGTCGGGCTGCATACCTCGCCGCGGAGCGAATCTGGTGGGCGCACGCTCGACCGCCATCCCGGTCCGTCACGAAACTTAGTTTCTGACCAACCTTGGCCGGGACGTTCATGGGCAAGCCCAAGTCCGCGAGTCCGCAGAGAGCAACGAGACAGCCATCGCCCGAGACGATCGAGGGAGTGAACTCCCGCGAATGTTCCACGGCGGCCGCAGCGCTCGAGAGCTCCGACGCGAGACGGAGAGGCGCGGATGTGGGTCGGCGGTGGCGGACCGCGCCAAATCAGGGAGGCCTGCTTGTGCACGGCAAGGGAGCCTCGTTCGCCGTCCGTGCGCCTTATTCGACGCGCACGCTCGGCGAGCTAATCCGCGGGCGCCGAGACGGCCCGCCGCAGGGCCGCGGAGCACGCTCGGCCTCCGGTGCGACCCGCCCGTGCACGCAGCGTGATCGGGAGGGAGAGGCGCTAGGAGCGAGCGGGGCATCGCTCGAGCGCGCGGCGCCGCGGCCGGGGCGGGCCGCGGCGCCGCCGGACGCCACCACGAGCCACCTGCACGCTCGCCCCGTTCCCCAACGCTTGATCACCCCGTGACGACCAAACCACGAGATCCGTTCATATTCCCGCCAGCGATCACCGTCTCGATCCGGGCCGGTAAAGAGGCTCCCGTCAATGCGCGCAGGCATGTGCTCGCCGAGCTCGATGGCCACGTCTCGGAGGAACGAGCGGCCGACGCGGCCCTGGTCGTGAGCGAGCTCGTGACCAACAGCGTGCTTCACGCCAACGTTGGTGCTGATCACGCGATCTTCGTCGAAATAGCTCCACTCGGTGACCGCTTTCGGATTGCCGTACGCGATCCCGGTTCCGACCACGAGCCTCGCCTGCTCCCGGCGGACCCCGCGGCCCCTCACGGGTTCGGGCTGCGCCTTGTGGACCGATTGGCTCTGGCCTGGGGCGTCATCCGAGACTCTTCCGGCGCCACCTGCGTGTGGTGCGAGCTCCCTCTCGGTCGCCCGTCACCGATTTGAGCAGCACACCGCACGCTTGACAGACGCGATGCTCGTGAGCAACCGCGGCGCGCCGTGACGGAAGGCCACAAGCCACATGAGCGAGCGCGAGCGGAGGAGTAGGCGTCTCCGCTAGCCCGTGCCGCCGAGTTCTTCGTCCGGTGGCGGCGTGGGATCGTCGACTGCCCACGCGTTGTCCTGTAGGTCAGGGTGGCGCACGAGCTCAACGTGGCACTGAGGGCAGACTGAACGCTGGTTACGCGCGTGATGTCGGCCCACCGTGTACTCCCCTGAAGCGAGAACTCGCTCTCCGCACTGAGGGCACCAGAGAACGGTCTGCATGCCTCCGAATGTACTACCGGGACCGGGGAGAGATCGGTCGGCTCGCGTTCGAGCGCGTCCCGGCGATAATGCTGAAGGGCAAGCGCGACCAGGTGGAGCTATGGCTGGCACGGGCAAAGGCATTGATGAGCTCCTCCCGGAGCGCGGCGAGCGCGCCGGTCGCCGGCTGAGCCTCCGCCGCCGGTCGGCGACCCTGCTGCGGCGGTTCTGGCGCGTGATGATGGACGCCAACGTGACCGGGTCCTCGGCGATGGTCGCCTACAACATGCTCCTGGGCGTGGTCCCCGTCGCGCTTCTGGGGCTGTTCGTCGGCGGTCAGATCCTGTCCAGCCACTCGGTGCAGCAGAGCGTCCTGCGCGACCTGCGCGGGATCTTTCCCGGGGCCGACGTGCATACGCTTGATTCGCTGCTCGACCAGATTCAGAGCTCGACCACCAGCACTGGCGTGCTCGCATTGCTGGCGAGCCTGTGGCTCGGGTCATCCTTCTGGGGAGCGCTCGACACCGCGTTCGCCCGCATCTACCGCTGCAAATCGCGGCCGTGGCTTGAGCAGAAGCGATTCGCGCTCGGGATGCTGATCGTGGTGCTGCTGTTCATGATCGCTACCGTCGCCGTGCCGACGGTGCAGAGCATCCTCAAGGCGGGCGCCTCGGCGTTGCCATTCGACCTCGCGCGGGTCAAAGGCGCGGTGTACGCGATCTCGCTGCTCGTCACTGTCGCGCTGCTGTTCGTCAGCCTGACGCTGATCTACGCGCGCGTGCCCAACCGACCGGTGCGCTGGAGGGCGGTGTGGCCGGGGGCGCTGGGCGCGACGATCGCGATCGGCGTGGTCGACTTCGCGTTCCCGCTCTACCTGACGAGCATCTCCACGATCGCCCGGTTCGGCACCACGATCGTGTTCATTCTGATCATGCTCGGCTGGTTCTACGTCGTCGCGTTGGTGATCCTCAGCGGCGCGATCGTCAACGCGTTGCGGCTGGGGGTGGACGGCCCGGCGGGGCTAGACCGACGAACTCGAGATCGCTGATGCGCGAGGCGGCAACCAGCGCTCCTGCGTCGATCGCAAGGACTCTGTCCGCCGCCGAGGATCCGGAGGTCGAGGGCGACGCAAACCCAACGCAGTTGAGCTCACCGCTGGAAGAGGCGCCATCGCGATTACCGGCGGCCGAAGGGCGAGGGTGCGAGGGTGATCATGCAGACACCGCGCCGGCGCGACCATGTCCGACGCGTTCAGGCTCGGTCACGCTCGCGACCGTGCGAGGTTGCTCGCGGTCGGCGTCGGTCATCGACGGGTCAATTATCCTCACGGACCGTGGACTTCAGTGACCTGACTCCACCCGAAGTACGCGTTCTTGGCTGCCTGATCGAGAAGTGCTGGACGAGGCCCGACCACTACCCGTTGTCGCTGAACGCCCTGAGGCGCGCCTGCAACCAGGCGAGGAACCGCGATCCGGTCACTGACTACGACGAGGAGACTGTCCATGCGGCCGCGCAGCGGCTCAGCCGCTACGGCCTCGTCCGCCTGGCCAACGGCCATGGCTCTCGCTCGGTCAAGTATCGCCATCTCGCCGAGGAGGGCCTCGACCTCGATCGCAAGGAACTCGCGGTGCTCGCCGTGCTCCTCCTACGTGGCCCGCAGACGCCTGGTGAGCTCAAGCCCCGCATCGAGCGGATGGCACCGATCGGCTCGCTCAAGAAGGTCGAGCGGATCCTCGAGACGCTGATCGACCGCGGGTACGTCCGACGTATCGGTCGCCTCCCCGGGCAGAAGGAGGACCGTTTTGTCCACCTGCTCGGCGACAGCGGCGAGGCCGACCTGGCCGTGGCCGAGGCCGAAATCGGTACGCGGCCGCAGGCGCTCACAATCGATGAGACGCTCGACCACGGTCCCAGCGTGCTCGGACGGATCGCCGCGCTCGAGGACGAGATGGCGGCGCTGCGGCTGGAGGTCGCGAAGCTGCGGACCGAGCGCGACGCCCGGTAGCGCTCGGGCGCTCGGCGGGATCCGCTCGCAAGGAGGTCGCCGCGCCCGGGCGGGGTCGCTAGGTCGCCAGCGCGAGGACGAGGAGGTCCGTCGTGCCGCCGAGCTCGAGCGCCCGCGAGCGAGGATCGGCGGTCGCCCGACTGATCGCGACTGCAGACGGTGGTCATTACATCACCGGGCTGGACTCAGAGACCGGGCGGCGCTCGACGCTCATCTCCTTCAAAGTACCTGGTATCAGCGTGTTTTGGCCGTCTTTGCGGGCCTCGCTACGGCCTGCTTGAGGTGGGTTTCGCCGAATTGGGAACGCGCGTGGATCACCGCGCTCGCGAAAAGCCATCCCCCGACCTTCGGCCCCTTGAGCCGAAGGTCGCCGTGCCGGCGCGTCTTGCTGGGCGACATCGGCGGTCTCGCGGGCGGACGGTTGCCTGACGACGAAGGCAGCAACGAGCCCAGACGATTCGCGCCTGGAGGCGTACGCGTGCAACCAGAGCTCTCGGGGTAGTTTCACATCACCGCGCCCCGAAGTGACGATAAGCACAAGGAGAGCAAGTGATCATCCTAGGCATCATCCTGCTGATAGTCGGATTCATCGCCAAGGTCGCCATCATCTGGACGATCGGGGTCATCCTCGTGGTCGTCGGAGCGATCCTCTTTCTACTTGGCACGATGGGCCGCGCCGTCGGCGGGCGACGACACTATTACTGAGCTGCCGAGTCTCGTAGAAGCAGGCCTGGATCGTTGCCGAGGAGCCCCTAGTCGCTCTGCGATTTGCGTAGTTCAAGACATCCAGAGGCGCCCCCTCGGCCGGAGCAGACCGGCATGCCCCACTAGCCGCGCCCAGCGCACCGAAACCAAGGCGGTCTCCGCGCTTCTTCGCCGCCCGAGGGGCTAGAGCACTACCGGACGTAGCGGTTGTCCGGTTCGAGCGCCTTCGGACCGCGAACCCCGTCGCCGGGACGAGCAGCCTGCACCGGAGAGAGCTCGAGCGGGTACGTCGGGCGGTTTTTTTCGGCGGAGTGGCGGCGACGGCGGCCATAGGTACGCAGCGACTGGCGCGCGCGCCGGCGCGCCCAGCTCGCCGCGGGGGGCATCGCATCCTGGTCTGAGCATCCGCGTGTTCCCGAGGCGCCTCGGTCGACTCGTCCGGCCGATTGCGGTTTATCGTGTCGCGCCCAAGGGCTTGCGGCTGCGTCATAGGTTGCGGGTGCGCCGCGAACGCCCGCGGTTGACGACGGCATCCTTGCCATCGCCAACCGCGGCCAGACGAACTGCGGGCCGAGGGGATCGCTCGACCAAGCCTTGAAGATCGTGACCGGCGTCTTCAGCGCCGAGCTGGACGTTTCCGTCGGGTATGACCCTGAGCCGCCTTTAGAGCTACCCGTTACTCGATCTGCATGGCGCCGATCGCTACGCGTCAGGTCACCCGAGCGTCCGGCCTCCGACCTCAGCAGCTGTATAAGCGCTTTGTTGCCCGGGACGGTTGCCCATCACGGAAAGGGATCGCGCCTGTACCAGAAAAGCCCGGATTACAGGACCGCTTCGCAAGCGGACGACGGGTCTCGAACCCGCGACCTTCGGCTTGGGAAGCCGACGCTCTACCAACTGAGCTACGTCCGCGCTCGCGGCGATTCTAGGGCTTGGACCACGCGCGCTCGAGCTGGCCGGTCTGGCGAAGCACCTTGGCGATCCCGAGGAGCGCCAGGACCTCGGTCGCCGATTGGCAGCGTCTCAGCGAGCTCGCGGCGGCGCGCAGCCTCTCCGCGCGCGGGCCTCGTCCGGTCGCGTTTTGTCACAACCTGGGCGTGAACGTCAACCTGTACCGACATGGGTGGCGCGCAGGACGAAGACGCGATGCTGGTGGCCCGGATCGCGCGCGGCGACAAGACGGCGTTCACGGCGATCTACGACCGGTACCTGCCGCTGGTGCTTCGCTGGTCGCTGCGCGAGACCGGCAACCGCGAACTCGCGGCTGATCTGGCCGCCGAGACGTTCGCTGCGGCACTGATCGCCTCTCCGCGCTACCGGCCCCGCAAAGGGTCAGTCGGCACCTGGCTGCTCGGGATTGCCCGCAACAAGCTGCGCGAGAGCCGGCGCCGGCGGCGCGTCGAGGACTCCGCTCGCCGCCGGGTGGGTCTCGACCCGGCGGCCTTCAGCGAGGCCGACTTCGAGCGCGTCGAGGAACTAACCAGCATCGACGGCGTTGTGCTTGAGCTGCTGGAGACGCTGCCGCCGGCGCTGCGCGAGGCGGTCTCGCTGCGCGTGATCGAGGAGCGTCCCTACGAGGAGATCGCCGAGCAGCTGCGGTGCTCTGAGTCGGTCGTGCGCCAGCGCGTTAGCCGTGGCCTGCGGACCATGAAATCGCAGCTGGAGGAACGATGAGCGACTACTTCTCCACCATCAGGCAAGAACTGGCGGAGGTCGTGGAACGGCGGGCGCATCTGCGTTGGTACCACCGTCTGCGCCTCCCGCACGGTCGGCCGCTGGCGATCGTGCTCGCGGCGCTGGTCGTGGCGACGCCGGCCGTCGGGGCGGTCGCAGGATGGTTCGGCCCGGGGCCGCCGGACGCGACCGGGCCCGTGTCGCCGGGAACCCTCTTCGGCGTGGTCAGGCCCGGTGACTCGCGGATGCTCCCGATTCGCGTCGCCGACCCCCAGGGCGGACCACCTTGGGGACTCCGGTTGGTGCGCACGACACGGGGCGACACGTGCGTCGAGCTCGGACGCGTTCAGAACGGTCAGCTCGGCTCGCTCGGGATCGACGACGCGTGGAACAACGATCACGAGTTCCATCGGATTCCGCCGAGCGCGCCGGTCGCGCAGGACTGCGGCAGCACCGACGCCGCCGGCCACGGCTTCGTGAACCGAAGCCGGTTAGGGGAGAGTGCAAGCGCCAACCTCGGTGGCGACTTCATCAAGGGGCCGCAGGCGAGTGGCTGTCGCCTGCCCGTCGGCGGCGGAGACCCATCGCTCCCCTACTGTCCCAAGGGCACCAACCGGATCATCTTTTACGGCCTGCTCGGACCCGACGCCGTGAGCATCACCTACCGCCAGCCTGACGGCGCTCTCGCGACACAACGCGTGGTCGCAGGTGTTGGCGCCTACCTACTGGTCTTTCCTTACAACGCCGCTGCCTGCGCCGAGTACGACCGAACGGCGAACAGGGCGGTGAGCTGCAACGGAGAATCGCTGGGTGGCGCCACCCCAGTCGTCCCGGGCGCCGTCACGAAGGTCACCTACACCGAAGGCCGCACCTGCAGCCTCACGCAGCCTGCCGGTCTCGAGGCTGCGTTCCGCGCCTTCAGACGCGCGGTCGTCGCGAAGCTTGGACGGCCGGAGATCCGTCACACCACCTCCGGACGTGCGTTGATCGACGCGACGTGGCTTGCGGAATATCGACGGCTGCTCGCAGGGTTTCTCGCGCGCGAGCACCTCACGCTCGCGCAGTTCCAACGCGAGCTGCACCCGGGCGGGCCCTCGTGTCCGGCTGTTGGCTGGATGCCCTTCAAGGCGACGAAAGTCACCGCCGCACAGGTCGCCACCCCGGTCCACGTGCGCGAGTTCCCAATCGGCGTCTACGGCTGCCCGAACAAGCTGCGGCTTCCGGGCGGTTGCGACGGCGTCACGGCGACACCCTCCCGCGAAATACCCGTCGAATGGAGCTTCACGGCGAGGTTGCCGGTCACCCACGACCACAGCTGGTACGAGTGGTCGTTGCAGTACCCAAGCGGTTGTGCGACGGGCGGCGAAAGCTTCGCGACCTCCTCGAACATCCACGCCGGCCAGATCTTGCGCTACTCGACGTTCCTGGGAACGAGATGCCGCGGCACCTACCAGCTCGTCGTGGGATTCATGGCCCAGGCGCCACAAGGACAGACCTCCGTGAACGGAGGCGGAGGGCTCCCCGACCGCGACGGCTCGATCATCGTTGGTCGCGCCAGCTTCACGATCCGCTAGCAAGTGCTCACCCTCGCGAGGGTGTGACGTCGTGGAACATGCTCATGACGCGGGATGCCCGCGTTCAGCCCCCCTGCGACTCACCGTAAGCCGCAGTCCCGGGCCTCCCCCGGGGATAGGATCGGATGCGTGCAGGTCGAGGCTCCGGCGATCGAGCGTGAGTTGCTGCGCCGGCGGACGGAGGTGGCGGCCGCCTGGGCGAACCTCGACGCGGTCGTTCTTATCGGCGCAGGTCGACCGACCCCCCGTCCTGGCCGAGACGACGTGACCTACCGCTTCGAGGCGCACTCGGAGTACTACTACCTCACCGACCGTAACCGCCCGGGCGGTGTGCTCGCGTTCGATCCCGACGAGGGCTGGATCGATTTCGCCGCGCCGATCACCGCGAGCGAGCGACTCTGGGAGGGAGCGCCGACTGAGCAGCCGCCGGGGCCCACCACCGACGACCTCGCCGCCTGGCTCACGCGCCGTGCTGGACGCCCGAAAGCCTGGCTCGGGAGCGCCCCCGCCGGCGCGGACTCGGACATCGCGCTGGCCACCGAGCTGCGCTTCGGTCTCGCCGCCGTTCGACGGCGTAAGGACGCCGTCGAGCTTGAACGGATGCGCATCGCCGAGCGGGCGACGAGCGCCGCGTTCGCGATGGCGGTCCCGCTGCTGCGCGAAGGAGTCAGCGAGCGCGAGGTGCAGATCGAGCTCGAGGCGGAGGCCTTTCGCCACGGCGCCGAGGCGATGGCCTACGACACGATCGTCGGTGGCGGCGTCAACTCCGCTGTGCTGCACTTCCCGCCGAGCGAGCGCCGATTCGCGACGGGCGAGCTAGTGCTCATCGATGCCGGCGCGCAGTACCGCGGCTACGCGAGCGACATCACCCGCACGTATCCGGTCGGGGGGACGCTCGATCCTGAACAGAGCGAGCTCCACGCTGTGGTTCACCGAGCCGAGCAGGTGGCTATCGCCGCCTGCCGCGCCGGCGTCGAGTGGCGTGATGTCCACAGGACCGCGGCGCTCACGGTCGCCGAGGGCCTGGCGGCACACGGGATCCTGCGCGGAGAGCCAGAGTCGCTGGTGGAGTCAGAGGCGGTGTCGCTCTTCTTCCCACACGGCGTCGGGCACCTCGTCGGCCTCGGAGTACGTGACGCCGGCGGAACCCCGCTCCCCCAGCGTCGAGACGACCCGAAGCCGTACCCGAACCTCCGCATCGATCTCCCGCTCGAATCGGGAATGGTCGTGACCGTCGAGCCGGGCGTTTACTTCGTGCCCACGCTGCTCACCGATCCGGACAACCGAAGGCGCTACCGCGACCAGGTGGACTGGGACCGCGTCGACGGCATGCTCGAGTTCGGCGGCATCCGGATCGAGGACAACGTCCTCATCACGCGGGACGGCCACGAGGTGATCACGGCCGACGTCCCGCTACTCGGCTGACGGCCCCGAGCCGCCGCCGTGACGTGGGCCGGCGGCACCACACCGCCGACCCATCGCAACGATCAGATCTAGGCCGACGCCTCCGCGGCCTGCGGCTGGGTGACCGCCTGGGCCTCACCGGGCGACGGCGCCGCAGGCGCCGGCTCGGGCTGGCTGGCCGCGTACTGGTGCGCGGCGACGGCACCCGCCGCGCCCGCGGCCAGAGCGCCGACGGCCCAGCCGGAGCCATACCACTCGTGACCGAGGGCGGCGTCGAGCGACAGCGGGCCCGGTCCGACCTCGGCCAGCGCGAGGACAGCGGCGATCAGGACGACGTTGTACTCGTATCCGCCGCTGCTGACCCACGGGCCGTTCTTGAGGTGAACGCGGTGGATGGCGGTGAGCATGGCACCGGTGATCGCGCTCGCCGCCAGCGGCGTCGCCAGGCCGAGGGTAAGCAGAGCGCCGCCACCGGCCTCGGCCGCTCCGGCCGCGGTCGCATGGTGGCGTCCCGGGCGCAGGCCCAGACCCTCGAAGAACTGCCCGGTTCCCTCGATCCCGTGGCCGCCGAACCACCCGAAGAGCTTCTGGGTGCCGTGGCCGATGAAGAAGCCACCGATCACGAGGCGCAGAAGCAGACGTCCGATTTTCATTACTCCTCCTTCGATGAAGTTGATCGGTCAACTATATCGCGATGGAGCAGCGGGGGTTTCACCGGGGTCCTCGCGGCGCCGTATTACCCTTCGGCGACGATGCGACGCTTCGTTCTTCCTGGGGTGGCCGTAGCCGCGGCTATGGCGCTTCTGGCCCTGCTGGGCTTCGGAGTGGCCGACCAGGGAACGAACACATCGATCGACGCATCGGTGGCGCGAGGTGAGTTCCCGGTGGCGCCGAGCTCGAGCAAGGCCCTCCCCGTGCTCGGGTCGGGCAGGACGGAGAGCCTGGCCAACCTGCGCGGGAAGGTCGTGATCCTGAACGTGTTCGCGTCGTGGTGTGACCCGTGCCAGGCGGAGGCGCCGATCCTCGAGCAGCAGCAGCGCAAGCTGGCGGGCAATGGCGCGACGATCCTGGGCGTCACCTACCTCGACAACTCGCGTGACTCCGAGCAGTTCGTGCGCCAGTGGCACATCACGTATCCCGTCATCCGTGACATCAGCGGCAGCTTCGTGCGCTCGTTCGGGACGACCGGCGTGCCCGAGACGTTCGTGATCAACCGCCAGGGCCGGATCCAGGCGGTGCGCCGCTACCAGCTGGACAGCAAGTGGCTGCAGTCGACGCTGCCCGCCATCCTCGCGGAGCGCTCATGAAGATCGCTGCGTCAGCGCTTGCCTTCCTCGTCACCCTCAGCCTCGCGGCCGGCCTCGCCCAGGCGGTCACGCAGAAGACATCCTTGACCGCGGTCGAGCCGGACGTGATGTGCGTCTCCTGCAAGGAGCCGCTCGCGGTTGCGCAGTCCCCGCAGGCGTACGCAGAGCGCGCGTTCATCCGCACGCTCGCCTCCCAGGGGTACAGCAAGCGCCAGATCGAGCAGGCGCTCGTCGCCCAGTACGGCCCGGCCGTCCTCGGCCGGCCGCCGGCGCAGGGTTTCAACCTGACCGTCTACGTCCTGCCGCCCGCGCTCGTCGTCCTCGGCATCGGGATCCTCCTTGTCGCGCTTCCGCGCTGGCGCCGCCAGGCGGCGAAGCGCCGCGAGCGTAACCCCGCCCCCCAGGCCCCGATCGACCCGGCCGAGAACGCGCGGCTCGAGCAGGAGCTCGCCCACTTCGACGGTTGACCTGGCCCGTCGGGCCGGGGGGTATTCGGGCGCCGGCGCGGGCGCGGACGCGTCCGGAGCCGAGGGCCGGAAAGCGTGGCGGCCCGCGCGGCCCCCTTACATCGACTCGGGCGCGCTCACCCCGAGCAGCCACAGCGACAGCGCAATCGTCCGCTGCGCCGCCACCGACAGCGCCACCCGGAACGCCTCCACCGACTCCGGCGTGGCCCCCACGACACGGCAGTCGCGGTAGAACGCGGTGAACTCCCGCGCCAGCTCCAGCACATAGGCCGTGATCCGGTGCGGCGCGCGCCGGTCGGCCGCCTCGGCGATCTCATCCGGGAAGGCCACCAGCTTCTTGATCAGCGCCCGCTCGGACTCGTGCAGCGCCTCGGCCCCCCAGCCCCCACCCGACGCGCCCGCAACCCGCGACTCGCCCACGCGCCGCAGCATCGACGCGATGCGCGCGTGTGCGTACTGCACGTAGAACACCGGGTTCTCATCCGACTGCTTGCCGGCGAGCTCGACGTCGAGGTCGAGCGTGCGGTCGTGCGAGCGCTGGAGCATGAAGAACCGGGTGGCATCGACGCCGATCTCGTCGAGCAGCTCGTCGAGCGTGACGAACTCCCCGCGCCGCTTGGACATCGCCGCCACGCGCCCGCCCGCCACCAGGTGCACGAACTGGAGCAGCGGCACCTCGATCGTGTCCGGATCGCCTCCGAGCGCGGCCATCGCCGCCTTCAGCTCGCGCGCGTACGCGTGGTGGTCGGAGCCGACCGGCGTCAACAGCCGCTCGAAACCACGCTCGCGCTTGTTCATCAGGTACGCGACGTCGGCTGCCAGGTACGTCGGCTCGCCGTTGGTGCGGATCACCACCCGGTCCTTGTCGTCCCCGAACGTGGTCGTGCGCAGCCACAGAGCCCCCTCGGCCTGGTAGGTGTGACCGGCCGCGGCCAGAATCTCGAGCGCCCGCTCGAGCGCACTCGGCGACCCCGCGTGAAGCGTCCGCTCGCTGAAGAACGTGTCGAACTGAACGCCGTAGCGTTCGAGCGTGGCCTTGATCTGCTCGCAGCAGCAGCTCGACGGCGCGCGCCGCGACACCATCGACCTCGCCCTCGGCCGCCTGCGGTATCGCCGCCGCCAGCTCGGCGACGTACTCGCCCTGGTAACCGCCCTCGGGCACCTCGTCGCCCCGCGCCCGCGCGCGCACCGATTCCCCCAGCAACCGGATCTGGTTACCGGCGTCGTTGAAGTAGTACTCGCGCGCGACCTCGTGACCGTGGTGCGACAGGATCCGCGCCAGCGCATCGCCGTAGGCGGCGTGCCGGCCGCTCGCGGCGACGAGCGGCCCGGTCGGGTTGGCGGACACGAACTCGACCACGATCCGCTCCGCCGGCTCGGCGGCGCCGGCGCCAAACGAACCCGCGGCGTCCAGGACGAAGGCCAGCGAACGCCGGTGCCACTCGTCGGACATGAACAGGTTGAGGAATCCTGGACCGGCCACCTCGGAGCGCTCCAGGTCCTCGCCCAGCAGCGACTGAAGCTCCACGCCGATCCGCTCCGCCACCACGCGCGGCGCGAGGCGCAACCCCGGCGCCAGCAACATCGCGGCGTTCGTCGAGTAGTCGCCCTGGGCCGCGTGGCGCGAGCGCTCGAACCTGATCGCCGGCCCCGGCCGCACCGCCTCGCCACCAACCGCCGCTGCGGCGGCCGACACCGACCGCGCCAGCGCCGCCACCGGGTCAGCCGGCGCCACCGAACCGACGTCTCCCGCGGCCGGATCGCCCAGGCTCACGCTCCGCCCGCTTCCTGACGCGGGGAAGCCGCGGGCTGGAACATCTCCTCGAGGCGCTCGAGCGACCGCGGCGAGCCGAGGGCCACCAGGATGTCGCCGGGGTTGATCACCGCGTACGGCGGGGGCTGGGGCTCGAGCTCGCCTCCGCTGCGTCGCAGGGCGAGGATCAGCGAGTCGCCCCGCACCTCCTCGATTCGCTTACCCGCGCCGGCGCAGTCCCGGGCCACCTCGATCTCCTCGACCCGGTCCTCCGCCACCTGGACCGCGCCCCCCACCTGCGGCCGTAGGGCCAGGCGCGCCATCGTGTTGCCGGAGCTCTTGTAGGGGGAGATCACGCGATCGGCGCCGGCGTGCAGCAGCTTCCTCTCGGACTCCTCGGCGGAGGCCCGGGCGATGATCAGGATGTCCGAGCGCAGCTCGCGTGCCGTGAGCGCGATGAAGATGTTCTCGGCGTCCGAGTCGACGCACGCGATCACTCCCCGCGCCCGGGAGATCCCGGCCTCGGTCAGGACGTCGTCGTCGGAGGCCTCGCGCTCGATCAGCGCCACGTCCTCCGCCCGCGCCTCCTGGCGATGCTCGGGGTTGGGGTCGATGACCACGAAGTTCACCCCCGCGACGCGCAGGTCACGGGTCACCTGACGTCCGACGCGGCCGAAGCCGCACACGATGTAGTGGTCGGAGTAGGAATCGATCATCTTCTGGATCCGGCGCTCGGCGAGCACGCCACTGAGCTGGCCCGACACGAAGAACTCCGCGACGGTCGCCAGCCCGTAGAAGAGGGTAACTATGCCGAACAGCTCGAGCCCGAGCTTGACCGCTCTGCCGCCTGCGTCGTGCGGGTCGGGGATCGTTCCCGTCGTGGTCACCGTGTCGATCGTCCACTCGAACGCGTACCCCACGGATACGTGCTCGAGCGCCGCGAGTCCCGCGGTGCCCGCGGCGATGAGCACGACAAGCAGCGCCATCAGGATGCCCAGGCGCCGCATGAAGGATTCGAGCTCGCGCCGCGCGATCGCCCTTTGCCGAGCCGCCCGCTGCCGATCCTGGGTGACGTCGTCGGCCATCAGTAGTGGTAGGGCTCGCCGGCGAGGATCTTGTGGCCCCGGTAGAGCTGCTCGAGCAGCACCACGCGCGCCAGCTGGTGGGGCAGCGTCAGCGAACCGAGCGACATCCGGTGCTCGACCCCCTCGAGATCGAGCCCGAACGGCCCGCCGATCACGAAGCAGAGGTCGCGCCCGCTCTGGCGCCGCTCCTCCAGGAACCGACTGAACGCCAGCGAGTCGAGCTGGGCCCCGTCGCGGTGCAGGAGCGACACGAACGCGCGGTCCGGCAGCCGGCGCGCCACCTGCTCGTCCTCGCGCACTTCGACCAGCTCGAGCCTGGCGTGCCGAGCGATCAGCTGTTGATAGTGCTGCACATCGTCAGCGAACGGAGGCCGCAGCCGGCCGACGGCAACGACGACGATCCGCACGATGGGATACTACGGCCAATGGACGACCCCGGCAGACCCGAACGCCACATCAACATCCACTTCTCCTCGGAGATCATGGCCGGCGTATACGCGAACTTCGCGAACGTCAGTCACTCCGACTACGAGTTCACGATCACCTTCGCGCGCGTCGACCACGAGGTCGAGGACGAGGAGATCCCGGGCGTGGTGGTTTCACGCGTCAACCTCTCCGCCAAGTTCATGCGCGAGCTGATCGACGCGATGCAGGACAACTACTCCAAATGGCAGACCCGGGAAGGCATCAAGAACCTGCCTGAGTTTCCCGGTCGTCAGGAGTACGAGCCGCCGCCGTCGGAGTAGCGCCGTTTCCACGCCTCCGCCGCGCCGATGCGCTCGATCGTGGCGGGGTGCGTCGCCAGAACCTTGGTAACGAACGCCGGCGGCTCCAGGTCGGCCACGTTCTGAAGCGCCACCGCCCGGTCGAACGAGATGAAGGCGTCGGGCGCGCCCGAGAGCTTGAGCGAGAACTCATCGGCGCGCCGCTCCATCGCGCGCGAGAGGCGGTTCCCCAGCAGCCCGAGCGGGGCCGCCACCAGGCCCGCGGCGAGGGCGAGCGCGGGGAGCGCCGCGGCCGTCCCTCGCTCGGGTGAGAGCGCCCAGCTCACGCGCTGCACGGCCAGCGCGGTGGCCGGCGCGACGATCGCCGCGTAGGCCACGCCCCGCGGGACGTCGCGGTGGCGGACGTGAGCGAGCTCGTGCGCGACCACGACGCGGATCTCGTCGCGGCTGTAGCGGTCGAGCAGCGTGTCGTAGAGCACCACCCGCTTGGTCGGGCCGAGGCCCGAGACGTACGCGTTGGCGGCGGTCGTCCGCCGGCTGGCGTCGACCGAGTACACCTCGCGCACCTTGACCCCGGCGGCCCGCGCCAGCGCGAGCACGTCGCTGCGCACCCCGTTCTCCGGCAGCGGGGTGAAGTCGTTGAACACCGGGTCGAGCACCACCGGTGCCAGCGCCGCGAACACACTGCCGACGGCGACCGAGGCACCGGCGGCGGGAAGCCACCAGTCCTCCGGGTAGCGCCGCGTGAGCTCCACCACGCCTGCGCCGGCGGCCGCCGTCAGGGCACCGCCGATGGCTGTCGACTTCACCAGGTCCAGGGCCCACCCCCGCCAAGATTGGGTGACGAGCCCGGCGTCGATCGCCCGGCGCCGGGAGAGCGCGGCCAGCGGCAGCGGAGGCAGCGACAGCGCCACCGTCAGGGCCGCCGCGAACGCGGCCCCGGTTGCGCCCGGGTGCCGCGAGCGCCGGAGCACCTCCGGCGGGCGCAATCGCACGACCGCGGCCAGAGCCGCCGCGTCCACCAGTGAGCGCGCCATCCCGAGGGCGAGCTGCGGCCGCGCGAACCGCCTCCCCCGTTCAATCTCCTGCTCACTGAAGTAAGCTCGCACCTCGACGTCCGCGGGCTGGATGGGCGCTTCCCGCGGCGAGAGCAGACGCGCGCCGAGCTCGGCTGTGGCGAGCGCCAGCACTACCGGACCGACCACTCCAGAGCGTGACAGCCGCCTCACCCGAAAGACTGTAGCCGCCCATGCGCGTGGCGATCGTCTCTGACATCCACGGCAACCGGCACGCCTTCGAGGCCGTGCTGGAGTCGATCGACGGCACCGAGTGCCAGGAGATGTGGTGCCTCGGGGACCTCGTCGGCTACGGCGCCGACCCCGACGCGTGCGTCGAGCTGGCCCGCCGCCACGCCTCGCTGTGCCTCGCCGGCAACCACGACCTGGGCGTGATCGGGACCCTCCCGCTCGAGGACTTCTCGCGCGGGGCGGCGCTCGCGGCGCGGTGGACCCAGGAGACCATCACCCCTGAGACCCGGCAGTTCCTCGAGGGCCTCGAGCCCCAGCTCCTCGACGAGGAGATCGGGCTCTACCACGCGAGCCCGCGGGACCCGATCTGGGAGTACGTGCTCTCCACCCTCCAGGCCGAGCTCTGCCTGGACATCCAGACCCATCGGGTCTGCCTGGTCGGCCACTCGCACGTCGCGCTGTCGTTCGTGCGCCCCCCGGGCTCGTCGGCCACCGGTCAGACGCGCGCCGGTGGCGAGGAGCTCGAGATCGCGGTGGGCGAATGGCTGATCAATCCCGGCAGCGTCGGGCAGCCCCGCGACGGCGACCCGCGGGCGGCCTGGCTCGAGCTCGACCTCGAGCAGTGGACGGCGCTGTTTCACCGCATCGACTACGACATCGCGGGTGCCGCGGCGGCGATTCGCGCCGCTCGCCTCCCCGATTCGCTGGCCGAGCGGCTGCAGTACGGACAGTGACCGGACGCACACGCGTGCAGGCTCCCCTAACCCGAAGCCAACCGTCGGAGCCTCTAAAGTCAGGCCGTGGATGCGCTACTTCCTCCGCGTCATCCTGGCGGGCGGACTCGGGTTCGCCGCAGCGCTTCTCATCGCCGCGTGCGGTGGCGGTGGTGCCGGCCTGCTCTCGTCCGATCAGTCGGGCACGCTCTCAAATCAGCTGAACCAGGTGTCCTCGGCGCTCGCGGCCGGTAACTGCGCCGGCGTCTCCAAGGCGGCCACGGCGCTTGGCAACTCCGCGGGCAGCCTCCCGGTGACGGTGAACGTCACCCTGCGCAACAACCTGATCCAGGGCGCCTCTACGGTGGCCGAGCTGGCCCAGAAGGACTGCCACCAGACCACGAGCACGCCCACGACACCAACGGCGCCGACCCAGACCGCCACCGCGCCGGCGACGACGACCACCACCACCTCGAGCACGCCGACCACGACGAGCACGGCCACGCCGCCGCCCACCACACCCACCACGCCCACGACTCCTGCAACCACACCCACGACTCCGGGTACTACTCCATCGGGGGGGACGGGTGGCGCCGGCCTTGGCTCCGGAGGCGCTAACGGCGGAGCTGGAGTCGGTACGCCCGGAGCCGGAAGCAACGGATAAGTGAAAGTGACGAACGCCACGACCATCGCAGGGCGCTACCGCATCGAAGGGCGACTCGGTGTGGGCGGTATGTCGACCGTTCACCTCGCCTTCGATCAGCGCCTCGAGCGGAACGTGGCCATCAAGCTCCTGGCCGAGCATCTCGCCG
Source organism: uncultured Solirubrobacterales bacterium (assembly GCA_963839105.1). Classification (GTDB taxonomy): domain Bacteria; phylum Actinomycetota; class Thermoleophilia; order Solirubrobacterales; family Solirubrobacteraceae; genus Palsa-465. The sequence continues at coordinate 266,359 of CAWITQ010000006.1, forward strand.
ACGATCCGACATTCGTCTCCCGCTTCCGGCGCGAGGCGCTGTCGGCGGCTCGCCTCGTTCACCCCAACATCGTCCAGGTGTTCGACTTCGGGCTGGACGAGGCGGCCCACCAGCACTTCATCGTGATGGAGCACGTCCCCGGCAACTCCTGCGCGGAGCTCCTGCGCGACCGCGGCCATCTCGACGTCGAGCAGGCGGTCGACGTCGTCGCCCAGGCCTGCCGCGGCCTCGACTACGCCCACCGCCACGGCGTCGTGCACCGCGACGTCAAGCCAGGAAACCTCCTCCTCTCCGACGCGGATGTGGTCAAGCTCGCCGACTTCGGCATCGCCCGCGCCACCGATCAGTCGAGCATCACCCAGGTCGGGTCGGTGCTCGGGACGGCGGCCTATCTCGCGCCCGAGCAGGCGCGCGGGGAAGAGGCCGGACCCCGCGCCGACATCTACTCCCTCGGCGTCGTCGCCTACCAGCTGCTCTCGGGCCGCCTCCCCTACGAGGCCGCCTCGCTATCCGAGCTCGCGCTCAAGCAGCAGCGCGAGGCGCCGATGCCCCTCGTCGAGCTCAACCCGGACGTCACCCCCGAGCTGGCCGAGGTCGTGGACGCCGCGCTCGCCATCGACCAGGAGGAGCGGCCCTCGGACGCGATCGCGCTCGCCGACGCGCTCCGCAACGGGCTCCACGGCATCGAGCCCTTCCCCGGCAGCCGCCGGAGCGCCGGCGTGCCCACCCGCCCCACGCGGATCATCTCCGGTGACGACGATCTCACCTCCCCCACGCGCATGGCCACCCAGGCCGTACCGGCCGCGCGGGCGCAGACCGCGTCGCAGCGCCCGGTCACCCGCGCGGAGCCCCGCCGGCCCGCACGTCCGGCCCCGGCTCCGGCACGCGCGGCGCGCCCCGCCCGGGAGCCGCGCCGCGGAGGGCGCCGGTTCGTGCTCTTCCTGCTCGTCGCGGTGCTCTTCGTCGCGGCGGTGGCGGTGGCGCTGACGCTCGCCGCCAGCACCTCCAGCAACGTCGTGCACTTCAAGACGGTGGTCGCGCACGACGCCCAGAGCGCGATCAAGCAGGTTCAGAACCTGGTCAGCAAGTACACGAAGTAGTCCCGGGGGACGCGCCCGCGCGCAGTGCCGCGGCGACTTCGTCGAGCCGGTCGCCCTCGATCGCGCCCCTCAGATCCTGCATCAACCGCGCGATGAAGCTCAGGTTGTGCAGCGTGACCAGGCGCAGCCCCGTCAGCTCGTGGGCGCGCAGCAGGTAGTGGAGGTACGCGCGCGAGAACCCGGCGCTGCACGCCGGGCACGGACAGCCGTCGAGGATCGGCTCCGAGGCCTCGCGCCAGCGGCCCTTGACCAGGTCGACGCGCCACCGGGCCTCGGGATCGGGCACCAGCGCCACCCCGTGCCGGCCGAGCCGCGTCGGCAATGCGCAGTCGAACGTGTCGATGCCCAGCTCGACGCCGCGGATCAGGTCGTCCACGTCGCCGATCCCGAGCAGGTGCCGCGGGCGGTCGGGCGCGCGCTCGTCGAGGTCGCCCGTGGTCCAGGAGACGACCTCGTGCATCTCTGACTTCTCGCGCCCGAGAGACCCGCCGATGGCGATGCCGTCGCAGGTGCTCGCGGCCACGGCCTCGGCGGACTCGCGCCGGAGATCGCGCTCCACCCCGCCCTGGACGATCCCGTACACCACCTGGCCCTGGGGGCCGTTGGCGTCGTGCCAGGTCAGGCAGCGCTCGAGCCAGCGGTGGGTGCGCTCCATCGAGCGCGCGGTGTACTCGCGCGTGACGTGGAAGGGCGTGCACTCGTCGAGTACGAGCGCGATGTCCGACCCCAGCGCCGCCTGCACGGACATCGAGGTCTCGGGGCCGAGGAAGCGCTCGCCGCCGTCGACGTAGGAGCGAAAGCGGACGCCCTCCTCCTCGATCGCCAGGATCGCGCCGTTGGACTCCGCGCCACCGCCCCGTCCCCGCCCCTTGATCTCGTCCGCCACCCCACCGTGGCCCATCGAGAACACCTGGAACCCGCCCGAGTCGGTGACGATCGGCCCGGTCCCAGCGCATGAACTCGTGGAGGCCGCCCTGGGCTCGCACGAGCTCGGGCCCCGGCGCCAGGAACAGGTGGAAGGTGTTGCCGAGAATCAGCTCGTACCCGAGCGCGACCAGGTCGCGCGGCTCGAGCGTCTTGACCGCCCCCCGGGTGGCCAGAGGCACGAATGCCGGCGTGCTCACCTCGCCGTGCGCGAGGTGCAGCGTTCCGGCGCGGGCGCGGCTGCTCGAGGAGCGGGCATGGATCGTGAACACCACGACATCATCGCGGGGAGCGCCGATTTGCGCTCCCCAAAGCCACGAGCCGGCGACCCCGCGGGGGGCGCCGGCTCGCGCTGGTGGAGAGAGACTCTTCTAGGAGGAGGCCTCGGCGCCCTCGATCGTGCCGTTGCTCTGGCCGCCGACCGAGATCGCGACCTTGCGCGGCTTGCGCTCCTCGGGCTTCGGGATCCGGACCTCGAGCACGCCGCGGTCGAAGTTCGCACTGACCCCCTCGGGGTCGACGCCCTCAGGGAGCGTCAGCGAGCGAGAGAAGGTGCCGGACGCCCGCTCGACACGGTAGTAGCCCTCCTTGCGCTCCTCGTGCTCGGCCTTGCGCTCGCCCGAGACCGTGAGGACGTTGTCCTCGAGCTCGATCTTGACGTCCTTCTCGGACAGCCCGGGCAGGTCGGCCCGGAGCACGAAAGCATCTTCGGTCTCCACCAGGTCCATCGGGGGAATCCAGCGGCGCAGGGTCTGGCCGCTGCCGTGTCCGCCGGCCGGGGCCGGCGAATCGAAGAAAGTGTTGAAGAGCCGGTTCATCTCGCTCTGAATCGTGTTCAGCTCCCTGACCGGCTCCCAGCGGATGAGTGCCATATCAAACCTCCAGGTAGGGAAACTCTGTGGTGTCATCGTAGCAAATCTAAGTGGGATTGTGTCAAGTCTTTTTGGGGGCCCGGCGCCTGGCGGCGCGGTCGTCCAGCCGGACGACACGGGGCGGGCCCGGTCGTGGCGAGGCTGGATGCCGAGCGGGCCCAGCCCCTGGGCCGGTTGCGCGCGGCGTCCGTGCCGCGCGCCTGTCGGCGCGCCCGCCTCCGGCGACCCCTCGGCACCCGGGAACATCGTTCCTTTCGGCGCGCCGGATTCGCCGAGACCGAGGAAGTCCCGTCCACAAGGAAGAAAGGCGGACTCGGCGGCTGTGCGGCGGCGAGCGGAACGTTCTTCCCGCCCGCGGGCGCCTATTCGGCAATCAGCGAGCGGCCCGTCATCTCCGACGGCTGCTCGATCCCGAGCACCTGGAGCACCGTCGGCGCCACGTCGGCCAGAACGCCACCGTCGCGCAGCGACAGCCCCGGCACGGTCACAATCAGCGGCACCGGGTTGAGCGAGTGCGCGGTGTTCGGGCTCCCGTCGTCCTCGAGCATGTGGTCGGAGTTGCCGTGGTCGGCGGTGATGATGCAGGCGCCCCCGCCTTCGTGGACCGCGGCAACCACGTCCCCCAGGCACGCATCCACGGTCTCGACGGCCTCCACCGCCGCCTCGATCACCCCGGTGTGCCCCACCATGTCGGGGTTGGCGAAGTTGATGATCCCGAAGCCCGGCGAGTCCTCGCGCCACGCGCCGACGAACGCCGCCGCCGCCTCGCGTGCGCTCATCGCCGGCTTCTCGTCGTAGGTCGCCACATCCCGGGGCGAGGCGACGAGCTCGCGCCGCTCCCCCTTCACCGGCTCCTCCTCGCCGCCGCTGAAGAAGTACGTGACGTGGGCGTACTTCTCGGTCTCGGCCACGTGGAGCTGGTCCAGCCCCTCCCCCGCGAGCACGCGCGGCAGGCTGGTGGCGGGGCGCGAGGGCGGGAAGGCGACGGGAAACGACCAGTCCTCCTCGTACTCGGCCATGGTGGCGTAGCGCTCCACCGGCTTCGCGCCGCCGCGGTCGAACTCGGCGAAGTCCTCCTCGGCCAGCGCCCGGGTGATCTCGCGCATCCGGTCGGGGCGGAAGTTGAAGGCCACGACCGAGTCGCCCGGGCGGATGCAGGCCTCATCGCCGACGAGCCGCGGCTTGATGAACTCGTCGGTCTCCTCGTCCGAGTACGCGTCCTCCACGGCCTCGACCGCGGAATCGAAGGGGCCGGCGCCGCGGCCGTGGACGAGCAGGTCGTAGGCGAGCTGGATCCGGTCCCACCGCCGGTCGCGATCCATGGCGTAGTAGCGGCCGACGACCGAGCCGACCCGGCCGGCACCCGCATCCTCCATCCATCCGGAAACGGTCCTCAGATACCCCGCGCCCGCCTTCGGCCCGGTGTCGCGCCCGTCGGTGAAGGCGTGGAGCACGAGGTCCGGCACCTCCAGGGACGCCCCCATCCGGATCAGCGCCTCCAGATGAGCCCACCCCGAGTGCACGCCACCGTCCGAGACCAGGCCGATCAGGTGAACCCGCTCGGCATCCGAGAACGCGTGGCGCAACACCTCGTTGGACTCAAACTCCCCTGACGAGGCCGCCTCGTCGATCCGCGTCAGGTCCTGCACGACCACCGCGCCCGCACCGAGGTTCATGTGCCCCACCTCGGAGTTGCCCATCTGCCCCTCCGGGAGCCCAACCGCCCTCCCGCACGCCGTGAGCGAAGTGTGCGGATAGGACGACCACAGCTCGTCGAACACCGGCGTCGAGGCCTGCGAGATGGCGTTCCCCGGACCCTCGGGCGCGAGCCCCCAGCCGTCGAGCACCACGAGCACGACGGACGGCGCCGGCAGCTCCTCGGCACCCTCGGGCACAGCCATCAGCCGGCGGCGGACACGATCGCCGCGAATCCCTCCGGATCCAGGCTGGCGCCCCCGACGAGGGCGCCATCGACGTCAGGCAGGGCGAGCAGCTCCTCGACGTTGTCGGGCTTGACGCTGCCGCCGTAGAGCACGCGCGTGCGCGCGGCCTGCTCGCGATCCCGGTCGGCCACCAGCGCGCGCACGAACGCGATCGCCTCCTGGGCCTGCTCGGGCGTGGCCGACCGGCCGCTGCCGATGGCCCAGATCGGCTCGTAGGCGATCACGATCGCGCCCAGGCGCTCGGGCTCGACCCGGGCCAGGTCCTCCTGGACCTGGTGGCGGAGCTTGCGCTCGGTGTCGCCGGCTTCACGCTCGTCCTCGGTCTCGCCCACGCACAGGATCGGCACGAGACCCGCCTCCAGCGCCGCCGGCACCTTCAGCGCCAGCGCCTTGTCGGTCTCGCCGAACATCTGCCGGCGCTCAGAGTGCCCGAGGATGACGCCGTAGGCACCGGTCTCGGCGAGCATCGGCGGCGAGACCTCGCCGGTGTAGGCGCCGTCGGAAGCGTGGTGCATGTTCTGCGCGAACACCTGGACCGGGGAGCCCCGGGTCGAGTCGACCATCGGCTGCAGGGCCAGGAAGCTCGGGCACACGCCCACGTCCACCCGGGACACGCCCGACACCCGCGGCAGCAGCGCCTGGATGAACTCCTCGGCCTCCGCCACCGTCTTGTTCATCTTCCAGTTCCCGGCGATCAGCGGCCGGCGCGTGCCCTCGCTCACCGCAGCGCCTCCACGCCGGGGAGCGTCTTGCCCTCGATCAGCTCCAGGGAAGCCCCTCCCCCGGTTGAGAGATGCGTGACCCGCTCGGCGAGCCCGAACCGGGCCAGCGCCGCCGCCGAGTCACCGCCGCCCACCACGGTGACGCCCTGCGCATCGGCGACCGCTTGCGCCACCGCCCTCGTCCCCGCCGCGAACGGCTCGATCTCGAACGCACCCATGGGGCCGTTCCAGAAGACCGTGCCCGCTCGGGCGATCGTCCCCGCATACGCCTGCGCTGTGCGGGGCCCGATGTCGAGCCCCATCTGCCCGTCCGGCACGTCTACCCCGTCCAGCTCCGAGGACGAGGCGTCGTCGGCCAGCCGGTCCGCGACCACGAGATCCACCGGCAGCTCGAGCTCGCCGCCGGCCTCGAGCTGACGGCGCGCGAGCACCACGTCCTCCTCGGCGCATAGCGAGGACCCCACCGAATGCCCCTGCGCGGCCAGGAACGGGAAGCACATCGCGCCGCCGATCAGGATCGTGTCCGCGACCTCGCGGAAGCGTTCGATGACCGCGATCTTGTCGCTCACCTTGGCCCCTCCGAGGACCGCGACGAGCGGCCGCTCGGGGTTCTCGAGCACCCGGGTGAGCTCGGACACCTCGCGCTCGAGCAGCCTCCCGGCGGCACGCTCCTCGATCAGCCGCGCCACCCCCTCGGTCGAGGCGTGCGCCCGGTGGGCGGCGCCGAAGGCATCGTTGACGTAGACGTCGGCGAGCTCGGCCAGGTCCCGAGCCAGATCCGGGTCGTTCTTGGTCTCGCCCGGCTCATAGCGCACGTTCTCGAGCACCAGCACGTCGCCCGGCAGGACGTTCGAGGCGAACCCGCGCACGTCGTCGCCGACCACGGCCGGCGCGAGCATGACCTCGCCATCGATCAGCTCCGCCAGCCGATCGGCGGCGGGGCGCATGGAGAGCTCGGGCTCGCGGTCCTTGGGCCGTCCCAGGTGCGAGACGAGGATCAGCCGCGCGCGGCGGTCGCGCAGCTCCTCGATCGTGGGCAGCGCGGCGCGGATCCGGGTGTCGTCGGCGACCTTCGCACCATCCAGCGGAACGTTGAAGTCGACTCGGACGAGCACCCGCTTGCCATCGAGATCGCCGAGATCGTCGAGCGTCCTCACCAGCGCACCGCCCAGCAATCAGCGCACACTAGAGCTTCTGCACGAGGTCCACGACCCGGTTCGAGTAGCCCCACTCGTTGTCGTACCAGGACACGAGCTTGACCATCGTGCCGTCCATGACCGCCGTGAGCTGCGAGTCGAGAATCGAGGAGGCCGGATTCTTGACGATGTCCGACGAGACGATCGGGTCCTCGGTGTACTCGAGGTAGCCGGCCAGCGGCCCATCCGACGCCGCCTTGCGCAGAGCCTCGTTGACCTCTTCGATCGAGGTCTCGCGGCGCGCCTCGACCGTGAGGTCGACGACGCTGCCGGTGGGGACGGGCGCCCTGATCGCGAAACCGTGGAGCTTGCCGTTCAGATCCGGGATCACGGCTCCGATCGCCTTGGCCGCGCCGGTCGAGGCCGGGATCAGGTTGACCGCGGCCGCGCGCGCCCGCCGCAGGTCCTTGTGGGGCATGTCCTGGAGGCGCTGGTCGGCGGTGTAGGCGTGGATGGTGGTCATCAGCCCGTGCTCGATGCCGACGGTGTCGTGGAGCACCTTGGCGATCGGCGCCAGGCAGTTCGTCGTGCACGAGGCGTTCGAGATCACCTGGTGCTTGTCGCGGTCGTAGACCTCGTCGAAGTTCACCCCGAGCACCACGGTCACGTCGGGATCGGTGGCCGGCGCCGAGATCACCACCTTCTTGGCGCCCGCCTCGAGGTGCTTGGAGGCGTTCTCGCGGTCGGTGAAGAGGCCGGTGGACTCGATCACGACGTCGGCGCCGAGCTCCTCCCACGGGAGCGAGGCCGGGTCACGCTCGGCGAGCACGCGGATCTCCTGGCCGTTCACGGTGAGGCTGGTGTCGCCGACCGAGACTTCGCCCGGGAAGGGGCCGTAGTTCGAGTCGTACTTGAGCAGGTGCGCGATCGTCTCCGGGGCCACGATGTCGTTGACCGCCAGCCACTCGATGTCGGCGTCGGACTCCATGGCCGCGCGGAACACGTTCCGCCCGATTCGGCCAAAGCCGTTGATCCCGACCCGTACCGACATGCGTGATATCCCCTTGTGAGTTGTGGCCGCAAAAAGACGAATGCCGACGTCGTCGGCGTCCACAGGGTACCTAAACCCCCCTCAGCGGCGGCTGACCACCTCGACCCGGAGGCCGTCCGGGTCGAGCAGGTAGCCGGAGTAATACCGCTCGCCGTACTGCGGCCGCCGGCCCGGGGCGCCGTCGTCCCTGCCCCCGTTCGCGAGCCCCGCCGCCCACGCCGCGTCGACCGCCGCCTTCCCCACCGCCGCCAGCGCCACGTGGCCGTAGGCGGCGCCCGGCCCTCGGCCCCGCCTCACGATCCAGAACACGGGCCCGTTGACCCCGTAGGCGACGGCGTGCTCGGACTCGAACACCCGGCGCGCCCCCAGGGCCCGGAACAGAGAGTCGTAGAAGGGGGCCGAGCGCTCGAGGCTCGAGACCTCGAAGCCGATGTGGTCGATCACGCCGGCTTGGTCACGTCGCGGTCGACGGCCTCGATCAGATACGCGTCCTCGTCCCCGTAGCGGTCGGCCAGGTGGTGGGCGATCGCCACCGAGCGGTGGCGGCCGCCGGTGCACCCGATCGCCACCACCAGGTGCGACTTGCCCTCCGACAGGTAGTGGGGCAGGAGGTAGTCGAGCAGCGGGTCCAGCCGGTCATAGAAGGCGTCGAGATCGCCGTCCTGGTTGATGTAGGCGACGATCCGGGGGTCGAGACCGGTCAGCGGGCGCAGCTCGGCCTCGTAGTGGGGGTTGGGCAGGAAGCGCACGTCGAACAGCAGGTCGGGATCCCGCGCCGGCCCGTGCTTGAAGCCGAAGCTCTGGAAGGTGACCGCGAGCCGGCCGGGCGTCCGGCTGGGGAGCATCTCGTCGGCGAGCTTGCGCCGAAGCATCGCCGCGGTCAGCCCGGTGGTGTCGATGACCACGTCCGCCCGTGCCCGCACCGGCGCCAGCATCTGCCGCTCGCGCGCGACGCCGGCCACCACCGTCCCCGTGGGGGCGAGCGGATGGCGCCGGCGCGTCTCCTTGTAGCGCGTGAGCAGCGCCTGCTCGTCGGCCTCCAGGAACAGCACCCGGTGCTTGACCCCGCTCGCGCGCAGGTCGTCGAGCATCTCGGTCAGGCCCTCGAAGTAGGTACCGCCGCGCACGTCCGAGACCACCGCCGCCCGCTCGACCTTGGACCCCTCGTGCATGAACAGGTCCACCAGCGAGCGGATCATCTCCGAGGGCAGGTTGTCGACGCAGAAGTAGCCCTCGTCCTCGAATGACGCCATCGCCGTCGACTTCCCCGCCCCGGAGAAGCCGGTGATGATCACCAGATCGGTGAGGACCGAGATGGTCTGTTCGGCGGTCTCCATACCCAAAGCTTGACGCAAGCGTCAGCGGATCACTCCCCGATCTGCCACGATCTCGCGGTGCGCCACCGCGGGAAATGGGTCGCAGCCGTGGCTGCGGCGGCACTGTGGGGGCTTTCCGGGGCGCCTTCCGCGGCGGCACAGCCGCAGCAGATCTCCGCCACCGTCGGCTCGAGCCCGGGCGCCTACGTGATGGCGCCGGGCTTCGCGGGGGTGTCGCTCGAGTACAGCGCCGTGCACGCCTACACCGGGCGCAACCCGGCCGCGATCAACCCGGTGCTGGTCCGCCTGTTGCGCGGCCTCGCCCCGGGGCAGTCGCCGGTGCTGCGGATCGGCGGCAACAGCGCCGATCAGAGCTGGTGGCCCATCAAGGGCGCCGTCCCGCCGGCCGGGGTCAACTACACGCTCAACCCCGGCTGGGTCCAGACGATGAAGTCCCTCGCCGCCCACCTGAGCGCCCACCTGATCATGGGGTTGAACATGGCCGGCGGCCGCCCCTCCGTCGCCGCCACCGAGGCCCGGGTGCTGTTCAAGGCGATCGGGTCGAAGTACATCAGCGACTTCGAGATCGGCAACGAGCCCGACGTCTACAACCAGTTCCCGTGGTTCGTCGACCGCCACGGCAAGACCGTGTACGCGCGGCCGGCGAGCTGGAACGTCCTCTCGTTCATCGCCCAGTACTCACAGTTCCGGGCGGCGATCCCGCCCGTTCCCCTGGCCGGCCCCTCGTTCGCCGAGCTGGCCTGGATCGCCCAGCTCCCGGCCTTCCTGCAGGCTGAGCACGGCCTCAAGCTCGCCACCGTGCACCGGTATCCCCTGCGCGCCGGCGTCGCGCAGACGAACTCGCCGATCTACGCCTCGATCCCCAACCTCCTCAACGACTCGTCCTCGGCCGGTCTCGCCCAGGGCGTCGCCCCCGCCGTGCAGGCGGCGCGCTCGCAGGGCCTCCCCTTCCGCCTCGACGAGATGAACTCCGCCTCCAACCGGGGGCAGCGCGGCACCAGCGACACGTTCGCCGCCGCGCTGTGGGCGCTCGACACGTTCTTCAACTTCGCAAACGTCGGCGTCGGCGGCGTCAACGTGCACACGCTCCCGGGCGCCGCCTACGAGCTGTTCACGTTCTCGAAGCCCCACGGCGTGTGGACGGCGTACGTGCACCCCGAGTACTACGGGATGATGATGTTCGCTCAGGCGTTCCCGCCCGGGGCCCGCTTCCTCCCGGTGTCCGTCCCCAACGCCCCGCTCAAGGTCTGGGCCGACCAGGCGCCGGACGGGCACATCCGGGTCGAGATGATCAACAAGGACCCGCTCGACCCCTACCAGGTCCAGGTCCAGGTCCCGAACGCCAACATCGCGGGCCGCGCCAGCCTCGAGTACCTCCAGGCGCCGGCGGTGAACTCCACCTCCGGCGTGACCCTCGGCGGCCAGACCTTCGGCACGGCCACGACCACCGGCAGTCTGCCCCCGCCGCAGACCCAGCCCGCGCTCGCCGTCGGCAGCACCTACACGGTGACCGTCCCGGCCGCCAGCGCGGTCCTGCTCACTCAGTAGCCGCAGAGCACTAAACGCCGGTCTTGTGGAGCTCGCGGTAGAGCTCGCGGGCGAAGCGGCCCGGGATCCCGGGAACCGCCTCCAGCTCCTCGCGTGAGGCGGAGAGGATCGCCTCGGGCGAACCGAAGTGGTTGAGCAGCGCGCGCTTGCGCGCCGGCCCCACTCCCCGGAGCTCGTCGAGGATCGAGGCGGTCATGGCGCGGTCGCGCCGGATCCGGTGGTGGGTTATGGCGAAGCGGTGCGCCTCGTCGCGCACGCGCTGAAGGAGCTGGAGCTCGGGGGTGTCGTGGGCGAGCGCCAGAGGCGCCTCCCGGCCGGGGATGAACACCTCCTCGATCCGCTTGGCCAGCGAGACCACGAGCACGCCGCGGTCGCGGAACGGCTTCAGGGCACGCAGGCCGGCCGAAAGCTGGCCCTTGCCGCCGTCGATGACGATCAGGTTGGGCAGCGCCGCGAAGCTGGGGTCGTAGTCCTTGTCGTGCGGCGACATCTCGTGCTGGCGGTCGAACTGGCGCATCCTCCGCCCCAGGATCTCCTCCATCGCCGCGAAATCGTCGGGGCCTTCGGCCCTGGCGAGAATTCGCCGGGGCGAATTCTCGAGCCCCGTGTCCTCCCGACCGTCCTGATCGCCGAGAACTCGGAACCGCCGGTAGTCGGACTTCTTCGGCGCCCCGCCCTCGAACACCACCATCGACGCCACCGTGTTGGTCCCCATCAAGGTCGAAATGTCGAAGCACTCGATCCGCAGCGGGATCGTGTCGAGGCCGAGCGCGTGCTGGAGCCCGTCGAGCGCCTCGACCCGCTGCTGGCGGCGGCGCTCGGAGCGGAGCTTCTCCTGGTCGAGCGCGAGCCGGGCGTTGCGCTCGGCGAGCTCGAGGATCCGGCGCTTGTCCCCGCGCTCGGGCGCCCGGATCTCGACGCCGCCGCCGCGCCGCGTGGTCAGCGCCTCGGCCAGCGCGTCGGTGATCTCGAGCTCGCGCTGGACGACGAGCAGCGGCGGGACCATCATCGCGCTCGTGTAGTACTGGAGGATGAAGGCCTCGGCCACGTCGCCGATGTCGCCGCCGGCCTCGTTGTCGAGGTAGAAGCTCTGCCGGTCCGAGAGGACGCCGTCGCGGACCTGGAACACCTGGGCGTTGGCCTCGGTGTCGGACACCGCCACCGCGATCGCGTCGAGCGTGCCGCCGCCCTGGCTGGCAATCCGCTGGCGCTCGAGCAGCGAGCGCACGGCCCGCAGCCGGTTGCGCTCCCGCGCCGCGTCCTCGAAGCGCTGCTCGGCCGCGGCCTCGCGCATCGAGCGCTCGAGCTCCCGCTCGATCTCCCGGTATCGCCCGGACAGGAACGCCACCACCCCGTCGATCCCCGCCCGATAGTCCTCCCTGCTCACGTAGCCCACGCAGGGCGCCTCGCAGCGCTTGATGTAGTAGTCGAGGCACGGCGACCCGCTGCGCCGCCCCGGCTCGGGCCCCTCGCAGGAGCGGAACATGAACACCTTGCCGAGCACCTCGAGCGTCGAGCGCACCCGCTTGGCGTTGCTGTACGGGCCGAAGTAGGCGCGGTCGCGGCGGTGGCGCTCGCGCGTGAAGTACACGCGCGGGAACGCCTCGTCGAGCGAGATCGCGATGTACGGATAGGACTTGTCGTCCCGCAGGCGGATGTTGAAGCGCGGCTTGTACTGCTTGATGAAGTTCTGCTCGGCGAGCAGCGCCTCGGCCTCGGTGTGGACGACCAGCGCCTCGATGTGGTCGATCATCGGCAGCAGGTCGCTGCCGCCGCGGGTGCTCGGGTTCGAGAAGTGCGAGGCCACCCGTTTGCGGATCGAGATCGCCTTGCCGACGTAGATCACCTTGTTCCGCTTGTCGCGGAACAGATAGACGCCGGGCTCGTCCGGGAGCTCGCGCCGCCGGTCTGCGGGGACTATGGCCACTTATTCGAGGATAGGCTCGGCCGTGAACGACAGCGCGAGCCCGAGCATCCCCAGCCCGAGAGCGACGATCGCCACCACCTCGCCCGCCCCCGACCCGGGCGACCTGGCGGCCGCGCCGTTGCTCGGGGGCACGCTCAGGGCGTGAACGGTGAACGCCACCGCGACTCCCGCCGCCAGCAGCACCACCAGCCGCGTGTAGCGACCGCCGAGGAGCGCCACCGCGAACAGCGCAGCCGCCAGCGCGGCGAGCAGCACGTCGATGACCGAGTACACCTGCCACGCGGTCTGGCTGGCCGCGAACCCGGGCAGGGGCTGCTGGTGGCTCCAGGGGAGGAACAGCGCCACCAGCAGGGAGACGGCGCCGAGGAGCATCAGCCAGTCGGCGATGACCTCCCGCAGCTCGCGGCTCAACGCGAGCGCACCGGTCAGTACTTGCGCGCGGCCCAGATGACCGCGAACGCGGCGTAGATCGCCCCGCCCATGAGCACCAGCCACGCCACCTGCCCGGCGCTGCTGCTCCACATGCGGTGGGTCCCCGTGAGCGTCACCGCCGCCACACCGGCGGCCACGTACAGGATCGCCCGCCGGCCGTCACCGAGCGAGTACAGGGTCACGCGGTGCTGGCGGTACATCACCGACGCGAACCAGGCGAGCGCCGCCAGGAAGGCCAGCGACACGGCCTGGCTGACCACGCTCGCCCCCGTGCCGCCGCCGGGGACGATCACGACCACGGCCGCGATCGCGAGCACGATGACGATGTTGCGAACAGTCTTCAGCATTTGTTATCGAAGAGTACGAGATCACCGTCTACGCTTAAAGCCCCGCGGCACGGACATCGCCGCGAGACCAACGAATAGGGAGCAAGGACACAGATGCCTACCTACGAGGAACTCGGCTACCGCTACGGCGGAGCATCCGTCACTCGCGATCGCACGCGGGCGGTATTCGGCCAGGTGATGGGACTGGTCGCGCTGACCGTCGGCTGCGCGGCGCTCGGCGCCTACATCGGGCGCAACCTCACCGGCGCGGCGGGAATTCTGCTCTTCATCGCCGCCCTCGCCTGCCTCTTCGGGCTGAACGCCGCCGCCGCCCGCGGCCGGGAGCAGCTCGCCATCGGCCTTCTGTTCGGGGTCGGGCTGCTGCTGGGCATGGCCGTCGGCCCGTTGCTGGCCTACTACGCCAACACGAACCCCGCCGTGCTCTGGCAGGCCTGCGGCGCCACCGGCGCGTTCGTCGGCGCGATGGGCGCCTTCGGCTACGCCACCCGGCGCGACCTTTCCTTCATGGCCCGCGGTCTGTTCTGGGCTCTGCTGGCGCTGATCCTGGTCGGGCTCGTGCTGCTGTTCGTGCACATCCCCCACGCCAACGTCATCTACTCGGTGCTCGGTCTCGTCGTGTTCGGGGCGCTCACGATCTTCGACTTCAACCGGCTGCGTCGGACCACGATGGCAGGCGCAGGCGCGGTACCGATCGCGGCCAGCATCTTCCTGGACGTCTTCAACGTGTTCCTGTTCATGCTCAGCCTGCTCGGCGGCGGCAATCGCCGCTAGCGCAAGCTGGCGAGCGAGCGCCCCGGCGCCGGCCCGCGCCGGGCACATCGCTCAGCCCGCGACCCGCTCCCACCGCTCGTAGAGCTCGTCGACCGCTCGCTTGGCGGCCTGGTGGCGCTTGGTCGAGCGGGCGCTGCGCTTCGGATCCGTCCACGCCGCGGGTCGGCGAGCTCGTCCTCGAGCGCGCGCAGCGCCGCCTCTGCGGCCTCGATCTCCTGCTCGAGCTTCTTCGCGTCGCCGTTGCCGGCGCCCGCAGCGCTGCGCCGGCTTCGCGGCTCGCGGGCTTGGCGGCAGCCTTGGCCGCGAGCTTCTCCCGCTCTCGCTCCTCGCGCACCCGTACGTACTCGGGCCAGCCGCCCACGTAGCTGTGCAGGGTGGTGGCTCGCCGCCCGCTCGGCGTCCAGCCTCGCCCGATTGGGCGGCGCCCGCGTCATCCGGACCCTCGAACGCCACCGTCCGCGTCCCCACCGCGTCAAGCAGCGCGCGGTCGTGGGAGACGAGCAGCAGCGAGCCGGGGAAGTCGCGCAGGGCGAGCTCGAGCGCCTCGCGGCTCTCCAGGTCGAGGTGGTTGGTCGGCTCGTCGAGGATCAGCACGTTGGCGCCCGACTGGACCAGGATCGCCAGCGAGAGGCGACGGCGCTCGCCGCCGGACAGGCCGTCGAGCGGCTTCTCCGCCTCCTCGCCGGAGAAGAGGAACCGTCCGAGCAACGCGCGGGCCTTGTTCGGGGTGAGCCCGGTCAGGTGGGTCGTGGCCTCGACCACCGTTCTCGCCGTCCCCGCCGAGAGCTCCTCGGCGTGCTGGGAGAGGTAGCCGACCTTGACGTTGTGGCCCGTGGAGAGCTTGCCGCTCACGAGCGGGCCTCCGTCAAGAGCAGCACCCCAGCTCTCGCCGCCCCGCCAGCGTCTCGATCAGGGTCGTCTTGCCGGCGCCGTTGCGGCCGACGAGCGACACGTGCTCGCCGCGTTCGAGCCACAGCTCGGCGTCGTCGAGCAGCACGCGCTCGCCGACGCTCATCCGCCCGCCGGTGAACTCGAACACCACGCGGCCGCTGCGCTCGGGCGGCTTGAACGCGAACTGCAGCGAGGCGCCGTCGCGCGGGTCCCGCGAGAGCCGGTCGATCTTCTGGAGCTTCTTGGCCCGCGACTGGGCCTGCCGCGCGCGCGTGCCCGCGCGGAACCGGGTGACGAAGCGCTCGAGGCGCTCGATCTCGGCCTGCTGGCGCTCGATCGCGCGGCCGAGCGCCAGATCGCGCGCCGCCTTCTCCTTGCGCCACGCGTGCCAGGGGCCCGGGAAGAACTTGCCCCGGCCGGCCTCGAGCTCGAGCACGGACGTGCCCACGGCCTCGAGGAACCACCGGTCGTGGGCGACCAGGACGACGGCGGCGTCGAGCGCCACCAGGTGCTGCTCGAGCCACTCGAGCGACGCGATGTCGAGGTGGTTGGTGGGCTCGTCGAGGAGCAGCAGATCAGGGGCGCCCGCGAGCGCGCGCCCGAGCGAGGCGCGGGTGAGCTCGCCGCCGGAGAAGGTGTCGAGCGAGCGGTCGAGGTCGCGGTCGTCGCGGAAGCCGAGGCCGTGCAGCGTCGACAGCGCGCGCTCGCGCCAGCCGTAGCCGCCGGCGTGCTCGAGCCGCGCCTGAGCCTGGGCGTAGCGGTTCAGCGTGGGCTCGTCGTAGGCGCCGCCCGGCCATCGCCTGCTCGAGCGAGCTCAGCTCCTCTTCGATCGCCACCAGCTCCCGCGCGCCCGAGAGCACGTACTCGCGCAGCGACAGGTTCCGCTCTCGCGGCGGACGCTGGTCGTGCAGGGCGACCTTGACGTCCTTCGAGAACACGAGCTCGCCCTGGTCGATGCCGGCCTCGCCGGAGAGCATCCGCAGGAGCGTCGTCTTGCCGGCCCCGTTGCGGCCGGACAGGGCCATCCGGTCCCGGCGCTCGAGCTTGAACGAGATGCCGCGCAGGAGCGGCTCTCCGGCCACGTCCTTTCCCAGGTCCGATGCGATCACGACCGCCATATCCAGATCCATGGTAGGCGCGGCCCGTGGCCTGCGCAGGCGCCTCGGGCCGGCGATCCGATGAGTGGTTGGCCGCTCGCGCGGGTAGCATGGCCGGCGATGCGCCGCCGCCGCCACACCGGAATTCCCGTCCCTCCGATCGACATGCCGACGCCGCACACCGTGCGGGTGCCCGGGCCGGGGTGAGTTCTTCGTCCGCGACACCGGTGGCGACGGCCCGCCCGTGATGCTGCTGCACGGCTGGATGGCCAGCGCCGATCTCAACTGGTGGGTCGCCTACGCGGACCTCGTGCAGGCCGGCTACCGGGTGCTCGCGATCGACCACCGCGGTCACGGCCGTGGCCTGCGGCCGATCGGGCGCTTCCGCCTGGCCGACTGCGCGGCCGACGCCGCGGCCGTCCTGCGCCAGCTCGGCGCCGCACCGGCCGTCGTCGTGGGGTACTCGATGGGCGGCGCGATCGCCCAGCTGGTGGCGCGCGACCATCCTGAGGTCATCAGCGGCCTGGTCCTGAGCGGGACCTCGCAGCACTGGCAGGACCCTCAGGCCAAGCGCTACTTCAAGACGATGCTGTTCCTCGGCCTGATGATCTCGCTCGCGCCCAAGCTGTTCTGGCGCTTCGGCCTGTGGCAGATGGGCCTGCGCCGTGGCGAGCAGCCGATCTGGGTGCACTCCGAGCTCATGCGCCACTCCGCCCGCGACATCGCCGAGGCGGGTCGCGAGCTCGGGCGCTTCGACTCGCGACCGTGGCTGGGATCGGTGACGGTCCCCACCGCGGTCGTGGTCACCACCCGCGATGAGCTCGTCCCGGTCCGCAACCAGCGCGCGCTCGCCGCCGCCGCGCACGCCCACGTGTTCGAGGCCCCGGTCACCCATCTCGAGATCGGGTCCAAGGGCGAGCGCTACGACCCGGAGCTCCTGAAGGCGATCGCCGCGGTCCGGGGTCAGGCGCAGTCGGACCCGGCGCCCGACGCGCAGCCGGCAAGCGAGGTCGGCGGCGGCGTAGACTGTGCGCCGCGCTATGCGCCGCCTCCGCTTCACCGCCGCGCTCATCGCCTTCACCGCCGCGCTGCTCCTCGCTGGCGCCCGCTGCCCTGGCCCATGCGGGCGGCGGCGCCGGGTTCTACGGCGAGACCAACGACAAGGACATCACCAACGCGATGTTCGTGGTGATCATCTTCTTCCCGACGGTGATCTTCCTGTTCTCGCTGATCCAGTGGCGCCTGGACAGGCGCAAGCACGCGCGGCAGGACGCCGCCAAGCGGCGCGCCGCCAGCGCCGACTGGCGCGGCGGCTGGTAGATCCGGCCGTCTCGGCTATAGCCGGGACGTCGAACGACCGTCGAGACGGCACGCCAAATCGCAGCGTTATCGGGCGCGCCCGGATATCCTCCACCCAAACACTCGGGAATTGAGGCGCGAGCATGTCTAAGACGGTGGCGGGGGCCAGGGCGCAGACGGAGGAGAACGGCTCGCCCGCGGCAGCGACGAACGGGCGGCGCAGCTCGCCCGAAGCGTGCCGCTGGTGGCAGCGAGCTCGCCCGCCTCGAACAGGCGCTGGCCGCGGCCACCGAAGGAGACTTCAGCGTCCGCCTGCCGGCCAAGCGCAAGGACGCCATCGGCCGCGTGGAAGCCGCCTACAACGCGCTCGCCGCCCGCAACGCGGCGCTCGAGGCCGAGCTCGTCCGCGTGAGCAAGATCATCGGCCGCGAGGGTCGGATGACCGAGCGCGCGCACCTGGACGGCGCCGACGGCGCCTGGGCCACCTCGGTCGACTCGGTCAACGGCCTGATCGACGACCTGGTCCGCCCCACGACCGAGGTCGCGCGCGTGATCGTCGCCGTGGCCGCCGGCGACCTCTCCCAGAAGATGGCGCTCGAGATCGAGGGCCGCCCGGTGAAGGGCGAGTTCGCCCGGATCGGGACCACGGTGAACTCGATGGTCGACCAGCTCTCGAGCTTCGCCGCGGAGGTCACCCGAGTCGCCCGCGAGGTCGGCACCCAGGGAGAGCTGGGCGGCCAGGCGCAGGTCCCCGGCGTCGCCGGCACTTGGAAGGACCTGACCGACAACGTCAACTTTATGGCCTCGAACCTGACCGACCAGGTGCGCAACATCGCCCAGGTCACCACCGCGGTGGCCAACGGCGACCTCAGCCAGAAGATCACGGTCGACGTCAAGGGCGAGATCCTCGAGCTCAAGAACACCATCAACACGATGGTCGACCAGCTCCGGGCGTTCGCCGACGAGGTCACGCGCGTCGCGCGCGAGGTCGGCACCGAGGGGATCCTCGGCGGCCAGGCCCAGGTCCCCGGCGTCGCCGGCACCTGGAAGGACCTCACCGACAACGTCAACTTCATGGCCAACAACCTGACCGACCAGGTGCGCAACATCGCCCAGGTCACCACCGCGGTGGCCAACGGCGACCTCAGCCAGAAGATCACCGTGGACGTGCGCGGCGAGGTGCTCGAGCTCAAGCGCACGGTCAACACGATGGTCGACCAGCTCTCGGCGTTCGCCGACGAGGTCACCCGCGTCGCCCGCGAGGTCGGCACCGACGGCAAGCTCGGCGGCCAGGCCAAGGTCGAGGGCGTGTCCGGGCACCTGGAAGGGCCTGACCGAGAACGTCAACTTCATGGCCGTCGAACCTGACCGACCAGGTCCGCAACATCGCCCAGGTGACCACGGCGGTGGCCGAAGGCGACTTGAGCAAGAAGATCACCGTCGACGCCCGCGGCGAGATCCTCGAGCTCAAGGAGACGATCAACACGATGGTCGACCAGCTGCGCTCGTTCGCCGCCGAGGTGACGCGCGTGGCCCGGGAGGTCGGTACCGAGGGCGAGCTCGGCGGCCAGGCCGAGGTCGAGGGCGTCTCGGGCACGTGGAAGGGCCTGACCGAGAACGTCAACCAGATGGCGTCCAACCTCACGACCCAGGTGCGTTCGATCGCGACCGTCACGACCGCGGTGGCAAACGGCGATCTCTCGTCGGAAGATCAACGTGGACGCCAAGGGCGAGGTGGCCGCCCTGGCCGAGACGATCAACCGCATGGTCGACCAGCTGCGCTCGTTCGCCGCCGAGGTCACGCGCGTGGCGCGCGAGGTCGGCACCGAGGGCATCCTCGGCGGCCAGGCCCAGGTCCCCGGCGTCGCCGGCACCTGGAAGGACCTGACCGACAACGTCAACTTCATGGCTCGCAACCTGACCGATCAGGTGCGCTCGATCGCGCAAGTGGCCACCGCGGTCGCGCACGGCGACCTCACGCAGACGATCACCGTCGATGCCCGCGGCGAGATCCTCGAGCTCAAGCAGACGCTCAACCGGATGGTGGCCCAGCTCTCGAGCTTCGCCGCCGAGGTGACGCGCGTCGCGCGCGAGGTCGGCACCGAGGGCAAGCTCGGCGGCCAGGCCGAGGTCGAGGGCGTGTCCGGGACGTGGCGGCGGCTGACCGAGAACGTCAACCAGCTGGCCGGCAACCTGACGACGCAGGTGCGCGCGATCGCCGAGGTGTCCACCGCGGTGACCCAGGGCGACCTGACGCGATCGATCTCGGTCGAGGCTCAGGGCGAGGTCGCCGAGCTCAAGGACAACATCAACCAGATGATCGCCAATCTGCGCGAGACGACTCAGCGCAACGCTGAGCAGGACTGGCTGAAGACGAACCTGGCGGCGATCTCGGGAATGCTCCAGGGCCAGCGCGACCTGGCCGCCGTGACGCAGCTGATCATGAGCGAGGTCACCCCGACCGTGAACGCCCAGCACGGCGCGTTCTTCCTGGCCGAGCCCACCGACGACGGCCCCACCGAGCTCAGCCTCGCCGCGGCCTACGGATACACGCCGCGACGCAGTGATATGGCCAACCGCTTCGACCTGGGCGAGGGACTCGTCGGGCAGGCCGCGTTCGAGCGCAAGACGATCGCCATGACCGATCTCCCGCCCGGATACATCAAGGTCGGCTCGGGCCTCGGCGACGCTCCCGCCGCGGGGCTGCTGGTGATGCCGGTCCTGTTCGAGGACCAGGTTCTCGGCGTGATCGAGCTGGCGTCACTGCGTCACTTCTCGGAGATCGACCGGGACTTCCTCGACCGGCTCACCGACACGATCGGCGTCGTGATCAACACGATCCGGGCCAACATGCGCACCGAGGAGCTGCTCGAGCAGTCCCAGAGCCTGACCCACGAGCTCCAGAAGCAGTCCGAGGAGCTCCGCCAGGCCAACGACGAGCTCCAGGAGAAGGCGCGACTTCTCTCCGAGCAGAACCGCGACATCGAGGTCAAGAACGACGAGATCGAGCTCGCCCGGCGCGGGCTCGAGGAGAAGGCCTCGCAGCTGGCCCTGTCCTCGAAGTACAAGTCCGAGTTCCTGGCCAACATGTCGCACGAGCTGCGCACGCCGCTCAACTCGATGCTGATCCTCAGTCGCCTGCTGGCCGAGAACGAGGGCGGGGTTCTCACCCCGCGCCAGGTCGAGTTCGCGCAGACGATCCACTCCGCCGGCAACGACCTGCTGTCGCTGATCAACGACATCCTCGACCTCTCCAAGGTGGAGGCCGGGCGCATGGAGGTCGACCTCGCGCCGGTGGCCCTGTCGGACATCGGCGAGGACGCCGAGCGGGCGTTCCGCCAGGTGGCCGAGGAGAAGGACCTGCGCTTCGGGGTCGAGATCGACTCGGCGCTGCCGCCGTCGATCGTCTCCGACGAGCAGCGGCTCGGGCAGATCCTCAAGAATCTCCTCTCGAACGCGTTCAAGTTCACTCACTCGGGTGAGGTCACGCTCTCGATCGGCCGGGGCCCGGAGGGCCGGATCTACAACAACGAGACGCTGCGCGGCGGCGAGGTGATTGGGTTCTCGGTCGCCGACACCGGAGTCGGAATTCCGGACGACAAGCTGAATCTCATCTTCGAGGCCTTCCAGCAGGCCGACGGCACGACCTCGCGCAAGTACGGTGGGACCGGGCTGGGCCTGTCGATTTCCCGGGAGATCGCGCGCCTGCTGGGCGGCGAGATCTCGGTCGAGTCCAAGCTCGGCAGCGGCAGCCGGTTCACGCTGTTCCTGCCGCTGACCGAGCGCCTGGTGGAGACGCCGCTCGAAGGCGAGCCGAGCGCCGCCGCGGGTGCCCGCACGGGCGCCGTGGCGGAGCCGCCGCCGATCGCGCCACCGGCCGCGGAGCCGGTCTCGGACGACAGCGGCATGCTCGAGCCCGAGGATCGCGTGATGCTGGTGATCGACCCGCTCCCCGAGCGCGCCAAGCAGATCCTCGACACCGTGCACGCCTCGGGCGCCAAGGCGATCCTCGCCCGTCACACGACGGCCAGCCTCGGCCTCGCCCGCGAGCACCGGCCCAAGGCGGTACTGCTCGGCGGAGACCTGGCCCGCTCGGAGGCCGCACTCGGCCAGCTCAAGAAGCATCCCGACACCCGGCACCTCCCGATCCTGCTGATCGGCGATCCCGCGGGACGCCTCGAGGCGCTGCGGGCGGGCGCTGCGGCCTTCGTCGAGGAGCCCGTGACCGCGGCGGCGCTCGAGGGCGCGCTGACCCGGCTCGAGCGGCTCGCCGACATGGCGCCGCGGCAGGTCGCGTTCATCGGCGAGGGCGGCGAGGTCGACTCGCAGCTGCTCGGGCTCCTCGACGGTGGCGACGGCCTCGAGGTCCACGACGTCGATCCGAAAGCCGCCGCGATGGCGGTCCGCTCGGGGAACTTCGACCTCGCGCTGATGGTCGTGGGCTCGGCCGCCGAGGCTCGGGTGGCGCTGCTGCGTGACTGGACGACCGACGACCGGTTGCGCGAGCTGCCCACGATCCTGTTCGTGACCGACACGCTGCCGCGGGCCGAGCGGGCGCGTCTCGATGCCCTGGCGAAGACCGCGGTCATGTCGGTGGTCGACTCGCCCGAGCGTGTGGCCGAACGCGCCGCGCTCTACCTGCACCGGGTCGAGGCCAACCTGCCGGCCCAGACGCGCAAGCTCCTCGGGCGGCTGCGCAGCGGCGACGGTCCGCTCCACGGTAAGAAGGTGCTCGTGGTCGACGACGACATCCGCAACGTGTTCGCGCTGACCTCGACGCTCGAGCAGCGCGGGATGAAGGTCGTGTTCGCCGAGAACGGGCGCGAGGGCATCGAGCGGCTGCATCAGCATCCCAACACCGACCTCGTACTGCTCGACATCATGATGCCGGAGATGGACGGCTACCAGACGGCGCAGGCGATCCGCTCCATGCCCCGGTTCGAGCACCTCCCGATCATCTCGCTGACGGCGAAGGCGATGAAGGGCGACCGCGAGAAGGCGATCGCCGCGGGCGCGTCGGACTACATCACCAAGCCCGTCGACGTCGACCAGCTGGTGTCGATGATGCGGGTGTGGCTCGACGCGTGATGACCTAGTTGTCGACGGGACCGCACACCGCGGCGCGCAGCGAGAGCCTCACGGCGGTCGAGATACTGCCGATCCTGCTCGTCGACGACCGGGTGGCGAACCTGCGCGCCCTCGAGGCGGTGCTCGAGTCGCTCGGCCATCCGCTGTTGTCGGCCACCTCGGGGGCGGAGGCGCTCCGGTTGCTGCTCGAGCACGACGTCGCGTTGATTCTGCTCGACGTGCGGATGCCCGAGCTGAACGGGCTCGAGACCGCGCAGCTGATCAAGGGCCGCGATCGCACGCGCGAGGTCCCGATCGTGTTCATGACCGCCTCGCCGGACGAGCTCGAGGATGTCATCCGCGGATACGACGTCGGCGCTCTGGACTACCTGCTCAAGCCGGTCGACCCGGATCTGCTGCGGACCAAGGTGGCGGTGTTCGTCGAGCTCGAGGCCAGCCGCCGGGCGCTCCAGCAGTCCGAGGCGCTGCTGCGCGGCGCGTTCGAGGCGGCGCCGATCGGCAAGACCGTGCTCGACTCGCGCGGCCGGATCGTCCGCTCGAACCCGGCGTTCGCGCGGCTGCTCGGCCGCGCTGACCCGGCCGAGCTCCAGGGGGTCGCGGTCACCGAGGTGGCGCATGGGGACGATCGCGACGAGCTCCTGGCGCTGCTGACGCGGCTCGCCGACGGCGACGCGACGCGGCGCCGAGGCGCAGGCCGCGGGACCGCTCACCGCCGACGTGATCCTGCAGACGCTGTCCGGACGCGAGGTTCTGGTCGAAGCGGTGGCGTCGACGATCAGCTCACGCGAGCGCGGGGAGCCGTCGCTCCTCATCCAGTGGGTCGACCTGACCGCACGGCGGCGCGCCGAGCAGGCACGGGCGGAGCTCCTGCTCGAGCAGGCAGCGCGCTCCCAGGCCGAGCGCGACGCCGACCGGCTGCGCACGCTCCAGACGATCAGCGACGCGCTCGAGTCCGCCTCGCTCGGCGAGCTCCTGGCCGAGCTCGTGCACCGGCTGGCCGAGCTGTTCGCGGCCGAGGCCGCGGAGGTGCAGATCGCCGGCGAGATGGATCAGCCGGTGCTCGTACGGGCGGTCGGCGGCCACGTCGAGCGGGTCTCGGTTCGGGATCCGGCGCCGGCAGGCGTGCGCTGGGAGGAGGTCCGCCTCGCCGTCCGCCGCGCGCATCCTGGCGTCCTGCGCCTGGGGCTCGCGCCGGAGCGGCGCCTGAGCGCGGGCGAGGATTCGCTGCTGAACGAGGTCGCCGAACGGGCCGCGCTCGCGATCCGGAGGGTGCAGCTGCGCGAGCAGGAGCACCGGATCGCCGAGGAGCTCCAGCGCGGGCTGCTGCCCAAGCGCCTTCCCGACGTGTCGGGCGTGGAGCTCGTGGCCCATTACCAGGTCGCGGGCCTCGTGGCCGAGGCCGGCGGCGACTGGTACGACGCCTTCGCCCTTCCCGACGGCCGCCTCGGGGTCGTCGTCGGCGACGTCACCGGCCGCGGCGTGCGCGCGGCCTCGACCATGGGCCAGATGCGGAGCGTCACCCGCGCCTACGCGCTGGCCGACGACGGGGCGCGCGGCCCGGCCGAGGTGCTCACCCGCGTCAACCGCTATCAGCTCAAGCTCGGCGAGGACGAGCTGTTCACGATGGTCTACGCCGTCATCGATCCGGCGAACGGGCGGCTGTGGTACGCCAACGCCGGACATCCGCCGCCGGTGCTCCGGGGCCCTGACAACCGGGCGCGGATGCTCGACCGCGGCGGCGGCCTGATGGGCGTGATCGACGCCGTCTACGAAGAGTTCGAGGCGCCGCTCTCCGCCGGCGACGTCCTGATCCTCTACAGCGACGGCCTCGTCGAGCGCCGGGGGGAGTCGATCGACGTCGGGTCTGCGCCGCCTCGTCGATGCCGCCGAATCGGGGCCCGACGAGGCGCAGGGACTGTGCGCGCACCTCCTGCGCGAGGTGCTCCCCGGCAGCGCCAGCCTGCACGACGACGTCACCGCGATGCTGGCGCGCGTCGGGCGGCCCTAGTGTCCCGTTTGGTTGGTTCGTTGGCACCAAGAGGTGCCACTGGTGGATGCCTGGCGAGGACGCAGAATCCGACGTGTACTGGAGGTACACGAGGATTCGAGGACAAAGCCAGGCGCCGCCAGGGGCGCCTCGACTGCAAACGATCCGGCCAAACGGGGCACTAGATCCTGAACACGGGCAGCAGCCGCTGCTCGTGCTCGGCGTCGATACGGGCGATCACCTCGATGTGCTCCTCGAGCCCGGAGCCACGCAGCTTGGTCGCCAACAGCTCGTCGACCTGGAAGATCCCGGCGCTGTTGGACATGGCGATCTCCACCCGCACCGCCCGGTCCTCGCCGGGCACGATCTTCACCTCCTCGATCGCGTACGCCGACAGCGAGTGGATGTTCTGGTGCCCGGATTCGAACGGGACCCGCGAGCGCCCGCGGGCCATGTCGAGGGCGTCGGCAACGCGGACGATCCCCGCCTCGACGGTGAACGGCGCGCCGCCCTTGCGTCGGTGGCCGATGATCGCGTGCAACGTCTCGGCCACGATGATCGTGCGCTCGGGCTCCTCGTAGGCGTCGTTCAGGAGGCCCCCGAGCTTGTCGGCGGTGAGGAACAGGCTGTAGCGCTCGTGGTCCTCGCGGTGGATCGACATGCCGATGCAGTGCAGCAGGCAGGCCGCGGCGATCACGACCTCGGCGTCGCGCTCGGTGAGCCCGTAGTCGGTCGTGATGCTGGGTACGACGCCGCGGCGGAACAGGATCCGCGCCAGGCGCAGGCCGATGTTGAGCACGATCTGGATGTGGACCCAGCTGTGGTCCGACATCCCCAGCCGGCGCGTGGCGTTGACCGCCGACACGTGCCACCAGGCCTTCACCTGGTCGTCGGCGTTGACGGCCTCGAGCAGGCGCTCCAGGCGGCGGTTGCCCCGGGTGGGGGCGCGGACGCGCACGTCGGCGAGGGCCTCGCGCGGTGGCAGCGGCGGGTCGCGCGGCGGCGGTGTGGCCGCTACGTCATCCACCTGAGGCCTCGAGGAGGATGCCTTCGCGCAGGCCGCCGCGGCCGACGTGGAGCGAGGCCCCGAACCGGTCCGAGGCGGCCTGGAGAATGAGCAGGCCCGCCGGGAGCAGGCGCACCCGTTCGAGGTCGAGCGCGAACCGCCGCGCCACGTCAACCGCCTGCGCGCTGCACATCAGCTTCAGCGCGCGCTCGAACCCTTCGCCGTCGAGGAGCGGGC
The DNA here is from genome assembly GCA_963839105.1 of uncultured Solirubrobacterales bacterium. GTDB lineage: Bacteria > Actinomycetota > Thermoleophilia > Solirubrobacterales > Solirubrobacteraceae > Palsa-465. The sequence continues at coordinate 292,074 of CAWITQ010000006.1, forward strand.
CCGCCAGGCGCCGAAGCGAAGTCGCGCTCCCCCCCACGGCGACCGCTTCGGCGACGGGCCGCGGCACCTCGAGCCCATCCAGCGCGCTCGCGACACTGGCGCGGGCGTCGCCGAGCTCCTGCTCGGTCGGCGGATCGGAGCGCAGGCAGCGGTCGGCGAGATCGCCCGAGCCGATCGGGATCGAGCTGCACCAGCTGACCCGGTCGGGTGCAGTGCCGACGACGAACTCGGAGGAACGGCCGCCGACATCGACCACCGCCAGGTTCCCGGGCGGAACGTGGCCGAGGGTCCGGGCGGCGCCCACGAACGCCAGCCGCGCCTCGTCCTCCTCGGCCAGGATCTGCACCGCGAGGCCACACGAGCGCTTGACGGCATCGACGAGGGCGCGGCCGTTGCTCGCCTGGCGGATCGCGGCGGTGGCCACGGCGCGAACGTCCACGGATCCGAGCTCTCGCGCCAGGCGCAGCTGGTCGCACACCACGCCCACCACCTGCTCGATCTTCTCCGGGGCGATGGCTCCGTCGCTGCCGATCCCGCGCCCGATGTGCGTGAACACCCGCTCCTGGTGGACCTCGAGGAGAAGCTCGCCGTCTGACTCCGCCACCAGCAGCCGCGTGGTGTTCGAGCCGATGTCGATGCAAGCGCGCCGCACGGGCGCGACACGCTACACCGGCGGTGCCGCCGAGGTGGGCGACCCGCGGTGGCGCGCGCCCTCGCGCGGCGCGGGCTCGGGGGCCTTGATGATGACGCGGCGCGACGCCGGCCTGAGCACGATCCACACCGCCGCGGCTACGGCCAACGAGCCACCGGCGGCCGTGGCCCAGGCAACCCGGGGGCTGGTGAGTGCGGTGACCGTGCCGCCGATGACGATCCCGAGGCCGGGGACGAGCATCGACATCGACTCGTTAAAGCTCATCATCAGCGCCATCCAGCTCTCTTCCACGGTCTCCTGCATCGCCGTGCGGGCCGAGACCATGTAGATCCCGTTGCCGACTCCGGCGAGTCCGGAGCCGAGGACGGCGATGCCGAGCACCGGCGCCACCGCGAGGATCAGGAACCCGAGGCCGAGGAGCGCGGCCCCGGCGGTTATCAGCAGGCGGACCGGAAGCGCGCGCCAGCGCATGAAGATCGTGCTTCCCGCCACCGCACCGGCGCCCCAGCTCGACATCAGGCCTCCGTAGCCGGCCGCGCCCGCGTGCAACGAGCGCTGCGCGTACACCACCTCGACCGGCATCGAGATGGTGAAGAACACGATCGCCACCGCCTGGAGGACGAACAGCGCGCGCAGCGTGCGGTGCCGGTTCGCGTACGCCAGCGCGTCTCGCAGCCGGCGACCCGTGGCCTGGCGCTGCTCGCCGGCGTCCGGCAGGCCCACCGCCGTGACCAGCGCTACCGCCACCACGGCAAACGCCGCCGCACAGATGAGGAGCGCGATGCTGACGCCACTTGCGGCGATGACCACGCCGCCGATCGCCGGCCCGGCCAGGAAGCTCGTGCAGTACATGGTGTTGGAGAGCGCGTTGCCCTCGCGGAGCAGGCCGGCTGCCGAGGTCACGCTCACGGTTGCAGCCCGCCCCAGTGAACGTGCCGTGATCGCGATCAGGCCGTCCGCCACCGTGAGCACGAGCACGGGGACGAGCGAGAAGCTCGACGCGATCCAGGCCAGCCCGGCGAACAGCACCGCCTCGAGTGCGTACAGGGCGCCCAGGCTCTGGCGGGCCGGCAGTTGATCGATGCGAGCCACCAGCATCGGCGAGAACACCGCGGGCGCGAACTGGGAGCAGAGGAAGTAGGCGGCGGCCCCGAACGCGCTCCCGGTCCGGCGGTAGATCAGGAAGGACAGCGCCACCATCCCGATCGACCAAGCGAGCTCGTTGATGGAGTAGGCGGCGAGCAGCCGCCGGTATGGCGCCAGCTGGAGGACGCGTTTCACGTCAGATGCAGCAGCAGTTGGGGTTGTTGCATGGCGCCAGCGTTCGGCCTCCTGTACGCGCGGAAAGCGACCGGTGCAATCTCCCTACAGCGGTTAGCTTCCCTAATCGGGCCGGTCGCACACGTGCGCCAGGGAGACGCTGGCATCATGGAGCTGTGCCGGACGTGGCGATAGAAGTTCGGGGTCTGCGCAAGACGTATGCCGATTTCGAGGCGGTCCGCGGAATCGACTTCGCCGTCCCGCGCGGGGAAGTCTTCGGTCTTCTCGGCCCCAATGGTGCCGGGAAGACGACAACTGTGGAGATCTTGGAGGGATATCGGCAGCGATCCGGAGGCGAGGTCAGCGTGCTGGGCCTCGATCCTGGCCAGCGGCCGCGCCAGCTCCGCGCGCGGGTCGGGATCGTCCTCCAGAGCACCGGGATCTATCGCCACATCCGGGTGCGCGAGGCGCTCGAGCACTTCGCGGCGATGTATCCGCATCCCCGGGACGTCTCCGAGGTGATCGCGTTGACGGGGCTCGGGGGCAAGGAGCAGGCGCTCTCGCGGACGCTGTCGGGGGGACAGCTGCGCCGGCTCGATCTCGCGCTCGCCCTCGTCGGCGATCCCGAGCTGATCTTCCTCGACGAGCCCACAACCGGCTTCGACCCGGCGGCACGACGGAGCGCCTGGGAGACGATCCGGTCCTTGAAGGAGCTCGGAAAGACGGTGCTGTTGACGACCCATTATCTGGACGAAGCGCAGGCGCTCGCCGATCGGGTGGCGATCATCAAGGACGGAAGGATCGTCATCGAGGGAGCACCCGCGGAGCTAGGCTCCGGCGCCGGTGGAGCACTGTACCGCGTGCGCTATCGCAACGGCAGCGGGGGGTTCGTCGAGCGCGAGACCGCCGATCCCACCACTCTGTTGCATGACCTCACCGGCGCGGCGCTGGCACGAGGCGAGCGGCTCGAGGCGCTGACGGTGACGCGTCCGACGCTCGAAGACGTGTACCTGGAGCTCGTGGGGGCTCTCTCGTCGGGGGAGGGCGATGGCTGAGGTCGGCGACACTGGCCTGGCGCCAGTACCGCCTCGAGCGCCGGCTGTTCTGGCGCAACCCGAGCGCGGCCTTCTTCAACTTCCTGCTGCCGCTGCTGTTCCTGGCCTTCTTCGGCGCGATTCTTCACGGCAACCAGCACGACCTCAACGTGATCGTGCCCGGGATCGCCGGCATGAGCGTGATGTCGACGACGTTCACCGCGCTCGCGTTCAACATGACCTTCCTGCGCGAGCAGGGCGTCTTGAAGCGAATCCACGGGACGCCGATGCCCTCTCTGTCGTATCTGCTCGGCATCGCGGGCAACGCGATCACCAACACGGCGCTTCAGATCGCGATCATCACCGTCGCGGGACGGCTGTTCTTCGGCACGGGCTGGCCGCGCGACTGGGTCGAGCTCGTGGTGTTCGTGTGCGCGGGGGTCGTCTGCTTCGCCTCACTCGGGGTGGCCTTCTCGCACGCGATCCCCAACTTCGACTCAGCGCCCGCGTACGTCAACGCCGTGTTCCTGCCGGTGATCTTCGTCAGTGGCGTGTTCTACGACGCCGCGCACGCCCCGAGCTTCCTCCGGGGCATCGCGCAGGCGCTGCCGTTGAAGCACCTGATCGACGGGCTCTCGGGGGCGATGGTCAAGGGGACGTCGCTGGCCGCGAACGTCAGCTCGCTCGGGGTGATCGCCCTGTGGGCCGTACTGGGCATGTTCTTCGCGGTGCGAGGCTTCAGCTGGGAGCAGCGTCGAACGTGACGCTCGCGATCCTGTACGACATCCACGGGAACCTCCTGGCGCTCGACGCGGTGCTCGAGGACTGCGGCGTCGATCAGTTCCTGCTCGGCGGGGACTACGCGCTGTTCGGTCCCGCCCCGGAGGAGACGGTGGCGCGGCTGCGTTCGCTCGGGGAGGGGGCGCGCTGGATCCGGGGCAACGTCGACCGGTGGTGCTTCGATCCCGGGTCGGCGCCCGGGGATGAGGTCCTGCGGGCGGCGATCTCCGATTGTCGGTCGGCGCTCGGCACACCGGCCGTGGAGGAGCTCGGGCGCCTCGACGAGCAGGTCGTGCTCGACGGCGGGCGCTTCTGCCACGCCTCGCCGCTGTCGGACCTTCGGTCGTTCATGCCCGAGGCGGGAGAGGACGACGACGAGCTCGTGGCGGGCGTGCGCGAGCGGCGGATCGTCTTCGGCCACACCCACCTGCCGTTCCGCCGGGTCATCAACGACGGGGTCGAGCTGATCAACCCGGGGAGCGTCGGCTTCCCGTTCGATGGCGACTGGCGCGCCGCGTACGCGTTGCTGCACGACGACGGCTCGGTCGAGCACCGGCGCGTCGAGTACGACCGTGAGGCGTCGATCAGGGGGTTGACGGAGCGCTTCGGCGAGGCGTCATGGGCGGCGCGAAGCGCAGAGTGGCTTCGAGCGGCGAGCCGCTCGTGAAGCAGCTCGCTCCGGAGGTTTGGCTGCTCGACGGGTTTCCGCCGTTCGCCATCAACGTGTACCTGGTCGGTGATGTGCTCCTCGACGCCGGCTCGCGGCACGCCCGCCGGCGGATCCTGCGGCAGGTGGCTGGACGTGGCGTGCGCGCGCACGCACTCACGCACGCGCACCCGGATCATCAGGGCTCGAGCCACGCGGTGTGTGCGTCGCTGGGGCTTCCCCTGTGGTGCGGGGCGCTCGACGCCGATGTGGCCGAGAGCGGCCGGGTGATGGACGCGCAGCCGCGCCACCCGATCAACCGGGTGATCGGGTGGACGTTCCCGGGGCCCGGGCACCCGGTGGCGCGCCGGCTCGTCGAGGGGGATGTGGTCGCGGGGTTCTCCGTGCTGGACGTGCCGGGCCACTCCGCCGGTCACATCGCGCTGTGGCGGGAGTCCGACCGTGTGCTGATCTGCGGCGACGTGTTCACGAACATCGACACGCTGACCGGTATCCCCGGGCTGCACGAGCCCAAGTCGTTCTTCACCCCGGATCCCGAGCGCAATCGGGAGTCGATGCGGCGCCTGGCGGCGCTTGAGCCCGCGCTGGTTTGCTTCGGTCACGGCCGCCCGCTGCGAGATCCCGGCAAGCTGCGGGAATTCGTCGCCTCGCTCGGGCGTCCATAGTCTGAGGGGTTGCCGATGCGTGCCCGTACCTGGTACCGAAACCACACGTTCGCTCACTCGTCGTTCCCGGTCGAGCGGCTCGTCCGCGCGCGCCGCGGGACGGTGTCGGTCTGCCTCCCGGCGCGCGACGAGGCGGAGACGATCGGCCCGATCCTGCGGGAGCTGCTGCCGCTCCGGGATCGGCTCGGCCTGGTCGATCAGGTGGTCGTCGTCGACCGGTCGTCCGACGGCACGGGCGAGATCGCCCGCCGGCTCGGCGCCGAGGTCTACTGCCAGGAGGACCTGCTGCCGTCCCTCGGTCCCGTGCTCGGGCAAGGGCGACGCCATGTGGCGCGCCCTGAGCGTGCTCGACGGTGACGTGATCTGCTTTCTCGATGCCGACTCCCGCGACTTCGGCGCCCACTTCGCCTGCGGATTGCTCGGGCCGCTTCTGTGCGACCCGTCGATCTCCTTCGTCAAGGGCTTCTACCGCCGGCCGTTCCGCGTCGGCGAAACGGTCTATCCCGAGGGCGGCAGGGCGCGTCACCGAGCTCGTCGCCCGGCCGTTGCTCAATCTGTTCTACCCCGAGCTCGCGACCGTGCAGCAGCCGCTCGCGGGCGAGATCGCAGCTCGGCGCGATTTGCTCGACCGGCTCGCGTTCGCCACCGGCTACGGCGTCGACATCGCCCTCCTGCTCGACGCGTACCGCGCGGTGGGGCTCGACGGGATCGCTCAGGTTGATCTCGAGGTGCGCCAGAACGCCCACCAGCCGCTGCGCGAGCTCGGCCCGATGGCCCACGCGGTGCTGCAGGCGGTCGCGGCGCGCCTCGAGCAGGAGGGCCGGCTCCGGGGCCGCTTGCCGGCGGCCTTCACCGCGTTCGAGGGCGATGAGCCCCGGACGGTGGCGCGTCCCTTCGTGGAGCGGCCGCCGCGGGTGACCCTGCGCGCGGTGGCGTAGGGCGCCACCGCCCCGCGCCCCGGGCGCGGTGGCGTACATTCGGTTGGCATGACCTCCACTTTGGGACGTGAAGCGGGCGGGGACGGGTCGTTTCAGCGTCAGCAGAGCCAGTTCCGGCACTGGGTGGGAACCGACGGGTTCCCGGTGGCGGCCGGGCGCTACCACCTGTACGTGGCTCGGGCGTGCCCGTGGGCGCACCGGACGCTGATCGGACTGCGGTTGATGGGACTCGAGCACGCGATCGACGTCTCGTACGTGGATCCGATCCGCGACGAGCGCGGCTGGGCGTTCACCGGTGGCAGTATGTCGATCGCGGTCAACGGGTTCGCGTTCCTGAGCGAGGCCTACGTGGCGAGCGATCCTGCGTACGAGGCGCGGGTGAGCGTGCCGGTGCTGTGGGACCGCGAGCAGGGCGTGATCGTCAACAACGAGTCGGCCGACATCTTCCGCATGCTCCACACGGTCTTCGCCGCGGTGGCGGAGCACCGGTGGATCATGTACCCCGAGGGTCTGCCGGGCGGAGATCGACTCGCTGAACGAGTCGATCTACGACGCGGTCAACAACGGCGTCTACAGGTCGGGTTTCGCGCGGACTCAGGAGGCCTACGAGCCGGCCGTGTCTCGGGCGTGTTCGCCGTGCTCGACGATCTGGATGCGCGGGTGGCGGAGCGGCGCTTCCTATTCGGAGCGGAGCCGGTCGAGACCGACTGGCGGCTCTTCACCACCCTCGTCCGCTTCGACGCCGTCTATCAGATCCACTTCAAGTGCTCCGTGCGCAAGCTCGCCGAGTACAAGTTCCTCTGGCCGTACGCGCGCGACCTGTACCAGTGGCCCGGCGTGGCCGAGACGGTCTCGTTCGACGAGATCCGCGTCCACTACTACCGGACCCACCCGTTCATCAACCCGAGCGGGTTGGTGGCGGTGGCGCCGGCGGTCGACTGGGACGCGCCGCCATGGGCGGGAGGGTCTGAACGGGCTGGCGTTCAGGTCAGTTCGCCGGGCAGCAGGCTGAACATGACCGTGTCCCGCCGGCCGCCCTTGAATGTCATGTGCGAGCGGAGCACGCCCTCGCGCACGAAGCCGCACCGGCCCGCGACGCGCTGGGAGCGCTCGTTGTCTGGGCCGCAGGTGAGCTCGAGCCGCGCCACCTTCAGCTCTTCGAACGCCCACCGTGCCATCAGCCGCGTGGCGTGCGTCGCCACGCCACGCCCGCGCGCCGGTGGCGCCAGCCAGTACCCGACTGCGGCGCGCCGCTGCTCGAAGTCGATCGCGTAAACCGACCCGCCACCGAGCACATCTGCGGGGTCCTCCGGCTCCACGAACGCGAAGCTCAGCTCCTCGCCGCGCCGGCGGGCCTCTTCCTGGACAGCGAAGAAGCTGTGGGCGTCCTCCTCCGTGAACGGCGTCGTCTTCGGCCACGAGAAACGCTGGACGCTCGGGTCCCCGAAGCCCGATGACGGTCGCCGGCACGTCTTCGGCCCGCCACCGACGGAGCAGGACGACCTCGTCGCACAGCGGCGGGTCCGGGAATCGCAACCCGGCCATCCGGTCCGACCTTACGACCCGGATTCCGGGTAAAACGTTCCTCTCGACGCGCTCGATCCACCGAAACCGTCGTTATTCCCGCTCAGCGGGACAAAGAACGGTTTCGGCGCGCAGACTTCGCCGAAAGGAACTTCCTTCCCGCTCCGGTCATTTTCCGCGCCGGCGCGCGAACAGCGTCACCACCACGCCGGCGACGAAGCCCGCCGCCCCCGGGCTGCGCCGCATCTGGCCCCAGAGCGCCGACCCGAGCACCGACATCGCCTCTACGGGGTCCGCTGACTGAGGAAGCGTCTCGTCCTGCTGGGCTGGGGGCGCGGCGCGTGGCGGGATCGGGTCGGGCGCCGGTGGCGGTGGCGGTTCCGGGGAAGGCGGTGGCGGTTCCGGCGCCGGCGCGGCTCTGCGCGGCCTCGGCTACCGGGCTCGCGGGCATCGGCACCTCCGGCGGGGGGACGATCGGCGCAGCGGGAGTCGCGACGTCCGCCACCGCCCAGATCGATTCGATCGCCTCGTGGTCGGCGGCGACGTCCCACGCCACCGTCGCCTGCGACCAAACCGGGGGTTCCGGCTCCGGCTCCGGCTCCGGCTCCGGCTCTGGCTCCGGCTCGGGCGTCGGCTCCAGCTCGGGAGCCGGTAGCTCCACCGTCGGCTGATGCCAGGGGTCTGCGTCCGGCTCCGGCTCCGGCGCCGACGCTTCGGCGACGGCCTCCGGCTCCTGTTCGGGCTCCTGATCTGGCTCCGGTCCTCCGGCCACAGGCTCAGGCTCGGGCTCGGGCTCGGGTCGCCGGCGCGTGAACAGCTGGCTCTCCATCGCCTCCGCGGCGATCCGCTGCCACGGTGCGAGCTGGGTTGCCGGGCGGACGGGCTCGGCCGGTGCGTCGGGTTCAGCCGGTGCGTCGGGTTCCGCCTCGGGCGCTGCCAACGGTTCGAGTGCCGTCGACGGCTCGAGGTTCGCGAGCGGTTGAGGCACGGGCGCCGGCGCCGCCTGTCCCGCCTCGGCACCGAGCGGAGCATCGACCGGCTCCGGCGGTGGCGCGGGCTCCCGGCCCGGCGGCTCCTCGTACGACGCGACCTCGGCGGCGTAGCCCCACGGCTCGGGGCGCGGCTCCGGCTCAGGAACCGGCTCCGGCTCGGGCTCCGGCTCGGGTTCGGGCTCCGGCGCCGGTTCTGGCTCCAGCTGGGGCTCCGGCACCGGCTCAACCGCCACCGGTTCCGGCTCCGGCTCCACCACCGGCGCCACCGGCTCCACCTCCAGCTCGACCGCCCCCGGCTCCGGCTCGGGCTCCGGTTCGGCAACAGGCGCCACCGCCACCCCTGGACCACCGTTCGCCACCGCCCCGGTCCCACCATCAGCCGCCGGCGCGCCACCGAGCGACGCTTGCAGCCGCTGCGCGAACTCGCGCAGGAGGCGCTCGGCGATGCCCTCGATCATCCCGCCGCGACCGAATCGAGCCAAGCGGCCCGTGATCACGTATTCGGTGATCACCTCGACGCGGGTGTCGCCGGCGGGCGTGGGCGAGCAGGTCGAGAAGATCGTTGCCTTGGCGCTCCCCTGGCCGCGGCGGTCGTGGCCGTGGGCGTGCAACGACGCGACGCGAACCTGCTCGTTGATGCTGTCGATGGTCAGCGTGCCCGCGTAGGCGGCGGCGGTCGGGCCGATCTTCACCGTGAACGTGCCGCTGTAGCTTCCATCCTCGTTGCGCCCGGTCACGGTGGCGCCGGGCAGCAGCGGGGCGACGTGTTCGACGTCGATCAGAGCACGCCACACCCGGTCGACGGGTGCGGCGACTTCAAAGGACTGCTCTAGCTTCACGACGCACCGCTTCGAGATCTTCGGGGGTGTCGACATCGAGCCCGGAGCAGAGCTCACCGCACTCGATCGTCGGCCCACCACGGAGGAGATCGCGTGCGCCGCGATCGCCGCGCACCGCCGCCACCAGCGCCTCCATCTGCTCGCGTCCCAGCACCACCGGGTGGCCGGGGCGCCCGTGGTACACGGCGCGGGTGCCCGGCTCCGCGTCCACGAACAGCGAGATCACCTCGGGAGTGATCAGCGGAGCGTCCCCCAGCGTCACGATCACGCGCTCGCACTCCCTGAGCGCATTCAGCCCGCACCGCAGCGACTCGGCCTGGCCCGCGCTCCACGACGGACACACCACAGCCTCGGCCCGCCCCAGGTCCACCCGCGCCAGCACCTCCTCGGCAAGCGCGCCCAGCACCAAGACGATGCGGTCAACGTCAGCCGCGGCGCACTGCGCCCGCAGCGCATGTTCCAGCAGCGGGCGCCCCTCCAGCTCGGCCAGCAGCTTCGAGGCGCCACCGAACCGCGTCCCGGCTCCGCCCGCCAACACGAGCCCACCGATCACGCCGCCGCCCCCACGCGGCCGCCGGCACGCCTGTGCCGCGCGGCCACCACCTCGGCCATGATCGAGAGCGCCGTCTCCTCGTACTCGACCGCTCCCAGGTCGAGCCCCACCGGAGCGGAGATCCGCTCTAGATCCTCCGCAGCGAACCCCATACCGAGTAGACCCTCGCGCCGAGCGGCCTGTGTACGGCGAGATCCCATCGCCCCGATGAACCGGGCGGGCGAGCGCAACGCCAGCCCCAGCGCCGGCACATCGACCGCGCGGTCGTGGCTCACCACGACGATCGACGTAGCAGCGTCAACGCCTCCGAGGCGAGCGACCGCGTCGTCGAGTCCATCCGTGATCACCGCGTCGTCGTCCGGAGCGGCGACTGGATCGATCACGAACACCCTCCAGCCGATGACGTCGCCGAGCCTGCGCAGGCAGCCGGCGATCCGGCCCGCGCCGAACACCCAGAGCTGCGGCGGGGGCACGAGCACATCGAAGAACATCGTTCCGCGCCGCTCCGACTTCTCCTGCCAGAGGAGCTGGGACGCCAGCCTCACCGCCTCGTCGTCCAGCTCCGGCGCGCCGAGCGATCCCGACCGCTGCCCGCCCGCCTCGACGACCAGCTTCGCCCCCACGGCCGCCCCCTCCAGCAGCGTCACGACGACGGCGCGGCGCCCCTCGGCCACCGCTTCCGCCACCCGCCCCGGCACGTACCGCTCCACCCACGCCGAGAACCCTCCACCCAGGTCCACCAGCCGCGGCCGCTCCCCCTCCAGCACCACCCCAGCAGCCTTCACGACCTCGTTCAGAACCGCGCGCGGGAACGCGCCCGCCACCGAGCCGCCCGCATCCACCGCCAGCTTCGACCCGGGGCCTCCCCCCGAGAACCGCCCGCTCACCAGCGTGGCCAGCGCGCACCGCTCGCCCGCGGCCGTCCACTCAGCCACCTCAGACCAGACCGAAGTCAGATCGCCTCCAGGATCGCCGCCAGCTCCTCCAAAGATGCCAGCGAATTCCCCGCCAGGAGCTCGTCGGTGTGGGGAATGGCGGCCCGCATCCCGCGCGTCAACGGCTCGAACTCGGGATGCGCCGCCAGCGGGTTGAGCCACACCAGGCGGTGCGCGCTGCGCCGCAGCCGCGCCATCTCGGCGTCGAGCAGCTCGGGATCGCCGCGATCCCAGCCGTCGGACAGGATCACCACGACCGCGCCGCGACCCACGCGGCGGCCGTGATCACGGTTCAAAGTCGCCAACGCCGCGCCGATCCGGGTCCCGCCGGAGAAGTCGGAGACGGCGACCGCGGCTCGCTCGAGCGCCCGGTCGTGATCGCGCCCGGACAGCTCCACCGTCACCCGCGTGAGCCGCGTCCCGAACACGAACGCCTCCACCCGCCGGCGGGCGGCGATCGAGGCGTGCATGTACTGCAAGAGCATCCGCGCGTAGGCGGTCATCGAGCCGGACACGTCGCACACCAGCACCACCGGGCGGGGTCGCTCGCTGGGGGCGCGCCAGTGCCGCTCCACCGGCTCCCCCAGCGTGCGCAGCGACGACCGCACAATCCGCCGCAGGTCGGGTCGATGAGAACGCCGAGACGCCGGCCGCAGCCGCCGCGACACCCGCGTCGGCCCGCGCCGCGCCAGCCGTGCGATGAGCTCGCGCGCCAGCACCATCTCCGCCTCGGTGTAGGTGCCGAAGTCCTTCTCGCGCAGCATCTCGACCGAGCTCCAGGCCGCGGGCACGACGGTCTCGTCCGCGGGCACGTTCTCGAGCGCCAACCCCTCGCCGCCGCTCGGTAGCGCCATCGTGGGAAGCGCCGCCTTCTCGATCGTCCCCAGCGCGGACAGCGGATCGCCCGCGCCCGGGACCGAGCCGTCCCCGAACACGGCCACGAACGCGGCCTCGAAGCGCTCCAGGTCCGCCCGGCTCGAGCACAGCACCGCCCGCAGCGCCAGCCGCGCGTCCGCCCGAGAGCTCGCGTCCACCGCGGCCAGTGCGCGGTGCGCGCTCAGCAGCTCCCCGACGCCAACCCGGACCCCCATGCCCCGCATCACCGACGTCAGCGACGCCAACGGGCCGGTGACGGGCTCAGACACCTTCGAGCACCTTCCGCTCCCGTACTCGGAGCACGTCCTCGTGGACCTTGAGCACGGCGCCCAGCGTCTCCTCGAGCGAAGCCGTCTCGCCGAGCGCCAGCAGCGCCTGCGCCCACACCAACGTCTCCCCCACACCCGGCTGCTTGTACAGGTCCGCCTGGTCGCGCAGCCGTCCCACGGCCGAGACCACCCGGGACGCGATCGCCTCGGGCACCCCTGGAATCCGCGCGGCAACGATGGCTCGCTCGCGCTCCGGCGTCGGATAGTCGATCCAGTGGTAGAGGCAGCGCCGCTTCAAAGCATCGTGGAGCTCGCGCGTCCGGTTCGAGGTCAGCACCACGATCGGCCGCTGACGGCGCGGCGATCGTCCCCAGCTCCGGGATCGTCACCGCGAAGTCGGCCAGGAACTCGAGCAGGAAGGCCTCGAACTCATCGTCGGCGCGATCGATCTCGTCGATCAGGAGGACCACCGGGCCCGGTGTGCTCGAGGGCGTCGAGCAGCGGCCGGCGCAGCAGGAATCGCTCGGAGAACAGCTCGCCCTCGTCCACCCCCGAGCGCAGGACCAGGAGCTGCCGGGCGTAGTCCCAGTCGTATACGGCGTGGTGAAGGTCGATTCCCTCGTGGCACTGCAGGCGGATCAGGCGCGCGTCGCACGCCGAAGCAAGCGCCCGCGCCACCTCGGTCTTCCCCACCCCCGCCTCGCCTTCGAGCAGGAGCGGTTGCTCGAGCACGACGGCGAGGTGGACGGCCATCGCCAGCGCGCGGTCGGCCAGGTATCCGCGCCCGGCCAGCGCTTCGGCTACGCCCTCGACTGACGACGCGATCTGACTGAAGCTCACCCAGCCATCATGCCAACCCGGCGGCCCGGGTCAGCGCGCGCCGACACAGGACCTGCGCCAGGTGGCGCTTGTACTCCGAGCTGGCGTTCAGGTCGGATGGCGGCTCGGTCCCGTCTGCCGCGTGCGCCGCGGCTGCGGAAATCGATTCGGCGCTCAGTGACTGACCGCGCAGCGCCTCCTCGGCGGCCGTGGCTCGCAGCGGCGTCGAGCCCATGTTCGTGAGCCCGATCCGGACGTCCTCGCACGTGTCTCCGGACTTCCGCACCAGCACCGAGACCGCGACCATCGCCCAGTCCTCGCTGCGGCGGTTGAACTTCTCGTAGCCGAACCCCCAGCCGTCCATCGACGGGATCGTCACCGCGGTGACGACCTCGGTCGGCTCCAGGGCGGTCTCCATGTAGTCCTGGAACATCTGCTGGGCCGAGATCGTCCGCTCGCCGGACGGACCCTGAACCGCCAGCGACGCCTCGCACACCATCATCACCGCGGGGAGGTCGGACGCCGGATCGCCATGAGCCAGCGAGCCGCCGATAGTCCCGCGGTTGCGGACCTGGGGGTCGGCGATGGTCCCCGCCGCCTCCGCCACCAGCCCCAGCTCCGCGCGTGTGCTCGAGCACGGCGTGCGGCGTCAGCGCGCCGATTCGCCAGCCGCCATCCGAGCGCTCCAGACCCGAGAGGCCGGGCACTCGCCGGAGATCGACGAGCAGCGACGGCGCCGCCAGCCGCAGCTTCATCAGCGGGATCAGCGAATGGCCACCGGCCAGCAGCTTGGCGTCCTCGCCACCGTCGGACAGCGCCTGGATCGCCTCCTCCACCGAGGCCGGGGCCGTGTACTCGAACGCAGGGGGAATCATGCTGCACCTCCATCGGCAGAAGAAGCGGCTTGTATCGCCTCCCACACCCGCAGCGGCGACAGGGGCATGTCGATCCACTTGACCCCGAGCGGGCGCGAGAGCATCGAGCACGGCCGCGGTCACGGCGGGCGTGGCCGCGATCGTCCCGGCCTCGCCGATTCCCTTTACGCCCAGCGAGTTCACCGGCGATGGGGTCTCGGTCCGGTCGGTCTCGAACATCGGTACCTCGGCCGCGGTGGGGATCGCATAGTCGACGAACGTGCTCGTCACGAGCTGCCCGTCGGCGTCGTAATGGACGCGCTCGTACAGCGCCTGTCCGATCGCGTGCACGATCCCGCCGTGCACCTGCCCGTCGATCAGCATCGGATTGATCGCCGGGCCGCAGTCGTCGACCGCGACGTACTGGACGACCTTCACCTTGCCCGTCTCGGCATCGACCTCGACCACGCACGCGTGCGCTCCGAACGGGAACACGAAGTTCTCCGGGTCGTAGAACGATGTCTCCTCGAGCCCCGGCTCGATGTCGGTTGGCAGCTCCTGGGGCGGGACGTGGGCGGCGAACGCGATGTCGGCCATCGTCTTGGCCTTGTCCGGGCGAGCCGCGGACCTGGAACTTGCCGTCGAGGAGCTCGATGTCCTCCGGCGCCGCCTCGAGCAGAGCCGCGGTGATTCGCTTGGCCTTCTCTTGCACCTTCTCGGCGGCGCGCGCCACGGCCTCGCCACCAACCGCCAGTGACCGCGACCCGTACGTCCCCCAACCCCACGGGCCGGTCCCGGTGTCGCCGTGGACGACCTCGACCCGCTCCGGATCGATGCCCAGCCGGTCTGCGGTGATCTGGGCAAAGCCGGTGTCGTGACCCTGGCCGTGAGGCGAGGTGCCGGTGTAGACCGTCGCCGATCCGCTCGGATGCACTCGCACCATCGCCGACTCCCAGAAGGCGGCCTGGAGGCCGACGCCCTGCGGGCCGACCGCTCGCGACGGCGCCAGCCCGCAGACCTCGGTGTAGGTCGAGAAGCCGACGCCGCGGTACACCCCCTTCTCGCGCAGGGACGCCTGCTCCTGGCGGAAGGCATCGACGTCGAACCGCTCCAGAAGCCGGTCGAGCGTGCCGTGATAGTCGCCGGAGTCATAGGTGATCCCCAGCGGCGTGGTGAAGGGGAACTCCTCCTTGCCGATGAAGTTCTTGCGCCGCAGTTCGAGCGGATCCATCCCGAGCTCGCCCGCCAGCTTGTCCATGGTCAGCTCGATCCAGTACGTCGCCTCGGGCCGGCCCGCGCCTCGGATCGCGTCCGTGCAGTTCTTGTTCGTGAACACGCCCTCGTACTTCAGCTCGATCGCGGGGATCTTGTAACAGCCGCCCGACACAGGGAACCCGAGCTCGGGGATGAACGGCGTCAGGAGCAGGAAGTACGCGCCGAAGTCCGCCACGGTTCGGGCGCGACACCCGAGCAACGTCCCGTCGCGCTTGGCCGCGAGCTGGATGTAGTTGACCTGGTCGCGTCCGTGGTGGGCGACCATCATGTTCTCCGTCCTGGTCTCCACCCACTTGATCGGGCGACGCAGGCGCCGGGCCAGCAGCATGAGGATCACTTCCTCCGGATAGACCTGGAGCTTTGAGCCGAAGCCGCCCCCCACGTCGGGAGCGATCACCCTGATCTGGTCCTCGGGCATCCCGACCACCTGGCGCCAGCATCAGCCGCAGGATGTGCGGGATCTGCGTCGCGGAGTAGAGCGTGATGCTGTCGCCGTGCGGATCGGCGAGCACGCCGCGGGGCTCGATCGGCGCGCCCGCGGTCCGGTGGTTGACGAGCCGCTGCTCCACGATCACGTCGGCCTCGGCGAACGCGGCATCGATGTCCCCACCGGCCAACTCGTAATCGTGGGACTTGTTCGTCCCGAACCCGTCCCACACGAGTGGCGGAGCCATCCTCGAGCGCCTTCTCCGGGTCGACCACCACTGGCTTGGGCTCGTACTCGACCATGACCTGCTCGGCGGCGTCGACCACCGAGTACCGGTCTGTGCCCACGACCACGGCCACGGGATCTCCGACGTGCTTGACCTCGCCGCGCGACAGCGCCCAGTTCTCGGGCGTCTTGATCTCGACGCCGGGCGGCGCCCAGGCCATCGGCATGGGAGCCGCGAAGTCGCCGGCAAGGTCCTCACCGGTGAACACCGCCACGACGTCGTCGCGCGCCTCGGCCGCGGACTTGTCGATCGAGGTGATCGTGGCGTGCGCCTCGGGCGAGCGTACGAGCGCCACGTAGAGCGCGCCCGGGACGGTGATGTCGTCGATGTAGCGCCCCCGCCCGGTGATCATCCGCGGGTCTTCTTTGCGACGCATCGCGCGGCCGACGTGCCGCTCGGCCGTGGCGGTCATGCCGTCACCCCCGGTCCCTTCGTCTTTGCGGCATCGAGCACGGCCTTGACGATGTTCTGGTAGCCGGTGCAGCGGCAGAGGTTCCCCTCGAGCGCGTGGCGGACCTCCTCCTCGCTCGGGTTGGGGTTCTCCGCCAGCAGCCCGGCGGCAGCCATGATCATCCCCGGCGTGCAGTAGCCGCACTGCAGCGCGTGGTCGTTCCAGAAGGCCTCCTGGAGCGGGTGGAGCTCCCCGTCCTGGGCCATGCCCTCGATCGTGGTCACTTGCGCGCCGTCGGCCTGGACCGCGAGCACGGTGCAGGACTTCACCGCCTTACCGTCCAGATGGACCGTGCAGGCACCGCAGTTGGACGTGTCGCATCCGACGTGCGTGCCGGTCAATCCGAGGTGCTCACGCAGTAGGTGGACCAGCAGCAGCCGGGGCTCGACCTCGGCAGTGTGGTCCGACCCGTTCACGTTCAACCGCACGGGAACGGTATGGCTCATTCTCTCTCCTCCTGTGGTTGGCCGCAGGTGGCCCCGACCTTACCCGCTGCGCTCCGTGCTGTGAAGTACGAGGCGCGCACGGCCTGACAGAGTGCGCGGCATGGTGACCGACGACGTCGTGGCGTACGTGCGGGCAGCGCTGCCCAGGCCTCCGGCCCGGGTCCTCGAGGTGGGCGCGGGTGCCGGCGAGTTGGCGCGGGCGCTGAGGGCGCTCGGCTACTCGGTGCTCGCGATCGATCCGGCCTCGCAGCACCCCGATGTGGTGCCGGTGGCGCTGCTCGAGCTCGACTCCGAGCCGGCAAGCTTCGACGCGGCGGTCGCCGTGCTCTCGCTTCACCACGTCACCCCGCTGGCGCAGTCCTGCCGCCGGCTCGCCGGCGCGCTGCGTGCCGGTGCTCCTCTCGTGATCGACGAATTCGACGTCGAGCGCCTGGATGAAGCCGCTGTCGCGTGGTGGCTGGAGCGGCGGCAGGCCGGCAGCCCCGATCATGCGCACACCCCCGGATCGGTGGTGGCCGACCTCCGTGCCCACCTTCATTCCCTGGCGCAGGTCCGCGGCGCACTCGCGGAGTCCTTCACCCTCGGCGAGCCCGTCCGCGGGGCCTACCTGCACCGCTGGGCCAAGGCGCGGCGAGCCGCGCGGAAGAGGAGGCGGAGATTGCCGCGGGACGCCTGCCCGCTACGGGCGCCCGCCTCGTCGGCGCTGCGACGCTGAGCGCCCTCAGGGCGACGGCTTGTGCGCCAGCACCTGGTAGATCGACGCCCACCCGGTCTGGAACCCCTGCCGAGCCGCGTGCAGGTACAGGCGCCAGATCCGAGCTCGCTCGATCCCGGCGATCCGCACGGCCTCCTCCCAATGGCCCTCGTAGCGCTCGATCCAGTGACCCAGCGTGCGGTGGTAGTCGGCGGGGAGGCCCTCGACGTGACGCGTCACCAGCCCTGTCCGCTCCAGCGCGAGCTGGACCCGCGACAGCGGCAGCGGCACGCCGTCGGGGAAGACGAAGCGCTCGGAGAACGCGCCCTCGTCCTTGGTGTCGAAGTCCATGAGCTTGGCGATTCCGTGGTTGAGCAGGCGGCCGCCCGGCCGCAGCAGCGCGTCCAGCTGCCGCGCATAGAGGTCGATGCGCTCCAGCGCCGACGTGCTCGACCATGCCGATGCTCGTGATCGCGTCGAACGGCTCCTCGGCGACCTCACGGTAGTCGGCCACGCGAAGCTCCACGAGGTCGCCGACGCCCGGCCTTCGATCGCCCGTGCCCGCCCCAGCTCGGCCTGCGGCTCGGACAGCGTCACCCCGAGCACCCGCACGCGGTGGCGCGAGGCCGCATGGATGGCGAAGCTCCCCCACCCGCAGCCGACGTCGAGCACGCGCTCGCCCTCCTTCAGGGCGAGCTTCTTGCACACGAGCTCGAGCTTCGCCTCCTGGGCCTCCTCGAGCGTCTCGGCGCCGCCCTGCCAGTAGGCGCAGCTGTAGGTCATCGAGCGATCGAGGAACAGCGCGAAGAACTCGTTGCCGACGTTGTAGTGGTGGCGCACGGCGCGGCGATCGCGCATGATCGTGTGCCGCTCGCCGCGCAGCCGCAGCTCGGTCTCCGGCACGCGCGGGGGCCTTGTCACGCCGCAGGCGCGCACGACCGCCGCCCCCAGGCGCGCCATCTGACCCACGCTGAGCCGCGGCGCCTCAAACGTGTCCACGATCAGCAGCGCCGCGTCGATGTCGTCGACGTCGATCATTCCCTGCGCGTAGGCCCGGCCCAGGCCGAGCTCACCGGGCGCGCGCAGCGCGTGCGCCAGCGCCCGGGGCGTGTGGATCGTGAACGTGGGCGCGCCCGACTCGGTGGCGCGGACGACGGCGCCGTCCCAGAAGCGGATCGCGAACGGCCGGTGCGGGAGGGCGCTCTCCAGCTCTCGGCGGAGCGCTCGCGTGCTCGAGAACGCCACCGGGCTAGGCGGCCTGCGCCAGCGCCTTGCGCTCCTGGCGAGCCGGGTCAACGCGCACGACGTCCCAGGCCAGCCCGAGCATCTCCATCGCGCGGATGATCCCCGCCGACGGGATCGATCTGCCATCGCTTCAGACCGTGGCGGTAGGAGGTCGGGAACGCGTGGTGGTTGTTGTGCCAGGCCTCGCCCCAGGTCGGGATCGCCAGCCAGAACACGTTCCGGGACTCATCGCCGGTGTCGTAGGTCTGATAGCCGAAGTAGTGGCACACCGAGTTGATGCTGAACGTCGCGTGGTGCATGAGGAAGATGCGGGCGGCGCCGCCCCAGAGCAGCGCCTCGAGCCCGCCGCGGACGGTGCCGCTGAGCGCGACGCCGGCACCGAAGGCCGCCGCCAGGCCGAGGATCACCCACAGCACGAACGTGCGGTCGACGAAGACGATCCACGGGTCGGCGAGCAGGTCCTTGGCGTACCGCTGCTCGTCCGCCACCTCCATGTCGGAGAAGACCCAGCCGATGTGGGCGTGAGCCAGCCCGCGCAGGGCGCCGGCGAAGCCGCTCCCATGCATGTGCGGGCTGTGCGGGTCGCCGTGCTCGTCGGAGAACTGATGGTGCTTGCGATGGGTGGCCACCCAGTCGATCACGGGGCCCTCGGCCGCCGCGGAGCCGAGCGCGGCGAACACCGCGCGCGTGAAGCGATGGCATTTGAAGCTGCGGTGCGTGAGCAGGCGGTGGAATCCGACGGTGATGCCGCTGCCGATGATCATGTAGCTCAGGGCCAGGATCAGGAGGTCGCGCCAGCCCAGCGCATTCCCGGTCCAGCCGAAGTACGCGCCCACACCCAGCATGATCGGGGGCGCCGCCGTGACCACCCCGCTGGCCAGACGGTCCACGAGCGGCATCTTCACCGCCCGGACGAGCTCGCCCGATTCCTCGGGCCGCACCGGCTCCGCAGGCGGCGCTATGGGTTCGGCGGCCGGCGTTGACGTCGCTTGCATGAGGTATCTCCTGGTGGGAAAGCGCCTGCGGCCAGCGTGCGTAGACGGCGTCTGACAGGCGGCAGACGCTGCCGGTGATCCTCCCCTGGCGCTGTCGATCCTACACGGATAGGGCGCCCACCAGCTTGTCGGGGCGGATCGGGAGGGCGCGGATGCGCACGCCGGTGGCGTGGTGCACGGCGCTCGCCACCGCCGCCGCGGTCCCGACGATGCCGATCTCGCCGATGCCCTTGGCGCCCACCGGGTTGACGTGCGGATCCTCCTCGTCGAGCCACACCGCCTCGAGATTCTCGATGTCGGCGCAGCTCGGCACGTGGTAGGCGGCGAGATCGTGGTTGGCGTAGTCACCGAACTCGACGTCGAGCACGCTCTCCTCGTGGAGCGCCATGCCGATGCCCATCGTCATGCCGCCGATGAACTGCGACCGGGCGGTCTTTGGGTTCACGATTCGCCCGCACGCGAACACACCGAGCGCGCGCGGCACGCGGACCTCGCCGGTGTCGATGTTCACCTTGACCTCGATGAACTGGGCACCGAAGCCGTACCGGGCCAGCGGCTCGTCGCCGTGCACCTCGGCGGAGGTGTCGACCGAGACCCAGATCGGAGCCTCCTCGCCACCGGCCATCCGCGCGCGCAGCTCCCGGCAGGCCTTGACCACGGCCGAACCCCACGACGCCGTGCCCATCGACCCGCCGGCGAGCGGCGCCGTCCCGAGCGCGGAATCGCCGATGTGGATCTCGACGTCGTCTAGGCCGACGCCGAGCGTGTCCGCGGCGATCTGGGCGAGCGCCGTCCGCGCACCGGTGCCGATGTCCGCCGCCGCGATCTCCACCAGGTAGCCGCCATCGACGCCGAGCCGGACGCTCGCCTGCGACGGCCGGCGCCGCGCCGGATACGTCGAGGACGCCACGCCCGTCCCGGAGAGCCAGCGATCGTCGCGTCGCGCGCGAGGCGTGGGATCGCGCTCGGCCCATCCGAACCGCTCGGCGCCTTCGCGCAGGCAGGCGACGAGGTTGCGGCTGCTGAACCGGTGGCCGGTCTCAGGATCGATGTCCGGCTCGTTGCGGATCCGCAGCTCGATCGGATCGAGATCGCACGCGATGGCCAGTTCGTCCATCGCCGCTTCGAGCGCGTACATCCCCGGGCACTCTCCCGGAGCTCTCATCCACGACGGGGTGGGCACGTCGAGACGCGCGAGGCGGTGGGTGGTTCGCCGGTTCGGGCCCGCGTACATCATCCGCGACGGGAGCGCGGTCTGCTCGGCGAATTCGGCGATCTGCGAGGTCTGCTCGATGACGTCGTGACTGATCGCCACCAGGCGACCGTCCTCCCCGGCGCCGAGACGCATGCGCTGGATCGTCGGCGTGCGGTAGCCGGTGAAGGCGAACATCTGCTGGCGGGTCACGGCCAGCTTGACGGGTCGATCGACGACCTTCGCCGCCATCACCGCCACGATCACGTGCGGGCGCGGCGTCCCCTTGGACCCGAAGCCACCCCCGACGTGCGGCGAGATCACACGGACCTGCGCGGGATCGAGTGCGAACGCGCGCGCCACCGTCTGCTTGACCGGGGTAACGCCCTGAGTGGAGTCGTACAGGGTGACGCCGCCGTTCTCCCACCGCGCGACCGATGCGTGCGGCTCCATCGGGTTGTTGTGCTCGGCCGGCGTCTCGTAGGTGCAATCGATCCGGACCTCGGCGGATGCGAAGGCGCCGTCGAAGTCGCCCTCCGCGGTGTCGGTCTCGAAGCTCGGGTTGACGTGATCGGGCTTGTACAGCCCGGGATGGTCGGTGCGGAGCACCACGTCGTGCGGCTCCTGCGCGTAGCGGACCTCGAGCACGCGCGCGGCGTGGCGCGCCGTCTCCAGGCTGTCGGCCACCACCGCCGCGATGATCTGCCCGCGATAGGCCACGCGCGGCGACTGGAGCACCGCGAGCTCGGCATCGTCAAGGGCCTCGTCGAGCCGGGGGGCGTTCTCGTGCCAGATCACAGCGAGCACGCCCGGAATCGACAGCACGGCCCCGGCCTCCACGTCGACGACCTCGCCGCGCGCGATCGTGGCCGGGACGACGACGGCGTAGGCGACGTCCTCGGGCAGGTGCTCGTAGGCGTACTCGGCGGCGCCGGTGACCTTCTCGCGGCCCTCCAAGCGGTCGACGGGGGCCCCGATCGCGCCTGCGGGGACGACGCTCATCGCTCGGCCAGCTGCATGATTGCCTGCACGATCATGTTGCGCGCCAGCGCCACCTTGTAGGCGTTGTCTCGTAGGGGTGTCGCCTGGGAGAGCTCCTCCTCGGCGGCCTCGCGCGCGAGCTTCTCGGTGAGCGACGCCCCTCGGAGAGCGGTCTCGGCGCGACGGGCGCGCCACGGCATGTGGGCCACGCCACCGAGCGCAAGCCGCACGTCCACCACCGAGCCGCGATCGTCGAGCTCGAGCGCCGCCGCCACCGATACGAGCGCGAACGCGTAGGACCGCCGCTCGCGCGCCTTCAGGTAGAGCGAGCGCTCCGGCGCGGGCGGGAGCTCAACCGCGGTGATGAGCTCGCCGGGACGCAGGGTGGTGTCGCGCTGCGGCTCATCGCCCGGCAGGCGATAGAACTCGGCGAGCGGGATCGAGCGCTCGCCGGCAGGGCCGCGCACACGCACCCGCGCGTCGAGCGCCGCCATCGCCACGGCCATGTCCGAGGGATGCGTGGCCACGCAGTGCTCGGAGTGACCGAGGATGGCCAGGTTGCGGTGCTCGCCCGCGCGGGCGGGGCAGCCCGAGCCGGCGCTCCGCTTGTTGCACGGCTTGGTGACGTCCTGGAAGTAGACGCAGCGCGTGCGCTGGAGCAGGTTGCCCCCCACCGTGGCGAGGTTGCGCAGCTGTCCGGACGCCCCGTTCAGCAGCGCCTCCGAGAGCACCCGGTAGCGCGCCCGGACCGTCTCGTCCGCGGCCACGTCGCTGTTGCGCACCGCGGCGCCGATCTGAAGCTCCCCGAGAGCCGTCTCCTCGATCCGGTCGAGCGGGAGCCGGGAGACGTCGATCAGCAGCGCCGGCGTCTCGACGCCGAGCCGCATCAGGTCGACCAGGTTCGTGCCGCCTCCGAGGAACCGAGCTTCCGGGGCGTCCTCGACCAGCGCGACTGCGTGCGCGGCGTCCGCGGCCCGCTCGTAGCGGAAGGGCCTCACGAGCCGGCGCTCGCGTCGGCGATCGCCGCGACGATGTTGACGTAGGCGCCGCAGCGGCACAGGTTGCCGCTCATGCGCTCGCGGATGTCCTCGCGGGTGAGCAAGGGCTTACCCGTGGCCGTCAACACGGGCTCGCCATCGGCGGTGACGGAGCTCGGCCAGCCCGCCCGCGCCTCCTCGAGCATGCCCGCCGCCGAGCAGAGCTGGCCGGGCGTGCAGTAGCCGCACTGGAACGCGTCGTGCTCGATGAACGCCTGTTGGAGGGGGTGAAGGTCCTCGCCGTCGGCCAAGCCCTCGACGGTCACGATCTCGTCGCCGTCGTGCGCCACGGCCAGGGCGAGGCAGCTGTTGGCGCGCCGTCCGTCGATCAACACCGTGCACGCGCCGCACTGCCCGTGGTCGCAGCCCTTCTTGGCGCCGATCAGCCCGAGCCCCTCGCGCAGCAGGTCGAGCAGCGAGGTGCGCGTATCGACCGTGACCGAGCGCTCGGCGCCGTTGATGACAAGTGAGATCACCGCCGTCACGGGCGGCTCGGGCGTGGCGCTCATCCGGCTGACCCTACTCGTCCTGGTTGGCCACGGCCGCCATGAGCAACAGGCCGCCGTCGATCACGAACGACTCGCCGGTGACGTAGCTCGCCTCGGGCGAGGCCAGGAAGGTGATTGCCGCCGCGATCTCCCGCGCGCCACCGGGCCGGCCGAGCGGGATCTTCGGTCGCTCGATCGTCGACGGGTCCTCGTCGTGGGCGCCGGTCATCGGCGTGGCGATCTCCCCGGGCGCCACCGCATTGACGGTGATGCCGTGCTCGGCGAGCTCGAGTGCCATCACCTTGCTCAGCAGGCCGAGACCGCCCTTGGCCGCGCAGTACGCGCTCGAGCCGCGCAGCGGCACGTGCTCGTGCACGCTCGTGACGTTCACGATCCGCCCGCCGCCACCGCCCTGGATCATCCGCCGCGCCGCCTCCTGGCCGGCGAGGAAGGCCGCGGTCAGGTCGACCTCGAGCACGTGGCGCCACTCGTCGAGCGAAAGCTCGACGAAGGGCGTGGAGGACCCCGTGCCGGCGTTGTTGACGAGCACGTCGAGTCCGCCGAGGGCGTCCGCCAGCTCGGCGATCACCGCTGCCGGGCGAGCGGGATCCGACAGGTCGACCTGGCGCACCTCGGCGCGGCGGCCGAGCTCGTGCACCTCCGTCGCGGTCCCCTGCGCGCCCTCCTCGTCAGAGTGCCAGGTGATCCCGACGTCGAACCCGCGTTCGGCCAGTGCCACCGCGGTGGCCTTGCCGATCCCCGAGTCCGATCCGGTGACGATTGCAACGGGCAAGCGTCAGCCCTGCTCGTCAGATCCCATGCGCCGCGGATTACCCGCGCCTCGGCGTGGTAACCGGGGAGCGCACGCCGCGCGCCACGGCATACAGTTCCCGGGCGCACGCCACCGTCACCGCCAGGAGGTCAGATGGGCTTCGATCAGTACCACGAGCCGCCAGAGGAGCTGCCGGCCGCCACCCGAACCTTTGCCCGCCTGTGCGCGTCGCTCACCGAGGAGGCGGAGGCGATCGGCTGGTACGAGCAGCGGCTCGCGGTCGAGCAGGACGCCGAGGCCCGGGCGGTCATGGCCGATGCGCAGGGCGAGGAGTTCAAGCACTTCAGCATGGATCTCGAATGCATCCTGCGGCGGACGCCCGCGTGGCGCAAGATCGCCGAGGGCATCCTGTTCCAGCCCGGCGACATCGTCGAGATCGGCGAGGCGGTGGAGGCGGAGGTGCTCGAGGGCGAGACCGCGGCCGAGGGCCCGGCGGTAGGTGGATCGCTCGGAATCGGCAGCCTGAAGGGAGCCTCATGAACCATCTCCTCCGGCCGCTTGCGCCCATCAGCGACGCGGGCTGGGCCGAGCTCGACGACGAGGCGCGCGAGCGCCTGGTGCCGGCGCTCGCCGCCCGCAAGCTGGTCGACTTCTCGGGCCCGCACGGCTGGGAGTACTCGGCCACGAACCTGGGGCGTGCCACCGGCATCGGCGCCGCGCCCTGCCCCGACGTGGCCGGCTCGCAGCGCCGGGTGCTTCCGCTGGTCGAGCTGCGGGCGTCGTTCACGGTCGCCCTCGAGGAGCTCCGCGCGGCGGATCGAGGCGCCGAAGACGCCGACCTCGAGGAGCTCGACCGCGCCGCGCATCAGATCGCGGTGGCCGAGAACAAGACCGTCTTCCACGGTTGGGCGGAGGCTTCGATCAAGGGCATCGCCGAGCTCTCGCCGCACGACCGGATCCCGCTCGGACCGGACGCCAACGACTATCCGAGGCTCGTGGCCTCAGCGGTCGAGCGGCTGCTGCACAACGGCGTCGAGGGGCCGTACGCCCTGGCCCTGGGTGGCGAGCAGTACAAGCGCGTGGCGGAGACCGCCGAGCACGGCGGCTACCCCCTGCGCGATCACCTGCGCAAGATCCTCGACGGGCCGATCGTGTGGGCGCCGGGCGTCGCCGGGGCCGTGGTCCTGAGCACCCGGGGGGGCGACTTCCTGCTCGAGTGCGGCCAGGACCTCTCGATCGGCTACGAGAGCCACGACGCCGAGGTCGTTCGGCTCTACCTCGAGGAGTCGATCAGCTTCCGGGTGGCCACGCCGGAGGCCGCGGTGACGCTCACGGCGGCGTCCTAGCGGTGGACGGCGGCCAGTAGGCCGGCGTAGGAGCGCACCAGCGCCGCGCGCTCCTGCTCGACCAGCGGACTGGCCGGGTCACAGCCCTCGCGCACCCAGCGGTCGGAGTCGTCCATCGCCGCGGCCCGCTCGCGGGCCGCCACCTGCACCGCCTCGACCGGCACCCCGTACACGTAGGCGTACAGCTCCGCGAGCGCGCCGTCCAGCGCCGCGCGTTTCACGCTCGGGTCGTGCTGGTGCTGGCGGTGCACCCGCCACCACTCCACCTCGAGCTCGGCCGCGCGGCGAGGGTCGTAGGTCTCCGCGTAGCGACGCGCCACCAGCCGGTAGAAGCGCTCCATCGTGCGCCGGGCTCCATCCGGATCGTTGTCCGGGAACGGCGCCCACTGCTGGTTGGCGCGCAGCACGAGCCACGCGCCCCACAGCGTCTGAGGCCAGGGCAGGCCGAACGTGTGGCGGGTGAGCCCGACCGCGGCCCGGAGGAAAACAAGCCACTCGCGCCGGTAGTAGGCCACCCAGGCGTCGCATTCGAGGCTCCCGACGCGGCGCGGGTCGAAGGCGCGGTGCGGCTTGACGTCGCTTCGGCTTCGCTGCCGCGGGCGGCGGTGCCGGCTGCGGGCGGTTGCGCTCACGCTCTCACCTGCTCGTGCCGGGAGCCTTCTGGAGCGGTCGCGGTCGCGGTCGCGCGCTCGTTCATGGGCAAACACTATTCGCGCCTCGCGGACAACTGGATCACCGCCCGCCGGTCCTGAGCCAGGCGCGGAACGGCCGCCACGGCGACCGTGGCGGCCGCGCCTCGCCGCCAGGCCTCAGGAAGCGCCGGGCTGATCCTGACCGAGCTCGCCGAGAACCGCCTCGGTGTGCTCGCCCAGCAGCGGCGGTGGCGCCGGTGCTCGCAGCGACGCCCGCTGCAGTTGGATCGCCGGTGCCAGCAGCGTGAGCTCGCCGACGGCGGGGTGCTCGACGGTGACCGTGGCCGGGCGTCCCGCCTGCGCGGCTGCATCGAGCGCCTCCAGGACGCCTCGGATCTTGCCGACCGGAACCCCGGCCGCCTGCAGCTCCTTCACCCACTCCTCGGCGGGGCGCTCGGCGAAGGTCGCCGCCAGCGCCGCGGTCAGCTCCTGCCGGCGCTCGACGCGGTCGCGGTTGCGAGCGAACCGCGGGTCCTCCCCCAGCTCCGGTCGGCCGATCGCCTCGCACATCGCGACGTACAGGCGGTCATTCGGCGCCGCCACCGCCACCCATCCGTCCGCGGCGCGGAACGTCTCGTAGGGCACGATGTTGGGGTGGGCGTTGCCGTGGCGCCGCGGCTCCTGACCCGTAACCAGCGATCCCTGCGCCACGTTGATGAGCGCCGCCAGGCCGCTGTCCAGGAGCGCGACCTCGATGTTCTCGCCGTCGCCGGTTCGGTGGCGGCGGTGCAGAGCGGCCAGGATCGCGACCGCGGCGTTCATCCCCGTGAGCACGTCGACGACGGCCACGCCGACCTTCATCGGTTCCTCGTCGCCCGTGGCCTGCATTAGCCCGGACTCGGCCTGTACGACGAAGTCGTATCCCGGCCGATCGCTCGGCTTCCGATCTGAGCCGAACCCGGAGATCGCGCAGAACACGATCCCCGGCGCAACCTCGCGCATCCGCTCGTATCCAAGTCCCAGCCGCTCGATCGTCGCCGGTCGGAAGTTGTGGACGACGACATCGGACCGGGTCGCCAGCCGGAGCGCTGCGTCGCGTCCCTCGGCTGACTTGAGGTCCAGCGTCACGCTGCGCTTGCTGCGGTTGATGGCCAGGTAGTAGGCGGCGTCGGCGCCGGCGAAGGGCGGGCCCCAGCCTCGCGTCTCGTCGCCGACCTCCGGCTGCTCGACCTTGATCACCTCGGCACCGAGGTCGGCCAGCATCATCGTGCAGTAGGGGCCGGCCAGCACGCGCGAGAGATCGAGCACGCGGATGCCGTCGAGCGGCGGCGCGTTCAGCCCGTCACCCATCTGAGTGCGTCAGGTGCAGGTGCGCACGTAACGGCAGGCGACGATCGTCGGCTGCTCGATCACCTTGCCGCCGGCGATCGACCAGGCCAGGCGGATGAACTGAGCGTGGCTCCACGCGAGCGGCGTCGCCGAGAACGTGGGCGTGCCGGAGGCGAAGCCCGGGCGGCCCGCGGGCGGGTTCTGGTCCCACACCTGCTCGGGGATCAGCCCGGTGTCGTTCGCCGCGGACGCCATCGCACGCAGCCGCGCCACCGCCGACTGGCCCGCCGCCACCTCGTACTCACCGCGCTCGCCGGCGAAGATCGGCCACAGGCGGCCGATCGTGGCCTGGCTGCCGTCGGGAAGCTTCGTGCGCCACGGAGCGCCGTTTCGCTGCTCGCCGTACCCGTCGCCCGTGTACCGGTGCCAGAACTGGCCGTGCGGCGTGGTCAGGCCGAGCACCGCATCAACGACCTGGAGGCTGCGGATGATCGCCGGGCTGCTCGCCGGCTCGATTCCCAGCCGCACCAGCTCGAGGAAGCTCGGATCGACGATCCGACGCTGGTCGAGGGTGGGTCCGCTGTCGCCGACGCTGTAGGGGGTACCGGAGTTCGGTTTGCCGTCCTTGGTCAGGCGCAGGTAGTACGACCCGCCGTAGGGCCCGTTGGTGGTGAGCGTCCAGCTGTTCAGCTGCGAGCGCCAGGAATCGGCGGTGCTCAGGTAGCGAGTCGCGGAGGCCGCGTCACCGTTGGCCTGGGCGATCTGGGCCGCGCAAACCAGTCCCGCGATCTCGCTGGCGATCGTCGCGGGCGAGTAGCCGGCCTGGTTCTCCCACCGCTCCTGCGGCGAGTACGGCGCGGAGTGGCCCTTGTCGTCATGCCAGCCGACGATGAAGTCGGCGGCGCGCTTGACGTGGGCGTAGGTGGCGGCGTCGTGCTGGCCGAGCTGCTGGGCGAGGATGATCGGGTCGGCGACCTCGTCGAGCTGGAGGTTCGTCAGGACCGGCTTGCCGCTCACGTCCGAGTTCTGGGGGAAGGAGCCGTCGGGCTTCTGCTGGCGGGTGAACAGGAAGCTGAGCGCGCGCTTGGCGCCGGCGTTGTCGCCATCGGCGATCAGCGCGGTGGCGATCTCGTACAGGTCGCGCGACCAGACGAGGTGGTAGGGCCCTGACGGAGTCTGGAGCCCCGTTCCCCACACCCAGGGCATCGTCGGCGATGCGACGTAGGCGCCGCGGTAGGTCTTGTCCTCGCTCGCGGCGAGCACCATCTCCGACACCGTGTAGTCGCCGCGCTCGCCGGCGGTGGTGAGGCTGGCCGGCGGCTGGTGGAGCGAGGCCAGGTAGGCGTGCCACCCGGACTGGTAGCGGCCCACGAGCTTTCCGTAGTTGGCGCGCAGCGTGGCCCGCGCCCCCGCCACCGCGGCGCCCCGATTGCCCCCGAAGCCGAGCACGACCTCGAGCTGCTGGTGGCCGCGGGTTCCGGTGAGCGAGGTCAGGCCGGTCTGCACCACGTTGCCGTTCGGCGCGAGGGCGTAGCGCTTGGGCAGGCGCTTGGTGTGGCCGAGCTGGCTCCACCCGTCGCTGCGCGTGCCGGCGTACCCGCACGAGGCCTGGGTCAGGGCGGGCTTGCTCAGCACCGCCGCCGCCATGCCCTTGGTCATGGCGATCAGGCCGCCGCGCGGGGAGCAGGCGCCGCTCTCGCGCTGGCCGTTGGCGAGCTGAGGATGGGCGAGGAGGTAGACGTGATAGCGGCGGCCGGTCAGCGACTGGAAGCGGACTTGGATCGCCACCGTGGCGCGAGCGGGATCGGTGACGTAGGTCTTGGTCAGGCGCCACCGATGGTGGCGGTCGGTGTCGACCTGGCGGTAGCTCAGGCTGCGCGGGTCGGTGAGCGTGGTCCGCTGCACGGTCGCGGTCCGCTCCTGCTCGACGAAGCTGCGGCCGTCGGTGACCACGAACTGGAGGTCTCGGTAGCTCGGCGTGTCGAGCCGTGGGTAGTAGACCTCGGTCAGCTCGCCGGACTCGAGCGTGAACCACACCTTGCTGGCGGTCGTGGTCGACGTGCCGAAGCCGTGCTTGTCCGCCGGAGCCCACGTCGGCTTCGCGCCCGGGCCGCCCGGTGCGCACACGCGCCGCGCTGCCGAGCGCGGGGGCGCTTGCCGCGGTGGCGGCGGCGACCGCCACGAGGGTCAGACGGCGCAGGCGCATCGCAGGTCCTCTGCCCGCGCGGGGGCGCTCACAAACCGTGGCGCCCCGAGCGGACGCTACTCGCGCGCGGCGCGCCGGCACCTCCCGCGCCCACCGGCCCCGCGGGCGCGTCGGCACCCTCGCGCCACCGGCCCCGCGGGCGCGCCGGCACCTCCCGCGCCACCGGCCCCGCGGGCGCGCCGGCACCTCCCGCGCCACCGGCCCCGCGCGCGGCCCCGCCGTCTCAGCGCCGGCTGAGGATGACCACCGGGATCTGGCGGTCGGTCTTCTTCTTGTAATTCTCGTAGTCGGGCCAGGCCTCGACCATGTCCGACCACAGGCGCTCGCGCTCGTCGCCCTCCGCCACCGACGCGCGAACCGGGATCACCTCGTCCTTGACCTGGATCTCCGCCTCCGGCTCCTTCTCGAGGTTCTTGAACCACCCCGGATGATCGGGCGCGCCACCCTTGGAGGCGATGATCACCCACCGGTCGCCGTCGACGCGGTGGATCAGCGGCGTCGTCCGCTCCTGACCCGAGTTCCGTCCCTTGGTGCTCAGCAGCAGGATCGTCGTGCCCTTGCGCCAGTGGTATCCGCGCTCGCCACCGGTCTCCCGGTAGACGCGGACGTGCTCCTCGCCAAACAGGTTCTCGTCTTCGGTCATCCGCTGAGCTTACCCATCGCATCGTGCGCGAGCAGGTGGGCGATCGTGTCCCTCAACTCGCCCGGTCGCTGCTTGATCTGGCGGTGGGTGGTGCGGATCACGCGCCACCCGGCGACCATCGCGCGCTGGTCGCGCAGCCGATCCGCTTCGAATCGCTGCCGCGTCCGGTGGTACTTCGCGCTGTCGGCCTCGACGATCAGCCGCTGCGCCCGCCACATGAAGTCGGGACGGATCAGCCCGCCACCGTCACCAAGGTCGAGCCACCGCTGAACCTCCGGCGGGGCCAGCCCGACCGCGCGGCTTACCATCAGCATCGCCTCTTCGAGCTCGCTCTCGGTCAGCGTCGAGCCGAGGTAGTGCTGCTCGAGGATCGCGCGGATCACGCGGGCGCCCGGCCTGGTCGGGTTTCGCGCCAGCTGATCCTGGAGCGCGCCGAGGTCGAGCACCTGCATCGCGTCCGCCTGATCGAACGCGCGCTCTACCGGCCGACGCGCCACGACCTCGGCGAGGTCGAACAGCGTCCGCGCCACCGTCGTGCACCGGATCCCGTCGACCACGGTGACGTCCGCCGGAGTGAGCGTGCGCGAGCGATGGACGAGCAGGCCGCGTGGTGATGCCGTTTGCCGCGGCCGGGGACCGTCACCTCGATCTTCGACCCCGCCGTTCACGCAGCCCGAGCAGCGCCGCCGCCGAGCGGTGCGAGAGGCAGCGCCCCGGGGCCGCGTGGCCAGCGCCGCGGCCATGAAGTGGCCGTCGCGCGTCAGCAGCACGAGGCGGGACCAGGGAGTAGACGCCTCGATGAACCTGCGGTGCAGCCGGCGGGTGCCCGCACGCTTCGGGCGGCCGCGGCGGTCAGACCAAGCTCTCGCAGCTGATCGAGGCTGAACACCGCGTGCTGGCGCTCACCCAGCTCCGCAAGCCTCGCGTCGATCCGGGGTGGGTGCGAAACGTCCCCATATTTCACGTTTCACACCCAGCCTCCGGCATGAGCCCATCGTCCGCGCCCGAAACGTGACGCGTGGGTGACGGCGCGTCACAACTCTGCATCCCGCCTCGCCCGGGCTTAGAGACCGTCACCCGGGGTATGCGCGGCGCTGTGACTACGACCTCCAACCGACAGATGGCGCCGGCCGAGCCGGTCGTCGAGCAGATCGAGCGGGCCTCGTTCCTCGACGCGCCGGCCAAGGCGGTCGGCAAGCAGGTTCGCTCCGCCACCTCATCGCAGCAGACGCTCAAGGATGCCCTGAGCGGGACGTGGCTCGGCCACGCCGTACACCCGATGCTCACCGACGTGGTGATCGGCTCGTTCTTCAGCGCCACCGTGCTCGACCTGCTCGGTGGCGAGGACGCCAGCCCGGCGGCCGAGCGCCTCATCGCCACCGGCATCGCGGCCTACCCCCTGACCGCTGTCACCGGCGCCAACGACTGGGCCGACAGCGAGATCGCCGATCCGAAGATCCGCCGCGTGGGCATCGTCCACGCCGCCGGCAACGCGGTCGCCCTCACGCTCTACAGCGCCTCCCTCGTCAGGCGCAAACGCGGCCAGTGGGGCCAGGGCGCGATCCTGGGCGCGCTCGGTGCCGGCGTCCTCATGGCCGGCGGCTACCTCGGAGGTCACCTATCGCTGCGGCGCGGAGTCGGCCCTGACCAGACGGTGTTCGACCCGGGCCCGACCGACTGGACGCCGGCCGCGGACGCCTCCATCTCCCCGACGGGCGCCCGACCCGGGTCGTCGTCGACGAGACCCCCGTCCTGTTCGTACGCCAGGGCGAGCTCACCTTCGCCATCCACGATCGCTGCTCGCACCGCGGCTGCTCCCTGAGCGAGGGACAGCTCGAGGGCGACGAGATCGTCTGCGGCTGCCACGGCTCGCGCTTCTCGCTCAGGGACGGCGCGGTCATCAACGGCCCCGCCACCGCGGGCCAGCCCGCCTTCCAGGTCCGCGAAAACGCCGGGCGCCTCGAGGTCCGGCGCCTGGACCCGGGCTCGGTGTGACCCGGCGCGTGGACCGCGCTGCGGCGTGAATCACGTAAACCTCGGCCGCACCGGACTGCGCGTCTCCCGGCTGTGCCTGGGGATGATGAGCTACGGCAAGCACGAGAGCCGGCCGTGGACCCTCGATGAGGACGACGCCGAGCCGATCGTCCGCAAGGCGGTCGAGGGCGGTGTGACGTTCTTCGACACCGCCGACGTCTACAACGGCGGGCAGAGCGAGATCCTCACCGGCCGCATCCTCCAGCGCCTGTTCGGCATGCGCGAGGAGTACGTCGTCGCCACCAAGGTCCACGGCCAGACGATGCCCGGCGAGAACGGCCGCGGCCTCAGCCGCAAGCACATCATGGCCTCGATCGACGCGTCGCTCGAGCGCCTGAACCTCGACTACGTCGACCTGTACCAGATCCATCGCTTCGATCCGACGACCCCGATCGAGGAGACGATGGAGGCGCTCCACGACGTGGTCAAGGCCGGCAAGGCCCGCTACATCGGCGCCAGCAGCATGTACGCGTGGCAGTTCGCCAAGGCTCAGCAAACAGCCAGGACGCGGTTCGTCTCGATGCAGAACCACTACAACCTCCTCTACCGCGAGGAGGAGCGGGAGATGATCCCGCAGTGTCTCGACCAGGGCGTCGGGGTGATCCCGTGGAGCCCGCTCGCGCGCGGGATCCTCGCCGGCAACCGCACGCGCGAGGGCGAGCGCAGGACCGCCCGCGCCAACAGCGACGCATTCGCCGACAGCCTCTACAAGCCGGACGTGGACTTCGCCGTCGTCGACCGCGCCACCGAGGTCGCCGAGCAGAGAGGCGTCCCCAGCGCGCAAATCGCGCTCTCCTGGCTGCTGCACAAGCCGGGCGTCACCGCGCCGATCGTCGGAGCCACGAAGCTGGCCCACATCGAGGACGCGCTCGCCGCCGAGGAGCTAGAGCTGAGCGCCGAGGAGATCGCCCGGCTCGAGGAGCCCTACGTCCCTCACGCGATCGCGGGCCACTAGCTCTCGGCCAGCCAGCGGTCGATCAGGAAGCGCGCGATCGAGACCGGTGGCGGCAGCGCAAAGTCCGAGCCCTCGCCGGCTGCGGCGGCCGACACCCGGTCGCGACTGAACCACGCCACCTCGGCAAGCTCGCCGTCGCGCGCCACCGGCTCGCCCCCGTCAGAGCGCGCGTTGAAGCCGAGCATCAGCGACGCCGGGAACGGCCACGGCTGCGAGGCCACGAACCGCGGGTCATACGCCACGACGCCCGATTCCTCGCGCACCTCGCGCACCACCGCCTCCTCGGCCGACTCGCCGGGGGACACGAACCCCGCCAGCACCGAATAGCGCCGTCCCGGCCAGCCTGCGCGCCGGCCGAGCAACAGGCTCCCGTCGTGCTCGACGAGCATGATCACCACGGGATCCGTGCGCGGGAAGTGAGAGGCCCCGCAGTTGGGGCACGTGCGCGAGTAGCCCGCCTCCACGACCTCGGTGGCGTGCCCGCAGTTGGCGCAGTAGCGGTGGCGCCGGTGCCAGCCCAGCAGCGCCACCGCGTACGCCGCCAGGCCGCCCTCGTCCTGCGAGAGCATGCCGCCGGCGTCGCGCAGCGACACGACCCGTCCGCCCGGTGGCGCCGGCACCGTGTCGAGGTCGACCGCGAACAGCGGGGCGCCATCGGCCATCCCGAGCAGGATCGCCGCCGCCCGCTCCCGCGGAAACTCCACCCGCAGGAGCGCCTCGCCCGAGGGATCGACGAGGACGCTGTCGTGGCCGGCCGCCACCGCCATCACGCCCGGGACGGAGAGCTGCTGCTCCACCCAACCGGATCCGACCGCTGCCCCGAGGCGCGGTCGAGCGCCATCCCGGTGAAGACGGGCGACCGAGTGCTCACCGCCGTCCGAGACTAGCCGCAGGGCTCAGATCAGGAGCGAGAGCACGTGCGGCGCGGCATAGACCTCCCACACGGCCGCCGCGACCAGAACCGGCACGGCGAGCGCCACCGTGACCAGCGTGGCCGCCAGCAGCCCCTCCCACTCCCCGCGCCGGCTGGCCACCATCCACGCCGCCAGCGGGAGGAACAGGGCCACCAGCTCCGGCAGCGCGTGAGGCAGCAACCCGAGCAGGAGCAGCGCCGGCGAGACGTGCAGCGCAGCGGCGTCGTCGGCGGCGGCGGAACCGATCCGGTAGGCCTGCATGGTGAGCGAGAACCCGGTGGCGCCGACCACGAGCGCCAGCGCGATCGGCCGGCCCCGCTCGTGGATGGCGCGCGCGTACGCCCGTGTAGTACCTGGCCTGCAGGGGCAGTGAGCTGCCGGCGATGAACCCGGCCACGCACGCCATCGCGTGGAGCGCGAGCACGAGCAGGTTGTCCTTCATGACCAGCGAGCACGTCGCCGATCCCGCCTACGACGAACGGCGGTTGGTCGAGCGTGCCCCACGACGACACTCCACGCACCCAGGCGATGGCCAGGACGGCGCCCAGGAGCAGCCCGGCCACGGCCAGCGCGCCGCCCACCCAGCGCGCCAGCACCGGCGCCGGGCGGCTGCGCCAGGCGGCCAGCGTGGCGCGGGTGGCGCGCACGCCGTGGGTCAGTGCGTAGGCCGATGCGTCCATCCCGGCTTCATCGGCACCCGGCGCCCGGCGCTCCAACCCATATGATCGACGGCGCGCAGATGATCGGGGACATCCTCTGGAACCCGCCGGCGGACTTGCGCCAGACGACGGAGATCGGGCGCTACCTGACCTGGCTGCGCGATGAGCGCGACCTCGACTTCCGCGACTACGACTCCCTCCACCTCTGGTCGGTCACCGACCTCGAGGCCTTCTGGGCCTCGATCTGGGACTTCTACCGCATACGCGCCCACACCCAGCCGACGCGCGTCCTCGGCAGGCGAACGATGCCCGGCGCCGAGTGGTTCCCGGACGCGACCCTCAACTACGCCGAGCATCTGGTCGGTGGCGAGGAGGACACCGACCGCACCGCCGTCGTCGCGCGCTCGCAGACGCGGCCCCCGTTCGACGCTGACGTTCGGCGAGCTGCGCGAACAGGTGGCGCGCGCCCGCGCCGGGCTCCAGGAGCTGGGAGTGAGCAAGGGCGACCGGGTCGTCGCCTACCTCCCGAACATCCCCGAGACGCTCGTCGCGTTCATCGCCACCGCCAGCCTGGGCGCGATCTGGGCCACCTGCGCACCCGAGTTCGGCGCCCGCAGCGTCGTCGACCGCTTCGCCCAGATCGAGCCCCGCGTCCTGCTGACCGTCGGCGGCTACGGCTACCGCGACCGCTACGTCGATCGCCGGGCGGAGGTCGAGACGATCCGCTCGAGGCTCCCGACGCTCGAGCACACCGTCCACGTCCCCTACGGCGACGCGCAGGTCGCCGACGCGACCCCGTGGGACGATCTGCTGAGCGCGCCCGGGACCCTCGAGTTCGAGCCGGTCCCGTTCGCCCACCCCCTCTACGTCCTCTTCTCGAGCGGCACGACCGGGCTGCCCAAGGCGATCGTCCACGGCCACGGCGGACAGCTCCTCGAGCACCACAAGAACCAGGGCCTCGGCTGGGACCTCAAGCCCGGCGGGCGCCTCCAGTGGTTCTCCACCACAGCCTGGATGATGTGGAACGCCCTCGTCTCGGGGCTCCTGCTGCGCGCCTCGATCGTCATGCTCGACGGCGACCCGGCGTGGCCGGACCTGCACGAGCAGTGGCGGATCGCCGAGCAGACGAGGCCGACCGTGATGGGGATGGCTCCCGCCCTACCTGATGGCGTGCCGAAAGGCCGGCCTCACCCCCGCCCGCGACTTCGACCTCGGATCGCTGCGCGCCGTCTGCACCGCCGGCTCGCCGCTCCCCGCCGAGGGCTACCGCTACATCTACGAGCAGCTCGGCCCCGACATCCTGCTCATCAACGGCTCCGGGGGCACGGACGTCTGCACCGGGATCGTCAGCGGGTCCTTCGCCCAGCCCGTCTACGAGGGCGAGATCTCGGGCCGCTGCCTGGGCGTCGACACGCGCGCCTTCGACCCCGACGGCAACGAGCTCGTGGAGGAGCTCGGCGAGCTCGTGATCCTCCAGCCGATGCCCTCGATGCCGGTGGCGCTGTGGAACGACCCCGACGGCGAGCGCTACCGGAGCTCGTACTTCGACCGCTACCCCGGCGTGTGGCGCCAGGGGGACTGGATCCTCTTCACCGAGCGCGGCAGCTGCGTGCTCACCGGGCGCTCGGACGCCACCCTGAATCGCGGCGGGGTCCGCCTGGGCACGGGTGAGTTCTACGCCCTGCTCGAGCAGATGCCGGAGATCGCCGACGCCCTGGTGATCCACCTCGAGGACGACGAGGGCGGCGCGGGTGAGCTGCTGCTGTTCTTCGTGCCCGCCAAGAACACCACCGTCGATGACGCGCTCCTGGAGCGCATCAAGGCGGCGCTCAGGTCCGAGCTCTCACCCCGCCACGTGCCCGACACGGTCGTCGCCGTCCCCGCGATCCCGCGCACGCTCACGGCCAAGAAGCTCGAGGCGCCCGTCAAGCGCATCCTCAGAGGGGCCCGCCCCGAGGACGTGGCCAGCCGTGACGCGCTCGCCCAACCGGAGGCCCTGGACACGTTCGTGGCCTATGCCCGCGACGATGCGCGCTCAGAGCCCGGCCGGATGGAGCACGGCGCAGAACGTCGCGAGATAGGAGTCCGACGGCCGCGCGATCTTCTGCACGCCACCGCCGCCGCCCCACGAGCCGTGCATGCCGCCGGACTCG
Source organism: uncultured Solirubrobacterales bacterium (assembly GCA_963839105.1). Taxonomy (GTDB): domain Bacteria; phylum Actinomycetota; class Thermoleophilia; order Solirubrobacterales; family Solirubrobacteraceae; genus Palsa-465. The sequence goes on from CAWITQ010000006.1 coordinate 328,891, forward strand.
TAGAACTGGCCGTCGATCTCGATGATCACGTGCCCGGTGTCGCCCGAGAGCGGCCGGTCGTAGATCGTCACGTACTGTCCCGGTCCCTGCTCGATTCCGGGCTGGTTCGGGCAGGTTGACGGTGTCCGCCGGCGCGGTCAGGAACCCGCCGGCGTGGAGCACGGCGGAGACGAAACCCGAGCAGTCATAGCCCGCCTGCGGGCTCCACCCCGAGTGCCCGCCACCGAAGACGTAGGGCTTGCCCACGAGCGAGTTGGCCATCGCGGTCATCTGCTGCGCCGCCGCCGGCCCGCCGATGGGACTCACGCCGCCCGTGAGGCCGTGCTCGTGGTCCCCTGGGCGGCGGCCAGAGCGTCGGTGAAGCTTGTGGGCGCCGGGGCGCCGGTGAAGCTGGCCGGCGCCGAGGCGGCCTGGGTCGGGTTGCTCCCCGCCGGCGCGCCCGCGGAAGGCCCGCCGGGGAGACCGCCCGTCGCCACCTGTTGTTGCCACGTGAGGATCTGGTCAACGCGCGCAACAGCTGCCTGAATACTCATCCCCCGTGGGGATCGGCGCGCGCGCCGGCAACTTGAGGGCCGGCGGCCGCTAGGCCTCGAGCGGCCGACCGACCGCCGGCGGCGCCGCCGACCGTTGCGCCACGGGCTCGCCTCGCCGGCGCGGCCTGCGAACGCGCAGCCATTCGGCGAGGAAGTAGGAGCCGACCACGAACGCCGCCGCCCCCGCCTGCGCGAGCACCGTCTCGACGTTCGGGAAGATCGAGAACCACAGGCTCATCCAGCCCGGGACGGAGACGGGCAGCGCGGTGGTACCGATCCATCCGGCCTGCTGGAGCTCCTGGACGCTCTCGCCGACCATCACCAGCAGTACCACGCCGAGGAGCACCCCGGTCGCCACCAGCATCCTCCGGTACGGGAGGCGGCGGTGGAGCACGAACGTGGCGTAGCCGATCAGCGCCACCAGCGCCAGACCGACGGCCACGCCCTCGAGGACGACGCCGCTGCCGTAGCGCAGGCGCAGGTTCTGGAGGAAGAGGACGACCTCGAAGCCCTCCCGGTAGACGGAGGTGAAGCCGAGCAGCCCGAGCCCGAGCAGCGTTCGCCGCAGCCCCACCTCGTCGACGCGCCCGATCAGACGCCGCCGCCGCTGGTGGTGGTGGGAGATCCAGCCGGTCCAGTAGACGCGGTGGAAGAACCAGTTCATGACCACGAGGAGCACCGCGACCGCCAGCACGCCCGTCGCCGCCTGCAGATCGAGGCTCCCGGCTCCGACCGAGTCGGTCACGGCGATGGCGATGAACCAGGTGGCGATCGTGGCCAGGAAGGCCAGGCCGCCACCCGCCGCCACCGGCCGGCGGAAGTCCGAGTTGCCGCCCCGGAGGCTCGCCGTCACGGCGGCCAGGACGAGGATCGTCTCGAGGCCCTCGCGGAGTACGAGCAGGCCGCTGTCGAGGATCACGGCGCCGTGCGAGAGGTGCGTGGACGGATCGGCCGGATTCGGGGTACCCCCGCGCGCGGTGACCATCTGCCAGATCAGCACTCCGAGGACGCCGAGCGCCACGGTGGCGTAGCCGGCACGGCGGACGTTCGGGCGTGAAGTCAGGCGCATGGGTTCAGGTCACTTCTCAGGCCGAGTCGCACGTACCCGTCGATTAGGGGACCCTAACACAGGGCTTATTAGGGTGCCCTAATTCTGCGGGCGCGGGGGGCGCGTCAGGCGCCGAGCGCTGAGCGCTGAGCGCTGAGCGCTGCGAGGCTAACGGCAGGCGGGGCAGGTGCCCCGCAGCGTCACCTCGTGGTCGGTGGTGTCAAAGCCGAGCCGGCTCGATAGCCGGTCGATCGTCCGCTCGAGCGCCGCGTCGTGGAAGGGCACGAGCTGGCCGCAGGAGTCGCACAGCAGGTGGTGGTGGTGCTCGCCACCGGAATGCGCGACCTCGTAGCGCGCGATGCCGTCGCCGAGGTCCAGCCGGTTGATCAGGTCGTGGTCGTGCAGGAGCTCCAGCACGCGGTAGATGCTGGCGCGCGCCACCGGCCGCTGTCCGCGGCGCCCGAGGCGGAGTGCGTCCTCGATCTCTAGCGCGGTCAGCGCGCAATCCTGGCGCGAAAGAAGCTCGATCACTGTGTCGCGCGCCGCCCCTCGGTGGTGGCCGGCGCGATGGAGCACCTGCCGCGCATGGACCGCCCACTGTTGACCGTTCTGCACCAGGTCAAGGATAACCGCGGCGTGAGACTGCGACCCGCTCTCGTTTGATCGATCTTCCCCGCATAGCGGGACATATCGACCACGGCCGCGGCCCCCCACGCCCGACCGCGCGCCACGCGAGCGAGATTGAGACCGAGTCTCACTCTATGGTAGGGTCCGTCGCATGCGCCGGCGCTCGTGGCTGCTCCCCCTGCTCGCCACCGCGCCGACCCTCCTCCTCGCGCACCGCGCCAACCCTCCTGCTCGCCACCGCGCTGACCGGCTGCGGCTCGGACCCGGCGCCAACGGTGGCGAAGAAGGGCCAGATCGTGGCCGTCGGTGCCGAAACCCAGTACGCCAACGTGATCGCGCAGATCGGCGGCAGGTACGTGGCGGTGAGCGCGATCGAGAGCAACCCCAACACCGACCCGCACGAGTTCCAGGCGAGCCCCGCGATCGCTCAGGAGGTCGCGGCGGCGAACATCGTCGTGCAGAACGGGCTCGGCTACGACGCGTTCATGGACAGGATCGAGGCGGCCTCCCCCAACCCGGCGCGCAGGGTGATCGACGTACACGGCCTGCTCCGCTTACGCCGTGACACGACCAACCCGCACCTCTGGTACGCGCCGGCGACGATGCCCGCGGTGGCGCGGGAGCTGACGAGCGCCCTGTCGAAGCTGCAGCCCGCGCACGCCGGCTACTTCGCCGCGAACGAGCGGCGCTTCGACGCCGAGCTCACGCCCTGGAGAACCGCACTGAGCGCATTCAGAGCGCGCCACCCGCGGACACCGGTCGCGGTGACCGAGCCCGTCGGCGACTACATGCTCCAGGCGGCGGGCGCGAGCATCATGACCCCCGCCTCGCTCGAGTCCGCGGTCATGAACGGCATCGATCCGGCGCCTCAGGATGTGGCCGCGCAGCACACGCTCCTCGAAACCCATCGGGTCAGGGCGCTGCTCTACAACCAGCAGGTCACCGATACCGTGACCGACTCCTTCCTTGCGCAGGCCAAGCGCCTGCACATCCCGGTGGTGGGGCTGTACGAGACGATGCCCGCCGGCTACGACTACCAGTCGTGGATGCTGGCCGAGGTCCGTGCGCTCGAGCGAGCGGTGACTCAGAGGATCTCGACGGAGACGCTGACATGACGACGGCGGCCCTCACGCTGGACGACGTCACCGTGCGCCTCTCGGGCCGGACGGTGCTCGACGGCGTCAGCTTCACGCTCGGCGACGGCGAGTTCACCGGGCTCATCGGCGCCAACGGCGCCGGCAAGACGACGCTGTTCCGCGTGATCCTCGGCCTCCAGCCGGTCACCACGGGCTCGGTCGGCCCGGTCACGCGCCGCCATATCGGCTACGTGCCGCAGAAGTTCCTGCTCGACCCCGACATGCCGCTGCGCGCGCGTGACCTCGTCGGACTGGGCCTCGACGGGCACCGTCTCGGCATCCCCCTCCCCTCCAAGGACCGCCGCCGGCGCATCGACGAGATGCTCGACGCCGTCGACGCCCGCGGGCTCGGCGACGCGCGGGTGGGTGCGCTCTCGGGCGGCGAGCAGCAGCGGATCCTGATCGCGCACGCGCTCATCAGCCGGCCGAAGCTGCTGCTCCTCGACGAGCCGCTCGCCAACCTCGATCTGCGCAGCGCCCAGGAGGTGGTCGGGCTGCTCGCGCGGATCTCGCGGCGCCAGCGCGTCGCGGTGCTCATCTCCGCGCATGAGATGAACCCGCTGCTGCCGGTGATGGACCGCATCGTGTACCTGGCCTCGGGACGGGCGGCGAGCGGTACCGCCGCGGAGGTGGTCCGCTCAGACGTGCTGACCGAGCTCTACGGCCACCACGTCGACGTGCTCCGCGTCCACGGCCGCGTGCTCGTGGTCGCCGGCACCGGCCACGACGAGCACCCGGCGCTCACCCACGGCGACGGCGCCGCGGTCGAGATCGTGTGATGCACCGGGTGCTCCGAGCGATCGTCGAGCCCGGGTTCTTCGCCAGCTCCCCGGTGCGCGCTCGCCCTCGCGGTGGGCGGGAGCGTCGCGCTCGTCGCGGCCTGCGTCGGCGTGTTCACGGTGGTCCGCGGGCAGGCGTTCGCGGGAGAGGCGCTCGGCGACGTCGGCGCCGCCGGCGGCTCGAGCGCCTACCTGGCCGGAGTCGCGCCGCTGTGGGGGTTCCTCGCGATCGCCGTGGCCGCCGCGGGCGTGATGGAGATGATCGGGATCCAGCGCGCCCGCGGCCGCGATCTCGCCACCGGGATCGTCCTCGGCGCCGGGTTCGCCCTGGCGGCGCTCTTCCTGTACCTGGGCACCACCTACGCGAGCACCGCCGGCGCCACCGTCACCGTGCTGTTCGGCTCGATCTTCGCGCTCGACACCTCGACGCTGCCGCTCGTGCTCGCCTTCGGCGCGCTCGCGCTCGCGCTCGTCGCGGTCCTCTACCGGCCGCTGCTGCTGAGCTCGGTGAGCCCGGACCTGGCCGCCGCCCGCCGGGTGCCGGTCCGGGCGGTCGGTGGGCTCTACCTGGTGGCGCTCGCGCTGGCGGTGGCGCTGTCGGCGGCGACGATCGGCGCGATCCTGAGCACGGCCCTCCTGGTCGGGCCGGCGGCCGCGGCGCTCCAGCTCACGCGCCGCCCCGGCCGCGCCATCCTCCTCGCCGCGCTGATCGGCGTCGCCGTCACCTGGCTCGGCGTGCTGCTCGCCTACGACAGCTACCACTGGCCGCCGCTGCACCGCGGCTGGCCCGTGAGCTTCTTCGTGGTGGCGCTCGTGCTGATCGTCTACATCGCGGCGCGGGCGGTGTCCGCGGGGCGCCGGTGACGATGTTCTCCGGCTTCATGACCGACGCCTGGATCGTGGCCACGGTCGTGGCCATCGTCGGCGGCGCGATCGGCTTCTTCGTCGTGCTCCGCGGCTCGGCGTTCGTCGCCCACGCGGTGCCCAACGGATCTTTCGCGGGCGCCGCGGCCGCGAGCCTGATCGGCGCGAGCACGCTCGTCGGCCTGGCCGTGTTCTCGGTCGGCGGGGCGCTCGGGATCGGGCTGCTCGGCCGGCGCGGCCGCCACGACGTCGCCACCGCGCTCACGCTCGTCTTCATGCTCGGGCTCGGATCGCTGCTGCTGGCCGTGAGCGACGGCTACTCCTCGGCGATCTACTCGCTGCTGTTCGGCGAGGTGCTCGGCATCAGCGCCAGCCAGCTGGCTCCCACGGTGGCGCTCGCCGGCGCCTCCCTGCTCGCGCTGGCGCTTCTGTACCGGCCGCTGCTGCTCTCCTCGGCCTTCCCCGAGGGCGGCCGCATCGACGCGTTCGCCGTCGAGGCCGGGTTCCTGATCGTGGTCGCGCTCGCGACGACGATGACCGTCCCCGTCGTCGGGACCGCCCTCATCTTCAGTCTGATGATCGGGCCGCCGGCCGCGGCTCGCGCCTTCACTCCGCGACCCGGCGCGGCGATGGCGCTGTCGGTGGCGATCGCCCTGGCCGTCGTGTGGGCGTCGATCGCGCTCTCGTATCAGACCAACTGGCCCGTGGGGTTCTTCGTCGGCGCCGCCAGCGCCGGCGTCTACGCGGCGGGCCGCGGCTGGACGGTCCATCGCGGGGGCCACCGTTGACGACCCGCGTTTCGGGACCTCGTACCGGCGGGTAAGTGCGGAGAGTCATCCCACATGCGCGCGAGAGCGCAGCACCCCCGGAGGAGCAACAGCATGAAGAGCAGGCGCTCGACCGCGACGCGATTCGTCGCAGTTCTAGCTACGTGCATCGCGGTAGTCGTCATAACCGGTTGCGGAAGCAGCGGTGGCAGCTCGTCGAGCAGCTCCAGCCAGGATCCAGTGGGAGCTGCGCTGACGAGCCCTGGCGTCCGGACGATCGTCATCCCCCGCCAGCACAACCCGTTGACGATCGCCGTCACCTCGTGCTCTGAGGCGGCGGTCGTCCAATCCGGCGCCAGCACGATCCCTCCGGGGTCGAACGAGATCACGATCCCCAAGAGCACGCTGACGCAATCGGTGGCCGTCGAGCCCTGCGGATCGCCGTCGAGCTCGTCGAGCAGCTCCAGCTCGAGCAGCTCGAGCAGCGCCACGATCGCTCCCCCGCCCGCCAGCACGATCCTGGTCACGCCCGGCGGAGCGTCGGCCGCGAGCGCCACCGGCGCAGCGCCCCAGGACCAGCTGGTGCTCCCGGCCAACAGCAGCGTGACGACGCTGATCGTTCCGCCGTGCCTGCCGCCGCCGCAGAGCTCGAGCAGCTCGGGTAGCTCCAGCAGCTCGAGCAGCTCGTCGAGCTCGTCGTCGACCCGAGCCAGGAGGCGGTGATCCCGTCGAAGAACGCGACGGTCGCCACCGCCGCGCCCTGTCAGGCCCAGCCGAGCAGTAGCAGCAGCAGCTAGCGGGCCGCCCCCAGCACGACGACGCGGAGGCGGTGTCATCGCCGAGACAGCGGAAAGACCGGAAGAGCGAACCGACCAGATCGAGCCGGAGTCGAACGCGGTTTGGATCGTGATCATCGCGCTCATCGTGCTGCTGGTGGCGGGCTACGCGATCGCCAAGAGCCTCCAGAGCACGCCGAGCGCGATCATCACCGGGACCCGCGCGGTCGTCGTCCCCACCAACGACGTCTCGCGGACCGTGGTCGTCGCCCCATGCGGAACGGGCACGAGCGCGGCCTCCTCGGACGTGAGCGCCATCGAGCAGGCCGCGGGGAGCACGACGATCCAGCTGCCCCAGGGCCAGGGCAACCGGATCGTGCTCGTCCCCGCCTGCACCGCGGGTCATGGCGCGAGCTCGGGGACCAGCCCGCTTCCGTCGGCCGCATTCGTGCCCCCCGCGGGCGTCTCGCTGCCGCCGATCGGAACGGGTAAGACCACGACTCAGCCCGAGGCGGGCTCGCTCGTGTCGGCGCAGTACGAGCTCACGGTTCCCGCCGGAAGCGCGATCCGGACCGTCGTGGTCGGCCCGTGCGAGAAATCGCCGCCCTCCGCGCCGGCTCAGGTGCTCCTGGGGCCGACCGGGAACACGAGCACGGCCGTCGCGCCGGCGTGCTGAGCCGCCTCGGTCCCGTTCGCCGCCTGATCCGTCGTCTCCCCGCGCGCGTCTGGCTCGATCCTCGCGCTCGCGCTGGCCCTGCGCCTCGCCTACGTCGGGGTCACGATCTACGCCCCGACGACGCTCGACCCGGCCGACTTCAGCCGCACGGCGCTGTCGATCGCGCAGGGCCATGGCTTTCCGATGAGCAATCGCGCGCCGGGCGGCGGGCCGAGCGCGTTCCGGCCGCCGGGTTATCCGTACTTCCTCGGCGCCGTGTACGCGATCGCCGGCCAGGAGGCACCGCCCGTCGGCCGCTTCGTGGGCGCCTTCCTCGGGACGCTGTCGGTGGCGCTGATCGGGCTCATCGCCCTGCGGCTGTGGGGCAAGCGGGTGTCAGTGATCGCCCTGTGCATCGCCGCGGTCGCCCCGCCCATGGTGATCCTGAGCACCGCGCTCATCTCCGAGGCGCTGTTCGTCCCGGTCGTCCTCGGTGCGGTGGCCAGCGCACTTCAGTTCCGCCGCTCGCGCCGGCGCTACCGATGGGCGGTCGCCACCGGGTTGCTCGTGGGGATCGCCGCTCTCACCCGCACCAACGGTCTGCTGCTGCTCCTGCCGCTCGCGATCGCACTCGCGCCGGTCCGCGGGCGCCGGCTGCGTCTCGCGAGCTGGGCGCCGGCGGCGGCGATGTTCCTGGCCGCGGTGCTGGCGATCGCACCGTGGACCGTGCGCAACTACCTCGTCTTCCACAAGCTCATCCCGGTCTCGGACGAGGTCGGCTACACAATCGCCGGCACCTACGACCAGGTCTCGCGCGCCAACCGGGAGCAGCCCGCCGTGTGGGTCGAGGCCGAGCACGGCGCCTCCCCGGAGTACGCGCAGCTTCTGTTCGACGCCGAGATCGCGCGCTGGGGCGAGCTCGCCTACGGCGAGAAGCTCCAGGCCCAGGCGATCAACGAGATCAAGGCCGATCCGGGCTACGTGCTGAAGGTCGGCTACTGGAACGCGATCCGGATGTTCCACCTCGGCGAGCTCGATCTCGCGGTGCTGAACCTGTCGAACACCGACATCACGCGGATCCCGGCGCTGTTCGAGATCTACGGCTTCTATCCGCTCGGGGTGCTGGCGCTCGCCGGACTGCTCACGCGGCGGGCGCGCCGGGCACCCAAGTGGCTCTGGCTCGTGCCGCTCTGCCTGCTCACCTCGGTGTTCATCACCGGGTTCATCCGCTTCCGCTCGCCGATCGACCCCTTCCTGGTCCTGCTCGCCGCGGCGGCCGTCGCGTCCGCGCAGGAGCGCGTCGCCCGCCACCGTCGACCGCCGCCGGCGAGACGCGCGCCCGACCCTGCCGCGCCCTCACCCGCGGCCCCGGTCACCCGCGTGCCGGCGCTGTCGGGCCAGAAGTAGCAGCACGACACCCGCGATGGCCGCAACCACCGCGGCGAACACGAGTCCCGCCGTCCGCAGGCTGGTGATCTCCGCCAGCACGCCTTCGCCGATCACCGGGATCGAGATCGCCACGTAGGCCACGACGAAGAAGCTCGAGGCCACCGATCCCCGCTGCGCGGGAGGGGCCTCCGCGTTCACCATCGCCAGGCCGGCGCGGAAGCTGAGCCCCTGGCCGACGCCGGCGAGCACGGCTCCGGTCACGAGCAGAGCCAGCGAGGAGGCCGCGAGCCCCGCCGCCAGCAGCGCCATCCCCGCGATCAGGCCGGCGCAGCCGGCGGGCACGGCGGCCGCCTCGGGGACGACCTCGAGCAGAAGCTGGCCGGCCGCGGAGCCGACGAACACGGCGAACACGACGACGCCGATCACGGCCAGGCTCTTGACCCCGAGCGCCTGACCGAGGAACGCGGGCGAGACGGCGGTGGACAGCCCCAGGACGGCGAAGCCCGCAAACGCCGCCAGGGCCGCGGTGATGAACGTGCCGCGCATCTGCGTGGGTACCGCCAGCGACTGAGGGCGAAGGCGCGGGCGGCGCGTCCTCTCCACGGGCTCGACGATCAGCACGATGCCGATGACGGCGGGGACCAGCAGCCCGAGATCGACCCAGAACGGCAGTCGCAGCGGGTGGGGCGCCGACTGCGCGAGTATCCCGGCGAGCAGCGGCCCGCACCCGAGTCCGCCCATGTTCGCCAGCGCCGCGATCAGCGTCGCGCGCCCGGCCCGGCGGCTGCCTGCGAGATCCACCAGCGTCGCCGTGGCCGTCCCGGTGAAGATGCCCGCGGACAGTCCCGAGAGGACGCGTCCTACGAACAGGAGGGCCAGGCCCTGGGCAAGCAGGAACACGATCGCACTGAGCGCTGAGAGCGCCAGACCCGCGAGCAGCACCGGGCGGCGGCCCGCCTCGTCCGAGAGCCGGCCGAACAACATCAGCGCCGCGATCACGCCCGCGGCGTAGACCGCGAAGATCACGGTCACGATCAGCTCCAGAACCCGTAGCGGCGCTGGTAGAGCGCGTACAGCGGCGTGGGCAGCGTCGTGCCGAGCATCGTCGCCGCGAACGCATACGCGACGAGGACGAACGCGGGGGTGCCGGCGATCCGGCGCCTGGCCATCCGGGCGTTGTACCCAGCCGGACTAGAAGGGACGCGAGGCGGCCATGCCCAGCGCCCGGCCGAAGTCGAACGGCCAGTTGCCGTTGTCGAGCCAGGGGCGGCCGATCCACATATAGGCGTCGACGTAGCGGCCGGCGATCGCGCGGTCGGCGCCCGCCAGCCCCCAGCGCGGATCGGTCACGCGCCAGGTCGGGGGGATCCCGAGCGTCGCGCAGATCGAGTCGGCGCGGTTGCGGCAGGTCCGCGGGTTGTCGTGGTTGCCCTGGTACTGGCCGTAGAGGAAGGGCGCGCCGCTCTCGGCGGTGTTGACCACGAAGTGCTTGCCGTGGATGCCGAGGCCGCCCAGGGCGTTCTCGATCTTGGCGCCCCACTCCAGCTCGCGCGGCGTGCTGTCGTACTGCGTGTCGTTCATGGCGAAGCCGCGGACGTGGCGGATGCCCGCCTGCGTCGAGCATCGACGCGGCCTGGGTCGGCGACGGCCAGTAGGCGGCGCCGGCGTCGAGGTAGACGGTCGTGTGCGGGAGGGCGGTGAACTTCTCCGCGGCGTAGGCGACGAGCTGGAGCGGGACGCCGCGAGGACGCGCACAGCGCGAAGGGAAGGTCGGGCTGGAGGATCAGGGCCACGCGGGAGGAGCCGATGCCGGCGGCGAAGTTGTCGATCCAGGCCCTGTAGCTGGACTGCTGGGCGCGGCTCGGGCTGCGCCCGCAGATCGCGCCCTCCCACGGGTCGAGCCGGAACACCGCGAGCTGGGCGAGCTCATTCGGGTTCCCGTCGGTGTCCTGCGCGACGTACTGCTGGGCGGCGGCGCGGGCCTGGTCCGTCGGATACCAGTCGCCGAACCAGAAGGTGAGCGGCCGGAGCGCGATCTTCGCCATCAGCGCCCGGGCGCGGCCCCGCGCCTGCTCGTAGGCGGGATAGACGCCGTCGATGCTCCCGGTGTAGTGCCCCCACGTCATGCCCGAGAGCGGGTTCGACGCTCCCGACGCCGGCAGGCCCGCGTTCGCGGTCCCGGCGCGCGCGGCCGAGGCGCACAGCGCCAGCGTGACGAGGGCGGTGAGCAGGGCGGCGAGGATGGTGCGCAGGCGCGACTCGAGAGCGACCATGGGTTCGTTAACGGCGACGCCCGCCGATGCCTTTAGGCGACACCCGTAAAGCGCCGGTTACGGTAACGTCGCAGTTACGGATTCCGACAAGAGGCGGTTTGACGATGGCGATGCGGTACGCGGTGGAGCGGGTTATCGACGCGGCACCCGAGGCGGTGTGGAGGTTGCTGAGCGACGGCGAGCGCTATCCGACGTGGAACCCCTCGGTGGTGTCGCTGCGCGGGGCGATCGAGCCCGGCAACACGATCGAGCTCGTTTCGACCGCCAACCCGAAGAGGACCTTCAAGCTGAAGGTCGCAAGTATCGATCCGTCCCGCGAGATGGTCTGGTCGAGCGGGATGCCGCTCGGCCTGTTCCGGGGCGTGCGCACGTTCTCGCTCGCGACCCGAGGGCGCCGACGGCACGCGCTTCTCGATGGACGAGGTCTACAGCGGCCCACTCGCGCCCCTGATCACGAAGGCGATCCCCGATCTGACCGACTCCTTCGCGCAGTTCGCCGACGGGTTGAAGGCGGCCGCGGAAGGCGCGCCCGTCGCCCGCGGCGGATCGTGACGCGCGTGCTCCACGGCGAGGCGCTCGACGCGCTCGGCGATCCCAACCGCCGCGCGATCGTGGAGATCCTCAGCGGCGGCGGCCAGTCGGTCCAGCAGATCGCCGACCGGCTCCCGATCAGCCGGCCGGCCGTGTCCCGTCACCTGCGGCTGCTCAAGCAGGCCGGGCTCGTGATCGACGAGAGCCAGGGAACCAGGCGCATCTACCAGCTGCGCGACGACGGCGTCGAGGCCGTCCGGCGGTACTTCGCCGAGACATGGGACAACGCGATCGCGCGGTTTCGCATCGTCGCTGAGAACACGGATGAGCGCTGAGCCGCTGGTGATCGAGTTCCGGGTTGCGGTGGCGCCCGCCCAGGCGTTCGACACCTGGACGCGCCGGTGCGCGACGTGGTGGCCCTCGGCGCACACGGTCAGCGGAGACCCCGCGGCGATCGTGTTCGAGCCCTTCCCGGGCGGGCGCATCCTGGAGCGGGGACCCGACGGTGCCGAGTACGACTGGGGCACGGTGATGGAGTGGCAGCCGCCGGCGCTGCTTCGCTACCGCTGGCACCTGTTCTTCGAGCCGAGCGAGGCGACCGAGGTCGAGGTGTCCTTCAGCGCCCGCGGCAGCGAGACGGCGGTGAGGCTCGAGCAGACCGGATGGGAGCGTCTCGGCGAGAAGGGCCCACCGCGGCGCCAGAAGACCCACCAGGTGTGGACGGCGCTCACCGACGCCTACGGCCGTGCCCTAGGCTCCGCGGCCTGAGCTGGCTGCACCCCTCCGAGCTGCGCGTCGGCCTCGGCTGCATGCGCCTCTCCCCCGCCCGGTTCGCCGAGACCGTGGCCGCGGCGCTCGAGGCCGGGATCACCGTGTTCGACACGGCGCGGGCCTACGGCGAGAGCGAGCGCCTGCTCGCCGAAGCCCTCGGTGGCGCCGCCGGCGCCAGGATCGTGACCAAGGGCGGGATGCGGGAGACGTGGATCCCCGACGGGCGGGCCAAGACGATCCTGGCCGACTGCGAGGCCAGCCTGCGGGCGCTGGACGGCCATCCGATCGACACCTACCTGATCCACGCCCCGGATCCCCGGACGCCGTGGCGCACGACGGTCCGCGCGCTGGCGCGCCTGCTCGACGAGGGCATGGCGCCGCGGATCGGCGTCTCGAACGTCAATCGCCGCCAGCTCGACGAGGCGCTCGAGCTGGCGCCGATCGCCGCCGTCGAGGTGGCGCTCAGCGTGCTCGACGACCGCGCCGTCCGCGGCGGCGTGCTCGAGCGCTGCGCCGAAGTCGGGATCGCGCTGATCGCGCACTCCCCGCTCGGCGGGCCGCGCCGGACGGGCGCGATCGGCAAGCGGCCCGAGCTGGTCGAGGCGGCTCGCGCCCACGACGTCAGCCCGGCGGAGGTGGCGCTCGCGCGGGTGCTGGCGCTCGCGCCGGGCGTGGTGGCGATCCCGGGCGCCACCCGGCCCGAAACGGCGCGCTCCGCCGCGCGAGCGGCCCGGCTGGGGGTTCCCGCCGGCCTCGCCCCCGACGCCGCGCAGGCGCCGTACGTCACCGCGCTCGGACGGCGAGGTCGTGCTCGTCATGGGCATCCCGGGCGCCGGCAAGACCCGCCTCGCGCAGGGCTACATAGCCCGCGGGTACACCCGGCTCAACCGCGACGAGCGCGGGGGCGGCCTGCGAGAGCTCGCCAAAGCGCTCGCACGCCCAGCTGGCGGACGGCACGCGGCGCGTGGTCCTCGACAACACCTACCTGACGCGCGCCTCGCGCAGCTACGTGCTCGAGGCAGCGAGCGCCCACGGCGTCCCCGTGCGGTGCGTCTGGCTCGAGCACCCCGCTGGCCGACGCCCAGGTGAACCTCGTACTCCGGCTGCTCGAGCTGTTCGGGCACCTCCCCATGCCCGAGGAGCTGCGCGGGCGGACGGAGGGGGTGCTCTCGCCGACGTCGCAGATGCGCACGCTACGCGAGCTCGAGCCGCCCGCCGAGGACGAGGGCTTCGCGGCTATCGAGGTCGTCCCGTTCGTCCGCGCGCCCGGCGACGGGCGCCCGGGAGTGTTCGTCGCGGCCGCCGCGCTGACGAACCCGGAGTTCGAGAGCCCACAGCCCGATGCCCCGCACCTCGTCTTCGACTGGCGACCCGGAGCCACCGGCGACGTTCTCGACCCGCTGGTGGCGCGGCTGGGCGGGCACGCCACCGGCGCCATCTGCCCCCACCCCGGCGGTCCCCCCACCTGCTGGTGCCGTCCTCCCCTCCCCGGTCTGCTCCTCGCCTTCGCCCGGGCGCACGGCGTCGATCCGGCCAGATCGATCCTCGTCGGCAGCGGCCCCGCCCACCGCAACCTCGCGGCGGCGCTCGGGGCGGGATACGTGGCCGCGGCGTAGAAACTACGGCCGATGCCCGCGACCCACGAGATCACCGTCAACGCCGGCGGGGCGCGACCTGCGCGTGACCAATCCCGACCGCGTGATCTTCCCGGCGACCGAGCACAGCGCCGAGGTGACCAAGCTCGACATCGTCGAGTACTACCTGGCGGTCGCCGAGGGCATCATGCGCGCCCTGCGCCTGCGACCGACGACGCTCGAGCGCTGGCCCAAGGGCGTCCACCCGGGGATCGTCCTCTCGACCCGCGAGCGGGGCGGCGGCGACGCCTTCTACCAGAAGCGGATCCCGCGCGGCGCCCCCGAGTACGTGGAGACGGCTCGGATCCAGTTTCCCGTCGGGCCGGGAGGCCGACGAGGTCTGCCCCACCGAGGTGGCGGTCGTCGGCTGGGCGGCCCAGATGGGGACGATCACCTTCCATCCGTGGCCGGTGCGCCGCGAGGACGTCGACCATCCCGACGAGCTTCGCCTCGACCTCGATCCCCAGCCGGGAACCGACTTCGCCGACGCGGTCGCGGTCGCCGCGCAGGCGCGCGCCCTGCTGGAGGAGCTCGGCTACAACGGATTTCCCAAGACCTCGGGCGGACGCGGCATCCACATCTACGTGCGCATCGAGCCGCGGTGGACCTTCACCGACGTCCGCCACGCCGCGATCGGCTTCGGCCGCGAGCTCGAGCGCCGCCTCCCCGAGCGGGTGACCACGAGCTGGTGGAAGGAGGAGCGCGGCCGGCGGATCTTCATCGACTACAACCAGAACGCGCGCGACCGAACGATCGCCTCCGCATACAGCGTGCGCCCCAAGCCGGGAGCGCCGGTGTCGGCGCCGGTGGCGTGGGAGGAGCTGCCTCACGTCGCCCCCGAGCAGTTCACGGTGGCGACGATGCCCGCGCGGTTCGCCGAGGTGGGCGATCTCCATGCCGGCATCGACGGCACCGCCCATTCACTCCAGCCACTGCTCGACCTGTACGAGTCCGACGAGCGCGGTGACATGCCCTATCCGCCCGACTACCCGAAGATGCCGGGCGAACCGAAGCGCGTGCAGCCCTCGCGCGACCGCGACCGCGACCGCGACTGACGACGCTCAGGGAGCCTGGGGGAGCTTGACCGCGCCCCGCCGCGCGGCCGGCCTCGACGGCGGCGGCACGACCGGCCCGATGTCGCCGTCGGGCGCCTCGTCGAGGTCCACGATCACCGGCGCGTGGTCGCTCGGCCCCTTGCCCTTGCGCGCGTGCCGGTCGACCCAGGCCGCCCTCACCCTGTCGGCGACGGCGTCGCTCGCCAGCACCAGATCGATCCGCATCCCGCAGTCCTGGTGGAACATGCCGGCGCGGTAGTCCCAGTAGGTGAAGACGCGCTGCTCGGGCCAGTGGTCGCGCACGACGTCGTGGAGCCGGTCTCCCATCAGCTCGCTCAGTGCGTCCCGCTCGGGCGCGGTCACGTGCGTCTGCCCCACGTACGCCTCGGGATCGAACACGTCCTCGTCGGTGGGGGCGATGTTCATGTCGCCGCACACGACCACTGCGTCCGGGGCCGGACTGCAACGACGGTCTCCCGCAGCGCCTCGAGCCAGACCAGCTTGTACTGGTAGTGCTCGGAGTCCCGGCGCGCGCCCGTTGGGCACATACACCGAGACGACACGCACGCCGTCGCAGGTCGCCGCCACCGCGCGCGCCTCCGGATGGGGAAAGCCGGGGCCGCCCGGGAGCCCCCGCGTCACGTCCGCGAGCCCGACGCGGGAGAGGATCGCGACCCCGTTCCACGTGGCCTCGCCGTGCAGCGCCATCTCGTAGCCCCGCGCATCGAGCTCCTCGCCGAGCAGCTCGGCGAAGGCGTCGTCCGCCAGCTTCGTCTCCTGCAGGCACACGACGTCCGGTCGGCGCTGGTCGAGCCACGGCAGCAGCCGCGGCACCCGCTGCTTGACCGAGTTGACGTTCCAGGTCGCGATCCGCACCGGGCCTACCGTACCGCGCGCCCGACGCTCAGCGTGGGCTCACTCCACGATCATCAAGACCACCGCGACCACCAGCGGAAGGCCGATCGAGACCGCCACGCGAGCCAGATGACCCACCGGACGAGCGGGTCTTCGGGGAGGATGCTCATCCGCGCGCGACTGTAGAGAACGCCCGGGCGGGCTGGCAAGGGTCAACCCGCGGGGGTTTGCGCGGCTATCTGCTCGCCCTGCGAGGTCCCGGTCGGGGGCTCACCGGCCATCGTCCCGCCGCCGTCGCTGGGAGCGGTGAGGGCCGCGCTCCGGGCGCGTAGTAGCGCCGCAGCCAGGTGGCGAGGCCGTCCAGTCCGGGCATCAGCACCCGCTCGGTGATGTTCGCCTGGTCGAGCCGCTCGCGCATCTCGGCCTTGGCCGCGGGCGGGATTCGCCACGCGTGGCACAGATCGGGGTGGCCCTCGACCCAGTCGTCCATGCTCGTCCGCGCCCCCGAGAGCATCGAGAGCACCGCCGACTGGTTGACGATCCGGTCATCGAGCGAGGGCGGCTCGAAGAACAGCGCGAACGGCTCGTCCTCGCTCAGGCCGTCGAGCTTGTCGAGCGAGGGCGCGTGCTGTGCGAGCAGCTCGGTGGTGAACACGGTGGCGCCCTCGGCCTCGATCGCATCTCGGAGGACCGCCGGGAGCAGCTCGTGGGCGGCCGCGCAGTCGACCGCCCACACGATCGCCTCCTGCTCGGGTGAGGTCGCGGTGGCGAAGTGCGCCGCGACGAACGGCGAGAACGTCCAGTCCAGCAGGCGCGTGGGAAGCCCGTGGTGCTGGGCGAGCGACAGCCAGTCCCACAGCGCCGGACCGGGCCGTTCTCGGTGCGCGTACTTGCGGAAGTTGCGGATGAGGTGGCGCTCGAGCTGCTCGTAGCTGTCGCCCAGCCGCGCCAGGCTGTGGCGGTTGGAGTAGCTCGAGCGCGCCAGGCCGCGGAACACGAGCGAGGAGTGCACCCGCCCGCCCCGCGGCCCCTCGTGGTTGGCCTCGGCGACCGCCTCGTCGAACTCACGCCAGCAAGAGATCTCCTCCGCGTGCATGGTGGACATTTACCCAGACCCGGCCGCGCTAGCGTGCGCGAGAGCACTCGCACGAACTTAGAGGAGGAGAGCCGTGCCGGACCGAGATCAGCTTCTTGCCGACATCGATTCGATGGAGCCCGAGCGCTTCGCCGCGCACCTCGCCGAGGACGTGACGATGCGCTTCGGGAATGCCGACCCGATCCACGGGCGCGACGCGGTGCGCGACGCGTGGGGGGCGTTCTGCCGGGACCTGAACGGGGTCGCGCACGAGCTCGTGGAGCAGTGGGCGATCGACGGGACCACGATCGTCGAGGCGAAGGTCACCTACACCCGCGGCGACGACAGCCGGGTGACGGTTCCGGTGGCCACGATCTACCGCGAGCGCGGCGGGGAAATCCACGACTACCGCATCTTCATCGACCTCGCGCCGTTGTTCGCCGGGCAAACCGCCGCGTAGTGCTCACCTTCGACAACCTGGGTGAGGCGAGCGAGATGGAGCGCGGAACCTGGGACGGTCCGATCGGTCAGCACGAGTCGGTGAAGGTGGCGCTCCCGCGCCTGCTCGACGAGCTCGACGCACTCGGTCTTGAGGCCACGTTCTTCGTCGAGGGGCTCAACTGCGAGCTCTATCCCGACGCGCTCGCCGGAATCGTGGCGCGCGGCCACGAGCTCGGGGTGCACGGCTGGCGCCACGAGACCTGGGCGAAGCTGGACGCCGAGCACGAGCGCGAGCTGCTGACCCGGGCCGCGGGCGCCTTCGCCTCACGCGGTCTCGAGGCGCGAGCCTTCCGTCCGCCCGGGGGCGAACCGACGCGCCGCCACCGCGGGGCTCCTCGAGCGAGCTCGGCTTCCGGTGGTGGTCACCGGAAGCCGGGCACGACGGCGGCCCGCCGGTGCGCCCATTCGATTGGGAGCTGGTCGACGCCTACCACCTGATGGAGAGGTTCGGCTCGCCCGTCGCTCCGGCGGACGCGGCCGAACGGATGACGCGCCGGCTGGCAGCCGGAAGCGGTGAGGAGGTCGTCGTGCTGCACCCCTTCCTGATGCTCGACCCGGCGTGGTGGGACGGTGCCCGGCGGGTGATGAGAGCGCTCGCCGAACGATGACGGTGACGGCGGGCGCCGACCCGGCGCGGGCACGCATCGCCTGCGTCCTCGTCCACGGGCGCGACCAGGACCAGGAGGTGATGCTCGACGTGGTCGAGCGGCTTCGCCTGGATGACGTCGCGTACGCGCTCCCGGTCGCGGACGGGCGGAGCTGGTATCCGGGGCGCTACTACGATCCCATGAGCGAGAACGAGCCGCATCTGAGCCGCGCCATCGAGGCATGCGAGGCAGCTCTCGAGAGCGTGGCCGGCCTCGCCACCGTGCTCGGCGGCTTCTCGCAGGGCGCGTGCGTGGTGGCGGAGCTCCTCGCGCGCCGGCCGCGGCCGCTCGCCGGCGCCGCCGTCCTCACCGGGTCCCTGCTCGGGCGCCCCGACGAGCGCACGACGGCGCGCCTCGACGGCCTTCCCATGTACTTCGGGATCAGCCGCCACGACGAGTGGATCGCGCTCGAGGATGCCCGCGCGACCGCCGCGGCCTTCGAGCCGCCGGCGCGCGGGTGACCTTCGAGGCCTACGAGGAGCGCGAGCACCACGTCACCGACGAGGCGGTGGCCGGCCTCCGGGCGCTGCTGGCGGCGGGGGCGGGGCATGGATGCCCCGCCCAACGGCCCCACGGACGCCGCGCGAAGCGCGGCCCCAACTAGGAGACGACCGTCTCGACCGTGTCGATCGGCTCGAGCTGGGAGATCTCCGACCGGCGGTCCTCCCAGTGCGGCGGGATGCACATGTGCGTCCCGAGCTCGTCCGCGGCCTCGTCGATCAGGAACCCCTCCGGCGTCGAGTAGGCGATCTCGACCAGCAGCCCGCCCGGGCTCCGGCAGTAGCAGGAGAAGAAGTAGCCGCGGTCCTTGCGGTCCGAGACGTCGGTGAAGCCGAGGCCCGACGATCCAGTCCTTGACCACCTGCTGGTTCTCCTCGGAGATCACGTCGAAGGCCTGGTGGTGGATCGTCCCCTCGCCGAAGTGCCAGGTCCCCTGGGGCAGGTCCGGCTCCTCGACGAGCTCGAGGATGCGGCCGTGGCCCTCCTCGGTGCCGATCTTGTACTGGTGGTTGGGGCCCTCGGAGGCGACGTGCTCGCCCCCCATGCCGGTGGTGATGAAGAAGTCCATCTCCCCCACCTCGCGGACCGAGGTGGTGGTCCCGTAGGCGCCGCGAATCGCGTGCTCGCCGGGAACGCCACCGCCCTCGTAGGGCGCGCGATCGTCGCTGTCCGCCACCAGCGCGTACGGGATGCCGCACGGGTGGCTGAACAGCAGCCGCTCGCTGCCGAACAGCTCGACCCGCTGCGCGCTGATGCCGGCGTCGCTCAGCCGGTCGGCCCAGAACGAGATCGCCTCAGGCGGGACCGAGAGGTTGAGCTGCTTGGCCTGGTTGGTGCCGCGCTTGCCCATCCACCCCGCCTGCCGGTAGGGAAACGCGGTCAGGAGCGTCGACGCGTCGCCCGTCTCGTTGCCGTAGTACAGGTGGTAGATCGGGATCTCGCCGTCGAACAGCACGGTCTTCTTGACGCTCTTGAGCCCGAGCAGGCGGACGTGGAAGTCGTAGTCCTCCTGCGCGCCACCGACGCAGAACGTCAGATGGTGGGTCCCCCTGATCACTCCGGTATTCGGCACGTCTCTCTCCTGTTCCCTCGCTTGGGGACCAAATATACGAACGGGGTCGCGGGGGTCGGGCCGCCCGCGCGCTCGTGGGCGAGCGGCGCTGCGCTCGAGGGTGAGCCCGGCTGCCCCGGCCGCCCCAACCCGCCGCCGTCGGCGTCGCGAACGTGCCGTACCCTCTCCCGCGTGCTGGGCATGCTCTTGCTCACAGCCGTCGTCGTGACCGTTTGCTTTCTCCTCGGGCAGGGCGTCGTGGCCCTGTGCGGCGGCGCGCGCCTGCGGTGGTGGTCTCCCGCCGTCGGCTACGCGCTGCTCTTGATCGTCGGCGGCCAGGTCGTGCGCATCCCGAACCACGAGACGGCGCTCGTGGTCATCGTCGCGGTCGTGACCGCGGCAATGCTCGCCGTGCCCCCGGTGCGCCGCTCGCTGGTCGCCGCCGCGCCGGACGCGGTGCCGTTCGGCCTGCTCTTGCTGTTCGTCTCGGCCATCCCGTTCTTCGCGATCGGCCACGCCGGCATCCTCGGCGCCAGCGTCTCCAACGACATGAGCCAGCACCTGACGGGCGCCTTCTACCTCCGGACCGGGGAGGGGCTGCTGCCGGCGGCCGCGTTCGGTGGCGATCTCATCAAGACCGGCTATCCCCTCGGGGCCCACGGGCTGGCCGCGCTCCTGACGAAGGCGTCCGGCCTCGGGGAGGTGCGCGTTTTCGGCGCGATCACGCTCGCCGTCCCCGTGCTCACCGGCTTCGCCGCCCTCGGGCTGGTGCCGCTCGGCGCCGCGAACCGCCCGATGGGCGCTCGGCGCGGTCGTCGGCCTCGGCTACATGATGGCCGCGTACCTCGCGCAGGGCTCGTTCAAGGAGATCACGCAGGGGTTGCTGGTGCTGTCGAGCGCCCTCGTCCTCCACGACCTCCCGCGCGAGAACGTGCGCTGGGGCTGGCGGCGCGGCATGCCGTTCGCGCTGCTCACCGCAGGCGCGGTCTACAACTACTCGTACGTCGGCGCGTTCTGGATGCTCGGCGCCGCCGGCGTGTTCCTGCTCGTGGAGATCCTGCGCCGACCGCGGTCGGCGCTCTCGATCCTGCGCCAGGCGATCCTGCCCGCCCTATTCGCGCTCGCGATCGCCGCGATCGTGCTCGGCCCCGAGATCAGCCGGATCGCGGACTTCACCAAGTCCGTGTTCGGAGTCGAGCCGAACACCCAGCACGGCAACCTGCTCCACGCGATCGCCCCGCTGGAGACGGTCGGCCCGTGGTTCAGCGGCGACTTCCGCATCTTTCCGGACCCGCGGTGGCCGTCATACCTCTTCAGCGGCCTGGCCGTAGCCGTCCTCATCGGCGGAGTGGCCTGGTGGTGGCGCCGGCGTGCGATCGCGCTGCCGTGCGCGCTGGTGGCGGCGATCGCGCTCTGGGTCGACCTCACGCTGACGCGCAACACCTACAACGCCGCCAAGGGGTTCGTGGCGATGGCACCGCTGGCGACCGCCTGCATCGGCGCTCCGCTCGTGGCCGCGTGGGCGGCGCGGAGCCGGGTGTCGCGGACGCGACGGCTGCTTGGCGGCGTGCGCGTTCTCGGTGGCGTGCTGCTCGTGGCCGCCGTCGTCTCGACGTTCACCGTGCTCCGCTCCGCCCCGGTGGGGCTCGGCTCACACGAGCAGGAGCTGGCGGCGATCCGGCCGCTCGTCCGCGGCAAGCCGGTGCTGTTCCTGAGCAACGACCACTTCGCGCAGTGGGAGCTTCGCGGCGCCGACGTGTACGTGACCACCAACCTCTACGTCTCGGGGCAGCTTCCGATGCACCTTCAGAAGACGGGGAACCGGCCCGGGGAGCCGGCCGACGCCGACAGCTACGAGTCGGGTGACCTGGACAGGATGGACTTCATCGTCACGCCCGCGGCGAAGTACCAGAGCGAGATCCCGCCGAACTTCCACCTCGTGATGCGCACAGCGTCCTTTGCGCTCTACCACCGCGTCGGCTACACGCCGCACCGCGAGCCGCTCGAGCCACCGGGCCAGCCGGAACGCCGTGTTCGACTGCTCCTCGAACGCCGGGCAAGGTGTACCTGTCCCAGTTCCAGTGGGCGGGGGTGGTCCCCACCCCGTACGTGAGCACGAGATGGCAGGGGACCGTCGGCGCGCCCGGCGACGCGGCCACTATGCGGCTCCGCCTCCCGCCCGGAAGCTGGGACGTCTCGCTGCAGTACCTGAGCTATACGAACGTGGTCGTCCGCGGACCGCATCTTCACGAGGTGCTCGCGCCGAACTACGGGCTCATCAACCAGTACTGGCCCGCGGGCACCCTGACGAGCTCCGGCCGGACGTTCACGCTGTCGCTCAAGGCGGCAGAACCGATCGTGGTTCGGCGAGCTGCTGGGCAAGCCCCGCCGGATGTTCTCGCTCGACTCGTCCGGCCAGACCCCGCTCTGGCACGCGGCCTTCACGCGCCACGGCGCAACCCCGCAGCGCGTGCCGATCAGCCAGGCGTGCGGGCGCTACGTCGACTGGTTCGCGCCGGCGGGCTCGCACATGCAGTAGCCCGCTCGCCCTCGCCGGACGGGTCAACCGCTTGCGCGGCGCACGAACAGGCTCGGGACACGCTGCCCGGGCACGGGCTGGAACTGACGCGCGAACGCCCGCCGAAGCGTCGGCGTCCAGGGTACGCGCCGGTTGGTCAGGCACCGGCGGCGCACCGACGGTGGACACTGGAGCCACACGTACTGCGCGCCGGCGAACGCCGCCAGCCACGTCGCGCGGACCTTCGGGTTGCGGCCCGCCCCGTCGACACCGTTGCGTCCTGCCGGTGAGCGCGTAGCTGGTGCCGATCGGGTCGACCAGCGCCGGGCACCGCGGCGAGCGCGAGACGAAGCGGTTCGACGAGGATCGTGACCGTCGGGATGTCGGCGAGCACGCAGGCGCCGGCGCGGCGTGTGGGCTCGCACGAACGGCGTCGGGTCACCTGAGCGCAGCGCGCTCAGTTGCTGGAACTGCCGTACGCCGACCACGCCGGCAAGCCCGGCGGCGGCAATCGCGAGCCCGGCACAATCCGGACGTCGCGCGCCGCGCCAGCAGCCGCGCCGCGGGAAGCGCCAGCGACAGCGCGAGGAACGGCGCGAAGAACCATCCGTAGTGCGGGTAGTAGTCGGGCGGCCACATGAACGCGGCGAGGATCAGGAGCGCGCTCAGCGCCCGCGAACCACTCGAGCGCCGGCGGCGGCCGCCGCGTGCGCAGCCACGCCGCCAGCCCAGCAGACGGCCGATGAAGCAGCGGCGAACACGAGCGCCGCGGCCGCGATCGCGCGTGTGGGACGCCGGCTTGGGCACGCTCAGGCCGGCGAGGCTCTGCAGCCGCGTCCACACCGGCAACCCGGACCACGTCCTGCCGCGAGATCTGCGCTCCGACGACATCTCGCCACCACGAGCCCGGCGCGAGCACGAAGAACGGGAGCGCGGCCACTCCGAACCCCGCCACCACTCCCGCGAGGTACCGGACGCAGCCGCGCTCGGCGAGCGCGTCCGCCAGACGACGAGCGCCAGGGCGAGCACCGGCAGCACCGCCCACAGCTTGATCGCCACGGCGAAGCCGAACACGACGCCCGCCCACACCAGCCGCCGCGAGCTCGGCGCGTCAGCGCGTCCCCTTCGA
Source organism: uncultured Solirubrobacterales bacterium (assembly GCA_963839105.1). Classification (GTDB taxonomy): domain Bacteria; phylum Actinomycetota; class Thermoleophilia; order Solirubrobacterales; family Solirubrobacteraceae; genus Palsa-465. Next base: position 352,006 of record CAWITQ010000006.1, read on the forward strand.
ACGCCACAACCGCGCCGAGCAGGCAGAGCAGCACCAGCCAGGGCTCGAGCAGCACGGTGTGCGCCGCGGTGATGCCCGAGGGGTACACGGCGAGGAGCCCGCAGGCGAGCGTGACCGCGAGCGCACCGCGCCGGCGCACGAGCCACCCGGCGAGCGGCACCGCCGCCGCTCCCGCGCACGCGGTGAGCACGCGCGCCACCGCGAACGCGCTCGCGGTTCCCGTCGCCTTGGCCAGCAGACCGAGCGGCGCCAGCAAGCAGCACGATCCCCGGGCGGCTGGACGAGGACGAAGTCCTTGTACGGGCGCCACGCCGTTGGCCAGCCTCACCGCGCTGCCGAAGTACACGCCGTCGTCGTACTCGGTCACCCCGAGCAGGTAGCCCGGCCGCGTCAGCTGGTAGATGCGCAACGCCAGCCCGAGCAGCGTCGCCGCGACGATGATCAGCGTCACCTGCCCGCGGCGGAGGCGCGCCGCGGCGGCGCCGCGCGCCGGTGCCGCTCGCGGACCGGCTGCGGTGCGCGCGATGTGCGGATGCCAGTCAGGATCGGGCCGATCATACGATCTCAGGAGTCGATCATCCCCGTGCGCCGGAACCAGACGTACAGGCCGATGCCGGAGATGACGAGGCTGCCGATGCCCGAGGACCAGGAACACCCACAGAGGCTTGATGCGGTCGGTCATCCAACCGAAGTTCATCCCGAAGAACCCGGTGATGAACGTCAGCGGCAGGAACGTGGTGGCGATCACCGTGAGCTGCTTCATCGTCTCGTTCTGGCGCACGCTGATCTCGTTCTGGTCGAGCGAGATCACGGCCATGTTCGCCTGGAGCACGACCGCGAGCAGGTCGCGCTGGCCCGCCACCTCCTCGTTGACGAGCTTGAGGTGATCGTTGACGTCGCGGAAGAACGGGGCCAGCCTGCTCGCTCAGGTGCAGGTACGAGCCACGCTCCAGGACGTCGAGCGGCCCGAGCAGCGGATGCACGGTGCGGTAGAAGTCGGTGACCTCGCGGCGGAGCTTGTAGATCCGCTCGGTCGCCGCCGCCGAGCCGCCGAACACGGTGGCCTCGACCTCCTCGACGTCGCGTTCGAGTCCCTCCACGACCGGGCGCGTAGTCGTCGACGATCTTGTCGAGGATCGCCCACAGGGCCGCCTCGGGTCCTTCCACCAGCAGCTCCGGGCGGCGCTCCAGCCGCTGCCGCGCCCCGTGCAGGTCGCTGGCGGGACCCTGCCTGACGGTGATGATGAACCGCCGCGACAGGAACACCGATACCTCGCCGAAGTCGACCTCCTCGCGCTCGTCCACGTAGCTCGCGGTGCGGAGCACGGCGAAGAAGATGCCGTGCTCCTCGTAGCTGCTCGAACTTGGGCCGCAGATGGAACGCCTGCGCGTCCTCGACGGCGAGGTCGTGGAGCCCGAAGCGCTCCTGCACCTGAGCCAGCTCCTCGGGCTCGGGCTCGAACAGCCCCATCCACACGAATCCGTCGCCCTCGCCGGCCTGGCAGACGCTCGCCGCCTGGTCGAGCTCCATCGGCCCCTCGTGCTGACGGCGGCCGTCGCGGTAGTGGGCACAGTCGACGATCACGGTCGTCCTCCTCTTTGATCCAGCAGCACCGGCTGGATTCTCTTCCGACCGCCGAAGCCCTACCGGGTTAGCTCGCTCGAGCAGATCGTCGAGGGTGACGCCGCTGGCCACCGACTCCGGCCGCTCGGCGGCGATGTCCGAGCCCGGGACGGCATGGTCGTCACGGCGCTTGATGAACAGCCACTGCGGCTTCTCGCCGCCGCGCGTGCGCTGCAGGGCGAACCCGCCGTGGAGCTTCTCGCCGTGGAGCACGAACACGGCGTGGCCGCGCTCGAGCGCCTCGGGCCAGGGCACGCGGCCGCCCTGCTCGTAGGCGCCACGGTCCCAGATGATGACCCCGCCGCGGCCCGCGCGCCCCTCGAACTTGTTGTGGGCCAGGCTGTGGTCCTCGACCTCGATCGGCGAACCGCTTCACCGCGGGATCCAGCGACGGCCCCTTGGGCACGGCCCAGGAGCGCATCACGCCGTCGACCTCGAGGCGGAAGTCGAAGTGGTGCGCGGTGGCCTGGTGCTCCTGGACGACGAACACGCCCGCGGGCACGCCGCGGACGGCGAACTGCTCGTGTCCCTCGATCCGGACCTCCGCGCCGTCCGCGACGGGGCAGCCACGCGATCAGCTCCTCCACCGCCGCCGGATCTCGCCTCGGCGTGGACGCACAGTCCGCCGTCCTCCCGCGGCGGACCCAGCCGAGCAGCCCGAGCCGCCCGGCGCGATCGCGCACGTCGTCGGGCGTCTCCCTGCGCGGCGATTCGCGCCGCGGTGCGCTCACTCATGGAGCGCCCGGCGCTCCTCCGAGGAGGGCCACGGCGGCGCGCCCGCGCGCGTGTTGGTCCGCGCGTGGTCGACATCGGATGTCGCGGGAATGGCGACATGCACCCGCTCGTCTCCGAGCGTCCACTTCAGCAGCTCGCCGGCATCGAAGCGCCTGATCAGCGAGCCGCCGCCGAGGGGGCGCATGGCGATGACGCCGAGATCGAGCTCGGCGGCGAGCGGGAGGATGCGCCGCTCGGCCTCGCGCTCCTGCGGGTTGTAGGGGATCTGGATCGCGTCGATGCGGCCCGAGCTCATCACCCGCTCGAGCTCGCCGAACGCGCTCGGCGCGTAGTGAGTGGCGCCGATGAAGCTGATCGTCCCCGCATCGCGCTCTTCCTCGAGCCAGTCGAGATGCTCGTGCCAGGCGACGAGGTTGTGGATCTGCTCGAGCTCGACGCGGCCGCCGAAGTAGTCGAGCTGCGCCTCGAACTGGCTGCGCGCCTCGCTCGCCGAGCTCGTCCAGATCTTCGTCGCGACGAGAGCCTCGTCCCGGTGTTCGCCGAGCGCCCGGCCGAGCACGCCCTCCGCGCGTCCGTACATCGGCGAGGAGTCGAACAGCCGCGTTCCGCCCTCCCACACCGCATCGACGACCGCGCGCGCGGCGTCCTCGGCGTTCGGGGCCGACATCGAAGGTCTGCCACGTTCCCAGGCCGACGACCGGCACCTCCAGACCCGTCCGTCCGAACCGGCGAAGCTCCATGGCCTCCCGTTCTACCCGATCGGGTCAGCTCATGGCGGGCGCCACCCGCGAGCCCGTGCCGCGGCGCACCGCGCGCACGGCGACCGCGAGCCGCCTGATCCCCTCGTCGATTCGCTCCTCGTCGAGCATCGAGAAAGAGACCCGCAGCCCGGACAGCCCGTCGCCCTCGACCGTGGTGGCGCCGCCGGGAGTGAAGGACATGCCCTGGCGCAGCGCCTCGGCGACGAGCAGCCGCTCGTCGAGCGGGCGCCGGAAGACCACCCACACGTGGTGTCCCCCCTTCGGGGCAACCGTGACCACCTCGTCGCCAAGGCGGCGGCGCAGCGAGTCGAGCATGGCCTCGCAGCGCCGGGCGTACACGGCGTTGATCCTGGTCAGGTGGCGGTCGTGCGACCCGCTCGCGAGCCATCGCTGCGCCAGGTGCTGGGGAAGCTGCGGGGTGTGGTAGTCGGTGGCGAGCTTCAGCTCGGTCAGCCGCCGGCGGATCTCGCCGCTCGCCGCCACCCACCCGAGGCGCAGCCCTCCGCCGATCGTCTTGGACAGCGAATCGACATAGACGACGTGATCGGGGGCGCGCAGGCGCAGGCGCGTCGGCTCGGGGGTACCGAAGCGCACAGTGCAGTAGACGCCGTCTTCGAGGATGAAGAAGGAGCGCTCGCGGGCCAGCTCGAGCAGGCGCTCGGCGCGCTCTGGGCTCAGATCCTGCCCGGTCGGGTTGTGCGATCCGGTCTGCACCGAGACGAGCTTGACCTCGTGGCGGGCCAGGATCGCCTCGACCGCGTCGACGTCGAGACCGTGCTCGTCGTAGGGAACCCCGAACACCCGGGCGCCGCTGTCCTGCATCGAAGCCAGCGCGCCCATGTAGGTGGGCGATTCGGTCACGGCCACGTCCCCCGGGCGCAGGATCGCCCGGCACACCAGATCGATCGCCTGCCGCCCTCCGGTCGTGACCACGATCTCCTCGGGCTCGGTGGCGAAGCCCGCAGCCGCGCCGCGCCGGGCCAGCTCTTCCCGCAGCGCCCAGAGCCCGTCCGGTTCGCCGTACATCAGCGCCGCGGCGCCGTCCTGCGCGAACACGGCGTCGCTGATCCTGGCCAGCTCGCGTACCGGATGCAGGTCCGCCGAGGCAAAGCCGGTGGCGAGGTTCACGTGGTCGTCGCCCACTGGCGGCTGCCATGTCTCGGCCACGATCTGGTTGATGTAGCTCCGCCGCACGTCGGGAAGCACGGCGTGCTGCCAGCGATTGTCGCCCCCGGCCAGCGGCGGCGGCGCCTGGCGCACGAACGTTCCGCGGCCCCGCGCAGCGGTCACGTACCCCTCGACTGCGAGGCGGCGGTAGGCGCGCACCACGGTGAGATGGTTCAGCCCTGCCTCGTCGGCCAGGGCGCGCGTCGTTGGAAGCTTTGCCCCCGGAGGCACGTCCCCCCTTTCGACGGCCAAGCGGACGAGCTCGACGAGTTGGCCCGTGATTGATACATCACTGCCTCGGTTTAGCTGAGACAAGTCGAGCTTGTATGACATTGAACTCAGCGTATCGCACCCCACAATGTCATTCAAGTTGATACAAGCTCTGCATCAATCTGAGGCGGCGGCGGCCCACGGCGGCCGCCGAGCGAACGCCCCTCGACGCCGGGCTCGGCTTCACGATCCGGTTTGCCTATCCGGACGACGAGGCGGCGCTCCGGCACCTCGCGGCGCTCGACTCGCGCCCGCGACCGGCGGGGCGACTGCTGGTGGCGGAGGTCGGGGGCGAGCTCTGGGCCGCCGCGAGCATCTCCGAGCGTCCCGAGGTGGTGGCCGACCCCTTCCGGCACACCGCGGCCCTGGTCGCGCTGTTGTACGAGCGCGCGCAGCTGCTCGGAGAGCGACGCCACCGCGCGACGGTTCAGCCCGCGACGACGGTCGCGTGGTCGTGACGGCCGCGGCGATCTGCCTCGCGCTCGCCGCAGCCGTCCTCGGGCTCGGACGCGCGCTGCTCTACGTGGGCTCGCGGACGGGCGACCGACCGGACGATGCCGCGCTCAGTGACATCGGCCCTGTCGCTCGCAGCGCGGGCATCAGCTTCACGGTCACGAATCGCGGCGCGCACGCCGTGCTCGTCGGCGCGTCACTGCGGCGCCGGAGCATTCGCCTGCGCCTCGAAGGCGGTCATTTCGTGGCCGTGCCCACCCGCACGTGGCGCCGGCAGTTGCTCGCCGGGCGGCACACCGTGGTGTGCGCGATCGACGCGGGCGAGACCCAGGCGGTGCTCGTGCCCGTGAGCGGCGACACGCCGCCGCGCGCGGAGCTGGTCGTCGCGATCGGCGAGGCCGATCGTCTGCGGGTCGTGCACCGCGCGGTCTGCTGTGCCGGCCTCCGGCCGAGCGCGCCCCCCGAGCCGACCGCGCTGCCGCTGACTCAGCCCTCGTAGCGCGCGAGCAGCTGCGAGATCGCCTGGGTGCCGAACTCGAGCGCCTCCACGGGCACGCGCTCGTCGGCGGCGTGGATCGTCTCGGTGAACTTGAACGACGGCTCGAGCCGCAGCGGAACGAACCCGTAGCTCTGGATCCCGATCCGCGCGAACAGCCGCCCGTCGGTCACCGCCGGCAGCAGCATCGGGATCGGCGTGCTCCCCGGGTCGAGCTCGGTGAGGATCTCGCCGAGGAGCGGAAGCAGCGCGTAGTCCACGTCGGGGTCGCTCTCGTCATGGGCGACCACCTCCAGCTCGACGTCGGCCCCGACCACGTCGCGGAGCTCGCGCAGGAAGTCCTCCGGCGTCTGGCCGGGTAGGAGCCGGCCATCGATCACGACCGAGGCCTCGCTCGGGACGACGTTCTCCTTCGATCCCGCCCTCACGATCGTCGGCACCGCGGTGTTGTGCAGCAGCGGATCGAGCAGCGCCGCCGAGTCGCCGGCGCGATCGATCACCAGGTTGACGAGCTCGGGGCGGACGATCTGACTCAGCGCAGCCCTTGCCGGTGCCGGCAGGCGCGCGGCGGTGCTCACCGCCTGCCTGGCCGCCGGTCCCGCCGCCAGCGGCAGGCCGGCCGCCATCTCCTCGAACATCCGCTGCACCACCGGTGTCATGTGCAGCGGCAGTCGGTTCTCGGCGAGGCCCTGCAGCAGGGCGCCCAACTTCGCGGTGGCGCCCCCTCGCGGCGGGAGCGACCCGTGTCCGCCGGGCCCGCGTACCGTCGCCCGAACCTGGCAGGTCTGCTTCTCCGCGACCTGGATCGGATAGAACCGGCGCCCGGCGAGGTGCATCGTGTAGCCGCCGAACTCGCCGATGGCGTAGCGAACGTCTCGGAAGAGGTCGGCGTGGTGCTCGACCAGATAGCGCGCGCCCACCTTGGACCCCCGCTCCTCGTCGCTGAGGGCGACGAACAGGATGTCGCCGGCCGGCGTGAGCCCGTCGGCCCGCGCGCGCTGGAGCGCGCACAGCATCATCGCGACCCCGCCCTTCATGTCGAGGGCGCCGCGCCCCCAGACATAGCCGTCCTCGATGTCACCGCCGAACGGCGGGCGGCTCCATTCCGAGGGCTCGGCGGGAACGACGTCGACGTGGCCGTAGAGCATCAACGGCGGCGCGTCGCCGCGGCCCGGCCAGCGCGCGATCAGGTTCGGGCGATCATCCTCGGCGGCGCATATCGTGCTCGTCAGTCCCGCGTCGGAGAGCAGCCGCTCGATGTAGGCAATGCAATCGCGCTCGTTGCCGGGCGGATTGCTGGTGTCGAACCGGATCAGCCGGGCGAGGAGCTCAGCTGGGCCCTCGCCGCTGCCGGCCACTACTCGTCGTCGTAGAGGGCGTCGATCTGCTCGGAGAAGTTCTCGTAGACCTTCTCGCGCTTGACCTTCATCGTCGGCGTGAGCTCGCCCTCGTCCTGTGACAAGGACCGATCGAGGATCGTGAACTTCTTGATCTGCTCGATCTTGGCGAACTCCTCGTTGGCCTCGTCGATCACCTTCTGCGCCTCGTCCTCGTCGAGGTCACCGTCGGGCGCGAGCAGCGCCACCAGGTACGGGCGATCGTCGCCGTACACGACGGCGTGCTCGATCTTGGGATGGTCCGAGAGCCGGTTCTCGATGTTCGAGGGCGTGATGTTCTTGCCGCTCGAGGTGACGATGATCTCCTTCATGCGACCCGTGATCTTCAGGAAGCCGTCGTCGTCGAGCTCGCCGATGTCGCCGGTGTGGAACCAGCCGTCGTCGCCGAGCACCTCCGACGTGTCCTCTTCGCGGTTGCGGTAGCCGCGGAAGATCTGCGGCCCCTTGACCAGGATCTCGTTGTCGTCGCCGATCTTGAGCTCGGTGTTCGGCAGCGCCTTGCCGACGGTCCCGAACCGGAAGTCATCGACGGTGTTGACGGTGACGACGGCAGAGGTCTCGGTGGCGCCGTAGCCCTCGAGGATCAGCACTCCGCACGCGTAGAAGAACTCGAGCATCTCCTTGGCCACCGGCGCCGCACCGGTGAGCGCGAGCTCGACGCGACCGCCGAACAGGTCGCGCACGTTGGAGAGGATCTGCTTGTCGGCGAGCTCGTACTCCGCCTTCAGGACCGGGCCCGGCTCCTCGTCCTTGCGCTCGTGCTCGCGCACCTTGAGCCCGACGTCGATGGCCTTCTCGAGCACCTTGCCCTTGATGCCGCCACCGGCCTTGCTCTTGGCCTCGGCGTAGATCTTCTCGAAGATCCGCGGAACGGCCGGGAAGTGGGTGGGCCGGACCGCCTTGAGATCGTCGATCAGCTTGTCCTTGTCCCCCTGCCAGAACGCGAGCGTGCCGCCGACGTCGATGGTCAGCATCTGCGTGATCCGCGTCAGCGCGTGGGCGAGGGGCAGGAACACGAAGATGATCGTCTCGTCTCCGAGCTCGACCAGCTCCTCGAGCGCGTCCATGTCGGCGCGGTAGTTGGCGTGGGTGAGCTCGCACCCCTTCGGCGCCCCGGTCGTGCCCGACGTATAGATGATCGTGAACAGGTCGTCGCTCGAGACGTCGTCGAGCCGGCGCTTCACCTCGTCCTCGTCGACGTCGCCGCCCTTCCCCCGCAGCTCGTCGAGGGTGATCGTCCCGTCGGCCTCGCCCTCGAACAGAACCGCGTGCTCGAGTTCGGTGTCGTCCCAGATCTCCTTGATGCGGGAGAACCGCTCCTCGGTGTCGCAGAACACCAGCTTCGCGCCCGAGTCAGACAGGACGTGCTGAGCTTCCTCGCTCGAGGCGGTGTGGTAGACGGGAACCACCACCGTAGCCGCGCACAGCGCGCCGAAGTCGGCGACGGTCCAGTCGGCCGTGGTGTCGGACAGGATCGCCACCCGGTCGCCGGGCTCGAGGCCGAGCGCGATCAGTCCCCGGGCGACCTCGCGCACGGCGGTGCCCAGATCGGCGTAGGAGACGTCTTTCCACTCTTCTGCGTCCTTGTAGCGGAGGGCCGCGCCGTCGCCGCGCTCCGCTGCCGCCAGCACCATCGCGCCGAGGGTTTCTTTGCCGGTCGAACGCTCGGAGGACGTCGCGGTGTCGGACATTACTCACGAGTATGCCCGCGGGGGCGAAAGCTTTAACCAGCTTCTTGCCTGCCCTCGGCGCTCGCGCTAAAGCCCGGTGCCGGTGCCGTCGATCCGGCCTGAGACGGCAGGACGCCAAGCTAAGGAGTAAGCACGATGCCGCTCTTCGAGGGCCACAAGGACAGGGGCCTCCAGCGCCTGTTCATCGAGATCCCGGAACACGCCAAGGACAGGCTCGTCTGGAAGTGGCCGGATCAGCAGATCATCCGCCACTCGCTGCTGGGCGTCGACCTCGACTACCAGGCCGTGTTCACGAACCTGGGCAAGGTCGTCGGAGTGATGGGGCCGGGCCGGCACGCGCTCGACGAGGGCGCGTCGCTCACGCTCGGCTGGCTCGTCGACCGGCTGACCGGCAACGCCTACTACGACGCCGAGGTCTACTTCGTAACCACACGCGAGATCACCGACATCGAGTTCGGCGGTCCCGTTGACAACCTCGTGGACCCGCCGAGCGGCCTGGTGGTCACCGTCCGAGTTTTCGGTGAGCTCGCGTTCAAGGTCGTGGATCCCCCGGCGCTCCTGGCGCGGTTGCTCGGTACGGGCGCCCACGCCGATTCGAACGACGAGGTCTCCGAGTGGGTCACCGACCAGACGCTGGCCTCGATTCGGGCGGTGCTGCCCGGGATCGTCGGCGAGCACGGCGTGATCGCCATGGGCGAGCTCCAGGCCGCCACCGGCCAGGCGGCGCTGGCGCACGTCAACGAGCGGCTCGCCGGCTACGGCGTGGAGGTCACCGCCTTCGGTGAGCTCAACGTCAACCTGCCCGACGCCGACGCCCAGCAGCTCAAGCAGTTCGCCGCCACCAGGGCGTACTCCGGCCTGGCGGGCTCGTTCGACGCCGGAGTGCGCGGACAGGCCGCGTTGCGCATCGCCGAGGGAGTGGCCACGGGCGCCGCGAACGGAGAGTCCGGGATTCTGGCCGGCATGGTCATGGGGCTGCCGGTTGCGCCCGTCGGCGCTCCGGCCGCGCCCGTCGGCGCTCCGGCCGCGGCCGTGGGCGCGGCGGCCGCGGCCGCCGCGCCCGTCGGCGCTCCAGCCACCCCCGCGCCGGCCACCGCCACCGCGCACTTCTGTGCTCAGTGCGGCCACGCGATCGCCCCCGGAAGCCGCTACTGCGCCAACTGCGGAGCGTCGGTTCCGGCGCCGTAGCCCTGTGATGTCACAGCAGCTGGAACTGGCGCCCGTCCCCGCGTCGCTCGACAACCCCGGCGACTGGGACACGATCGCAGAGCAGGTCACGCACGCCACCGGCCTCCCACTGGGACTGACGGCGGACTCCCTGCTGGCGATGATCGGCAGCGCCGTGCCGCTGCTCGTCGCCGCACAGACCGCGGGCGACGCGGGCGTGCTCCGCGGAACGTTCGCGGACCCGGTCGTCGCGCAGTGCGGGCGCAACGGCACCGCGCTCCTCACCGGGACGCCGGACTCGACCCTCGTGCACCTGGTCGGTGCGCGCACGATCAACGGCCGTCCGGTGCTCAGGGTCCACCTCGTCATCCGCGGTGCCGACGCGGTGGGGGCACCGACCCTCGATCGTCAGTTCTGGGACATCCAGGTGGGCGCCGACGTCACCATCGGTCAGCAGCTCTGCCCCAACTGCGGGGCGCCCGTCGATCCGGGCGAGCTCGTCTGCGGTCACTGCCGGACCGACGTCCGGGTCACCGTCCAGGTGCCCCTGGTCGTGACCCGCCTCGAGCTCTACTGAGGCGCTGCTCGCGGCGGGCCTACGCGCCCGCCGGGGCTCGAAGCCCTGTTGCGAGCGGCCTTTCGCCGGGTTTGAGCCCCCGGGTGGCGGGCACCTTCGAAAGGACGTCGCATGCACAAAGGAGGAGCACTATGCGGAGCTTGAGCACCAGGACCGCCGGCCTGCTGATTCTGGCCCTGGGCGCGTGGGGCGGGATCGCGCCGTTCATCGGCCACTACTTCCACTTCGCTCTGGGGCCTGACAAGAGCTGGGCGTGGACCACCGGACGCCTGTATCTCAGCGTCCTGCCGGGCGCCGCCGCGGTTCTCGGCGGACTGATGCTGATCGGCGCCGGCTGGCGCCCGAGCGCCCGCCTCGGCGCCCTGCTGGCGATCGCGGCCGGCATCTGGTTTGCCATCGGCCCGGACGTCAGCCACCTGTGGAATGCGGCGGGAGCCCAGGGCGCGGCCCACGGCTCGAAGCTCGTCCGCGTGCTCGAGATGCTCGCCTACCACACGCTCCTCGGATCCGTGCTCGCCGCGCTGGGCGGATACGCCCTGCCGCGCTTCGTCGCTGCCCCCGTGGCGGCCGCCGAGCCGGCGACCGCCAGGCGCGGCACCGAGCGGCATGCAGCCCGTGACGAGGCGCTCGCCGGCGGTGGCGCCGCCGCTGCGGAGCGCGAGCGCGAGCGCGAGCCGGTGACCACGGCGCTGCCCGCCGGCGGTGGCGCCGCAGGTGCTGGCGCGCAGTGTGCGCAGGTGCTGGCGCCGCCGGTGGTGGCGCCGCCGTCGCCGCGGAGCGTGAGCACGAGCACGGCCCTGACCATGAACCGGCGACGACGACGATGCCGGCCGCCGAGCCCACGGTCGACCACGGGACAAGATCGGAGATTCGCGAGGCGCCGCCGGCCGAGGACCGGCCGGCCGTGGCGCCGAGCGTCGACCAAGGCGAGCGGGCGCCGGGAGCGCTACCGGCCCGCGAGCCGATGGACGCACCTCCGGCAGACGGAGCCGGCGAGTACGCCGGGGCCACGCCGTCCGGCGCCACCCGCGCCTCCACGGCGGGCGCCACCGGCGCCACCACGCCCCTCGCCGCCCCGGCCGGCGCCACGCCCGGGGCGACCACCGCCGGTACGGGCGGCAGTACGCCTCCACCCACGACGGACGACGTCGACGCGAACGGAGCCCGCACCGTCAAACGGCGTCGCGGCGGACTCCTGTCAGGCCTGCTCTCGCGACGCTGAACGACCCGCCGGTCAGCCGCCGAGGCCCGCTTCGCGCAGCCACGCGAGCGTGGCCTCGAGGCCCGCGGCGTACGTCACGCGCGGCTCCCATCCCAGCTCCTCGCGCGCCTTGCGATTGCTGAAGTCCTGGCTTCGGCCGAGCACCTGCACGGCCTGGCGTGAGAGGAGCGGCCGTGTCCGCAGCCCGGTGATCCCGCGCACCGCTCGGTAGCCGTGCTCGAGCGCGAATCCGAGCGCGTAAGCCGCGCCGTAGGGCACGCTCAGGCGAGGCGGCGGGAAGCCGAGGCCTTCGGCGAGGTCCCCCAGGAACCGGTCCCAGGTGACGTCGAGCCCGTCGGTGACGTTGAACGCCTGACCGAGCGCCCGCGGGCTGCTCAGCGCGAGCACGGTGGCATCGACGACGTTCTCGACGTAGCTCAGTCCCGCGTTTGCCCGCCCGCGGTCGATCAGGAGCATCTGCCGCGCGCGCATGGCCCGCGCCATCTCGCCGACGACGTCCTCGGAGCCGGGCCCGTACACGGTCGCCGGCCGGAGGATCACGTGGGTGACCGGGCCCCGCCGGACCTCGGCTTCGGCGGCGCGCTTGGTCGCGGCGTACCAGTTGCCGAACCTGGTCTGAGGGTGGCTCTCCTCGACGCCGTGGCCACCGGGATGGCCGTAGACGTCGGTGGTGCTGATGTGAACCAGGCGCTCGACGCCCGCCGCGGCTGCCGCCTCGATGACGCTCCGCGTACCAACGACGTTGATCCGCCGGATCTCGTCGATCGTCGCCCAGTCCGAGACGAGCGCGCCGCAGTGCACGACGAAGCGGCAGCCCTCGGCCGCACCGGCAACGGTGCTTGCGTTCGTGAGGTCTCCGACCGCCAGCTCCACGTCGAGCTTGCGCAGCGTGCTGGTGTCACTGGTGGTGCGCACGAGACACCGCACGCTGAGCCCGTCCTTTGCCAGTCGCGTCGCGACCCGCCCGCCGATGAACCCGGTCGCCCCCGTCACCAGGCAGCGCTCCGCCGCCACGGCGCTGCTCATCGAGACGGCGAATGGTGGCGGCGCGCCACCGTCGCCAGCGCGATGTCGCGCACCACGGCCCAGTTCTTTCCCGCCTCGCGCTCACAATCCGAGAGCACGGCGTCGAGTGCGACGAGGAAGCTGCGGATCTCCTCCTCGCTCACGGTGAGCGGCGGGAGCAGCTTGATCACGTCGTTCTTGCCGGCGGCCATCGTGATCACGCCATGGTCGCGGTGCAGCGGGATCACGACCAGCTGCGGGTAGAGGCCCTCGCTCGCCTTCTGCATCAGCCGCCGGCTGAGACGGCCGACGCGCGAGCTCGGTGGACCCAGCTCCACCCCCAGCATCAGCCCACTGCCGCGGATCTCCTTGACGATCTCGTAGCGGCCCTGCAGCTCCCGCAGCCCGTCGAGGAGCACCTGGCCCATGCGCGCCGCGTGCTCGATCACGCCATCGCGCTCGATCACCCGCAGCGTGGCCAGGCCCGCCGCCATCGACAGGCGGTTGCGGCCAAAGGTCGACTGGTGCACGTAGGAGCGCTCGAATGTGCCCACGGCCCTGTCGTAGATCTCGCGCCGCGTGACCATCGCAGCGACCGGGACGTAGCCCCCGCTGAGCGCCTTGCCCACGAGGACGAAGTCGGGCTCGAGGCCCCAATGCTCGAGCGCGAACCACGTCCCGCTGCGCCCGAGGCCGGTCTGGACCTCATCGAGCACGAACAGGGTCCCGTACCGGCGGCAGAGCTCCTGCGCCGCCCGCAGGTACCCCGGCGGCGGCAGCGTCACCATGCGGCCCTGGATCGGCTCGACGATGAACGCAGCCACGTCCTTTCTCCGGAGCTGAGCCTCGAGCTGATCCAGGTCGCCGAACGGCACCAGCTGGCAACCCGGCAGCAGCGGCCCGAAGCCCTCCTTGAAGAACTCGTCGCCGACCAGGGAGAGCGGTCCCAGGGTGACGCCGTGGAAGCTGCTCTCGCACGAGATCAGCCGCGGCCGTCCGGTGGCCGCGCGCGCGAACTTCATCGCGGAGTCCACCGCCTCTGCGCCGCTGCTCGTGAAGAACGTCGCGTCGAGGCCGGCGGGCAGGCGGCGCGTGAGCTCCTCGGCGAGCATCCCCGCCAGCGGCGAGTAGTGGATCTGCACGCCATCGACGAGGCCCGCTCCGACTACGGCCTGTAGCACCTCCCCCACGTCCGGGTTGTTGTGCCCCAGGCTCGCGAACCCCTCCCCGGTGTGGAAGTCCAGATACGCGCGCCCGGCGGTGTCGTATAGATACGAGCCTCTGGCGGAGACGTACTCCTGGTCGAAGCCGAGGATCCGCAGGACGTCGACGAGGGACGAATCGAGATGCCGTGCCGCCAACCCGAAGGTCTCATCCGCGCGCGCCGTGGCCTCCAGAACGACACCAAGCGAATCGAATGCGGGGATGGCCTGGGAGTCGACGTCCATGGCGGCTAGGCGCCGGAGACTACGGTAGACCCGCCTGCCATGCCCCGGCCGACTCTCGCGTCACTCATCCCCCCGCCCGTGCCCCGGCGCCTCATCCAGCTCTACGCGGGGCTGGTGCTGTTCGGCGTGAGCGCGGCGATGCTGCTGATCGCGCGCCTGGGCCTCGATCCGTGGGACGTCCTGCACCAGGGGCTGTCCCGCCAGCTCGGCCTCGCGGTCGGCACCTGGACCATCATCGTCGGCGCGTGCGTGATGGCGCTGTGGATACCCCTTCGCCAGCGGCCCGGGTTCGGAACCATCAGCAACGTCGTGGTCGTCGGGTTGGTGATCGATCTCTTCCTGGAGCTCGTTCCCCCGGTCCACGGGCTCGGCGCCCGCTACGCGGTGATGGTCTCCGGCGTGCTCCTCAACGGGATCGCCACCGGCGCCTACATCGGTGCCGGCCTGGGCCCCGGACCGCGCGACGGCCTGATGGTCGGCCTCGCCGCGTCCGGACGGTCGATCCGGGTCGTGCGGACCTGCATCGAAGTGACGGTGCTGGGAACCGGCTGGCTGCTCGGCGGGACGGTCGGGATCGGAACCGTCGTCTACGCCCTCTGCATCGGGCCCGTCGCCCACCTGTCGATCCCCGCTCTCGCCATCACCGCGCCGGCGGCGTGCGAGGGCCCTGGTCGGGGACACGCTCCCGCCGACTAGGCCGCGACCGTTCGGGGAGTCGCCGAATCCGAGCTGCGGAAGCCCCTGGCGCTCAGCTCACGCCGTCGCGAACCGGCCCACTGTGCGTTCCGGTCGCACCCCGCCCAGATGCTCGGTCCAGATGCGGAAGTAGGCGAGCTCTTCGCGGGTTCGAAGCGGCGGATCCACCACATCGGCCTCCTCGCGGAATTCCTCCTCGGTGACGAGCCGCTCGACGGCCTCGGTCAGCACCCCCGCCGCACCGCTGCCGTCGCCGAACTGCGCCTTCTCCCGCCACAGCAGCTCGTCCGGAAGCCATCCGCTGAAAGCCTCGCGCAGCAGGCGCTTCTCGGGGACGCCTTCTCCCGCCACCTTCCAGGCGGCGGGAAGCCTGAGCGCGAGCTTGATGACCTTCCGGTCCAGGAACGGAACCCGCGCCTCGAGGCCGTGGGCCATCGTCACGCGGTCGCAGCGCTGGAGGTTGAGGTTGTGCAGGCTCTCCACTGTCCGGATCAGCTCTCCGTGGAGCGCGTCCGGATCCGCGAAGTCGCGGTAGTAGCTGTAGCCCGCGAACAGCTCGTCGGCGCCCTCTCCGGTGAGCACGACCTTGACGTGGCGCGCGGTCATCTCGGCCAGCAGGTAGTTGGGTACGGCACTGCGCACGAGGGATGGGTCGAAGTGCTCGATCGCGCGGACCACCGGCGCGACCGCCTCCAGCGCCTCCTCGGCGGTGTAGCGCCGCTCGTGATGGTCGGTGTCGAGGTACTCGGCGGCCTTGCGAGCGGCCACGAGATCCGGGCTCCCCTCCATTCCGACGGCGAAGGTCGCCAGCCGCTCGCCCTGCTCGGCGTACACCCGCGCCGCGATGGCCGCGATCAGCGTGGAATCGAGGCCTCCGGAGAGGAACACGCCCACGGGCACGTCTCCCATCATCTGCCGGCGTACCGACTCGATCAGCTCCTGGCGCGTCTCCTCGAGATCCTCGGGACCCGGCTCGCCGCCGATCCTCCGTCATCCGCGTGCGCCGGAACCGCCTCGGCGAAGCGCTCGAGGCCGCGCTTCCGGCGTCCAGTAGTGGCCGGGCGGGAACGCCTCGACCGCGGGGCGCCACGCGGGATCGAAGGCCGCCATCTCGGAGGCGAAGCGGAACTCGTCCCCGCGGCGGGCCCAGTACAGCGGCTTGATCCCGACGGGGTCGCGCGCGGCCACGAACGAGCGGCCGTCGGTGCTTGCCGACAGCAGCGCGTACATGCCTTCGAGCTCCCCGAGCGCCGCGGGGCCGCGGTGCTCGAGCAGCCGTCAGCGCGACCTCGTTGTCGGACCGCGTCGCGTAGTCGCCGGCGCCCAGCTCGCGGCGCACGTCGCGGTGGTTGTAGATCTCCCCGTTGCCCACCAACCAGCGGCGCCCGTCGAGCGTGTGCAGCGGCTGATGACCGCCCTCGACGTCGACGATCGACAGGCGCCGGTGCCCGAGCCAGCCACCCTGAAGTGCACCTCGCCCGCGTCGTCGGGCCCGCGGTGCTCGAGCCGCGCGAGCAGACGCGTCGTCTTCGCCCGGAGCTTCCGGGCCGAGCCGGCCGGCGATCCCGCACATCAGGCGACGCGCGCCGGCCGGGTTCACGCCGTACGCCCCGGCGACGCGATCCCCGAGATGGAACAGCTCGTCGCGCGCGCGGCGCACGACGGCGTGGGAGTCGATGCTCGCGAGCGCGAGCCCGGCGCGCGCGCCGGTTGCCGCAAGCACCCGCCCGTCGGGGTCGACAACCTTGGCCTGGCCCGGGAAAGCGGAGTGCGACCGAGCGACCCATAATGATTGGCCGATACCCACACCACCTGGTTCTCTACCGCGCGCGCCACATCGAGCGCGTTGAAGTGGAGAACCTGACGGTCCTCGCGGATCACCGGCAGCCGGGCGCAGCCGGCACACCGGCCAGGCCGCCATCGAGGCGATGATCTCGGCGCCGTCGAGCGCTAGGTTGCGCGCCGCCTCGGGGAACACCTTGTCGTAGCAGATCAGCATCCCCAGCCGTCCGAGCGGCGTGTCGAATGCGGCGAAACCGTCTCCGGGACGGATCACGGCCGCTCCGCCGGCGGCACGTGAACCTTGCGGTGATGCCCGAGTACGCCATCGCCGCTCAGACATACCGCGCTGGCGAACGGACCCTCCGGCGCCCGCTCCGTGTACCCGACGCACACGACCGCCGGCCCCGCGGCCCGCGCCAGGCGATCGAATACGCTCGCAGTCGCGAGTCGAGCAGGGCCGGCGGAGCGACCGGTCGACTCGTACGGGTAGCCACCGAGCGCGGCCTCCGGGAACACGATCAGCGTTGCTCCGCGAGCGCGCGCCTCGCGGATCGTCCGTTCGATTCGCCTGAGCGAGAGCTCAAGGTCGAGCGGGAACGATCCGGACACGGCCGCCACTGCGGGGGCCGTGGCTGAACGAAGCCTGTTGCGCGACATGCTGCGCGGATAGTCGTGCGAGGACGGCCGGCTTTGCCATCGGCCGCGATGGATAACGTTCGCGGCCGCCGGACTCGACATTCGCGGTGAAGCGTCCGCGCGGTCCCTGCGTCTGCCGGCTCAGCTCGTCGCCCGCTGCCGGCGTGACGAGCCCGTTCTCGTAGGCGAACACGACAATCTGCACGCGGTCGCGGAGACCGAGCTTGGCGAGGATCCGTCCGACGTGCGTCTTCACGGTCGCCTCGGAGAGGACGAGCGACTCGGCGATCTCGACGTTCGAGAGCCCGCGCGAGACGGCCAGCATCACCTCGCGCTCGCGCGGGGTCAGCTCCGTGAGCGCGTGTGCGAGAGACCTCTCCGGACGGGAGCTGAGCTCGGCAGTCGATGCACGACGTTGGCGAGCAATCGGCGCGTTGTGCTCGGAGCGACGACAGCGTCGCCGCTGGCGACGGCGCGGATCGCCGAGATCAGGTCGGCCGACGGGGCATCCTTGAGCAGGAAGCCGCTGGCTCCGGCGCGCAGCGCGGCGTACGCGTACTCGTCGAGATCGAACGTCGTGAGGATGATCACCCGCGACGGGCTTCCCGAGGCGACGATGCGCCGGGTCGCCTCGACCCCGTCGACGCTCGGCATGCGGACATCCATGAGCACGACGTCCGGGTGGCCGGCCGCTGACGAACTCGACGGCCTGCGCGCCATCCGCGACCTCACCGACGACCTCTAGATCGGGCTGCGCGTCGAGCACCATCCGGAAGCCCATCCGCAGCAGCTCCTGGTCGTCGGCGATCAGGATCGTCGTCGTCGTCACGCTTCCGCCGCCGGGGTCGCGGCGATGCGCGCGCCGTCGAGCGCGAGCGACGTACTCACCTGCCAGCCGCCGTCCGCCGCCGGGCCGGCGTCGAGCGAGCCGCCGTACACCGCCGCGCGCTCGCTCATCCCGCGCACGCCGGCGCCGCCGTGTTTGATCGGTCCGCTCGTACCGCCGCTGTCGCGCACCTCGACCGTGATCTGCTCCGACTCGCAGTTGAGCGCGACCGAGGCGCGCGCGCCCGGGCCGGCATGCTTGAGCGTGTTCGTCAGCGCCTCCTGGACGATCCGGTAGACCGTCAGCTCCATCCCGGGAGGCGCGCCGCTCGGGTCGCCGCTGAGCGTGTAGCTGACCGGTAGCCCGGCGGCGCGAACCTGCTCCACGAGTTGCTCGACCTCACGGATGCCCGGCAGCGGTGCGAGCTCGGGCTGGTCAGGGTTCTCACGCAGCACGCCGAGAAGCTGCCGCATCTCCGCCAGTGCCTGGCGGCCCGCCCGCGATGCGCGCGCCAGCGCCGCCTCGGCCTGTTCCGGATGCTCGTGCACCTGGTAGCCCGCGCCGTCGCAGAGCGCGACCATCACCGAGACGTTATGAGCTATGACGTCGTGCATCTCGCGCGCGATCCGGCCGCGCTCAGTCGCCCGGGCGAGGGCGACCTCCTGCTCGCGCTCGCGCTCGAGGCGCCTCGCGCGCTCGCGCAGGCCTTCGACCATCTGCCTGCGGTTGCGGATGTTGACGCCGAGCACGCCCGCGGCGGTCGCCACAGCGCTCAGTGAGACCAGCGCCCACGCTGTCTGACGCGCGTCCGCTGACTCCAATCGAGCGCCGCCAGCAGCACGCCGGCCTCCAGCGCCAGCCGCGGTCACGAGCGTGACCGCGGTCTCGGCGGTAGAGGCGACGGTGTAGAACGCCACGAGGAGCGCGACGTCCGCCGGCATCGGTCGTTCGAGCAAACCCTGGATGGCGGCGAGCACCCAGATCGCGCCGAAGACCGCGACGGGCGCGCGGCGACGCCACAGCAGTGCCACCGCCATACCCGCCTTCAGAACCACGCCGACGGCGCCGGCGTGCTTCGTGTGGAGCGGAACCGTCGCCAGCACGAGCAGCGCCGGCACGACCTCGACGAGAGTCAGTCTTCCGCGAGGTGCGGCGGCAGGACGACGGAGGGCCTGATAACTGTGGCAAGCACCTCCGCCACCGTAGCCGTTCGCTCGTCCGGCCGAGCGGGTCAGGCGTCCCGCCGCATCAGCATGAGCGCACCGGCGATCACCGCGACCGCCGCGTACACGCCGAAGAGGGCGAACCCGCCCCACACACTCAGGTGATACGGGCTGTCGAAGCGGTGGCTCGCCACTGTCGTGCCCGCGTTCAGCGGCAGGTACTTCGATACCGAGTCGTTGATGCTCGCGGGCAGGATCGCGACGATCCCGGGCAGCACGAACAGGAGCGCGACAAGACCGCGATTCCCGCGGCCGTGTTGCGCAGGATCGCGCCGATGCCCACGCACATGACCGCGAGGACCGTCATGTACAGCGCCGCGCCGATCACCGTGCGCAACGCGCCCGGATCTCCGATCGAGTGCTGGACGTGATGCTGGGTGACGATCGCCTGCACCGCGAAGAACGAGATCAGCGACGCGACCAGCATCAGCACGAACGTGATCGCGCCGTAGACCACGAGCTTCGCCCAGAGCACGGGCAGCCGGGTCGGGACCGCCATCAAGCTCGAGCGGATCATGCCGGTCGAATACTCGCCCGAGATCACGAGCACGCCGAGCACCGCGATCGCAAGCTGGGCCAGGTTGAAGCCGCCCACCGCCGTGTTGATGGCGTCGTAGGTCAGCCGGTCACCGGGCGAGAGCTGGTCCCAGCGACCCATCTGGATCGCGGCGACGAGCGGGCCGAGCCCGGCCATCCCGATGAACGACACGAGCAGGGTCCACCGCGTGGAGCGCAGCGACCAGAGCTTGGTCCACTCCGCGCGCAGCACGCCGAGCTGGGTGACCCGCCCCTTGAAGGGGCTGGCTGAGGAGCCGCCGGCGGCGGCGTTGTTCGGCTATGGCACTCATGCGGCCTCCTTCTCTGGCTGTTGCAGGTCAGTCTCCGGCTGTCCTTCTCCGAGCAGCTCGGCGCGGTACTCGACCGAGCTGCCGGTGAGGCGCATGAACGCGTCCTCCAGCGACGCCTTCGCGGGGATGAGCTCGTGCAGGACGATCCCGCGCTCGCGCCGCCACCGTGCCCACCTCGGCGCTGGTCAGCCCGTCGACCCTGAGCACGCTCTCGCTCAACGCTGGTGATGCTGACGCCGTCTGCCAGCAGCGCCTCCCGGAGCTGCGTCGCGTCGGGCGTCCTCACGGTCACCGAGCCGCCGTGCGAGGCCTCGGCCAGTATCTCCGCGACGGTCGTGTCCGCGATCAGGCGGCCGCGGCCGATCACGATCAGGTGCTCGGCCGTCTGCGCCATCTCGGCCATCAGGTGCGAGGACAGGAAGACGGTCCTTCCTTCGGCTGCCAAGCCCTTCAGGAGGTTGCGGATCCACAGGATCCCCTCGGGGTCGAGGCCATTGGCCGGCTCATCGAGGATCAGCGTCGCCTGGATCGCCGAGCAGCGCGGACGCGATACCCAGCCGCTGCCCCATTCCGAGCGAGAACCCGCCAGCACGCTTGCGGGCGACCGCGTTCAGGCCGACGAGCTCGATCACCTCGTCCACTCGCTTCCGCGGGATGCCGTGCGTCTGCGCCATCGCCAGGAGGTGGTTGTAGGCCGAGCGGCCGGTGTGAATCGCCCGTGCCTCGAGCAGCGCCCCGACTTCGTGCAGCGGCGCCCGCAGCTCGCGATACGCCTTGCCGTTGACGGTGGCGCGGCCCTCGTTCGGGTTATCGAGGCCGAGGACCACGCGCATCGTGGTCGATTTGCCGGCGCCGTTCGGCCCGAGGAAGCCGGTCACGACGCCCGGCTTCACGTTGAACGAGAGGTCCGCCACCGCAACCTTCTCGCCGTACCGCTTGGTTACGTGTTCGACTTGGATCATGCGCGAATTGTCGGCGCGCCAGCCGGCCGCACGACAATCGGGCGCGGGAATGAACTTTTACGAGCGCGAGGTCCCCCTCACGTCGGAGTCGTCATCCCAGGGTCGTACGCGCGCTGCGCCTCGGCGGGTGCGCGCCGAGACGCGCTACTTGGTCTTGGCTTTCGCCTTGGCGAGGTAGCGGTGGCCGGCGAAGCCCGCCGTGCGGTTGCCGGCGACGGTCGAGATGATGTTCGTCGCGGCGCGCGCGGAGGCAGCGGGCAGGAACGCGGCCGCGACCACGGCCAAGCCGACGATTCTGCCCCCGGTCACCCGCCCAGCATATTGGGGTAACCGGGCGCCGAGGGGACCATATTGGTCGTCTGTTCCCGCAGCGGGCCGGCCAGTCGCGCGTCCTCGAGCCCGATGACGCGCGCCCGGTTCAACCGCCGATCAATGCCGGCGAGCGGCATCGGCTTGACGGGCCAACGTCGTCATCGTCGCGAGGAACGCCGGCGACTGCCCGCGGAACAGGCCCATCGCGGTCAGGAACCGGACCACGCCCATCGCGATCCCTTTCGTCTCGGTCGGGCGCACGATCGAGACCGCGGGGAACTTGCGGCTCAGGAAGCTCGTCGGCTCCGGCATGATCAGGTTGGTCTGGAAGTTCTGACCGCCGAACGGCCTCTTGTTGAGGTCCGGGAAGACGAGCCCGTTCGTGGGGTCGGTCAGCGCCGGCGCGTTGCCGGCCTTGTCGCTCCACGTCTGAAAGTGCATCGCCTCGGTTGGCCCGATGCTGAGCACGATGCGCAGCACCTCGGGGTCGCTGACCCTCTGCGCCACGGCCGGGTAGAGGCTGGTGCCTCCCTGCTCGATCGTCCCGAAGTGGAAGCCCGCCGTGTTGGCGATCGCCTGTAGGTGCTTGCCCGGCTTCAGGTCGGCGTTGCTGCGGGGGATGGCCGGAAACCGGCCGCGCGCCAGCCCGGGCACCGCCTGGTGGAAGGAGTTGCCAAGGTCGGGGTTGCCGTGGCGTGAGCGGTATCGCGTCCACCAGCTCGTGTCGACGGTGAGCTCCATCAAGTTGGTCAGGCGCTTACGGTTCGACGCGCCGGTGGCGATGCTCCCGGGCAGCGTGCGGAACCGTTCGAGGCTGACCGGCGCGGCTCCTCGCGACCTCAGATAGGCGTTGAGGAACGTGAAGTGAGTGAACTCGTCCTCGGTGTTGTCATGGACATACTGGGACATGTCGCCGTCGAGTCGGCTCAGCGCCCTGGTGAACGCCTTGTTCCCGCTGCCGCCCGGCACCTCGCCATCCTGGATGCCGCACAGCTCGTTGTACTGCTGCCACAGGTCGGTCTCGAGAATCTCCGCTGCGGACAGGAACCGCAAGATCGCAGCGTCGCCGTGGCTCAGGCTGCCCTTCGCGAACGCCGGCGCGGCCAGGCCGGCGGCTCCCAGCACGCCCGCGCCCACCAGCCCGGTACCGGCGCCGGCGATGAATGACCGGCGGCTGGTTCGGGACCCCCCGCGCGTCGCGTCACCGCGGCCTGGGGGCGTCGAGGCGGGAAGCTCCGTCGAGTCGTGGGATGAATCCGACGAGTGAATGCTCACTGCTGTCCTCCTATGTGCTCACGCGCCTCGCCGCTGGGCCGCGTTGTCGAGCGGCTCGGGTTGCGCAGCGTCGACGACGCGCGTCAGCGAGGACGTACCTGCTCGCTGACAGTCGCCGACGGTTACTGGCGAGACCGCTCCAGCTTGATGGTGCTTAAGACACCGTGCGGGACCTCGACGTTCCCGGGCTTCGCATTAATTGCGCGAGGCAAACCCCGCCGCGCGACGCCGGGCTATTCGAGCGTGAGCTGAGGACTCAGCCCGGTGAGGCTGAAGAGCCGCTGAGCGTGGGCGGGAACGCGCGTGAGGACGAGCTCGTGACCGTCAGCCTCGGCGCGCCGTTGCGCGTCGAACAGCAGGTGGATCGCCGTACTGTCGAGGAACGCGAGCGCGTCGAGGTCGAGCACGACGCGCCGAGGCGTCAGGCGCTCGGCATGTTGGAGTTCGCGCTCGAGCGCGGGAGCGGAGTTGAGGTCGATCTCGCCTTCGAGGACCAGGGTCACGCTGTCGCGCTCGTTTCGGCGCTCGATCGCGAGCGGCTCGCAGGGGGACGGGGCGGGGTCGGCAGCCGCGGGCTGGAGGGGCGCAACCCTCAGGTGAGGGCGAGAGGGCACGCCCGCTTCACCGGCCGGACGCGAC
Source organism: uncultured Solirubrobacterales bacterium (assembly GCA_963839105.1). GTDB lineage: Bacteria > Actinomycetota > Thermoleophilia > Solirubrobacterales > Solirubrobacteraceae > Palsa-465. Next base: position 375,218 of record CAWITQ010000006.1, read on the forward strand.
GGCGCGGCGGACGCGTCAGGCGAGGTTCGCGGTCCGGCGTCGGCGGCCGTGTGGTCGAGAACCGGCGGTCCCGCGGTCGCGGACGTGTCGTTCGCAAACCGCTGGCCGGGGCCGCCGGCCAAGCCGAGCCGGGGCCGGTACGCGTGACGATCCGAGGAGGTGGAAGTGGAGAACACGCGCACCCACTATACACGAAATCTATTTCGTGTATAGTGTTGCGTGAAAGACGTATCGCGAAAAGATGACCGCCACCCTCAGTACACTTTCTGCCGTGCCGCCGTTCGGGTTTCTCACCAACCACGGGCTGGTGCTCCTGTCGATCGCCCATGACCCCGAGATGAGGATGCGCGACATCGCCTCGGACGTGCAGATAACTGAGCGCGCCGCGCAGCGGATCGTCGCGGATCTGGTCGAAGCCGGATATCTGGACCGGGAGCGAGTCGGTCGGCGCAACCGCTACAGGGTCCGAGCGAGTCTGCCGATCTCGCTTCCGTCCCGTCGAGATATCGACCTCAGCGCCCTGCTGACCGTCCTGGTCCCGGGTGGCTCGAGGCCCGCGCGGCGAGAGGCCATGCCCGCCGCCGGCGGCTGACCCAAGCCCGCTCGCTGCGCTCGCCTCCTGCCGGTCACGGGGAGGCGGCGTGCGCCGCCTCCCCGACCGGCCTACCTCGCTAACCGTTGCTGCCGCCGTCGTGGCCGGAGCCGCCGGAGCCGCCGGAGCCGCCGGAACTGCTGGTGTCCTGTCCGTCGCCGTGCTCGACGTTGTTCCCGCCGCCACCGTCCATGTGGTCGTGGCCTGTGCCGGAGTCGAGCGTGTCGTTACCGTCGTCGCTTCCGTGCGTGTCGCCGTGGTCGTCGCCGAAGAGGTGATCGTTGCCGGACCCGCCTGAGACGTGATCGCTGCCCGCATCCCCGCTCACGGTGTCATCGCCCTGGTCACCGGACAGCCGATCGTCGCCGTTGTCGCCGTTCAACGTGTCGTTCCCTCGGCCTCCATCCTCGACGTCGTTTCCGTTGCCTCCCGAGATGACGTCGCTGCCGTCGCCGCCGAAGATCTGGTCGTTGCCGGAGCCGCCGAACAGGCGGTCGTTGCCCGCTCCGCCGCAGATGATGTCGTTGCCGCCGCGGCCGTCGACGGTATCGTTGCCACCGCCCGCGAAGATCACGTCCGCATGAGAGGTACCGACGATGTGGTCGTTGCCGGGTGTGCCGACGATCGTGGCGACCCTGCCGTCGCACATGGCCCGCGGATGGTCGCCGCGATGGTGCTCATCGCGAGCGAGCGCATCCACCGCCCCCGCCGCTACCGTCGCCGCCACAACCACTAGTAGAACCAGACGTCGCATCCATCACCTCCTGGCGCCCCACGGTCTCCCCGCCGGGGCCCCTGCCGTTAGTAGGACTACAGGTGAGGAGCCGCGTCGGCCCAAAAGGTCACGCGCGATCTCAGGCGTGGCTGTCACCCTTCGGGGATGACCGGCATCCGGATCGTCCACGCGGGCATCGAGCGTGTCGATGAGCTTCAGAGCCTCTGGGCCGACATGCACGCGCACCACGCCGGGCTCGGCGAGATGCCGCCGGTACGAACCGTTGAGGAGTCCTGGCACCGGCGTCGTGCTCAATACGTGGCCTGGCTCGAGGACGGCGAGGCGCAACTGCTGATCGCCGAGGATGACGGCCCACCTGTCGGGTACGCGATGCTGCGCATCGGCGAGGGTGCGCCGACGTGGAACATCGGCGAATCGGTGGCGGAGCTCGAGAGCCTCTCGGTTGCCGCCGGTGCGCGCAGTCAGGGCGTCGGGCAGCAGTTGGTCAGCGCCGCTCGCGCTGCAGCGACCGCGGCGGGAGCCGACCGCATGCTCGTAGGGCTCGCCCACAGCAACGCGCCGGCACTGCGGTTCTACGAGCGTGCGGGGTTCACGCCGTTCTACCTCCTCATGGTCACGGCTGACGCCGAAGGTTCCGGCGGGGGCGGCGGCTAGGAGTTCACGCTCGCGTGCCGGCGACCGGGATCGCCAAGCCGTCCTGAAGGTCGCGGATGATCGTGCCGAGGACGCCTGAGGCGAGCAGCCCCGGCCCAAGCGGCCCGGCCGAGTTCTCGCCCACCCGCGGCAGCTGTCGCAGCGCCGCACGGACCGCGGCGGACATACGGGCCAGCTGCCAGGAGACCTCCTCGCCGAGGACCTCCGGGCGACCCGGGGCGGCCAGTGCAGCCGCCTTGGCGCCGTACGCGGCCGCGCCCAGCGCGTGCGCGCCCATATGGGGGATGCTCGCGGCCTGTCCGGCCGCTCGGGCCGCGGCCACCGCTGCGGCACCGTTCACCTCGCGCGCTGCGGCATGAGCGACGAAACGGCGGCGAGCCTCGGCGACGCCGAGCTCGCCACGAGCAAATGCCCGCAGGCGGGCGATGGCGTCACGCGGCCGGTTGTCGCCCGGAGCTTCCGCCTCGAACAATCCGAGCACCCGCTCCGCGCAGTCCGCCGCCCACACTGCGACGATCCGGCGGTCGGCTTCGCTCAGCGTCTGCGGAGAGCGCACCTCCCGATTTTCGCACGCGTATCGTCTGTTCCCGGGTTCAGCCCGATCGCGACGGCGAGGCGCGGCCCAGCAGGCGGTTCCACCGTCGCAGCCGAGTCCGCGCGAGGAGGACCGCCGCCGACGTGCGGGTCCTGATCGGAACGCGCGGCTGGGAGAGGATCGCGATGCGGACGCGCTGCTCCCAGCGCACGACCATCTCCTCGGCCTCGCGCCTCGCGCGGATCCGGTACAGGGGCAGACGCTGGCGTCGCTCGAGCCAGTAGGCAAGCGACTCGACGCCTTCGCGGAGGTCCGGAGGGGTTTGGACCCGCGCGAGCAGCCGGTCATCACTCGACGCGCGCCGTCGCCTCATAACGCCGGATTCTGACAGCGGGTGTGATGTCCCGAACTCGCCCTCGACCCGCGCGTACTAAGCCGTCCCGGCTCCGATCTCAGCGGTCTCCCGTCGGGCGGCGCCCGGGGGGCGGCCCGTGGTGCCACCTTGCTCACCCGCCCCGCCCCGTGGTGCCACCTTGCTCACCACCCCGCCCCGAGTCCAACACGAGCGGTGCTGAGGCCCGCCGTCCGGCGGGCCTCAGCAGACAGCTGCCGGTCAGTACCCGCGGTAACCGCCGCCACCGTTACCGCCACCGCCACCGTCACGGTCGCGGTACTTGGTGCCGGCCTTCGATATGCCGCGGCTGATGATGTAGGCGAACGAGATCGCGGTGAAGAGGATCCAGACCAGGTTCGCTCGCAGGACGTCGCCGTGGTCGCCGGAATCGACCACCGCGCCCGCGATGACCAAACAGATCACCGTGATGAGCCACACGAGGAACTCGCTGGTCATGAAGAACGGCTTGGTCTCCGGGGTGCGGAGGTGACGCTCGACGTTCTGCATCATGTCCGTGGCCCTGTCGCCGATGCCGGGTTGATGGCCGGGATACTGTTGTTGCTGTCCGGGATAGGGCTGGCCGTAGCCGCCTCCTGGCCCCTGTTGATAGGGACCTTGTTGAGGGTAGGCGCCCGCGCCGCCGTCTCCGACGGGTTGGGTGCCCCCCGGCCCCTGTGGGGGCATCGGTGCGTTTGCGCTCATATGTGTACCTCCTCGCTGGCGTAATGCGTCGCGACGTGGTACCCAAATCTTGTTGAGCGACTCAGCGAGGGGTACGCGTTCATACCAACGCAACGCCAGAGCTCCCCCCGTGCGCCTCAGCTGGAACGCTCGCCGAGCGCAAAGCGGGCTCTGGTCACGGCCTGGGCGCAGGCGAGGATCAGGCTCACTGTGCCGGCGACGGCGATGCCGCCGGCGACGCCGAGCCCGGCGTTGATGCCGGCAAGGAGCCGAGCCGGGTCCGCGCTCGTCAGGGAACGCCCGGCCAGGTGGCCGGCGTCGGCCGCGACTGCCGACACGATCGCCACGCCGAGGGCTGTCCCGAGAGTGAACGAGATGGTTTGGAGTGCGGCGGCCGCGGCGTTGTCGCGTTCGTCGCTCACCTCGAGTGAGAGGAGCGAGCCGGCGGTGAAGGCGGCACCCATGGCAACTCCGAATCCCACCATCGAGAGCGCGAGCGCGATCAGGCTCGCGTGTGGGCCAGCGCTCTTCGTCAGCGCCAGAGCGGTCAAGGCAAGACCGCCGAGTCCACACACCGACACCCAGAAGGCCGTGATGCGGGCGATCAGGCGCTGGGCGATAACCGCCGCTCCGATTGAGGTAGCGGTCATCACCGCGGCGACCCCGCCATATTGCAACGGGCTGTAGCCGCGAACGTCCTGCAGCAGCAGGCTGAGCGCGACGAGGAGCCCGTCGACGAGTGCGCCCGCGACCAGCAACGTGATGTTGCCGGCCCTCACCGCTGGCGAGCGAAACAGGCGAGGCGGCAGAAGGGGGTCGGCGGTGCAGCGTTGTCGCACCGCGAACGCAGCAAGCAGGCCCGCGGCAGCGACGAGGATCGACCAGTCGAACCAGTTCGCCCAGCGCCACGACGGCAGTTGGCTGATCGCGTAGAGGAGAGCCGCTGCCCCGCCGCTGAAGCAGGCCAGGCCCGGGATGTCCAGCCGCGCGGGCGGACGTTCCGCGGCGCCCTCAGGCAGGACCGGCATTGCGAGCAGGAGCATGAGCACGCAGGCGCCGGCGCTGCTCAGGTAGATCCACCGCCAGCCCAGACCGGCGGTCACGAGCCCGCCGAGCAACAGCCCGGCGGTGGAGCCGGCGCCACCGATCGCCGACCAGGCCGCGATCGCGATGCGCCGGCTGCGCGCGTCTTGGAAGGTGTCGGTCAGCAGCGCCAATGAAGCGGGGATCAGCAACGCCCCGGCGATGCCAAGCCCCACGCGAGCCGCAATGAACGTGGCGCCGTCAGTCGCAGCTCCGCACGCCAGCAGCGAGAGCAGCGTCCCCGCCAGCCCGAGCAGGATGAGACGCCGTCTTCCCGCGATGTCAGCCAGCCGCGCGCCGACGATCAACAGGGCGGCGGCGGGCAATGTCGCCGCGGCCAGACTCCACTGCAGGCCCGCGGAATCCAACCGGAAGGCGCGTCCAATCGACGGAGCCGCGACCATCACGCTCGTGGCTCCCATGACGTCGATCAGGAACGCCATGCACAACACCACCAGCACCAACAGTCGCCTGCCCGCGATCCGGTCGGGCCCCGCCAAGGTGGTGTCCCTGCCCGGAGGTTGCGCACGAGGCGACGCGTCATCGATGCCGTTACGCGAACGGTCGGGAGCGGTGCAGCTCATCTGCGCTAGGGAGCGAGCCGCAGGTACGCGGGTGTCAGCTCGGCCCAACGCTCCTGCCACGGACCGGGCTCGCGTCCGGCCAGGTCGGTAGCCAGATCCTCGAGGTGTGCCTGCCAGCCTGCTCCGTGCGCGGGCAGGTCACCGAGCGGAAGGCCACGCTGCTCGATTACGAGACGCGTCTGCCCACCGGCCGCGCTCAAGGTCGCCTCAATCTCAGTCTCCTCCGACGTACCCGGGCCCAGGGTGACGAGCAGGCGCCGAGGCGCATCGCACACGTCGATGCGGCCCGGTCCCCCCGAATTGCTGGTGAACCGGATCTGGACGTCGCCACCGAGTCGCAGGTCTCCCTCCACCGTCGCGATCCACCGTGCCAGACGCGCGGGCTCGGTCAGCGCCGACCAAAGGTCGTCGAGGTCGGTGTCGTAGACATCCTCGACCCGCACTCCGCCGCTCCGGCTGTTCAGGCGAAACAGGCTTCCCACGATGCGGCTCTCTGGGCTGGAGCTCATCGCGTGCCCTTCCGCCGTCGCTTTCCGCGCGCCACCTCGGTATGCAGAGCATCCAGCCGCTGCTCCCACGCCGCCCGGTAGGGACCGAGCCACGCGTCGAGCTCCGCCAGCGGCTCGGCCCGCAGTTTGTAGATCCGCCATTGCGCCCGCTGATCCACGTCCACCAGGCCAGCCTCCCTCAGCACCCGGAGGTGCCGCGAGACACCGGGCCGCGCGATCGGCAGCAGCGCCGCGAGCTCACCGGCGCTCGCCGGACGGTCACGCAGAACCTCCAGCACCGTCCGCCGGTGCTCGTCTGCCAAAGCATGCAGCACGGCGTCCACGGAAGTAATGTACCCGCTCGGTTACGTACCTGTCAAGGTACATACTTCGGCGCAGCACTCCGTGGGTCCGCCGCCCGCACGCCCCATCCGTCTCCGCGCTCGCCTGGGCTACGGGCCCTGTAGGGCCGCGGTGGCCGCCTCCATGAACGCGGTTACGTGGGGTCTGTCGTCGTGTTCGCGTCGTGCGATCCAGAAGTCCAGGGGCGCAAGCTCGCGGACGGGCCGGAAGACGACGCCGGCGGCCGCGCCGAGCATGTCGATCGCGGGGGCCATGCTGATGGCGACGCCGAGCCCGGCGCCGATCGCCTCCATGAGCCCGTCGAGTGTGGTCACGGTGGCGCCTATGCGCGGGGGTACGCCGTTGCGGTGGCTCGTCCCCATCCAGAAGTCGCTCCAGATCCGGTCGCGAACCGGTACCTCGACCAGGGGCTCCGCGACGAAGTCCTCGATTGAGATCTCGGTGCGCGCGGCGAGGGGATGGTCGGCGGCGAGCGCGACTCCGCGCGGTTCGCTGAAGAGAGGGCGGAGCTCGATGCCGTCGTGCTCGAACTCGCCGTAGAGGAACGCCACGTCGGCCGGCCCGTCGCGCAGGCCGCCGAGAGCGTCGAGGAAGCCGGCGAAATGGACCGTCACCTCGGCTCCGGGGTTGGCGGCGTAGAAGTGATCGAAGGCGGGCGCGACGAGGCGCCGGGTTAGCGCCGCGACATATCCCACGATCAGCCGGTCAGCTTCGGTCCCTGCCGCACGTGTGGCGAGGATGGCGTGCTCCGCTCCCGCGAGCAGCGGCCGGGCGTGGTCGAGCAGCGTCTTTCCCGCTCGAGTCAGCTCCACGTGGTGCGAGTCGCGCTGCACCAGTTGCGTCCCGACCCGCTGTTCGAGCTGGCGGATCTGGCCGCTGAGCGCCTGCTGGGTGAGGTGCAGTCGCTCGGCGGCACGGGTGAAGTTGAGCTCCTCGGCGAGCGCCAGCAGCGCCCGTAGATGCCGCATCTCCACGTCCATGGCGGTGCAGTATGCCCTCGCGACAGCGGCGCGTTGTCGCGGCGACAATCGATCTCCGTTTCCCCTTTCCTCGCTGCGCGAGCACGATGGGCGCCACAGGCACCAACGCAACCGAAGGAGGCGACATGTCGACGATCGACACCACGCAAGTGCTGCTGGCACCCGGCGAAGGCGAGCTGATCGAGGTGGCGGGGAACCGCATCCGGATCATCGTCGCGAGCGCCACCCAGCTCGTGTGCGACTACAGCGCCGCGCCGCACTTCGCCGGCCCGCCGCTGCACGTCCATCCGGGGTTCGACGAGACGTATCTCGTCTTGGAGGGCCGGCTTCAGGTGACTGTCGGAGGCGAGCGCCGCGAGCTGGAGCCCGGGGCGGCGGCGTACGTCGAGCGGCTCGGTGCCGCACACTTTCGCCAACCCGAGCGGCGAGCGAGCGCGCTTTCTCTCGATCTGCTCCCCGGGTGGATTCGAGGAGTTCTTCCGGGCGTTGGCGGCCGGGGATCGCGAGGCGATCGTCGCGGTTTCGGAGCGTTTCGGCTACGAGGCCGTGGTGTGAGGCGCTCTCTGGCAGGTCGGCGTGTGACCCACTCCGCGCGGCCGAAGATGTCGGTGAGCGAGCGGAGAGCTACACTCCCGCGCAAGGCCGTGCGAACCTGCACGGCAAAAGTAGTGCCAGCGTTCGTAGTGGTTGCCTATAAGCACCTCCCGCGTTTCGCAGCACACGATCTCCCGGGAGGGAACAGATGGCAACCGGAACCGTGAAGTGGTTCAGCGACGAGAAGGGCTTTGGCTTCATCACGCCCGATGACCAGAGCAAGGACCTGTTCGTTCACCATTCGTCGATCAACGGCAGCGGCTTCAAGTCGCTCACCGAAGGCGCGAAGGTCTCCTACGACGCCGAGCAGGGTCCCAAGGGCCCGGCGGCGACGAACGTTCAGCCGATCTAGCCAGACAAGTCGCAAAGTGAATGACGGCCCGCCCTTCGCGGGCCGTCTTTACGTCCGGGCGCTCGAGACTGTGGGCGGCTACGGCTTGAGCATGCCGCTCGAGACTCTGGGCGGCTACGGCTTGAGCATGGCCACGGTCGCGGCGAACGCCGCGTCGGTGGCTTCCGGGTCATAGCGCGGCCCGATGTCACGCCCGAAGGCGTGCTCGGCGTCGTATAGGCGCCAGTCAAAGGCCACGCCCGCCTCCTCCAGCGCACGCTTGATGACCTCACGGCCCTCCGCGGGGGTGTGCGGATCTTTGGTGCCGAAGATCAGGAGCATTTTTCCGCGGATCTCCCGCGCGCGACCGAGCGAGCCGACGTCGGCTTCCTGGGCCAGCTTCCCGTCATGCAGCCCGGTCGGGTACCAGAGCGCTGTCGCGCGCACGCGTGGGTCGAACGCAGCACGGAAGCCCAGGTGACCACCGGTGCAGTGCCCAGTGGCGCAGAGTCCGCCGTCGGCCACGCGCTCATCGGCCTCCAACCAGTCAAGCGCGGCGCCTATGTCCTCGTCGAAATCGGCGATGGGAGTCGCGTCCGCGTCGGCCTGCCCGCGTCGCTTGCCCTCGTCGTCGAACTCGAGCACGGTGCCGCCCGGCTCGATCCGGTGGTAGATCTCCGGCGCCGCCACGACGAAGCCATGGCCCGCCAGGCGCATGCACCACCGCAGCGTCGACTCGGTGAGCTGGAAGATGTCCGAGTAGAACACGACGCCCGGGTAGCGCCCGGGCGCCTGCGGAGCGGCCACGAACGTGCGCATGGCTCGATCCCCGACCGCGACGTCGACGTACTCCTGCGCGATCACCATCGGGTCAGCGAGTCACCACCCGGGCACAGGGCACGTCAGCGCTGAAGCACGACTCGGCCGAGCAGGAGCCCCGCGGCCACGGTGACCGCCCCGGCCAGCACCGTCAGGCTGACCTTTGCCGATCGAGAGCGGGCCGGCGCCTGACTGGGCCCGCGCTTGCGAACGGCGGGCGAGCTTGCGCGTTTGCGCACCGCAGGTGAGCTCGCACTCCGCCTGTTGTTGGAACTCGCGGTCCGGCGCTTCGCGCTCCTCGTCGCGCTCGCGCGCGGCGCTTCGGGCTTGCCGCCTGGGCGGCTCCGCCGGCTGGGGCTCTTGTTCGCCGACGCGCGCGCGGAAGCGGCGTCTCTCGGAGTCTTCGTGCCCTGGGCCGCGGATGTGCGCGGGGAGCGTTTGGCAGAGCTCGAGGTCGCTCTCTTGGCGGTGCCCCTGGGAGGTTCCGCGGACCGTTGGCGCGGCCCGGGGCTTTTCGGCTTGGTGGGTCCTCGGCTCGCAGGCTGTCCTGAACTCCGTGGGGCGCGTGTACCCGCGCTCTTGGTCGTCCGGCGATTGCTCGTGGAAGCTCGGCGAGGCGGTGCCTCGCGATGCTCGGGCGAGGCAAGATCGGTCAGATCGATGAGCCCCAGCTCGGACACCGGCCGGAGCGGCATCAGGCAGCCTTCCTTTGAGGAGCCGCGTTCGCCCTCCGCCGCATCTTGATCTCGTCCGGAGTCGGAAAGCGCACGCGAGGCCATAGCTCTTTCGCCAGCTGATGGACGTCCGCCTGCGCTTCACGCGTCCCGCGGTCGCGCGCGTCGAGCAGGATGAGCGGGACGTCCTGGGTGATCGCGGTCCGCCACGCCGCGCGCGCCCGCAGCTCGGTCCGCGCCACCGGAAGCTTCAGGCGCCGTGCGAGTCGCCTGAGCGCATCTCGGTTGAGTCGGTAACTCAGCTGCGAGTGGTCGCATTCGACTCTGACCAGGCTCTTGATGCGAACCTCGGCGCCTCTGCGGTTCAGCTTCTCGACGGTCTGCGTGAGCCTGCTCAGCCCACGCAGCGCGTTGCTGTCTCCCATCTTCACCGGGCACACGATCTCGTCCGCCACGAGCAGCGCCGACACGGTCAGCTCCCCCACGTTGGGCGGGCAGTCGACCACCACGCGATCGTAATCCGCCAGCAGGCGCTCCAACGCGTCCTTGAGCTTGAACACGCCCATGGTCTCGGAGCGCAGCTGCGTATCCAGCGCCTCCGCGCGCTCATCGCAGGGCAGCAGATCGAGACCGGGCGCGCCCAGCACGTCAGGTACCACCGCGTCCCGCGCCGGCACGGAGTTTCGCGGTGCCAGCACGTCGACGACCGTCACCTCGAGGTCGTTCGGGTCGACGCCGAAGGCGAACGTCAGGTTCGCCTGCTGGTCAAGATCGATGAGCAGGGTCCGGAATCCGGCGTAAGCCCACTGCGAAGCCAGGCTGCCGGCGAGCGCGGTCTTGCCGGTCCCGCCCTTCTGCGCTGCAATCGCTGTCACCACGGCGCGCGACATAACTCTCAGCGGCTATTCGACCTGGACCCCGGGGGTTCCTGCCCCAAGAATTTGAACTCATCCGAGGCTTCCGCGGCGCTTTCGCGACCTCGTCACCCTCCGCCCAAAGAGAGCACCCCCCGATTCTGCGGAGGACAATTCGAGAGGAGCCACAGTGGCTTCGCTCGTAAGCTGCGACCGACGGTAGAGCTGACAGCCGAGGTCCGCGATGAAGAAGACGAACGACAGTTACTGCGTCGTGTTTCGAGGCGAACGAATCGTCGAGCGCTACTACCGCGACGAGTCCGGCTGGCTGAAGGTCAGTAACCGCGGACGCATATTCCGGATGACTGCCGAGCAGGTCCTGAATCACCTCCTTCCGGCGCTGGCGTTCGGTGACAGCTTGGGCTTGAAGGTCACGGTCGAGCACTACGACCGCCCGTACTGGGAGACCATCGCCGGCGACGGGCACGAGCCGGCCTGACACCGACCTGGCCGGGCGTGCGCTCAAGTTCGAGCACGACCGCGTCCGCGGAGATCCCGGTCTGGCACATTGCTCGGTAGCTGCATGTGATCCCGTTCGATGAGCATCTTCGCGGTCGGATCCGCGTGAACCTGGAGGCGCATCGGCGTCTTGTCGAGCCGCTTGAAGGTCGCCGCCACGCTGCGGTGGCGATCGTGCTGAGCGACAGTCACGCCGTGCGTGACGACGGCGACCCCGTCGTAGCGGTGGACATGTCGATCGTGCCGGGAGACCCGCGCGATCGCCAGGGCCGCCCGCTGGACGGGCGGATGATCGGAGTCGCCGGCGGCGGCGCGTTCCTGTTGTGCCGGCGAGCGGCGAAGCTACGCAGACACGCCGGGCAGTGGGCGCTCCCCGGGGGAAGGCTCGACGCCGGCGAGACGCCCGTAGAGGCCGCCATACGCGAGGTACGCGAGGAACTCGGGCTCAGCCTCGGCAGCGAGGATGTCCTGGGCTGGCTTGACGACTACCCCACCCGCTCCGGATTCGTGATCACGCCCATGGTTCTCTGGGGTCCCGCGGACCCGGCCATCGTCCCAGCTCCGGACGAGGTGCTGGCGGTCTACCGAATCGGGCTCCAGGCGCTGCTGGATTCCGAGCCGCGCTTTCTCACCATCCCCGAGAGCGACCAGCCGATCCTTCAGCTTCCGCTGGGCAACGACCTCATCCACGCGCCGACCGCCGCGGTTCTCTACCAGTTCAGACAGGTCGCGCTGCGTGGTCAGGCCGGCGAACGCGTGCATCACATCGGGGAGCCGGTCTTCGCCTGGCGCTGACGGAGCACCCCTCGCGCTCGTCATGCGCGATCCCCGGGGGTTCACCGCTACGTCGAGTCCACGGCCGGCCGCAGGGCTGGCTCAGAGCGCCAGGGTCAGCAGCCGTATCGGCTGGGGCAGCCGCGAGTACCGGCCGGCCACGGTGATTCGGTAGACGCCTCGGGTTACCCGAGCGCGGCCGAGCGACACGACCGTCGTCCGGCCCCGCGCTGCCACCAAGTGCCGATAGACGACGGTGCCACCCGGGCCGGTGACCGTGACGACCAGTCGCCCCGGCCCTCTCACTGCAACCCGCAGTGGTGTGCTGCCGCCGAACGTCGGCGTGAGCACCTGCGCGGAAGTGCCGTCGCACATGGCCTCGTCGAGTTGGCCGGGCTGGGTGAGCGCCCGCCCGGCCACGAACGGGACCAGGAGCCGCTGGTGCCACACCCGCTGACGCCCGCGCCAGCTGACGTCGATGACCATCGGGGCGCGGATCGCGCGGATAGCGCGGATCGTCACCGGCGCCGCCGACCTGGCCACCGAGCTCTGGGCCAGCCGTACCGGCCGGCCACGCCCGCCACCGGAGGCGATCCGATACGTGGTCAGCACGAAGTGCGTCACCGCGCCGGTGGGGCAAACCACAGCCGTCCCGCGGCGGCGCGCAGTGAGCCGATTGCGCCGAGCTCACACGGCGGCCCATGCTGGGATCCCGGCGGCCACCCGACCGATCCGGGATGGCCGGGTGCTGGGCACGGACACACTTCGAGGCTCGTGGTCGCGGTCGTCGTGGCGCCGCTGGAGTCGCTCACCACCAGGCTGACCCGCGCGGTGCCCCGCCGCCAGAACGTGCGGTTCACGCTCGTCCCGCGGGCACTCGTGGACTGGCCGTCGAGCGAGAGATCCCAGGTCTGGCCGGAGATCGACCCGTACTGGTCGGTGGCGGTGGAGGACAACCGGACGCGCTGGCCGGTGGCGACCCAGTCGCCGGGTGCAGCAATCCCGGCCGTTGGCACGCAGATGCGCGGCGGCCCGGGCACGGGGACGTGGGAGCGGATGAGGTCGGCGAGCGCGTTCGTCATCGCCTGTTGCAGGCCCGGACTGTCGGGCGGGAGGGGCGGAAACCCGGCGCCGCTGTAGGAGGGGTCGCGCCAGGAGTCAAGGCCCCAGGAGAACTGGAGCGACCCCGCGCTGAACACCTCGGCGCCCGAGCAGGCCCTATAGCGGACTGCGTCGCCGCGCACCGGCGTGCCGTTGGACAGGGGCGCCCCCGAGTAGCTCAGCAGCGGCGTTACGGGCGGGACGTGGCACCCAGGGGTGACCTCGTCTGTTTCGCTGCCCCCCAGTCCGCTCAGCACGGCGCCGGGCTCGAGACCCGTACCGGCGAACCAGGGATCCTGGGACACCGCGGGATCGGCCGTTGCGTCGACGTTGCGGTGGTACAGGACGACGTTCTGGAACTCGACTCCCTGGAGCTCGCACTCGGGGCGCCCCGGGGTGAGCGACCGGAACAGTGTTGTCTTGAGCGCTGGGTCGGGCTCCGGGTCCGGCGAGTACTTGTAGCCGACCATCGTGCGGCGGTTGTCCTCGTAGCGGACCTGCCAGTAACCCGTATTCGCGCCCATGAACGCGAGGTTCACCCCCGCGGCCCGCGCGGCCTCCCAGCCGTCGCGCATCGTCTTGGTCCAGTATTCGTCGTGGCCGGCGACCATGTCGAGGTTATGGTCGAGCAGGATGCTCGGATCGGCGTCGACGTCGTCGTCGGTGGCGTACGTCACGTCCCAGCCGCCCCGCTCCAGGAACCGGATCAGGGGGTACTCCCAGTTGAACAGGAGGCGATGATCGTAGGGGCGGTCGAACGACTCCTTGACCGCCCGTACCGGCTTGCTGTACAAGCCTTCGCCGCCCCAAGAGTTATAAGCCTGCCAGGTGTTGGTCGGAACCTGGACCAGGACCGCTGAGTGATCACCAACCGGCGCCTGGATGATGAACGGCGTGAATCCGGTCGTACCCGCCGAAGGCCCCGAGGTGAGCCGGAATACCGCGAGGTAATACCCTGAAGTCCACCCCGGCGGCACGGTCAGCGTATCCGTGGTCGACCAGCCGGCATTCACCTCTCCGGTCAGCGAATCCGGCGCGGGCGGGTTCGGTTGCTGCACACCGAGATGGTGGAGCTTGCAGGTCGGATCGAGCTGCGAGCCGACCAGGCAAGCGATCCGCCGACCGCCGGCGCCACCGTACCAGCCGAGCCGGCTGATCTCGATCCGGTACGAGGCCACCGGGCTGGTGCTCACCTGAAAGGTGATCGTCCCGCCCGGGCGGACGCTGGTGGCGCCCGCGTAACCCTGAATTGCGCCACTGGCAGGATCGCCTGTCGCCGCGCTCCAGTAACTGTCGCCCGGGAGCGCATTCTCGGTCTTGACCTGATTGGCCGCGCGCGCCGCGGGAGCGACCGCACCGAGCAGCAGCAGCAGCAGAAAGCAGGCACACGCGAATCCCGACCGACGTACCATCACTGCGTTAACCTGCGGCGCGGCGAAAAGCATCGCTTGTGCGCTCGGCGAGTTCTCGCTCACGCTCATTTGCGTTGGTCCTTTCCAGACCGGGTCGTGGCTGGTCTTGACCTCGAGCGATCGGATCTTACGGCGTACGAGGGGCTGGGGCGCTGGAGCGCGTAGTCCTCGCCGCGGGCGAGGAGGTGCCAGCACAGCGCTTCGATCTTGTCGGTCTTCACGCGCGCATGGCTGATCGCCCGCGCCACCACAACCCTCGAGGCTCTTGCCCTAATAGAAGAACCGCCCCCCGGTGCGGAGGGCGGTTCAAATTCTTTGCAAAGGTGGAGACGGCTGGTGCGATGGCAGCGAAAATGCCTGCTCGCGTGATAGATCTCATGGTGCGCTGCGTCCCGATTGCGACCTAGCCGACCTTGGGGAGCGCGGCGACGTTGAGCCCGTACGCCTTCTTCAAGCGCTCGCGTGCGCCCTTCTCGGTCGGGTGCCCGTACGTCGACATCACCAGCGCCCCGCCGTCGGTGTGCCCGAGCTGGACCGCGACGTCGGCGTGCGCCACGCCGAGCTCGAGCAGGTGCGTCGCGCAGAAGTGACGCAGCTCGTAGAAGTCCATCGTCGGCCGGCCGAACAGCGTGCGCGGACAGGTCGCCAGTAGTAGAGGTGCGTCCCTTTCGAGAACTGCCGGCCGCGCGGCGTCGTGAAGAGCCACGGGACGTCGAGCCAGGTCGGTACATCGCGCAGCGCCTCCCGCGCCGGAGGCGGCAGGATCACCACCCGTTCCTTGCCGTTCTTCGGCCGCTTGAGGTTGCCGGTCCCGTCGAGGCTCTGGCGGATCGTCGACCTCGTCCGGCCCGACGTCGCCGCGCTCGAGCGCGTACAGCTCGCCGGGTCGCAGCCCGACATATGCCGCAAACAGGATCATGGCGCGGAAGGCGGGCCCGAACGAGCCGTGCGCACCGCAGCGCGCACTCGGCAAGCTCATGTAGCTCGGGCTCGGTCAAGGCGATCAGATCCTTGCGACCGCGCGGCTGCTCCAGGCGCATGTTCGCGAACGGATTCGGCCCCGGATGAAGTCCGTCGTTGATCGCGTCGGTGAACATCGACCGCACCACCCGCACGTTCGACTGCGGCTGCCGCAGTGCCCACGCCCGCGCGCGCGGCCGGTCTACGTCTGCCAATGCGACGCCGCCGAAGTCGACCGCGAACTGCCGCAGTGCATACGTGTACGTCCGCCTCGTTGCCGCCGCGCCTCGCGGATAGTCGTCGACCCACCGCTCCGCGAACGCTGCGGCAGTCCTCCGTGCGGCCGCGTGGAGCAGCCTGCGCCGCGTCCCGCTCCGCCTTCCGCGCCTCACGCAACGTCGGGAACGTGCCGACCCAACGCTTGCGCTTCAACTCCGGGTCGTACACCCTGACGCCGTAGCTCTTCCCGCGCCTGGTGATCACGCGAACCGCTCCGCGACCCAGGCGTCGACCTCGCTCAGGCGGTACGCCCGCCGACCGCCGATCATGCTCGAGGGCATCCCCTCCCGCGCCATCAGCTCGACCCAGCGCTTCGAGCGCCCAAGGTGGGCCGCCACCTGGGCCTTGTTGACCCAGGGCTCGAAATGCGAGCTGGTCCGGAACGGGTAGATCTGCGCGCTCACGTCGCACCTTCATCCTCGGCGATCAGCTCATCGAAGTCCCAACGCTCGAGGGCGTCGAACCCCTTCTGCGTCAGCTCGATCTCCATCGCCGGATCCCCGGAGTCTTCGTTGAACTCCTCGGTGATGAGGCCCTCGCTCGAGCATGCTCGTCGAGCACGCCAGGGATGCGTTCCGCCTCGCCGCCCATCGGCCTCTCGGAGCTCTCCGCGACGTGTCCGCCCGAGATTGGCGATCGTTTGAAGGAGGGCGAACTGCAGGTCGTAGCTGCTGTCGCTGTACCTGGCCCGGAGCTGGTAGAGCGTCGGACGGCTCACGCCGGCTGCGACCGAGATTTCGCTGAGCGTCAACCCGGCATCGGCGGCACTCGCCGAGTAGTCGAGCCAGCCGATCGAGCTGCGCTTCGGCCTCTTGCAGGGCTACGCCCGCGCCGCTTCCTGATGTCCTGCAGCTCGCTCAGGTAGAGGGCACGAACCGTCGCCCGGCCCGCTCACGCTGCTGTATCGAGGTCTCTGTCATCGACCATGCACCCATCGTAAAGCGGCCCTCGGACGGTGTCAATCGTCTTTACAGACTCTGATAACGGCGTGACCTACGGAATCAAGTCAGGGCGGCACGGCGAACTGACACCCGGTGGCATCGTAACTCGGTCATGCGTGGATCAGTCGCGTCACGACGTCAGGATCGGCACCTCGAGCTGTCTTGGCTTCGAGCCGATCGCTCATCGCTGACGAACGGCTCTGCGAAGAGCTGCTCTGAGCTGAAGCTCGGCGAGCCGCGTCAGTCCTCGCCGTAGGCTGCGACTTCTGCCGGCAGTGAGACCAGAGGACCACCGAGGTCCTCGTCGTTCGTCCCGCGAGCGTAGGCCTCAACGAGTCGCCTGACCGCCGTCGGCTTCGATCAGCTCCGAGCCTGCAGTACGCGCTTCGACTTCGGGTTGTGCGCCGTCCTGGCTCCGCGAAGCCAGATGCTGCCGAGCGAACGGTACCCGCGCAACTCGCCTGGAGACACGCAGCGAACGACATCGACGCCAGGTCTAGGCTACTGCGAGCACCGTAATCTTCTTCACGCCGACGGCATCGCGTCCGCGAGCAGACGAGATCTTCCCGCATGAGCGAAGCGATCAGTGCGCGGCTCGTCGGTCATCGAACGCTCGGCCTTGAGAGGTGCGGCGTGACGCCCTTCCTAACCGTCGCTACATGGACCTGCTCGCTACGCAGGTTCGTGCAAGCTGCACGCGAGTTCGATCCTCCATTGAGCTTCAGCGACGATCCCCGCGATCTCGATCAATCCGCTGGAGCACTGCGCGTCGAAATCCGGCGAAGCTCAGCGACGGGACCGTATCGGCCGACGCGTCAGACGCGCGCATGTCCAAGACTGCAGCGATCCTCATGATCTGGTCCGGAGCTGCGCTCGCGACCTGCATCGCGACGCCTGTGCGAGATGGATCAGCGAGCCGCGCTCAGATCGATCGTGATCCGGGCTCGCGCTGAAGCGTCCCGACTGCCTGACGTGGTACCGCCTGTCACGAGCGCGAACCAGCCGTCGTCGAGCGCCGGGAAGATCGAGCTATCCGTCGACGACGTGGATCCACCGATCGCTCGTCATTCAACGTTCACCGAGCAACGGAGGATCAGTAGATCTCGCGTCCAGCTATCAGTATCGCCAGCGTGATCACGCTGTCCCGCGCCGCTCGAGCGCAGCGGAACGCTGCATGCTCGGAGAAGCTTGCGCGTCGAGCCAGCCGCGGACTATCGCGCAGCGATCCCCGATCGTGCTACGGTCCGTGAGAGGTACTGCTCACGGCAGCGAACTTGCATAGCTCCAGTGTACCGATCCTGAAGCTCGGCGACGGCGCTCCGAGCCGTAGCCTCCGCTCCGCGGAAGGTCAAGGGCGCCGCTACGCGGCTCGCTCCGCTCGGCCCTGACGGGCCGCCCTTGACTGCCGCTGCGCTCCGGCTAGGTGGCGATGAAGGTCCGCTGGCGCGGACCTGCCCGGACTGGCGGGCCGAGGACGAGGCTGGTACGTCCAAGGCGGCAGGCAGACCGTTGCGGCGGCCGCCGCCGCGCGGACGGCTGGCGCCGGCTCGTCGCGGCCGGCGTCCGGCGCTAGCGGGCTAGCTGTCGACGTGGGCGACGCCAGAGCTCGAACGCTTCCCCGTCAGTGGTCGGCTCGACGAACCATTCGTACCGATCGCGCTGCTGGCCCCACTGCGTTGACGTACCGCGCGGCGTTCTCGGCTTGCTGCAGAGTTGCGTAGCGCTTTCCGGAGCGGGCCGCGACGGACGACGGGACCGATGGGAGGTTCGACTCGCGCTGCGGCTTCGCGCGCTGCACGCGCCCTCGCGGTCTGATAATCCAGCTTGCTCACGCCGACGCGACCTTACGCCGAGGCGCGGCTGGAACTGCCGGCGGAGCCCGTCCAGCGTCGCGCACCGGCACGAGCTCGACGCCGCCACCGAACACCTCCAGGAACTTGGCCGTGAGGTGCACCTCGTTGAGCGGGAGCCGCGCACCCCACACGACATACAGCGCGCGACGAAGCCGTAGGTTTCGCATCGTGCACCGCGTCTGCTTGCGTCAGCCGGCTCGAGACGTGGATGATCGACACCGGCATCGCGCCTGACATCACCGATTCCCACAGCGCCACCTTGCGGCCGCGTCCCGTTCACGAAGTACGACGACAGGTATGCCGCGGCGCCCGTCGCGGGGTGCGCCTTGACGCGGCGGCGGTCGTGGTCGACGAAGCCGAACCCGTACTGCGGGGCCAGCTTCGAAAGGCGGTCCAGGTACGCACGAGCGCCGGCCATCTCGGCCGCGGAGCCGTAGCCGAGCACGGGATGGACGTGGAGCACGCCGCGCGTCTGGATCTCCCACACCCGAACGAGCAGCCGCACCGATCCGGGACCGGTCCTCCGCACCGTCTCCTGATACGCGCGCCGATGTAGCCGCCGCCAGCGCTCCGGTGCACTGCGGTTCCACTCGATCAGCGGCGCACTGCTGCACGCGACAGCCGAGCATCCCCGAATGCTGCGTGCGGGCCCGAGCGCCGCACACGCCGCCTCATCCCACGGCAGCTCGTCGCGACCCGGGCGCCGTGACCGCGCTCATCGAGGACTTCGCCGCCGTAGCTCTCGAGGTTCGCGAAGAGCTTCCTGTCGCTGGTCGCCGGCCCAGCACGCGCGAGTACTCCGGGCACTTCCGCGACCGGCACACATCGCTCGCGGCTGAACAGCCGGCGTCCGCAGCTGCGGCAGCGTCCGAGGCCTCCACGACTCGCGGGTCGAGCGAAGGCGCGGACGCTCACTCGGCTCCTCGGTCTTGCGACCCAAACGGGCGCCGCGTGCGACCCAAATGCGCCCGCGACCAGCAGGCGACGTCCCGCAAATCCGGCCGCTTTTCGTTCGCGAGCGCTTCGCACCCCTGCAACGACAATCGCCCTGCAGTTCGCTGCTTTTCGCAGCTCTGCAGGGCGATTCGCACTAGTGGAGACGGCGGGAATTGAACCCGCGTCCGCAGTCGCGTGAAAGGTGGCGTCTACGAGCGTAGCCGGCATTCTGTGTCTCACCCTCGACTCGCCTGCCGGCGGGGTTGTCGAGGGCCAGCTCCGTCAGATGTCCCCGGATCGGCTGGAGCGGGCCTCACCGGGTTAGCCTGCTATTGACCCGGACCGCGCTGGCAGGCGAACCGAAGCCGGTCTGACCGTCGGCTACTGACTAAGCAGCGAGACCGAGGTCAAAATCGTGGGAATCAGCAGTGTGATTCGCACTTATTTTGTTCCCGGTGTTTAACGAGGCCTCCGGGACCTCGACTCGCAACCACCCCCACGAGCCGACCACGTCGAAGCCTGTCGTCCCCGGGGGTTTGAAGCTCTATCGAGTATAGCCGCCGCGACCGTTAGCGCCTCGCCCCCGGCTGGCCGAACAGGCCGAGCCGCTGCTTTCGAAAAACATCATAAGAGCAGGAAATTGGATCCCGTCGGGGCTGTCAGAATGATCTCGTGGAACCACGCAACCCCTGCCTGCCCGCGCCACCGATCCCCGAGCCGGCGCCGCGTCGTCATTCGAGCCGTTCCGCACGCCCGAGTCGCTTCGCACGCCGACCGCCCACCACCCCCCGCCGCCCCTCGTGGTTCAAGCGCCGGCTCGGCCCGATCCTGGCCGCGCTCGTCGCGCTGGTGGCGAAGCTCAAGGCGGTCCTCTTGCTGCTCCCGAATGTGAAGCTGCTCACGACCGCAGGCACGATGCTTGTCTCGGTGGCGGCGTACTCGCTCCTCTGGCCCTGGCAGTTCGCTGCCGGGTTCGTGGTGCTGCTGCTCGTGCACGAGATGGGCCATGTGATCGCGCTTCGCCGCGAGGGCATTACGGCCAGCGCTCCGATGTTCATCCCGTTCCTCGGCGCGCTGATCAGCGCCCGCTCGCTGGGCGACAACGCCACCGCGGAGGCGCGCGTCGGTCTGGCCGGCCCGATCCTCGGCAGCCTCGGCTCCGCGGCTTGCATCCTCGTCTGGCAGGCCACCGGCAGCGACCTGTGGCGCGCGCTCGCCTACTCGGCTTCCTGCTCAACCTGTTCAACCTGCTGCCGGTCGTGCCGCTCGACGGCGGCCGCGCGATGGCGGCGATGGCGCCGTGGATGTGGTTCGCCGGGTTCCTGTCGCTGATCCCGCTGCTCTTCTTGTTCCCGAACCCGATCTTCCTGCTGATCCTGTTCTTCGCCGGGCGCGAGACCTATCGACGCTGGCGGCTACGCCGCACCGGCGGGGCCGAGCAGCGGCGCTACTACCGGGTCAGCCGGCGCGACCGCGTGCTCATCGCAGCGGTCTATCTCGGGCTGATCGCGCTGCTGGTGCGTCGGGATGGACGCGACCCACGTCGCGCGCTCGCTCTAGGACCGCGGTCCCCCACCCCAACGCGGAAGGAAGGCCTACGGCGGCGGCGGCCGACGCCGCGCGACGCGCGTCTCGTCGTACGGCTCGTACGGTTCGCGCCGGTTGCTCCACCAGAAGGTGTAGAACAGCGCCAGGACCAGCCCGACGAGCCCGACCACGAACAGCACCGTTCCGGCGGTCTGGATGTCGAATCCGCTCACGGTGGCCGTGACGGCCCACTTCAGGATGGCGCCGATCGCGATCAGGACGATGGACGAGCCAATGGTCATGGGGCGTGGCTACCCAGCGTTACCAGCGCTCTACCCGCGCGCACGGCACCGCCCGCCCCCCGAGCGGCGCCGCCGGCAGGCGTAGGACCGACCCCTACGGCGCGCACCGGCCCGCAGCCACCGCGCGCGCCGCCCGGCTACCGCCGCGCCTCGCGCAGTCTCGCGCTGCACATCGCGCGCCATCTCGCGCTTGCGGATCGAGTCGCGCTTGTCGTAGAGGTCCTTGCCTTTTGCCAGCGCGATCTCGACCTTCGCGCGCGAGCGCGCGCCCGCGAAGTAGATCCGCGTCGGCACGAGCGTCAGCCCCCGCTCCCGCGTGCGCCCGATCAGCCGATCGATCTCGGACCGATGCAGGAGCAGCTTGCGCGGTCGCTCGGGATCGTGGTTCTCGCGCGATGCCGGGCCGTACGGGGGGATGTACAGGCCGATGAGCCAGACCTCGCCGTCGCGAATCGTCGCGTAGGAATCCTTGAGCTGCGCCTTCCCCTCTCGCAGCGACTTGACCTCGGTCCCGGTCAGGACGAGCCCGCACTCGAACCGCTCGAGCAGGTTGTAGCGATACGACGCCTGCCGGTTGGTGGCCACGTCGCCGGGCTCCGCCTTGCGCTTTCCCCCCTTTGCCATCGCCGCTCAATCCTCCTCGACCGCGGGCAGCAGGTCCACCCTTCCCCGCGGCGCGTCGATCCGGCCGACGCGCACCGACACCGGATCGCCGAGGCGCACCGCCCGCCCGGTATGGCTGCCGACGAGCATCGTCCCGAGCTCGTTCAGCTCCCACCAGTCGCCGCGCATCCGCCGCACCGGCAGCAGCCCCTCGAACTCCCCCGGCCGCAGGTCTGCCGAAGGCGACGAAGGCGCCCACTCCCGCCAGCCCCACGACCTCACCCTGCGAACACCTCGTCCGCCCCCGACTCGAACAGCGTCTCGCTCGAGCAGGAAGCACCGCGCGACATCGTCGGCGTCGCGCTCGATCATCATCGCCTCGCGCTCGCGTGCCGAGGTCCACGGCCCGGCGGCCGTCACCCACGAGGCGTCGGGAGCCGGCTCGGACCCGTCCAGCGTCGAGAGCAGCGCGCGGTGGCAGATGAGGTCGGGGTAGCGCCGGATCGGCGAGGTGAAGTGGCAGTAGCGCGGCGACTGGAGCCCGGCGTGCCCAAGGTTCCGGTGCTCGTAGTAGGCCTGCTTCAGAGGACCGCAGCACGAGCCCGGTGAGCGCTCTGCGCCCCCGCCCGCCGTGCGACTCGAACCCACTGGTTGACGAGCGCGGACGCCTCGCCCACGACGTCGGCCGCCTGCTGCGGAGTCATGTGCCCGCGGGGCGCCGGAGGCGTCGGCACGCCGAGGGACTCGAGCTGATCGAGCAGCCGCTCCGCCGACGAGCCATCCGGCCGCTCGTGCACGCGATACAGCGCCGGCACCCGCGCCGCCTCGAGCCGCCCCGCCACCTGCTCGTTGGCGGCGATCATCAGGTGCTCGATCAGCCGGTGCGACTCGGTCTGCGCCACGGCCTCGATCGCGACCACGTCGCCGGCGCGGTCGAACCGAACTCGGGCTCGGCGGAATCGACGACGATCGCCGACGAGGCGGCGCGTCGAGCCGCCAGCGCGCCCGCCGCCGCACGCGCCGCCGCCAGCGGCTCTGCCCAGGGCGCGGCCGCAGCCTCCGCTCCCGCGAACACGCGATCGACCCGATCGTAGTCGAGCCGCTCATCTGAGCGGATCACCGAACGGTGAAACGCGGCCTGCGTCACGCGCTCGCCCGTGATCACCATCTCCACCGTGACCGCGAGCCGGTCCTGTCCCGGCACGAGCGAGCACGCGTTGTTCGACAGCGCCGGCGGGAGCATCGGCTCCACGGCGCCGGGCACGTACACGCTCGTGCCCCGCCGGTAGGCCTCGCGATCGACAAGCGAGCGCGGCGCCACGTAAGCCGACACGTCGGCGATGTGCACCCACACCCGCCACGACGAGTCCGACAGGGCCTCGGCCGAGATCGCGTCGTCGAAGTCGCGCGCGCTGGCCGGGTCGATGGTGAACGTCGGCAGGTCCCGCAGATCGCGCCGCCCGGACACCTCGGCCGACACCTCGGAGGCCGACCGCGCCTCGTGCTCGACCGCGGGATCGAACGCACGGCGCAGCCCGCGATCGACCATCAGCGCCTCGATCACATCCCGAGCCACCTCGGGGCGCCCGATGCGGCGCGCCACCGTCGCGCGGCCGCCCCCGCGCCCGCGCCGATCCGCAGCCGCGCGCAGCACCACCAGGTCGCCCACGTCGGCGCGCCGGTCGCGGCTCACCACCAGCCGGGGACCGGGTCCGAACAGCGGCTCGGCGACGAGGAATTTGCCCCGCCGCTCGAGCACGGCGACGCGCGGCGCCCCCGCCGACGCCTCAGCCCGTGCGCTCACCGGAGCTTGGCGGCGACCGTCCGCTCGGCCACCTGAAGCGCCTCGTCCGGAGACGTGTGCGGGTTGTCGATCGCATAGACGTTCGGCTTGATCCCGGCGCCCTGGCGGACCCCGCCGCCGCCGAGGTTGCGACCGCTCCGGCGTGAAGTACTCGCCCACGGTGATATCGAGCGCGCCACCGTTGGGCAGGGGCTCGATCTCCTGGAAGACGCCCTTCCCGTAGGTGTGCGTCCCCACCACGATCCCGCGGCCGCGATCCTGAAGGGCCCCGGTGACGATCTCGGCCGCGGATGCGGTGCCGCGGTCGACGAGCACGACCATCGGGATGCCGGCGGAGATCGCTTTGCCCTTGGCGGTGTACACCTGACGTGGCTGGCTGCGACCGTCGGTGGAGACGATCGTGCCGTCGGGGATGAAGATGCTGGCGACGTTCACGGCCTCGTCGAGCAGACCGCCGCCGTTCTCGCGCAGGTCGAGGATGAGCGCGCGCGCGCCGCCCTGGAGCGCCTTGTTGACGTTCGCGCGCAGCTCGGCACCGGCGCCCTGCGTGAAGCTGGTCAGGCTCACGTCTCCGATCTTCACCCCGTGGTAGCTTGACGATCGACTCGCTCGAGACCGGGACGGTGATGTCGGCGCGCACGATCGAGAACTTGATCTTCTTGGTCCCGCGGAGCACGGTCAGCTCCACGCGCGTGCCCGCCTTGCCCTGGATCAGCTTCGAGCCGAAGCTCGCCGGCTGGTTGGCGAGCGAAGTCGACCCCACGGCCACGATCACGTCGGCGCGATGAAGTGCCGGCGCCCGCGGCCGGCGAGCCCGGGAACACGTCGACGACCTGCAGCCCGCGCGGCTGCGAGGACCACGTCGATCCCGATCCCGCTCAGGTGCGGGTTGGTGTCATTCATGAACGCCTTGTACGAGGACGGGTCGTAGTAGTGCGAGTAGGGATCGTCCAGGCTCGCCACCATCGCGCTCAGGCCCTTGTTCGTCAGCGTCGCCCGGTTCAGCGGCCGGTAGTAGTTGCGTCGTGAGCAGGTCGAGCACCCGGTTGACGAGCGACCGTGTTGCCGTCGTCGACGAACGTGGAGCGCAGGCCGGAGGGCATCCAGCCGGGATGGCCGCCGAGCCAGATGCCGATGAGCAGCACGACGACGCCGGCAAGGGCCAGCGGGACGATTCGGGGGCGCTGCCTGCGGCGGGACCACATCAGTCTGAGAGTAGCCGTGCCGCCGTCCGAGCCGCGCGCCTGCGACGCCTGAGCGGCCGGGCTCTCGACGAGCCCGGCCGCCTGAGCGATCAGCCTGCTACCTGACGCCGAACTGGTAGATCGTCGTCGAGTGGAACGTCTGGCCCGGGTTCAGGACCACCGACGGCCACCCCGCCTGGCCGATGTGGTGCGGCGAATCCGGATAGTGCTGGGTCTCGAGCGTGAACGCAGCGGTCTGCCGGTAGACATGCCCGCTCGTCCCGACCAGGTCGCCCACGAGGAAGTTGCCCGTGTAGACCTGGAGGCCCGGCTCGGTCGTGAACGTCTTGACCTGGCGACCGCTCGCCGGATCGACCGCCACCGCCGCCAGCTTCAGCTGCCCGTTCGGACCGTTCAGGACCCAGTTGTGGTCGTAGCCGTGGGCCGCCGTCAGCTGAGCCCCCCACGGCGCCGAGGCGTCGAGGATGTGCGCCCCGATCCGGTGCAGCCTGCGGAAGTCGAACGGCGTCCCCGCGACGGACACGAACCGGCCGGTCGGAATCAGGTTGGGGTCAGTCGGCGTGAACTTGCTCGACTTGAGCTGCAACAGCTGGTTGTAGATCGGGCCGGACGCCTCGCCGGCCAGGTTGAAATAGGTGTGCTGGGTGACGTTGATGACCGTCGCCTTCGTGGTCGTCGCAGTCCAGTGCACCTGGAGCGCGTTGCCCCGCGTGAGCGTGTAGATCACCTGGACGTTCACCGTCCCGGGGAACCCGTTGTAGCCGTCGGGATCGACGGTCGAGAGCACGACGGAGGCGCCGCTCGCGCTGCGCCGCGTGCTCGCGGTCCACACGTGCGTCTCCCACGCGTTCGGGCCGCCGTGCAGCGTGTTGATGTTGTTCGGGCCGTTGTTGCCGACCAGGTTGTACGTCTTCCCGTTCAGGGTGAACGAGTGGTTGGCGATCCGGTTGGCGTACCGGCCGATGGCCGCGCCGAAGTACGTCTTGCCGGATCCTCCGGAGGCCGGCCACGGCTGGTTCTCGAAGTCGTTGACGTAATCGCTGAGCCGCTTGAACCCGAGCGCGACGTTGGCCACGCGGCCGCCCCGGCCAGGGGCCCAGATCGACTGGATGATGGCGCCGTAGTTGGTGACTTTGACCTTCATCCCGTTGCCGCTGGTCAGCGTGTACAGCCTGACCTCCTGACCGCGCACCGTTCCCCAGTGCACGCTCGAGACGCCCGGTGCGGCGTGATGCGCGGTTCGCGCCGCGCTCTGTGAGCTCCCCATCCAGAGGACGACCCCGGCGACCAGCGCGCATGCCGAGAGTCCTGCAAGCAGCTTCCGGCTGCCCCGAAAGGCGTACTGCATGTCTCCTCTCCCTCCTATTTGCCGGCCCGCGACCCCGACCCACGCGAGCGTGAACGTGTACCCGGAACGTATACCGTGTGAGCGTTCACATCTCAAGTGGGGCCGCGGGCTGGCGCCCGCGTCATCCCTGGGGCCGGTTGCGGCCGGCATCCATGCCGGCCGCCGGCGAGCCCGAGCCCGCCGGCGGACCTCAGACGCGCAGGAAGCGCCGCAGCGACAGGCCCGAGCCGAGCGCCGAGACGATCACGCCGGCGCCGATCAGAACGGCGACGAGCGCGGAGAAGGCGATCGTCCGCGGAGCGGCGATCAGCGTCCAGTTGTTGGCGAGCGGGTCGAGCAGCGCCACCTTGGTCACGCCGAGGACGGCGATCGCCAGACCTGCGCCGGCGGCTCCGACGACGATCCCCTCGATCACGAACGGCCAGCGGATGAACCAGTTGGTGGCGCCGACCAGCTTCATCACCTCGACCTCGCGCCGGCGAGCGTAGAGCGAGAGCCGGATCGTGTTGGCGATGAGCAGGATCGACGCGAGCGTGAGCAGGACGGTCAGGACCGCGGCGGTGATCGTCACCAGGTTCGTGACCTCGAGGATCTTGCGGGTGTCGGACTTCTTGTTGGACACGCCACTGATCGCCGGGTCGATCGGCGTCGCGACGCCCCCCGCCCCCGCGGGCGGCGTCAGCGCGCTGCGCACCGCGAGCACGTTGCCGGGCTTGTCGGGGACGACGTGGAAGGTGTCGGGCAGCGGGTTGGTCCCGAGCAGCGCGTAGGCCTGCGGGTTCTGCTTGGACTGCTCCGCACAGGGCCTGCTGCTTGGAGACGAACTGCACCGAGCGGACGTGCTTGACCGCCAGCAGCTCGCTGCGCACGCGGGCGTCGTCGGCGGCGGTCGCGCTCGTCTTCAGGTACACGTCGACCATCACGCGGCTGCGCACGCTGTTGGCGGCGCCGTTGGTCGCCTGCACGATCGGGATGAACACGCCGAGGACGAGCATGGTCACGAGCACGGTGGCGAGCGCCGCGAAGCTGGGCGCGGCGTTGCGGCGCATCACGCGCAGCGCCTCACGCAGGAAGAACACCGGCCGCACGGTCAGACCCCCGGCGGGCGCCCGGCGGGGCCCCGCAGCCGCTGCGCGAACTCTCGCGTGGACTCATCGCGCGTGTAGAAGCCCGCGGACTCGTCGCGCACGATCCGGCCCTTCGAGAGCTCGAGCACCCGCCGGCGCATCTTGTCGACCATCGCCTTGTCGTGCGAGGCGACGAGCACGGTCGTGCCGGTGCGGTTGATCCGGTAGAGCAGGCGCATGATGTCGATGCTCGTCTCGGGATCGAGGTTCCCGGTGGGCTCGTCGGCGAGCAGCAGCGGCGGGTGGTTGACGAACGCCCGCGCGATCGAGACGCGCTGCTGCTCACCCCCGGAGAGCTGGTCCGGGTAGTTGTGAAGCTTCGTCGAGAGGCCGGTGAGGCGCAGGATGTCCGGCACCTTCTGGCGGATCTCCTTGCGCGTGCCGCCCGTCACCTGGAGCGCGTACGCGACGTTGTCGTACACCGTGCGGCTCGGGAGGAGCTTGAAGTCCTGGAACACGACGCCGAGGTTGCGCCGGAAGTACGGAACGCGCTTGGGCGTCACGCCCGCGAGGTCCTTGCCCGCGACGCGGATCGTGCCCTCGGTCGGCTCGAGCTCCTTGATCAGCAGGCGCATCACCGTCGACTTGCCCGAGCCGGTGGCGCCGACGAGGAACATGAAGTCCTCGCGCTCAACCGAGAAGGTGGCGCCCTCGAGGCCGACGTCCCCGCTCGGGTAGCGCATCGTGACGCCGCGGAACTCGATCACCGGAGGCCGCCCGGAACGCGGCGGCTCCGGACGCTCGACGGCGTGCGGCGCGGGGGCGACCGGGGGTGCGTCTCCGGGTGCGTGAGTGAGATTCTGAGATAGCCATAGACGGCGGCCAGCGTAGCGGCCGAGTCGCGAAATGCATCCCTCAAACGGGCCTCTGCAACGGGATTTGCAGGCATTTGCCCCGGGCAGGAGCGCCCGCAACCACCGCGACGCCCTGCCGGATAAGGCGACCGGCTACCTTTTTGATCAATGACATCGGTGACCGAGACGATCCTTCCCAACGGCCTTCCGCTCTACCGAGTCGCGACCGAAGGCACGCGCGCCACGACGATTCTGGTGGCGTTCGACGCGGGCGCGCGCACCGAGCGACCCGACGAGAACGGGATGGCCCACTTTCTCGAGCACCTGGTGTTCAAGGGCGGCGAGAAGTACCCCACTTACCGTGACGTCAACGAGGCCGCGGAGCGGATCGGGGCCGTGCTCAACGCGTACACCAGCCACGACCTCGTCGCCTTCCACATCACCGCGCGGGCCGAGCGCGCGCTCGAGGCGGCCGACCTGCTCACCGACTTCGTGGCTCGCGCCCGAGTCGACGCCGAGGAGCTCGACCGCGAGCGCGGCGTCGTCGTGCAGGAGATCGCCCGCGCCAACGACCAGCCCTCCACCGTGGCCGAGCATCTGATCGACGAGGCCGCGTTCGGCGACCATCCGCTCGGCCGTCCCGTGCTCGGACCGGCCGAGCACATCCGCGATTCGTTCACGCGCGAGGGCATCCTCGCCTTCCGCGCCCGCCGCTGGGCTCCCGAGCGCGGCGGCGCGTTCGTCGTCGGCAACCTGAGCGCGATGCAGAACGGCGCAAACCTCGAGGAGCTGTTCGGTCGCTTCGAGTCGCGACCGCAACCCGAGCCCTACGAGCCCGCTCCGCCCGCCGAGCCACGCGTGCTCGTACGCGAGCGCGATTCGAACCAGTCGCATCTGCGGATCTCCTACCGCCCGCAGGTCGACATCTCCGACGCCCGCCAGCGTGCCACGCTCGCGATCTACTCGACGCTGCTCGGAGGCTCGATGGGCTCGCGCCTGTTCGACGAGATCCGCGAGCAGCGCGGTCTCGCCTACTCGGTGTACTCGGTCGCGCACGCCTACGCCGACGTTCCCGTGCTGCAGCTGTCGGCCGGGCTCGAGTCGGGCAAGTGCCTCGAGGCCTACCACCGCATGCGTGAGATCGTCACCGAGCTCCGCCGAGCAGGGCCCCACGGACACCGAGGTCGAACGCGCGCGGGCCTACGCCGCCGGCGCGCGGGCGATCGCGTTCGAGAACAGCGGCGCCGTCGCCCGTCACGCCGCTCAGCAGCGGATCCTGTTCGGCGAGGACATCGACCCCGACCGGACGATCGCGCTGCTCGACGAGGTCACGTTCGACGAGGTGGCGCAGGTCGCAGCCGGCATCTCCGAGGATCCCGCGGTCGCGTGCGTGGGGCCGCACACCGTCGAGGAGTTCACGTCGGCCTGAGGCACCGGCGCTTCCTCGCTGCGCTCGCCGCGCTCCTGCTCGCAGGCTGCGGCGGCAGCGGCCACTCACGCTCGCGCTCCGGCGCCGAACTTGCCTCGCAGCCACCGGCGATCGCGCCGGCAACCACTCCGAAGGCAGAGGAGCTGAGCCGCACTCCGCCGCTGAGCCCCCTTCAGGTCTCGCTCGGCAAGCTGTTCGCCAAGGCCGGCCCGAACAGCGGCGGCGAGGTCTACGACCTGAGCGCCCGCGCCTCGCTCTACGCGCTACGCGCCGGTGTCGTCCGGCCGCCCGCCTCGGTCGAGAAGCTCTACACCACGCTCGCCGCGCTCCGCGACCTCGGTCCGAGCGCCACGTTCAAGACGACGCTGCTCGGCGTGGGCCACCTCGGCCGCCGCGGCGTCTGGCACGGGGACGTTTACCTGAAGGGCGGCGGTGATCCGACCTTCGGCGACGACACCTTCAACCACGTCTGGAACGACGGGTTCGGCCCGACCGCGGCCGATCTCGCCGGCCAGCTGCGCGCACTGGGCATAAGGCGCATCACCGGCAAGGTGATCGGCGACGAGTCGTTGTTCGACTCCGCCCGCGGCGGCCCAGCGTCGGGCTACGCCCCCGACGTCGGCGACCTCGGCGGCCAGCTCAGCGCCCTCACCTACGACCACGGCGGCACCGAGGGGCGACTGACCCCGCCTGAGTTCGCCGCCAAGGAGCTGGTGC
Source organism: uncultured Solirubrobacterales bacterium (assembly GCA_963839105.1). Classification (GTDB taxonomy): domain Bacteria; phylum Actinomycetota; class Thermoleophilia; order Solirubrobacterales; family Solirubrobacteraceae; genus Palsa-465. The sequence continues at coordinate 405,211 of CAWITQ010000006.1, forward strand.
TGACGTTACGCGCGCAGCACATCAAGGCTCGCCCCGCCGGCGGAAGCGGCGTCGCTCCCCCGGACGCCCGGCAGCTTGGGGCGGTTAGCTCTCCTCCGCTCTCGACGCTGCTCGGCCTGATGGACGTGCGCTCAGACGACCTGTTCGCCGAGATCCTCACCAAGGAGCTGGGCGTGCGCTTCGGCGGCGGCGGACAGATCTCCGCCGGCGCCAACGTGATCGCATCCGTGCTCGCCGACTACGGCCTGCACCCGAAGGTGCTCGACGGCTCCGGCCTCTCGCGCGCCGACGCCAGCTCGCCCGGTCAGGTGGTGTCGCTGCTGCGCCAGATCTGGCGCACCCCGCTCGGCAATGACCTCTCGCAGGCGCTGCCCGTGGCCGGCGTCAGCGGCACCGTGGAGCGGATCGGCGTGCACACGCCGGCCCAGGGCCGTTGCATCGCCAAGACGGGCACGCTCAACGACGTCACCAACCTCGCGGGCTACTGCACCAACCGGGCGCGCCACGTGCTTGCGTTCGCGCTCTTCATCGACGGGCCCGACAACACGCACGGCAAGGCGCTGCTCAGCCGCATGCTCGCGGCGATCGCCGGCTGATCACCGCCCGTCGAGCTTGCGCGCGCCCGGGCCACAGGCGACAATCGCGCCGTGGACACGGCCCCCGGGCTGAACTGGCGCGAGTTGCGCAGGTACCTGAGCCGAGTCGACGACCGCTGGCCGATCGAGACGGCATTCCTCGGTGGCGCGCGCGTCGCCGACGAGCTCGGCGCGCTCCCGCAGCGCGAGCGCGGCAACGAATACGTGCTGATCCTCGTCTCCCCGGCGTGGGACGGCGTGCCGTGGCTCGAGCGCGTCTACCACGCGGGGTCGCTGTGGGACGCGCTCGAGATGGGCGCGCCCGCCGACGTCCACTGTTACACGCCGCCGGAGTTCGAGCGCAAACGCGCCAGCCTGCGCGCGGTGCGCGAGGCGGTCGAGCAGGGCCTCGACCTGCTCGCGGAGACGCCGGCGTAGGACGGGCTGGATGCGCGGCCGTGGAGACTGCCGCGCAAGCGGAGCGGTTTCCCGGACTCTAGTAGCGGAGCGCAGCGCGGCCAGAAGCCGGATGCGTTTACGAAATCGCCACCATCCGCTCGATCGGGACCCGCGCTCGGTCCGCAATCGCCGCCGGCACCTTGACCTCGTGAACGCCGTCGCGCAGGGCGTCGCGCAGCTTGGGCAGCGTGATCATCTTCATGAAGCGGCAGTGCGCGGCCTCGTTGGCGGCGATGAAGTCGGTGCCGGGCGCGGCCTGGCGCAGCGGGTGGAGCATGCCGGTCTCGGTGGCGACGATCGCGGTCCCGCCGGCGTGGGCTCGCGCGTAGCCGAGCATCCCGCCCGTCGAGAGCATGTGCACGCCCTCGCCGTCGACGTCGCCCGCGGCGACGTACTCCATCACGCTGGTGGAGCATCCGCACTCAGGGTGGATCAGGAAGTCGGCGCCCGGATGCTCGGCGCGCACGCGGGCGATGTCGTCGGGCCGGATGCCGGCGTGCACGTGGCACTCGCCGTCCCACACGTGCATGGGCCTGCCGAGCGTCTTCTCGACGTACGCGCCGAGGAACATGTCCGGGCCGAAGAGGATCTCGGTGTCGGCGCCGTGGGTGCGGTAGATGTGCTCCACGACCTGGACGGCGTTGGCCGAGGTGCAGCAGTAGTCGGTCTCCGCCTTGACCTCGGCCGTGGTGTTGACGTACATGACGACGATCGCGCCGGGGTGCTTGGCCTTCCAGCTGCGCAGCTGCTCCGCCGTGATCGAGTCGGCCAGCGAGCAGCCCGCGTCGAGGTCGGGGATCAGCACCTGCTTGTCCGGGCACAGGATCGACGCCGTCTCGGCCATGAAGTGCACGCCGCAGAACATGATCGTGCCGGCGTCCGGCCCCGGCTGCCTGCTGGGAGAGCCCGAGCGAGTCGCCGACGTAATCGGCCACGTCCTGGATCTCAGGCAGCTGGTAGTTGTGGGCGAGGATGACGGCGCCGCGCTCGGCGGCCAGCGCGCGCACCTCCTCCTGAAGCAACGGGATGTTCTCGAGCAGCAGCGGCGCATCGGCGCCGAGCATCGGAAGGTTCATGAGATCGGTTCCAGGATCAGGGACAGGTCCAGCGCAGGGGCGCTGTGCGTCAGTGCCCCCACTGAGATGAAGTCTACGCCGGTATCGGCAATTTCCTTGAGCGCGTCGAGCGTGACGCCCCCGCTCGCCTCGAGCTTGGCCCGGCCTGCGACGTGCTGGACGGCCTCGCGCATCTGCGCCGGCGTCATGTTGTCGAGCAGGATCCACGGGCGCGCCCGCGGCGAGTGCCTCGTCGACCTCGGCGAGGGACCGCGCTTCGACCTCGACCAGCACGCTCAGAGTCCCGGTCGAGCGCCAGCCGCACCGCCTTCCCGACGCCGCCGGCGAGCGCCGCGTGGTTCTCCTTGATCAGGATCGCGTCGTAGAGGCCGGCGCGGTGGTTGGTGGCGCCGCCGGCCGCCACCGCCGCCTTCTCGAGCGCGCGCAGCCCCGGCGTGGTCTTACGCGTGTCGAGAATCTTGGTGCTCGTACCTTCGACCGCGCGAGCGCAGCGCGCGGCGAGCGTGGCCACGCCCGACAGCCGCTGGAGGAAGTTGAGCGCCGTCCGCTCGCCGGTGAGGATCGCGCGCGCCGCGCCTTCGACCTGCAGCACGGGCCCGTCGTCGCGCCACCGCCCCTCGTCGGTGAGCCGCTCGATCAGCGACCTCCCCGTCGAGGGCGCGGAACGTCTGCTCGGCCGCGTCGAGGCCGAAGATCACGCCCGGGCGCCTTCTGGCGGATGAGCGCCCGGGCCCGGGCCGCGTCCGGCACCGTGATCTCCGTGGTGAGGTCGCCGCTGCCCACGTCCTCGGCGAGCGCCGCCGCGACCACGTCGGTGAGCGCGGTCACTGCGCCAGCACCCGCACGGTGGCGAACGTCGGGTCGGCCGCGCCGTGCAGGCGCGCGCCGGCGGCGGTCAGCTCGCGCAGGTAGGCGACGACCTCGACGGTGACGCGCTCGCCCGGGAGCAGCGCCGGCACCCCCGGCGGGTAGCCGGCGATCGACTCCGCGGAGATCCGCCCGACCGCGTCCATCGACCGCCACCGCTTCGCTCGCGCCCAGGAACGCGTCGCGCGGCGCCACCACCGTCTCGTGCTCGAGCGCCGCCGGCGGCCGCGAGACGCGCGGTCTCCTCGCCCGCCCGCGCAGATCCGCTTGACCGTCTCGGCGAGGTCGTGGGCGAGGCGCTCGAGCGCGTCGACCGGCTGGCCAAGGCCGAGCACGAGCACGAGCGTGGCGTGCGTGGCGAGCTCGATGTAGATGTCGTAGGACGCGCGCAGCGCCGAGGCCACCTCGTAGCCCGTGCAGCCGGTGCCGCGGGTGTCGATCACGATCCGCAGCGGATCCTGCGCGGCGACGCCGGGGCGGCCGATGAAGCCGGGGCCCGACGGCTGGCGAGCCCGGGATCGCGTCGATCGCCTCCCGTGCGCGCTCGGCGGCGTGGATGGTGCGATCGAGCAGCGCCTCGCCGTGGACGGCGAGCTGCCGCCGCGCCGCGTCGAGCGAGGCCATCAGCAGCGAGCTCGGGCTGGTGGAGCGGACGAGGCGCACCGCGCGCGCCACCGCGCCGATGTCGATCCGCCCGGTCGGCGCGACGTGGAGCATCGCCGACTGGGTCAGGCTGCCCACGATCTTGTGGGTCGAGGTGAGCATCGCGTCGGCGCCGAGCGCGAACGGCGACTCGGGCAGCGCCGGCGTGGAAGCCGAAGTGCGAGCCCCACGCGTTGTCGACGACGAGCGCCGCGCCGTGCGCCGTGCGCGACCTCGGCGCATCCTGCGAGGTCGGCCGACATGCCGTAGTAGGTCGGCGAGACGATGAACGCGCTCGTCGCGTCCGGCAGTCCGCGCGAACGCGCGCTCGAGCGCCTCGGGCGTGACGCCATGGGCCATGCCGAGCTCGACGTCGTACTCGGGCGCGACCCAGCCCGCCGTGCCGCCGCTCAGGATCAGGCCGTCGATCAGGCTCGCGTGCGAGTTGCGCTGGAGGATCACCTGCGTCGCCTGGGTGGCCGAGCGCCAGGCACAGCGCGTGGTTTCCCTGGGTGGCGCCGTTGGTGAGAAACCAGGTTCGCTCGGCGCCGTAGGCCTCGGCCGCCAGCCGCTCGGCGCGCTCGTAGGGCGTGGGCGACGGCCCGACGTCGATCCCCTCGATGTCGAGCGGGACGTCGAGCAGCAGCGCCCGGTCGCCGAGCGCGCTGCGCAGGCCGGGATCGGCCCCCTCGCCGCCCTTGTGGCCCGGGACGTGGAAGCGGACCGAGCCGCGGAAGCCGTACGCGGTCACCGCCTCGAGGTAGGGCGCGGTCGGCTGCGCCGCCGGCTCCCGGGTGGCCGGGCCGGGCCGCCAGGGGACATCCGTCATTTCGCCGCTTTTAGTAGGTAGGCGCGGATGAACCCGTCGAGGTCGCCGTCGAGCACGCGGTTGGCGTCGCCCATCTCGAAGTCGGTGCGGTGGTCCTTGACCATCGTGTACGGGTGCAGCACGTAGGAGCGGATCTGCGAGCCGAAGTTGACGTCCTGCGCCTCGCCCTTCTCGCGCGCGATCTCCTCGCGGCGCTTGCGCTCCTCGAGCTCGAGCAGCTTCGAGCGCAGCATCGTCATCGCCTCGGCCTTGTTCGAGGACTGCGAGCGCTCGTTCTGGCACTGCACGACGATCCCGGTCGGCTTGTGGGTGATGCGCACCGCCGAGTCGGTCTTGTTGACGTGCTGGCCGCCGGCGCCGCTGGCGCGGTAGGTGTCGATCTGGAGGTCGTCGTCGTCGATGTCGACCTCGTCGATCGCGTCCACCACCGGCGAGACCTCGACGCCGGCGAAGCTCGTCTGGCGGCGGTGGGCGGCGTCGAACGGCGACAGGCGGACGAGCCGGTGAACGCCCTTCTCGCTGCCGTACAGGCCGTAGGCGTTCTCACCCTTGACCATGAACGTCGCCGACTTGATCCCCGCCTCCTCGCCCGGTGAGACCTCGAGCAGCTCGGCCTGGAAGCCGCGCTTCTCGGCCCAGCGCATCTCCATCCGCAGCACCATCTCGGCCCAGTCCTGGGCGTCGGTGCCGCCCGCGCCGGCGTTGATCGTCACCAGCGCGTCGCCGGAGTCGTAGCGGCCGGCGAACAGCCGCTGCTCCTCGAGCTCGTCGAGCTTCGCCTGCACGGCGCGCGACCTGCTCCTCGAGCTCTCCGCGAGGTCGGGGTCCTCCTCGGCCATCTCGGCCAGCGGCTCGAGGTCCTCGACGTCACGCTCGAGCTGCCGGAAGCCGGCCAGCCTTGCGCGACGCCCGCGCGTGCTCGGCGCTGATCCTCGCCGCCTGCTCCTGGTCGTCCCAGAAGCCGGGCGCCCCCATCTCCGCTTCGAGCGCCTCGACGCGCTCGCTCAGCCCTGCCGGGTCAAAGATAGTCCGCGAGCAGCTTGAGCTGGTCGCGGATCGCCGCGAGGCGCTGAGAGAGCGGCTCTGAAGGGGCAGTGGCCATCGCATAGCACGGTAGCAGTGGGGTAGAAACCCAGGCATGGCCAAACTCGATGACTCAGGCGTGCGCGAGCTGCTCGCCAACCCCAACTACGCGGTGATCTCGACGCTCAACGCCGACGGCACCGTCCACAACGCAGTGATCTGGATCTCGGCCGACAACGGCTCGGTGGCGGTCAACAGCGCCATCGGGCGCGCGTGGCCGACCAACCTCGAGCGCGATCCGCGCGTCAACGTGCTCGTGCAGGAGGCCGGTAACCCGTACCACTACGTCGAGATCCGCGGAACCGCCACCGCCACCACCGAGGGCGCCGACGAGCACATCAACGCGCTCGCCAAGAAGTACATCGACCAGGACGAGTACCCCTTCCGCCAGCCGGGCGAGGAGCGGATCAAGTTCACGATCAGGCCCGACCAGGTCCGGTACGTGAAGCAGCAGTAGGCGCTGGGCCCGGTCGGCGCTCCACTCGCCCCGCGAGCGAGCGCCCCCTACTCGCCGATCACCGCGAGCTCCGCCCGTGCTCGGCGGTCAGGGGGCGAAAATCGCCCCTTTCCCGCCGACGTCTCGCCGCTCGGGCCAACATCGGCGAGTAAGGGGCGCCGGCGCGTCCGCGGGGCGCTCCCACGCCTAGCGGTGGCGGTGGGGGTGGCGGTGGCGATCGCGCCCCCGCCCCGCGCCGCGCCAGCTCCGCCTCCACGCGGTCCAGCTCGGGCGCGGGCCCGTACAGCCGCCAGCCGTTGCGGATCAGCGGGAGCACGACTACGAGCAGGACCCAGATCGGCCAGAACTCGTGGTGCTCGTGGCCGCCATCGCTCGCCCAGATCCCACGCAGACGGCGAACAGGAGCCAGGCCGCCACCGCTCTGCTGGAGCAGCCGGCGTTGGAGATGGCGCCGGCGCTCGGCGAGCTCGGCGCGCTGCTGGGCCAGGGTCACGGGTAGCTGAGGCAGGTCGGCCAGCAGCCCGCGCAGCTCGCGCTGCGTCCGGGCGGCATATGCGCCCTCCACGCGCTCGCTCATCTCCTCCTCGGTGAGACGGCCGGCGGCGTAGTGCTCACGGATGTCCTGCGCCGCGCGGTCGCGCTCCTGGTCTGAGACTCGAAAGTCAGGCGACTCGCTCATGCGCGCCTCAGGCGCCGTGGCACTTCTTGTACTTCTTGCCCGAGCCGCACCAGCAGGGATCGTTGCGCCCGATCTGCTCGGTCTCGTCGACGCGCCGCTGCTCCACCGGGGGCGGCAGCGGCTCGTCGTCGGCGTAGCCTGCCGCCGCGGCGCTACCGGCGGCTGCCGCCATCGCCATCGCGCCCTGCGGCGCCGTCCCGCCGGAGTAGCTGACGCGGCCGCCACCCGTGGGTGAGCTCGCGGTGGCGCTCGGTCGCCGCTGCGGAGGCGGCGGGGGTGCGCCACCGTCCTCGGTCGTCACCTGGACGTGGAAGATCATCCGGGCAAAGTCGCCCCACACGCTGTTCATCAGGTCGCGGAAGAGCTCGAAGGCCTCGTTCTTGTAGGCCACGAGCGGCTCGATCTGGGCGGCCGCACGCAGGCCGATGCCCTCGCGCAGGTAGTCCATGTCGTAGAGGTGCTCGCGCCAGCGCTGGTCGATGACCTGGAGGAGCAGGAAGCGCTCGAGCGCGCGCATGAGCTCCTCGCCGAGCTCCTGCTCGCGCTGGTCGTACTGGGCCAGCGCCTCCTCCTGGATGCGCTGGGTGAGCTCCTCGCGGTCGACGCGGTTGGGGTCGATCTCGGCGAGCGCCGCGCTCGGGGTGAAGATCTCCTGCACGCGCGCGAGCAGGCTCTCGACGTCCCAGTCCTCGACGAAGTCGCCCGCCGTGTACTCCTCGACGAGGCGATCGATCAGGCCCGTGATCTCCTCGCGCGCGGCCTCGCTCATGTCGCGGCCCTCGAGGATCTCGTCGCGGTAGGTGTAGATCACCTCGCGCTGCTGGTTGAGCACGTCGTCGTACTCGAGCGTGTGCTTGCGGATCAGGAAGTTCTGCTCCTCGACCTTCTTCTGCGCCTTCTCGATCTGGCGCGAGAGCATCTTGTGCTCGATCGGCTCCTCGTTGCCCTCGTCGTCGGTGGTGCCAAGGCGGTCGAGGATCTTGTATATCCGCTCCCCGGCGAACAGGCGCACCAGGTCGTCCTGGGCGGAGAGGAAGAAGCGCGACTCGCCGGGATCGCCCTGGCGGCCGGAGCGGCCACGGAGCTGGTTGTCGATCCGGCGCGACTCGTGGCGCTCGGTGCCGAGGATGAACAGGCCGCCGGCCTCGAGCACCTGGCCGCGCAGGTCCTCGACCCGGCGCTGGATCTCCGGGAGCACCTTCGCGTAGTGCTCGTCGTAGTCGGGCATCCCGGGCTGCAGTCCCAGCTTGGCGAGCTCGAGCCGGGCGAGGTGCTCTTCGTTGCCGCCGAGCTTGATGTCGACGCCGCGGCCGGCCATGTTGGTGGCGATCGTCACCGCGCCGGGGGCACCCGCCTCGGCGATGATCTCGCCCTCGCGCTCGGCGTGCTCGGGCTTGGCATTCAGGACCGTGTGCTTGATCCCCTGGCGCGCCAGCGCCGCCGAGATCTCCTCTGAGACCTCGACCGAGATCGTCCCCACCAGCACCGGCTGGCCGCGCTCGTGGCGCTCGGAGATCTCCCGGATGAGAGCCGCGCGCTTGCCGTCCTTGGTCTTGTAGACCTGGTCGTTGTTGTCGATCCGGACCATCGGCCGGTTGGTCGGGACCTGGACGACGGGGAGCTCGTAGATCTTCATGAACTCGGTCGCCTCGGTGAGCGCCGTACCGGTCATGCCCGCGAGCTTGTCGTACATCCGGAAGTAGTTCTGGAGGGTGATCGTCGCGAGCGTCTGGTTCTCCTCCTGGACGCGCACACCCTCCTTGGCCTCGACCGCCTGGTGCAGGCCCTCGGACCAGCGGCGGCCCTCGAGGATGCGGCCGGTGAACTCGTCGATGATCTTGACCTCGCCGTCGATCACCGCGTAGTCGACGTCGCGCTTGTACAGCGACTCCGCCTTGAGCGACTGGATCAGGTGGTTCACCAGATGGCCGTTCTCGGCCCGGTACAGGTGATCGATGCCCAGAAAGCGCTCGGCCTTGGCGACGCCGCGCTCGGTCACCGCAATCGTCTTGTGCTTCTCCTCGAACTCGTAGTCGAAGTCGGCGACGAACTCCTTCTTCATCCGCGGGTCGAGGCCCTCGGGCGTCTTCCCGGCCTCCAACTTCGGCGCCAGGCGAGCGAACTTTGCGTACAGGTCGGCAGCCTGCTCGGGCGCGCCCGAGATGATCAGCGGGGTCCGCGCCTCGTCGATCAGGATGTTGTCGACCTCGTCCACGATCGCGTAGGAGTGGTACGGGGAGGCCCCCTTCTCGGGCTTGGGCCGGCCGCCGTGCTGGACCTTCTCCTCCAGCGTCGTCGCCATGTTGTCGCGCAGGTAGTCGAACCCGAACTCGGAGTTCGTGCCGTAGGTGACGTCCGCGGCGTAGGCGTCCCGCTTCTCCTCGTAGGGCTGCATGTTCTGCAGGATCCCGACGGAGATGCCCAGCATGTCGTAGATCGGCATCATCCACAGGGCGTCACGACGGGCCAGGTAGTCGTTGACCGTGACCACGTGCACGCCCCGGCCGGCGAGTGCGTTCAGAACCACCGCAAGCGTCGCCGTCAGCGTCTTGCCCTCGCCGGTCTTCATCTCGGCGATGCAGCCGTCGTGCAGCACCATGCCGCCGATCAGCTGGACGTCGAAGTGGCGCATCCCCATCGTGCGCCTGCCCGCCTCGCGCACGAGCGCGAAGCACTCGTACAGCAGATCGTCGAGCTTCTCGCCGTTTTGCGCCCGCTCCTTCAGGGCGTCGGCCGCCTCCCGGAGCTCCTCGTCGCCGTAGTGCTCGAGCTCCGGCTCGAACGCGTTGATCCGGCTGACCCGCTGCTCGTAAGTCTTGAACTTCTTGGCCTCGCCCATGCGAAGCGCGCGGTCCAGGAAGGACATGGGGTTAGCGTAGCAGTGGGTATGGGCGCGCCAGGGCGCCTCGGACGGCCCTCAGGCCGCGGGCGAAACGTCCCCCGGAACCGGCGGCGCAGCGGGCTCCGGGACCACCGGCGAGGCCGCTGCGGCGCGTGCCTCGCGGCGCTTTCGGCGCTTGTCACGGTGGCGCTTGACCTGTACGTGCATCTCGTCCGCGCACAGGGAAACCGAGCGAGCCAGGTCCGGCGAGGCGTCCCGCGAGCGCAGGGTCACGCCCTTGAGGTGGAGCGTGGCCTCGGCCACAAAGCAGTCGGCGATCGCGGGGTTGCGCTCCTCGAACACCTCGACCTCGAGCTCGGCCAGTTCGGAGACCTGACGCGAGACCTTTCGAAAGCGCTTGGCCACGTGCTCCTTCAAGTCCTCCGAAACGGGCAAGTTGCGGCCTTTGACCTCAATCCGCATTCGACCGACCTCCTACTTGAAAGGATGCTTGTGCGCCTGGGAATCAGAGACTAATCCTCCCCCGGACGTTTGTCGATTGGCGACAATGCGCGGGATGAGCCCGGTAATCGCGTGGACCTTCGATCCGATTGCCGTACTCGGCGTCGTTCTGCTGACGCTGCTGTACCTCGCGGGGTGGCACCGGGCCCGCACCCGCGGCGAGCGCCACCGCCCCGGCATCGGCCGCCTGATCCTGTACGCCTGCGGCCTGCTGGCGATCGTCGCGGCGCTCGTGTCCCCGATCGACAAGCTCGGAGAGCAGCTGCTGGTCATGCACATGCTCCAGCACGTCCTGCTCCTGGACCTGGCCCCGATCCTGCTCATCCTGGGGCTGACCAAGGTGCTCCTGCGGCCGGCCACGCGCCGCCTCCAGGCGGTCGAGCACCGCGCGGGCCCGCTCGCCCACCCCGCCTTCGCCGTGATCGCCTACGCCAGCCTGATGTGGCTCTGGCACATCCCCCGGATGTACGACCTGGCGCTCGGCCACGAGTGGATCCACGCGCTCGAGCACGCGTGCTTCTTCGCGGCAGGATCGCTCTACTGGTGGCACATCCTGTCGCCCATCCGCTCCCGGCAGCGGCTGCACGGGCTCGGCCCCGTGCTCTACATGGTGAGCACCAAGCTGCTCGTGGGCATCCTCGGCATCGTCCTCGCCTTCGCACCGCATGCGATCTACGCCTACTACAAGCACAACCCCCACTACTGGGGGTTGACGCCGGGCCAGGATCAGTCGCTCGCCGGGCTCCTGATGGCGCTCGAGCAGTCGGTCGTGATGGGGGTCGCCCTGGTCTGGCTGTTCATACGGATGCTCAATGAGTCTGAGCGGGAAGCCCAGCGTCAGGAGCGATTCGAGCTGGCGTAGAGTTGCCCTCGGGGGCCGGCGCCTTGAGGGCCAGGAGCGCGGCGCCGAGCGCGCCACCGAGGTCGCCGAGCGCGGCCAGCTTCACGTCCGGGGGCCGCGTGTCGTTGAACAGGTGCGGCCGCATGGCCTTCGAGATCAGCTGCACGTAGGGCTCGCCGAAGCGCACGCCCAGGCCGCCGCCGATGATCACCGCCTGGACGTCGAGGAGGTTCACCGCCGAGGCCACCCCGGCCCCGAGCGCCTCCACTGCCTCGGCGATCAGCTTGCTGGCGACCTTGTCCTGGCGCTCGAGCGCGTGCCACCAGACCGAGCTCGTCAGCCGCGTCCGCCCGCGCTTCTCCATCAGCTTGAACAGCTTCGTCTTGGCGCCCTTCTTGACCTGGCGGCGCGCGCGGGCCTCCATCGCACCCCGACCGGCATAGGCCTCCATGCATCCCCGGCGCCCGCACGGGCAGCGCCGGCCGTTGATCTTGACCACCATGTGGCCGATCTCGCCCGCGCCGCCGCGGCCCAGCCACGGCTTGCCGTCGAGGATCAGGCCCCCGCCCACGCCGGTCCCCCAGAACACGCCGAGCACCGAGTGATAGGGCTTGCCGGCCCCGAGGTGGAACTCGGCCTGAGTGGCCACGTCGACGTCGTTGCCGACGAACACCGGCACCCTGAGCTGCTGCTGGAGCACGGTGCCGAGCTCGTACGCCCCGTCCCAGTTCGGGAGGTTGCGCGCGGTCGAGACCACGCCGGTCTCCTCGTTGACGATGCCCGGCGACCCGACGCCCACCCCTTTGAGCGCCGCGGGATCGAGGCCCGCGGCCTGACACGCCTCGCCCATCGCCGCCGCCATTTGCCCCGCCACCTCGGGGGGGCCGCCCTGGAGCGGCGTTGGATGACGCGCGGTGCCGAGGACGTTGTTCTGCTCGTCGACGACGACCGCCGCGATCTTGGTTCCCCCGAGGTCGATTCCCCCGCGGGCCGGCGCGCTGGAGTTGGCCACGGGCGGATCCTCTCAGAGCTAGGTGCTCATGTCCAAGACTCGCGGTAGTGGGCCTGCTCGGGCGTGGGACGGTCGATCTCCACCCCCAGCGCCTCGAGCTTGAGCCGCGCCACCTCGCGATCGATCGCCGCCGGTACCGGGTGGACGCCCGGCGCCGAGCCGGCCGCGACGGCGGACGAGCTCCTCGACGCACAGCGCCTGAAGCGCGAACGACACGTCCATCACCGCCGCGGGATGTCCTTCGGCAGCGGCGAGGTTGACCACGCGGCCCCCGGCCAGCAGGTTCAGCCGCCGACCGTCGCGGAGCTCGTACTGCTCCACCAGCGGGCGGACCGATCGCGGGGCGCCCACGGCGACGGCACGGAGCTCTCCGAGGTCGATCTCCACGTCGAAGTGGCCGGCGTTCGCGAGCAGCGCGCCGTCCTTCATGCGCTCGAAGTGCTCGGCGTGGAGCACGCGACGTGAGCCGGTCACCGTCACGAACACGTCCCCCCGCGTGGCGGCGTCGAGCGCCGGCATCACCTCGTAGCCGCTCATGCGCGCGTCGAGTGCCTTGAGTGGGTCGACCTCACACACGATCACGGCCGCGCCGGCGCCGCGGGCCCGCTCGGCCACCCCACGGCCGGCCGGCCCGTAGCCGAGGACGACGAGGGTGTGGCCGGCGAGGAGCACGTGGCTGGCCCGGATGATCCCGTCCACCGCCGACTGCCCCGTCCCGTGACGGTCGTTGAGCGCTCGCTCGGTCTGTGCCTCGTTGACCGCGAGCACCGGACAGCGCAGCGTGCCGGCCTCCTCGAGGCGGCGCAGCCGGACGAGGCCAGTGGTGGTCTCCTCGGTGCCGCCGATCAGCCCGTCGAGCGTGGGGCCGCCCAGGTGGTGGGCGCTCACGAGCAGGTCGGCGCCGTCGTCGAGGGTGATCTCCGGTGCGCCTTCGAGCAGCGCGCGGACGTGCTCGGCGTAGGTCTGGAGGCTCTCGCCGTGGATCGCCCTCACGTGCACGCCGTGGTCGGCGACGAGCGAGGCCGCCACGTCATCCTGCGTCGAGAGGGGGTTGGCCGAGCACAGCGCCGGTTTGGCACCGCCGGCCTTCAGCGCGAGGATCAGGTTCGCCGTCTCCCCGGTCACGTGCAGGCAGGCGGCGAGCCTGACCCCGTCGAGCGGCCGCTCCCGCGCGAACCGCTCGCGTACCCGGCGCAGCACGGGCATCTGCTGCTCGGCCCACGCGATGCGCGCTGCCCCCGCCGGGGCCTGGCCCAGGTCGGCGACGTCGTGCGGCGGGAGCGTGGCCTGCGCCATCTTCGAGACCGGCTGCGCTCCCGTCGCGCTCGAGCGCGCCCGCGTGCCTAGTAGCGGTAGTGGTCCGGCTTGAACGGGCCCTCGACCGGGACGCCCAGGTACGCGGCCTGATCGGGCTCGAGCTCGGTGAGCTTGGCCCCGAGCGCGTCCAGGTGCATGCGCGCCACCTTCTCGTCCAGGTGCTTGGGGAGCGTGTAGACGTTGGTCTCGTAGCGCTCGGTGTGCGCGTAGAGCTCGATCTGCGCGATCACCTGGTTGGTGAACGAGTTCGACATCACGAAGCTGGGGTGCCCGGTGGCGTTGCCCAGGTTCAGGAGCCGGCCCTCGGACAGGACGATGATCGAGTGCCCGTCGGGGAACACCCACTCGTCGACCTGCGGCTTGATGTTGATGCGCTCGATCCCGGGGGTGCGCGTCAGGCCGGCCATGTCGATCTCGTTGTCGAAGTGGCCGATGTTGCCGACGATCGCCTGGTGCTTCATCCGCGCCATGTGCTCGGCGGTGATCACGTCCTTGTTGCCGGTGGCGGTGACGAAGATGTCGGCCGTCTCGAGCACGTCGTCGAGGCGCAGCACCTGGTAGCCGTCCATCGCCGCCTGGAGCGCGCAGATCGGGTCGATCTCGGTGACGACCACGCGAGCGCGCTGTCCGCGCAGCGACTCCGCGCAGCCCTTGCCGACGTCGCCGTAGCCGCAGACCACTGCTAGCTTGCCGCCGATCAGCACGTCGGTGGCGCGGTTGATCCCGTCGATCAGCGAGTGCCGGCAGCCGTACTTGTTGTCGAACTTGCTCTTGGTCACCGAGTCGTTGACGTTGATCGCCGGGAACAGGAGCTGGCCCTGCTCGGCGAACTGATAGAGCCGGTGCACGCCGGTGGTCGTCTCCTCGGTCACGCCCTTGACGCTCTCGGCCATCTTGGTGAACCGCTGCGGATCCTCCTCGAGGGAGCGCGTCAGGAGCTCGAGGATGATCCGGAACTCGTCGTTGTCGGCCGTGGACGGGTCAGGCACCTCGCCCGCCTGCTCGAACTCCGCGCCCTTGTGCACGAGCAGCGTGGCGTCGCCACCGTCGTCGAGAATCATGTTCGGGCCGTTCCCGTCTGGCCAGTTGAGCGCCTGCTCGCAGCACCACCAGTACTCCTCGAGCGTCTCGCCCTTCCAGGCGTAGACGGGTACGCCCTGCGGATCCTCGGGCGTGCCCTCGGGGCCGACGACGATCGCCGCGGCGGCGTGGTCCTGGGTGGAGAAGATGTTGCACGAGGCCCAGCGAACCTCGGCGCCGAGCGCGGTCAGCGTCTCGATCAGCACCGCCGTCTGGATCGTCATGTGCAGGGAGCCGGTGATCCGGGCGCCCTTGAGGGGCTGGCTCTCGCCGAACTCCTCGCGGGTGGACATCAGCCCGGGCATCTCGTGCTCGGCGAGGCGGATCTCCTTGCGGCCGAACTCGGCCAGGCTCAGGTCGGCGACCTTGAAGTCGGTCTTGGCGGCGGTCGTACTCATCGTCTCTCCACGGTCGTAGGGGGGTCGGGAAGTCTTGGCCTCAGAGCAGCGCGAGCAGGCGCTCGTGCTTCTCCTGCTCGAACCGCAGCCACTCGTCGGCGTGCACGTGCTCGGGGCGCTCCGGCTTGGCCTCGAGCCAGGTCTGCACTGCCTCTCGGAGGTCGTCGCTCTGCGACATCCGGGCGGCGAACGCCACATCGGAGAGCCCGAGATCGAAACGATCCAGCAGCTCCTTGAGCGTGCGCAGCCGCTGCAACTGCGCCGGCCCGTAGAGGCGATAGCCGGAGGCCGAGCGGTGCGGTGCGATCAGGCCGGCCTGCTCGACGTAGCGCAGCATGCGCGGCGACCAGCCGGTCGTCTGCGCTGCCTCGTTGATCGTCAGGCCGTCCACGGACCAAACATTACCACGATCGTGTCAAGGTTTGGGGAGCGATCGAGCAGTAAGGGCCTAAATGCGGCTAGTTCCGCCTACGACACTTGTCCACAAAGGCTCTGGAAGCTTAGGATCCCGCCGATAGGATGATCGTCGAGTAGTAGGGGAAACGCTGGAAGCGGGTTTGCATGTCTGGTTCACGCACATGGATGGTCAGGCGGAGCAAGGGAATCTGCTCGATTGCGATATCGGCATCGCTGTTCGCTGGCGTGCCGATCGTCGGGTTGCCTGGCCCGGGACATCACGATGGGGCGCACGGCGCCCACGGCGGGACGGCCATCGCCGCCCCTAATACCCCTGCGCCGGCCGGCGCCGCCGCCCAGAGCTCGGTGCCGACGCCCCCGCCGCCATCCCCGGCCCCACCGGCTCCCCCTGCGCCACCGGCTCCCCCCGCGCCACCGGCGCCCGCGGCGCACCACGTGCACGTCGTCCCGACGCCGCGGGTTCCCCCGGCTCCGAACCCCAACCCGGCTTCAACCCCCACCCCGGCTCCGACCCCCACCCCGGCTCCGGCGCCGGCGCCCAACGTCGCGTCCAACGCGCCCAGCATCACACCGGTCGATCCGCCGATGCCCACGGACGGCCCCGG
This sequence comes from uncultured Solirubrobacterales bacterium, assembly GCA_963839105.1. Lineage (GTDB taxonomy): Bacteria > Actinomycetota > Thermoleophilia > Solirubrobacterales > Solirubrobacteraceae > Palsa-465. Next base: position 420,891 of record CAWITQ010000006.1, read on the forward strand.
CGACGCCCACAACGCCGCGCACGCCAACAGCAACAACGGCGGCCCCGCCACCTCCCATCAGGGCCAGGGGAACAGCGGCCCCACCCCGTGTGACGGCCTCTGCCACGGCGGCCAGAACCCGAACCTCAGCCCCAGCACCGCGGTGTCGCTGCCCACCGTGGCCGTGAACGCCATCCCGGTTCCGCCGGTCGTGGTCGCGCCGCCGTCGACGCCGACCGTCACGCCCCCGACGGTCACGCCACCGACCACTCCCATCACCCTTCCGATCCCGATCTCGCTGCCGACGCTGCCGGGGCTCCCGACGCCAGCCCGGGCACGACGACCCCGGCGCGCGCTCCGTCGGCCTCCTCGGGGCGGGTACGGGCTTCGGCTCGATCGCCGGCGCCACCGCGCTCGCGCCGACGGCGACCGGCGCCACCGGGCGGCTGGCGCTCGCCCGCGCGCTCAGCACCGCCACCAGCGGAGGCCTCGGTTCCCTGGGCACCACCGCCGCGCTCGCGCCGGCGGCCGCCACCGACCCGGCACCGGCACCGCCACGAGCACCAGCACCAACGCCGCGCACCACTCCGGCAGCTCCTCGCACGGTGCCGAGACGACGATCCTGTTCATCCCGCACTTCATCAACCACATCCCCGAGGGCGTGTGGATCGCGCTGGGCGCGTCGCTGCTGGTCGCGGCGGTCGCGGCCGGCGCGGCCGTCGTCTCCCGCCGGCGCGCCGCCGCGCAGGCCGGCGAGCTCGCCGCGGTGTCGGCGGCCGCGCTGACCGACCCGCTCACGGGCGTGCTCAACCGGCGCGGGTTCATCGAGGCCGTAGAGCGCGAGCTCGCGCGCGCCCGCCGCTACCACCACCCCTTCGTCCTCGCGTACGTCGACGTGCGCGGGTTGAAGAACGTCAACGACACCGAGGGCCACCTCACCGGCGACACGCTGCTCAAGAACGTGGCGGCGCTGATGACCGACTGCGCCCGCGCCGACGACGTCGTCGGGCGGCTCGGTGGCGACGAGCTGGGGCTGCTGCTGGTCGAGCAGACGCCCGACGCCGCCAAGGCGGTCACCCGCCGGATCGAGAGTTCGGTCGCCAGCCGGCGCCAGGCGATGAACCTCGGCTCGCACTGGGATCTGACGATCGGCACCGCCGCCTTCCCGCAGGACGGCCAGTCGGTCGACGAGCTCCTGGGTACGGCGGACCGGCGCCTCTACCAGCAGCGCGGCATCCAGCTGGTCGACTCGCGGTAGCGAGCCGCGCCACCGCTGATTACGTTCCCCTCGACGCGCGGCGTTCGCTGAGGTCTACGTTTGCCGCGCTGAGCGCGGCTAACGGCGGCTTCGGTGAATCCGGCGCGCCGAGAGGAACGTTCACCGCGGCCGGGGCCGCCTGGCGCGCTGATCAAGCGGGCGCCGCGAAGCGCGGCGGCTCCCAACCCGGGCATAAGGTGCCTTTCGACGCGCCCCGTTCGTCGAAGCCGACCTTCTTCCCGCTGGGCGGGAGCTTCCTCGGCCTCGGCAACCCGCGGACGCCGAGAGGAACGTTCTGCCCGGTGGCGCGGACCCGCGGACCCCGGGCGCCGGCAGGGCGCCGGCAGGGCGCCGGCAGGGCGCCCGGCGCAGCCCGGTGGCGCAGACCCTCGGGCGCCCGGCAAGGATGCCCGGCGCAATCGGCCCCATGGACGACGGCGCCCGCAGGGCGCCGGCCCATCACCGCTTGAGTACCCAGGTACACGACCCCGCCACCGAACCGCCGCTCGTCCACGAGCGACAGGTCCACCCGCGCCCCGTCGGGCAGCCACGTGCCGCCCGCCACCGACGATCACCGGATGCGCGAAGTAGTGGTACTCGTCGACCAACCCGGCGCGGATCGCCTCGGCCGCCAGCCCGCGCCCCGCCAACCGACAGATCACCGATCCGCCCCGCCTTCAACTCCCGGACAGCAGCGACGTCGAACGACCGCTCGAGCCGCGTCCGGGCGCTGGACACCTCGGACAGCGTCCGTGAGAACACGACCTTCTCCGCGGCGCGCCACAGGCTGACGCGAACTCCTGCGCCACCGGGTCCTCGGACTCGAGCGTCTCCCACGCCACCATCGTCTCGTACATCCCGCGCCCGTACAGGTACGTCCCGATCCCGCGCTCCATCTCGTTGACGAAGGCGTGGACCTCGTCGTCGGGCGCGGCCCACTCGAACCCGCCCGACGCGTCCTCGACGAACCCGTCGAGCGAGCCGATCGCCGAGTAGACCAGCCGGCCCAACTCAGCCGTGCGCGAGCGCGTTCTTCGAGCCGGTCGATCATCGCCACCGGCGTCGGGTCCACGCCCCTCAGGACGGCCAGGTACAGCGACACCAGGTCGCCGAGAAGGACGAGCGAGATCAGGCGCTCGGCCGCGCTCTCCCCGATCGACTCGATCCGGTAGGTGGCGGCCGCGTCGGCCTCGATCAGCCCGCGCGTGAGCTCGATTCGCTGGCGGACCCGCGGGTGCAGGTCGGAGTCGTCGAGGAACACGGCGCTGAACTGGCCGAGCTCGCGCGCGCCCTGCCAGCCGACGATCTCGTTGTGGTCGAGCTCGGGGAGCTCGGCGCAGAAGCAGGGCGTCTTGGCGTTCTCGTTGATCTGGCACTTCCAGCGGTAGGCGATCGGACCGGTCAGGCCCGCGCCGGCGATCTGGGGAACCGTCCCGTGCAGCCCGCGCGCGAGCTTCTTGGGCAGCGCGTCCTCGTCGCCCTCGGGACCCCACTCCGCCACCAGGCGCTCGGCATGAGCAGCGGCGACGTCAATCTCGGAGTGCACGCGGTCGCCGGCGCCGCACAGTCCCGCGACCTCGAGCGCCACGACCAGCGAGTAGGCGACGGCGGCGCGCGGCTGGAAGCCCGCCGGGGAGCGGGATCGACCGGGACCGACTCGGCGCGGGCGGCGGCGGCGAGCTTACCGCCGGTCGTGGCCACGATCCGCTGGGCGCCGAGCGCGCCGGCGGCCTCGTAGGCGGCCAGCGTCTCCTCGGTGTTCCCGGAGTAGCTCGCGCACAGGACCATCGTGTCCGGCGTCGTCCACGCCGGCAGCCCATATCCGCGCGCCAGCACGATCGGCCGCGACGCGCGGTCCCCGAGCACGGCGCGCGCCAGCGAGCCTCCGATCGCCGAGCCGCCCATGCCCGGCGACGACGAGCCCGCCGGGCGCGTCCCGAGGTCGAGCTTGCTCGACTCGACCCGCCACAGCGCGTCGCGCAGCTGGTCGGGCATCTCGAGGATGTCCGAGAGCTCGTCCGAGGCGTCGACGGACGCGATCGCTTCGCGGTTGAGTGCGGTGGTGGTGCTCAAAACCTGATTGCTCCCTCTGGCAGCTCGACCCCGGGGAAGATACGCGCGCCGGCGGCCAGGGCGTTGCCCGGGCCGATCTTCACGCCCGCGCCGAGGACCACGCCGCCCTCGACGCGACAGCGATCGCCGATCTCGACGCCCGCGCCCAGGATCGAGCCCCGGATCGAAGCTCCCGGATCCGACGACGCACCCGTCGAGCAGCACGGAGCACTCAACGTGAGCGCCCGCGCCGACGTCACACCCCGCGGCCGAGCACGCTCCGGTCCCCCACCACCGACCCACGCGCGAGCGAGCAGTCCGGGCCCACGAGCACCGGCGCCACCACCCGCCCGTCGATCGCCCACCATCGACGGCGACGAGCCTGGAGTCCTCGAGGCGCCGGCCCACCGAGGTGACGACGTTGCCCTCGAGGATGTCGTAGGTGCCCTGCAGGTAGCGATCGGGGGTTCCGATGTCCATCCAGTAGCCGCTGGCCTCGTAGCCGAACAGCCCCCGTTGCCGACCAGCGTCGGGAACACGTCGCGCTCGATCGAGATGTTGGTCCCGGCCGGCGCCATCCCGTCCAGGATGTCGCGCTCGAGGATGTAGGCGCCGGCGTTAATGAGCGCCGTGTCGCGCTGCTCCGGGTCCGGGCTTCTCGACGAACTCGGTCACGGAGAGATCATCGGCCCGCCGCACCAGCCCGTAAGCCGACGGATCCTCGACCGGGATCAGACGCGAGCGTCGCCCGGGCGCCCGTGCGCAGGTGCTGCTCGAGCTGCGCGCTCAGGTCGATGTCGGTCAGGACGTCGCCGTTGAGCATGAGGAAGCGATCGTCGAGCAGCTCCTCGGCGAATTTGAGCGCGCCACCGGTGCCGAGCGGGCGGGGCTCCTCCAGATACCGAAGACGCACCCCAAGCCCCTCGCCGTCGCCGAGCACGCTCCGGACGCCGTCGGCCATGAACCCGCAGCCCAGGATCACGTCGTCGACCCCGTGGCCTCGCAGCCACTCGATCATGTAGGAGATGAACGGCCGCCCCGCCAGGGGGACGACCGGCTTCGGAATGGTCGAGGTCAGGGGGCGCAGCCGGGTCCCCTCGCCCCCCGCGAGGATCAGCGCCTGCAACTCAGCGTCCGATGCACTCGTAGGCGAAGCCCGCCGCCTGCACCGCCTCAGGGTCGAGGAAGTCGCGCCCGTCGACGAGCAGTCGGCCGCGCATCCGCTCGCCGACCTCGCGCCAGTCGAGGTTCGCAAACTCGGGCCACTCCGTCACGAGCACGGCGGCGTCGGCGCCCTCCAGCGCCCCCAGCGCCGAGTCGGCGAACTGGACGCCCACCATCAGCTTGCGGGCCTGCTCTTCGGCCACCGGGTCGTAGGCGCGGACCTTCGCGCCGTCGGCCTGGAGGCGCGCGGCGAGCACGAGCGAGGAGGCCTCGCGCATGTCGTCGGTGTTCGCCTTGAAGGCCAGGCCGAGGAGGGTGATGGTCCGCCCCACCAGCGAGCCCAGATGCTTCTGGAGCTTGTTCATCACCCGGCGCTTCTGGAGCTCGTTGACCTCGATCACCGCGGTCAGGAGCTGGAAGTGGTAGCCGGAGTTCCCCGCGAGCTGCTTCAGCGCCGAGACGTCCTTGGGGAAGCAGGAGCCGCCGAAGCCGATGCCCGGCTTGAGGAAGTGCGGCCCGATCCGCCGGTCGAGGCCCATCCCCCGCGCTACCTCGAGGACGTCGGCGCCAGTCTCCTCGCACACGTTGGCGATCTCGTTGATGAAGGAGATCTTGGTGGCGAGGAAGGCGTTGGCGGCGAGCTTGATCATCTCCGCGCTCGCGACGTCGGTGCGCACCAGGGGCGCCTCGAGCGGCGCGTAGAGCTCGGCCACCGCGTCCCCGGCCCAGTCACCGTCGTCGCCCACGACCACGCGGTCGGGGTTCATGAAGTCCTCGAGTGCCGAGCCCTCCTTGAGGAACTCGGGGCAGGAGACGTAGGCGAAGCCGCTCTTGCCCTGCTCGGCGAAGAGCCGCTTGATCGAGCGCCCGGTGCCCACCGGGACCGTCGACTTCATCACCAGCGCGTGCCGGTCCGAGGCGGGCATCGAGGACACGACCGCGTGGACAGCGGAAAGGTCGGCGTCGCCCGAGTAGGTCGGCGGGGTGCCGACGGCGACGAACAGCAGCCGGGAGTGCTCGAGCGCCGGCGCCAGCTCGGTGCCGAAGTGCAGGCGCTCGCGGTTGCGCTCCACGGACTCGGCGAGCCCGGGCTCGTAGATCGGGATCTCTCCCCGCTCCAGCCGCGCGACCTTCTCGGCATCGACGTCCACGCAGTAGACCGTCGCTACCCAGCTCAGCGAAGCCCGCGGCGGTGACGAGACCGACGTATCCCGTGCCGATGACGGCTACTGGCTCCCTGGAGGCCATAGGAGCGGAGAGGCTAGCGTGAAGCCGCGGAACCGGACGTCCCGCGCCGGGTTGCGGCTCAGGCCTGGGTCAGCGACGCCGCGATCGCCACCATCTGCTGGCTGGAGAGATCGTCGGTGAGGTCGTTGGAGATCCAGTAGACGCCCTGGGGTGTGCGCCACGCGGCGAGGCTGACGGCGCCCTGATTGATGAAGAGCATGATCCGCTTGCCGTTCACGGTCACCGTCTTGGTGGGGTTGTTCAGGATCGGCGGGTTCTGCCAGGTGGTGCCCTCGATGCCGTAGTACTGGCCGAGCGAGGGGTTCATCACCAGCGTCATCCGGTAGGCGGGGTGCGAGCCGCCGGTCTGGTCGTGAACCATGTAGCCGCGCGGGTACGACGCGTGGTCGGGGCCGACGGTGCAGGTCACGTTCAGGCAGTAACGCGACCCGTTGGCGATCACGCGCGGGACGTACACGGGCATCCCGACGTTGCCGAGCGCCGCCGCCTGGCTCTTGCCGTCGCCGAGATCGCCGTAGACGGCGGCCGGCTTCGGCGGCCCGGGCGGCGGGCCGTGCCCGGCAGGGCCGCGCGCACCGCCGCCCGAGGCGGCGGACGGGCGAGGGCGCCTTGCTCACGGCCATGAACGAGTCCACGGCGCGATGGAGCGCACCGGGATCGGCGCCGACGTAGCACGGTGTCCCTCCGATGGCGGCGCCGTTCGCCCCGGTGAAGCCGGGGTTGCACGGCAGCAGGATCGCCGGGAACCGGACCTGCTTGACGGCGTGACCGGCGGAGAACGCGACCAGATCGAACAGGTTGATCAGCCCGTCGACGCTGTGGAGGTCGGGGTCGGTCTGCGTGTGCTGGCCGAAGATGCCGAGCAGCTTGTTCTTCTGGCCGATCAGCTGGCCCTCGCTGAACTGGCCCTTCACCCAGCGCAGGAAGTCCTGCTGGCGGGCGTTGCGCACGATGTCGGTGTCCGTGTGGCGGAAGCGCACGAACGACAGGGCGTTCGCCCCGCACAGCTTCTCGTAGCCCGGCTGGAGGTCGATGCTCGAGTAGTTGGTGTAGATCGTGTTGTTGTAGTAGCGGTGATCCACGTCGGTGTAGACGCACCCGATGGCGTCGACGAGCGCCTGGAAGCCGCCGAAGTTGACGTCGATGATGTGGTTGATCTGAATGCCGCGGGAACACCTGGTGGGTGAGGATGTTCACCAGCAGGTTCGGGCCGCCGATCGAGTAGGCGGAGTTGATCTTCCCGGGGGCGACGACGTGGCCCTGCGGGATCATCACCTTGAGGTCGCGCGGGACCGACAGGAGGTTGATCGTCGAGGAGTTCGGGTCGATGTGGACGAGCATCATCGTGTCCGTGTTGGCGGTCGTCCACGGCGTCCCGGCCCGGTGGTCGGAGCCGATCAGGAGCAGCGTCTGGGGGTTGCCCGGGTTGGCGATCGTGACCTGGGCGTGGTTGATCGCCGGGCTCGCGTCGAAGTAGTGGGCGATCTGCTTGAACTGGAGCAGCCCGGCGACTGCGGTCGCCGACGCGGTGAAGGCGACCACGATCAGCGCAGCCGCCGAGAAGCGCAGCAGCGCGCCGCCGCGCGTACGCGGGATCAGCTTCACGCGAGGCCGCCCTCGATCGCGCGCAGGCCGGACTCCGGCTCGGCCCGCAGGCCGGATTCCTGCTCGGCCGCGGGCTCGCGCACCGCCGGGGGCGCAGCCGGCGCCACCACGGGGGCGCCACCGTCCTCAGCGGCCTGGCGCCGGGTCGCGTTCTGCTCGAGCCGCATGGGCAGCGTCCGGATGAAGTCGCCGAGCGAGCGCCGGTAGCGCGCCAGCGAGGAGACCGACACCCACTCCTCGGGGCCGTGGTGGCCGTTACCGGCGGGCCCGTACTCGACGGCCGGGATCCCGGCCTGGATGAAGGCAGCGGCGTCCGAGGCGCCATCCCGGCCCACGCTCATGACCTCGCCCAGCGCCGAGCGCGCCACCGCGTCGCGCAGCCCGAGCACGTACGGGTTCGTGCGCCCCACCGCCACCGTCGGCCAGACAAATGTCCGCGTCACCTCGATCGAGGGAATCTGGCGCACCTGCCTCAAGATCTCCTCAGGATCCTGCCCGGGCAGGTAGCGGACGTCGACGGCCATCGTGCACGCGTCGGGAACTCGGTTGAGCGCGTCTCCGCCCTGGATCCGCCCCAGGTTGATCGAGGGGCGGTCGAACATCTCCGAGGACTCGCGCGAGAACGGCAGCGATTCGATCGCCCGGAACACGTCGACGGCCTTGAGCACGGCGTTGTCCCCGAGCCACGGCGTCGAGCTGTGGGCGGAGCGACCGTGGACGTGGATCCGCATCACGAGCACGCCCTTGGCCTGGATCCCGATGTGCAGGTTGGTGGGCTCGCCGGTGATGGCGAAGTTGCCGCCGAGCCCGAGCTTGACCATGCGATCGGTCGAGCGCTCGTCGATCTCCTCGGACTCCTCGTCGGGAACGCACACGAGCCGGACCCGCACCCGCTCCTGGCGCTCCACATCCTTCAGCGCGCACATCATCGCGGCCAGGCCACCCTTCATGTCATAGGCGCCGCGACCGTACAGGCGGTCGCCCTCGAGCCGGGGGTGGAACTGCTCGGGGCGCGCCGGCACGACGTCGAGGTGGCCGTGGAAGACGACGGTCGCTACGCCGTCGTCGGAGTTGGCCGCCAGGCCAACTCCCAAGGCCGACGAAGTCGGCCCAACCTCCGCGATCAGCACGGGCAGGCCGTTGTGGTCGTGGTGGCGCACCTCGATGTCGCGGGATTCGAGCCAGCCCTTGACGAATCCTGCCGCGGCCACGATCTCCTCCGGCCGCGAGGTGTCGTAGGAGATCAGCCGCTCGGCGAGGATGCGCTCGTCGACCATGGGCCGGAGGATACGACGGCGGTTAGCTTGATTCGGCGATGCGCAAGAACTGTTCCAGGCGCCGCTTGTCGCGCTCTGCGACCCGCTGCTTCTCCGAATCGTCCTCCGCGGACTCGAGCTCGCGCTCGGCCTGCTCGAGGCGGTCGCGCAGCTCGCCCGCGTCGAGCTCGTCGGGCGAGTGGGCCTCCTCGACGAGCACGATCGCTCGGTTGTTCATCACCTGCAGGTAGCCCTCGGCCTGGGCGAAGGTGCACACCTCGGACTCGCTCTTGTAGATGCGCAGCTCGGTGGGGTCGAGCATCGCGAGCAGGGGAGCGTGGTGGGCGAGGACGCCGATCGAGCCGATCGCGGTCCGCGTCGAGACCATCTCGGCCTCGTCGTTGAAGACCTCCCCCTCGGGGGTCAGGACCTCGACCTGGAACTTGTCGTGGGCCACGCGCTACTTCTTGTCGTCGTCGGAATCCGAGTCCTCGTCGGAGTCCGAGTCGGAGTCGTCCTTGGATTCGTCCTTGTCCTTGGAGTCGTCCCTGTCCTTGGAGTCGTCCTTGTCGTCCTTGGAGTCGGAGTCGGAGTCGTCCTTGTCCTCGGAGCTGTCGTCGCCGCCCTTGGCCTCGGTGTCGTCCCCGTCCTCGTCCTTCTCCTCGTCGTCCTTCTTCTCGTCCTCGTCCTCTTCGCCACCGGCCTCCTTGACGACCTCGTCGATCGTCCCCTTCATGAAGAAGGCGCGCTCGGGCAGGTCGTCGTGCTTGCCCTCGAGGATCTCCTTGAAGCCGCGGATCGACTCCTTGACCGGAACGTACACACCAGGGGTGCCGGTGAACTGCTCCGCGACGTGGAACGGCTGGGAGAGGAAGCGCTCGAGCCGGCGTGCCCGGTTCACGGTGAGCCGGTCCTCGTCGGAGAGCTCCTCGATCCCGAGGATGGCGATGATGTCCTGGAGGTCGCGGTACTTCTGGAGCACCTCCTTGACGTCGTTGGCCACCTTGACGTGCTCCTCCCCGACGATCTCCTCCTTGAGGATCGTCGAGGTCGAGTCGAGGGGGTCGACGGCGGGATAGATGCCCTTCTCCGAGATCGAGCGCGACAGCGTGGTGGTCGCGTTGAGGTGGGCGAACACCGACGCCGGCGCCGGGTCGGTGAGGTCGTCGGCCGGGACGTAGATGGCCTGGATCGACGTGACCGAGCCCTGGCGGGTCGAGGTGATCCGCTCCTGAAGCTCGCCCATCTCGGTCTCCAGCGTGGGCTGATAACCGACCTGCGAGGGCATGCGACCGAGTAGCGCCGAGACCTCGGAGCCGGCCTGGACGAAGCGGAAGATGTTGTCGATGAAGAGGAGGACGTCCTGGCCCTCCTCGTCGCGGAAGTACTCGGCCATGGTCAGGCCCGAGAGCGCCACGCGCATACGGGCGCCCGGCGGCTCGTTCATCTGGCCGAACACGAGCATGGTCTTCTCGAGGACGCCCGATTCCTTCATCTCGAGCCACAGGTCGTTGCCCTCACGGGAACGCTCGCCCACCCCGCAGAACGCCGACAGGCCGCCGTGCTCCTGGGCCAGATTGTGGATGAGCTCCTGGATGATCACGGTCTTGCCCACGCCGGCGCCGCCGAACAGGCCGACCTTGCCGCCCTTGGCGTACGGGGCAAGCAGATCGACGACCTTGATCCCGGTCTCGAACATCTCGGTCGTCGGCACCAGGTCCTCGACGTTGGGCGCCTCGCGGTGGATCGGCCAGCGATCGGTGTCGCCGTCGAGATCGTCGCCCAGGTCGATCGGCTCGCCGAGAAGGTTGAAGATACGCCCCAGCGTCACCTGCCCGACCGGCACCGTGATCGGCGAGCCGGTGTCAATCACCTCGACGCCGCGGGCCAGCCCGTCGGTCACGTCCATGGCCACCGCGAGCACGCGGTCGTCGCCCGTGTGCTGCTGGACTTCGCACACGAGCCAGTCGTCCTGGGAGGCGGCGGGGTCGATTCCCTCCTCCTCGCGCATGACCTCGGGGCGCCGGATCTTGATCGCGTGGTTGATCTCGGGCAGCTTGTCGGGGAAGACGGCCTCGATCACGACGCCCTGGACCTCTTCGACCCGGCCGACGTTCTCGGTCCGCTCCTCCCCCTCGCGCTCTTCGCGCTGCTCGTCTCTGGACTCTGATGCGGTTGCCATGTGTCTCCCTAGGTTACCCGGATAGTCCTTCTGCCCCGGCGACTACTTCCATGATCTCCTGCGTGATCTCAGCCTGGCGGGCCCGGTTCATCTGCAAGGTCAAATCGTCGATGAGCTGCCCCGCGTTGTCGGAGGCACTGCGCATCGCGGTCATCCGCGAGCCGTGCTCGGAGGCGGTCGATTCGAGCAGCGCGCGGAAGATCGAGACCTCGACATAGTCCGGGACGAGGCGCTTGAGGATCTCCTCCGGGTCAGGCTCGTACTCGACCAGCGCGCGCTTGTCGCGCTCACGATCCTTCTGCGTCGCGTCGTCCTCGTCCGAGCGCTCCTCGTCCTCGTCCTCTTCCTCGTCGAGCACGTCGGCCTTCTGGAGCGGCAGCAGCGTCTCCCGTACCACGTCCTGTGACATCGCGGTCTTGTACTGGTTGTAGAAGATCTCCACCTGATCGACCTCTTCGTCGATGTACGCCGCCATCACCCGCTCGGCGATGCGGCGCGCGTCCGCGTAGGACGGGCGGTCGGTGAAGCCGGCGAAGCTGTCGGCCAGCTCGAGGCCGCGGAACGAGACCGAGGAGGCGATCCGCCGCCCCGACGCGAAGTAGACGGCCTTGCGTCCCTCACGCTCGTGCTCGCGCGCCCTGCGCGTGCCGGCGCGGATGATGCTGGAGTTGAACGCGCCGGCCAGGCCGCGGTCACCGCCGATCAGCAGGATGCCGACGTTCTTGACCTCACTGTGCTCCTGGAGGATCGGGAGGTTGGGTACGTCGCCGGCCGCCTCAGCAGCCTGGCGGGTCATACGCCGGATCGCGCGGGCGTACGGCCGCAGGACCTCGATCCGCTGCTCGGCCCTGCGCAACCGCGCCGCGGCCACCATCTCCATGGCGCGGGTGATCTTCTCGATGTTCTTGACCGAGCCGATCCGGTCCTTGATGTCTGACTGGGAGCTCATCGCCTACTTGTCGTCGTCGGACTCCTGGTCGTCGTCGTCGGAGTCCGAGTCGGAGCCGCTGCGCTTGCTGGAGCTGTCGGAGTCCGAATCGGAGTCGGAGTTAGAGTCCGAGTCGGAGTCGCTCGAGCCGCTGCCCTCGTCCTCGTCGTCCTCGAGGTCGTTTCCTTCCTCGTCGAGGTCATAGCCGAAGTCCTCGGCGAAGCTGTCGACCGCCTTCTCGAGCTGTGACTGGATCTCGTCGCTCCAATCACTGTCGGCGATCTTGTCGAGCAACTCCGGCTCGCTGCCACGAACCGAATCGATCAGGTCGTCCAGGAAGCGGTCGACCCTGTCGACCTTGATCCGGTCGATGTAGCCGTTGGTGGCGGCGTAGATCTGAACGACCTGGTCCTCGATCTTCATCGGGCTGCGCTCGTGCTGGTTGAGCGTCTTGACCAGCCGCTCGCCGCGGGCCAGCGTCCGCTGCGTCTCGGGATCGAGCTCGGAGCCGAACTGGGAGAAGGCCTCGAGCTCGCGGTACTGCGAGAGCTCGAGCTTCAGGCGGCCGGCGACCTTGCGCATCGGCGTGATCTGCGCGCTCCCGCCCACGCGGGAGACGGAGATGCCGACGTTGATGGCCGGACGCACGCCCGAGTAGAAGAGCTTCGGCTCGAGGAAGATCTGGCCGTCGGTGATCGAGATCACGTTCGTCGGAACGTAGGCGGAGACGTCGCCCGCCTGGGTCTCGATGATCGGCAGCGCGGTGTGTGAGCCGCCGCCCTCGATCTTCTCGCCCGTGTGCGGGTCGGTGACGTCGTCGGCCAGCTTCACCGAGCGCTCGAGCAGGCGCGAGTGCAGGTAGAAGACGTCGCCCGGGTACGCCTCGCGGCCCGGCGGGCGGCGCAGCAGCAGCGACATCTGCCGGTAGGCGTAGGCGTGCTTGGTCAGATCGTCGTAGATGGCGAGGGCGTGGCGCCCGCTGTAGAGGAAGTGCTCGCCCATCGCGCACCCGGCGTACGGGGCGAGGAACTTGATCGGCGCGGACTCGTCGGCCGCGGCCATGACGATGATCGTGTTGTCGAGCGCGCCCGCCTCCTCGAGCGTCTGCGCGAGCTGCACGACGGTCTGCTTGCGCTGCCCGATGGCGACGTAGACGCAGATCAGGTCCTGGTCGCGGTTGTTGATGATCGTGTCGATCGCGATCGCGCTCTTGCCGGTTTGACGGTCGCCGATGATCAGCTCGCGCTGGCCGCGGCCGATCGGGATCATCGAGTCGATCGCCTTGAGCCCGGTGAGCATCGGCTCCTTCACCGGCTGGCGCTGCACCACTCCCGGGGCCTTGAACTCCGAGGGTCGGGTGTGACTGGCGTTGATGGAGCCCTTGCCGTCGAGCGGGTTGCCGAGCGGATCGACGATCCGCCCGAGCAGCTCGTCGCCGACCGGGATCTCGAGCAGGCGCTTGGTGCGGCGCACCGTGTCGCCCTCGGAGATGTGCTCCCACTCGCCGAACAGCACCGCGCCGACGTTGTCGGACTCGAGGTTGAGCGCCAGTCCGGTGACCCCGTGCGGGAAGTCGAGCATCTCGAACGACATGCAGTTCTCGAGGCCGTGGACGCGACAGATCCCGTCCGCGACCGACAGGACCGTGCCGACCTCGGTCAGGTCGGCGCTCGAGGTGTCGAGGCCCTCGATCCGGCTCTTGAGGATCGAGGTGATCTCATCGGGCTTTATCTGAAGCTCTGGCATCTGTTTGCTCCCTGAATCAGGCGCAGCGCCCTACGCCTGCGCGACTTGACGGCGAAGTTGATTGAGGCGGTTACGGATCGACGCGTCGAGGACCGAGTTCCCGACGCGGAGCACGATCCCCCCGATGATCTCGGGGTCCACGCGGCTCGAGATCTCGACCTTGCGCCCGGTCTGCTCGTGGATCCGATCGCCGATGCTCTCGACGGTGCCTTCCTCGAGCTCGACCGCGCTGGTGACCTGCACCGGCAGCACCTTCTGCTCCTCGTCCCACAGCTTCTCGTAGCGGTCTCGTATGCGGAAGATGACCGGCATCCGCGAGCGCTCGAGCAGTGCCTCGAGGAAGTTCATGAACACGGGTTCCGCGTTCTCCAGCGCCGCCTGGAGCCCCTCCTTCTTCTCGTCGCTCGAGAAGTAGGGCGAGAACAGGAAGAACCTCATATCGGAGTTCTCGTTGAGCGCCTGCACGAACGCGCGCAGCTGCTCGCGGATCTCGTCCAGGATCCCCTGCTCCTTCGCGACCACGAACAGCGCGTTCGCGTAGACGGCGGCGATCTCTTCCATCTAGCGGTTTCCGTCTCCCGCCAACGCGCTGAAGTCGAGCTCGCTCAGGGTCTCCTCGACGAGGCGCCGCTGGTCCTCCTCGGTGAGCGTCTTGCGCGTCACCCGCTCGGTGGCCATGACCGTCAGATCCGCCACCTCGCGGCGGATCTGGTCGATCGCCCGGCGCGTCTCTGACTCGATGTCCCGGCGAGTCTGCTCCATCAGCTTCTCGCGTTGCTGCTTAGCGTCGGCGGTCGCGTTGCGCTCGTGGACCTCGGCGGCCTGCCGGGCCCGGTCGATGATCTGCTCGGCCTGCTGGCGCGACTCACGGAGGCGGTCGCGGTACTCCTGGAGCAACCGGTCGGCCTCGCCGCGGATGCGGGCGGCGTCGTCGATCGAGTCCTCGATCGCTCGCTGACGCTTGTCGAGCGCCTCCGCGATGCGCGGGAACGCCCAGCGGCGCAGGACGTACATGGAGATCCCGAACAGCACCAGGGTCCAGACCATCAGCCCGACGTTGGGCGTGATCAGGAAGGAGCCGCTCGAGGCGGCGGGTGTCAGAGCGGCGAGCATCTACTTGAGGACGTAGGAGATGAGGCCGGCGACCAGCCCGTAGAAGAAGCACGCCTCGGTGAGGGCGAATCCGAGCCACTGGATGCTCGTGATCTCATCGCGCATCTCGGGCTGGCGGGTGACCGACTCGATCACCTTGCCGAAGATGTAGCCGATGCCGACGCCGGCACCGACCGCTCCGAGGCCGCCGCCGATGCCGATCCCGAGACCCGCCGAGCCGGAGGACTGCGCGAAGAAGAAAATGGTGTGGAAGAGAGAGGGGAACAAGGGAACTCCTTCGTCGGTTAGTGGGAGGAGACAGCGCCACCGACGTAGATGGCGGCAAGGGTCGCGAAGATGAAGGCCTGGAGCGTCGCCACCAGGCCGAGCTCGAACAGGTAGACGGCGATGCCGACGGGCATGGTGAACCACCCGAGGAAGCCGAGGCCGAGGATCACGGCCAGTCCACCGGCCATGAACAGGATGATCATGTGGCCGGCGAGGATGTTGGCGAACAGTCGGACGGTGAGCGAGATCAGCCGCATGAAGGTCGACATGATCTCGAGGCCGCCGATGAATACCGCCATCGGCCCGTGGACGCCCTGCGGGATCAGGCTCTTCATGTACCCGCCAAAGCCCTGGGCCTTGATGCCCTCGACGTTGAAGAGCACGAACACGACGACCGCCAGGATCAGCGGGACCGAGATGTTCGCGGTGGCGGCGTAGAGCGCAAACGACGGGATGTGCGCCCCGAACAGCGTGAACTTCTCCTCGGTGTTCGTAGGC
Source organism: uncultured Solirubrobacterales bacterium (assembly GCA_963839105.1). Lineage (GTDB taxonomy): Bacteria > Actinomycetota > Thermoleophilia > Solirubrobacterales > Solirubrobacteraceae > Palsa-465. The sequence continues at coordinate 436,187 of CAWITQ010000006.1, forward strand.
AGCGGGATATAGCCGATCATGTTCGACCACCAGATGAACAGGAACAGCGCGCCCATGAACGGGAACCAGCCCGCCGCCATCTTGTCGGGCATGTTTCCGCGCGTGATGTTGTCCCGCATCAGCGAGTAGAGCGCCTCGACCGCGGTCTGCACGCGGTTCGGCCGGGCCTGCATCCGTCGCGCGATCCACAACATCGTGATGATCGTGAGGATCGTGGCGATGAACAGGTAGACGACCGCGCGGTTGATGCTGAACGGGCCCAGATGCACCCAGTCGGTGAGCTTGAACTCGTTCTGGATCTGGAACTCGCTGTTCTTCTGCTCCTTGACGCCGAGTCCGATCGCGAGGCCGATGACGCCGCCGAGGTAGAGGACCACGGTCCCCCAGATGAGCGCCTTGCGCTTGTTCATCGCGCCCTCGCCCTCGGGCGGTCGGCGAAGCCGAGGAAGAAGCGGATCGTGAACACGAGGACGACGACGATCAGCGCTGTGAGGCCGGCATCCCGGCCCGCGTCCTTCCTAATCAGGATGACGGTGATCGCGAGCGCGAAGATCCGCACCATCGGGAACGCGAGCTGCCTCACGATCAGCTCCCACTTCGGGTCCCCCAGCGCAGCGGCGTACCTGTTCACGCCGATTTCTACTACCCGCAAAGCAATCCACACACCCGCGGCCACGCCGTATCCGACGGCGGGCACGCCGATCAGCAGCAGGATCGGCGCCGCCACCGCCAGGAGCACCACGTCGATGTAGCGCAGCGGGCCCATACCCGGTTCACGTCCAGTCGCGGAAGCGCTTAATGACAACGTAGATCCCCAGGAAGAAGCCGACGGCGAACCCGAGCAGCATGAACGGCACGGTGAGCCCCACCAGCGCGCCGAGCCCAGCGCCGATTCCGGCGAACAACAGGTTCACGGTCAGGAGCAAGGCTCCCGCGCCGGCGACGTCGCGGCCGGAAACGGGCGGACGGCTGTTCGTCATGTCGATCGTGGCTATTCAAGCTGAAAGGGGGGGCGAGAGGCCCGGAGGGTACCGGCGCGCCGAAATCGCCGGTTACGGGCCGTGAGGCCGACACGGCGGCTGCCGTGCGGACGGTGAATGTTAGCCCGCCTTTAGGCCGCGTGGCGTGTCAGCGCGCGGATGCGGCGAGCGAGGGGCGCCGTGAACGCTCACCTCGCGCCGGGAGCGCGGGCTTGGGCAACTGCCCCTCGGCCCACATCGCGGCGATGCCCGCTCGCGGAAGCCCGAAGGTGCCCTCATAGACGAGGTAGCGAGGCTCCCAGCGCGGGAAGAACTTGGCGTTGAAGCGGTAAAGGCTCTCGATCTGGAAGAACGGGTTGCCGAGGGCCACGAGCTTGCCCATCACCCGCTCGCTCCGCTTCTCCGGGCTGTGCATCCACTTTGCGAAGGCCGCGAAGTTGAGCGACATCTCATGTACGCCGCGCTCCTTGAGCAGCTCGGCCGCCCGGGCCACCATGAACTCGGTCAAACCGTTCGGAGTGTCCGGGTCGCGGCGCATGAACGAGAGCGACATCGTGGGCCGCCCGAAGCACGGGACGAAGTGAAGGACGCCGCGGATCGCGTCGTGCTCATCACGCGCGAGGACGACCAGCGTCTCCTCGCCCGTGAGCGAGTCCATGGCCATCGAGAACCCGCGCTCGGGTGCGCCCTGGCGACCCCGCTCGAGCACCGCCTCGACCTTGGCGACCGTGCCCGGATCGAGGTCGGCCAGCTCGTGGAGCTCGGCGGTATAGCCGGCCTTGCTCAGGCGAGTGACCGATTGGCGCACCTTGCGGATCGGCCTCCCCTGGAGCGAGAAGCGCTCGAGGTCGACGATCGCCTCGTCGCCGAGGTAGATCGTGTGCAGGCCGAACTCGTCGTACAGCGGGCGCATCCGTTCGCTCGCCCCCACGGCCCCGAGCTTCAACCCGCGATCTCGGGTGAAGGAGCGCAGCTCGGCCATCAGGGCCGGGACGGCTTCGGGCGGCCCCACCGGGTCCCCCGAGAGCAGCAGCACGCCGTTCTCGATCCGGTAGCCCACGAACGCGCTCCGGTCCTGGCTGAAGAAGTACTGCTTGTCGGCCCGGAGCTTGAAGAACGACAGCGTGTCGGTGCCGTGGGCGCGGACCAGCTCCGCCGCCTGCTCGCGCGTGGCCGCGCTCGGCAGGGCCTTGGGGGCGGCGATCGGCCGGAAGATCACGTAGGCGATGGAGATCAGCCCGGCGACCTCGATCAGGTGCACGGCGAGCGGGATCCAGCCGAAGTGGTGGTGGAACTGAATCGGCCCCGGCTGCCAGCGCAGGAGGTCGATCGTCTCGGAGAGGACCGAGTGGGCGGAGGGGTGGCCCTGCGAGGCCCATGTGGCCAGCGCGGCCATGCCGAGGCCGACGGCCGCGAGCACCGGCACGCGCCAGGCGGCGGAGCGCAGCGTGATCGGGTCGTGACGGACCCGGAAGGACGGGCCTCCCCAGAGTAGGAACGCGGCCACGCCCCAGGTGAGCGCGGTCTCTTCGAAGTCGAGGCCCTTGAGCAGGTCGAACAGGCCCAGCACCAGCATCAGCGCGATCGCGGCCTGCCAGGCGCGACGGCGGCGCTTGGCCAGGTACGGCGCCACCAGCACCAGCGCGATCCCGGCCGGGAAGGCGAGGGCGTGGAAGAAGCGAATCGCCTCGACGGGCTCGACGTCCAGCAGCACATGTCCTCGCCAGCTGATCGACGGGGTCAGCGCCGACGCGAGGTTGGCGAGCCCCACGATGGCGGCGGCGGCCGCCGCCACAGGCGGCATCCAGCGGGCGTAGCGATGTACGAGCGTGCTCACTTTCCTCCCTGCCGAGGTAGAGGCACCGCGGACGTCAGAACTCTGACTACCGGCGCGGCGTTCAAGACATATGTACCCGACATTCGCTCTTGGTTACTTCGGCTCCTGCCCGGGTTCCCTGAAGCGAATGGCGGGCGGACGGGTAGCCCCCGGTGAGGTGAACGACTGCCGGATCACGCGCGTAGACGTCCGTGACGTGCGCTTTCCCACCTCCCGGACCCTGGCCGGCTCGGACGCCATGAACCAGGCGCCGGACTACTCCTCCGCCTACGTGATCCTCGAGACCGACACCGACCTGACCGGCCACGGGTTGACGTTCACGATCGGCCGCGGCACCGAGGTCGTGGTCAGCGCCGTCCACGCTCTCAGCCACCTGGTCGTGGGGCGCCGAGTCTCGGACGTGGCCGCCGACCCGCGCGGCTTCTGGCGCGAGGTCACCGGCGACTCGCACCTGCGCTGGCTCGGGCCCGAGAAGGGCGTCATCCACCTGGCCACCGCAGCGCTCGTGAACGCGGTCTGGGACCTGTGGGCACGCGCCGAGGGCAAGCCCCTGTGGAAGCTCGTCGTCGACATGAGCCCCGAGCAGCTGGTGGGGTGCGTCGACTTCCGCTACATGACCGACGCCCTCACGCCGTCGCAGGCGGTGGAGTTGCTCCACGCGCGCGCCGAGGGCCGAGCCGAGCGCGAGGCCCGGGCCCGGCGTGAGGGCCTCCCCGCCTACACCACGTCGATCGGCTGGCTCGGGTTCAGCGACGAGGAGGTGCGGGCGCGTTGCCGGGCGGCGGTCGCCGAGGGCTGGCGCCACCTCAAGATGAAGGTCGGGACCTCGCTCGAGGACGACGTCCGGCGCGCCCGGCTGATCCGGGAGGAGATCGGCTCCGAGCGCCATCTGATGATGGACGCCAACCAGGTGTGGGAGGTCGAGGAGGCGATCGCCGCCACCCGCCGGCTGGCCGAGTTCGACCCGTGGTGGATGGAGGAGCCGACGAGCCCGGACGACATCCTCGGGCACGCACGCATCGCGCGCGAGGTGGCGCCCGTGCGCATCGCCACCGGCGAGCACTGTCACAACCGGACGATGTTCAAGCAGCTGATGCAGGCCGGCGGCCTGGCCGTGTGCCAGCTTGACTCGTGCCGCCTGGGTGGCGTCAACGAGGTGCTGGCGGTGCTGCTGCTGGCCGCGCGCTTCGGGATCCCGGTGTGTCCCCACGCGGGCGGGATCGGGCTGTGCGAGTACGTCCAGCACCTGTCGCTGATCGACTACGTCGCGGTCGGCGGGGAGCTGAGCGATCGCGTGATCGAGTACGTGGACGAGCTCCACGAGCACTTCGTCGACCCCGTGCGCATCCGCGACGGCCGGTACCTGGTGCCGGAGATGCCGGGCTACAGCATCGAGATGCGGCCCGAGTCGCTCGAGGAGTACGCGTTCCCGGACGGGGAAGCCTGGCGGTGAGACATGGATGCTGAGATCCCGCGACGGCTGACGGACCGGCGGGCGGTGGTCACCGGCGGTGGCGCCGGCATCGGCCGGGCCATCGCGCGGCGCTTCGCCGCCGAGGGCGCTCGCGTGATGGTCGCCGACCTCGACCCCGAGGCGGCCGCGCGCGTCGCCCGAGAGCTCGGTGAGCTCGGTGGCGCGCCCGCGCTATCGCACGAGGTCGACGTCGTCAGACGAGAAGAGCGTCGCGAACATGATCGCCCGCGCGCAGCAGGAGTGGGACGGCATCGACGTGCTCGTCAACAACGCCGGCGTCGGGATCGCCGCCACCGCTCCCGACACCGAGGAGCCCGACTGGCGCCGGGTCGTCGACGTCTGCCTCACCGGGACGTTCTTCGGGATCAAGCACGCGGTCCCGGTGATGCGCGCCGGCGGCGGCGGGGCGATCATCAACATGTCCTCGATCGCCGCGCTCGTCGGCCTCACCGATCGCGCCGCCTACAGCGCGGCCAAGGGCGGCATCCTGTCGCTCACCCGCGCCTGCGCGATCGATCACGTCGAGGAGGGGATCCGCATCAACTGCATCGCGCCCGGGACCGTCGACACCCCGTGGGTGCAGCGGATCACCGCCGGCTACGCCGATCCCGAGGAGGCGCGCCGCAAGATGGAGGCACGCCAGCCGCACGGGCGTCTCGTCTCGCCCGAGGAGATCGCGGCGATGGCCGCATACCTCGCCTCCGACGAGGCGGCGTCGGTGATCGGCGCCGCGATGATCGTCGACGGCGGCATGACCGCTCGCTGATCACGTTTCGTCTCCGGCCCACCCCGGAAAGGGTGAGTCCAGAGGAGGAGTTCACATGGCATCCCCGGTAACGGTGCTGTGGTGGAGATCCGCGGAGTGAGCAAGCGCTTCCCCGGAGTGCAGGCGCTCGAGTCCGTGAACGCTCGACATCCGGCCAGGCGAGGTCCATGCGGTCGCTGGCGAGAACGGCGCCGGCAAGTCCACGCTGATGAAGCTGCTCTCCCAGCTCGAGCGGCCGAGCGACGGCGAGATCCTGGTCGAGGGCGAGCCAGTGAAGTTCCGCAACCCGCAGCACGCCCAGAAGCTGGGGATCGCGATGGTGCACCAGGAGTTCGCGCTGGCGCCGCACCTGACGATCGCGGAGAACCTGGCCCTCGGTCGCGAGCAGAGCCACATCGGCCTGATCGTGCGCGGCTCGGAGAAGAAGCGAGCACGGGAGCTCCTGGAGCGCGTCAAGCTCGACGTCAATCCCGGGACGCCGGGTCTCCTCGTCTGTCGGTGGCCGACCAGCAACGAGTCGAGATCGCCAAGGCCCTCGCCGTCGACGCCAAGGTCGTGATCATGGACGAGCCCACGGCGACGCTCACCGAGCCCGAGATCGACGATCTGTTCGAGCTGATCGAGGAGCTCAAGTCCGACGGGATCGCGATCTTCTACATCTCGCACCGCCTCGACGAGGTCACGAAGATCGCCGACCGGGTGACCGTGATGCGCGACGGCGAGGTCGTCGAGACGCTCGAGAAGGGCGACTTCGACGAGCCCAAGCTCGTGCAGCTGATGGTGGGGCGCGAGATCGAGAACCTGTATCCCAAGGCCGACGCGAAGGTCGGGGACGTCGTGCTCAAGGTCGAGTGGCTGACGCGTCCGGGCGTGCTCACCGATTGCTCGTTCGAGGTTCGCGCGGGCGAGATCGTCGGCTTCGCCGGGCTCATCGGCGCCGGCCGCACGGAGCTGGCGCGGGCGGTGTTCGCCGCGGATCCGATCAGCGACGGCCGCATCGAGCTCGACGGGCGCGAGCTGAAGCTGCGCTCCCCGAGCGACGCGATCGCGGCCGGGATCGGCTACCTGACCGAGGACCGCAAGGGCGATGGGCTCGCGATGCAGCTGTCGGTCACGCTACAACATCACGCTGGCCCGAATCCCGGGCCGCGGAGTCTGGGTCAATCGCGGCGCCGAGCGGGACGCGGCCGAGCGCCGGCGCAAGCAGCTCGACATTCGCACGCCTTCGCTGAGCCGTCCCGTCGAGGCCCTGTCGGGCGGCACCCAGCAGAAGGTGGTGGTGGCGCGGTGGCTCGAGACCGAGGCGCGGGTGCTCTTCTTCGACGAGCCCAGCCGCGGCATCGACGTCGGCGCCAAGGCCGAGATGTTCAAGCTGATGGGCGAGCTCGCCGCCAACGGGCGCGCGGTGGTGATGATCAGCTCCTACCTGCCGGAGCTGATCAACATGTGCGATCGGATCGTGGTGCTTCGCGACGGCAGGACGGTCGGTGAACTGAACCGCAACGAGTTCGACGAGGAGCGGATCATGACGCTCGCGTCGGGCGTGGATGCCGCGGACACGCGGAAGGAGGCTGCATGAGTACGCACGCCGCGCCTCGGGGCCCGGTGGGCCTGCGACTGCCGGGCGGTCTGCGCGACCGCCTACAGGACGTGGTCTCCCAGCTCGCCGCCGCCGGCGGCCTGATCGTCGTCTTCATCGCCCTGACCTTCGCCTCGCCGTACTTCCTGACCGGCAACAACCTGTTCAACATCGGCGTCCAGGTCTCGGTGGTGGCGATCATCGCCGTCGGCCAGACGCTCGTGATCCTGACCGCCGGAATCGATCTGTCGGTGGGCTCGGTGGCGGGACTGGGCGGGATCCTGGGGACGATGGCGATCGCCAAGGCCGGGTTCCCGATCGTTCCCGGGATCATCATCGGGGTCCTAGCCGGGGCGGTGATCGGGCTCGTCAACGGCCTCTTGATCACGCAGATGAAGCTCCCGCCCTTCATCGCGACGCTGGGCATGCTCGGCGTGGCGCGCGGGCTGACCTTCATCGTCGGTGGCGAGAACGCCGTCTACGGCCTGCCCGCGAACTTCCGCCTGTTCGGGGAGGGGCAGATCGGTCCGTTCCCGCTGCCGCTGCTCTACCTGGTCGTGATCGCGGCGATCGGCTACATCGTCCTCAGCCGGACCAAGCTCGGGCGCTACGCGTACGCCATCGGCTCCAACAAGGAGGCGGCGCGGCTATCGGGCATCTCGCTCAACCGCTACCTGATCGCCGTGTACGTGATCTCGGCTGCGCTCGCCGGCTTTGGCGGCATGATCGCCGCCTCGCTCGTGCACTCCGGCCAGCCCAACTACGGCGTCGGGCTGGAGCTGAACGTGATCGCCGCCTGCGTCATCGGCGGGGCCAGCCTGTTCGGTGGCGTGGGGACGATCGGCGGCACGCTGATCGGCGCCTTCCTGATGGCGGTGATCACCAACGGGTGCGTGCTCCTCAACATCACGCAGTACTACCAGCAGGTGATCATCGGCGTGATCATCTGGCTGGCCGTGTGGTGGGACCAGGTGCGCCGGCGCCGGCTGTCCGCGGCCTCCGAGCAGGTCGAGCGGCGCAGCGAGGACGCGGAGAGCGAGGAGGCGCCGGCCAGTGCGTAACGCCGCCCGGGCCCTCACCGCGGTCCTGCTCGCCTGCACGGCGGCGGGATGCGCCGTGGTCAAGGACCACAAGGCCAAGATCTCGCTCCAGAAGACGCCGCCGATCCACCTGGCGGTGATCCCGAAGTCGGTCGGCCTCGACTACTGGTCGAAGGTCCACGCCGGCGCCACCTGTGCGGCATCGCAGATGCGCGGCGTCGAGGTCACGTGGAACGGGGTGACCGACGAGACCGACGTCGTGGGACAGCTCAACCTCCTCAACAACTACATCGCGCAGGGAGTCAACGGCCTCGTCTACGCCGCCACCGACGCCACCGCGATGGGAGAGGTCTCGACCGGCGCCGCCAAGGCGGGGATCAAGGTCGTGTCGATCGACTCGGGCACGACGCCACAGCCGAAGAACGTCCCGCTGATCGAGACCAACAACGTCGCGGGGGCGAAGATGGCCGCCGACCGGCTGGCCCGCGCGATCGGCCCGGCGGGCGGGAAGGTCGCGATCATCGCCTTCCACGCGGGCACGCAGACCAACGACCAGCGGGTTCAGGGCTTCGAGTCCGAGCTCAAGAAATACAAGAAGCTGAAGCTGGTCGGGACCCAGTACAGCCAGAACGACTACAACACGGGGCTGACCGTGACCGCCAACATCCTCACCGCCAACCCGGACCTCAAGGGGCTGTTCGCGGCCAACGAGTCGAGCGACGTGGGCGCCGTCGAGGCCGTGCGGATCGCCCACCGGGTCGGCAAGGTCAAGATCATCGGCTGGGACACCTCGCCCGACGAGGTCGACGGCGTGAAGCAGGGCATCGTCTCGGGCCTGGTATCCCAGGACCCGTTCCGGATGGGCTACGACGGCGTCCGCGCCGCCGTGGCGATCCTGCGCCACCAGCACGCGCCGGGCAACGAGGACACGGGCGCGGTGATGGTCACCCGCTCGAACCTGAAGGACCCGACGGTCCGCCAGTTCGTCTCACCGCGCTGCGGCTCGCCACGCCAGGTGGACGTCGGATAGCGGCGCGAATCGACGCTCACCAGCACTTCTGGACCCTCGGCGACGGCCGCTACCCCTGGCTGACGCCGGACGAGCACTCCCCGATCTTCCGAGACTTCGGCCCGGAGGACCTGCGACCGCTGCTCGACGCCGCCGGGATCGAGCGGGCGATAACCGTGCAGGCCGACAACTCGTTCGCTGACACCGACGCGATGCTCGCCCGCGCCGAACGGCACCGCTGGATCGCCGCCGTCACCGGTTGGGTGCCGCTGCTCGACCCGTCGGAGTGCGAGCGGGCGCTGGCGCGCTACTGCGCGCATCCGTTGTTCCGCGGCGTGCGCCACCTGGTCCACGACGAGCCCGATCCGGACTGGCTGCTGCGCCCGGCCGTGCACGAGAGCCTGGCGCTGCTCGCCGAGCGCGGCGTGGTGTTCGAGATCCCCGCTGTGTTCCCGCGCCACCTGGTCCACATCCCGCGCCTGGCGCGCCGGTTCCCGGAGCTGAAGATCGTGATCGACCATCTTGGCAAGCCCCCGATCGGCGACCCGGGCTACGCATGGGACGAGCAGATCGCCGCGTGCGCCGAGCATCCCAACGTCTACGCGAAGCTCTCTGGGCTGAACACGGTGGCGCCGCGCGGAGCGCTGGACGGCCGAGCATCTGCTCCCATACTTCGGGACTGCTCTGTCCGCCCTTGGAGCCGAACGGCTGATGTTCGGCTCGGACTGGCCCGTCTGCCTGATGAACGGCGACTACGAGAAGGTGTGGAGGGAGACGCTCCGGCTGGTGGAGACGCGTCCGCCGGACGAGCAGGAAGCGCTGCTCGGCGGGACCGCCGTGGCGGTGTACGGGCTGTGAGCGTGGTGCTCGTCACCGGCGCGGCCGCGGGCATCGGTGCCGCGTGCGTCGAGGCGTTCGCCGGTGCGGGTTGGGACGTGGTCGCCGTCGATCGGGAGCCGCTCGCGGACGGCATGGCCGGCGACGTCACGCGGCCGGAGGTGAACGTGGGCGCGGTGGGGCGCGCGATCGAGCGCTACGGGCGCCTCGACGCCGTGGTCGCCAACGCCGGCGCGAGCCTGGCCCTCTCGATCGACGACACCACCGATGAGGACATCGACCGGCTGTTCGCCGTCAACGTCCGCGCGGTGATCTACCTCGCCCAGGCCGCGCACGCCGCGCTCGCCGACAGCCGCGGGAGCTTCGTGGTGATGGCGTCGAAGACGGGGCTGGTGGCCCAGCCCGACTCGCCGCTGTACTGCGCCACCAAGGGTGCGGCGGTCCAGCTCGCGCGGGCGCTGGCCCTGGACTGGGCACCGGAGGGGATCCGGGTCAACGCCGTCTGCCCCGGCATCGTCGACACCCCGATGCTCGAGGGCTTCTTCGACGAGCTGCCCGAGCCGGACCGGGCCCGCCGGGAGTTCGCCACCGCTCAGCCGCTGGGGCGACTGGCGCGGCCGGCGGAGTGCGCGGCCGCGGCGCTGTTCCTCGCCTCGCCGAGCGCCTCGTTCATCACGGGGGTGGCGCTACCGGTCGACGGCGGCTTCACGGCGCAGTGAGCTCGTCGCCCGCGCGGGGCGCGGGAGGGCGAGCACGAGGAGCAAGGCCAGCACGGGCAGCACGGCGATCGTCTCGAACACCGCCGTGAGGCCGTGGGCGTCGCCGAGGAGGCCGAGGAGCGGCGCGCCCACGCCACCGAGCCCGATCGAGAGGCCGATGGTCACGCCGGCGGACACGCCCAGGCGCCCGGGGAGGAACTCCTGGCCCATCACGATCGTCACCGCGAAGGTCGCGATCGTGGCCATGCCCGCCAGCGCCGCGAACACCAGCGCGAGCGCCGGACCCGACAGCAGGAACCCGACGATCAGCGGAGGCAGCGTCAGCATCGAGCCGATCAGGACGGCCTTGCGGCCGAAGCGATCGGCGAGCGGGCCGCCGAGGAGCGTGCCGGCGGCGCCGCCCAGGAGCATCACGGTGAGAGCGCTGTTGCCGAGCGCCTTGCTCGCGTGCAGGACGTTCACGTAATAGAGCGGGACGAACGTGACCAGCCCGAAGTACACGAACGAGCGCAGGGCGATCACCGCCGCGAGCACGGCGAACGGCCCCCACGCCTCGCGCTCGTCGCCGCGCTTGACCCGGCCGCCGGAGACGTCGGAGCGGAATGTCCGCAGGCGCGGCAGCTCGTGCACGAGGACCGCGGCCATCGCGAAGGTCGGGATCACCACGAACGCGGTGCCATGGAGGCCGAAGGCCAGGATCAGCGGCGTCACCATCACCGGCCCGAGCGCAAAGCCGACGTTGCCGCCGACGCTGAACAGGCTCATGCCGCTGGCCCGCCGCTCACCCGAGACGTAGTTCGCGAAGCGCGAGGCCTCGGGGTGGAAGGCGGCCACGCCGAGCCCGCTCAGGACCACGGCGGCGAAGGTGAGGGCGTAGTTGGGCGCGAGGCCGGCGAGCGCGATCCCGAGCCCGCCGAGCGCCGGGCCGAGGGGCATCAGCCAGGGCAGCGAGTACCGGTCGGAGACGTGGCCGAACAGCGGCTGGACCACCGAGGAGGAGATCGTGGCGGCGAGGATCAGCGCCGAGGCCGCCGCGTAGTTCAGGTGATCCTGCGAGATCAGGAAGGGCAGCAGCGCCGGGACCGAGCCCTGGGCGATATCGGTGAACAGGTGGCCGAGGGACAGGGTGGCCATCGCCCGGCGGTCGACGCCGTGCAGCCGCGTGGCCGCGCGCAGGCGGCCGACCTGGACCGCTCCGGTGCTCATCGCTCGAGGCCGGCCAGCTTGGCGTGAACTTCTGCCTGCTTGGCGAGCAGCTCGCCCTCGAGGTCCGCGAGCGCGCAGGCGGCGGCCCCGGACGAGCTCGACCTGCGTGCCGATGTGCTCGAGGGCCTCGCTCAGGATGCGCCGCTGCGCGCCGGCATCCTCGGTGGCGCGGTACTCGCGCCGGAGCTCGGCGCGGGCGTTCTCGGCCGCGGCCAGCTTGGTGAGCTGCTCGAGCGAAAGGCCGAGGAGATCCTTCAGGCGCAGGATCTCACGCACACGGTCGACGTCGTGGCCGGTGTAGCTGCGGTGCTTGCCCTGGTCGCGATCGGACGCCGCCGGGCAGGAGCCCGATCTCCTCGTAGTAGCGGATCGTCCGGGGAGTGGTGCCGGTCAGCTCCGCCACCTCGCCGATCCTCAGCGCGCGCTCGGCCGTCGTGCTCATGCTGCGGCCTGTACCTGGCGCTGCTCGGCCGGGCGGGGTTCGGACGCCGTCGCCGCGACGTGCTTGGGGCGCGCGGCGGCCACGAAGGCGCCGAGGACCGACACCGCGCACAGGCACCAGAGCGCGGTGTGCATGTTGGCGATGAAGGGCGTGAGCTGCGCGGTCGAGATGTGGTTGGCGAGACCGGAGAAGACGCTGAAGAGCACGCTCTTGGGCACGGCCCGGGTGACGATCGCGAGCACGAACGCGATCGAGATCACCGCGCCGCTGTTCATCAGCAGGACGCGGGCGCCGGCGGCGATGCCACGTCGGTGCGGCGCCACCGTGCCCATCATGGCCGCGGCGTTGGGCGAGTTGAACATGCCCGATCCGACGCCGACGATGAACAGGAAGAGCCCGCTCCAGACGTAGCTCGTGTCGCGCTGGAGCATGGTCATGAGTCCGAGCCCGATGGCGGTGGCGATCATCCCGCCCACGGCCAGCGCGCGTGAGCCGCGGCGGTCCGCCCAGATCCCCGCCGGCGGAGAGGCGACGAGCATCCCGAGCGCCATCGGCGCCAGCTTGACGCCGGCGAGGACGGGCGAGTCGCCCTGGACGCCCTGGAAGTAGAAGACGAACAGGAACAGCAGCGCGAAGCGCGCCAGGCCGTTGATGAACGACGCGGCCGACGCGGCCGAGAACAGGCGGTTGTTGAAGATCGTCAGGTCGAGCATCGGCGCCTTGACGCGGCGCTCGATCACGACGAAGAGCGGCATGAGCACGGCGGCGGCGATCAGGCCGCCGATCACGAGGGGGTTGTTCCAGCCGGAGATTCCGCCCTTGGAGATGCCGTAGACGAGGCCGGTGAGGCCGACCAGGAAGGTCAGCGTTCCGGCGGCGTCGAACGAGCGATCCTCCGAGCGCCCGGTCAGCTCGCGCAGGACCATCGCGCCCCAGAGGCAGCCGATGAGCGCGAAGGGCACGTTGAACCAGAACACCCACGGCCAGCTGATGGCGACGAGGCCGCCACCGAGCACCGGGCCGATGACCAGGCCGACGGCGCCGACCATCGTGTTCGTGCCCATCGCCAGGCCGAGCTGCTCCTTCGGGAAGGCGTCGGTGACGATCGCCCCGGTGTTGGCGAACAGGAACGCGCCACCGATCCCCTGGAGGATCCGCCACAGGATCAGCTGCGTGCCGTTGTCCGCAAAGCCGGCGCCGAGCGACGCCGCCGCGAAGATGAGGAACCCGCCGAGGTACGCCTTCTTGCGGCCGAACTGATCCGACAGCCGGCCGGCCGAGAGGACGAGCACGGTCGAGGCGATCATGTAGACGAGGATCACCCAGACCAGCTCGAGCAGGCTCGTGTGGAGGCTCCGCTCGAGGTCGGGCAGCGCGATGATCAGCGTCCCCGAGTTGATCGTCGCCAGCAGCATCCCGAGGCTCGTGCACGACAGAGCCCACCACTTGTAGGAGTTGTGGCCGGCATCGGCGCCGATGCGCCGGCGGGTGGTGGGGATGGTCTCGGTGGCGGAGTTCACGTAAACGTCAACTTTAGCATGGGGCGGGCGGTGCGGCGCGAGCGGCGGGATCGGCGAACCGGGCGCGCCGAGAGGAACGTTTTGCCCGCCCCCCGCTTGACCCGGACGATCGGGCCGGGGGGCGCGGCAAACGTCGCCTTCGGCGGCGCGGTGGCGCCGAAGTCGCGGAAGTCCGCGCTCAGCGCGGCAAAGCTCGACCTCGGCGAATGGGACGCGGCGAGAGGAACGTTGGCCGCGATCCCGGTGTAAGGCGCGCTCTCCTGGCCGCGGCTATTCGAACGCCGCCACGGTGGCGAGGATCACGAACGTCGCCACGAGCGCCGCTCCCTCGAACGACGTCGCCTCCCCGTCACCGGTGATCTGCCAGACGATCACCGCCGTGCCGAACAGCGCTCCGATGTACACCGGCGCCAGCGCAAACGTCAACGCGCTCGCCGTCAGCAGCGACACGAGCACGAGCACCGGATACATGAAGGCGGCGATCTGCGCCACCGAGTTCTTGACCACGGAGATCGCCAGCTCGGACTGCCCCTTGGCCGCGAGCACCACGCCGACGGCGTGCTCGACCGCGTTGCCGGCGATGGCGACGATCACCAGGCCCGCGAAGGCCCGGGAGATGTGGAGGGTGTGGATCGTCGGCTCGAGCGCGTGCACGAACCAGTCCGACACGAAGGCCGACCCGACGCCGCCAGCGCCGAGCAGCACCAGGCTGACGGCCGTCGGCACCCGGGGCGTCGGTGGCGTGCTCGGGCGCCGGCGGACTCGGTCGTCAGGTACTGGCGCAGCCACCACCCGTACACGACCAGGATCGCCACCGCGCCCACGATCGAGATCGTCCGGTTGTGATGGCTCGCCGGATCGTGGGACGCGTTGGTCAGCCCGATCAGCACGATGATGAACGTGGCGATCAGCAGCAGCGTCGCGGTGTCGTTGGGCAGGCGGGCGCTGAAGCGCATGACGCCGTCACGCGCGTTGAGGGCGCCGGCGATGAGCACGAACCCGAGCACGAGGAGCGCGTTGACCAGGATCGACCCGACGATCGCCGTCTGGGCCACCACCACATCGCGCGCCTGGAGGGCGAAGAAGACGACGAAGAACTCGGGCAGGTTGCCCAGGCTCGACTGCATGAGGCCGGTGGCGGCGGCGCCGAACCGCGCGCCCACCTGCTCGGTCCCGAACGAGACCAGCCACGCCAGCCCCGCGAGCGCGAACGCGGCGACGATGAAGGCCACGACGTGGGAGACGCCGTGGACGTAGCGAAGCACGCCGGCGAGCGCGCTCACCACGACGATCGCGGCGATGAGCGCGCGCTCGGGTCGGGTTATCCCGCTCAGGCCGCCGCCTCGCGTCCCGGGTCCGGGCTGCTCCGCGCCCCGTGGCCCCGGCTCACGAGCTGACCCGCTCGAACTCACCGGTCTCGATATCGCGCGCCACCGCGGCCTCGACCTCGAACTCGCTGGTGTCCGGGTCCGTCCGGCGCAGCTCGCGCAGGCGCCAGTGCTTGAACTTGAGGATCTCGAGCACGTAGACGAGGTAGACGCTGGCCGCCAGGGCGATCAGGCCGAGCGATCCCCATCACGATCGACCATCCCAGGTGGTAGTGGCCGTGGTGGTCGGAGTAGGGGACGAAGCGAAGCGCCACCGCCACGCCGGCCAGGAGCAGCGACCAGCCGTACAGGTAGGCCACGGTCTTGCGCTGGCTGAAGCCGATCCGCGCCATTCGGTGGTGGAAGTGGTTGGCGTCGGCGTCCCACGGCCGGCGGTGGTACTTCAGCCGCTTGGCCACCACGAAGCCCGTGTCCAGGAACGGGACGGCCAGGATCACGAGCGGCACGACCAGGGCGACCACCGCGTTGGTCTTCAGCGAGCCGACCACCGCGGCCACGCCGAGCAGGTAGCCGAGCAGGTTCGCGCCCGAGTCGCCCATGAACACCGAGGCCGGGTGGAAGTTGTAGAACAGGAAGCCGAGCGAGGCGCCGGCGGTGAGGGCGGCGAGCGTGCCCGCGGAGTTGACGCCCAGGTCGAAGGCGATGATCGCGAACGCCACCCCGTCGATCGTGCACAGGCCGGCGGCCAGACCGTCGACCCCGTCGGAGAAGTTGACGACGTTCATCAGCCCGACCAGCCAGAGCGCGCTGAGCGCGCCGCCTGCGTTCGGGAACTGGAGCGAGCCGATGAACGGCAGCGTCACGTCGGTGACCACCACGCCGCCCTCGACGGCGATCACCGCCGCCGCGATCTGCCCGCGCAGCTTCCAGTACCAGGGCAGGTCGCGCGCGTCGTCGATCGCGCCGACCAGCGTGATCACGCACGCGCCGGCGACGATCGCCCAGAGGTGGACGGTCCCGCCGGGACCCGGCCGTCCGTGCGGCGTGTGTTGCAGATGGATCGTCGCCGGCACCCAGATGATCGCGGCCACGAGCACCCCGGCCAGAATCGCCATGCCGCCCAGCGCCGGCGTATCTGTCTCGGCGAGGCCCCTTTCACTCGGCCGGGCGAGGATGCCGATGCGCTTCGCCGCCGCGGCGGCGACCGGCGTCAACCCGGCCGCGATCGCCATCGCGACGAGGAAGGCGAACACGGCGTCGGAGTAGTCCATGGTCTGCGGAAAGCATGGCAGCCCCGGCCGATCGCAGGTTTCAGATCGCGGCAGTCCCGGCTTGGAAGGCGTGGATCGCCGGCGTAGTCAGCAGCCGGGCTGTCGCTACGAGACGCCCGCGGGCGCGCCCAGCCGCGCGTACAGCGGGTAGCGCTCGGCGATGGCCGCGACGCGCTCGCCGAGCTCGGCCTGGTGCTCGTCGAACGAGTCGGCGACGAGCGCCTCGGCGATGATCCTTCCGACCTCGACGAAGTCCTCGGCCTGGAGGCCGCGGGTGGCCAGCGCCGGCGTTCCGATCCGCAACCCCGATGACACCGCCGGCGGCCGGGGGTCGAACGGCACGGCGTTGCGGTTGACGGTGATGCCGACCGCGGCGAGGCGGTCCTCGGCCTGCTTGCCGTCGAGCGGGGACTCGCGCAGATCGCACAGCACGAGGTGCACGTCGGTCCCGCCGGTGAGGACGTTGACGCCGGCGCCGGCGGAGAGGAGCTCCTCGGCGACGGCGCGCGCGCCGGCGAGCGTGCGCTGCTGGCGCTCGCGGAAGGCCTCGGAGGCGGCGATCTTGAGCGCAACCGCCTTGCCGGCGATCACATGCTCGAGCGGGCCGCCCTGCTGGCCGGGGAACACGGCGGAGTCGATCTTCTTGGCCAGCTCCTCGGTGCACAGGATCATCCCGCCGCGCCCGCCACCGATCGTCTTGTGCGTCGTGGTCGTGACCACGTGCGCGTGCGGGACGGGGCTGGGGTGAAGGCCGGCGGCGACGAGGCCGGCGAAGTGCGCCATGTCCACCACCAGGTAGGCGCCCGACCTCGTCGGCGATCGCCCGGAAGCGCTCGAAGTCGAGCTGCCGGGGGTAGGCCGACCAGCCGGCGAGGATCATCTTCGGCTTGCGCTCGTGGGCGAGCCGCTCGACCTCGTCCATGTCGATCAGGCTCGTCTCGCGCGAGACGTGGTACGGGACGATGTCGTAGAGCCGGCCGGAGAAGTTGATCTTCATCCCGTGGGTGAGATGGCCCCCGTGCGCCAGCTCGAGCCCCATCACGGTGTCGCCGGCCTGGAGCAGCGCGTGGTAGGCGGCGGCGTTGGCCTGAGCGCCCGCGCTCGGCTGCACGTTGGCGTGCTCGGCTCCGAACAGCGCCTTGGCGCGGTCGATGGCGAGCTGCTCGGCGACGTCGATGTACTCGCAGCCGCCGTAGTAGCGCCGGCCGGGATAGCCCTCGGCGTACTTGTTGGTCAGGACCGAGCCCTGGCACTCGAGCACCGCCATCGGGACGAAGTTCTCCGAGGCGATCATCTCGAGCGTGCGCTGCTGGCGCTCGAGCTCGTTCGCCAGCACGTCGGCGATCTCCGGGTCCACCTCGGCCAGCGGCCGGTTGAAGAAATCAGACGGAAGCTCGGCGTCCACTGCCATCGAAGATACCAGCGCTCAGCCCGGAAGCTCGCGCGGCTCCCGCTGCGCCGAGCGCGCCGCTGGGTGTCCGGGGAGGTCCGCGGCGACCACCGCCAGGTCCCGCTCGGCCCATGTCACCCGCGCCTCGAACCCGGCCTCGCGACAACCAGCCGAGCTGATCCTCGAGTCGGCTGGGGAAGTCGTAGCCCTCCGAGAGCGGCGTGAGCGCATCGGCTGGATCCTCCGGCAGCACCACGTCACCCAGGACGAAGCGGCCTCCCGGCCGCAGCGCGCCCGCCACGCGCCGGAACAGCTCGGCCTTCTCGGCCCCGCGCAGGTGGTGGACGCAGAGCGCGCTGGCCACGAGATCGAACGTCCCGTCGGGGAGCGGGTCCTCGAGGCGGCTCACCCGGAGCTCCACCCGCCCCGCGGGTAGCCCACCGCGCGCCGAATCGAGCATCGCCGGGTTCTCGTCGATGCCCACGAGCGTCGCCTCGGGGTGGCGCTCGAGCAGCCGCCGGGCGGTCTCCCCCGTCCCGGTGCCGAGCTCGAGCACGCGCCGCGCGCCGGCGCCGCTCGCCTCCGCCACCGCGTCCTCGAAGCGCTCGAACGCCGGCACCTCGCCGCGGATCATCTCGGCGTAGGTGCCCGGGTCGAAGTGGAACTGCCACCCGAGCGCCTCCTTCAGCGTCGCCTCCGGAACCGCCCCCTGGCGGACCACGGTCCAGTCGCCGGTCTCCTCGTACTCGCGCAGGTCGACCACGGTCGATGGCGTCCCGGGGAGCTCGCCACCGTCGACGATCAGGTCCACGGCGGCGCGGATCAGCGTCG
Source organism: uncultured Solirubrobacterales bacterium (assembly GCA_963839105.1). Taxonomy (GTDB): domain Bacteria; phylum Actinomycetota; class Thermoleophilia; order Solirubrobacterales; family Solirubrobacteraceae; genus Palsa-465. Next base: position 454,416 of record CAWITQ010000006.1, read on the forward strand.
GGATGTCCTCGACCCGTCGCGCATCCGGTCCGCCCGCCCGGTTGGCGCTCGACTGGAGCACGGGCCGGGATACCCCATCGAGCGCGGGCACGCGGACCACCCGGACGCCGAGCGTCGCCGGATCATCGGCGCAGGCAAGCCGGAATCGGCGCGCCGGGTTCGGGAGGAGCAGCGACACCCCACCGGGCATCAGGCGGCGCATCGCTTCCTGAGTGCGCTCTCCCAGCTCCGGCAGCGCCGCCAGCGCCGCATCCAGCGAGAAGAACATGACCGCGGAGGGCTTGTTCGTCCGCCGTCGCTTGAGCAGGTAGAGGCGCTCGACCGCGAACCGGTTGTCGGGGTCGCAGGCCAGGCCGTACACGGTGTCGGCCGGGAACACAGCCACGCCGCCGACGGCGAGGCACCGCTCGAACGCCTCGGCCTCGCTCACCGCCGCCCGACGACCACCCGCTCGTGACCGGCCAGGTCGCGCAGACGCTCGACCGTGGGAAAGCCGGCCTGGCGCAGGAGCTCAGAGACCGCTCCGCCCTGGCCGAACCCCATCTCGAGCGCCACCAGCTCAGTCCCATCGACCATCCCGAGCAGGCGGCGGATCAGCTCCAGCCCGTCCTCGCCGGAAAACAGCGCCTGCGCCGGCTCGTAGCTTGCGATCTCCGGGGCGAGCGGCACGCCATCCGGGACGTAAGGCAGGTTCGCGAGCACCGCGTCGAACCGTCCGCGCGGCATCAGGTCGGCTTGGACAAAGCCCACGTCCAACCCCAGCCGCTGCGCGTTCCCGCGCGCCACGGCGAGCGCGCCTGCGCTCACGTCGCTCCCCACCACCGACAGATCCGGCCGCTCGTGCTTCAGCGCCAGCGCCACCGCGCCGCTCCCGGTGCCGACATCGACGACCCGCGCACCGTGCCCCAACCCCAGCCCGACCTCGACCAGGAGCTCGGTCTCCGGACGGGGGATCGAGCACCCGCCGGTCCACCCAGAGCGAGATCCAGCGGAAGTCCCTGCGGCCGACGATGTAGGCGACGGGCTCGCGCGCGGCCCGGCGCGCCACCAGCTCGCCGAAGCGGTTCAGACGCGCGCGCTCGACTGCCGCTCTCGCATCGATCACGAGTCGCTCCCGCCCCACCCCGAGCGCGAACGCCAGCAGCAGCTCGGCATCGAGCCGGGGCGTGTCACAGCCCGCCTCGGCGAGCCTCAAGGTCGCGTCGGCGAGCGCATCGCGCACGCGCACCGCGACCGTCTCAGACCGCATCGGCCCGCTCTTGCAGGCGCTGACGCTTCTCGTCGTCCTGTAGCGCCCCGGTGAGCTCGTCGAGCTCGCCCATCAGGATCCCGTCCAGGTTGTGCACGAGCAGGTTGATGCGGTGGTCCTTGACCCGCTTCTCGGGGAAGTTGTAGGTGCGGATCTTCTCGGCCCGCTCGCCGGTTCCCACCTGGGCCTGACGTGAAGCCGCGACCGCAGCCTGCTGCTCGGCGAGCGCGCGCTCGTAGAGCCGGGCGCGGAGGACGCGCATGGCGCGCTCGCGGTTCTGAAGCTGGGACTTCTCATCCTGCATCGAGACCACGATGCCGGTCGGCTTGTGGGTGATCCGCACCGCCGAGTCCGTCGTGTTGACCGACTGCCCACCCGGGCCCGAGCTGCGGTAGACGTCGATCTGGAGGTCGTTCGGGATCGACCTCGACCTCGACGTCGTCGGCCTCGGGCAGGACCGCCACCGTCGCCGTGGAGGTGTGGATCCGCCCCTGGGACTCGGTTTCGGGCACGCGCTGGACGCGGTGGGTGCCGCCCTCGAACTTGAACACCGAATACGCCCCGTCTCCCTTGACGGCGAAGGTGTAGGTCCCGTCCCCGATGGCCAGCGGCTCGACGCTGAACCCGAGTCGCTCGGCGTAGCGGGTGAGCATCCGGTAGAGGTCTCCGGCCCACAGACCGGCCTCGTCCCCACCCGCGCCGGGCCGGATCTCGACGATCACGTTCTTATCGTCGTTGGGGTCGCGCTCGACCATGGCCAGGCGGATCTCCTCCTCGAGCGCGTCGATGCGCTCGCGCGAGGTGTCCATCAGCGCCCGGAGCTCGGGATCGTTGCCGTCCTCGTCCAGCAGCTCGCGCGCTCCCTCGAAGTCGTCAACGGCGTGCCGGTACTCGCTCGCCAGCTTGGCCGCCGGCTCCAGCTCGCGGTAGGCGCGGCTGGCCGCGGTGAAGCGCTCACGATTCCCGATCACCTCGGGATCCGAGAGGTCCTCCTGGAGGGCGCCGAATCGCGCCTCGATCTGGGAGACGAGCTCGTCGATCATGGTCGAGTTCGAGTTCTAGGCCGCGGGCTCGAGCGTGAACTCGCTCGGGTCGAGCTCACGCGTGCGGCGCTCGTAGTCGGCCATGTAGCCCGGCCAGTTGGTGACGATCCGGCCGGTCTCGGTCGCGGTACCACGAGTCGCACCGGGTCCACGCGGTGCCGGCGAACCGGCTCTGGACCTCGCGATCGCTCGCCGCCTCGACCTCGGGACGGACCTCGATCGTCCGGGCGCCGCGTTCGCGGACGAGCGACAGCGCCTGACGGATGTAGGCGGCCTGGACCTCCTCGTAGAGCACGATCGACCCTCCCGAGGTGTTCGTGTTCGGCCCGTAGACGATGAACAGCGACGGGAAGCCGGGGACGCACATGCCGAGATGGGCGCGCGGGCCCTCCGCCCATGCCTCGCGCAGGGTGCGCCCGCCGGCGCCGCGCACCTCCATCGGGAACATGAACTCCGTGGTGCGGAAGCCTGTCCCGTAGATGATGCAGTCGACCTCGCGCTCGGTGCCGTCGCTCGTCACGACTCCGCTCGGCGTCAACCGGGAGATCGCCTCGGTCACGAGCTCGACGTTCGGTCGCTGGAGCGCGGGCAGGAAGTAGGAGCTGAAGAGGACGCGCTTGCAGCCGAACGTGTAATGCGGCCAGGCGCGCCGGCGGACCTCCGGGTCGCGGAGCTGGAGGCGCATGAACACGGTCGAGAGCAGCCGCCCGATCAGCCCGAAGGTGCGCGGGTGGCGGATCATCAGCGTCAGCGTCTCGGCGTAGTAGTAGATGAATCGTCGCCGAAACGCCTGCAGGCCGGGCACGAACCGGATCGCCGCGCGCACCGCACGCGGGTACGGGCGGTTGCGCCGCGGCAGGAACCAGTTGCCCGTGCGCTGGTACACGTACAGCTTGCCCGCCTGCTCGGCCACGTGCGGGACGAACTGGACGGCGCTCGCTCCGCTCCCGATCACCGCAACGCGCTTGCCCCGCAACTCGTAGGAGTGATCCCAGCGCGCGGAGTGAAAGCTGTGGCCCTCGAACCGGCCCTCAATCCGCGGGAACGCGGGCTGGTGCAGCTGGCCGGTGGCGATCACCACGGCGTCGGCCGACCAGGTGCGCCCGTCCGCGCTCCGCACCGTCCACCCCCCGGAGTCATCCCACTCGCACGCGGTCACCTCGACGCCGGTCACCAACGCGCCGTCGACCCCGTGCTCATGCGCCACCGTCTCGAGGTAGCGCAGGATCTCCTCCTGCGGCGAGCAGATCCGCGACCAGTCCCGTCGCTGCGCGAACGAGAACGAGTACAGGTGGCTGGGGACGTCGCAGGCGCAGCCGGGGTAGACGTTGTCGCGCCAGGTCCCGCCGAGCGTGGGGCCGCGCTCGAGCACGGTGAGGTCGCTGAAGCCGTGGCGCCGCAGCTCGATCGCGGTCACCAGCCCGCCGATCCCGGCCCCGACGATGACCACCCTCATGGCTGGCGGAGACTACGCCACTACTTCGAGGCCGACCAGCTCGCCGGCGTTCGTCCCGTCGCCCTTCTGGGCCTCGAGCACGGCGTCGAGCGCGGCGATCGCCACCGCGAGCTGATCGAGGTCAGGTTCGCGCGTGGTCAGCTTCTGCAGCTGCATACCGGGCCACATGATCGTCCGCACCCACCGCCGGCGGCGGTTGCGCCCAGCCCACTTGATGACCTCGAACGACAGCCCCGCGATCAGGGGCACGCCGACGATCCGGGTGATGAGCAGGATCCACCACGCCCGCAGGCCGATCGGGGCGTAGACGAAGATCGCCATGATCATCACGATGAGCAGGAAGCTCGTGCCGCAGCGGGGATGCAGGCGCGAGTACAGGGTCGCGCGCTCCGGACGCAGCTCGTCAGAGGCCTCGTAGCACGAGATCGCCTTGTGCTCGGCCCCGTGGTACTCGAGCACGCGCCGCATATCGGGCACGCGGGAGAGCAACAGCAGGTAGCCGAGGAATATCGCGGTGCGCACCACGGCCTCCACGACCCAGAACAGCGCCGCCGACCCGAGCTGGTGCTTGACGAGGCTCGTCAGCCCGAGCGGGACGACGAAGAACAGCCCCACCGCGAACACGCACGCCAGGAGCACGGTCGCCGTCCACGTGCCGCCCGAGAGCTGCTCCTGCTCGCCGGGCGGCAGCTGCGCGTTCGCGGAGATCGACAGAGCGCGCAGGCCGAGCCCGAGCGATTCCGCCAGCGCCACAACCCCGCGGATCACCGGCAGTCGATAGACGCGGTGGCGCGCGGTGAGCGGGCTCAGCGGGAACGTGCGGACGTCCATCGTGGCCAGCGCCCCATCCGAGCCGGCGGGCGGCCGAACCGCCACCGCCCAGGTGCTCACGCCGCGCATCATCACGCCCTCCAGCACGGCCTGGCCGCCCAGGGGGGCGTCGCGCGATGCGGTCAGCGGGCCGCCGGAGCGCGGCTGAAACGTCCGCGGAAACGGGCCGCGGACGCGAGCGGCCCCGTCGGCCATACCGACGTTGGGTTAGGCGCCCGCGCCGGGGGTGGCGCGTGCGGCTCGCCGTCCCTTGGCCACTCGGCGCTGGAAGCGCTCCACGCGGCCACCGGTGTCGACCAGCTTCTGCCGCCCGGTGTAGAACGGGTGGCAGGCCGAGCAGATCTCGACGTGGATCTCCGGCTTGGTTGAGCGAGTCATGAATTCGTTGCCGCACGTACAGCGGACGTGGGCATCGACGTACTCAGGATGGATATCGGTCTTCATTGCTTCACCAAGTGTAGCGAGGGGCTGGCGCGCCCTGGGCGGGTGGCCGGAGGCCGCGTCGCCCCCTCCGTGGCGCCGCCGCCGCGCCGCGCCGCGTTATCGCCGGCGGCTTCGGGCGGCGGTCGTCGTCGTCGCTGGCGCCGGCGCAGGGCACGGCGTGACCAGCGTGTTGTTGGCGCGGCTGTAGTCGAGGACCGAGTCATTCGGGTCGGCGGTGAGCGTGATCTCACTGCCGGGGGTGCAGGCCGGGCCGGTGAAGACCTCACGCACGCGCGAATGTGGCCGTACCCACCCGACCGTCATCGACTGGCTCGGCTCCGACGGCACCGCCAGCGTGACCTGGAACGGCCCGGCTCCGGTCGCGCCGCGGTTGCCGATCCACGCCACGTAGCGATCCTCTGACGGCTGAGAGGACATCGGATTCACGGTGAGCGAGCGGACGACCAGATCGGGGCGGAGCTCGGGCTGGTAGCAGACCGGGCTCACGTCCTCGGCCGTTCCAAGCGAGCGGCCATTCGAGGCGAGCCAGCGGAAGCGGACCCGGAAGCGGTAGTAGGCCGTGCCCGACAGATTGCTCACCTTCTGATCGACCTTCCAGATGTCCCCCGGCCGCTGCCCGAGCGTGGAGTTAGACGGGTGCACCCATTGGTCGAGCCCCCGCCCCCGGACGCTCGAGAAAGGCCCCGCGCGCCGCCTGGACCGCTGCAGGTCGAACATCATCTCCATGCTGCTCGTCGCGTTCACGGGCCGCATCACCGCGGTGACCGCGATCTTCCGCGCCGAGGGCAGGATCGCCCGGTGGCAGGCCGGGTTGATGAGCTGCGTGCTCGGCGGCGTCGCCGCCGCCCCGACGGGCGTGCCGATACAGGCGCCGGCGAGCGTGACCACGCCGGCGAGGAGCAGACGCTTCCCCGACATGCTGCTTAACAACAGCGTTCGAGCGGCAAAGTTCCGTGCCTGCATCCCCCGGCGCCTGGACCGCCGCCAGGGCGGCGCCATCGCCGCGGCCGCAGACGGCGCGTTCGGTGACCCTGGTCAGGTGACGCGGTAGAGGGGCCCGTCGCCGCCCTCGGGAGGCGTCAGCCGCCCGCCCTTGGCCGTGATCGCCCCGCACTGCACGCAGTTGGTGTAGTTGACGATCACGTCGACCGGACCGGACTCGGGCGCGTCGTCGGGGATCTCGTAGACGCCGGCGGGGCACATCCAGGCCCACGTCTCGGCGATCTCCCGGGGCACGTGCTTCTCGAGGCGGATGTGGTTGGGCGCGTCGTCGCGGGTGGCGTTGCCCGAGATGTAGACCGACGAGAGCTTGTCGAACGTGTACTTGCCGTCCGGCTTCGGATAGCGCTCGCGCGTATCGCCGACGAACATCGGCTCCGCGTCATCGCGGTGCCACGACTGCCGGCCCGGCGGCACCTTGCCCTTCGACATGATCGCGGGACCCGCGAGCAGGCTGCCGACCATGAAGCCCTTCTGGAACGCCTGGCGGGCGTTACGCACCTGGTAGAGCTCCTGGCCGATCGTCGACTCCTCGACCGCCTTCTCGTAGGGCTCGAGCGACTCGCCGGTCTTGAGGGAGCGGTAGATCGCCTCGGCGGCGAGGATCCCCGACTTGATGCAGTGGTGCACGCCCTTGAGCGCGGCCGTATCGACCATGCCGCCGGCGTCGCCGACCAAGAGCGCGCCCGGCATCGTCAGCTTCGGCATCGACCAGTAGCCGCCGCCGGGAAGCGCCTTGGCTCCCCAGGCGACGCGCTCGCCACCGTCGAGGTACTCGCGCACGAGCGGATGGGTCTTGAAGGCCTGGAGCAGATCGTGGACCGACGTGGTCGCGTCCCGGTAGTTGAGGTCGACGACGAACCCGATCGAGACCAGGTCGTCTCCCGTCTTCTCGTCCTTCATCGGGTACATCCAGGTGCCGCCGAGCTGTCCGTACTTGGAGGCGACCTTGAGCGGCCACGGCTGCACGAACGTGTGGATCACGCGGTCGAGCGGCTTGGTGACCTTCCACACCTCCTTGACTCCGAGCTCCCACACCTGAGGCTCGCGGCCGTCGGCCAGCTTGAACTCCTTGATCGCGGCCCCGGTCAGGTGGCCCCAGCAGCCCTCGGCGAGCACGGTGGCGCGGGCCTTGATGTCCGTCCCCGGCTCGAAGTTGCCGAGCGGCTCGCCGTCCTTGCCGCGCCCCTTGTCGCCTGAGCGGACGCCGACCACCTTGCCGTCCTCGACGATCAGCTGGGTGGCCGAGGTCTCGGTGAGGACGTAGGCGCCGCCCTCCTCGGCCTGCTGCTGCTGGAAGCGGGCGAGCGCCGAGACCGAGACGACCTCGTTGCCGTGGTTCTTGAAGTTGGGCACGGCCGGGATCGGGACCCGGAGCTTCGTCTTCGGGCCGGTGAGCATGTACACCGACTCCTTGGTCACCTCGCCGAAGGCGAAGCCCTGCTTGCGCCACTCCTCGCGGCTGACGTGCGGGAAGAGCTCCTCCAACGGTCCGGGCCGCATCACGGCGCCCGAGAGGTTGTGGCCGCCGCACGTCTTCGCCTTCTCGATCACGGCAACCGGGACCTCGCCCAGCTTCTCCATCAGCTCCGGGTCATCGCTGAGGAGCTGGAGCAGGCGGTTGGCGGTGGCCAGGCCGGCGGTGCCACCGCCGACGATGGCCACGCCGACCTCGATCAGCTCGTCCTCCGGATCGAGTCCGCGCTTGACGAACTCGCCCACGGAGTCGACCGGAGGCGGGAACTCGCTGGGCGCGTGCGGCCCGTCACCGTTGCGCGAAGCCATCGCTCAGCCGCCCTTCTTGGCCTTGATCGCGTCGGTCAGCTTGGGCAGGATCTTGTTCAGGTCGCCGACGATCCCCAGGTCGGAGAACTCGAAGATCGGCGCGTTCGCATCCTTGTTGATCGCGACGATGTTCTCCGAGGACTGCATGCCGACCTTGTGCTGGATCGCGCCGGAGATTCCGGCCGCGAGGTAGAGCTTCGGCGCGACCGTCTTGCCGGTCTGGCCGATCTGGGCCGCGTACGGGTACCAGCCGGCGTCGACCACTGCGCGCGTCGCCGCCACCGCGGTGTTGCCGCCGAAGGCCTTGGCCAGCTCCTCGGCGAGCGAGAAGTTCTCGGCCTTGCCGAGCCCGCGCCCGCCGGCGACCAGGATGTCGGCGCCCTCGATGTCGACGTCGGCGCCGCGCTGCTCGCCGCGCTCGACCATCTTGGCCTGGTTGGACCAGGGCGAGTACTCGACGTCGACGTCCACGACCTCAGCCGAGCCGCCGTCCACCGACCGCGCCTCGAAGGCGTTGATCCGGCCGATGATGATCCCGAGGTCGCCCCGGTACTTCGAGACGGAGATCTTCGAGTCCTGGAGGATCGGCCGCTCGGCCACGAGCTTGCCGTCCTCGGCCCGGATCGCGGTGACCTCCATGGTCACGCCCGCCTGCTTGCGCGCGGCGAGGCCGGCGCCGATCTCGAACCCGAGCAGGCCGCCGCCGAACAGCGCGTAGTTCTGCCCGTTCTCGTCGATCACCTTGGCCATCACGTCGACCACGGGCTGGGACAGGCCCTCGGGCCCACGCCCCCGGAACACCTTGGTGGCGCCGTAGGCGCCGAGCGACTGGCACAGCTCGTCGGTCAGGTCATCGCCACCGACGACAACGGCGTGACACTCGCCGCCGATCTCCTTGGCGCGCGCCGCGCCCTCGGACACCGCGCCCAGGGAGTTCTTGTTGAGCTCGCCCTCGTAGTGGAGGACGTAGGTGAGAACGTCAGCCATCAGTTGTCTCCTTCGTGCGTGCGGGAGGCGACCACTTAGATCAACTTCCTCTCGTCGAGCCAGGCGACGATCTTCTCGACCGTCTCGTTCGTGTCCTCGTCCTCGATGATCTGCCCCGCTTGCTTGGCGGGCGGATCGTGGAAGTCGCCGCACTGCACGCGCGAGCCCTCCTCGCCGACCAGCGATCCGTCGATGCCGATGTCGCCGCTGGCGACGGTCTCGAGCGGCTTCTTCTTCGCGCCCATGATCGCCTTGAGCGACGGGTAGCGCGGCTCGTTGATGGCGTCGCCGACGGAGATCACCGCCGGCAGCTGGACCTCGACCGTGTCGTAGCCGTACTCGGCCTGGCGCTCGCAGCGCAGCCCGCCGTCCTGGACGTCCATCTTGATCACCTGGGTGAGCGAGGGCATCTTCAGGTGGTCGGCGACCACGGCGCCGATCGTGTAGCACTCGCCGTCGTCGGACTGCTGGCCGAGCAGGACCAGGTCGGGCGACTCCTTCTCGAGCGCCTTGGACAGGGCGTAGCCGGTGGCCGCGACGTCGGAGCCGGCCAGCGCGGCATCGGTCAGGTGCAGCGAGCGGTCCGCTCCGAGCGACACCGCCTTGTGGAGAGCCCGCACCGCGGACTCCGGGCCCATCGTCACCGCCACGATCTCGTCGACCTCGATCGATCCGCCCTCGCGAATCTGCATCGCCGCCTCGATGGCGTGCGTGTCGTATGGGTTCAGGTTCTTCTCACCTGACCGGTCCATCCGCCCCGTCGACTGGTCGATGCGCTTCTCGACGGCGGCGTCCGGCACCTCTTTGACCAGGACGCAAATCTTCAAGTTCTTCCTCCTAAAGGATTCCTGAGGAGCTGAATACTACCTCGTTGACTGACGAGTCAATCGGTCCCCCTACCGCGCAGTAGGACCGAGGCGCGCGCCCCAGGTGACGGGCTCACGACCTGACGGCGCCGCGGATGAAGTCGATCACCTGCTGCGTCGAGGCGCCGGGCGTGAACACCTCGGAGACCCCCAGCTCCTTGAGCTTCTCCACGTCATCGGAGGGGATCGTGCCGCCCACCGTCACGAGCACGTCGTCGATGTCCTGCTCCTGGAGCAGCTCGAGGATCCGCGGCACCAGCGTCATGTGGGCGCCGGACAGGATCGAGAGCCCGACGGCGTCGGCGTCCTCCTGGATCACGGTCTCCACGATCTGCTCCGGCGTCTGGTGAAGGCCGGTGTAGATCACCTCCATGCCCGCATCGCGAAGCGCGCGAGCGATGATTTTGGCGCCGCGATCGTGGCCGTCGAGGCCGGGCTTCGCGACGACGACGCGAATCTTCTTCTCTGCGGAGGAGGACATCGAACTCTAGAGTGGAGCGCGGCCCGGCGCCACCGCAAGCCGCGCGATTGTAATGGTCCATCCTCTACAAAGCGTCGCCGGTGGCGGCGCCGGGCGCCGGGTTGTCTAACCTGAGCTCAGTGCGTTTCGTTGGGGCGCTTGTGCGTGGTAGGGCGGCGCGTCCGTGCGTGCTCGCTCTCGCCTTGGCGCTGAGCGGCCTGCTCGCGCCCGCCGCCTCGGCCGTGGTCGTTCACGGCCCGAACGGGCAGCTCCTTGGCGTGACACCGCTCCAGAGCGTCGCCCCCACCCGGTTGCCCGGAGCGCTCGTCCCCCACGCCAGCTCGGCTCGGGCGATCGACGCGATGAGCTGGCACATGGGCCCGGTGCTCCGATCGAGCTCGGCCTATTTGGTCTACTGGGACCCGTCGAGCAACCCGACGCTGGCGGGGTGGAAGCCGCTTCTGGAGCAGTACCTCTCGGACGTCGCCGCCGACAGCTCGCTCTCCAGCAACCTCTTCTCCGTCGGGCGCCAGTACTGGGACGGCTCGGGCTACGCCGGCGCCGAGCAGAGCTTCTCGTCCAGTCAGGTACTAAACGACACGCAGCCGTACCCGACGCCCGCCACCAACTGCCCTGCCCCCACCGGTGGCCGGTGCATCACCGATGCCGAGGTCCAGCAGGAGCTCGTGCGACTGCTCGCCACCGACCCGAGCCTCCCCGACGACGGCCCCACCAGCGCCACCGCCCTTCCGCAGAACGCTCCGGTGCGCTTCGCGGTGCTCCCCCCGAACGTGAACGAATGCTTCAGCGGGGCTCAGTGCGCCAGCAACAACTTCTGCTCCTACCACTCCGCGTACTCCAACGGCGGCAGGCAGGTCATCTACGACCTGATCCCGTCGTTCGTCCTCCAGGGCAACGCCAAGGCCTGCCAGGACGACGGCAACAACGCCGTGCAGCAGCCAAACGGCAACCCGGCCGACGTGATGCTCAAGTACCTCGCCCACGAGTACATCGAGACGATCACCGACCCGCTCCTGAACGCCTGGTGGTCTTCCTCGACGGGCAACGAGGTGGCGGACGACTGCAACGTCTACGGGGCCCAATCCGATCCCGCCTCGGGCGCCAGTCCGCACTCCTTTACCCCCACCCTCGGCGGCAGCGCCGCCTCCGGTACGCTGTTCAACCAGGTCGTGAACGGCCACGACTATTACCTCCAGAGCACGTGGAGCAACGGGGCCGACGACTGCGCCATGGATGCGCTGGGCGGGACCGTCAGCCCCGAGTTCAGCGCGCCCGCGGGGACTCTGGTGGCGGGGAATCCGATCTCCTTCGACCCCAGCGCCAGCTCTAGCACCCAGCCCTACAGCAGCGTGACCTGGGACTGGGGAGACGGCTCTGGCCGGACGTTCTCGCATGGGACCGCGCCGCCGAACACCGTCAAGCACACCTACGCCGCCGGCGGCGCCTACACGGTCACCCTCACTCTGGTCGACAGCCTCGGCGACCAGGCGGCCGTCTCCCACGAGATCACTGTCCACTCGCCGCCTGTAGCGGCGTTCACGTTTTCGCCTGCGGCGCCGTACGCGGGCGACCCGGTGCAGTTCGACGCCTCGAGCTCGAGCGACCCGGATCCTGGCGTGACGCTCACCGGTTACCAGTGGGATTTCGGCGACGGCACCCCCACCGACTCCGGCGCCACGCCCGCCCCACACACCTACGCCAATCCCGGGACGTACACGGTCACGCTTACGGTCACCAACAGTGAGGGCCTCACGAACTCGGTTCAGCACCAGATCGCCGTCGTCGCCGAGGCGCCGCAAGCTTCGTTCACGATCGATCCCGCGACCGGGGCCAGTCCGAATCAGCCGGTGACCTTCGACGCCACCGCCACCGATCCCCACGCCAACATCACCGGCTACAGCTGGGACTTCGGCGACGGCACCCCCACGACAGTCGACACCACGGCCTCGGGCACCGACACGATTAGTCACTCATATGCAGCTTCCGGGACCTACACGGTCACGCTCACAGTCAGCGCCGAGAACAACACCAGCACCACAGTCACCCGCGAACTCACGGTGGGACCGGTGGCTGCATTCAGCTACTCACCGTCGCAGCCCCAGAACGGGACACAAGTGACCTTCGACGGGACGGGCTCCAGTGATCCCGAGCCGGGCATGACGATCACCTCGTACAACTGGGACTTCGGCGATGGGACCCCGCCGGTGTCCGCCGGGGTCGCGACCCACCAGTATGCCCACCCCGGCACGTACACGGTCACCCTCACGGTGGGCAACGGGACCGGCTCGGACTCGACCTCGCAGTCGGTCGCGGTGAGCGACGCCCCGCCCACGGCTGCGTTCTCACTCACGACCCCGTCCCCCGGCCGGGTCAGCCGACGGGCTTCGACGCCACCGCCTCGTCGCCCAGCGACCCCATCAGCGCCGTCATCGCCGCTTACTCCTGGACCTTCGGCGACGGCGCCACCGCCGCCAGCGCCACCCCCAACCACACCTACGTCGCGGCCGGCACCTACACGGTGGGCCTGACGGTAACCGACTCCCGCGGTGCCAGCAGCAGCACCTCCGAGCAGGTCGTGGTGCACTCCCTCCCGGTGGCCGGGTTCGATATATCGCCGAACCATCCGCTCGCGGGCGCGGCGGTGAGCTTCGACGCCGGCACCTCGGCCGACCCCGAATCCGGCGTCAGACTCGCCTCTTACGTCTGGCGCTTCGGCGACGGCGCCAACGGATCGGGGTCCGGTCCCGGTCACACCTACGCAGCGCCCGGTACCTACACCGTGGCGCTCACCGTCACCAACTCGCTCGGCCTGAGCCAGACTGCCAGCCAGGCGGTGACGGTCGTGGCGCCACCGCACGCGGATTTCGCGCTCACGACCCAGCGCCCCGCGAACGGGCAGGCGCTCCGCTTTGCCTCGTCCTCGGCCGATCCTGCGGCGGCGATCTACCGCTGGACCTTCGGTGACCGCAGCGCGCCCGCCTCCGGCGCCAGTCCATCGCACGTGTTCCGCAGTCCCGGCTCCTACGCAGTCACGCTCACCGTCACGGACGCCTTCGGCCACACCGCCTCCGCCACCCACCGAATCACGGTGGCGCTGGCGGGCAAGGTCACCAGGGTCTCACTCGCGTCCCGCGGCATGGAGCTCGTGGTGGGCCTGAACGCGCCAGGCGTCCTCAAAGGCGAGGGGCGGACGCTCAAGGTGAAGCGGGCGGGAACAGTCGCGCTCCCGCTGCGACTCACGGCCGCCCAGCGACGAAAGCTAGCCGCCACGCACACGCTTACGCTGCACGTGGTGCTGCGCTTCGCGCCGGCGGCCGGCTCCCGGCAGACCCAGACGGTCCTAGTCGTCTTCCGCCCCGCCCACGCCGCGATCGCTCGCCTGAAGCACCCCTAGGGCGAAATGCGCCGGCGCACCCCGCGCCGCGCCCCCACCACCCGGTCGACCAGACGCCGCCGGCGCGCCCGCGCCACCAGCGCCGCGGTTCCGAGCCCGCCGCCCACGGCCGCGCCCACCAACCCGCCGAGCGTCTTCAGCCGCCGCCCGAGCCGGTCGAAGCGCAGGACGTCCCACCCCTCCTCGCGCGCCACTCGGAGCAGCTCCGCGTCCGGGTTGACCGCCACCGGATGGCCCACCAGCCGCAGCATCGGCAGATCCGAGGCGGAGTCGCTGTACGCGTAGGAGGCCGCCAGGTCGATGCCTTCACGCCGGGCCAGCTGCTCGATCGCGGTCGCCTTCTCGGCGCCGTAGATGAAGAGTCCGGCGGGCCGGCCGGTGAACACGCCGTCGACCACCTCGGAGAACTGTGACCCAAGGCCGCCGTCCAGCGCCAGCACCTGGGCGAGCATGGCGGCGAGCTCGTGTGAGGCGGCGGTGGTGATGTACGCGCGCCGCCCCGCGTCCTGGTGCTGGTGGGCCAGTGCCAGCACCTGCGGGTAGATCCGCGGCAGGATCCCGCGCAGGACGTTCAGGCCCAGCCGCTCGAGGTCGCGCACCCGGGTGCCCTCGAGCTCGTGCGAGATCCGGTCGCGCAGGGCGTGGCTCGACTCGTCGCTGGCGCCGCGTAGGCGGAACTGGAGGTTCGCCCAGGCGTCGGAGGCGAGCTGGCGCCGGCTGAGCAGCCCCGCCCGGTAGGCGGCACGGCCAAACTGGAAGGCCGAGGAGCCCTCCATCAGCGTCCGGTCGAGATCGAAGAACGCGGCGGATCCGCCTGCGGCGGATCCGCTTCGAGTTTCCCTGGCGGGAAACTCGGAGGCTGGAACCGACCCGCCGGGGGCGGATCTGCCGGCCGCGCCTTCCCCGCGGCTCTGACTAGCCGCCATTCACCTCGACGATGACCGCGTCACCCTGGCCGCCGCCGGAGCAGATCGCCGCGCACCCGAGGCCCCCGCCGCGCCGGCGCAGCTCCAGCACAAGCGAGCCCAGGATCCGCGCCCCGGACGCCCCGATCGGATGCCCGAGCGCCACCGCGCCACCGTTCACGTTGACCTTGTCCTCGTCGATCTCGAGCACCCGGATCGAGTTCAGGGTCACCGACGCGAACGCCTCGTTGATCTCCCACACGTCGATGTCCTCGGCCTTCAGCCCGGCCTTCTCGAGCGCGATCTTGGCCGCCTTGCTCGGCGTCCGGGCCAGGTAAGGGAAGTCGTCGGCGACCGCCGCCTGCGCGACGATCGTCGCCAGCACCTGCTTGCCGTTCTTCTTGGCCCACTCGTCACTGGCCAGCACGAGGGCGCCGCCGCCGTCGTTGACGCCCGGCGAGTTGCCCGCGGTGTGCGAGCCGTCCTTCATGAAGATCGGCGGGAGCTTGGCCAGCGTCTCGAGGCTCGCGTCGCGGCGCGGCGCCTCGTCGACCTCGACCGTGGTGTCGCCCTTCTTGCCCTTGACCGTGACCGGCACGATCTCCTCGGGCAGCCGCCCCTCGTCGGTCGCCTTGACCGCGAGCTGGTGCGAGCGCAGCGCCCAGCGATCCAGATCCGGCCGGGCGAGCTCGAGCTCGGCCGCCACCTCGCTGGCCTCCTGGGCCATGTGCTTGCCACTGAACGGGTTCGTGAGGCCGTCGTTGATCATCGCGTCGATCGCCTTGGCGTCGCCCATGCGGAAGCCGAAGCGCGCCTCCTTGAGCAGGTAGGGCGCCTTCGACATCGACTCCATGCCGCCCCCGACCGCGATCTCGAGGTCGCCGGCCCGGACCGCCTGGTCGATCAGCCCGGCGGCGCGAATCCCCGAGGCACAGACCTTGTTGATCGTCTCCGAGGAGACCTCCTTGGGGATGCCCGCCTTGATCTGGGCCTGGCGCGAGGGAACCTGCCCCTGACCCGCCTGGAGCACCTGCCCCATGATCACGTGCTGCACCTGGTCGGGCTCGACCTCGGCGCGCTCGAGCGCGGCCTTGATCGCGGTGGCGCCGAGCTCGGTGGCGTCGAGACTGGCCAGACCTCCTCCCAGCTTTCCGATCGGTGTGCGCGCGGCGGACAGGATGACGGTCTTGGGCATGGTCTCTCGCTTCTCTCCGAGGTGGCTGGCCTCTATTTGTAGCGCCTTGGTAACGTCGCGCGGCGTGAACGTCGAGGCGAGCACCGCCGAGCCGCTCGCCACCGACGCGGACACCATCGTGGTGGGGGTATTCGAGGGAGAGGACCCGGAGGTCGGCCGCGCTCCAGGGCCTCCTGGAGTCGGGCGAAGCCAGCCGGGCATTCAAGCGCCTCGCGGTCGCCCACGCCGAGGGCCACCGCTTCATCGCCGTCGGCCTGGGCGAGCGGGCGCGCTTCGACGCCGAGCGCGCGCGGACGGCCGCGGCGGTGGTCCACCGGCGCGCGCGCGAGCTCTCGAGCAAGTCCCTGTGCTGGCAGCTCCCGCGGGACGCCGGCGCGGACCTCGCCACGGCCCTGGTGGAGGGGACGCTGCTCCACGCCTACCGCTTCGACCGCTACAACGGCCGCGAGGACAAGCGCGAGCTCGACCGCCTGATCATCAGCGCGCCCGCCGACGTCTCCCGGCAGGTCCGCGAGGCGGCGATCATCACCGCCGCCGTCAACCGCGCGCGCGACCTCGGCAACACCCCCGCCAACGACCTCCCGCCGGGGGCGCTCGCCGACTACGCCGCAGAGCTGGCCGAGCGCCACGGCTTCACCGCCGAGATCCTCGACGGCGCCGCGATCCGCGAGCAAGGGATGGGCGCCTTCGCCGCCGTGGCCCAGGGCTCACAGCAGGACCCGCGGCTGATCCGGCTCGACTACGACGGCGCGCCGGAAGGCGGGGCGCCCCGGCTCGCCTTCGTCGGCAAGGCGGTGACGTTCGACTCGGGCGGGCTCTCGCTCAAGCCGGCGCGCTCGATGCACGAGATGAAGTTCGACATGTGCGGTGGCGCCGCCGTGATCGAGGCCGTCGCCGCCCTGGCCGAGCTGGGGGCGCCGGTGCGGGTCCTCGCCGTCGTCGGCGCCACCGAGAACCTCCCCAGCGGCGCCGCGGTCAAGCCCGGCGACATCGTCCGGGCGCTCGACGGCACCACGATCGAGATCAACAACACCGACGCCGAGGGCCGGCTCGTGCTCGGCGACTGCCTGACCTACGCGATCCGCGAGGGCGCCGAGCGGATCATCGACCTGGCGACGCTGACCGGCGGGGTCGTCACCGCGCTCGGCCACACCTACGCCGGCCTGATGGCCAACGACGAGGCCTGGGCGCGCGCCATTGAGGAGGCCTCCGCGGACACCGGCGAGCTCGTCTGGCGCCTGCCCCTGCACGAGGACTTCGCGGAGATGGTCAAGGGCCGCGTGCGGGCAGCTGACCAACCTGCCGGCGCGCACCGGCGCGTCCTCGATCGTCGGCGGCGAGTTCCTGCACCACTTCGTCGGCGAGACGCCCTGGGCGCACCTCGACATCGCCGGCACCGCCTACGACGTCCGCCGCCCCTACCTCGACCGTGCCGCCACCGGCTTCGGGGTGCGGCTCCTGGTGGCGCTGGCGCGCGCCACCGCCTCAGACGCGGATAACTGACAGGACCTGGCGCATCAGCGTCAGGCGGCCCTCGAGCCGGACCCGGCGCGAGGTCACGAGCTGGAGCGCCGCTCGCCCCCGCGCGTTGATCGGGTTCGGCCAGCCCTTCACCAGCGGCGCCACGAGCAGCGTGATGAGGTCCGGAAGGGCCCCTTTGATTCGCACGTCCGCGGCCGGGCACGCCCCGTCCTCGACGAGCACGTCGTCCTCGCCGAACACGATCCGGACCGGCGGGTAGCCGTCCTCGATCGTCAGCTCCACCTCGGCGCGCAGCGAACGTGCCGGCGCGGGGCGCCGGCGCACCCCGCGGTCGACGATGCCGAGGATCGCCGGGGCGAGGCCGCCCGGGAGCAGCTCGCCCAGCCGGACCTCGGGTGGGTCGGCGCTCACCGGCGGCGGCGTGGTGGCGGCAGGCTCGATCGGCACCGACTGATCGTACGATCCCGGCATGGACTTCGACCTACCCGATCACCACCAGCTCCTGCGCGCCACCGTGCGCGAGTTCGCCGAGCAGGAGATCGCGCCGGCCGCCGAGGAGCTCGATCGCACCAAGGCGTTCCCGTACGAGATCGTCCGCCGGCTCGGCGAGCTCGACCTGATGGGGATCCCGTTCCCCGAGGAGTACGGCGGCGCCGGAGGCGATTCGCTGGCCTACGCGCTCGTGGTCGAGGAGCTCACCCGGGTCGACTCGAGCGTGGCCATCACGCTCTGCGCCCACACCTCGCTCGGCACCCAGCCGCTCTACCTGTTCGGCTCTGAGGAGCAGAAGCGCGAATGGCTCCCGCGCCTCTGCCGCGGGGAGGTCCTCGGGGCCTTCGGCCTGACCGAGCCCGAGGCCGGCTCGGATGCCGGCAACACCCAGACCCGCGCCGAGCTCGACGGACGGAGAGTGGGTGATCAACGGCTCCAAGCAGTTCATCACCAACGCCGGTACGGACATCTCGGGTCTGGTGGTGATCACCGCGGTCACCGGGCGCTCGAACGGAGACCGCGAGATCTCGAACCTGCTCGTCCCCAACGGCACCCCCGGCTATGAGCCCGGCCAGCCCTACCGGAAGATGGGCTGGAACGCCTCGGACACCCGGCCGCTGACCTTCACCGATTGCCGGGTGCCCGAGGAGAACCTCGTCGGCCGGCGGGGCGCCGGCCTGCGCCAGTTCCTCCACGTCCTCGACATCGGCCGGATCGGCGTATCGGCGATGGGCGTCGGCCTCGCCCAGGGCGCGCTCGACCAGGCGCTCGCCTACGCGCGCGAGCGCCGCGCCTTCGGCAAGCCGATCTCCAAGTACCAGACGATCCAGGCCAAGCTGGCCAACCTCTCAGCCGAGATCGAGGCCACCCGCCTGCTCGTCCACAAGGCGGCGTACCTCAAGGATCTCGGCCGGAACTTCACGCTGACCGCGGCCCAGGCGAAGCTCAAGAGCGGCCGGCTGGCCGTGCACGCCACCGACGAGGCGGTGCAGATCCACGGCGGGTACGGCTACATCGAGGAGTATCCGGTGTGCCGCTTCTACCGCGACGCGAAGATCCTGACCATCGGCGAGGGAACGGACGAGGTGCAGGAGATGGTGATCGCGAGGGCGCTCGGGGCGTGATGGCCCGCCGCGCCGCAGCCCTCGGGGTCCTCGCCTGCCTCGCCGCCGCGGCGGCCGCGGCCGCTCCCGCGGCCTCGGCGCAGAGCGCGCCCGTCGAGACCGCCCGGCTGCAGGGATCGTTCGAGCTCGCCGGCCGCATCACGACCGCCGTCAACGTGCTCGGAGAGCGCCGCGGCCAGGCCTTCATCCGGACCTGGACCTTCACGCCGGGGTGCGCGGCCGGCCCCTGCTCCACGGTGACGCTCACCCGGCCCCGCGCCGGCGGCACCGACACGATGGTGCTGAGCGAGCGACGCCCCGGCCAGTACGCCGGCTCAGGCCAGTTCTACGCGCCGCTGCGCTGCTCGCGGCGGCTCTACCCGCGCGGCCAGTCGGTGCCCTACACCGTGACCGTCACGATCACCAACGCGATCCTGGCCTCCGACGGCACCGTCGAGGCGGGCCGGATCAACGCCACCTACGCCAGCCGCGCGCGGTCGAACCTGACCCCGTGCGTCGAGCCGCCGAGCCACGACGCCGCCAGCTATCACGGCCACATCACGTCGGGCTGATGTGAAGCGTGCCGAGCACGTGGTCGAGCCGCAGCAGCTGCGCCCGGCGGTGGACGCGCTGCCCCGAGACGACCACGTAGAGGCAGAACGGGCGGCCCGCGCTGGTGAAGAAGCGCTGCATCCCCGCCTGCCCGGGCCGCGGGTGAGCCAGGCCCCGGGCGCTGAACGCCGCCGGATCCAGGGGCAGGTCCAACCCGCGCGGCGCGAACAGCCCGACGCCCGGCTCCAGCCCCGATCCCGGCTCGTACTCGGTAAGGGCCACGAACGAGGCCGGCGCCGGCATCGTCGAGGTGGCGGCGTCGCCGAACTCGCCGTCCTGGAGGGGAAGCTGGAAGTCGGCCGCGTGCAGGGTGGCGATGTGCTCGGAGCGCCGGAAGACGCGCCCGCTCCAGCCGCCGGGGAGCTCGATCCTCAGCCCGTGCGCCTCGAGGAGCTTCATCGGACCGCCAGGACCAGCGCCACCACGCACAGCCCGCCGAGCAGCACCGTCGAGCTCCACCGCACTCCGGCGCGCCACCGCTCGAGTCCCCGGTGCAGCGCCATCAGCTCCCCGGGCGTCCGCACGCGCGCCGCCGCCAGCGGCGTGAGGCCGCGGACGGCGCCGAAGCACCCGACGATCACCGCGCCTCCCGCGGGCCCGGCGAGGAAGGCGGCGCCGAGCGCGGCGTACAGGGCCGCGCTCGAGACGATCGTCGTCACCCCGAGGCCCAGCTGGACTCCGTAACCGAGCCCGTACACCCACCCCCGGTACTCGTCCAACCACCGCTCGTTGACCTGGCGCCGGGGGCCGGGCACCGCGGGGGCCAGCAGGTCGAGCGCCACCGCCGCCGCCAGCAGCCCCACCACCGCGGCCGGGCGGCCGCCCGCCGGCGTCAAGGCGCTCCCCAGCGCGCCTAGGACCGCTCCGGCCCCCGCGCCGGCGCCGATCGCCCCGAGCGCGAACGCCGCCACCGTCACCCCCCAGGTCGATCGCCGGCCCCGCTCCCCGAGCGGGGTGATGCTCGCGAGCATCGACTCGCCTCAGGGCGACCAGGCCGCCCGGACCGCCGCCACCACCGCCGTGGCGGCGCCGAGCAGCACCCACGCGCTCAGCGCTGCACCCCCCCGAGCCCGCCGCCCTGTCCGGCCCCGCGCCCCGGGTACAGGCTGGGATGGCCGGGCCCGATTCCGGCCGCGGCCATGATCTCGTCGACGCGCTCGGTTCGCCGCTCCCCGCCCCGGTCGTCCTCGATCGCGTCCGCCACCAGCGAGCTGAGCGCCTCCCACGTCGGGGCCGAGCCCTCGCCGCGAACGTCTCCGTCCACGAGCACGAAGTACGGCGACCCGGGGACGGCGTAGTCGCGGAAGGCCTCCGATGACATGACCACGGGCACCCCGGGTGCCACCAGCTCGCGCAGCCGCCGCGGGCGCTCGCGCTCGGAGCCGTGGGTCACGATCACCGTCTGCACGCCCGGCAGCCGCCGCTCACCCAGCGTCTGCCAGAAGTCCGCGCAGACGCTGCAACCGGTGCTGAGAAAGGCGAGCAACGTGGGAGCGCTGGCCCGGCCGTCGAAGTCGAGCGCCACCGCGTCGCCGTGGGGGGTCGTCCCTGCGATCGCGGCCGCCACCTGCGCTCGCGCCCCCGTCGGGGGCGGTACCACGTCCGGCGCCTCGTCCGTCGCCGGCCCCAGCCGGCGCAGGATCTCGGCGTGGCTGCGGAGCAGCCCGGCCACGAGCACGACGAGCAGGACCAGCAGCACCGTCTCGACCGACACCAGCGCGACCATCACACCCCTCCACCGGTGGGGAACTGCTCGGCCAGGCCCTGCAGGCATCCGGCCTCGTGCGCGCACGTGCGGTCGTCGACCTTGAGCGTGTGGTTGCAGTTCATGCCCGCCACCGTGGCCGGGTTCTGGCACACGATCAGCCGGCACACCACCTCGGTCGTCCCGTGGATCTGCGTGTTGCACTGCCCGTAGCGGAAGTGGTTGCAGTCGACCGCCCGGTGGTGACACGTTCCCTGCGCGCACTGGCAGCCGCCGGGGAACGTCGTGCCCGGGACCCGGTTGCAGTCGATGTAGTAGCGCACGCCCTCGTTGTGACAGAGCCCGTGGCCCTTGTACGCGGTGCACTTCCACCACCCGGCGATGTAGCTGTTATCCGGGCACGTGTTCCGCCCTTGCTCGATCTCGCAGCAGAACGCCGTGTAGCCGTCGGTGCACAGGCCGGTCTTGCAGTGCTGGGGACGGATCACCGCCCACGCCGTCCCCGGCCGGACCAGGTAGCGCACCGGCGCCACCGCGAACGCCGCCCCCGCCACCGCCGTGCGGCTGAGCGCGCGCCGGCGTGACATCCGCCGTCCGAGCGCCAGCACGAGCCGCTCGAGCACGCCGCTCATCGCGCTCGCCACGCCCCCCAGGCAACCGGAAGCTGCGTGTAGGCGAGCAGCGCCGCGTACGTGCACCCGGCGACGCCGACCGCCAGCACCGGCCGCGCCACCGCCCAGGTGAGCCCGTGCGGCGGCCACAGCACACCCGCGGCGCACACCAGGGCCAGCGCGCAGCTCAGCACCACGTGCGCCAGGGACACCGGTTCCTCACGCGCATCGCCGTCAAGACCGTCAAGACCGAAACACCCGCACCCCACACCCCTCCCCCGGAGGGCGGCGCCAGCACTCCCGAACGTAACGTACACCCCGGCCAGGACACCAGCGGACGCTCGTCCCGGCGCCACCAGCACGGCTACGCCGACCGCCAGCTCCACCGCACACAGCGCCCACACCGTCGGGCGCCGCGCGGGGAGTCCGAGCACGCCCAGCGCCCGCACGGCCCCCGCCGGCTCCCGCAGCTTCGCCACCGCAGCCACGCACACGAGCGCGGCGGCCATCAGCACGGGTGCGGTCAGGGCCTCGCTCAATCGTCCCGCCCCGCGAGCTGGCTTTCGAGGATCGTCGCGGCCGCGCTGGCGGGATCGAGCTCGCGCGAGACGACGCGGTCGAGCAGGCCCTGCACCTCCGCGTCCTCCTGAATCGAGGCCTCGAGCTCGCGCCGCATCCGGAACGTGGCGATCGCCATCACCTCGCTGAGCAGGTTCCGCCGCCGGCGCTCGGACAGCGTCCCCTCGGCCTCGATGAACTCGCGGTGCTCGGCCATCTTCTCGGCCAGCTCCTCGATCCCCTCGCCCCGCACCGCCTCGGTCCGGATGATCGGGACCCGCCACCCGGTCTTCGGTCCCAGGGAGAGCACACCTCGGATCTCCCTGATCATCGTGTCGGTGAGGGGGTGGTCGGCCTTGTTGACGACGATCATGTCGGGGATCTCCATCACGCCCGCCTTCAGCGCCTGGATCGAGTCGCCCGAGCCGGGCTGGAGCACGAGCACGACCGTGTCGGCGTGGTCGATGATGTCGACCTCGGCCTGGCCCACGCCCACGGTCTCGAGCAGGATCACGTCGCGCCCGGAGGCGTCCATGAGCAGCGCGGCCTGAAGCGTCGCCTCGCTGAGTCCTCCCAGAGCGCCCCGGTTGGCCATCGACCGTATGAACACGCCAGGGTCCAGAAAGTGATCGGTGAGGCGGATTCGATCCCCCAGAAGCGCGCCCTTGGTGAACGGCGAGGAGGGGTCGATCGAGAGCACCGCCACCGTGCGCTCGCGTGATCGCTCGAGCTTGACGAGGGCGCCGATCAGGGTCGACTTCCCCACCCCCGGCGGGCCGGTGAACCCGATCATGGCGCCCTTGCCGGTCTTGGGGTAGACCTCGCGGACCAGGTCCCAGCCACGCGGGTCGTCGTTCTCCACGAGCGTGATCGCGCGGGCCAGCGCGCGCCGGTCGCCGGCGAGGAGACGCTCCGCCAGGCTTTGCTCGGCGCTCGGCATCTGGCGAGCAATCATGCCAATCCGCTCCCCCGTACGATCTCCTCGTGGCCGCGATAACCACGAAGCGCCCGGAGCCGCCGCCCACAATTCCGAAGTTCGTCCGCAGGCGGTCCGCCCCCGCTCCGGGGCGGGCTCTGGACGTTTCTGCGCTTCGCTCGGCGCCACCGAATGCTCACGCCGGGCTACGCGCTCCTGGCGGTGCGCTGGCTGTGGCTCAAGCTGCGGTGGCGCGGGCGCCTGAAGACCGACGGGATGTGCTTCGTGTGCCCGGGGGTCAAGTTCGAGATCGGCAAGCACGCCACCGCCCACCTCGGCCGCTGGTCGTGGATCGGCCACGGGTGCAAGGTCCGCGTCCACGAGGGCGAGCTCTCGATCGGCGCCAAGTCGGTACTCGGCCAGGAGTGCACGATCTCGGCCTACCAGCGCGTGTCGATCGGCCGCGAGTGCATCATCGCCGACCGCGTGATGATGATCGACTTCGACCACGGGATGGTCGAGGTCGAGCGCCCGATCCGCGAGCAGGGGATCTACAAGCGCGACGTCGACGTCGGCCACAACGTCTGGATCGGCTACGGGGCGTGCCTGCTGCGCGGCGTCACGGTCGGCGAGCAACGCGGTGATCGGGACGAGCGCGGTGGTGACCTGCGACGTACCTGAGAACGCCGTGGTGGGCGGGATCCCCGCGCGGGTCATCCGGATGCGGGACGCCCCGAAGAGCTTCCGCTGGGAATGATGGGCCGGCCTGCGGCCGGCGTCCAGCTGGATGACACGGGGCGGGCCCGGCCGTCGCGAGGCCGGACGCCGAGCGGGCCCAGCCCCGTGGGCCGGTTGCGCACGGCATCCATGCCGCGCGCCGGCGCCCCCTACTCGCCGACCACTCCTCAGAAGCTGCGACGTCGGCACGCAGGGTGCGTTTTCCGCCCCCTGGCCGCCGACGTCGACCGCATATCTCGATGATCGGCGAGTAGGGGGCGCTATCGCTGACAGATCGCCAGGAAATCGAGCGCACCGTCGAGGCCGTCGGGCCGGAGCGCGAAGTCGCTCGCTGAGATCGCCGGCGTGAACCAGTCGTAGAACGGCTTGGTGATCCGGAGCGCCGCGTGCACCCGGTCCCACCCGAGCTTCAGCGCCACCTCGTGCACCCGGAGCTTGCGCGCGTGGAACAGCCCGAGCACCTCGACCTCGCCGAACACCGACCGGCACAGCTCGTCGAAATCGCCGGCGCGGTACTCGCGGAGGTGCCACGGGTTGTCGGACTTCTCCGCCCCCGGTGGCGCCAGAGTGAGGAGGTTGGGCGTGGAGACGTAGGCGACGCCGCCGGGCGCCAGCAGCCCCCGGAAATGCGAGAGCACCGCGGCCGCGTCCTGGACGTGCTCGATCGTCTGGAGGAAGACGACGGCGTCGAACGAGCCGGGCTCGCCGTACCACTCGACCGCTCCACGCTCGAAGGTCAGGTTCTGGCGCTGGTAGCGCAGGCGGGCATGTTCGTGCGCCTCCGGGTTCCCGTCGACCCCGACCACGGTGGCGGCCGAGCGCGAGAGCACCTCCGATCCGTACCCCTCGCCGCAGGCCATGTCGAGCACACGCTGTCCCGCCACCCTCGCGCCGATCCACTCGTACACGGCTAGATGCCGCCGGTACCAGTAGTTCTCGGCGGGGACGTCGGGCAGCGTCCGCTCGCCGGTCAACTCGAGCGGGGGAACTCCGGGTGGCTGGTTGCGCTGAACGTGGGCGTTCACTGGCAGGCCGACAGGGTAATGTCCGCGCCGCCATGGAGGCGGTCCGAAAGCCAGACGACATCCGCGACGTCAACACGCGCTACCACGACGTCGCCGCCGCCGGCTACGACTCCAAGTGGGGCATCGACTTCGGCGAGACCGGCCAGTCCCAGGTCGTGGGCAAGCTGCGAAAGCTCCTCGGACCCGAGCTCGACCGCGGCTACGAGCGCTCGCTCGAGATCGGCGCCGGCACCGGCTACTTCAGCCTGAACCTCCTCCAGACGGGGGTCGTGAAGCAGGCCACCTGCACCGACATCTCCCCCGGGATGATCCGGACGCTCAACCTCAACGCCGAGCGCCTCGGCCTCACCGTCCGGACCGCACGCGCCGACGCCGAGTCGCTCCCGTTCCCGAACGCCAGCTTCGACCTGGTCGTCGGCCATGCCGTGCTCCATCACCTGCCCGACCTCAGGCGCGCCTTCGCCGAGTTTCACCGGGTGCTCCGCCCCGGCGGCCGGATCGCCTTCGCCGGCGAGCCCTCGCGCCTCGGGGACCGGATCGCGTCGTTTCCCAAGCGCGGCGCGCATGCGCTCTCGCCGCTCTGGCGCCGGGCGCTCCGCGCCCGCCCCGCGCCACCGCCCACCCACGACCCGCACGAGGGCCACGAGCACGGCCTCGAGTACCTGGTCGACATCCACGCGTTCACGCCCGCCGACCTGGCGCGCCACGCCCGCGGCGGCGGCTTCACGGACATCCGCGTCCGCGGCGAGGAGCTCGTGGCCAACTGGTTCGGGTGGTTCAACCGCGCGCTCGAGGCGACCGCCGATCAGGACGACGTGCCCATGCTGTGGCGCCAGTACGCCTTCCACGGCTACCTGATGTTCCAGAAGCTCGACGGCCGCGTGCTCGAGCCGATGCTCCCGCCGGCGATCTTCTACAACCTGCTGCTGAGCGCGCGCAAGCGCTGATCTCGGCGGCGAGGCGGGCCTAGACTCCGCGCATGTCCGAGCACCCGACGCGCGACTTCCCGCTGTTCCCGCTCGGGCTGGTAGCGCTCCCCGGCGAGATGATTCCGCTGCACATCTTCGAGGAGCGCTACAAGACGATGATGAACGAGTGCCTGCGCGAGGACCGCGAGTTCGGGATCGTGTGGCTCTCCGACGACGGCCTGCGCGAGATCGGGTGCGCGTGCGAGATCGACCGCGTGCTCGAGCGCATGGACGACGGCCGTATGAACCTGCTGGCCCGGGGGACGCGGCCGTTCCGGGTCCTCGAGCGCCAGGGCCACCTCGCCTTCCCCGCCGGCGTGATCGAATTCCTCGAGGACCGCCCCGACGTCCTCGACCCCGACGTCGTGCGGACCGCCCACGAGGCCTACGCCGACCTCGTCCGCCTGGCCACCGACAAGGACCCGGAGGAGGAGGAGCTGTCCGGCATGTCGGCCTACGCGATGGCCGCCACCGTCGACTTCGGCCTCGACGCCAAGCAGGGCCTGCTCGACCTGCGCTCCGAGAACGCCCGCCTGCGCCTCGTCACCCGCCTCTTCCGCGCCGCGATCAAGCGCCTCGAGTTCGTCGACCGGGCCCAGGAGCGCGCCCGCTCGAACGGAAAAGTTCGCTTCGGACTAGGCGTTGTAGATGACCATCGCCAGGCCGAACAGGATGCAGTAGACCCCGAACGGCCTCAGGTTCCCGCGCTTGAAGTAGCGCATCAGGAAATGCACCGTGAACACCGCGGTGACACCGGCGGCGATGGCGGCAATCACGGCCTCGCCGCGGATGCCCCGGCCGAGCGTTCCGGTGAGATCCGGGAACTTGTAGACCCCGGCAGCGACGATGATCGGCGTTGCCAGCAGGAAACCGAAGCGGGCGGCGTCTTCATTGTCGAGCCCGCGCGCCAGGCCGGTCGCCATCACCATGCCATCCCGGCTGATGCCGGCGATCAGCCCCCCGGACTGCGCCAGTCCGATCACGCCCGCCTCGCGGTACTCCAGCGTGTCGAGCACCCGGCCACCATCCTCCTTCATTCCCTCCCGGCGGGCCAGCGCCCGAATCTCAGACCGGCGGCGTAGCCGTTCGGCCCCAAGCAGGATCAAGCCGTTCACGACAAGGAAGATCGCCGCGATCTCAGGCTTGGCGGTGGCGGTCCGCAATGTGTGCTCGAGCGCGATACCGAGGATCCCGGTCGGGATGGTCGCGCAGACGATGAGCCAGGCCAAGCGCTCGGTCGGCGTCTCGACGACCCACTTGCGAAGCCTGACGATCCGGGCCAGGGACGCGAAGAACGCCTTGACGATCGCGACCCAGTCTCGCCAGAAGTAGATCAGCAGCCCCACCGCGCTCCCCACGTGGAGCATCACGATGAACGCGAGCCACGGAGACTCGGGCTGGGACTGCCAGGCGACGATATTGCTCCACCCGAACAGCTTCGGGAACAGCACGGTGTGACCCAGGCTGGAGATCGGGAACAGCTCGGAAACTCCCTGCAGAACGCCCAAGACGATCGCCTGAAAGGTCGTGATTAGGGTCGAAGCGATGGCTAGCACAAGGCGGGAACGGTAGCGGGGCGGGTAACGATTGGCTAAGTGAGGCCGCAGGGCCCCTGAGCGGCGTCCACGGCGAACTGCTCCGCCTGAGCCAGCTCCTGATGGCGGCTGCCGGCGGTGTCAGGAAAGTCGATGGTGCCATCTTGCAGGCGCACCGTGTATGAGAAAACGCTGTTCGAGGGTCGCTTTATCCGCAGGCCGGATTTGGCGTCCATATCGAGGCTGTTGGCCAGGTCGCGCGCCACCAGCAGCATCCGGTCCGAGAGCCGACTGGCCGCCCGGCCGTTGCACCGGATCGCCCCCGAGTCGTTGACCAGGAGCGTGAGCTTCTGGCCCTGCCCCGTCCGCGTGAGCACGAACAGATCCGGGGACTGGATGTCGGCGGCGCAGCCGCACAACAGGGCACCAGCCAGCGCCGCGACCCCCCACCGAAGCGCCCTCAAGCCGCCACCACGACGGCGGCGCCGCCGCGCCGCGGGTCCCCCGCCCCCCAGAACTCCCCGGAAGCGTCGCGCTCGGCGGCCTGCACCCCGCCGAAGAACAGGTTCCGCCGCCGAAAGCGGGCGATCGTGCGGCCGGCGCGCTCGAGCTCCCCCGTCTCGACCCCCGGCTCGACGTACACCACGCCGTCCTCGAAGTGCATGCGCGGCGCGTCCACCGCCTCGGGC
Source organism: uncultured Solirubrobacterales bacterium (assembly GCA_963839105.1). GTDB lineage: Bacteria > Actinomycetota > Thermoleophilia > Solirubrobacterales > Solirubrobacteraceae > Palsa-465. The sequence continues at coordinate 482,485 of CAWITQ010000006.1, forward strand.
GCGCGCAGACCCTCGTCGATCACCCGGACCACCGTCTGGAGGATCGCCGAGCGGATCCGGTTCGAGCCGGCGCTCCCGAGCACGAGCTCGGGACGGCCGTCGCGGCGCACGATCGTGGGCGCCATCATGCTCGGCAGCCGCCGCCCCGGCGGGTGGCGGTGAAAGCCCAGCGGATTGAGGTCCTGCTCGCCGAGCATGTTGTTCAGGTGGAGCCCCGTTCCCGGGACCACCACGCCCGAGCAGGAGCCGTTCGAGCAGGTCACCGAGCACGCCCCGCCCTCGGCGTCGAGCACCGAGATGTGCGTCGTCGACCCGAGCGGACCGGCGGTCGCGTCGCCGCCCAGGAACCGCTCGACGAATTCGGGGTCGTCGAGGCCCTCGAGGAACTCCGCGGTGCGGAGGCTCTGCGTGCGATCCATCACGGTGACGAGCTGCTCGACGCCCGGTGGCGCCGGGCCATCCTCCAGCAGGTCGAGCGCCCGCGCGATCAGGATCCCGCCCGCCGACGGCGGCGGGTTGGTCAGGACCTCGTGGCCGCGGTAGGAGACGCGGATCGGCGCCCGGTCGACGACCTCGTAGCCCGCCAGATCCTCGGCCGTGAGCGTCCCGCCCCGGGCCTCGACCCATTCGACGACGGCGCCGGCGACGTCGCCCGAGTAGAACGGGCGCCGCACCCTCGCTCGCCAGCCGCTCGAGCGCATCGGCCAGGTCGGGCTGGTGCATCGTGTCGCCCGTCTGGAGCAGCTTCCCCTCGGGCGCGAACAGCGCCGCTGACTCGGGCGTGGCCGTGCCGATGTCCCCGAGGATCTCGATCAGGTAGCCCTGCTGCTCGTTCAGCACGACGCCGTCGCGCGCGAGCCGCGCCGCCGGCGCCACCAGGTCGCGCAGCGGCACGGTCCCGAACCGCTCAGAGGCCGCGCACACCCCCGCCGGCACCCCGTAGGCGCCGACCGAGGCCGCGCCGATGTTGAACACCTGGATCGCGTCTCCGAAGGACACGCTGATCGGCACGAGCTCCGAGCGGGCGGCGGGGTCGGCGCCGTGACCGGGCGCCTCGACGAAGAAGTCGAGCAGCGCGGGCTCCTGGCCGGGCTCGGACACGAGCATGTAGCCGCCGGCCCCGAGGCCCGTCAGCAGCGGCTCGCACACGAACGAGACGAGCATCGCGCCGAGCGCGGCGTCGACGGCGTTGCCGCCCGCGCGCAGGACGTCGGCGCCGGCCTGCGCCGTCAACGCATGGCCGGCGGCCACGACACCGAGCTGCCGCTCTGACACGGTCACACCATACGGGCCGCGGGCAGCCCCGCGGCCCGAACGCCGGCTTAGCGGCGCGGCATGAACTCGGGGACGTCGAGCTCGAGCGGGGAGCGCTGGCGCACCCGGCTCACCCGAGGCTCGCCGGCGGGCTCATGCAGCGTCCGGGGCCGCTCCTCGACCGCCCGGCGCTGCTCGCGCTCCTCGCGCCGCGGGCGGCCGTCGCCGAAGCCGGTGGCCACGACCGTCACCCACACCTGATCGTCGAGCTTCTCGTCGACCATCGCGCCGAAGATGATGTTGGCGTCGGGATGGGCCGCCTCGGCGACCGCCTTGGCCGCCTCGTTGACCTCCCACAGCGACAGGTCGCGGCCGGCGGTGATCGAGAGCAGGATCGAGTGGGCGCCGTCCATGCTCGTCTCGAGCAGCGGCGAGGCGACGGCGCGTTCGGCGGCGTCGATGGCGCGCCGCTCGCCCGTGCCCATGCCGATGCCGAGCAGCGCGCTGCCGGCGCCGGACATGATCGTGCGCACGTCCGCGAAGTCGAGGTTGATCAGCCCGGGCAGGGTGACCAAGTCCGAGATGCCCTGCACGCCCTGGCGGAGCACATCGTCGGCGACCCGGAACGCCTCCACCATCGACGTGTTGCGCTCGAGCACCGACAGCAGCCGGTTGTTGGGCACGACGATCAGAGTGTCGACCTCTTCGGCCAGCGCCGCGATTCCCGCCTCCGCCTGCTCACGCCGGCGCGACCCCTCGAAGTGGAACGGGCGGGTCACGATCCCCACGGTGAGCGCACCCAGCTCGCGTGCGATCTGGGCGACGATCGGTGCCGCACCGGTACCCGTGCCGCCACCGGAGCCGGCGGCGATGAAGACCATGTCCGAGCCGCGGAGCATCGCCTTGATGCGGTCGTACTCCTCGCGCGCGGCCTGGCGGCCGAGATCGGGGTTCGAGCCCGAGCCGAGGCCCTTGGTCACCGACTCGCCGATGTGGAGGGTCTCGTGAGCGGCCGACTGCTGGAGCGACTGCAGGTCGGTGTTCATCGCCAGGAACTCGACGCCCGCGATCTGGGCCTCGACCATCCGGTTGACGGCGTTGACGCCGGCGCCACCGACGCCGACGACGCGGATCACCGGCATCCCGAGCGGACGCGCCTGCCCCGCCGGCTCCGACGCCCGCTCGGGCCGCGCGAACACGTCGGGCTCGGGCATCGACGCCGGCGCGGACCGGTGCGCAGACGCCGGAGGGTCCATCAGGCTGTCGGGGATGTCGGCCGAGAAGGCGCTGCGCAGGCGCTCCTGCGCCGAGGGGGCCGGCGGCGGCTGGGCGGGCTCCCAGTCGGGCGCGGCGGTCGGTCCGTCGAGCGAGGGGTGCGGCACCGAGCGGCGCTCCGGAGCGGGGGGCTCCGGCGCCGGGGGTGCGGGCTCGGCCGCCACGGGCGGGAGCGGGGGCGCGGCGGCGGCCTCCTCGGTCGGTGCCTGAGCCGGCGGAGACGCGTCCTCAGCGGTCTTTCGGAAGAGGTCCGCGAGCGGTCCTTCGCGCATACTCGCGCGCTTACCGATTGCCATTCGAGAGGACCTCCTTCGCAAGCTGCCTGTAGGCGTGAGCGGCCAAGCCGTCCGGATCGTATTTGAGCACCGACATCCCTTTCACAGGAGCTTCGGCAAAACGCACCGTTTTGCGGATTCTGGATGCGAACACGCGGTCCCCGAAGTTCTCCTCGAGCAGCTCGATCGCCTCTTTGGCATGCAGCGTTCGTGTGTCCACGAGCGTCGGCAGGATTCCTTCGATGTCGACATCTGGATTCAGGTTCTCGCGGATCATCGCCAGCGTGTTCTGCAGCTGGATCAGCCCGCGCATCGACAAATACTCGCATTGGACGGGGACGATCACCTTGTCGGCGGCCGTGAGCGCGTTGATCGTCAGCAGGCCGAGGCTCGGCGGGGTGTCGATGAAGACCGAGTCGTAGTCCTCGCGGAGCGGCCTCAGGGCCTTCTCGAGCGAGCGCTCGCGGCCGATCATCGTCGACATCGCGATCTCCGCGCCGGCCAGGTCGATCGAGGCGCAGGCCACGTCGACCTCGCGCTTGCGGATCACCTCGCGCATCGACAGGTGGTGCACGAGCACGTCGTACATCGACTTGTCGAGCGTGTCCGGATCGATGCCCTGGGACATCGTCAGGTTGCCCTGGGGGTCCATGTCCACGCACAGCACGCGGTGGCCCTCCTCGGCGAAGGCCACGGCTAGGTTCAGCGTGGTCGTGGTCTTGGCGACGCCGCCCTTCTGGTTGGCAAACGCGATCACCTTGGCGCTCACAAGAGGCTCCGATGCGTCGTGGGACTCATACGCGGCTGTATTCGGAGCACGCGCGCGGATTCCTTGCCCCCACTATGTTTCGCCCCCGTGCCAGCGCTCCTCGAGAAACGGCTCCTGTTCGTCACCGGCAAGGGCGGCGTGGGCAAGTCGACGGTGGCGACGGCCCTGGGGCTGCTGGCGGCGCGGCGCGGGCTGCGCACGATCGTCGCCGAGCTGGCCGCCCAGTCACGCGTGCAGCAGAGCTTCGACCACGAGGCCGAGCCCTTCCGCGAGGTCGAGCTCGCGCCCGGGCTGTTCACGATCTCGATCGACCCCCACAACGCGATGGAGGAGTACCTCCGGGTCAAGGCCGGCGCGCTCGGGCACGTCCTGAGCTCGAGCCGGCTGTTCAACGCCCTGGCGATGGCCACCCCCGGCCTGCGCGAGCTCCTCGGCGTCGGCAAGGTGTGGGAGCTGGCCCAGTTTCACCGGCGGACCCGCGGCGCCGACCCCTATGACCTGGTGATCGTCGATGCGCCGGCGAGCGGGCACGGCGTGGCCATCCTGCGCACGCCGCGGACGTTCGCCGACATCGCCCGCGTGGGCCCGATCGCCCATCAGGGGCGGATCATCGCCGCCACCATCGCCGACCACGACTTCACGGGCGTCATCGCCGTCGCCACCCCGGAGGAGATGCCGGTCAACGAGACCCTGTGGCTGCGCGACGCGCTCGCCCGCGAGGAGCTTCCCCTCGACGCGGTGATCGTCAACGCGATCTACCCGGACCGCTTCGCCCCCGCCGAGGTCGCGAAGCTCGACGGCGCCCTCGAGCAGGCCGACTCGCCGCTGACCCGGGCGGCGGTGAAGGCCGCCCTCTCCGAGCACGCCCGGGCCCGGGTCCAGCGTGAGCAGCAGGCTCGGCTCCGCGCCGAGCTCGACGGCTCCGTGCTCGAGCTCCCCTACGTGTTCGCCGATCACATCGACCTGCCGCAGCTCGAGCTGCTCGCTGGCGCGCTCGAGGAGGGGCTCTCGAGGTGAGCGTCGCCGACCTGCTCGAGGGCAAGCGCGTGTGCGTGTGCGGCGGTTCCGGTGGCGTGGGCAAGACCACCACCTCGGCGGCGATCGCGCTCGGGATGGCCGCCCGCGGCGCCAAGGTGGCGGTGGTGACGATCGACCCGGCCAAGCGCCTGGCGAACGCGCTCGGGCTCGAGGAGCTCAACAACGAGCCCCACCGCGTCGAGCTCTCGGGAGGGCGCGTGCGGATGCGCGGCGAGCTGTGGGCGATGATGCTCGACCCGAAGCGGACCTTCGACGACCTGATCGACCGGATCGCCCCCGACGACGCCCGGGCCCACGAGATCAAGGCAAACCGCGTCTACCGAGAGCTCTCGACCGCCGTCTCCGGCTCGCAGGAGTTCACGGCCATCGCCAAGCTCTACGACCTCGACCAGGAGGGCGACTTCGACCTGCTGGTGCTGGACACGCCGCCCTCGCGCAACGCGCTCGACTTCTTCGATGCTCCCGGCCGGCTGTCCTCGCTCTTCGAGGGCCGCACGCTCAAGGCGTTCATCCGCCCCACCGGCGTGGGGATGCGAGTGCTCGGTCGCGGCGCCGCTCCCGTGCTCAGCGCCCTGCGCCGCGTCACCGGGGTCGATCTGCTCGCCGACATCTCGACCTTCTTTCACCTGCTCGAGGGCATGACCGGAGACTTCACGGAGCGGGCGGCCCAGGTCGAGCAGATGCTCCGCGCGCCCACGACGGCGTTCCTGCTCGTAACCTCCCCCCAGCACGCGCCGATCGAGGAGGCCATGTGGTTTCAGCAGACGCTGGCCGAGCAGGGCCTCGAGTTCGCCGGCGTGGTCGTCAACCGGGTGCACCACGACGTGCTCGGCGACAGCGAGCCCGCGGACCTGCTCGACGCCCTCAAGGAGGCGCTGCCGCGGGCGCTGGCCGAGCGCGTGGCCGAGAACTTCCGTGACTACCACGTCCTCGCCCGGCGCGACGATCGCAACATCGCGCGCCTCGCCGGCGAGGTGGACGGCCGGCCGCTGCTGCTCGTGCCGCACCTCGACGACGACGTGCACGACATCGACGGGCTACTACGGGTCAGGCGCTACCTGTTCGCCTCCGCCGCCGAGCGGCGGAGGCTGATCGCCGAGGTCGTGGCCTGAGGGCGCGACGACCAGCGCGTCCTCGCTCCAGCTCTCCCAGCGCAGCAGCACCGGCGCCCACTGCCCGCGCTCGAGCGGACCGTCGGGGCCGCTCAGGCTCAGCCGGCCCTCGTGCAGGAGCTCCCACACGGCCCGCTCGGCCAGCGCCAGGCGGTCGCTCGCGCGCGCCTGCGCATGGCCCTCGCCGGCCAGCGCCACCACCTCGGACAGGCTCACACGCCCACGCCCCACCAGCGTCTCCTTGAAGCGCGCCACCGAGGCCCGGCCCTCGTCGAGGACGCGGGCGGTCACGTCCTCACCCCCGCGCGTGACCGTGGCCCAGCCGCGGCCCATCCCCATCTCCTCGCCGCGCACCTCGGCGCCCTCGTAGATCGTCAGCCGCGCCTTGGCCGGCTCCCAGGAGCGCTCGTCGAGCTCGACCGCGGCACCCGCGACCCACGGCCGGACGAACCGCTCATCGAGCTGCTCTCGCGTCAGGTTGAACGCGCGGGCCACATGCGGGAAGCGGCGCAGCTCGACGTGGAACATCCGACTACTTGTGGTTGCGGAACGCCTCCCGCGCCTTCTCGATCGCCTCGAGCGCGGCGTCGACGTCGCCCCATCCCTGAACCTCGGAATGCTTTTCAGGGTCGAGGTCCTTGTAGACCGTGAAGTAGTGGACGAGCTCGGCGCGCAGCTGCTGCGGCAGGTCGTCGACCTTCTCGACGTGATTCCAGCCGGGATCGGCGCACGGCACGCACACCACGTGGTCGTCGGGGCCCTTCTCGTCGCTCATGCGGAACAGCCCCACCACCTTCGACTCGACGATGCAGCCGGGAAAGGTCGGCTCGGAAACGCAGACGAGGACGTCGAGCGGATCCCCGTCGGGGGCGAGCGTGTCGGGCACATATCCGTAGTCGGTGGGGTACACCACCGAGGCGGACACGAACCGGTCGAGCTTGAAGCCACCCAGCTCGGGGTCGTACTCGTACTTGTTGCGAGAGCCCTTGGGGATCTCGATGATGCAGACCAGCTCTTCGGCCATCGTGCTAGTTCATCTCCCCTCGCGCCACCGCGAGGCACGCCTCACAGCGCGGCCACGGCGGGTTCCATGGGTATCCCGTCACATCCTTGCCGCACAGTGCGGTGTTCGGCTCGTCCTCGGTGACCAGGTGGCAGAGCTCCTCGAATCCGTCGTCGCGGGTGCGGGGAGTGTTCAGGCAGCGGGGGTGGACGTTCGGCGCCCGGCTGGGCGCGGCGGCAGCCGTGGACACGCAGCGGAGGCTAGTCAGTCACGCCCTGCTCGGCAAGCCAGCCGGCCACGTAGTCGGGCGGCTTTCCGTTGAACTCCGCCCGGGCGGCGAGGCGCAGCAACTCGACCGGCGCGCCCTCCACCTCGTCGCGCCGATGGGCGAGATAGATGATCACGGCGCGGGCCATCGTCAGCGGCGCGTCGCGGTCGTCCTCGTCGAACTCGGGCGGCCCGATCCTCTCGTTCAGCCGCGCCTCGACGTCGGCGATCGCGCTGATCGGCTCCTCGTCGTCCTCGAACTTGTCGAGGAGCTCGTCGAGCCCGTTGTCGGTGCCGTCGTCGCACACCTCGACGGCACGGCGGACCACCTCGAACATCGTCACCGGCTGGGGTTCGGTCGGCATTCGCCGATGCTACCCAGAACGACCCCGAACACAGCACGAGCGGGCATATTGCCCGCTCGAAGCCGAGGTCGCGCTCCCCTTATAACAACAAAGCCCCAGGACTTATGTGAGTGCCTGGCTTGGCAAACACTCCCGGCCCTGCCTTGCGGCGGGACCGAGTGGGGAGCGGCCTGCGTTCAGCCTAGCGCGCCTGAGCCGTCGCCGCAGCGTCAGTCAGGAGCTCGTCGGCGAGGGCCCGCAGGTCCGGCGAGAGATGCCCGCACAGCGCGTCTCTGAGCATCGCCCGCAGGTACTCGGCGAGCTCGTCGACGAGGGCATCGCCGCCGGGCTCGGGCGGCGCCAGGCCGGCGATCACGGCCCGCTCCAGCGAGATCGCGCGCGCCACCCGCTCGGCGAGCTCGGCCCGATCCTCGGGACGGGCGCAGATCGCCGCCAGCCGGCCGGCGAGCCGCCCGGACGCGGGCCCCTCGGGCTCGAGCAGCGCGCGCAGGGCGAGCAGGTAGTCGCTGAGCGCCTCGAACGGCGCCAGCCGCTCGCAGCCCATCTCGAACCGCGCCAGGGCCCACGCGATCTCTCCGCTCGCCGGCGCTCGCCGCGCGATCAGGCTGCAGAAGGCGCGGAACTCGTCCTCGTGCTCGCTCGAGAGGAAGGTGACCAGCCGCGGGCGCCCGCTCGATCCCAGTGGCACCGGCCGCCAGGTGCCGTGATCGGTCCGCGTCCACGCCACCGGCCCGAGCGCGTAGCCGCCGCGCTCGAACAGCCGCAGGGCGGTCAGCAGCCTCCGGAAGCGCACGCGCGCGCTCGACAGCGGCGGCCGTGCGGCGCGATCCTGCGCCACCCGGAGCACGGCGAGGACATGCGGCTCCTCGCTGTCGCCCCAGACCGCGTCGGCCGGGGCGTCGGGCAGCTCGTTGCCGCGCACGAGCGAGAGCCCCTCGCCGAGCACGAGCTCCCTGGTCGCGTGCTCGAGCGCCAGCCCCAGCAGCGGTGCGAGCACGGTGGTCACGTAGCGGCCCTCGTACAGAGCCTGCTCGAGCTCGGCGTAGGCGGCTTCGAAGCGGAGCGGCTCGAACCCGAACTGGCTGCGCTCGGCGAACACGGCGGCCAGGAACACGCGGAGCGCCTGGTCGGCGCGCTCGCGCGGCTCGGTGGCGACCCGGACCTCCCCGCGCTGGCGCAGGTAGGTCTCGACGCCCTCGAGCCCGGCCAGCCCCCGGGCCGCCGGAGCGTAGGTGGGCAGCGCCGCCAGCATCCCGCCGCGGTCGCGGATGAAGGCGCCGGTCAGCGGGCGATAGCAGTAGAGCGGCGACCGCCCGCCACCGCTCTCCTCGACCAGCTCGAACGGGATCTCCGCCCCGCTCGCGGTCGCGGCCGCGAGCTGGCCGGCGGCGTCGGCGGTGAAGGCCTCGAGCGTCGCGTGCAGGGTGCTGTTGTGCATGCCGGCGAATTCGTGCCGGCGGCGGGCGATCCTTTATCGAGAACGCGCGGGTGCAGCCCGGTCGAGCTCGTTGACGTGGGCGACGTTCTCGACGTCGTCCTCATCGGTGCTCGCGGCGCCCTCGAACCAGGCGTCGAGGATCTCGCCCAGCGCCGGCTGTGAGGTCAGCCGCAGGCTCAGGGCCAGCACGTTGGCGTCGTTCCACCTGCGCGCGCCAGCGGCCGTCGTGGCATCGCCGCACAGGGCGGCGCGGACGCCCGCGACCTTGTTGGCGGCGATCGAGACGCCGGTCCCGGTCCAGCACGCCACCACGGCCTGCTCGGCGCGGCCGTCGGCCACGTCCCGCGCGGCGTTCTCGCTCGCCCACGCCCAATCCGGGCGCTCACCGTCGGCGTAGGCGCCGTGCAGGATCAGCTCGTGACCGCGCCCGCGCAACTCGTCGAGAAGCGCGTCGGCGACGCCGGTCAGCTCATCGGCCGCAACCGCGATCCGCAAGGGTCAGACTGCGACGGGCTCGGGCGCGACCGCTACGTCGGCCTCGTCGGCCTCGTCGACCTCGGCCGGGTCACAGCCCAGCCAGATGCGGCCGTAGGTGCGCATGTCCTCGATCAGCGGCACCAGCGCGCGACCCTTGTCGGTGAGCGCGTACTCGACCCGGGGCGGGACCTCCGGGAACGTCTGGCGCTCGACGATGCCCTCCTCCTCGAGCGCCCGCAGACGCAGCGACAGCGTGCGCGGGCTGATCCCCTGGAGTGAGCGCTCGAGCTCGCAGAAGCGAGAGCGGCCCTCGGCCAGGTCCCGGATCACGAGCAGGGTCCACTTGCCACATACGATCTCGGCCGTCCGGCAGACGGGACATGAAGCGTTGGAAGCCATTCCAACGCCGATTCTAGCGCAATGCTTCACTTGGTGAAGCAAGGGCCCTTGCGGGGCCTAACTCAGGAAGCCGGGCGGGGGCGCCGAGTGGCCGTTGTGGCCGGGCGGTGCGGCGGAGACGGCCGGTGGCGGCGGCGGGGCCAGCGGAGCCGCGCCCATCGGAACCGGCGGCTCGTCACGATCGACGGAGCGCGCGGCGGCCTCGCCGACGTCCGCCATCGAGGTCGATGTGCGGCCGTCTCCGGCGACGAGGAGCTTGAAGTCGTGCGGGCTGGTGGCGACCCGCAGCGCATCGTCCATCGACACCCGGCCGCCCTGGTAGTGCTTGAGCAGCGCCTGGTCGAAGGTCTGCATGCCGTAGTACTCGCCCTCGGCGATGACCTCGCGCAGGCGGTCGGTCTGCTCGGGGTCGGTGATCATGTCCTTGGCCCGGCCGGTGACGCGCAGGATCTCGCAGACGGCGACGCGGCCGTCGCCGTCGGGCGTGGGCACGAGGCGCTGCGAGACGACGCCCTTGAGGGTGCCGGCGAGCATCGCGCGCGCCTGGCCCTGCTCGTGGGGCTGGAAGAAGTCGAGGATGCGGTTGATGCTCTCCGAAGCGTCCAGGGTGTGGACCGTGGAGAGGACGAGGTGGCCGGTCTCGGCCGCGGACAGGGCGGTGCGGACCGTCTCCTCGTCGCGCATCTCGCCGATGAGGATCACGTCGGGGTCCTGACGAAGGACGCGGCGCATGGCGCGGCTGAAGGACTCGGTGTCCATGCCGACCTCGCGCTGGTTGATGATCGAGTTGCGGTCCTTGTGGAGGTACTCGATCGGGTCCTCGATCGTGACGATGTGGCTGGCGCGCGTCTCGTTGATGTGGTCGATGATCGCCGCCAGCGTCGTGGACTTACCGGAGCCGGTGGTGCCCGTGAGCAGGATCAGGCCGCGCTCCTCCTCGGCCAGGTCCCGGATCACCTGCGGCAGGCCGAGCTCCTCGACCGTCTTGACCGCGTAGGGGATCACGCGGGCGACGATCGAGACCGACCCGCGCTGGCGGAAGGCGTTGACGCGGAAGCGTGAGAGGTCCTGGACGGAGTAGGAGAAGTCGATCTCGTTCTCGGTGTCGAAGGCCTCGAGCTTCTCGGGGTGCTCGGCCAGCATCTGGCGCAGGACGCGCTCGGTGTCCTCGGGCTTCAGGTCGTCGTACTCCATGACGGGCTGGAGCTTGCCGTGGACGCGGGCAAGCGGCCGGGCCGGCACCTTCAGGTGCAGGTCCGAGCCCCCCACCTTGACCGTCCATGCGAGCGCTTCGTGCAGTTCCAACATCGCCCGGTATGGATCGGTCGGGGCGGCCGGACCCTTGAGCGGTGGCGGGACCGTTGGACGCCGGTTGGGAGGAAACCCTGACTATTTCGGGGTTTCTCCCCAAGCGCCCGCGGCGAGTGGGCCGGGCGGGAGCCGGCGGGCAGGGATGCCCGGCGCAACGGCCCCATGGACGCCGGGCGAAGCCCGGCCCCAGAAACCCCTATGCCACGTCGCGAAGCTTCTGCGCCTCGGCGAGCGACTGGAGCTTCTTCAGCGACTGGTTCTCGATCTGGCGGATCCGCTCGCGGGTGACGTTGAACGTCCGGCCGACCTCGTCCAGCGTACGCGGGTGCTCGCCACCGAGGCCGTAGCGGAGCTCGAGCACGCGGCGCTCGCGGTACGAGAGGTTCTCGAGGGCCTCGCGCAGCGCCTCCTTGGTGAGGATCTCGGCCGCGCGCTCGTACGGGGACTCGGCCCGCTCGTCGGCGATGAACTGGCCGAACTCGGACTCCTCCTCGTCGCCGACCGGCTTCTCGAGGGAGACCGGGGCCTGCGCGGAGCGCTTGATCGACTCGACCTCCTCGGGCTCGATCCCCGTGACCTCGGCGATCTCCTCGGCGGTCGGCTCGCGTCCCAGCTCGGTGACCAGCTTGCGCTCGGCGCGGCCGATCTTGTTGAGCTTTTCGACGACGTGGACCGGGATGCGGATCGTGCGCGCCTTGTCGGCGAGCGCGCGGGCGATCGCCTGGCGGATCCACCAGGTGGCGTAGGTGGAGAACTTGAAGCCCTTGCGGTAGTCGAACTTCTCGGCCGCGCGGACGAGGCCCAGCGTCCCCTCCTGGATGAGGTCCAGGAACGGCAGGCCCTGATTGCGGTAGTTCTTGGCGATTGAGACGACGAGGCGCAGGTTCGACTCGACCATCTTCTGCTTGGCGTCGAGGTCGCCGCGCTCGATGCGCTTGGCGAGGTCGACCTCCTCCTGCGCGGTGAGCAGCCGGACCTTGCCGATGTCCTTCAGGAACAGCTGAAGGGAGTCGGTGGTCATGTCCGGCTTCAGGTCGAGCGCCGTCTTCGGCTTGCGCCGGCCTCGCTTATCCGGCGCGCGCTCCACCTCGGCGGCAGCCAGCGCCGGGTCGACCTCCTCGACGAGCTCGATCTCGGCCCGCTCGAGGAATCCGTGCAGCTCTTCTACGTCAGCCTCGTCGAGATCCAGCTCGCCCACCGCGGTGGCGATCTCGGCGTACGTGAGCACGCCGAGCTGCTGACCACGGGTGACGAGGCCCTTGATCTCTTCGAGTTCTTGCAGTTCCGCTACTGACATGTCATCCCGTTTTCGTCGTGCGCAACCTGCCCTGCGCTGAGGATCCGGAGCCGGCGCCGCGCCCTGAGAGCGCACGCCCGCTACTCAAACATACGCATTCGAGTATAGGCGCTATATTTTTTGAAGTCAACGAACGCCGCGGTGGCTACGGGGGTCTGCCGACCGAGCGGCGCGGGTACTGCAGTACTAATACTTAGTACCCGCACGATCGTTTCAGTGCCCGATAAATCTAGCCGCGTCGTAGCCACTTCATCGGCTCCTAATGTAGTTCGCCGCACGCGCCAATCCGCACTGTGCGCGATGATGTTGAATCGATGAGCGAGAAGCCCCCGTCAGAAGTCCTGAGCGCCCTGCCGCGGACACGGCCGCACCGCCGCAGCGACAAGCGCGCCGGAAAGGCCTCCGGCGAGGGCAACGGAGCGCCGGCCCCTTCGGAGACGCCGCGGGCGCAGACGGCCAAGGCCGAGGCCTCCGCGCCGGCCAAGCGCGCGAAGAAGGCACCCGCCAAGGCCAAGGCGACGACCCCGCAGGCCAAGGCGAAGGCGCCTGCCTCCCAGGCCAAGGCGGGAGCGACGCAGGCCAAGGCGGGAGCGACGCAGGCCAAGAGTCCGCCCACCCCGCGCAAGACAGCACCGAAGCCCGCGGCCGCGGCGCCACCGACCGCCGAGCAGGCGCCACCGCGCGCCGCCCGCCCCCCGCGGGCCCGCCCCAAGCCTCATTCCGAGCGCCTGCGCCAGCCGCCGCAGCCCGCCGGCACGCCGCCCAAGCCGCGCTCGCGCAAGCCGGCGCCGGCGACCGGGGCCGACATCGTCAGCACCGCCGTCCAGGCCGCCGCCGAGCTCGCGGAGATCGGCCTGACCGTGAGCGCCCGGGCGCTGCGGAACGCGGTCGCGCGCCTTCCCAAGCCGTAGCCGCCCGCCCACCCGGCCCGACGCGCGTCGGCGCGTTACGTATACTCCGCGCCGTTCAAGCCGAACGACTCTCCGTCCGCGGAGGGTCGACGGGGGAACCACTTGCGGATCGTCAGGTTCGCAGGGGCGAATCGGCCCGGTAAAGGGCCGTAGCGCCGAAAGGCGCGAGCCCGTCAGCTCACCTCGTAGGCACAGACACCGATAGGACGGGCCGAAAGACGTTGAGTCGACGTGCCATTGCAGTCGTTGCCATTTCGCTGGCGCTGAGCGCAGTTCAGCTGTCGCTGCCCGCTGCCGGCGTCGCCTTCTCCGGTGGCGGGGGGCTCGCGCCCAGCGGGTCCAGCAACACCACGAATTCGCCGTCGTCGCAGCCCGGGAGCGGCAAGGTCAGCGCGAGCGGCAACGGGATGACGATCGTCACCGCCGCCTCGGCGTTCCTGAGCAACCAGGTCACGTTCACGGGCTCGGCGCCGCGCTCCGACAGCGGCGCCACCGTGGAGATCGAGCGCTCCGGGCACGAGACCGGCTGGCAGTGGGCGCCCACCGCGAGCGCCACCGTGGGCAGCGACGGCTCCTTCTCGGTGGCCTGGCGCGCCGACCACATCGGCCGGTTCGCGATCCGGGCCGTGATCCCGCCTCAAGGCCGCGCGGCGCCACGTCCTCCCCCACGCTCACCGTGACCATCTACCGCTCGTCGCGGGCGACGCTCTACGGGCCCGGCTTCTGGGGCAGCAAGACGGCCTGCGGCAAGGTGCTACGGCGAACCACCCTCGGCGTCGCCAATCGCACGCTGAAGTGCGGGACGCCGGTGGCGATCTACTACCACGGCCGCACGATCACGGTTCCGGTGATCGATCGGGGTCCCTACGCCAACGGCGCCGACTGGGACCTGACCATGGCCACGGCCAAGGCGCTGCGGATCAGCGGCACCGCGACGATCGGCGCGGTCTCACTGCCCTCCCAGCACTGAGCGCGGCCTCAGCTCGCCCACGGGCCGGGCGGCCCGTTGCCCTCTCCGTTGGGCATCCCGCCCAGCACCGGCGTCCCGGTCGCCGAGGCCGCGAAGCGATCCTGCTCGGCCGCTCCCATCAGCGCCTCGCGGTCCCCGCCGTCCTCTCCGAGCACGGCCACGCCCACGGTCACCGTCAGCGGCGCACCCCGCCAGGGCTCCGCCGCCTGGACCGCTCCGGCGATGCGGCCACCGAGCGCCTGAGCGCCGCTGCGCATCGTGTCGCGGGCCACGACCCATGCGCGCGTATCCGTCTCGCACGCGAGGATGTCCCGGCGGCGCAGCGCCGTCCGCATCGCCTGGGCGAACGCGCCGAAGCTCGCGCCGACCTCGCTGGTGTCCTCCACGGTGCGGATCCGGTCGGCCTCCTCGAGCTCCACGAGCAGGAGCGCCAGTGCCATCCCGGCGTGGTTGGAGCGCTCGATCTCCTCGTCCAGTGCCCGCACCCACAGCTCGTCGCGGGCGGGCTCCAGCGGCGTTCGGGCTGACCCGCCGTCGGGCTCAGGCGCGGCCGGCGCGAGGTGGTCGTTCGCCTCACCCACCGGCTCGGGTCCGTGTCCGCTGGGCGCCGGCGGGTCGGTGGTGAAGGTCCGGGGCGCGGCTCGGCCGGTCCCGAAGGGCCCCGGCGCCGCCGGCCCGGGCCCCGGGGCGGCGCCGGCGCAGTCTTAGGCCCGAATCCAGCCCCGGGTCCGGGTCCAACCCCGGGTCGACGCCGACCCCGGGTCCAGGTGCAACCCCGGGTCCAAATCCCGCCGCGGGCCCGGGTCCAGGCCCAGCCCCGAACGGCTCCGGCTCATCGCTGGCGCCACCGTGCACCGGCCGTAGCGGCCTCCGTGCCGCCGGCCCGCTACGCCCCGCTGGCGGGGGTGGCCCTCCGCCGCCGCATACCGCCGGACGGCCGCGGCTCGCACCTCCCGCAGGACCAGCCCGAGGCGCTCGGCCAGCCGCGCGACCTGGTCGACCTCGGGGTCGGGCAGCGAGGCCAGCGCCGCCGCCCAGATGACCGAGCCCAGCGCATCGATGGCGCGGACCGCCTCCTCCGCGTCGGCGGCGCCGGCGAGCTCGCCGGCCTGGAACACCAACCGGCCCGTCTGGCCGCCCCGATCGAGGGCACGCAGCTCCTCGTCGTCGGTGAGCGCGCGCAGTACGCCCTCGCACAGCCGCGGGCCCTCGCGGACCAGCCCCGCCGCCAGGATCGCCCCCGCCTGGTCCAGCGGGGCGTCCTCGATCAGCGCGAGCAGCCAGCCCTTGGTCAGGTCCTCGATTCGCTCGAGGAGCTGAACAAGGGGTAGTTCAGCGACCGGCCGCGCGCGGCGCGGCGGGGGGTCCGGGGTACATTGGCGGCCTTTTATCACCTTTCGCGAGTATTGGAAGAACGCATCGAGCGGCAAAAATGTTCTGCGCAATGTCTGGACCTGTTCTCACCATCTTTGAGGCCCGAAAAGCGGTGCTTGCGGCCACTCGTCCGCTCCCGGCGGAGACCGTTCCCGTCACGGCCGGGCTCGACCGGGTGCTCGCCGACGACGTCCGCGCGGCCGGGAACGTCCCCCATTCCCGTGCTCGGCGATGGACGGCTACGCGATCCTCGCCGGCCCCGCCGGGCGCACGCTCCGGATCGTCGGCGAGTCGCGCGCCGGGACGCCGTCGGAGCGCCGCCTCGCCGAGGGGGAGGCGATTCGCATCTCCACCGGCGCCGCCGTGCCGGCCGGCGCCACCGCGGTCATCCGTCAGGAGGACACCGAGGCAGACGGCGCTCAGGTCCGCCTGGACGCCGCGGTCGCCCCGGCACAGAACATCCGCGGGGCAGGCGAGGACATGACCGCCGGCACCACCGTCCTTCAGAAGGGGACCCGGCTACGGCCGGCGGAGCTCGGGGCCTCGGTCGCGGCCGGCGCCGGCGAGCTCACGGTGGCGCGGCGCCCGCGCGTCCACGTGCTCTGCACCGGCGACGAGCTGCGCGAACCGGGCGAGCCGCTCGGACCGGGCGAGATCCACAACTCGAACGCGCCGATGCTCGCGTCGCTGGCGGCTCGGGCCGGCGCCCTCACGGCGCCGACCGGACGGCTCCCCGACGATCGTGCCGCCACCGAGGCCGCGCTGCGCGAGGCCCTTGCCGAGGCCGACGTGCTCGTCATCTCCGGCGGCGTGTCGGTGGGCCCGCACGACCACGTCAAGCCCGCGCTGGCGGCGCTCGGCGTCCGGGAGCGCTTCTGGCGGGTGGCGCTCCAGCCCGGCGGCCCGACCTGGTTCGGCACGCACGGGGAGCGCCTGGTGTTCGGGCTGCCCGGCAACCCGGTGTCCGCCTATGTGACCTTCGCGCTGTTCGCGCGGCCGGCGCTCGACGCCCTCCAGGGCGCCGCCGTGGAGCCGCTCGCCCAGGCGGAGGCCACCCTCGGCGCCCCGATCCCGCGCAACCGCACGCGCGAGCAGGCGGTGCGCGTCCGCCTCGAGCGCCGCGACGGACGGATCGTGGCCATCCCCAACGGCCCCCAGGGGTCCCACATGATGAGCTCGCTGCTCGGCGCGGACGCGCTCGCGATGATCCCGCCGGGGGAGGGCGAGCTCCCCGAGGGGACCACGGTGAGGCTGGCATCACTTCCGGGATAAACAACCGGCCCGACCGGGCACAATCCACTTCGATGATCCCGTTCTTCCTGGTCTTCGCCGTGCTCATCGGCCTCGTGGCCGAGCGCCGGCGCCGCCGCGCGCACCTCCCCGCGCAGGCGGTGATCGTCTCCCCCCGCCAATCGACGGTGATCGCCGACAACGGGGCCGTGCGCTCGGTCCAGTCCGCCGAGCTCACGATGCCCGAGAGCCGGCTCGAGAAGCTGTGGAACCCCACCGGCATCGAGGACCTGGCCCGGACATATTGGCGCTTCCTGTCGCGGGTCACGCTGGGGCTGATCCGGGTCGACTACGGCGAGAACGAGCGCCGGGTCGTGCTCGTGGCCCGCCCGCTCACGCTCCTGCGCTTCGCGGCGCCCGAGTACGTGATGGAGCCGGGCCACGCAAGCGTGCGCTGGCAGATCCTCGACGGGCTGCTGGTGGCGCGGGGTGGCCGCGGCTGCGGCTTCCTCGCGCTGGGCGCGCGCCGGCTCGAGTCACAGGTGGACGGCGCCGGCAAGCTCCGGATCGAGGTCGAGGTGGCGAACTTCTACCCCTCGATCGCCGCCAACTTCAGCCTCCCGGTGTACGAGGCGACCCAGTCCTCGATCCACGTCCTCGTGACCCACTCGTTCCTGCGCTCGCTGGCCACGCTCGACCTGGCCAAGTCGAAGGTGGGCCGGTTCGCGCGGCAGCCGGTCGACGCCGGCAACCCGCTCGAGCCCAACGGTGCGGGCGTCAACGGTGGCGCGCCCGCACCCGCGGCTGCACCCGCATCCGCGTCCGCGGCCGCGACCGCCCCGCGGCAGACCGTCGATCAGCCGTAGCGCACGCCGGTCAGGGCGCGCAGCTTGCTGCGGTCATGCCGGGCCGAGACCCGGCGCACGGTCCCGGAGCGGGATCGCATCACCAGCGACTCGGTGGTGGCGCCGCGGCCGCCCTGGTAGCGAACCCCCTGGAGCACGTCGCCGTCGGTGACGCCGGTGGCCGAGAAGAACACGTCCTCCCCCGCCACCAGGTCATCGCAGGTCAGGATCTGCGCGAGGTCGTAGCCAGAGCTCTCGGCCTCCGAGCGCTCCTCGTCGTTGCGCGGGTACAGCCTCCCCACCAGCTCGCCACCGATGCACTTGATGGCGGCGGCCGAGATCACGCCCTCGGGCGTGCCGCCGATCCCCCACAGGAGGTCCACGGGCGTGTCGTCGGAGACGGCGAGCATCGCGCCGGCGACGTCGCCGTCGGTGATCAGCCGGACGCGCGCGCCCGCTTCGCGCACCTCCCGCATGGCCTCGTGGTGACGCTCGCGGTCGAGCATCACGACCATCACGTCGCGGATGTCGATGCCCTTGCGCTCGGCCACGAGCTTGCACGTCTCGGGCAGAGACCGGTCGAGGTCGAGGAGGTCGGCGATCTCGGGGCCGCCGGCGAGCTTCTCCATGTACACGATCGGCCCCGGGTTGAACATCGTGCCCCGCTCGGCCAGCGCGATCACCGCGATCGCATTGGGCATGCCCAGCGCCGTCAGCCGCGTCCCCTCCAGCGGGTCGACGGCCACGTCGACCTCGGGCGGCGTGCCGTCGCCGATCTGCTCGCCGTTGAAGAGCATCGGCGCCTCGTCCTTCTCCCCCTCGCCGATGACGACGATGCCGTCCATCGACACCGAGTCGAGCACGTTGCGCATCGCGTCCACCGCCGCCTGGTCGGCGCCCTCCTTGTCCCCGCGGCCCACCATCCGGGCCGCCGCCAGCGCCGCCGCCTCGGTCACCCGCACCAGCTCGAGGGCGAGATTGCGGTCGGGGCGCGCGTGGTCGCCGTCGCCGCTCACAGCACGCCTGGCGGCTTGCGTCGCGCGGCCTGCTCCTGAGAGCGGTAGATGGACCCTGCGAGGATCAGCAGCCCACCGATCAGCGCGACATACCAGCCGACCGACAGACTGATCTGGGTGCGGGGCGAGCCCGGCTTGCTGATCGGCCCGCGGAACAGCACGAACGTCAGCGAGACGAGAGCGACCAGCGCCGTCACCTCGCCGCGCGGCCACGACAGGCCGTGCCCGCGGACGATGATGTAGGTGAGGATCAGCGGCGCCGCGGCTGCTGCGAGCAGCAGGTAGCGCAGGATGAGCAGCGACTGCCACCCCGTGCACGACCCGTTCGGGCCCTTGCAGTGGTTGAGCGTGGTGTTGACGTTGCCGAGCGAGTACCAGGTGAGGAACAGCGAGATCCCGAGCACGATCCCACCGACGATCGCGATCAGCTCTCCCCGATCGATGTCCCGGAAGTGCATCGGCGCGCAGCCTAACCATTTTCGCGCGCGGGCGAGGCGGAGCGTCGCGCGTGGGCGAGGCGGCGCGCGGGCGAGGCGGAGCGTCGCGCGTGGGCGAGGCGGAGCGGGTCGAGGGCGCCGTGTAGGCTCGCGGCCGTGCCACCGACTGAGCGGCCGGGTCCGGACATCGAGCTGCGCGAGCTGCTGCCGGCGCCGGGGACGCGCACGGTGGGCGAAGTCGTCTCCTCGCTCGACCTGTTGGCGCGCGCCGGACCCGATCGGCCGTACACGATCGTCAACTTCGTCGCCAGCCTCGACGGCCGGGCGGCCTTCCAGGGCCGGTCCGGGCAGCTCGGCGGCCTCAGCGACCGCGCCATGTTCCACGGACTGCGTGAGCGCGTGGACGCCGTGTTCGCGGGCACCGGGACGATGGGCACCGAGCGTTACGGGCGCCTGGTGCGCGATCCCGAGCGCCGCCGGCGCCGAGCCGAGGCCGGGCTCGCCCCCGATCCGCTCGCCTGCCTGGTCTCCCGCGCCGGAGCGATTCCATATGACATCCCCCTGTTCGAGGACCCCGACAGCCGCGTGGTCGTGTTCACCCCCACCGAGCCCGACCTCGCGGGCGTTCAGGCGGACGTGGAAGTGGTACTCCTCGATCCGGCCGAGCTCACGCTGACCACGGTGATGCGCCGCCTGCGCCGTGACCACGGGGTCCGCGCGCTGCTGTGCGAGGGCGGCCCGCTCGTGTTCGGCGCGCTCCTGCAGGAGGGCCTCGTCGACGAGCTGTTCCTGACCCTGGCGCCCAAGCTCGCCGGTGGCGGGAACGACCCGGCGGTGACCGCGGGTCCCGAGCTGCCTGAGCTCGCCTCGCTCGAGCTCGTGTGGGCGTTCGAGGAGGATGGCTCGCTGTTCCTGCGCTACGCGCTTTAGACCAACCCGGACGACCCCGCATGGAACAATGGCTTCGATGAGCCGCCCGAGCGCAGCCGCGGCGCCCACGACTGCGGCGGATGCCATCGCCCCGTTGCGCGAGGCTCGCGAGCGGACCCACGCGATCGTGGCCAGCGTCTCGGACGACGACCTCGAGCGCGTCCACTCGACGCTGATGAGCCCGCTGGTCTGGGATCTCGGGCACATCGCGGCGTTCGAGGATCTGTGGGTGGCGCACCGCTTCGGCGGCCTTCCGCTCCTGCGCGACGACCTCGCCGACGTCTACGACGCCTTCGAGACGCCCCGGGCCGGCCGCGGCAACCTCCCGTTCCTGCGTGCGCCCGGCGCCCGCGACTACCTGGCCAGGACCCGAGAGCGCACGCTGGCGGTGATCGAGGAGCGCGGCGACGAGGACCCGACGATCCCGGAGATGGTCCTGCGCCACGAGCACCAGCACAACGAGACGATGCTCCAGACCCTCCAGCTGGCGGGCCTGGGCGACTACTGGCTGCCCGGGCGCACCGAGCCTCCGCCGGTGACGGCGTGCGCCACCGGGCTCGAGCTGATCGAGATCCCCTCCGGCGAGTGCACCATCGGAGCGCCGGCGGACGCGTTCGCCTACGACAACGAGCGGCCCTGCCACCGCACCGACGTTCGCGCCTACCTCATCGGCCGCACGCCGATCACCAACGCCACGTATCTCACCTTCACCGAGGGCGGCGGCTATGAGCGCCGCGAATGGTGGTCGGACGAGGGCTGGCACTGGAAGGAGCAGTACGACATCACGCGACCTGGAGGGTGGACGGCGGACCTCGCCGCGGAGTGGCGCCTCGGAACCCTCGAGCCGCTCGACCCGCACCGCCCCGTCGTCCACGTCTCCTGGTTCGAGGCCGACGCCTTTGCCCGTGCGCACGGGCTTCGGCTCCCCACCGAGATCGAGTGGGAGAAGGCGGCGACCTGGGATCAGGAGGCGGAGAGCGCCCGCGCATTTCCGTGGGGGAACGATCCCCCGCTGCCCGGCGTCCACGCCAACGTGGACCAGCTCGGATGCGGTCCGGCACCCGCCGGCGCGTATCCCGCCAGCGCCTCCGCGTACGGGTGCCTGGGGACGATCGGCGACGTCTGGGAGTGGACCGCCGGCGACTTCGGCGGCTACCCCGGCTTCACCGCCTACCCCTACCGCGAGTACTCGGAGGTGTTCTTCGGCTCCGGCTACAAGGTGCTGCGCGGTGGATCGTGGGCCACCCGCGCCCGCGTGATCACCCCCACGTTCCGCAACTGGGACTACCCGCAGCGCCGTCAGATCTTCTCCGGCATCCGAATGGCAAGGGACGTTTGACATGAAGACACTGGTTGATGAGACGCAGGTGCGCATCGAGTCGTGGCTGTCGGAGGCCGAGGAGCGCTCGCTGGCCAACGACGTGCTCGACGGGCTCACCCGTCCGTTCAAGGAGGTGCCGCCCAAGCACTTCTACGACGCGCGGGGATCGGAGCTGTTCGAGCGGATCTGCGAGTTGCCCGAGTACTACCCGACCAGGACCGAGCGGGCGATCCTGGCGCGGCAGGCCGAGGCGATCGTCGGTGATGTGGGCGCGGGCGAGCTGGTCGAGCTCGGGTCGGGCTCGGCCGAGAAGGCGCGCGTGCTGCTGAGCGCGATGGAGCGCGCGGGCACGCTGCGCCGCTACATCCCGTTCGACGTGTCCGAGAGCGTGGTCCAGGAGGCGGCGTTGCTCGTGGAGGAATACGACGGGTTGCTGATTCACGGCGTCATCGGCGACTTCCAGCGCCACCTCGACCGTGTGCCTGATGCCGACGGTGTGCCGCGGATCGTGGCCCTACTCGGCGGGACGATCGGCAACTTCCCGCCCGGCACGCGGCGCGGGCTGCTGCGCTCGATCGCGACGGTGCTGCGCCCTCACGACCGCCTCCTGCTCGGCACCGACCTGGTCAAGGATCCGGCGGTGATCGAGGCCGCTTACGACGACTCCCAGGGCGTGACCGCCGAGTTCAACCGTAATCTCCTCCACGTGATCAACCGCGAGCTGGGCGCCGACTTCATCCCGGACGCGTTCGACCATGTCGCGTTCTTCGACCGCCGCCACGAGTGGGTCGAGATGCGGCTGCGCTCGCAGCGGCCGTGCAGCGTGCTCATCGCCGACCTCGGGCTGCGGGTCGAGTTCGCGGCCGGTGAGGAGCTCCGCACCGAGATCAGCGCGAAGTTCACCCGCTCGCGCGTCGAGGAGGACTTCCGCTCCGCCGGGCTGCGCCTCGACGGTTGGCACACCGACCCGGACGGCCTATTCGCGCTGTCGCTGGGTGCCCGTGCGCATTGAGGGCGCCACCGCGTTCGTGGCCGGCGGAGCCTCGGGGCTCGGCGAGGCGACCGCGCGCCGGCTCGCCGACGGTGGCGCGGACGTCGTCATCGCCGACCTGAACTCGGAGCGCGGCTCGGCACTCGCCGACGAGCTGGGGGCACGCTTCGTGCGCGCCGACGTGACCGATCCCGACAGCATCGAGATCCCGTCCGGCGTGCGCATCTCGGTGTGCTGCGCCGGCATCGGCTGGGGTGAGCGGGTGGCGGGCCGACGCGGGCCGCATGCGCTCGAGCCCTTCGAGAAGGTGCTCCGCGTCAACCTGATCGGCACGTTCAACGTGCTCCGGCTGGCCGCAGCGGCGATGCTCGCCAATGACCCCGCGGAGAGCGGCGAGCGCGGCGTGTGCATCAACACCGCCTCGATCGCAGCCTTCGACGGTCAGATCGGGCAGATCGCCTACTCGGCCTCCAAGGGCGGGATCGTCGGCATGACCCTCCCCGCCGCACGTGACCTCGCCGGCGCCGGCATCCGCGTGTGCACGATCGCCCCGGGGACGTTCGACACGCCGCTCCTCGGAGGCCTCCCGTCGGAGACCCGCGAGGCCCTCGGCGCGGCGATCCCGTTCCCCTCGCGCCTCGGGCGCCCCGACGAGTTCGCCGCCCTCGCCGCCCACATCGTCGAGAACGAGATGCTCAACGGCGAGGTGATCCGGCTGGACGGGGCGCTCCGGATGCCCCCTCGCTAGATATGTCGGTTGAAGCCATTTTCCCCCGCTGGCCGGGGGTAAATGGCTTCACCCGCTAACTCAGCCGCTCGACCAACATCGCCTGGCCCATCCCCCCGGCGACGCACATCGACTCGATCCCGTAGCGGCCGCCGGTCTTGTCGAGGCCGTTCAGCAGGGTGGTCATGATCCGGGCGCCGGTCATCCCGAACGGGTGGCCGAGGGCGATCGCGCCACCGAACGGGTTCAGCTTCTCCTCGGGGATCCCCAGATCGTCGCGGCAGGGCACGATCTGCGCCGCGAACGCCTCGTTGATCTCCACGATGTCGATGTCGTCCATCGAGAACCCGGTCTCCTCCAGGAGCTGCTTGATCGCGGGGATCGGCCCGAGGCCCATGATCTCCGGCCGGATCGCCGCCACCGTCGAGGCGATGATCCGCGCGCGGGGCTTCAGCCCCAGCCGCTCGGCCTTCTCGGCCGACATCACGAGCACGGCGGCGGCGCCGTCGTTGAGCGGGCAGGCATTGCCGGCGGTGACGGTGCCGTTCTCGCGGAAGGCGGGCTTGAGCTTGCCGAGGACCTCCATCGTCGTGCCCGCGCGCGGGCCGTCGTCCTTATCGACGACGGTGTCGGGGACGTCGATCTCGTTGCCCTCCCTGTCCTTGTCCTTGTGCGCGGCCACGGGGACGGGAACGATCTCGGCGTCGAAGTGGCCCGAGTCGCGGGCATCGACCGCGCGGCTCTGCGAGATCACCGCCCATTCGTCCTGCTGCTCGCGCGTGACGTTGCAGCGCTCGGCCACGTTCTCGGCGGTCAGCCCCATCGAGATGTAGACGTCGTAGGGAGCGCCGTTCTGGCCGTTCAGCTTCGGGTGTTTGGCCTCCTCCATCATCCCCGCGCCCAGCCCGGCTCGCGACACGGCCTCGACCCCGGCGGCGATGTACTGCTCGCCCTCGCCGGCCCTGATCGCGTGTGAGGCCATCCGGATCGTCATCAGCGACGAGGCGCAGAAGCGGTTGACGGTGCAGGCGGGGACGTGGTGGTCGAGCCCCGCGATCAGCGACGCGTTGCGCCCGACGTTGTAGCCCTGCTCCCCGACGCCCGAGGCGGCGCCCATGAGCACGTCGGTGGTCTCGGAGAAGTTGACCTCCGGGTTGCGCTCGATCAGGGCGCGGATCGGGATCGCCGCCAGATCGTCGGCGCGGACCGTTTTCAGCGAGCCTTTGCCCGCCCGGCCGATGGGCGTGCGGATGGCGTCGACAATCACTGCTTCGGGCATTCGTTCACTGCTCCTGAGTAGTCAAAGGTGAGGCCGCGTCGATGCGGCCCCCTCGCATGCTAGATGGCGGGGGGTTGCCGCGACCCGTGGGCGCCGGGTAGGCTGCGCGGGCTGCGCTGCGCACGGGACGGCGTTTTTCGGTGACGGATGTTGGTGCCGCAGCGGTTTTGAACCAACGCGCCGAGAGGGGCACATCATGAGGATTCGTCGGCCGCGGCTGAGCCGCGCAATGGCACTCGCGCTCGCGCTGCTCGTGGCGCTGCCGGCGGCAGCGCAGGCCGCGACGGTGACGAACACCAACGACAGCGGCGCCAACTCGCTGCGCGCTGCCATCAACGGTTCGGCAGCCGGGGAGACGATCGACTTCAACCTCGGACCGGGCGCGCACACGATCACCCTGACGAGCGGCGCTCTGGTCGTCCCCCATGCCCTCACGATCTCCGGACCCGGCGCGGGCGACCTCACCATCGACGGCAAGCAGCAGAGCGGCGTGTTCGACATCGAGGCGGGCAATACCGCCACCGTCACGATCTCAGGGCTGACGATCACCCATGGCGCGGTCAGCGGCAGCGGCGTGCCGGGTGGAGGCGGGATCTTCGACAACACCGCCAGCCTGCTGACCCTGAGCGGCGTGTCGATCACCGACAACCAGGCGACAATCAACAACCCAAATTCGGCCGGCGGCGGCGGGGTCTTCGTCAACGGCGGCGACGTCACGGTGACGAACAGCACGATCTCGGGCAACCAGGTCTCCCTGACCGGCACCGCCACCCGCGGAGACAACGGCGGCGGCGGGCTCCATGACGCCGGCGGCGTGATCACGCTCACCGGCACCGCGGTGAACGGGAACACCGTTCGCGACACAGCGTCCGGAACGATCGGAAGTGAGGGTGGCGGGGGCATCTACTCAGACGGCGGCGACCTGAGCATCACGGGCGGCTCGGTCGACAACAACTCGGACGACGTCGGCGCCGCGCCCAACGGGTCCAACGGCGGAGGCGCCATCCACAACTCCGGCGGCGCCATCACGCTGAGCGGCACAACCGTGAACGGAAACTCGTTCACCCTCGGAAACGGCGGGTCCGGTGGCGCCGGCGACGACGGTGGCGGCGGGATCGTCACCGAAGGCGGCAACTTCACGATGAGCTCATCGTCGATCGACGGCAACAGCTTCAACGTGACCGACGCTTCGACGCAGGCGGACGACGGCGGCGGAGGCGTCCTCAGCGAGGGCGGCCAGATCCGTGTCGATCGATCCTCGATATCCCAGAACACGGGTACCGTCACCGCCACGAGCGGCGGCACCGGCGGCGACGGCGGTGGCGCGGTCCTCGACGAGGGCCGGAGCGCCGCGTACACCAACAGCACTCTCTCCGAGAACTCGCTGACGGTGAACGGCGGCGGCCCGCAGAACGGCGGCGGGGCGATCTACGCCCTCGGCGGCGGCACGGCGACCGACGCCACCATCGCCGGCAACAGCATCAACCAGGCGGGCAGCGCGATCCTCAGCCGGTTCGGGGCCTTCCGCTTCAGGAACGCGATCATCGCCGGCACCTGCGCCGCCGCCAACGGCGGGACGTTCGCCTCCGACGGCTTCAACCTCGAGACCGGAAACACATGCGGCCTCACAGCTGCCGGTGACCACCCGAACACCGACCCGAAGCTCGGACCGCTCGCGGCCAACGGCGGACCCACGCCCACGCAGGCGCTGACAGCGGGCAGCCCGGCCGTCAACGCCGGGTCGTGCACCGACGCCGGCGGCAATGCGGTGAATATCGACCAGCGCGGCGTCGCGCGCCCGCAACCCGCGGGTGGCGCGTGCGACATCGGCGCCTACGAGCTGGTGCCGGCGCCGCCGGCTGCCCGTACGAGCGCGCCGACGGGCAAGACGAGCACCCGGGCGACGCTGGCGGGGGTCGTCAACCCGGAGGGGCAGTCGACGACGTACTTCTTCCAGTACGGGCTCAACCCGAGCCTGCGCCCGCCGGGCGCCTCCACGGCGCTCTACGACCAGCGAACCGCCTCGAGGTCACTCGCCGGCGACGCCAACGATCACCCGGTATCGACCGGGATCTCGAACCTGGTGCCGAACGCGCTCTACCACGCGCGCCTGGTGGCCGTGAACGCGAGTGGCACCACCTTCGGGCCCGATGTGACGTTCAAAACCCGGGAGGACCCCCCGCCGGGGCCGCCGGTCCTCGGCCGCAGCGAGAACGCCAAGCCCGCGGGCGGGCACGTGTTCCTGCTGATCGGGGGGCGGCTCGTCCCCCTCACCGAGGCCAGGAAGCTGCCCTCGGGGACCACCCTCGACGCGCGTCACGGGTCGGTCGAGCTGACCGCGGCGACGACCAAGCGCCACAAGCACGAGACCGGGGTGTTCGGCGGCGCTGTCTTCAAGCTGACCCAGGCACGCTCGGGCCTCAGCACGCTGGCGCTCCGCGAGGGCGCTTTCAAGGGAGCCCCGTCGTACGCCGGCTGCCGTGCACACAAGGCGGCCGATGGCCACATCGCCGTCTCCAGCCGCGTACTCCAGACCCTGCGCTCCCGCGCCAGCGGCCACTTCCGCACGCGTGGACGCTATGCCGCGGGCACGGTGCGCGGGACGCGGTGGACGACCGCCGACCGCTGCGACGGGACGCGGATCGCCGTCCAGCAGCACAGCGTGCTCGTCACCGACTTCGTCAAGAGGATCAACGTCCTGGTCAAGGCGGGCCACAGCTACCTGGCCCGCGCGCGGCGCTAGCCGCTAGAGGCCGAGCCCGCGGACGCCCTTCTCGTCCCACCCCAGGTGGTGGGCGAGCTCGTGGCGCAGCGTGCGCACGACCTGGGCCTTGAGCAGCGCCGGGTCGTGCCCGAAGTCGCGGACAAGCGTGTCGCGGAAGATCACGATCCGGTCGTGGAAGAAGTCCCGCGCCACCGTGTCGCCCTGGTAGAGGCCGTAGGCGCGCCGGCGCCGGCCGCCGTCGGAGACGACGACGGCGACGTGCTCGAGCGCGCGGTGGAACTCGAGCGGGAGCTCGTCGATCGCCGAGCGGACCAGCGCCTTGAAGTCCTCCTCGTCGTGAGGGTCGAACAGCTCCTCGTCGTCGAGCTCGTAGTCGTCGGGGTAGGGGTCGTCGCCTTCGGCGGCGAGCCGCTCGGCGCGGCGCACGATCGCCTCGAAGTCAGACTCGGGATCGCGCCAGCCGGCCAGCCGGATCATCGTGGCCACGACCGCGCCGCCGATGATCACCGCGCCGGCGCCGAACACCGCGATCCCCTGGAGCAGGCGGACCGGGAACGACGCGCTGAAGCCCCAGATCAGGCTGACGGCACCGAGGCCCACCGTCAGCGCCGCGAACGCTGAGAGCAGGATCCGCCGCGCCGCCGGCATGATCACTCGAGCTCAGCGGACGCGGACATGCAGTGATCCTAGATCACGCGTGGTGGCGCCTGCCGGCGGCGCGCCGGCACCTCCACCGGGAGCGCGGCGGTGGCGTTCGCGACGGGGTCAACGGTGGCGCTCCCCGCCTGAGGGGAGCGCCCCGCTTTCAGTTAGTAGCCGGCCGGGTGGCGGACGATGTAGTCGCCGCCGTCGGCCAGGTTCCCGGTGGGGTTGCTGCGCCACCGTGGACCGGAGCCGGCGGGGATGTTCGGCCCGCCGTAGTCCGCGGTGTCGAACGCGCGGCCGCCGATCACGATGAACGCGTGGCTCGAGTCGGCGTAGACCGTGATCCACTTGCCGGGGCCGGCGCTGCCGTAGGACTCGAGCGCCGTCGAGGGCTCGGGCGAGGAGAGAAGGCCCGCGCCGTGCAGCGCGTAGCTCACTGAGCCCGAACAGTCGTAGCAGCTCGACTTGAAGCTCGAGTGGCCGCCGCCGTAGCAGTAGGACGTGTCGATGATCTGGTTCGCGGCGGCGATGGCCTGCTGAACCGCGGCCGGCGCGCCGGCCGGCGCGGTCGCCGTGCCGTCCGAGTTGATCCGCGTCGTGCCGGTCGCGGGGGCAGGCGCGGCTGCGGGCGTCTTGGCAATGGCCGCGCGGAGCGCCTTCTCCACCGGGACGGTGACGACGCCGTTCGCGGGGCTGAAGCCCTCGGCGTGCTGGAAGGCGACGACGTTGGCCTTGGTGCCGGGCCCGTAGTCGCCGTCGATCGATGTGGGATAACCCGCCTTGGTCAGGTAGTCCTGGAGCACGCGGACGTCGTGGCCGCTCATGCCCGGACGCAGCACGCGGTCCCCGAGATGCTTGGAGTCACCCGCCACCGCGTTGGTGGTCTTCTTCGAAGACTTCTTGGTCTTTTTCTTCTTCTTCTTCGACGTCGTGCTCTTCTTCGCCTGAGACGTCGAGCTCCCCCCCAGGCCGGCTCCGCCGGACCCCGGGGTGCTGCTGTTCGAAGCCGCCATGCCCGATGCAGTTGGGATGAGCAGCGCCGCGAGCACGATCGCGCCGGCCAAGCGGATCGCACGTGCGAGTACTGGATACGACAAGAGAACCCCTTCTCTTTCTCGCGCCTACGGGGTTAGCTGTCGGGCTCGCGCTGAAAGAGTGCGCTACGCCGGATCTCCGGCGATTCGCCCCGCGAGGCCAGGTGGCCTCATCGGGTTCCCCGCTCCCGGACACTCTGGGCATCCGGGATTCGGCTGGGTCTATTTACTTTGTCGGCGCGGCAGCCTATCGCAGATGGACGATGGATGTCGCAACCTTGCTCTGCATCGGCGCGGGGTTTGGCGGCCTTGAGCGATGCAAGGCCGCCACCGCGCTAGCCTCGGCCTCGATGGACGGCGACTACAGCCCTCAGGACGTCGCGAAACTGCTGGAAAACGGAGATATCCAGCTCGTCGACGTGCGCGAGCCCGACGAGCACGAGGCGGGGCGGATCGCCGGCGGTCGCCTGGTTCCGCTCGGCGAGCTCGCGGCCCAGGCGGGCACGATCTCGCGCGGGGAGCCGGTCGTCTTCTACTGCCGCAGCGGCAGCCGCTCGGCGATGGCCGCGGAAGCCTTCCGGCAGGCCGGGTTCGACGCCCACAACATGACCGGCGGCCTGCTCGAGTGGGCCGCCGCGGGGCTCCCGCTCGAGCCTGACGGCGGGCACGTCGCCTAGGGCACCACGCCCCCCCGGCCAGAACGGGAAGAACGTTCCACTCGCGGCGCCGCGAGTGCCGAAGCCGAGGAAGTTCCCGCAGGGCGGGAAGAAACTCGGCCTCGGCGAATTCCCTGCACCGAGTGGAACATTCTTCCCGCCGGGGGGCGCGGACCGCGCCAGCGCGCGGCCACTAAATCAGGAGACCGTCCAGGTATCCGCGGTGAGGAGCAGCTCGCCGAGCTCATCCTCGGTGGCGGGCTCGGGGCGCACGCGGCTGGTCCGCCCGAACACCGGGCGCTCGACCGAGCGGAAGATCCCGATCGGTGTCGGATCGAGCGGGTCCTCGGCGAGGCGCGCCAGCGAGAACGCGAACGCGGGATCGGCGCGGTGGGGATCGTGGCGCACCAGCGCCTCCTCGCCCACGTTGGCCACCTCGGCGATCTGGAGGCCGCCGTCGGGGCGCGCCACCACGCCGTACTTCATGTCCTCGCCGAACCGGATCGGCTGGCCGGTCTCGAGCCGGATCTGGTTGCGGTCCTTGACCTCCTTGTCGGTCAGGGCCGCGAACGCGCCGTCGTTGAACACCGGGCAGTTCTGGTAGATCTCGACCAGCGCCGCGCCCTCGTGCTGGGCCGCCGCGCGCAGCACGTCGGTCAGGTGCTTGCGGTCGCGGTCGATCGTCCGCGCGACGAACGTCGCCTCCGCGCCGAGCGCCAGCGACACGGGGTTGAACGGATGGTCGGCGACGCCGAACGGCGTCGACTTGGTGACCTTGCCGATCTCCGAGGTCGGGGACGCCTGGCCCTTGGTCAGGCCGTAGATCTGGTTGTTGAAGAGGAGGATCTTGACCGGGATATTCCGGCGCAGCGCGTGGATCAGGTGGTTTCCGCCGATCGAGAGCGAGTCGCCGTCGCCCGTGATGACCCAGATCGAGAGGTCCTCGCGCGCCGAGGCCAGACCGGTGGCGAGGGCGGGCGCGCGGCCGTGGATGCTGTGCATCCCGTAGGTGTCCATGTAGTAGGCGAACCGGCCGGCGCACCCGATCCCGGTGATGAACACGATCCGCTCGGGCGGGATGCCGAGCTCGGGCATGAACTGCTGGACGGCCGCGAGCACGGCGTAGTCGCCGCACCCCGGGCACCACCGGGTCTCCTGGTCTGACTGGAAGTCAGCCTTGGTCAGCTGGGGCGCCGCCCCTCCGTTCGTGTCCAAAGTCGCGCTCATTGCCGCTCCGCTATCTGCTGCTCGATCTCACCGGCGAACAGCGGCTGACCCTGCACCTTGCAGAACGACTCGACGTCGACCAGGAACTTGGCCCGCAGCACCTGCGCGAGCTGGCCGGTGTTCATCTCGGGCACGAGCACCCGGTCGAAGGACCGGAGCACGTCGCCGGTGTTCGCGGGCAACGGGTTCAGATGCCGCAGATGAGCGCACGCCACCCTGTGCCCCGCGCTGCGGGCAAGGCGGACGCCCGCGCGGATCGACCCTTCGCTCGAGCCCCAGCCGAGCACGAGCAGCTCGGCCCCGGGCTCGGAGTCGACCTCGATCGGCGAGACGTCGCGGGCGATGCCCGCCACCTTGGCCTCACGCAGCTCGGTCATGCGCGCGTGGTTGGCCGGGTCATAGGAGATGTTGCCCGACCCGTCGGCCTTCTCGATGCCGCCGATCCGGTGCTGAAGGCCGCGCGTCCCGGGGACCGCCCACGGCCGGGCCAGGCGCTCGTCCCGGCTGTAGGGGAGGAAGTCCTCCGAGGACCCGGAGGCGGGTGGCGTGACGAAGCCCGGGTCGATCGCCGGCAGCGTGGAGGGCGCCGGCACGAGCCAAGGCTCCGAGGAGGAGGCCAGGAAGGAGTCCGACAGGATGATCACCGGCGTGCGGTAGCGGATCGCGATCTGCGCCGCCTCGAAGGCGGTGTCGAAGCACCCGCCAGGTGTGCTCGGCGCGAGCACCGGCAACGGCGACTCGCCGTGGCGGCCGTAGAGGGCCATCAGCAGGTCTGACTGCTCGGTCTTCGTCGGCATCCCGGTGGAGGGGCCGGCGCGCTGCACGTCGACGACGATCATCGGGAGCTCGAGCATCACCGCGAGGCCGATCGTCTCCGCTTTCAGGTCCATTCCCGGGCCGCTGGTGGCGGTGACGCCGAGCCGGCCGCCGAACGCCGCGCCAAGCGCCATGCCGGCGGCCGCGATCTCGTCTTCGGCCTGGATCGTGGTCACGCCGAAGCGCGCGTGGCGCGAGAGCTCGTGGAGCAGCTCCGAGGCCGGGGTGATCGGGTAGCTCGCGAGCACCAGCGGCAGCTCGCTGCGCACGCTGGCCGCGACCAGCCCGAGCGCCAGCGCGGTGGTGCCGTTGACGTTGCGGTAGGTGCCCGGACGGGCGTCGGTGGCGGGCTTGACCTTGTACTGCACGTCGAGCAGCTCGGTCGTCTCGCCGAACGACCAGCCCGCGTTGAACGCGGCCAGGTTCGCCTTCGCCACCGCCGGCTTGCGCGAGAACTTCTGCTCGATCCACTTCTCGGTGACATCCGTCGGACGCCCGTAGAGCCACGAGAGCACGCCGAGCGCGAACAGGTTCTTGGCCTTGCCGGCGTCGCGCGTGGACGCGTCCTCGATCTCCTCGACCGCGCGCATGGTCAGGCTCGTCATCGGGATCCGGTGCACCCGGTACGCGCCGAGGGAACCGTCCTCGAGCGGGTTGGCCGCGTACCCCGCCTTCTCGAGGTTGCGCTTGGTGAACGCATCCTCGTTGACGATGATCGTCCCACCGCGGTCGACCTCGGGGAGGTTCGACCGGAGCGCCGCCGGATTCATCGCCACGAGCACGTTCGGCGCGTCCCCCGGCGTGAGGATGTCGCGCGAGGCGAAGTGGATCTGAAAGGCCGAGACACCCGCCAGCGTGCCCGCCGGCGCGCGGATCTCGGCCGGGAAGTTAGGGAGCGTCGCCAGGTCGTTGCCGAGCATCGCGGTCGCGTCGGTGAAGCGGCTCCCGGCGAGCTGCATGCCGTCACCGGAGTCGCCCGCGAACCGAACGACCACCTGGTCGCGTTCTTCAACTGTCTTGCTCATCGCAGGCGCCCCAAGCGTTATCTACTTATGAAGTGTAGGGAACGCGGCGGCGTACCTCCCCGACGGGCGCGTGCAATGCCGCAGGAAGCGGCGCGGACGTCCGGCCCGCGCCGATTCGCGGCCGTTAAGGCGTGGCCGTCAGGGCCGGTTCGGGGCCGCGAGCGGTGCGGGCGGACGTCGCGCCGACGCTCTAGATCTTCTGGACGTTGATCGCCTTCGGGCCCTTAGGACCGGCCTCCTCCTCATAGGAGACCTTGGAGCCCTCGGCGAGGGAGCGGTAGCCGTCGGCGTTGATGTTCGAGTGGTGGACGAACAGGTCCCGGCTGCCCTCATCGGGAGTGATGAAGCCGAAGCCCTTGTCGTCGCTGAACCACTTGACGGTTCCGGTTGGCATGGTGGAGCGTTCCTCCGTGGTTGAAGTGCCCTTCCGCGGAGGATGCATCGCCGCAACTACCCCGGGACCTGCACCTACCTTGACGTCGTCCGCTCGGACGACCTTACGCCGGGCAAATTAGCACGGGACCCAGCCGGACCACTGCGCCGCCAGACCTCTGTTCACGACCTGATAACGCTTCGCGCAACATGGACGATCCAATCCTCCTCGGACGCTATGCGGCCATCCCACTACGCGAGGTCGCGATCCGCACGTCGCGCTCCTCCGGCCCCGGCGGCCAGCACGCGAACGTCACCGCGTCGCGCGTCGAGGCGGTGTTCGACGTGGCCGCGTCGGAGTCACTGAGCGAGGAGCAGAAGCAGCGTGTGATCGCACGCGCGGGCCCGCGCGTGCTCGCGGTGGCGCAGGACGCGCGCAGCCAGGCGCGCAACCGCGAGCTCGCGCTCGCGCGCCTGCGGGACCGGCTCACCGCGGCGCTCACCGTCCCGCGGACGCGCCGGCCGACGAAGCCCACGAAGGCATCGGTGCAGCGTCAGCGCGATACCAAGCGCCGCCAGGCCGAGCGCAAGCGCGCGCGCCGGCGCCCCGCCGGCGACGAATAGCCTGTGAGCGAGCGATGCGCTGGCTCGTCGACGGCATGAACGTGATCGGGACCCGGCCAGACGGCTGGTGGCGCGACCGCGACGGCGCGATGCTCCGCCTGGTCAAGATGCTCGAGCACTGGGCGGCCGACGAGGGCGAGGACGTGACGGTCGTGTTCGAGCGGGCGCCGTCGCCACCGATTCGCTCCACGGTGATCGAGATCGCGCACGCGCCCAAGCCCAAGGCGGACGCCGCCGACGACGAGATCATCCGGCGCCTGAAGGGCGACCCGCAGCCGGCGGCGGTGCGCGTCGTCACCTCCGATCGGTGGCTGGCCGACCGCGCCTCGGCGGCCGGCGCGACGGTCGAGGGCGCCGACTCGTTCCGGATCCGGATCGAGCAGCGTTTATGAATTCACGAAGAGGACCGGGGCTGCTTGTCACAATCAGGCAATGGCCCAGGAGCCCAGTCGACGCTCGGGAGCCCCGACCAACCGCACGGGGGACAGCAAGCCGTCCCTGCCCGGCTGGAGGGTGAGCGGGCCGCCGGACGGGCGGGGGACCCCGCCCGGGCAGCCGCGGCCGTCGGGACCGAACCCGCGGTGGCTGGTCGTGGCCATCGCCGTGTTCGTGCTGCTGGGCCTCAACCTGTGGCTGTCCAACCGCGCGCTCGCGCCGGGCGGGCGCGTGCAGGTCCCCTATTCCCCGACGTTCCTGAACCAGGTGCAGGCCGGGAACGTGGGCGACGTCTCGACCACCGGCGACTCGATCCAGGGCACGTTCAAGCAACGGGTCAAGTACCCGCCGAACAGCTCGCAGCAGGCGACCAGCTTCTCGACCGAGATCCCGTCGTTCGCCAACCAGAACGAGCTGTTCGCCCTGCTCCAGAGCCATGGCGTGACCATCAACGCCCACCCCGTCAACAACGGGCCCTCGTTCGTGGAGAGCCTGGTCGTGGGGATCCTGCCCACGCTGCTCTTGGTGGGTCTGTTCGTCCTGGTGATGCGAAGAGCTGCGGCCGCCGCCGGATCGGGCGGGCTGATGTCGTTCGGCCGCTCGCGCGCACGGCGCGTGGAGGGCTCCGAGCAGCCGGTGACGTTCAAGGACGTGGCCGGAATCGACGAGGCCAAGGCCGAGCTCTCCGAGATCGTCGACTTCCTCAAGAACCCCGACAAGTACGTGCGGCTCGGTGGGCGCATCCCGCGCGGCGTGCTCCTGAGCGGAGCGCCCGGTACCGGTAAGACGCTGCTGGCGCGCGCGGTGGCCGGCGAGGCCGGCGTGCCCTTCTTCCAGATGTCGGCCTCGGAGTTCGTCGAGATGATCGTGGGCGTCGGCGCCTCGCGCGTGCGGGACCTGTTCGCGCAGGCGAAGGCGGCCGGCTCGGCGATCATCTTCATCGACGAGCTCGACGCGGTCGGCCGCTCCCGCTCCGCCGGCGGCGCCAACTTCTCCGGCGGCCACGACGAGCGCGAGCAGACGCTCAACCAGATCCTCACCGAGATGGACGGGTTCGATCCCCGCACGGGCGTGATCGTGCTCGGCGCCACCAACCGTCCCGAGATCCTCGACCCCGCGCTGCTGCGGCCCGGCCGCTTCGACCGCCGCGTGGCCGTGCAGCCGCCCGACCGCGCCGGCCGCGAGGCGATCCTGAAAGTCCACACCCGCTCGGTCCCGCTCGCCGAGGACATCGACCTCGGCGGGCTCGCCTCCTCCACCCCCGGGATGGTTGGGGCCGACCTCGCCAACCTGGTCAACGAGGCCGCGCTGCTGGCGGCACGGCGCAGCCACGAGAAGGTCAACCGCGAGGACCTCACCGACGCGCTCGAGCGGATCGTTCTCGGCGCCGAGCGCAAGGTGATGCTCACCGAGGACGACCGCCGGCTGACCGCCTATCACGAGGCCGGGCACGCGATCGTGGGCATGCTCACCCCCGGCGCCGACCCGGTGCGCAAGGTCTCGATCATCCCTCGCGGTCAGGCCCTCGGCGTGACCTTCTCGGCGCCGGACGCCGACCGCTTCAACTTCGACATGCGCTACCTGCTGGCTCAGATCAGGGTCGCGCTCGGCGGCCGGACGGCCGAGGAGATCGTGTTCGACGACATCACCACCGGCGCCGAGTCGGACATCCAGCACCTGACGCAGATCGCGCGCCACATGGTGGGGCGGTGGGGCATGAGCGACGCGATCGGTCCGATTGCGGTGATTCCGGTGGACGGCATGGGCCCGCTCCTGCCGGGCGCCGCCGAGACCTCAGAGGCCACCCAGCGCGTGATCGACGAGGAGGTCCGGCGGATCGTCGAGTCGGCCCACGGCGAGGTGCACGAGCTGCTGCGCGGCCATCGGTCGAACCTCGACTCGCTCGTCGCGGCGCTGCTCGAGCACGAGACGCTCGACGAGGTCGACGCCTACGCCGCCGCTGGTCTGCCCCGCAACCCGCTGGCGGCGCCCGCGACCGTCCCGCCCGTCGTCGACTGAGCTACAGCGGCTGTCGGCCGGCGAACCCGGCGTCGAGGTGGTGCCAGAAGGCGATCTCCTCCTCGCCCACGAGCCAGCACAGGTAAACCTCCTGACCGTCGCGCAGCGAGGGGAAGTCGACCAGCCCGCTGTCGACGTCGCGCACGACGATGTCGACCGCCTCGAGCTCGCTCAGCGCCAGGCTGAGCTCGACGAGCGGCTGCGCCGCGTCACGGCCGGGGTAGGAGCCTCCGCCGGCGGGCTCGAGCGCGCGCAGCGCCGGCTCGGCGTGCTCGCCGAGCGCCACCAGCCGCGTCTGCGCCGCCGACATCCGCCGGACGCGCTCGGCCACCCACGGCCGCAGCGCCCGCGCCTGCTCCAGCGTGTAGTGGCGCTTGTGGCGGACGGCGGGCATCGGTTCAGTCGCCCAGCCGGGCCATGCGCGCGAGCGACTCGTGGCATTCGACGACGCGCTTCTTCACCGGGTCGGAGTCGGGGCGGTCGTGGACGAGGTCCCACGTGCGATCGGCGATCTCGCGCGCGTTCTCGGGGGTCGCGCCCTCGCACAGGCGGTTGACGAGCTGGAGCTCGAAGCTCTGCAGCTGATCCGCGGGATCGCCCGGCGCGAGCCTGGGCAATGGCTCGCCGGTCGCCTCCTTCCACATGCCGGTGGCGACGAGCAGTCGGTTGCGCAGCGTGATCTGATCCATCGCCGCGCATCCTACGGTCGCGCGACGCCGAGCGTGGAGTAGATCTTCGTGAGCGTCGTGCCGAACTGCGTGCTCGCGGTGTTGGTGGCGGAGATGAGCAGCGCGCCCGCGGACGCCTGCTTCCCGCGGCGCGTCGCCATCGACGCCGCGATGCGCAATTGCGACGCGTAGCTGCGCGCCACCGCGACGAGGTGCGCGTGGTCCGCGGCCACCTTCGCCGGCGGCCTGACCGTCGCGAGTCCCTGCGCCAGGCGCGACACCGCGACCGCCAGCAGAGTGGCCGAGTGCGCGAGCTGCTGTGGCGTGCGCGCGCGCGTCGGGATGCTCCGCTCCGCCGCCGCGAGCGTCTGCTCCTCGGAGCGGAGCTCACGCACGTACTTGCTCGGCGACGGTCCGGCCGGAGTCGTGGTGGTCGTGACCGTGGTCGTCGTCTCGCCGGCAATCGTCGTCGTCGTTGTCGGCGGCGGCGAGCTGCGTATGAGCACCCGGCTCGTGCCGCCGCAGCCGCCCAAGGCCACCGCCACCGCCACCGCCGCCGCCGCGATCGGGCTCCGCGCGCGCATCAGCCGAGCGCCGGTAGCTCCTGGACCAGGCTCAGCACGGGTGCGAACAGGTCGCCCTGATCGCTCACGCGGGCGAGCACCTGGTCGGTGTCGAACGTGATCACGCCCTCGTCACGGGTCTGGCGGCAGCGCGTGACCTCGTCCCACCCAACGGGCGTCGAGACCGTGGGCCGATCACGGGCGCGGACGGAGTAGACGGTGACCGTCGTCTTGTGGTCGTCGTTCTGGCTCCAGTCGACGAGCACCTTCCCCGGGCGCAGCTTCTTGGTCATCCGCGAGACCACCAGCTCGGGCAGCCGCTGCTCGAGCAGCTCGGCCACCCGGCGGGCGAACGACTTGGTCTGGTCGAAGTCGACCTCGGTGTTGAGCGGCACGTACACCTGGAGCCCCTTGGAGCCCGAGGTCTTGGCAAAGCTCTCGAGCCCGAGGGCTTCGAACAGCCCACGGAGCACGAGGCCGACCTCGCAGCACTCCACCAGCCCCGCGGGCGCGCCGGGGTCGAGATCGAACACGAGCATCGTCGGCCGCTGCGGGTCCGGCGCCAGCAGCAGCGGCGTGTGGAGCTCGATGTCGGCCAGGTTGGCCAGCCACACCAGCGTCGGGCGGTCCTGGGCGAGCGTGTACTCGATCCCCTGCACCTGCGCGGTCTGCACCCACTCCGGCCGGTGCGAGGGCGACTGCTTCTCGTAGAAGAACTGCGCCTCGACGCCATTCGGGTAGCGCTTCAGCGTCAGCGGGCGGTCGTGCAGATGGGGCAGCACGGCCGGCGCGATCCGGGCGTAGTAGGCGATCAGATCTCCCTTGGTGAAGCCTGCCTTGGGAAACAGGGCCTTGTCCCAGTTGGAGAGCTTGAGCCGCCTCCCGTCGGTGAGCACAGCCAGAGCACCCTCGGGCAGCCGCTCGACCTCGTCGAACAGGGCCTCGGGGGCGCGCGGGTCGGCAGGCTCGGCGCCCTCGAGGCCCACTTCACGCGGCGCCTTGTCTTCGCGCAGGCCCTTGTAGGACGGCGCCCGCATCACGCCCTCGCTCGTCCACTCCCGGAACTCGACCTCGGCCACCAGGCAGGGCTCGACGAAGCACGCCTCCCGGGGAAGCTTCGGGCCGCCCGTGAACGGGCTGCCCTTGCGCCGGTGCGGATCGAGCCGCTGCTCGAGCTCGATCAGCGTCTTCTCCGTGAAGCCGGTGCCCACACGCCCCGCGTACCGGAATGCACCGTTCTCGTAGTAGCCCATGAGCAGCGCGCCGATCCGCTGCTCGCGGCGGCCCTCCCCCGGTACCCAGCCGCCGATCACGAGCTCCTGGCGGAGCGTGTTCTTGATCTTCAGCCAGGACCCGGTGCGCCGGCCGG
Organism: uncultured Solirubrobacterales bacterium; assembly: GCA_963839105.1. Lineage (GTDB taxonomy): Bacteria > Actinomycetota > Thermoleophilia > Solirubrobacterales > Solirubrobacteraceae > Palsa-465. Next base: position 520,974 of record CAWITQ010000006.1, read on the forward strand.
CCTCGTAGCGGGAGTCAAGGCGCTTTGCCACGACTCCCTCGAGCCCCTGGGCCCGCGTCGCCTCCAGCAGTCGCCGGCCCTCGCCCCGGTGCGCCGCCGGGATCCGCCAGCCCCGCCCGGAGAGCTCGAGCGCCTCGAGCCGCTCGCGCCGCTCTCGGTAGGGGAGGTCCATGAGCGAGTGCCCGTCGAGGTAGAGCAGGTCGAAGATCGCGTATACGACCGGGACCGAGGTGCTGAGCCGCCGGATCGCGGCGGGACCCCTCACGTGCATGCGTCGCTGCAGCCGCTCGAACGAAGGCCGCCCGGCGTCGTCGAAGGCGACGATCTCGCCGTCGAACACGGCGTCGTGCATGCCGATGTCGCGCAGGATGCCGCGCACCTCGGGGTAGGCCTCGGTGATGTCATTGAGGTTCCGGCTCTCCAGGCGCAGCCGCCCGGGCTGGATGTAGGCGATCGCCCGCACGCCGTCCCACTTGATCTCGAACGACCAGTTCGCCTCATCCCGAGGGACACCCGCACCCGCCCGCGCCGCCATCGGCAGGATCCGCTCGGGCATCGGCTCACGCTCGGGATCCGCGGGCGGATCCATGCGGTGGATCATCCAGTCGTTCTTGGAGTCGCCGTCGCGGCCGATCGCGAACAGCCCGTAGCGGCCGCTCAGGCGCTCGCCGTGGAAGGTCACCTCGACTTTGCGCTCATCCCACTTGTGGAGCTCGAACGTCCCGGTGTCCCAGATCTTCATGGTCCCGGCGCCGTACTCGCCCTTCGGAATCTCGCCGTGGAACTCCAGGTACTCGAGCGGGTGGTCCTCGGTGTGCACCGCGAGGCGGTTCTCGTGGGGATCGGGCGGTATCCCGTTGGGGATCGCCCAGGAGGCCAGCACGCCCTCGTGCTCCAGGCGGAGGTCCCAGTGCAGGCGGGTGGCGCTGTGCTCCTGGACGACGAAGCGTCCCCCCGCCCCCTCGGCTGCATCCCCCCGAGGCTCGGCGGTCTGGTCGAAGTGGCGCTTGGCGCGGTAGTTGCTGAGCTTGTCGGTGCCGGGCACGGGCGTCATGATCGCAAGCCTTCTTCACCAACTTTTACGCGCACGCGCGATCATTTCCCCCATGGCACGAGTACTTGTGGTCGACGATGAGCCGGCGGTGCGCCGCGCGCTCGAGCGTGCGCTGCGCCTGGAAAGCTACGACGTGGCGCTCGCCTCCGACGGAGAGGAGGCGCTCGACGTCCTCGCCAGCACCCCGGCGGACGCGGTGATCCTCGACGTCCTGATGCCCCGCCTCGACGGTTACGAGGTGGCGCGCCGCATGCGCCAGGCCGGAGACCGGACTCCGATCCTGATGCTGACCGCGCGCGACGCCATTGACGACCGCGTGCAGGGGCTCGACGTCGGGGCCGACGATTACCTGGTCAAGCCGTTCGCGCTGCGCGAGCTCCAGGCCCGGCTGCGGGCGCTGCTCCGGCGCGCAGGCGAGGGCGGCGACGGCGAGGAGCTCCGCTACGGCGACCTCGTCCTCGACCCGGTGGCGCACGAGGTGCACCGCGGGCGACCGGCTGATCGAGCTCTCGAAGACCGAGTTCCTGCTGCTGGAGCTGTTCCTGCGCCACCCGCGGCAGGTTCTCACGCGCTCGACGATCTTCGAGCACGTGTGGGGCTACGACTTCGGCCCCACGTCCAACGCTCTCGGCGTCTACATCGGCTACCTGCGCCGCAAGACCGAGGCCGGCGGCGAGTCGAGGCTGCTGCACACGGTCCGCGGGATCGGCTACGTCTTGCGTGACTAGCGGGCGGACTCGCGTGACCGGCGGGCGTACTCGCGGGGACGCGTACTGATGCCGCTGCGCCAGCGATTGGGGCTGGCCTCGGCCGTCGCCGTCGGGATCGCGATCGTCATCGCGGCGGTGGTCTGTTACCTGGTCGTGCGCGGCCAGCTCCTCGGGCAGATCGACTCGGCGCTCGAGCAGCAGGCCGCGATGGTGCAGAACGATCCCCACGCGTGCGGCGGCTCCGGGCTCCCCAGCCTGCCGGCGAGCGCCGGCGGCGGCGCGCCGATCTGGCAGGTCGTCGCCACTGACGGCACCGTCGTCTGCAGCCAGGGCCAGGTTCCGCTGCCCTTCACCTCGTCGGTCCAGTCGATCGTCTCGAACGGGTCCGGCCAGTACATCACCGACGTGAACGTCGGTGGCGCTCCCCTGCGCGAGCTGGTGCTGCCGGTGCGCGTATCCGCGGGATTCGGCCCCGGAGAGGCGGCGGCGCTTCAGCTGGCGCGCCCGCTCGGTGGCGTCCACCACATCCTCTCGAGGCTGCGCCTGATCCTGTTCGTGCTCTGCGCCGGAGGCGTGGCGCTCGCCGCCGGCCTCGGCCGCATGGCCGCCCGGCGCGTGCTGGCGCCCTTGGCGGAGGTCGCCGAGACGGCCGAGCACATCAGCGAGACCGAGGACCTCAGCAGCCGCATCCGGGTCCACGCCGACGACGAGGTGGGCGCTCTCGCCACCCGCTTCAACGCCATGATCGAGCGCCTCCAGGGCTCGCGCGCCGCGCTCGACGACTCCGTACGCGCCCAGCGCCAGCTCGTCGCCGACGCCTCGCACGAGCTGCGAACCCCCGTCACCAGCCTGCGCACGAACATCGAGATCCTCCTCGAGGGTGGCGAGCTGAGCGAGGAGGATCGCCGGCGGCTGCTCAGCGACGTGGTCGAGCAGAGCGAGGAGCTGAGCGCGCTCGTCAACGACCTGATCGAGCTCGCCCGCGGCGACCTGCCGGCGGGCAGCGTCGAGGACGTGCGGCTCGATCACGTGGTCGAGGAGTCGGTGGCGCGAGCACGGCGCAACGCCCCGGACATCGAGTTCAGAGCCAGCCTGCAGCCGCTGGTCACTGACGGCGTCCCCGAGCGCCTCGGCCGCGCGGTCAACAACCTGCTCGACAACGCGGCCCGCCACTCCCCGCCCGGCGGGCCGGTCGAGGTGATCGTCGACGACCGCGGCGTCGTCGTGCGCGACCACGGATCCGGCGTGGATCCCGAGGATCTCCCCTATGTGTTCGACCGCTTCTATCGCGGCGCCAACAGCCGGGGCCGTCAGGGGAGCGGGCTCGGGCTGGCGATCGTTCGCCAGGTCGCGCTTCAGCACGGCGGCTCGGTCGGCGTCGGCAACGCCCCCGACGGTGGCGCCATCTTCACCATGCGCCTGCCGGTGCAGCGCGCCCCCGAAGAGCACGAGCACGCTCACAGCGGGGACGAGGCGCCGGCGCCGCCGCACTCCGGCGCCCCTCTGTGGCGGAGCTAGTGCTCCGTCCCGAAAATACCTTGGCATTCGAGGAGCCCCCGGCGGCGCCTGGCTTTGTCCTCGGATCCTCGTGTAGCTGGGCTACACGTCGGATCCTGCGTCCTCGCCAGGCATCCCCCGGTGGCACCTCTCGGTGCCAAGCCACTTCCGGGACGGAACACTAGGGAGCGGGCGGACGCGCGATCCGAAGCTGGCGCGCCGCCAGGAAGCGCCGGCGCAGCAGCACGAACGCCCCCACGTAGATCGGGACCACCGGGATCAGCACGAGCAAGGGGTGGCTTGGCTGGATGATCCCGATCAACGCGCCCTCGATGATCACGGCCGGGAACGCGGCGAGCATCGTCGTGTGCGAGCGGTAGCCGGAGAAGTGCTCGCGCACGCTGAACTCGAGTACCCCCAGCGCGCACACCGCGATGCCGACCACCGCCACCACGGGCGAGCTGTTGACCAGTCCGACGACGAACCCGATGGCGCCGACGAGGATCGCGATCTCGGCGACCGGGACGCCCCCGAACGGGTTGGGGGGTGGCTCGCCGAACTTCTTCAGCGGGTTGGCCGTGCGCGGCGATCCGTCGGTCCTTATCGCCGCTCGCGCTGAGCGCGGCGAGTCCTGACGCGCCGCGGCGCTCGCCCGCGGGGCCGCCCGGGGCGTGTGGCGCTTGCGCGAGCGGCGCTTCGACTTCGACTGGGCCACGGTGCTGGCCAGGATAATGCGGACCCGGCGGCGGCACCGCCACCGGGGCTACATTTCCGAAATGACCGAGCAGAAACCGCTCGAGCTCATCCTCGCCCGCAATCTGCTGGCGAGCATCTCGACGCCCGCGTTCCTCACGGGCCCGGCAGGACGGCTGCTGTTCTTCAACGACGCCGCTGGAGCGATGGTCGGACGCCACTTCGAGGAGACGGGCACGATGGAAGCCGAGGAATGGACGGCAGCGTTCGGGCCACTCGGCCCCGACGGCGAGCCGATGCCGTTCGGTGAGATCCCGCTCAGGGCCGCGCTCGGCGAGGGGCGGGTTCTGCTGTTCCACCACGACCCGCTCCACAGCGACGAGTACCTCGACCGCTTCGGCAGCGAGGCGTGCGAGCGGTGGCAGTCGCTCGGGGGCGATGCGCAGCAGATCGAGCTGGCGCGCGAGCGCACCGAGATCGCGCTTGAGGCCTCGGAGCCCGCGGCTGCGCCGTAGGCTGCTCGCGGGCGCGCTCGCGGTGGCGCTCGCCGGCTGTGGCAGCGGCGGCGCGCAAAGCGCCCTGCCACCCGACGTGATCCCCATCCCCGCCGGGCGCACTCCCGCCTACCGCCTCCCCGCGCTGTCCCCCGCCGTGGCGCGCCACGCGGGCGTGGCCGGGCTTCGCTGCACGCGTTCGCATCCGCGCGTCCACGGCGTCCATCTCGACCTGTACGCGCTCGGGCTCGTGGTTCCGATTCCCGCGGGGATCGGGATCGGCCCGCTGCAGCGCCGCGCCGGTGCGTACGTCCTCGGTGGCGCGTGCGCCTACCCGCTGCGGACCTACGAGCCGACCGGAGTGATCGTCGTCGACGCCGGCCCGGAGCGCACGCTCGGGCAGCTGTTCGCAGTGTGGGGACAGCCGCTCGGGCCCGACGGCGTCGCCGGCTTCCGGGGCCGCGTGCGCGCCTTCCTCGACGGCCGACCCTGGCGGGGGCCGCCGAGCGCGATCCCCCTCGTGCGCCACGCCGAGGTCGTGCTCGAGACCGGCCGCTACGTTCCGCCCCATCCGCGCTACCGGTTCTCGCCCGGCCTCTAACCTGCGCGACGATGCGGCTGATCGCGCCCGTGCTCGGCTTGACGGCGGCGATCGCCCTCCTCGCGCCGGCGCCCGCCCGCGCCGACGCAGACCCCGCGAGCGATGTGCTCCTGATCCAGCGCGTCTTCTACCCCTACCAGCCGGCCGTTCCCCAGACGCTGCAGAACGCGCTGAACGCCGAGGTGGCGGCCGCGGCGCGTGCCCACTTTCCGATCAAGGTGGCGCTGATCGCCACGCGCACCGACCTCGGCGCGATCCCGGAGCTGTTCGGCCACCCCCAGCGCTACGCCGCCTTCCTCGACCAGGAGATCAGCTTCGGCACGCCGCAGCCGCTGCTGGTGGTGATGCCGAACGGATACGGCGTCAGGGGTCTCACCCGCCCCGCGGCGGCGGCGGTGGTTCCGGCGCTCGACAAACCTCCAGACGAGGCCCACCTCGCGCAGGCGGCGATCGTCGCCGTGCGCCGGCTCGCCGCCGCCGACGGCCACCCGCTGCCCGCGAGCGCGGGCGCCCCGGCGGGCGCGGGCGGCGACTCCGGGAACCGGACGCTGATCATCGTCGTGGTGGCGCTCGCGGCGGTCGGCATCTCGGCCGCGATCCTGGCCTTCCGCAACCGCCCGCGCCGGTGAGTGCGCGCCGAGCATGGACGCCTGGCGCCGGGCATGGACGCCCGGCGCAACCGGCCCCACGGACGACGCGCGCGCCAGCGCGCGGCCCCGAAGGCGCGGTCAGGCCACCGTGGGCGACGGGCTCGACGCGTCCGCGAACTCGCGGAACAACCCCGTGACCACGAATACGATCTGCTCGGCGATGTCGATCGTGTTGTCGCCGATCCGCTCCAGACAGCGCGACACCAGGACCATGAACATCGCCCACTCGCGCAGCTCCGCGTTGTCGCCGACCTCGACCGCCCGGCGGAAGATCGCCCGGTTGAGCGCATTGATCTCGGCGTCCTGGCGGAGGAGGTCCTGGGCCAGGTCGACGTTGCGGGTGGCGAACGCCTGCTTGGCCTGGGAGACCTGCGCGCGGGCCAGCTGGCCCATCCGCTCGAGCGAGTCGAGGATGGCCTTGTCCTTGGGCGCCTCGTAGCCCGACAGCGGGACGAGCTTGGCGACGTTCACGCACTGGTCGCCCATGCGCTCGACGCAGCGGATCACGTGCAGGAGCGCGGCGACGATGCGCAGATCCCCCGCCACCGGCGCCTGGCGCGCCAGCAGCGACAGGATGCCCTGGTGCACCTCCAGGTAGCGCCCGTCGATGCGGTCGTCGTCGGCGACGACCATGCCCGCAAGCTCGACGTCCTGGTAGCTGATCGATTCGAGCGCGCGGTCGAGCTGGCCGATAACGAGGTCGAGCCCGCCGAGCGCCTGCTGCTCGAGCTCCTTGAGCGACTCGCGGAACTGGTGGCGTGTCTCTTGCATCAGCTCACCCGAACTTCCCGGTCACGTAGCGCTCGGTGCGCTCGTCACCTGGTTTCGTGAAGATCGTATTCGTGGGCGCGTGCTCGATCAGCTCGCCATCGAGCATGAACGCGGTGGTGTCCGCCACCCGCGCCGCCTGCTGCATGTTGTGGGTGACGATGGCGATCGTGTAGCGCTCCTTGAGCTCGTCGATCAGCTCCTCGATTTTGAGCGTGGCCACCGGGTCGAGCGCCGAGCATGGCTCGTCCATGAGGATCACCTCGGGCTCGACCGCCACCGTGCGCGCGATGCACAACCGCTGCTGCTGCCCGCCCGAGAGCCCGATGCCCGGCTGGTCGAGCCGGTTCTTGACCTCGCCCCACAGTCCGACCGCTCGCAGAGCCCGGTGAACCGTCTCGCGGAGATTCTCCGACTTGGTGCCGGTGAGTTTCAGCCCCGCGGCGACGTTGTCGAAGATCGACATCGTCGGGAAGGGGTTCGGCTTCTGGAACACCATCCCGATGATCCGGCGGACGGCGGTGACGTCGACCGCGGGGTCGTACACGTCAAGCTGGTCGAGCTTCACCGACCCCTCCGCGCGCGCGCCGGGGATCTCCTCGTGCATCCTGTTGATGCACCGCACCACTGTCGACTTGCCTGAGCCGGACGGTCCGATCAGCGCCGTCACCTGGTTGGGCGGAAAGTCGATGTTGATGCCCTTGATGCTGTGGAAGTCGCCGTAGTAGGCGTTGAGATCCCGGACCTGGATGCCATGCCCGGCGCCTTCGCGAACGCCGAGCGCGGCTCGATCTGGCGTCGCCTCCGCTTGATCAGGACCGCCCCCGGTCGTGGACATTTCGGTCTTTTCCTTACTTGTGGTTTGTGGCGGCATCATGACACGCGACTCCTCCTCGAGAAGGCTCTGGCGATCAGGTTGAAGATCAGCACGAGCACGACGAGCGCGAGGGCGGCGCCCCACGCTCGGTCGATCACCGACTGCTTCGGCGACTGGATGTCCTGGAATATCTGGAGCGGCAGTGCGTTCATCTGTGCGCTGAGGTTGAAGGTGAGTGCAAACGCGCCTGCGGTGGTGAACAGCAGCGGTGCGGTTTCGCCCATCCCACGAGCCACGGCGAGCAGCGAGCCCGTGACCAGCCCGGGTCCGGCCGTGGGCAGCACGACCCGCGCAACCACGCGCCACCGCGGCGCGCCCAACGCCAGCGCGGCCTCGCGGAGGTGGGCGGGAACGAGGAGCAGCACCACCTCGGCGGCGCGGACAACGACGGGCAGCATCAACAGCGAGAGCGCGATCGACCCCTTCCACGCGGTGAACGACCCGCCCACATGTGCGATCACGAGGACGATGTAGATGAACAGGCCGAACACGATCGACGGCACGCCGGTCATGACGTCGACGAAGTACCGCACGACGTTGGCAAACCGCGACTGCTTGCCGTACTCGGTCAGGTACAGCGCCACCCCGATACCCACCGGAACGGAGATCAGGGTGGCCAGGGCTACGATCTCGATCGTCCCGAGCAGAGCGCTCCTGATCCCCCCGGGGTAGCCGAGGAAGTTGCCATTGGGATCTGTGGTGAAGAACTGCCCGCTCCAGACGCCGATGCCCTTCTTGATCAGGTAGAAGATGACCAGCACGAGGGGAACCAGGGCGATCAGCCCGGCCGCGAACAGCGCGCCTCGCATCACCTTGTCGATGCGGCGACGGCGGGCGCTGATCCTGGGGACGCCGATGGCGCTCATCCTTCACCCCCCGCGGCCGCGACGGTCACACCCGTACCCCCGGTTCCGGTCAGACCCGTACCCCCGGTTCCACGCCGGCCCCGCGGCCCACGGGACACGAACCAGCGCGCGATGATGTTGACGAACAGCGTGAGCACGAACAGCACCAGGCCCGCGGCAAACAGCGCGGAGCTGTGGGCCGGCGTATTGGCCGCCTCACCGAATTCGTTGGCGATCACCGCCGCCAGCGTGTAGCCCTGGCTGAAGAGGTGCGACCCGATCGTGGGCGCGTTGCCGATCACGAGTACCACGGCGATCGTCTCGCCGATGGCTCGACCCAGACCGAGCATCGCGCCGCCTGTGATGCCTGGACGCGCGTACGGGAGCACCGCCATCCGGATCATCTCCCAGCGCGTGGCGCCGAGCGCGAGCGCCGCCTCCTTGTGCTCTGAGGGCACCGTGGCGATCACCTCCCGCGAAATCGCTGACACGATCGGGAGGATCATGATGGCCAGGATCAGGCCGGCGATGAAGTAGTTGTAAAGCTGAGGCGTGCCGCCGCCGAACCACGGGATGAACGAAAACGTGCTGGCGAACCACTTCTCCGCCGGCAGCAGCTTCGGCGCGAGGACGAACACACCCCACAGGCCGTAGACCACCGACGGCACTGCCGCCAGCAGGTCGACGAGAAGCGCGAACGGCGCCCGTATCCGGCGCGGGCACGTCTCGGTGATGAACAACGCGGTCCCGACCGCCACCGGCACGCCGATGCCCAGCGCGATTCCCGATGTGATCAGCGTGCCGACGACCAGGGCCGCGCCCTTGTAGATGTTGCGCGACGGATCCCAGTCGTTGCCGAAGATGAAACTGAGCCCGAACTTGCTGAACGTGGTTCCCGACTCCCCGATCAGGCGGACGAAGAAGTACGCCAGCAGAATCAGGATCAGCACGGCCAGCGTGGTCAGGCCCCACTGGAGAGCCTGGTCGGGAAGGCGCGACAGCGGCGACCGCTCGAGGATCGAGCGATCGCCGCTGACGGTGGTGGCGCTTGCCTCCACTCGCGCCCTTACTTGATGGCGCTGCCGTTGCAGGTCATCGTCGCCAGCTGCGCGGTGTCCTTCGAGACCAGGTCAGACGGAAGCGGCGCGTACGGGAGTTGGTTGCTGCTCGCCCCCAGCGTCTTCTGGCCGTCGCCGAAGGCGTAGGTCAGGAACTTCTTCAGGCCGCTGGCCACGCTCGCGTTCGAGCCGCCCGCCTTGCACGGGTCCTTGTAGGCCATGAGGAACGTCTGGGAGACGATCGGGTAGGCGTCGGCGCCCGATGAGTTGATCGTCGAGATTCCGAGATCCGCCGGGACCTTGATCCCGACCGCTGCCGCCGAGGTGTTGGCGATTGTCGGCTCGATGAACTTGCCGGACGAGTTCTTGATCGCGGCGTACGTGAACCCATTCTCGAGCGCGTAGGCCTGCTCGACGTAGCCGATTGCACCCGGTGTCTGCTTGACCGCGGCGGCCACGCCCGAGTTGCCCTTGGCACCCGTGCCGGTCGGCCACTTGACCGTCTTGTCCGAGCCGACCGACGACTTCCACTCCGGGCTCACCGCGGACAGGAACTTCGTGAAGCCCGCCGTCGTTCCCGAGGAGTCGGAGCGGTGGACGACCGTGATCGAGGTGCTGGGCAAACTGAGGCCCGAGTTGAGCGCCTTGATTGCCGGGTCATTCCAGGTCTTGATCTTGCCAAGGAAGATGCTGGCGAGCGTGGGCCCGTCGAGCTTCACGCCGCTCTTCACCCCGGACAGGTTGTAGGACGCGGTGATCGCGCCGAAGGCGACCGGGTACTGCAGGACCGGACCCTTGAACTTCGACACATCGGCCGGCTTGACCGCCGGGTCGCTGCCGGCGAAGCTGATCGTGGCCGCCTGGAGCTGGGCCTGGCCCGCGCCGGAGCCGACAGGGTTGAAGTTGATGGTCAGACCCTGTGACTTCAGCACCGACCCCCACTGCTGGTAGATCGGAGCGGCCAGCGTCGAGCCGGCGCCGTCGAGGGTTGCCGATCCCCCGCTGCCACCCGAGCTGGCGCTCGAGCCGCCGGACCCGGCGGAGCCGGTCGACGAATTGCTGCTCGAGCCGCAGGCGGCCACGGCCAGCGTGGCGGCGATCGCCAGCACGAGCGTCCCAATACGACGTTGTCTCAAGGTCATCTCCTTCTAACTTGGTGTGGTGCAAGTGTGTGTGCAATGACGCGGGCCGGTGTTAACCAGTTGTGAACCGCTCGTTAGCGGTCCGCTGGCGCTCGGGCGCAAGCCGATAGCCGAACCCGAAATGCGTGTGAATGAACGTCCACCCCGGCAGGGCGCCGTCGAGCTTCACGCGCAGCTTGCGGATGTACACGTCGACCGAGCGGTCCCCCCTGCGCATCTCTCGCCCCCAGACCAGGCGAAAGAGCTCTTCTCGCGAGATGATCCGGTCGGCTCGGCGCGCGAGCTCCGTCAACAGCCTCAGCTCCCTGATCGAGAGCATCAAGGCCCTGCCGCGCGCCCGGGCAAGATGCTCGTCAGGCACGATCTCGAGCGGGCCGACCTCGATGATCTCGCGGAAGGACCGAGCCGGAGCGGGCACTCACCGATGGTCGAGCGAGCCCTGCCGGAGCGCGTTACCGATTCGTGACCGACTTGTGAACAGGCTGTGAAGGGCGTCCGGCTGCACGCGCACGGACGCCCGCGCTGGGACGCCTGGGACGCATGCCTACGCGCGCACGCGCCTCAGCGCGCGAACGTCGAATCGAGCTCGGGGTCGGCCTCGAGGGCCGGGGGCGCCGGGACCGCGTTCGCTGCGTCAGCGGGCATGTCCTCGCACTGTGGCGCCAGCCGGTAGCCCACGCCGAAGTGGGTGTGGATGTAGCTCCACCGCGGAGAGCCCGTGCGCAGCTTCTGGCGGAGCTTGCGCACGAACACGTCGACCGAGCGGTCGCCGTGGGCCATGGCGTAGCCCCACACGCGCTCGTAGATCTCCTCGCGCCGGAGCACGCGGTCCGATTGCGAGAGGAGGTGGAGGATCTCGAACTCCCGCGCGGTCAGATCCAGGCTGTCCTCGCCGACGAACGCCTGATAGAGGTCGGGCCGGATCTTCACCTCGCCGACCTGCATCGACGCCTCCACGTCGGGCATCTCCTGGCGGCGGTGGCGGCGGAGCGCCGCCTCGATCACGCAGATGACCTCCTCGGCGTGGCACGGCTTCGTCATCCACGCGTCGGCTCCGAGGCGCAGCCCGCGCACGCGCTGCGCCACCGAGGAGGGCCCCGTGCACACGATCACCGCCAGGCCCGGGAGGCGCGAGCAGATCCGCTCCACGTACTCCCAGCCGCTGGGGCCGATCACGGCGAGGTCGACGACCACGGCGTTGAGGCGCATCGCGACGAGCGCCTCCGGGCTCACCGGCCCGGGCAGGGAGCGCATCTCCCAGCCGAGGGTTTCGAGGCGATTGCTCAGAACCTGCACGAATCCGGGGTCGCGATCGACGATCGCCACCCGGGATCGGTTGGGTACGCGCTGGGGGCCCGCCTGAGCCCCCGCAGGCACGTCGCTGTAGTCGGGCGACATGGCCGGGACTGTAATCGACGCCGTCCCCGTAAAGCCGCCCGCCCTGGCCCGATCACAGGATGTTTACATGCAAACAGCGGGTGATTGAGCCCGCCCGGGCGACCCGCCGTGGTCGCGTTCACATCCGGCTACCGTCGTGACCCGCGGGACTTGGTCGCTATCCTTTGGGGCACGGCGCCACCGATTCGCCTTCCCGGCGCCAGCGCAGAGACCCGATGGCTTCCCGAACCAAGCAAAAGGAAGAGGCGCGCGCGCGGCGACTGGCCGAGGAGCGCGCCCTCGCCGAGCGGGCCCGGCAGCGCCGCCGCCTGCAGATGCTGGGCGGGGTCGTCCTCGCGGCCGTCGCCATCGTCGCGGTGGCCATCGCCCTGTCCGTCGGCGGCGGGAACAGCAACCCGCCCAAGAACCTGAGCAGCGCGGGGGCGCGCAACGTCGTCTCGCCGACCAACCGGCTGCTGGCGGGGATCCCCCAGTCCGGCCCGACCCTCGGCGCCCCCAGCGCGAAGGTCACGGTCACCGAGTACGGCGACCTCCAGTGCCCGGTGTGCAAGGACTTCGCCCAGACCGGGGAGCAGACGCTGATCTCCAAGGACGTCCATCAGGGCAGCGTCCGGCTCATCTACAAGTCGCTTGCCACCGCCACCCTCAACGGGCCCAACCCGGGCGTCTTCCCCACCCAGCAGGCCGCCGCCTACGCAGCCGGGCTCCAGAACCTCGGCTGGTACTACATCCTCAACTTCTACCGGCTGCAGGGCCAGGAGAACACCAACTACGTCAATGCCAACTTCCTGAACGGCATCGCGCGGCTGGTGCCCGGTCTGAACGTCGCCAAGTGGTCCTCTGACCGCACCTCCTCGACCCTGGTCCAGCAGGTCGGCTCCGAGGAGCAGACGGCGAAGACGCTGGGGCTCAACAGCACCCCGACGCTGATCGTGCAGGGCCCCAAGGGCCAGGCACAGCCGGTCGCAGGGGACATCCCCTACAGCTCGATCGAGCAACTGATCAAGTCAGTCTCGTGAGCACGACCCTCACGCGCGCCACCCCGTCGACCCCGGCGCGCGCTGACACCGATCGTCGGCTGCGCGTCGCGATCCTGGTGATCGCGATCATCGGCCTTGGGATCGCCTCCTATCTGACCTACACCCACTACGCGGGCATCAAGGTCGCGTGCCTGTCGAGCGGCGGCTGCGAGACGGTGCAGGCGTCCCAGTGGTCGAAGCTCGCCGGCATCCCGGTGGCGGTGCTGGGGCTGATCGGCTACGTCTCGATCCTGGCCTCGCTCGCGCTCCGCGGGGACATCGGCCGGATCGGCGGCTTCGGGATCGCCCTGATCGGCTTTCTGTTCAGCATGTACCTCACCTACCGCGAGCTGTTCTCGATCCACGCCATCTGCCAGTGGTGCGTGAGCAGCGCGGTGCTGATGACGCTGCTGACGGTCCTCACCGGGTGGCGCGTCGTCCGCGCCGAGCTGGCTCCTGCTCACGCCGAGCTGGCTGCCGCCGACGCCGAGCTGGCTCCTGCCGACGCCGAGCTGGCTCCTGCCGACGAGCGATAGCTTCGCGCGCCACGCGTGTTAAGGGCGGCATGCGGGTTCTGAGGCGCCTGGGGAGCGCACGCGCGTTCTCTGCCGTGGTCGTCGCGCTGGCGGTGTTCCCGGCGGCGGCGCAGGCCAGGACGTGGACGGTGAACACGACGTCCGACCCCGCGGGCTCTGGGTGCGCCGCCTCCGGACCCTGCTCCATCCGCCAGGCGCTCCAGGCCGCGGGACCCGGCGACACGATCTCGATCCCGGCGAGCTCGGACCACTATGTGCTCACCCGGGGCCCCCTCCCGGTCGCCACGCCCGATCTGACGATCGCCGGCGCCGGCGCGAGCGCCACCGTGATCGACGCCGCCGGCGCCAGCCGGGTGCTCGACGTGGACCCGGGGGCGGGGACGACGACGCTGTCGGGACTGAGCCTCACCGGCGGCTCCGTGACCGCCCCGGGCACGAGTGCGGGCGGCGCCGGGATCTACCTCCACACGGGCTCGCTCACCCTGAGCGGCGTGAGCGTGAGCGGGAACTCGGTCGCGCTCAACCCCTCGGGCGCGGGCGACGGTGGCGCCGGCATCCTCGACGCCAGCACCGGGTCGCTCACCCTGATGCTGAGCTCGGTCGAGGACAACGCCGCGAAGCTGACCGGCGGCGGTCCGGCCGGCGGCGCCGGCATCCTCGTCCTTGCGGGGTCGCTGACCCTGAGCGCGTCCAGCGTCCTCGGGAACTCGCTGTCGGTGTCCGACCCCGGCGGCGGCACCGACGGCGGCGGGGGGATCTACGCCGCCGCCGGCACCCGGGCCACGATCGCCGCCTCCACGATCGCCAAGAACACAGCGACGATCGCGGCCGGTGGCGGGTCCAACGGTGGCGCCGGGATCTACGACGGGTCCGGCTCGAGCACCTACGTCAACGACACGTTCAGCGCCAACTCGCTGACCGTGACCGCCGGGTCGAGCAACGGGGGCGGCGCGATCTACCACGAGGGCGCCCCGGGAACGATCAGCGCCACCACGATCGCCCAGAACAGCGCCAGGGGCTCGGTGGGCGGGATCTTCGACAACGTCGGCTCGTACACGGTCAAGAGCACGATCGTGGCCCAGAACGGCATCGGCTGCGGCGGCCCCGGCGGGATGGTCTCCGCCGGATACAACCTCGAGGGCGCCGGCAACTGCGAGATGACGATGCCCACCGACCAGCGCAACGCCAACCCGAACCTGGGACCGCTGGGGGACAACGGCGGCCCGACCCTCACCCACGCGCTCACGCCGGCGAGCCCGGCGATCGACGCCGGCTCGTGCACCGATGTCGCGGGGAACCCGATCGCCACCGATCAGCGCGGGCAGTCGCGCCCGCAGCCGGCCGGGGGGAGGTGCGACACGGGCGCGTTCGAGTACATACCCGCCTCCTCGCTCCCGCTCGTCGTCGGCGGGTCGCGCCCCGTCGTCCTCTCGAGCACGCGGGCGTCGTTCGCGGGGTCGGTCAACCCGGGCGGCCTGCCCAGCACCGCGCGCTTCGAGTACGGGCTCGATTCCCGCTACCGCCCCGCGGGGACCCCCCAGAACGAGTACGACCACCTCAGCCCGCCGGTCCAGATCGCGGGCGGCTACGCGCCCGTCAACGTCTCGGCGGCCGTCGGAGGCCTCGTTCCCGCCGCGCTTTACCACGTCCGCTTGATCGTCGCCAACGGCGCCGGCAGCGCTGTCGGGCCCGACCAGACGTTCGTCACCTCGCGTGACCGTGCGGCAAGGCCCCCCGTGCTCGGCCGCTACGTCGACGCTGCGCCGGCCGGCGGCCTCGTGCGCGTGCTCGTCGGGCACTCGTTCGTCCCGCTGACCGAGCGCCGCCGGCTTCCGGTCGGCACCGAGTTCGACGCCCGCCACGGCACCGTGATGATCACCGCGGCCGGAGTGGGAGGCGAGACGCCGGCGACGTTCAGCGGCGCCGTGTTCAGGATCGGCCAGCCCGCCTCCGGGCCGAGCCGCGGGATCCCCTCCGCCGCCCTCGTGGACGGCGCGCTCCCCGGCGTTCCCGGCTACGGCGGCTGCCCCGGACGGACCGCGCAGGTCCTCCAGACGCTCCGCGCCGACGTTGCCGGGCGCTGGCGCGTGAAGGGTCGCTTCAGCGCCGCCATCGCCCGCACCGCCGCGCAGTGGGCCACGAGCGACCGCTGCGACGGGACGCTGACCGCGGTGAGTCGCGGCGCCGTCGTGGTCACGAACGACCGCCGTCACGCCTCGTCCACGGTGCGCGGTGGCCGCACCCATCTGGCCCGCCGCTGAGCATCCGGCTACGACACATGCCGAGTCCGTTTGACGCGTCAGTAGCTCTGCTGTATACGTTTCCGGGCACGTTCCACGAGCTTTCAAGCCTGGGCACGGCGCTAGGGCAGCACCGGCCCGACTGACCCCATGGGGCGCGGCGGCGGGCACCACCGGGGTTGCCCGCCGCCCACTGCCCGGGGTACACCTCGGACGCGCTCCCGTCCGGGGGACAACGGATGATCCACGCGTGAGCTGGCGAACAACGCGCGCCACCGCCGGCGGAGAGGGCGAGACGCGGCAGGTCGCGGTCATCGACCTCGGGTCGAATTCGTGGAGGCTCGTCATCTACACGTTCGCTCGCGGCCAGTGGTGGAAGCTCACCGACGAGCTCTACGAGACCGTGCGCATCGGCGAAGGGATGGGCGAGACCGGCCGCCTGCGCGAGGACGCGATCGAGCGGGGCCTCGAGACGCTGTCGGTGTTCGAGCGCTTCTGCCTAGCCGGCGGGCTCACCCCCGGCGACGTGCACGTCGTCGCCACCAGCGCCATCCGCGACGCATCCAACCAGGCCGAGTTCCTTGCCCGAGCCGCCGAGCGAACGAGCCTGAACGTCGAGGTCCTCTCCGAGCAGGACGAGGCCCGGTTCGGCTACGTCGCCGCGATCAACACCTCGACCCTCGCCGACGGCGCCGTGCTCGAGCTCGGCGGCGGGAGCATGCAGCTGATCGAGGTCGCGGAGCGCCGCGCGCGCACGCTGTGCTCGTTCGAGCTCGGCGCTGTGCGCCTGACCGAGAAGTTCCTCCCAGGCTCCGAGCCCGCGAAGAAGAAGGAGCTCCAGCAGGTGCGAAAGCACGTGCGCAAGGCGCTCTCGGGCGTCGACTGGCTCTCCGGGAACCAGCTGGTCGGCATCGGGGGCGCGGTCCGGAACCTGGCCGCCGCCGAGCAGCGGCGCGCGGGCCAGCTCGACATTGGCATCCAGGGCTTCGTCCTCACCCGTGACGCTCTGGGGGAGCTCGTGCGGACGCTCGCCGCCCTGCCCGTAGCCGAGCGCGGCGAGGTGCCGGGAATAAAGCCCGGGCGCGGCGACATCATCCTCGCCGCGGCGCTCGTGATCGAGACCGTCCTCGAGCTTGGCTCCTTCGACGGCATCGAGGTCACCGAGGCGGGCCTGCGCGAGGGCGTGTTCCTCGCCCGCGAGATGTTCGGCGACGATGAACCGTTGTTCGACGACGTGAGACAGGCGGCCGTGGACAACATGGCGATCCAGTACGAGTCCGACATGGACCACGTCCGTCACGTGGCCCGCCTATCGCTGCAGATGTTCGACTCGCTCGTGCAGGCCGAGCTGTTCGAGCCGTGCCCGGGCGAGCGAGAGCTCCTGTGGGCGGCCTCGATGCTCCACGACGTCGGCATGACGATCTCCTACAACGATCACCACAAGCACTCGCGCTACCTGATCGTGAGCGCGGAGCTCCCTGGCTTCGACCCGCGCGAGCGCGCGCTGATCGCGCAGATCAGCCGCTACCACCGCAAGGGCGCGCCCAAGCTCGGCGAGATCGCCGGCCTGACGCATGACGGCGACGAGGACCTGCTCGAGCGCTGCTCGGTGATCCTCAGGCTGGCCGAGCACCTCGAGCGCGGCCGAGACCAGGCGGTCCGCGAGGCGCGCCTGCACACCAACGGCAAGGGCGTCGACTTGCATCTGGAGGCGGCCGGGGACCTGACAGTCCCGCGCTGGAGCGTCGAGCGCTACGGCGACGACGACGCGTTCAAGCGGGTGTTCGGCCGCCGGCTCCTCATCGGTTAACCGAAACGTCACACGGCGGTGGTCGTGGCGACCTACCGTATGCCTCGTGAGCGTCACCGCGCCACCACCCTCCTGGCCCGCCGATCCCGGCCACCGCGAGGCAATCGACACCCTGCTGCTGATGGCCGAGGCCGAGGCGCGCTGGGACGACCCGCGCCGCGCCGCTGAGCTGCTCGACAGCGTCGAGCGGATCGTCGGGCGGCTCCCGGCGGCCTACGAGCGGATGCGCTCGCGCTGCCAGGATTCCACGGGCTGGCCCTCCAACCTGTAATCGGCTGGTGATGCGGCGTACAGTTGCGGGATGCTGTGGTTGCTGCGCCATGCCGAGGCTCGCGACGGCAAGCCCGACGACGAGCGCCCGCTGACCGAGTTGGGTGAGCGCCAGGCGCGCGCGGCGGGCAGCGCCATGGCACGGCTCGGCATCGCCCTCGACGCATGCCTGACCAGCCCGAAGCTCCGCGCCCGGCAGACGGCCGAGCTCGCGTGCGAGCCGCTCGGGGTTGAGGTCACGGTTGAGCCGCGCCTCGCCGGCGAGCCGTTCGACGCCCGCGACCTGGTCGCCGGCCTCGGCGACGTGATGCTCGTCGGACACGATCCGTCGTTCACGCTCACCCTCCATGACCTGACCGGCGCGCAGTCACGGCTGCGTAAGGGCGGCCTCGCGGGGATCGAGAAGGGCGAGCTGGTGACGCTGCTGCGCCCGCGTGAGCTCGCCGCCATCGCGTCCGCCGAGCTCGCCGCGGTCGAGGACATGGCGTGACCGACGTTCAGGCCCGCGCCACCGCGCCCCGAGAGCTCACCGACCCCTCCCTCTACACCAATCGCGAGGTCTCCTGGCTGGACTTCAACGACCGCGTCCTCCAGCTCGCCGAGGACGAATCGGTGCCGCTGATGGAGCGCGTCAAGTTCCTGGCCATCTTCGTCACCAACCTCGACGAGTTCTTCATGGTCCGCGTCGCCGGCGTTCACGACCAGGTCGACGCGCGGATCGACGCCCGGGGGCCCGACGGCCTGCTGCCCTCAGAGACCCTGCGCCGGGTCGCCGAGCGCGTGACCGAGCTCGACGGCCGCCACGCGCGCGCCTGGACCGAGGTGATCCGACCCGCCCTGCGCGAGAACGGCATCCACATCGTCGGCTGCGAGGAGTCCCGTGCGCCGCGCAGCGAGGTCGAGCGCCGCTTCCGCGAGCAGATCTTCCCCGTCCTCACCCCCCTGGCCATCGGCCCGGGGCGCCCCTTCCCTTACATCTCCAACCTGTCGCTGAGCCTGATCGTCCACCTCCACGACCCCGACCTCGACCACGACGTGTTCGCCCGCGTCAAGGTGCCCAAGGAGGTCCTGCCCCGGTTCGTGGAGATCGAGATGGGGACCTACATCCCGCTCGAGGAGATCATCGCCCAGCACCTCGGGGCGCTGTTCCCCGGGATGGAGATCAAGAGCCACTCGCTGTTCAGGGTCACCCGCGACGCCGACTTCGAGGTCTCCGACGAGGCCGATGACCTTCTGCAGGCGGTCGAGGACGAGCTGCGGCGGCGGCGCTTCGGCGAGGTGGTTCGGTTGGAGGTGGGCGCCAAGATGGAGCCGGAGCTGCGCGCTCACCTGATCGACTGGCTGCGCGTCGACGAGGTTCAGGTCTACGACGTCGACGGCATGCTCGACCTGAGCGATCTGTGGCAGATCGCCGGCGTCGAGGGCCACTCGGAGCTGCGCCAGACGCCGTGGACGCCGCTCACCCACCCGGCGTTCGGCCCGGCTCCCGGCGACCGCGAGGAGCAGCCGGACGTGTTCGCGCCGATGCGCACGCGCGACATCTTCGTCCACTACCCCTACCAGTCGTTCGCCACCAGCGTGGAGCGGTTCGTCAAGCAGGCGGCTCGCGACCCGAACGTGCTAGCGATCAAGATGACCGTGTACCGGACCTCGGACGATTCGGCGCTGGTCCCGTCCTTGATCGAGGCCGCCGAGCGCGGAAAGCAGGCGGTGTGCCTGGTCGAGCTCAAGGCACGCTTCGACGAGCGCCAGAACATCAAGTGGTCACGCGAGCTCGAAGAGGTCGGCGCCCACGTCGTCCACGGGATCCCGGGCTTGAAGACGCACGCCAAGGCGATCCTCGTCGTCCGTCGCGAAGGCGATGGCGTACGCCACTACGTGATGATCGGGACGGGGAACTTCCACGCCCGCAACGCCCGCCTGTACGAGGACTTCGGGCTGTTCACGACCGACGTCGAGCTCGGCCGCGAGGTTGCCAACCTGTTCAACACGCTCACCGGGTACGGGCATCCCGAGCGCCAGCGCAAGGTGCTCGTGGCGCCCGGCTGGATGCGCGAGCCGCTCATCGAGGAGATCGAGAAGACGGCTGAGGCGTTCGAGGCCGGCGAGGACGCGCGGATCGTGATGAAGATGAACTCGCTGGTCGATCAGGAGTGCATCGAGGCTCTGTACCGGGCCTCTCAAGCGGGTGTCCCGATCGACCTCAATGTGCGCGGGATCTGCTGCCTGCGCCCCGGCGTCCCCGGCGTGAGCGAGACCATCAACGTCGTCTCGGTGGTCGGGCGATTCCTCGAGCACTCGCGGATCTTCTCCTTCCACCGCGGCGAGGAGTCCGTCTACTACATCGGCTCCGCGGACCTGATGCCGCGCAACCTCGACACCCGGGTCGAGCTCCTCGTCCCCGTCGAGGACCCCGAGCTCCGCGCCGAGCTCGACGACACGCTCGAGCGCTGCCTCGCCGACGACAGCTTCGCCTGGACGCTCCACGCCGACGAGGGCTGGGTGCGGCGGACGGGGCGGACCCGGGCGGTCCACCGCGAGCTGATGGAGCGCGCGGTGGCGCAGGCCGCGAGCGCTACCACCTGATTGGGCCCGGGCGCGTGGCTCAGCCGTGGCTCGGCGCGGAGCTCGGGCGGTTGCCGAGCGTCAGCTGGAACGTCTTGGTCTGCCCACCGCGATTGACCGTCAGCTTGATCGACTGGCCGGGGCCGTAGGTGTCGACGGTCTCGATGAACTGCTCGGTCGAGGCGATCGGCTTGCCGTTGATCGCCGTGACCACGTCACCGGGCTGAAGGTTGACGGACTCGGCCGGCGAGCCGGGCGAGATCGAGCTGACCTGGGCGCCACCGGAGTTCGAGTTGGCGTTGAGCTCGACGCCCACGTAGGCGTGCTTGACCGACTTGCCGCCGATGATCGAGCTGGCGATCCGCGCCGCCGTGTTGCTCGGAACCGCGAAGCCCACGCCCGCGCTCGATCCGGAGTTGGTCTGGATCTGGTCGTTCAGCCCCAGCACCTGCGCGTTGGCGTCGAGCAGCGGGCCCCCGGAGTTGCCCGGGTTGATCGCCGCGTCGGTCTGGATCGAGCCGGTGATGGTGTAGCCGTTGGGGGCCTGGATGCTGCGCCCGACGGCGCTCACGATGCCCGCGGTGGTCGTCTCGGGCAGGCTGAACGGGCTGCCGATCGCCACCACCGGGTCGCCCACCTGCGCGGCGGAGGAGTTGGCGAACTGGATCGGGTGCAGCTCCGACGCCGGCGCGTCGACCTTGATCACGGCCACGTCGGTCGAGGGGTCGGTGCCGAGCACCTTGGCCGGCGCGCTGTGGCCGTCCTGGAAGTTGACCTTGACCGAGGTGGCGTTCGCCACCACGTGCTCATCGGTGAGGATGTCGCCCTTGCTGTCGTACACGACGCCGGCGCCCTCGCCACCGCTCTGCTGGCTGCCACCGAACGGGTTGACTGACTGGGTCTGCTCGCTGACCACGATGTCGACCACGCCCGGGCTCGCCTGGCGGTAGATCTGGTTGACGGTCAGTCCCTTGGCCGAGGTCGGCAGCGAGGTGGGCACGCTCTGGGCCTGGGGCGCCACGACCGTGGTCGTCGTGCTGTGGGTGCTGCTGGCCGACGTGGCCACGATCAAAGCGATCACGGCTCCGGCGATCGCGCCACCGATGATCGGCAGCAGGCGGTTGAAGCGAGTCATGTGTCAGTGGCTCCTCAGGTGCATCGGTCGGGTGTACCCAGTACAGCAGCCGCCAATGAGAATCCCGTCAGAGATCTATGAGAGGCGCGTAAGAGTGCCGGGCGGCTCAGGCGAACGGGCTGCCGGCGCGCGGGACCGGCACGTAGGAGCCGGGGTGGCCGCCCGGGCTGCCCCAGGGTGCTTCTCCAGGTCCGGGAGGTCCACCATGCGGCGATCCAGCAGGCGGCGGTCCGCCAGGCCAGCCACCTGCGGGCGGGCCCCACCCTGCGCCGCCACCAGGTCCGCCGCGCTCTCCGGGACCCGGGATCTCGCCACCGTGCTTGCGGTTGACCAGCGCGTCCAGGCGCGAGCTCAACCGGCCGAGGAGCTTCTGCTCCTGCGCCGCCGTGATCCTGTTGGCAGCGACCGCCTTGTCGAGCTCGGCCTTGACCGCCGCCGTCATCGCCTGCTCGAGCCCGGCCGTCGTCTTCCCCTTCGCCTGGGCGACCTGCGCCAGCGACTTGCCTGCACGCAGCTGGCTGAACAGTTGCTGCTGGCTCAGCCCCAGGTACTTGGCCGCCGCCGCGATCGGTCCGCCGCCGCCTCTGAACTCCCGACGCCCCAGCCCCGGCGGGGGCCGGCCGAACAGCCGCCCGAGGAACGGGCCGCCGTCCTTCATCCGCTGCTCGATCGCGCTGGCCTGGGCCTGGGTCAGCCTGCCGGCCTTCACCGCCGCGTTCAGCCGGTCCTGAACGGCACCGGTGAGCGCGCTCTGCAGCTGCGCCGGAGTCACGTGCAGGCGCCTGGCGACGTCGTTGAGGAAGGCCTGGCGGGGGTTGGCGGACGAGCCGCGGGTGGACGCGAACGCGCCACCGGCGAAGGCTGCGGCGGCCAGTACGGCGAGGGCGATGACTAGCTTGCGCTTGAGCATCAAGTTGGCCGGGCGCCCGGATGACCCGGTCGCGCCCGTGGAGGGGATCCTCCCACCCGTTCTTTAGAGGTTGGTAAGAGTTCTTCGAGACTCGAGGATCGCCAGCAGGCGCTGCGCCTCGCTCGCCGGCGCGTTCTCCAGACGCTCCCGGGTGATCCGCACGGTGGCGACGCCGCGAGCGAGCATGTAGGCGTCCCGCTCCCGGTCGTCCTCGAACGCCTTCTTCGTCCGGTGAAACGGCCATCCGTCGAGCTCGACGATCAACCGCTCGGCGCGGTAGTAGACGTCGACCTCGTACTTGCCCAGCCTGGTGTTGTAGTCGGCGTCGGGGACGCCGTAGCGCTTGGCCCACGGCCGGTAGTCGTCCTCCAGCGGTGAGCGCGAGAGGTCCTCCACATATCCCTCGAGCGCCGTCCCGAGGAGGTCCGTGTCGCGGAGCTGCTTGGCGATCAGCGCGTCGTTGATGGCGCGTCTCAGCTGCCGCTCAGGGAGGGTCCGGCGGATGTCGAGCAGCGTCCGCGCCGGCCTGGTGACGGGGATGCCCAGGTGCCGGGTCCACTCCCGCCGCTCCAGCTTGCACCGGTGGGCCTTGATCCCGCGCCGGCGATGGCACGTCGTCGTCGTCACCTCGATCGCGCCACCGTGCCACTTGCGAAAGCCCCACAGAGCGGCCGCCGAGTGGTGGCTGAGCACGGCGCCGGGCCCGGACGCGAGGACCGCCGCCATCGCCCGCGCCACCGCGTCCTCCCGGACGTACCCGACCGCGTAGACGCCGGCGTGTACCCGGACGAGCCGAGTCGCCCCAACGCGGCGATCGATGGCACTGCGCCTCATCCCGAGCTCCAGAAGCTGGTCGCGCGTGACGTGCCCGTGCTGGCGCCCGGCCAGCCGCGCCACCGCTTGATCGATTTTCCCCGAATAGCGGGGCATATCGATCAATAGCCCCGAGGCGCGGGTGTTTCACCCCCCTAACTCGCCAAATCCACGAAGAAGTCCAGGGCCTCCGGGTTGGCCAGGGACTCTCGCGAGGCGGCCTTCTCGACCGGCGTCCCCATCAGGATCCGCTTCACCGGCACTTCGAGCGCCTTGCCCGACAACGTCCGCGGCACCTCGTCGATCTCCCGGATCTCGTCGGGTACGTGGCGCGGCGAGCAGTCCTCGCGGATCCGCCGGCGGATCTCCTGCACGAGCGAGTCATCCAGCGACGCCCCCTCGCGCATGACGACGAACAGGGGCATCCACCCGTCGGTTCCCTCCCGAGGCACGTCGATCACCAGCGCGTCCACGACCTCGTCGACCGCCAGGACCGCCCGGTAGATCTCGGACGTCCCCATCCGCACGCCACCGCGGTTGATCGTCGAGTCCGAGCGGCCGGTGATGATCGCCGTCCCGCGCGAGGTGATCTCGATCCAGTCGCCGTGGCGCCAAACACCCGGGTACGTATCGAAGTAGCTCTCCCGGAGCCGGCTCCCATCGGAGTCGCCCCAGAAGAACAGCGGCATCGAGGGCATCGGCTTGGTGATCACCAGCTCGCCGACCTCGTCGATCAGCGGCTCCCCGTCCGGATCCCAGGCCTCGACCGAGGCGCCCAGCACACGCCCCTGGAGCTCCCCCAGGTACACGGGCAGCACCGGGACGCCACCGACGAACGCCGTGCACAGATCGGTCCCGCCGGAGGTGGAGAAGAGCCAGGTCGAGGAGCCGAGCTGGTCGTAGACCCACCGGAACCCCTCGGGCGACAACGGCGACCCGGTCGACCCCACGGCCACCAAATCGCTCAACGACCGCCCGTCGCCCCGCGGCACAACATCGCCCTTCATGCAGCCGGAGATGAACGCGGCGCTGGTGCCGAAGGTCGTGATGCCGGCGTCCTCGGCGAGCTGCCACAACCGCGACATGTCCGGATACCCGGGGTTGCCGTCGAACAGGACGATCGAGGCCTCGGTCAGCAGCACCCCGACGAGGAAGTTCCACATCATCCAGCCGGTCGTCGAGAACCAGAAGATCCGGTCGCCCCGCTGTGCATCGAGGTGCAGGTGGTGCTTCTTCATCTGCTCGAGCAGGATCCCGCCGTGCCCGTGGACGATCGGCTTCGGCAAGCCCGTGGTGCCGGAGCTGTAGAGCACCCACAACGGGTGATCGAACGCCACCGCGGCGAACTCAAGATTTGAATCAGGACCCAGGAAGCCGTCCTCCCACCCCGCTTCCGACAGGTAACCCAGCCGTACGACCTTCTCGAGCGAGTCGATCTCGCCGGCGATCCGCTCCACAGCCTCGCTCCGATCGAAGTCGCGACCCCCGTAGCGGTAGCCATCGATCGCCAGCATCACTTTGGGCTCGATCTGGGCGAAGCGGTCGACCACGCTCCGCGCCCCGAACTCCGGCGCCGCCGAGGACCACACCGCGCCGAGCGAGGCGCACGCCAGGAACGCCGCCACCGTCTCCGGGATGTTCGGCATGTACGCCACCACCCGGTCGCCCTCCCCCACGCCCAGCGACCGCAGCCCGGACGCGATCGCCGCCGTCTGCGCCCGCAGGTCGCCCCACGTCCACGAATTCAGCGACCGGTTCTCGGACGCGAACTGGATCGCCAGATCGGAGTCGGACTTCCCCCGGAA
Source organism: uncultured Solirubrobacterales bacterium (assembly GCA_963839105.1). Classification (GTDB taxonomy): domain Bacteria; phylum Actinomycetota; class Thermoleophilia; order Solirubrobacterales; family Solirubrobacteraceae; genus Palsa-465. The sequence continues at coordinate 545,864 of CAWITQ010000006.1, forward strand.
GATGTGCTCGGCGTAGTTGACGGTGGCGCCGGGGAACCACTCCGCTCCCGGCATCGACCCGTCCCCCAGCACGCCCGAGGGCTCGCTCGAGAACCGGACGTCGAAGTACTCGACGATCGACCCCCAGAACGCCTCGAGCTCATCCACCGACCACTGCCACAGCGCGGCGTAATCCCCGAACTCGACCCCACGCGACTCCTCGAGCCACCGCTGATAGCGGGTCAGCAGCGACCGCTCGACCCTCTCCTCAGACGGCTTCCAGAGGATCTCGGGCTCCGCCATGGCCCTAGTATCGCGCACGATGTCCGACCTCACCGCCCCCTTCGCCGGCACGGTCGTGGCGATCGCCCACGAGCCCGGCGAACCGGTTCCTCAGGGCACGGCGCTGGTCCTGCTCGAGGCGATGAAGATGGAGCACGAGATCGTCGCCGAGGAGGGCGGGACCCTCACCCGGCTCGACGTCGCCGTCGGCGACGCGGTCAGCGAGGGTCAGCTCCTCGCGGTGCTGGAGCCGGGGGAAACGGGCACGGCGGCCGGCACCGAGGAGCCCGAACACGACGGCGTCCGCCAGGACCTGCAACAGGTCCTCGACCGCCACGCCCTCGGCCTCGACGAGAACCGCCCGGACGCGGTGGCGAAGCGCCACGACCAGAACCGCCGCACCGCCCGTGAGAACCTCGCCGACCTGACAGATCCCGGCACCTTCGTCGAATACGGCCCGCTCATCTTCGCGGCGCAAGAACGGCGCAGACCCAAGGACGAGCTCATCCGCCGCACGCCCGCCGACGGGCTCGTCGCCGGCGTCGGCGATGTCGACGGCCACCAGACGGTGGTCATGTCCTATGACTACACGGTCCTCGCCGGCACGCAGGGCATGCGCAACCACCTCAAGAAGGACCGGCTGTTCGAGGTGGCCGAGCGGCGGCGGCTGCCGGTGGTGCTCTTCGCGGAGGGCGGTGGCGGGCGTCCGGGCGACGTCGACTGGCCGAACGTCGCCGGCCTCGACTGCATGGCCTTTCACCTGTTCGCCAAGCTGAGCGGCCTCGTCCCCCTCATCGGCATCGCCTCCGGCTACTGCTTCGCGGGCAACGCCGCCCTGCTCGGCTGCTGCGACGTGGTCATCGCCACCGAGGACGCGAGCATCGGCATGGGCGGCCCCGCGATGATCGAGGGCGGCGGCCTCGGCGTCTACGAGCCACCGGAGGTCGGCCCGATCGACGTCCAGTACCCCAACGGCGTCGTCGACATCCGCGCCCACGACGACCGCGCGGCCGTCGAGGCCGCCAAGCGCTACCTCTCCTACTTCCACGGTCCGCACGACGCCACGGAACCGCCGGACCAGGAGCGGCTGCGCGACCTGATCCCCACCCACCGCAAGCGCGCATACGACGTCCGCGCCGTCATCGACGCCCTGACCGACGACCACCTCGAGCTCAGGCGCGGCTTCGGCCTCGGGATCGTCACCGCGCTCGCCCGCATCGAGGGCAAGCCGCTCGGGCTGGTCGCCAACGACCCCACGCACCTCGGTGGCGCGATCGACGCCCACGGAGCGGACAAGGCGGCCCGGTTCATGCAGCTCTGCGACGCGTTCGAGCTGCCGCTGCTGTTCCTGTGTGACACGCCCGGGTTCATGGTCGGCCCGCAGGCCGAGCGGACTGCCACCGTGCGCCACTTCTCGCGCATGTTCGTCACCGGCGCCAACCTCGACATCCCGGTCGGGACGATCGTGCTGCGCAAGGGCTACGGCCTTGGCGCTCAGGCGATGGCCGGCGGCAGCTTCAAGGCGCCGCTCTTCACCGTCGCCTGGCCCACCGCGGAGTTCGGCGGCATGGGCCTCGAGGGCGCGGTGCGGCTCGGCCTCCGGCGAGAGCTCGAGGCGATCGAAGACCCCGACGAGCGTGAGCAGGCCTTCCAGGCGGCCGTCAAGTTCGCCTACGAGCGCGGGAGCGCGATCAACATGGCCGCCTACGGCGAGATCGACGATGTCATCGACCCCGCCGACAGCCGGCGCTGGATCAGGACGCTCCTGAACAACGAGCGCCCACGCCACACCGGCAAACGCCGCCCCCACATCGACGCATGGTGAGGAAGGCGGCGGTCCGGGCGGGAGTCGAGCCGCGGGCCGCCGCCTGATCCTCGGCGCGGGTCAGGCAACCCGCTGCGACGAGGCGCACTTCGCCGCAATCGAGACGCGTCCAGCGAGTGGCTGCAGGCAGTGGTCGGTGCGGGGAGTTACCGATGTCGCCGCCCAACGGCCTCTCTCGGATGTACCGGGACACGACCCGACACCGCGCACACTAAGGGTTTTTCGATTACTTCTCCATAAAGCTACGTTGGGAACTGTTTGTTGTAGCCCGCCGCGCCACCAATGCCGGGCTGAACGAAACGCACTCCCGGCGCGCACACCGGCAGCACATCCCCGACCGCGAGCCCCCCGGCGCGCGCACGCGCCACCGCACTCACCGCGCCACCGCGTGACAGATACATTCCCCCCGTCCTGAACGCCCCCGTTCAGGATTACATCATCTGACGTCACACCACCTCGTGCTACCTTAGGATCCCATGTCACCCCAGCCGAATCTCGCTGAGCGGGGGATGTCCGTCGGCCTCAAGGCGATCAACGCCCTCGCCGGCTCCGAGCTGATCGACCGCCTCGGCCTCCGCCAGCCCACCGAGCGCCTCCTGCACGGCGCCTCGAAGACGACGATGCGCACCGCGACCCGCGCCGGCCGCACCTTCGCCGCCGCCCAGAAGCTCACCAAGCCGGCGCGCCAGCCCCGTTCCGGCCGCCGCGACCTCTTCGATCTCACGCCGGACGACGAGCAGCAGATGCTCCGCGAGTCCGTTCGCGAGTTCGCGCTCGCCAAGCTCCGCCCCGTCGCCGCCGCCGCCGACGACGCCTGCGCGGCCGCGCCCGAGCTGCTCGAGCAGGCCAATGAGCTCGGCCTCTCCATGGTCGGCGTGCCCGAGGAGCTCGGCGGCGTGATCGAGCAGCGCAGCGCGGTCACCTCGGTGCTCCTGTCAGGAGGCCCTCGCCGAGGGCGACATGGGAATCGCGCTCGCCTGCCTCGCCCCGTCCGCCGTTGCCACCGCGATCGGCCTGTGGGGCGACGCCGAGCAGCAGTCGACCTACCTCCCCGAGTTCGTGGGCGAGAGCGTCCCCGCCGCCGCGCTCGCGATCCTCGAGCCGCGGCCGCTGTTCAACCCCTTCGAGCTCCAGACCACGGCCCGCGAAGCCGCGGACGGTGGCTATGTCCTCGACGGCGTCAAGTCGCTCGTCCCCCGCGCCGCCGACGGCGAGCTCTTCATCATCGCCGCCGAGCTCGAGGACCAAGGCCCCTCGCTATTCATCGTCGAGGCCGGAGACGAGCGGCCTCAGGTCGAGCCCGAGCCCGCCATGGGCCTGCGCGCCGCCGGCACCGGCCGGCTGATCCTGGACGGCGTCGCCGGCTCCCTCATGCCCGACGCGAACTACGAGGAGTGCGTCCAGCTCGCCCGCCTCGGATGGTGCGCGGTGGCGGTCGGGACCGGCCAGGCCGTGCTCGACTACGTCAAGGACTACGTCAACCAGCGCACCGCGTTCGGGGAGCCCGTCGCCAACCGCCAGGCGGTGGCCTTCACCGTGGCCAACATCGCGATCGAGCTCGAGGGCATGCGCCTGGCCACATACCGCGCGGCCAGCCGGGTGGACCAGGGCCTGCCGTTCGCCCGCGAGGTCGCCCTGGCGCGCCGGCTCTGCGCCGAGCGAGGAATGCAGATCGGTTCGGACGGAGTCCAGCTGCTCGGCGGCCATGGCTACGTCAAGGAGCACCCGGTAGAGCGCTGGTATCGCGACCTGCGCGCCGCCGGGATGATGGAGGGAGCGCTGATCGCCTGATGATCAATCTCGAAGTCCCCAAGAAGTTCGACGTGCTGGTCACCCAGGCCCATCAGGTCGCCACCGAGATCTTCCGGCCCAACTCGCGCAAGTACGACACGGCCGAGCACGAGTACCCCAAGGAGCTCGACATGCTCGCCGCCGTCATCGACGGCATGAACGAGTCGGGCGGCCTCGGTGGCGCCGGCGCCGGCACCGTCGGCGGCCGCTCGAGCAACGGGTCATCGGCTGACAGCGGCAACCGCAACGGCTCGAACATGGCCACCCTCCTCGGGATGATGGAGCTGTGCTGGGGCGATGTCGGCCTCCTGCTGACCATGCCTCGCCAGGGTCTCGGCCAGGCCGCGATCGCGGCCGTCGCCGACGAGGAGCAGCTCGCCCGCTTCGGCGGCAAGTGGGCGGCGATGGCGATCACCGAGCCCGAGGCCGGCTCGGACTCGGCGTCGATTCGCACCACCGCCGTGTACGACGAGGACAACGATGAGTACGTGCTCAACGGCGAGAAGATCTTCGTCACCAGTGGCGACCGCGCCGAGCTGATCGTCGTCTGGGCCACGCTCGACCGCAACCAGGGCCGCGCCGCGATCAAGTCGTTCGTGGTCGAGCGCGACAACCCCGGCCTGAAGCTCGACCGCCTCGAGCACAAGCTCGGCATCCGCGCCTCCGACACGGCCAACTTCGTGCTCGAGGACTGCCGGATCCCCAAGGAGAACCTCCTCGGCAGCGCCGAGATCGCGCCCAAGGGCGGCTTCGCCGGGGTCATGCAGACGTTCGACAACACCCGCCCGCTCGTGGCCGGGATGGCCGTCGGCGTGGCCCGGGCCTGCCTCGAGCGCACCCGCGAGCTCCTCGAGGAGGCCGGGATCGAGATCGACTACGACGCGCCGCCGCATGTCCAGACCGCGGCCGCCTCGGAGTTCATCGCGATGGAGTCCGACTGGGAGGCGGCGCGCCTGCTCACGCTCCAGGCGGCGTGGATGGCCGACAACCGCAAGCCGAACTCGCTCCAGGCCTCGATGGCCAAGGCCAAGGCCGGCCGCGTCGGCACCGACATCGCGCTGCGCTGCGTGGCGCTCGCGGGCTCGATCGGCTACGGCGAGGGCGACCTGCTCGAGAAGTGGGCGCGCGACGTCAAGATCCTCGACATCTTCGAGGGCACGCAGCAGATCCAGCTGCTGATCATCTCGCGCCTCCTCTTGGGCAAGACGTCGGCTGAGTTGAAGTAGGGGCCGGGCTTCGCCCGGCGTCCATGGGGCCGGTTGCGCGCCGCGTCCGTGCGGCGCGCCGCGCCACCGCCCCGCTACCCGGTGAAGCTCGGCGCCGGCCGCCGCTTCGGCCGGGCCGGCGGCTTGCGATTGTGCTTCGGCATCTTGTGCTTCTTCGCCTTCGGCGCCGACGGTATCTTCGCCCCGTCACGCAGCGAGATGATCCCGCCGAGCACGCCCACGTACTCGGTCCCGCTGGGGCTGAGCGCGATGCCCGCGTAGTTGTTGTTGTACCCGGGGCCGTTGCCGGCGAGGACGTTGTACACGACGCGGCCGGTGCGGTAGTCGAGCGCGGTCCAGTACCAGGGCGAGGCCGGCCCGGGCACGTAGGTGTAGGTGTAGACCAGGCCGGTGGCGAGCGAGACCTTCGAGACGACGCTCGGAACGCGCACGGTGCTGTTGGTCCAGACCACTCGGCAACCCTTGATGTCAACGCGCGCGAACCCGGGCGCCGAGGCCGACGGGCCCTGTGCGTTGGCCGGCCCCGTGTACCCGTAGTTGTTCTCGATCAGGTACGAGCTCCCGACCGCGATCATCGCGTTTTCGTCCGCGCTCTGGCCCTTGTTGAATACGGGCACGCGGCAGACCTGATGCCCGTCGCTCGTGCCGTAGATGACGACGTCGGTCGGGTCGGCGTTGTCGTCGATCCCCACGTACTGACCCGAGACCACCGGCGTCGTGCCGGTGCCGGCGTCGAGCTGCCCGGGCTTCGACACCCCGGTGTTGGGATAGGTGACCGACCAGCTGACCTGAGGCGCGCCACCGGGGCCGGCGACGAACCGGTAGAGCTTCTGGTTGGTCGGGATGTACACGCCGCCGTTCGCGTCGGAGGCGAGGGACTTGCTGATCTCGCCAGTCGAGCCGCTGCCGAGCCGGATCACGTGGACGGTGCCGGTGGCCAGGTTGAGCGTGCCCACGACGCCGTCCTGGCGCGCGGTGAACCACAGCAGCCCGTGCGAGTCGGGGATTTGCGAGGTGAACTCCTCGTTCATGCTCAGCACCGAGCTCAGGTCGTAGTCGTGCGCGAGGGTGAACCCGGGAGCTCCGCCTGGAGCCTCGGCGATCACGTAGATGTGACGGCTTGTCGTACCCGTGACGACCTCGTCGCGGTTATCGAGGTAGAAGTAGCCGCCGTTCGAGAAGTTCTGGAAGACGTTGGGGTTGAGCAGCACATCCTCGGGCGTGCGCGGCGGGAGCGCGAAGGTGGCGAGCGTGGCCAGCGTGCGCGGGTCGAACATGTACAGGGTCGGCCCGGTGAACGAGATGCAGATCGAGACCACGCGCCCGCGACTGTCGAACGTGACCGATCCGCAGTCGTGGCCCGGCGCCAGGTAGTTCGAGGCCTCCTCCGGCTTGTAGCCGAGCGGACCGCCGTACGTGTAGGTGTCGGTCTGCCATGCGTCGTCGTGGATCTCGGAGAGGCCGTTGCGTTCCATGAACGGGTTCTGTGGAACCGCCGGGATCCCGCGGATCGGGTTGGGCCGCGCGAAGTGCCCGGCATAGGCTGGGGCCGGCGGGGGCCCGTTCGTCGAGGGGATCGGCGTGGGCGGCGTCTGCGCGGCGGCCGGTCCTGCCGCGAGCAGCACGGCGAGAACCGTGCCGCCGAGCCAGCGTTTCACAGCGCCGCCGCCTCGCGGCGGAGCACATCCCATGCGCGGCGCACGTCGTCCTCGGTGGTGAGCATCGTTCCCACCGCCAGCCGCAGCACGTAGCTGGCCGTTGAGCACCGTGGCCGAGATGAAGATCTCCCCGGACGCGTTGACGCGTTCGCCAGCTTCCCGGTTGCGCTCGTCGTCACCGCGCCAGCCGGAAGCACACCACCGAGAAGTTCCGCGGCGCGGACAGCTCCCAGCCCGGAGCTTCCGCCACCCAGCGCTCGAACAGCTCGGCCAGCGCCACGCCGCTGCGGATGTGAGCCTGCAGACCCGACCGCCCGTGGCAGCGCAGCACCGCCCACAGCTTCAACGACCGGAAGCGGCGGCCGAGCGCGGGCCCGTACTCCGACAGCGACAGCGCGTCCTCGGCGTCCGGTGTGCGCAGATACTCGGGCACCAGGCTGAACGCGGCGCGGAAGTCCTCGGGCCGCCGGGTCCACAGCAGCGAGCAGTCCGTCGGCGTGAGCATCCACTTGTGGGCGTTGATGACGAGCGAGTCCGCGCGCTCCACGCCCGCGAACGCCCAGCGGTGCTCGGGGCACACCATCGCCGCTCCGGCGTACGCCGCGTCGACATGCAGCCATGCCCCGTCGCGCTCAGCCACCTCCGCCACCGCGGCCACCGGATCCACGGCAGTGGTCGAGGTCGTACCGACGGTGGCCACGACGATCGCGGCCTCGGACAGATCCCCCAGCTCCGTGGCGTTCAGCCGGAACGCCTCATCCGAGGGCACTTTTCGCAGGCGCAATCCCAGCATCTTCGCCGCCTTGTCCACCGACGAGTGCGCCTGGTCGGAGCACACGACGAGGTCGCGCCCCGTGGCCTCGCGCGCCGCTATCACCGCCGCGAGGGTCGAGGTCGAGGCCGTGTCCTCGATGTGGCCGTGCCACCCCGCCGGCAGCCCCAGCAGGTCCGCCACCCAGTCGAGCACGAGACCCTCGAGCTCGGTCGACGCCGGCGCCGTGCGCCACAGGATCGCCACCGAGTTGAGCGTCGCCGCCAGCAGCTCGGCCAGGATCGCCGGCTCCGAGGAGGCAGTCGCGAAGTACGCGAAGTACCGCGGGTGCTGCCAGTGGGTCATCCCCGGGAGCAGCACCTCGTCGAGGTCGCGGAGCACCGCCGAGAACGGCTCCGGCTCCTCGGGCGCCCGCGCCGGCAACCGCTCCCGGATCTCCCCCGGCGCCACCGCCGCCAGCACGGGGAGGTCCCCCACCCGCTCGAGATACCGCGCCGCCCACTCGAGCGCGGCGGGGCCATCCTCACGAAGCGAAGTCGTACCTCACCCCGGTGAGCTCCTCGGAGACATCCCACAGCCTCCGCCACGCCTGCTCGTCGTAGGCCTTGTCCGCGGCGGTCACAACCTTGGGATGGCCGCGCTGCTCCATGAACCCGTCGGGCCCGACGAACGTGCCGCCGGGCAGGTCGGGCACGGTCGCCGCGTACAGCGCCGGCAGCGCCCCCATGTCGGCGCTCTGGCCGACGACCGGGTTGGTGACGCGCATGATCAGCTGCTCGTACCACGGGGGCGAGGCGAACTGGAGGTTGGTGCGCGCGTATCCCGGGTGGGCGGCCAGGCTCAGCAGCGGCGTGGCGCCCGCCGCCGCGCGCCGCTGGAGCTCGAAGCAGAACATCAGGTTGGCCAGCTTCGATTGCCCGTAGGCGCGCCAGTTGATGTACCGGTGCTCGAACTGGAGGTCGTCGAAGTTGATCGAACCCGGTATCCGGTGGGCGCCACTTGACTGGGTCACGACGCGCGGGCCGCCCGACTCCAGCAGCCGCGGCATGAGCAACCCGGTGAGGGCGAAGTGGCCGAGGTGGTTGGTCCCGAACTGGCTCTCGAACCCGTCCTTGGTCTCCCGGCGCGGCGGCGCCATGATCCCCGCGTTGTTGATCAGAAGGTCCACCGGGCCCTGGTGCTGCTCGGCGAAGGCGCGGACGGACGCGAGGTCGGAGAGGTCGAGCGACCGGAGCTCGAGCGTCGCCTCGGGCACGCGCTCACGGATCGTCTCGATCGCGAGCTCCCCCTTCTCCGCGTTGCGCACGGCCAGGATCACGCGCGCGCCGGCCCGCGCCAGCTCGCGCGCGATCGCGGCTCCGAGGCCGCTGTTGGCGCCGGTCACGATGGCCGTGCGCCCCGTCTGGTCGGGTATGTCAGCGGCCGTCCACGTCACCGGTTCTCCTCGCGATCGAATCCGAGTAGGCGCCCGGGCGGTAGCGCAGCACCGGGTCGTTCGAGCACTCGATCCCGTCGGTCACCCGGCTGGGATCGAATACGAGCACGTCGCCACCGATCTCCCGCTTGGTCTCGAGGCCGGTGAGCTCGAGCGTCCCCGCCCGCACCCTCCGGCGCTCTCGCGGCCAGTCGGCCGTGGGGTCATCGGGGTCGTCGCCCGGGTCGGCGACCTGGAGCTCGAGCGCGAAGCGCACCGGCAGGCGCTCGACGATCTCGCGCTGGAGGTAGTCGCGCCCGAGCCGCCGAGCCGCCATCGGGTTCAGTCGCCGGTCCCCGGCCTCGGGGATCCACGTGTAGCGGACGTACCGATCGGCGGGGTGCAAGCGGTAGGCGTGGATCGCGAAGTAGCGGCACGTCGCGTAGCTCGGAGGCGGCCTGAGCGCGGCCAGGTTCGCCGGCAGCCGGGGGATGGCCGACGGGTGACGTGCGAGGAACCGTGGAAGCTGCCACGCCTGCGCGAGGCCGGGCTTGCCGGCGCGCAGGAGCTCGAGGAACGCCTCGGGCGTCTTGACCGGGAACTTCGGCGCGGTCTGGGCGACGATGTCGGTGCGCGAGTCGTCGGCAAGGTAGAACTTCACCGCCAGCCCGCGGACATCGGGCATCCAGTCGGGGAGCTCAGGATTGCCGGCGCCGTTGGAGACCCTCGCCGTGACGGTGACCGGCTGGCCCTGCATGTGCGCCGCGCGCGTCAGCGCGGCCGCCTCGGGGGTGGCCGCGAACGTGCCGCTGAGCAGCGTCCCCTTAGCGTGGAGCGCCCGGTATCCGGGGTGGCGGCCGAAGGCGTAGTTGGCGGCCGCCGTGGAGTCCTGCGGGGTCGCGGTCATTGCTCGAGCACGCCGAACTCGATGCCGGCCCGCTGGAGACGGGCGATCAGCTTGTCCCCCATCGCCACCGCCGGCGTCACCTGACCGGCCGTCGAGGGGAGCTCGTCGAGGGCCAGGCACATGGCCGATTCCGCGAGCATCTTCGAGGTCTCGCCGTAGCCGGGATCGCCACCCTTGACCTGCGTGACCACGCGCCGGCCGTCGGCCTCGGCCTTGAACTTGACGTTGAACCAGTTCTTGGCCCGCTCCGCCTCCGAGGGGCCGTCGCCCGGGTTCTTCACCTTCAGCAGCAGCGAGCGCGTCGGCGGCAGCTGGGCGAGCCCGATGAGCGCCCCGGCGCCGGCGATCAGGCCCGCGGCCATGGCCGGGTTGCCGACGACCACGTAGTGGCTGTAGGTGAACTCTGGGCCGTAGCGCTCGAGCGCCCGGGCTGAGCGCAGGACGGTCTGAGGGTCGATGGTCGGGAACGGCACGACCCACCCCTTGGCGACGTCGTCGTGGTGCGGGACGCCCATGGATCCGCTCACTTTGCGATCCGAGGGCCGCGCCTCGCGCCGGCCGCGCTCGCGCCCGGCCATGACCATCTGGCGGGCACGGCTGAACTGCGTCACCGCCGAGTGGTAGGTCCCGCCCGAGAACGTGCCGCCGGCGCGGACGAAGCCCTCCATGGCGATGGGAACGCCCTCGGGCAGCTGCTCGACCGTGAAGAGCGCGCCCAGGTCGTACGGGATCGAGTCGAAGCCGCAGGAGTGCACGAGGCGGGCGCCACTTTGCCGAGCCTCCTCGTGGTAGCGCAGCCACATCCGGTCGACGAACTCGGGTTCGCCCGTGAGGTCGACGTAGTCGGTGCCCGCGGCCGCACACGCGGCGACGAGCGGCTCGCCGTAGTTGATGTAGGGCCCGACCGTGGAGATGACCACCTTGGTTGCCTCGGCCATCGCGCGCAGCGAGCTCTCGTGCGTGCTGTCGGCCTGAAGCACGCCGGGGTCGGCGCCGTCCAGCCGGCGCCGGACGTCGTCGAGCTTGTCGCGGTTGCGCCCCGCGATCGCCCAGCGCAGCTCCGGCGGGGCGTTCGCAGCCAGGTACTCGGCGGTGAGCGCCCCGGTGAACCCGGTGGCGCCGAAGATGACGACGTCGTACTCGCGGTCAGTCATTGACGTGCCTCGCTGTCTCGAGGGCCGCCGCCGGCTCCACGCCGGCGCGCGCGGCCACCCAGCACGCCACCGGCGCCGCCACGCGCTCGGAGGAGTGGGCGGCCTCTCCGGCCAGGTCGAGCAGGACCCGGAACTCCTCCGTGCTCGGGGGTTCGGTCCCCAGCTGCTGCGCGAACGCGGCGATCCACTCCTTGGCGTTCATCGAGCGGCGCACTCTAACCGAGCCCGGTCGCGCCCGGCGCGCCAACGACTCCCGCCGCCCCGGTCGCGCCCGGCGCGCGGCGCAGCCCGTGGCATGATGCCCGCTTTCCCCTGATCCCGGACGAAAGGCAGACTCAGATGGCGGTTCTCGACGACAAGGTGGCGATTGTCACCGGCTCGGCGCGCGGCATCGGACGCGCCACCGCGGAGATCCTCTCCGAGCACGGCGCGAAGGTGCTGATCAACGACCTCGACGGTGACGTGGCCGAGCAGACGGCGTCGGAGCTCTCAGGCGAGACGGCGGTGTTCGCCGGCGACCTCACCAAGGAAGGGGTCTGCGATCAGCTCGTACAGCAGGTGATCGACCAGTGGGGCAAGGTCGACATCCTCGTCAACAACGCCGGCTACACCCTCGACGCTCCTATCCACAAGATGAGCGACGACTGGTTCCAGCGCATGCTCGACATCCACACCGTCGTCCCCTTCCGGATGTGCCGCGCGGTCGCCCCCCACATGCGCGAGCCGGCCAAGAAGGAGCGCGAGGAGGGCAACGAGGTGTTCCGCAAGATCGTCAACGTCTCCTCGATCTCGGGCACGATGGGCAACGCCGGCCAGGCCAACTACTCATCGGGCAAGTCCGCCGTGGTCGGTCTCACGAAGACGCTGGCCAAGGAGTGGGGCCAGTTCAGGATCAACGTCAACGCCGTCGCCTTCGGCTTCATCGAGACGCGTCTGACCGCGGCGAAGGACGACAGCAACGTGGCCGAGATCGGTGGCGAGAAGGTCCAGCTCGGCATCCCCGAGCAGCTGCGCGGAATGGGCGCGATGATGATCCCGCTCGGCCGCCCGGGAACTCCGCAGGAGGCGGCCGGCGGCGTGTTCTTCCTCTGCACCCCGTGGTCGAACTTCGTCCACGGCCAGGTCCTCAACATCACCGGCGGGCAGTTCAGCGGGCATGACCACGTGAGGTGCCCCGCATAGCCGTCACCCGGCGCCTCCCCGAGCCCGCGCTCACGATGCTGCGCGGCGCCGGGGAGGTATGGCTCTCACCTCACGACCGGCCGCTCGAGGTGGAGGAGCTCCGCGAGGCGCTGATCGGCGCCGATGCTGCGGTGACGCTGCTCCACGACCGCGTCGACGGCGCTCTGCTCGACGCGGCCGGCCCGCAGCTTCGTTGCGTGGCCAACGTCGCGGTGGGGTTCGACAACATCGACGTGGCCGCCGCCACCGAGCGGGGCGTGGTGGTCACGAACACGCCCGGCGTTCTCGTCGACGCCACCGCGGATCTGGCGCTGACTCTGATCCTGGCGGTGACCCGGCGCGCGGGTGAGGGCGAGCGCTTTGTCCGCGGCGGGCGGCCATGGTCGTGGGACCTCTTCTTCATGCTCGGGACCGGGCTCGCCGGCAAGACGCTGGGGGTCGTCGGCCTGGGCGCGATCGGCCGCGCGGTGGCGTCGCGCGCCCGCGCGTTCGGGATGCAGATCGCCTACAGCGGCCCGCGCGCGGCGCCGCCCGAGGTCGAGCGCGAGCTCGGCGCGCGGCGCCTGCCGCTCGACGACCTCCTCGAGAGCTCCGACGTGGTGAGCCTTCACTGTCCCCTCACGCCCGAGACCCGCCACCTGATCGACGAGCGCGCCCTGGGGCTCATGCGCCCGAGCGCGTTCCTGGTCAACACCGCCCGCGGGCCGGTCGTGGACGAGGAGGCGCTCGTCCGGGCGCTGCGCTCGGGACGCGCTCGCGGGAGCGGGCCTCGACGTGTACGAGCACGAGCCCCAGGTTCACCCGGGACTACTCGAGCTCGAGAACGCCGTGCTGCTCCCACATCTGGGCTCGGCCACGCTCGAGACGCGCACGGCGATGGCCACGCTCGCCGCCGAGAACGCGATCGCGGTGCTCGCAGGCGGGCGCCCGCCGACACCGGTCAACCCGGACGTCCTCTGACCCCGGCGCCCGCGGGCGAGCGCCCGCCGACACCGGTCGACCCGGACGTGTTCTGAGCCCGCGGCCCGCGCGCGAACGCACGCCGACACCGGCCGACCCGGACCCGCCGCGAGCCGAGGTTGGATTTCTCGTTTTGGAAGTAATTACGCGAGGGTGTTGTCTGCAAATTGGGTAGACCCAAAAACGCATGGGACCACAGAAAGGAGTTGGGATGCACCGCCTGCTGCCGAAGATCAAGCCGGCGCCGAACGGAACTCGTGGCAGCGCCGAGCCACGCCCTCGCCCCGCAGCAGCCACGGCGCGGAGCGCCTCCGCGCCGACGCAGCCTCAACGAGGCCGCGCACAAGCTCGCGCGCTAGCGAACCGCCGCCGCGCGCCGGTGCGCGCACGGGTGGCGGGCGTTGCGCGAATTGCAATAAATGCGAAACATTTTTCGCATTCGCCCGTTGGTACGGTTTGATTGGACTGAGATGCACGCCATTACGCTCACAGCAGGGGGTTTGCAGGGATGAAGTGGGCACCATCGCGCTTCCGCCGTACGCGGCCGGAGCCGCTCCACCATGATCCGCCGATGACCGAGAACGTGCTCGGCGCGGCTCCACCGGTGGCCGAGAGCCCGCTCGCGCTCGGCCGGCTCCACCCCACCGCGACCCTGTCCTACTGCACCAGCAGCCAGCACTGGTGGCTGTGGTGGCCGTGCGCGGACTGCGGTGGCGTCCGGCTTCCGCTCCGCGGCTCCGCCGGCGGCCGCGCCCCGGCGTACGTGACGCGCGCGGCGGCCGCCGCCGAGCGCTGCCCGGGATGCGAGACACGCCGGCGCCGCTCCGAGCCCGCCCACCCCGAGCCCATCGTCTGGTACGACACGCTGCTCGGCGACTGGGTGGTCAGGCTGAGCGACGCGGCGATCCTGCCGCTGGAGCTGCGCTGGTTCGACCTCCCGCAGCCCGTGGTGTACCGCACGGCCAGCGACCTGGCCTGCCTCGGCGACGAGCTGGACTGACGCCTATAGCCCGAGCGTCCGCGCGATGATCTCGCGCTGGATCTCGCTCGTGCCACCGTAGATCGTCGTCACCAGCGTGGCCCGCACGTGGCGCTCCATGTCGTACTCGGTGGCGTAGCCGTAGCCGCCCATCATCTGCATGCCCTCGAGCGCCGTGCGCTTGGCCAGCTCCGAGGCCTTGAGCTTGCACATCGACGCCTCACGGGGGAACAGCGTGTCGGGGTCGGCGTCCACCCGCGCCGCCAGGTCGTAGACGAGCAGCCGCGTCGCCTCGAGCTCGGTGGCGAGATCGGCGAGCCGGTGCTTCAAGGCCTGGAAGCTTCCGATCGCCCGTCCGAACTGCTTGCGTTCCTTGACGTACGACAGCGTGTCGTCGAAGGCACGCTGGGCCATACCCAGCGCCTGCGCGGCAATGATCAGGCGCTCGTTGTTGAGGCCCGCCATCAGCTGCATCCACGCCTGATCCTGACGGCCCACGAGACGCTCCTCGGGCACGAAGCAGTCGGTGAAGTAGATGTCGTTGACCTCGCGGCCGCCCATCGTCCCGAGCGGCCGCACCTCCATCCCCTCGGTGCCGGCGGGCACCGAGAGCATCGAGAGGCCGCGGTGCTTGTCCTCGCCGTCGCGCGTGGTCCGGCACACGAGCAGGATGTGCGCGGCGGCGTGCGCGCCCGTGATCCACGTCTTCTGGCCGTTGATGACATAGCCGCCGTCCGAGCGCTCGGCGCGACAGGTCAGGCTGCCCACGTCCGAGCCGGCCTCGGGCTCGGACATCGCGATCGCCTCCACGTGACCGGCGACGATGCCCCCGAGGATCTCGCGCTTGAGCTCCTCGGTGGCGAAGCGCTCCACCGGCCGCGCGCTCATCATGCTGATCGGGAAGAACGCCATCGGGATCATCCCGCGCGCGAACTCCTCCATCAGCAGGCACATGTCGACCGTTCCGCCTCCGGAACCGCCGTACTCCTCGGCGATCGCCACCCCGAGCCAGCCGAGCTCGGCGATCCGCCCGTAGATCTCGGCGTTGTGCGGCTCCTCGCCGTTGTGGGTGAGCGCATCGCGCTGCTCGCGCGTGCCGCACTCGCGCCGCGCGAAGTCGCGGATCGCCTCCACGAACGCCCGCTGCTCGTCAGTCAGGGTGATCATCTGGCTCGCATTCTGGCATCGCGGCCAGCGCCTACATTGACACCATGATCATCCGCCACGCCGACCCGGGGCGCGACGGCGCCGCCTGCGCCGCCGTGTACGCCCCCTATGTCAGCGACAGCGTCATCAGCTTCGAGGAGCAGGTGCCGGACGGCGCCGAGTTCGCCCGCCGGATCGAGTCGATCTCCCGCACCCATCCATGGCTCGTGGCCGACGACGGCGGCGAGCTGGCCGGCTACGCGTACGCCTCGCCGCATCGCGAGCGCCGGGCCTACCGGTGGGCCGCCGACATCTCGGTGTACGTCGCGCAGCACCGCCGGCAGGCCGGCATCGGAACCGCCCTGTACGGCGCGCTGATCCCGCTGCTCGCCCGGCAGGGGATGAGGGTCGTGTGCGCCGGCATCACGCTGCCCAACGATGCCAGCGTGGCGCTGCACGAGTCGTTCGGGCTCGAGCCGATCGGCGTCTACCGGCGCATCGGCTGGAAGGCCGGGCGCGTGGCACGACGTCGGATGGTGGCAGCGCGAGCTCGACGGGACGGACCCACCGCCCGAGCCTGGACCGCCGGCGCGGCTGGGCTAGCCGGACGCCCGCACGCGCTCGAGCATGAGCGCCAGAGTCGGGCACACGTCGACGGCCTTGCGGGCGAGGCTCTCGAGCTCACTCGGCACGAGCGCCTCCTCCAGGATCGGATAGCCCCAGTCGTCGAGGCGGATCAGCTCGGGCAGCAGCTCCGCGCACAGCCCGTGCCCCTCGCACGTGATCGGGTTCACGCGCAGCCTCGAGCTCATCGACGCGCCCCCGCAAGAGGTGGCCCCACCGGGAGCCGTGCCGGGCGGGCATGGCAGCGGCCCTCCCGGTGGCGCTCGATCTCGTGCCCGAACACCTCGAACGCGCTCTCGACGAACCGGACGGCGCCGTCGGGGTGGTGGCACGCCCCGCGGCCGCGAATCTCCGAGCACCACCGGAGCACGCGCTCGCGCTCGTCGAAGCTCGCCCTGCCGCCGGCGATGGCGCCCACTGCGTCGGACACCGCGGCGAGCCCGTGCTCGCACGGCCCGCACTGGCGGGCCGACGCGCGCGGCCAGATACTCGATCACCCGCGCGGTCTCGTGCAGACCGCACGAGGACTCCCCCAGCGCGATCAGCACTCCCGAGCCGAGGCTGGCGCCGATCGCGCGGAGGTCCTGGCGCGCCAGCCGCACACGGAGTGCCCGGTCGCTGTCCACCCAGGTGCCGAAGTAGCCGCCGACGAGCAGCGCCTGAAGCGGCTCCGTCGCTCCGCCGGCCGCCTCCAGCAGATCGACCATCGACGTGCCGAAGGCCAGCTCGTACACGCCGGGCGCGTCCACCGCCCCGCTGATCGTGACCAGGGCGGAGCCCGGGTCGGCCGGGGTTCCGAGCTCGCGGTACCAGTGCGGCCCGAAGCGCGCCACCAGCGCCACCTGGGCGAGCGTCTCCGGGTTCTGGATCAGCGTCGGCCGGCCGCGATAGCCGCGTTCGAACGGGCGCGGCGGCACGTAGGTGGGCAACGAGGCGCCACCGTTCAGGTGGTGGATGACCGCGCTCTCCTCGCCGGTCACGTACCCCTCGGGCGCGGCTGCGACCTCGATCGCGACCGGGCCCTCGCCGCGCTCGCGCACGGCGCGCTCCAGGGATCCGACGACGACGGAAGCGCTCTCCCCCACCTTCACGATCACCTCGGAGGCGCCGACCGCGAGCGCGCACAGGACCGCGCCGTCGAGAACCAGGTGGGGTAGCCGCGCGAGCAGCAGCGCATCCTTGGCGCTCGCGGGCTCGGTCTCAGAGCCGTTGACCACCACCGCGCTCGGACGGCGCCGCCGGCGCCCGACACCGCCGCCGTCGCCCGCCACAGCGCGGAGCTTGCGCGCGGTGGGAAAGTCCGCGCCACCGCGGCCGCGCAGGCCGCTCAGCTCGATCGCCTCGATCAGCTCGGACCCGCTGATCTCCGGCAGGGGACCGTGGGCCCGCTCGTGCTCGCGGAGCGAGACGGCCTCGCCGGCGGGCCCCAGGCCCGCGAGCAGGCGCGGCAGCCCGGAATGAGCCTCGACGCTCACGCCCCACTCCCCGCGCGACTGGCCGACAGCGTCCCCGTCACCGTCCCCGACTGGTTGTTGATGTCGAGGTTGGCCTGGAGGTCGACAGCCTGCCCCCGTCCCCGCACCCGGGCGGTGAACACCCGGCCCTGGAGCGAGACGATCCTGCCCTGGAGGACCGAGGATGCGCCGGAGGCGGCGAGGTCGACCTGGCTGCCCGTGAGCGACAACCCGCCCGCTCCGTCGGGCGCGCCGGCCATCCGCACGCGCAACTCACCGCTCGCGCCACCGCTCACGCGGAGGGCGAGATCGACGATCGCCCCGGCCGGGACCTGGGTCTGGTTGATCGTCCCGCTCACGGTGGCCGAGAACGGGAGCCTGAGCGCCGCCGAGGCCGGCGCCACCCCGCGCGCACCGGACGAGCGCGCGGCCACGTGCGTCGCGCGGTGCGCGAGCAGCTTCGTGGGCGTGCCCGCGCGGCGCGCCCAGCCGGGCGCGAGCGGGCCCGCGATGGCCAGGATCACGAGCAACACCGGGGCGATGATCGTCGCCGCGAGCGCCGGCGTGCGCACGTTGGCCCGCTCCGAGCGCGCGATGCGGATCGCCACCGCAACGACGACCGCCGCCAGGCAGGCCGCGGTGAGCAGCAGGCTCCACGTCGAAGCGGCGTCGCTTCCCGTGCCCAGGCCGTGCGCCACCGCGACCGGCCACGACGCGTACGCCGCCCAGTGGACGCCGCGCCACGCGCGGTAGCCGAGCCGCCGGCGCACGAGGCTGGTGATGACGAGCGCGACGAGCAGGTCGAACGACAGCGCGCCCAGCCCCAGCCACAGCGGCCGGTAACTCGAGCCCAGCGGGATGACCGCGTCGAGCCAGGCGATCGGCGCGAACCCGTCGAGCACGCTGGTGGCGATGTGCACGACGAGCACGGCCATCACCAGCAGCGAGAGGTCGCGGTGAAGGCCGTCGATCGCGAACCGCGGCCAGCGCGGCGCGACCACCCGCAGCGGCCCCATCACCCCGAGCACGACGATCGCGGTCAGGAGCAGGAGCGAGACCACGCCGGTGCCCCGGGCGAGGTACCAGTACGCGCGCGCTCCCGCTACGGCAAACGCCGTCATGACGCGAGGATGCGCTCCGGCGCGGACGGCGCGAGGTCGTCACCCTGCTCGGGCCAGCCGGACACGTGGCGTACGTACCCGTCGGTGCTGACCAGGCGGCTGGGCAGCCCGAGCGACTCGAGCCACGGCACGGCGCGCGCCCCTCGGATGACCGCGGCCGTGCTGGCGATGTTCGCGTCGAGGCAGGTGGCGGCGGTGACGCTCACGGTCCGCCATACGCCGCCGCCCGGGAGGCCGGTGGCCGGGTCGACGAGATGGTGCGCAGAGCCGGACTCCGTGCGCCACCGGCGCGTGGTCGTGCTCGAGGTCGCGAGCCCACCGCCCGTGAGGACGATCGACTGTCCGGGTGCGTCGACGCCGGCGCGGTGGTCGTCGGTCACCCGTATCTCCCAGCCACCGGGCGGAGCCTCGCCGGCCATCGCCATGTCGCCGCCGAGCGAGACGAGGACCCCGCAACCAGCGCTCTCGCGGGCGGCCGCGGCCGCGCGGTCGGCGGCGAGCGCCTTGGCGGTGGCGCCCAGGTCGAGCCTGACCCCGGGAGCGACGCGCACGGTCCCGGCCGGGCGGTTCACCTCCACCGTGCGCCAGCCGGGCACCGAGGCCGCGCGCACGCGTGATCGGCCGACGCGTCGCCGAGCAGCTCGAAGTCGCGGTCGTAGCCGAGCGCGATCACCGCGCTCCCGACCGTGGGGTCGACGTCACCGTCGGTGAGCGCAGCCGCGCGCAGCGCGGCCTCGACCGCGTCGAGCATCAGCGGGCTGACTCGCACCGCCTCGCCGGCCGCGGCGTTGACCGCGGTCAACTCGGAATCCTCGCGAAAGCGCGAGGCAGCGCGGTCGATCTCCGCCACGACCCGCTCCACCGCCGCGCGCGCGGGTGCCAGCGCCGCCGGCTCGCTGACGCCGACGACCGCGGTGCTGCCTAGAGCGCCGAAGCGGGCGAACGTCGCCGTCGCTGCCATGTCCGGCTCACGAGCCTCCCGACACCGGGGGGCCACCGCCCCCGTCCTGCGGCGAAGACGGCGCCGGGTTGGACTGCGCGGGCGCGGCCGGTGCGGACTGCGACGGCGCGGGCTGCGCGGACGGCGCCGGCGCGGCCTGAGGCGCCTGGTCGGGCCCTTGGAGCCCGAGCTGGCTCGGACTCTCCAGCGGCGGCATCGGGCTGCTCGGCGAGGAGCTGGCGGTAGGCGTGCGGCTCGGCGTCGAGACGTGCTTGGCGCCAAGCGACTTTCCGGGCGCGATCGCGGCGACCAGCGCGGCGAACCCCGCCGTCAGCGCGGCCGTGCCGGCGATCGCCCAGCGGCGCACCCGGCCGGCGCGCGCCACCGCGGCGTCGCGCTCGAGCGCGGCCAGGCGCTGAAGGTGGGAACGCTCGCGCACGCCATCAGTATTGCCCTTGTCGCTAAGAGAACTGTGAGAAGTTCCTTTAATCGCCCGGGCGCACGCGAGGCCGTCCGACGCCGATCGTGAACGTTTTCCCGTCGCTGCTTACGTTGATGGGGTACAACGGTTCATGATGAACCAGGGGCAGAGTTCGGCAAGGAAGTAGAGCTTTTGCTCGAGAACATGGATGACACGGCGATCGCGAATGTTCGCTCGCCGCTCGAGATCACAGTCCTGCTGGTCGGCGACGGGCCGGGGGCAGGAGCACATGATAGCCGCCATGCTCGAGGCCGGGGCGCCGGGAGAGTTCTCGGTGTCGTGCGCGCCCGCGCCGCAGGCGGCCGCGGAGTTCCTCGCGGGAGCGCCCGCGGACTGCATCCTCGTCGACATCGACGACTTCCGCAGCGATGCGCTCGCCGCCGTCGAGGAGGTGACCACCGCCGCGCCCGAGGTCGCGATCCTGGCCCTCGCCCAGGAAGCCGATGACGAGCTGGCGCTGGCCGCCGTGCGCGCCGGCGCGCAGGACTACCTGATCAAGTCAGAGCTCCGCCCGGCGTCGCTGCGCCGCGCCATCAGGTACGCGATCGAGCGCAAGCGGGCCGAGGTCAGGCTCGCCCACCAGGCGATGCACGACTCACTCACCGGACTCGCCAACCGAGCGCTGTTCATGGACCGCCTGCGGGTCGCCCTGGACCGCGCCCGCCGCGCCCGGACCGGGGTCGCGGTGCTGTTCCTCGACGTCGACAACTTCAAGGAGATCAACGACAACCTCGGTCACGATGCCGGTGACCGCGTCCTCGTCGGCATGGCCGAGCGCCTGCAGACGATGCTGCGCCCGATGGACACGGTGGCGCGCTTCGGGGGCGACGAGTTCACGTTCCTCGTCGAGGACCTGAGCGGCGAGCGCGAGATCGTCCTCATCGCCGACCGGATCAACCGCGCGGCCAACCTGCCGATCCCGCTCGAGCACGGGCGCGCTTCGATCTCGGTGAGCATCGGCATCGCCATGGTCTCGGGCCATGCGGTGGAGCCCGAGACCCTGATCCGCGAGGCCGACGCCGCGATGTACCGAGCCAAGCGAAACGGCAGGGGCGGCTACGAGCTCTTCGATGAGCGCTCCCGACGGCGGGCCCTGGAGCGGCTCGACCTCGAGAACGCGCTCCGGCGCGCCGTCGATCGGGACGAGCTGTGCGTGCACTACCAGCCCGCGGTGACCCTCGACGGTCACCCGGGGATCATGAGCCTCGAGGCACTCGTGCGCTGGCGCCACCCCGAGCACGGGCTGATGCGCCCCGACGAGTTCATCCCGCTGGCCGAGGAGACCGGGCTGATGATCCCGATCGGCCGCTACGTGCTCGAGCACACGCTGACGCGGCTGGATGCCTGGCGCCGACAGGTGCCGGGCGTGACCGTGTCGGTGAACCTCTCGGCGCGCCAGCTGGACGAGAGCGGCTCGCTGATCTCCACGCTGATGGAAGCGCTCCGATCGGGCTCCATCGATCCTCGAGCGCTGTGCCTGGAGATTCAGGAGATGGCGATCGGCGACTGCGTCGGCGCGGAGGCCGCACTCCAGGAGCTGAAGGCCACCGGCGTGCGGCTGGCGATCGACGACTTCGGGACCGCATCCGCATCCCTGACCAGCCTGCGCCGGCTGCCGATCGACACGATCAAGCTTCACAAGAGCCTGGTCAGCGGCCTCGGCTCGAACCCGCGGGAGACGCCGATCGTCGGCGCCGTCGTCGATCTCGGCCACGCACTCGGCGTCACCGTGGTGGCCGAGGGCGTCGAGACCGAGGCGCAGGCGAGCGAGCTCCGCGCGATCGGCTGCGACGGAGCGCAGGGCTTCCTGTTCGGTCGCCCCATGCCCGAGGAGGACGTGCAGCAGATGCTCGCGGGCGCCGCCGGCGAAACCGCCTCGCACGGTAGCACCGGTAGCACCGGTAGCGTCGGTCGCGCTGGTCAGCCGCCGGCGACGTCGCGGCGCAGGAAGACCAGGAACGCGGCCGCCAGCGCCGGCACGCCGTACATCGCGCACACCCACGCGGCGCGGATCACCGGCGACCAGTCGATCGGGGTGCGGAGCAGCCCCTGCCACGCGTTGAACTGCGTGCTCAGGAGGTAGGGCTGAAGGCCGCCCAGGCCCGGGAGGATGCCGATCAGCTGAAAGAGCAGCGAGACCATCAGCGTGCCCACCACGGCGGCCGCACTGTTGCGCGTGAGCGAGGACAGCAGCAGCCCGATGCAGACGATGGTGGCGATCGGGATCAGGTAGACGAGCAGTCCCACGTACACAAGCTCGAGCGCCTTTGGCGCCGAGACGATCGTCCCCGACAGGGTCTGCAGCGAGTTGAACCCGGACTGGATGCTCCCGGCCACGACCGCGACCGTGCCGCTGACGAGGATCGCGGTGATGGCGTAGGTCAGCGCCGCAAGCGCCTTGCCGGCGAAGATCTGCCAGCGCTCGAGCGACCGGGTGAGGATCGTCTTGAGCGTGCCGTTGTGGTCCTCGGAGGCGAAGATGTCCCCGGCCACGAGCGCGGTGATCAGGGGAAACAGCCAGACGGCGCCGAACAGCAGGAGGACGAGCGGGACCGCCAGCCCGCTCCGGGTCAGATACGAGGAGAAGGCGAAGTCGCCGCCGCGGCGGTCGTGGCGGAAGTGAAGCGCCAGCACGAACAGGATCGGCACGATCACCGAGGCGCCGAGGCCGAGGTAGGTCCGCTTCTGGTAGCGGAGCTTGAACAGCTCCCAGCGGTAGACGGTGGCGACGCTGGGTCCGCTCATCGCGCTGCCACCGGCTCGCCGGCGACAGGCGCGCCACCGTCGGCGCCCTCGGTGAGCGAGAAGAAGAGATCCTCGAGCGTGACCGTCTGCGGGGTCAGCATGCGGATCAGCGCGCCGGCCTCGACCAGCGCCTGGGAGAGCTCGGCGACGGCCTGCTCGTCGGCGGCGAAGGCGATGCGCCCGTGCTGGACGCGGACGTCGCTGACCCCGCGCTGCGCGCGGCACACGGCCATCGCCCGCTCGTCGTCGGTGGTCTGGAGGCGGTACGTCGTACCTGCGCTGCGCTTCAGCTCGGCGATCGCGCCCTCGTAGACGATCCGGCCCGTGCGGACGATCGCCACCCGGTTGCACAGCTCCTCGACCTCGGCAAGCTGGTGGCTCGAGAGGACGACCGTGATCCCCTGCTCGGCGAGGCTCCGGATCAACTGCCGCATGTCGCGCATGCCGGCGGGATCGAGCCCGGTGGCGGGCTCGTCGAGCATGAGCAGCTTCGGATCGCGGAGCAGGGCGCCGGCGATGCCGAGCCTCTGCCTCATGCCGTGCGAGTAGCCGCCCACGCGGTCGCCGGCGCGGGGGGCCAGCTCGACGGTGTCGAGCGCCGCGGCGATGCGCTCTGAGGCGCCACCGCCGTCGTAGGCGGCGAGCAGCTCGAGGTTCTGCCGCGCCGACAGGTACGGATAGAACGTCGGCGCCTCGACGAAGCCCGCGACGCCGTCAAGCGCGCGCACGCTCGTCAGCGGGTCCCGCCCGAACAGCCGCACGCTCCCCTCGGTCGGGCGGATCAGCCCCAGCATCATCCGCAGCGAAGTCGTCTTGCCCGCGCCGTTGGGGCCCAGGTAGCCGTAGACGTCGCCGACGTTGACGGTCAGATCGACGTTGTCGACGGCCGTCAGCTCGCCGTAGCGCTTGACCAGGCCCCGTACTTCAACCGGCGGCGCTTCGCTCATAGAGCGCGGGCGGCGGCCTCGGCCACCGCGGGCGCCACCGAGCCGATCACCGTGTAGCTCACACCGCCGCGCGTGAACTGCACGACGGTGCCGATCGCGGTGTCGAGCTCCGTGCCGCTGGCGCCGTTGATCGACACCGAGGGCAGCGTCAGCCCCTGCCGGCCATCGCCCTGACTCGCGGAGGACTGGGTGTGCGACCCCGGCTGCGCCTTCTGCTCGATCACGGCCACCCCGCCCAGGTTCTGGCCGTAGGTCACGAGCGCCGCCGGCGTGCCCTTCCAGTCGAGCAGCGACACCGACTGCCGCTGCAGGCCGTGTACGTTGGCCGGCGCGGCGAGGGTGAAGCTCAGGTGCTTAGAGACGTTGCTCACACCGCTGATGCGCTGGTGCGGCTTGCTGTTCTTGGGCTCCGCCTGCATCGTCGAGGCGACCTTGACCACCTTCGCCCCCGAGGGCGGCGCAATCGAGAACACCTTCGACTTGACCGGGCCGAACGAGATGTTCGTGGCCCTGAGCTCCAGGACGGGCTTGGGCTGGTTGCTCGCGTACAGCGCGAAGCGCAGCGGGACGCCGCGCAGCGCGTCCCAGGCAAGCTGCGCCGAGCCGAGCAGACCGCCCGAGTGCTGCGGCGGCGAGACCTTGAGCGTGTAGGTGGGATGGCCGGCGACGTCGGTGGGGATCGCCCCCGAGAGGCCCACGTGCGCCATCACCTGCTTCAGCTGGCCCTGGATCTCCGCCACGGTCGGCACCTTCTCCTGGGCCTTGCTCTTCGCCGAGTCCGTCTGCGCCGGCAGCGTGCCCTCGTAGGCCGTGTTCGAGGTCGGGTCGTAGACCCAGAACGAGCGCTGGTTGACGAGCACCTGGGCGTCGCCGTTCTCGCCCTGGATCTCGAGCCGGAGCTGGTGGCTCGCGGGCGAGAGCCAGACGCGGCCGCTGTCCGCCACCGAGGAGCGGCCCCGGGTTCGCGATCTCCGAGCTCCCGATCAGGTTGTTGGTGAACTTGACCCGCGCCGTTATCCCGGCCGGCGACGGCGCGCTCAGCGCGGAGTGGATGGCCTGCGCGAGGGGCTTGGGGGCGGGCTTCGGTCCCGGGCCGCCGGCCGCAATCGCGATCGCGCTCCCGGCGGCGACGGCCACGATCAGGATCGCGATGACGCCGAGCAGGCGGCGGGTGGAGGAAGTGCGTAGGAATCTCATGAGCTCTTGTGTCGTTCTCATGCCCGTGGGCGGTGCGGATAAAAGTGCCTCACGTGGCACTTTCCACATCTCCCGGCGGGCGCGGTCGGGGCAGACTGCCTGAAACTACTTTGACACATGGCGAGCGCCGGCCCGCCGGTGTTCAGGCCGCTGCCTGCTCCCGCAGAGCCCGCTTTAGCACCTTGCCCGTGGGGGTGCGGGGCAGCTCGGGTACGAACGTCACGTCGCGCGGGATCTTGTAGCGCGCGAGGTTTTGCTTGACGAACTCCTTGGCCTCGTCCTCGGTGAGGCTCTGGCCGGGCTTCAGCACTATGAATGCGGCGAGGCGCTTGCCGAAGTCTGCGTCGTCGACGCCGATCACCGCCGCCTCCTCGATCGCCTCGTGGGTGATCAGCAGCTCCTCGACCTCGCCGGGGAACAGGTTCTCGCCTCCAGAGACGATCATGTCGTCCTCGCGGCCGTCGATGAACAGGCGCCCGCCGGAATCGAAGTGGCCGACGTCGCCGGTGCTCATCAGCCCGTCGATCATCTCCTTGTTGCCGCCGCCCGTGTAGCCCTCGAACTGAAAGCCGTTGCCCACGAAGATCCGGCCGGGCTTGTCGGTGGCGCTCACGCGGCGGCCGTCCTCGTCGTAGAGCGCCACGACCGTGCCGAACGGCGCCCTGCCCGCGGTGCCGGGCGCCGCGCGCAGGTCCTCGGGCGTGGCAAATGTCGCCCACGCCACCTCGGTCGAGCCGTAGAAGTTGTAGAGCTTGTCGCCGATCGTGCGCTGGGAGCGGCGGACGAGCTCGGCCTCGAGCTGCGAGCCCGACAGGAACACGATCCGCAGCGAGCTCGTGTCCCAGCGCCCCGCCTCAGCCTCCATCTCGGCCACGATGCGCTGGAGCATCACGGGCACGAGGACCAGCGAGGTGGGCCGCTCGCGCTCGATCGCCTCGAGCACGCGCGCCGGCTTGAAGCGCCGCTCGCAGATCAGGGTGCAGCCGAGGATCACCGCCAGGATCGTCTGGGTGAACCCGAGCGCGTGGAACATCGGCGCCGCCATGTAGGTCGACTCTCGCGAGCGGAAGGGCACCTTCGAGAGGAGTGCCCCGATGGGGTGGAGCGACATGCCCTGGTGGCGGCCCGCGCCCTTCGGCGTTCCCGTCGTACCGCTCGTCAGCAGTACGACCCGCCCCGGCTGGGCCGGCGGCGGGGGCACCTCGCCGGCGTGCTCGGCGATCAGAGCCTCGATCGTCCGGGTGCCGCCGGCCGGCGTCTCGTCGGTCCAGGCCAGGAGCGTGCCCTTGGACGCCTCCACCTCGCTGACGAGCTCGTCGTACTCCTGGTCGTGGATGAGCAGCGTCACGCCCTCGCGCCGGCACACGTCGGCCAGCTGAGGACCGGCGAAGTCGGTGTTCAGGTACAGGGACCGGGCGCCGAGCTTTCCGGCGGCGAACGTCGCATCCAGGAAGCCTCGGTGGTTGCGGCACAGGATCCCGACCGTGTCCTCGCTGCTTCACGCCGAGGCCGCGCAGGGCGCTGGCCAGAGCGCTCGAGCGGGCGTCCAGCTCGGCGAAGGTGAGCGAGCCGAGCTCATCCCTGATTCCCTCGCGGTCGCCGTGGCGCAGCGCGGCGATGGTGATCGCGCTCCCCAGCTGACCGAGGCGGTTGAGCGCACGCAACGTCGCGAGGGCACGCAGCGGAGGGTCGCTGCCGATGACGCCCGCGCGGCGCGCGTACATCGCCGAGCGGCCCTCGATCAGGGCCCGATACGCCAGCCGGCGTGGGATTTCCAGGAAGGACGCGATTTCTGTCATTGGCCGCAAATGTATCCGCTACGGTCGTGTAGCAATGTGCCGGCTGTTCGGGATGAGTGGCGGGCGCGAGCGGGTTCGCGCCACCTTCTGGTTGCTCGAGGCACCGGATTCGCTCGCCGAGCAGAGCCGGCGCGAGCCGGACGGGACCGGCGTCGGCGTGTTCGGGCCGGACGGCCGCGCGCAGGTCTTCAAGCAGCCACTCGCCGCCTACGAGGACGAGCGGTTCGCGCGCGAGGCGCGCGAGCTCGAGTCGAGCACGTTCGTGGCCCACGTCCGCTACGCCTCGAACGGAGCGGTGGCGCCGCAGAACACCCATCCGTTCGAGCAGCAGAACCGGCTGTTCGCCCACAACGGCGTGATCGGGGACCTGCCGCGCCTCGAGGCTCAGCTCGGGGATGCCATGTCCCTCGTACACGGCGAAACCGACTCCGAGCGCTTCTTCGCCCTGATCACGCGCGAAACCGAGCGCGCCGGCGGGGACGTCGATCAGGGGATCACCCGAGCCGCTCGCTGGATCGCCGAGAATCTGCCCGTGTTCGCGATCAACCTGATCCTGATCACCGGCTCGGACCTGTGGGCGCTCCGGTACCCGGACACGCACGACCTGTTCGTGCTCGAGCGCGGTGCCGGCGGACCGAGCGGCGGCCGGCACCTGGAGCACGCCAGCGCCCGCGGAACGGTGCGCGTGCGCTCGGGCGAGCTGGCCCACCGGCCGTCGGTCATCATCGCCACCGAGCGGATGGACGAGGACCCGGGGTGGCGCCCGCTCGAGCCCGGCGAGCTCCTCCACATCGACGGGGAGTTGAACGTGACGCGCTCGCGCGCTGTGGACGAAGCGCCGGCCCACCAGCTGACGCTCGCCGACCTCGACCCGCGCGCCGCGAAGTCGCAGTCCGGGACCACCTCATGAGCGCCACCGCTAGTCCCGGCCTTCCCCCCGGGCCGCGGCTGCCGAAGCTCGCCCAGACGCTCGCCTTCATCCTGGCTGCGCCACGGTTCCTCGAGGCCTGCCGCCGGCGCTACGGCGACGCCGTAACCCTGCGCACGCTGTTCGACAGCCCGTTCGTGATGGTCTTCGACCCGGCGCTCGTCAAGGAGCTCTTCCAGGGCTCGAACGAGCAGCTCCACGCCGGCGAGGCCAACGCGCTGCTGGGGCCGATCCTGGGCGAGCGCTCGGTGCTCCTCCTCGACGGCTCCGAGCACCTCCGCCACCGCCGGCTGCTCCTGCCGCCCTTCCACGGGCAGCGCATGCAGGCCTACGCCGACTCGATCCGCGAGGCGACCGACCTCGAGATCGAATCCTGGCCGGTGGGAGACGAGTTCACGATGCTCGGGAGCATGCAGGCGCTGACCCTGCGGGTGATCATGGAGGCGGTGTTCGGCTACCAGCCGGGCACGCCCGCCGAGGCCGAGCTGCGCAGCGCGGTGCGAGCCATGATCGAGCCGATCGCGAGCCCGCGCGGGCTGATCCTGCTGCGTGTGGCGATGAGCGCGCTCCCGA
Organism: uncultured Solirubrobacterales bacterium; assembly: GCA_963839105.1. Classification (GTDB taxonomy): domain Bacteria; phylum Actinomycetota; class Thermoleophilia; order Solirubrobacterales; family Solirubrobacteraceae; genus Palsa-465. The sequence continues at coordinate 573,948 of CAWITQ010000006.1, forward strand.
TCGTGAAGCGGCGCGGCGCTCCGAGCGCGGCCGCCGCGCGCTTCGAATCCGCCAAGCGCGCGGTGGACGAGATCCTCTACGCGGAGATCGCGCGCCGGCGGGAGGATCCGGCGCTCGCCGAGCGCGACGACGTGTTCTCGGCGCTGCTCCTGGCGCGCGACGAGGACGGGGAGCTGCTGACCGACCGCGAGGTCCGCGACGAGCTCCTCACCCTGCTCATGGCCGGCCACGAGACGACCGCCACCGGACTGGCCTGGACCTTCGACCTGCTGCTCCACTCGCCGGCCGTGCGGGCGCGCGCGCTCGAGGGTGACGACGCGTACCTCGACGCGGTGGTCAAGGAGTCCCTGCGCCTGCGCGCCGTCATCCCCGGTGTGGGCCGGGTGGTGCGCGGCGAGCCCTTCCGGCTGAACGGCTACGCGGTGCCGCCCGGCGTCGAGATCAACCCTTCGATCCGGATGATGCACCTGCGGGGTGATCTGTACCCAGAGCCGCGCGCCTTCCGGCCGGAGCGCTTCCTCGGCCCCGACGCGCCCGATACGTACACGTGGATCCCGTTCGGTGGCGGCACGCGGCGCTGCCTGGGCGCGAGCTTCGCGCTGATGGAGATGCGGATCGTCCTGCGCCGGGTTCTGCAGCGCGCCGCGCTCCGCCCCGCTGATCCCGAGCTCGAGGAGATCCAGTTCCGCGCCATCACCCAGGCGCCGCGCAACGGGGTGAGGGTGATCCAGGACCGCCCGCCGGCCCCGCGGCCCTAAGCGCTCTCGCCCCGCGCCACCGGGCGCTCCGGATCCCGGGACCACTCGCTCCACGAGCCGACGTAGAGCGCGGCGCCCGGGAAGCCGGCCAGCTCGAGAGCCAGGACGTCGCTCGCGGCACTGACGCCTGAGCCGCAGTAGGCGCCCACCGGCGCGTCTGGGCGCACGCCGGCGCGCTCGAACTGCGCTCGCAGCTCACCCGGCGCCTTGAACTCGCCGCGCGGCGTCACGTTCTCGCTCGCCGGGGCGTTCAGAGCGCCCGGGATGTGACCCGCCACCGGGTCGATCGGCTCCACGTCGCCGCGGTAGCGCTCGGGCGCGCGGGCGTCGAGCAGGACGCCGCTTTCGGCGAGATCTGCCGCGCGCGTCCGCGTCGAGCACCGGCATCCCGCCCGGCCGCGCGACGAAGTCGCCGGGCGCGGGCGCCACCGGCTCCCCGCGTCTCGACCGGACCCTCCCAGGCGGCGAGGCCGCCGTCGAGCACCGCCACCGACGGGTGGCCGAAGTAACGGAGCGTCCACCACGCGCGGGCGGCGGCGCCGGCCGCACCGCCGGCGTCGTAGACCACGACGGCACGGTCGCCGGACACGCCGGCGGCGCACATCGCGCGCTCGAAGACGGTGGCCTCCGGAAGCGGGTGGCGCCCCGACGCACCGGGCGGCCCCGCGAGTTCCACTTCGAGATCGACGAAGGCAGCGCCCGGGATGTGCCCCTCCAGGTACTCCTCACGGCCCGGCGGTCCATTCAGCTGCCAGCGGACGTCGAGCACGGACGGTGGCGCCGGACCCATCGAGCGCCCCCGCCAGCTCCTGCGCCGATATCAGCGGCGATCTGATTGACACACGGCTACCGCTTCCCCGTCGCGTACCGGAGGATCGACAGGTCGGTGAGCCACTCGACCGGCGCGTGGTCGTCGGTGTACACAGGCCCGCCGCGGAGCGCGTCGCCCAGCCGATCAGCGACCGTCAACGCCACCGGCAGCAGCTGACGCACGTTCCTGCCGCCCTGAGCATCCGAGAAGCGGACACCGGCTGCGGCGCTGCGCGATCACGAGCGAGTTGGTCCCGGACACCACGTCGCGGACCACCACCGGAAACGACGCCCGCAGCGTCGCCGATGACGACCTTCTCGAGCGCGTCGGAGTCCGGGAGGTGGCCGACGTTGACGATCACCATCCCGCCCGGACCCAGATGGGACCTGACAGCCGCGAAGAACTCGTGCGTGACCAGGTAGAACGGGATGTACGGCTGGCGGTAGGCGTCGAGGAAGATCGCGTCGTAGCGGGCGTGGCTCGCGGCCAGCCAGGGCCGCGCGTCCGCCGTGTAGAGATGCAGCCGCGGCCCGCGCAAGTCGAAGTAGCGCTTGCCGATCCCCGTCAGCGCGCCGTCGAGCTCGACCGCATCGACACGCGTGCCAGGGAAGTAGTGGCCGTACGCCCGCGCCACCGTGCCCGCGGCGTCGCCGAGGATGGCCACCCGCCCCGGCACCCCCCGCTCCCCCGCCAGCGGAAGCACCAGGAAGTCGTCCCAGTAGCCGCCGGTCAGGAACGACCACGGCTTGTAGTCGGAGTGGATCGCCACGCCCTCGTTGAGCTGGAGCCACCGCTCGCCGCTCGGGAGCTGGAGCACGCGCGCGTACTGGTACTGCGTCTCGGTCGAGTAGATGACCTTCGCGCCCGGAACGTCCGAGCCCGCGGCCGCAGGCGGGATCGCCAGCAGCCCGGCCAGCACCACCGCCGGCAGCGCGAACCTCACCGAACGCAAGCCGACCGCCGCCACCGCCGCCAGCGCCACCGCGAACACCAGGAACGTCCGGTGCGTCCCGATCAGCGGAATCAGCAGCAGCGCCGCGACGAACGTCCCCACCAGCGACCCCGCGGTTGACAACGCGTACAGGCGCCCCGTCACCGTCCCGGTGTCGCCAACCCGCCGCACCAGCAGCCGATTGGCGTACGGCGCCACCGTCCCCAGCAGCATCACCGGGTACGGCGACGATCACGAGCACCGCGACCAGCGACCCGAGGAAGCCGCCCACCGACAGCCCGCCCAAGCGCGCTCACGGCCAGCTTGAGGAACGGGTCGGACACGAACGGGACGACCGCCAGCAGCACCGCCGCAACGAGCACGATCCAGCAGAGCCCGGTCGAAATCGCCGCGCCGGTCTGCAACCCGGCCGCCGATCGCATAGCCGACCGACAGCGCGACGAGCACGGTGGCGATCGTGTTCGCCCAGATGATCGTCGAGGCGCCGAAGTACGGCGCCAGCAGCCGCGCCGCCGCGATCTCGGCCCCCAGGCTGGCCGCACCCACCACGAACACGATCAGGCGGACGGCGCCCAGTGGCGCGGGCGCCGGCTCCAGGCGGCAGCGAGGGCGACGGCGCCGGATGACGTTTCGGGCTCTGCGATCACGGACGCGTCCACCGGGGACCGAGCGTACCCCGAGGCGACTTCCCGGTACCCCGCACGTACCATCCGGCGCGTGCTGCTCTACGACAACGACCACTCGGGCAACTGCTACAAGGTCAGGCTGCTGTTCTCCCACCTGGGGGTGGAGTACGAGCGGCGCCAGATGGACGTCTTCGATCGCTCCGACCGTCCGGAGGTCCTGGGGGCGCTGAATCCCGCGCTCCGGGTGCCGACGCTCGTGTTCGACGACGGCCGCTCCCTCGCCGAGTCGAACGCGATCATCTTCCACTTCGCCGAGGGAACGGACTACCTCCCCGAGGATCGCTACGAGCGCGCGAAGGTGCTCCAGTGGCTGTTCTTCGAGCAGTACAGCCACGAGCCGTACATCGCCGTGGCGCGCTTCTGGGCGCTCGCCGGAATCGCCCCCGCCCCCTCCGAACGCGACGCCAAAGGACCGCGCCGGTCACGCGGCGCTGCAGGCGATGGACCGCCACCTCGCCGACCATGCCTTCCTCGTCGCCGAGCGCTACTCGATCGCCGACATCGCCCTCTACGCCTACACGCACGTCGCGCCCGAGGGCGGGTTCGAGCTCGATGCCTACCCCGGCATCCAGGCGTGGCTGGCGCGGGTCCGGACCCAGCCCGGCCACATCGCCATCAGCGATTAGCGCCGGCGCCGGCCCCGCACGAGTCGTCCTGGGATCGGGACGGGCGAGAACCGCTCGGCCGCCGCGGCCATGAACTGCCGGGGCTCGGCCTTGGCCACGAGCCGGGCGAGCTCGTCTCGCTGCTCGGGAGTCAGGTTGCTCGGGCGTCCGTGACCCTCGCGGACGAGCGTCAGCAGCCGCCGGCGCTCCGCCGGCTCGAGCCGGACCATGTGCTGCCGGGCGAGCAACACCATCTCCCCAGCGGCGAGCAGCCTCATGAGGGGCAGGCCGCGCAGCGGGCCCATGTGCTCGGAGCCCCAGGCGATCGAGCGGATGAGACGAGAGCGAGCCACGCAGGATGGTTACCCATCCCGGCGGCCTCCCACGCCAACGCCGGCGAAGTACCGTTCCTCACGTGGACGTACAGGAAGCGATTCGCAGCCGGCGCACGCACAAGGCGTTCGCGCCCGAGCCCGTGCCCCGCGAGCTCCTCGAGGAGCTGCTCGAGCTCGCGCGCTGGGCTCCCAACCACCATCTGACCAACCCGTGGCGGTTCCGCGTCCTCGGCCCGAACGCGCTCGAGCGCCTGAAACACGCTGCCGGCGCGGAGTCGGCGGCGAAGCTCGACCGGGCCCCCACGCTCGTCGCCGCCACCGTCCGCCAGTCCGGCGACCCCGTCCAGGACGAGGAGGATCTCTGCGCCACCGCGTGCGCCACGTACGCCGTGCTGCTCGGAGCCCACAGCCGCGGCCTGGCGGGCTACTGGCGCACCCCGGAGGTGCTGCGGACCGACGCCGGCCGCGCCGCGCTCGGCTTCGAGCCCGACGAGCACTTCGTCGCGCTGATCCACCTCGGCTGGACGCGCCAGGACAAGTCGCCACCGGAGCGGGCTCCGCTCCCCGAAGTCGTCGACTACCTCGACTGATGACGCTCACCTACCACCAGCGGCCGGCGGACGGCGAACCCGCGGGATTGCTCATCCTCCACCACGGCCGCGGCACCGACGAGGTCGATCTGCTCCCGCTGGCCGACGAGCTCGACCCGCAGCGCCGCCTCCACGTGGTCACCCCTCGCGCGCCCCTGCGCCTTCCCGGCGCCCCCGGCTTCCACTGGTATTACGTCCCCCGCGTCGGCTACCCCGACCCTGAGACCTTCCGGCGCGCCAGGGCCGAGCTCGCCGCCTTCCACGACGAGATGTGGGCTCACTGCGGCGTGACCCCGGAGCGCACCGTGCTCGGGGGGTTCTCGATGGGGACCGTGATGAGCTATGCGCTCGCGCTCGACCCCGAGCGCGCGGCCCCGGCCGGGATCCTCGCCTTCTCGGGCTTCATCCCCTCCGTCGAGGGCTGGGAGCCGCAGCTCGCGGGGCGCGAAGGGACGCGGGTGCTGATCGCCCACGGCCGGCGCGACCCCGTGATCGACGTCGACTTCGCCCGCCGCGCGCGGGACCGCCTCGAGGCCGCCGGCTACGACGTCGACTACCGCGAGTCCGACGCCGTCCACACGATCGACGCCGCCGACATCCCCCGGGCGGTCGGCTGGCTCGAGCGTGTGCTGCCCTCGTGACCGGGCGGGCGGGGCGGCCGCCGACTGAGGCGACCGCCCGCGCCGCGCCCGCCGGTCAGTGGCGCACGGATCGTGACCAGCGGTCGTCCCGTCCGCCGGCCGGCTCTCCCGTGGTCGGGTCGAGGAACAACGTGCGACCGTTCGCCCCCTCGTCGCCTTCGCGGCCGAACGCGAACATGCTGTTCAGTGACCCCGCCTTCTCATCGAAGGACGCGTCGCCGACCCTGCCGGTTTGCCAGTTGTCCTCGATGAAGCGGAGGATCGAGGACTGGTCGGTGGTCGTGCCGTCGACGAAGTTCGACTTCGCGAACGGCGAGATCACGAGCAGCGGCAGTCGCGGGCCGTAACCGCAGCGGCCCTGGTAGCCGCCGCTCGGCGGGTTGGTCCCGCAGGAGCCGGGAGCCGAGAGAGCATCGGCCGGGGTCTGCGAGTGGTTCACGATGGGGCTCATCTGGTGGTCGTACCAGCCGTCCGAGTCGTCGTAGGCGATCACGACCGCCGTGCTCCTCCAGTCCGGCGACTTCTCCAGGCGGTTGATGGTGTCGACGAGGAACTGCTGTTCCAGCGTCGGGCTCGAGTAGCCGGCATGGCCGTCCTGATAGCCGGGCGCCTTCAGGAAGCTCACCGCCGGCATGTTGCGGGCGTCGACGGCGTTCCAGAACGCGCTCAGGTCGTACTGGTGATTCGCCCGGTCCGTGTGCCCGATCATCGCCGTCGAGCTCGGCGGCAGGTGCTGCGGGTTCGCCGTGGAGGCGTAGTACTGGAACGGCTCGTGGTGCGGGATGTAGTCGGTCTTCTGGTGACCGTCGGCCCCCGTGTGCGACGCCGTGCACGGGTTGGAGCCGTCGGGGGGCAGGAAGCCGCCCTGGAACCAGCCCCAGGTGACGCCCTTGTCGTTCAGCAGGTTGCCGATGTTGCGCCCGGACATGGTCACGTTGTCACGCGTCGTGCACTTGTCGCCGCTGGGCTGCGGATCGCCGGTCACGCTGCCCGCGGTCACCTCGGTGCTGGGGCCGGTGGCGCCGTGCGTCTGGCCCGAGATCAGGTTCAGCGCGCCGACGGTCGACGGCCCGAAGTTCGTGTTGTAGGAGTTGTCGCTCATGGCGAAGTTCTGCGCGTAGTTCCACAGCGCCGTGACGGTTCCGCCGTCGTAGTAGCCCATCACGAGGCCCTTGCCGTGTCCGTAGTCACAACCGGGGTTCCCGCTCTGGCTCCCCGTGAATTCGGGGAACTTGTCCATCAGGCCGTGGTCGAACGCCTGCTGCTCGGCGGTGTAGTCGTGATCCTGGTCGCAGGTGTAGGACTGCGAGCGGTGAAGCAGGAACGGCTGCACCGAGTTGGGGTTGTTCGGCGCCAGCAAGGGTGTGCCCAGGCCGTTGACCGTCGGCGTGCCCGGCCGAGCGTGGAACGGCTCGTCGCCCGAGGCTGGGTCGGTCCTCGGATAGGTCGCGAAGTAGTGATCGAAGGAGACGTTCTCCTGGAAGATCACGACGAGGTGCTTGATCGGGGACGCGGTACTCGCGCCCCGGTCCCGTGGGTGTGTGCCGGCGCTGGCCACCTGGCTCAGCGAGACGGCCGACGCTCCCACCACCGAGAACGCCGCCAGCAACAAAAGGACGCGTCTGCGCCGCATAGGTCTCCTCTTCTGAGGGGTCGAGTTGGAGCTGCGCGGGCACTCTCGCGATCGCCACCGGCGCACGGGTGACCGCGGTGTAATCGGGTTGTTGGCGACCTGTGACCCGCACTAAGCTCGCGCCGATGCCGCTCGCCACCGAGCTGGAGCTCCCCAGCTTCGATCACACCGCCGCCGACCTCCAGGGCGATCGCTACCGCACCGCGATGGCGGGCGCTGCGCGGCCACGACGGGTGGCTCGCGGCCAACCCGTTCGGTTTCACGACGCTGGATCGCGAGTCAGGCGAGTTCTTCCTGCGCACCCGCGACGCCACCTTCCCCGGGCTGACGATCGCCGAGCTCTTCGGGATCGCCGACGGCCCCCTGCACGAGGAGATCGTCCGCAACATCATCAACATCAACGGCGGCGATCATCGGCGCCTGCGCAACCTGGTCAACCCAGCGCTCGCCCCGCGCGCCGTGGACCGCTACCGCCCGGCGATGCGCGGCTTCCTGGAGCAGCTCTTCGCCGCGATCCCCGCCGATGGCCGCGCCGAGTTCATCGCCGACTTCGCCAAGCCGTACCCGTCGCTGGTCATCGCCGAGGTCATGGGCGCTCCGCTCGAGGACGCGCCGCGCCTCCACCACTGGTCGAACTGGATCCAGCGTCAGTTCGACGCGACCAGCCTGATGACCGAACGCGAGCGGATCGAGGAGGCGGTGGCGGAGTTCTACGCCTACGAGGACGAGCTGATCGCCCGTCGCCGCACCACGCCCGGCGACGACCTGATCTCAGCCCTCCTGAGCGCCGAGGAGCAGGGCGACCGCCTCTCCCACGACGAGCTGCGAAACCTCGTGCTGAACATCCTCGTCGGCGGCGTCGACACGAGCCAGAGCCAGCTCGCCCACGCCGTCCGCCTGCTCGCCCAGCACCCCGACCAGTGGGAGGCACTCCGCGCCGACCCGCAGAACCTTGCCCTTGCCGCCGTTGACGAATCGCTCCGCTTCGAGCCGATCACCCCGTTCACGGCCCGGATCGTCACGGGCGAGCTCGAGTTCAGGGGCATCACCTTCGCTCCCGGGAGCATCGTGCTCATCTCGGCGTGGCACGCCAACCGCGAGGGCGTCGAGCCTGACAGCTTCGACATCACCGCCACAGCGCGACCGCGGCCGTCCCCTGACCTTCGGCGCCGGCATCCACTACTGCGTCGGCGCGAACCTGGCGCGCGCCGAGATGCAGGAGGCGCTGGCCTTCCTGGCCGAGCGCGTGCGCGCCATCAGCCTCGACGGCGAGCCGACCTTCGGCACGCCGTCCGGGATCTACGGGCTCGAGTCGCTGCCGGTCCGCCTGCGACCGATGAGTTTTCTGCCCGGCGCGCGGTCTGAACCGCCATGAGCGCACTCTGCGATTCCGCCTCGCGCGCCGTCACTCCGAAGCGCGTAGGATCAGCCGCATGACCGACGTCTCCACACCCGCGGCGCCCGAGCTCGAGCGCCAGCTCGAGCAGCACCGCCGCGAGCTGAACGGCTACTGCTACCGGATGCTCGGCTCGCCGTTCGAGGCCGAGGATGCCGTGCAGGAGACCTTCCTGCGCGCCTGGCGAGGCTTCGATCGCTTCGAGGGGCGCGCCGCGCTGCGCTCGTGGCTGTACCGGATCGCCACCAACGTGTGCCTGGACATGTCCAGCGCCCGCGCCCGCCGCGCCCGGCCGGTGGACCTGGGGCCGTCGGTGGCGCCGGTGATGGAGAGCCTCCACACCCGTCCCGAGGAGACCTGGATCGAGCCGATCCCGCTCGGGATGGTGGCCACCGACGAGGATCCGGCGGAGGCCGCCGAGACCCGCGAGTCGATCCGCCTGGCGTTCGTGGCCGCGCTCCAGCACCTCCCCGCCCGCCAGCGCGCGGTCCTGATCCTGTGCGAGGTGCTCCGCTGGAAGGCGAGCGAGGTCGCCGAGCTGCTGGACATGAGCACCGCCGCGGTCAACAGCGCGCTCCAGCGCGCCCGCGCCACGCTCGAGTCAAGCGGCGCCACGCCGCGAGCGCTCCTCGGGCGCGATCGACACCTCTCAGCGCGAGCTCCTCGCCCGCTACGTCGAGGCCTTCTCGAACTACGACATCGACGCTCTGACCGCGCTCGTCCGCGAGGACGCCCAGATGTCGATGCCGCCCTACGACCTGTGGCTCCACGGACGCGAGGACATCTTCACCTGGTTCCTCGGCCCGGGCATCGGCTGCAAGGGCTCGCGCCTCATCCCGGTCCAGGCGGCCCAGGGCGCGATGGCCTGGGGCCAGTACAAGCCGAGCGAGAGCGGGAGCGGCTACGACCCGTGGTCGCTGCACGTCGTCGAGCTGGGTCGCGGACGGGATCGCCGAGCTCACCTACTTCCTCGACACCGACCGCCTGTTCCCGCTGTTCGGGCTGCCGCCGCGCCTCGACGGCTAATCGTCCGGGAGGACGTGCGTGTCAGCCCCATGAACGCGACCAGGTCGCGCAGCTCGGGCGAGCACCCGCGCAGCCTGATCTGACAGCCGCGGCGCTTGGCCAGCAGCTGGAGCTGGGCGAGCGCGTCGACGGTGAGCGCGTCGGCGCGCGCCACGCTCACGTCGAGGAAGGCGATCCGCACGCCGGGCGCGATCTGCGCGCACAGGCGCCGCGCGAGTCCGGGGAGGTCACCGGGCGCCAGCGGCGCATGCAGAGCGAGGCTGATCTCGGCCATCCCTCCCAAGGACTGGCCGGAACGGCAAAAGTCATCGCGTCAGGACGCCGCGGCGGTGAAAGCGCCCGCGCGCGCGGGCTCGCGCACCGCGGCGGGCTTCCACAGGGCGTCGTCGCCGAGGGGCTCGCGCACGGCGAGGCCCTCCGCAGCGAGCTCGATCAGCGCCTGCTCGGTGGACACGCGGTCGGGCTGGTCGTTGCCGTCGACGAGCAGCGCCGCCACCTCCTGCGTGGTGAGTCCCCACGGGAAGCGCTCGAGCAGCGGCTCCGGCGTCTCCGGCGGCGGCTCGCGGCGGAGCGTCGGGTCGAGGTTGGCGACCACGACGTCGTAGGCCTCGATCGTCTGAAATCCGCCGGCGATCAGCCGCTGGCCACCTGACTCGAACACGATCGACGGCGCGGTGTAGCGCACCGGCCCATCCGTGGTCGCGGTCTTTCCCTGAAGCTCGGCCGCGGTGCCGCCCGCCGTGCGGGACTCGGCTCGGTCGCGCTCGTAGGCCTCGGTGACCTCGGGGGAGTCGAGCCGCGCCACGACCTCATCCGCGTCGACGCCGGGCACGCCCCGAAGCGCCTCGCGCAGCTGGTCGTCGTCGTCGAGGAGCAGCGGGGTGGTGAAGTTCGTCAGCTGGAGCGCGCGGAAGGCCGCCCACTCGCTCCCGGGGTTCAGCAGGCGCGCCGCCACCACAGCCCGGCAGGCCCGCGCCGTGGCCGACACCCGTTCCTTGGGCGCCGGAGCGAACGGCATTCCGTAGCGCCGGAAGCGCAGCTGACCCAGCGCGCCGCGCACCGGCGTGTAGCCGCGACGGAGATACTGGGAGGCGTCCTCGGTCAGCCCGATCAGGACGAGCCGCCAGTCGAGCTGGTCGCCGTAGCGCCATTCGAGCACGCGCAACGGCGGGTTGGCGGAGTAGCCCCATGGGCAGGCGGGATCGTTGTAGAGCGTGGCCTTGATCATCTGGTTGATGCCTCAAGTATATGCGATAGCCGTGCGGCGGCGTTCCCGTCCTCGCCGGTGATGCGCACCGACGGCAGCAGCGAGGCGTGCGTGAACCCCGCCGCCAGCAGCGCCGCCGTGGCCGCCTCGCCGTGCTCGAAGTGCAGGTACACCCGGCCGCGCACGAACGCCGAGAGGAGGATCCGGAACGCTCGCACCTCGGCCGTCCGCACGCCGGCGAGGTGCAGGTCCGAGATGTAGCGCCCGCTCGCGAAGTCGCCCAGCACCGAGGCGAACCGACGCCACAGCGCCGTGACCTCGTCGGTCGGCAGATAGCCGAGCAGCCCCTCGGTGATGATCGCCAGGCCGCTGTCGTGGTCGAGCTCGCCCGCCAGCTTGGCGAGACCATCCTCCTCGAGCGCGTCGACCGCCTCGACCCGATGGTGGGCGCCCATCCGCTCGAGGGCGCGGCGCTTGCGCTCGACCATCTCCGGCAGGTCGGTCTCGATGTAGGTGAGCCGCTCGCCGTAGCGCTGGGTAAAGCGCCACCCGCGCGGAGAGAGCCCGCTGGCCACCTCGATCACCTGGGTCACGCCGTGCTCCTCGATCGCGCGCTCGAGCAATGTGTCGATCGCCCTATGGCGCGCCAGCAGGTAGTCCTCGAGAGTCCCGCGGCCGAGCGCGCCGCTCACGCTCATCGCCGGGCGCAGCGACTCGAACAGCACCCTCCCCTCGCGCGTCGACAGCTCAGGGTGCGAGAGTTCGTTGCGCGCCCACACGTAGCCGGTGTAGTGCGCGGTGGGGCTGATGGAGCTCATCGCGGTAGCAGCGCCTCGAGCCGCTCGAGCAGCGGCACCTGGCCGACGTTGATCTTCTCGCGCGCCGCCGTTATCGAGAACCATTCGGCGCGATCGACCTCGGGGATCTCGATCCGCTTGCCCGAGCGGGGCGGCCACTCGAACATGAACGTGTTCGAGTGGATCGCGGTGGCGTCGAGGTCGCCCTCGAGCGCCCAGGCGCGCACGCGCTTGCCCGAGCGCTGACGGATCTCTCCGAGGTCGGCGGCCGGCCCCTCGGGCGGCGGCGAGCCCAGCTCCTCCGCGAACTCGCGGCGCGCCGCCGACAGCGCATCCTCGTCGGGCTCGTACTCGCCCTTGGGGATCGACCATGCCCCCAGGTCGCGGCCGGACCAGGCGGGGCCACCGGGATGCACGAGCAGCACCTCGAGCGCGCCGGGGGCGCCGCGGTGCAGGAGGATGCCGGCGCTCCGTCGGGGCAAGGTCGTGATCTTAGTGTTGGCCGTTGTACGTTCCGCCAAGGCCGGCGGCGCCTGCGGCGGGCAGCAACTTACGGTTCTCTTACCGGTCGTTCACTTGCGTCTGGCGTTGACGTGGTCGGATGCCGGACATGACAACCGCCACCTCACCCGAGCTCGACGCGGTCACCACCCGGCTCGAGCCGACCGACGAGATCATCGAGGACGCCTCCTCGCTGCTCGACCACCGCGCGCAGCGGCGCGCGGTCACGCGGGGGCTGGCCCCGGCCGGCCAGTACCTGGCGGTCGGCGACGCGCTCATCCGGCTCGACGGCCGGATCACCCATCTCGGGCGGGGCGGCCCGAGCGACATCCGCTTCGAGCACCGGCACGTCTCGCGCGACCACGCGATCCTCGCCCGCCACGGCCGCCACGTGCGCGTGCTCGACAACCGCAGCTCCAACGGCACGTTCGTGAACGGGCGGCGCATCGTCGCCACCGAGCTGCGCGACGGCGACGTGATCCGGCTGGGGCCGGTGGCGATGCAGTACCTCGAGATTCCCTAGAGCTACACAGGCTCCTCGGTGACGTCCCGCGCCACCAGCGCCGCGTAGTGTCCGCGCTGTTCGAGCAGCTCCTCGTGGGTCCCGCGCTCTACGATCCGGCCGCGGTCGAGCACGACGATCTGGTCGGCATCGCGGACGGTCGAAAGCCGGTGGGCGATCGTGATCGTGGTTCGCCCCTCGGCGAGACGCTCGAGCTCGGCCTGGACCGCGGCCTCAGTCTGGGTGTCGAGCGAGCTGGTGGCCTCGTCGAGCACGAGCACCGGCGGGTTGCGCAGGACGGTCCGGGCGATCGCCATGCGCTGCTTCTCGCCGCCGCTGAAGCGGTAGCCGCGCTCACCGACGATCGTGTCGTAGGCGTCGGGTAGCGACGCGATCAGGTTGTGGATGCGCGCCGTTCGCGCCGCCTCCTCGATCTCCGCGTCGGTGGCGTCGGGACGGGCGAAGCGCAGGTTCTCGCGCACGCTCGCGTGCAACAGGTAGGTCTCCTGGGAGACCACGCCCACGGTCGCGGCGAGCGAGGCCAGCGACGCCTCGCGGATGTCGACGCCGTCGATCGTGACCTGGCCACGCTGGGGCTCGTACAGCCGCGCCACCAGGTAGCCGAGCGTCGTCTTGCCGGCGCCAGTCTCCCCCACCACCGCCGTGCGCGTGCCGGCGGGGACGACGAGGTCGATGTCGCTGAGCGTCCAGTCCTCCTCGCCGTAGCGGAACCAGACGCCGTCGAAGCGGACCTCGCCCAGCAGCTCACCCGGCCGCAGCTCGACGGGGTGCTCGGCCTCGACGATCTCGACGGGGAGGTCGAGGTACTCGAAGATCCGGTCGAACAGCGCGAGCGAGGACTCGATGTCGGCTTGCACGTTGAGCAGCGACTGGATCGGGAACAGCAGCCGCGTCTGGAGCGTGGTGAAGGCAACGATCGTCCCGATCGAGATCGTGTGCCCGATGAAGCTCTGCCCGGCGAGCCAGTAGATGATTGCCGGCTGCGCCGCGAACGTGAACTGGATCGTCGCCATCATCCATCGCCCCGCCATCCGCGAGCGCACCTCGAGGTCGGCGATCTCCCTCGACTCTCCGGTGAAGCGATCGGCTAGGTCCTCGCCCCGCCCCATCGTCTTGCCGAGCATGATCCCCGACACCGATAGCGACTCGGCCACCAGCGACGACATGTCGGCCAGGCGGCGCTGCTGCTGGGTCGTGATCCGCCGCCGCATCTGGCCCACCCGTCGCGTCATCCACACCGACGGCGGCACGAACACGAGGGAGATCAAGGCCAGGCGCCAGTCGAGCAGGAACATCGCCACCAGCGCGGCCGCCACCGTGGTCACGTTGGAGGCGATCGAGGTCGCGGTGGTGGTGACGACGCTCTCGAGGCCGCCGATGTCGTTGGCGATCCGCGACTGCACCTCGCCCGTGCGCGTGCGCGTGAAGAACGCGAGCGACATCCTCTGAAGGTGGTGGTAGACCGCCGCCCGCAGGTCGTGCATCACCCGCTGGCCGACCGAGTTGGAGATGTACGTCTGCCACACGCCGGTGGCGTTGGTGAAGATCGCGATGCCGATCATCCCCAGCACCGTCTCGGTCAGCACCGTCGAGTCGTGGCTGAAGATCCCCGTGTCGAGCGCGTCGCGCAGCAGGAACGGGTTGAGCAGGCTGGCGCCGGCGGAGACCACGATGAGCACCATGACCGCGGCCAGCCGGTACCGGTAGGGCTTGAACAGCGCCAGGATCCGCCGGCCGTCGCGCTCGCGCGTGGGGTCGAGCAGCGGTGGCGGCTTGGCGTCCGGATCGCCGCGCGCGGAACGCCGGGAGCCCGTTGTGGCGCCGTGTGCCGCCCGAAGTCCGCGTCCGCCGAATGAACTCATGCTGAGTCCATGATGACGGACCGGGAATCGCCGCCCGACGCGATGCTCGCGGCGCGCGACCCTCGGGCTCATCGCGCGGCGAGGACGCGTCTCCCTGGCGCGGCCGCCGTGCGGGCACGGCAGGGGTGACCGCGCGGCGCCGGCGCGTCTCCCCAGAGCGCCCCGCCGCGCGGCTCCCGTGCGTGGACTACTTGCGGTCGATCGGGAAGCTTGGCGGCAGCAGAAGCGACCACACGCGGGTGGTCCGCTCCGGCTCGATTCGACGAACGGCGGCAACGCGCGGGGTCCGCGCACGCTTCAGCGGACTACCGTTGCCCGCCTGGACCTGCACCGGCTTGACCTTCACCTGCTACCTCCTCCTCTGCGACCGGGGCAAGTGTTATAGCGCACAAGTCCCCGCAAAGTGCGAGATTTTGCCGTCTTTAGTCCGAATCCAGACGTGAAATGCACCCCGAATTGCATTGTTATCGTTCTCATGCGGTGTGTGCGCATTGCGTCGATGGACGGACGATCGATGGTCGACACGCGCACAATGCGCGGCAATCGCCTCATGCACTCGGCGGGGCGCCCGTGCATCACGGATACGCTGCAACCGGTGACCGCAGCACCCGCCGTTATCGCAGCCGCCGGCGTCGGGTTCGGGCACGCCGTCCTTCCTGACCACTGGGCACCGCTCGCGGTCCTCGGCCGCACCCGCCGCTATCCGCTGCGGAAGCTGGCGCGACTGTCGGGCCTCGCGGGCGTGGCGCACGTGCTGGTGTCGATCTTCCTGGGCGCGGTGATCATCGTCGTGGGACTGCAGTTCCGCGCGTCGATCGAGCACGCCCAGAACGCGATCGTCGGCGGGCTCCTCATCGCCACCGGGGTCGGCTTCCTCCTGTTCGACCTGTTCTCGGGCCGTGGCCACGCCCACCCGCATCCCGCACCCGCACGACCGCACCCGACCACGCACCCGCACCCGCACGAGCATCACCACCACGACCACGACGGCCACGGGCGCTCGGGGGTGCTGGCGGTGATGGTCCCCTTCGGCGCCGCGGCGTCACCGGATCTCACGATCCTGCCGGTGTTCCTGGCGGCCAGCGCCACTGGAGCCGGCGCGGCGATCGGCGCCCTGATCGCGTTCGCGCTTGCCACCATGGGGACGATCACCGCGCTCACCGTGCTCGCCGCCGCCGGCGGCTATCAGGTGAGGGGCAAGTGGCTCGACCGCTGGGGGAACGTGTTCACCGCAGCCGTGCTGATCGCGATCGGCGCGCTGGTGCTGGCCGGCGTGCTGTGAGCCGCTCCTGCTCGATACCGCTCGGGTAACGAGCGATGTCCAGCGCGCGCCTAGGCCGCCGCCGCGCCCGGACCTCTCACCGGACTCACGTCCCGCGGCCCCAACTCGGCGCCGCAGCGAGTGCACCTACGACGATCGTCGACCTCGCCTCCACAGTCGCGGTGCCTCAGAACGACCGGCGGCCCCTCGGGCGCGACGTGCCGGTCGCCCCAGTGCAGCAGCGCCACCAGCACCGGCCACAGGTCAAGACCCTTCTCGGTCAGCCGGTACTCGTGACGGACCGGGCGCTCCTGGTAGGGCACGCGGTCAAGGATGCCGGCGTCGAGGAGCCGTTCGAGGCGCGCCTGGAGTACGTTGCGGGCCACCCCGAGCGCGCGCTGGAAGTCGTCGAACCGCCGGGTTCCGAGGAAGGCCTCGCGAAGGATCAGCAGCGTCCAGCGCTCTCCGATCAGCTCCAGCGAGCGCGCGATCGAGCAGTTCTGTCCGCGGTAGTCGGCGCGGAGCACAGGGCCATTCTAGTTTCGTGACGAAACTCGCTCGTCAGTCCGCCGCCGGCAGCGGCCCGTCGAGCTCCGCGCGCAGCCGCGGCATCACCCCTGCGGCGGAATCCTTGTCCGGCCGGCGGCGCGCCGCGAGCACGGCGCGCAGGCGAACGAAGCCGATCGTCCCGCCCACCGTCGGCAGCCACAGCGCGATCGCGTGGTAGAGGACGACCGCGGCGGCCGCCCGCGCCGGCGATATCCCGTACAGGAGAAGCGCGGCGAGGAGGCCTCCGTCGAGCACCCCCAGGCCGCCCGGGATCGGGACGAGGTTGGCCAGGTAGCCGATCTGATAGCCCGCGAGCAGCGCCAGGATCGGCGGGTGGGCGCCGACCGCGCGCATGCACGCCCACAGCACGGCTATGTCACACAGGAGGTAGGCCACGGCTCCGAGCAGGCGCCAATTCGGCTGGCGGGCCAGCTCCTCGGTGTCGCGGACCCAGGCGCCCGCCGACTCGAGCGCGGTGTGCAGCGGCCGGCCCCGCCGGCCGGGCAGGCGCTCGCTCGGCACCCGAGCCACCCCCACGAACAGCGCGATCGCGCCGAAGCCGACGATCGCGGGCAGCAGGCCGTAGAGGAGGCCGGTCTTGGTCGACCCCAGACCGAGCGCCACGCCGACGCCGGTGATCCCGAGCACCGCGGCGTTGACCGCGCTGGTGAGCAGGAAGATCACCGCCGAGCGGTTGGCGATCCGCGACCACGGGATGCCGAACGCGCGCATCGCCCACGCCCCAACGGCGAGGCCGCCGGCGCCACCGATCGGCACCACGGCCCCGAACGCCATCTCAGCCCATGCCAGCCGCCGGACGTCGCGCGCGGGCCCGCGGTCCAGGACGAGACGGACGGTTGCCACATAGCCGAGGCATGAGGCCAGCTCGAGCGCCACCGCGAGCGCCAGCCACCATCCCGAGGCCTCGACCGCGCGGTCGAGCACGCCGCGCAGATCGGGAACCGCGAGGGCGATGGCGATCAGGAGCGCCGCCAGTCCGAGCGTCCAGGCAATCCCGCTCCGGAGCCGGCGCGCGTCGTGCTCGACGCTGCTGTCGACCTCCTGGGGGACCGGGTCCCGCTCTGCCTGCATGCGACTCCTTAGGAACGATTGATGCCTCAACCATTCTACCGCCTAAAGGTACGGCTGCCAAGTGTCTCTTCCGAGACGATCGCGTCCGGCGCGACCGGGTGCACCCGGGTGACGGGGCCCGGCGCGACCGGTGCGACCGGTTGACCGCGGCCGGCGCGACCCGGTGCAGCCTGCCCTTCGCCGGCGCCTTACGCGCCGGGCTGGAGGCGCACGGGCAGCGTCTTCAGCTGGTTGATGAACGGCGACTCGGCCATCACCGGCCGGCCGGCGAGCTCCATCTCCGGGAACCGCGCCAGCGTCTCCTCGAACATCACCCGGAGCTCGAGGCGCGCGAGCGCGGTCCCGAGGCAGAAGTGCCGTCCCCCGGCTCCGAACGCCTGGTGATCGGGATTCCGGCGCACGTCGAACCGGTGCGGATCCTCATAGCGCGACTCGTCGCGGCACGACGAGACGTACCACATCACGACCTTGTCGCCCTCGCGGATCGGCTGTCCCGCGAGCTCGGTGTCGCTGGTGGCGGTGCGGCGGAAGTGAGCGAAGGCGGGGAACATCCGCAGCGACTCCTCGACCGCGCCCGAGACCAGTGAGGGGTCCTCGAGGACGAGCGCTCGCTGGTCGGGATGCTCGATCAGCGCGCGCATGCCGCTGCAGTACGTCGCCTTGGTGCTGTCGTTGCCGGCCGCGACGAGCAGGAAGAAGCCCATCACGATCTCGTGCTCCTCCAGCCGCTGGCCGTCGATCTCTGCGTGGACGAGCACGCTGGTCAGATCGTCCGTCGGGTTCTCGCGGCGCTCGGCGATCATCCGCTGGCAGCGCTCGAAGATCTCGGGAATGTCCTTCGTCACCACGCTCGCGACGCCATCGGGGTTGAGGTCCGGGTCGCCGGCCCCGAGCGCGTGGTTCATCAGCGATGCCCACACCCCGTCGTCCTCGGGCGGGATCCCCATGAAGCTGCCGATCACGCGCGAGACGACCGGCTGCGCCACGTCGGTGACCAGGTCGCACGTCTCGACCCCGGCCAGCTGGTCGAGCACGTCGACGACGATCGCCCGGATCCGCGGCTCGTGCGCGGCGATCCGCTTCGGCGTGAACCCGGCCTGGAAGAGCATCTTCAACCGGTCGTGCTTGGGCGGGTCCATCCCGATGAACATCGCCCGCATGAGCTCTAGCGGGAACACGTCGGTGGCGGCGGTGATGCCACCGAGCTCCGACGAGTAGGTCTGCCAGTCACGGCTGACGGTATGGATGTCCTGCGCTCGCGTCACCGACCAGTAGCCGGCCTCGTCGGGGTACTCGGTGATCCCGGCCGTCCAGTGCACCGGGCACTCGCTGCGCATGCGCGCGAACAGTTCGTGCGGCGGCCCGTCCAGCCAATGCTCCCGCTCGCTGACGAGGACGTGCTCCAGATCGTTGCTGGTCGTGGACATCGCCACCTCCTGATCGACGCGGTGCGGGCGGGGCGATCCTACTGGCTGGCTGGCCAGCCTGAAAGAGATCTCAGCGGCAGACGACCAGAACCGTGCGGCTAGGGTTCGCGGCTCAGGGCCACGACAGGAGAGGAGCCGATGTGAAGATCCGCGCCGCCGTGCTCGAGGAGTTCGGGCAGCCGCTCAACGTGACCGAGATCGACCTGGCCGAGCCGCGCGCCGGCGAGGTGCTGGTGCGGGTCGAGGCGTGCGGCGTGTGCCACACCGACATGTACACCGCATCCGGAGCGGACCCGTCGGGTTATGCGCCGGCGGTGCTCGGCCATGAGGGGTGCGGCGTGGTCGAACGCGTCGGGGACGGAGTTCGCGACCTCGCGGTGGGTGACCGCGTGGTCACGCTGTTCTCGCCCCAGTGTCGCGAGTGCGTGCACTGCCTTAGCCCGAAGACGAACCTGTGCCTGGCCATTCGCGAGCAGCAGAACAAGGGCTACCTCCCTGACGGCACCGCGCGACTGTCGCGGGGCGGCAGCCCGATCCGCCACTTCATGGGGACGAGCACTTTCGCGGAGTACACGGTGATGCCGGAGATCGCGCTCGCCCACATCGCGCAGGACGCGCCGGCCGATCGCGCCTGCCTGTTCGCCTGCGGGCTCTCGACCGGCCTCGGCGCCGCGATGTACACGGCCAAGGTCGAGCCCGGCTCGACGTGCGTCGTGTTCGGCGCCGGCATGGTCGGGCTCGGTGCCGTGGCCGGCTGCCGCCTCCAGGGCGCCGAGCGGATTATCTGCATCGACATGTCGCCTGAGCGTCTCGAGCTCGCGCGCGGGCAAGGCGCCACCGACGTCTGGTCCGGCGGCCCCGACACAGTCGAGCGGGTGCTCGAGGAGACCCGCGGCTTCGGCGCCGACTACACCTTCGAGGCCACCGGCTTGGTGGCGGTGATGCGCCAGGCGGTCGAGTCGGCGCGGATGGGCTGGGGGCTGTGCACCGTTATCGGCGTGGCCGGCAAGGGCGAGGTGCTCGAGGTCGTCCCCCGGTACCTGATCACCGGCCGGCGCGTGTGCGGCTCGTCGTTCGGCGGCGTCAAGGGTCGCGACCAGGTCCCGGAGCTCGTCCAGCTCTACCTGGACGGCCGGCTCGACGTCGATCCGTTTCTCTCGCACCGCCTCACCCTCGATGAGGTCAACCGCGGGTTCGAGCTGATGGAGCGCCAGGACGGGATCCGCAGCGTCATCGGCTTCGGCTGAGCACCGGCGCGACCCGGCTGGGGAGAAGCCGGGCCGCGCCGCCACTGGTGGCACGTGAGGTCACTGGCTCCGCGAGTGGGAGCTCATCTGTTTCGGACGTATTTCGTGGATCGCGGCTCGCGGGCGGGCGGGAGCGAAACCGTGCGGCGGACGTGCCGCGGTCGTGGTGATGTCGCTGCCGCTCGTCGGGGTCGGCGACGAGGTGGCCGCGCTGGCGATCCCGTGGCCACCGCCGGTCTGCGTCGCGCTCATCATCGTGGGCGCGGCCAACGGTGGCGCGGTTTGGATCATGTCGATCACCTCCTTTCATGGAGCACACGATCCACCCCGTTCGTCACCGCCAAGTAGGAGGGGACGAAGAGTTTGCGAAGACCCAAGGCTCAGCGCGGCGAAGCGAGACGCGAGCGCGGCCGCGCGCTTTAGACGTTCGCGGCCGCGAGGCGTCGCTGCTCGCGCACGGTGCGCAGCGCGCGCTCGATGAGCACCAGCTCGTCGAGCATCGCCACCGCGGCCTGCTCCATCACCTCGTTCGCCTGCACGGCTCCGTCGTCGTCGATGAACTGGGCGACGAACGGGATGTGCACCGCCTCGAGGATCGGATAGAGCTTGATCGCGGTCACGACCTGCCCCAGCTGCTGCACCGCTCGCGTTCCCGCGGAAACGCCGCCGTAGGAGACGAAGCCGACCGGCTTGTCCTTCCACTCCTGGTTCAGGTAGTCGATCGCGTTCTTGAGCGACGCCGGGTACCCATGGTTGTACTCGGAGGTCACGAACACGAACGCATCGGCGCCGTCGACGATCTCGCTCCACTCGTGGGTGTGGTCCTGGGTGTAGCGGTGCAGGCGCGGGTGGTGGGGCTCGTCGAGGAACGGGAGGTCCAGCTCGGCCAGATCCACGACTCCGATCTCGAACGCGCCATGTTCGGTGGCGCGCTCCGTGAACCACCGCGCCACCGGTAGGCCGACGCGCCCCGGCCGCGTGCTTGCGATGACGATCATGAGCTTCGGCATTGGCGCTCCCGGGTGTTTACCCGTTCAGCGGGCCGCTGAACGAGAGGCCGGCCCAGCCGCGGCCCCGAGCCGCCCCTTCCCGCCCCCTTTGAAGCCGCCCCCTGCCGCCCCCTTGACTTGATCGCGCGGGCGCGCATAGCATCGAATCGCTGGTTGGTTGGTCCTGCCACCGATGGAGAGGAGACCGCATGGCTGACAGTGTCTACCGCGTCACCGAGGTGATCGGTACGAGCACCGAGTCGTGGGAGCAAGCAGCGCGCAACGCGGTGGATACCGCGGCGAAATCGGTCCGCGGCCTGCGGATCGCCGAGGTCCTGCGTCAGGACGTGACGATCGAGGACGGAGGCGTCGTGGGCTTCCGGGTTCGTCTCGCCATCTCGTTCAAGTACGAGAGCTCCGAGTGACGATCAGAGGCGCCCTCGGGCGCCTCACGATCACCACGCCATAGCCGCTCACGGGTGCCGCGAAGGGTGGCCCGGGCCGGGCCACGGCGCGAGCACGTAGAGGAGGCGCGCGTCGCTGCGCGCGCGTAGCTCGCGCCGCTCGCCGGGATCGAAGTGCATGAGGCTCCCGCGCCCGACCTCACGCGTGTCCTGTCCGCTCGTGACCTCGAGCGTGCCGTCGAGGACCGAGAGCCAGGCGTGCTCGTGGACCTGGTGCTCGGCCAGGACGTCGCCCTCCGGCAGCATGATCGCGATCACCCGCGCCGCCCCGTCGTCGGAGCGGAGAACCTCCGGGTGGCCCCGCTGGGGCGAGAGGGCGGCTAGCTCCCAGACATCCATCGGCCGGAAGAATACGCCGCGGGGTCAGCGCGGGGCCGGACGCTGAGCCGCGCCGCCGCTCAGCGGCGAGCCGGGAGCCGACCGCGTCGCCGGGGGTCAGCGGCGGACCGGACGCGGAGCCGCCCCACGGGCGGCCTCGCGCAGCGCCTCCCAATCGGTCAGCTTGACGCGCGGGCGCACCGGCACCGACTTCTGCCCGACGCCTGTCTCCACGGCGTCGATGGCCAGCCACCCCTCCCAGGTGACGGCGTGCTCGGCCGAGCTCTCGATCAGCCCTTCGATGTCGTCCGAGACGGGCTCGTTGAGTCGGCCTGCGGCAGCGTCCTCGATGATCTTGGTGACCGTGTCCTGGGCGTCCTTCTTGTTCGTCCCGATCACCCCGGACGGCCCCCGCTTGATCCAGCCCGACACGTACTCGCCGGCAAGGTGCGCGCCGTCCGCGCCGATCACCCGGCCGCCCTCGTTGCTGATCAGGCCCCGGCGCTCGTCGAAGGGGACGCCGGGAATCGGCTGCCCGGTGTAGCCGATCGAGCGGAACACGAGCTGAGCGGCGAGCTCCTCGAACGTTCCCGTACCCCGCGCCGCCAGCGATCCGTCGTCCCGCGCGACGATCTCGTTGTTCTCGATCCTCACGCCACTGACCCTTCCGTCCTCGTCGCCGAGCAACTCGACCGGGGAGGCGAGGAAGCGGAAGCGGACCGTGATCGGCTTGCCGGTCTTCGGCCGCGCCGCGTACTCCTGCACGATCTCGACGTTCCGCCGCCGGGTCTTGTCGGCCTCCTGCAGCGCCACCGCCGAGAGCTCGTCGAGCTCGGCGCCGAGGACCTCGAGATCGGCGCGCTCCAGCTCGCCCATCTCGAGCAGCTCAGGATTCGTGAACGCCGCCTGGAGGGGACCGCGCCGGGCCAGGATCGTGATCTCCTCGACCCCGCTGGCATTGAGAACCGCGATCGCATGGTCGGCGGTATCGGTGACCGCCAGCTCGTCGGGCGCCAGCGCGAGCATCCGCGCGACGTCGATGGCGACGTTGCCCGCGCCGACCACGACCGCCTGCCGGGCTCCATGCAGGTCGACCTCGAGGCCCGAGTGGTCGGGGTGGCCGTTGTACCAGGCCACGAATTCGGTGGCGGGGTGCGATCCGCGCAGGTTCTCCCCCGGGATCCCGAGCCGCTTGTCGATCGAGGTCCCGAGCGTGTAGCAGACGACGTGGTAGTGCTCCAGCAGCTGTTCCCGGCTCACGTCGCTCCCGAGCTCGACGTGGCCGAAGAAGCGAAAGCGCTCGTGTTGCGATGTCTTGTCGTAGGCCCGGGTGACCGACTTGATCTTCGGGTGGTCGGGCGCCACCCCCGAGCGGACGAGCCCGTACGGCGTGGGCAAGCGGTCGTAGAGATCGACGGCGAACTGCGGCTCGTCGACGGCCAGCAACTGCCCGGCAGCGTAGAAGCCGCTGGGGCCGGCGCCGATGATGGCGACGCGCAGAGGGGAGCTGTTGGCCGACGTTGCCAAGGTGGCAATTGACGTTACCGTGCGCGTCGCCGGGAGGCCGGCCGCGGTGGATCGGAGCGCGGGGCGTTAGATTCCCCGGCCCGTCCCCCGAGAAGGAAAGGCGCTTCCCATGCCCGATCGTGCCGCCATCGTCACCGGAGCCTCGCGCGGCATCGGCTTCGCGCTGGCCGAGGCCCTCGCGGAGGAGGGCTATGCGCTCACCGTCACCGCCCGCAAGCCGGACACGATCGAGCAGGCCGCCCAGGCCCTCAAGGACAAGGGCCACGACGTCCAGCACCTCGCCGCGAACATGGCCGACGAGGAGGCGATCCGCGAGGTTGTCCGGGCGCACCGGGAGCGCTACGGGCGTCTCGACGTCCTGGTCAACAACGCCGGCGTCGGCATCGGCGCCCAGGCCTCCGAGCACCAGACCAAGCACGTCGACCTTCAGCTCGCCGTGAACCTGCGCGCGATCATCGTGTTCTACCGGGAATGCCTGGAGATGCTGAAGGCGGCCGGGGGCGAGCACAAGAGCGCGCTCGTCGTCAACCTCGCCTCAATTGCAGGAAAGTCACCGCAACCGTGGCTGTCGGTGTACTCGGCGACGAAGGCGGCCGTGGTCGCCTACACGACCGCGATGAACAAGGAGCTCGCCAAGGAGGGCGTGAAGTCGGTGGCGTTCTGCCCGGGCTTCGTCGACACCGACATGACCGACTTCGTCAAGGAGTCCGTTCCGCCCGAGGAGATGCTGCGCACGAGCGACATCGCGGAGGCACTCCGCTTCCTGCTGCGCGTCTCGCCGGCGTGCGTGGTGCCCGAGATCATCTTCGAGCGGCCGGGCGAGACGGTCTAGTAGCTCCCGTTGTTGGCGGTCAGGCCGCCGGCACGGATGATCAGGACCCAGACGATGCTGGCGATCAGGCTGACGAGGATGATCGCCACCGAGTGCTTGCGGTTGGCGGGCCGCCGCGCGCCGATGACGGCGAGGAGCAAGCCGAGCGGCGGCATCCCGAGCGCGCACACGTAGCCGAGGACGACGAGCCGATCGATCCCCTGTTCACTCACGCCGGGAGAAGCTACAGGTCCCCGCGCACGACCTTGCCCATGGCATTACGGGGGATCTCGTCGATGAACTCGACGCGCTTGGGCACCTTGTAGGGAGCGAGTCGCTCGGCCGCGAACGCGCGCAGACGCTCGCCGTCGAAGGCGTGCTCGGCGACCACGACCGCGGTCACCTCCTCCCCCCACCGCTCGCTCGGGCGGCCGACCACCGCGACCTCGCGGACGTCCGGATGCCCGACGAGCACCTCCTCCACCTCACGCGGGTAGACGTTGTACCCGCCGCTGATGATGAGCTCCTTGCTGCGGCCGACCAGGCGCAGGTAACCGTCCTCGTCGAGCTCGCCGATGTCGCCGGTGCGAAACCAGCCGTCGCCGGTGAACGCCTCGGCGTCGGCGTCCGGGCGCTCGTAGTAGCCGGCGATCACGTTCGGACCGCGGACCTCGACCTCCCCCGCGTCGCTCAACCGCGTCTCGACGCCGGGGAGCGCCAGTCCCACGGTCCCGGGCTTACGCGGCCCGTCGTACGGGTTGGAGGTGAGCATCACCGTCTCGGTCATCCCGTAGCGCTCGAGCGGCATCTGTCCCGTGCGCCGCGCCAGCTCCTCGGCGAGCTCGGCCGGCAGTGGCGCCGAGCCTGACACGAGCAGGCGCAGCGCACGAAGCCGATCCACCTGCCCGGACTCGACGAGCCGCTGGTACATCGTGGGCACGCCGAAGAACAGGGTGGCGCCCTCCCCGGCGCGATCCGCCACCCCACTCGGGTCGAACTTCGCCGCCAGCGCCACCGCGGCGCCCGCGCACAGGCTCCCGTTGAGCCCCACACCGAGACCGTGCACGTGGAACAGCGGCAGAGCGAGGAGCAGCCGATCCTCGGGAACCCAGCGCCACGCCACGTTCACCGCGGTCGCGCTGCTCAGCAGGTTGCCGTGGGTGAGCGGCGCTCCCTTGGGCCGGCCTGTGGTCCCGGAGGTGTAGATCAGGAGCGCACCGTCATCCGAGGCGGCGCGATCGATCTCCCCCTCGTCGTCGGCGAGCCGGCCCTCGAGCTCGAGCCCGGTGACCGGGACATCCCGGGCCGAGAGCCACCCGGCCAATCGCGCACTGTCCACCGCCGCGCCGGACGGCGCCGCGTCGTCGAGGATGCGGGCCACCTCACCCTCGGTGTAGGTGCTGTTGACCGGAACCACCACCAGCCCGGCGCGGAGCGCGCCGATGTACGCCACCACGAGCGCGGCGGACGTGGCCCCGGAGAGCACGAAGCGCTGACCCGGCTCGAGCCCAGCCCCACGCAGCCGCCGCGCCGCGGCACGCGTCTGCTCCTCGAGCTCCTCGGCCGTGATCCACCGGCCGTCGACATCCTGAAGCTGCGGTTCGGCCGGACGCTCACGCCAGCGCCGCAGCCAGCGGCCGACGAGGCTCCCGTCCTCGAGAAGGTCGATCTCGTCCGCCTCGGCGCCCGCGGGGAGATGTACTGACGAAGCCATATCGAATGCAACTACCCGCGCCCGGGTACCCCGTTATCAGCCGCCATCAGCCGTAATCCCCCGTACTTATCGCGGATTCAGGGTTACCGGCACAGTGCCGATCACTCGCACAACGCTGTCTCGCGCGTGCGAGCCGGCTGAGCCGTCCTCATCGGCGGCCTCACGACGAATGCAAGACCTCACCAAGTCTCCCCAAAGGAGGGAGTCACGATGCTAGATCGCTGTCCCACTTGCGGAAAGACCACCGGCACCTTGATGGAAGTGCACCCCGACAAGCCCGGGCCGATCGAGATCCTGTCCGGCGGCGCCGGCGAGTTCATGCGCATCCTCGTCACCGTCGCGATGTGCCTGCTGTTCGTGCTCCTCGTCGTGGGCGCGGAGGCGATCTTCCGCTAGGGGAGAGGCTCGCCGCCCCAGGCGAGCGTCTCGCGCCCCACACGCTGGAGGTCCCGCAGGTACTCCAGGTGGGCCGCCCACACCGGGTGCGTGTCCAGATCTGCAGCCAGGCGCATCGTGTCGCCATGAGCATCGAGCAACTCGTACACGAGAGCCGTCAGATGGCTGTCGCTGCTGGTCTGACTCCCTGAGGGCCCGAGCACCTACATCACCTCGCGCGCATAGGATGCACCGCGCTGCGGACGGCATCGCCGCTCCGCTCAGGTCAGGAGTCCGAGCCGCTGGCCGCGCTGAACGGCTTCGGTCCGGTTGCGCACTCCGAGCTTTCGGTAGACGGCGCTGGTGTGCTCCTTGACTGTGTGCTTGGAGAGATGGAGGCGCTCGGCGATCTCCGGGTTGGTGGCGCCCGAGGCCATCAGCTCGAGCACGTCGCGCTCGCGCCCGGAGAGGCCGAGAGTGTCCTGGCGCTCGTGGCGCTCGAACACCGTCCTCCCCATCCCCACCGCACGCACCGCCGCCGCGATCCGCGCCGCCGACCAGTCCTTGTAGGCGAAGCCCGACGCCCCCGCCGCGCGCGCCGCGGGCGCGGAGATGTCGCCCGCGCCCGAGAACAGCAACACGCGGGTCCCAGGGTCGGCAGCGACCAATTGCTCGCACACCTCGGCGCCCGACTCCTCGCCGATGAACAGGTCGACGAGCGCCACGTGGGGGCGGTAGCGCCCCGCGAGCGCGAGCGCCTCCGCGGCCGTGTGCGCGCTGACGCACCGCTCGACCCACGGCTGCTGGGTCAGCATCAGGCGAAAGCCCCAGTGCACGACGTCGTGGTCGTCGACCACGAGCACGCGCAACCGTTCCGGGCTGCGCTCGTCAGTCATCGTCGCCGGGACAACCAGCCTTACCTGCCACGTGCCGGGTTCGCGCTCGCCGAACTCGACGATGCCGCCGCGCTGGAGCGCCTCGAACGCGGCCAGGCGCAGCCCCATTCCCGGCCGCCTCGGCGGACGGCCCTCCACCCCGTCGTTGACGACCTCCAGCACGAACGCCCCGTCGACCCGGCGCACGCGGACGCCGACGCGGGTCGGGTGGGCGTGCTTGTGGGCGTTGCGAACCGCCTCGGTCAGGATCGACTGCGCCAGCGGCTCGAGCGCGCGTCGGGACGTCGGCCTGCTCGCCCGGCTCGAGCCTCACCCCGAGATCGGGGTGCCTGCTGCGCGAGGCGCTGGACCTCGGACAGGAACGTGGTCTCGGTCTCACGCGAGCGCCGGCCGAGCGGGCGCTGAAGCGCCCGGCGCAGGTCTGCGAGCGCCGACTGCGTCTCGCTCGCGCACCGCTCCCGCGCCGGCGCCGGCAGGTCGCCTTCACCGTCGAGCGCCATCGAGACGCCGAACAGGCGCTGGATCACGCCCTCGTGGATCTCGCGCGCGAGGTCGATCCGCTGCTCCAGCTGGGCCGCCTTCTCCGCCTGGGTGGCGACGATGCGCGCCACCGACGCCAGCGCCACTGCCTTGCCGAGGGTCCACAGCAGGTACTGCTCGGACTCCTCGAGCGGAGGCGCGGGCAGAAGGCGGTCGGCCAGGATCACGCCGAGCGCTCGGCCCGCAGCCGCCAGAGGCGCGCACACCACCCGGACCGGCTCGGGAAAGAGTCCCGCGTACTCGGCGGGGAATTCCGCAGCGACGTCGCCGGCGATCTCCACCACCCGGTCCTCGGCGAGCGCCTGCGCGGCGATGGGCGCCGACTCCACGGTGACGTGGGCGTCGGCGAACTGCTGGAGGTCCAGACCGTGTGCGCCCGCGGCGCGAACGCGGCGGCGCGCCGGGTCGTAGCGGAAGATGACCGCGCGGCGCATGCGCGCGAGCGAGCACACCGCCTCGCACAGCTTGTCGTAGAACCCCTCGCCGGCGGAGGGGTCGCGCTCGGACTGTGAGAGGACCTCGACGAACAGCTCGAGCGCGCCGATCCCGACCGCCGGAGTGCCGTCGAGCGCGCTCATCGCGCGCGCGGCCTCAACCGCTGCCGGCACGCATCAATCCGACGCGCAGGGCCTGCTCCGGCGCGAGGTACACGCGCCAGCGAGCATCGCAGCGAGAGCAACGGCATTGCACCGAGGGATCGTAGCCGTGCACCGCGGCGCTCCACTCGACGCCGTCGCTCCCGAGGCAGATCGGGCACGCCAGCGACGCGAGCACGAGCGTGTCCGGATCGTCGGCACGGAAGCGAGCGGTGTCGGCGAGCGCGACCACCGACCGAGCCTCCGCCCGGTCCCGAGGTCGCGCAAGGCGCCGGCGGAGAGGACCCCCCGGGTGGGGGGTCCTCCGCCCTCCGCTAACGGTTTCGCGTACGGCGCTCGGAGCCGCCGATGCCTGGAAGCACCGACGTGCCTTCGATCCGCACCGCCTGCAGATCGCTCGGGTTCAGGCCGAGCAGGCGCAGGATCGTCGGCGCCACCTGCGTCGTCTCGACCCATTGGCGCGAGGACCGGGAGTGCACCGCGCCCGGCGCGTAGACGTGTAGATCCCGTGCTTGTCAGACCAGGCGGTCCGCATACCCGCGTTCTGGATGACCTGGAAGATCGAGTTGACTTTCAGGTAGTCCCACGGCTGGATCGGCTGACAGGTCTTCGGGTCAACCGGGTAGCTCGCCGGGTTCAGACCTGACTGCGGGTGCGGCGTCAGGTTCAGGATCGCGCCCGGGTTCCTGTCAACGCCGCCCGGGTAGATCGAGCCGCCTTCGTCGAGCGAGGGAAACGTGTTACCGCTCCCGTTGCCCCAGCGGCACGGCGACTCCGAGTGCACCCACAGCGAGCACGGCGCCGAACAAGCGTCCTCGCATGCTGCAACTCCTTTCGAGTAGGGAGGCGCGACTCTAGGGTCGTCCTCCCGGCGCGAGGTGGCCGTCTTGTGAACGGGAGGTGGGGCTCGCAAAGGCGTGAGCGGGCCGCGATGCGGCCCGCTCACCTCAGCGCGTTAGCCGCTCAGTGCCCGGCGGCGTGCAGCGCCTGCTGCTGCAGCTCCTGCTGCTCGCCCCACCAGTCGTGCAACACGCCGATACAGGCGCCGACGACGCGGTCGATGAACGTCTGCTTGTCGTTGATGTTCGGGCACGGGTTGGTCGGGCACATCGACCTCGAGGAACTCGCACAGCGGTCCCCAGCCTTCCTTGACGTCCCACACGAGCAGCCGATCGGCGGGAACGTTCTGGCGAACGGCCTCGTTGTGGCGGTGGAAGGCATCCATCAGCGCCTGCCGATCGCGGTGGCTGTCGGCGAGGACGCCCTGGTCCTGCCACAGCAACCGATCGAGCATGCGGATGTACTCGGCCCATTGCGGATCGATGCGCGCACGCCCTTGGGCGACGTGCGGCATCAGCGTGTCGCCGTGGCGGAACTCCCACACCGTCTCGCGCATGCTCGAGCTCCCAGGACTCGGCACCTCGAACGCTGAGGAGCACCTTCGCGTCGGGATAGGCCTCGAGCAGCTCGCGATAGAAGAACCCGCCCGGCCAGTCCACGGTGGACTCGAAGCCTTCGAAGATCTCCTCCCACTCGATGTCGCCGTCAGCAGCCTTGTGCCACAGCGCCGCCTGAGCGGAGGTCGCCGAGCACGTTCACCATGTGGTAGCAGGGGCCGAACCCGAGCATCTCAAGGGCCATCTTCTGGGAGAGGGTCGCCGTACGGGGCAGCCCAGCGCCGATCACCTTCACCTGAATCCTCCTGTTCGTCGGCCGGCCGGAGCGCCTCGACCGTATCAGCTTCAGTGGTCGAGTCCGGGCGTCGCGCGCATCGCAGCGTGCCGATCGGTGCGCTCGCCGCTCAGCCACAGCAAAACGCCGAAGATCACCGTGCCAAGGATGTTCAGAAACAACTTGTAGTCGACGCGCAAGCGAGCCGAACATGTCGCCGCGCGCCGGCCTCGGGCCGGTCGGTATCGCGCCGACCGCACCGAAGAGAGCGCTCACAACGAGCGCGGCGATGACCATCGCGACGAACATCACCAATCGTGATCCGCAGCGTGAAGCGGGTGCCGTAGTACTTGCGGTAGATGGCGAGGATCGGGCAGCACGATGAGGTCGGCGAACAGGAACGCCAGCACGCCGGCGAAGGTGATCCCGCCCGACCACAGCACCGCCGCCAGCGGCACGTTGCCGACCGAGCACACGAAGCTCAGCACCGCGATCAGCGGCCCGACGATCACGTTCTCGATCGCCGGCAGCGGATGCGGAGCATGACGCAGGAACAGCGACGCGAAGAACCCGTTGCCGAGCTGGGCGATGAAGCCGGCGAGCAGGAACCCGACGGTGATCTCCTTCCACAGCATCTGCCAGTCGTGCCGGAAGGCTGCTCGCGACCTGCGCCCAGCGCCCCGGGCCACCGCCGTGGTGATGGTGATGGCCTGCGTCTGCCGCCTGCGCGTGCGCGCGCGCCTGCGCCTCCAGCATGCGCGGGATACGACGAAGCGCAGCAGCACCGTCATCAGCAGCGATCATCACGATCCCGCCGAGGTACTCGGCGACCGTGAACTGCCAGCCGATCAGGACCCACAGGACCAGGCCGAGCTCCCACACCAGGTTTGTCGACGCGAGCTGGAACGCGATCGCGCTCGCCGCGCTGGCGCCCTTCTCGAAGATCGACTTGGCGATCGCCACCGCGGCGTAGGAGCACGACGAGGAGGCGGCGCCGAGCGCAGTGGCGGTGGCGATCGACCGCGCGCCGCGGCCACCGAGGCCGGCCTGGATGCGCTCCCTCGGCACCCACGCCTGGACGATCGCGGAGATCGCGAACCCGAGGACGAGCGCCCACCACACCTCCCACGCCATCAGGAAGGCATCGCGCAGCCCGTGCCAGACGACGCTCATGATCTCGAGTATACCCCTAGGGGGTACTGGTATGCTGCGTGAAATGACCGAACGGGGATACAGCGCAACTCGCGATCAGCTCCTGGCCCGGCTGCGGCGGATCGAGGGCCAGATCCGCGGCATCGAGCGGATGGTCGAGGACGAGCGCTACTGCATCGACGTCCTCACCCAGATCAGCGCCGCCCAGGCGGCGCTGGATAAGGTGGCGCTCGGGCTGCTCGACGACCACGCCCACCACTGCGTGGTCGGAGCGCGCTCGGCGGAGGAGCGGAACGCCAAGACCGACGAGATGATGGCGGCCGTGGGAAGGCTGATCGGAAGGAGCACGAGATGAAGGTGGCGGTGGTCGGGAAGGGCAACGTCGGCGGCGGGCTCGCCGAGCGGTGGGAGAAGGCGGGCCACGAGGTGGACCCGGATCGGGCGCGACGGCGGTGACGTATCCGGTGCCGACGCGGTGCTGCTGGCGATCCCCGGGAAGGCGATCGACAAGGCGTTCGAGACCGTGACCGGCTGGGAGGGCAAGACCGTGATCGACGCCACCAACCTGGTCGGCGCCCAGCCGCCGGACGGCCACTCCTCCAACACCGAGTACGTCAAGGCCAAGACCGGCGGGCCGACGGCGAAGTCGTTCAACCTCAACTTCGCGTCGCTCTACGAGCGCCTCGGCGAGCCCTCGAAGCGGCCCGGGAACATCTGGTGCGGCGACGAGGAGGCACGCGACGGTGGTCGAGCAACTCATCCGCGATGCCGGGTACGAGCCCCTGCACGGCGGCGGCATCGAGAACGCCGGCGCCTCCGAGGCCTTCCTGCGGATCATGTTCGCGATCAACCAGGATGGGATGGGGCCCTTCTACTACTGGATGGCCGCGCCCTAGAAGGACCGACGTACCGCAGAGGTCGTGCTAGTACGACGCGCGTCCTACTATCAGTAGGACGATGCTCGTCTCCGTACTCGACCAGTCCCCGGTGCCGGAAGGGTCGACCGGCGCCCAGGCCCTCCACAACACGCTCGACCTGGCCCGGCTGGCCGACGCGCTCGGCTATCACCGCTACTGGGTGGCCGAGCACCACGGCGGCCCGATGCTCGCGAGCGCCAGCCCAGAGGCCCTGATCGGGCCGATCGCCGCCGCCACCGAGTCGATTCGCGTGGGCTGCGGGCGGCGTGATGCTCCCCCACTACAGCCCGTTCAAGGTGGCCGAGACGTTCACGATCCTCGCCGGCCTCTACCCGGGGCGGATCGACCTCGGGATCGGCCGCGCGTCCGGCACCGACCCGCTGACCACGTTCGCCCTCCAGCGCGACCGCCGGCAGGCCTCCCCGGACGACTTCCCCCAGCAGCTCGCCGAGCTCCTGGCCTACTTCGCCGACACGCTCCCCGACGACCATCCCTTCCAGCGTCTGGCGGCATCACCTCCCCGGCCGCCCCGAGCTGCCCGTGCCGTGGCTGCTCGGCTCATCGCCGCAGAGCGCGATCTGGGCCGGGCAGCTCGGTCTCCCCTACGCCTTCGCCGACTTCATCAACCCGGCCGGCGATCCGAGATCGCCGCGGTGTACCGCGATCGCTTCGAGCCGAGCCCGGAGCTGGCCGCGCCGCGGACGGCGGTGGCGGCGTGGGCGCTGTGCGCGCCCACCGACGAGGAGGCTCAGTACCTCGCCTCGAGCAGCCGCATGACGCTGCGGCTGCTCCGCCGCGGCGAGCTGATCCCGGTCCCGCCGCCGGAGAAGGCGATCGAGTTCCTGGCCCGCGAGGGCAAGAGCGTCGCCACCGCCACGCCCGGCCGCCGCGCGATCATCGGCTCGCCCGAGAAGGTGCGCGCCGGCCTCGAGACGCTGGCCCAGGAGTACGGCGCCGAGGAGGTGATCGTGGTCACGATCACCCACGACCACGCCGCCCGGCGCCGCTCCTACGAGCTCCTCGCCGAGGCGATGGGGTTGCAGCGCCGGCCGCTCGCGGCCGCGGCTTAGCCCGCCGCTTACTCGCCGATCGTCGCCGAAGCGGACGCATCGCTGGGCGGCCAGGGGGCGGAAAGCGACGCCTGCGTGCCGAGCACCGTGCCGTATGACCGGGGGTGCTCGGCGAGATAAGCGTCGGCGAGGCGCGAGCGGCACGGAGCGCGCGGCCCGCGCGGCATGGATGCCGCGCGGAACCGGCTCGACCGGCAAAGGAGAATGCCGGCGCGCGCCGGCGCCCGGCCCAATCACGTAGTCGTCTCGAGCGAGCGCCCGGTGGCGCGGATCCCGAACAGGAGCAGCGCGCCGGCCACGAACCCGGTGATCGCCATCACCAGGAAGGCCGACGAGAACCCCCAGGCGGAGTTCGCGCCCAGGATGATCAGCGGGCACAGGGCGCCACCGACGTGGCCGAGCCCGTCGCTCAGCGCCACTCCGGTGGCGCGGGCGGAGGTCGGGAAGTGCTCGGCCGTGTACGTGTAGAGCATCGGCACGAGCAGCCCGATGGTCAGCGACGCGATGAAGCCGAACACGATGATGATCGTCGGCGAGACCGCGTAGCCGATGACGAGCAGCGACGCCACCCCACGCCACCGCGCAGGCCATGATCGCGTACTTGCGCTCGAACCGGTCGCTGAAGCGGGTGGTCGCGAACGCACCGACCAGGAAGCCGATGCCCGAGACGAGCAGGTAGGTGATGCTGTCGGCCAGGCTGTAGCCCTTGTCGGTGAACAGCGTCGGGGCCAGCGTGAGCCAGCCGTAGTTGCCGATGTAGTAGACGAACCAGATGGCCACGAACAGCGCCACGCGCCCGGCCATCGGCCGGCGCAGGAGCGCGCGTGATCGGCAGGGCCTCGGCGGGCGCCTCGTCGGGCACGTGCTCGGGCTGGGGAAGCTCGCCGTCGATGTGCTCGCGCGCCGTTGTCCTCGGCCTCGGCCACGAGCTCGGCCGCCTCCTCAGTCCGGCCCTGGCTCACCAGCCAGCGCGGCGAGTGCGGCAGCGAGCGGCGCATGAACAGGATCGTGAATCCCGCCGAGCGCGCCGATCCCGAACAGGACGCGCCACCCGGCGGCGAACGTCGGCACGAGCCCGCGGGCGATGAACGGCACGACCGCGAATCCGGCATAGGCCGCGGTGGTGGCCCAGCTCGTGTACCGGCCGCGGAGGCGGGCGGGCGCGAGCTCGCTCATGTACGTGGTCACGGCGGCGATCTCGGCGCCGATGCCGAGGCCCGGAGATGAACCGGAAGATGATCAGCTCGGTCACGTTCGTGCTGAGCGCGGCCAGGACCGTGCCGATCGAGAACACGGCCACGGAGATGCCGAGGCTCAGCCGGCGACCCCACTTGTCGGCGATGAAGCTGTCGGCGAAGGCGCCGATGATGTAGCCGATCAGGCTGCTCGTCACCGATGCGGCGACGGCCGCCCTTGGACACGTGGAACTGCTCGGCGATGACCGGCGCCGCGAACGAGATCGTGACGATGTCGAAGAACGCGAAGAAGTAGCCTGCGCCAACGACCCACAGCAGCTTGCGCTCGTACGGCCAGACCGGGATGCGGTCGAGGCGGGCCAGCGGGCCGAACCGGCGGTGGCGGGAGCGCCCTGTCGTCCCCGCGCCGGCGATCGGGAGATGTCTGTGCCATCTCTTCCTCCTCTCTGGTGCAGGCGTACCCGTCGCCCGCGCGCAGAAAACGGGTCTACTGAGACGCCAGCGCGCGTGCCGCCGCGGTGACGAACCCGTCGGCCACCGC
The DNA here is from genome assembly GCA_963839105.1 of uncultured Solirubrobacterales bacterium. Lineage (GTDB taxonomy): Bacteria > Actinomycetota > Thermoleophilia > Solirubrobacterales > Solirubrobacteraceae > Palsa-465. The sequence goes on from CAWITQ010000006.1 coordinate 608,624, forward strand.
GTCGCCGATCCCGCCGATGGGCAGGAACCGGGGCACGGACAGGTTGGCGCTCAGCTCAAGCCGGATCTCGGCGGACGCCGACGCGGCCACGTGCCAGGTGACCTCGAAGCGCTCGCCGTCGGAGGCGTCGTTGGCCACGCGCGCTGAGACGCACCGTGCTCGGCGCCTGGACGATGACGTCCATCAGCAGGTCGAAGTCCTTGGCCAGCGGCCCTTGAGCCAGGTGGAGCTTGGTCTTCACCCGGGTCGGTTGGCCTGAGGGGTCGCGCTCCACGACGTCGACCGTGCGCACCACCTCGGGGTACCAGGTGGGGTAGCGATCGACCGCAGCGAGCAGCGCCAGGCACGCCTCGGGCGAGGCCGCGACCGCCGTCTTGGCGGTTCCGGTGAGCTCCTTCATCCGCCCGCGAGCACTGAGTCGAGCGCCTCGGCGACGGGATCCTCGCCACCGTTCACGTAGAGGACGTGCCCGCTCGCACGCGGGTCCTGAAGGACCGCGTCGAGCACGGCGGCGACGTCGTCACGCGGGACCTCGCCCCGGAACGGGTCAGTCTGGACCTGCACGCGCCCCCGTCCCGGAGTCGTCGGTGAGCCGGCCCGGGCGGACGATCGTCCAATCGCGGTCGCTGGCCTTGACGGCGTCGTCCGCCTCCGCCTTGGCTCGGAGGTAGACGTCGAATACGTCGTCGCCGTCGGGCGGACTCTCGGCTCCCACCGAGCTGACGATCACGTAGCGGCGGGCGTCCACGTCGGTGGCGGCGTGCAGGAGCTTGATCGCGCCGTCCCGGTCCATCGTCATCTTGCGCTCGGCGCCGCTCCCGGCTCCCGCACCGGCCGCGAACACGACGGCGGAGGCGCCGGCGATCGCCTCAGCGATCTCGTGAGCGCTCGCCTGCTCGAGGTCGCACACCACCGGCTCGCCACCCTGCGCGCGGATCTCGTCGGCGTGGTCCGGGTTTCGGATCAGCGAGATCACGCTTTCGCCGCGCTCGGCGAGCAGCTTCGTCAGCCGCAGCGCGATCTTCCCGTGACCGCCGGCGATGGCGACGCTCATCGGCATCAGTTGCAGAGCAGGCAGTTCTGTGTCGCGCACGAGCACTCGGGCAGGTCGAGGCCGAAGCGCTCCGGGCGCCAGTAACGCAGCCACGCCAGCGCGGCTCGGTCGCTGTGGTCCTGGGAGCCGCCGGGCCAGCACGTGCGCACCATGCGCGAGGTCAGCCGCCACGTGTCGGCCGGCGCGCCGGTGGCCGCGGCGCGGATGTGGGCTCGAATCTCGCCGTCGGTCATATGCGAGACCGAAGTACCCGCAAACGACGCCAGAGCATCCTTTGGGCGCGTGAATGCAACCGGCGCCCCATCCAGGCTGTGCAAGGACGAAGCGCCGGGCGGTCGGCGAGGCGCTACGCGCGCTGCGGAACGCGCTCGATGGCCTCCTGCACCATCGCGATCATCGGCGCGATGCCCTCGTTGGTGCGGCCGGCGATGTGGCGCAGGCCGTCGACGATCATCTGCGCATCGACGGTGCTGCGCAGGAACTCCTCGTCCTCTCGGAGCGCGGCGATCTGCTCGGCGCTCCCCTTCACCTGGACGTAGCCGTTGATCACGCCGTTGGGCTCGAGCAGCGATACGTCGAAGCCCTCGATCCGACCCTCCTGCTGCATCCGGCCGAGCAGGCCGAGGGCCTCGCTGAACACCTCGAGCCCGCGCGCCTCCATCCCGCGCACCGTCGCTCCCCAGCCGATGAACAGCATACGATCAGCCATAGCCCCGTCTCCTTCTGTTTGTGGTCCGGACTCGGGACCGGACCTGACGCGAGGACTCTCTCACTCCGGCGCCCGCGGCCGCGGGTTTTCTTTGCCGCGCCGCGCGCTACAGCTGGCGCGAGGACCAGAGGATGGCGGAGAGGATCACGCTGACGAGCGCCACGACGAGGCCGATGATCCATCCCTGGACGTTGCTCGAGCGCAGGATCGCGCCGAGCGCGACGCCGACGCCGATCACCCCGCCGGTGGCGACCAGGCGGACGAGCATCCGCTCGAGTCCGAGCGCCCTCCGCTTGCGGCCGGGCAGCATGTTCGGGGCGGGTTCGCCCCGGCCGCGCCGCTTCTGCTGGCCACGACCCTCGCCGGGCTGTGCCTCCTGCGTGGTTGCGGGCCTGGGATCCTTGGGGTAGGTCACCACCGGTAGCCATAAGAGGTTTATACCTGGCGCACATGCCCCGGAAACCCATGCTCTGCACTTGCTTGATCACCGCTGCCGCGGGTAGGCGAACCCGATGTCCGGGGGCCTGACCACCGGCAGGCCAGTGGAGGCGCCGCAAACGGTGGCGCTGTTCATCACGCTGCCTGGGCGACACGATGTTCCCGCGGACGGGACGCGCGGTGGTCGCCGTGCTGGAGCGACTCGGCATACGGGTGGAGTTCCCGCTCGAGCAGACCTGCTGCGGCCAGATGCACTTCAACACCGGGTATGCGCGGGAGGCGGTTCCGCTGGTGAGGCGGTTCGTGCGCGCGTTCGGGGCGTGCGAGGCGGTGGTCTCGCCATCCGCGTCGTGCGTGGCGATGGTGCGAGACCAGTATCCGCGCGTGGCCGAGCTGGCCGGCGATCGCGGTCTCGCGCGCGAGGTGTGCCGCGCTCCTGCCGCGTGTGCTCGAGTTCAGCGAGCTGCTCGTCGACCGGCTCGGAGGTGGAGGACGTGGGGGCGTACTTCCCCCACCGGGTCACGTATCACCCCACCTGTCACGGGCTGCGGATGTTGCAGCTGGGCGACCGACCGCAGCGGCTGCTGCGCTCCGTGCGCGGCATCGACATCGTCGAGCTCCCGGAGGCGAAGGAGTGCTGCGGCTTCGGCGGCACGTTCGCGGTCAAGAACGCCGACACCTCGATCGCGATGCTGACCGACAAGGTGGCCGACGATCCTGGACACGGGCGCCGAGGTGTGCGTCGCGGCGGACAACTCCTGCCTCATGCACATCGGTGGCGCGCTCTCGCGCCAGCGCGCCGGGGTGAGGACGCTCCATCTGGCGGAGGTGCTCGCTTCGAGCGACGACGGCGGAAGCGCGGCATGAGCGCTGCTGAGCTTTCCGCGCGCCGCGCGCGACGCGCTGGCAGACACCCAGCTCCGGCGCAATCTGGGACATGCCACGCAGACGATCCGCGCCAAGCGTGCGGCAGGTGGTCGGAGAGGTGGCCGACTGGCAGGAGCTGCGCGAGGCAGGACGGGCTCTGAAGGAGCGCGTGCTCCGCCATCTCGACGACTATCTGGTGGAGCTCGAGGCGTCGGTGCAGCGCGCGGGCGGCGTCGTGCACTGGGCGCGCGATGCGGAGGAGTGCAACCGGATCGTCGGCGATCTGGTCGCCGCTCACGGTGGCGAGGACGTCGTGAAGTCGAAGTCCCTGACCACCGAGGAGACGCGGCTGAACGAGGCGCTGGCCGCGCGGGGCATCAGTGCGCTCGAGACCGATCTGGCGCAGCTGATCATCCAGCTGGGCGATGACAAGCCTTCGCACATCCTCGTACCGGCGATCCACAAGAACCGCTCGGAGATTCGCGAGCTGTTCCTGCGCACCCTCGACGACGCGCCCGCGCGATTTGTCCGACGACCCGCGTGCGCTCGCCGAGACAGCCCGACGGCACCTGCGCGAGCGGTTTCTGAGCGCGCGCGTCGGGATCAGCGGCGCGAACTTCGCCGTCGCCGAGACGGGGACGGTGGCGGTCGTGGAGTCGGAGGGCAACGGGCGGATGTGCACGACCCTGCCCGAGGTGCTGATCACGGTGATGGGGATCGAGAAGGTGATCCCGACGTGGCAGGACCTCGAGGTCTACCTCCAGCTGCTGCCCGCGCTCCTCGACCGCGGAGCGCATGAACCCGTACACGTCGCTGTGGACGGGCGTCGACCGAGGATGACGGGCCGCGGGAGTTTCACCTCGTGCTGATCGACAACGGCCGCACTTCCGTGCTCGCCGACGAGGTGGGGCGCCAGGCGCTGAGCTGCATCCGCTGCTCTGCCTGCCTGAACGTGTGCCCGGTATACGAGCGCGTCGGTGGCCACGCCTACGGCTCGACGTATCCGGGGCCGATCGGGGCGATCCTCACGCCCATGCTCGTCGGCGTCGATCGCGCGCCCTCCCTCCCCTACGCCAGCACCCTGTGCGGGGCCTGCTACGAGGTCTGCCCCGTCAAGATCAACATCCCGGAGGTGCTCGTGCACCTGCGCCGGCGGGTCGTCGAGGGCCGGGGCGGGTCCGGTGCGGAGGCCGTCGCGATGCGGGCGGTGGGACGGGTGTTCGGGTCGCGGCGGCTCTACGAGGCGGCGCAGCGCCTCGGCCGCGCGCTCCAGCGACCGCTGGTTCGGCGGGGCCTGATCCGGCGGCTGCCCGGGCCGCTGTCCGGTTGGAGCGCGGCTCGCGACCTGCCGGCGGTGCCCGGCGAGAGCTTCCGCGACTGGTGGAAGGCGCGGCGGTGAGCGACGCGCGTGCGGCGGTGCTCGAGCGAATCCGCTCGGCTCTCAGGGACGTCCCGGCCGAGGAGCGACCCGACGACGTGCCGGTGGCGCGCGAGTACGCGCGCGCAGGCGCCGGCCGGTCTCGGGGCGAGGTGCTCGAGCTGTTCGAGGACCGGGTGCGGGATTACAACGCCACCGTTCGGCGGGTCGCGGCTGCCGCGGTCCAGGAGGCGGTGGACGAGGCGTGCCGGGAGATGGAGCTGCGCCGGGTGGCCGTGCCGCCCGGAGTTCCCGGCGAGTGGAGACCCTCGGGCGGGGTCGAGCTCATCGAGGACGGGGCGCTGAGCGCGCGCGAGCTCGACGCCATCGATGGCGCCTTGACCGGGTGCGCCGTGGCGATCGCGGAGACCGGGACCCTGATCCTCGACGGGCAGGGCGCGTCGGGGCGGCGGCTGCTGACGCTCGTGCCCGACAACCACATCTGCGTCGTGCTCGCCGATCAGGTCGTCGAGTCGGTGCCCGAGGCTTTCGAGCGGGTGGCGGCGGCGGTCCGCGACGAGCGGCGGCCGATCACGCTCGTCTCCGGTCCCTCCGCGAGCTCCGACATCGAGCTCACGCGGGTCGAGGGCGTTCACGGCCCGCGCAACCTGCTCGTGTTGATCGCGGGGTGACGGTGGCGCGGCGTGGCGATCGCCGCCGCGCCGCCGGAGCGGGGGCTGTTGACGCGGGTGGGCGCCGGTTAGGCGGCCGGGGTGGCGCTTCGTCGCGCCGACCGCGCCCGGTCGTAGGCCATGCGGAACAGCTCGAGCGCGTTGTCGGCGTCCTCGGGCGAGGCGATCGAGGTCGTGACCCAGCCGGTGTCGGGAAGGACGTGGTGGGGCCTGGCGCGGCCCTGCGCGATCAGCTCGTCCCGGACGCGCCGGGGGAACGGCAGGTCGGCGATCCGGTCGCCGTGGAGGTGGCCGAGCTCACGCCGGCCGACGCGGAACTCGACGCCACCGAAGCGGTGCGGCGCGCTCTCCACGCCCGGCCAGCCGGTGACGGTGGCGGTGATCCTGGCGGCGGTTCCCATGTCGTTCATGGGCCGCAGCCTACGCCGGCCGGGGTCTGGTTCGCCATCGGCAATTGGTCCTAGTCCGCCGCGATGCAGCCGGAGTGCGATCCGTCCGCCACCGGCACCGTGGGTCGCGCTGCAACACCACCTGCGATCCGTCCGCCACCGGTCGTAGCGTGCGCGAACTGGTGTTCGTCTCGGACCCCCCAGTCTCCTGGCTTGACGCGCTGAACCCCGAGCAGCGCGCCGCCGCCACCCATCCCGCCGATCAGCTTCTGATCCTGGCCGGCGCGGGCACGGGCAAGACGACGACGCTCTGCGCTCGCGTCGCCTCGCTCGTGCGACGAGGGACGGCACCCGAGCGGATCATGCTGCTCACCTTCACCCGCCGCGCGGCGCGCGAGATGCTCCAGCGCACGCGCGCGGTCGGAGCGATTCCCGCCGGCTCACGCGGAGTGCTCGGCGGGACGTTCCACTCGGTCGCCCACCGGATCGTCCGCGTGCACAGTGCCTCGCTCGCGCTCGAGGGCGGGTTCTCGGTGCTCGATGCCGGCGATGCCGCGGACGTTCTCGACCTGATTCGCGAGGAGCACGGCTATGCGCAGCAGCGGGTTCGCTTCCCGAAGAAGAGCACGCTGCTCGACATCTACTCGCGCACGGTCAACTTCCAGACGCCGCTCTCGGACGTGATCGCCGAGTCGTTCCCGTGGTGCGAAGAGCACACCGACGCGATCGCCGGGGTGCTGAAGGCGTACACGGCGCGCAAGCGGGCCCTCGGCGCGCTCGACCTCGACGACCTGATGCTGTACTGGCGTGCCCTCGCCGTCGACGAGGTGCTCGGACCCGCCATCGCCGCCGACTTCGACCACGTCCTCATCGACGAGTACCAGGATGTGAACGGCATCCAGGTCGCGATCGTGCGCGCGCTCGCAAGCCACGGGGTGAGCGTGACGGCGGTGGGCGACGACCTTCAGGCGATCTACGGCTGGCGCTCCTCCTCGCCGCGCCACATCCTCGAGTTCACGAGCGACTTCCCGGGGGCGGAGGTGGCGACACTCGAGCGCAACTACCGCTCCTCGCAGCCGATCCTCGCCACGGCCAACGCGCTCGGGTCACAGGCCGAGCGTCCGTTCACCGCCCGGCTGCGGAGCGATCGGGAGGACGGACCGCGCCCGCAGCTGATCTTCTGCCGCGACGAGTCGGCCCAGGCCGAGCGATGTGTGCGCGCGGGTGCTCGAGGCGCGCGAGCAGGGGATGGAGCTGCGCCGCCAGGCGGTGCTGACGCGCACCTCGCACGACAGCGACCTGCTGGAGCTCGAGCTCTCGCGGCGCCAGATCCCGTTCGTCAAGTACGGCGGCCTCAGGTACCTCGAGGCCGCGCACGTCAAGGACCTGATCGCTCTGATGCGGCTGGTCGAGCACCCGGGCAACGAGCTCTCCTGGTTTCGGGTGCTCCAGCTGATCGACGGCGTCGGGCCGGTGAGCGCCCGGCGCGCGCTCGACGTGCTCGTCACCGAAGGCGATCCCGCGGTTGCCTGGCCTGAGGCGCTGTCGCGCCTGCCCGCCGCGGCGCGGCCCGCGGCGGAGTTGGTGTTCGGCGCGCTCCGGCGAGGCGCGTGCGCAGTCGGGCGCGGGAATACAGGCGGAGCTGCTGCGCGACGCGATCGGCCCGCTGATCGAGGCGCGCTATCCGGACGCGCCCGTGCGTCTGCCCGACCTCGATCAGCTCGTCGCCGCCGCGCGCGACTCTCCCGGCATCGGACACTTCATCAGCGAGCTGGCCATCGATCCGCCGCAATCGAGCTCGGACCTGGCGGGGCCGCCGCATCTGGACGAGGATTACCTCGTGCTCTCGACGATCCACTCGGCCAAGGGACTGGAGTGGGACGCTGTGCACGTGCTCGCGGTCTACGACGGCAACTTCCCGGCTTGCATGTCGGCCGGGTCGAGCGAGACCATCGCCGAGGAGCGCCGGCTGCTCTACGTCGCGCTGACGCGGGCTCGCCGGCGCCTGCATCTCTACGTCCCGGTGCGCTACTACCACCGCCCCGGCGGGAACGACGACGCGCACGGGTACGGCAAGCCCTCGCGCTTCCTCACCCCCGAGGTGCGCGAGACGTGCGAGGTCGTGCGGCCGGCGGACGAGCTCGGGTACCGCGCGCGAGCGGACCCGCCGCGCCGGCGCATCACGGTCTCGGTCGACGCGCTACTGCGCTAACGGGCGGTGCGCTACGACGCGGTGATCGTCGGCGGGGGCCACAACGGCCTCGTCGCGGCCACGCTCCTGGCGCGCGCCGGACGGTCGGTGGTGGTGCTCGAGCGCGGCACGCGGGTCGGTGGCGCCGCGGTGTCGGAGCGGCCGTTTCCGGGCGTCGATGCTCGCGTTTCCCGCTACGCGTACCTGGTCAGCCTGTTCCCACGCTCGCTGCTGCGTGCGCTCGGGGTCGACGTGGAGCTGCGCCGGCGTGCGGTGTCCTCGTACACGCCGTCGGGATCGGGTGGCCTCCTCGTCCGCGGAGATCAGCCGCCGTCGGTGGCGGGATGGGAGCCGTTTCACGCGATGCTGGAGCGGGTCGCGCAGCAGCGTGTTCCCGACGCTGACCGAGCCGCTGCGCTCTCGCGCGCAGATGCGGGCGCTGGTCGACGACGACGGGGCGTGGCGCGCCCTGTTCGAGGAGCCGCTGTCGGAGCTGCTCGAGCGCAGCTTCGACTCGGACCTGGTCCGGGGCCTCGCGCTCACCGACGGCTCGATCGGAACCTTCGCGTCCGCCGGCGATCCGGAGCTGCGCCAGAACCGCTGCTTCCTCTACCACGTGATCGGCAACGGGACCGGGCGCTGGGACGTGCCCGTCGGCGGAATGGGAGCGGTCACCCGGGCGCTGGCGCTCGCGGCGCGGCAGGCCGGCGCCGACCTCGAGACCCGCAGCGAGGTCACGCGAATCGCCACCGACGGCTCGGTGGCGGAGGTCTCGTGCGGGGACGGCCGGCGCTACGAGGGCAGGGACGTCCTCGCGGCGCTCGCGCCCGCCACGGTGGCGCGATTCCTCGGCGAGGCGCCGCCGGCGCCGGCACCCGAGGGCTCGCAGCTCAAGGTCAACATGCTCCTCAAACGGCTGCCGGCGCTCCGCGATCCCGACGTGACGCCGGCCGACGCGTTCGCCGGGACGTTCCATGTCAACGAGGGCTACGAGCAGCTCCAGCTCGCCTACGAGCAGGCGGCACTGGGCCGGATCCCGACCCTTCCTCCCTGCGAGCTCTACTGCCACACGCTCACGGACCCGACCATCCTCTCCGGCGAGCTCCGCGCGGCGGGCGCGCACACGCTGACGCTGTTCGGGCTGCACATGCCGGCGCGGCTGTTCCCCGCGGGCTCTGCGCGCGCGAAGAAGCACGCCGTGGAGGCGACGCTGCGGTCTGTCAACTCGGTGCTCGCCGAGCCGCTCGAGGACTGCCTGTGGCGCGACGCCGACGGCGCGCCCTGCCTGGAGGCGCGGACGCCGACCGAGCTCGAGGCCGAGCTCGGGCTCCCCGGCGGGCACATCTTCCATCGCGACCTGGCCTGGCCGTTCGCCGAGACCGAGGAGGAGGTCGGACGCTGGGGCGTCGAGACCGAGCACCCCAACATCTGGTTGTGCGGCGCCGGGGCGCGGCGCGGTGGCGGCGTGTCCGGCATCCCGGGACACAACGCGGCCCGGGCCGTGCTGGCGGCGGCTGGACGACGCTGAATCGGCGGCAGGGCGCACCCGCCGGACCTGCCCCAGCGCACGCGCCGCGCCTGCCCCAGCGCACGCGCCGGGAGCCGTCCCGCGCGGCGCGCCGGTCAGAACACGATGAGCGCGCGCCCGCGCAGCCCACCCGCGTCCATCGCGCGCTGCGCCTCGGCGGCCTGCTCGGGCGGGTACTCGCCGGCGACCCGCAGCACAAGCCGCCCCTCCGACGCGAGCTCCCTCAGCTGCTCGAGCCAGTCGGTCCGCTCGAGCACGCCGAACACCATCACCCGTTGGACCTCGATCCCGCGGTCGGGATCGTCCTCTTCCCAACCGCGCACCACCGCGATCTGGCCTCCGTCGCGGATCGCGGGCGAGTGCGTCACGCTTGAGCAGCGCCGTGTCGTAGACGGCATCGACGCCGTCCGACGCCTCCTTCCGTACCGCCGCGGGCCAGTCCTCGCTGCGTGGCACGACCACGTCCGGGCCGAAGCTGCGCACGAGCTCCTCGTCCTCGGGCTTGGCGTCGGTGATCACCCGCAGGCCCCGAAGCTTCGCCAGCGGGATCACGTAGGAGGCGAGCAGTCCCGCGCCACCGGTGACCCCCAGCGTCTGCCCCTCCGACAGGCCCATCATCTCGAGGCCGAGGATCGCGGTCAGGCCGTTCATGGGCAGCGTCGCCGCCTGCTGGAGCGTGGCGCCGCTCGGGATCGGGACCACCGACGCGGCCGGGACCACGATCAGCTCCGCCTGCGCCCCGCCCTCGGGCCGGCGCGGCGACACCGCCGCCATCACCTCCTGCCCAGGCTGCAGCCGGTCGACGCCGGGGCCGACCGACTCGATCGTCCCCGCTGCGTCCATGCCCGGGGTCCAGGGCGCGGGCAGATCCCCGCCGCCGCGCTGGCGCAGCCCGATGTCGGTCGGATTGACCGCGGCCGCCTTCACCGCTATCCGCACCTCGCCCTCCCCCGCCTCCCGGACGGGGCGGTCGATTACGGTGAGGACGTCTACGTCACCGGCTTCGGGGATGCCAACCGCGCGCATGCTGTGTCTCCTGAGATCGCGTTCTGTACGACAACTACCGTACTAGGGGCGCGGCCCGATTCTGCCGCGCCGGCGGCTACGGTCCCCCGCGTGTCGAGCATCGGGGTGCTGCGCGAGGGCCCGTTGCACGCCGCGATCAAGGAGCTCATGGCGCGTCCGGGTGATCGGCTCGAGGTCTCCTTCGGCCGGTTCGTGATCGATCTCGTCCGCGCCGACGGCGAGCTCGTCGAGGTGCAGACGGGCCCGTTCGCGCCCCTTGGCCCCAAGCTCGACGCGCTGCTCGACGAGCATCGGTTCCGCATCGTCCATCCGGTGGCGGCCGAGCGGCGGATCGTCCGCGTCGACGGGCACGGGGAAGTCACCTCGGCGCGGCGCTCACCGCGACGCGCCGGCGTCGTGGACGTATTCGACAAGCTCGTTGCCTTCCCGGCGCTCCTCACCCATCCGCACCTGACGGTCGAGGTGCTGCTGCTGCGCGAGGACCACGTCCGCGGCATCGAGCCGGTCCGGGTCGGTCACCGGCGACGCGACCCGGGCGAGCGGCGGCTAATCGACGTCCTCGACCACGTCGAGCTCTGCGGGCCGGGCGATGTTCTCGACGCGCTGCCCGAACTCCCGTCACGCCCCTTCAGCACCCGCGAATACGCGCAGTCACTGCGGTTGCACCGTCACCCTCGCCCAACGCGTCCTCTACTGCCTACGGCTGATGGAGATCATCCAGGCGGCCGGGAAGCGCGGTCATACGCCGCTGTACGCGCCGACGCCGGGTCCGCTCGCCCGTCCCTAGCCGCTGATACTCAGCGGCTCCTGGCCGTTGGCGCGCATGCCCCGTTCGATGGCGTCGATCACGGCCTCGACGACGGCGACGCGCGCGTAGCGCTTGCTGTCACCGGCAATCACCGTCCACCTCGCGTGATCATGATCGGTGCGCTCCAGCATCGCCGCGACGGCGACCTCGTAGTCCGGGCGCCGCTCGCGGTTGCGCCAGTCGTCCTCGGTCAGCTTCCAGCTCTTGAGCGGCTTGCGCTCTCGCCGGCGGAAGCGGCGCAGCTGCTCCTCGTCGGACAGGTGAAGCCAGAACTTGGCGAGCACGGTTCCCTCGAGGCAGAGCCCTCGCTCGAAGGCCACGATCTCGTCGTAGGCGCGCTCCCACTCCGCTTCCGAGGCCAATCCCTCGACCCGCTCGACCAGCACCCTCCCGTACCACGAGCGATCGAACACGGACATTCCGCCCCACCCCGGGAGCGCCCAGCCGAAGCGCCACAGGAAGTGATGGCGCCGCTCACGCTCGTCGGGCGCCGCAAACTCGGCGACCGTCACGTGGCGCGAGTCGAGCTTGGCGACGAGCCGCTTGATCGCACCGCCCTTGCCGGATGCGTCCCAGCCCTCGAACACGACGCACACGGGCGGTCCGAGCTCGCCGTCGCCGAGTTGGCCGCCGAGTTGCAGCCGCAACTCGAGCAGACGCTTCTGGGCGGCCTTCAGCCTTCGCTTGCCCTCCTTCTTGGGCAGCTTCGCCGACAGGTCGGCATCCGCCAGGCTCGTCATCGCCGGGATCCTCTCAGAACCGTTGCTGTGAAGCTCGGGAAACGAGCGGCGTGACAGCGCGCTCGGTCAGCCCGACGGCGGACCCAGCAGGATCGAAGCGTGGGTCTCCCCCGCCTCGTCCACGATCCAGCGCCGCGTGCCGTTGCAGAGAATGACCTTCTCCCCGGGCTGCGCCGGCGTTCGGTATTCGATCTCCACGTCGAGCGCCTCCGGGTCGCCGCTTCCAAGTAGCGCGGCGTCGGCGGCCGTCGAGGGGGGAGCGCCCACCCCCGAACCCCGGCACCCGAGGATCTCCTCCTCGAGCGGCTGCCAGTACGCGGCATTGTTGATGTGCGCGGCCAGATCGCACTCGGTGGCGCGGAATCGCCACGTGAAGCGCCTCTCGATCCCGTCGGGCGCCGGGTGGCGCAGCCGCGCGCTCACGCGGCGGCCGGCGGCGGCGTCGCCGTAGGTGGTGAGCTCGTGCTCGGTGAGCGGCGTGGGCCGGCGCGCCTCGGGGTCGAGGTGCACCCACAACGACACCGCCTCCACGTGGGTGTCCGCGGCGCCGACCTCGGTGATCGTCGTGCGCCGCTCGGCCCACATCCTCCCGAGCCCGCTGCAGAACGTGGCGAGCACGAACCGCGACCCGAAGCGGGGAAAGCGCTTGACGCGCATCCGCGCGCGCCTCACGACCCACACGGCGGCACTGGCCAGACCCGCGTCCTCGACGTCGGCGTAGGCGACGTCCTGAAGCCACCGCGCCAGCGCGTCGAGCCTGATCCGGCCCGACGGTGCGCAGTCCGCCAGCCCCGGGCGCAGCGACTGCTCGAACACCCGGCCGCCCTCGGGAGGGCCGACCATCTCCGTGAACGCGCCTGGCTCCATCCCCAGAGCGTAGGGCGCTAGGTGAAGAGCCGGGGATCGGCGGTCGCGATCCCGTGCACGCCGGCGGCCCGCAGACGCTCGATCGCCCGCCGCTCGTTGACCGTCCACGCGTACAGCAGCCCCCGGCGATCTGCCACGTCACCCAGCAGGCGGCCGTCGACCAGACGGTGCTGCGCCATGACCGCGTCCCACCGCCGAGCGCTCAACCCGTCGAGCACCTGCGTGCGCCAGTTCTCCCAGCGCTGACTGAGGCGCGCGATGCGCCCCCCGACCGAGATCCCGACCCGTACGCGGGGCTCGCGCGCCCGTACCGCGTCGAGCACCGACGGCACCTGCGAGGAGATCAGCGCCCGCTCCAGCAGCCCGGCCCGGTCCAGCGCCTCGAGCAGGGCGGCCTCGCAGCCGGCGTGCTTGACGTCCACGTTCAGCTCGATGTCGGCGAAGCGCCGGCTCGCCAGATGCGCGAGGGCGTCGCCGAGCCGCACATTGCCGCCCCGGCGGGCGTGGAAGATGGTGTGAGCGAGGACGAGCTCGCCGCTCCCATGCCCGCACGTCGAACTCGACCATGTCGACGCCCACTTCACGCGCGGCGTCGAATGAGGCGAGCGTGTTGGCCGGCGCCAGCGCGCTCGCGCCACCGTGTCCGACCCGCTGGCATGGCTGTGCGCTCACGCGGGGAACGATGGCACCCGGTGCGGCGCGACGCGCCGAGAACCGGCGGATTACCGTACTCGCCATGTCTGCAAGCCCGCCCTCCACCCGCGGAGGCGCTCTCGTCACCGGCGGCGCCCGCGGCCTCGGCTTCGAGATCGCGCGCCGGCTCGCACATCGCGGGCACGCCGTTCACATCACCGACCTCGACGGCGAGGGCGCGGCGAGAGCCGCCGCGGAGCTCGGGGGCGGCGCGTTCGGCTCAGCGCTCGATGTCCGAGACGAGGCGGCCTGCCGGGCCGCCGCCGCCGCGACGCACGAGCGAACGGGATCCCTCGAGGTCTGGGTCAACAACGCGGGGGTGCTCCTCACGGGCCCCGCCTGGGAGCAGAACGCCGACACCCGGCGCCTGATGCTCGACGTCAACGCCCACGGCACGATCAACGGGACGCTCGCCGCGCTCGAGGTCATGCGCTCCGCCGGACGGGGCCACGTCCTCAACGTGATCTCGCTCGCGGGGCTGTCCGCCGCGCCCGGGGAGACGATCTACGGCGCCTCCAAGCACGCCGCTATCGCCTTCAGCCTGGGCACGCTGGGCGACCTGCGCCTCGAGAAGGTCAAAGGCATCCATATCTCGTGCCTGTGCCCCGACGGGATCTGGACGCCGATGCTCGACGACAAGCTCGAGGATCGTCAGGCCGCCGCCTCGTTCACCGGCGTCCTGCTCCTTCCCGCGCACGTCGCCGAGCGCGCCATGGACCTGCTCGACCGCCCGCGGCCGGTGCTCACGATCCCCCGGTGGCGGGGGGCGTTCCTGCGCATGGGCGACGCGTGGCCGCGGTTCGCGCTCGCGATGACGCCGGCGGTGCTGGCTTCCGGCCGGCTCCAGCAGAGGCGATTCAAGCGCCTCGTCGCCGCGGGCAAGTGGCCGCCCCGGCAGTGAGCGGCCCCCGGAACGTACGGCGCCTCGGGGGTCAGCTTGCGGCAGCCGGCGCCGCGCCCTGCACCGAGTCGGCGAGGCGGGTGAGCATCTCGCCGTAGATCCGGCGCAGCCCCAGCGGCGCGAACAGCCGCTCGAAGATCCCGCCGATCCCGCCGGCACCGGCCCACGAGGCCTCGAGCGTGACGTTGCTGCCGCCGCCCTCGGCCACGACGCGCCAGACGCTCACGAACGTTGAGAACTCATCCCGCTCGCGCACCGAACCGTCGGATTCCTCCACCTTGAGGCGGTAGTCACGCCCCCGGCCGGCGGACTCGAAGTGGTACGCGACCACGGTCCCGGAGCCCTCGCCACCCTGCTCCACCCGGTAGGCGGTGTAGTTGTCGGTGAGGATCTTGGGTCGAGCCTCGCGGTAGTCGCGCAGGAACTGGAGCACCTGCTCGGGGGGCGCGTTCACCGTCCTTGAGGCACGCGCGGTCACAGTCGCCATGACAGCATTCTGACATTCACACTCCGGTGAGCACCCGCCGGGACGGTCAGGCATGATTGGCGGCCGATGCGCGCCGTGTTCGCCACCGGCTTCGATCGCGAGGATCCGCTCAGCGGCCTCGAGGTCGGAGAACGCCCCGACCCGGAGCCGGAGAGCGGCTGGACGACGGTCGAGGTCCGCGCCACCTCGCTGAACCACCACGACCTATGGACCTTGCGGGGGGTCGGCCTCAGCGAGGACGCCCTGCCGATGATCCTCGGCTGCGACGCCGCCGGCGTCGACGAGGACGGCAACGAGGTCGTCGTCCACTCGGTCATCGCCAGCGAGACCTGGAGCGGCGACGAGACCTTCGATCCGAAGCGATCGCTGCTCTCCGAGCGCCATCAGGGCACGCTCGCCGAGCGGGTCGCGGTCCCTCGCCGAAACCTCGTCCCCAAGCCCGAGGCGCTCTCCTTCGAGGAGGCGGCGTGTCTGCCGACCGCGTGGCTCACGGCCTACCGGATGCTCTTCACCCGCGGACGCGTCGTGCCGGGGATGACCATCCTCGTCCAGGGAGCCTCGGGCGGCGTGTCGACCGCTCTCACGGTCCTGGGGAGCGCCGCCGGCGTGCGGGTCTGGGTGACGAGCCGCTCGGAGGCGAAGCGTGAGCAGGCCAGGCAGCTGGGCGCCGACCAGGTCTTCGAGGCCGGCGCCCGGCTTCCCGAGCGGGTCGACGCCGTGATGGAGACGACGGGCGAGGCCACCTGGAAGCACTCGATCCGCTCCCTGAAGCCCGGTGGGACGCTCGTAATCTCCGGGGCGACCACCGGCGATGCGCCACCGGCCGAGCTCACCCGGGTCTTCTTCCTCCAGCTCTCGATCGTGGGCTCCACGATGGGCACGCGCGACGAGCTCGACCGGCTGATCCGCATGTGCGTTGACCGTGATGTGCGTCCCGTGATCGACCGCACCCTGCCCCTGTCCGACGCGCGCGAGGGCTTCAAGGCCATGCTCGAGGGACAGATGCTCGGCAAGATCGTCTTCACCCCCTGACGGCGGCCTCCAGGAAGCGCCCGCACAGCCGCCGGCCGAGCTCGTTCCAGGCCTCGATCCGCTCGGCGCTCCAAGACCGCAGCTCGCCGGGATCGAACCCCAGCCGATCGGCCTCCTCGGGACTTCGCTCCTGGTCGATCCACGCCGTCAGGTCGCTCAGGGTCACCTCGGCATGGAACTGGATCCCCCACGCCCCCACGCCGACCCGGAACGCTTGCGCGCACGACGAGCTGGATGCCAGGGCGGCCGCGCCGGGGGGCGGCACCGCCGAGTAGCTGTGCCATTCGAGCGCGTCGAACGCCGGCGCGAGCGGCCCGATCACCGGGTCCACCGCCCCGGCCTCGCTGACGCGCACCTCGTACCACCCGACCTCGGGCCGCGCCATCGCCCGCGCGCCGCCGCCTGCGGCCGCGGCCAGGAGCTCGGCACCCAGGCAGACGCCGAGCACCGGCGTCCCCGCCGCCAGCAGGTCGGCCAGCAACGCGATCTCGCGTCGCAGCCACGGGTGCGCGGCCTCCTGATCGGGATGCGCGGCGCCACCCAGCGCCAGCACCGCGTCGTAGCCGCGGGGATCGCGCGGCGGCGAGCCTCCCTGGGGCAGGTCCCAGGATTCGAGCTCGGCGCCCCGCGCTGCGATCGCCTCGGCGA
Source organism: uncultured Solirubrobacterales bacterium (assembly GCA_963839105.1). Taxonomy (GTDB): domain Bacteria; phylum Actinomycetota; class Thermoleophilia; order Solirubrobacterales; family Solirubrobacteraceae; genus Palsa-465. The sequence goes on from CAWITQ010000006.1 coordinate 625,051, forward strand.
ACACGCCGGGCCCGGCATCCGCGTCGTGCACGATCGCGAGGACGCGCACGAGGATCAGACTCGCGTCGCCGGCCGCTCCCGGGCCGCTGTGCTCGCCTGCGCGACCAGGGGCTCGGTCAGGCCGAACTCGCCGGAGTAGGTGGTGCGCGCCAGCTCCAGGAACTCCGCCGCCGCCGGTGAGTGGCGGCGATCGGCCCGCCAGGCGAGCGTGATGTCACGCGTCAGCGCCGGCTCGGTCAGCGCCACCGCGGTCACGTCCACGCCGGGCGCCTTCGCGTCGGAGCGGGGGAGCAGCGCCACCCCCATGCCCCGGGCAACGAGCCGGCGTATCCGCTGGCTCTCGTTGGACTCGAGCTTCACCTGAGGCTCGAATCCGGCCTGCCGCGCCGCGCCCTCGAGCAGCTCGCGCAGCCGGGCGCCTTCGCGGAAGCTGATGAACTGCTCGTCTGCGAGCTCGCGCATTCTGATCCGCTTGCGCTGCGCGAGCGCGTGGTCGGGCGGGAGGATCGCCATCACCTCCTCGGAGATGAGCTGATGGCACCCGAGGCCGTGGCGCTCGATCCGCTCGGTGACCGACAGGAAGGCGAGGTCGAGCTCGTCGACGCGCAGCATCTCGGCGAGCTCCTCGCTCGATTGCTCGCGCACGGTCAGCTCCACGCGGGGGTGGCGCCGGTGGAAGATCGCCAGCACCAGCGAGAGATCGACGAGTCCCATCGTGTGCAGAGCCCCCACGGTCACGTGCCCGACCTCGACTCCGCGCACGGCCTGCATCTCGGTGTGCGCTGCCTCCAGCTCGGCCAGGACGCGGCGAGCGCGGGCCACCAGCAGCTCACCGGCCTCCGTCATCTCCACCCTCCGGGTCGTGCGGTCGACCAGGCTCAGGCCGAGCTCGTCTTCGAGCCTGCGGATCTGCTGAGAGAGCGCCGGCTGCGCGATGTGCTCACGCGCAGCGGCGCGGGTGAAGTGGCGTTCCTCCGCCAGCGCCACCAGGTACCGGAGTTGGCCAAGTTCCATAAGCCAAGCTTATAGATAAGCGCTGAAGCTCGTCTTGGACATCTAAAGCCCCGCCGGGCATTATCTAGTTCCCTCCTCCCTCGAGACGCGCCCCGCTAGAACCGGCCTCCCTCTATTCCGCCGGTTCCGGGGCGCGACTCATTTCTGGGGGGATCAGCCGCCCGAGCTACTGGACTTCTGGCCGCCCGAGGCGATCGCGTAGCCGCGCTGCGCCTTGATCACGTCGCCGCTGCGCGCGAGCTTGGACAGCGTCGTCGAGACCGAGGGCCGGCCCAGCCCGGTGCTGCTCGCAACCTGCCCGGCGGTCAACGGCTCGCCCCCGGCCTTGGTCAGCGCGTCGAGCACCGCACTGCGGGTGGCTCCCGACGCGGTGCGCGAACGCCCGGCGGACGCGCCACCGCCGCTCCCCCCTCCGGAGGAGGCTCTGGCCTGTCCTGCGGTGCGCCCGCGGCGTGGCCGCCCCGCGGACGTCGCACGCGGCCCCGACCGTGCCCGGCCCGGCGTTCCTGCGCGTCCCGCTGAGCGGGTTCCGCGCCCGGAGCCGGTATGTCCGTTGCCGTCACCTGGCCCCAGGGCGCTGAGTGCATCGCGGAGCTTGTCCGCCTCGCTGAGGAGCTGTTCGAGCCTCCGCTCGATGTCCTCGCGGATCCGATCAATCATGTTTTCCCGGTCCTTCTGGTCGTTTGGTCGCTAGATCCTACCTTCAGCGTCGGGCGCACAACGCAGCCGTCCGGGGACTGAGAGTGACTTTGCACCGCGGGGCGCGACGTTGCGCGCGCAGCTACACGGACCCGAGGCGGGCGCTCGTCGCGCGTAAGACCTCGCGCGCGTCGGCGTGGATCTGGTGCACGATGTCACCGGCCGGGCGCGCCTGCGCGAGCTCGTGAGCCTGTCCCGCCCACAGGTTGAACGCGTCCGCATCGTCGCTCCCCCGTGCGGCGGCGCGGAGCGGACTGGTGACGTGATGGATCTCGGGATAGGCGCGCGGAGCACTGGCGCTGTGCTCGAGCAGGAAGCGATTGACGATGCCCCTGGCCAGACGGCCGGTGAACGCGCGCGTGAGTCGGGTGGGCATGCGGTCGGTCAGGATCGCTCGCTGCGCCGGGCTGGTTGCGGCCTCGGGCGCCAGCATCAGCGCGGTGCCGATCTGCCCCATCGCCGCCCCGGCGCACAGGACCGCGGCGAGCGCCGCTCCATCGGCGATCCCGCCCGTGGCGATCAGCGGCAGCGACACGGCGGTGGCGATCACCCGCAGGAGCGCCAGCAGACCCGAGCCCGCGGCATCCTCGTCGTCGACGAACGATCCGCGGTGGCCGCCCGCCTCGGTCCCCTGGACCACCAGCGCGTCGGCCCCCGCGCGCTCGGCTTCGAGCGCCTCCTCGACGCGGGTGACGGTGACCCATACGGCCACTCCGTGCGCGTGCAGCCGCTCGACCGCATCCGAGGGCGGGCAGCCGAACGCGAAGGACACCACCGGGACCCGCTCATCGCAGACGAGCTCGAGCTTGCCCTCCCAGTCGTCGTCGTCATACCTCGGCTCGCCCAGCTCGACGCCCTGCCGCTCGGCCTCGGGCGCCAGCCTCGCGAGGTAACCACGCAACGCGTCCGGGTCCGCCGGCTCCGGAGAGGGGACGAAGACGTTGACGCCGAACGGCTCGGAGGTGCCGGCGCGCACGTTGGCGATCTCCTCGCGTACGGCGTCCGCGCGCTTGTAGCCCGCGGCGAGGAAGCCAAGCGCGCCGGCTTCGCAGACGGCGATCGCCAGCGCCGGAGTCGACGGGCCGCCGGCCATGGGCGCCTGGACGAGCGGCAGCGGATGGGTTCTCGGGTCGAACCGGCCCGCCATCACGCGGCCGCCAGGCTTCCGAGGTGCGCGGCGGCGTCCTCGAGCCGGTCATCGCCCCAGAACAGCTCCTCGCCGATGGCGATCGTCGGCACACCGATGACACCGAGCTCGTAGGCGGCGTCGGTGGCGGCACGCAATGTCGCCTTGACGCCCGAATCTCCCATCGCCCGCTCGACCGCATCTCTCTCGAGCCCGGCCTGCACCGCGGCCTCGAGCACCCGGCCGGGGATGGCCAGGTTGGCACCGCGCTGGAACGCGTTGCGGACGGCCTGCATCGCGAACGCGCGGCCGTAGCCGGCCTCGAACGCGAACGTGCACGCGCGCATCGCATGGAGGTAGTCGCCCGGCCACGGATCGGGCCAGCGCATCGGGGGCAGGCGGTAGGTCCGGGCGCGGCGCTCGATCTCCGCCATCCCCGCCTGCCGGCGGCGGTAGTCGCCGAGGGCCCAGCTCGAGCGACCGGTCAGCTTGAACAGGCCGCCGAGCAAGACCGGCTGCCAGTGGATCGGCTCCGCAAGCAGCGTCGGAAGGCGTTCGGCGGCGAGGTACGCGTACGGCGAGCCAACATCGAAGTAGAAGGTGATGGAGGGCATCGGCTTGGTCATTTCCGTTCGTTACACTGAACGCTGCGTTCTCTATGCTAGACCATGCGGACAGCGACAGCATCCAGTTCGTCCTCGCCGCGAACCTCCGCCGGCTCCGGATCGCGCGGCACCTCTCGCTGTCCGAGCTCGCCCGCGCGACGACGATGAGCAAGGCCACGCTGTCGAGCATCGAGAACGCTCGGGCCAATCCGACGGTCGACACCCTCGCCTCCCTGGCCGCGGCACTGCGCGTGTCGATCGGCGAGCTGCTCGAGGAGCTGCCCGCGCCCGAGGTGCGCGTTGTCCGCGCGAGCCAGGGCCGCACCGAACGGCGCGACGGCATGCCGCAGCGGCTCCTCGACGCGGTGCCGGCGGCGGGTCCGCTCGAGGTCGCGGAGCTCGCGCTGGCGGCGCGGACGGTGCACGAGGCCGACCCACGGCCGGCGGGCTCGCGCGCGCACGTGTACGTCCTGCAGGGCAAGCTGATCACAGGACCGGTCGAGGTTCCGACCGAGCTCGGCACTGGCGACTACGCCGCGTTCCCGTCGGACCTGCCGCACCTGTTCGAGGCGGGCGGGACGTCCACCCGCGCCCTGGTCATCTCCCAGGCCCCATGACCCCGCTGGTGATCAGGTCGGTGAGCCGCTCCGACCGGGCGCTCCTGACTTTCTCGTTCGACCACCTCGGCGAGCGCTCGCTTCACCAGCGGTTCATGACCCCGGTGCGCGCGATCGCGATCCGCGAGGTCGAGCGGATGGTGGCGGCCGACCACTGGCATGCGGAGACGCTGATCGCGGTCGCGCCCGCGCCCCGGACGCCGGTGGGCGTGGCGGAGTACGTGCGCCTGCACCAGTTCGACATGGCCGAGGTGGCGGTCGCCGTCGTCGATCGGTGGCAGCGGCGGGGGGTCGGACAGGCGCTGGTCGAGGCGCTCCGCGCTCGCGCGCTCGCCGCCGGTGTGCGGCACTTCGAGGCCACGATGTTGCGCGACAACAAGGGTGCGCTCGCGCTCGCGCGTCACTCCGGCGTGTGCAGCACCCGCGCCGCGCGGCAGAGCCTCGTCGAGATCGTCGTGGACCTCCGGCCGTGAGCTACACGCCTCGCTGAGCGCCGGTGCGGCTTCGCCGCGCCCCTCCTGCCTCGAGTGCCCCGAGCACCTTTGTGAGCCAGGCGTGCACGGCCTCGCGCAGCCCGGGGATGTCGCTGGTCAGCGAGTGATTTCCCCTCAGCTCGACGACCTGCCTGTGCCGCCCGGGCTTGGGCATCCCGAAGGGGTCGCCGGTCCCCTGCACGATCAGGGTTGGCACCTTCACCGCGTCGAGCTCTGGTTGGCGCGTCGCCGCCGGCTTCCCGGCCGCACGTCGCGGCGGGACCAGCGGGAAGGCCAGGCACAGGACCCCGGCGGCCTCGATCTCCGCCGCGGTCCGGCACGCCACGCGCGCCCCGGACGAGCGGCCGCCGGCGATCAGGGGCAGCCCGCTGAGCCCAGCCTCGCGCAACGAGCTCACGACCGCGATCCAGGCAGTATCGAGCTGGTGCGCCGGCGCGGGCGAGCGCCTTCCGGCGACGCGATAGGGCTGCTCGACCAGCGCCACCGTGAAGCCCGTTTCCAGCGCGACGTCCTTGACCGCGGTCAGGTCCTTCGCCGAGATCCCGCCTCCGGCGCCGTGGCCGAGCACGACGGCACCGACGGGGGCGGCGGCAGTGGAGATGTGAGCCCGGGCCGGCCCGTGCGGTGTCTCGATGGTTCGTTCGCTCACGTTCTCGCATAGGCTGCCACTCCATGGCCACCGGGTGCTTCGTCTCCGCCGGCCGCTCACTGGAGCGCGCGCTCGAGCGCGTGCGGCTCGCGGACTCGCTCGGCTTCGAGTCCGTGTTCACCACGCACATCGCCGGCGCCGAGTCGATGACGGTTCCGACCGCGTTCTCGACGGTGACCGAGCGCGTCCGCCTGGGCACATCGATGCGCTCTCCGGCGGGCGGTTCACGCTCGCCCTCGAGCGGGCGTGACCTCGCCGTGCGTGGGGGCCATCCCGCAGAGCGATTTCGAGGCCACGCTGCGCGCCGCTGCTCCGTAGGGCGCCCGCTACTGTCGAAGCGTGGCTGCGAACGGGATGCTCGATGCGGAGGCGCTCCTGCGCGGCGCCCGGCGACCGCTGGTGCTCGGCATGGGTGGCGGCGGCGACGTGGTGGGCGCGCTTGCGACCGCGGAGTTCTCACGTCTCTACGACGGCGCGGACCCGGTTCTCGGCGGCGTCACCTGGGAGCGGCGAGCGATCGACCCTGTCCCGGGGCCGCGCCGCGCGGATGAAATCGTCGGGGGCGAGGAGCTGGCACCGGGCGTCCTCCTGGCGGACGCCGATACGCGCGTGCGCGACCGGGACGTGGTGTTCGCCGAGTCCAGGATGGCCGGCTACCTCGGGCAGCGCACCGTCCTGGTCGACGTCAACATCGGCCCGGCCGCTGTCGCCTCCTCGGTGACGCAGGCGGCTCAGACGCTCGGCTGCGACCTCGTGGTGTTCATCGACGTCGGCGGCGACGTGATCGCGCAGGGCGATGAGGCGGGGCTGTCCAGCCCGCTGTGCGACGCGGTGATGCTGGCCGCCGCGTTGAGGCTGGGTGAGGCCGGCGTTCCGGTGTTGGCGGGGATCTTCGGGATCGGATGCGACGCCGAGCTGACGCCCGCCGAGGTGCTCGAGCAGTTGGCGCGGGTGGCAACGGCCGGAGGATTCTGCGGCTCGCGCGGGTTGACGGCACCCGTGGCGGACCGGATGGAGGGCGCGGTGGCCGCGGTGCCCACCGAAGCCAGCGCCCAGGCGCTCCGTGCCTTCCGCGGGGCTTCCGGAACGGCGACGATTCGCGGAGGCGCTCGCTCGCTCGAGCTGTCCTCGGCCGCCGCCCTGACCTTCTACCTCGACGTCGGCATCACCGTGCAATCGGTCGGCCGCCTGGCGCGCGCGGTGCTCGACACCGACAGCCTGCGCGAGGCGAACTCGGCGCTGAACGAGCTGGGCCTGCGCACCGAGCTCGACGGCGAGACCGCGTGGGCCGCCGAGCGGCGGGGCTGAGGCCCTAAGCTCCATTCGCGATGCGAGCGGTCGTCTTCGAACGCAACGGCGGCCCCGAGGTCCTCGAGCTCAAGGAGGACGCGCCCGATCCCTCCCCGGGAGAGGGCGAGGTGCTCGTCGACGTCGACGCTGTCGGCGTCAACTACCGCGATGTGTACGAGCGGGGCGGCCACGGCTACGGCTCCGAGCCGCCGGCCATCATCGGCGTCGAGGGCGCGGGCCGGATCGCCGACAGCGGTGAGCGGGTAGGTTGGGTCGGGGTCCCCGGCAGCTACGCCGAGCGCGTGGCCGCGCGGCGCGACGCGCTCGTGCCGGTTCCCGATGAGGTGGAGCCCGACGTGGCCGCGGCCGCCCTGCTCCAGGGCATGACCGCGCACTACCTGGCGTGGGACTCCTATCCCATCGGGGAGGGGGACTGGGTCGTCGTCCACGCCGCCGCCGGCGGCGTCGGGCAGCTGCTGACCCAGCTCGCCAAGGTGCGCGGCGGCCGGGTGATCGCCACCACCTCCACCGACGAGAAGGCCGCCCTGGCGCGCGAAGCCGGTGCCGACGAGGTCCTCGGCTACGACGGATTCGCCGACCGCGTCCGCGAGATCACCGACGGCGAGGGCGCCGCGGCCGTGTACGACGGTGTCGGCAAGGCGACCTTCGACGAAGGGCTGCGCGCGCTCCGGCCCACGGGCCGGATGATCCTGTACGGCGCGGCCTCGGGACAGCCCGACGCGCTCGAGCTCGCGCGGCTGGCGCCCGCGGGCTCTCTGTACGTGCAGCGCCCGACGCTCGCCACCTACACCCGGACCCCGGAGCTGCTGCGCGACCGCGCCCGCCAGCTGTTCGAGCTGATCGCCGGCGGTCGGCTGGGCGTGCGGATTGGGCATCGGTATCCGCTGGCCGAGGCCCGGCAGGCGCACGAGGACCTCGAGGCGCGGCGGACCACGGCGAAGCTGCTGTTGCTGCCGCGGGACTAGCCGCCCTGGTGCTCAGCCGGCCGGGGCGAGCCCCAGCCGAGCGCGGCAAACGTTCCTCTCGCGGCGCGATTCTCGCCGAGAGCCACAAAAGCCCCCGCCCAGCGCGGCGAACGTCGACCTCGGCGATTCCGGCGCACCGAAGGGAACGTTCGCCGCGTTTTCAGCGCCGGCGAAGCCGCCGGAGCACGATCAGCGCCGCGGCGCCGGCGAGCACCGCCTGCGTGCGCGGCTGCTTGAGCCGGTCCGACAGGATGCTGAGCGCGATCTCACCCACCGGGAGCGACTCCTCGTGCGCCGGCGCGGGAAGGGGCGGCGGTGGCGGCGGTGTCGAGACCTGGGGCGGTGGCGGTGGCGGAGGTGCGGAGACCTCGGGCGGTGGCGGTGGCGGCGCGACGGGGGGCTCTGGGGGCTCCGGCGGCTCCGGCGCCACCGGAGGCGGGCCGGGCGAGGGCGGTGGCGGCGGCGGTTCGGGCGCGGCGGCCGGCGGCTCCGGCAGCTCGGCCGCCACCGAGGGGATCGCAGGCTCCGGCTCGGGGGTCTCCACCGGCTCGGCCGGGCGCTCGGGTACCTCGGCCGGCTCCTCGGGTGGCGCTTCGGGTGGCTCCGGCGCCTCGGGCGGCGCCTCCGGCAGCTCACTCGGCTCGGCCGGACGTTCCGGCAGCTCGGCCACCGGCTGGATCTCGGTCGGCGCCTCGTGGAGCTCGGCCGGGACGGGGGGCTCCGGTGGCGCAGACGGCAGCTCGGGCGGTGGCTCCGGCGCAGCGGCAGGCGGCTTCGGGGCATCGAGCGGCGGCTCCGGCGCGGCCGCCACGGGCTCGGGCTCCGCGGTCACCGGCTCGGGGGCCGGTGGCACGTCCGGCGCCGGGGGAGGTTCGGGCGGCCCAGGGGGCTCGGCTGCCGCCGGCTCACCCGGCTCCGACCACGGCTTGATCAGGCCGACGGGCTCGGGCTCCGCCGCCGGCTCGGGTGGCGCGGCGGGCTCGGGCGGCGCCACCGGCTCGGGTGGGGCGACCGGCTCCTCAGCGGCCGGCTCCTCTACGGGCGTCGGGGGCGCAGCCGGCTCGGGGGGAGCAGCCGGCTCCTCAACGGCCGGCGCCTCCTCAGCGGCCGGCGCCTCCTCAACGGCCAGCGCCTCTCCGACGGGCGGCTCGTCCGCGGCGGCGGGCGCCACCGGCGCCACCGCAGCCACCGGCTCCTCCACACCCGGCGCCTCTGCAGCCACCGGCTCCTCGACCGCCGGTACCTCGACGGGCGCCTCAACAGCCGGCGCCACCGCCGGCGACTGCACCGTCTCCGCGGTGGCGCGCGCCGACACCTGATCCTGGGCCAGCATCGCGGCGAGGTTGGCGGCGAAGCGCTCGATCAGCTTCGCCGCGACGTCCCCGATCACCCCGCGCCCCATCGCTGCGGCGCGGCCGCTCAACTGGAGCTCGGTGTCGAGCGACGCGTGGGTCTGCGGCGCCTGCTCGATCAGGCTCATGTGGACGTGGGCGTCGGCGGTGCCCTGGCCGCGGGCCTCGCGCGCCCGCGCCCGCATCACCGCGCGCCGGGACGAGTCGTTGCGCTCGATGATCTGGACCTCGCCCCGGTAGAGCATCGAGATCGGCCCCACCTTGACCTTGATTCCGACTCGGTAGCGGTCCTCGCCGAGATCCTCGAGCACCTCCGCGCCCGGCATGCAGGGAGCGACGCGCGCGACGTCCATCAGGGTGTTCCAGACCTGGTCGGCCGGGGCTTGGACATCGAACGCGTTCTCAAACTTCACTGGGCTCCCCCTTGCTCCGAGCGGAAATGACTGAGCTGCCTCGACCCGTCCGCGATCGCCTCGGCGACCGCGGTCAGAGATCGAAGGTTATGCCCACTCAGGAACGAGTCGCAATAGGGCAACGCCGCTGCCATGCCTCCGGCCACCGGCTCGAACCCGGGCGCGGCCTTGCGTGGGTTGACCCAGACGATGCGAAAGGCGAGCCGCCGCAGCCGGGCCATCTCCCGCCCGACAACGGCCGGATCCCCCCGCTCCCACCCATCGGACAAAACGACCACGACCGCTCCGCGCGCCATCCCCCGCCGCCCGTACTCGTCGTTGAAGCGCTGGAGCGCCTCTCCGATTCGCGTCCCGCTCGACCAGTCGCGCGCCGCCGCCGCGGCCCGGTCGATCGCCAGATCCGGCTGACGACCGCGCAGCGCCACCGTGAGACGCGTCAGCCGGGTGGCGAACACGAACGCCTCGGCATGCGCGCCGCCCCCCACCGCCGCAACCAGGAGCTGCAGGAACGCCCGGGTGTAGGGCTCCATCGAGCCCGAGATGTCGCATAGGAGCACGAGCCGCCGCCGGCGCTCGAGCCGCCGGCGCGTGATCCGGCGGAACGGGTCGCCCCCGGTCCGGTAACTGGCCCGCAACGTCGCCCGCAGATCGAGCCGGGAGCCGTGGGGATCGCGCCGCAGGCGGCGAACCCGGCGCAGCGGTGGCGCGAGCGCCAGCTCCCGCATCAGCGCCCGGAGCGCCCGAAGCTCCTCCTCCTCGAGCGACGCGAAGTCGCGATCGCCCAACCGTTCGCTGTCGGTCGCCGCTCCCACCGGGAGCTCCAGCTCCTCCCCCGGCTCCGCCTCGGCGCCCGCGCCAACCACCGACGCGCCCGCAGCGGCCAGGCCCGCCGCGCCCTCGACAGCAGTGCCGGGCAACCGCGCCCCCGGCATCGACGCCGCATCGCGCAGCGACGGAGCGTTCTGATCCCCGCGAGCCGCCCCGGCCGGATCGCTCAGCCCGTCGAACACCGCGCTGAACACGCGGTCGAACGCCGGGATCTGCCCGTGCGCGGAGACGAACACGGTCCGAGCCGTCCAGTAGAGCTCGTTCCGGCTCTGCGGTGGCGCTACCGCCAGGGCCCGCGCAAAGCGCGCGGATCGCTCTGGCGTCACGGGCAGCCCCGCATCGTGGATCGCCCGCCCGAACGCGGCCGCGAACGACGGGAGGTCGACGATCACCTGGCGCCGCCGTGGACCAGCGCACCCAGGCCCTGCGCGCGCACCAGCTCCTGGTCCTCGCGGTATTTGAGCACCGAGCCGAGCGTGCGCTCGGCCCCCGACGCATCGAGCCTCTCGACGCCGAGCAGTCGCAGCGCGGCCACCCAGTCGATCGCCTCCGCGATCCCCGGCGGCTTCTGCACCTCGCTCGTACGGAGGGCGCGCACGGCGCCGATCACGTCGACGGCCAGTGACGACGCTGCGTCCGGAACCCGCCGGCGAACGATCTCCACCTCCCGCGCCGCCTCCGGGTAATCGATCCAGTGGTAGAGGCAGCGCCGCTTGAGCGCGTCGTGCAGGTCCCGCGTGCGGTTGGAGGTCAGCACCACGACGGGAGGGTGCGACGCGCGCACCGTTCCCAGCTCGGGAATCGTGATCGCCGACTCCGCCAGCAGCTCGAGGAGGAACGCCTCGAAGTCGTCGTCAGCGCGATCGAGCTCGTCGATGAGCAGCACCGCCGGCCGGGGCCCCGAGTGCTGGATCGCCTGCAGGAGCGGTCGGGCGATCAGATACTCCGCGGAGAAGAGCCCCTCCTCGCTCAGAGACTCCCCCGAGGACTCGGCCAAACGGATCCGAAGCAGCTGGCGCGGATAGTTCCACTCGTACAGCGCCTCCGCGGCGTCGATCCCGTCGTAGCACTGCAGCCGGATCAACGGACTATCGAGAACTCCCGCCAGCGCCTTGGCCGCTTCCGTCTTGCCCACTCCGGCTTCGCCCTCGAGCAGCAGCGGCTGGGGCAGCCGGAGCGCGAAGAACAGCGCGGTGGCCAGGCCCTCGTCGGTCAGATAGCCCACCGCATCCAGCCGCCCGGCCAGCGTCGCCACGTCCGGGATCAGTGCCCGGACCGCGTCCTCAGCACCCGGATGCGCCGCGCCGCTCACGCCGACAGGACCGCCTCGTAGTCCTCCCAGGTGTCCACGTCGCGCGGCACCGGCCCGGCGACAGGGACATCCACCACCGGCAGCCGATCGAGGAGCTTCCACACGGCCTTGTCGCCGTGCAGCGTCGCCAGCTCCACGAACACGTCTCGCGCGAAGGCGAGCGGGTGGCCCCGGCCGTCCTCATACGAGCAGGCCGCGATCTGAACACCCCCACCCCGGGCGCCGGCCACCACCGCGCGGACGGCATCGACGCTCACCCAGGGCTGGTCGCCCAGCATCAGCACGAGCAGCTCGGCGCGCGGATCCACCGCCCCCAGCGCCGCCGAGATCGAGGAAGAGCACCCTTCGCCGAACCGCGGATTCGGGACGACCTCCGCGCCACCGAAATCCACGCCGCCCAGATCACCACTCACCACGCACAGGAGCTGGTGAAACGCGCACGCCCGTGCGACATCGAGCACATGCTCGAGCAGCGTCGCGCCCCGGTACGGCAGGAGCTGCTTCGGTTGGCCCAGTCGCGTGGACGCTCCTGCCGCCAGCACGAGGCCGGCGACAAAACGCTCACCTGACGGCATGCTGCTCCGCGTAGAGCACCCGGCAGCGCTCACTGCAGAAGAACGTATCTCCGAGATGGGGCGTGGCGCCGTTCACTGTCACCGTCATGCCGCACACGGGGTCCACCGCCTCTCGCGCGCCCCCCGCGGCGAGCGCCGCACGCGGTTGCGCGTGCCGGCATGCCACCAGCTCGGCCAGAATCGACAGCGCGATCTCTCCGGGAAGACGCGCACCGATGTCCAGCCCCGCCGGAGTGTGCAGAAGCTCACGCAGCTCGTGCGGAACGTCGAGGCCCTCCCGCACTGCCGCACCGCGCCGCGCGCTCGCCACCAGGGCAACGTACGGGACCCCGGCCGTGAGCGCCCCGGCGAGCACGTTCTCCTCGCCCGATCCGTGCGAGGCCACGATCACGGCGGCGGCCCCCTCTGTGGCGCTCGCCTCGCCCGGACGGCAACACGCGACGTCGTACCCCGCCGCGGCAGCGACGCTCGCCACCGCCCGCGCCACCGGAGAATCGCCCACGACGACGACCCTCAAAGGCGGGAGGCAGGGCTCGAGGAAGATCTCGAGCGTGCCCCCGGACAGGCACGGGTTGTGCTCGATCACGGCGCCCTCGACCACCCCGGACGCCGCACCCTCGTCGGGTACGAGCCGCAGCAACAGCGGCTCGCCCGTCTCGAGCGCCCGCAGCGCGTGCAGCCGCACCGAGGACTCCGCGCACACGCCACCGACGAACCCCTCGACCGTGCCGTCCGCCATGACCAGCGCCCGGTCTCCAGGCCGGACGCTGGTCGGCCGATGCGCCCCCACCACCGTGGCCACCACATATGGAACGCGCTCGCGGTCCAGCCGAGCGGCTCGCGAAGCTGTCTCCTGCGCGGTCATTGCGGCGGCGCGGCCTTGCCCTGCATGGCGTCCCACACGCGGCCCGGCGTGCACGGCATGTCCATGTGGCGGATCCCGTAGGGCGCCAGCGCGTCGCATACCGCGTTGACGATCGTGGGCGGCGAGCCCACGGTGGCGGATTCGCCGATCCCCTTGGCTCCGATCGGATGGTGCGGCGAAGGCGTGACCGTGAACCCGGTCTCCCAATCGGGGCACTCGAGCGCGGTCGGGATCAGGTAGTCCATCAGTGACCCGCCGAGACAGTTGCCCTCCTCATCGAACGCGATCAGCTCCATCAGCGCCATCCCGATTCCGTCGGTCAGCCCGCCGTGGACCTGGCCCTCGATGATCATCGGGTTGATCCGCGTGCCGCAGTCGTCCACAGCCACGAACCGCCGCACCTTCACCTCCGCCGTGCCCGGGTCGACATCAACGACGCAGATGTAGGCGCCGAACGGGAACGTCAGATTGGGCGGGTCGTACACCGTCTCGGCATCGAGGCCGCCCTCGACGCCCTCGGGGAGTTGGATCGACCCGTGGGCCGCGAGCGCGATCTCCGCGATCGTCGCTCCCTTCTCCGGGTCGCCGCGTACGAACCATCGGCCCTTCTCCCACTCGAGGTCATCGGGTGCGACCTCGAGCATGGCCGAGGCCACGATCCGCGCCCGGTCGCGCACCTTGCGCGCGACGAGCGCCGTGGCCGCACCGCTCACCGGGGTCGAGCGCGAGCCGTAGGTTCCGAGCCCATACGGCGTCACGTCGGTGTCGCCGTGGACGACGTCGATGTCCTCGGGCGGGATGCCGAGCTCCTCGGCCACGATCTGAGCGAACGTCGTCTCGTGGCCCTGACCCTGCGACTGGCAGCTGACGCCGAGCTGCGCCTTGCCCGTCGGGTGCACGCGCAGCGACGCCCCGTCGTTCATGCCGAGCCCGAGGATGTCCATGTGCTTGCGCGGCCCGGCACCCACCGCCTCGGTGAAGAAGGCCACGCCGATCCCCATCAGCTCGCCGCGCGCGCTCCTCTCCTCCTGCTCGCGCCGGAGCTCCTCGTAGCCGATCATGTCCATGGCCTTGCGCAGCGTGGTGGCGTAGTCGCCGGAGTCGTACACCCACCCGGTCTTGGACCGGTACGGGAACTGCTCGGGGCGGATCAGGTTGATGAGCCGCAGCTCAGCCGGATCCATTCCCAGCTGGTCAGCCAGGCAGTCGACCATGCGCTCGACCAGATACACGGCCTCGGTGACTCGGAATGAGCACGCGTAGGCCACCCCGCCGGGCGCCTTGTTGGTGTAGACGCCGCGGACGCGGCAATGCGCGGCCTTGATGTCGTAGGAGCCCGTGAACACGTTGAAGAAGCCGGCCGGGTACTTGGTCGGCTGCGCGGTCGCGTTGAACGCGCCATGGTCGGCGATCACGTCCACGCGCATGCCGAGGATCTTGCCGTCGTGCGTGGCGGCGATCCCGCCGCGCATCACGTAGTCGCGCGCGAACCCGGTCGACATCAGGTTCTCCGAGCGATCCTCCATCCACTTCACCGGCCGCCCGGTGACGATCGAGCCCACCACCGCGCAGACGTAACCGGGATAGACGGGGACCTTGTTGCCGAAGCCGCCGCCGATGTCGGGCGAGATCACCCGGATCTTGTGCTCGGGCAGACCGGCCACGAGCGCGTACACGGTGCGGTGGGCGTGCGGAGCCTGCGTCGTGCACCACAGCGTGAGCTTGCCGCTGACCTTGTCGAAGTCGGCTACCGCGCCGCACGTCTCCATCGGCGCCGGATGCGAGCGTGGGTAGAGCATGTCCTGCTCGACTACGACCTCGGCGAGCTTGAACACCTCCTCGGTGGTGTTCGCGTTCCCGGACTCCCAGTCGAAGATGTGGTTGTCGGCCTGGTTCTCCTTGTCGTCGCGGATGACGGGCGCATCGGGATCCAAAGCCCGCCGGGCGTCCACGACCGCCGGCAGCATGTCGTACTCGACGTCGATCAGCTCGAGTGCATCGCGCGCGGAGTAGTGATCCTCGGCGATCACGAACGCGACCTCCTGGCCCTGGAAGCGGACCTTGTCGGTCGCCAGCACCGCCTGCGTGTCGTAGGAGAGCGTCGGCATCCAGGCCAGACCCTGCGCCTCGAGGTCCTTGCCCGTGATCACCGCGAGCACCTTCGGGTGCTGGAGCGCGGCAGAGGTGTCGATCGAGACGATCCGCGCGTGCGCCACCGGGCTGCGCAGCACCGCGCCGTAGAGCATCCCCGGGAGCTTCACGTCGTCGACGTACTTACCCTGGCCGCGGATGAAGCGCTCGTCCTCCTTGCGTGTCAGGCGGCCGAAGCCGATCGGACGTTCTTCGACGGTGGCCATCAGGCGCTCACCTCCTTGGGCTCGTGGGCCGCACCGGCGGCGTGGTCGGCCGCCCAGCGGACCGAGCGCACGATCGTGGAGTAGCCGGTGCACCGGCAGATCTGGCCGGAGATCGCCTCGCGGATCTCCTCCTCGGTCGGGTGGGGATTCGAGTCGAGCAGGGCGCGCGCGGTCAGCATCATCCCCGGCGTGCAGAACCCGCACTGGAGGCCGTGCTCCGCGCGGAAGCCCTCCTGCACCGGGTCGAGCACGCCGTCGACCTCGAGCCCTTCGACGGTCCGGATCGAGTGACCGGCGGCGGTCGCCGCCAGGACCGTGCACGACTTCACCGGCTCGCCGTCCATCAGCACCACGCAGGTGCCGCAGTTGGACGTGTCGCACCCCCAGTGCGTGCCCGTGAGGCCGACCTCGTCGCGGATGAAGTGCGTGAGCAACAGCCGCGGCTCCACGTCGCGGGTGTACTCCTCGCCGTTGATCTTCATCGTGATCTGCATCAGGCCTCCTCTCCGAGCGCGCGTGCGGCGGCGATTCGCAGCGCGCGCCGCGTCAACTCTCCCGCCAGATGGCGCTTGTACTCGACGCTTCCACGCTGGTCGGCCACCGGGTCACAGTCCTCCTGCGCCAGCGAGGCCGCCCGGTCGAACAGCTCCTCTGAGGGCGTCTGCCTGATCAGCGCCGCCTCCGCCCGCTCGGACGTGACGCCGCCGCCGACCGCGGTGAGGCCGATGCCGGCCCCCTCGATCGTCCCGCCCGACATCCAGAGCACGGCTCCGGCGGCCGCAACCGCCCAGTCGCCCGCCCGGCGCTTGACCTTCTGGTAGGCGCTGCCGGCGCTTTCGCGCAGCGGGACGCGCACCTCTACGAGCATCTCGCCATCGCCGATGACGGTCTCGTACGGGCCCACGTGGAACTCGCGCATCTCGACCTCGCGCTCGCCCTCCGGCCCGCGGATAACCGCGCGACCACGCAGAGCCGCGATCACCGAGGAGAGATCCTCGGCCGGGTCCGCCTGGCAGAGGGCGCCACCGATCGTGCCCCGGTTGCGGACCACCGGGTCGGCGATCAACCGCTCGGCGTCGGTGAAGATGGTCAGCCGGCGCTCCAGCAGACCCGAGGACAGGATGTCGCGGTGGCGCGTCATCGCGCCGATGCGCACCTCCCCATCCGCCTCGCGGATGTAGCCGAGCTCGCCCGCCAGCGGATCGAGGTCGATGAGGTGCTCGGGAGCCGCCAGGCGTAGCTTCATCATCGGGAGCAGAGAGTGGCCGCCGGCGAGCAGGCGCGCCTCCGGACCGAGCCGCTGAAGCAGCTCGAGGGCGTGCTCGACGCTCGTCGCCCGCTCGTACTCGAAGGGGGCTGGAACTTGCACTGGGATCCTTCCTCTCGTCTCGCTCAAGGGGAGGACGACGGCACCGCAGACCGCGCGGTTCCTCTCCTCCTCACCCTCAGTCTCCGCTGTTAGATTGGGCCTCGCAAGTTGACCTAAGGGATCACTCAACTCTCATGACGCTCGCGCAGCTCCAGTCGTTCCTGCTCGTCGCGCGTCTGGGCTCGGTCAAGGCGGCCGCGGCCGAGCTCGAGGTGACAGAGTCGGCAGTGTCGGTGGCCGTGGCGGCGCTGCGCAAGCAGCTGGGAGACGAGCTGTTCGTGCGCGAGGGACGGGCGATCGCGCTCACCGAGGGAGGCCGGCGCCTGGCCTCGCTCGCGGGCGAGATCCTCGGCCTGGCCGAGCAGGCCCGGCGCTCGGTGTCCAACTCGAGCGACAAGCCGCAGCCGGTGCGGGTGGCGGCCACGAGCCTCGTGGCCGAGCACATCGCCCCGTTGCTCGACGCCTTCACGGGGCGCGATCCGCGCGTGGAGATCGAGGTCGAGGAGACGGGTGGCGATGCCTTCGCGGACGTGCTCGAGCACCGCCGGGCCGACATCGCGCTCGGCCCGCACCCCGGATCCGAGCGCACGAGCACGATCGCCTCGACGCCGTTTCTGCGCACGCGCCTGATCGTGGTCGCCGCGCCGGGGCATCCGCTTGCCGGCAGCCGGGACATCGCGCCGGCCGAACTCACGGGAGAGCGCTGGCTCGTCGGCCCTCCCGAGCTTGATCCGAGCACTGCCACCGGACGCTTCTTCGCCCGTCACGAGCTCAGGCCGCCCGATCTGTCTGCGTACGCCAGCCAGTCGGCAGCGATCGCTGCCGCGGCCGCCGGCGAGGGGGTCCTGCTCGCGCTCGCGCATTCCACGGTCGACGAGCTACGCCGCCGCGCGCTCGTCAGGCTCGACGTGCGCGGGACCCCGATCCTCGAGCTCTGGCACGCGAGCACGCTCGGGCTCGGCCACGCCCTCCCCGCGGCACTCGCCCTCCAGCGCTTCGCGTGCACCCCCGAGGCAACGCAGGCGATCTCGAGCGGCCGCGCCGGGCGCGTGTCCTCCCGCGCCCGGCCCGCCGTGCACGTCACCCTGTGGCGATCGGTGGCGGCCGAGCTCGGCGCCGCCAAGCGGCTGTGATCTACAGCCGGGCGTGAGGATCGAGGTACAGGTCGTAGAGCTGGAAGTCGCTGGTCTTGCCGCCGGGGATCAGGGTGATCCGCATCGGCTGCCAGCCCCAGACGTTGAACGGCTGCAGGTTCACCGATCCCGACAGCGTCCACGCGGTGTTGTTGCCGTGGACCTGGCCGGTGTTCTTGGGGGTGTTCCACGTGCTCGTGCCCTCGTAGGAGACGTAGAAGAACACGCCCTCGGAGCCGACCACGTCGCGGATCATGGTCCGCGCCGTCGGAAAGAAGCTGTTTACGCATACCGTGGGGCTGACCGCCTTCGAGCCGCTGGGCAGATCGAGGACGGAGGCGGTCGACCCGCCGGGCAGGGTCGTCGTGACTATCTTCGCCCCGCCGCTCAGTGTCCAGCCGCTGCCGTCGAAGTTGCCGGGCGTCTCTCCGGGCATCAACGTGTACCAGTTGCGGTCCCCGGCCGAGAGAAACGGCTGAGTCAGCAGCGGATTCGAGCACATCGAGGTGTCGAGCGTGGAGGTCGCGGCGTTCGCGGGCACCGCGACGAACGCGGTGAGCATGCCGCCGAGAGCGAGAGCGCGGAGGCTGAAAAGGAACTTCTTCATTCGTACGCACCTTCCGTGGTGAGCACTGGCAGCCGAGCTATCTCGCTCTTGCGAGACCTCTAGCTTTGCGTCCCCGGCTCACGCCGGGTTTGCCCTTTTCAGTTCGGTTGTAGTGCCTGATTCGTGACATCCGGCCCGGAGATCGAGCCCGGGCGCGACATCTCGACGCATGTCCGATGTCGTACTGGGGTCCGCTACCGCGCCATCCTCTAATCCCGGCGCGCGCGAGGCCGATAACCAGGGACGCCATGTCGCTCGATCCCAAGCTCGAGGACCACGAGGTGCTGGCGGAAACGTACGAGCGCCGTCGCTCTCGCGTGACCGCACGTGAGCTGGTCAGCAGCGTCCTGGCCGGCGTAGGCTTCGTAGTTGCTGCGGGTGCGCTGTGGGCGGTGGACCCCCCGAGCACCTTCGCGCTCCTTCCGGCCGCGCTCTGCATCCTGGTCCTGGCGCTGGCGATGCGCGTCCAGTTCGACACTCCGGCGGGCTGCGCGGTCCCGACGCAGCTTGCGTTCGTTCCGCTTCTCTTCACCACGCCCGCCGCCGTCGTCCCCGTTGCGGTCGTCGCCGCCTGGTTTATCGAACGCCTTCCGGCAGTCCTCAAGCGAGACATGCCTCCAAGCCGGCTGCTCCACCTGCCGGGTAACTCCTGGTACGCGGTCGGCCCGTCGGCCGTGCTTGCGCTCGCGCACGTGGAGGCGAGGCACGCGGGCCCGGCGCTCCTGCTGGCGGCGCTCGGGGCTCAGTTCGTGCTCGACTTCGGTGTCGGCGCCCTGCGCGACGCGATCGCCCGCGGGACGCCCCTTTCGGCGGAGCTGCGGTATGCGTGGGTGTACGCGATCGACGCTGCCCTGTCGATCGTCGGCCTGGTCTTCGCACGCCAGCTCATCACGAGCTCGCCCGTGGTTGTGCTCGGGCTCGTCCCGCTCCTCGGGGTGCTCGCAACCTTCGCGCGGGAACGGCATCAACGCCTTGACGGCCTGCTCGAGCTGAACCAGGCCTACCGCGGAACGGCACTCGCCCTCGGCGACGTGGTCGAGGCCGACGACGGATACACAGGCGAGCATTGCAAGAGCGTGCGGGGGCTCGCTCTCGCCGTCGGCGACCGGCTCGGGCTGGACGCGGAGCGTCGGCGCAACCTCGAGTTCGCAGCGCTGCTGCACGACGTCGGCAAGGTCGCCATTCCAAAGGAGATCCTCAACAAGCCCGGCAAGCTCGACCCGGAGGAGTGGGCGATCATGAAGTCCCACACGTTGGAGGGACAGAAGATGTTGTCGCGGATCGGCGGCTTCATGGGGGATGTCGGGCGCCTGGTCCGCTCGCACCACGAGCGCTGGGACGGCCGCGGGTATCCGGACGCGCTGCCCGGCCAGGAGATCCCCTTGGAGGCACGGATCGTCGCCTGCTGCGACACCTGGAACGCGATGCGGACCGACCGCGCCTACCGCAACGCGCTCTCTCACGAGGTAGCCGTGGCCGAGCTCCTCGCGAATTCAGGGTCGCAGTTCGATCCCGTCGTCGTCGAGGCTCTGCTTGAAATCGTCGGCCACGAATCGCCAGAAGCGTGCTCGCGGGAGGCAGGCGATGGCTCGAGCCTCCGGCAGGTACCCGCCACCGACGCCGCCCCGGTCGGATCCCTAGTGCATCGCGTTCATCGCGTGGGAGCCGCCAGGGATGACCAGTCCCGGCACGTCATGTGGGAACGCAACGACGCCGACGGCCAGGACCAGCAATAGCGCGGCGCCGCCCCACGTCGCCGCCCGCCGCCACGGGAGTGTCTTCTCGAGCGCGATCAGCCCCGCGATCAGCGCCATCCAGGTCACGCTCATCACGCCGAGCGCGAACAGCCCGGCCATCAGCGCCCAGCAGCAGCCGAGGCACCAGGCGGCGTGCCTCGCGCCCATCTCCAACGCGCCCCGGTTTCCGTCGCGCCAGCTGCCGAGTAGGAAGCCGAGCGGGCTGCGGCACTTGCCGAGGCAGCGCTCCTTCAAGGGGGTGACCTCGTAGATGGCGGCGAGGGCCAGGACGCCGCCGGCGACCCAACGCCCGGCGCCGTGCCACGCCAGATCGCCGCCGAAGAGACTCCGACCGAGACGGAAGGCCCCATAGGCGACGACGCCGGCCGCCCCCCAAACCAGCAGGTATCCGGCGCTGAAGAGCACCGACCGGCTCCACCCGTGCCGTCGCGTCATCCGCGCGTACAGCGCCGTGGTCGGGGCCAGCGACGGGAACATCATCGCCGCCATCATCACCACCCACGACGCCGACGAACCAGCCGAGCGTGCCGAGATCGGTGCCCGGGCCCGCGTCCATGCCGGCCATCCGATCGATCGTCGACCACCATGCGAGGCCGGCGAGCACGAGCAGCAGCAACACGACGCCCAGGCGGGCACGCACGGCCGCCCAAGCGGCCGCCAGGTCATCGCGGCCACCGTGCTCGGCGGGGGCGCCGGCGATCAGCGATCCGGTGGCGCTCACGCCGCCCACGCAAACCGGGAGGCCGTGAACGCGGAGTTCCCCTCGTACTGGATGCCGAAGGCGTCGATCTTCGAGCGGGTGGCGCGCGCCACCGTCAGCTCGGAGGCCGCCGGATGCATCACGCCGGTAAGACGCACGGCCGCTCCGTTCTCCGCCCCCAACGGCACCACGTCCTCGACCTCGAAGTCGACCGCGTCGCCGATCCTCACCGAATGGCGCAGTCCGTCCTCCTGCACCTCGATGGGCGCACGCTCGAGGCCCAGGTTCTCCCCGATCAGCGGTCCCAGCGCCTCCATCGGACCACCGAGGGCGCCGGAGAAGACCGCGCCGAGCTTCTCCGCCTGCTCCTCGGAAGCAGCGGCGTCCATGAACACCCCGAGGCGCCAGTTGCCTTCGCTCATCACCTTGGGCGTATCCGCCAGCGCGGCCACCGTCAAGCCACCCACGTCGACACCTTCGACCTCCCCGTCCTCGATGTGGAAGACGAGCGTGACCCTGCATCGGTCATGCGTGGCCGGAAGCGCGAACGACGCCGTGCACGGACAGACGACATCGCAGGAGCATGTCTCGAAGTAGGACCCTTGCAGTTTCCAGGACATGAGGGCACCCCCGGCTCGTAAATTGAGAGCCGATTATCTTCGCCCCTCGGACGCCGGTCAACCGAGCGATGACTTTGTGTTGACGCGCCGGTCTGAAGGTAAACGAGCAGAGGAGGTGGGCGGTGCCCGAATACACGATTGGAACGCGCCAGGAGTGGCAGGCGGCGCGGGATGAGCTCGCGAAGCTCGAGGCCGAGCACGCCGCGCTCACGGAACGCGTCACCGAGCAGCGCCGCAGCCTTCCCTGGGTTCGCGTCGAGAAGGAGTACGAGTTCGACACCGAGGACGGGAAGAAGACGCTCCTCGAGCTCTTCGACGGCCGCTCGCAGCTGCTCGCCTACAACATCATGTTCGGGCCCGACTACGAGATCGGCGCCTGCCCCGGATGCTCGAACCTCGGCGACGAGCTCGACGCGACGCGCATCCACCTGAACCACCGCGACGTGACGCTGATCTGCTTCTCGCGCGCGCCGATCGACCGGCTGAGCGCCTACAAGGAGCGCATGGGCTGGCAGTTCCCGTACGTGTCCACCTACGGGAGCGACTTCCCGTTCGACTTCAGCATCGCGCTCACGCCTGACCAGGCGCGCGGGATTCCGCAGATCATGGAGATGGTCGAGAACCCCCCGGGGTGGCTCGAGGACTGGTCACGACAGATCGGTGCCAAGCTCGAGGACGGTCTGCGCGAGGGCCCGAGCTTCATCGTGTTCGCGCGCGAGAACGACACCGTCTACCACACCTACACCGTGATGGCGCCCGATCCGTTCGTCGCCCCCTACCACGCATTCCTGCTCCAGCGCACGCCTAAGCCGGTGCCGGACGAGGTCTTCGCCTGGCGCAAGGACGAGTATCCGGAGTGACCTAAGCTCTGGCGCCGTGACCGCGATCGGCGCCTCCATCCCCCGCCGCGACTCCGAGGCCAAGGTGCGCGGGGCCACGCGCTACGCCGGCGACCTGCCGGTCCACGGCCTGCTCCACGCCCGCCTGGTGCTGGCTCACGAGGCGCATGCGCGCATCGTCTCCATCGAGGTCGAGGAGGCCCGCAGGGCGCGCGGCGTGGCTGCGGTCATGACCGCAGCCGACCTCCCGATCACCGCCACCGGACCGGGCCGGGGCAAGCAGCCGCTGGCGCGCGAGGAGGTGCTCTACGCCGGGCAGCCGATCGCCATCGTGATCGCCGAGACCGAGGCGGCGGCGGTCGACGCCGCCGAGCTCGTGTGGGCCGAGCTCGAGCCGCTGACGCCGGTGCTCGACCTCGAGGCGGCGATCCGTCCGGGCGCGCCGCGGGCGCGCGTCAGCACGGCGGATCAGGGCGACGGCTCTGACATCGCCGACGCTCATGCGTCGGTGTCGGCCGGCACCACCGGCGAGGAGGACCAGCTATCGGACAACGTCCTGGGTTCGGCCCGCCTGGCCGCCGGCGACGCCGCCACTGCGCTCGCCGCCAGCGAGGTCGTCGTGAGCGGCCGCTTCCGCACGCCGTGGATCTACCAGGGCTACCTCGAGCCGCAGACGGCAACCGCCTGGCTCGACCCGGAGGGAGAGCTGGTCGTGAGCGCATCGACGCAGGCGCCGTTTGCCACGCGCGACGGGCTCGCCGAGCTGTTCGGGCTGCCCGCCGATCGCGTCCGTGTCCGCGCCGCTCCGCTCGGGGGCGGATTCGGCGGCAAGCTGATGCTCCTCGAGCCGCTCGTCGCCGCCGCCGCGCTCGTCCTGAAGCGGCCCGTAAGGCTGGCGATGACGCGCAGCGAGGATCTGGCCGCGAGCAATCCGGCGCCGGCGGAGCTGATCGACCTGGAGATCGGCGCCACCGCGGACGGGCGCTTCACCGGCATCCGATCGCGGTCGCTGTGCGACCGTGGCGCCACCGACGACTTCGGGCTGGAGTCGATCGCGGCCATGCTCTCGGCCGGCCCCTACCGGTGGCAGGCCCACGAGCTCACGGCCTACGGCATCGCCACGAACCGCGTCACGTTCGGCGCCTACCGCGCGCCCACCGCGGCACCCGCCGCGTTCGCGCTCGAATCGCTGGTCGACGAGCTGGCCGCCGAGCTCGCCGTCGACCCGGTCGAGCTGCGACTCGCCAACGTCGCCGCCGAGGGCGACCAGTCGGTGGCGGGCAACGCCTTCCCCGTGTTCGGTGCGCGCCAGTGCCTGGAGCGGATCCGTCTGCACCCGCTGTGGGGCGCCCGGCGCTCGCTGCCGGAGGGCGAGGGGATCGGCATGGCGATCGGCTGGTGGCCGGGCGGCTACGAGCCGGCCGCAGCGGTGTGCCGGCTCGACGCCGACGGCCGGCTCACGGTGATCACCGGCGCCGCCGATCTCACCGGCGTCGAGACGAGCTTCGCCGCCATCGCCGCCGACGCATTCGGGGTGGCGCTCGACCGCGTTCGCGTGGTCGCGGCCGACACCTCGACGGCGCCCTACGCCGGCGCCAGTGGGGGGAGCAAGGTGACCTACACGGTCGGCCGCGCGGTGGAGCGGGCCGCCCGGGACGCGCGCGAGCGGTTGCTCGACGTGGCGGCGCTCGAGCTCGAGATCGCACCTGAGGACCTCGAGATCGCCGACGATCGCATCCAGCCGGTGGGCGACCCCGGGCGCGCGGTGTCGATCGACCAGCTCGCGCGCTCGGTGCTCACCTACGGCAGCCGGCACGCCCCGGTCGAGGGACACGGGCGCGTCGCGCTCCCGCAGGCGCCGCAGTCCGCGGCGCACATCACGCACGTGCGCGTCGACCGGGACACAGGCGCTGTGCGGGTGCTCGCCCACGTCGTGGCCCAGGACGTGGGGCGCGCACTGAACCCGGCGCTCGTCGAGGGCCAGATGCGGGGCGGCGCCGCGCAGGCCCTCGGCTGGGCTCTGTGGGAGGAGCTGGCGCACGACGAGCACGGCCAGCTCGTGACCGGCACGCTCGTCGACTACGCCCTGCCAACGGCCGGCGTCGTACCACCGATCGACACCGAGATCGTGGAGGTCCCCGTGCCCGAGGGGCCGTTCGGGGCCAAGGGCGTGGGCGAGGCGCCGGTCATCGCCGGCGCGGGCGCCGTCGCCAACGCGGTCGCCGCGGCGACCTCGGGCGTGCGCATGCGGCGTTTGCCGATGACCCCGGAGCGCGTCTGGCGGGCGCTTTCCTGGGCGGACGGCGTCTCGGCGGCCCAAGAGTGACGGTCCGTGTGATCAGGGGGTGAACTCGGTGCCGAGCAGGCGCTGGCCGCTCCGCTCGGCGCGGGCCAGCGCGAGCGCCGCCGGCACCACGATCTCGGGATCGAGCAGTTCAATGTCCGGCGGGGTCTCCTCGGCGATCATCCCGGTGGCGGTGGCGCCGCCCGGCGCGAGCAGGTTGATCGTCACACCCGTGCCTTCGAGCTCGGCCGCCCACACCTCCGTCATCGCCTCGAGCGCCGCCTTCGACGGCCCGTAGGGCGAGAACCCGCGACGCGTCATCGTCGCCTGGTTGATGGTCACGTTGACGATGCTCCCGCGGCGCGCGGCGAGCATGTGCCCCACCACCGCGCGCGAGACCAGGAACACGCCGAGGACGTTCGTCTCGATGACGAGGCGCCACGCCTCGGGAGAGGCCTCCCAGAACGGCCGCGGGTCGGTCATGAAGCGCTCGTTGACGAACTTCATCCCGCGGGCGGCGTTGTTGACGAGCACGTCGATGCGGCCACGCAGGTCGAGCGCGCGCTCGGTGAGGCGGCGGACGTCCTCCTCGGCCGTGACGTCGGCCTGGATGGCGTGGACGGCGCCGTCGAGCTCAGCGGCCTCGGCCGCCACTCGCTCGGCCTCGGGGAGGTTACGTGCGGCGCTGATGACGACGTCCGCGCCCGCGGCCGCATAGGCGAGCGCGATCGCCCGGCCGATGCCCCGCCCGCCGCCGGTGACGATCGCCACCTGGCCGCTCAGCTCGACGCTCATCGCCGGCGCGCGATCCCCAGGATGTGGGGAATTGCCGGAACCGGCGCGCCGGGGCTGAACGTGAACCGCTCGCAGCTCTCGATGCTGAATCCGGCGGATTCGATCTCGGTCAGCGTGTCCCGGCTCATGTGGCACCCCCCGGCCACGTGCGGCCAGATCGTCGAGTCTGCGAGCCGCTGGAGGAGCGCGGGGGCGCGGCCGTGGGCGACGACGTGCTCGTAGAAGCGAAGCTCGCCACCAGGGCGGATCACGCGGTGAAGCTCGGCCAGCGCCCGCGCCGGATCGGGCACCGAGCACAGAACGAGCGACGCCACGGCGGCGTCGAGCGTCGCGTCCTCCGCGGGGAGCGCAGCGGACACGCCGCTGACCACGTTGACGGGGACGGGCGCGCGCGCCGCGTTGTCGACCGCCGCGTGCCGGAGCACCGGCTCGGGCTCGACCGCCAGCACGTGCGCCACCGTCCGGGGATAGAAGCGGAAGTTGATCCCACTGCCGGCGCCGAGCTCGAGCACGTGGCCGCTCAGGCCGTCGAGCAGGGTGCGCCGGTACTCGCGCTCGCCCTCATCCAGCCGGCGCGAGGCCATCCGGAGATACATCCGCGCGAACAGCGGGTGGTTGACTGTCTCCTCATGTGGCGGTGCCGAGCGCGTGCTCGGAGCCTACCGGCGGATCGCCACCGGACGAGGAGGACTCAAATGAACGTCTGGTCGCTGCGGGACAAGGTCGTGCTGATCACCGGTGGCGCGTGCGGCATCGGCGCGGCCTGCTCACGCCTGCTGGCCCAGCGCGGCGCGGTGCCGGTGCTCGCCGACGTCGACGGGGACGCGCTCGCCGCCACCGCGGCGACGCTGAGGCCGGCGGCGCTGACGATCGAGCTCGATGTCACCGACCCGGTGGCCTGCGAGGAGGCGGTGGCGCGCACGGTCTCCGAGCATGGGCGGCTCGACGTCGTCTGGGCCAACGCCGGCATTGCGTCGCTCGGCCCGATCGCGCTGACGAGCCCCGCCGCGTGGACGCGCACGGTCGAGGTCAACCTGCTCGGCGCCTACTACACGGTGCGCGCGGCGCTTCCGGCGGTGATCGCCCAGCGAGGTTACGTGGCGGTGACCGCCTCGCTCGCCTCGTTCGGCCAGACGCCTCACATGTCGGCGTACTGCGCGACCAAGGCCGGCGTGGAGGCGATGTGCAATTCGCTGCGCGTCGAGGTGGCGCAGTACGGCGTCCAGGTGGCGACGATTCACCCGAGCTGGACGGACACGGCGATGGTGCGCGAAAGCGACGCCTCGACCGAGGCTTTCCGGATCCTGCGCGCGACGCTGCGACCACCGCTCAGCCGCACCTACCCGGTGGAGAGGATCGCGCGGGACATCGTGGCGGGGCTCGAGCGCCGGCGCCGGCGGATCTGCACGCCGCGGTTCGTGTACGCGATGCACGCCCTGCGCCCGCTGCTCACCACACGGCTGATCGAGCGCGACCTGCTGGCGGTGGCGCCGGAGATGGAGCGCACCTTCGAGCGAGAGCTGGCGGCGCGGGGGGCCGAGGGCGCGTCTGTGAGCACGCGGGTGGGCGCGCAGCTACGGCGCCCGGGCCTGCCCCGCGACTGACCCGGCGCTCGTGCAGGGACCAGGGGAGTGATCCAAACCGGGTTGCGCCCCGTATCCCTTGTATCCAGGTTTTCGCGTGCTCAGCTGCGCTCGCGTCCACGAGCGCATCCCCAGGTATCCCCGGGCCGGCCCGATCCCACGGGAGGCCGGCGTGATGCTGCGACTGACGCGTGGCGACGATCTGCGCGGCTGCGCCGACGAGGACCTTATGGGGCACGCCGGCGACGGTGACGCCCGCGCGCTCGAGGTGATCTTCACTCGCCACAGTGATGCGGCCTTCTCACTCGCATACCGGATGTGCGGCCGGCGTGTGCTGGCCGAGGACATCGTCCAGGAGGCCTTTCTGTCACTGTGGCGCCGAAGCGGCCGTTATGAGCCCGGACGCGGAACTGTCCGCTCGTGGATACTCGCCGCGGTCCGGCACAAGGCGATCGACTCATTTCGCCACGAGGCGGCCATGACCGGGCGAGATGTCGCCGACGACGACGCTGCCGAGGCTGTGCAGGCGCGGGAGCGAACCGAGGAGGAAGTCGAGCGACGCGACGATGTGCGACACGTCCGCGACGCGCTCACCGGCCTACCGACCGACCAGCGGCGGGTGATCGAGCTCGCCTATTTCGGAGGGTTCACCCACACCGAGATCGCGCGGATGCTCGACCTCCCGACAGGCACCGTGAAGGGTCGAATGCGCCTGGGGCTGACGAAGATGCGGCTCGCCCTCCCCGATCTGGAACCCGATCCCGCCGGCGACCCCCGCATGGTTCGATGACCCCCGACGAACGCCTCGCGCATGCACCCCACCTCGACGTCGCCGCCTACGCGTTGGGCGCGCTCGAGCCCGCTGAGGAGGCCAGATTCCAGGATCACCTTGCCGACTGTGCTGACTGCCGAGAAGAGCTCGTGGCCCTGGAGCGGGTGGTCGACGCGCTGGCAATGTCGCCGCAGCAGTACGCCGCCCCGGCAGCGCTCCGCGCGCGCGTGCTGCGCTCGGTCACGGGCAGAGCGGCACGGGCAGGAGCCTCGCCGCCGCGTTCCGAGGCGATCGATGCACACGCTCCTGGCTCGGCCGGCCTACGCGGCGGCGCTCGGCGCGGTTCTCGTGATTGCGGTGGCGCTGTCGGTAACGCTGCTGAGTGGTGGCTCCGGATCGGTGCGCCAGCTTCAGGCAAGGGTTCAGCATTCATCAGGGCGGGCTGAGCTCGAGCTGCGCCGCGGGCGCGGCAAGCTGCTCGTGCGCGGCTTCCCGCCACCTGCGCCCGGCCACGTGTACGAGGTCTGGCTTCAGCGCTCCGATGGGCGGCCGGCGCCGACGCAAACCCTGTTCACCGTCACCGGACGCGGCAGCGCCGACGTCGGGCTGCCGGAGAGCCTGCGCGGAGTTCGGAGGATCCTGGTCACCCAGGAGCCCGCGGGAGGAAGCGTCGTCTCCACCCATGCGCCCCTGATCGTCGCCCCGGTGACTTGACTGCCTGATTGATCCGCCTGGTCCCCAGGTTCGAAGTACTCACTGACATCCGCAACGACTGGAGCACTCCATGGGCCTCGACAATCCACTTCACATCGCCTTTCTTCTCGTCATCCTGCTGCTCGTCTTCGGAGCCAAGCGGCTGCCCGAGATGGGACGTTCACTCGGATCCGGCCTGCGCGGGTTCAAGGACGCGATCGGCGGCGACTCGCACTCCGAGCACACCGAGCAGCTGACGATGGCGACCGAGCGCACGGCCGAGCACGCTGAGGCTCCCCGCGCGACGACGGCGGCGTAAGCCCCGGTACGCGAGCGCGCCGTGCAAATCCGGATCCCCCGGCCGGTTGGCCATGAGGAGCAGCTGAGCACCGTCGCCCACCTCGACGAGCTGCGCACGAGAATCATCGTGTCGCTGCTCGTGCTGGGGGTCGCGTTCGGCCTGTGCTTCTGGCAGAACCACCGGCTACTGGACCTGGTCAACCGGCCGCTCGCGCACCAGACGCAGCACCAGGTGCGCGACGGCCAGGGTCCGCTCGGCGCGACCTATCAGGTCCAGCAGAGCACGCGTGACGTCGCGACCCAGCTCCAGGCCGTCGTGGGCGTGCTCGCGCGCGGCCACCAGAGCCCGGACGCGGAGCGCGCGCTGCAGCAGGCGCACACACACCTCCAGCGCGACCTCACGCGGCTCTCGGCATCGCCGCGAGGCGATCGTCCCGTGACACTCGGGATCGGCGAGCCGCTCACCACGACGCTGACGGTGACCTTCATCTTCGCGCTGATCCTGTCCTTGCCTGTGCTGCTGTGGCAGTTGTACGGGTTCGTGGTCCCCGCGCTCGACCCGAGCCGGCGCCGGCAGGTGCGACCGCTGTTGCTCGCGATTCCCGTGCTGTTCGTCGTGGGCGTGACGTTCGGATACTTCGTGGTCCTGCCCGCGGCGGTGCATTTCCTGCAGAACTTCAACAGCGCGCAGTTCAACGTGCTCGTGCAGGCCAGCCAGTACTACAAGTTCGCGGCGACGATCCTGCTCGCGATGGGGCTCCTGTTCCAGGTCCCGGTGGGCATCCTCGCCGTGACCCAGGCGGGTGGGATCACGCCGACGCAGCTGCGGCGCAATCGGCGCTATGCGGTCGGAGCGTGCGCGCTCGTCGCCGCGGTGCTCCCCGGTGACGTGGTGACCATGCTGCTCGAGACCGTGCCGCTTTACCTGCTGTTCGAGAGCAGCGTGCTTCTCGCGTCGCTCGCCGAGCGCCGCCGGCGCCGCCGCGACGCGCTGGGACAGACGGTGGCCGCACCGTCGCCCGGTAACTGATCCGAACCCGGCTCGATTCCGAATCACCGGTAGTACCTCGGCGGGGGATGGCGCTCGGCTGCTGTCTGCCGCGAAAACCATCAGCAGTGCAAGGAGCATCATCGTGAGTCATGAAGTCAACCTCGAGCACATCGACGTCGACGGCGCCGTCCGGGAAACCGCGGCGGAGGCAATGGACGCCCTCGACGGCGACACCCGCTCGCATTTCCTGCGCCGCGCCGGACTCGCCGGCGGCGCCCTCGTCGGCGGCGGCGCCGTCCTGGGAGCCCTCGCCCCGAGCGCCATGGCGTTCAGCACGGGCGATCGCCCGCCGGCGAAGTTCGGCAAGGGCGACATCGGCATCCTCAACTACGCGCTGACGCTCGAGTACCTCGAGTCGACGTTCTACAACGAGGCCACCGCGAATCAGCACCGCACGGCGTTCATCAAGGATTACGAGACGCGCCTGTTCCTGAAGACCGTCACCGACGATGAGAACGCGCACGTCAAGGCGCTCAAGAAGGTCCTCGGCTCGCACGCGATCAAGAAGCCGAAGTTCGACTTCCACGGCGACAACGCGAACGAGGCCGCCTTCAAGAAGGCCTCGTTCACGTTCGAGAACGAGGGGGTTCACGCCTACTCCGGTCAGGCGTTCAACATCAAGGATCCGAAGGTGCTGGCGGCCGCTCTGTCGATCGTGACAGTCGAGGCGCGCCACGCCTCGGTGATCGGCCTGCTCCGGCAGCGCTCCGAGTTCGGGATCTCCCCCAGCGGAGCGTTCGACAAGCCCTATGGCGCCAAGCGCGTCCTCAAGGACGTGACCAGCCTGCACTACATCAAGGGCTGACGCAGGGCGATGTGTGCGCCGGTCCGAAGCCGGCGCACACGTCAGTCCTTGTACGGGTCGTGCACGTCGCGCCCCGCCATGGCCACGCCGAGCGGGCGCAGCGTGTGCTTGACGCGAATCGTGCCCGCGTGCGCGTCGAGTACGTCCGGGAGGCACTTGTAGACCTCGGGCGCCTCGTCGGCGCCACCGCCCACGAGCACGATGCCCTGCTCGCGCAGCCGCGCCTGCACCGCAGGCCAGTCGACCTTCCCCGGCCGTACCTGCTCCTCGATCCACACCTTCCGAACGCCGGCGCCGGGGTGCGCGGGACAGCGCGGCCGCTCCCCGCCGCGGCCGGCCTCGAGCACCCGCTCGCAGTCTCGGTGATTGCAGGCCCAGCGCTTGCGGCGGCGCACCCGCCCTGCCGCCTGCGAGCGGCTCATCACCCGGCCGGCACCGTGGACAGTCGAGAACAGCGACCGCGCTGAGTCATCCGAGGCGACGCCCTCGAGGATGACCGACTCCTCGCCCATCGAGCCGCCGACGAATCCCAGCTGGCCGGGCTGCGCCGGCGTGCATCCCTTGCGGATCACCCAGTAGGAGCGGCCACCGTGCTCCTCGCGCCACGCGAAGTTGTGGTGATTGTGGACCTCCTCGACGGACTCGGCCGAGAGGATCTCGAGCACCTTGGCCACGACCACGTCGCGTCCGGCGTAGGCGTACTCGCCGGCGAGCTCCATCGCGGAGACGTAGGCGTCGCCGAGCTCGCTCCCGGTCTCGAGCAGCACCGGTGGCGAATCCATCTCCCCCTCCGGCGCGTGCCCGTCGAACGCCAGCCCCTGCGCCAGCGCGAGAAAGCCAGACGCGGTCTTATGGCCGAACCCGCGCGAGCCGAAGTGCACGCCGACCCATACGCGGCCGCGCTCGTCCTCCATCACGTTCACGTAGTGGTTGCCCGAGCCGACCGTCCCCAGCTGCGACTCCGCCAGCCCCGCCAGCCTGCGCTGCGGCGTGAAGTCGGCGCGCCGGATCTTGTCGAGCACCGGATGGTCGACCTTCTCACGCGCGGGCATGCCCATGCCGAAGGAGACGCGGCGGGTGATCTCGCGCATGGTCCGCTCGACGCCACCGAGATCGTCGAGGTCGCGGCGCGTGAGGTCCGTGCGAACGGCCTTGTTACCACACCCGATGTCGTACCCGACGCCGGACGGCGACACGTACCCCTCGTACGCGACCCCGCCACCGATCGGCTGGCTGTAACCGGGATGGTGGTCGGCGCACAGCACTCCGAAGTCGGCGTCGCCGGCGTCCATGCAGCGCTTGAGCTGGTCGAGGCTCCGCTGGTCGACGGAGCCGAAGGTCTTGATCTGCGCCACCGATACATCCTCCTACTTCGCTCGGCGTCGAACTCCTGTTAATACCGCCCCCGGTGGACCCCGCGCCACCGCCGGCCGGCGGGGAGCCGGCGCTAACCGTCAGCGCCGGCCCCGGTGCCACCGCGGGTCCGGGATGGATCCCCAGGACCGCTGTTGCAGCTGCGCTTGACGCGCACGCCGCTGGATCGCTTCGACTGACCCCCGGCCGGCGCGCTCGCTACGGCCTCGTGTCATCCGACTGATCCGTACCGGCCATCGCCGGCCCGGTGATACGGCCATCTCGCCGATGGCCGTTTGGTACGTCCTCATGAGAGGCACTCCTTGTCGTGTGGGTTTTCGGGCAGGGGCGATCGCTTCTGGTCGTATGCGCAACCAAAAGTGATCAACCGTGAGCGCCGGTGGCGCTCAAAGTGTCAGTTACCAATCAGCAGCCGCGCACAAAAAAGGGCGGCCTGTTGGCCGCCCTCGCTGGGAGTCGATATATGCGCCGATCTACGGCGCACACACTCTCAGAAGGGCAGCCACACGTCCACGCGCCGTCATCGACGCGTCGGTGCGAGTGGGATTTGTGGTGAAGAGGACGGACATAAATCTGTTACTCCTGGTCGGGAGCCAGGGTAGCCCAAGAGACGCAGGTTGGCAAGTAAAACTTTCGCTGGCGGGAAGAATGTTCCGCTCGCGAGGCCGAAGTCGCCGAGACCGAGGAAGTTCCCGCCTGGCGGGAGAAAGCTCGGCCTCGGCGGATCTCGTGCGCCGAACGGAACGTTGTTCCCGCCGCGGAGCGCAGACGGCGCGCGCGGCACGGACGCCGCGCGCCACCGGCCCCAAGGATGACGCGCGCGCCAGCGCGCGGCCCAGCTAAGGCAGACGCCCCGCCCAGCGCACCGATGACGCCACCGCGAGCACGAGCAGCACGAGCCCCGCCACCGCGAACGCCACCGTCACCTCGCGCTTGCGGCTGACGCTCGAGAGCTCGGTCCCCAGGTGCTTGTAGATCGAGCTGAGCTGATCGGAGGTCTGGGCGTTGAACGCGCGGGCGCCGGACGTCGCCGCGATCTGCTGCATCAGCTGCGGGTCGGGCGGCACCGAGATCGGCGGCTGGAACGGGTCGGGGTTGGCGAGGATGCCGCTCGACGTGCCGAGCGCCACCGTGTATATCGGGATCCGCTCGCGCGCCGCCTGGCGCGCCACCGTCACCGGGTCCGGTCCGGCGTTGGCGGCTCCGTCGGAGAGGAGCACGATCGCGGCCGGCGGATGGCTCTTGCTCGCGCCGTGCAGGAGCTGGAGCGCGAGCGTCAGCGCGTCGCCCGTGTCGGTTCCGCCACCGGCCTGCTGGGAGTCGATGTTCCCCTGCGCCGCCCCGTGATTGCTCACCGGCTGCTGGACGGTGTCGACGGTGGAGCCGAAGCCGATCGCGCCGAGGGAGACCGAGCCGGGGAGCTGCGCGATGAACGTGTTGGCCGCGGCCTGCGCGGCGGCGAGGCGCGTCGGGGTGACGTCGACGGCGGCCATCGAGCCCGAGTGGTCGATCACGAGCATCATCGACGCCTCGCCGATCGGCACCCGGTGGGTCACCCGCGGCCGCGCCAGCGCAAGCGCGAGCGTCGCCACAGCCGCGAGCAGGAGGGCCGCCGGCACGTGGCGCCGCCACGACGGCGCCGCCACCCCCGCCGCCCGGAGCGTGGCCAGCGCCGGGTAGCGAACGACGTAGCGCCGCGATCGCCGGCGCGCGGCGAGGTACGCGGCGAGCGCCACCGGCACGAGCGCCAGCGCCAGCAGCCACACCGGACTCCCGAAGCTCATCGCAGCTGGCGCCCCAGCTCCACCAGCCAGTCGTCGGCCGTCGAGAGCGTGACGTGACGCACGCGCAGGCGGCGGAGCTCGCTCGCGACGGCCTCGCGCCGCTCGCGCTCCAGCTCCTCGAAGCGCCGGCGCAGGCGCCGGCTTGAGGTGTCGACCTCCACGCGGGCGCCGGTCTCGGGGTCGATCAGGGCCAGGTGCCCCGCCGCCGGCAGCTCGCGCTCCAGCGGGTCACCGATCTCCACCACCACGACCGAGTGCCTGACCTGGAGCGAGCCGAGCGGCCGCTCCCAGTCGCGCTGGTCGCGCATGTCCGAGATGACCACGGCAAGTCCGGGCTGGCGCGCCAGCCGCGCCATCCGCGTCAGGCCCTCGCCGAGCGCCTCCGACGATGCGGTGCCGTCGACCGCCACCCCGTCGGCGAGCATCCGCCGCAGCGCCACCATCCCCGGCCGCGAGCCGCGCGGCGGCACCACGCGCACGCCGCCGGCCCCGAAGGACACGGCGCCGACGCTCCCGGCGCGGCGCACCCCGAGGCGGCCGAACACGAGGGCCACGCCCTCGGCCACGTCCGCCTTCAACCGGCGAGTGCTCCCGAACGCCATCGACGGCGAGACGTCGAGCGCGATCCAGGTGGTGAGCGCCCGCTCGGGGACGTGGAGGCGGACGTGGGGCTGCCTCGTCCGCGCGCTGGCGGCGGAATCGATGTGGCGGACGTCGTCGCCGAACTCGTAGGGCCGCAGCTGCGCCAGCTCGGTGCCGAGGCCGACGCCGGCGGCGCGGCGGTCGCCCGGCAGCGTTCGCGCCACCAGCCGGCTCACCCTCACGTCGAGCGCCTCGATCAGCGGCTGCGGGATCGGGCCCGGCCCCTGACGGGCGGCCGGCGGCTGAAGGACCGCGCTGCTCACGCCGGGCGCACCACTCCGGTGGCGACGCGCTCGCGCATCAGGTGAGAGGTGCCGGGCTGCGGGACCGCGGCCATCACGCGGTCGAGCACGTCGTCCGCGGTCACGCCCTCGCTGAGAGCGTCGTAGGAGAGCACGATCCGGTGGCGGAGCACGTCCGCCGCGAGGTCGCGGATGTCCTCGGGGACCACGTGGCCGCGCCCGCGGAGCAGCGCGAGCACGCGCGCGCTTTGAACCAACCCGATCGGCCCGCGGGGGCTGGCTCCGAACTCGATCATCGGAGCCATGTCCGCCAGGCCGTGGTTCTCGGGATGGCGCGTGGCGTCCACCAGACCCACCGCGTAGCCGATCGCGTCGCGGTCGACCATCACCGTGGCCGCGACCTCTCCGTAGTGGCGCAGCGCATCGAGCGACAGGCACTCCCGCACCTGCGCGGGCGCGCTCAGGCTCCGCCCCACGACCGCCGCCTCCTCCCCGGGGGTGGGGTAGTCGACGAGGATCTTCATCAGGAAGCGGTCGACCTGCGCCTCGGGGAGCGGGTAGGTGCCCTCGGACTCGATCGGGTTCTGCGTGGCCATGACCACGAACGGGCGCGGCACCACGTACGTCGTCCCGCCGATCGTCACCTGCTGCTCCTGCATGACCTCGAGCAGCGCCGACTGCACCTTGGCCGGCGCGCGGTTGATCTCGTCGGCGAGCAGGAAGTTCGTGAACACCGGTCCGAGCTCGGTGTCGAACGTGCCGCTGTCCGGCCGCCACACGCGGGTGCCGACGAGGTCGGCGGGAACGAGGTCGGGCGTGAACTGGACCCGGCTGTAGGACCCGCCGAGCACCGCGGCGAGCGTCTTGACGGTAAGCGTCTTGGCCAGGCCGGGGACGCCCTCGAGCAGCACGTGGCCGCCGGCGAGCAGGCTCACGAGCAGGCGCTCGAGCATCGCGTCCTGGCCGACGATCACGCGCTTGATCTCGTACAGGGCCTCTTGGAGGGCCTCGCGCGCCTGTCCGCGCATCCGGGTCGGCTCGTCAACGTTGGTCATCGATGTGGCTCCATGTCTAGGCGAGCCTGCCGAACCAGGCAAGCGAGAGGACGCTGCCGAGGAGCAGCAGCGCCAACCCACCGCCGGCGAAGCTCGCGGTGATTTCACGTCTTACGTTCTTGTGCCCGAGGGCGGTCGCGAGGTGGGCGTAGACGGCGTTCGCGCCGGCGGCGTCGGCCGCGGTGTACGCGCGGCCGCCGGAGAGCTGGGCGATCTCGCGCAGCTGCTGATCGCTCACGGGGACAGGCGCGTTCACCGTGCTCGCGCCCTGCTTGGACGGGATCGTCCCCCGCAGCGTCCCGAGCGCGATCGTGTAGATCGGGATGTGGTCGGCCTTGGCCTGCCGTGCCGAGGCGGCCGGGCTGGCGCCGGCGTTGGCCCCGCCATCGGAGAGGAGCACGATCGCGCCGGGCGGACGCTTTCCGCCCTGCTTTGGCAGCGTGGTGAGGACGTGCAGCGCCGTCATCACCGCGTCCCCGGTGGCGGTGCCGCCACCGCCGGCGTGGAGCTGCTGGACTGCGGCGCGCGTCAGGGCGTGGTCGCTGGTCGGCGACTGGAGCACGACCGGGTGGCGCGCGAACTCGAGCGAGCCGACCTGGATCGTGCTCGGGACCCCTCGGAGGAAGCGCTCCGCGGCCTGCTGTGCGGCGCCCAGCCGCGAGGGCGACACGTCGGTCGATCTCATCGAGTCGCTGATGTCGTTGGCGAGCATGATCGCCCCGCTCTGGACCGGGACCGCCACCGTCGTCTGCGGACGGGCAGCGGCGATGATCAGGGCAGCGATCGCGAGCACGAACAGGAGCATCGGCGCGTGCCGGCGCCAGGCCGGACGCCGCGGCGCGACCGAGGCCATGAGCGCCGGCGCCACGAGCTGCTGCGCGGCGCGCGTACGACGCCGGTGCTCCCCGACATACCACCGGATCAGCAGCGGGATCGCGATTAGCGCGAGGAGGACGAGCGGCGCCGAGAAGCTCACGGGTACTTCACGGGTGCAGCGGCGAGGGTGGCGCTGGTCACGAACACGGCCGAGCCGCGGCCGACCTCGATCTGGACCTCGTCGCCTGACCGCATCCCGAAGATCGCCTTGCTGATGTCAGCGGTCGAGACGAGCGAGCGGCTGTCGATCGCGAGCAACACGTCGCCGGGCTCGAACCCGGACCGCTCCCCCTGGCTCCCCGACGCGACCGTCTCGACCACGACCCGGCCGGGGCCGACCGTCGCGACCTCCATACCCAGCCACGACATCGGCGCGGCCTGTCCGTTCGCCGCCGCGCTGCCTGCCGATCCGGAGGAGCCGAGCAGCGCCACCAGGCCGTAGGCGCCGGCGGCGGCCACCACCATCAACGCCACCGTGAGCGCCGCGGCCCGGCGCGCGCGGGGGCTGAGCGGGGGGATCCGGATCTGGGGCCAGCGGATCGGCGGCTTGATCCGGGAGGGCTCGCCCGCGGGCTCCGGATGGGGCGTCGTGGTGCGGCCGCGCGCCTCGGCGGACGCGGTGGCGGGGGCGGCGGAGAGCGCGGTGGCGCGGCGCGTCACCGGGCGCGGGGCGCTCTCCTCCTGCGCGGGCGAGACGCGAGGAAGCTCCTCCAGCGCGGCCAGGTCTTCGGAGACCGCGGCGGACTCCCGCTCCCAGTCGCCGGACCACAGATGCTTCGGTGCCCTCATCAGGTCACCCTGACAGTACGCATGGTTGGTGAGAGGTTCTTAAGAGCGCTGTCAGGGTCTCCGAGGAGCCTATATTGGTTGCGGTGGGCGGGCGAAGGTTGACGGTAGCGATCGGGGCGACGGTCGTCGCGCTGAGCGGCTGCGGAGCCGCCGCGCCCGAGCAGCCGCACGCTCATCCTCAGCTCGCGCCGCGGACGGCTCGCGTACTGGCCCGGCCACCCAGGCCGATTCCGCCCAGGCCCAAGCCCGCGAACAAGCCGGTGGCGACCAAGACCCCGCCACCGTCGCAGTCGCGCTGCCGGAGCGCGCCGCCGCCCGTCCCGGAGCATCCCATCGCGCGACGCCAGTGGGTAACCGGGGTCGCGATCACCGAGTACTACCCGGCGCGGGAGAGCTGGTTCGCCGGCCGGCCGATCCACGCGCCCGGTCTGCCGGGCACCTATCCGGCTGACTTCCTGTACTCCGCGCGGGGGCTGGCGATGGAAGGCGACGGCGTCGACCACGGCGGACGGCTCGTCCAGATCGCCGCGCTCGGCTCGACGGGCTGGGTGAACGCCGCCGGAGATCCCACCCTCCCGGTGTGCCTGGGCAACTGGACCAACGGCTTTCCCGTGTGGCTGCGCGGAGGCTGGCGCAACGCCGGCGGCGCGGTGACCTTCCCGCTCGCGAACGGCGGGTGGTCGAACGGACGCGGCGTCAGGACGCTGCCCTACGGTGGCGTCACGTTCGCGCCGGCGCACCTGTCGCTGCGCTTCTACCACAGCATCGCGGTCGATCCGCGGCTGATCCCGATGGGGAGCCGCGTCTACATCCCTGCCTACCGGAGGATCAACGGGGGCTGGTTCGTGGCCGAGGACATCGGCGGCGCGATCAAGGGCCGCCACCTCGACGTCTACCGCCCGCCACCGCAGAACTCGAGCGACCTGGGCCGCTATCTCACGGGCCAGCGCGTCCTGGTCATCCCGCCGGGCGGGTGATCTCATCGCGGGGGCGTCCGGCCGTCGGTCGCGGTGGCGTGCCAGACGCTCGGGATGTCGCCGCTCACGGGCCAATTGTGGTTGAGCCCCCGGGCGCGCGCAGCTAGATTCTCGGCCGATGGGGGCTGCGCTACTGGTGTGCCGTCTCGCGCTGGCGAGCGTGTTTGTGGTCGCCGGCGTGGCGAAGCTGCGCGACTTGAGCGGCAGCCGCCGCGCGGTCGCGGAGTTCGGCGTGCCTGCGCGGCTCGCCGGCCCGGCCGGCATCGCCCTCCCGGCGCTCGAGCTGGCGGTGGCGCTGATGCTGCTTCCGTCCGCCACCGCGCGCGCCGGCGCCATCGCGGCGGCCGTCCTCCTGGCCACGTTCATCGCCGCGATCGCCGCCGCCAACGCCCGCGGGCACGCGCCTGACTGTCACTGCTTCGGCCAGCTCCACAGCGCGCCGGCAGGCCGCTCCACCATCCTGAGGAACGCCACCCTGCTGGCGCTCGCCGCCTTCATCGCGGTCGCCGGCGCCGGGGCCACCGCCACGCCGGCGCCTCTGCTGGCTACGGCCGCGGTGATCGCTCTGGCCACAGCCCTGACCCGTCGCCGCGTCCCGGAGCCGCGCCTCGGCCTCCCGGTTGGCGCGCCCGCGCCGCACTTCGACCTACAGGACTGCACCGGCGCGACCCGGCTCGTGCTCGTATTCACCGACTCGGAGTGCACGACCTGCCAGGCGCTCACGCCTGAGATCGCCGCCGCACAGCGCCGCGCTCGCCACAGCGGCGTCGTGGTCGTAACGAGCGATGACCGCGCCCTCGCGAAGGCCTACGGCATTCCCGGCACGCCGATGGCGGTCGTCATCGACAGCCGCGGACGCATCGAGCGCCCGGCCCTGGCCGGCCCGGACGCCATCGCCCAGGCGCTCACGGAGCTCGTCCCCTTCGCCGACGAACCCGCCGAGCTCGGCGACCCGATCCCGGATCTCGTCCTCCCCGGCCTCGACGGCCGCCGGGTCGCGCTCCGCGACCTCTACCGCGACCCCACCGTCGTGCTCTTCTGGGATCCGGAGTGCGAGTTCTCGCGCCAGATGCTTCCCGGCCTGCAGGCGTTCGAGCGAGAAGCGCACCCGGGTGCGCCCCGGCTGATCGTGATCGCCGCCGGCGAGGTCCATGAAACGTTGTTTGCCTCAACGCTGCTGCTCGACGCTGACGGCCGTGCCCGGACGGCGTTCGGTGCGCGTGGGACGCCGATGGCCGTCCTGCTCTCCGAGGATCGGGTCGCCTCGCCCGTCGCCACTGGGGCCCGGATGGTGTTCGACCTGATCGACGCCGCCACGCTGGCGCCCCGCTAGCACCCGCAGCCCTCGGACTCCAACTCGGGACGAGCGGACGACTCGCCGAGATTCGCCGACGGTTGGTCAAGCCTCCGGGCAACGCGTCGATCTATCGGTCATGCCGGCGCGCGATTGGCGCGCCCGAGCCACCGGGGCGCCCGGCCCCGGCACGTCCGTCGAAGCACCAAGAACCCGCGCGTCGCCGCGAGGAGGGACCGTCATGCATTGGAGGATCTAACCCGGTCGCGGAAGCGACCACGTAAGCGGTCGCGCCGAGGTTCGCCCGCCTAGGCTCCACCAATCCGGCGAACGAATACAGCCGCTTGGCTGACCGCCGTACGATCGCGGTAGTTTCAGGTATGGCCGAGTCCGCGACCGTGACTTCGCGCCCGCGAGCGTTTCGCTACCTAGCCGTCGGCTTGCTCCTCGCGACCGTCGGGGGCGCCGTCGCGAGCACCCGCTCAGCCGATTGGCGGCCCGTCTGGCTCTTCTTCACGCTGGCGGGACTCGGCATCCTGGGCGACCAGGTGCACGTCCGCACCGGACGCGTCCGGCTGTCGGCGGGGCTGACGATCGTGGCGCTGGCGATGGGCCTGCTCGGCCCCGCGCCCGCGGTCGCGATCGCGTTCGTCTCGTGCATCATCGACGCGGTGCTCACCGACGGCCCCCGGCTCGAGGGGCGGCGGCTGGCGTTGATCTGGAACCTCGGCATGAATGCCGGCGTCCTCCTCGGCGCCATCGCGATCCGAGCCGCGATGGACGCCGGAGTCAGGCGCGGAAACATCGGCTTCGCGCTGGTCATGGTCGCCGCGATCAGCCTCGCCAACGTCGTCAACATCACCCTGGCGGCGATCTGGCTCCGCGTGCACACGGGCACGCCCGTCTCCGTCCAGGTTCGCACCAGCGTCACGACCGTCCTGCCCTGGATCGCGGCGCCCAACGTTCTTGCCGCTGCGCTC
This sequence comes from uncultured Solirubrobacterales bacterium, assembly GCA_963839105.1. Taxonomy (GTDB): domain Bacteria; phylum Actinomycetota; class Thermoleophilia; order Solirubrobacterales; family Solirubrobacteraceae; genus Palsa-465. The sequence continues at coordinate 665,554 of CAWITQ010000006.1, forward strand.
GTCGCGCTCTACGTCCACGCCGGCCTGGCCTCGCTGCTGCTCGCGCTGGCTCTGCTCGCCGCGTTCTACGTCCTGCTCGCCGAGTTGCTGCGGGCCAATCAGCGGCGAAATCAACTCCAGGAGCGAACGCTTCAGCTCGCGTCGCTTCAGGTCGGCGTGCTCGTGACGATGGTGCGCACGCTCTCGCTACGCGACCGATACACGGCGCGCCACTCGGCGGCCGTGGCACGGTACGCCCACGCCATCGCCAACGCCGCCGGCTGCACCGAGGACGAGCTGCGGACGGTCCATACGGCCGGCCTCCTGCACGACATCGGCAAGTTCGCCTTTCCCGACCGCATCCTGTTCGCCGACCGCCCGCTGAGCGAGGAGGACCTCGAGATCGTCCGCCGGCATCCGGCCCAGGGCGCGGAGCTCGTCGGGCGCGTCGAGGGTTACGAGGGGATCGCGGCGGTCATCCTCGCCCACCACGAGCGCGTCGACGGGACGGGCTATCCGGCGGGACTGCACGGCGAGGCGATCCCGGCCCTTGCGCGAATGATCTCGATTGCCGATACGTTCGACGTGATCACGGCGCGGGACACCTACCGCAGTCCGCTGTCGCGCGCGGCGGCGATCGCCGAGCTCCGGCGCGTCTCCGGGCGCCAGCTCGACGGCCGGTATGTGGAGCTGTTCGTGCGCATCCTGGAGCGGGAGGACATCGGCTTCACCCACACCGAGGACGCCGACTTCGAGAAGGAGCTCGCGATCGAGGAGCGGATTCGCGACCTCGCGCAACCTCGTAGCACCGTGCCGGCGGTGGAGCGATGAGCGGCGTGCGCGCGGCGCTCCGAGTACGCGAGTTCCGGGCGCTCCTGATCTCGTATGTGATCAACCTCGCCGGCGATCTCGTCGGATCGCTCGCCCTCGCCGTGGTGGTGTTCGGCGCCACGCGCTCAGCTCTCGCCACCGCCGCGCTGTTCCTCGCTACGCAGTTCCTCCCGGGACTGCTCGGCCCGATGCTCGTCTCGCGTGTCGACCAGCTGGCGACCGGGCGCCTCGTGCCCGTCCTCTACGCGATCGAGAGTGCTCTCTTCTTGCTGCTGGCCCTCGGCGTCGGGCACCTCGCGGTCGGAATGATCCTGGCGCTGGCGTTTCTCGACGGGGCGCTGGCGTTCATCGCCCGGACGATGGCCCGCACCGCCGCCGCGTCGATTCTGATTCCTCACGGTCTGATGCCCGAAGGCAGGGCCGCCTTCAACGTCGGTCTCGCGGTGGGGACCATCGCCGGACCGGCAGTCGCCGGCGCCGCGATCGCCACGCTCGGCGCACCGGCCGCGCTCGCCGTCAACGCCGTCAGCTTCCTGATCGCAGCGCTCCTGCTCGCAGGTTCGGCGAAGCTTCGAAGCACGTCCGCCTCCCCCCTCGCTCCCGCTGGCGCCGCCCGAGCGGGCCGGCTGCGCGAGAGCGTGCGCTACATAGCCCGACACGCGATCCTGCGCACACTGGTCCTCGGCGAGGGACTCGCCTTCGTGTTCTTCTACCTCGTCGTGCCGGTGACCGTCGTCTATTCGACGCGCTCGCTGCACGCGGGCGCGGCCGGTTACGCGGCGATACTGGCCGCGTGGGGAGTCGGGATCGCGCTGGGGTCGGTCGCGCAGGTCCGGCTCACGCGTCGTATCGGCGGCCCGATGATCCTGTTCTCGACGCTTGCCGTGGCCACCGGCTACATCGGCACGGCCGCGGCGCCGACGTTGCTGATCGCCTGCGCGGCGAGCGTCGTGGGCGGCGTGGGCAACGGAACCCAGTGGGCGTCGGTCGATACCGCGATCAACCAGCTCGTCGACGAGCACTTCCGCGCTCGCGTCAACGCCGTCGTCGAGGCGCTGGCCTGCCTCGCTCCCGGCGTGGGCATCCTGCTCGGGGGCGCGCTCGCCGCGCTCCTCTCGCCCCGCGCCGCCTACGCGGTGGCGGGAGCCGGGTTGGTCGTGCTCATCGCCGTCGGCGCCCTCAGCCGCCTGTCGCTCGAGCCGAGCCCGAGCTTCTCTCGGCCAATCGCCCAGACCGAGTAGCGCCGCACGCCGGCGACTGCTGGCATTCCGAAGTCAGCCCGCCAGCCAGCGCGCCGGGTTCTGCACGAATACGGTGTCGAACGCGGCCTCGTCGAGCACGCCCTGCTCGCGCAGCCAGGGCACGACCTCCTCGAAGATGAGCGTGAACGACCAGTTGCGGATCGCGCCCGCTTCCTCGAGCTGGGCCGCAGCCTCCTCCGGGAACCAGTCGATCGTGGCGCAGTAGTCCTGCGAGATCATCAGCCGCTCGGTCTGCCCGCGCCGGAGCAGCTCGGCCGTCGTCTGGTTGCGCTGGTCGATGGGCAAGAACATCTCGATCCCGTAGCGGTCGAGCCCGACGTACACGCCGCGGTCGAGCAGTTCCTGGATGTAGTCGACGTCGGCCGTGTCGCCGCAGTGCGCGATCTGGATCCTCTCGGGCGCGACGCCCTCCTCGAGGAAGATCTCGAGCTGGCGCGGGCCTGTCTGGGAGGCCGGGCGCGAGTGGGCCATGATCGGAACGCCCGTCTGCACGCTCGCTCGGGCGGCGGCGCGGTGAACCTTCTCGATCCGCTCCGTCACCCCCGGCTCGTCGGCGGCGCACTTGATGAACGCCGCCCTGATGTCGGTCCCCTGGATCCCCTTCTCGATGTCATCGACGAAGTGCTGCGCGATCGCGTCCGCGTCGCGGTTCTCGAAGTAGTGGGGCAAGAAGTCGTAGGTGTAGATCCCGGTGCACGGCACCACCGTCACCCCGGTCTCATCGGCCACGCGCTTCATGAAGCGCACGTCGCGCCCGCCGAACATCGCAGTGGGATCGACGATCGTCTTCACGCCGTGGCCCTGGGCGGCGCGCACCTGCTCGACCGCCGCCGCAAACTCCGCCTCCCGGTCGTAGCGGCCCGGCCAATTCGCCTCCACCCCCTCGTCGCAGAAGCGGAGGTGCTCGTGGACCAGCGTCATCCCAAGCTCACCCGGTTCGACCGCGCCACCGACCGTCTGTACAGGGCTCATCGCAGCGGCTCCCCCCACTCGGTCTCCTCGCGGAGCTGCTTCTTCAGCACCTTGCCACCCGGGTTGCGCGGCAGCGGCTCGCCGCGGACCGCGATGTACTGGGGCACCTTGAAGTCCGCGATCCGCTCCCCGACGAACGCCACGACCGCCCGCGGATCGAACTCCTCGGCCGATCCGGAGGGGACGATCACCGCGCCGACCTTCTCGCCCATCATGTCGTCGGGCACCGGCACCACCGCGGCCTCGCCGACGCCAGGCGCGCCGGCCAGCGCCGACTCGACCTCGATGCAGTACACGTTCTCACCGCCCCGGTTGATCATGTCCTTGGCCCGGTCGACGATGTAGAGCAGGCCGTCGTCGTCGATCCGCGCCAGGTCGCCGGTGTGAAGCCAGCCTTCGACGAACGTCTGCTCGGTCGCCTCGGCCTTGCGCCAGTACCCCTGCACGACGTTGGCGCCGCGCACGAGGAGCTCGCCCACGCCCGTCGCGGGGTCCGGGTCGTCGAGCGCCAGGTCGCATACCGGCATCGCGAACCCCACCGAGTCCGCGTGCTCGACCGCCTCCTCGTGCGGCAAGTACGAGGTCAGCGACGAGGTCTCGGTGAGCCCGAATCCGTTGCCCACCCGCGCATCCGGGAACGCCTCCATGATCTTGTGCACGGCGGCGGCCGCGATCGGCGCGCCACCGTAGGACACCCAGCGCACGGCGCTGAGATCGGCCTCGGCGAACGCCGGGTGCCGCGTCAGCGCGTGGTAGATGGCGGGCACCGAGGTGAGCATCTGGATCCCCTCCTCGCTCACCGTCTTCAGGAAGCCCTCGAGGTCGAGCGGGTTGGGGAGGATGAACGTCCGCCCCCGAGCTCGGTCAGCGGCAGCAACTGGCTGTTGCAGCCGGTGACGTGGAACAGCGGGACGTTGATGAGCGTCGCCAGCGACGGCCCCTCGCTCTTGTCGACCCCGATGCAGCGGAACGCGTTCTCGGTGTTGGTGAGGAAGTTCCGGTGCGAGGTCATCGCGCCCTTGGGGAAGCCGGTCGTCCCGCTCGTGTAGAAGATCGCGGCCAGGTCGTCGGGCTCCGAGTCCTCGACCGCGTGCGATTCCCCGTCCGGGAGCGGCTCCCCGGTCTTGAACACGTACGCCGCCCCCGAGTCCTCGACGACGTACTCGACCTCGGACTCCTTGAAGCGCGTGTTCACGGGGACGGCGACCATCCCCGCGAGCTGGATGCCCCAGAACGCCAGCACCCAGTCGGCGCAGTTGCCCAGCCGGATCGCGACGCGATCACCGCGCGCGCACCCGGCCGCCGTCAGCCCGCCGGCGACCCGGGCCGCGCGGTCCCACAGCTCGCCGTAGGTGAGGCGCTCACCGCCCACCTCGGCGATGGCGAGCGAGCCGGCATCCCGGTCCACGCTCGCGCGCAGCATGTGCACGAGCGACTGCGGCCGCTCGGTGTAGTACTTGACCTCGTCGGGGCCGCGCTGCACCCCGCTGTCCCCGTAGGGATTGCGCCCGCGCGTCGCCGGCTCCACCTGAACCTTCACTTCGCCTCTCCTCTCGCTGCTTCCCAACTGTGGACCCTACAAGTTCACGGACGCCATCCCCGCCTCGTCGTAGCGATCCCCCGCCACCGGGGGCAGCTCGTCGTCGATCCGCTTGAGGTCCTCCTCGGTGAGCTCGACGTCGGCCGCGGCCGCGTTCTGCTCGAGGTACTCGCGCCGCTTGGTCCCGGGGATGGGCACCAGGTCCTCGCCCTGGGCGAGCACCCAGGCGATCGCCAGCTGCGCCGGCGTGACGCCCTTCTCCTCGGCGATCTCCTTGACCTTGTTCGCAAGCTTGAGGTTGGCCTCCAGGTTCTCGCCGGTGAACCGCGGCCCCTGGCGGCGGAAATCGCCCTCGTCGAGGTCCTCGGGCTTGCTGAAGCGACCGGAGAGGAAGCCCCGCCCGAGCGGCGAGTACGGAACGAAGCCGATCCCGAGCTCGCGGCAGGTGGGGAGCACCTCGGCCTCGGGATCCCGCGTCCACATCGAGTACTCGGTCTGAACGGCGGTGATCGGATGGACGGCGTTGGCGCGCCGGATCGTCTCGGGCGCGGCCTCGCTGAGGCCGATGTGGCGGATCTTCCCCGCCTGCACGAGCTCGGCCATCGCCCCGACCGTCTCCTCGATCTCGACGTTCGGGTCGACCCGATGCTGGTAGTACAGGTCGACGTGGTCGACGCCGAGGTTCTTCAGCGAGATCTCGATCGAGCTCTTGACGTGGTCCGCTGAGCCATCGAGCGGGCCGAGCGAGGACATGTCGCCGGGGGTGGCGTCGTCCATCCGCCGGGCGAACTTGGTGGCGATCACGTACTCGTCGCGATGGCCCTTGATCGCCTTGCCGACCAGCTTCTCGTTGGTGAGCGGGCCGTAGAGCTGCGCGGTGTCGAGGAAGTTGATCCCGAGCTCCAGCGCGCGCTGGATGGTGGCGACGGCCTCGTCCTCGTCGGTGGAGCCGTAGAACGCCGACATCCCCATGCACCCGAGGCCGAGCGCGGATACTTCTAGATCTCTGAGCTTGCGTGTGTTCATAGCTCTGACTGTAGGGGCCGATGACTCCCGGCCCCGCCGCGAGTCAAAATCGCCACCGTGGCAGATGCAATCGAACTCGAGGTGGGCGAGCGCACCGTCAGGATCACCAGCCCCGACCGGGTCTACTTCTCCGCCCGCGGCGAGACCAAGCTCGACCTCGTCAACTACTACATGAGCGTGGGCGACGGGATCGTGCGGGCGCTGCGCGAGCGCCCGTGCATGCTCCACCGCTTCCCGAGCGGCGTCGACGGCGACAAGGTCCACCAGAAGCGGATTCCCTCCGGCGCGCCACCGTGGCTCGAGACGGTGCGGATCCATTTCCCGCGCTTCGACCGCACCGCCGACGAGCTGTGCGTGACCGAGCTCGCGAGCGTGGTCTGGGCGGTGCAGATGTCGACCGTAGAGTTCCACCCCTGGAACTCGCGGCGCGCCGACGTGGAGAAGCCCGACGAGTGGCGGATCGACATCGACCCGATGCCCGACTGCGACTTCGCCTCCGTTCGCCGGGTCGCGCACGCCGCGCACGAGGTCCTCGATGAGCTGGAGATCACCGGCTGGCCGAAGACGAGCGGCGGCCACGGGCTCCACGTCTACGTGCGGATCGAGCCCCGCTGGGGCTTCGCCGACGTCCGCCGCGCCGCGCTCGCGTTTGCCCGCGAGGTCGAGCGCCGCGTCCCCGACGACGCCACGACCACCTGGTGGCGCAAGGACCGCGACCCGCGCAAGGCGTTCGTCGACTACAACCAGAACGCTCGCGACCACACGATCGCCAGCGCCTACTCGGTCCGCGGCATCAGCACCGGCACCGTCTCGACCCCGATCCGCTGGGACGAGATCGACGACGTCGAGCCGCAGGAGCTGACGATCGCCACCGTGCCGGCCCGGTATGCGCAACACGGGGACCTCCACGCCGGGATCGACGACAAGGCGTTCTCCCTCGAGCCGCTGCTGGAGTGGGCGGAGCGCGACGGGGTTGACGACAGCGAGGCGTAAGGCTAGCCTTACCGTTCGTGCCGACTTACCAAGTCGATCCGTGGACGGCGCTCGGGGATCCGACGCGCAAGGCGATCTTCGAGTACCTCGTGGAGGGGCCGCGCGCCGTGGTGGACCTGGCCCGCGAGCTGCCGGTGAGCCGCCCTGCAGTCTCCCAGCACCTCAAGGTGCTCAAGGACGCTGGCCTCGTGATCGACCGGCCGGCCGGCACGCGCCGCATCTACCACGTCGACCCGGACGGGCTCGCCGCGCTCCGCACCGACCTGGAGCGCTTCTGGGGCAAGACGCTGACCGCGTACAAGACGACAGTCGAGGGAGAGAAATGAGCAGCCACACACAAGCAGCGAGCACGACAGTCACAACCTCGGTCGTGGTCGAGGCCCCGGTCGAGCGGGCCTTCCAGACGTTCACCGAGGACTTCGGCGCGTTCAAGCCGCCGGAGCACAACATGCTGGAGGTCGAGATCGCGGAGACCGTGCTCGAGCCGCGCGTCGGCGGCTACCTCTACGACCGAGGCGTCGACGGCAGCGAGTGCCGCTGGGCGCGGATCCTCGCCTACGAACCTCCGCACCGGCTGGTGTTCAGCTGGGACTTCGATCCCCAGTGGCAGGTCGAGACCGATCCCGACAAGACGAGCGAGGTCGAGGTGCGCTTCATCGCCGAGAGCCCCGACCGGACCCGAGTCCAGCTCGAGCACCGCAACCTCGACCGCCACGGCGATGGGTGGGAGGGGACGCGCGCCGCGATCGGTGGCGACCAGGGCTGGCCGCTCTACCTCGAGCGCTACGCCGGACTGTTCGGCCCCGAGACCGGCGAGCCCGGGTCGCCTAGCCGCTGATGCTAGGCGTGCTCTGGAAGACGATCTGAACGGGCGCGGAGGAGATGCCGACGGTGGCGCACTGCTCCACCAGACCGGCAGGGTCCGACGAGCTGACGTACGCGACACCGGCGGCCGAACCGCCGGTGCGCCCGGTGTAGGTCACCGCCGCTTGTCCGCTGACGCGGTTCTCAACGACGGTGAAGCGGAGAGCCCCGGCGGCGAATACGAGCTCGCCGCGGCCCGTGGCATCCGGATCGCCCGCGCACGATTCCGCTGGGCCGACCTCCGACGCCCGGTACTCGACGGCCGTGTCGCTGAGCTGCGTCGTACGCCCGTTCCGAGTGCTGAGGGTCCCAGAGCAGGTTCCACTCGCGGCCACATCGTTCCGCACGCGCGACGGGGTTGCGGTCACGGCCGAGCTGAACGACGACGTCCCCGCGAACTGGCACTGCCCGGCGAACGTGAGCGAACGGGCTTGGCCCGCGGATGAAGCGGGCGCGAGCCATGCCGCCATAGCGACGGTCACGGCGAAGACGGCGGCACGGCGGACCATAAATCTGGCCTACCCCCGGTCAGCGGTTCTCATCACGTAGGTACGCCAGCACCGCCAGGACCCGTCGGTTGTCCTCGACCCCGCCCGGCAGCCGCAGCTTCCCGAAGATGCTCGACACGTGCTTCTCGACGGCGCCGGGCGTGATCACCAGCGCCTCGGCGATCGCCTGGTTGGAGCGGCCCTCGGCCATCAGCGCCAGCACCTCGCGCTCGCGCGGGGTGAGGCTGTCGAGCGCAGTGGAGCGCCGGCGGGCCAGGATCTGCGCCACCACCTCGGGGTCGAGCACGGTCCCTCCGCCGGCCACCCGCCGCACGGCGGCCACGAAGTCGTCGACCTCCGAGACCCGGTCCTTGAGCAGGTAGCCGACCGCCCCCGCCCCGTCAGCCAGCAACTCGCCGGCGTAGGTCTGCTCGACGTACTGGGAGAGGATCAACACCGGCAGCCCGGGGATCCGCTCGCGCGCGGCGAGCGCCGCCCGCAGCCCCTCGTCGCGGAACGAGGGCGGGAGGCGCACGTCGACGACGCACACGTCGGGCTTGTGGCCGAACGCCGCCGACACGAACCGGTCCCCGTCGGCGACCGAGGCCACCACCTCCATCCCGTTGGCCTCGAGCAGGCGCCTCAGCCCGTCGCGCAGCAGCGCGAGGTCCTCGCAGATCACGACCCGCACGGGATCTCCGCGCGCACCCGGGTCGGCCCGCCCGCGGGGCTCGAGACCGCGAGGGTCCCGTCGAGCGCGGCCACCCGCTTGCGCAAGCCGACCAGCCCCGATCCGGCGCTCGGATCGGCGCCGCCCACGCCGTCGTCGAGCACCTGGGCGATCAGCTGCTCGCCCTCGACCCACACGTGCACCGCGACGTGCCTCGCGGACGCATGCTTGCGAGCGTTGGTCAGCGCCTCGGCGACGACGAAGTAGGCGGCGATCTCTGGGGCCCCCGGCCGCCGGTCGGGCACCTCGACCCGGAGGTCGACCGGCGCGCCCACGCCCGAGACGAGCGCGGTCAAAGCCGCGTCCAGGCCGCGGTCGTTGAGGATGCTGGGAGCGATCCCGCGCACCAGGTCGCGGAGCTCGGCCATCGCCTGACGCGCCTGGCCCCGCGCTGCCGCCACGTGCTCGAGCGCGGTCTCGGGATCGGCCTGGGCCAACCGCTGCTCGGCCATGCCCAGGTCCATGGACAGCGCCACGAGGCGCGCCTGGGCTCCGTCGTGGAGGTCGCGCTCGACGCGCTGGAGCTCGGTCACCGCGGCGTCGACGGCGCCGGCGCGGGTCTCGGCCAGCGTCTCCACCCGCTGCTCGAGCACTTCGACCCGGCGCGGCCCGAGCAGGGAGGCGGCCGCGCTCGCCTGGAGCCAAGACCATCCCCGCACGATCCACGCCGCCGCCACCGCCGCGAGAACGCCGGCGAACGGCGCCAGGATCGACCACAGCACCACCAGGTGGTGGAACGCCCGATCTCCGACCGACCAGAACCAGATCGGCGCCGTGAGCAGGCCGAGCACGGCCGACCACACGGTGACCGCGATGACGAAGCCGGCGGTCCCGAACGGGAACGAGATGAGCAGCCACAGCCCGTCGAGGTACGTCTGGCGATCGCGCAGCGGCGCCAGGAACCCGGTGCGCCGCGTGTACGGCGCCGGCACCGGCCGTCGCAGGATGCGCCCCGGCCAGCGATCGGTCGATGCGGCACCAGCCGCGCACCGTGTGGGCCATCAGCACCGCCACCGGCAGGCCGATGATCAGGATCGCGAACCCGAGCGCGAGCGAAAACGCCGTGACAACGATCGTGAAGCCGATCGTCGCCGTGAGGAACCACGCCAGGAGCGAGCCCGTCTCGCGCCAACAGGCTCCCGTCAGCGGGCGGCGGAGCACGGTGACCAGTTCTGGCTGCACTCCTGAAGGATCGCGGGCTCCGCCGGGCGACGCAATGCGGCTGGCTGGCCGGAGCGGATTGCAGTTTTCCCCACCCCCACATGCCAGCCGCCCTCCTGGTTGCTCCACCCCCGCGGTGAGACCTTGCTCGACGTAGCGACAACCATCGATCGGAGGGGCAGCAAGATGAGCAGATGGAATATTGCGGCGCGCGCCGGAGCGTGGAGCGCGTGCCACCGCAAGCGGGCGATCCTGGGGTGGCTCGCGTTTGTGATCGTGGCCGCGTTCGCCGGCGGCGCGATCGGCACCAAGATCGACAACCACGAAGGCAACGGCGAGTCCGGACGCGTGGACACCTACCTGCGCGCCCACCTTCCGCAGTCCAAGTCCGAGACCATCCTGGTCCAGGCGGCGAGCACGCAATCGGCGCAGAGTCCCGGCTTCCACGGCGCCATAGGCGACGTCGTGACGCGCCTGTCGCACATCCCGAACGTGCGCGACGTGCACGCGCCCGGCCTTCCCGGAGGCCACGGCGCGATCTCCAAGGACGGGCGATCGGCGCTGGTCACCCTCGAGCTCGGGCTGGGCGGCGGCGTGGATCATGTGCTGGCGGCCACGGCCGCGGCGGCGAAGGACCATCCGACGCTCCGGATCGAGGAGTTCGGCGAGGCCAGCGCCAACAAGGCGATCGACAAGACGCTCGGCCGCGACTTCACCCGGGCCGAGACGCTGTCGCTCCCGCTCACGCTGCTGATCCTCATCGTCGCCTTCGGATCGCTGGTGGCAGCGGGCGTCCCGATGCTGTTGGCCATGACCGCGGTCGGGGCGACCCTCGGCCTGGTGGGACTCGTCTCGCAGCTGCTGCCCATGGACGGCGCGGTCCGCTCGGTCGTGCTGCTGATCGGGCTGGCGGTGGGCGTCGACTACTCGATCTTCTACCTGCGCCGCGAGCGCGAGGAGCGGGCCGCCGGCGCGAGCGAGGAGTCCGCGCTCCGGACGGCCGCCGCGACCTCGGGCCGCGCCGTGCTCATCAGCGGCCTGACCGTGATGGTGGCGATGGCCGGGATGTTCTTCGCCGGCTCGAAGACGTTCACTTCGTTCGCGGTGGGGACGATCATGGTCGTGGCGGTGGCCGTGATTGGGTCGCTGACCGTGCTGCCCGCGATGATGAGCCTGCTCGGCCCGCGCATCGAGAAGGGGCGGATCCCGCTGCTTCACCGCCTGCGCCGTCCGTCGGGCGACTCGCGGCTGTGGGGCGCCGTGTTGAGGCCGGTCATGCGCCGTCCGGGCCTGTCTGCGGCGCTGAGCGCCGCCGGGCTGATCGCGCTCGCGATCCCGCTGCTGAGCATGCACACCGCGCTGCCGAGCACGAGCTCGCTGCCGAAGACCCTGCCGATCATGCGCACCTACGAGCGGATCCAGGCCGCCTTTCCGGGGGGCTCGGCACCGGCCTTCGTTGGGATCGAGGCCCGCAACGTCACCGCGCCGCGCGTGCAGGCCGGCGTGACCCGGTTGATCACGCGTGCCGGCCACACGCCCGGGCTGCTGAAGCCGATCTCGACGCAGGTGAGCTCGGATCGCCGCGTCGAGACGGTGTCGGTGCCGCTCGCGGGCAATGGGACCGACGCCCGCTCAGACCGGGCCCTGGCGCGGCTCCGGGCGCTCGTGCCCGTGACCATTGGCTCGGTCCCAGGCGTTCGGCGGGGGTCACCGGCGAGACCGCGGGCACCGCCGACTTCGACTCGACGATGAACTCGCACCTGCCGTACGTGTTCTCGTTCGTGCTCGGAATGGCGTTCCTGCTGCTGTTGTTCACGTTCCGCTCGGTCGTGATCCCGCTCCAGGCGATCGTGCTCAACCTGCTGTCGGTGGCTGCGGCCTACGGCCTACTCGTGTTCGTCTTCCAGGACGGCCATCTCCACAAGCTGCTCGGGTTCCAGGGCACAAGCGCGATCACCTCCTGGCTGCCGCTGTTCCTGTTCGTGGTGCTGTTCGGCCTTTCGATGGACTACCACGTGTTCATCCTCACCCGCGTGCGGGAGGCGCTGGACCGCGGGCTCTCGCCGCGCGACGCGGTCGCTCAGAGCGTGCGCACCACCGCCGGCGTGGTTACGAGCGCCGCGCTGGTGATGGTCGGGGTGTTCGCCGTTTTCGGGACGCTCCACCTGATCGAGTTCAAGCAGATGGGAGTCGGGCTGGCGGCGGCGATCCTGATCGACGCCACCGTGATCCGCGGCGTGCTGCTGCCCGCCACCCTCGCTCTGCTCGGCGAGAGGGCCTGGCGGGAGCCGCGATGGCTGGCGTGGCTCCCCGGTCGCCCCGCCCGGGAGGTTCGCCGCCCGGCGACGGCGGACTACGTCGCTCCGGTGGCGGGTCCGGTTAGGGGCTGACGATGTCGGCGCAAGAACGTATGCATGGGTACCGCTCCAGGCGCGTAGAGCCCGCCGGAGCGGGAAGAACCCAGATAAAGCCAATCTGGAGGTTGTGCATGCTTCTTGCTCTGGCCGTAATCCTATTAATCGTTGCAATCGCGGGCGGCGTCGTAGTCCACCCGCTGCTGTTCCTGATCGCGATCCTGGCGATCGTGGCGTTCTTCAGCCACCGCCGCGCGGCTTACTAGGAGAGCCGGTGGCCGGTCCGCCGCCGCGGGCCGGCCGCCCCGTTCTAGCTGAGTGCCGCCGGCATCTTGTGGTTGCGCAGCTGCGGCGGCGGCGAGCCGTGCAGCACCCAGGCGCCGTCGCCTCGCCGGCTGACCGTGCCGGCGCGGACGAGGTCACCCATGGCGCTGGTAACCGAGGGCCGGTGCGCTCCCACGAGGTCCGCGAGCCGCTGATGAGACAGCGGCAGCGGCACCGCGATCCCGTCCTGCGAAACCCGTCCCCACCGTTCAGCCACGTGCCAGAGAGTCAGAAGCAGCCGATCGTCGACGCGCTGATGGTGCGATATCGCCAGCGACACCGCCAGCGAGTGCGCCCGCCGCGTTCCCCGCGCGAACAGCTCCACCCCGAGCTGCGGCCAGGGCGCCATCCGCGTCACGAGGCCGTGGTCGAGCACGGCGAGCCGTGTCGGCTCGAGCACCATCCAGCCGACCTCGGCGTGGACGTGCGACCCGTCCGGGTCCCACTGCCAGGGCCGCAGGACGTCGGCGGCCCCGATCAGCTCGACGCACCGTTTCCCGAGCACGTTGACCTGGCGGGTGAGCAGCCCCTCGATGACGAGGAAGCCGCGATGGTGCAGCTCCGGCTCGACCGCGCCCATGGCATCCCACGTGCCGACGCTCAGCCGGCGCTCGTGGGCGAGCGCATCGCGCCGCGCGCGCTCCCGCTCATGGGCGTCGAGAAGCTCGCCCAGGTCGGGGTCGGCATCGATGATGCTGATCAGCTCGCTCGACATGGCGCCTCAGTGCACGATGATGATGACCACAAACACGATCACGATCACGAGTATCCCGACTCCGGCGAGCGGCCACGGCCGACGCCAGAAGTCGGGATTGGCGCGATCACGCGTGTAGTGGCCCTCGGGAGGCTCGCCGACCCAATCGTCGTCGTCGTCAAAGCCGGGCATGCCGAACAAACTACCCCGAGGACGCGTTGATGCCTCCCACAGTCTTACGGCGGCCGCTGACGGTCACGGCCTGGCTGCTCCTGTCGACGGTTTGCCTGATCCTCAGCCCCTTGCTGCTGGGCGCGGCGGCGATCGCCTCGCTGGTGATGCGCCGGCCCCAGCCGCTGATGCTCACCCGGATGGTGATCGCCTACTTCACGCGGGAGCTCGGAGTGTTGGTGGCGTGCGGCGCGCTCTGGGTGGCCAGCGGCGCCGGGGTGATGATCCATCGCCCCCGCTTCCAGGTCCTGCACTACCGGCTCCTGCGCTGGTTCGTCCACGGCCTGGCCAGCCGGGTGCGGACCCTGCTCGACCTCGAGGTGGCCGTACATCCCGACGACGGCGCGCTGGAGGCGCTCGAGCGCGACCGTCCGCTCCTGTACTTCGCGCGCCACGCCGGTCCCGCCGACACCGTCCTGCTCATCGACCTGCTCTTCGACCGCTACGGCCGGCTGCCCAGCGTCGTGTTCAAGGAGGCGCTCGAGGTCGACCCGTGCATCGACCTGCTCGCCCATCGCCTCCCCCAAGCGGCACTCGACACCTCGGACCCCGAGCAGTGCGAGGCCCAGATCCGCAAGGTCACCGCGAGGCTCGGGCGGCGCGGGACGCTCGTGCTCTTCCCGGAAGGCGGGAACTTCAGCACCGAGCGCCGACGTCGGGCGATCTCGTCCCTGCGTCGTAAGGGGCACGACCGCGAGGCTGCGGCCGCCGAGCAGATGCCGCACGTGATGCCTCCCCACCCCCACGGGGCACTGGCCGCGCTCGCCGCCAATCCCGAGGCAGACGTCCTCTTCAGCGCCCACACCGGGCTCGGCCTCGCCGCTTTCCCGCGCGAGCTGTGGCGCCACACGCCGATCGGGAAGCGGCTCGAGGTTCGAATGTGGGTGGCCCCCGCGGCCGATCGATCGCGCGACCCCGACGAGCAGGTGCGGTGGCTGTTCGATTGGTGGAAGCGGATCGACGAGTGGATCGCCGCGCAGGGCCAGGAGGATCCGTCGCCTACCCCAGAACCGCTCCGGGATTGAGCAGACCGTCGGGATCGAGCGCACGTTTGATCCGGCGCATCGCCTCGACTTCGGAGCGGCCCCGCGCCCGCTCGAGCCACCGCGCCTTCGCCACCCCCACACCGTGCTCCGCGCTGATCGTGCCGCCGCACTCGAGCGCCAACCCCAGCACCGCGTCGTCGACACGGTCGTCGTCGGCCTCGCCGCCGAGCACGTTGACGTGGACGTTGCCGTCGCCGAGGTGACCGAACAGGATCACGCGCTCGCCGCCGGCGCGCCCCGCCGCGTCCCGAACGTCCCGTAGGAACCGGTCGAGGGCGTCGAGCGGTACCCCCACGTCGAGCTTGTGCGGGATCCCGGCGGCGTTGATCGCGTCGGTATGGCCTTCGCGCAGCCGCCACAGGCCCTCCCGCCCGGCGGTGTCGTCGGCCACGAGCGCGTCCTTCACCCCAGCGTCGGATAGTGCCGCGGCCAGCTCGTCGGTGGGATCGGCGCCGGCCGCGCACTCGGCCAGGACGTAGAACGGGGCGCGGTCGGCGATCGGTGAGGAACGGCGCTGGTGCTCGAGCACGAGGTCGAGGCCGTCGTCGAGGAAGAAGTCGCAGCTGTCGAGCGAGGGGACCTTCGCGCGGAGCACGGCCAGCAGCTCCGCCGCTGCGCGGGCGGACTCGAGCGGGATCAGGGCCGCAACCCGCGCCGGCAGCAGCGCCGCGAGCCGCCACCGGACCCGAGTGATGACGCCGAGCGTTCCCTCGGAGCCGACGAGGAGCGCGGGCAGGTCATAGCCGGCGTTGTCCTTGCGCAGCCCGGCCATCCGTGAGATCAGCGACCCGTCCGCGAGCACCGCCTCGAGCCCGGCCACATGCCCGCGCGCCGTGCCGTAGCGAAGCGCCCGGGCGCCACCGGCGTCGCACGCCACCACCCCGCCCACGGTCGCCGAGTCGCGCGCGCCGAAATCGAGCGTGGCGTCCATGTCCGCAGCCCGGGCCACCTCCTGGAGGGCGGCCAGCGTCGCGCCCGCCCCGGCGCTCACCTGCGCGGTGGCGGGGTCGACCTCCCCCACGTCGCTGAGCCGGCTCAGCGACAGCACCACCTCGCCGCCGCGGGGGACGCTCGCGCCGACCAGGCCGGTGTTGCCGCCCTGGGGCACGAGCGCCGCCCCCGCCCGCGCGCAGGCCCGAACCACCTCCGCCACCTCGGTGCTGCCGCCGGGCCGAACCACCAGGCGCGCCGGGCCGCCGAACCGGCCGGTGTAGTCGCGCTCGTAGGAGGCCTTGACCTCCGGGTCGGCGAGCACGTGGGGCGATCCGACGATGTCGGCGAGGGCGTTCTCGAGCTCCATGGCGGGTACGGACTACCCATGCCGCCGGGCCACGAGACGATCTTCACGATGGAGGCCACGCCGGTGAAGTTCGGCACCGGCGCCTCGGAGGAGGCGGGGTGGGAGCTGCGCCGGCTCGGCGTCAAGCGGGCGATGCTCGTCACCGATCCCGGCGTGGCCGCGCTCGGTCATCCGGAGCGGATCAAGGGGCTGATCGAGGCCGAGGGGATCGAGGTCGTGCTCTACGACCGCTCGCGCGTGGAGCCCACGATCGACTCCTTCCAGGACGCCGCCGACTTCGCGCTCGAGCACGAGGTCGACGGCTTCGTGTCGGTGGGCGGCGGGTCGAGCATCGACACCGCCAAGGTGGCCAACCTGGTGACGACGCACCCGGCGGCGGTCATGGACTACGTCAACCCGCCCGTGGGCGAGGGCCGCAAGCCGCCGTCTCCGCTGAAGCCCCACCTGGCGATCCCGACGACGTCCGGCACCGGGTCGGAGGCCACCACCGTCGCCGTGCTCGACATCCCCGACATCAAGGTCAAGACGGGGATCTCGCACCGCTACCTCCGCCCCACCCAGGCGATCGTCGACCCCGAGCTGACGCGAACGCTGCCGCCGGAGGTCACGTCCTCAACCGGGCTCGACGTCGTCTGCCACGCCGCCGAGTCGTTCCTGTCGAAGCCGTTCGATCGCCGGGAGCGGCCCGAGAGCCCCGATGACCGGCCGCCCTACCAGGGCTCCAACCCGGTGGCCGACGTGTGGTCGGCGAAGGCGCTCGAGTTCGGTGGTCGCTATCTGCGCCGCGCCGTCGCCGACGGAGAGGACATCGAGGCGCGCGGATACATGATGCTGGCCGCGACGATGGCCGGCGTCGGCTTCGGCTCCGCCGGCGTGCACATCCCCCACTCCTGCGCCTATCCGATCGCCTCGGCAAAGCACTCCTACCAGCCGCCCGGGTATCCCGACGAGCACCCGTTCGTCCCCCACGGCCACTCGGTGATCGTGACCGCGCCGGCGGCGTTCCGCTTCACCTACGACGCGATGCCCGAGCGCCACCACCGCGTCGCCGAGCTGCTCGCGGGCGCGCCGCTCGACGATCCGGGCCCGGACTCGCTGCCCGACGTGCTGCGCGCGCTGATGCGCGACGTGGGCGCGCCCCGCGGCGTGGCCGAGCTCGGCTACGGCGAGGACGACGTGCCGGCGCTGGTCGAGGGCGCCCTCAAGCAGCAGCGGCTGCTCGCGGTGGCGCCCAAGGAGGTCTCCGAGCGCGACCTCCAGCACATCATCGCCGCCTCGATGACCAACTGGTAGACGCGGCCGCTGCCGCGCCGTTCTCGCCGAGCACTCGCACGAACCGCCCTGGTCGGCGAGAAAGGCGCGGAAAACGCCCCCTACTCGCCGAGCACTCGCCAAGCCCGCCGTGGTCGGCGAGAAAGGAGCGGAAAACGCCCCCTACTCGCCGAGCACTCGCCAAGCCCGCCGTGGTCGGCGAGAAAGGTGCGCACTTGCCCCGAAGTCGACCCTGAGGTCAGGCGGCGCGCGGGCGCAGGAGCGTCGGGCGGTGGTGGCGTCGCTGTGGCGGCGCACTCAGGTGCTCCGCCCGCAGCCGCAGCAGCGCCACCGGCTCCGCGGTGAAGCGGAACGGGTCGGCCACGACGCGCCCGTCCTCGAGCGACAGCGCCGCCACCGGCTCGCCGTCGACGAGCGCGAGCAGGACCGCGCCGGTCAGGCGCGGGGCGTCGTCGAGTGCGGCGAGCCGGTGAACGGTGGGAGCGTCGACATCGGTGGCGAGACGGAGAACGATGCTCTGGGTGGTGTCGGGTAGCGAGATCATGCGCTCATGGTGGGCTGCGAGAGCACCGTGCACATCGGGAGAACGCAGCGTCCGCGCTGAGCGGCGCGCTTACGTCTGGGCGGGCGCGGCCTTACCCCCGACGAGCGGCAGGCGCGAGGCGCACACGCGGTGCAGGAGCACGAGCGCGCCCGCGAAGATGATCAGGTCCCCGACGCTGAGGACGTTGCCGATCGGCCACGGCCCGGGTACCGGGATCACGTCGCCCAGGAAGGCGAGGTGCGGATGCGCGACCGGCGCCGAGTTGTTGAACCCGGTGGCGGGATGAAGGCCCGCGATCCGCATCGCGGCGGCGCTCGCCGGCATCACGCCCCCGTTGACGGAGATCGCCAGCACGTTCAGCGCCGCGCCGAACCCGACGACGAGGATTCCGCTCACGTGGCGGTTCGCGATCAAGAACCAGGCGGCGAGCACGTAGGAGAGCAGGTGGAGCGCGACGTGCAGCGCGTGGCTGCCGCCGGGGGCCACGGTGACGATCCCCACCTGGATGACGACGGACGCGAACACCGCCCACACCGCCCGCAGGCGGATGTCGGTCAGGCGGCTGAGCCGGCCGCCCGCGAGGGGCACGCTCGCGACGAGCGCGACGGCGGTGATCACCAGCAGCATCTCAGGCCGTGAGGGCTTCGGGCAGGGTGAGCACCGGCCGCATCGAGTCGGTGCGGGCATCCCACCAGCGGTTCAGGGTGCTCGCCGGCAGAGGCTTGCTGAGATGGAAGCCCTGGGCGAGCTCGCAACCGAGCGAACGCAGTCGCTCGAGCGTCGAGGCGTCCTCGATCCCCTCGGCCACGGTGCGCAGCCCGAGGCTGTGGGCGAGCTCGATCGTGGAGCGCACGACGATCGTGTTGCGCGTGTCGTTGCTCATCGCGCGCACGAACGACTTGTCGATCTTGAGCTCCCCGATCGGGAGGTCGGTCAGGTAGGCGAGCGAGGAGTAGCCGGTGCCGAAGTCATCGATCGCCACCGACACGCCGAGCTCGCTCAGCTGGCGCATGGTGTTCTTTGCCACCTCGGGGTCGACCATCAGCGAGCTCTCGGTGAGCTCGAGCGTCAGCGCGCTCCCATCGACGCCGAAGCGCTGCAGCAGCTCCTCGACCTCGAACGGGAAGCGCCGGTCCAGCAGGCTCCGGACCGACACGTTCAGCGACAGCGAGGTGAGGCGGCCTTCGTCCTTCCAGATGCGCAGATCGCGCAGCCCGAGCTCGAGGACCCGGTGCGTGAGGTCCTTGATCAGGCCGGTACGCTCGGCCACCTCGATGAATTCGGCGGGAGCGAGGAGACCTCGCTGGGGGTGCTGCCAGCGGACGAGCCCCTCGGCGCCGACCGGGAGCCCGAGCTCCAGGTCGACCTGGGGCTGGTAGTGGAGCACGAGCTGCTCTGCGCCGAGGGCACGGCGCAGGTCGGCGACAAGGGCGAGGCGCGCCGGACTGTGGTAGTCGTCCTCGGGGCGGTAGGTGACGAGCGCGTGGTGGCTCGCCTTGGCGCGGTACATGGCGACGTCGGCCCGCTGCAGGAGCGTGTCGACATCCTCGCCGTGCACCGGATACCAGGCCAGGCCGATGCTGGCATCGAGCTCGATGCTGATGCCGTCGACATCGACCGGCATGTGCATCGCGTCCTGCAGGCGCTGGACGGCGGACTGGGCCGCGTCGCTGTCGGCAGCGGGCATGAACACCGCGAACTCGTCACCGCCGAGCCGCGCCACCAGGTCCTCGCTGCGGAACGCCTTGCGCAGCCGCGGCCCGATCTCCTGGAGCACGAGATCGCCGTGGTGGTGGCCGAGGGTGTCGTTGACCTCCTTGAAGCCGTTGAGGTCGACGAGGAGCAGCCCGCCGGTCCGCAGCTGCCCGCCGCGCAGCGCGCGGCTGACGGCGTCGCGGAACCAGCGACGGTTGGGGAGCTCGGTGAGGCTGTCGTGGGTGGCCTCGTGCTCGGCCGTGGCGGTGCGGATCGACTGAAGCCCGGTGGCGTAGATGCCGATCAGCGGCGCGAACAGGAGCGGGTAGAGCTGGGGGCGGTAATGCAGGACGGTGTTGACGACGGGCGCGAGGCAGAGGAGCACGGCGCCGACGGAGAAGCCGAAGGAGAGGTCGGTGCGCAGCGCCCGCAGGAACGGCGTGCCCTCGTTGAGGGTGGTGGCGCGCGTCACCAGCAGCAGGTTGACGAGGAAGAAGCCGACGGCTGCGCTCATCACGGGGCCGAGATCGAACGGCACACGCCCGACGTGCAGGAGCGGGACGCCGGTGATCAGCCACAGCACGCCCGCCGCCCCGGCCAGCGAGAGCGTGTACTGGCCGATGTTGAATCCGATCTGCCACCACGGCTTGCGCGCGTACAGGTCCTGGGCGAGGGAAGCGACGAGCTGGGCCGCCAGCGCCGGCAAGAGCCCACACCCGAGCAGCAGCGCGAACGAGAACATCGCCGACACCGTGACCTCACCGTCGCCTGATCGGCGCGGCAGCTCGAGCGGGAACAGCTCGCCGATCAGGATGCTCGGAGCGAGCGCGATGAACTCGATCGTCTCGAAGGGACGGACGTCTATGTTCGAGGCAACGAGCAGCGCCGCCAGCAGCGCCGTGCCGCCGAAGGCGACGACGATGCAGAAGAGATGGACGGGGGTGATCGAACGGAGCTTCATGGTGTTGGTCCGGGCGCCCCAGCGGCTCGCCGGGACGCCCGACCACGGCCTTCCGTCATTAGAACTTCCAGCCGGCTCCTGCGACCACGACGAGCGCGATCACGGAAAGGATCGAGAGCATCAGCTGTAGATGGCGCAGCTTGAACTTCGACATCCTTGTCCTCCATCTCTGTTGTTTGAGCAGTAGATGCTGAGCAGGCAGCCGAGCTATCTCGCCTCGATGCGAGACCTCTTGCTTTGCGTCCCCGCCTCGCGACGGGTTTGCCATTTACAACTCAAACATGGCCCCTATCGAACGCTTGCGCCGAGACCTTTAGCCCTTCTGGACATTTTTTGGACTAACGCCGCGTCGGGCGCTCGTGCGGCCCGCTCACACCGCCGCCGGCCAGCTCAGCCGCTCGCGCAGGCCCGAGGCGCGCTCCACTCCTCGCTCCACCGCCCGGCGCACGGTCTCCTCGCTGCCCACCAGGATCAGCTCGCGGCGCGCCCGGGTCACCGCGGTGTAGAGCAGCTCACGCGTGAGGATGCGCGAGCCCGCCTCGGGCAGGAGCACGGCGGCGACGTCGAACTGCGAGCCCTGGCTCTTGTGGATCGTCATCGCATACACGGTCTCGACCGCGCTCAGCCGGAGCGGGCTGACCGTCAGCAGGCCCTCGCCGCGCTCGAAGGCTGCGACCCGAGCGCCCCCGCCGTCACCCACGATCACGCCGGTGTCGCCGTTGTAGAGGCCGAGCTCGTAGTCGTTTTCGGTCACGAGCAGCGGACGCCCGATGTAGTCGCGCTGCTCGATGTCCTCGATCTCCGGCCCGAGCCACCCCTCGATCCGCGAGGCCCAGTGGCGCACCCCGTAGGGCCCCCGGCGATGGGCGCAGAGCAACCGGAACGCTCTCAGCGCCGCGAGCGCCTCCCCGGCCTTACCCGCGCGCGCCGCCACCGCCACCTCCCGCGCCGCCGCCGCCGCCCTCTCCTCGACCGAGGTCATGTCCGCCTCCAGCGGGTCGGCGGCGAGCCACCGCACGTCCCCGGACCCTTCGGAGAGCACGGAGACGACGGCGTCGCCGTCACCCCGACGGATGCCGTCGGCGAGCCGCGCGATCGTCTCGCCGTAGCGGTGCACGTGCTCGAGCACGGCGATGCCCCGGTACTCGGCCGCCCTGGCAGAGTCGACGATGTCGCCCAGAACCACGCCGGCCTCGATCGAGGTGAGCTGTCCCGGATCGCCGACGAGGATGAGCCGGGCGTCCGTCCGGACGGCTTCGCCGAGCCGGGCCATCATCCACAGCGACACCATCGAGGTCTCATCCACGATCACGACGTCATGGGGCAGACGGTTGCCGCGATCGTGGGCAAAGCGGCTGTTGCTCTTCGGGCGCCACCCGAGCAGCCGGTGAAGCGTCGAGGCGCGCAGGCTCCGGACGAGAGCTTGCGTCTCCGCGGCGACGGGCAGCTGCTCGGCCGCTCCGTGAACCGCCTCCTGGAGGCGCACGGCGGCCTTTCCGGTCGGAGCCGCCAGCGCGATCAGGGGACGGCGTCCTGACGGCGCCTGCTCGATCAGCTCGGTGACGAGCCGGGCCACCCGTGTCGTCTTTCCGGTTCCCGGCCCTCCGGCGATCACCTCCAGGTTTTCGCGCGCGGCGAGCGTCCCGAGGTCATGCGCCACCGAGAGCTCCTCGCGCCAGTACCGATCGAGGTAGAGGCGCGTGCCGCTCAGCCGGAGCGGCGCGTCGAGACGCGGATCGTCCTCCCCGACGGCCACGAGCTGGCTGCCCGCCACCGTGCTCACCCAGTCGGAGACCGCGGGCCACGGCAGCGCCGAGATGTCGACGGGCTCGTCGTCGGCGTCGACGGCGGCGGTGTCGCGGATCGTGGCCAGATCGACGAACACGTGGCCCTGCCGGGGGGCCCTGACGGCGAGCGCGACGGCCAGCCCCACGTCCTCGCTCGTCTCGCCGCTCAGCTCGGTGAGGCGCGTGGCCACGTGCACATCGGCCGCGTTCAGCACTCCCGCCTCGTTGAACGCGCCCAACAGCCCCCGCGCGCCGAGCGCGCGCCGCGCGTCGAAGCGGTCGGTCGCGATCTGATCGGGCGTACTCACGCGGCACCCCGGTCGAGCACGTCGCTGAGCGCCTCCACGAGCGCTCCCGGCGGCCTCCATGCGAACACGCCGCAGCGCGCGCCGTCGAGCACAGGCGTGTCCGGGCCGGCCATGCCGCGCACGAACAGGTAGAGCACCGCCGCGAGGTGGCGCTCGGGGTCGTAGCCGGGCATGCGCGCACGCAGGTACCGGTGGAGCGCCACCGTGTAGAGCAGCGCCTGCAGCCCGTAGTGCGCGCGGTGCATCTCGGCGGTGAGCGCGGCCGGCGCATAGCTGCGAAGCGTCAGCGGCTCGTCGGCGGCGCCGAGCCAGTTCGTCTTGTAGTCGACGATCGCGAAGCGCGGTCCCGGCAGGCGCATCACCAGGTCGATGCTGCCGGTGAGGAAGCCCGCGCACGCTCGAGCGCAGCGCGGGATCCTCGAGCCGGGCGGCATACCGGGCTATCGGGTCCGCCGGGGGGAGGTGCGAGCGAAGCGCGCCCGCGATCGCGTGCAACGTCAGTCGACCCATCGGGTCATCGCCCCCGGCGAGCGGCAGCTCGAACTCGAGCTCGTCGAGGCGGTTCTCCCGGGTGAGCTCCCGCAGCGAGACATCGTCCACGAGCGCACCGAGCGGGGTTTCGAGCGCGGCTCTGAGGCCGGCTACGGCCCGCGCCCGGTCGCCCACCTCGACGCCGCGGCGCGACCCCGCCGCGGCCATGCGCTCGGTCAGCTCAGCATCGAGGTCGGCGGCCGCGAAGTCCGTGGCCTCGAGCACGCCGTGCACGAAAGTCCCGAACTCGACACCGGCCGGCATCGCCCCCAGCGGCGAGAGCCGGTCGACCCCGATCCCGGCCCGGGCGCCTGTCTCGGCCCCGGCGCCTGTCTCGGCGCCGGCGGTCTCGAGCGGCGGCTCTGCTCCCGCGCTCACCGGCGCGGGGCCGCCGGGCTCGTCCTGGAGCATCGGTCGCTCGGGTTCGCTCGCGACCAGCGGATCGTGCGCTTCCGAGGTGATGTCCGAGTAGGAGGTCCGCCGCCATCGCAGGTCGAGCTCACGCTCGAAGCTCGCCGCCCGCAGCTCGGGCGGTTGCGGGAGCGGAGGGCTCCACGCCACCGGAAGCCCCAGGCTCGCCGGCTCGACGCTGATCCGGCCCGGCGCCTGAGCCGCCAGGGCCTTGAAGCGAGCCTCGGCGGCGGAGTCGCTCGGCGGCTCGGCGCTGCCCTCGGCGGCCACGCTGCCGTCCGCGTCGCGGCCCCAGAGCAGGCGCGCCAGCGCCGAGTTCCGGCTGTCCCGAGAGGGCGCCCACCAGATCACCGCCTGGTGCTTGGCCCGCGTCAGGGCAACGTAGGCCAGGCGGAGGTCCTCGCCGCGCTGCTCGATCCGCGCCTGGCGCTGATGGGCGCGCCACCGGCGCCCCTCGAGGCCGACGTCGATCGTGTGCCGATTGCCCAGCGCGGGATCGTGAAAGGAGACCGGGTCCTTGGCGCGGATCCACGTCGGATCCCACAGGAACGGGCAGTAGACGACCGGGAACTCGAGCCCCTTGCTGCGGTGGATCGTCAGCACCTGCACGGCCTCCGCGTCGGACTCGAGCCGCCTCGCACGCTCCTCCTCGGCCTCGTCGAGCGCGGCGTCGGCCATCCGCTCGGCCAGCCACCCGCGCAGCGCGCTGACCCCGAGCCGCTCGGCGGTGGCCGCGCGATGCAGGAGCTGCGCCAGGTGGTTGATGTCGGTCAGCCGCCGCTCGCCCTCCTCGACGCTCAGCACACGCGCGGCCAGGCCCTCGCCGGCGGCGATCGCCTCGGTGAGAGCGGCCACGCCCTCGTCGCGCAGGACCCGGCTCCAGCGGTGAAGCCGCCGGTGCACGCCCTCCCAGTCGGCCTCGGAGGCGCACGCCACGCGCTCCGCGTCCCAGCCCGTGAACGGCGTGAGCGCCGCCGTGCGCGCCCGAGCCGCCGAGGAGGGGCGCTCGAGCGCCTCGAGCAGCCACAGCCAGTCGCGGGCGGCCGGCGCCTTGAACACGCTGCCGGCGCCGGTGATCACCGCGGGGACGCGCGCGCAGTGGAGCTCCTCGCGGATCAGCTCCGCGTCGGCGTTTCGCCGCACGAGCACGGCGACATCCCCGGGGCAGATCCGCACCCGCCGGAGCGGCGTCCCGTCCCGGGCGCGCTGCACCAGCTGCGCCCCCGAGGACAGGAGCCGGACGACGTCGGCGGCGAGGTCCCGGGCGACGTGGTCGCGCGCGGGCTGAACGATCAGATCGCCGTCTCTCGTCGCGGGGATGCCGGGCGTGCCGCGCTGGACGAGGCGTACGCGCAACGCGGCGGCGTCGGGTGCGTCCGTGAGCCGTGAGCTCTGATGCGCGCGCGCCGCCCGCGCGGCGCGGTAGACGATCTCGTCGTGCCCGAGCCGCGCGTTCTCGAACAGGGCGTCGTAGGCGTCGAGCAGCGGCTGGTCGCTGCGGCGGTTCTCGAGCAGCGTGGCCGAGGCCCCCGCCATCTTCGACGCCATCAGGTAGGCGTAGACGTCGGCGCCGCGGAACGCGTAGATCGCCTGCTTGGGGTCGGCGATCAGCACGAGCGTGACGCCGCCGGTGGCGAAGGCCGTGTGCAGGATCTGCCACTGGATCGGGTCGGTGTCCTGGAACTCGTCGACGAGCACGACCTCGTAGCGGGCACGGAGCCGCTCCTGAGCCGCGGGGCCGTTCGGCCCGCGGAGCGTGTCGCGCAGGCGCGTCAGCAGGTCGTCGTAGGTCATGACCGCGCGGCGTCGCTTCCGCTCCTCGAGGTCCCTGCGCACCCGCTCGGCTAGCCGGAAGCGCGACAGCGCGGCGCTGCCCTCCGCCGCGTCGCTCGGCTCCAGCTCGGCCATCGGGTGGAAGGCCGCCTCCCGCGCGATCGTGAGCGCCTCCGCGCGGGTGAAGCGCGGACGGTCGGGACGGTCGTGGAAGCGGCGGACGTAGAGGTCGTCGAGTACCTCCTCGAGCAGGTCCGACACGTCCTCGACGAACCTGATGTCCGGGTCGAGGTCGCCGACCGTGCCGAGCTCGGCCAGGATCTCCTGGCAGAAGCCGTGCGTGGTGGCGATCGTCGCCGCGTCGAAGTTGGCCACCGCGCGCGCCAGGCGGTGGTGGCGCAGCCGCACCGTGGCCTCGTCGCCCGTGGCCAGGAGCGTGACGATCGGATCGTCCTCCCGGTCGGGCATCCCGCCCAGGACCCGCGCGAGCTCTTGCTCGCACATGACGAGCCGCTCGCGCACGCGGTCACGGAGCTCCCCGGTGGCCATCCGCGTGAAGGTGATGAGCAGCAGCCGCTCGAGCGGCGTTCCCTCGGCGACGTAGCGCGCCGTCAGCGCGGCGATCGTGTACGTCTTGCCGGTGCCCGCGCTCGCCTCGAGCACGGTGACGCCCTCCGGCAGCGGACCGCACAGGTCGAACTCGGTGGCGGCGGTGGCGCTGCTCATCGGTCGCTGAACTCCTCGACCGCGAGCAGGCCGTCCCACAGCCGCCGGGCGTAGCGACCGAAGCGCGTGCGCTCGGACTCCTCCCAGCCGGGGCCGCTCTCGTCGCGCCGGGGCGCCTCGGCCAACAGCTCGTCGAGGTCGACCTCGCCACCGAACACCCGCCGGTGCTCGGGCTCGCGGTCCTCTCGGTCCCACTCGTAGCTGCTCTTCCACGCCTTCCGTGCCGCGGCCACGCCGTTGCCGCCCGCGGCGACGCTCTCCGCGTACGCCGCCGACGCATCGGATGTCAGCGGCAGCACCTCTCGCATGCCGCGGTCGTAGAGGTCGATCAGCACCTCGAGATGACGCAGCGCGGTGGCGCCGCGCGCAGCCGGGTCCTCGCCGAGCGGCCGGACGCGCACCACGGTCACGTCGGCGTGGTAGGCGTCGCCACGCGCCCGCCCGATCACCGCCGACTCGTACGCCCGCTCCGGGAAGGCCGCGGTGAGTGCCAGCAGCCGCACCCACGCGCGCAGGCGGTCGCGCGGCTTCACGCGCGAGTAGGAGACGACGCGGAGCGTCTCGCCGCACACCCCCGCCACCGTCCCCGCCAGGGTGCGTCCGTCCGGCAGGGGAAGATTTATGTCGACGCTGACCGGCGCGTCACGGGTGATCTCGGTGGCGCAGGTCGCGATCTGGCGAACGCCGTCACGGATGTCCCCCAGCACCGGGATGCCGAGCCGCCCGGGCGGCATCAGCCCGCGCGCCTGCTCGGCCCGCACGCAGTCCTCGAGGTCGACTCCGGCGAGCACGCCCTCGAGCAGCCGCGTGCCGACACCCCACTTCTCGAGGCCGTCGAGCTCGACCGGGAGCGCATCCTCGACCTCCTCGAAGCTCTCGCGGACGAGGATGCCGAGCCGGTCGCGCAGCAAGGTGCGTATCGGTCGCTCGGCGAACCGCACGAGGCGATCGAGCTCGATGATGGGATCCCCGGTCGGAGGGAGCGGCTCCGGCAGGAAGGGCGGCGGCGCATGCCGCGGGTCGATGAGCGCGTGGGCTCCCGCGAGCGCGTGGCGGTCGAATCCCCACGGCTGCGTCTCGATCACCGCGCCGGGCGTGAAGTTCCGCGGGTCGAACGGCTGCAGGGGGTGGCAGACACGTACCCCTTCCCGGCTGCCCCCCGAGCGCTCGACCATGTCGAGCAGCTCGCCGACCGGGACCGCCGGTGGTCGGCGGCCGTTCGTGCGCTCATCGTTCCCCGTGTGGGTGATGATCAGCCGCTCGGTCGCCGCGAGCAGCGCGTCGAGGAGCATCTGCCGGTCCTCCGAGCGCGCGTCGCGCTCGCCGACGTGCGGGTCGTGCAACATCAGGTCATCGCCGTCACGATAAGCGCGGCGGGGGAACTCGCCGTCGTCCAAACCGAGGACGCAGACCACCCGGTGCGGCACCGAGCGCATCGGGACCAGCGTGCAGATCGTCAGGTGCCCGGTGCGGAAGTTGGCGCGGGTCGGCCGGCCGCGGAGCCGCTCGGCCAGCAGCGCGCGGATGTCGGCCAGCTCTAGCGCGGCCCCGCTGGGCTGCGCCTCCCGCGCCGATTCGGCGACCACGTCGTCGAGGATCCGGTCGAGCTCCCGCCGCTGCCACGCCTCCCGATCGCCGGTGGCCGTGAGGCCGTCGGCCGCGACCCTGATCGCTTCGATCCACTCGACGATCGGCTGGCTGACGTTGAAGGCATCGACCGCCGTGTGCACGCGCTCGACGTATTCGGCGAGGCGCCCGGCGAGGTCGATCGCTCCGCTCTCCACGTCGTCGAGCGGCAGCACGCCGGCCACGAGCTGCCGGCTCTCATCGGTCATCGTCACGCCGGCGAGGATCCGGTCGAGGCCCTTGCGCCACGTCCCGGCCCTGAGCCCGCCGAGCCCGAACGGACTTCGGTGGGGCCCATCGAACCCCCAGCGGATCCCGCTGGCGGCGATCCAGTCCTGCATTTTGGAAATTTCGTCGTCGTCGAAGCGGAACCGCCGACGGACCGGCTCGCGCGTGGCGAGGTCGAGCAGCTGCGACGCGGTCGCCCGCTGGTCGGCGAGCTCGAGCAGCTGTGAGACGACCGTCAGGAGCGGGTTCGTCTGGCGCAGCGAGCGGTCGGCGAGCCGGACACGCAGGTCGGGCAGCGCCTGCTCGCCCTCCTCCTCGGCCTCGACCGCCTCGGAGCGGGGCCGGCGGCCGGCCCCGAACGTGGCCTGGATCAGGGGCGCGTAGGTCTCGATGTCCGGGCACATGACGATCACGTCGCGCGGCTCGAGCGTGGGGTCCTCCTCGAGCAGGTGCAGGATCGCGTCGCGCAGCACCTCGACCTGGCGGGCCCGCCCGTGGCAGCTGTGGATCTGGATGCTGCGATCGCCGGGTTCGAGGGGCGAGCGCTCGGTGCCGACGACGGCACCGGGCTGGTGATCGGCTCGGATGTCCGCCTGGATGCGGGCGAGGAGGGTGTCCCCGGTCTCGCCACCGATCTCGTGGTGGTGATCCACCGCCTCGCCCGCGCCCGCCAGCACCAGCTGGAGCTCGCGGGCGTCGCGGCCCCATGAGGCAAGGAGCCGGTTGGCCGGGGTGGCGGCGGTGGGATCCTCCCCGCGGCGCACCACGCCGGGGTTCATGCCCGCGACGGTGGCCCACAGCGCCGGCGACGGGTGCAGGACGAACACGTGCACCTCGCGCTGTGCCGCCAGCGCGCTCAGCACGCGCACGTAGCTGCGCGGCAGCCGGGTGAGGCCGAACAGCGACATCCGCCGCGGGAGCTCGAGCAGCTCAGGCTGCGCTCGGATTCGCTCGCAGGCGGGCCCCAGCCGCTCGGCCGGGCTCGGCACCCCGATCCGCGCGCGCAGGTGCCGCCACAGCTCGCCGCCTGCCAGCCGCCATCCTCCCCCGCCGCCCAGGCGCACACCATCTCCGGCCTGTGGACGCCGTAGCGGTCGAACAGGTCGGCGATGTGCCGAACCACCCCGAACCGCCGCGGAGGCTCGTCAGCGCTCGCCCGCGCTCCCTGCAGGTGACGCCTGAGCGTGCTCAGCCACGGCTCCTCCAGGCACTCGTCGACCACGTCGAGCAGCGGCCACACCGAGCGGGCGGGCAGCCACGGGTCCTCTGCGGGATCGACGCCGGTGGCGGCGGCCAGGGCCCCCTGGATCAGCCGGCCCGGGAACGGGAACTCGACGTTGGCGCACACCCCGTCGTGGCGCCCGGGGTCCGACGTGCCCAGGCGCGTGGAGAGCCGCTGGGCCAGCCAGCGCTCGATCCCGCGGGTCGGCACCGCCACGACCTCGGCCGTGAACGGGTCCTCGAGCGGCTCGAGCAGCGTCTCCGCCAGGCCGTCGGCCAGCCGGTCGGCGCGCTCGGCTCGGTGGATGTGAAGCACTTTGTTAGAAGCTAGGGGGTGGTTTCCGGTCCGCCTGCGACTCTATGAATTGATGCTGACGACTCACGCCGAGACATTCGCCGCCGACGCCCTGGAGCGACTGCGGACGCTGACCGGCGATCCACGGGCGCAGTTCCACGATGGCCAGCTCGAGGCGATCCACGACGTCGTGGCCGACCGCGCACGAGTGCTGTGCGTGCAGCGCACCGGCTGGGGCAAGTCCGCGGTGTACTTCGTGGCCACGGCGATGCTGCGCGAGGCGCAGGCCGGGCCGACGCTGATCGTCAGCCCTCTGCTGGCGCTGATGCGAAACCAGATCGCCGCCGCGGGCCGTCTCGGCCTGCGCGCGCACACCGTCAACAGCACCAACCGCGAGGAATGGGACACCGTCCGCGGCGAGCTCGCCGCCGGCACCATCGACCTGCTCCTGATCAGCCCTGAGCGGCTGAACAATCCGCGCTTCCGCGACGACATGCTGCCGCTGTTCGCCGCCTCGGTGGGGTTGCTCGTGATCGACGAGGCCCATTGCATCTCGGACTGGGGCCACGACTTCCGCCCCGACTACCGCCGCGTCAAGGACATGCTCGACGCGCTCGCGCCCGGCGTGGCCGTGCTCGGCACGACCGCGACCGCCAACGACCGGGTGGTGGCCGACGTGGTCACCCAGCTCGCGTCCGGCGACGGCGAGCCGCTCCGTAGCTACCGCGGGCCGCTGGCGCGGCCGAGCCTCCGTCTCGAGGTCCTGGAGCTGCCCCAGCCGGCCCAGCGGCTGGCCTGGCTGGCGGCGAACCTTCCGGGGATGCCGGGGTCCGGGATCGTCTACACGCTCACCAAGCGCGACGCCGAGCAGGTCGCGTCCTTCCTCTCCGCGCAGGGCATCGCCGCGGTCGCCTACAGCGGCGAGCACGAGACCGAGACCCGGATCGCGATCGAGGACCGCCTCCTGCGCAACGAGATCAAGGCCGTCGTCGCCACCAGCGCCCTCGGGATGGGCTACGACAAGCCCGACCTCAGCTTCGTCGTCCACTATCAGGCACCGGGCTCGGTCGTGGCCTACTACCAGCAGATCGGCCGCGCCGGCCGTGCCCTCGACCACGCCGACATCGTGCTGCTCCGCGGCGGCGAGGACCGGCGCATCCAGGACTTCTTCATCGAGCAGGCCTTCCCATCGCGCGAGCACGTGGGCGCGGTGCTCGGCGACCTCGAGGCGGCCGGGGACGACGGTCGCACGACGCGCGAGCTCACGGCGGCCGTGAACCTCGGGGTCGGCCGGATCGAGGCGATGCTCAAGATCCTCGACGTCGAGGGCGCGGTGGCGCGCGCCGGCACCCGCTGGAAGCTCGTCCCCGGCGCATCATGGAGCTATGACGCCGAGCGCTACGCGCAGGTCACGGCGCTCCGGCGCGCCGAGCAGCGGGCGATGGCCACCTTCGGCGCCGATGGGCGCTGTCTGATGCGGGTCCTCCAGGAGGAGCTCGACGACCCCGCACCGGCCGACTGCGGGCGCTGCTCGGTGTGCGCCGGCCCCCGCTTCGACGCGCCTCTCGACCCCGCGCTCGTCGAGGCCGCGGGCCGACACCTGCGCTCCCGGCCGATCGAGCTCGAGGTCAAGAAGATGGCGCCCGACGCGGCGGGGACGATGCGCAAGATCGCCGAGGAGGTCCGCGTCGAACCCGGATGGGCCCTGGCCCGGTTCGGCGACGGCGGATGGTGGCCGGCGATCGAGCGCGGGCTCGGCAGCGGCGAGTTCGAGGAAGACGTCGTCGCCGCGCTGGCGGATGTCGCTGCGCGGCGTCTCGCGTCTCGTGGCTCACCTCCGTCCCGTCGGTCTCCCTCGGAGATGCACTCGCGCGCCTGGGCGCGCAGGTGGCGGCGCTGCTCGAGGTGCCCTACGTGCCTCTCGTGGAGCGTGTCAGCGCGCGGCCGCCTCAGCGCGATATGGCCAATGCGGCACAGCAGGCGGCGAATGTCCGCGGCGCCTTCCGCGTGTCTGGGAGGCCGCCGGCGGGAACCGGCGCGCTCCTCGACGACCGGAGGATCTCGGGCTGGACGCTCGCGATGGTCGGCGGTCAGCTGCGCCGGGCGGGAGCGGAGCGCGTCGTGCCGCTCGCCCTGGCGACGCTCAACTGACGGCGATGCCGACAGGTGCTCGCTGCGCCACCGCTCCACACGGCGAGCGCCGATCGGGGATGATCGCGAGTCATGAACGGTGCTCAAGCCCTGATCCGCACGCTCGTCGACGCCGGGGTCACGACGTGCTTCTCGAACCCGGGCACATCCGAGATGCACTTCGTCGCGGCGCTCGACTCGGCCCCCGAGATGCGCGCCGTGCTGGCGACGTTCGAGGGGGTGGCCACCGGCGCCGCCGACGGCTACGCCCGGATGAGCGGTCGCCCCGGGGCGACGCTGCTCCACCTCGGGCCCGGGCTCGGCAACGGCCTCGCCAACCTCCACAACGCCCGTAAGGGGCAGGTCCCGATCGTCAACATCGTCGGCGACCACGCGACCTACCACACCAAGTACGACGCCCAGCTCCAGTCGGACATCGAGACGGTGGCGCGCAACGTCTCCTCGTGGGTACGGACGTCCGCGAGCACCGAGGAGCTGGCGCGGGACGCGGCCGAGGCGGTGGCCGCGGCCGTGGGCCCGCCCGGTCAGGTCGCGACGTTGATCCTTCCCGCCGACGTTTCGTGGTCCGACGGCGCGACGCCCGCGGCCGCGCCGGATCTCCCAACCCCCGCCGTCGCCTCCGGCGAGGTCGTCTCGCAGGTGGCGGCTGCGCTGCGGGCCGGCAACGCGGCGATCCTCCTCGGCGGCCGCGCCCACCGCGAGGACGCGCTCGTGTCCGCCGACCGCATCGCGGGCGCCACCGGGGCGAAGCTGCTCGCGAGCGTCTTCCCCACACGGCTCGAGCGCGGCGCCGGCATTCCCAGCCCCGAGCGGCTCGCCTACATCCCCGAGATGGCCTCGGCTCAGCTTCGAGGCCTGAAGCACCTGATCCTCGTCGACGCCAAGGCTCCGGTGACGTTCTTCGCCTACCCGGGCAAGAAGAGCTCGCTGGTTCCGGAGGGGTGCGAGGTGCACGTCCTCGCGTCGCCGAGCGATGACGTGGCGGGGAGCCTCCGCGCGCTCGAGGACGAGCTCGGCGCCACCGGCCAGGCCATCCGCGGAGTAGACGCCGCGCGGCCCGAGCGCCCAGCCGGCGAGCTCACCGCTGAGAAGGTCTGCCAGGCCGTCGCCGCCGTGCTGCCCGAAGGGGCGATCCTCTCCGAGGAGGCGGTCACCTCGGGCGCCACGCTCGCCGCCGCCACCGCGGGGTGCCCGCGCCACGATCTCCTGACGCTGACCGGCGGCGCGATCGGCCAGGGACTGCCGGTGGCCGTCGGCGCCGCCGTCGCCTGTCCCGATCGTCCCGTGCTCGCCCTACAGGCCGACGGCTCCGCGCTCTACACGATCCAGTCGCTGTGGACGATGGCGCGCGAGCAGCTCGACATCACGGTGGTCCTGTTCAACAACCGCTCGTACGCGATCCTCAACATGGAGCTCGCGCGCGTCGGCGCCAAGGCCGCCGGGCCGAAGGCCAAGTCACAGCTCGACCTCAGCCAGCCCGACCTCGACTTCGTCTCGATCGCTCGCGGCTTCGGCGTTCCGGCGGAGCGGCCCGAGAACGCCGAGGACCTGACGGGCGCGCTCGAGCGGGCGATCAGGGAGCCCGGCCCGCACCTGATCGAGGCGGTGGTGCCCTCGACGTTCACTGCCTTTCAGCTGAAGGCGTTGCCGTATGCCATGCGCGCCCTCGAGGTGATGCCGCGCCCGGTGGCGCAGGCGGTCAAGCGCCGTCTGGCCCCTTAATACGGATCATTGTTCACCAAACCGTTCACCGGTTTGGTACCAGTGACAAATTTCTCACCCCGTCGGTGTGACTGCGGTTAACGTGACAGTAATCCCGGGGCTTTTCGGGGATTGACAGTTCGCAGCTGTACCGCTCGAGCGGCCTGACAGGCGCGCTGATGGTGGCGCGCGATGGGCGCGAGCGCTCAAAACAGCCGAGAAACGAGGAGAGAACCGTGACCGTAGTAAGCCCGCAGACCGATGCCGACTTCGCCTTCGCCGGTCTGAGCACGCCGGAGCCCCTCCCCGCCGCCGAGCTGGCGCCGCACGTGACGCCCGGGACCGACCCGCTGGGTCCCCTGGCGCAGCTTCCCGGGACCTGGAAGGGGCAGGGCTTCAACGCCATCTGGCGCCCACACCATCCTGCGGCCGCACAGGATCGCTTCCTCGAGCTGAACCTCACCAACGAGACGCTGACGTTCACCAAGATCAACGGCCCGATCCCGAACCGGGGATTGGCAATGCCCGACATCGAGATGTTCGGCGTCACCTACATGCAGCAGATCTCGGGCGCGATCAGCGGCGCCGGGCTCCATGTCGAGCCCGGGATCTGGGCGCACGTGCCGCCGACCAGCGACCCGAGCGAGCCCCCCACCGTCGTGCGCATGGCCTCGATCCCGCACGGAACCGTCGTTCTCGCTCAGGGGACCGGTGAGGTGCACCCCGGTGGCCCGCAGGTCATCCCGGACAACAACATCCTGCCCTTCTTCTTCGGAAACCCGCCGCCCGCCAACAGCGATTTCGACTCGGTGGCGGGGACGTTCACCGAGCTGAACCTGTCGGTCCCGACGCCGTTCCGCTCCGCCCCGCCGACGGTGACGCAGGACATCGTCAAGAACCCCAACAGCGTCATACAGAAGGCGCTCCACGACTCGCTCGTGGGCACGAGCATGAAGAGCAGGACCTTCCTGCACGTGTCGACGACCAACAACCCGATCCATGGAGGCGGCGGCGCCGTCAACACTGCGTTCCTCGCCACCAGCAACACCCCGCCCGGTGGCAACGCCAAGGCGACCCAGGTCGACGCCACCTTCTGGATCGAGACGATCGCGGGCACGGCCGGCCATCCCGACAAGCTCCAGCTGCAGTACACCCAGCTGGTGATGCTCGACTTCAACGGCATCCACTGGCCGCACGTGACCGTCGGCACGCTGGTCAAGCAGTGAGCCTCGAGGCGGCGCGGGTACGCTGGATGCGTGCCCGAGCTACCTGAGGCAGAGCGAGCCCGCAAGACGCTCGAGTCCGTCCTCGGGCGGCGGATCGCCGCCGTCGACGACCGGGATTCCTACGTGTGCCGGCCCCACGCGCCCGGCGAGATCGCGGATGCGCTCGTGGGCCACACGCTCGCCACCGCGCGCCGCCGGGGCAAGTTCATGTGGATGGAGACCGACGACGGCCCCGCGCTCGGGCTGCACCTGGGCATGGCCGGGCGGATCGTGGTCGACCCTGAGGAGAGCTCGCGCTGGGACCGGTTCGCCCTGGACTTCGATGACGGCGGGCGCCTCGTCCTGCGCGACAAGCGGCGGCTCGGACGCGCAGTGCTGAACCCCGACTTCTCGCACGTCGGACCCGATGCGGCCGAGGTCGGCCGCGAGGACTTCCGGCGGCTCATCGGATCCGGCCGCACGCCGGTCAAGGCCCGCCTGCTCAACCAGCACGCGATCTCCGGCGTCGGCAACCTGCTCGCCGACCAGATCCTCTGGCAGGCGCGGATCGCCCCCACCCGCCTCACCTCGGAGCTGTCCGTCGACGACCTCGACCACCTCCGCCGCGAGGTCCGCGCCGCCGTCCGCTCGGCCATCCGCCTCGGTGGCGCGCACACCGGCCGCTTCATCTCCGCGCGCGAGCGTGAGGGCGTCTGCCCGCGCGACGGCCACCACCTGAACCGAGCGCGGATCGGCGGCCGAACGACGTACTGGTGCCCCGCCTGCCAGCGGTGAGCGCGTCGGGCGCCACGCGCGTCGTCGAGACGCTCGAGCAGTCGGGCGTCGAGCTCGTCTTCGGGCTGCCCGGGGTCCACAACCTGCCGATCTGGAAGGCGCTGGCGGCGTCGTCAGTGCGGCTCGTGGGGGTCCGTCACGAGCAGACGGCCGTGTATGCCGCCGACGGGTACGCCCGCGCCACCGGACGGCTCGGCGTCGCCCTCGTCACCACCGGGCCCGGCGCCGCGAACACGCTCGGCGCCACCGGCGAGGCCATGGCCTCGGGCTCGCCGGTGCTGATCGTCGCCACCGACATCCCGTCCGGGCTGCGCCGCCCGGGCGTGTACCGCGGGGTGCTGCACGAGACGCGCGACCAGGCGGCGATGTTCGCGCCCGTCACGAAGGCTGCCCGGGTGGCCTCGGACGCCGACGCCATGGCCCCCGCGGTGGCGTCCGCGGCGGCGGTGGCGCTCGCGCCCCAGAGCGGGCCGGTGTACCTGGGGATCCCCACCGACTTCCTGTCTGCGCCGGCTGCGTCCTCGCCACCGTCCCGCCCTCCTCCCTCCACTGGCCGCCCCCGCTCCGCCGCTCGACGGCGAGCGCGCCGCGGCGCTCCTGGCCGGCGCCGAGCGGCCGCTCATCTGGGCGGGCGGTGGCGCAGTCCGCTCCGGCGCGGGCGAGCTCCTCGGGGAGCTGGCGCGCCGACTGGTGGCGCCGGTGCTGACGACATACGCGGGCCGCGGCCTGATCCCGCCTGAGCACCCCTGCTTCGTCGCCGGACCGCCCCACGCGCGCCCCGTCGGAGAGCTGTGGGACGAGGCCGACGTCGTGGTGGCGGTGGGCAGCGACCTCGACGGGATGATGACCCAGAACTGGTCGATGCCGGCGCCACCGACGCTGGTGGCGGTCAACGTGGACGAGGCGGATGCCAACAAGAGCTATCCCGCCGATATGACGCTCGTCGGCGATGCCCGGGAGCTGCTCGCTCATCTTGTCCCGCTGATGCCGGCGGCCCGCGCCGGAGACCTCGAGACCCTCCGCGGTCGCCTGCGCGATGTCGCGGCGCGCGTCGCCGAGGAGGTTCGCGCCGACGACGAACAGGCGGCGGCCTGGCTCGAGATCACCGAGCGCGCCCTCCCCCGCGGCACCGTCGTCGTGGCCGACATGTGCATCCCCGGGTACTGGCTCGCCGGCTACCGCCACGTCCCGCTCCCGCGCAAGCTCGCCTTCCCGATGGGGTGGGGCACGCTCGGCTTCGCCTTCCCCGCCTCGCTCGGCAGCGCTCTGGCCGGCGTGGGACCGACGGTGTGCGTGTGCGGAGACGGCGGGTTCCTGTTCGCGTGCGGCGAGCTCGCCACCGTGGCTCAGGAACGCATCGCACTGACGATCGTGCTCGTCGACGACGGCGGCTACGGAATGCTGCGCTTCGACCAGCAGCGCGCGGGCGACGAGCTCTTCGGCGTCGACCTCGCCACGCCCGATTTCGCCGCCCTCGCTCGGTCCTTCGGAGTGCCCGCCGTGTCCGTTGACGGCATCGGCCCCGAGCTCGAAGAGGCGCTGACGCGCGCCGTCGCCTCCGGCGAGCCGTCGATGATCGTCGTGCGTGCCGCTCTCACCCCGCCGCCGACGACTTCGCCACGGTGGTACCGGCGCCGGCGCCACCAACAGGAGCCCGCGGCCCCCGCCGGCGCGACGCAGGAGCCTGCGGCCCCGACGGGCGAATAGGCCAGCCGATCACCGCCGCGAGCGGCTACGCGTCGCTTGGCGGCGCCGGCCGGCGGAGCACGGTGACGGTCTCGTCGGGGAACACGGCGCGCACCTCCAAGTAGCCGCCGAGCGCGCCCACGTACCGCTCCAGCGCGGCGATGTAGGGTTCGTCGTCCGTCCCATCTTCCGGCTCGACGGCGTTCGCCAGCGCGTCGGTGCTGACCCCGCGCCGCCTGCGGACCTCCTCGAGCCGCGCTTCCGCGTCCATCAGCAGCTTGTAGGCGGCGACTCGATCCTCGTTCAGCGGTCTCTGCCGACGGACTTCCCGCCAGGTCTTGTTCGTTGGATCGGCCAACTTCGTTCCCCCCTTCCGCCGGAGCGCAGATGTTTGTCGTAGAGCTTGTCCGCCAGCGGAACCATCCGCTTGTACCACCCATTCCAATCGCCGGACTTGTCACCTCCCAGCAGCACGACCGCGCGGCGGTGTGGGTCGAACACGAGCAGCGCGCGGAGGTTGCCCGCGAACGAGCGTGCCTCCTTCATGTTGTGATGGCGCGAGCCCTTGACCAATCCGATGGCGGGGCGGCGCGTCGCGGGTCCGAGGCGTTGGAGCTCGTCGAAGGCCGCGGCGATCGCCTCGGCCTGGCGATCGCCCAGGCCCATGTACCAGCGTTCCGCCTGAGGCGTGAACCTGATCTCCCACGCGCGCTCGGCCACGGGCACACGATTGGCCGAGCGCATGCGACCGAACAAGACACGTCTGCAACATCACTGCACCGATCGCGCGCTCAGAACCCGAGCGCGCACCCGTCCTTGCGCGCATCGGAGCCGCCGAGCAGGATGTCGCCGCGCTTCACGATCGCCTGACCGCCACCGAACGCCAGCCGCTCGTCGCCCCGTTCCACGCGCAGACCCAGATCGGCGAGCTCACCGGCTCGCGGCCAGAGTGGCTCCTCCAGCATCAGCATGTCGCCGTCGACCCGGAACCGGGGGTGGTCGAGCGCCGCCTGCGGATCGAGCCCGCCCCGCACGAGCTCGACCACGAACTGCACGTGGGCCTGGGCCTGGATGAATCCGCCCATCACCGCGAACGGAGCCACCACGTCCTCGCCCGTCAGCATTCCCGGGATCAGCGTGTGGTAGGGGCGCCGGCCGGGCGTCACCTGCCCGGCCACGGCGAAGCACGCGGCGCGGTTGTTGAGCACCACGCCGCTATCCCCCGCGACGACTCCGGACCCGAAGGGCTCGTACAGGCTCTGCAGCAGCGACACGGCCATCCCGTTGCGATCGACCACCGACAGGCAAACCGTCCCACCCGCGGGCTCGCTCACCCGTGCGGGCAGCTCGCTCCGCCGTCGCCGGATGTGCTCGCTGGAGAGCAGATGCCGGACATCGGCTCCGTCGCGGACGTTCGCCAGCGCATCCTCCAGCGCGAGGCTGACCGCCCGGACCACCTCGCGCAGCTCCGGCTCGCCGCCATCCAGGATCGCGAGGGCCTCGAGCGCGGCCACGCCCTGCGTCGGCGGCGGCAGCTCCGCGACCGCGTAGCCGCGGTAGGACCCGAGCAGCGGTTCGACCCACCGCGGGCGATACCCGCTCAGGTCCTCGTGCGTGAGCCAGGTCGCGGCGACGATTTCATCCGCCAACGCGCCCGTGTACGCGTACTCGGGACCGTCGTGCGCGATCGCCTCGAGCGTTCGGGCGAGCGCTTCGTGGTGGACGCGCGTGCCGAACTCCGGCGGCGAACCGAAGGCGCCGGGTGCGCGTGGGCTGGCGCGCCAAACGCGGCCGCAGTTCCAGCCGACGGCAACGCCTTCCCGGGCCAGCGTGATCGCCGGCTCCAGGCACCGGTCGAGGCCCATGCGACCGAAGCGCCGCGCCAGCTCGCCCCAGCCCGCGACCGCGCCCGGCACGTCGACCGAGCGCGGACCGTCCTGGGCCGGCGCCTCGAACGGGGCATTCGCCGGCGCGGGTCCCGCCGCGTCGAGTCCTAACAGCTCGCCCTGCGGACTGCGCACGAGCGCAAACAGATCGCCGCCGACCCCGGTGGCATCGGGCTCCGCAACGCACAGAACCGCCGCCATGCACAGCGCCGCGTCGACGGCATTCCCGCCGGCGCGCAACATGTCGATGCCGCTGATCGAGGCAGCGGTCTGGCTGGAGGCGACCATCGCCTCGTGCCCGGCGACGGGCGCCCGCGCGGGCGCAAACCGGAAGGACATGATCCGCGACCCTAGACGAACCCGCAAGGGGCCCGCGCAGCGCACGGGGCGCCAGGGCGTGCGAGCGGGGCGCTGATGCCGGCTAGAACTGACGCGTGGCCGCGACCGGCGAAACCTGCACCGCGGCCGGCGCGGGTCCGCAGAGATCGAAGCGTCCTGCGTACCAGACGAGACGCGGACTCGCGCGCGGCGGCGTGATCCCCATCCCGTAGGCGAATACCGCTGCCGAACACGGCCCGCTGACGGCATAAGTTGTGGCGAAGAACGCCCGGCGCCAGGTGGCGAGAACGACTGTGTGCACCGAACCAGGGAGGTGCCCGATCGTCGTCGGCATCGGACGAGCGTGAGCGTCGAGCAACCGGACGTGCGGATACCCCCGAAGCTGGCAGGTCCCCGGCCCGACGTTGCGCATCGCGAAGATCCAGCCCCGGTGGCTGGTGAAGTCATCCTCGCCCACCTTGTCCAGCCGCAGGTTCGATGTCGCACAGGTGGGCGTCGGCGCAGCCGCCAGACCCGTCAACGGCCTCGTGAGCGCCACTGCCAAGAGCGCGATTGCAGTCGCGACTGCGAGCACCAGGGCAAGCCGGCGTTGGCGCGCGATGAACGCGGGGCGGACACGGGTCATGAGGGGACTCTCCTCTCGAGCCTGTGCGGCCTCACCGCTTCTGCCCTGTCGTCCCGGGGACCA
This sequence comes from uncultured Solirubrobacterales bacterium, assembly GCA_963839105.1. GTDB lineage: Bacteria > Actinomycetota > Thermoleophilia > Solirubrobacterales > Solirubrobacteraceae > Palsa-465. The sequence continues at coordinate 705,178 of CAWITQ010000006.1, forward strand.
CCGGATGAACCTCCACGTGACAGAGCGTCTCGGACTTCAGCGACTTCGGCGAGAACACGACCGAGGTCAGGCCGTTCGGCGGCGTGACCTTCAGCGAGTGCGCCTTCGGACACGGCGGCCCGAGATCGCCCCACTCCAGCATTGCCGAGGCCACCTTCCCCTTCGCGAGATGCACCTTCGGGATCGGACCTGAGGCGACCCCGCCGAGGTAGCCGGACTTCGTGCGCTTGGCGCTCAAGATCCGATGGCCCTTGGCGTTGAGCGCATCGACGCCGGGATAGCCGCTGATCGTGCATGCCCCGCCGCGGTTCTTGAACTCGAATATGTAGCCGTGGTGGCTGAGTCCCGAGGACGCCCGCGTGAGCGAGATGGCGAGCGCCTTGGCCGCACATCGAGGAGCCGCCCGCTTGCCGGCGGCCGGGTGCGCCGCCGTGGGTGTCCTCCCCCCGGCGCTCCCGGCTTGGCCCGCTCCGATCGCCACCGCCGCAGCCGTCGCAGCGCCAACGTATAGCACGCGTGTCGTGATCAACTTCCCCACTCCTGATCTCACTTGGTGGACCGCCCGCCGGTTGAGCGCACCGGCGCGACGCGCGGCCAGTGTCTCACATCAATCGTGGCCGGCGGGGTTTTTCTCTGGCTGATCCCCGGCGGCGAATTGACTCAACTCACCGCGCGCGCCAGCTGGGCGTAACGATCACGCTCGGCGCAGGCGAGGCTGTCCACGCGCTCGTTGAGCGCCACCCCGTGGTGTCCCTTGACCTTGACCCACTCGATCTCATGTCGCGCCGCCTCCGCCACCAGCTCCTCCCACAGCTCCCGGTTCTTGACCGGCTGCTTGCCCGAGCTCCGCCACCCGTTGCGCTGCCAGCGCGCGATCCAGCCGTTCGTGAACGCGTTCTTGACATAGCTCGAGTCGAGATGGACGCGCACGCGGCAGGGGCGGGTCAGCGCCCGGAGTCCACGCACGACGCTCGTCAACTCCATCCGGTTGTTCGTCGTCTGGCGCTCGCCTCCCGATACGACGCGTTCGTGCTCGCCCATCCGCAGCAGCGCCGCCCACCCGCCCGGCCCGGGATTTCCCGAGCACGCCCCGTCCGTCCACAGCTCCACGTCGGTCAGCCCGCTGCCTTGCCGATGCTCCGTGTTGGCGCTCATCGAGTGAAGTATCGCGGCGCCGCCCCCGGAACCAGAATCAGCAGTTAGGCTCCTTCGGACATGCGCGCCTCCACGTTCTCGATCGCCGCCTACGACGCGGTGGCCGGCGAGTGGGGCGTGGCGGCGCAGTCGAAGTTCCTCGCCATCGGCGCCGTCACGCCGTGGGCGCGCGCCGGCGTCGGCGCGATCGCTACCCAGGCCTTCATCAACGTGTCCTATGGCGAGGAGGGCCTGTCGCTCCTCGAGACGCGGACTGTCCGCGGCGGAGGTCGTTGAGCGGCTGACGAGCGCGGATCCCGAACGCGACACGCGTCAGCTCGGCGTCGTCGACCGCGACGGGAACTCCGCGTGCTTCACCGGCTCGGCGTGCTTCGACTGGGCCGGCCATCATCTCGGCGACGGATACGCCGCGCAGGGCAACACGCTGGTCTCCGGCGACACGCTCGCGGCGCTGGTCGCGCGCTATGAGGCGCGGCGCCGGCGAGCCACTCGCGCACCGGCTGGTGGAGTCGCTCGCCGCCGCACAGGAGGCGGGCGGCGACCGGCGCGGGCAGCAGGCGGCCGCCGTCCTCACGGTGAAGGCCGGTGCGGGCTACGGTGGCGCCGACATCCACATCGATCTCCGGGTCGATGACCATCCCCGGCCGATCGAGGAGCTGCGCCGGCTGCTCGGCCTCCACGAGCTGTACTTCGGCCAGACGCCCGCGGAGCAGTGGCTCGACCTCGATGACGAGCTCGCCGCCGAGGTGCGCGGGCATCTCGACCGTCTGGGCTACTCACAGCGGTGACCTGCAGGCGGACCTCGACGCATGGGCGGGAGTCGAGAACTTCGAAGAACGGCTGCGCGGGACCGAGCGCATCGATCCGGTGCTGTTGGCGCAGCTTCCGCGGAACCAAGTCGAAGGAGAGGCGATCTCGATGACCGACGAGCGGCTGACATCGGCGAGATCAGGCGCGTCCACCGGCAGTGGTGGGCCGCGAATCGGGGGCTGGACGTCGAGAAGATGCGCGAGTGCTTTGCGCCCGCCTACCTGATGTGGAACCTCAACGGGCATCCGTACTACAACCTCGACGAGAAGGTCGCGCTGTTTCAGTACTACCAGCAGCATCTCGTCCCCACCGAGTGGCCGGAGGCGTGGGACATCCAGGTCACCGTCGACGGTGACATGGCATATCTGACCTCCGAGGGCATCCTGCCCGTGGTCGCCTCCGGTGAGGGATCGGGCTCCTCGACGCTCGATGCGGTCGTGCCGCTCTACGAGCGTCGGGGCGACACCGTACGCGTCCGGTTCCGGGAGACCGTGATCTTCCGGCGCGACGACGGCCACGGGAACGCCGCCTGGAAGATCTGGCACTTCCACTGCTCGCCGCTGGCGCCCGAGGACGAGCCGCGACCCGGATTCGGCGACCGCGCCCGGGACCGCGAGCACACGCCGGTTCAGGTCATGAGCGACGAGGACTAGGCCGTTCCGCGCGCCGCGATCCGTCCGGCCAGCACGTCGAGCACAACCCGCGCGCCAACGCGCGCGGTGTTCCCGGAAGGATCCAGGAACGGCGCCACCTCGACGCAATCCATCGCCACCAGCCGCGCCGCGGAGAGGATCTCGAGCGCTTTGACGACTTCGCGCCCGGTCATCCCGCCGATCTCCGGTCCACAGGTTCCCCAGGCGAACGCGCCGTCGAGGACGTCGATGTCGAACGAGAGGTAGACGCCGTCGGTGCCGTCGCTGACGGCTTCGAGCGCGTCGCGTGCCACCGCTTCGACGCCCCGGCGGTCGATCTCGCGCACGCTGAACACGTGGATCCCGTGCTGCTCGGCCACATCCTGCTCAAGTCGCGGGTTCGCCGCGCCGTGAGCGCCGATGATCGCGATGTTCGTGCCGCTGACGTTGTCGAGATCGAGCACCCGGTGAACCGGCGTGCAATGCGACAGCGTCTCGCCGTCGATGTCCGGGGCGGTGTCCAGGTGCGTGTCGAGCATCACCAGGCCCATGCTTTCCGCCCAGCGCCTTCGCCGCCGCGCGCGCCCCCGGGATGAGCGTGGCGTGATCGCCGCCGAGGAGGACGGGAAACGCCCCGGCGGCGTGGATCTCGCCCAGCGCCCGCCTCCGCCCGCTCGAACGTGCGCGCGGCGTTGCCGGCAACCGGATCGACGTCACCGCAGTCGACGATCGGCTCGTGGTCGAAGATCGTCACCCCGTAGTCGAAGTGGTAGCCGCCGCCGAACGCGAAGTGCGAGGATGCTTCGCGGATCGCGCGCGGGCCGTGGCTCGCGCCCGGCCGCGTGACCGTGGTCGTGTCGTCGGGGAGGCCGAGCACCGCGACGGTCGCCTCCGCGCTCTCGAGGGCGTCGCGTTCAGCCGTCACGACCGGCGCACCCAGGAAGGTGGCGATTCCGGCATGGAGCACGGTCATGCAGATCTTCTCCTCGACGGCGGTTTCGAGCAGCCCGGGCAGCGGCCGGTAGCGGCGCGGCCCGAGCACGGCGCCGAGCTTCACGCCGAGGGCTTCCGCCTCGGGCAGTAGCGCCTGCTCGTCGATCGTCAGCAGGCGCCCGCCCTCGACGAGCACCCGTCCTGCGACCATGACGCTCTCGACGTCGGTTCCCACCGCGTAGCGCACGAGCGTGCCGACCGGGTCGTACGCCGGCGTGAGTCGGACGTTGCGGCCATCGACGACGACCACGTCCGCCGCCTTGCCCACCTCGAGCGAGCCGATCTCGTTGTCCCAGCGCAGAGCGCGCGCGGCGTCGATCGTCGCCATCGTCATCGCGTCGAGGGTCGTGAACGACCACGGGTCATACAGCGGGATGCCGGTGCTCTGCGTGTGCATGACGAACGCGTGGCGCATCACCTTGAAGAGATCGTTGATGACCGTGTCGCACCCGAGCCCGACAACGACGCCCGCGGCCCGCATCGTGACGACCTTCGTCACCGCCGAGACGATGTCCGTGCACACGATCGGCGCGTGCGCCAGCGCGGCGCCTGACTCGGCCAGCAACTGGATCTCCCGGTCGGTGGTCAACATGGCGTGGATCGCGAGGAAGTCGGGTGAGAGCACGCCGATGCGGTGCAGGTGCTCGAGCGGCCGCTCCCCGAACAGCGCCACCGCCAGCTCGATCTCCTCGCGATCGCGGTTGACGTGAACCATCATCCCCGTCCCGTAGCGCTCCGCCAGCTCGCGCGTCTGGAGGAACCGCTCATCAGAGCAGGACGGCACGCCAAGGTTGTTGATCCACGGCCGCAGGCGGCCCTCGCCGCGCTGCACCCAGTGCGCGAGGAACTCCTCCGTCCGCGCCAGGTCCTCACGCAGTGCGCCCGGGTCATCACGGTACGACGAGGTCCCGTCGATCTGCGCGTAGTTGCTCGCGAGCTCGGTGCTCCGGTCGCCCGTGCCGCGCGCCATCGCACACCGGATCCCCGTCTCCATCACGGTCTCGGTGATCGGATCCTCGTGCTCTGGCGTGCACGTCGTCTCGGCGACCGTGGTCACGCCGGCGCGCAGCAGCTGCGCGATTCCCACCTGCGCGCTCACGCGCGCATCATCGGGATCCATCGCCATCTCAGCCGGGATGTAGATGCGATAGATGTTCGGCAGATCCTCGAGCGCGTAATCGCGCACCAACGCCTGGGCGAGGTGGTTGTGACAGTCGATCAGCCCGGGGATGACGAAACGGTCGCGGGCCGCCGAGCGAGCTCTGCGCCTCGAACCGGCCCCGCAACTCGTCGGCTTCCCCGACCGCCGCGATTCGGCCGTCGTGCACGGCGACGGCGCCGTCGCGGATGACCCGCCGGTCGGCGTCCATCGTGATAACCGTGCCCTCGATCGAGGGCGTCCACGTGCTCAGGCATCACGCCACCTCCAACGCTGGTTCGAGATCACGCTCTACGCGCGTGCGCGCCACCACCCGCTCGCCGCGGATCACCACGCGGTCCTCCGTTGCGGTGGCGATCGCGTGGGTGAGTGAGCGGGCTCGCACGGCGAGGAGCTCAGCGGGTGCGTCCGGCTCGACCCGAACCGGCGGCAGTCCCATCACCGCGCGCGCGCCTTCGGAGACGAGCCGGTATGCCGTCTCGGCGTCCTGCTGGGCGGCCGCCATCACGAGCTGCGCGGTCTGCAGCGGGTCGCCGCAGCCGATCGGGTTGAACACGTCCTGCACGTTGTCGCCGCCGGCACCGAGCGTGGCGCCGGCTTGCAGCAGCGCGTGGATCGCTGTGAGCCCCCGGGGCGTCAGGGTGAGCGATGCCGCGGCCCTGCAGCAGCAGGTTCGTCAGCGGGCAGGTCACGACGCCCATGCCCGCCCGCGCGACGAGCGCGGCGATCTCCGCCTGCGCCTGCGCGGGTTGCGACGCCAAGGCTCACGCAATGGCTCGCCGTGGCGGGCAGCGCGAACCCGTCCGCGCACGCGCTGGCACAGCTCCTCGAGGCCGTGCGATTCTTCGAGGCGCTCGTCGGTGTGCAGGTCCACGCCGATCCCGTAGCGCTCGGCAACCTCGAGCGCGACGCGGAGATCGCCGGACGGATCGGCCGTCACGTGCGGCGCGCCGCCGACCAGATCGACGCCCATCTCTGCCGCCTCGCACAGCATCCGGCGGTTCTCGGCACCCGCCTCGCCCGCCACCGGGTAGGCGAGCGCCACGACCTGCATGTCGACGAGCTCACGCAGCTCGTCGCGAACCGCGACCAGCGCCTCGACCCCGCGCAGGCGGATGCCCTCGCCGACGTCGACGTGAGTGCGGATCGCGGTCGCGCCGCGCGCCAGCGTCTCGAGCGCAGCCGCCCGAGCGCGCTCCGCCACGTCCTCCACGCTGAGGGTGGCGCGGTGCGCGTGCCACCGCTCGATCGCGGTCATCAGGTCAGGCGCCGGGCCGATCGAACCGCTCGGCCGTGAACGCCTTATCGAGGTGCGCATGAGGCTCCGCCGGCGCCGGGAGCAGCAGGTATCCCGAGAGATCGAGGACCTGCTCTTCGCCCAGCGGCGCGAGCTCTCCGGCGGGCGCGACAGTCTCGATGTGTCCGCCCCGAATGCGGACATCGGACGCCGCGCCGCCGGAGAGGTGGGCTTGCTGCAGCAGCAAAGCCCCGGTCATAAAGCGAAGGTGGCGGGGGCCCCGCCGCCGAGGCGGCGGGACCCTCCTGCCGTGACGCGATTAGCCATTGCCCGTCGCGACGTACGGCACCTTGAACGTGCCGTTCATGATCTCCTGCTGGACCTTCTGCATCTTCGACATCACCTCAGGCGGGATCTTCGCGGCCGAGTACTGCGGGTTGAGCTGCAGCTTGACCCCGCCCTGCTGCAGTCCGTACGAGTACAGCTTGGCGGGCGTGAACGTCCCGCCCTTGGCCGCCGCGGCCATCGCCTTGAAGTACGGATACGGGTCGTAGAGGATCGTCCCGGCCGTGTTCTTCGGCGCCTGCGACGACGTGTCGCTGACGTAGCCAAAGCCGCTGATCTTGTGCGACTTGACCGCCTGCTCCATCGCGTTCGCCTGCGCACCGCCGCATGCCAGAACCACGTCGGAACCCTGGCCGACCTGGCCGTTGATCGCCTGCAGGCTCTTGGCGATGTCGTTCCAGTCGCCGACGTAGGTGGTGAGCTGCTTGACCTTCGGGTTCACGCTCTTGGCGCCGGCCTGGAAGGCCTGCATCTCGGCGTGGCACAGCGGAACGTCCTGCCCGGCAGCGCCGCTGATCGTGTGCGACTTGGTGATGCCGCCGGCGAGGATCCCCGCCAGGTACGCGGCCTGGTAGATCGGCTCGTCGAACAGCGCGACGTTGGTCGTCGGCTTGATCCCAAACGTCGCGAAGTCGACCTTCGAGAACTTCGCCGCGACGGGGTTGGTGGCGTCAGGCCACGTCGAGTACGCGACCACGAGCTGCTCGCCGCTCTGCGCGTACTGGCGGATCACCTGGCTCGCGCCCGCGGTGTCCTGGGGTGCGTTCGTCGTGACCTTGAGGTCCACGAGACCCTGGGACTTCAGCTTCTGCGCAGCGCTGTAGCCCTGGTTACACCACGGGTCGCTGCTGCCGCACGGCAACACGAGCGCCATCTTCACGGCGCCGCTTCCCGATGACGACCCGCCGCTGCTCGCGCCGCCGCTGTTGCTGTTGCTGTTGCTGCTGCCGCACGCTGCGAGCAGCAAAGCGGCCAGAGCGACGACCATCAGCCCGGCGACGGATCGCCTCAAGCCTGTTCGCCTCATCTCCATCCTCCATTGGTTGAGTTACAGAACATCAATGACCTATTTGATAAATGGGATTCCGAGTGCCGCCGGCTGGGCGCTGCGGCGGGCTTTCACCGTCGCCGCGATCAGCACCACCAGCGTCACGATGTAAGGCAGGGCCTGGAACAACTCGTACGGAACGCCTGTGGTCGTGCCCCCGCTCGTGGCACGCACCTGCACCTGCAGCGCGTCGGTGAAGCCGAAGAGGAAGCACCCGCCAAACACGAGCAGCGGGTTCCAGCGGCCGAAGATCACGAGCGCGATCGCCACCCAGCCCCGGCCGGCGGTGACGTTGTCCTGGAACAGGTTGAGATTGCCGATGATCAGGACGGTCCCACCCAGGCCGGCCATCCCGCCGCAGATCAGCAATGCGATCCAGCGGATGCGGGAGACGTTGACGGCCGCGGCATCGGCGGCCTCAGGGCTCTCCCCCACGGCCCGGACCGATAGGCCAAAGCGGGTGCGGGTGAGCAGCAGCCAAATGCCAACCGCGATCACGACGGATATGTAGACGAGCGCGTTCTGGTCGAACAGCACCGGTCCCAAGCCCGGGATCGAACCGAGGCCGGGGATCTTCAGGTTCGGGATGTCGGAAACCGTCGGCTGCGCAGAGCCGCCGAACAGCTTCTCGAACACGTAGGCCGTGATGCCCTGCACGAACAGAACGATCGCGATCCCGTTGATCACCTGTTCGGTCTTCAGGTTGACGCTCAGGAAGGCCATCAGCGCGCCGACGAGGACACCGACCGCCACGCCGCACAGTGCCCCCACCACCGGACTGTGCGCGTAGTAGTCGCCCAGGAAGGCGCCCATCGCGCCCGCAAGCATCATGCCCTCCAGCCCAAGGTTCAGGACCCCGGCCCGCTCGGACACGGTCTCACCGAGTGCAGCGAGCGCGGTCGGCATCGAGAGGAGGATCGTCGAGCTGAGCAGGACGGTGAGGCCGTGGCCAACGAAGATCGCGTGCCAGTTCATCGCCGTCTCGCAAGTTGATCGGCGATCAGCAGGAACACGACGAACAGACCCTCGATCGCGAGGACGATCGAGTACGGGAGGCTCTGGGTCACGCTCATCGCCTGGCCGCCTGCCTGAAGCGTCGCGATGAGCAGCCCGGCGAGAAGGACGCCGAACGCGTTGCGTCGACCGATCAGCGCCACCACGATCGCCACGTAGCCGGTACCGAACGTCGGGTTCGACAAGTTGGGATCCAGTCGACCCGAGACGCCGAGTACCTGGACGATCCCGGCGAGCCCGGCCAGCCCGCCGGAGATGAGCATCAGGCGAATCGCCATGCGACCCGCGGGCACGCCCGCAGTCTGCGCTGCCTCGGAATTGAGCCCGAGCATCCGTACGCGAAAGCCGAACGGTGTCCGCGTCATGAAGTAGCCGACGATGGGCACGAGCGCGAGCGCGAACAGGACGCCGATGTGCACGTCGAGACCCGGTAGGTGGGGCAGGAGCGACGCGTGAGGCGCCGCCCGGCCGGCAATTCCGTTGGTTGCGGCAGGGTCGCGCAGGGGTCGGCGCGCGGCCCACTGGAAGAGCAGGATGCCGATGTAGTTGAGGAGCAGCGAGGTGATCACCTCGTTGACGCCCCACCGGGCGCGCAGCACGCCGACGATGAGGCCCCACAGCGCGCCGCCCGATGATGCCGGCGATCAGCGCGGCGATGATCAGGACCGCGCCGGACTTGACGGGCAGCTCGATCGCCACGGCGCCGCCGGTGAGCGCACCGACGAACAGCTGGCCCTCGGCGCCGATGTTCCACACGCGGCCGCGGAACGCAAGCGCCAGGCCCACTCCGATGATGATGAGCGGGGTCGCCTGCGCGAAAACTTCTCCGATGTTCAGCTCGTTGCTGAACGCGCCGCTGATCAGCGCCTGGTAGGCGGAGAACGGGTTGCCGCCGGCGATGACACGAGGACGCCGCCCAGCACGAGGGCCAGCACAACCGCGCTCACGGGGGCGCCGATGGTCGTCAGCCGGCGCCGCCCGAGGCCCGGAGCGGCCGCGGGGGCGCGGATGACGTCGGTGGCGGTCGCCATCACGCCTCCACCTTCGCCGAGCGCGGAGCTCGCCGTCGCCCCCGCGCCGCCCATCGCCAGGCCGATGCGCTCGCGGTCGAGACCGTCGCTGTCCCACTCGGCGATGAGACGTCCGCGGTAGAGCACGTAGCAGCGGTCGGCGACGCTCATGACCTCGTCGAGCTCGGTCGAGATCAAGACGATCGCCGTGTCCGCCTCCCGGGCGGCCGCGAGCTGCTCCCAGACGAACTCGATCGCCCCGACATCGAGGCCTCGGGTCGGTTGAGCGGCGATCAGGCAACGCAGCTCGCCCGTCAACACGCGGGCGAGCACGACGCGCTGGGCGTTGCCGCCGGAAAGCGTTCCCGCGAACTGCTCCGGGCTGCCGACGTGTATCGAATACCGCTCGACGAGGCTCAGAGCCCGCTCCCGGATCGTGCCGCGGTGCACGCGCAGGCGGCTGCCGAACGGCGGACGGTCGATGCAGTCGAGGACGAGGTTGTCGGCGACCGACAGGTCCCGGATCACTCCGCGGCGGTAGCGGTCGGACGGCACGAAGCCCATGCCACGACGCAAGCGCTCGCCCGGAGCGGCGGATGAGATGTCGTTCCCGTCAAGCGAGACCGTCCCGCCGCGCGGCGCGCGCAGGCCGAGCAGCGCCTCCTCGAGCTCGGCCTGGCCGTTGCCCTCGACTCCGGCAATGGCCACGATCTCGCCGGCGTGCACGGAGAAGCTCACGTCCTCGAGCGCGGGAACGCCGCGGTCGCCGATGACGCTCAACCCGCGCACGTCGAGGATAGGCGTGGTCTCGGTGTCAGTGGCTCCGGCGCGGACCAGGCGACGGCCGGCGGCGACCCGCATCAGCGTGACATCGCGGCCCACCATCAGCCGCGCCAGTTCCTCTGCTGAGGTGTCCGCGGGGCGGGGAGAGCCGGCGACCTCGCCGCGGCGCAGGACCGTGATGCGATCGGCCCAGCGCAACACGTCCTCCAGGTGGTGGGTGATGAACACGATCGCGGCACCGCCCTCGGCGAGAGCGCGGAGCTTCGGGAACAGTCGCTCGGTCTCGACCGGCGTGAGCGCGGCGGTCGGCTCGTCGAGGATGAGGATGCTCGCTTCGTGGAACAGCGCCCGCAGGATCTCCACGCGCTGCTGCTCGCCCACCGACAGTTGCCATACGCGCGCCCTGGGGTCGACTCCGAGCCCGTAGCGCTCTCCCAGTTCCTCGAGCCGCCGCTCGACGGCGACGAGCTCCCGCCGGCGCAGGAGCGGCTTGCCGCGTTCGCCGAGGACCATGTTCTCGGCCACGGTCAGCGTCGCCACCAGCTTGAAATGCTGGTGCACCATGCCGATCCCGGCGGCGATCGCGTCCTGCGGCGTGCGAATCGGATCGGGCGGTCCCGGATCGTGATCGTCCCTGCGTCCGGCTGGTGCAGCCCGTAGAGCACGTTCATCAGCGTCGTCTTGCCGGCACCGTTCTCTCCGAGCAGCGCGTGGATCTCGCCCGGCGCGCAGATCGAGATCGACGCCGCCGAGCGCCTGCACGTCGCCGAAGCGCTTCTCGATCCCGCGCAGCTGCGCCAGCGGGCGCGTCAGGCATCGACCACCGCCGGCATCACGTCGCGGCTGAAGCTCCGCATCACGTCGATCGTCCGCTGGCCCGCGACCGGGAAGGGGATGATCGCGAGCTCGGAGAGGCGCGGCACGCCGTCCAGCAGCGTCTCCACGTGCTCGCGACACTCGCTCGCGGTCCCCGCGATCGCGAAGCGCCGCACGAGCTCGACGGGTATCGCGGACGCTGCCTCGTGCACTGCCGCGCGCGAGGGCGTCCACCCATGGCGCTCCATCACGTTCGCAAAGGCCGGCGGCAGCTGGATGCCCAGCTCGGAGAGAATCGGCCGGCTCGTGGTCAGCGACGTGGCCACCATCGGGCGGACCGCGTCGATCGCGGCGGCGGGGTCGTCGCTCACTGCGCACGCGACCCACGCAGTCAGCGCCACTTCGTCCGGGTCGCGCTCCGCTCGCCGGCATCCCCCCTCGACGTGATCGAGCGCGTAGCTCCACCCCTGCGTGCTCGCGACGTTCCCAACGATGACACCGTCCGCCAGCGCCCCCGCCATCTCCAGCACCTTCGGGCCGCGCGAGCCGATGTAGAGCGGTATGTCAGGCCTCCGCGGCGTGAAGTCCAGCTGCGCCTCATGCGCGTGCATGACCTTGCCGTTCACGGTTACGCGCTCGCCCGCGAGCAGTCCGCGAACGATCGTGACCGCCTCGCGGAGCGCGGTCGCCGGCGCCCGCCGCTCGACGCCGAGCGCGCGGTGGTTGGTTCCGCCGGCGCCGAGCCCGAGCACGGCTCGCCCGCCCGAGAGCTCGTCCAGCGTTGCGATCGCTGTCGCCAGCAGCGCCGGGTGGCGGCTGTAGGGATTCGTGACCCCCGGGCCAAGGCGCAGGTCGTGGGTGGCCTGGGCGATCATGGCCAGCACCGTGAAGACGTCCTTCTGCAGGCGGTCGTCGTTGACCCAGACCGTGCTGGCATCCCGCGTCTTCGGCCTCGACGGCGATCTCGACGAGTTCTGCCAGCGGCGCCTCGGGCGGCAGCGCCAGCGAAGCGCGCACGTCGCTCACCGCCGCTCCCCGAGGTCGATGCGCAGGTTCCGCAGGCCGTCGACCCAGAGTCGATGGCCCGGGCGCACCAGAACTGTCGTGTCCTCCGCCTCCACCAGCAGAGGACCGTCGAGGACATGACCGGGATTCAAGTGCTGCGCGGCGTATACCGACACGTCTTCGGCGGCGCCGTTGCCCAGATGGATGGGGCGGTTGCCGGTCGGGTTCGGGGCGCCGCCACCGTTCGCGTCCACCCATTCGAGCTCGCGGTACGGGGAGACGCGCGGTGGCTTCGACCACGAACGTCATCGCCTCGACGCCGGCCTTGCGGTACGCCGTGCCGGCCCCGTACCGCGCCTCGTACATCACCGCGAAGCGATCGATGATGGCCTCGCCACCGTCCTGCGCGTCGAGCTCCGTCGACTGCTACAGGCACGCGCACCGTGTGCACCTGACCGCGGAACTGCAGCTCGACGAACCAGGTCGTATGCAGCTCGTCGGCGGGAAGATTCTCGGTCTCGAAGCTGACGCGCAGCCTCTCCTCCAGGGCCTCGAAGTTCCGCCGCCAGCGCGTGAGCTCGAACGGCGCCGCCATCGGCTCGGAGAGCATCTCCACCCGCTTGGCGTCGCTCGAGCCGATCCCGAGCGCGGAGAACACGGACGCCGCGTGCGGGATCACGACCTCACGGCAGCCGAGGCGGCTGGAGTAGGCGTCCACGTGCAGCCCGGCGGCGCCGCCGTATCCGAACACCGCGAACGACGCTGGGTCCATGCCTCGCTCGACCGTGACCCGCCGGATCAGATCGGCGAGCTGCGCGTCGACGATGTCGATCATGGCCAGCGCCGCCTCTTCGACGCTCATGCCCAGCGGTTCGGCGACGCGCGTCGCGACCGCATCGTGCGCGCGGGCGGCATCGAGCCGCATGCGGCCGCCGAGGAAGTTGTCCGGGTTGATCCGCCCGAGCACGACGTTGGCGTCGGTGACCGTCGGCTCGGTTGCCGCCGAGGCCGTAGCACGGCGGGACCGGGGCGCGCGCCCGCGCTCTGCGGCCCTACGCGGAGGATGCCCGTCTCCGGCTCGACCCAGCCGATCGACCCGCCGCCGGCTCCGATCGAGGGCACGTCGATCGTCGGCAGCGCCACCGGATACTTGGCGTAGATCGGCATCTCGGCGTACGAGGGCTCGCCGTCGATGACCAGGCCGACGTCGAAGCTGGTCCCACCGACGTCGGTGGCGAGCACCGGATCGAGGCCGAGGCGAGCGGCCAGCGTGCGCGTCCCGAGCAGGCCGCCGGCGGGGCCGGAGGAGAGCAGCGAGACGCCGCGGACGCTCGCCTCCTCGATCGAGGACACGCCGCCCGAGGAGTGCATCACCGCGATCGCGCCCTTGTGGCCGCGCTCCTGCAGACCGGCGCGCATCTTGCCCAGGTAGCGGTGCACGGGCGGCGTCAGGTACGCGTTCAGCACCGTGGTGGAGGTCCGCTCGTACTCGCGGATCACCGGCGCGAGCTCGCTCGATAGCGTCACGAACGGCGCCGTTGCCGTTGGCGCGCGTCGGTCAGCCACTCGCGCAGTCGTCTGCTCGTGCGCGGGGGTCACGAACGACCACAGAAGGCTGACCGCAACCGCCTCGACGCCCTCGCTCCGCGAGTCGCTCGTCCGAGGTCGTCGAGCTTGTCGACGTGCAGAGGAACGACGACGTCGCCGCGACGATCGATGCGCTCCTGCACGCCGTAGATGCGCTGGCGCGGCACGAGCGGGTCCGCCTTGCGCAGCCGTGCGACGTCGATCAGCTCCTCCTCGCTCAGCCCCGCAACCTTCTGGACGGTGCGCCCGATCACGATCGCGTCCTCGTGCCCGGCCGTGGTGAGCAGCGCGGTCTTCGCGCCCGTGCGGGTGATCAGCGCGTTCGTGGCGACCGTGGTCCCGTGCGCGAACACGATCGTGTCCGCCAGCAGCTCGCCCACCGGCATCCCGATCCGCTCGCGCCACCCGCTCCACCGCGTCGAGCACCCCCCGCTCGAAGTCGGGCGGCGTCGACGGGGCCTTGGCGCGGGTGACCACGCCGGCGTCGCTGAGCGCCACGCAATCGGTGAACGTGCCGCCGCTGTCGACGGCCACGACGTAGCTCACGTGCCGCCTCCGTTGTTGGTCGCGTCGAGCGAGAGCTGCGGCGTCGTGCAGCAGCGGATCGTCAGGCCGCGCGATCTCGACACCGAGCAGCGTGAACGTGCTCGGGCAGTAGAGCTCGCGCAGCTCGAAGCGCCCGTCGTCCAGGTGGTTCGGATTGACCTCGGGGCCGATGCGCTGCACCGGGAACCGCGCGACCGGGAACCAGCTCCTGCCAGGGATGAGTCGCGGGGCCGAGCACGTAGCCGCATCGCGTCCGGTAGACGGGCTCGTCGCCGGAGAGGTCGTAGAACAGGGCCTCGCCGAGGCGCACGCCTTCGCGCTCGGCGATTCCAGGCGCCAGCCGTCGTCGCCCGAGCCCGTCCACCGCCGGTGGCGCCGCCGCCGCGCGACGCTCATCCCGGATCGCTTCACGCCGCGCGTCGGTCGCCGCGTCGTCCACGGCGCCGTCGCGAATCGTCACGCCGTAGATGCGCTCGGCCCACTCGGGGCTCACCAGCATCCGCTCGACGTCGTCGAGCACCGCCGCGGGATCGCGCTCGATCGGGTCGCCGTAGCCGCCCCCGCCCATCGACAGCGTCCGGTAGACGTCCTGCTCGCTCATCGACGTCGCCGCGTACGCGCCGAACTTCTCCAGCCGTCCGTCGATGTCGTGCAGCTCGGTGGGAAGCTCGCCGCGCGCGAACCGCTCGCGCACGTCGCTGTCGCGCATGATCGCGAACTGGTTGGTGGCCGACGGCAGGCCGCCGCACAGTCCGGGCGACTCCGGCGCCTCGGTCCCGAACGTGTGCAGGATCTTGGTCGGGATCTGCTCCGCGCCCTGGACGGTGTACATCATGGTCACGCCGGCGCCGCCGCGGAACTTGCCGGGACCGCCGGAGTCGATCGCCTGCCGGCGGTACAGGTAGAGGATCGGATAGCGGAACTCGTAGCTCTCGACGTTGGCGATCGTCGCGCGCAGCGAGCTCGTGTGCCCGCCGGTGTCGATGCCGTCGCGTCCGGGCATCGCACCGCCGCCGCCGGCCATCCCGTCGAGCAGCGGGCCGGCGAACGTCCGGCCCTCGCGGTCGTGACCGAACAGCTCCTCGAGCGTCTTCGTCCCCTGCCATCCCGCCATCGCGCGGTCGCGGTGGCGGTCGCTCGCCGCCAGCATCTTGCCGATCGTGATGCTGGCCAGGTTGCGCACCTCCCAGATCCCGGTCGTCGTCGACTTCGACACGCCGGCCGGCCACTGCGCGTGCACCACGGTGCCCGGGCGCGAGCGCACCTCGACGATCCGGCTGAGCGCAGCCGGCGACCACGGGATGTCCCAGCACAGGTACACGAGCATCGCCGCGAGCACGCCGCCGCGCAGGCCGTGGATGCGTGCAGTTGATGACCGCCGGCGCCTGCGCGTCGGTGTCGCTGAAGTCGAACACGAGCTCGTCGCCGCGCTTGCTCCATCGTCACCTGGCAGGTGTAGATCTTCTCGCCGAGCTCGATGTAGCCGCGGTGGCGCCAGGTGCCGTCCGGTAGCTCGCGCAGCCGCGCGCGCATGCCGTCGCTCGGTGTAGTCGATCACGTCGGCCATCCCGGCGAGCACGGTGTCGACGCCGAACTCCTCGAAGGTCTCCGCCATCCGCCGGCGGATCACCTCGACGGCGGCGACCTTGGCCCGAAGGTCGAGCGCGAGCAGGTCGGGAACGCGCGAGTTCTTGAGGTACGTGCTCTCGATGTCCTTGCGGAACCGGCCCGCGCTCGACCACCTTCATCGGTCCGAACAGCGGCTGCTCGCCGTGGATGTCCGCGGCGTCGAGCTGAACCTGGCCGGCGGTCGGTCCGCCGGTGTCGATCGCGTGCAGCGACGCGCCCGTCCACGCCACCAGCTCGTCGCCGTGGAAGATCGGCGCCGCCACCTGCACGCACGTCTGGTGGCACACCGACACGTACGGGTCGTTGCACAGGAACACGTCCCCCGGCTCGAAGCCCGGGTTCTCGGCCATCTCGCGACGCAGGTACTCGACGTGCGAGCGCCAGCGTCGTCGCCTGCGCGCAGATGAAGTTGTCGATGTAGACGAGCTCGCCCTCGGCGGTCATGATCCCGGTGTTCATGTCGAACACCTCGGTCGCCACCGGCGAACCCGACACGCGACTGATCGTCAGTGCGCCCTCGTCGTTGATGTACCAGAGCCGGTGGCGGAGGATCTCGAACGTCCGCGGATCCAGTCGTAGCCGCGATGCCGCGACGGCGGTCATGACGCCTGCGCCTCCGCCAGTACCTCTTCGACGGTCTCCTGCTGGGCGGCACCTGCGTCGGTGTCGATGATCAGGTCGGGCACCTCATCGACGCTGACGACGACGCCGAAGAACTGGCGCACCTTGGCCATCGAGTCCTCGTGGAAGTGGGGCCGCGGGTCGGCGATGCAGTCTTCGACGGCGATCACGTCGAGGTCACGGAAGTAGGCGTCGCGGATCGAGGTCTCGACGCAGAACGCCGTCGTCGTCCCCGAGACGATCACCTGCTCGATGCCGAGCATGCGCAGCTTCGCGTCGAGCGTGGTCTGGAAGAACATCGAGGCGCGGTGCTTCTCGATCACGTAGTCCTCGGGGTGCACGTACTCGGCCACCTCATCGATGAAGTCGACCTCCCAGGTGTCGCGCAGGCACGGCGTCCACGCCTGCTTGGCCTGATGGGTGGGGATCCGGTGCCGGCGCCGCGTGACGTCCTCGGGAAAGTGCACCTGCTTTGACCAGAACACGGGGATCTTGCGCTCGTGAGCGATATCGACGAGGCGCAGCACGTTGGGCACGATCGCCCGCTGGTTGGCGACCCCGATCCCCGCCTTCTCCATGCGGCTCTCGGGATGGCAGAAGCCGTTCTGCATGTCGATCACGAGCAGCGCAGTGACGCGGGGGTCGATGTAGGGTTCGGTTGACGACATCGTGCTCCTAGGCGGTTTTGGGGGTTGTCGTTTCCTCAGGCTGTTGCGGGCGTGCCGGCGAAGTGCTCGAGCTCCTCCTCGATGCTGCGCAGGTGGGCGACCAGCGCTTGGCGCGCCGCCAGCGGGTTGCCGGCGCGGATCGCCTCGACGATCGCGCGGTGCTGCGCGAGCGAGCGCTGCGGGCGACCGGGCACGTCCCACGTCGCCGCCCGCTCGCGCAGCAGCCGGTGGCCGATCTCGTCGAGCAGCTCGACGAGCGGCGCATTGCCGGTGGCGCGGTAGAGGTTGCTGTGAAAGCTCGACGTCGATCTGGACCAGCATCGGGATGTCGCCGGCATCGATGACGCTGGCCATCTCCTCGAGCGAGGACTCGAGCTGATCGAGCTGCGCCGGCGTGCGCCGCAGCGCGGCCAGCTCGGCCGCGAACGCCTCGAGGCCCACGCGCACCTCGAGCAGGTCGTGCACCCGGCTCGATTGCGTCCGCGTCCACTCGCGCCACTCGAGCCGCACCGTGTCGGCGTCGGGACGCGCGCGCACGAACGTGCCGCTGCCGTGCCGGACCTCGACGACGCCGAGCGCCTCGAGCAGCTGGATCGGCCTCGCGCACGGTGCTGCGACTGACCGAGAGCTGCTCGCTCAGCTCCCGCTCGCTCGGCAGCTGATCGCCCGGCTGCCAGCCAGCCCTGCTCGATCGCACGCCGAGCTCCGCCAGCACGCGCTCCTTGAGCGACTGCGTCTGGAGCGAGGAGAGCTGGAGTGCGGCCGGGAGGCGCGCTCCGCGCGCGCTCGCATCTCACGCGTCATCGGCGGTCTCCCGATGGCCGTTTGACTGGCGCATGCGCGACGCCGCGTCCTGCACCGCGTCGATGATGTTGTGATAGCCGGTGCATCGGCACAGGTTGCCGGCGAGCGCCTCTCGTATCTCTTCCTCGCTCCCGAGCTCGGGCTGCGTGCGGATCAGGTAATCCGCGGTCAGCAGGAAGCCGGGCGTGCAGAAGCCGCACTGGAGTGCGTGGTGGTCGCGGAACGCCTCCTGGAGCGGGTGCAGCTCGTGTCCGTTGGCGAGGCCCTCGACCGTGGTGACGTCGTGGCCGTCCGCCTGCACGGCGAGGAGCAGGCACGAGCGCACCGGCTCGCCGTCGAGCAGGATCGTGCACGCCCCGCAGACGCCGTGCTCACAGCCGAGGTGGGTCCCGCGCAGTCCGAGGTCGTCACGGAGGACATCCGCGAGGTGCCGTCGGGGTTCGACGTCCAGGGTCGTGGTCGTGGCCGTTGACCGTGAGCGATATCTGCGTCCGTTCAGCGCTCATTGCCGGTCGCTCTCGGTGGCCGCTCGCTGGGCGGCCTGGCGCAGGACGCGGCGGGTGAGGGCGCCGGCGGCGCGCTTGCGGTAGGCCGCGCTGGCGTGGACGTCGTCGGAGGGGTCGAGCTCCTCGCTCAGCCGGTTGGCAACCTCCGTCAGGGTGTCGTCGTCCAGCGCGCGCCCCCGGATCATCTCGCCCAGCCAGTCGACGCTGACGGGGGCCGGCCCGACGCCGAACAGAACCAGGCGGGCTCCGTTCTGCCGTGCCGTTGTTCAGGGTCACCGCCGCGATGGCGCCGACGAGCGCGAACGCTCCGTGCGTGCGCGCCACCTCGGCGAAGCCCCAGCCGGTACGCGCCGGCGGGACGGGGATGTCGATCGCCTCCAGCATCTCGCCGGGTTCGATTGTCGTCATCAGCGGCGCCACGAAGAAGTCCCTGCGCCGGGATCGTGCGCGATCCTTGCTGCTGCGAGCGCAGCGTGAGCGTCGGCGTCGAGCGCCACCGCCACCGCCGGGAGCTCGGCGGCCGGATCCGCGTGGGCGATGCTTCCTCCGATCGTGCCGCGCATGCGGATGGCCAGATGGGCGACGTGGTCCGAGCGCCTCGGGCAGGATCGGCAGTGTCTTCTTGATTTCGCCGTCGTGCTCGACAGTTCGCTGGCGAGTCATGGCACCGATGCGGACGGTTCCGTTGCTGCGCTGGATGCCCGCGAGCTCGGTCAGACCGGCCGAGGTCGATGACCGTCTCGGGGCGGGCCATCCGCATGCTGAGCATCGGGACCAGGCTCTGTCCGCCGGCGAGCAGGCTCGTCTCCTCCGGTGATCGCGCGAGCAGCTCGAGCGCCTCGGCGAGAGTCTCCGGTGACGCGGTAGGCGAACGCCGCAGACTTCATCCCGGCGTTCCGATCCACGGCCTCGCCGCCGCCGTCTCGATCAGCCGCACGATCTCGCTCGGGCTGAGCGGCGTGCGGCTGACCTTGACCTCGAACGGCGCCAGCGCGTCCTCGATCGCCGCCGCCACCGCCGCGGGCGAGCCGATCGCGCCCGCCTCGCCGACGCCCTTCATGCCCCCGGGTATGAGCGGCGACAGCGTCTCCTGGTGCGCGGTGCGCGGGCGCGGCACCTCCATCGCCGTCGGCGGCAGGTAGTCCATGAACGTCGCGAACTGAGGCTGGCCCTCTGCGTCGTACGGAAGCTCCTCGAGCAGCGCCTGCCCGATCCCCTGCGCGATCCCGCCGTGGATCTGACCCTCGACGATCATCGGGTTGATCATCCGCCCGCAGTCGTGCGCGTAGGCGTAGTCGAGAAACGAGACCTCGCCGGTGTCGGGGTCGACTTCGACCACGACCGCGTTCACGCCGTACGGCCACGCCATCTGCGGCGGGTCGAACGTGGCCGTGGTCTCGAGCCCGGGATCGACGTCCTCGGGAAGCTCGATCGGGCGGATGTACGCCGCGCGTCCCACGTCGGCGAAGGTCACCGCCGAGCTCGGGGAGCCGCGGACGAACGCGCGGCCGTCCTCGAGCACGATGTCCTCGGGTGCCGCCTCCAGCATGTGCGCGGCGATCTGCGTGACCTGTTCGCGCAGCGTCGCGGACGCCTTCATCAGGGCCGCGCCACCGACCGATGCTCCGCGGCTGGCGCCGGTTCCATATCCGGTGTACGGGACACGCGGCGGTGTCGCCGGTGACCACCGTGACGCTATCGGGGCTGACGCCCAGATGGTCGGCGCACACCTGGGCCAGGGCGTTGGTGATCCCCTGGCCCATGTCGCACAGTCCGGTGTAGACCGGTGACGTCGCCGCTCGGCTCGATCCGCACGCGCGAGATGTCGTAGCCGCCCTGGTCGACGCCGCCCTCGTTGAGGATGCGCGACGGTCCGAGCGCGGTGTTCTCTACGTAGAAGGAGATGCCGATGCCTACGTAGCGTCCCTGCTCGCGGAGTTCGCGCTGGCGCTCGCGCCAGGTTTTGTAGTCGAGGGTCTGGAGCGCCAGGTCCAGACAGTCCTCGTAGCGGCCGCTGTCGAAGATGTGGTGAAGGCCCTTGTAGGGGAAGCGCTCGGGCGGGATCAGGTTGCGCCGCCGGATCTCGGCAGGGTCGAGCTCGAGGGTCTGCGCCGCGCGATCGACGATCCGCTCCACGACGAAGTTGGCTTCCGGCTGTCCCCATCCGCGGTATGAGCCGAGCGGCGTCTTGTTGGTGAGCACCGCGCGGGCACGGACGCGTGCGTTTGGGATCACGTAGGCGTTGGTCATCATCACGGCGGTGAGCCACACCGGGCCGTAGCCGACTGTGTGCAGCGACGCGCCCATGTCGCCGAGGATCTCGGCCTTGACGCCGAGGATCTCGCCGTCGCGCCGCAGCGCCATCTGCACGTCGACCGTCTCTTGCCGCGCGTGGCAGGTGGCGAGGAACGACTCGAGCCGGTCCTCGATCCAGCGGACCGGCCGGCCGCTCGCCTTCGCCGCAAAGGCGACCGCCGCCTCCTCGGGATAGAAGTGGAACTTGCAGCCGAAGCCGCCGCCCATCTTGGGAACGATCACGCGGATCCGGTGCTCGGGGATCCGGAGCACGTCGGCGAGCAGGTCCCGCGCGATGTGGAGGATCTGCGAGGAGGTCCAGATCGTGAGCTCGTCGCCGAATGGGTCCCACTCGGCGACGACGCCCCGGGTCTCGAGCGGGCACGCGAACAGCCGCTGGATCTCGATCCGCTCCTCGATGACCACGTCCGCCTCCACGAACGCACGGTCGGTGTCGCCCATCTCCGACTCGAAGGTGGCGGCGAGGTTGTCCGGCCAGTCTTCGTAGACGAGCGGCGCGTCCGGGTCGAGCGCGGCCTCCGCGTCGCCGACCGAGGGCATCTGCTCCCAATCGACCTCGACGAGCTCGGCCCCGTCCTCGGCGGCGTGGGGACTGTCCGCGAGCACGATCGCCACCGGCTCGCCTACGTAGCGCACCCGTTCCTTGGCCAGGAAGTAGTAGGGCGTCTCGCGCTGTCCGACGAAGTTGTGCGTGCACGGCTGGGGACGGACCTCGTCCGGCATGTCCGCGGCGGTGAGGACCAGGTTGACGCCGGGGCAGTCCTTCGCCGCGCTTGTGTCGATCGACACGATCCGCGCGTTGGGCAGGGGGCTGCGGACGAAAGCGGCGTGGAGCATGCCCGGCCGGGCGATGTCGGCGACGTAGCGCCCCCCGCCCACCAGCAACTCTGCATCCTCGCGTCGCTTCAGCGACTGGCCAATCCAGTCCGGCACTGGTCTGTCCTCTGACTTCTCTCTCTCCCGGGGGGTGTGCGCGTTTCTACACCCGCCGCCGTCAGCGTGTCAAGCTACCGCGAGTTGTCTCAACCTGGCCCTAACCAGCGTCCGGGAACGGAGAGGACAGACCAATTTGCGCGAATCGACGACGGCGCGCCGCGCGCTCGTGGCCAGCTGCGCCGTCGGCGCCGGCGCCTCCTGGCATCTGACGAACGCCGGCGCGGTGGCGACGACGCTGGAGCGCCACTACGGCGTCGGCCTGGCCACCGTGAGCCTGCTGACTTCGATCCTGTTCTTCGCCGAGCTCGCCGCGATGATGCCGTCGGGTCGGGCTGATCGACCGGTTCGGACCCCGGGCGGTCAGCCTCGGTGGGCTGGTGGTGGCGCTCGTGGCAAACGTCCCCCTGTGCCTCGGAGGCGGCATCGTGGTGTCGCTCGTTCTGCGGGCGGCGGTGGGTGCCGGCGCGGCGGCGGGATTCATCGGCGGTGCGGCCTACGTCCAGCGGACCGCGGGTACTGCGGTGGCGCAGGGGATCTACGGCGCCACCGGGCTCGCCGCGGGTGGTCTTGCGCTGGTCGCCGTTCCGCCTTTGAGCGGGCCGCTGGGGTGGCGGGCGCCGTGGGTGTTGGCTGCGGTGGGGACGCTGGCGTGTCTCGCGGTGGCGGTGTCCGGTCCGGCGACCCCGCGCGTGGGCCGCGCCGACCGCGCGCCGCAGCGGCCGTCGATCCTCCGGGTCGCGGCGAGCCCGCTCGTGGTACGGCTGGGCGTCCTCCACGCGGCGTCGTTCGGCTTCAGCGTGGTGCTGGGAAACTGGTGCGTGACGCTGCTCGAGCACGCGGGCCATGGCAAGGACTTCGCCGGCGTCGCGGGCGCGACTCACGCTGCTCGGCGGGGTGATCGGCCGGCCCGGCGGCGGATGGCTCGCGCGGTCCGGGGGGCGCGCCGTATCTCTCGTGCTCTGTGGCGGGATCCTGATCGGGGCCTTCGGGGCCTTGCTACTGGCCGCGGACCCTCGATCCGCGGTGGTGGCGCTGGTGGGCGCAGGTTGCAGTTGGCATCGGTGGCGGCCTGCCGTTCGGGATCGTGTTGTCTTACGCCGGTCGCGGCCCACGCGAGACCGCCGGAGTGGCGCTGGCGGCGATGAACAGCTACTCGCTGGGAGTGATCATCGCGGCGACGCCGTTGCTGGGGCTTACCTTCTCCTTGCCCGGGTCGGGGCGGATCGGGTTCGCGGTGGCGGCCGGCGTGTGCCTGGTGGCGCTGGCGGTGGTCCCGGGGGCGGTTAGCGACTCGTCCCGCCTTTCCTCGATCTACTGATCTGTTGTGACTCCTGAAGACACCGAACCACTGCGGCTCCACCCCCTCCCACCCAGAGAGGAGATCGAATGAGGCCGTCCGAGTGGGCACGTCCCGCAAAGTTTCGCGATCCCGCCACACGGCCGTTCTGTGACGAGCACGGTGACTACCACGTGTTCAGTTACGCCGACGTGATGCGCGTGCTGCTGAACCGCGATCACGCTTTCTCGCGCGATCCGTCGCCATGGCTTCCCGAGGGCCCGCACCACATCGCGCTCGACTTCATGTGGGCGTTTGAACCGTTCGCCATCGCTGAGAAGCCGGGCAGGCACGATGCTCTCCGCGAGGTCGTCGAGCCATGGTTTCGCACCCGAGCTGTTCGGACGATGGAGCCGGTGATCCGCGAACTCACCGTCGAACTGCTCAACGAGATCATCGCTACGAGCGACGGCGAGTTCAATCTCGCGCGTGACCTCGCATACCGGCTCTCCTTGAGGGTCATCTGCCGGATGACCGGTATCGAGCTCGAGCGCGAACATTGGATCCGTGAAAAGCTCGACGAGTTCGCCCAGGCCTCGGGCTACGCGACCCTGCCGCCCCAGTGGGACGTGCAGGCCTACTTCTGGCAGACGGTCGCGAAACGGCTGCTCGAGCCGAGCGACGAGCTCCTCGATGTGATCATCGAGGCCTGGAAGCGCGGGGGCATCGCCGACGCCGAGCTGCTCGGCTACATATACGGCTTCGTGACCGCCGGGTCGGACACGACGGGGACGAGCTTCGTCAACGCCTTCTCACTGCTGGCGGAGTTCGATTTTCTCGATTACGCGCGTGGCGTCCTTGACAATCAAGACGCGCTTCGCCGGATTATCGAGGAGGTGCTGCGGTTCGGGACGCCGTTTCCGACCAAGCCGCTGTTCGTTCTCGAGGATTCGCAGTTCGGCGAGCTGACCGTTCCGGCGGGCAGCGTGCTCCACGTCTGGTTTGCCGCCGCGAACCGCGACGAGGCCGTCAACGGCGGCGTGGCGCAGGCGGACCCGAGCGAGTTCGATCCGCACCGGTGGCCGAACCGCCACGTCGGGCTTGGCTGGGGCAGGCACTTCTGCCTCGGTGGCGACCTGTCGCGGCTTGAGACGAGGATCCTGCTTCAGGAGGCTCTCAGGCGTCTGCCCGACCTTTCACTGGACGAGGACAAGCCATTCGTACGCTTCGCGGGAATCGTGGATGGCGTGACGGACGCCACCTTCCGCTTCGACCAACGTGGTGCCGAAGCGATCATGGCGTCTTAGGGCGGTGCGCTGGTGTAGACCCAGCCCCCCGCGCGCAGCGGGTCAGGCGGTGTCTGCGGCCAGGGCCGGAGCCGCGCTTTGGTCCCAACCCCACCGAGGCCGGCGGCCCGATGACCTGACCACAGGCGATCGCTCGACGATGCGCAGCTGCCGGTCCATCCCGGTGAGCCGAAACAGCTTCTGAACCTGCGGCGGGCCCGGGGTTACCGAAATGCGGGATTGCCCCGGGCCCCACGCAGTGGCGGCCCCCACCAAAACCCGCAGCGCCGCGCAGTCCATGAACTCGACCTGTTCCAGATCGACGATCACTTCGCTGTGCGTCCGCTGCGCACGCCGTAGCTCCTCGGAGAGCGGTGGCGCGGTAAGAAGATCCACATCCCCTGACACCTCGATGACGACCGCGTCGCCTGTCGAGAGGGACTTGATGTCGAAGTTCGGTGTCAGGAGACGCGAATCATGGGCGAGGAGGTCCCGCCAATGATTGTGGTCGCGCCGGCCGGCGCCGTCTATCCCCAATATTCAGGATTTAACGGCGTCTAGCTCGAGCGTGATCTCGCCGCTCTGCAGGCCGAGCGCGATCGCGTGCGCCCGATTCCGCGCTCCAAGCTTCTCGAGACAGTGCCGGACGTGCGTCTCGACCGTGGAAGCGGAGACGCCGAGGTCGTCGGCGATGGCCAGGCTCCCTCGGCCCATCGCGACCATTCCGAGCACCTCACGCTCGCGCGTGGTGAGCAGCCCCCGCTGCTCGGCCCGCTCCTCGAGCAACTGCTGACCTGTTCCTGCTGGAAACATCAGGATCGACAGGTGCGCTCCCGGCTCGACGTTCGCGGTGGCGCTGTAGTCGACCGCCACCCGGCCACCGTCGGGCATCATCAGCTCGAACGTCCCCTCCTGCACGCCCTCGCGGATGAACGCCTCCCACATGGGCTCCACGTGCTCGCGGAGCTCAGGCGGCGTGAGCTCCTCGATCCGGAGGCCCAGCACCTCCTCCTCAGGCAGCCTGAGCAGCAGGCAGGCGGCGGCGTTGGCCGCGACGTATCGGCGGTCGTCGTCGGCGATGACCATCGGCACCAAACTGCTGCGGAAGGACGCCTGACTCCATTCCATCTGCCCCATAGCCTTGGCTCAACGATAGCCAAAAGCGTGCGCGATGAGGCGCGGCCGGCGTGGTACGGTGGCCGCCTGTCCGGAGGGAAAGGGGTCTCCTTGGTTGCGGAAGGCAATAGGTGGCGCTGGAGGGTCAGCGTTGGCGCTCGTGCTGGCAGCGCTCGTGGCCGTCGCGACTGTGGCTCCGTCGGCGTCCGCCGCGAAGTCGCAGCCATGCCGTCAGCGTGATGACGCGGAACCTGTACCTGGGTGCGGATCTGACGCCTGGGCCTTCACGCGAAGAGCCTGTCAACGAGCTGAACGATGCCGCCGGGGAGATCTTCAGCCAGGTCAAGGAGAACAACTTCCCGGTCCGCGCGCGCGGCCTCGCGCGCGAGATACTGAAGACGAACCCGGACCTCGTGGGGCTCCAGGAGGCTGCGCTGTGGCGCACCGACCCGACCTGCAAGTACTTCGTCCCGCCCGGCCCGTACACGGCGACCCACGTCGCCTACGACTACGTCAAGCTGCTGCTCGCGCAGCTCAACAAGGGCAAGAAGCGCTACCGGGTGGTGGCGGTCGAACCCGAGTTCGACTTCGAGACCGAGGCCAACACCGACGGCAGCTCCGACCACAGCTGCGACGAGGACGTCAGGCTGACGATGCGCGACGCGATCCTCGCCCGCGTCGGCGCCGGCGTCACGGCCAAGCACGTCCGCACGGGCCACTACAAGACCCTGTTCGCGCCCAAGCTCGCGGGCCTCGTCACCGTCCCGGTCACGCGAGGCTGGCTCAGCGCCAACGTCAAGGTCCGCGGCAGCCGCCAGTTCCGCTTCATCGACACGCACCTCGAGTCGTTCGACAACCAGTCGAGCAACCCGACGAATCACGGCACCGAGCGTCGGCAACGGGCAGGTGCGTGAGGCTCAGGCGCGGGAGCTGATCGCTCGAGGCGGCCCGCGACGGGTCGCTGCCGGTGATCTTGGTGGGCGACCTCAATTCCGACGTGCAGGACCGCGGTAAAGCCGGGCGACGGGCTCGCCGATCGCGCGCTTCTGCAGCGCCGGCTTCCGCGAGCGGAGCACCTACAAGCCGCTGAGCTGCTGCCTCAACACGAACGTCCTGACCGCGCCCGGCGGTGGCGGGAAGGTCAGCGACTTCGATCACAAGGTCGACCACGTGCTGACCAACCGGCCGAAGAAGGTCAAGCTGCTGCGGTCGATCGTCACCGGGCGCAGCCCCGTGAACGGGTTCTGGGACTCGGACCACGCGGGGACGTTCAGCGTGCTCGCGCTTCTCTAGTCAGCGACACCTCAGTCCTCGGCGCCCGGCGACCCTGCCTTCGCGATCTTCGGCGTTGGTCCCTACGTCTTCGTGACGAGCTCGACGACCTCCGGATCCTGGCGAGGCGCTGCGAGTCCACCCGTAGAAAGGCCACGCCAGCGGCGGCCGAGCTCGGGAGCAAATGGCGGTCCCAACGGCGGCACATGGTCCCATGGCCCGCCTACCACAAGGTGTAGCCCCCGTCTACCACGAGAATCGTCCCGGTGACGAAGCTGGCCGCCTCGCTGGCCAGGTACACCACGGATGGTCCGAGCTCCTCAGGGAGGGCATAACGCTGCATGGGCGCGTCGTCGACCCAGTGCCGGCGGAATTCAGGGCGATCGACGGGTGCCATCTCGGTCTTGACGTAGCCGGGAGCGACGGCGTTGACGCGCACGCCGAACGGTGCCCACTCCGCGGCCAGCGACTTGGTGAGCTGATGCACGGCGGCCTTGGAAGCGTTGTACGCCGGCTGCATCTGCGGCCGGTTCACGATCATCCCGGAGATCGAGCCGATGTTGACGATGGCGCCGGAGCGGCACTCGACCATCTGCTCCCCGATGATGCGGCAGCAGCGCCACACCCCGTCTACGTTGATGTCCCACACCGCACGCCACTGCTCCTCGGGCACGTCAAGCGCCGGGGCATGGAAGGCCACGCCCGCGTTGTTGACGAGTACATCCACGGACCCGAGCTCGTCGAGCACGGTTTCGAGCATCGAACGCACGCTGGCCTCGTCCGTGACATCAGTGCGTACGGCGACGGCCTCCAGCTCGCTCGCCACCTGTTCAGAGCGGGCCTGATCGCGTGCGGCGATGACGACACGCGCGCCGGCTTCGCGGAGCGCGCGAGCAAACGCCTGACCAAGACCGCGGTTGCCTCCGGTGACGACAGCGACCTTCCCGTCCAGGCGAAAGGCGTCGAGGATCGTCATGGCGCACCGTCTCCGTTGCCCATGGCCCAAGCCTACCCGCGCCCGTTTGACTTTTTCATGGCGGGGTACGAGCGCTGCGGGACCAGTAATGAGGAGAGGAATGGCGCCTCGAGACTTAACCGAGGCAAGGCCCCAGACGCGGATTTCACGGAGAGCGCTGCTGCGGTCAGGGGCGATGGGAGCGACGGCGCTGGCCGTCCCCGGCGTGCTCGCAGGCTGCGGGGCGTCCAAGACACGTATCCCCAGGACGGGCGGGGACCCGTGGCGCCAGTTCGCCGGCACCACGCTGAACTTCATCTCCGAGAACACAGCGCCGACCTCGGCGATCGCGGCGAACATCAAGCCGTTTAAGGACCTCACCGGGATCAACGTCAACATCACCCAGCTCGAGCTCGACGCCATGGTGCAGAAGGTCGCGCTCGACTTTGCCTCCGGCCAGGGCGCCTACCAGATCGTCTACGCCGACCCCTACCAGATCCTCGCGCCCTACTACCGCGCGTTGGCCGATCTGAATGAGTTCAACGCCGATCCGCGCCTCCCCCACGTGCAGGATCTCGACGACTTCATCCCCGTCCAGCTCGAGGCGGCCGGGCGCTTCGTACGACAAGACTCTACGCGCTGCCCTACGACGCGCCGACGATGATCTGGATGTACCGGAAGGACCTGTTCGCCAAGTATGCAAGCCGGATGAAGAAGTCGACCTCGGGTTCGACCCGATGCCCACGTCGGACACCGACGTGGGAGCAGTACTACGAGATCGCCAAGTGGTTCAACCAGAACGCCAGCTCCGACGTGCCCTACGGCCACGGCCACATGGCCAAGCAGCACGACTCGCTGATGAACGACTTCTCGAATGTGCTGTGGGCCTGGGGCGGTGATTACTTTGTCCGCGGCACGGCGGTGGGCGGACTCGGTCTCGACGAACCCCGGCGAGCCGATGTCTCTGACCCCGCCGAAGGCGGTGCGAGGCGCCGACTTCTACAAGCGGCTCCTCGCCGATCGCGCATCCCGGGCAGCCGCGGCTGGGACTGGACGGCGCTGGGCGCCGCCTTCTCGGCCGGGCAGATGGCCATGGACCGTAACTGGCACGAGTTCGCCGCCGCCAACGAGGCGGGAAGATCAAGGGCAAGGTCGGCTACGCGACCGCTCCCGCGCGGCCCGAGCGCGCGCGCGAACATGTACGGCGGCACGGGGCTGGGCATCAACGCCGCCGCCCCCGAGACCGAGCAGACGCGCGGCGTGGCTGTTCGTCAACTGGGCGACCTCGAAGCAGATCGCAGCTCGCCAACCTCAAGAGCAAGGTCGGCGGCGGCACGCCGACGCGCGACTCCGTCTACAAGCTCCCCGAGGTCGCAGAAGGCGCGGAAGCCGCCATCGTCGATGCCGAACATCCTCACCTCCTACGCGGTGTTCGGGCCTGGAAGCCGGAGAACATCGGCCTGCGCCCAAGATCGCCGGCCTGGAACGAGTGCGACACGTCGATCTTCATCGAGCTCTCGAAGATGCTCGCCGGCCAGCAGGCGCCGGCCGCCGTGCTGGACAACACCAAGTAGCGGGATGCAGCAGGCGATCGACAACGCCAAGTCCTTGGAGACGCCTGATGGCGCGACGCCGGCCTCAAGCGCGCCGCAGTTCCGCCACGGCGGAGGCCCGCGCGCCCGAGGCGCCGTCGACCCTCCTTCGAGAGCCGCATGATGGCGCCGGCGCTCATCGTGCTCGCGGTGCTGTCGCTGTTCCCTTTCTTCTACATCATCGCGATGAGCCTCTCTCGGGTCGGGCTGATCGGCGGGATTCACCTGACTGGCCTGGGCTTGACAACTGGTCGCGGCTGTTCTCCGATCCGATCGTCGGCGCGAGCTGGGTGCGGGCGATCGTCTACTTCGTGCTCACCGTCGGCCTCGAGATGGTGCATTGGGGTGGCCGTCGCGCTGATTCTGTGGGAGGTCGTTCGGGGCCGCAACATCGCTCTCTCACTGATCCTCATGCCCATGTTCATGGCGCCGGTGATCGTCGGCCTGCTCGGGCGGTTCCTCACCGACTGCACGTACGGCCTCTATGCGTGGGTGCTCAAGCAGACTGGCATCTACAGCGGCGACATCGTCGGCTCGGCCCATCCCGCGTTCATCGCAGTCGTGCTGATGGACGTGTGGGAGTGGACTCCGCTCATCGCTCTGATCGTGCTCGCGGGTCTGACGTCGGTCCCCGCGCCCATCATCGAGGCGGCGAAACTGGACGGCGCGAGCTACTGGCAGCGGTTTCGCTACATCGTGTTCCCGACGATCGCCGGCGTCGTTGTGATCGCCCTCCTGATCCGTTCGATGGACGCGATCCGCTACTACGACATCATCACCAACACCACGGCGGGCGGCCCGGCGGACGCCACGAAGACGATCCCTCTGCGGCTCTATGAAGAGGCGTTCCGCTTCTTCGATCTCGGATACGCGGCCGCAATCGGGCTTACGATGCTGGCCTTCTCGATCGTTGTCGCCAACCTGTTCGTGCGCGCGCTGCGCCGACGAGGGCTGGCCACATGAGCATGCGGCGCAACCAGCCGTTGCGGGTCGACTCTCCTATGGGCGGGGCTCGGGGTAGTCCTGCTGTGGACCCTGGTCCCGATCGTCTGGATGGTTCTCTCGTCGTTCAAGCCGGCCGGCGACCTGGTGGCCAATCCGCCCAAGCTGACCTTCACCCCGACGCTGGATCACTACAAGACGCTGTTCTCCTCCGGCGGGGGAAACATCGGCTCCTACGCACTCCACTCGATCTATGCCGCGGGTGTCTCCACGATCATCGCGGTAGCCCTTGGCAGCGTCGCAGGCTACGGACTGGCCCGGAGCTCTTTCCGCGGCAAGGATCACGTTTCGTTCTGGATCATCTCCACCCGCATGGCTCCGATTGCGGCAGCGATTCTGCCCCTGTTCGTCATGTTTCGCGCGTTCAGCCTGATCGGCTCCACCTGGGCGCTGATCATCGCCTACCTGACCTTCAACCTGCCCTTTGCCATCTGGATCATGGCCGCTTTCTTCTCACAGCTGCCCCCGGTACTCGAGGAGGCGGCGCTCGTCGACGGGGCCACGCGCTGGCAGGCCTTCCGGAAGATCGCGCTCCCCCTCACAGGGCCGGGCCTGGCCACGACGGCGATTCTGTGCTTGGTGTTCTCCTGGAATGACTACGCCTTCGCGTCGACCTTCGCCGGTCCCTCGAGTCAGACGCTGCCCATCGCCGCCTCCCAGCTGGTCACGCAAACGAGCGTTGACTGGGGGCAGCTCACGGCGATCGGGACGATCGTCGTGGCTCCGATGATCGTGGTCGGCCTGATCGTCCGTCGTTGGCTCGTCACCGGGCTTACGCTGGGAGCGGTGAGCGCAGGATGAGCCCTTCGAGGGACCCAAACCCCAATCGCGCAGCGGTGCTTCATTCCGCCGGAGATCTGCGCGTCGAAGACGTCCCCCGACCCGTTCTCGGGCCGCGGGAGGTGCTGGTCGAGGTGCAGTCGGTCGGGGTGTGCGGATCGGACATCCACTACTACGAGCACGGCCGGATCGGCTCCTTCGTCGTTGAGGCGCCACTCATCCTCGGACACGAATCGATGGGCGTGGTGGTGGAGCTTGGTCCTGAGGCCCGGCGGCACGCCCCGGGGGACCGGGTTGCCCTCGAGCCGGGAGTGCCGTGTGGCCGCTGCCGCGAATGCCGACACGGCCGCTACAACCTCTGCCCCGACGTCAGGTTCTTCGCCACCCCTCCGGTCGATGGTGCGTTCGCCCGCTACGTCGCCATTCACGAGGACTTCGCCTATTCCGTTCCGGCGTCCTTGAGCGACGACCAGGCCGCCCTCATGGAGCCGCTGTCAGTCGGCCTCTGGGCGTGCTGGAAGGGACACGTAGGCGCTGGAACCTCGGTCCTGGTCACCGGCGCCGGGCCAATCGGCCAGCTGGCAATGCAGGTCGCCCTGGCCCTCGGTGCACCTGAGGTAGTGGTGACCGACGTGAACGATCACCGCCTCCAGGTGGCCGCGCGCAGCGGTGCGTCCGCCGCCGTAAATGTGGGCCGCGACCGGCTCGCCGATCTGGACATCTCCCCCGATGTCCTGCTCGAGTGCTCGGGGCATCCGGACTCGCTGAGTGACGGCATCCGGGCGCTCGGGCCGAGCGGGACCGCCGTTGTCGTTGGCATGGGCCCCGAGCAGGACGCCACAGTCCCGATGGCGGCGATCCAGAGTCACGAGATCACCCTGACCGGGACCTTCCGCTACGCCAACACATATCCCGCTGCGATCGCGCTGGCCTCGGACGAACGGGTGGACCTCGATGCCATCATCACCGGGCATTTCCCGCTCGACCAGACGGAGGCGGCTCTCCGCGCGCCTCGCGAGGATCCAAAGGCGATCAAGCCGATGGTGGTTCCCGCTACGGCCTAGTGAACTGGGAGTCCGGCAGCACCTACACCATCTCGTTACCGGCGACGGGGACTTGCTCGTCATAAGCGACGACCTCGCGATCCTTACCCCCGCCCAGTTCGCGGTCGTGCTCCGCGAGACCAGCTGAGCAAGCAGCCAACCCCGCCACCGCGGGCCGGCAAATCGCCCCGAGCAACAGCGCTCCGGACCTGCAACGCAGGCGCTTTCCGAGGATAGGACCGTCCGCTACCCGAGCGTCTGGAGCGCCTCGAGGTCGTCTGAGCGCTCGTCAGCTCCACGCCCGGCGAGAAACATGATTGAGATCGGTCGACGGTGGTCGACCGTGGGTTTTCGAATGCATGCCCCGGGAAGGCTTGCAGGTACCAAAGATCTTCCAGTCCGGAGGGTGAGGGAGGAACCATGCAGGCGTTGCGACCGAGTGGACGAGCCATCTATTTCTTCGGGGCGTTGGGGGGATCCTGTTCGGCTATGACACCGGCGTCATTTCTGGGGCGCTGCTGTTCATTCCAAACGACTTCAAGCTGTCGCCGTTCTTGCAGGGCGCGGTCGTCGCGGGGTTGTTGCTTGGAGCGATGATCGGAGCCGCGTTCGCAGGCCGGTTGTCGGACCAGCTGGGGCGCCGGCGGCTGATCATCATCGCGGCGGTGGTGTTCATAGCGGGGGCGTTGGTGTGCGCGTTCGCGCCGAGCGTCGGCGGTGCTTGTCGCCGGCCGGGTCGTTCTGGGCCTGGCCGTGGGGTCGGCCGCGATGGTCGTCCCGCTCTATCTGTCGGAGATCGCTCCTACGGAAATCCGCGGTGCGATCACGTCGCTGAACCAGATGATGATCGTGAGCGGCATCCTACTCGCGTTCATTGTCAACGCGATCCTCGCCTCTTCGGAAAACTGGAGGCTGATGCTGGGGCTCGCGGCGGTGCCGGCCGTGATCCTGCTGGTGGGCATGCTGTTTATGCCCGAGACTCCGCGCTACCTGGTGCATAGCGGTGAGGAGGACGCCGCACGCGAGGTCCTCGAGGAGCTGCCCGGGGAGGAGCGTCCGCCAGGACCGTATCGAGGAGATCCAGGAGGTCGAGCGGGACGAGGACACGGAGGCGGGCTTGGGTGCGCTGTGGCGGGCCAAGTGGGTCCGCCCCGCGTTGATCGTCGCCTGCGGGCTGGCGATCTTCCAACAGCTGGTCGGTATCAACACGATCATCTACTACGCCCCCACCACGCTGACCAACGTCGGCTTCGCGAAGACGAGCGCGATCTACGCCAACTTGATCATCGGCGTGATCAACGTTGGGATGACAATCGTCGCGATCAAGATCGTCGACCGCGTCGGACGCAAGCCGATGCTGTTCGCGGGGATCGCGGGGATGGTGACGAGCCTGCTCGTCCTCGGCATCTCGAACGCGGCGCTGCGACGCCCCATCACCCGGGCGACCCCGCGGCGGTCATTACGTTGATCTGCCTGACCACGTTCATCGCCAGCTTCGCCGCGACGTGGGGGCCGGTCGTGTGGGTGATGATCCCCGAAGTGCTTCCGCTCAGTGTCCGAGGTACGGCGATGGGCGTGGCGGTGTTCTGCAACTGGGGAGCCAATTTCCTCGTCTCCCAGACCTTCCCGCCGCTGCTCAAGGGCGTCGGTCCCGGACCGGTGTTCCTCGGTTACGCGGGCCTGGGCATCGTCGCTGCGCTGTTCGTGAAGAGGCTGGTGACCGAAACGAAGGGGCGTAGCCTCGAGGAGATCGAGAGCGACCTTCAGCGGGCGGGCGGCAGACAGCGCGGCGAGCGCACGCAGGTCAGCCACCCCGAGCCGCCGCCTCGCACTAGCAGCTAGCTCGCGGCCCCGGAGTTCGAAGCAGGTGGTCGCCTGGTCGTCACGTTCTTAGAAGCACGAAGGGCGGCGGGGCGTGAGTCCCACATCTGTCGGGGCGTCCCAGCGCCGTTGGACACAACCGGCGATCTACCGCCCTCACGTGGCGAGGAGGAAAACGCTGGCTCGTCTTGTTGTTGGGCGGCGACGGGAGGCGGCTTGGCCGTTGCCGCCTCCCGCTACAGCAGCGCTTTAGCCGATTGGCGTGAAGTAGTGGCTGGCGACGTAGCGTCCGACGTTCCGTCCGAGCGCGCTGCCCTCGAGGTCGGAGTTTCGGAAGTGGAATCCGACGAGGACGCGTGCCCAGTCGACGTCTTTGACGATGTCGTGCAGCCGGTCGTAGCGGCGCGTGGTGTGCGTGACGCGGCTGTCGAGCGTCATGGGAACCTTGTCGGTGCCGAAGAAAGCGTCAAGGGCGGTGACGACGGCGGTGCTGTGGCAGGCGTGCGCCGAGGGGTACTCGGGGAAGTTCGGCGTCGTCGCCAGCGGCTGCCAGGTGGGGTCGGCGGTGGTGTTGCGGGTTGCCGTCCGTGTCGGCTCCCGCAATTGCCTGGTAGGGGCGCCAGAACCAGTAGTGGTATTTGGCGTCGAAGCAGGCGATCATGGCGTCGCCGCCGGCGACGTGCGCCATGGCCAGCATGCGCGCGGTCTGGACGAGGTCGAGACCATGGTCGGCGGCGAGGCGGAGCAGGCCGTCGTTCCACATCCGGAGGTCGTGGTCGGTCCAGAACAGCGCCTGCTCGGTCTGCTCGGGCGTCCGGCGTGGAGCTGTCGATCGCGCCTAGCTGCTCTACCTGATTGAGGTCGTCGGCGTACTGCTGGCTGGTGAGGGCGGGCGGGCCTTCGGGCCGAAATTGCGACGCGCTCGTCAGGGCCAGCGGCCGGATGCCTGGCAGGCGGAGGCCCAGCACCGGCCGGGCTGGGTCGGGCTGCCAGACGCCGGGGCCGGGAGTGGGCGGGTCGAGGTCGGCTACGGTGGGGTTCTCGTCGCGGCCGTCGTTCGTGCGCCACGCGATCACCGTTGCCGCGATCTGTCGACCGACGGCGAGACCGTTCGTCTTCGCCCGTGCCGTCCGGGATCGCCGCCAGATAGGCGGCATAGTCGCTGTCGAGAATCGCCTGCTGGCCCGCATTGAGGCCGAGCGCCGGCTGCAGACCGACGAGGGTGTCGTGCGCGGCCGCCGCGATCGCGGCCGCGGGCGAGGTGTGCGCCGGAGCCGCGAGCGTGTGGGCAGAAACGGCCGGTAGCCGCCCTGTATCGCCACCGCGGCGTCGTAGATGGCGACGTGGACGATCCCCATGTAGACGGCCGCCTCGCCGGGGAACTTGTTGCCGAAGTTCTCCGGGCCGGCGGTCGCCGGGACGATTGCGCAGCGGGCTTCCGTGCTCCAGTAGGCGACCGGAGTCGTCGCCGCGGGGAATGCTGCGGCGGGCGCGCACTGGGTCGCCGGCGATCCATGCGCACTGCTCCGTTCAGCCCCGATCAGGGTCATGGCACCCAGTAGGGCGGTAAGCAGGCCGATGCGCGAAACCGCATTCATTTCCGTCTCCTCTCCGTTGGTTACATCCTCTGGGTCGGAGTTCGCCGCGTACGCTCGAGGCCACGCGCCCAATGCCGGTTAGCTGCGGTAAGTCGACGGTAAACCGGACCCCGCGTCCGGCCTGCGTCCACGAAAACCCCCGTGTCGACCGGCCGTGACCGTGCGCCGGGGCGGCGACCTGTGCGCCGCGGTTCCTCGCCGCAACGCCGGTTCGCACCGGAACGCCAAAGACGGCGGTCCGACCGTGCGAGGCCGTCGCTTCTGATCGCTGGTCGTGACGCCAGGCCAAGGGGCGGCGTGGCGCTCGAGCTGCGGCGCGCTGTCAGCGGGGTGCGCACGCGGGGGCGTACGGTGCGCTCTGGCAGCGCGCCGTCCCACTCCGCATGGGTGAGTTTGCGACCTGC
The DNA here is from genome assembly GCA_963839105.1 of uncultured Solirubrobacterales bacterium. Classification (GTDB taxonomy): domain Bacteria; phylum Actinomycetota; class Thermoleophilia; order Solirubrobacterales; family Solirubrobacteraceae; genus Palsa-465. Next base: position 740,943 of record CAWITQ010000006.1, read on the forward strand.
GACCTGGCAGGCTCGGCGCGCCCATGATTTCGGTTGGATGTCCCACAGGCTGCCGTGGCCCTCGTCATCCAGGGTGGCGAGGTGGGTGCCGCCGTCGACGAATGCGGCCGCGATGTAGTGCTGGGCCGGGCCGGGCAGCGCGGTCCCAATGGGGTGGCCGGAGGGAACGTCCCATAGGCGCGCGGTGCCGTCATCGGAGGTGGTGGCCAGTGTGCGTCCGTCGGGGCTGAAGCTGACCGTCACCACGGCGCCCGTGTGAGCAACGAGCTGCGTGCCGCGCGGCCTCCACGTGTGAGTGTCATAGAGCCAGAGGCGTCCTCGGATATCGCCGAGCACGAGCAGGCGACCATCGGGGGAGAATCGCAGGGATGTCCCAGCGCCCGCGGGCAACGTCTTCAATTGTACGAGCTGGGGCACGGAGAAGATCTCGATCGCGGTGGCGCCCTCGGGGTCGATCGCGGCCGCTGCAAGCTTTGTGCCATCGGGGCTGAAAGTGATGTCCGTGGGCGCTGCGTCCGAGGCGAAAGCAGGGCGGTATACGCGAGCTGCGGCGGCGGACGTCCCATAATTGCAGCGGGGGGTCGGTGGATGTGATGTCTCCGGCGGTCGCGAGCCAGCGGCCGTCGCTGCTGAAGGCGATCGACCAGACTGGCCAATCGGTGACGGCCTCGGGCGGCCCGAGGCGCTGGGGGTTGCGCAGATCCCCGAACCGTAGGTGGCCATCTCGTGTCGTGGCCGCGACCGTTCGTCCGTCCGGCGAAAGCGCGACCGCGGCGACCTGCGCTCCCGGGACTCACTGGGATGCGATCGGTGCGTGTCAGCGTCCGGCTGTCGAACACGTCGATATAGCCGGCATCATCGGGGGCGGCAAAGCCACGGCCGTCGGGTGTCGGCGCCACGGTAAAACCGGCCACGGGCAGCGGGCGTGCCGGTCGGGCTCGGGACGTTGGTCGAGCCGCTCCCGCCCCCGGGGTAGCATCGTGGCGCTTCGCCGTGGCGCGGTGAACTGACCGTTCGAGGCGCCGGTCGCCGGCCAGGTCCCAGGCGATGACCGTGTCGTCCTCGCCGGCGGTGTAGGCGGTTCTTCCGTCCGGCGAGATCGCAATCCGCGAGACGCTGCCGGCGTGGCCGGTGAACGTCTCGATGCGTTGCCCGTTGGCAACATTCCACTCGATCAGGCGTCCGTCGGCGCCGGCCTGAGAAGCCGGCGTGCGTCGGGAGTGAAGCGCAGGTCAGTGACCATGCCGTCGTGGTGCGCGGCGGCAACGCGCAGGACGCCGGTGTGTAGATCGAGGATGCGCACCGATCCGTCTGCACCGCCGAACGCGACAAGACGCCCGTCAGGGCTGAGCGCGGCGTGTGTTTCACCGCCCCGGAGGCGGCGGAGCGGCTGCAGCGTCGCAGCGTTCCGAATGACGGTGACATGCGAAGCGCCGATCGAGGTCACCAATTGCGCGCCGCTGCCGATAAAGCCCACCAGGGTCGCCTCGGGCGTGGCGGCGATCTGTCGCGGCGGCTCGAGCCGCTGTCCGCTCCGCACATGCCAGCGGACGATGTCCGCACTGGCGCGGTGCGGCTGATGATGGATCACGTCGGCAACCAGCACCCGTGAGCTGGGCGAGAAAGCGATCGCTCCGAGTACCCAAGGATTGTCGGACCCTGAGGTCTCCGGGGGCCCAGCGAGCAGGAGTGCCTTGGACCGGTGCGTGCGCGCATCGAGGAGGTCGACGGAGTCTCCCTCGACAAGGGCCACAAGCTTGCCGTCCGGGCTGAACCGCACCGCCGAGATCCCGCGTAGTGCTCGATAGGGTGCGGCGACTTGCCGCCCGGTGGCCGCGTCGAAGAACAGGACGTTGCCACTGCCGTCGCCGGCCGCAAGCGTCCGACCGTCCGGCGACACATCCAGTGCGGTCAGCGGGTTGCCCGCACCACTCATCACGCGGATCGCCGCCGGGCTGCGCAGCAGCGCCTCAAACAGGTAGCCGCGCGTCGCCGTTGACTGGTCGAGCGCGACGCCCTGGCGGGCGAGCAGCAGCGAGCGGTCCAGTCGCGGCTCGCTCAGCGCCCGCACGCCCAGCCGCTGAGCTTCGGCCACCCGCGCCTCGTTGCGCGCGCTGCTGCGCTGATCAAGCGCGACCACGCCCCCCGCCACCGCGACCGCCAGCAGAACGGCCACCGCCGCCAACATCATCCGCAGGCGGCGCTGCGCGCGCCCCGACGCGGCCCGGCTGGCGTTGAGAAATGCCCGCGTCGGTCTCACCGAGCTCCGGCTCGCGTCCCGCCCCCCACTCCAGCGCCGCCGCCAGCCGCGCCCCACGGTAGAGGTCCGCCCCGTCCCTCCCGCGCTCGTTCCAGTCGCGCGCGGCCGCGGTCAGATGCGTATGCACGCGCCGGCCAATCCGGTCCTCCTCCCGCCAGGCGCGGTATCGCGGCCACTCCCGCAGCAGCGCCTCATGCGAGAGCTCGACCTCACCATCGCTGAGCGTCAACAGGCGGGCATCGGCCAGCTGCGCCAGAACCGGCCCCGCACCCTCGACGCGCTTAAGCTCGCCCAGCGCCACCCGGCGGCGGGCCACCGTTCCGTCCTCGCCGCTGGCAAGCCGCAGCATCACGTCGCGGGCGATCTGCCGCTCGCTCTCGCCCAGCCGGGTGTAGGCGTCCTCGGCCAGGCGAGCGACCGCGCGGCGCACGCCACCGCTCGTTTGGTAGCTCTCGTAGCGCAGCACGCGCCGGTCACGCGCCCGCCACAGCTCCAACAGCGTTGTGGAGAGCAGCGGTAGTCCCCCCGGCTCACCGGCCACGTCCGAGATCAGCGCGTAGGCAAACCCTGGCTCAAGCTCGAGCCCCGCGCGGGCGGCCGGCTGCTCGATCGCCCGCGCGAGCTCATCGCGATCCATCGGCCCCACCAGCACGTGGCTAGGACTCAACAACGCAGCAAACCGCGAATACGAGGCGAAGCGACCGTAAAGTCTGCGCGCAACGACGCGACCACCAGTGCGCGCCGCTGAGGATCGCCCGCCGCCGCTGCCAGCTGCTCAAGGAACGCCGCGCGCTCGTCCTCCTGCTCGCACAACGTGAACAGCTCCTCCAGCTGATCCACCGCGACCACGAGCCTCTGACCTGACGGGAGCTGCCCCGACGCTTCCCGAAGTCGCTCCCCGCCGAGCGCACGCTCGAGCTCCACGCGAGGATGCGCGCCTGGGCGCAGCATCACCTGACGCCATTCACCGCTGCCCGGCAACGCACCCGCCTTCAGCGCCGGTAGCAGCCCGGCGCGCAGCAGCGACGACTTCCCAATCCCCGAGGAACCGATGATCCCGACCAGCGGAGACTCCACCGCGCGCGCGAGCAGATCCGACACCAGCCGCTCACGGCCACAGAAGAACTCCGCGTCAGCGCGATCAAAGAAGGCCAGCCCCTTGAACGGACAACCTCGACGGAGATACCTAAAGTCGCCGTCATATCGCCGTCCAAGGAAGCGTCGTGCTCCAGGATCGCGCGCTCGAGCTCCTGCAGCGCCCGACCGGGCTCAAGCCCCAGCTCCTCCCGCAGCAGCGCGCTCGTCTGCCGATACGCCGCCAGTGCATCGGCCTGGCGGCCAGCGCGATACAACGCGCGCATCAACTGTCCGCGCAGCCGTTCCTGCAGCGGGGTGGACGCCAATCAGGACTCGATCTCGCCGATCAATTCACCATCGACCCCGAGGGCCAAGTCGGCGTCGATTCGATCCTCAACCGCTGCCAGCTGCGCTTCCTGGATCCCCGTGATCACACGCTGCGCGAACGGCACATAGGCGAATTCAGCCAATGGCTCGCCGCGCCACAACTCTAAAGCGGCGCCCAGTCGCTCCCGCGCACGCTCCGGGTCACCAACGGCAAGCGCTTGCTGCCCCGCTCGGGCCCACCGATCAAACCGGCCCATATCAACCTGCTCGGGTTCGACCGCCAGCCGATAACCCCGCCCGTCGGTCACGATGATCCCGGCCCCCAGCACCTTGCGCAGCTGTGACACATACACCTGCACTGTCTTCGCCGCCGCCGGCGGTGCCCGCTCCCCCCACAGCTCGTCAATCAACCGGTCAATCGAGACCGCCTCGCCACGATGGATCACCAGCACCGCGAGCAGCGCCCGCTGCTGGACCGCCCCCAGACCCAGCCGCTCGCCGTCCTCAACGACCTCTAACGGCCCAAGTATCCGAAAATCCACAACCGTCCCCCGGAACGCCCACGGCGCGACTCTACCAGCAGCCGCCCCGCGGACGGCAACTCTCATCGCCCGCCGCCAGCGATGGCCCACGCCGATCAACGGTCTGAATCGACTATTTATCAGCTGTCGCGTATCCGTTCAGCCCTGCAAGGCTGTACTCGGCCCCCCCCGGCGGCTGATACGCGATCGCGGCTGCCTCCTCGGCCTCGCCGTGCCTGATTACCAGGAGCTCCGACGGGGTTGCCGGTGCCAAGATCGGTGGCACCGCAGCCCGGTTGCCCTGGCCATAGCGAGCCGAGGTCGTGCTGCGATCATTGGCTCCGGCGGTCACAATCCCCACCGAATGCGGACCCGGCCAACACCGCCGCGAACAGAAAGCAACAGCACGGACGATTTTCTCGGAAGAGGATGTAGCGACAACTGGCCCTCCTTCATCGAAGCCGAACCCCTTTCAGGCTCGGATTGCGGCCAATATCCCAATGGCTAACCAACGTCCAGTTAGCTGCGGCAAGCGACCAATGAGAATCCGCGCCGCCTCGCTACGGCACGAGCCGGTGATCGAGGTCGCGCCGGCCATCGAGACGCCCGCGCCACCGCAAGGTCTGATTAGTGCTTGCTCCGAATCGGCGCTCCAGCAAGCGCAGGCCGCTCCAGCAATCGGTCCCGGTTGTTCAATGGGAGGTCTACGACCACCCTACTGGTCCATCCGAGCAGCAGCCCGCCGCCACTAGTGGCTTAGGCGTGCTCGAGCACCGCGCAGTTCGCGTCGGCGCTGCTCATCATCGGTGCCCGGCGGTCGCTCGGGCTGACGATCAGGCGCGCCGGACGCGCTGGATCGACCTTTTCTGCATTTTGCTGGGGCGGGATTCGAACCCGCGACCTTCGGGTTATGAGCGGCCGTGTGACCGTGGTGGCTCGTGCGTGCCCCTGGCCGTCATTACTGCCCTGTCCGGCGTCTGAAGCGTCCAGATCCGGACAAATGTCGCCGTGTCGCGGGAAGTTCGTTTGACGCCGGTTTGAGATTGGTGAATCCGACTCTCTTGAAACACTCAAACTGACGCACCCAGCTACTTCGTCCTCCGAGTGGAGTATGGCCATCGTCATGCTGCTGTAGATGGATCTGTCGCCTGGTCTGTAGACTGGCTCAGGGATGAGCACCACGATTAGGGTCAACGAGCAGACGCGCGACCGTTTTGCTCGGCTCGCCGACGCCACGGGACGGCCGATGTCGCAGCTCGTCGACGAGGCCGCGGAAGCGCTCGAGCGTCGCCTCTTCTTCGAGAAGCTCTCTTCCAGCTTCGAGACGCTCCGAGCCGATCCCAAGGCGTGGGCCGAGGTTGAGGCTGAGCGTGCGATCGAGAGCGGGGCATTGGCCGACCGCTCGTCGTGAGGCCGCGTCGCGGAGACGTCTGGCTGATCGACTTCGGAGATCCGGTCGGACGAGAGCAGGCCGGGATCCGGCCTGCGGTGGTCGTCTCAGCGGACCTGCTGAACGAGGGGCCGGCCGGGGTTGTCGTCGTCGTGCCATTGACGACGGCCGCTCGCGGTCTGCCGTCCCACGTCGAGATCAGCGCTGAGCAGTCCGGGCTGGACGAAGTGAGCTATGCGAAGTGCGAGGATGTCAAATCGGTATCGGAGCAGCGCCTCGTCAATCGCCTCGGCTCTGTCGATCCTGCGCCGCTATTCGAAATCGCCAGGGTGCTCCGCTTCCTGCTCGACCTCTAGTCGCGCTCCGCCAGCTCTCGCTCCAGCTGGCTCCAGCGCTCGACCGACACGACCACCGCGCGGACGCGGTTTGCGCTGAGTGAGGACGAGCTTCTCGACCTCGCCGTCCTCGAGCTGCTCCGATAGAGCGACAAGCAGCTCCCGAACCCGGGCGGACCTCGAGATGTCAGTCATCCCGGAGCGGGATGTTGACATCTCAGTTCGGGATGCCAGTTCCTACAACCTCACTTCGCAATCGTCCGGCAGCCCGCTGTCCATCATCTCTCCCGCAGAGCCGCTCGCGCCAGCCTCGCGGCCGCCGGGCTGATCTGCCAGCGGTCCAGCCAGCCGGTAGGTTCGGTTGTCACGTTGCGCAGGACCTCGAGCGCAGGGATCGCGTAAAGATCCCGCCGCTCGATGGGTCCGTCATCTGTCTGCCACCCGGCCGCCGTGAGCGCAGCGGCGACATCGTCGAGGGGAAGTTCTGCATCTGCCGACGTCGCCGCATAGGCCAGCAGAAGCAGCGCCGCGTCGGAATTGAAGTCGCTTTCGGCCGGGACGAGCGTGTCCGCCAACCGGTTCCACAGCTCCTCAGGGGCCTGCTGAGCTGCGGCGCCGGCACGCGTGAGCCGCAGAGCGCCTTTGTATTTGCGCAGCAGCCCGAGCGACTGCAGCACCTGACGGAAGTGCAGAACCGGCGTGGTCTCGCTCTCGCGGTTGGCCTTCCCAATCCAGCCGCCCATCGTCGGCACCACGCGCGCCGCCGCCGCCACGTCGACCGGTCTGAGATAGCCCGCGGAAGTGAGCGGAATCTCCCCCTCCGCCGCCCTGTCGAGAAACCAGGTGAACGCACGAAAGGCCTCGTCAAGCTCCCCGGGCTCCGGTGGCTCGGGATCCGACATCAACGCCACCGCCCGCCGCTCAAGATCCTCGCCGACCGGGCTGTAGGTCAGCCGATTGATGAGGTCGATGAGTCGCCGGTCCAGGTTGTGCTCGCTCAGAGCGACGTACGGGCTCCGGAGGCTCGCGTTGATCGCGTCGATGTCGAACGCCTCCGGATCGCCTAGAAGCTCGGCGAGCTCGGCACCGTCGGTGACCCCGCCGCAGTCCTCCGGCGGCGCCGCTCGCCGGCCGGCGAGGACCACCGCAGATGGCGCGTCCGCCGCCGCTGCGGACACTTCTTCGAGCCTCAGCGTCAGCTCCCAGTTGTCGCCGTAGTCGTACACATAGGAGAGGACGTCACCGGCATCCTGCATCGTCTCGTCGAGCCGAACCCCAGACGCCGGCAGACCGCCGTCGTCCTCGAAGTCTCCCTCCTCAACGTCCCACGGACACAGAAACGACTGACCCGTTCGGCTGAACGGGTCGCCACCGAGCGAGAACCTCCACAGATGCGTGTCCGTCCAGCTGAAAGCCGTCTGGAGAACCCTGTGCACCACATCCAGCGTCAGGTCCGAGCGCAACTCCAGGCGACGCCAGATCCGAGGCTTTGAGCGTCTGAGGTCAACCCGGACACGAAAGGTCATGACATCCGCCAGCGGCGGTCGCCTCAGTTCCCGGCGGTGCGGCTGCGACGGCTGCTGCGCCGCTGCGGCGCCAAGGAGCGAGAGGTCACCGACCATCTGCCGCAGATCATCAAGCTCGGCGCCGCCGATGACCGCCTCGAAGCGTCGGAGCAGTTCATCGCGCTGGTTCTCGTCTCTACTCATAAGGTCGCGGCGCAGGTCGCCGCCCCCACCCGGGACATCAGACAGTCGAACGAGGTCTAATGCACGGCCCGGACGGACGCAAGCCGCCGAGCGAAGTCGATGTCGCGTCCGGAGGTCTCCGCCGCGTCGGACAGGCCACCGGCGATCCGCAGAGCCGCACCAACCGACCTGGGCTCGGACAAATGCTGCCCGTTATGAGCATGCAGGCCGAGGCGGCCGCGCAGGTCGCGAGCCTCGTCGACGAGCCCCGCCGGCATGTTTGACATCCGTTTGACAAACGCCAAATCCGAGCCCGCCCCTCAACGACGAAGGCCGCTCCGGAGAGCGGCCCTCGAGGTCTCGGTCGGCCGGTGTGCAGGGCTTTTGCAAGCTCTGCGCCTTGTCGGCCGGGATAGCGGGGGCGGGATTCGAACCCGCGACCTTCGGGTTATGAGCCCGACGAGATCAAGCGACTCGCCGGCTCCCCGCCGATAGTTTGCGTTCTTCGCGCCGATCAAGAAGCGGAGGTCAGATCGCTGCTGACACTTCGCATGCCCTTCGGGGAGCGCTGAGGCTGACCTCGATGGTGCCAGCAGCTGCGACCGCGGCATTGATTCGTGCTGTGCGCCATATTCGGCGCATGGTGCGCCGAATATGGCGTGGAGGGCCGTTACTCAGCCCGGCTCGCCTACGGGCCGGCCTCGCCGAGGACTGGACCCACCGCTTCCTCGGCACTGCCGTGACTGACGAGCTGTAGGCAGGCCGATTATCGATTTCGTGACAGCCAAAGCGAACACCATCCGCAGTCGGATGCTCGAGCTTCTGGATCAGAGAGGCGAGGGGAAGACGATCTGCCCATCGGATGTCGCCCGATCGCTTGACCCGGAGAAGTTCCGCGCCCTGATGCCAGCGGTCCGTGCCGTCGCTTCGGAGCTCGTTGAAGAGGGCATGATCGAAGTGACCCAGCGAGGCGAGGCTGTCGATCTCAGCGCTGCCCGGGGACCGGTGCGGTCGCGACTCCGTCGCTAGATGAGATCGCAGGCCGCACGGCACCGTCGCAACAACTCGTTGCCGTCCGGATGCGCGACGTTCCGCACTGAGGCCCGACCACCATCTCGCTCGAACGGCTGTCCTCACTACACGGCGGCGGCGAGGCGGCAACCCTGGCCCCTGTGCGTCTAGGGGAGCGGACGCTCCGGCTCATCGGGGAGAAGAGCCCCGATCAGCGAACATCCGCCTCCGCACCGGCCCCCGAACAGCGCCTAGGAATCCTTGGTTTCGTCAGCCACACCGGGGTCCTCAATCGGGTCGATGTCGATGATGACCACCTGCTTGACGTCCTCGAAAAAGAGCCTGATGCACGTAAACCCGTACTCCACGTGATCGGGCTGCGGAAGTCCGGCTTCCTCGAGCAGATCGCGCATGCACTTCTCGGTCTCAATTTTCTGTGCCAGGGTCGCGATGCAGCAGGATCCCCTCCGGTGTTGCAACGGAACAAGACACGACTGTGCTCTAACCCTGTGACAACCGCCGGCGTGGAGCAGCACCCGGCGGCGGCGAACCCTCCCAGCGTGGTCTCCCGCCGCGGATTAAGACATCGGCGTCCGAACTCCGGCCCACCCCGTCCGTTGCCGCTGTACGCACGTATGGGACCTCGAGCACAACCGCGCGACCGGGCGGAACAAGGATTAGGCGACGCCGATCTTTGAGGCGGTTCGAGGACTGGACCCGCCACCGGAGTCGCCGGCGTCCGTGCTCGGAAAGCCCGCGGCCGCGCGGCTTCGCGGGCTGGTCTCCCCGGGAGTTTCAGGCAAGCGGACCGTGCATGCCAGCACGACCCAGGCCGCGCCTCGGTCCTTCAGTCTCCGCTCGAGGCGCCACCGGTCTGAAGCATGGCCTCGATGCTGGGCGCCAGGAGCTGGGTGATCGTCGTGGCCGCCTGCGCCGGTGTGCCTCTCGGCGCGATCGCGTGACTGATCGCCAGTCGCACGAGCGCGTCGGCGCCGGCGCGCACGTCGGCCTTGCTCGCGGCCGGCCAGCGAACGGTGATCGCTTCCGCCAGGCGCTCGCCTGCCCAGTCCAGCACCGGCACGCTCTGGGTCGTCACCAGCGGCAGGAGACCGCTCGTGCCGTCGTCCGCGAGCAGCAGCCGGACGAACGGATCCGTCGTGGCGATCGTGAGGAATCGCTGGAGCGCCGCTCGGATCGCGTCGAGAGGGTCGTCGGAGTGCGCATCGATCGCCTCTTCGACGGCGTTCAGGAAGCGGGCCGACTCCCGGATCACGAGCGCCTGCCCAAGCTCGTCACGAGTTCCGAACTCGTTGTAGAGCGTCTGGCGGCTGACTCCGGCCGCGCTGGCGACCTGCGCCATCGCCACCTGCCCCCAGCTGCGGTCCTCGAGGAGATCCCGCGCGGCATCGAGCAGCCGGTCGCGAAGCAGCTGTCGAACGGCGTCGCGATAGCCCTCGTCCCCGCGGGCCGTCCCGCGCTCGCCGCCCTCGGCACCGCTAGCCCGTCGCGGGATAACGGGCGAGCAGCCGCTTGCGCGCCCGCGGGTGGATGTTCGCCCGGCTCATGTCTCCACCATAGTGGGCGAGCAGGCGCGGGTCCATCACCCGCCGCCACAGCGGTGGGATGAGCGCCAGCAGGATCATCCCCGCATATCCGGTTGGAAGCTGCGGGGCTTCGTCGAAGTGACGCAGGGCCTGGAACCGCCGCGTCGGATTGGCGTGGTGATCGGAGTGGCGCTGCAGGTGGTACAGGAGCACGTTCGAGGCAACGTTGTTGCTGTTCCAGCTGTGCTCAGGGCGGGTGCGCACGTAGCGCCCGTCATCGCGCTTCTCACGCAGCAGTCCGTAGTGCTCGAGGTAGTTGACGACCTCGAGCAGTGGGAAGCCGAGCACCAACTGCAGAACGAGATACGGAAGGACGCGGACGCCGAAGATCGCGGTGAGGGCGCCGAACAGGGCGATCGTCATCGCCCACGCGTTCAGGACGTTGTTGTGCAGGCTCCACCAGCTTCGGCCGTGGCGCTCCAGCCACTCGCGCTCCAGCTCACAGGCCGAGCGGAGACTGCCCGTGACGGTTCGCGGGAGGAACGACCAGAAGCTCTCGCCGAGACGTGCGCTCGCTGGGTCCTCGGGGGTTGCGACCCGCACGTGGTGGCCTCGGTTGTGCTCGACGAAGAAGTGCCCGTATCCGCTCTGGGCGAGCGCGATCTTGCTGAGCCACTTCTCCAGGCGGTCACGCTTGTGCCCCAGTTCGTGTGCGGTGTTGATCGCGATCCCCGAGACCATCGCCTCGGTAATCGCGAGACCAACCTTGTCGATAATGGTCAGGTCGCCGCTCGCCCATAGAGCGCACGCGAATACGAGTCCGGCGTACTGGAGCGGCAGGAACGCGTAGGTGCACCAGCGGTAGTAGCGATCCTGCTCAAGCCACTTGAGCACGCTGTCAGGCGGGTTGTCCGCGTCAAGCCCGATCACCAAATCGAGTGGCGGGAAGATCCCGAAGATGAGGATCGGTCCCCAGAACCAGAACAGCCCCAGACCCGTGGCGTGCACGAGCCCGTAGACCATGAATGGGAGCGTCGGAACGAGGATCCCGAGCAGCCATGCGTAGCGCTTGCCATCGCGCCAATCGGCCCGCGACTGGGCGGCTGCCTCGACAGGCGCAGATCCCCCCGCGGTGCGATCTGTGATTTGAGGTGCTCCTACTGATGAACTCATTTGGCGCCTCCTAGAGCGAGCTTGGAGTTCGAGGCCACATCTTTACAGATCTACCTGAAATGTCAAATGAATAGGCACTTCGTTCGTAGATGTACGTGATGAGCAGGCTAGTCACGCCGGTCTGACGCTGAGCGGTCGGCCATCTCTTGGCGGAGCCGCGAGAATGGGCTGGATGACCTCAGGCAACAACGAAGGCGAACCCGTCACCGAGGCGGGTCTCGAGGCCCTCCGGGCCGAAATCAATGAGCTGGAGACGACCGGGCGCCGTGAAATCGCCGCGCGGATCCTGACCGCCCGGGGTCACGGCGATCTCAAAGAGAACGCCGAGTACCACGCGGCGAAGGAGGATCAAGCTCACCTGGAGACCCGGATCAGCCGTTTACGACAACGGTGGCGCAACGCCGTGGTCGTCGACGTGGCCGAAGGCCCGGGGACGGAATTCTCGTTCGGGCGCTCCGCCGAGGTGCGCGACGAGCAAACGGGCGAAGTACACCGCTGGACGATCGTCGGAGCGGCGGAGGCCGACCGCGAACAGGGCAAGCTCTCAGCGGAAGCCCCGGTAGGAAAAGCCCTCCTGGGCAATCCCGTCGGCGCGACGGTCGAGGTCCCGACGCCGCGCGGCAGCCGGCGACTCACCATCTTGCGCATCCTCTAGGCGCGGCCGCGCCGGCCCGATCCAGGACAGCGGAGTGCGGGACGGGCCTGTCCGCTCAGTTGCCCGACGTCTTAGGAGCCCTCTGTCGGACTCGAACCGACGACCCCTTCCTTACCATGGAAGTGCTCTACCAGCTGAGCTAAGAGGGCGCGGGTGCGAGCGTAGCGCGTTTGGAGGCGTCAGTAGGAGGACTGCAGGAGCGACATCATCGCCCCCGCGGTGCCCGGGCCGAGCGGGTTGCCGCTGGCGTCGCAGAAGCCGATCTCGATATGCGGACCGGTGGAGATCCCGACGATGCCGGGACCGATCGAGCTCATGACCTCGCCGGCGCTGACGTGGGTGCCGACCGGTAGCTGATTCTCCGGCCCCGCGTGGCCGTAGTAGACGTAGCTGTAGCCGCCGACCGAGCTGTCGCAATGGAGGATCGGCGCCCACGGCCCAAAGCCGCCGATCCCGTGCCCGACGATCGTGCCCGAGCAGACGGCGTATTCCGGCGTGTTGCCGGGCGCGGCCATGTCGACGCCGTCGTCGGGCGTCCAAGACCCCGGTCCCACCACCGACCCCTTCGGCAAGGGGAAGACGAATCCGCCCGGTCCCGCGGGCGCCGAGCTCGGCGCTCCACCGGAGGAGGCGCTCGAGGAAGCCGGCGCGGACTGTGCCGCGGCGGCGCGCGCGGCGGCAGCGGCCGCAGCCGCCTGGGCGGCCTCGAGGCTCGAGAGCTGGTGCTGCAGGCCGGAAACCTGACTCTGGGCGCTCGCCAGCTGGCCGGCCTTGGCGTCACGGGCGCGGGCGACGGCCAGGCGCTGCTGCACCAAGCTCACCTTGGCGCCGACGACGGAGTTGCGCTGGTTGAGGATCTGGGTGGTCAGCGCCTGCTCCCGGACCTCGAGGGCGCCGAGATGGACCGCCTGCTTGGCCACCTCCCGGCGGATCCCTCGCACCTTCTGCACGACCCGAACGGTCCGCTGCTGAATCTGCGTCGCGAACGAGATGCGCTCGAGCAGGTCCTGAAAGCCGGTGGAGTTGAGCACCACGCTGACGATGTCCGGCCGGTCGCCTTCGTACGTGCTGACGAGCTGCTGGGAGAGCACGGTCTCATCGCGTACCTGATCGGCCTCGAGCTCGGCCAGGCGCTTGCGCGCCGCCTTCAGCTCGACTCGGGTCTGGTGGAGCTCGGCGCAGCTTGGCGTCGAGCTGGGCTTGGAGCCGAGCGATCTGCGCCTCGAGGCCCGCGATGCTCGAGTTCAGGTGAGCGAGATGGTTCGAAGCCACGTTCAACTGGCCAGAAAGATCAGAGATGCGGGACTGGCCGGCACTGATCTGCTGCTGCAGCTGCCCGACGCTTGCGGCCCGCGCGACCGGCGACTGGCTGGCGGCGAGCGCAACACCGGCGCAGGCGACAACCGCCGCGGCGGCGCAGCCAGCACGTTTGTATGACCGAAAGACGGATTGCATCGAGTCGCAGGCAGGCGTAAGCGCACCGGCCGGAGGGCGGTCTCCCGGTCCCGGGACCCCGGGGCGCGGAGACGGTAACACGAAGGCCTTTTTCGGCGCGTGGCCCAGCGCCGCCTGCAATAAAACCTGCAAGGAGCAGGAATTCGGACCGCGATGCGGTCGACGGCTAGTTGCGCGAGACGCGCACCACTTCGAGTGTCCGCGGCGCGCCGTCGGCCTTCAGGCGCTTCGCCTTACCGAGGCTGAACTCGCGCCGCTCTCAGGCGCGTGAGCACGATGTCGGAAACCAGGACCTGATCGGCCTTGGCCGCGTCGGCGACCCGAGCGGCGATGTTGACGTCGACGCCGAGGAAGTCGCCGCCGAGCCTCCGCGGACGACCCCAGTGCATTCCCGCGCGCATCTGAGGCTGGTAGCCGTCTACCTCGACCTCTTTGCGGCTCGTGCGCCTGGAGTGCCGCGTCGACCGCCGCCTCGGGGTTCAGGAAGGTGGCCATGAGCCCGTCGCCGAGACGCTTGATGATCCGGCCCCCGTGGCACAGGATCGCCGACTCCACGACGCCCCCGACCGCTCGCAGCAGCTCGAGCGCCGCCTCGTCGCCGGCCTTCAGCGCCCAGGAGGAGAAACCGACGAGGTCGGTGAACAGCAGCGCCATCTCGACGTCCCCGCGCCCGCGGCCGGTGGCTTCGGAGAGCGACTGCCAAAGCTGCAGACCCGCCATGCCCAACTCGCGAGAGACGCTCTCGGGCTCCGGGCGCAGCGTGGAGACGCCGCGCGCGATGACCTGGACGGGCCGCGCCCCGCCGTCGAGAGCGGGTCGCCGAACTTCTCGTCGCCGGGCAGGCGCCGCCGAGCTGCCGCGCGCCTCGACCAGCGAGGCCGGGTATCGAGCTGCGCGGTCCCGCGCCGCAGCCGCGCTAACCGTGCGGCCTCCTCTTCAGGAATCCCGTCTACTTGCTGCGTCGGCCGTTCGTCGGCGTGGTCCCCGTCGCTGCCCATACGGTCGAGGATATATATGTCCATCAGCGTGCCCGTGACGCACCGGAAAAATGGCGGGACCAGGATTCGAACCTGGGAAGGCTGAGCCAACGCGATTTACAGTCTCGTCCCCTTTGACCGCTCGGGAATCCCGCCGGGGCCGTCAGTTTAACGCCGAGGCACCTCCGCGGGAGCGTCCTCGCGACTGCGACCGGCTGGCGAAGCGCCGGCCTCGGTCGACCTCGAACTTGGCGTACTTCGGCCCGCCGAGGCAGATCGCTGTCTTGCCGCACCGAGCGCGCGCGGCCGGTATGTACCAACGCCGTCCGTCACCGACGTGGACGAAAAGGGCGTCGCAGCGCGACGCATCGAATTTTGACAAGGCCGCTCCAACTCTGGTTGCCGCCGCGTGTGCAGAGCGTGACCTCACACGATCGCCCCGCCGGCACGTACGATGTCTTCACCTGGACGCGATGCGAGACGACCGCCTGAATCGGCGACGAGGTCGTAGTCGGGATGCTCGAACAGCGGCTTGAACACAAGCGTCGCCGGCGTGGTCGAGCCACTCCATCGCCGAGAGCTCGCCGAGGTTGCCTTGTTCCGGGGAGTCCAGCCCATGCCCATAGGCAGCAAGATACGCCCTGCCGCGGACAGGAACTCCCTGCAAACTGTAACAAAAGGGCTGCAAGCGGGCCCTCAGGAAGCGTCGCGCAACCGCTGCGCCTCGGGCAGAGCCTCGAGCTTCTTCAGCGTGTGGTTCTCGATCTGACGGATCCGCTCGCGGGTGACGTCGAACGCCCGCCCGACCTCCTCGAGCGTGTAGGGCCGCTCGCCGGTCAGCCCGAAGCGCATCTCGATCACCTCGCGCTCGCGCTGGGGCAGCGCGGCGAGGGCGCGGCGGAGGTTCTCCCGCCGTAGGCGCTCGGCCGCGAGCTCGAACGGTGACTCGGCGGTCTGATCCTCGACGAAGTCGCCGAGCTCGGATTCCTCCTCCTCGCCGATCGGCTTCTCGAGCGAGATCGGCTGCTGGGCCATCTGCAGCACGTCGCGAACCTCGCGCACGGTGGTCTCGAGCTCGGCCGCGATCTCGTCCGGCGTGGGCTCGCGACCAAGCTGCTGGACCAGCTGGCGCTCGACGTGCACGACCTTGTTGAGCTTCTCGACCATGTGGACGGGGATCCGGATCGTCCGGCCCTTGAAAGGGATCGCCCGGGTCACGGCCTGGCGGATCCACCAGGTGGCGTAGGTGGAGAACTTGTAGCCGCGCCGATAGTCGAACTTCTCGACCGCGCGGATCAGGCCCATCGACCCCTCCTGGATGAGATCGAGGAAGGTGAGTCCGCGGCCCAGATAGGACTTGGCGATCGAGACGACCAGCCGCAGGTTGGCCTCGATCATCTGCTGCTTGGCCAGCATGTCGCCGCGCTCGATCCGGCGGGCCAGCGTGACCTCCTGATCGGCGGTGAGCAGATCGACGCGGCCGATCGCGCGCAGATACAGGCGCAGCGAATCGAGGCTCGGCTCGACCGTCAGGTCGACCTGGACCTTCTTGGGCTGGTGGAGGGATCGCCTCTTCGGGCGCCACCGCGCTTGCCTCGACTCCGCCCCCGTCAGACTTGGCCAGGCGGCCGTCGGCTTCCACGACGTCGATGCCCTGCTCGTCCAGGTAGGAGTGCAGCTCCCTGGATCTGCTCCTTGGTGACGTCCGCTTCCTCCAGGCAGGAGGCGATCTTGTCGAAGGTGAGGAACCCTCGTTCCTGACCCTCGGCGAGCGAGCGACCGGAACTCATCGAGCTCCGCGATCGGCGCCTCGTCGTTTAACAGCACAGCTACTTGTTCGCTCACAGCCCCTAAGCCCCCCTCTATGTGTTCCTCGTCCGCCCGTCCGGGGCACCGTCCCGCCCTTATCCCTTGAGCGCCCCTGCAACAACCTGAGTGATACCACAATCCCAGCCTTTGTCCAGCATGCGACCAATAGTCCGCGCTGCTCGCCTCTCTACCCTTTAGGCAGAAGATGAGCGCGAATCAAACCAGCAACCTTCCGATGGTCGATGTGCAGGCAGCCGCGCCCTCAGTGCAGCTGAGCCTGTCCAGAGTCGGCGTGACCGGCGTCGAGAAAGTGATTCGGATCCGCCAGGACGGGACCGAGCAGCTGTTCTCGGCTCGGTTCGAGTGCGTGGTCGATCTCGGGCTTGAGCAGAAGGGCGCGCACATGTCGCGCTTTGAGGAGGTCATCAACGACGCCATCGGTCAGGTCGTCCTGGGCGAGTCCACCTTCAAGGTCGAGACGCTGGCCGAGCACATCGCGCAACTGGTGCGCGAGCGCCAGGGGGCCCGGCGGGCCGAGGTGACGGTCGAGGCGCGGTTCCCCGAGCACAAGCCCGCCCCGGTCTCAGGCATCCAGACCCAGGAGATCTTAACTCTCCACGGCGCCGCCGTGTGCAGCGAGTTCGGAACCCGGCGTCTGATCGGCGTCACCGCCCAGGGGATCACCGCCTGCCCGTGCGCACAGCAGCTGGTGGCCGGGGCCGCGCGCGAGCGGCTTCAGGAGGGCGGCTTCGACGCGGATGAGATC